>NZ_HG992743.1:0-2244890 GCF_905175355.1 Vibrio sp. B1ASS3
TTAGATCCAGATCACACTAGCCGTAGTTTTGCTATGGTTCCGAAGGATAAAGAAAAACAGATCATAAATAAAGAAAAAATCTTTGTTTTTTAAATAACTGATCTTTTTGATTAATCTGATCTTAATTGATTATATGATCTAATGATCTGGAGATTTTTGATGACGTAAGGTCATGTTTTAAATAGATATTTTAAAGCGGCAATTCGGAACTATGATCATGATTATTCCGAAACGATGATCAACAAAAGTCAGAAAGCATGATCACAAAGCGCCGTAAGCATGATCATTAAGTTTCTGAAAAGATGATCAAAAAGGTCGTGAAACGATGATCATGATGTTTGTACAACTTATCCACAGAAATAAAGGTACGCCTTGGAAAACTTTGTCTTCGTTTGCGGTAAAGCAATGGGGTTTTACCTTTGGAACAATGATCAAGAGCGTCGTTTTTCATCGTTCTGTCGCTACTTGTGAATACTATTTGCGCAAATGCTGAAACCTTGTCCAATTTTACATCGCGCGCCTTGTTTCTCTGCATTATCCCGAAACAAACGGAAGCATGATCATGATATCGCGTTCTACATTTTGTTTTCGGTTTATTTTCATCGTTCCACGTTTTTATCTTTGATTTAGCCTCTATCCCCCAGTCTATCTGCATTCATCCGTAAATTGGCCGTGAAAAAGCATGCTTCCGAGGCTGAAATTTACTTGATCATTTTTCCGATAAATTGATCGCATTGAAAAATCGATGTGCAATGTACTGGGACACATAATTTCCTTGATCATGCTTTCGTATTTGCTGCGCTCGACGGAAGAATGATCATGATGCGTCCTTGATCATTCTTCCGTACGATATCGCTGTTTTACATGAATAAACATACTGGATGCATGATCAAGGTAGTCGCTTCTCGTGTTTTTAATTAAAAACGTTCATTCATCGTCAAACACTAGATTCATCTCACACTATCCGTAATTTAGCGTCTTTCTATAATCGTTCCGGAAAAACTGTAGATTTACATTGTAAATGCGTGACAGTGTGACATTTTTATTCTTTCAAAGTTTGAAGCACTTTATTGGCATAGATTTGATTAAATTTTGTGATGTTTTTAAGGTGAAATCATAAAACAGGCGTTTGTGAGTGTTTTTTATGTGATGGTTATTCAAAATGCATGTTCACCTTTTTGTTGTTTTTGGATTGTAGTGCTGTACAATTAAATGCAGATATCCTTCCAACGGAATTTGGCATGAAAAGAGAAACAACGATTGAAAATCTCCAGGAATTAGCAGAACTGACGCAACAAGTTCAAGCTGACCGTATTGAGATTGTTTTGGAAGAGCGTAGTGACAACTACTTCCCACCAATGTCTAAGGCAATGATGGAAACCCGCTCAGGTTTGACTCGCCGTAAGCTGGACGATGCTATCGGTAAGATGGAAGCGGAAGGTCATCAATTTACAAAGAATAATGCCAACCATTATTCAATCACGCTTGAAGAAGCGCACATGCTAATGGATGCGGCAGAAGTGCCTAAATTCCATGAACGCAAAAAGAATTCTGAAAACAAACCGTGGATCATCAACGTACAAAACCAAAAGGGTGGTACGGGTAAATCGATGACTGCGGTTCACTTAGCGGCATGTCTGGCGCTAAACCTAGATAAACGCTACCGCATTTGTTTGATTGACCTTGACCCTCAAGGCTCTCTGCGTCTGTTCTTGAACCCACAAATCAGTGTGGCAGAGCATGACAACATCTATTCAGCGGTTGATATCATGCTTGGTAATGTGCCAGATGGCGTTGAAATCGATCGTGAGTTTCTACACAAGAACGTGCTGTTGCCAACGCAATACCCGAACTTGAAGTCGATTTCTGCTTTCCCAGAAGACGCAATGTTCAACGCAGAAGCATGGCAAACACTCTCTGAAGACCCGTCATTAGACATCGTTCGTCTATTGAAAGAGCAGTTGATTGACAAGATCGCGAATGACTTCGACGTGATTATGATTGATACCGGTCCACACGTTGACCCGCTAGTATGGAACGCAATGTACGCATCAAATGCGCTATTGATTCCTTGTGCAGCGAAGCGTCTTGACTGGGCTTCAACAGTAAACTTCTTCCAACACCTTCCTACGGTGTACGAGATGTTCCCAGAAGATTGGAACGGTCTTGAGTTTGTTCGTTTGATGCCAACTATGTTTGAAGACGACAACAAGAAGCAAGTTTCTGTTCTAACTGAAATGAACTATCTTCTAGGTGACCAAGTTATGATGGCCACTATTCCTCGTAGTCGTGCATTCGAAACCTGTGCTGACACCTACAGCACGGTGTTTGATTTGACCGTAGGCGACTTCGAAGGTGGTAAGAAAACGCTCGCTACTGCACAAGATGCGGTACATAAAAGTGCATTAGAATTAGAGCGCGTACTGCACTCTAACTGGCCGTCATTGAATCAGGGGTAATGAATAAATGGCATTGAAAACGTCTGAATTAAACGCGAAATTATTTGGTAAAACCAATAAGCGTCGTGTTGCGACACCTCAAGAAGCGCAAACGGCGGCAAAAGACAAAGCACAAACTATCGAACTTGCTGTAGCTGGCGAGAACACCGTTCAGTTTGAATTGGTGCGCATTCCTGCGGATAAAGTGGCGACAGACACTAGCGTATTTGCAGAGAACGCTCGTGAGCAATCTTTCCTAAACGAACACGCTTTATCAGATGTGTTGGTGACGTTGAAAGAACGTGGTCAACAGTATCCAGCGGTTGGTCGTCGCACTGAAGATGGCAAGATTGAAGTATTAGACGGTAGCCGCCGTCGTATGTCTTGTATCTTAGCGGGGCAGGATTTCTTGGTTTACGTTGGTGACAGCATCAACACAGACCACGCGAAATTCCTTTCTGATGTTGCAAACGCGCACAAGCCACTGTCTCTATACGAAAAAGGTAAAGAGATGCAGGCGAAACTTGAAAGTGGCGAAGCTGAAGACCAAAAAGCACTAGCAAAAATGTTCCAGTGTAGTGAAGCATTGGTGAGCGGTGCATTAAAAGCTGCGGCACTTCCGCTTGAACTTCTGCAAGCTTATCCGAATGTTGGTGATTTAGGTCGTCCAACAATTGTTAAGCTGCATAAGCAGTTCTCGACATTGAACGGCGAACAACAACAAAACTTGTTGGATAAGTGTCGCACGTCGGAAGGTTATTTGTGGCAGCGCAGTACAGCTCAAGGTGTGGCTCGTCTTACTAAAGAAGTGACAGAAAGCATCGAAAGCTGGATTGCAGAATTAGCGCCAGCGAAGCCGGCTAAGAAAGCTGAAAAAGTAGATCTAGTTAAAGGTCGCGCAAGCTACAGCCGTAAAGGTAACAACCTTGCTCTTAACTTGAAGAAAGTTGACGACAGCTTGATGGAAGAAATTCTGGCTTTCGTTGAGAGCAAAATGAAGTAAAACTCTTCTTGTTTGAAACCGCCTTCGGGCGGTTTTTTTATGTCTGCAATTTGACGAAGTCTCCATGAATCCAGATGTGATAACATGGCGTCAGTTCAATGCTTGGATACACGTAATGCTCGCACAATCTGAATTCCTTTCTCAGCTCCAGTTCCAAACTTACAAAGCCTTTCAACGCAATGGCGTGGTGATTTATGGTGATGCCGATTGGCAAAATGCCTTGATTGCCGAATTTCATCAGAAGCAACAAAATCAAACTTGGTTCTGCGTAGGTGAGTGGCAACTAGAAAACACCCACTGCGTAAATGCAAAACAAGGCAATATGTTGCTCGGCCGTGAGTGTGATGTGCTTCTGTTTGACGCAAGAAAAGAGCTTGATGCCAACAGTTTTACCTCGGCTCTTGGTGCGCTCGTCGGCGGTGGGCTATTGATTGTGGTTGCCGACAAAACGCAAGACGCGGATGAAGCGGAACTGTGGCTGCAAACGCAATGGCAACAACTCAGTGTTATTGAGGAGAATTTACCATTACCTCAATTACCCGATTTTATCCAAGCAGAAAAAGCGCATCAGTATAGCGAGCAAACTGAAGCGGTTTCTTTTATCGAAAAAGTGGTGAAAGGGCATCGTAAACGTCCGTTAGTATTAACCGCAGATCGTGGTCGAGGAAAAACCAGTGCGTTAGGTATTGCATGTGCGCAACTTCTAGAGCAAAAGCCATTACGAATTCTCGTCACCGCGCCAAGCATCAAAGCGGTCGAACCTGTTTATCAGCACGCGCAGAGAATGCTATCAACCGCAGAGCGGGTTAAGAAAGACCGATTAGAAGTGGGGCAGGGCTACATTCAGTTCATCGCACCGGATGAATTACTCTCTACTTTACCTGAGTGCGATTTGTTGTTGGTTGATGAAGCCGCCGCGATTCCGGTTCCTATGCTTAAGCAGATTACTGAGCAATATCATCGTCTCGTGTTCTCAACCACCATTCATGGTTATGAAGGTTGTGGCCGTGGCTTCACGCTTAAGTTTGTTGATTGGCTACAAAAGCAAAGACCTGGAATGAAGCTTTGTCATCTTCGACAACCTATTCGATGGGCAGTAAATGACAACTTGGAATCTTGGTTGTACCAAGCATTTTTACTGGATGCAGAACTCACGCCGAGTCAGCCTGCTGAGCTTGGCGATATTTCATTAATCAACCTCCGTAAGTCAGCGTTGATTTCTAATCCTTCCGTATTGAAAACGTGCTTTGCGTTGCTCGTGAATGCGCACTATCAAACCTCGCCAAATGATTTGCTGCATCTTTTGCAAGATGAACATTGCCAGATCTACGTAGCTCAGAATAAGAATGAAATCGTCGGGGTGATGTTAACGGTGGAGGAGGGCAACCTCGATTCGAATCTCGTTAAAGATATTCAACTTGGGAAGCGTCGTCCGAAAGGGCACCTGACACCAGTGACTATTATCAATCAACTTGGTTATGCTGATGTGGGTGCGCTTTCTACTTTGCGAGTCATGCGAATTGCGGTGCATCCAGATTTGCAAGGGCAAGGAATTGGCCAACAAATGTTGAAGCAGTTGGAACAAACTACACCGCCTCATATCTCTTATTTGTCCACCAGCTTTGGTGCAACAGAAGAACTGATTACGTTTTGGAAGCAATCTGGTTTTGAATCCATTCGTCTTGGAAGTATGCGAGATGCGGCAAGTGGGTGTTACTCGTTGTTGATGGTTCGCCAATGTGGCTCACAACAAGGTTGGATAAACGAAGCCAAATCGCTGTTCGAAGAACTGTTGCCATTGAGTGCGGCGTCTACGTATCCTAAGTTGGAGCCAAGCATGCTTCGCGCGCTATTACCAGCCTCGGTATCTACTTGCCAGTCCCATTTAACGAAACGCACTTTAATCGAGAGTTATGCTGAAGGTGGGAACAACTTTGAATCGGTCTCTGTTTGGATTCAGCAATGGTTACTGCAATGTGGTTTGGCTGACGTGTCTGACTTGATGATCAGTAAATTATTCTTAAACAAAGACTGGAGTGAGTGCGCTAAGCAATATGGCTTGCCGGGACGTAAGCAAGTTGAAGCGCAGATAAGGAATGAACTACAAGTTTTGATAGCTAAATTTACAGTGTAAACAGAACAAGCAATTTACACTGTAAAAGTGGTTAACGGGAGGAGAGGGTTTACACTGTAAATCCTCTCCTTTTTTATTTGGTCTTTTGCTAAGGCTGACGGTTGAGATGTAAGGCCAATCTCAATTTACACTGTAAACGGAAGTCTTATCTTATTAGCCATATATAAAATGAGCTAAATAATAAACTTTCCATAAAGTCAGATTACCCATTAGGGATGCTTCACCATCTATTCAAATACAGGTCGTGATGCTTTGGTGAAGTAGGGAGAGCGCAACGCAAAAAATGAATCTAAATCGGATTTAGAAATTCTGAGTGAGCTTATCTCTAGCTCATAAGTCGCGGGGCTTCCTTTAGTGATGTGAGCCTGATTCTGAGAATTGAGAGGTTTGTTCAGAAAATGATTTTGGTTAGACTGAATTGGGTGATGGGTAGCAGATGGATTGGTTATGTGGAAGATATGCCTTGAATGGTCGGAAGACAAAACGACGATTTTTGCCCGCCTACCGGGAGATATTGAACTCGGAGGTGAGCTAAATCAAAAGGAGTTGCCTGAACAGCTTCAAGCAATGAATGCCAGTGAGGCGTTTGTTGATGACGCTGAAGTGGTTCGATTCATTAACTGTGCTCGTGAGCGTAAAGCTGAAGCATACGAAGGCATCGTCGTCGCACAGATTAAGAATGCTCAGGTAGAAGTTGAACTGTCGAACAACGACATGCTCGCTAGCATGAACATTGTAGGTGCTTATGGTGGCCGTGGTTTGCGTGGCCCTGAAATCGTTCAAGCACTGGCTCATGCGAGAGTATCGAAAGGCATCAATAAGTTGGCACTTAAAAAAGTTATGGTCGTCAGCAATCAACTCAAACCCGGAGAAACCTTCACTCAACCTGTCGCCGTTGGCAAACAGCCCGTCAAAGGTAAAGACGCCATCTTTACGCCACTCGTCAAAGACATCACCAAACGTATCCTCAAACCGAAAGAAGGCCAATCGACCAGCGACAAGATTGATTTACGCAACTTGGGTGAAACCATTGCCGTTGATATTGGCGACGAGGTCATGCGTCGAACGCCTGCTACTAAGGGGATTCCAGGTTTTACTGTGCAAGGCCGCGTAATACCTCCTCAAGCAGGCAAAGACAGTCCGATTAAACCGGGTAAAGGAACGGAAATTAGCAAAGCCGATCCTAACCTTCTGCTCGCTTCTGTATCTGGGACACCTCTCATCAAAGACAAAACCATCGAAGTTGATAATGCGCTGTGTCTGAATAGTGTGGGCGTAAATACCGGACACGTTAAGTTTAAAGGCAATGTCATCATCGGCGGCAACATTGAATCTGGCATGATCGTCAAAGCGACAGGCTCTATTACCGTTGGTGGGTTTATTGAGTCTGCGGACGTGCAAGCTGAGGGTGATATCCAAGTGGCGAAGGGCATAATTGGCCACACAGTCAGTGATGGTCAGCCGAAGAGTTGCCACGTTCGAACCAAAACATCGATTCGTGCTAGTTACGCCCAGTATTGTGAATTGCAGTCTGGCGAGGATATAGAGCTCGCTGTGCACAGCATGAATAACGACATTGTATGTGGACGCAATCTGACGATACTTGATGCTAGCGGCAAAAACGGCACTTTAAGCGGTGGTGATGCCAAAGTCGGAAGTAAGGTGCTTTGTTCGCAACTTGGCGTAGAGGGCGATACCGCCACGAAAGTCGAGGCTTTTGCCCGCTACGCCTTGTACAAAGAGCGCATTGCCAGCTTAAAAGAAGAATACAAATCTGCCCAAGAAGGCACGATGGATGTGATTCGTAAGGAGCTTGAATTTAAGAAGCGTCCCAAAGCTGAACGTACCGATGAAGAGCAAGCTCAAATCGAAGTAATGAAAGCGCAAAACAATACTTGCCTTGAAGAAGTTAAACAGAAGCTAGAACACACTGAACAAGAGTTTGAAGTCTCGCTAGAAGAGAATATCGTCGAAGCCAAAGATCGCGTGTTTACGCGCGTTACAGTGCAATTTGGAGACGAACAGGTGACAACCAAACGCACCCATGGCGGTTGTGTGTTTAGCTTTAACCAATACGAAATCAAAGTGGCGGCAAATTTAGAGGAAGAAGACGTCGTCGCGATTTAACTCTTTAATCGGAAGAATCAAAAAGCCCGTGTATTGAGAGGTACACGGGCTTTTGTTTTTGAACGTTACGCAATGTGTTCTTGGTAGTAAGCACCAAGCGCACGTACATCACCGCTGCACATGATCTTCATTGCTTGTTTAATATGGTTAATGGGCCAATCCCACCATTTGATTTCTGACAACATGGCGACACATTCGTCGTCAAAGCGTTGGCGAACAATATGATTGTGACCAACAACAATCGAGTAGGGCGGGACATCTTTAGTGATGACTGAGCGCGCACCAATTACGGCACCATCTCCAATCTTCACGCCCGGCATGATCATCGCTTCGCTGCCAATCCATACGTCATTACCAATTATGGTATCACCTGCGCGTTCAAAGCCACTTTGTACATCTTCTCCAAACTCTTCAGGTGAAAATGGAAAGGTAGAAATCCAATCTACCCGATGGCCTTGATTGCCAGCCATCATAAAGGTCGCGCCAGAAGCGATGGAACAGAATTTGCCAATGATCAGTTTGTCCACTTCTCCATAAACGCCATCTTGCCACTCTTGTTGGGTAACGCTGTCGCCTATCAAATAACGAACCGATTGATCTTCAAATGTTTTACCGTGATAGAACCCCGAGTAATAACTGTAATCTCCCACCTCGATATTCGGGTTGGTGACATGGTCTTTGATCACTTGCCCTTTTAACCAAGTATCGAATGCGTTCATTCGTGATTCTCCGTTCCAATTTTAAGTTGTAAGCAGTGTAGAGCCTTTCTACTATTTCCAGTAGATTGTTTTTAGAGATTCATAATTACCATATGGAAATAAAGTGGCTTAGTTACGTGCCGATGTACATCGCTCTATGTGAAGAGAAGAGTATTGCTGGCGCGGCGAAAAAACTGTGTTGCTCAAACGCGCACGCGAGCCGTCAATTGAGGCAGTTAGAAGAGATTCTGTCCGTACAGTTGATTCAACGTACAACAAGGCAATTTAATCTTACTTACGATGGGCTGCGCTTTTATCAGCAAGTAAAGGGGTTGATGGAAGGAGCGGAGCAGATTAATGAACAAGTGATGGAAAGTGACCGAGTTGCCGGGCATTTGCGCATCGCGGCGTCGGCGTCATTTGGGGCAGCGTTATTGAACCGAGCCTTGATCGAGTTTCGCCAGTTATATCCGGAAGTGACGTTCGAAGTGATCTTTTCAGAAACGCCTGTGGATCTTATTGAGTCTGGCTTTGATGTGGCGTTTTTCTTCACGAACAATCCACCCGAGGGCTATATCGGCCACTATCTACGCTCTTTACACTGTAAACCGTTCGCACACAAAGCGTACTTGTCTAACAAACCAAGCATAACTACGCCGGAAGATCTTTATCAGCTTGACCACATTGTGTATCGCAACGAAGAGTTAAACCTCGATACGTGGGACTTCCATCATATGGAAACCAAACAAAAAGTGTCAGTGGCTTTGCAAAGTGTACTTAGCTTTAATTTGGTTCAATCCATGCTTGAAGCCACTCTTGCGGGATGCGGCGTTGCCATGCTGGATGAATTCGCATTGGAGAAACTCAACGGTGAAGAGCGATCGCAACTCGTGCCGTTACTCCCTGAATGGCAAACGGATGCGATCCTACCACTCTATATTCTTTATCCTAAACGTGAGCATTTACCAAAGCGAACGCAGGCGTTTATTGAGCATTTCAAACAGCAATCATTTTAAGCAGTAATCATTTTAAACTGACAGGTTGTCTTGAGCGTGCAGGTCTTTAATCTCTGCAGTGCCTTGAAAGTGTTGATTACAAGTGCGGCAGTAGAATTGAGGCGTTAACTCGTGATAGTGGTTACCGGTAAAACAGCGTGATACCAACACCATTAAACGGGCTGTTTTGCCGTTGATGTTTTCTGATTGAATGTTGATGCGTTTCATCACGCGTTTGTGTTCAGTCGGTTTGTTGCAGTGTGAGCAAAATTTTACAGGCATAAGGCTCTCATATTGATTCAGTGATGATTAATTGATGAGAGAGTACTTTGCTTAATGATGAAAAAGTAAACATGCATGTAATGATAATTGACAGCAATGCCTATTGGGAAACTCATAGAATGGCTAGTAACTGAAAAGAAGGAAGATTTCACTCCTCGATATTTTAAAGGCAGGAAAAATATCGAGGAGGAAATCTTAGCTAACTAAAACGAGTGTATGGACATTTACAGCTCGTAACGTAGCCCGAAGTGGTAGTAGCTTTCATCTGCATGTGCACCACCAAACGAGACTTCTTGTGCGTTTTCGTAACCGCGTGAGCCATTACGGTCAACGTAACTGGTGTAGATAGAAGAGCGAGGGGTCAGTTTGTATTGCACTTCAACTGTCGTATCTTTCAGCTCAAGCTCGTCGCCGTCGCTGTTTTCTAGAGAGCGGTAACCAGCACGTAGCGCCCATTTGTCATTTACACTGTAAACTGCGGTCAGCTCCATGACTTTATCGGTACTGGTTTCAGAGAAGTAACCTTCTAGCTCATCTTCTGAGTAAAGCGCACCTAACATCAAATCACCCAAGTAGTAACGCGTACCCGCACCCCAGAAGGTGTAATCGGTATCGTTATTTTCACGCACATCGCCTTTGCTTTTTTGCATTGCAACTACAGGGGCTAGTGTACCTAAATCGCCCATTTCTAGGGTGTAACGAAGTGCTGCGTTGTAGCCGTAATCGAGTTCAGAGGTGCTGTTACCAATAATGTAAGCCACAGATGCATCGAAGTTACCAATGCGGTTTTGGTATTGCAGCGTACCGTCTTGACGGAAAACTTGTGTCGCGGTTTTATCCACTTTATTTGCTTGGCGCGCCATAGATACGTCTGATGACGCAAACACATCACCAATGTCGGTGAACATGATTAATCCTGATGCAACACGGCCACCAGTGATTCGACCGTAATCTTGCGCATCAATACCAGCCCAAACGTAACGTGCTGTCAGAGATGGCTTGTCGTTCACTTGGTTGGCGTATTCTGCTGCACCTACCTGATATTGCGCTTGGCCAATGACAGAGGCGTGTTCGTTGATGGTTTGTGAGCCATTCAAACCAATACGGCCATCAAATTCGCCATTGGCATCACCGTGTTCATCATTTTTATTGGTGACGTTAAAGCCTAGACGAGAGTAAATGTTCAAAACCGACCCATCTTCTGCTTGGTAAAGTTGAGCGGCCATCGCTGCGTTTGACGCCATCAGAGTAGGGAGAAGTAGAGTTAAAATGTGCTTTTTCATGTGAACGACCTTTTCGTTTCTATTGTTTTTAAGCACGACAAAGCCCCTTCCGAATAACGGAATAAAATCAATGTCGTAAGAAGTAGAGAGAGGGTGCGCCCTTGAAAGCTCAAGGACGCGAGCTAGTCCATTCCTATAGGGGTTAGAATGATTTAGCTTAAATCAACGTCTTTGCAGCCAAAGAAGTAGGTAGCTAGGAAGCCAACGATGTAAGAGATAAGTAGGCCACCAATGAACACCATCATGCCGGCAAAGATGCCGCTAGCTGAGGTCATCAGCGGAATTGCAACGATACCAGATGGGCCGAAGACTGTGTTTAGACCGACAGGCAGGCCAAGGTAAGAGACTAAGCCGATAAAGAAGCCACCCGCTGCGCCACCAATACAAGCGGTGACGAACGGTTTAACGCGCGGTAGCGTTACGCCGTAAATCAGTGGCTCACCGATGCCAAGTAGACCTGGAATGATGGCACCTTTTACTTGTGTGTGTAGCAGGGCGTCTTTCTTAGCTTTGAAGTACAGCGCCATAGAAGCACCTACTTGACCGCCACCAGCCATGGCTAAGATAGGAAACAGCGAGTTAAAACCTTGTGCTTCCATTAGGGCAAAGTACACCGGCACAAACCCTTGGTGGATACCAAATACCACGGAAATTAAGAACAAACCTGCCAAAATCGCTGCGCCTAATGGGTTGTCATTCAAGTTTAGGAACAACCAAGACATGCCTTTGAATAGCTCACCACCGATTGGCATGATGATCAAAAACGTTACTGCACCCATGATCAAAAGCGTGACAACTGAGGTTAAGATCATGTCCAGATCGTCAGGCATATACTGACGCACTTTTTTCTCGACCTGAGCACCAATGATCGCTGCCATCAACACGCCAATAATGTTACCGCGCGGATCAATCGCAAAACCGAAGAACTCATTCATTCCTGAATAAATGCCCGACGTTGCATCGGGGTTGTAACCCAACACAAATAGCGAAGCGAGTATGGCGCCATTGACACCTGAGCCACCGAAAGCTTGTTGAGCGTTGTAGCCAATTAGAATGCTTAAGAAAGCGAACAGTCCTTTACCAAAGACCTTCATGTAGGCAATCAAATCCAACATAAACTGGCTTGGTGTTTGGTCGAGCACGAAGATTTGTTCCAATAACGTGGCAAAACCGAGCAGCAAACCCGCAGCGATAAAGCCGGGAATCAGCGGTGTAAATATGGTGGCAAACTTACTCAGAAAGCGTTGAACCGCACTGGTTTGTTTACTCTTCATCTGTTTTTTCTGTTCTGCAGCGACAGCAGAAAGATCCTGTTGTGGTGCGTCAGGCTCTTCGCTGTCACCAGAGATTAAGCTGTCGATCAACTTGCTCATCATATCGGCAGCTTGCTGAGCTTTACCGGGACCAAGAATGATCTGGAATTGCTCGTCGCTTTCTACCACACCCATGACGCCGGGAATTTGTTTAATGACGGATTGATCCGCCAAGCTGTTATTCGCGAGAGATAAACGCAAACGCGTCATACAGTTACCGCACTTACTTACGTTGTTACTGCCACCCACTGCGGCGAGCAATTGCGATACGGTGTTAGAGGTAATTTTGGCCATAGGGACTATCCTTCAGTACTAGGGCTATTTAGTTATTATTTAGTGCTGCACGAATAAAACCGTTGTGCTCGGCGAGGCGAGACTTGGCTTGCTCAGCATCCAAATCAGCCAGAATCATTAAAATTGCGGTTTTACAGTGACGTTCACACGCTTCAAGCGCTTTTTCTGCTTGTTCTTTTGTTGCGCCTGTTGCTTCAATCACAATGTTGGTTTGACGCTGAATCAGTTTGGCGTTGGTGGCTTCTACATCCACCATTAAATTGCCAAACACTTTACCGCTGCGAATCATTGCGCCAGAAGTCAGCATGTTCAGCACCAGTTTTTGTGCTGTGCCCGCTTTCATGCGTGAAGATCCGGTGACGACTTCTGCGCCCACTATCGGAAGAATGGCGATGTCCGCAGCTTCTGCCATTGCGCATTCAGGGTTGCATGCGATTGATGCCGTCGTTGCCCCTACAGATTTTGCGTACTCCAAACCACCTAAAACATAAGGCGTACGGCCACTGGCAGCGATGCCAACCACAACATCATGTTGAGTCAGATTCAGCGTCTTTAAATCGTCTTGGCCCATTTGAGCGTTGTCTTCTGCGTTTTCTACCGCTTTCAAAATCGCTTGATGACCACCAGCAATTAAACCGATAACCATATCTGGGTGTGTGCCATAAGTTGGAGGACATTCACTCGCATCAAGAATACCAAGGCGGCCAGATGTACCTGCGCCCATGTAAATCAAACGGCCACCATTGGCGAACGCTGCAGTAATGGCATCGACGGTTTGCGCGATTTGTGGCAATACGGCTTGCACCGCTAACGCGACTTTCTGATCCTCTTGGTTAATGACTTGCAGCATCTCGATGGTAGAAAGCGTATCGATCTCTGCGCTCGCTGGATTGCGGCTTTCTGTCACCAATCGGCTTAAATCAATTTTCATGTTTTGTACTCTTCGTAAATGTTCAATCTGAGGGCGATTCTATGGAATAAAATATTCAGGTTTGGTGATAAAAATCACACTTGAGGTTATTCTTTGTTCAGTGAAAATTTGGAATAATGACGGAGAATACTGATGAGATAACCTATGTAGAAACAAGGGTTGTTAAATTAATCAGGCAGTTAAAGAAAAGTTTGATTATTTCTGTTTTGGAATAATTTATTTAAAGTTTTTGGAATTTTGTCGTGTCCGTTATCAATAAAATCGTCGCAAGACGTACTCAACTCTCTCAAAGTGGTCGTTTGGTTGGCGATTGGATTGTCGAAAATGCAGAAAAAGCCGCCCAATTGACCAGTCAAGAGCTTGCTGCGCAAGTGCAAGTGAGCCAATCGAGCATCGTCAAATTCACCCAGAGAATTGGCTATAAAGGTTATAGCGAGTTCAAATTGGCATTGAACGAAGAGATTGGTCGAAAGCAAGCGATGCAATCCACCCCGCTGCACAGTGATATTCTGGCGGATGACCCGATTGCGGTGATTTCTCAAAAACTGGTTAAAGCGAAAACCGACGCTATGTTCCAAACGACCAATGCGCTCTCTTATGAGGCGTGTCACCAAGCGGTGAAGTGGTTGAGTGAAGCGCGCCGTGTGCAAGTGGTGGGTATTGGCGGCTCTGCGCTTACGGCAAAAGATTTGAGTTTTAAGCTGCTCAAGCTTGGAATTACCGCATTATCAGAACAAGACAGTCACGTACAAATTGCGGTTGCGCGTACGCTCTCTTCGCAAGACGTGCAGATCGCGATTTCTTTCTCAGGAGAACGTAAAGAGATTCTGGTGGCGGCGGAAGCGGCGAAAGAGCAGGGAGCAAAAGTAATTGCTTTGTCTGCTCCGGGGAGAAGCCGATTGAGAGACATTGCGGACATCACGTTTGATACCATCGCCAATGAAACAGAGCATCGCAGCTCTTCCATTGCTTCGCGTACGGCACAAAACGTGATTACGGATCTGTTGTTTATTATTTTGGTGCAACAAAGAGACGAAAGCGCGCGTCAGTTGATCAGTGATATCAGTACCGATATCAAGCAGATCCTTACTTGATCGCTTCGTATAGCTAGAAATTAAAGATCTGGATCGTGCTGCAACAAAGCAATAAACGCATCGAGATGCTTTTCAATCGTGAGATCCGCCGAGATCGGGGGCAATTCCACCGTAATACAAGGTAGTTGGCGTTCATTGCACCAAGTACCGAAAGACCCCGGCGTTTCGTAATCAACATCGTCAACGATAGGTAGATTGAATTGCTTGCCGAGCCATTTGGCCAAATCAGAATGAGCAGGGTCGTCGACAAACGCTAATGGCTCATGAAACGAGACCACAAATTTTGGCCTGCGCAGTTCAATCAAACTAATTAGTGCGTCAACTTCTTGCTCTAGCTGTTCTTTGCTGCCCGTTTTTACTTTCACGTCTCGGACAGGTGTATGCGAGCTCCAGCGATAGACTGTGCCGTGTTCTGTCCAATTCTGTGTAGGAAACGCACGGTTTAGATCGACTTGATTGGCATTGGCTCGTGTACCCAGTTGGTTTGCATCTGGGTTCATCGATAAAATCACATCGTGTTTCAGACACTCCACTGGCAAGCATCTTAACGCGCACGACAATCCGGCGATTGAGGCTGTCTCGTCGCCGTGTGTCCCCGCGAGAATAAGGCCTCGCGAGTTACTTTCTACTTGTGCTGGGAAGTACAACAACGGCGCGCCCAGTACCGATTTTCCATATGATGTTGGCGTAATTAAAAATGCCGCTCTTTCCGTTCTTGGAATTAGACTCACCGTAATCTCCTGATTGTTCGAGTAGTATCTATTCATCACTCAAGCTATATATAACTCATGTTACAGCCGTTGAACTTAGCATCTTGAGATTACTCGGATATAAACTGAACACTTAAAGTTCGTCAATGCTTGTATGATGAATAATGGTACTTGCTTCAAAAGACGTGTTAGGAGAACGAAAAACGATATGGATTTTAAAAAGCATTCAACAGCGTTGCTGGTTTCCTCTTTATTGACCCCATTTTTATCCGCTTCAGCTCTCGCTGATTCTTTGCCTGATGGTGTGCAACTCGCACCAGAACAACATTTAGTACGAGCAAACGATGCAGAAGCGGCGACGCTAGACCCTGCAAAAGCTGAAGGCTTGCCAGAGATGCACGTGATTCGTGATTTGTTTGAGGGATTAGTCATTCAAGATCGAGATGGCAATATCGTTCCTGGTGTTGCGGAATCTTGGCAAACCGAAGACAACCAAACCTTTGTGTTCCAGCTGCGTAAAGACGCCAAATGGTCGAACGGCGATCCTGTGACAGCGGATGATTTTGTCTATTCACTGCGTCGTGCAGTGGATCCGAAAACGGCTTCTCCCAATGTTTGGTATCTCAAACTTACTAAGATCAAAAACATCGCTGACGTAGCAGAAGGTAAAAAGCCACTGGATGATCTCGGTATCACCGCTGTCGATAAACACACTCTGCGTTTCGAACTTGATAGCAAGGTGCCGTACTTTGTCGCAATGACAGGTCACACTTCGATGATGCCGGTACACAAAGCAACGGTTGAGAACAGCGAAAAGCCGTGGAGTGACCCACAGCAGTTTGTTGGCAACGGTGCATTTGTTCTGGATAAATGGGTGGTGAATGAACGCATTGAGCTGAAAAAGAACCCAAACTACTGGGATAGCGCGGATACTCATCTCACTGAAGTGACATACATTCCGTTTGAGAACCAAAACGCATCGATTAATCGTTATGCGGTGGGGGAAGTGGACATCACCTCAGATGTACCAACCCACATGGCGCAAAAGTTGAAGAAGGACTACGAGCAAGCGTATACCGCGGTTCCGCTACTTTGTACTTACTACTACGCGTTTAACACCACGCGTCCTCCGTTCGATGATGAACGAGTTCGAAAAGCCGTGTCTTATTCGATAATGCGTGATGTGATCACGAATGGTGTCACACAAGTAGGTAATCTGCCTGCTTATACGTTCGCACACCAATACACCGCCGGCTTTGATGCGACTCAGCCTGAATACAGCACATGGACGCAAAAACAGCGTGATGAAAAGGCGCGCGAACTGCTGAAAGAAGCGGGATACGGTGATGGTAAGTCTCTGGATTTCAAATTGCTGTACAACACCAGTGAATCGAATAAAGCAATTGCAGTGGCGATTGCTTCTATGTTGAAGAACAACTTGGGCGCGAAAGTCGAATTAGAAAACCAAGAGTGGAAATCTTATCTCGTCGCTCGCAAACAAGGGGACTTCGATGTTATGCGCGCCTCGTGGTGCGGAGATTACAACGAAGCTTCGACCTTCTTGAGTCTACTGCGCTCTGGTTCGTCAGGTAACTTTGCGCGTTACAGCAGTGAAGCCTATGACAACGCGATGAATAGTGCATTGGCCGCAACGGATGAGAAAGCGCGTCAAGGTTTCTATGATCAAGCCGAGCAATTGTTGGCGGCAGATATGCCAATCGCACCGATTTACTACTACATGCAAGCGCGTTTGGTTCGTCCTACGGTTGGCGGTTTTGCCAAGAACAACGTAGAGGGCCGTATCTACTCAAAAGACCTCTACATTAAGAAGTAGCGCTCAAAACAAGCGATAAATAAGAAGCCCCGAAGATGTATCTCAAGGGGCTTCTTTTTATTGCTAGCGAGTAGAGAGCTTGTCCACGAACATTGCGACTCGTTTGCCAAGATACTCTGCTGTTGCAACATCTGAGGCATGCAACTGACCGTCTTCACCGCCTTGAGCAACAATGCCACCTTGCACACCATATCGGTTCAGATTCTGCTCGCCAGAATTGCTGATCTTATCCAATCCGACCCACATCATACCGTGCTGATTAGCTAGCGTTTGTAGGTACTGCAACGTCATTGACTGATCGCCATTCATTGCCCCACCACTGGTAAAGCCAGCCGCGATTTTTCCCGCCCATTTTTGGTAATACCAAGATTCACTGCTTGCATCTGCAAATGCTTTAAACTGCGCTGCTACGCCGCCCATATAGGTCGGTGAGCCAAATATAATCGCATCGCACTCAGCAAGTTCATCCATTAAGTTAGGGTTCACAAAACGTCCCTCAATGATCTCACTGCCTTCAATACGGTGAGAGAGGATTTCACATTCACCTTGCTGCTGAATGCCTTGTTGTTCAACGCCTGCAGCAATCGCGCGAGCAAGCTGACCAGTAACGTCGGTTTTAGAGAAATAAATAATCGCAATTTTGGACACAATGGTTCCTTTTCATCGTTGATTTTGAATCGTGCGAATAAGGCTAGAACCTCAAGCTTGGTTGAGGTCAAGAGATGGTTTGAAATGAGTGAACTAAATGTTTGCTGATCAATTTAAGAGCAATGTAGTTGTTCTTGGAGGGGGCTATTGGCTGAGGAACAAGTCGGTGGTAGATACGTCCAAAAAAACGACCGTATATTAGGTATTTAATTCCAGTAAGCACTTTGTTCTTATGAGAGAATATTCAAGTGATTGCGGGCAGTTTGTTTGTTAAGGGAGTCTGGGTTGATTTACTTATTTTATATATTGGTCTGTGCTTTAGTACTTACTTTCTTTAGCTTAATCTGGAGCGGTGTTAAGTTTTGGAATCTGTACCATGAGACTAGGCCGAGCCTTATGGAAAAAAAGAAGCTATATCTTGTTGTTAGCTTAGCTTCACTTATCGTTGGGTATTTGTTGTTGGAAGCTTTGCCATGGTTGCTCGATTACTCCTGCAGTAATAACTTAGAGGATTTTGTGTCTATCTGTGCTAAGCGTTAACTCGGTATGTTGGTTGGACTGTTTTAAGACGAATCAAAATTAAACAGTCTCCTAAAGACAGATAACTTTTCATCACAAACAAAAAGCCGATGTAGATACATCGCTTTTTAGTGGGTTATTTCTTTCTGCGGGTATAAATGCGTGAGGTGGTTTTTGGCTCCTCAGGCTTGGCCTTTTCTTTTGCCAGTTTGAGTACCGCTTTTTGTAGCATCAAATTGTTCGGGTAAGTGATTAGGTTGCCGTTGTCGTGCTTAATCAGCACGTGGAACATACGGATTTCCTGAATCTCACCACTGATGTCTTCGTCTTTATCTACCACTTTAATTCGGTCACCGACACGGTATGGGAAGACAAAGAAAATCAGAAAGCTTGCTGTGATGTTACTTAGAATCGACCACTGTGCGATGAAAGCCACACCCAATACCGCGAAGATAGACGATAGGAATAGCGACACATCGCCATAACCAATCCCGGTTACAATGGCGAAAAGCGAAGCAAACAAAAACAAGAACGCGACGTTGAAGCAGCGCTGAATAAAGCTCAAGCGCGCTTTGTTTACGCCTTTAGCTTCTGCCAAATTTAGGATCGCACGGTTGGCGATTTTCTTTAGCAAGCGATAAGCGATCAGAATGATGACGCCCATCAACACTTTATAACCGATAGAGCCAGCCGTGAAATACTGACTGATTTGCTCTAAATGCATCCAATGATTCATTTCTTCAACTCGAGAATATTAAGAAGGCGCGTGTTATAGCCGATTTTTGCTCGCAAGTAATTAACTATTTTAGATGCAGAGGAATATTAGTGTTGAACAAATTTTGACCGACATCTCAGTTCCGAATTGAGAAGAGATGAACTCTGATATCTGGTGCGTTGGCTGCTGCTAATCTAGAAACGTAACTTACGAGCGTTATGGAAAATGGTAGGGATGCGATGGAAGAAGATGAAAGGGCAATTATGGGATTGGTGGTTATTGTCGGCTTTGTGTTGCTTTGGATATTCCTCGAAGAGTTTGGCTACTTTGGATTACTGACCATCAATAAATAATGTATGGTCCGCCCCGTTATTGCAACTACAATTTAGTAATAACGGAGTTGGTTTGCGCTAATGTATTCGGAGTCCACGTTGGGAACATTAACTTCCCGCTCCACGATGATATCCGCGCCAGATTATCCTTAAAAGCCCCAAAGCAACTAGGTGCTATTTTTTGTATCAGGTTACTAATCTGGCCGATCGACCGTTTTTGTCATCACGTTCATTGGCGTTGCAAACTTGGTTATGGCTATACAGCCTTAAAAGCTTGGCGGTGGTACAACACCGCCCAAGCTATTCTTGCTAGCTTATTGGCAAGTGCGACTACCACTACATTAAACGGCTTTGTTGCTCGTAAATTGACTAACCAATCTCCAAACACTTTTCCTGTTGTTTCTATCCTAGATAGCACGGACCTCGCTCCATGTATAAATAGAGCGCGAAGGTGTTTGTTCCCTCGTTTACTCATGCCTAATAGCTTTGATTTGCCACCCGTTGAATACTGCCTTGGAACGAGTCCTAGCCATGCAGCCATCTCGCGACCTCCACCAAAGTTTGAAGGAGAACTGATATTAGCCACACACAGCGTTGCTGTTAAATCACCAATACCAGGAATACTCTTCAAAAGCTCGGCATTTTCATTATTTTCAGTAATTGCTTTCAGTTTTCTATCTTGAGTAGATACTTGCTCATTTAGGTATTTATAGTGCTCATGAATCGAGAGCAACTCAGCGACCAGACTCGGTGGTAGTTTTATATCTTGCTCGGCCAACCACTGAAATAGCGCTTTCATCTTGGCATGGCCTTTAGGAAAACTCAGCCCAAACTCAAGTAGTATTGCTCCAATTCGGCTCATACAAGCCGTTCGTTCTTTGATATAACCATCCCTCACTCGATGGATAGCTGCGATTACCTGAGCTTCCTCTGACTTGGCAGAGACAAATCTCATGCTTGGTCGACTCGCTGCTTCTGCTATCGCAGCTGCATCAATAAAGTCGTTCTTGTTACCTTTGACGTAAGGTTTTACATATTGAGGCGGGATAAGTCGAACTCGATGCCCATAGGCTTCACACTTTCTCGCAAGCCAGTGAGCACCACCACAGGCTTCAAAAGCGATGATGGTAGGTTCAAGTACAGATAAGAAACGAAGTAGTTGGATTCGACTAAACTTACGGCGAATAACGTCTTTGCCAGTGTGATTGTTACCAACCGCATGAAAGCAGTGCTTGCCTAAATCGATACCTAAGATGTGAATGGTAGACATATGGTTCACCTCGTTCTGAGAGCCTACTCTAAGCGTAGGGCTTGAGAGTGAGGCGGACCATATAATTAGCCCCGCTACGTAATGAGCGGGGCTTTTGTTTCTCTGAAGCTAAGTGTCTGCAGCTAAGTACCTGAAGCCAAGTATCTGAAGCTAAGTATCTGAAGCTAAGTATGCGTCTACTAGTTAGCGAACGTATTTCGCTGTCGCGCTGACAAACCAATGTTGCAACTTGCCTTCTGGGCTTTCTACCCACAGGTCGTTATGGTAGCGGTAGATGCGACCATTCACAGTGAGGGCTAGCGTGTTATCACCGGTTTGCTCCATGCGGATAAACTGATCAGAAGTCACCAAAAACGGCTCCAAATCATCCGTGCTTGCGCCTTTGTACACCACGAAGTAACCAAACATGTTGCCGGCATCTGGGTCTGTCGAATGAATGCGATGGCCAACCAGCGTGTAGTTGTCGTTGAGCGCTTCTTTGAGAGTTTGTGCCCCCACCGTCTCGTGAGATGGGATAAACACCCAAGCCAGTACACCTATCGCGATCACTAGCAGTAACAGCACTGCTCGCATGAAGTTTTTCATCATGGTTATCCGTTTAACGTTGGAATTTCATTTTGTACATGCGCTTATCCGCTAAATTGATCAGGAAGTCAATGTTGTCGGCGTCTTGCGGATAGCTCGCTACCCCTAAGCTGGTGGACAAAGAGCTTGCTTTATCAGAGGCAAGAATCGGTTTTTCAAACACTACGTTGATGTGGTGCGTCGCTTCGGCGATCTTGCTTTGCTCGGTGGCATTGATGAGTACGGCAAACTCATCACCGCCCATGCGATACACACTAAAGTCATCCATCGCCATGTTGCTCAGACGCTCTGCAACCTCGATTAAGGCGATATCACCCGCTTGGTGCCCCAAGGTGTCATTAATGTTCTTAAAGCCGTTCAGATCGAGCAGGAGCAGCGAGAATGGGGTATCGGTTTCCTCTCTGCGATGTAAATCGATGAACAGCGCGCTGCGGTTGGCAAGATTTGTCAGTGGGTCGCTCAAGGCCAGTTCTTTGTGGAACTTAGACTCGCGTTTGTAGAAGTAAGTCATCAACGCGACGGTGAGAACGAAAATGCCCAACAAGATGTACTGCGCTTGAAGTAAGTTGTAAGCACGTTCTTGTTGTTGTCTGTAGAGTGGGCTAGCAACTCGGAAGTTCTGAGTGACGTAATCAATCATCTCCATATACAAGTTCTGAGTGGCGCGATAAAACTGGGCGGCGGCAATACTGCTACCGGTTTTGGCTTCAACTAAGATTGGTTCGAGTTGTTGGAACTTGTCGAACAAGGATACGAAGTACACCCGCACTTCTTCACGAGATAGGAAAGAATCCGCTTCTTTGTTGTTGATCAGCAGATCAAAACGACTCCATGCCAGTTCATATTGTAACTCGGTGCCGTCGATGTTCATTACGCTTTCGTTCAAACGACGAGCTTCGCCCACCAATTCGGACAGCTCTTTGGACAAATGGAACAAGAACCAAGTCGCTTGGTTTTGTTGGTCGGAGTAGGTTTTGGTCAGCGCGCGGGTTTCTTTTAATAAAACGATGTTTGCGATCAGTAGTGTCGATGCAAACACGAGCAACATCAACTTACTCTTGGTTGAAAAGGGCCCTTGCTTCGGGGTTTTGGGTTTCGCCTTCATTATTGATCTTCTTTCGCACTTATTCTGTTGATTTGCCAAACCATTTGAGCGTGGTATTGCGCGTTATCAAGCTCTGGGTGTTCACTCATTGAGTAAATCAGCCAGTAAGGACCTTTGTTTCTGATTTTGATGTAATTTTGGTTTTGTTTGTATGCCACGATCGGCTGATAACGAAGAATGTCTTCGCGAGATAGGTCAGAGTGGTAGTCATTGAGCGCACGAACTTCTACATGCTGAGGAATGTTGCCAAACGTATGTTGCAACAGTGTACTCAGCTTAACGCCGTCAAACTCGGCGGGGGTTTCTAGCCAAGGTAGTTCGGTAATGTAGGTCGTTTGTGGCAGTGACTCTAGGTCTTTTAGTGTCACAACGACATTGGAATTTTCAGGACTGCTAAACTGTATCGTGTTTGCAAAAAGTGTCGGTGCAAACAAAAGCAAAGCGAGCGCCATTGTTTTTCTCATCTTGTGCCCTTTGAATTTATTGCCCTCATTCCGGTTGGATCGCGTTCACGAACCGATCCGCTGAAATTTCGGTTATATATTTATTAATAATAGAGCCAACTTGATGGATTTATATAATACGTTATGGGTGAAAAGTAACCGTTGGTTGAATATACGTCAAGGTTAATGACAGAGTTAAAAATACAACTATTGGATGAATATATCATTTAGCTCATTTTGTGTGCAGTTTGCTTCACGTTGTCTAACTTTCGCGACACTTTCATCTCATTAGGAGAGTCGATATGTTTGATTGGTACTATAAAGTTATCCTCAATTACACCAACTTTAGTGGCAGAGCGAGACGCCAAGAGTATTGGTACTTTACGTTAGTCAATGTGTTGATCAATTTGGTGATGGGTATCATCGACCGAGTCATTGGCAGCGTGATGCAAATGGAGAATTTTGGCTTCTTCGGTGTGATATATGCGCTGTTTATCATGATCCCGTCGATTGCCGTCACTGTGCGTCGTTTGCACGATTCAGGACGAACCGGTTGGTGGGCATTGATCGCCTTCGTCCCAATCATTGGTATTTTGGTGCTGCTGTACTTCTTGATTAAAGACAGTGAAGAAGGTTCGAACCAATACGGCGCGAACCCTAAATATCAATCATGACGAAGATAACCGTGATGCTGTCAGCTGTGATGGCGAGAGGCAAGTGGGTTTAGATGCCTGAACCCACTTGGAAATAGACCGCGTTGTCCTCATCACTGAAAGCGAAGTCCATACCTGCTTGCAAGCCATAACGACGGGCGATGAGGTAACGAAAGCCCACGCCGTAAGCGTACTCGGCATCGTTTTCAAATAGCGATTCTTCCGTTGAGGCGTAGCCAAAGCCACCGAAGAAGTTGGTCGACCAACGAGTGTTCCATTGGTAAGTCAATTGAGATTCCACCGAGAGTGTTTCATCCCCTTGGTATCGGTTCCTTGCCACACCACGCAGTTCGATATCTGGGTATGACGCAGGCGGTAAAAAGCGCTCGTCAGTATAAAGCGACTTGTATTGTCCACGCAGAGCCAGCGACCAATCATCGGCTAACTCCCAATAATTGATGCCCTCTACGTCCAGTTGTTCGTATTCGTAATCACTGCCAAACGCATCGTTGTACCAAAGGAATTCCGCTTTGTAGTTGTAGCCTTGTGTTGGACTAAAGAAGTTATTTCGGCTGTCCCATTCCAGTGTTAAGCCTAATCCAGAAGTGGTTGGAGAGGTATTGGTCAAGGTTTGCAGCAGCTTATCGGCAACAGGGGAGTTCGTGATTTTCTGGTCGGTAACGAAATAGAGCTGTTTCACACCGATAAACAACGGGGCATCAATAATGCGGTATTGAAGATGGTTGAGCATGCCGCCGCCAGTAATCTCGAAATCTAACCCTTGTCCATTGAATACTCCGTCTAGCCCCGGCAACGTGGACTGTGGGTAGAAGGTCATGTTGAAGTCGCCATAACCGACACCACCAAGGTAACGCACCGTGTCTTGTGCCCAAGTTCGGCGATGGCCAGCAAACCCCATCCAAGTACCATTCTCGGTCGCGAAGCCGCCAACTGCGGTGATCGCAGGCGTTAACAGCTGTGCGCCGCCATCGAGTGATGTTTCCGCCAGTTTGCGCCTTTTCTCCCGCTGCTCATCGGATTCATGCAAAAACACGCCAGTGAACCCCAAACCATAGCCGACAGCAGGTTCAGTAATCACGATCGGGACGGGTAGAAAGCCGTAGGCGTTTTCAGCAAGGTATTCACCCATATCCAATTGCCCATCGATGGGATCGAAAAAGCTTATCGCCTCGGCAATAGGAGAGGTCGCTAACAACCCGAAATAAGTCGAGGTTAGCAGGACTGACGTTGGTTTTTTCATAAAGTGCTAGCGTTAATTGAATGATGTTCAATTACAAGTTAGACGTCATTTCGACAAATTGCAATGGGACTTGTGTAAAGGGAAAGTGAGTGTTTTTAAAACACAAAAAGCCACCCAATAAATAGGTGGCTTTGTATAGAGAGGATTATTAAACCGTTTGGTTTCCTGTGCTCACTCGTTGGCTTAACGAGCCTAAATCAGGTGTTAAGCAAACAGGTACTTCGCGTGGAAGTTCAAGTGATCAGCGATAAAGCTAGAGATAAAGAAGTAGCTGTGGTCGTAACCCGGCTGCATACGAAGCTCAACTGCTGAATCGTGGGCTTTTGCTGCCGCCAGTAACGCATCAGGCTTCAATTGCTCAGCAAGGAAGTTATCAGCATCACCTTGGTCGACTAGCATAGGTAATGGTGATTTTGCTTGCTTAAGTAACTCGCTCGCGTCGTATTGTTTCCAGCTCTCGATATCAGTGCCTAGGTAAGCGGTAAACGCTTTTTGGCCCCAAGGGCATTGCATTGGGTTACTGATTGGGCTGAATGCTGAAATTGAACGGTACTGATCTGAATTTTTCAGACCAATGGTGATCGCACCGTGACCACCCATGCTGTGACCCGAAATCGACTTCACGTCAGAGACTGGGAAGTTACTTTCGATGATCGCAGGCAGTTCTTGGGTGATGTAATCGTACATGTGGTAGTGACGCGACCATGGCTCTTGAGTAGCGTTTAGGTAGAAACCCGCACCTTTACCCAAATCGTAGTTTTCGTCGTCTGCAACGTCGTCACCCCGTGGGCTAGTATCCGGTGCCACAATGGCGATACCTAACTCAGCCGCCATGCGAAACGCGCCCGCTTTCTGCATGAAGTTCTCATCGGTACACGTCAAGCCAGACAACCAGTAAACCACAGGTACTGGGTTTGATTTGGTTGCGTTTGGTGGCAAGAAGATCGCGAAGCGCATGTTGCAGTTCAAAGCGCGAGATTCGTGTGTGTACTGTTTATGCCAACCACCGAATACTTTGGCTTGGCTTAGGCTTTCAATGGTCATGAATAATCTCTCGATAAAACAATGATTTTTAACGGCGGACAAGACCGTTAAAGACAGCGGATGGTTCTCTTCTCAAAGGAGAGTGTATCCAGAGAGAAGAGCGCCTATTTCAAATTTTCAAATATCAGTCACATTCCGTGATCTGCTATCTTGGATTATTTATCCATGTGAAGAACAGTACGGATAGATTCACCTTTGTGCATCAATTCGAACGCTTCGTTCACGTCTTGCAGACCCATAGTGTGCGTGATGAATTCTTGTAGACCGAATTCACCAGCCATGTAACGGTTCACGATTTCTGGAAGCTCAGAGCGGCCTTTAACACCACCGAAAGCAGAACCACGCCATACGCGACCAGTTACTAGTTGGAATGGACGAGTTGAGATCTCTTGACCTGCACCAGCAACACCAATGATTACTGACTCACCCCAACCTTTGTGACAACACTCAAGTGCTTGACGCATCACGTTTACGTTACCGATACACTCGAATGAGTAGTCAACACCACCGTCTGTCATCTCAACGATAACGTCTTGGATTGGCTTGTCGAATTTCATTGGGTTGATTACGTCAGTAGCACCAAGTTGTTTCGCTAGGTCGAATTTGCTTTCGTTGATGTCTACACCGATGATGCGGCTTGCACCAGCCATACGAGCACCGATGATTGCAGAAAGACCGATACCGCCTAGACCGAATACAGCAACTGTGTCGCCTTTTTCAACTTTAGCTGTGTTTAGTACCGCACCCATACCAGTGGTTACGCCACAACCTAGAAGACAAACTTCTTCAAGTGGTGCTTCTTTGTTTACTTTCGCTAGTGAGATTTCTGGAAGAACCGTGTACTCAGAGAAAGTAGAACAACCCATGTAGTGGAAAATAGTTTCACCGTTGATAGAGAAACGGCTTGTGCCATCTGGCATTAGACCTTTACCTTGAGTTTCACGAACTGCCTGACATAGGTTAGTTTTGCCAGATTTACAGAACTTACACTCACCACATTCAGCTGTGTAAAGTGGGATAACGTGGTCGCCAACTTCAACGCTTGTTACGCCTTCGCCAACCATTTCAACGATACCGCCACCTTCGTGACCAAGGATTGAAGGGAAGATACCTTCTGGATCGTCACCTGATAGTGTGAATGCGTCAGTGTGACAAACACCAGTTGCTACGATACGTACTAGCACTTCGCCAGCTTTTGGAAGTTGTACATCAACTTCTTCCATTTTAAGTGGCTCGCCAGCAGCCCATGCAACCATTGCTTTTGATTTAATGTGAGTTTGACCTGGTTTGATTTCAAGCGACATTGGATGTTTCCTTTATATTCTCAGTATATGGAGTGACGTCATAAGCGTAGTTGAGGTTTGTTCACTACGCTGCGTCGTTTTGTTGGTGCCCATTCTAGGTGTTTCACGAAAAATGATAATCCGGCTAAATTGAAAATGATTTTTACGTATACGTAAAAATCAACCAAAAGGCATAATGATTTATGCGAGCGAAACAGGGTAAGTTGGAGAAAAACAAAGTAAGTACGAGAAAATTCGTTTTGGGGTTTGACCTCAAGCGTGGTTGAGGTTTTATTGTGTCGGCCATTGCGAAGAAACATCGATTTAGGATCAGAATGAACAACACAGATTTAAAGGCTTACTTAAACAAGATTGGCGTAACGCAGCAATTGAACGTCAGCGTGGATACGCTCTTTGCGCTACATAATGCGCAGCATCGCCGTTTGCCGTTTGAGAACTTTGATATCGCATTGGGTAAAGGCATTTCGACGTCTGAACAAGACATCATCGACAAGTTGGTTTACCACGAGCGCGGTGGCTACTGTTTTGAATTGAACGGTCTGCTGCTAAGAGTGCTACAACAGGTTGGCTTTGAAGCAAGACCACTGTTAGGCCGCGTACACTTATCTGGCACTCCTTCGGGCAGAACCCATCAGTTCACTTTGGTGACGCTTGGGGATGAAAAGTGGATTGTCGATGCAGGCTTTGGCTCAAATACACCACGCGCACCGCTGCCTTTTGTGACTAATCAACCTATTCATACCGATCTGCAAACATTCCGCTTTGTTGAGGATGAGCGTGTTGGCTACATGCTACAAATTCAGTCTTATGATGATGCAAACCAGTGGATTGATATGTACAGCTTGGACTTTGAACATGTGTTTGATGGCGACATTGTGTGTGGAAACCACTATGCGTCAACGTCACCTCATTCGCGCTTTACGTCCAGTCGCGTTGCCACGCTAGCGACCGAGTTTGGAATCATCACGTTGGCGAACCACACGCTAAAGCACCGCTTGAATAACGAAGTGGTTGAGCAAGAACTGGCAGAAGGGCAAAGCTACCTATCAGCACTGAAAGAACACTTTGGTATTGAGCTGAATGCCGAGTATCAAGACCTGAAACCACTGCCTCAGCTATAACCATTCTGAATGACTTAACCATTGATGCTTGGCGAAAAGTATAGTGAGCATCAATGGGTTTGATTTGGTCTACTCCAAGCTGTTTATCGGTTTAAGTTATTGATTAAAAAGAGTGTGAACGAAGGTCACAGAACGGAACGGCTTGCGATAAGTTGTAAGAAAGTCGCAACCTAATTGTCATTTTTTCTACCTAAGCTCCTCGCCCGATTTCAAAATTATTACTCTTTTATCGGGATGAGAAAAATGAAACGCAGTACATTGACCGTACTCTCCGGTCTGATTGCCGCTACTCTAGTTGGCTGTAATTCAGACTCTTCTAGCAGTGACACCCCAGAACTCGAAGCGCCAGTCCAAGTGGCCTTTATGCCAGACATCCACTTCCACGATGTGTATGGTGATTTCCAAGACGGCTCTTTCCAAGGCTTGTATACCAACTCAAGCGGTAAGTACGCGACGATTCGAACCATGCAATCGCAGATGGAATCGACTCGTCTGTTCAATGAAAACTACTTCGCAATGATTGCGGCTTTGGATGACGTGGTAGAGCGCGGAATTAAGTATGTGGCGCTACCGGGCGATTTCAGTGATGACGGCCAACCTGTGCACATGCGTGGTTTGGTTAAGATCTTCGACCACTATCGTGAAACATACGGACTTGAGTTCTTTGCAGCGCCAGGTAACCACGATCCGGGCAAGCCATTTACCGTAGCGGCGGGCAAATCGGATTACCTTGGTGAAGACGGCAAGAAACAACGCATTTTCAGTCGTGGTAAAGATGAGTGTGTTGATTACGAAGGCGAATGGGGCACGATTCCGGGTGAAGATGGCAACCTAGACACCATCTGTACGGAAGAAGTGAAAGAGTGGGGCTACAAGGAGATAATGGATATCCTTGGCACCCACGGTTTCTACCCACAAGAAGAGTACCTGTACTTCGAAACGCCTTACAGCAGCGACGAAGTCCGCAACAACTACTCGTATGAACTTGCTTCAGAAGAAGCGACTTACGACAAGCGTATGTTCGAGATTTGCCACCAAGGGACGGGCGGTGAGTACAAACAAGACGGTTACACCAACTGTGCGGTGGTTCCAGATACCAGCTACTTGGTAGAGCCAGTGAAAGGCTTGTGGTTGTTGGCCATCGACGCAAACGTCTACAAACCAAAAGACACCTTGCCAGATGGTTC
The DNA here is from genome assembly GCF_905175355.1 of Vibrio sp. B1ASS3. Classification (NCBI taxonomy): domain Bacteria; kingdom Pseudomonadati; phylum Pseudomonadota; class Gammaproteobacteria; order Vibrionales; family Vibrionaceae; genus Vibrio; species Vibrio sp. B1ASS3. The sequence goes on from NZ_HG992743.1 coordinate 29,324, forward strand.
GGTCAATGGTGAGGACTTTGATGGCTCTAGCAGCGCAGGTTACAACATGATGTTGACCCACAAGCAGCACGTTATCGAGTGGATCAGTGATGTGGTGAAAGCGGCGAAAGCGCAGAATAAAACCTTGGTGTCATTCAGCCATTTTCCAATGACTGATTTCTACAATGGTGCTTCAGAAGACATTGAAGACCTGTTTGGTGAAGGCAGTCATCAGCTTTCTCGCGAACCAAACGACGACACCAGTAAAGCGCTGGCTGCGACGGGTTTGAGCATTCACGTTGGCGGCCATATGCACTTCAATGATACCGGCAAGAAGAGCTATGTGATTGACGGTGTGCAACACACGCTGTTCAACATTCAGGCGCCTTCTCTGGCGGGCTACATTCCGGCTTATAAACTGTTGAACATTCGTCCTGATCACCAAGTTGAAGTAGAAACGGTCGTAATCGATAAAGTGGCCGGCTACAACGAATTGTTTGAGCACTATGCACGTGAGCATGAACACCTGACTGAACAAGCAGGTGATGATGAAACTGCAAAGGCGAGCATCTGGAACAAAGAGATTCTTGAAGCCGACAGTTACTACGCACTGACAGATTGGCACATTCGAGAGTTGACGCGCCTGCGCTTCTTACCGAGTGATTGGCCATTAGAAATGCGTGAGATGATCATGCACATGGATGGCGACGACATGCTGATTATGTCTCAGCTTTCGACGGAATTTACCGTGTGCCAGCTAGCGAAAGAGCTTGGCTATGACATCGTCAACTGTAACGAGAACGCTGTTGTCGATTACGAGCAGTTCCAGAAAGACTGGCAAGCTGCGTCGCAACAAGCAGAAGCCATTGCTCAAGAAGGCGGCTTTACGTTGACCGATTTTGCCGCATGGAATGGTGAAGAGCTAGCAACGGATTTTTACCGCCTGCGCAATGCCGATGAGTTGGCGTTCCGTGACATTGAAGAAGCGCAATTGCTGCAATATGAGCTGTTAAGTCGAGAGCTGTCAGAGTTCGCCGGAACGGTCGATTCAGAGCTTGGTGATTTAGGTGAATACTCGGTTGGCGAAGTGTTCCGCTCACGCTTTGGTAGCCTGTTTGTGATTCTTGAGAAGTTCGCGACTGGACAAGCGAGTGATCACTTCCTGATCGATACTGAGCAGCAAACGCTGATTGATCTTAAAGGTGAAGTGAAGCGCGATATTCTCAAAAGCGAATAGCACCCTTATCTAAAATATGGAAAGCGCAGCTCAGTCTGCGCTTTTTTATTTGCGCTGTCTCTCAGTAAGTGGCTTTTCAAAGGTTTACCTTTAACCATGAGAAATAAATGAGGTAAATCATGCGCTTTGAATACATACTTGATGATGAAGTCACCCAAGAACTCGACGCAAAGCTAAGAAGTTTGCTCTCCACTTGCTTCACCAAGGAGCAAGACAAAATCTTCCAAACTCAACGATACTTCAATGAAATGCCTCGTCACCGTTACCTCATTTGGGACGGAGACACCCTTGCTGCCCATGTTGCGGTCCATGAAAAACAAGTGATGATTGATGACCAATCCTTCCCAATAAGTGGCATTGCTGAAGTGTGTGTGCAGCCCGATTCACGAGGAAAAGGGTTGGTGAAGTTACTGCTCAAGGCGGTACATCAAGATGCTTTGGAGCGAGGCGATGCGTTCTCGGTATTGTTTGGCCGTACCCATGTCTACCAGTCCAGCGGCTATCAACCGATCAACAACTTACACATGAAAGTTCAGCCCAATAAGTGGGTTAGCACGAGCGACACTATGGTGTGCTCGCTGAACATCATTTGGCCACAACAGACGGTCCATTTAGTCGGCTATCCTTTTTAAACAGGTTTTCTCCACATGAAACTTTGTGTGAGAATACGCAATACATAGAATTCCACAGGAACCACATTCATGGCGAATTGGGAAGGCGTGAGCGAGTTTGTCGCTGTCGCAGAAACCAACAGCTTCACGGGCGCAGCCAACAAGTTGAAAACATCGGTGGCGCAAATCAGCCGCCGCGTGTCAGCGTTGGAAGAGCGTTTGGCGGTTAAGTTGCTGCACCGTACCACGCGAAAAGTTTCACTAACCGAGGCGGGGCAACTCTATTACCAGCAATGTAAACACCTTGTTGAAGGCTTGGAGTTGGCCGAATTGGCGGTAACGCAAATGCAAGCAGAACCGAAAGGCTTGCTCAAAGTGACCGCTCCTGTGACTTACGGTGAGATGAACTTAGCGCCGTTGTTGCATCAGTTTATTGAGAAATACCCGCAGGTAAATCTGGATTTGAATCTGACTAACCAAAAGTTAGATTTGATTGAGCAAGGCGTCGATGTGGCGATTCGTCTTGGACGTTTGCAAGACTCCAGTTTGATTGCCAAGCGCTTGTCATCTCGACAGCTTTACGTGTGCGCTAGCCCTGCGTACTTAGATCGCTCTGGCGAACCACATACCTTGTCTGAACTGAGTCATCACCAGTGTTTGGTCGGTACAGCAGATTACTGGCACTTTAAAGAGCAAAAGCGTGAGAAGTCTTTACGTGTTTCTGGCCGAATCAAATGCAACAGTGGCTTTGCGTTGGTCGATGCGGCAAAACGTGGTTTAGGTTTGGTGCAATTGCCGGACTACTACGTGCAAGAGGCGTTAGACAATGGCGAGCTGGTGGAAGTGTTAACCGATTACCGAGACGATCGTGAAGGTATTTGGGCGCTATACCCACAAAACCGAAACCTGTCGCCAAAAGTGCGCTTACTGATTGATTTCTTGGCTGAAAACATGAGCTGAGAAAGGTGTCCCCAGCACTTTGCTTATCAGGGGTTATTGATTCGCAAAGGCGGGGACTTGCAGGATGCTGCTTAGTTATTAAAGATGTCGTTCAATTTGTAAAACACGCTAGGCTGGTAGTACTTGAAGTGTGCTGTCAATTGACCTTCTTTTATCTCAGAAAAAGTACTTTCGACGCCATACGTAAGTTCCTCACTCATCCTTAGGAAATCGAGAGGCATATCTTTATCTTCAGCACTATTCATCACGACGGCTTGGTGACGAGTTTGGGCGTGAATATGCTCAAAGCTATGCGCTTTATTTACTTCCCAACCAATACCGTTACGGAAATAAGTTACGAGTGAGAAATCGTCCACATCGATAACTCTTTGTGTAATGGCTGTTCTGTGTTTTAAATCAATACCAACACGACTAATATTTAAAAGTTCGTTATTAAATATCAGAGTAATATCTGCGACTTGGCTACTAGTATCGGTCTTTTCCTGATAATAAACAGAAAACGTTTCATCAGATTCAGACCAGCGACATTCCATCTCATTGTGAAAACCAGATATATCATTCAAATGATAGTCTGATTCACAAAGGTCATGTATCTGGTCATAAGTTTTTTGAAAATGGTCGGCGACCGCTTGATACATCGGAACTACAGGTTCAATCGGATTTACAGGTTCTCCGGGTTCTATGGGGTGAACGGGTGTTTCTGGCTCAATGGGATGCACAGGATGTCCAGGTTCAATCGGATGAACAGGCTCCCCCGGCTCTATAGGGTGAACGGGAGGCGCGGGTTCGATTGGCTGAATAGGTTTTATTCCTGAATCAATGCCGTTGTCACCATTTGTGTCTGAGGAATTACAAGCAGCCAAAAGTGGCAATATACTCGCAAGCAAAAGAGTTTTCTTCATATTTCTACCTAGTCATTATAATTTCGTTTCGATGAAAATAAGAACACTCAATTACTATTCCATTATTCTCTTTATTATTTTTTATTTAAAGAGAAGAGTGATTCCTGACATTAAGGTTAATGCCTTTCCTAATATTATTTAAGCCAACTGACGTTTGGATATAAACAGAATAAAAAAGTAAACTTCAGATTTACGATAGATCTATATTCGTATATTGCCTCCTATTTTTAAAACTGCCTTTATGCGTATTCAGTGATTAACGTTTTTTTCAGCCAATCAGTCGCAATACCGTTGGCTCGAATTTCTGACGTGATCATGTCCATTCGGAACAAGTGTCCTTTTTCACCAAGACTAGTCTGGGTAATCACCACTTTGTGTGAGTTTCTTTTTGCCAATTCCAATGGGACGATAGCCCAACCGACATCTCTGCTTACAAGCTCTATGCTTGTCTCAATATCATCAATTCTCATCTTGTTTACTTCTTCTAGGTCGAGGAAGTGATTGTCCAAATTGAATACGCTACTGCGTGTTATTTGAGTCATGCCTACTAAATCACTTGGCACGACAACTTTATGTTGCAGAGGATTCTCTCTTGCACAAATTAAACAGGTTTTCACGTAATCAATGGTTTGATATTGGATTGTGCTATCAAAAAAGTGTCGCCCAACAATCAGTGCTAGATCGACCTCATCCGCTTCTATCATGGCAACCACATCTTGAGTTGGCCGCTTATGGAGCACCAATTCCACTTGAGGAAACTGTTGTTGAAATCCTATGATGATTTGTCGCATCTTGTCATCCACTAGCCAGTCATCAATGGCGACCACGACTTTATCCTCAACGCCTTGGGCCAAGTGCTCCGCGTGGCGCAAAAACTTACTCTCTGCTGCGAGCATACTTTTGGCATAACCGAGCAAATTTTCGCCTTCTACGGTGAGCTTTGGTTTATAGCCATCGCGTGAGAATAACTCGACCGATAAATCAATCTCTAAATCACTGATGGCATTGCTAATCCAAGACTGCGCTTTACCTTGTTTTCGTGCTGCGGCAGAAAAGGAGCCAAGCTCAGCGGCATTTACAAAGGCTTTTACTTTATCGGTGTTCATGCTTGCCTCGTCGTTATGGTGGGTAGATTATCGACAGCTTAACGAGGTTAAAAGATAGACTCTATATGGATTTGTTATAGTGATTGAAGTGGAGTTTTTAGAGAGTAGAAATGAGTTTGGTTGTAATTTATTGATATTTAAATAATATAAAAAATAAACGCTGAGCTTTTGATCAAAAACTCAGCGTTATCTATAGTAAAAGTAATATAAAGTTACATTTACTATTCGTTTAACTCAGCATCTTCGCGCTTGAGAACCTTGTGGCCATCTTCCGATACGCCTTGTTTCCAGTAACTGCTGAGGTAAAGGTTTTCACGTTCCACTTCTTTTTCGTTACGGAAGTATTGGCGTAGCGCACGCATCGAGTCGAACTCACAAGCACACCACACAGCAGCTTCACCTGTTTTCCATTCCAGTGAGCGAACCTTATCTTCGAGTGATTGCTCGGTGATCCAATGGATTTCCATACCTGCTGGTGCTTCGAGAGCTTGGATATCCGCTTCAGAGATCACACTGATCACCGCATAACCTGTAGCGTCCTCTGGCAGAGTGCGAATCTTTGCAGACAGCGCTGGCAGTGCAGTCATGTCCGCCGCCATGAAGAACCAATCTGCTTCTGTATTTAGGTTCGAGATGCTGCCTGGGCCTGCGATGTTAATGGTGTCGCCTTCTTTGGCAGACATTGCCCAACGCGCGGCAAAGCCACATTGTAGGTCTTTGGTGATGTGACGTACGAAATCGACTTCAATCGTGCATGCTTGCGGGTCGAAGCGTCGAATGGTGTAAGTACGCATGACAGGGCGGTTTTCTTCTGAGAAGCCTTGAATATCAGTGCCGCCGGTTTCGTTGAATAACAGCTTGATGTAGCTGCCTTCGCAATCTTGTGGGAAGTTGCCTAGCGCGTCACCTTGCAGGGTAATGCGCTGCATGTTTGGTGTGACGGCTTGTGTGTTGATGACAACGAGGCTTTTTGGTTGTGGTTTCTTTTTCATTTTAATTCACATTTCACTACGTTTGATAACTATTCTCTTTCTCATCTAAGGTTAACAGCATCTCAATAAGGCAGATAGTGTCTTTATCTAAATTTACACTCTGATCTGAGAATCGGCGATTTAATTTCGGTACGCCTCGCTCAAATGAACACTTCGTCGTCCCGCTTTATAAGATAGTGACTGGACAATAAAAAAGGGCACCGAAGTGCCCTTGAGAGAAGAATGGAGCTTGTTTACTGTGTTTGTTCTAACAAATGCGTCTTCAGGAATCGATCCATCGCTTGGTAACCATCGAGGCGGTTTTCAAGAGAGCGGAAGCCGTGACCTTCGTTCTCCTTAACGATGTACTCCACTTCAACGCCGCGGTCGCGCAGAGCATTAACGATTTGGTCAGATTCACTCTTCACCACTCGTGGGTCTTTCGCGCCTTGCAGAACCAACAGTGGAGCTTTGATTTGGTCTACGTGGAACACAGGTGAGTAGGCTTTCATCATTTTCGCATCTTCTGGATCTTCCGGATTGCCCACTTGCTCATGCAGCATGGCTAGGAAAGGTGCCCAGTATGGTGGGATAGAATCCATGAAGGTGAACAGGTTAGACACGCCAACGTAGTCGATGCCACATTTGTACAGGTCTGGCGTAAACGTCACACCAGCCAATGTCGCGTAACCACCGTAAGATGCGCCGTAGATACACACTTCGCCATCTTGTGCGTAACCTTGGTCAATCGCCCATTTTACGCCGTCCGTGATGTCGTCTTGCATCGACTGACCCCATTGCTTAAACGACTTCTCCCAAAACTCACGGCCATAACCTGTTGAGCCACGGAAGTTCATTTGCAGTACTGCGATACCACGGTTGGCAAACAGCTGAACTTCTGGTTGGAAGCCCCAATGGTCACGCGCCCAAGGACCGCCGTGTGGCAAGACCAATAGTGGTAAGTCTTTCGCTTCACGACCTTTTGGCAGCGTCAGATAACCATGAATGGTTAAGCCATCACGAGCGGTATAGGTGATTGGCTTCATCTCCGCCATGTCTTCTGGTTTATGCCAAGGTGCGTTTGCAGCTAACTTCTCAAGTTGGTCTGAATCGCGATCGTAATAGTAGTAATTTGGACGGTCGGTGTCGCTGTAGGTCACGACAATCATTTTTCTCTCGTCGCGAGTCGTGTTGTTCACCGAAATTTCAACGCCCGGAAGCTTTTCTTGCAGACGCTCAAAAGTCTCTTCATAACCTTTATCAAGGAAATGGTACTGACGCTTGTCCGTTACATAAGAGATAGTCGTGAGCTTGTTAAGTGCGTTTGAGTAACTCGCATTTGTGACGTCCACTTCTGGATGAGAGAAGATCTCGCGCACTTCTTTGTTTGCTTTCACATCGTATTCAATGATCGCGGATTTATCGCGGGTAATGCGAGAAGCAACGTACAAGTTCTTGTTGTCTGGTGTGAACGAGATTGGCGAGAAGTCTTCTTTGAAGGTGAGATTCTTTAACGGACGGAACTCTTCATCCACAGTGTCACGATAGAGGACTGCAGTGTTTACGCCGTCTGAAGTCGAAATCACACGAATGTTACCATCGTGGTCCGTACCCCAGTAACGCACGTTGCCTGGGTTTTGCGCAACCAGCGTGTTTTCACCTGTTTTCAAGTTATGACGATAAACATCAAACACTTGTCGGTTACGCTCGTTAGTCGTGATAAGAATGTCGTCAGGCTGGCTTTCTAAGGTGTCGATAACATAAGCCACGACACCGGACGTTGGTGTGATGGTTTTCTCTTCGCCCGTTTTTACGTTCACCGTAACGAGGTAGAAGTTTTCATCACCACCTGTGTCGCGAGAGTAGATGATGGTGTCATCGCCAACCCAGTAGTAGTAAGCGATGTCGCGATCGGCAATGGATGTGATGCGCTTGACTTGATCGGCTTTGCCCACGGGATGAACAAAGACGTTTTTACGATCTTGCCACGGTTTCATCATCGAAATGTAATCGCCAGCTGGGGAGATTTGGTAGCTCGATACTTCTGAATTACGGAAGAAATATTCCACCGGATATTCTGGCGGAATGACCTCTGCGGTGGTGGTGGTCGAGGTTTGGCTACAACCCGAAACGAGTAAGCCAAAAGCGGTAGCAAGAATGAGCTTGCGAGTACGCATTGTGTAACGCTCCTTGTGTGACAGACCTGTCAGCATCGTGCTTGTCGGTCAGAGTGAATCGATTGTCGCGGCAAAATACAGCGCCGTGACAAAGCAGTGACGAAGTGCGCCTATTCGCTAAATTAGCTTCAGGCGGATGCTTATTAAGTTTTCATGTTTTAGTCACTGCTGTTGCTACTATGACCCAATCCATCCGTGGAAGTGGCGATTATTTGTACTTACCGAACAAAGGACTAGCTAAAACTTGGCATAAGTCACACTTATCTTTCATTGTTTTGTCATTTATATCATTGGGATAGTCGATAAAAGCAGAAGCGCCGCCATGCCATAGTTGAAGCCTTTTACGCGTTTAGACGTGGTCAACCAACGTTGAAGTTGCATGCCTGCCGCCGTCCAAAAAGTCACAGAAGGCAGGTTCGCTAAGCAGAAGATGCCGGCGATAAAAGCCAGTTCTAGCCAAGATCCGCCGCTGCTGTATACGGTGATGGCAGTGAGTGCCATTGACCAGCCTTTAGGATTCACCCATTGAAACGCCACTGCACCCAAAAAGCTCATTGGTCGGTAATCATCTTTGACTTCCGTCTTGCTACTGGTTGCGATCTTGTATGTGAGGTACAACAAGTAAGTCAGGCTCATTACCTTGAGGATGCTATGCGTGATCGGATACGCGTGAAACAAGCCCATAAGACCAATGCCAACCAAAATCAGCATCGCAGCGAAACCCAGCGTGATGCCTAACATGTGTGGGATAGTGCGCTTAAAGCCGACGTTAGCACCAGACGTCATAAGCATGATGTTGTTCGGGCCCGGTGTAAAGGTCGAGACAAACGCAAACAGTGCCAACGCACCAAGTTGATGGTATTCCATAATGTGTTCCTGCATTTCTGTTTTGCCTGCACATAAGCGGGCAAGGGATTACGTTTTCTGACCGGTCGAGAACAATGATAGGTAGAAGCGCCATCAATTTTGTGCTTTTATTTGACGAAAACTCACTCGCTAAACAACAAAAGAGCATCATGGATAGATTTGACGAAAGAATATTGCAAGCGCTGAAATCAGACGGAAGAATCTCCAATGTGGAGCTGTCTGAACGAGTTGGATTATCGCCATCCGCGACCTTGCGTCGAGTGCAAGATTTGGAGCGAAAAGGCGTGATCAAAGGTTATCGAGCGGTGCTGGATAATCAGCAAATGGGCGTCGGTTTTGTCGCGTATGTGTCGATTGGCTTGGCATCGCACTCTAAACACGCGCAACTAGGCTTTGAAGAGCACGTTCGATTTGTCGACCAAGTTGTCGAGTGTCACAACATAACGGGTTCTAACGAGTACCTATTAAGAGTCGAAACTCAAGACCTTGCGGCGTACAAAGCGTTTCATGCCGATGTTCTTGGGGAATGCGAACACGTTAAAGCCATTACAACCATGGTGGTGATGGATACGCCAAAAGATGAGCGTTAATCCTTCCCCCTCGATTTTGTAGCACATCAATTTGAAGTGACTCGAAAGAGTCAGTCGAGTATGAGCATAGTCCACATAAAATGCTGGAAAGCAGTCTGCAATCTGACAATTCCAGCATTTATTCTCACCTTCTAAATAATCGCATCCTGCTAGTTTTTCTACGTCGCTGCCCGGTTCGCGAGCAGCGGGTCAGAAAATTTAAGGATGAATGATGAAATCATACGTAACCCTTCCCCTTGCAAGCTTGGGTGCACTTGCGGCTTTAAGCTCTTTTAATGTTAGTGCCCACGGCTGGGTCGAGTTTCCGAGCGCTCGCCAAAACACTTGTTATTTAGACGGCGGTTTTTGGACTAATGAAATTCCAAACCAGGCGTGTCAAGCAGCCTATGACGAATCGGGGGCTTACCCTTTCGTGCAACGTAGTGAGATTGCTGCAAACGTACCGAACTACCGTGACATGGCACACGTGAAAGCCATTGTGCGTGATGGCGAACTTTGTTCAGCGGGTGATGCAGCTAAAAAAGGTTTGAATATCCCATCGCCAAATTGGCAGCGCACTAACGTCACACCAGATGCGAATAACCAAATCGAATTGGTGTTCTTTGGCAAAGCGCCACATAACCCGTCTTACTGGGAGTTTTATCTTTCTAAACCTACTTATGACGATACTCAGCCACTGACTTGGGACGATTTAGAGCTGATTGATACTGCTGGCGATGTGTATGTGGATGCAGAAAAGCGCTACCGCATGCAGGTAACCTTCCCAGCTGATCGTTCAGGTGATGCGATTCTTTATACTCGTTGGCAGCGTATTGATGTGGCAGGTGAGGGTTTCTACAACTGTAGTGACATTACCTTAAACGGCAATGGTACAACGCCTCCTACCGATCCGGTTGACCCAACAGATCCTGCAAACAACCTGACCGCTCTGGGCTACTTTGTCCCACAAGGCTTTGGTCCGGTAGAAGCGGGAGACACGGTACGATTCCGCACGTTTAATGCAACAGGCAGCGAGATCGTCGATCTGTCACTAGCAATCAGTGCAAACAACACAACAACGTGGGCCGCGGAGTTAGCCGACCAATTTAATTCTCAGCAAACGGGCGATTGGTATGTTGGTATTTGGCACGAAGCAATGAACCACTACATGTTCGATACCAACAACATCTACGCAAACCAAGTGTTGGCTCCGAACGCTAACTTTAGCTACGCGTTGTCATTGATTAAAGGTGATACCACGCCACCAGTCGAGCCGACCAACCTTTGGAGCAAAGACGCGGTGTACAACCAGGGTGATGTCGTGACGCACAACGGCCGTGAATGGACTGCGCAGTGGTGGACAACTGGCGAAGAGCCGGGAACCACAGGTGAATGGGGTGTTTGGCGTTAAGCGCCACTCGTTTCAAATACGCAAAACCCTTCTCAATTGAGAAGGGTTTTCTGTTTTAATTCAGGCTGTTTTCGCTTTGCCATGGTTGCCAATTCATCATCGCATGGCTGGCTAATTTGAGCATCGGAATGTCTTCGTGGGTATCGCCGTAAGCGTAAATCGTTTCGTATTGGCTCAAGTCATAAGCACGTTGAACACGCTCGACCTTTCTTTCCAAACTGCAATCGCCACTTTGGTAACGGCCACTAATGTGTTCACTTTCGCCGAGTAACTCACTACAAAGTAATTGGTAGCCTTGCGTTTGGCTCCATGGTTTTAAGTAGGCGTTAAGTGATGCTGAGACAACGACAATGGTGTCGCCTCGCGCTTGGTGCCATTCTAGTTTCGCTTGAGCTTCTGGGCGAATGTGTTGCTCAATCACCTCTTTTGCAAACTGAGCTCCTAACGCTTCAACGTCTCGAGTTCTTCTTCCTGCAAAGGCGATGAAACTGGCGATAGGGCGCATTCGCTTAGCAGGAATGACGCCTGCCTTGTAGAGCGCATAGAACGGCAGAATCACAACGTTTCCGACCCACTTGCGCAGGCCAAAAACAGAATAGTGGAGGAAGGCGCTAAACATATCTTCATCTGTGATGGTGCCATCAAAATCAAACAGTGCGAGAGATGGCTTTTGGCTATCTGACAATCCGCTGCCTTATGGTTTAGTGTGCGTGTCCGTGAGAGAAGTTTATCACCATCACGCCCGCTGCGATAAGTGCCATGCCAATCCAAAGGCTAGTATCCATGTGCTGGCGGTAAACCAATTGCGAGATTAAAGTCACCGATACAATTGCCAAACCTGCCCAAAGGGCGTGAACAATGCCAACTGGCATGCCGCCTTTCATCGCCTGCGCCAAACAGACAAAAGCAGCCAAGTGACCAATCAAGACAAGGGTTGCAGGCAGTGGTTTGCTAAAGCCATCAGTGGCTTTAAGTGCAACGTGTGAAAGGGCTTCTGCGCCCACGCCTAAAAGTAAGAAAAACCAGCTCATTGTTATCGTTCGTCATCGGTTAATTTGGAATGGGGCTAGTATATTGATGTCGAATAAAATGATAATCCCATGAAAATTCAAATGACTTTTACTTGGTTGTAATAATAAGCTCGTCTTACATACGCTTACATCAACTCGTTGCCGCAATCGTTACACTGCCGCCGTCTTGGTAAAGGAGCGTGTATAGATGCATAAAGCAATAGCGAGTATTGCGGTGATGTTTGCACTGAGTGGCTGTGGTGGCGAAGGAATAACGACAGACTCTGTGCCTAAGTTTAAAGATCACAGAGCGAACTATGAGGTGGACGGTATCGATCTGCTGCATCGTTCGATCACCGACACCATTAGCGATGACTTACTGGGCTTTGAGGCCGAGAACTTGTCTCGCAAAGTGACTTACACGCTCGATCGACTCTCATTAAACATTTTGCGTGATTTTAATGTGAGTACCCTCGCGGAGTTGGAAGCTCTAGTCCCTAATGTTGGTGACAACAAAACCTCTCTGATTTTTGAGTTTCACTTGATGCGCCTAACACCTGAAATGGTGATGGTCAGCTCATCAAACGAGATTGAACACTTCTTTTATGAAGCGGACATCATCGAAACCCGTTTTGGTATCTCAACCTACAAATTCACCGAAGCACCGACGCGTGTTGACATGGTGGTGTATCCAGAAGGCATTGCGATTGAGGCATTCAACCAAGGTTATCAAGCTGAATATGATGCAAGCAAAGGCACGTATAAGGTGCGTTTGCAGTACGACGAGAATGGTGAAAAAAGCCAATATGATGAGCTGATAGTGGACTTGAACAGTGATCAAGTTCGGCTGGAGATAGGCACAACGACGATGGAAGGGCTAGAAGTCAAAGACACCGTTGAGCAAAGCCATCGATTCGAATACAACCGCAAGCAAAACACACTCTCACGCCAATAACACGTTTTTATCTATGAACATTGAAGTGATGACTAGGTTCATTTCTGAGTAACGGTTGGGAGACTGGCTCGGAGTCATGACTTCAATTTCTTTTGCGCCTCACCTAGACCCTTTATTGCGCACATGGGGAAAGTTAGGGTTTCTTTCCCCCGTTTTTCTTTACTGTTCGTCGGAATAACACGGAAGTCGACAATCTAGCGGTAGAAAACCGCCAACCAAATCGTCTCTTGTTCTGGATCTGTCCAACTGACACGATGCTTCGTATGCGCCGGAATGTTGATATGATCGCCCGCCTCTAAACGTTTTACAGAGCCATCTTCATAAGTCAGTTCGCCTGCGCCTTGTAGCACCAACACCCACTCATGTTCTTCTTGATCGTACCATTCGCCCTCTGGCGTGGTTTGCCCTTTTGAGACAATACGCTCGATGCGCAGTTGTTTATGTATGAGTAAATCTTCGAACACTTCTTCACTCAGATCACTGGGTAGGTCTTTAAACAGATTCATAGTGCTTCCTAAATAACGATCAGTCCAAATGGTGCGAGCAGTTGTTCTTGCTGCCAGTCGCAGATCTTAACACCGTATAAAGAGACGCGGCGAATGTCCAAACCTTCTAAATCGACGTGGGTAAGATCGCTCTCTTCTATATTAAAGCTGCCCCATTGTTCTCGACTGAATTCTCCTCTCGATAAGTCAGAGCCTTTAAAGCTCGCGCCCATCAAATTGGCGCCGTTCCATCGGTTTTCAAACAGGTCGCATTTCTCTAGCAGTGCGCGCTCAAAATTGGTGTAAGCCAAGTTGCAGCCCGTGATGTAGGCGATACAAAAGAACACGGTATTGCTGACGCGATTAGCGAAGTTGGCACTTTGAAAGTTTGCACCCTTCAAATCGCATTTGCGCAGTTCGATGCCGACGCAATCCGCGCCATTGAACTGAGACATGGCCAACATGCAGTTGCTAAAGCTAGCATCTTTCAGTTTGGCATAACGGAAACTGCAGCCTTCTATGTCGCTCGGTTGGATAAAACGGCAATCAATAAACTTTGCATCACTCAGATCGGCGTGGTCGAAATTGCACTGATAAAAGCGGCAGTTTTCAAAGGTGGTGTTTTGCAAATCGTGATGAGAAAAGTCTTCCTGTTCGAAAGTGAGATCGGTCTTAATCATGGCTTTTTATCTTTTCCTTGTTCGGTTGGAAGCAGACTAACACCCTAAGTGCCTGATTTTCCAGAAATATAACTTGTTGTATTTCAGTGGCTTACAAAGGCCGAAAATCGCCAATTTAAGCGGTCAAATTGGCGATTTGAAGTAGGTATTTTTTGAAAATAACTCGATCATATCGAGAAAAAAGTTTTGTTGAGCACAGAGGCTCTCAGGGGATGCGGAATGAGAACTGCGACGCACGCTTCTCACACGCACAGTTTGTATTACAGGATTGTGTCCTATTTGCATAATTTGTTGATCAATTTGGCGTTTTTGTATACGGAAAAGCTATATTTTTCACAAATTGATTTCCATCAAAATAGTAGGGTTTCTATATGCTAGATTGCGCGCAGCTCAAGAAAATAGTGATACTCGCGTGCTTCAAGGTTTTGGATTCATTAAGGAACTGCCCAAAAGGGAAGAGCGCAGCTGAGTACAAAAAGAAACAAAGCCCTACAAAAGGAAATAACAATGAAAAAAACAATCTGCAGTTTAGCAGTGGTTGCTGCGTTAGTGTCTCCAAGTGTTTTCGCTCACAGTGAAGGTGACTTCATTCTACGTGTTGGTGCGGCTTCCGTTGTACCAAATGACAGCAGTGACAAAATCCTAGGTTCTCAAGAAGAGCTTAAAGTGGATTCCAACACGCAGCTGGGCTTGACGTTCGGTTACATGTTTACCGACAACATCAGCTTAGAAGTGCTAGCTGCAACACCGTTTAGCCATGATATTTCAACAGATCTAGTTGGCAAGGACATCGCGAGTACTAAACACCTGCCACCAACAGTGATGGTTCAGTACTACTTTGGTGACTCACAAAGCAAATTCCGCCCATACGTGGGTGCAGGTCTAAACTACACCATCTTCTTTGATGAAGGTTTTAACGGCACGGGTAAAGGTGCTGGCCTTTCTGATCTGAAATTGGATGATTCATTCGGTCTAGCTGCAAACGTTGGTGTGGACTACATGATCAACGATAAATGGTTCCTAAACGCATCGGCGTGGTACGCAAACATTGAAACAGAAGCGACCTACAAAGCGGGTGGCGCGAAACAAAAAACTGACGTTGAAATCAACCCTTGGGTATTCATGATCAGTGGCGGTTACAAGTTCTAAGAAAAAGCAGTAGAAAAAGAACAACAATATTATTGGCATGACTTTTAGGGGCAGTTGCGGGGATTGCCCCTCTTTTTTTATTTCATTTTATTCTTCTACTCATCTCTCCTTTCTCTTCCTATTTCTATGATTTTTCTATTTGTAAATGCATCGATTAAAAAATGAATTTTCTGTTAATTCTCGATTGCTGAGAAAAGCGAAAAATTACTATAGCTAGGTTTTGAAATTGTTCTGATAAATTCGATGACAAGCATTCGGTTAATTATTAATCGAACGTCAAAATAAATATTACAAAATGAAGCTAAGGACTGGCTGACTAAGGAAAATTACTCGTAAAGCGTGGAAATTTTACGCGAGTATTTTTCAGTTTTGCTGTCGTTAGCTGAGAAAAATGTCTTTATTTTTCAACCGATAGACAGGAAGAACTTAAAATGAAAGGAACCACACTCATTGCAGTATTTGCTTCGGCAGTATCATTGTTCTCATACAGTGAGAAAATAAGTGCGGCAGAGAAATTTATTACTATCGGCACGGGTGGTCAAACGGGTGTTTATTACGTGGCAGGCCAATCGATTTGTCGTTTTGTAAACCGTGGTGCGGCAGACCACAGCATTAAATGTAATGCACCAGCTAGTGGTGGTGGCGTGGCAAACGTCAATGGTTTGCGCAGTGGCGAATACAATTTCGGCATCATGCAGTCAGATCACCAATACAAAGCCCTAGAAGGTGTGGCTCCTTTCCAAAATAACCAACCAATGACGGACATTCGTGCCGTTTTCTCACTACAAAGTGAAGTGTTCACTATTCTTGCGCGTAAAGATGCAGGCATCACCAATTTCGACGATTTGAAAGGCAAGCGCGTCAACATTGGTAACCCTGGTTCTGGTCAACGCGATACGTTTGAGCAAGTGATGCAAGCAAAAGGCTGGTCGCAGGATGTGTTCAGCTTGGTATCGGATCTGAAGCCAGCAGAACAAGCTTCTGCAATGAGTGACAACAACATCGATGCAATGAGCTACTTTGTTGGCCACCCAAACGGCGCGATTCAAGAAGCCTCAACCACAACGGATGCGGTGTTAGTGCCTGTGACTGGTCCTGAAATCGACAAGTTACTTGCTGAGCGTGCTTACTTCACCAAAGCAACCATTCCGGGCGGAATGTACCGTGGCAACCCGAACGATACGCAATCTATCGGCGGCAAAGCGGTGCTCTCAACCACAGCAGAGACGGATCCTGAGTTGGTGTACCAACTGACGAAATCTGTGTTCGACAACCTAGACCGCTTCAAGCGTTTGCACCCAGCATTTAAAGACCTAAAAGAATCAGAAATGATTGAAGTGGGTCTGTCTGCACCATTGCATGAAGGTGCGGTGCGCTACTACAAAGAGCGCGGCTGGTTGTAAGTAACTCTTAGAACCTTCGATTTTTAGCAAGCGCTGTGATGGGTTCGCAGCGCTTGCTTCTCTGTTGTTTGTGAGAAAATTATGGATAAGACGATCTCCACGTCCCATGCTGATACGCATCCGAGTGAACTGTCGGCAGAAGAACTGATTGCCCAAGATGTGGGTGCTCGCCTGCCAACCGGAATCATGGAAAAGCTGATTGCGGGTTTGGCGTTACTTTGGTCTTTGTTTCAACTTTGGATAGCGTCTCCGCTGCCCTTTATTGTTGGCTTCGGTGTGATGAACGACACCGAAACGCGCGCCATTCACCTTGGCTTTGCCTTGTTGCTTGCCTTCCTAGTCTTCCCCGCTTTTAAGCGCTCTCCGCGCGACCGTGTTCCTGCCTTCGACATCATGTTGGGTTTGATTGCTTGTGCCTCTTCGCTGTACTTGTTTGTTATGTACGAAGCACTAGCACAACGTCCGGGCAGCTTAACCACTGAAGACTTTATTACCGCATTGATTGGTTTGCCTCTGCTTTTAGAAGCGGCGCGTCGAGTATTGGGTCCAGCATTGCCTGTGATTGCGTTGGTGTTTATCGGCTACAGCTTGGCAGGCCCATACATGCCGGGTTTGTTGTCCCACCGTGGCGTGCAGTTGGATGCGCTAGCTAACCACCAGTGGATCACTACAGAAGGTGTGTTTGGTATTGCGCTTGGCGTGTCGACCAGCTTTGTATTCTTGTTTGTTCTGTTTGGTGCGTTGTTGGAACGCGCTGGAGCAGGGCACTACTTCATTCAATTGGCATTTAGCATGTTGGGGCACTTGCGTGGTGGCCCTGCAAAAGCGGCCGTCGTTGCTTCTGGCTTAACGGGTTTGATTTCGGGTTCGTCCATCGCCAACGTAGTGACCACGGGTACGTTCACTATTCCTATGATGCGCAAAGTGGGCTTCTCTCCAGAGAAAGCTGGTGCAGTGGAAGTGGCGTCATCGGTGAACGGGCAAATCATGCCCCCTGTTATGGGCGCTGCGGCGTTTTTGATGGTGGAATACGTCGGCATTCCTTATGTTGAGATCATTAAGCACGCCTTCTTGCCTGCTGCTATTTCTTACATTGCCCTTCTTTATATTGTCCATCTAGAAGCGCTCAAATTGGGCATGCAGCCAATTGATGCTGCACGTTCAAAACCTTGGCTAGCAAGACTCACGGGTTTTGCATTTGGTGCGGCGTTGATTTCTGGTTTGTCGATGGCGGTCTACTATGGCTTAGGATGGTTGAAGCCAGTATTGGGCGACTTTGTCCTGCTGGGGATGGCATTGATTCTTGCGGTAGTGTACTTGGCGCTGCTCAAAGTGGCGGCAAGCAATGAACCGCTACCAGAAGAGGATCCAGATGCTCCGCTAGAACAGTTACCAAATACGCGCGCAGTCTTGTTGTCTGGTTTGCACTACCTACTGCCTGTGGTGGTTTTGGTGTGGTGTTTGATGATTGAACGTTTGTCTCCGGGGCTGTCTGCTTTTTGGGGCAGTGTGATTCTGGTGGTGATCGTTTTGACTCAACGTCCTCTGCTGACTTGGATGCGTAAAGATGGCAAACACGATTACGGTAACTTTAAAGACGGTTGTATTGATTTGCGTGAAGGCTTGATTGCTGGCGCGCGTAACATGATCGGCATTGGTATCGCGACCGCCACCGCAGGCGTAATCGTTGGTGCGGTATCGCAAACGGGTGTTGGCTTAGTATTGGCTGATTTGGTTGAGATGCTGTCGATGGGCAACTTGCTACTCATGCTGATGCTTACCGCAGTATTGAGCTTGATTCTAGGCATGGGCTTACCAACTACGGCGAACTACATCGTGGTATCGAGCTTGCTAGCACCTGTTATCGTCACGCTGGGTCAACAACACGGTTTGATTGTGCCGTTAATTGCGGTGCACTTGTTTGTGTTTTACTTCGGTATCATGGCGGATGTAACGCCGCCAGTGGGTCTGGCTTCGTTTGCAGCAGCAGCGGTGTCGAAAGGCGATCCAATCAAGACGGGCTTAACCGCGTTTTACTACAGTCTAAGAACTGCAGCTTTGCCGTTCCTATTTATCTTCAATACCGATTTGTTGTTGATTGATGTCGATTGGGCGCACGGTATCGCCATCTTTGTTATCTCTACCATTGCGATGTTGATATTCGCTGCGGCGACGCAAGGTTGGTTCCTGACTCGTAACCGTTGGTACGAAGGCGTTTTGCTTTTGCTAGTGGCCTTTACCTTGTTCCGCCCGGGATTCTGGATAGACATGGTGGTGGATCCATACCAATCGAGCAATCCTGCCCAGTTGGCACAAACGCTTGAGCCGCTTGAAGAGGGCAGTGTGCTTAGAATGCGTATCAGCGGTGAAGATGCGGTCGGTAAGATGCGTGAATTCTCGGTGCTGCTTTCGGTTCCTGAAGGGGAAACCGGACAAGACAAGCTGGACGCATTGGGTATTGCGACCTATCAGCAAGGTGAGCAAACTCTTATTGATATCGTCAGCTTTGCGAGCCCAGCAGAGGCAGCAGGATTGCAGTTCGACCAACAAATTGTCGATGTTCGTGTGCCTGTTGAGCGTTATCGTAAAGAGTGGATGTGGATTCCGGCAATGTTGCTGTTTGGTGTTGTGATTTGGCTACAACGTCGAAGAGTAACTGCGCAGCTTGCTGCAGCTCATTGATAGTTAAAGATAAATAACCATAAAGCCCCGTTAGAGTTAGGCTAACGGGGCTAATTATATGGTCCGCCTCACTCTCAAGCCCTACGCTTAGAGTAGGCTCTCAGAACGAGGTGAACCATATGTCTACCATTCACATCTTAGGTATCGATTTAGGCAAGCACTGCTTTCATGCGGTTGGTAACAATCACACTGGCAAAGACGTTATTCGCCGTAAGTTTAGTCGAATCCAACTACTTCGTTTCTTATCTGTACTTGAACCTACCATCATCGCTTTTGAAGCCTGTGGTGGTGCTCACTGGCTTGCGAGAAAGTGTGAAGCCTATGGGCATCGAGTTCGACTTATCCCGCCTCAATATGTAAAACCTTACGTCAAAGGTAACAAGAACGACTTTATTGATGCAGCTGCGATAGCAGAAGCAGCGAGTCGACCAAGCATGAGATTTGTCTCTGCCAAGTCAGAGGAAGCTCAGGTAATCGCAGCTATCCATCGAGTGAGGGATGGTTATATCAAAGAACGAACGGCTTGTATGAGCCGAATTGGAGCAATACTACTTGAGTTTGGGCTGAGTTTTCCTAAAGGCCATGCCAAGATGAAAGCGCTATTTCAGTGGTTGGCCGAGCAAGATATAAAACTACCACCGAGTCTGGTCGCTGAGTTGCTCTCGATTCATGAGCACTATAAATACCTAAATGAGCAAGTATCTACTCAAGATAGAAAACTGAAAGCAATTACTGAAAATAATGAAAATGCCGAGCTTTTGAAGAGTATTCCTGGTATTGGTGATTTAACAGCAACGCTGTGTGTGGCTAATATCAGTTCTCCTTCAAACTTTGGTGGAGGTCGCGAGATGGCCGCATGGCTAGGACTCGTTCCAAGGCAGTATTCAACGGGTGGCAAATCAAAGTTATTAGGCATGAGTAAACGAGGGAACAAACACCTTCGCGCTCTATTTATACATGGAGCGAGGTCCGTGCTATCTAGGATAGAAACAACAGGAAAAGTGTTTGGAGATTGGTTAGTCAATTTACGAGCAACAAAGCCGTTTAATGTAGTGGTAGTCGCACTTGCCAATAAGCTAGCAAGAATAGCTTGGGCGGTGTTGTACCACCGCCAAGCTTTTAAGGCTGTATAGCCATAACCAAGTTTGCAACGCCAATGAACGTGATGACAAAAACGGTCGATCGGCCAGATTAGTAACCTGATACAAAAAATAGCACCTAGTTGCTTTGGGGCTTTTAAGGATAATCTGGCGCGGATATCATCGTGGAGCGGGAAGTTAATGTTCCCAACGTGGACTCCGAATACATTAGCGCAAACCAACTCCGTTATTACTAAATTGTAGTTGCAATAACGGGGCGGACCATACATTTTCTGTCTGGAATATTCGCCAATGTGATTGTCTAAGTCGCGGAATGATTAGCGTCTTCTATACTTTATGCACGATTAGAGTGTGAATGTCTTTGCGCATCATTTGAACAAATTATCAACGCTCAAAATCGGATCTTAACCTTTCAGATCATCTTGTTGTTCGAAAGCGGAAAAATCCTACACTGATCACATAATTGAACACTTGGACAATATAAATGAGCGACGATATCGCGAAGAAATCCTCTTCGAAATCTAAACTGACCAAAATCCTTTTCCTTCTCGTTTGTGCTATCGGCTTCGGTGCGATGTACTGGTCTTGGCAATATTCCGACAGTCACCCGAGCACGGAAGATTCTTATGTAAGAGCCAAAATCCTGTCTGTCGCTCCTCAGGTTCAAGGCCAAGTGATCTCAGTAGAAGCCAAAGATTTCCAAGTGGTGAACAAAGGCGACCTGCTATTAAAGATTGATTCTCGTCCTTATCTGCTAGCAGTCAAACAAGCCAAAGCGGCTTATCAATTGGCGGTTCAACAACACGATGTGGCCGACAAGCAAGTTACTGAAGCGGTGGCGGGATTGGATGCGGCGCGTTCTAACCTGACCGAAGCGCAGTTGGAGTACAAACGTACTAACTCGCTAGTGAAACGCAAATTAGCGTCTGATCAAGATTTGGATACTGCGAAAAACAAACTCGCTAACGCTCAAGCAAGCTTAGAACAAGCACGTGCAACGGTAGAAAAAGCAATTGCAAACCGTGGTGAAGAAGGCGCAGAAGCAGCGGTTGTTCAACAAGCGGCAGCGCAACTTGCACAAGCTGAATTGAACCTTAGTTACACCGACATCACTTCTCCTGTCGATGGTATCGCGGGTGAAATCAACACACATACTGGTTCCGTTGTCGGCATTGGCCAAACTCTGTTCCCTGTGATTGTGAAAGACAGCTACTGGGTACGCGCAAACTTTAAAGAAACTGACCTAACACATATCAAAGCAGGCATGCACGCTGAAGTCGTGATCGACATGTACCCAGACGTAGTGTGGGATGCGAAAGTGGAAGAACTGTCGCCTGCAAGTGGTACTTCTTTCTCTTTGATGCCACCAGAAAATGCAACCGGTAACTGGGTGAAAATTAAACAACGTTTCCCTGTGCGTTTGACACTTGAAGTGCCTGAAGGCGCGCCACAATTACGTGTGGGTGCAAGTTCTGAAGTGACAGTTGATCTGAAAAGTAACGCACAATGAGTAATGAGATTACGGCCGACAAACGGGGAATAGCCACCGTCGCCGTGATGCTTTCGGCCATCATGGTGCTGATAGACATGACC
The DNA here is from genome assembly GCF_905175355.1 of Vibrio sp. B1ASS3. Taxonomy (NCBI): domain Bacteria; kingdom Pseudomonadati; phylum Pseudomonadota; class Gammaproteobacteria; order Vibrionales; family Vibrionaceae; genus Vibrio; species Vibrio sp. B1ASS3. Next base: position 51,171 of record NZ_HG992743.1, read on the forward strand.
GTTGCTAACGTGTCGCTTTCACACATGATGGGCGCGTTGGGCGCAACGGCAGACCAAATCACTTGGGTGCTAACTGGCTACAGCATGGCTGAGGCGATCTTTATTCCGATGACCAGTTTCTGGGTATCGAGATTTGGTGAGCGTAAAGTCATGCTGGTGGCAGTAATCGGCTTTGTGATTGCCAGTGCTTTCTGCGGGCAAGCGGGCTCACTCGAAGAGATGGTGGTGTTCCGTATTATCCAAGGTGCGTTTGGTGCCTCGGTTATTCCACTGGCGCAATCTACATTGGTTCAGATTTACCCTTCCGAGCAAAAAGGCAAGGCGATGGCGATTTTCTCCATCGGTATCTTGCTTGGTCCGATTTTAGGCCCGGTAGTGGGCGGTGTGATTACTGACAACATCAACTGGCGTTGGATCTTCTACGTCAACTTGCCATTTGGCTTGGTGTGTACTGCACTGATTTATCGCTACATCCACATCAGCAACAAATCCAAACCGAACTTTGACTGGTGGATCATTGGTTATATGGCCCTCGGGGTCGGTGCGTTGCAGTTTGTGCTCGACAAAGGTAACGACGAAGACTGGTTCAACTCCCGCATTATCCAAACTGCAGTGCTGCTTGCGATCATGGGCTTAATCATGTGGATCTACCGCAGTTGGAAGACCAAGAGCCCCATTGCGCCTCTGTGGCTCCTCAAAGACAAAAACCTCATGGTCTCGTCCTTAATGATGGCGGTAGTGTCGATGGCCATGTTCGGCTTGACCACTCAACAACCAATGTTGCTCGAAAGCTTATTGAACTATCCAGTGTCCACCACGGGTATGTTAATGGCACCGCGGGGGCTGGCGTCTGCCTGTATGCTGATATTGGTGATTGTGATTAACCCACAATTCGATCCAAGGTTGAAGATTGTCTTTGGCCTAACCTGTATCGGTATTGGTAGTTACCTCATGACCTTGTACTCCATGGAAATCGATACCTTCTGGATCGTGATGCCAAGCATGATTCAGGGTATGGGCTTAGGTTTGACCTTCTCGACCTTATCGACACTGGCGTACATGACATTGCCAAAAGAGCAGTCAGTGGCTGGGGCGAGTATTTTTAACCTGTTCCGCACCATTGGTAGTTCGTTTGGTATCTCGATTGCGACTACATACCAATACCGCGATAGCCAACAGCAATGGCACGCTTTGGGAGAAGGCTTTAACCCTTACAACCCAGTGCTGCATGACTGGGCTGCGAAACAGGGGTTATCGATTACTGATCCTGTGGCATTGGAGCAATACCAGAACATGCTCCATCAGCAATCGCAAATGGTGGCCTTTGTGCACACCTTCCAGTTGGTCGGGGTGATGTTCGTTATCATGATGCCGATGCTGATATTTATCCGCTCAAGGTAAACCTCTAAAGCCAAACAAAAGCGCCCTTAACACAGCCAGTTAAGGGCGCTTTTTTGTGGTTCATCGCGGCTTTCCGGGGAAAGCCGCTTTTATCTTTAAGAAGAAGTAATCAGTATCTCGATAACCATATCCCATCCGCTTGATTAACTTTATCTTGTTATTTATCCCTTCAAGCGTACAGGTATTCAGCGGGTAGCTTGCCGAAGCAGTAATCCCATGAAGATATGGGCGGAGCTTTCGAGCAAACTCTTTTAGCGGCTTAATTCCACTCTCATTCACTTGCCCCAACCATACATAAGTTTTTAGCCTGAAGTTCAGACTCGCAACGCCATAGCTCTTTTAATTGCGCACCCAGTAAGTAGGTCGTCATCAAGTCCTGATTCATATTCAGTATTTCAGTGAGGTAGCTTTCCTGTTGTGTATTTAAATTATCCTTATTTTTCAATAACACCCAGCGCGAGCGCTTGACCCATTGCCTTGCTTTTTTATCTTGTTTTAGCTTATTGGCTTGGTCCACCCTGACTCTATCCATCACTTCACGACCGAACTTAGCACTGATGAATCCCCTAATGATTTTTATCAAAATCATTAAGTTAAGGTAGATACACATCTTGTCATATGATCAAATGGTTTCGCCAAAAATCAATAATCAGACAACAAAATGTGCGAACTCGATATTTTACACGACTCTCTTTACCAATTCTGCCCCGAATTACACTTAAAACGACTCAACAGCTTAACGTTGGCTTGCCACGCCTTACTTGACTGTAAAACTCTCACTCTTACCGAACTTGGCCGTAACCTGCCAACCAAAGCGAGAACAAAACATAACATCAAACGAATCGACCGATTGTTAGGTAATCGTCACCTCCACAAAGAGCGACTCGCTGTATACCGTTGGCATGCTAGCTTTATCTGTTCGGGCAATACGATGCCCATTGTACTTGTTGACTGGTCTGATATCCGTGAGCAAAAACGGCTTATGGTATTGCGAGCTTCAGTCGCACTACACGGTCGTTCTGTTACTCTTTATGAGAAAGCGTTCCCGCTTTCAGAGCAATGTTCAAAGAAAGCTCATGACCAATTTCTAGCCGACCTTGCGAGCATTCTACCGAGTAACACCACACCGCTCATTGTCAGTGATGCTGGCTTTAAAGTGCCATGGTATAAATCCGTTGAGAAGCTGGGTTGGTACTGGTTAAGTCGAGTAAGAGGAAAAGTACAATATGCAGACCTAGGAGCGGAAAACTGGAAACCTATCAGCAACTTACATGATATGTCATCTAGTCACTCAGACTTTAGGCTATAAGAGGCTGACTAAAAGCAATCCAATCTCATGCCAAATTCTATTGTATAAATCTCGCTCTAAAGGCCGAAAAAATCAGCGCTCGACACGGACTCATTGTCACCACCCGTCACCTAAAATCTACTCAGCGTCGGCAAAGGAGCCATGGATTCTAGCAACTAACTTACCTGTTGAAATTCGAACACCCAAACAACTTGTTAATATCTATTCGAAGCGAATGCAGATTGAAGAAACCTTCCGAGACTTGAAAAGTCCTGCCTACGGACTAGGCCTACGCCATAGCCGAACGAGCAGCTCAGAGCGTTTTGATATCATGCTGCTAATCGCCCTGATGCTTCAACTAACATGTTGGCTTGCGGGCGTTCATGCTCAGAAACAAGGTTGGGACAAGCACTTCCAGGCTAACACAGTCAGAAATCGAAACGTACTCTCAACAGTTCGCTTAGGCATGGAAGTTTTGCGGCATTCTGGCTACACAATAACAAGGGAAGACTCACTCGTGGCTGCAACCCTGCTTACTCAAAATCTATTCACACATGGTTACGTTTTGGGGAAATTATGAGGGGATCTCTCAGAACTTAGCAACAACGTGGAACAAGTCGTAAACGATACGGGCATTTGGGCAATGCGCTTGGACTTCAAGGTCAAAAGCCGTATTCATATCCATTGCTACTGCTTCGATATTTTTGCCATGCTCACCTAGCTGTTCAAAGAACGGGCGAATGTCCTTGCGGCTACGACCTAGTCCTATCCAGATAACCTGATGACTTTTCGCATCTGCAATGACCGTCGCATAGCGGTGTCCTTTAAAAATGGCGAACTCGTCCATGACGAGTTGCCTTAATTCACCCCATTCAACTTGCGGTACTACTTGTTGAAGCCGACGCTTATCTATCTCTTTGATTGTGTGCCAATGAACGCCTGTCACTTGGGCTATATGCTTAATAGGTAGCAGAGGTAACAACTGTTCTATATAGCTTCGTAGGCGGTTAGTGATACGAGCATAAGGCTCTAACCAAGATAGTTGTTCTGTTTTAATGCCGCAGTGGCTGCACTTGATGCGTCGGGTTTGAACGGACAGTTCAACGGGAGCTCCTAGCAGTGTGGCTTCCTTCACGTTACGCCACTGATACTCATGTATGGCTTGAGCTTTAAGCCCGCACGGACACCTAGCGATAGAGTTAGGTTTGAGAGTGAGCTTTATTAATGATGGAGTCTGATGAGACTTTACTATATGAAAGCCTTCCCAGAATGAAGATAGGAAAGTATGATTCGACATGAAAACGGTAGTTTGTGTAGGTTTTGTTTGGCGATAAAACTCTATCACTTACTGCCGTTTTTGTTTTCAGTTCCCGCTTATCCGCGATGAACCTTTTTTGTGGCATTGTTGCTTAAATCTATGTAACTAAATCAAGAAGTTACGATCTGATCGGCTACATCGATTAATCGTCGTAGACTTCGCCGATTTAGCGACTTAGCCAACTACTACCGCACTGATGGTGAAACGAATATTTTCAATGCCGTTGAGAGGTCTGTAAGGTTTTCTAGACTCCGTATTTAAGCTGGCTAACATTCCGCTCATCCCGCGACGAGAAGGTGCAGCCTCTGGGAGCAAGTACACCATCGAAATTTAATAGTAGGTTGTCAGAAGTTCCACGGCTCCCCCAAAAAGTGGAAAAAGCGATATGGCTATCATAAGCGCTCACTATCGGAGACAGCAATGTATCGGGTGAAACAGTTGTTAGGTGGGAAATTAAGCCTAAGAAATTACAATGCTCAGGTTGGCGAGAGTTACGCTATGATCAAAGCGCAGAACAAGCTTACAGGGCTTGGTATGCCTGAAACTCAGTATGTTGTTTAAGAACTGATTAATATGGGGCTACCATGTCTTTTCTCCGAATTTAGCAACAAAGCCCATGCGTGTATCAAAATCCCCAAATTAATGACTTGTTATTTAAATAAGTTAAACGAAGAAGAGGCGTAAAATAAACGATCTTTTCTTATATCCAAAAGTGAAATAAATAAGGCTGAATCATCATCGAAACTCGATAAGGAACGCTTCGACCTTTTCCTGAGAGTATGAAAGAGCTCCTTGGAAGATTGAAAAGTTGCGAGCCTCATACTTCGCGCAGCAATTAGGTTCGCCATATCCGATCTCAGACAAATATATTCGCAATGCAATTAATGAATGCTAGGCGATAAATATCAAAAGTGGTATTAATACTAACGCCGTTTTCTGCATGTTGTTTTTGGCTTTGTTGCTTAAATCGATGGAACTAAATCTAGAAGCTACGATCTGATCGGCTACACCCATCAATCGTCGTAGCCTCATGCCTAAACCTCGTTACAAAACAACTAACTGGAAGCAGTACAACAAAGCCTTAATCAACCGTGGTTCTCTGACCTTTTGGATTGATGAGGAAACGATAGCTGAGTGGAAACAAAACAAACAAGGCAAGCGTGGTAGACCTCGCCGGTTCAGCGACTTAGCCATTACTACTGCACTGATGGTGAAACGCATTTTCTCTATGCCATTGAGAGCGCTACAAGGTTTTCTAGACTCTGTATTTAAGCTAGCTAATATCCCGCTAGTTTGTCCACACTACACCTGTATAAGCCGTCGAGCCAAGGAAGTTGAGATTTCATTTAAAACTAAAACCAGAGGTGCGATACAACACGGCAATTGATGCCACTGGCCTCAAAGTTTATGGCGAAGGTGAATGGAAGGCTAAGAAGCATGGTACTGATGGGAAGCGCAGAGTATGGCGTAAGTTGCATATCGCAGTAGATACGAGCACCCACGAGATAATCGCAGCAGAGCTGAGTTTATCGAACGTAACCGATGCCGAAGTGCTCCCCAACTTACTCAAGCAGACACGTCGTAAAATCATCGAGATATCAGGTGATGGTGCTTATGACACAAGGAGTTGTCACGATGCTATACGAATCAAGGGAGCAGTTCCGCTCATTCCGCCACGAGAAGGGGCAGCCTTCTGGGAGCAAGGACACCCTCGAAATTTAGCAGTAGGTTGCCAGAAGCTCTACGGTTCCAACGAGAAGTGGAAAAAGCGGTATGGCTATCATAAGCGCTCACTATCAGAGACAACAATGCATCGGGTGAAACAGTTGTTAGGTGGAAAATTAAGCTTAAGAAACTACAACGCTCAGGTTGGCGAAACTTATGCCATGATCAAAGCGCTGAACAAGCTAACAGGGCTTGGTATGCCTGAAACTCAGTATGTTGTTTAAGAAGCGTTCAACATGGGACTGCCATGTCTTCTCACCGAATTAAGCAACAAAGCCGTTGTTTTTATTTTTTTTTTTAAATGCTATTCTTTCTTATCTTTGAATTCGTGTATTTTTTCTCGTGAGTTCGTGTGTTTATATTATTTTGTATAATGTTTTTATAGGAATGCTAATAATGAAAAAAAATAAATTTGTGCTAGCTCTTGGTTTGATGACTGCGTCGTCTTACAGCGCTGGTGCGTTGGCTCAGCAAGATGAAGGATGGATAAATCAAGGCCATTCATATTCGTTCTCTAACCGTGTTGAAATGCCATATACGGCGGCAGCAACAGATTCTGCTATGGCTACAATCCATCAGAGTAGTAGTGGTGAGTTTCGATCAATTACTGTCTCTGGTAAGAGTGACTTTCCTCGAGTTAATGATGATTATTTACTAGTAAATGGGACGTATCAACCTGATCGTATTTATTCTAATAAGTCTTCTTTTATTATCTATGATTCAGCTAAAAAGATCGCTGGTTTTTGGAATGAAAAAAATCGTTCTGTTACTCCAATTATGCTCAATTCCATTGACAATATTTTTCCCGGAGTAGAAAGTATTATTCTAATGTCTGGTAATAAACTGACAGAGTTTAATACAGAAACGAAGACTGTTATGGATAGCTTTAGTGTAACTAAACCGATTAGAAAAATTTATCACAATGGCTCTGTAGGGGCTAATGCTTGGGTGATTCTATTTGATGATGGTAAAGTTAAGATCTGGGGCGACGAGTCTTTTGGTGGTAAACCAAGTGATGAATTGCTTGCTAAGCTTGATAAAGTATCAATAAAAGATATTCATGTTACGGAAAAGTCATTTATTGCAAGAACTGACGAAGATAAAATTGTAGCGTGGGGCGGTGATGAAGCAGCAAATGTGCCATCAACGGCACAGACAATGATTGGTACATTTCCAGTATTAGATATCCAAGCAAATAAGTCAGCAGTTGCTGTTTCTACTTCGTTTGGTGTGTTTGCATGGGGTAGTTCTGAGTGTGGAGGAGACTCTGCTTTAGAGGGAACATTGATGCAGTATGGCAATTATAAACTTGATGCAACAGATTGTTCCTTTATTGCGAGTAACAACTCTACTGGCCATACGTTTGTTTGGGGGAATATTAATCAAGAAGAGTCATTTGACTTAAACGGCAGTAACTTTGATATTTATGCTGCAGCTGATAGCTATTTAATTCGAAGCCTTGAGGGGACGCCTCTTGGTTCTATCAATGATGAAATTCCTGCACCGATATCTAGTTCGATGTATGCTTCTGCTAACGAAACTATTGGAGTCTTTGGTGACAGCTTTGTTATGGTTGAAAATAACGGAGTTAATCGTTATTCAGCATGGAAAGATGGCGAAGCAATTTTAACTAACCTGCTCATTACAAATCCAGCAGGAGGTGGTATTTCTTTTGATAATTATTACTTGGCAACAGATGGACGCTCTGATGTTTCTTATATAGCGGTATATGATGCAGCGACAGACGCTGAAGGTGTGATGAAGAGTATTAACAATTAATATCTAATGGTTATCTGAATTCGTACCAATGTTGATTATTAGCATTGGTACGTCAGCATTCATATTTATAATAGATGCTTAAACTCTAAAATAAAACTTGGGCAATTATTGAGGTAAAAGTCGAGCTGATTGGGGGGAGCACACTCAGATAGTCATTATAGTGTCTACCCATATCTTTTATTACCTGTAAATGCAGGTGAGGAGCCCAACCACCGTTTGGTATCTCGATTGCGACTACGTACCCATACCGCGACAGCCAACAGCAATGTCACTTTTTAGTATCTGACGTTTATATCGGTTTTCGAGCAATTAACCGAAGGTCACTTCACTTAAATGCGGGTTGTCTTTGAGTGCTCTCATCGCAATCAATTGTTCGGTTGGGAACGAAATGTGCTCGCCATCGATATCCAAAAATAAGCACTCTTGTCGTTCAATATCGTAGCCTGTATCAAACGCGCTGCCTTGATGTTTCTCACCGTTTTTGAGGGTGATCTCCACGGGCAGATTAAACATACAGGCGATTTCAATAAAATCGTATTGGCTGCAGGTCACCATAACTTTTCTCCTTCTCTCTTCCTTATCAAGACCGATAAAGGACAGAAATACTTCTCTGAAACCTAATCTTCATCTTACGCCCTATTTTGGTCATGAAAAAGACATACAAGCAGGCTTAACTAAAACCATAGTTTAGTGAACAAGACGTAGATAGGACATGTCTGAAACGACACTTAAAAACACGTACTTGGCTCGTGAGCGCGCAACGCAATCACTGATTACTCCTCACACTTACTACGCGCAGTTGGCGCATCGCATTAACCACTCACCTCAATTTGAACATGGGCGCGTCAAAGACAAGATGCCAAACGTGCCAAGCCCTCAGTCTTTTTGGCAAGTGTGTTGGGCCTACATGGGCGGACGTTCGCCGCTCAGTCCCGATAATCAGTTGCCTTATTCATTGATAGAGCCGACGCGGTTTAAACAGCGACAACAAGCGATGCGAGTCACTTGGCTCGGGCATTCCACTTTGTGATTGAGACCGATGGCGTGCGCATCCTGACTGACCCTGTATTCGACTACGCGTCGCCGTTGATTGCTAAGGCATGGTTTGAGCGCAATATCCCCAATACAGCCGTACGTGATAGCTTGCCGATTCCGGATGTTATCGTGATCTCTCATGATCATTACGATCACCTCGAAGCTTCGACCATACGTTACTATTCTGATAAATCCGTAACATTTTACGTGCCACTCGGTGTCGGTAAGCATCTGATTCGTTGGGGCGTTAAACCTGATAACGTGGTGGAATTTGATTGGTGGGAGAGTGTTTATTACGCCAACGTTGAGCTGATTTGCACGCCAGCTAATCACAACTCAGGGCGCACTTATCTGGATAAGAATTCGACCTTATGGGCATCTTGGGTGGTTAAAGGGCAGCAAGAGACCCTCTATTTCAGCGGTGACAGTGCATACGATAGTCACTTTGCACAAATCGCTCAGCGTTGCGGCCCGATTGATATCGCTTGTTTGGAAGTCGCGGCAGATGTGAAAGGCAACCAAGGTTATCCGGTTGAGAACTGGGGACACATGCAAGCGCATCACACCGTACTAGCATTCAAAGATCTGCAAGCGAAGAAGTTGCTACCTGTGCACTGGGCAACGTATGAGCTGTTTACGCACAAATGGGATGAGCCCATTGAGGACTTGATTGAACATTGCCAAGCTGATCACATTGAGCTGATAACCCCGATGGCGGGAGAGAGTTTTTACGTGGCAAAAGAATATAAAAATAAGCCTTGGTGGCAAGCCAATAAATTATGTGAGCAAGCTAGAAAAATACGGGTATAATATGACGGCGCTTCAATAATACCTCGGTTAATTTAACCAACTTTCTTGCTCCTTATAACAAGATTTTTACTGGTCATCGAATCGATAAATTACCAGTGAGTCACTATTTTTCTGTGATCCCTCACGATAATAAATCTCTGAGTACAACTTTTTGATACTTCTCACCTAATAAAATAACCTTCCGAGAGAAAACTTTTACTAAAAATCTTTGTGAACTTAATTTTACGCATCAAAACAATTATACTCATCGCCATACTGATAAGGCTTAAAATAGCTGGTCAAAGTGTGAACGTAATGAGTAAAACTTGATCAGTTAACAACAAGTAAAAGTCTCATCATTGAAACCGATTTAATTGATAAAGAGTGCTGGAAATAATTGGAACCAGCATCACAAGAGTAGGATTCTCTTGAATATATCATCAGGGATGCTGAAGAAATTAAAACAGGCATTGTTAGATGAATAATTCTGCAACGTATTTACTTGCTGCTTTACGAGAAAAAATTAAAGAGAAAGGGATTTGTTATTCCGATCTCTCTGCTGGAATGGGGATTCCTCTATCAACCATTAAGAGACAGTTACACAATACGTCTTTAGGGTTGGACAAAATACTCTCGTATGCCACTCATTTAGATACTGATTTAGTCGAATTGTCTATGCGTGGTAAACAGCTGCAACAAGAAAACGAGCAATTTATCACCGACATTAACAGTGAAATATTTCACCAGTATCCGTACCTGTTTGATTTCTTGTACTTATTACGTCGTAAGGAATGGTCTCCGCAAGATATTGCGAGTAAATACCAATTGACCCATACCTCGATAACCCTTTATTTCCGCGCATTGGAAATGATGGATTACATCGAGCTAAAAGGTGATGACCAATACCGCTTTAAAGACCAAGGTCGCTTTATTTTCGAAGAAGGCTCCAAGCTCGATACTTTGTTTGCTAAGCGCTTTCGAGATGAAGTGTTTAGCCATGATGTGCGACCACCGATTTGCATGGGACGCATTGCTATCACTGAAGAGCAGGAAGAGAAACTGGCGAATGAGGTGTACAACAAACTGATAGAGTTTGATGTGCAAAACAAGAGCGGAGAAGGCAGTAAGCGACTCCGAAACGTCTTGATGACTTACACGCCGGGCAATCAGATATTCCTTTCGGATACGATTCCGAATATTGACGGTGAATTATTAAAAGCCATCTCGATGGCGAATGAAAAATAGTGACTATTTAATCACAAAATAAAGAATTTATATTAAGTGGGTGTGTTTGATAATGAATGTATCAAAGACCCACTATTATCCAAAATTAATGACCTGTTATTTAAATAGGTCAAACGAAGAAGAGACAAATTAACCGAACTCTTCTCAAATCCAAAAGTGAAATAAATAAGGCTGAATCTTCATCATCGAAACTCGGCAGGGCACGTCTCGACCTTTTTTCGCCTGATCAGGACCAAAAGCCAATAAATGAGGGATATAACATGCACTTTAAGACTTCTTTATGTGCGATTGCTGTCGGGGTTGCTCTAACACTTAGCGGATGCAACAGTAGTGATAATGACTCTAATGTGGAAGCGCCACTGAAAGCGGCTGAATTCCACAACACCATTGACCGTGCAGGTGTGCCAGTGGCACTGCGTGATCTTCATGGTGGTCACCTTCGCTACATTCCTATGTTCGATAACGGTTCTTGGCATGGTCACACGCTAGACACTCAAGGTGGCGAAATCACCCTAGGTGGTACCGCGTTGCTAACGGAAGAATACGTGTCATTCATGGCTGCTCGTTTCGACCGTCTAACACTGATGGTTGACGGTGAAGCGATGCCGCTTGAGCTAACAGACGCTTACTCGCAACCAGGCGCACTGATTCAAGAGTACACAGGCGATAACGGCATCACTGCCGAACTTGAAATGCGCTTCGTGACCGACCGTACGTCTCTTGTTAAAACCACCATCAAGAACCCGAACAAGCTGGTTCTTCAAGGCGAATGGGACGGCGAGTTGATGCAAGATTACCGCGCTGACGATGGTGAGCTATACAAAAACAGCGACAGCACAGTGCGCAGTGTTGAAGATGCATACCCTACTTACTCACGTGAAATCGCGGCGACAGAAAACGGCGTAGAAGTGTCTTTTGGCGCGGTTCGCGACTCTTGGTCTCTGCTGACTTCAGGCGACTCTAAGTTTGAAGTAACACGCTCTATCAAACCAGAAACGTCGACCATCGATGATGATAAGAAAGGCTTTGTCCAAACCGCAGAGCTAGGTAATGGCGAAGAAATCACGCTATACACGGCTTACACGCACGTGCAAAACACAGAAGAGCAGGCATCTGAGTTTGCGAAGTTAGATGACGTGATGGCCGATCCAAAAGGCTACATGCATGATTCAGCAATGCGTTGGGAAGAATACCTAGAAAATGGTCTAACCAACAATGCTGCTTCAAAAGAACATGAATTCGTAGCAGTAAAAGCGATGGAAACACTGAGCGCAAACTGGCGTGGTGCTGCAGGTGCCATTGACCACGACACAGTAACACCATCGGTAACTGCACCTTACTTCTCTGGCAACATGACTTGGCCGTGGGATACATGGAAACAAGCGTACGCAATGGCTCACTTCAACCCAGATGTGGCGATGGAAAACATTCGTACTGTATTCCAATACCAAGTTCAGTCTGACGATCCTGTTCGCCCATGGGACGAAGGTTACTTGCTTGACGTGGTGACTTACAACTTGCCGGCAGAACGTTGGGAAGGTATGTCTGCGGAATACAAAAAAGTGTTCCCACTGGCGACAGACGGTTTGAACTGGAACGAACGCAACACCAAACCATCTCTAGCTGCATGGGCAGTATGGGAAGTATACACCGCACTGAAAGACGAGCATAACCGTCCGGAAGAAGCGAAGCAGTGGCTAGAAGAGATGTATCCGAAGCTGGTGGCATTCCACGATTGGTGGCTACGTGCTCGTGATACAAACAAAAACGGCATCCCTGAATACGGTGCAGCAAAAGACCCAATTCATACTGTGTTCGCAGACGATTTGAACCCAAACAAAGATGGCGAATTGCCTTGGGGTGACGATGCAACATTGGATGACATGAAGTTCCAATACAAAGACGAAGCAAATGGCGACAAGTGGATCAAAGAGACTGGCGTCGAGAAATACAACCAGTTGCTAACGTCCGGTGATTACACCGCGATGAGTATCCCAGCGAAAGTAGCTGCGGGTTGGGAATCTGGTCGTGACAACGCGGGTGTATTTGGCTTTATCGACACTATCGACAACCTACAAGGTATGTCTGAACTACCGACACAAGACGAAGCTAAAGTGATCGACCAAATGGGTCGCTACGCACACGATACCAACGGATTCGACAACACCTACGACATGGTCATGGGTGAAGACGGCTCAGTGGTGACTTACCGTGATGATTCGACAGAGAACATGGACAAACTGGCTCTAGCGAAGAAAGACTGGGAAGTGAAGTTCAACGAGAACACCAACGACGCGAACAAGTTGTCTGGCTACTCGTTGATGCAAGAATCGGTAGACCAAGCGTCTTACTGGTACTCAGATAACCTGTTCTTATCGCAAATCGCAGAAGTATTGGGCAAAGCAGATAAAGCGGCTGAGTTTAAAGAGAAAGCGGAAGACACCAAAGAGTACATCAATCGCTGTATGTTCGATGAATCAACCGGTTTCTACTACGACATCGAAGTGGTGTCTGGTGGCTTGAGCAACCAATGTGCAGGTCCAATGTTGGTGAAACGCGGCATGGGTCCAGAAGGTTGGTCTCCACTATTCAACAACGCGGCAACGCAAGAGCACGCGGATAAAGTAGTGAAGAACATGCTTGATACCAGCAAGTTTAACTCACCAATGATCCCACTTGGCACGGCGTCGATGGATAACCCGGCTTACGGCCCTGACATTTACTGGCGTGGTCGTGTGTGGCTCGATCAGTTCTACTTCGGTGTACGTGGTATGGACAACTACGGTTACGGTGTGGAAGCACGTCAGATGGTGGATAAGCTATTCAAGAACGCACAAGGCTTAACAGAAACGACGCCAATTCAGGAAAACTACAACCCTGAAACGGGTGCAGTGCAGGGCGCAAACAACTTCTCTTGGAGTGCTGCGCACCTTTACATGTTGTACAACGGCTTTGTGGGCAAGTAAGGCTCATTCGTCACTAACAACGAGAAGATTTGGGCGTTGCAGATGACCCCCCTAGCATCTGCAACCGCTTCATCCTCTTCAAATTAGGCTCAATAAGATCAAACCGGACGGTGATCTCCGTCCGGTTTTTATAGAGTTAAAACACTACTTTTCGGCACTTTTCTAAAACTTGTAGGCGAGAAAAATCGCGCTACAAAGCCACTTTCTCTTAAAAACCAATAGTTAACCACCCCGCATTTCGTTCTGTCTATTTTCGATACATAACATTTATAAAATGATCGTTTAACTGTTTTGTAACAAAATATATGCTTCATAAATCAATGAGGTCATTAATATTCATTCGAAAGCATTAAGAGTTGTCCTAACCTCGCCGCTGGCCAGCCGCTCCGAGCCGAAATCATTCCCAAACTCTACTCTTCCGCCTGAATCTACCTCATTCTAAGGAGCGTATTGATAAATACCTCACTTTCTTAGTAGTCAGCATGACGTGTTGCGATGCAGCGCCATCAAGGAAGGTGACATGAACTGTTTACAGACCAGCCTTTATAACTTGCTAGAAGACAATAACTTTGTGCCCTCTAAAGAGTACAAATCCTCCATTGCAAGCTACCTACATTCCGATTCCTCACTTACACCTCAAGCGATGGGTAAGCTCACCGGAGAAATATTCCAGAGCAAACAAACCATGGCGTATTACTTGCTGCACAATGCCATCAACGAAGAAGAGGGCGCAGAGTGACTCAAAATGATTGCCAATCGTTATGCGCAAGGGGAAATGAAGCAGCAAATCATGCATCACTGCCAAAACGACAGAAACCACTCGGCCATGTACGCCAGTTTGATACCATTAACGGGTTACCAAACTGAGGTATATCAAGAAGAAAAGTCGAGTGATTTCAGCAATGTGAGCAACTTTTACGACGACATCAAAATCCACCTTTTCCGAGCTCACTCCGTCGAACTTCGTTCTTGGTGTTTATTGGTTTCTCAACTGAGTTTTATCGACCAATCGGATATTCCGTATTTGAAAGAGATGCGACCGACCATTCAGCAGATTTTAGATGATGAGGTGAAGCAAGTTTCTTACACGGCGCAACACGTCAGCCAGTGGTTGGAAGAAGATCCGTCATTGTGCCAAGCGTTCACGCAATGCATGAACCACACTTACCGAGAAACGTGGGACTACCTCGCCTCTATGGCGGAATTCATGCGAGACAGTGCGCCTTACTTTATGGTCTAGGCACAGAACACTTGAGTTTCAAGGCTTGGCCGAGAGGCTCAACGTTGTTTGTACTGCGTTGGACAATAGCCTCTGTTTACGTCTGGTGAGCGCAGTTTTAAGTGCTTGGTGTTGCGTCCAGATACACGTTGTCGCCAAAGCTTGAAACTGCGGGGTTTGAGGTGGCGACGCATCAGGCTGATAACGCCATTTTCGTTCAGGCCGAACTGATGCTCAATGGCTTCAAACGGGGTTCGGTCTTCCCATGCCATTTCTATGATTCTGGATAGTGCGTCGTCGCTGAGGGTCATGGTGTGTTCCTAATCAAAGTTGCCTATTTAAGCTTAGGAACACACATACGTAATCTACGCCGAAACGGTTTAATTGGAAGCCGCTTTTAACCGATAAAATGAGGAAATAAAGTTAGGAATAGCAACGAGTTATTTCTGTGGTTTAAGCTCGACCACATTGCCTTCTGGATCTTCTAAATACACAGAGCGACCGAAGCCCTGAGCACCATATCGTTCGGCAAACTCTTCAACGTGGACGTTATGTTGATGGAGATATTCAAGCAACTCAGACTCTTCAAAAGGCGCAATTTGCAGGCAGAAATGGTCGAGGTTGCGGCCATCTTGGCTTGGCGATTTACCGCCTAACTTGCCGAGTTCACTTTCAACCGTCACCAAATCAATGATGGCTGTGCCAGCACGTAACTGCGTCAGCCCTAAGTCGGGCAACTCCCGCTCGATAGGACATCCCAATAAATCTCGATAGAAACGGAGCATCGCATCGAGATTATCCGTTCTCAATACCACATGGTCGAGGGCTTTGATTTCAATGGGGTTGCGCTGGTTTGCCATGACGTGTTCCTTTTTCGAGCATTGAGAAAAGTATACGCACTAAACCAGCAAGCTGATCGCCATCGCCAGCATGACAACGCCAATAATGAACTCAAGAACCTGCCAAGAGCGAGCATGCTTAAAGATGGGGATCAATAACTTAGCGCCATAGCCAAGGCTGAAAAAGAATACGAAGGAAGCCGATACCGCACCCACGGCAAACTGCCATTTGTGTGGTTCATATTGAGTAGAAATTGATCCTAAAAGCACGACGGTATCAAGGTAAACATGCGGGTTTAACCAAGTGAATGCCAAGCAGATCAGAGCGGTTTGCCATGCACTTTTGGAGGCATCACCTTCAGGATTCATCACGTGTTTTTGCGTCAATGCCGAGCGTAAACTGCTGAGACCATACCAAGTTAGGAACGCAGCACCAGCGTAACGCGCGATGGTTTCAATCAAGGGAAATTGCTTCACCAAGTAGCCAAAGCCCGCTACTCCAAGGGAAATCAAAATCGCATCGGACAGTGCACAAATAAAGCACACCAGAAACACATGATGCTGTTTGATGCCTTGTTTCAGCACAAAGGCGTTTTGCGCTCCGATAGCAAGAATCAGTGATATGCCAAGCGTAAAGCCAGCAAGGTAGGTGGTCATTCTCTCTTCCTTGAACATCGACCAAATATGGCTTCAAACCATAACCTTGTCATTGGTTTTGGGCAAGTGGCGCCGTATTCCGTCGTAAATGTTCTCTACAGAGATTCTCATTGTTGATTCGAGAGTCAATTGACAGATCGGAGGGGGTCAACAATACCTAAATGGTGACAACCACTATGGATTCTGTTTGGAGGCTACATGAATAAACTGGCAAAACTTGCTTTAACCTTTACCTCACTTGCTGCGGTCCCTGCATTGAGCTATGCAGAAGTCATCGAGATAGCGACGTTTACGCTTAAAGATGGCGTCAGCTATGAAGATTTTGCACCCATAGATAAAGCGGTCGAGATAGAACATGTCTCTAAGCAAGCTGGATTTATCTCAAGAGAGTCTGCCAAAGGCCAAAATGGCGAGTGGCTGGTGGTTGTGCATTGGAACACCATCGAAGATGCGGACGCCTCTATGAATTCGTTCATGAGTGCAGAAGCCGCGAGTGGTTTTATGGAGAAAATCGACGCCTCAACCATGAGTATGAAACGTTACTCCAAAGAGTAACCCTTTGGTAAAATGGCCATGTTGTGCACTCTTAATTGTGAGAGTAGACCTCAATTTAAACCGTACTTTCACAATAACTCGATGTTAGTTATTACAATGGCAGCATCCATTTGAAAAAGGAAAAAACAATGAAAGCAGTTTGGTTGATGGCGGGTGCAGTAGCACTAGGTGGTTGTTCTACGACGATGAATACAGCGAGTGACGCTTCTCGTCCGTCGGCAGAGATGTTTCCAGAAATGGATAACATGACTAAGCACGTTTTCTACGTTGAACCAGTAAGTAATGAAGCCGACAAGCGAGTAGAGCTTGTGGTAGGCAAAATGATGGAAACAGACTGCAACCGCGTTTCTCTGGGCGGCAGTGTGAGCGAGCATTCGCTAGAAGGTTGGGGTTACACTTACTACCAAGTTGACGCTTCTCCAGCAGGCGGCATCTCTACATTAATGGCTTGTCCTGAAGACATGGAGAAGGTAGAAACTTTCGTTCAAATGCCAACACGCGACCTTTACCGTTACAACAGCAAGCTTCCTGTTGTGGTTTACGCGCCAGCAGATTTGGACGTGAACATTCGCGTTTGGGCACCTGAAGAATGATTGCTAAGCAGGCAAAAATCGCACTGACATTAGGTGGTTTGCTTGCGCTTGGTGGCTGTGCCTCTACCGCGCCAGAGTATCAATACCAGTGTGACGACGGCCATCAGTTTGCAGCTAGCTTTGATCAGGAAAAAGCGCTGATCACCGTTGATGACGGGAGAGAGATTGAACTCAAACAAGTTCGCTCTGCCTCTGGCGCAAAATATATGTCTGATGACCAAATGCTCGTCTTGCACACCAAAGGTGACGAAGCGATTTTGATCGTCAACGAGATATCCCAAAGTGCATGTCGCGTGACGAAGTAATCGTGAAATTCAAAAGGCTTGGTTGATACCAAGCCTTTTTTGTATGCGCAGTCAAAAGAGGGTTCCGGTTTTATTGAGCTAGTTTGTCGTTCTGTGTTAACAACCCCCTCCAACTCCCCCTTGTATTGATGTGGTTTGCTCGGCATTGAAGTTTCGTTTCTAAGGGGGAGGGTTTTCTCTGGAGTGGCGTGTTCAATCACTCCAATTTGTCTCGTCATTCCGAGGAGCCTAGGCGACATCAGGAATCTCGTTTTAACGCACTCGGACAGTTCCTCCCCTTTGCTCTCGATGTATTTTGATCGCCGAAGCTGAGACCAAGGGGAGGTTAGGTGGGGTTGCTGCTTTGGACTAACAAGAGTCGAGTACATATTTTTTCTAACAGTGATCAGAGATTCCCGACTCGCTCCTTCGTCGCTCTCGAGAATGACAAGTCTTTAGTGCTGCACCTTAAAGTCGTCATTCCGAGGAGCCCAGGCGACATCAGGAATCTTGCTTTAACACGCTCCGACAGTTCCTCCCCTTTGCTCTCGATGTATTGTGATCGCCGGAGCTTAGACCAAGGGGAGGTTAGGAGGGTTGTTTCATTAAAACTAACCAAAACAAAAAAGGGTTGGCACTAGGCCAACCCTTTCTGGTTCTTAAGCATTCAATTATTCGTAATCAGACGCGTAAGTTTCTTCGTAAGTGTGTGAGTAAAGCTCGAATAGGTTACCAAACGGGTCTTCCATGTAGATCATTTGAGCTTGTTTGCTGTCGTCTTCTGGGTGGTAGCGCATGATGTCCATGCGAGCTTTACCGCCAAACTCTTCAATACGTTTGATAGTTTGTGGGAACTGCTCTTTCGCTACTTGTAGACAGAAGTGGAAGATGCCTAGGCGAGAGAAGTCTACCTCGTGGCGCTCTTGACGCTCTTTCATTTCAAACAGCTCAACGCCGATGCCGTCAGATGTTACTAGGTGAGCGATGTTGAAGCCTTTGAAGCCTTCACCGAATACAGCGATACACATACGACCGATTGCCGATTCGCGCTCTTCGATAACTTTTGTGTTGTTCATTACGATGCGAAGACCAAGCGCTTTAGTGTAGAACTCTACTGCTTTGTCCATATCGCCAACCATGATGCCTACGTGATTCATTTTCATAATTCTGCTCCAAAAAACTGTGATGTTTAATTCGTGTTTCGTTTCGATGGAGGTGATTATATGGAGAAATTTTGATTACATTAAATTATCAATAATTTTTAAGATAATAATTTTTTGTTATCAAGTAATGGAGAGAAGGGTAAACAAGCGTATCCTGCATGCTTATCAAATAGTTATCTTATAAATTTCTTTGTGTTTTGAGCTGTTTTATATCGATCGTGAATGGTTTGGTGAGGTAAACTTCTGGCCGAAGTTGCTGCTAGTCATCTGTTTTTATTGATATTAACTAGTTGTGTTTGAACGTTGGTAGTTAGGGTTTTAGGCGAGCCTTTAATCTGAGCTCACATAAAAAGGAATAATAATTTGTACATTTGGAAAACATCAAAGCTGTCTGAGGAACTAAAAGACAACAAAGTGCCAGACAGTGATTGGATTAAATACGCTTTAATATTCTTAATCTTTTATACGGTGACACCGTACTTGATGTTCTTGGCGCCGTATGTAAGCAATGAAGTTATGATAACCGAGGCTATTGGTATCTTAGTCGTGTCAATTTTGGGTGTAGTTGTCACGTATAGAACGAATAATAGAGATGGTAAAACCTACATTCTTCGCTCTATCGCTTTATCTATCCCTTTGTCGTTTAGATTTGTCGCTTTATCTGTGCTTGTTGGGATGGCTATCGTCTCTTTCGACTTTGGCGCTCAGCATTATTTTATTGTTGAATTACTTTCGACATTCTCTGTTATCGCTTTGCAAGCACTCTACTTTTGGCGTTTGAATGTTCATTTAAAGTACATCAACTCATAGCTTTGTACTTTCTACTTTGGTTACAGGCTTTGTGATTAGGCATAAGACTGACTGACGATGAGCTCTCTCAGCCATTTATGGCTTGGGTCATTGTCGAGTTGCTTGTTCCAAAGTAGAAAGAACCCACCTGGTTCCATTTTTATTGGGAGCGGTTTGATCACAATGTCCGATTTACCTTCGAACTCGCGGATGCTTTTGTAAGGGTAAGTCAGTATCAAGTCGCTCTTCTCACACAGTTTTACAGCGCTGGAAATGTCGGACATATTGACGGCGTTGTCGATGCGCAGGCGTTGCGTGTCGAGCACCTCATGTAATAGCCAGCTAGACACACCGCCAGTGATGACTTGGATATGGCGGTACTTCAGGAACGCGTCGAGATTCCATTCTTCCTCTAAGGCTGGGTGTTCTTTTCTCAAGATACACGCCGAGGTGTCACGCATCAGTTCCGCGTAATTTAGAGTGTCAGGGATGGTATCGACATGGGTTTTAGAACGATCATCAAACTCAAAGATGCCCACACCAAAATCTATCTCTCTTCTCTGTAATCGAGTAATGCTGCTGTTACTCCAATCTGCACTTTTGATGGTTATCTTTGGCGCACTAGACAACGCTTGAGGCAGAAAACGTGGGTAAATCGTGGAGTAGGCGGTTTCGATAAGATCGATACTGAAAACGCGAGTCGAGTGTTCTGGGTCAAACTCTTCTGGTTCACGAAGCTGATCAATTTGCATCAGGATTTGTTGTAGCTTGCTTTCTAATGCCAGCGCTTTCGGAGTCGGCAACAAACCTTTGGATTCTCGCTCGAATAGGGGATCATCAAACTCTTGGCGCAATTTAGTAAGCTGTTTACTGACGGCCGATTGAGATAAGAATAGTTTCTCTGCGGTTCTGCTCACGCTACGTTCTTGCAGTAAGACGTACAGACAAATCAGCAGGTTCATATCATTTTTGATTAAGTGGGATAGATTTATCATGATATTCCTATCATTCAACTTACAAATTGAAGGGTATGAATAGAAACTATATCACTTAATTGAATTGAGCCAGAAATACTGACTCGTTGCCCACTTAAACAATCAAACTGTTGAGGTATCGGCTAAGCTCTGCCCGAATCTCTAGCTCTGCTTCTGACAGGTATTTGGGTGCGTGTGCATCAACCTCGGCAATGTTTTGCTCGCGAACTTGATGGGTATCACCGATGGCGTCAAATACGCTGCGCAGCAAGTTCATGGAGTGTGACATCAAAGCTTCGCTCTCTTGTTGTGAGAGTAAAGGCTCGGCGTCAAAACCAAGCGCGCAGAGAATGTCGTTAAAGTGCATCGCATAACCTGAGCCAGAGACATCAAATGTGGTGCTCTTGATGCCATTGGGGCTTCTCTCCCACAGATACGGCGGATGC
Organism: Vibrio sp. B1ASS3; assembly: GCF_905175355.1. Lineage (NCBI taxonomy): Bacteria > Pseudomonadati > Pseudomonadota > Gammaproteobacteria > Vibrionales > Vibrionaceae > Vibrio > Vibrio sp. B1ASS3. The sequence continues at coordinate 72,236 of NZ_HG992743.1, forward strand.
TTGAGTGTGCCAAAGCCAATTGCGATGACGCGGTCTGTGTAGTGCAGTTCCAACCTTCTGTCCCAGATATCACCAGCTTTTCCTGCCTCAATCACTACTTCAATATTGCCCTTTGGCGACGTGAGTTCACCTTCGACATAGAGATGGGTTTCAGCGCCTTGTGTGTACTCCAATTTCGATTCGTTGATACGTTCGGCACGGACGTATTTTAGTTCAACCTGTGAGTCCTCTAAGCCGAATTTATGCAGGTAGCGAACCAGGCCTGCAATTGCGTGGATGCCCATATCAAAGCCATAACCTCCGCCGCCGCTGGTGGCTAAGTTAAGTAGCTTTCTCGCGTTTAGTAACGCAATTCGGTTTTCAAAAAGGAAGTCTTGGATTGTTTCATGACTGTCGATGGGGTTGTCGGCTGCAATCTCGATAATCTTGCGCGGGGCAGAATCAGGGAGTGCAATAGATGAATCAGCAAAGAGTGCTTCCAACGAAGGAGAAACCAAAGCGGTATCAATAAAGTAAAATTGCGCTCCGCGCCGTTTAAGCTCTGGGATGACTTGGTTAAAGGCTTTGTCGATTTCAGCCAAGGAGAAGGATGGTTTCTCAACTACAAACAGAAGGTCTTGAGTCTCGAGTGCGTTACTCACTTGTTCAATGATGGAGAGATGTGTGCCAACCGGTGTTAAAACGAAGGCGGCAGCAACATCAGTGTGTGAGTGAGCCTGTAAAAACGCATCAAGATCGGCGTAGCGAGCGGAGTAAGGGAATTGGAACTGCGATGTACAGGACTTAGGATGTTGAACTGCAGGGTCGATGGCGACGACATCAAAGCGAGAACTTAAGGTATGCAGAAGGTTCTTATACAAACCCACCACAGACGATTTAGCGTTCCCCAATCCACCAAATACCAATACGACCTTGTTCATAAGCGCCTTCATCACTCGCACATTTGTCGTGACAGACTAGCAAATTTTATCGGCATACTAGCTACTTTTTACCAATCAATAGCCCCACATTTTGTTTTCGTAAATGCAACGCTTTGGCTTTGAGGTTGCTTAAGTTGCCAAAGGCATAAAAGGGAACGTGCAATACGGTTCTAAAGCCCGCTTCAATGATCATATCGTGCCAAGTCGTGCGACTATGAAAGCAGACCCCAACGCCCGCAGTGTTCGCTCCGAGTCGTTGAGTTATCGGAGCAAGCAGTTTGGATGAGGTCGATTGATAAATCAGTGAACTAGGTAAATTGTTGACTAAGAGCCCTTCGTAGAAGTTTTCAAATACGACAACTAAGCCGCCTGGAGTTAAATGTCGGTAGGCACAATGCAGAGCCTCTTGTTGTACTTGCTTGGTGGACTGATAGGTGTCGGTAACAAAGTGATGTAAAACCCAGTTGAACTGGACAATATCAAAACTGCTTTCAAGCGCAGCATCTTGGAAAAGGTGGCAAACCAGATGTTTGTTTGGGTTGGGACGATTTTTGGTGATGAGTGACGCTTCTGGTTCGATAAGCGTGACTTGAGCCTTGGGATAATGATTCAAAATCTTGTCGGCATACATTCCATTCCCGCCACCAACATCGAGTAGGTGAAAAGGCTGCTGTGTAGGGTAGAGCATGTTGAGTTGCTTGGTTAGCACTTCAAACATGTCTTTGTCGATGTATTCCGTGTCAAAGGAGGTGGTTTGCTGCGTATCCAGTTGGCGAACTTTGTCTTGCATGTCACTTTCCTCAAAGCCAAAAAATTGAGTTAGCAAGAATCACTCCGCTGTTTTTAGTGATTATGAGTCTCAAAATGAGAAAGTTTGTAAGTTCAGGTGCTTACGTTTTTGGCTCAACAAAAAAAGCCCACGCGATGGTGGGCTTCAATTGGAATGAGAGGGTGATTACAGGGAGATAAACAAGCCTGCCAGCGCTGCACTCATCATGTTGGCAAGGGTCGCAGCAATCACGGCACGGAAGCCAAGTTTTGCCACTTCTTGGCGTCGCTCTGGTGCCATTGCGTTAATTGAACCCAACTGAATCGCGATAGAGCCGATGTTAGCAAAACCACACAGTGCGAAAGTGATGATGATTTGGCTATGTGCTGAAAGGGTTTCTTTCACGTTGACGAAGTCAAGGAAGGCCACGAACTCATTCAGAATCGTCTTCTGACCGATCAGCGAACCTGCAGTTAGGATTTCGTTCATCGGGATGCCAGCAAAAAACGCCAGTGGAGCGAACAGGTAGCCAAAGATCAATTGCAGCGTTACGTCTTCGTAGCCAAACCAGTTGCCCACGGTTTCAAAGCCTGCGTTGACCATCGCGATGACGCTGACAAAAGCAATCAGCATGGTACCCACTGCAACTGCTACTTTCACGCCGTTCATCGCACCAGAAGCTAAGGCATCAACGATGTTGGAATCTTCGCTTTTCTCTAGCTGAATCGCGCCTTGATGCGCTGATACTTCACGTTCTGGCACTAAGATTTTCGCCATCAACAAGCCACCCGGCGCCGCCATAAAGCTCGCTGCGATGAGGTATTTCAGCTCAATACCCAGTGCTGCGTATCCGCCTAGTACGGAACCTGCCACAGACGCCATACCGCCAACCATTACTGCGAACAGTTCAGAGCGAGTCATGTTGGCCAAGAACGGACGGACCACCAAAGAGGCTTCACACATGGATAGGAAGATGTTGCTGGTTGCAGCAAGAGATTCGACTTGAGAAGTACCTAATAGGCGATGGATAGCACCACCGATGACTTTGATAAGAGCTTGCATCACGCCCAAGTAGTAGAGCATTGAGATGATAGCAGAGAGGAAAATGATAAGAGGGAGTACGCGAATTGCGAAGATGAAATTGCCCGTTGCGAGTTCGCCAAAAACAAACCCGATGCCTTCGTCTGCGAATGAGAGGAGCCCGGATACGCCGTTGCTGATGGAGCCTAACATGGATTGCCCGAGAGGGAAGTAGAGCACCAGTGCCGCAAAACCGGCTTGAAGAGAGAATGCGCCGATTACGGTGCGCCAGTTGATGTCGCGACGACTATCAGAAAGTGCGTAAGCACACGCCAACAAGGCCAATACGCCGGCCAAGCTGAAGATGATTTGCATTATGTTACCTTGCTATGTATCTGTATTTGAGCGAGCCGTGAAAAAGACGCACGCGTGCATAGGCAACATTGCGAGAGTGCAAAATGTTGTCTTTACCCGAAGTCGAATTCAAAGCCCGTAAACGCTAACAGTTACGCTGGGCCCTGTTCCTTGGGGCAAGTTTCCATTTTGCAGCCGATTGAAAGCTGGTTCGGTTCCATTTCATCGTGAAAGGAGAACCTATCTAACCGGGCGCGGAGTATACGCACGGTTTTCGGTGCTGACAATGGTTATTGAGGGGATTTTTCGTTGTACAAAAGCAAGGGCGCAATTGTTAATCAGCTAAGGCCTCAATCGCTTGTTGTACGGAAGTAAAATGGATTTTGATGATGCAGCGCTGTGCTTGAGCAAACTCGTGTTTTTGAATCAGCGCTGTCACTTGCTGCACGTTTAATGTTTGTGGCAATAGACCCAATTCCACTGTGTTATGGCTACCCGTTTTTAATGCAAAGCAGTAACCTTGTGTATCAATCACAATATCATCCTGACCCCAAATCAAGGCTTGGCATTCGGCGTTTAACTGCTCTGGCGAAGCCAAATACACCAGTTCGTCGTCGCCATCGAGTTTGAGTAAACAAGGCCATGTGATCATTGCGTTACCTTAATATTGGAGTGGGTCATTTTAAATCGTCTACACGCTAAATAAGCGATGTAAGGCAAGTACGATACACAAAGCCGAAAGAGAGCAAAAGGCTTTGTGTCTTACTGTGTATTTAAGAGCTTTAGCTTCGCGTTTCTTTAGTTTCGCGTTTATAGAGAGAGGCTAAGCGTACTTGCCAATGATGCCGAGCAAGTCTTCCACTTGATGTGCCACATAATCGGGCTGGGCGTTCCAGTGCTCTGGTTGAGCGCCGCTGTACGCCGCTGCTACGGCAATCACTTTGCAGCTGCCACCTAACTGATGCTCGATATTACGCGCAAACTGCGTGTCTGCCTCGTGGTCACCAATGTACATCAGCAGTTGTTTATCAGAGTGCCCAAAGATGGACTCGATGCATTTAATGCCGCCAAAAGGATCCGGTTTTTGATGCCCGTTAGACACATCATCGTAGCCCACGATAGCTTTAAACGGTGTATTGATTTGGTTGGCGCTGAGTACGTTACGAATGTTGGATTGCGAGTTCTGAGAGCAGACGCCGTGTGGCAGGTGTTCGAACGCGTTCACTACATCGGTAATGCCACTGAATAGATTCACTGGTGTTTGGTTTTGCTCTTGGTGCTCAGCCCACATGGTACCCGCGATGAGCATTTCATCATGGGACAGACCATAGTAGTTTACGTACAGATCTTGCCAGTTTTTCGCCCCGTGATTGGCATGATGGTAATCCACTTCACTGCGTAGGTATTTCGGCAAGTTATCCCCGGTCAGGTGCGGTGCTACAACGGACAATATCGCTTTGGTGATGTCGATATTTTTCGGAACAGAATTTACTAGGGTGCCATCGTAATCCCACAATACGGCGTCTAACTTCATGCAAGACCTTTTGATACAGCGAAGGGTGAGTAGCTTTAAATCTTGCCAGTCTTAATGGGGAGATAATCAGATCTTGCTCATGTTTTCATAAGCTTGCTTTGAGTCGCTCGGAAGAGAGAACAAGCGAGAGAATAACAAAAAGCCAGCAAGGTGATGGTTGCTGGCTTTCTAGTGCGTGCTGCGTTGTACAAGGCGTTAAGCGATGTGCGACATCTCGTTTAGAGTGAAGGTGTCTACCGCGCCTTCAGTTGCTTTCATGTATTGCGCTAGGTGCTCGTTGTCCATGTGCGTGCGCCATAGTTCGCGTGATTCCCAGTTTTCGTAGAAAGTGAAATGCGCTGGGTTTTCGTTATCTTGGTGAAGGTCGTAGTTGATGCAACCTTCTTCGGCACGAGTGACATCAATCAGTTTAAGTAGCTCGGCTTTTACCAATTCTACTTGGTCTGCTTTGGCGATGATGTTAGCGACGATAGTCAATTTAGCCATGATGGAAATCCTCTGTTGATCGTGATGTATCGTGTTGACGAGGTAAAGATTAGTCGCGAATCACTAAATGATAAACAGCACAATGATTGATTTATTATCAAATATAAATTGATAATCGAACTTCAATCTTGTGCTAGCTGTGTTTAAAAACTGGAACCCGGCTGTTGTAAGAATTCCACTTCTTCTGCGGTGCTATCACGGTCCAAAATCGCATTGCGGTGCGGGTAGCGACCAAAGCGATCGATGATCACTTTATGCTTTAGTTCGAACTCGTAGTTCGATTCTCGACCCAGCGCTTTGAACAGCTTCTCTGCCTCTTCATGAATCCGCTTAGACTCACTGTGCATAAATGGCATGTACAAAAAGCTGCGTTCAACGTCCGTCAATTCTTGGTCTAAGCCTAGACGAATTGCCTCTTGTGCCAAAGCAAGCGCGAGAGCATCTTGAGCGAACGCTTTGGGCGTATCGCGGTAAACGTTGCGAGAGAATTGGTCGAGCACGATGATCTCTGCCAGACGGCCTTGCGCTGTGTCTCGCCAGCCAAATAACTCAGATTGAGCGGCTTGTTCTAAGGTAGTGAGAAAGCGTGTTTCGATTTGTTTATCGACGTCGGCATTACTCACAAACCAGTCTTTTGGTTCCAGTTCTTCAAACCAGAAAATCAGGATATCTTGGTACATGGTTGCTTCCCTGATAGAAAAAGAGCTAGGGGTATATAATACCCCCAGCTCTTGGTTTGGCTTATCGACCGTAAGTCTCTTGGATGTAGCGCTCAAACTGCTCACACATCTGCTCGTCTGAGACCGTATTGCTCGCAAGCTCTTTGCTGCCATCCACCACCTTGATGCTGGCATTTAAAGACGCCACTGGGGCACGTTCACGAGTTTGCAGCGAGGCAATTTTTTTCTGCTGAACTTCCCATGCTTGTTCTGGCGATAAGTTACACACGTCAGCCAGATACTTAGCGTTAAAGCCCTCACCCGTTAGGCTAACGATAGTCTCGTTGTGCGATAGGTGATTACCCGCATGCCAGTAATGTTTCGCCAGTAGCGGACCAATCTCTGGGTTGTCAGTCAGGTAGCCAAACTTGTCGAGGAAGTAAGCGCGAGTCTGGTAAACCGCCATGTGTGCTAGCAAGTAACCGTGGTAGGCACACGCTGCTTCATCAGACAGAAGGTGTGGAATTGCCATCAATGGGCGTGGGCTGCATTCCAAACCAAGAATTTGCTTCTCACAATCGCGTGCCAGCTTAGTGATGCGCTCTGGCGTCAGCTCTTCATCGCTTAATTGGTAAAGCGCACGTTCAAAATACGGCACAACCAAAATGCTGCGCTCTTCGTACGCTTTGAATGGCTGACGGCTGTTGATCATCGCTTGAATGATCTCATCCGGTACTGGGTTACCTTCTGCGTCCAACGCGTATTGTTTGAGCCAATCGGCATCGGTTAGCAGGCTGTCACAGAACATGGATTGTGTTTCTGCGTATGCCATGGAAGTTGGTGCGAATTCTTGAGAGAAACACGGCGCGTTCATCTTAACGTTAGCGAAGTGCGCAGCGTGACCGCCTTCGTGGAACAGAGTATTGATGCCATCGTAGCCGCTGCCCACTTGGTCTGGTTTCGCGTTACTGGTGAAGTTCACCTGCGCGGCAACCCATTCGCCTTGGTTGTAGAACGATGGGATAGGACCATGGCAGAAACCATTTGGGTATTTGCCTTTGCGATCAAGCAGGTCTAGCGTCAGTTCTGCGCCTGAGTATTCGATGTTAAGACGACCGAACGATTCCACCCAGCGACGTAGCGACTTTGAGAACGGTACGTACGGGTCTAAGTCACGCATGACATCACCCGCGAACGAGTACACAAAGTTGTAGCCAGTCAGTGCGCTTTGACCTTTCTGCTCAGCAAGGTTTGCCAAGCTGTTTAGGTGAGCATCGCGCGTGCGCTGTTCAAAGTCATCTAAGATGCTGAACAGTTGTTCTGAGCTCATCTTTTCCGTCTTCTTCACTGAGTAATCAAAGAAGGTCTCGTAGCCTAAAGAACGTGCGAATTGGTTACGCAGTTTGATCAGCTCAATAAAGCCGTTTTGCAGCAACCATTGCTCAAGGTCGAGCAGCGTTTGGTGCGCAGATTGACGCACTTCTTCGTGATTATTGGCGCGAATGGTCGAAGATAATACTGGCAAAGAGCCCTCGGCTTGTTCACCATTTTCATTGGTAAATGTCAGAACGTGATTTTGCTTTTTCTCGAACAACTCGGCTTCAAATGCAATCAGAGCATTTTTTTGCGCTTGAGCTTGTTCGCCTTCAATTGCATGCGATTCAAACGTTGCCAACCAGCCTTGCAGACCAATTTGCGTTTGCTGCTTCTCTTGTGGATTTGTGATTGTTTCAGCCGCTTCAAGTTGCGCTTTGATAGCTGAGATTTGCTCGGCGTTACTTAAGAAATTGGTCCAAGCGGTTTGTGCTTTTGTCGAACCATCGTGGTCGTCGCTGATGCCCATGTACGTCTCCCAAAAGAAATCTTCTTTGGTGCGATGGATAGCGAGGTAACGTTGGTTGAGGTCGTTTAGGTATTCCGTTGCAGTCATTTTGATCCTTCAAATGTTTGCTTTATTGAGGTTTTTATCGTCATTGATTATGGCACGCATAAGTAGCAGAAAGGAATGCGAAATCCATTTGCCATGTTTATGGCTTGTAAACAGGAATTTACCGCACTTTTTACATGTGCAGACGTCAGTCACAAAATTTTTCCGTTTTTGATTAGTAATGGCCGTTCTCTATTTATAAAATTCGGTCTTTCGCAGTGGTGCTGAAAGTAAGGAAAACAATAATGAAAACAAGAATCGCAGCTCTAACAATGGGGCTAACCTTGGTGGGATGTTCAGCAACAACACCAACCAATGACCAAGTTTTTAATATCGAGGAAAACTGCGCCGTCATTATGAGTGAAGGAGTGACGCCAGAAGAACGTTGGAGCGCTTACAACAAGCTTATTGAAAGCTATGGCGACCATTATGTATCTGATAAGAACCGCTTGGAATTGGCTCGATGGAACTCATTTCGCCAAAAACTGATTCGCGATGAGAGTCATCAATTACTCAAAGAATTTATTGAAGTGAGTGACTGGGGCTGCGCAAATGGCAATTACCTTGAAGAGATGTACTTATTTGTGAAGGAAACACAAGCGAGCAAATCAGAGTAAGACCTGCGCTTTACTCGTCTTCATCCGATTCTTGATGCTGATTGATCTCTTTACCACACCCTAAACATTGGTTTGAGAGGTCGGTTGGCATCATGATGATCAAACCGCAATGAGGGCATAAATCGCCTTGGTCGTATTTTCTCATTACTAAATCCCCTGTTTGGTTAAGACTTTTTGCAGTTCTTGTTCATAACGTTGAGCTGCATCAGCCAATGCATTTTCGCTATATTCGCGTTCGAATATCGGAGAATTTTTTGCTCCTGTACCGAGATAAACTCGAATGTGGGGGACGTTTTCGTTGTGCTCTTGAACAATACAAAGTCCAACTGCGTGGTCATGATCCATTTTGTATCGCAAGTAGAAGTCGAGTTTTCTGTTTCCGTTTAATCTAGCGCCACCCGTCTTTACGTTGTTGTGTTCTAGAGTATTGAATTTTAATACGTACTTCTTTTGCATTTCTTCAGCAATAGCTTGAAGTTCAACGGCATATGGGTTGCTAGGTGGAACGAACTCTTTAGTTTGAGGTGATTTGGCCTTGAGTTTTGTTTCGATTGCATTAACGACTACGTTCGCATCTTTGTTGAGACTCTTTTTCGCATTGGTGAGCATACGTCGAAGTTTATTGTCATCATTGGTATTACAGACGATATCTAGCGTTTTTTCGATACTCATTCTTCACCTCTCATTAAGTTACGGAATGATATTCTATATATTATTTTTGAGAAGGTCAAAAATGAATCGATTAGCCCTGATTTTACGAAGTAGAACAGCAAACTAAACCAATTTGCATATACTCAATGTGTTAGCGAATACAACGGAAGGTGTCATGTTAACTCCTCATAGACTGATTCTTGGTGCTGCGTTGCTGCCTGTATTTAGCGCGTGGACGAATGCTGCTGAACAAACCGCAGACGTGGTGTACATCAACGCTGGTATTTATGGTCACCCAAAAGCAGACGCTGTTGCCGTGCATGATGGACGGATTGCTTTTGTTGGCGATAAAGCCAAGGCACAAATGTGGGTTGGTGAGGGCACGGAAGTGGTGGATTTGACTGATACCTACTTGTTGCCAGGTTTTGTCGATAACCACAATCATGTGTTTGAGGCGGCTTCCGAAGCAGGCGGTACGTGCTTGTTGCAAGCTGGCACCTTGTTGGATGAGCAAATCCCACAACTGCAAGACTGTAAAGAGTTTGTCCAAGATGGCGAATGGTTGATGGGGTACGGTTTTACGCTTGATGCGACCTTGTCGGAAGAAAACCAGCGCACACCTTTGGAAGTAATCGATGAAGTATTTCCTGAGACGCCAGTGGTGTTAATGGAGCAAACCTCTCACTCGATGTGGGTTAACTCGGCTGCGCTGAAAGCGGCGAACATTGATAAAAGCACACCTGATCCGCAAGGCGGCCGTATTCTCAAAGATCCTGATACTGGTGAGTTGAATGGCATCTTGCTTGATAACGCTGGTGATTTAGTGATGGAACTGGCTTGGAACAGCATGAGTGCGCAATTTGCGGTGAGCTACCAAGGTTTGTTGACGGGATTAGAAGAAGCTGCGCTTTACGGCATTACCACTATTGGTGATGGGAGAATGTACTGGAAGCGAGGTTGGTATGAAGTATGGAAAGAGAGCGAAAAACGAGGTGATCTGACCGCTCGTGTCTCTTTGCGACCATGGATCTATCCGACTGACAGCATGGACTCTCAACTGTCGTATTTGAAAGGCATTCAGTCCGACGACATCTCTCGCTTGCTGCTGGTGAACCAAGTCAAAATGTACAGTGATGGCATCTTCATCAATGGTACTGCCAAAACCCTTACGCCTTATCTTGATACTTACCTGCCTGATTCTCCTTATGGGCTGAATTACATTTCGCCACAAGCGATGCCTGAATGGCTAAGCAAGCTCGATAAACTGGGTTATAGCGCTCATATTCATGCTATCGGTGACGGTGGTATTCGTGAATCACTCGATGCAATTGAGAAGGTGCGCAGTCAGGGCAATCAGCGACGTTACACTTTGACGCATGTCGAGTTGGTGAACAGCAAAGACGTGCCAAGGTTTGCCAAGTTAGGTGTCACGGCAGACTTTCAAATTGGCTCCGATTATGTGGCTTATCATGATCACCAATGGGCAGAAGCTTTCTTAGGTGCTAAGCGAGCGAGAGCCTTGATGAACCTGCGCGCGCTTTATAATGCCGAAGCTAACGTGACGTTAAGCAGCGATTGGAATGTGCATGATTTGAACCCATTGGTCGGCATCTCCAATAGCTTGGTGATGGGCGAAACCGGATTGCCAAACGTCTCAGCTGCGATTGATGCCTACACGATTCATCCGGCTTACAGCTTGGGTTTAGAAAAGGAAATTGGCTCAATCGATATCGGGAAATCAGCAGACTTTGCTGTATTGGATCAAGACATCACCCAGTTGAAAGCGGAAGAGATAGCCCAAGCTCGTGTCCTTATGACTATATTGAGAGGGGAAGTGGTCTACGAGCAATTGGATGACGAATAAGCCGAGCGATGACTCACTCGGCTGAAAGGTTGTTGTCTTTTAGAAGCGTATTTAGAGACTATTGCTCAGGGTATTCGCCCATACCTTGCGTTTGCCCTTCTGCTTTCCAATGCTCGCCTGGGTCAAAGGCTTCATCGCATAGATCAACGGTGTAGCCCATTTCGGTAATTTCTTTCAGGGTGAGGTTGTCAGCAATTTTGGCAATGTCGCCCGCCTTGTTCCGCAGTTCCATGGTTTCCCTCCGGTCACTGTTTGGTTGTCGGTTCAAGTCGCGCCAAGCATAAAAACTTGGGTGGCTCGGTTATAAGTATAAGCAGTGATGAAGGACTTTTTGGGTTAATAGCCATAATTTATTTAAGGTTAATTGGTCGGTATAACACTTTGGCGTCGATACCAGTTCAATATCATGGCGATAGAAGACAAAGTGTGATTTATTGACGCCTCAATCGTGGAGATTTTAGGAACGGAAATGGTGATTCTCGACCACACACTCGCGCAGCAAATCGTCGATCGCACCATGTCGATCATTGGTCACAACATCAATGTGATGAACGCGGCAGGGACCATTATTGGTAGCGGTGATGCTGAGCGTATTGGTCAAAAGCACGATGGTGCAGTGCTGGCGCTGAATCATGGTGACTCGTTAGAGTTGGATGAGCAAAGTTGCCAATCATTGCAAGGCGTGAAACCGGGCATCAATATGCTGCTGCACTTTAAAGGTGAAGTCGTTGGCGTGGTGGGTGTGACTGGTAACCCTGAACACATCCGAGCGTTCGCTCAGTTAGTGAAGATGACAGCGGAACTGACGATTGAACAAGCTTCGCTGGTGGAGCAATTGCAATGGGATCGACGCCATCAAGAAGAGTTTGTTTCAGCATGGTTGAACCAACAACTTAGTGATTCTGAGCACCACGATTGGGCGCAGCGTCTTTCCATCGATTTAACAACACCACGAGTTGCTGTCGTGATCGAGCTTAAAGCAGAGAATGCTCCTGTTAGTTTGAACAGCGTGCGCGGCCTAGTTGACGTGCTGTATCGCTCTGAAGATAAGCCGTTGGTGGCGATCATGTCGATGAATGAAATTGTCGTTCTCAAGTCTTTACGTTCTTCTTCGAATGGTGACCAAAGTGCGCTCGAGAGCATTCAGCGCCGCTTAACTGCTAATCAAATTGATGATGTCCGTCTCGCGATTGGGCAACGTTTTGATGGCGCACAGCAGCTTCCTCTCTCCTACCAAAGTGCCAAGCAGGTGCTTGCTGTCGGTCGTCGCTCTCATCCAGAACAAACCATGCTGAGCTTTTCTGAATACCGCTTACCTGTGTTACTCGCCCCTTTAGCCGATTCTTGGCAAGGTGAACAACTCGCTCAAGCGATGGCAGCTTTGGTTTCGGCAGACAAATCTGGACAGTTGATAAAAACTTTGGAGGCGTATTTTCAATCCAATGGTAATGCCAATGATTGTGCTAAGGCTCTGTATATTCATAGAAATACCTTGAGATATCGTCTGGATAAAATCAGTGAAGTGACGGGCATTTCGACGCAAGATTTTACGGGATTGACCGAGCTTTATATCGCAAGCCAGTTAAGAAAGCTAAATTAGCTAATTGTGCAAATGCACAAAATAATTCAGGCATAGTCAGTATTATTTGGATGTTTGACTAAAGAATGTGCCGAATTTTTAAGTGAGAATAGCCACATTGATGACCTGCGACTTGTTCCTCGCAGCGTGCTGTTTTCAGGAGAATGAAATGAAAGTTGTGATTGCCCCAGATTCGTTTAAAGAGAGCTTGACCGCCAAGCAAGTGAGTGACGCGATCAAGACGGGTTTGTCTCGTGTTTGGCACGATGCAGAATTCGTTACGGTGCCTGTTGCTGATGGTGGTGAAGGGACAGTTCAATCTTTGATTGATGCGACTGAGGGTGAGCAGGTTTTCGTGACCGTAAAGGGCCCACTTGGCAATGATGTCGAGGCGTTTTACGGCATTCTAGGTGACGGTGAAACCGCAGTGATCGAGATGGCAGAGGCAAGTGGTTTGCACCTTGTGCCAAGTGAGCAACGTGACCCGAAAAACACCAGCAGCTTTGGTACTGGTCAGTTAATTTTGAATGCGCTTGATCGCGGTATTCAACGCTTGATTATTGGCTTGGGTGGCAGTGCAACCAATGACGGCGGCACGGGTATGCTGGCGGCTTTAGGTGTTAAGTTTCTAGACAGTGCTGGTCAGCTAATCACTCCTAACGGTGGCGGTTTAGTTGAGCTAACAAGCATTGATGTATCTGGTCTCGACGCTCGCTTAGCGCACTGCGAAGTGCTGGTAGCATGCGATGTGGACAACCCATTGTGTGGCGAGAAAGGTGCGTCAGCGATTTTTGGCCCACAGAAAGGGGCGATGCCGGCGGATGTTGAGCTGTTAGATTCTGCTCTAAGCAAATACGGCGAACTGACAGAGCAAGTGACAGGCAAGCATGTGCTGACTCAAAAGGGCGCAGGCGCTGCCGGTGGTATGGGCGCGGCGTTGCTTGGTTACCTACCAGCACGACTGAAGCCGGGTATCGAGATTGTACTAGAGACCGTAAAACTCGCAGAGCATGTAGCTGACGCTGATATTGTCTTTACTGGTGAAGGTCGTATTGATCATCAAACCGTGCATGGCAAGACACCAATGGGTGTGGCGAAAGTGGCGAAAGAATATGGTTTGCCTGTCATTGCCCTAGCAGGTTGCACAGGTGATAACTTCCAAGCCGTCTACGAGTGTGGCATTGACGCGGTATTCGTATGTGTACCACGCGCAATGAGCTTGCCAGAAGCTTTGGAAGAGGCGGAGGTGAACCTTGCGAACTTGGCTGAAAACGTAGCCAGATTGTGGCAATTACCTCGCTAACACTCCGTGTTTGGTTGAGCAGATAGCTCAGAGAACTCATATCAAAGCCTCCCAATTGCGGCTGTCTCTTATACACAAATCCCCAAGCTTATAGCTTGGGGATTTTTTTGAACTCTTTAACGTGTGTGCGCTCTGATCACTTAAGAATCCTTACTGAAACACTAAGATGACACACTCAGACGCTAAACTTTGGGCACAAGAACAATTTGGACAAGCACAACTTAAAGACCCTCGAAGAACACAACGCCTCATCAGTTTAGCGACTTCCATTGCTAATCAACCAGGAGTCTCCGTGGCTAAACTTCCTTTTTCTCCCGCCGATATGGAAGGGGCATATCGCTTTATCCGCAATGAAAACATCGATGCAAAAGACATCGCTGAAGCAGGTTTTCAATCAACGGTATCTCGAGCTAACGAGCATGAGGAATTACTCGCGCTTGAAGATACAACAACGCTCTGTTTTCCTCATCGAAGTATAAAAGATGAACTCGGGCACACGAATCAAGGCGACAGAATTCGAGCTCTCCATGTACATTCGACGTTACTTTTTGCACCACAAAGTCAGACCATTGTTGGTCTTATAGAGCAACAACGATGGAGCCGAGATATTACTAAGCGTGGGCAAAAGCACCAACACGCGACTCGTCCTTACGAGGAGAAAGAGAGTTACAAATGGGAGCAAGCTTCTCGCCGTGTCGTTGAGCGCCTAGGGGATAAGATGTTAGATGTTATCTCGGTCTGTGACCGAGAAGCTGACCTATTCGAATACTTAACTTATAAACGTCAACATCAGCAGCGTTTTGTCGTTCGTTCAATGCAAAGCCGCTGTCTAGAAGAGCACGCTCAAAAGCTTTACGACTATGCGCAAGCGTTACCAAGCGTCCAGACAAAAGAGCTTACCATCCCCCAAAAAGGAGGAAGAAAAGCGAGAGATGTAAATCTTGATGTTAAATATGGTCAGGTGACATTAAAGGCTCCAGCAAACAAAAAGGAGCACGCAGGCATACCTGTTTATTATGTTGGTTGCCTTGAGCAAGGGACATCAAAAGACAAGTTAGCATGGCACCTCTTGACGTCGGAGCCAGTAAACAACGCTGAAGACGCCATGAGAATTATCGGTTATTACGAGCGTCGATGGCTGATTGAAGACTTCCATAAAGTCTGGAAAAGTGAAGGTACGGATGTGGAGTCACTAAGACTCCAAAGTAAAGGTAACTTAGAGAGGTTAAGTGTCATCTATGCCTTTGTTGCGACACGTTTATTGGCGTTACGCTTCATTAAAGAGGTTGATGAGCTATCAACAGAAAGTTGTGAAAAGGTCTTGGGCAAAAAAGCTTGGAAGCTGCTGTGGTTGAAACTAGAAAGTAAGACGTTACCTAAAGAAACGCCGGATATGGGCTGGGCGTACAAGAATCTCGCTAAATTAGGCGGTTGGAAAGATACCAAGAGGACGGGCAGAGCTTCAATAAAGGCACTTTGGGAAGGATGGTTTAAACTACAAACCATCCTTGAAGGCTACGAACTCGCAATGTCTCTTGATCACTAGACTTGTGATCAAGAGACAGCCCAATTGCGGAGGCTTTGTTGTTTCTGGCGCTGAATGTTTGGAACGGAATGCTGGGAACGAAACGTCTGGAGCGACTACTTGGCATGTTGAGCAATCAGTGCTGCAAGCGTTTCCATCGCAGGGAGCCAGTTTTTCTCCGCTCCATAGTTCGCCACGCTGAGACGAATGCAGTTTTGATACTGTCCCTGAGTGCCAAATACCGAGCCGGGCAGAATACTGATTTTGTGTTCGTTACAGGCTTGATAAAGCGCATAGCTGTCAGTCTTGGGTGGCAAGCGTAACCAAAGCAAGAATGAACCTTGTACTGCATTGATTTTATAGCGGTTCTTTAGCTCAAAGTGTGCATCCAAGCATTGATTGAGCATCTGCAAATATCGTCTTACGTTGGATTGGTAAACACGGCACATACGCGCAGTGTGAGTTCGGTACTTACCTGAGGTTAGGAAAGTGCCCACCGCCGATTGCATCAAGTTCAAACTGCCCATGTTTTCACATAACAGGTATTGCTCGACTTGAGCGCGATAACGTCCCGCTAGCATCCAACCAATACGAAGGCGTGAATCAAGCGTTTTCGATAAGGAGTTGACGTAAATCACCCGTTGTTTCTCGTCCAATTTGCGCAAGCTTGGCAAGGGTTCGTCGTAACTTAACGCGCCAAATACATCATCTTCAATGATTGGAATATCTCCAGAAACCTTAAGCAGTCGCTCTCGTCTTTCAAGAGGCATCATTGAGCCTGTTGGGTTGGTGAAGTTTGGCGTGACAATAATGACTTTGATCTCCCACGTCGCCATGGCCTTTTCCAGCGCATCTGGATCCATACCATCACGAGGGCAGCTAGGGATCTCAACCACTTGTAAACCGAGGGATTCGAGCATCAATAAGTTGCCGAAATAGCAGGGTGATTCCACCGCCACAATGTCCCCTGTCTGTGTTGTTGCTCTAAGGGCAAGACTGATCGCTTGCTGTGCACCGTGGGTAACCAAAAGATCATCCACGTTTGCTGGCGTTCCCAGATCTTGGGTGATCTTCGCCAGCTGTTTGACCAATAAATCATCACCAGGTGGCAATTGATAATGGCTGGAAATATGGCTTTGTTGGCGACTCTGGCGGCCAATTTCGGCATATAGACTTTTGATGGCTGGCGCGTCAATGTTCGGGTGTGCTGAACCTGTCGGAAGCAGCTCTTGATACTCGGGGTAGGTGAGGATTTGTTTGCACACCGAGAGCAAATCCACACGCGTAGGCTTAGCGATCTTGGCTTCATGTCGCTCGGTTGGCTTTACTCGATAACCAGATTTTGGCACCGAGTAAACCATGCTTTGTGCTTCTAGCTCCTGATAAGCGCGGATCACCGTGTTCTTGCTTACCTTGAGTTCAGTGCTCAATTGACGGATGGAGGGCAACTTGTCGTCTGGCTGATAAACCCCATTGCTGATCGCTTGTTTGAGATGCTTCTCGACGATCAAATACTTATTGGCATCAAGTGTACTTGCTAAATCTGTACCCATAAAAACACTTCCATCTGTCACTTTTTGAAAACACTGTACCTAACTACATTAGCAACATTCGAGATTAAAAACATTCAAGATTTAAAAGTAAGTAGAGTGAGGGCGAATCATGTTAATCAGAGCCATTCCTTTTGTGTTCGTGATCCTTTGGGCTTCTGGATTTGTTGGTGCGCGATTTGGTTTGCAGTATGCCGAGCCTGCGACCTTGTTGTCGATTCGCATGGCGTTTAATGTCCTGCTGTTTTTGGTGATTGTGGCCTTTCTGCGTCGTCGCATTCCAGCGGGAAAAGACTTTTGGCACAGCTGCGTTGTCGGGATATTGATTCACGGCTTTTACCTAGGCGGGACGTACTTTGCCATCAGTTTGGGGATGCCGGCTGGCTTAAGTTCGCTACTCGTCGGTATACAACCTATTTTAACGGCCGTATTGCTGGTGGCGTTCGCTTCTGAGCAGTTCAAACCATCACAGTGGATTGGTCTTTCATTAGGTTTTGTCGGTATTGCTATGGTGCTCATGGGTAAGATGGAGTGGCAATCCGATCTGCACAAAACCTTAGCGATTGGCGTTTGCTTGTCGTCGTTATTTGGTATTACGCTTGGCACTTTGTATCAAAAGAAATATTGCCAACAAGTGGATATGGTAGGCGGCGCGACCGTGCAGTATTTAGCGGCATTGGCCATGTTCCTGCCACTCGCGATGCAGTTTGAAACCATGCAGGTGCAATGGACGACGGAATTCATTCTTACTTTAATCTGGCTTGTGGTCGTGCTGTCTTGTGTGGCGATTCTGTTGTTGCTGTACATGGTGAAAAATGGCGCGGCATCGAGTGTTGCTTCTGTGTTCTACCTTGTGCCTCCGACCACGGCGCTTCAAGCTTGGTTTGCCTTCGGTGAGTCGTTTGATTGGATGGGCATTATTGGCTTTGTATTAGCGGCGACGGCGGTCTACTTAGTGGTGAAAAAGCCTGAGCTACCAATGTTTAAATCAAAGGTTGCAAAGCAGAAACGTAAAATATACCTAAATTAGGTAGGGACATTTGCGTGCCAGAGAGTACAATCCGGCTCCTTACATGTTTGTGGAGTCGGATGATGACCGTCAAGCCAGATCGAATGAGCGCGATGCGCAATATCATTGAACAAGTGAAAGCAGAATTGCCGATTTATGAATCGGAGACCTTTGTTTGCGGCCCTGAGGGTAAATGCATTGGTTGCCCTAAAAAACTGTTGGAAATGGTCGATTCTGAACTGAGCTATTGGGAATCTGCAATGGATCGCGGTATCACGCCTCAGTTTGATGAAATCCGCCGATTCGGCAAAATGTGCACCAGCGTACGCCGAGGTTTAATCCGCAATAACGTGCCGTTGCTCAACGCCTAATCAACACTTTTTCGACATCCCCCTCGTTACCTTGTCTTCATTGATTAAACGAAGACAAGGGGCTCTCATGCGCAAATTCTTTTTCTCTGCTGTTTTGTTATTACTTGCTTCCAGTTCTGGTTTTGCGGGTTACAAATGGTTCACTGACAACCAATATAGCGAAGCTGATCTTGCTGCGGGTAAGCAGCACTTTGAATCTTACTGTGTCTCTTGTCATGGTGATAAAGGGCATGGTGACGGATTGGTGACCAAGGCGACGAACATCAAGCCCGATAACATTTTTGATGAACTGACCAACCCATTCGGAACAAAAGTGGAGTTGATAGGGACGGTATTGGAAGGAGAGAATGGTCAAAGCGGTGCAATGCCACCATTCAACTCTGTGCTGAGTGAAAAGCAAGTAAATGACATTTTTGAATACATAAAAAGTATTAACTGAGCCAAATTCTTATTTTAGAAACAGTCACTTATTGGCTTTTGGTGTGCTTCAAGGTTTTGAATTCAGTCGAATTTCTACGTTACTTTCGCCGCTTTTTTCAAGGTAATTTGGCGGTCACTCTCAAGTTCTCGATTCCCTCGTTTTTTCTTATCATTTGCGCGTTTCTCTGCGTAATTTCAGCGATATATTGGCTCGGTTCTCACATGGATGTGGGAGCGAACCCCTATCATTTGTCTGTATGCTGAGAGTCAAAAGTGAAAACAAAAGGATTTACGTTGATGGAAATCACCATCGTCTTAGCAACCTTGGGTTCCATCGCTCTCGCTGCCTTGCCAATTCTGCTCGATATTAACCGTCAAGCCTACGTTTCTATGCTGCACAGTTCACAGTCTTCTCTGGGGACGTCTCTTAAGTTCTTCCATGCCAAAGTGATGATTGATGATGCGCAGGAGCGTAGACAAATCACGTACATTGATCATCAAGTGAACATGCTCAGTGGGATGCCAGAAGCCAGTGCAAATAGCATACGAGCATTATTAGAGATTGGTTTGCCTGCCAAAGGCAACTCACCCATTGATAAGCCGTGTGAAGGCAGCGATTTTTGCATTATGGGGAATCAATTCCCAAACAGTGCCTATTTTGTTGCGATTCCTGAGTATGAGTTCGCTGATCATTCTGGTTTAGATCGTGTGGTGTATATTTGGCCGCAAGGGTACACCTTGGAGCGTGAAGCGTGCTATTTCTATTACGTTAATCAAGCGTCTACGCGCTCGGTGGTTAGAGGGCATGTTACAGAAGGTTGCTAGACATCAAGCAAACTGACGCGAGCAAAAAAGTACAAAGTCCCAAGTGCAGAACTTGGGGCTTTGTTTATTCTTAGGTTGGAAAAACTTAGCGAAGCGCTAAATCTCTGCGACCAACTTTTTTAGCAAGCGAAGCATCTCTTTTTGTTCTGCTGGCTCTAGCGGACTCATCAGCTCTTTATTGACGGCCAGTGGAATTGGCACCAAGGTTTCTTTGAGGCTTCGTCCCTCTTCCGTTAGATAAATACGGAACGAGCGGCGGCTGTTTGGATCGGGATGGCGCTCTACCAAACCTAACTTCTCCAACTTGTCTAAGGTACGAGTCGTGGTCGAGTTTTCTACTTTAGATTTCGCTGCGATATCGCGCTGCGTCACGCCTTCTTCTTCCCACAAACACATCATGGTCGGCCAAAGTGCAACGGTAAGTCCGTGCTTTTTGAGCTCGGCTTCAAATCGTTTAGCTGCATCGTGTGCAACGACATTGATCATCCAGCCAAAGCTGTCTTGTCTGTCAAACTGTTCGCTCATTTTCTTACTCTCATGATAAGGCAACGATTGCCATGGTAACCAATGTTGCAGCAACTAGCACCCCTAAAGCACGGCTTTGCGGCGCGAGATAGACAATTTTCTGTTCCGTGATGAGCGCTTGCTTGTTCATTTGGGTTTGTTTACCTGTGATCATCGCTTTCAACAAGGGTTTACCTCTTAGTTTATAGAAAAGGATCGCACCAACATGTAAGGCGATCAGTAAAGGCAAAAGATCGGCCAAGGTCAGGTGTAACCACTCAAGCCCTGCAAACACGTTGTCGTTAAGCCAAACATCGGAATATGGCCACGTATCGAATAAGCCACCAAGCGCCATTCCCGAGGTACATTGAAGCAGCAATGTCGTCAGTAATGTCGCCACCATCCAGCCGCCTGCAGGATTATGACCCACAGTCGCCGCCGATTTACCTTTTAAGTAAGTAATGACACCTTTCGGCGAGCGGAGAAACTGTCGAAACAAACTGGTTTCGCTGCCGATAACTCCCCAAGCCAATCGCCATAATAATAAGGTGAATAACGCTAATCCCAATTGAATATGAGGTCCATTGCCAGACAACCCAGATGCCATCAAAGCGATAAACAGTAAGGCTTGAGCCCAGTGATAAAGTCGCGTTGCCAAATCCCAAATTTTCATAATTACCTCGATCTTTTCTCGGTGTGATGATCTTCTTTAAGGTAATTTACATAACAATAGTTGCTTATGCAATGGTTGTTATGTAAATTTATTTGCAACCAGACAGCAATAACGAAAAACCAGGAGAATGAAATGAAAAAGACATTGTCACTGATTGCACTTTTACCGACCATCTTTGTATCAACAACAGTGCTTGCCCAAGACTTCAGCGCTCAAATTGAATCGCGTCAGAATGCATTTGAGCAAATAGAGTCCCTGTCGAAACAAGCCGGTAAGACATTGAAAGGCAGCAATACCGATTGGCACGCGCTAGAACAGATTGGTCTTGAACTCACTCGTCACAGCGCGCAACTGCAACAAGCGTTTCCAGAGGGAAGCCAAGTTGATAGCAAAGCGAAGAAAGAAGTGTGGAGCAAACCAGATAACTTCAATCGCTTGATGCTGCAAATGGATGAAGGGTTTGCACAGTTGTATCAAGCTGCGCAGAACCAACAAGTTTCATCGGCTGAGGCAGGACTTAAGCAAGCTCAGAGCACTTGCCGAAGCTGCCATCGCGCATACCGCAGTCGTTGGTAATCAAGCAATTCACAACATTGAATTTATATTGAAGCAAAAAAGAAAATCGTTAAGTGAGAGGTAACCTTATGAAAAAAATCATTCTATTAAGCACGCTGACTGTGGCTTCTTTCTCTAGCTTTGCTGCTGATTATGGTGTGGAGCTGGCTTGGAACACCAATGATTCGGAGCTGGTTCTCAAAACATTGCCAGAACAGAAAGCGGCCTTTAGCCAACTGATCGAACAAGGTGATGTGAAAGACATGTTTGTTTTACCAAGCAGTATTGATGGTAAACCAGTACAGATTTTGCGTTTCGTGTTGTCGGCTGATAACGAGGCGGAAGTCGCCACTAAGCTGCAGGACTTACCTATGTACCAGCAAGATTTGGTGAAGATCGCGAGCATTCAACCACTAGGCGCCAAATGGTTAGACAACACGCCAGAAAGTGATAACTACAGAGTGACGTTGCGTTGGAAAGAGGGCATTGAGGCGTTAGAAATGGACCGTGTATTGGGTGTCGATCTCCAGCGAGTGATCAGCTTGAACAACTCCGGCTTAGTCACGTCGTCTTACATCAATACCCAAGTGTTGGAGAATGGTGTTGAGCGTCCGATTTACTCCGTCGCCGTATTGGCGAAAGATGCCCAACAGGCGCAAAACCTGATGTACTCTTTTGAAGCGGTACAGCTTGGGTATGCGACTTTTGAAATTGAATACTTGGGTAAAAAGCTAGATATGAAAAGCTAACTAAGCCTTTATGTTTAAAGGTCTAGATACAGACGCAACATGTCTTTGTGCTGGATACCGTTCTCCCAAATTGGTTCTGGGTAGTGGAGTAAGAAGTGATCTTTATCCACGCTCTCTACCCTGAAACCCAAGCGTTGATAGTAAGTCAGTTGGTAACCAAACGTCCCCGTTCCTAATATCAACTTTTGAAAAGATTGGCCTTTTAACTGTTCAATGGCAAATCGCAATAAATTTGAGCCAATACCACGTTGTTGATGCGTAGGTGCGACTGAGACGTTCATGATTTCAGCCTGCGTTTCTGAAAGCGGAAGCACCACGCATGTTCCGACGATCTGGTTCTCTTCCACCGCAACAAAACTCAATGAATTTGCAAGATAGCGATTAACGTTGTCTTGGTCTGGATCGGCTTCTAATAGCAAAGCCATCGGGATTTGATTTGGCGATAAGGGTTTATATTCAATCATCACAAGTACGCGGTAAATATTGGGTTCCGATCAGTATATCGCAAAGGCAATGTGGTCTTGCTACTAGAATCAACTTACGGATGCTTTAAGACCATTTTCTGACTCATCAGATATTTGCCGTTAGGCAGTAGCACTTCACCTAACTCGCCACAATGCTCGAAGCCAAACTTCTCATACAAAGCAATCGCAGGATGGTTGGTCTTGTAAACATTCAACGCAATAGTGTCATAGCCATATTGCCAACCGCTTTGAATGGCGGTGGTGAGTAGCTTTTTTCCTAACCCTTGGTTTCGATAGTGGCGGTCAATATGAATGCCGAGAATGCCCGTTTTAGCGAACTCACCTCCTTCGTAGCCACACATTTCGGCCGGGAAGATTTCGATACTGCCAACTAGGCGTTTTTCATCGAAGGCCACAAATTGGGGAATGGATTCTTTTTCCACACGAGTGATTACCTCCCTCAGCATCGTTTTGTTTGGCGCTGGCGAGCGTAAGTATTCTCCTTCCTCATAAACGCGATTCCAGAGCGAAATAAAGTGGTCAATGTCGTTGACGGTAATCGGTCTAATCTGCATTCATCTTCCTTGATTGGTGCATAAAGTTTAGTGGCTCAACTGTATTTGTGCGTATGTAGTTCAGGTGCTTAGCAACTCGGACAAACAACGTATTTGATTTGGGATGGGTTTGCTTGGTATTGGGAGGTCTTGAGGATTGAACCAAACGACGTTTAACCCTGCATCCATTGCTGGGTAAATGTCTTTTTCTGGTAAGTCGCCAACCATGGTAAGTTGGCTCGCCTCAACGCCCAATTGTTTTGCGACCGCAAGATAAAAATCAGGCTGATTCTTGGTAATCCCAAGGTTTGCAAAGCAAAAGTAGCCAGAAAGGTATTGGTCGAGCCCGACTCGTTGAAAGGCTTTTTGAACATCTTCCATCGCGGAATCTGATGCGCTGGTCGCGATATAAACTTGGTGATGTTGTGTGAGTTGAGCCAGAGTCTCTTTGGCTTGAGGAACGGTTTCAACGTGTTCCCAATCGCACATTTTTCCTTGTGCGTGAGGAAAATCGACCATCAAGGTGTTTCCCCAATCGAAAAGATAAATCATGTTCGAATCTCCTTTATTCGTACATCATATCGTCTTTTCGAAAAGGGAAGGAAAGCGCGAAAGATAAATGCGATTCACGTTAGCTTTAACGCTGAAATTCGCTTAAATGCCGTGATCGTTACAAACATTTCATCATAAGACGGGAGTTGGGAACAAAGCCCAGTTTGTCGTAAAACTGCTGCGCATTGTGGTTAAACTCCATGACTTCCAAGCGGACTTGAGTTGCACCTGACTCGCGTGCCCACTGCTCAACGGCCGTCATTAAGGCTCGGCCAACGCCTTTTGACTTCTGATTTTCATCGACGACGATGGTGCCAATGCGGCAAATCAGGTCTTTGATTAAAAAGCTGATAGTTTCATTTTGGGTAATGGTCGCAGTGATAAAGCCAAGTGCTTGTTGACCTTCTTCGGCTATGAGCACCAATCGAGCATCATCGGCCAGCGCATCTGCGAGAAAGGTTCTGTCTTCTTCAGAAGGTGGTACAAAAGTGTGTGGCGCATGACGAAAGTGAAGTTCGCTAATTTGCGTGTTTAATACAAAGAGCGCATTGAGATCGTCGGGTGTCGCTG
Organism: Vibrio sp. B1ASS3; assembly: GCF_905175355.1. Classification (NCBI taxonomy): domain Bacteria; kingdom Pseudomonadati; phylum Pseudomonadota; class Gammaproteobacteria; order Vibrionales; family Vibrionaceae; genus Vibrio; species Vibrio sp. B1ASS3. Next base: position 96,240 of record NZ_HG992743.1, read on the forward strand.
ATCTGATTTTCATTACTGTTCCTTAATTTCCGCCAGCTAGATCGATAAACGAACCTGTGACATAAGAAGCTTCATCACTGAGTAACCACGCGATGGCATTGGCCACTTCATCTACCGTGCCTCCTCGCTTGAGAGGGATTTTTTCACTGAGCCTGTCGACTCGATTCGGCTCGCCGCCATCGGCATGGATGTTGGTATAAATGCAGCCGGGACGAACCCCGTTTACGCGGATGTTTTGCTCCGCCAACTCTAACGATAATCCCTTGGTGAGCGAGTCCATTGCACCTTTAGAAGCGGCGTAATCAACGTACTCAAACGGCGCACCAGAGCGGGATGCAGCAGAGGAGACATTAACAATCGCATTGCCAGATTCAAATCGTTTTGCTGCTTCTCGGCAACAAAGAAAACAGCTCGTCACATTAGCGTTCATGACAGCTTGGAATCGCTCAAGGCTCATGTCCGCAAGACGAGACTGGGTGAATAAGATGCCCACGTTGTTGACGAGGTGAGTGACTTTTCCGAGTGCTTGTTCGGCTTGTTCAAACAATGAGAGTACCTGCTGCTCATCGGAAACATCCGCTTTGATGGCGATGGCTTTACCGCCAGCCTCCTCAATCTCACGAACAACTTGCGCGGCAGCCTCGGCTTGCGCGCGATAGTTAACGCATACGGCATAGCCTTGTTTGGCGAGTAATTTGGCGGTTGCGGCTCCGATGCCTCGGCTTGCGCCTGTGATGATGACTACTTTATGCAAAACACGTCCTTATTTATTTGTCGTGAATATTATTTTTGTAATGAATAGAGCTTATCTGCGTACTTTTTCCCGCCTATTTCATAGGCTTCGGGGATGGTCTCGGTGAGTTGGAAACCACATTTTTCCAGCACTCGCTCAGAGCCAATATTGCCCTCTGTGACCGTGGAGGAAAACTGAGAAATTTTGTGCTGCTCAAATGCCCACTCAATCACACCGGTAAGGGATTCCGTACCAAACTGTTGGCCATAAAATTCTGGCAGCAATAAATACCCGACTTCTGCAATACCATCTTGCAACACAAAGCCAGTGATGCCGATTGGTCGTGCGCTTTGTTTTTCATAAATCACCAAACATAACCAATGCTCGCTTTGGGGTGTCCATGCTGGTAGTCGTGAGTCGAACTTTTGGCGCATTTCGTCTTCGGTCGGCGAGTCAAAACAAAGCGCGATGATTTGTGGTTCGCTACTCAAGCGGCGATACAGACCCCAATCACTTTTCGTTAGCGGTTTAAGCTCAGTTCTTGGGGTGGAAATGGGTAGAGATAACACGTTTGAATCGCCTCCATGTGATCGAGTTTTCATATCTCACACAAACATATCAAAAGTGCTTTGATAAACAACATCTATCGTTATGACGAATAGGTTCGGTCAAGAAAGATTTTTCAGAAAAATGGAATATGCCAAGGAGTCTCTCAATAACGAAAAATAAGTCACCACCTAGGGTGTACGTATGACTCAGATCAATTACCAGATACTACTAAAGAGGTAAATATGCGACAAAGCATGTGAATTTGTGAGTATTTATTTCTAATTATGTCAATTAAAAAACGTTATATCGCCGCAATGGTGGCAGTGGGTATTGGTGTGGGCTGGCTAACTCTAGGTGGCACCGCAGCAGTGATGCATTACACATCCGACACTGAGTTCTGTCTCTCTTGTCACTCTATGGAAATCCCTTACAAAGAGTACCAAGGCTCAGTGCACTTCAGTAATGCCAAAGGTATTCGCGCAGAATGTTCGGACTGTCACATTCCGAAAGAGCCAATGGATTACTTGGTCACTAAGATCCGCGCTTCAAAAGACATCTACCATGAGTTTGTAACAGGTAAGATCGACACGCCAGAGAAGTACGAAGCACACCGTACTGAACTTGCTGAGATGGTTTGGGAGCAGTTCCGTGAAAACGATTCGGCAACCTGTCGTTCTTGTCACGACTTCGATGCAATGGAAGAGTTCGAGCAATCACGTGATGCGGCGAAGATGCACGCATACGGCAAAGCGAATGACCAAACGTGTATCGACTGTCACAAAGGTGTAGCGCACTTCGCTCCAGAAGCGGAACTTGATAGCAAGGCGTTTGAAACACTGATGAGCTTCACTACCAAAACAGCAGCCGACGCGAAAGTGGTTTACCCAGTGACGTCTATCAGCATGGGTGACTTTGGTACGGTGAATCCAACAACCAAACTGAACGTTGTAAAAGCGGAAGGTGACAACCGCACTGTGAAGATCAATGCATTCCAAATGAAAGGCGCTGAGCAAGTGCTTTACATGGGTGAAGGTCAACGCGCGATTGTTGCAACACTATCTGAACAAGGCCAACAAGCAGTTGAAGCTGGCGAGTTCAAAGCAGACGTATACGGCAACGAGTGGCGTCCTGTTTCTCTAACGGCAACGATCGATTCTCCAGTGGTTGATACGCTAGAGCCGGTTTGGTCATACGCAGAAGAGTTGGACAACGTTTACTGTGCAACTTGTCACGCGAAAATTCCTTCAAATCACTTTACTGTGAACGCATGGGGTCCTGTAGCGAAGAGTATGGGTGATCGCACTGATATTTCAGCAGAAAACCTAGAAATTTTGACTAAGTTCTTCCAGCACCACGCGAAAGATGTGGTTGGTCACTAATAGAGAAATAGAAGGATAAGATTATGACTAATTTAACTCGTCGCGGATTTCTAAAAGGCACTGGTCTAACTGCTGGTGCTCTGGCTTTCACTTCATTGACGCCAATGAGCGCACTAGCGTCTGATAAGCGTGGTTCAGGTGTACTTACAGCGGGTCGCATGGGCCCAATGCTGTGTGAAGTAAAAGACGGTAAGCTGGTTTCAACCACAAACGCATTGCCACAAACGGTACCAAACAGTCTTCAAACTACGGGCCCTGACCAAGTTCATACTAAAGCTCGTGTTAAGTACCCAATGGTACGTAAAGGCTACTTGGCAAACCCATCAGCGCCAGAAGGCGTGCGTGGTAGCGATGAATTCGTTCGCGTGTCTTGGGATGAAGTTTACAAACTGATTCACGAACAACACATGCGCATTCGTAAAGAGCACGGTGCTGAATCTGTCTTTGCTGGTTCTTACGGCTGGCGTTCAAGTGGTGTGTTGCACAAAGCACAAACGCTTCTACAACGTTACATGAGCATGGCGGGCGGTTACTCAGGTCACCTTGGTGATTACTCTACGGGTGCTGCGCAGGTGATCATGCCGCACGTGGTAGGTTCTATTGAAGTTTACGAACAGCAAACGACCTACCCAGTGGTTCTTGAGCATAGTGACGTTGTGGTGCTTTGGGGTCTTAACCCAATTAATACACTGAAAATCGCTTGGAGCTCAACAGATTGTGCGGGCCTTGAGTTCTTCCATCAGCTGAAGAAGTCAGGTAAGACGGTTATCGCTATCGATCCAATGCGTTCAGAAACCATCGAGTTCTTCGGTGACAACGCACAGTGGATTGCTCCGCATCCAATGACGGACGTGGCGATGATGATGGGTATCGCGCATACGCTTGTGAAACAAGGTAAGCACGATAAAGAATTCCTAGCGAAATACACCACAGGTTACGACGTATTCGAAGCTTACCTAATGGGTAAAGAAGACGGCGTTGAGAAATCAGCAGAATGGGCATCTAAGATTTGTGGCGTGCCAGTTAAGCAACTTGAGCTGCTTGCAGACATCTTCAGCAAAAACCGCACAATGCTAATGGCGGGCTGGGGTATGCAGCGTCAGCAATACGGTGAGCAACGTCACTGGATGCTGGTAACGCTAGCAACTATGCTGGGCCAAGTTGGTCTACCGGGTGGTGGTTTTGGTTTCTCTTACCACTACTCAAACGGCGGTAACCCTTCACGTGATGCGGGTGTACTTCCTGCTATTTCTGCGTCTCTAGGCGGCGGTTCTTCTGCAGGTAACGACTGGGCGGTTTCTGGTTCTGTTAACGCGTTCCCAGTGGCACGTATTGTTGAAGCACTAGAAAACCCAGGTATGAGCTACCACCACAATGGTCATGAGTTAACGTTCCCTGAGATCAAGATGATTTGGTGGGCAGGCGGTGCGAACTTTACTCACCACCAAGACACTAACCGTCTGATCAAAGCGTGGCAAAAACCAGAGCTTATCGTTATCTCTGAACCATACTGGACAGCGGCAGCGAAGCACGCGGATATTGTTCTACCTATCACCACATCGTTCGAGCGTAACGATATGACCATGACAGGTGACTACAGTAACCAACACCTAGTGCCGATGAAGCAAGTGGTTGAGCCTCAAGGTGAAGCTCGTAACGACTTTGATGTATTCGCGGACATGGCAGAGTTGCTTGCTCCGGGTGGTCGTGATGTTTACACCGAAGGCAAGACTGAAATGGAATGGTTGTACGGTTTCTACAAAGCCGCTCAGCAAGGCGGTCGTGGCCAACGCATCGCAATGCCAAACTTCAGCAAGTTCTGGGAAGATAACCAGTTGATCGAAATGAAAGTGGAACGAGAAGAACGCGCAGTTCGTTCGTTACGCTGAATTCCGTGAAAACCCAATTATGAGCCCACTAGGTACGCCAAGTGGTAAGTTCGAGATCTTCTCTAAGACGATTGAAGGTTACCAGCTAGAAGACTGTCCTCCACACCCAACATGGATGGAGCCAACAGAGTACACGGGTAACGCAACCGATGGTGAACTTCAGCTAATGACAGCGCACGCGGCGCATCGTCTACACAGCCAGTTCAACTACGCGAAGATTCGTGAAGAGTACGCGATTGCTGACCGTGAGCCGATTTCTATCCACCCAGAAGACGCAAAAGCGCGTGGCATTAAGACCGGCGATCTTGTTCGTGCCTTCAACGGCCGTGGTCAAGTTCTGGTTGGTGCATTGGTGACTGATGGCATCAAGCAAGGCTCAGTATGTATCCACGAAGGTGGTTGGCCAGATCTAGACCCGAAAACAGGCATCTGTAAAAACGGTGGCTGTAACGTTCTTACGCTCGATATTCCAACCTCTCGCCTTGCGAACGGTTGTGCGGCGAACTCTGCATTGGTTCGTATCGAGAAGTACGAAGGTCCAGTGCTAGAGCTAACAGCATTCACACCGCCTAAGAACGGTTAATGTGAACGCTAATTAGCAAATTCATCATTTGATGTTTAAAACAAGAAGCCAGCGACACGCTGGCTTCTTTGTATTTGCTTCTCAACTTTCAACAGAGTCTTATTAAGACAGAATCAAACAATAAGCCATCCAATTCCAGATAGTAAATTGAGTTGTAGCTTGGGTAATTAAAATAAAACCATTAATTGAAGATGACTTGAGCAATAAATTGTTTGTCTTCAGTACGGTGAGTAAATTGCCAATTCATCCGTTCACAAATTCGCTCAATAATGATCAATCCATATCCGTACCCCGAACTATTTTCATTATCGGCTTCAAATTGATTTCTGACTTGTAAGCGGTGGTTATTCAGATCAATGAAGACATCACCAGAGCTATAACTGAATGCATTTTTAACTAGGTTGTTGATTACGATTGATATGAAGCTCTTAGGCACAAGCAAATGTATATTGCCTTGCTGCTCAAAGTGGTGCTGAGCACCTTCTTTAATAAACAGAGTTCCAACTTCTTCGAGTTGCTTTTCTATACATTTTGCCAAATCGACCTGCTCAAAATGACGTGAGTTTATCTCTTCCTTTCCCAGTAACAGGAACACTTCGGTCAATACTCTCATGTCTTCACAAGCTCGCTGCGTACGCTGAATTGACTTGAGGGCAACGCGCGGTAGATCCGATACGCGATTCAAGATATCGGCTGATCCTTTGATTACCATGATTGGCGTTCGGAGCTCATGAGAAGCGAAGCGATTGAACTCTTGTTCGCGCTGAAAGTTATGCGCAATGTGCTTCTTACCATCAACAAGGGCTTGCTCAATATAACGCGTTTCACTAAAGCGAGTTTCAACTTCAAAATCTTCGTACTGGGGTGGCATGCGGTCTATTTTGTTGACGATCACGTTGAGTGGGCGGGAGAGAATACGAACAATGTGAATGCCATACAGAAACATCACTATACAAAGGATGGCAACGGAATAAAGCGTAAAGTGATGCAAAGCGCTCTCGTACTCATCCCTGAATTCATCAGAATCGCCTTTGAATACAATGTACATCAGCCCTTTTCCTGAAGGGTGATGGAACACACCGAAGCTCTTTTCATCGGAGCGCACTTCTTGGCCATAAAACCCCAATTGAGTGTGAATCGCGAGCCATTCAGGTACATGTGTTAACGACCAGTAGAAATCAAATACCAAAGAGTTTGGTGGAGGTGCGAGGTGCTGAAACTGTTGGTAGTTGTGCAAATACAGCTCTGCTTCTTTTTCCAACCAATGATTTAAGCTCAGAGATTCAAACTTACTTTCGGCGATGTAAATAATCGTCCAGAAAAACAGGGCAATAATGAATGCCATCCTAGTAAAACTCCAACGTATTTTGGCGTAAATACTGGGGGCTTCTTTATGAACCGGTTTGATTATTGCCCTAATATCCATAAATTTATCCTTGTCGAAAAATAGAAAGAGTATGCGGAAATAATTCGTTCATCCTCATAGGGATATCACACCCATTGAATGTGCGTTATTTATTTTCTTCACGAATGCTTCACGCGTTCTCAAATAACATGGCTCTATGAACAAAATATGAAAATGACTTTCCAGATCCAAAGCGGAGGGAAGGGAAGTGTCTTCAGTGATTGGATTTTTAATGGATTACTTTTATCGAAGGGAATGCGTATGAAAGTAGCGATAACTTATGTGAGCTGCCAGGTGTGTCGAACACAGTTTATGGCGTATAAACACGGCGCTTTTGAAATGAACTTGTTGTATCAGGTTCATTGCAGTAACTCAGAATGCCAACACCAGTGGCAGTTTACGGTCTTGTCTGCGTTGATCGCGAATCAAGTTCCAAGTGGTGCTGTGCAAGCACAAGAGTACTGCTCATTAGCCTCTGATTTGGATGTCGCTTAGATAAGAAAACGCCCGACGCATAGTGTCTTATGGTCGGGCGTTTTTGTATTTCTCGAGCTGAATATGCTTGAGTAGAGTATGTCTCGTTATGACTTAGCGAGAGTCACAAAAGGCATTTTCTTGGTGACTTGAAATGCCGGCAGCAAAGTAAACACGATGGCGACAAATACCACTGAACCAATCAGATCCTCAATTCTGTGCATGCCGAGCCACAAACGGCTGTACGCCACGCCCATTGCCCACACCCATAAGGTAGCAGCAGAGAAATAGCATTTGTTCTGCAAAAATAACCCACCAAAGAAGGCTAAACAGATAGAAACGAAAATCGTATGCCCCGATGGGAAGGAATAGTCTTTTTCACCTTGCCAGTGACGAGTTCTCCATTCGCTGACTTTTTCGGAGATTTCACCAATCACACTCGCTTGTTGTTCAGTCTCCAACTGATAAAACGCTTCTGGGTGTTCAATTAATTGCTCTGCGGCAAGCAGTTCGGTGTAGGGACGCGGGCTTTCTGTCAACAGCTTTAAGCCTGTTTTGCTGGCAAAACCAATCACCAGTAACAATCCCAGCATGGACAGTTTTTGCATCCAATCAGACTGGCTCGGTTTGTAGCGGTAAAGCGACAATACCAACAGCGTTAGAGTGATCAAAAAGCCTTTACTGCCCGCAGAATCGGTTAGCAGAGTAAAGAGAATGCCAGTGCCGTCAGAAACGTGAGAAGTAAGGTCGTGATACGAGGCAAACAGCGAAAGTGGGATGATGCCAAGAATGAACAAGGCGAGCATCATCAAACCGTATTTTTTAGTTTTCATGAAAAGTCATACAGCAGTCGAAAATAGGCGGCTATCTTACGACAATCGATGTGAAAAACTTATCAACGCTCTGTCAATTCGAGCGTGAAAGTGGCATCGCAAGTCTTCGTTGTGAAAGGAGGGACTGTTGAAAGTTTTGAGAGGTGAACGCGCTCATCCATAAGCGCTTTGTTCTGGAGTGAGCAAGGTTAGCTCATCAGCCCTAACAGATATTCCGATGCCGCTTTGGGATCTTCCGAGTGGCAAATTGCTGAAACCAAAGCCAAGCCGTGAACACCAGTGGCGCTAAGCTGCGGAATGTTACTTTCGTTAATGCCGCCAATGGCAACAATCGGCAGTGAAGTCGTGTCTAACGCCATTTTCAAACCATCAATACCCCAATGTTTTTTGGTGTTGGTTTTGGTTGGCGTCGCGAAGATTGCGCTCAAACCGATGTAATCAATCGGAAGAGAATCCGCTTCTGCAAGCTGCTCTTCATTTTCGATGGATAAGCCGAGGATTTTGTTTGGTCCAATCAACTCACGAGCGATATTTGCTGGCATGTCTGATTGCCCGAGGTGAACCCCATCAGCATCGACAGCCAGTGCGACATCAACGCGGTCATTGATGACTAAAGGCACATCGGTATCTTTAAGGATGTCTTTGACGGCTTGAGCACGTTCGATAAACGCACGCACATCACCGTGTTTTTCGCGAACTTGTACCATGGTCACGCCACCTTCCACGGCTTTTCTCACAACACGCTTTAGTGTGGCTAAATCTTGTTGGTCATCGGTGACCAAATATAAACGATAGGCGTTCATTTTGTTTCCTTTGGGCCTCTCATCTACAGGGAATGAGAGGCTGGTATTTGTTAGAGAAAAGCTTAGCTCATTTGCAGTTTTAGGCGTTTTGCCAGTGTCTCTTCATCCAACAGGTAAAGCTCATCCAACAGGTTCATTTGCAGGCTACCTGGGCCGCGAGCTTGTTCCGCTGCAATCTCGCCAACAACGCCTAGTACCGCCGCTGCAGCAAGTCCGGTGTTATCACCAACAGCAGCAAAAGCGCCTGTTAGAGCCGTTAGTGTACAACCCATTCCGGTTACGTATGGCATCATCTCGTGACCATTGTTCAGTCGCACGGTTTGTTCCTTCGTGACGATGTAATCAGTCTCGCCAGAAATCACTACGCTCGCGCCGTACTCTGAGACTAAGAAGTTCGCTGCGCCAAGTGCTGCGTCGCTGCTGTCTAACGCATCGACGCCTTTGCTTTGTGCTTGCTCGCCAGCGAGTGCAATGATTTCTGAAGCGTTACCTCGGATGATGAGTTTGTCTGCAAGGCGTGCGATTTCACGTGATGTCTCGGTACGTAGTGAGCTTGCTCCGCAACCGACAGGATCGAGCACAACGATTTTACCATTGGCATTGGCTTGCTCTACGGCATAGCTCATACGCGGTGTCCAAACGCTGTCTAGGGTTCCAATGTTGATAACCAATGCGCCAGCGAACGACATCATCTCTGCCATTTCCTGCTTGGAGTGCGCCATGATTGGAGAAGCGCCGATAGCCAATAGCGCGTTTGCCGTGTTGTTCATCACCACGTAGTTAGTGATGTTGACGACTAATGGCTTTTGCTGGCGTACTGCGGTTAATGCTTGGGTGATTTGTTCAATTAACATGAGACTCTCCGATTAATCTTGCTGAGCATTCAGACCTTGTTGCCAGAATGCTACTTCCATACGCGTTGCAGTTTTGAATACCTGAATCAGGTTTTGACCACGCTGGCTATTGATATCGATTTCCGCCAATAACTGGTTAAAGTGTTCTGCACCTTTTGCGACACCAGATTGGAATTCCTCACCACCGTAGAGGTTGATCCAACTTGCGTATGGATTGCCTTCGATTACCGTGTTCTCACTTTCAATCAGCATCTTACCGATTACGGCATAACCGATAGAGCATGGCGCTAGTGCCGCGTATAGATCAACAAGATCACCAGTCATGCCAGCATCCAACACGTAACGGGTATAAGCTACCGTACCGAAATCTTCTGGCTCGTTTTCTAAGTCGGATTCTGTCAGTCCCCATTGCTCACAGTAAGTCACGTGGTGGGCGATTTCAGAATCTAGCAATGCATGTACGCTTGGTAGGGCACGGCGCATGTCATCCAAAGTACGTGCTTTGTAGATCGCTAATGCGTAAGCTCGTGCGTACTGCTTTAGGAAAAGAAAATCCTGCTTTAGGTAGTGCAGAAAACAAGGCTGAGCCAGAGTGCCTTGCGCCAATTGCTGCACGAAAGCATGCTCAGTGTATTCTTGCCAATCTTGGTGGCAAGCGTCGATCAAATCTTGGTATTTCATTATGGGTATCTCGTTATCAGAAGACTCTAGGCTTAGAGCCTAAGGTCAGTAGCATTAGTCAAAGCTCGGCACGTAATCTTTTGCTTTTGGCAGTGTTTCGATGATGTTTTGTGAATACATGAATTCGGCATAATCATCGTAGCGTTTCAGATCTACTGCAGATGGACGAAGAGCGAAACGAGTTAGTGTGTCGTTCCAAGCGCGTTGGTTAAGCTCGTTGTTGAGTGTGTCTGGTGAATAAGCCACAAACTCTTTCCACGACTCTTTTGGATGGTTAACGATGTAAGTGGTCGCTTGCTCTAGTGCTCTGTTGAATGCCTTGATGGCTTCTTTGTCGTAGGTTTTTGCATTGGCTACGAAGACTAACTCGTCATACGCTGGTACTCCGTGTTCTTCAGGGAAGAAGGCTTTAGCTTTATAACCTTCTAGTGCCAGTTGGTTGGTTTCGAAGTTACGTAGACCGCCCCAAATCGCATCCACTTTGCCAGATGCAAGAGACGAAGACAGCGCCCAACCTACGTTGATGATTTGTACGTCAGAAAACTTCACGTTCTCTTGCGCAAGCATGGTGCCGATTGTCGCTTCTTCGTTGCCTGCGATCGCAATACCGATCTTCTTGCCTTTTAAGTCGCCAAGGTTTTCATTCTTACCGTTGTCCAACACCATCAGCGTGTTGAGTGGCGTAGCAATCAAAGTCGCAGAGCGGATTAGTGGCAAACCAGCCGCGACATCGATAGTTAGGCTCGGTTGGTATGAAATCGCCATGTCGACTTTACCCGCCGCGACCAACTTAGGTGGTGTACTTGGATCTGCAGGCTCTTGAATGTTGACCTTCAAACCTTGTTCTTTGAAGTAACCGCGCTCTTTGGCAATCACGATAGGACCATGGTTTGGATTGACGAACCAATCCAACATCAGTGTCATCTCTTTTTCAGCGGCAAGGACGTTGGTTGATACCACTGAAGCGAGTAGAGCAGCAGCGCTCATAAGTTTGTTTTTATTCACGGGGTTCTTCCTTTTCTTTCCCAATTTCCTTTGGTTATTTTCGGCAATTACTTGCTTTCCCAAGGGATGGCTTTTTTCAATAATTTATCGGTGATGAAGTAGAGTGAGATAGACAGCACGGCGAGGATAAACAGCGCCGCAAACATCTCATCAATGATCATGCGAGCGTTAGCTTGGAGCATCAGATAACCCAAGCCTTCACTTGAACCTACCCACTCACCGACCACTGCTCCAATTGGCGCGATAACGACGGCAACACGAATACCTGAAGCTAAAGTTGGTAGTGCGGCTGGCAATTGAATATGACGAAGTAACTGCCATTTAGACGCGCCCATGGTCTTGGCAAGGTCGAGGTAACCTGTTGGTGTATTGCGTAAGCCGTCGTAGCAACATGTCGTGACGGGGAAAAAGATGATGATCGCCGCCATGACTACTTTCGATGCAATGCCGTAACCCAGCCAAAGCATGAGCACTGGCGCGATGGCGAACACAGGGATCGCTTGACTAGCAATCAGAATGGGCAGTAACCAACGCTTCAGTGGTTCGAACATCAGCATTTGCAATGCGAACAGCAAACCCATCGATAATCCAAGCGCCAAGCCAAGTAAAATCTCTTGCGCGGTAACCCAAGTATGTTTGAGCAGGACATCGTAACGAGTGACCAATCTATCCAGCACTTCAATTGGTGAAGGTAAGATGAAGCTTGGCATGTCGAATACCACAACAACCAACTGCCACAATCCCAAGATCACCGCTGTGCTAATGACCAAGCGCAGAGCCGGATGGGTCACGCGTTCTTTTTTACTAATGCGTGCCGAAACGGAGTTGTACTGAGTCATATCACTCATAGTCTTTCTCCAATTGATCCAAAATCGCTTGTTGTAGCGCCGCGCACTCTCCATCGAGAACTCGTGGCGGCTTGGAGTCTGGAACGACCAAGTGCTGAGCTTGCGCAGGCGTGCCTTGCAACACATAGAGTTGGTGAGCTAATCGTACCGCTTCTTGTGGGTCGTGGGTAATCAGAACAACCGTCTTATCTTTCAGTAATTCGGCAGATAAGGTTTGCAACTTATGACGAGTAACCGCGTCCAGTGCAGAGAAAGGCTCATCCATCAGAACTAGAGGCTTGTCTTGCATCAGAGTGCGAGCAAGGGCAACGCGCTGTCTCATGCCCCCAGAGAGCTGAGCAGGCTTAGCATCCGCGTAATCGGCAAGTCCCACTTGGGTGAGTAAAGTCAGTGCTCGTTGTTTATTTTGCTCTGGTGCTTGGTCTTGAGAAAATCGAGAACTGAGGAAGACGTTGTCTAACACATTTAGCCATGGTAGCAACAAGTCTTGTTGTGCCATGTAGGCAATACGTTCGTGCAAGGCAATGCCATCCGTGGTGGTTAATTCACCATGCCATTCGACTTTGTCGTCTAACAACCCGGCTAGATAACGAAGGATTGTCGTTTTTCCGCAACCACTGCGACCAAGTAACACAGTCCATTGATTGGCAGGGATGGTCATACTCAACCCTGCTAATGTTGGTGTTTGGCTGTCTTTGTATTGCAGACTTGCCTCGTTAAGCTGAATGCCGAGTGCATTAGCGCACATGCGTGTGACCCGCAAAAAAGTGGTTCACAGGGCCGTGACCTTTACCGACATCCAATTCGTCTGCGTGCGCGATAGCTTGGCTAATGTACTGCTTACCAAGGTGCACCGCTTTGTGCAGGTTGTTGCCTTGGCCAAGGTAAGAAGCGATAGCTGAAGACAGCGTGCAGCCTGTGCCATGGGTGTTTTTGGTTGGAAAGCGTTTAGCGCTGATTAACTCGGCGTTGTCTTGCATGATCAGCAGATCGTTGCTGTTTTCGTCTTTTTCTAAGTGGCCGCCTTTTAACAGCACCGCTTTTGCACCTAGCGCGCGTAAATCAGCAATCATATCGTTCATTTCAGATTCTGATTGAGGTACTGACTTACCCGTCAATGCTGCGCCTTCGGGTAGGTTAGGGGTAATGATGTCTGCAAGCGGAATCAATTCTTCTTTTAAAGTGCTGATTGCCGACTGTTCCAGTAATAGATCGCCGCTGGTGGCCACCATTACAGGGTCAATCACGAGGTGTTTTGGCTGGTATTGTTTAATTTTGTTGGCAACAACTTTGATGATGTTGGAATCTGCCAGCATGCCTACTTTGACTGCAACGATGTTGAGGTCGGTAAATACCGCATCGAGTTGGCTCTCTACATGGTCGAGAGGAATGGGGAAAATCGCAGAAACGCCTTGGGTATTTTGCGAAGTAATCGCCGTGATTACCGAGCAAGCAAAACTGCCGGTTGCGGACATCGCTTTGATGTCGGCTTGAATGCCTGCGCCGCCGCCACTATCAGAACCTGCAATCGTCAACACAATCGGTGTGTCTGTTGAAGTTGCTGCTTGTGGCTGTGTTGATGGTTTTTCTTGGCTTGACTGCTGCGCCATGGTCGCTCCTATTACAGACGTAAAGGAACTGACTTGGCCATTGAAGATCGGTGTATGGATCCGTTGAGGCTAGCTGCGTCGATATAGACTTGAAGCAGGCTAGTGGCAAAGTGATGATAGTTCCCTACGTCAGTGCTAACTGAATCAGGTTCAACGGGTCTCGAATTTCGATCTCAGCCGACGCATTCACTGCATGGGCCCCCCGACTATTTCGTCAAGATAATAGCAGTTCACTCAGTTACGGTGCACGTGTTTTTTCCGGCCAAGAGGGGGCAATCGATTAAATATGAGACTTGAGAGCAGTAAAGATAGACCAGAATTTAGCGTAAATAACGTGCTGCATTGAAACTGGCAGTTCAAGACACTATCTAATAGTGAGATGTCGACATAATACGTAACGAATCGTTCTTTGACTTAGCAAGGATTAGCATAAAACAAGGTTAAAAAAGTGTTAATATTTAACGCGTTGCCAATATGCTTTTGAGTCATCCAATTTAGGTTGTGACTGTTATAAACAGGGTCTAACTCAAAGGTGGGGAAGGCTAGGACGATCAACGAGCAAGGAGATTTCATGCTTAATTCTGTAACAGCGAAAGCGGTGATCGATCATGCCCTCTTTTTAGGGGCTGATTTCGCTGAGCTATTCGTTGAACACCATCAAACCAACACTGTCCAGATCGCATCTGGTGAGGTGGATAAGGTAAACTCGGGTATCGATTTTGGTATCGGTATTCGTCTCTTCTTCGGTCATAAAGTGCTTTACGGTTACACCAACAGCACCGATGAAGCCGAACTTAAACGCGTAACCTCGCTGCTTGCTGCAAAAGATAAGCGTGAGCAAATCGCGTCAGCAGGTTCTCTCAATCTGAACCGCTACCCAATTCAACATGGTTGTCGTATGCCACTTGGCAAAGACGCTAACCTAGATTCTAAAATTGCTTTCCTATTGCAAGTTGACCAAGCTGCACGTGCAGAGAGTGAACATATCAGCCAGTTCATTGGCAGTGTGCTTCAGCGTGAACAACAAGTGTCTATCTTCAACTCAGAAGGTCTACACGTTGACGATACCCGTCACTACATACGAGTTGCTGGTAATACTGTCGCTCAAAAAGGTAATGAGCAGTCTTCTGGTATGGAAGGTCCTGGCGCTCTTGCTGGCTGGGAGTTCAGTGAACAGCTTGATGCGAAAGAGCTAGGTCAAACTATCGCGCAGCAAGCGTTAGTAAAACTTGGCGCAGATGCTTGTCCATCGGGTGAAATGCCAGTGGTAATTGGTAACGGCTTTGGTGGCGTAATCTTCCACGAAGCTTGTGGCCACTTGCTAGAAACCACTTCAGTTGCAAAGAAAGCATCAGTCTTCCACGACAAGATGGGCGAAATGGTTGCTCATACCGCAGTGAATGCAGTCGATGATGGCACCATGACCAACGAATGGGGCTCGATTCATGTTGATGACGAAGGCATGAAGACTCAGCGCACTCAATTGATCAAAGACGGTAAGCTAACCAGCTTTATGGTCGATAAAATGGGTGGCATGAAGACAGGTTACGAGCCAACCGGGTCTGGTCGTCGCCAAAACTACAAGTTTGCACCAACCTCGCGTATGCGTAACACCTTTATCGAAGAAGGTGAGCATTCACTTGATGACATGCTGGCAGGCATCGAACGTGGTATCTATGCGAAGAAGATGGGCGGTGGCTCGGTTCAACCAGGTACGGGTGAGTTTAACTTTGCTGTTCGTGAAGCTTATCTCATTGAAAATGGCAAAATCACCAAACCTCTGAAAACAGCAACGCTGATCAGCACGGGTCCAAAAGTGTTGAAAGAAATCAGCATGGTCGGCAAAGACATGGCGCTTGCGCCGGGCATGTGTGGTTCCGTGAGTGGTTCAGTGCCAACAACAGTCGGTCAGCCAACGCTGAAAGTCGATAACATTCTGGTAGGAGGCGGTAACTAATGAGCCAAGAACAACAACTTCTTAATGCGGTTGATTACGTCCTATCAGAAGCAAAACGCCAAGGTGCAGAAGCGGACGTCATTGTAAACCGCAACAGCAGCTTTTCTCTGAAAGCGAACCAAGGAAAGCTGGATGAGTACAAAGTAAGCTCAAGCCAAGTTCTGGGCGTTCGTGTCGTGAAAGATGCGCGTGTTGCAACAAGCTATTCTGAGTCGTTAGAGCACCCAAGCTTAGATTTGATGCTGACCAACGCACTGCAAAGCGCTCGCTTTTCCAAGCAAGACGAACATCAGACGATTAGTTGCGTGAACAGCCAAATCGCGACTGATGTTGCTGAGATTGCGCAAGAAGATACCACTTCTGTTGACGAAAAAATCGAACTGTCTCTCGCACTTGAGCAAGGCGTAGTAGCGCTACCTCACGCTTCTAGCGCACCTTACAATGGTTACAGCGATGGCGAAACACAACTGATCATTGCCAATACTCAAGGCACATTGTGCCAACATTTCGAGCGCTCGTTCACTTGTTACGCGTATACCTTGTTTGAAAAAGACGGCAAACAGTCAATGGCGGGTAGAATGTCACTTGGTCGCCGTTTTGATGAGTTGAATCCAGCTTACTGTATCGAAGGTGGCTACAACCTTGCTCGTGATCTTCTTGAAGGTGCTCCGGTTGCGACAGGTAACTACCCTGCTATTTTCCACATTAATGCGCTAGCAAGTTTATTCGGTGCTTTCGGCAGTGCTTTCTCTGGCGTAAGCGCGATGAAAGGCATTACGCCACTGGGTGATAAGCTTGGTCAACGTGTTGCGAGTGATTTAATTACCTTTACTGATACGGCTTACATGCCAATGGTATGGCAATCGCAAGTTTTGATAGTGAAGGCTTTGCTACTCAAGACAATGTGATGATTGCTAATGGTGAGTTGAAAACCTTGTTACACAACAGCCAGACTGCAAGTTACTTGGGCGCAGTCTCGACAGCAAGTGCCGCTCGCGGTGCAAAATCGAGCTTAGATGTATCAGCAAATCACAAAGTGATTGCGACAGGTAACAGCAGTGCATCAGAAGTAAAAGCGGGTGAGTACCTAGAGTTAGTCGAACTTCAAGGTGTCCATTCTGGTGCGGATGCAGTGAGTGGTGATTTCTCATTTGGTGCGAGTGGCTTCTTGTGCCGTGATGGTGAGCGCATTCAACCAGTGCGTGGTATCACTGTGGCGGGTAACTTCTACAAGATGCTGCAAGAAGTTGAGGCTGTGGGTGATACTCAGTTAATTAACGATAGCCGCACTTTGTTCTCGCCAGACGTTCGCTTTGCACGCTTGAGCATTGGTGGTAAGTAAACTTAGCATTCCTATAGAAACAAAAAGAGGACTCAATGGAGTCCTCTTTCTTTTATAGAGTGATTAACTCGCGAGAATTAAAATTCGCGAATGTCCAACTCATTGTGGATCAATACCACACACTGAGAAGCGAAAAGCATCTTAGGACCTAAGCTGATCTTCTCTGTGCCAAGGCGCTTTAAGCTGTTAAAAGACTTCCTCGGCATCGGAATATGGTCAGTTAGCAAGAAACATGGGTTTCCACCGATTTCTGCATCACGAACAAATTCGCCTTTTTTATCCAACATATATAGTTGGTGATCTTCTGCCAGTTCTTGCACTAGGCGTTCAAAACTGACGGTACGAACGGTGATACCAGGTTCGACTTCACGAAGTTGCTCTTTGCCCATACCAACCGAAGCATCCAAAGCGCGAGCCACTGCTGCAATCAAGGTTGACTCATGAAAGCCTCCAATGTTGGTGATGTCGTTGGAGCGAATAGTAATGGTGCGTGAGAAATCTTTTGTGCTTTCTAAAACCAAGTGAACAACCACATCTTCACGGTGTGATTGAGCAACGAACATAGTGTTCATCATGGTATGAGCAAGAATCTCTGTATGCGCTTCATTACCAACACCTTCTAACAGTGCTTTGCTGGTGGTTGGCGCCGCGCGAGCTCGTAAAACAAAAGAGCGCATGAATTTAGCCTCTATATAGGAAGAGTGAATGCGCGGAAGTATATACCCAAGCAGGGAAGGGATGCGAGTTTGATAGCAAATGTGAACTTACTTACAAAGCTTCGATTGTCGTGCGGAGTGTGCTGGTTAGAATAGAGGCAACCTGTTAGGAGCGGTATATGGAAATCAAAAAAATAAACAAACAAGTCTATAGAAAGAAGGTCAACCTAGTGATTGGTGGCTTTGTTGCATTGCTTGCTATCTCTTCTCTTGCTTTTAGTACGCTATTGATCGTTTTGTTCGGTAATACAGATGTAGTACCTGAACAGTCGACGGGGAACTTTCACTGGAACTTAATTGGTGTTGTGGTTGCCTTAGCTACTTCACTGTCTTTGTTGAACCAATTCAAAACACGCCCTTATATGGAAGAAGTGTTGTATGTCTGGAAACTCAAGCAGCTGCACAACAAGATCTTTCGCAAACTGAAAAGCATTAAAGCCGCTTCTGCTGAGCACGATGTAAAAGCGCTGACGATCCTTAAGTTCTACTACACGACTCAAAGTCAGGTGTTTGAGTTAGACAACAACACATTGACGATGAGCAGTGTAAATAAAGAATTAGAGGCAATTGAGCAAATAGAAGCAGCGAAGTCATTGGAGCTTGATATCACAAGCTTTGAAGAGTCTTGGGTTGACACATATTGATTGCCTATTTGCTACGTTAAGTTAACAACTAAGTGCTAAAAATAAGCGTTTGAGTGAGATTTCATCACTCGACGCTTTTTTTTAAGTTTTTTTCTAAAAAAGGGTTGCCAAGAAAAATCATCTCCCTATAATGCGCCTCCGTTGTCAGGGCAAAGCGGAAACGCAAAAGTGGTTGACAATGAGGCGAAAGAAAAGCTTCTAAAAATTAATTTGAAAAAAGTGTTTGACACTAAGAATTAATTCCTTAGAATACGCCTCCGCTTCGATAGCAAAGCTTACGAAGCAAGCTCTTTAACAATATAGACCTATCAATCTGTGTGGGCACTCGTTGATGATAATCCAATTAGAAGCTTCGGCTTCAAATTAGGTTTCAATGAAACGAAGTGACCAATCAAGTCTTCGGACTTGGCACAGTCAATTCATTATCGTTCTGTTGGAACGATGATAGCTTTAGAATTACATTAGTAGTTTTGAAGTCAGTATTCATTGAGCCTCTCCCTATTTATTTAGGGAATCAAAAACTTTAAATTGAAGAGTTTGATCATGGCTCAGATTGAACGCTGGCGGCAGGCCTAACACATGCAAGTCGAGCGGAAACGAGTTATCTGAACCTTCGGGGAACGATAACGGCGTCGAGCGGCGGACGGGTGAGTAATGCCTAGGAAATTGCCCTGATGTGGGGGATAACCATTGGAAACGATGGCTAATACCGCATAATGCCTACGGGCCAAAGAGGGGGACCTTCGGGCCTCTCGCGTCAGGATATGCCTAGGTGGGATTAGCTAGTTGGTGAGGTAATGGCTCACCAAGGCGACGATCCCTAGCTGGTCTGAGAGGATGATCAGCCACACTGGAACTGAGACACGGTCCAGACTCCTACGGGAGGCAGCAGTGGGGAATATTGCACAATGGGCGCAAGCCTGATGCAGCCATGCCGCGTGTGTGAAGAAGGCCTTCGGGTTGTAAAGCACTTTCAGTCGTGAGGAAGGTAGTGTAGTTAATAGCTGCATTATTTGACGTTAGCGACAGAAGAAGCACCGGCTAACTCCGTGCCAGCAGCCGCGGTAATACGGAGGGTGCGAGCGTTAATCGGAATTACTGGGCGTAAAGCGCATGCAGGTGGTTTGTTAAGTCAGATGTGAAAGCCCGGGGCTCAACCTCGGAATAGCATTTGAAACTGGCAGACTAGAGTACTGTAGAGGGGGGTAGAATTTCAGGTGTAGCGGTGAAATGCGTAGAGATCTGAAGGAATACCGGTGGCGAAGGCGGCCCCCTGGACAGATACTGACACTCAGATGCGAAAGCGTGGGGAGCAAACAGGATTAGATACCCTGGTAGTCCACGCCGTAAACGATGTCTACTTGGAGGTTGTGGCCTTGAGCCGTGGCTTTCGGAGCTAACGCGTTAAGTAGACCGCCTGGGGAGTACGGTCGCAAGATTAAAACTCAAATGAATTGACGGGGGCCCGCACAAGCGGTGGAGCATGTGGTTTAATTCGATGCAACGCGAAGAACCTTACCTACTCTTGACATCCAGAGAACTTTCCAGAGATGGATTGGTGCCTTCGGGAACTCTGAGACAGGTGCTGCATGGCTGTCGTCAGCTCGTGTTGTGAAATGTTGGGTTAAGTCCCGCAACGAGCGCAACCCTTATCCTTGTTTGCCAGCGAGTAATGTCGGGAACTCCAGGGAGACTGCCGGTGATAAACCGGAGGAAGGTGGGGACGACGTCAAGTCATCATGGCCCTTACGAGTAGGGCTACACACGTGCTACAATGGCGCATACAGAGGGCAGCAAGCTAGCGATAGTGAGCGAATCCCAAAAAGTGCGTCGTAGTCCGGATTGGAGTCTGCAACTCGACTCCATGAAGTCGGAATCGCTAGTAATCGTGGATCAGAATGCCACGGTGAATACGTTCCCGGGCCTTGTACACACCGCCCGTCACACCATGGGAGTGGGCTGCAAAAGAAGTAGGTAGTTTAACCTTCGGGAGGACGCTTACCACTTTGTGGTTCATGACTGGGGTGAAGTCGTAACAAGGTAGCGCTAGGGGAACCTGGCGCTGGATCACCTCCTTAAACGATGATTACTCACGATGAGTGTCCACACAGATTGATACGGTTTATAAGTAAAAGAGACGAAGATATCCCAATATCTTCAATCCAGTGTCCCGTTCGTCTAGAGGCCTAGGACACCGCCCTTTCACGGCGGTAACAGGGGTTCGACTCCCCTACGGGATACCATTGGGTCGTTAGCTCAGTTGGTAGAGCAGTTGACTTTTAATCAATTGGTCGCAGGTTCGAATCCTGCACGACCCACCATTCTTTAAGAATGACTCTCAAGATGGGGCTATAGCTCAGCTGGGAGAGCGCCTGCCTTGCACGCAGGAGGTCTGCGGTTCGATCCCGCATAGCTCCACCATTCTTGACGTCTACCACAAGACGAAAAACTTATGTGGGCGATTAGCTCAGTTGGGAGAGCACCTGCCTTACAAGCAGGGGGTCACTGGTTCGAGCCCGGTATCGCCCACCATCTTTAAGCATTCTCTCTTGAGAGTTTTTAAAAATGGTTACTTCATAAGAAGTGATTAGCTCTTTAACAATTTGGAAAGCTGACAAAACAAACTTTTAAGTTTGTTTGTAAAGTTCTCAATGTTTGTCTTTATGACAAACACCAAAAAACACATTCAAGTGTTCTTGGGAATATCACTTTTACAGTGATTATTCGAAATTGAGTCCGGCAAAATCGAAATGTCTCTCGCTCATTCAAATAATGAGAGACAACTTTGGTGATTTGAACATCAACTCGAAACTCCTTCGGGTTGTATGGTTAAGTGACTAAGCGTACACGGTGGATGCCTTGGCAGTCAGAGGCGATGAAGGACGTATTAACTTGCGATAAGCCCAGATTAGGTAGTAAAAACCATTTGAGTCTGGGATTTCCGAATGGGGAAACCCACTTACATAAGTAAGTATCGCTGCGTGAATACATAGCGCAGCGAGGCGAACCGGGGGAACTGAAACATCTAAGTACCCCGAGGAAAAGAAATCAACCGAGATTCCGAAAGTAGCGGCGAGCGAAATTGGACTAGCCCTTAAGCTTTTTATGCGTCAGGTGAAACTTCTGGAAAGTTGTGCGATACAGGGTGATAGCCCCGTAACCGGCAACGCATATAAAGTGAAATCGAGTAGGGCGGGACACGTGATATCCTGTCTGAATATGGGGGGACCATCCTCCAAGGCTAAATACTACTGACTGACCGATAGTGAACCAGTACCGTGAGGGAAAGGCGAAAAGAACCCCTGTGAGGGGAGTGAAATAGAACCTGAAACCGTGTACGTACAAGCAGTAGGAGCACCTTCGTGGTGTGACTGCGTACCTTTTGTATAATGGGTCAGCGACTTATATTCAGTGGCAAGGTTAACCATCTAGGGGAGCCGTAGCGAAA
Source organism: Vibrio sp. B1ASS3 (assembly GCF_905175355.1). Lineage (NCBI taxonomy): Bacteria > Pseudomonadati > Pseudomonadota > Gammaproteobacteria > Vibrionales > Vibrionaceae > Vibrio > Vibrio sp. B1ASS3. Next base: position 117,993 of record NZ_HG992743.1, read on the forward strand.
GCGAGTGTTAACTGCGCGACTCAGTCGCTGGATATAGACCCGAAACCAGGTGATCTAGCCATGGGCAGGTTGAAGATTGAGTAACATCAATTGGAGGACCGAACCGACTAATGTTGAAAAATTAGCGGATGACTTGTGGCTAGGGGTGAAAGGCCAATCAAACCTGGAGATAGCTGGTTCTCCCCGAAAGCTATTTAGGTAGCGCCTCGGACGAATACTACTGGGGGTAGAGCACTGTTAAGGCTAGGGGGTCATCCCGACTTACCAACCCTTTGCAAACTCCGAATACCAGTAAGTACTATCCGGGAGACACACGGCGGGTGCTAACGTCCGTCGTGGAGAGGGAAACAACCCAGACCGCCAGCTAAGGTCCCAAATTACTACTAAGTGGGAAACGATGTGGGAAGGCTCAGACAGCCAGGATGTTGGCTTAGAAGCAGCCATCATTTAAAGAAAGCGTAATAGCTCACTGGTCGAGTCGGCCTGCGCGGAAGATGTAACGGGGCTAAGTAGTAAACCGAAGCTGCGGCAATGCACTTTAGTGCATTGGGTAGGGGAGCGTTCTGTAAGCGGTTGAAGGTGTGTGGTAACGCATGCTGGACGTATCAGAAGTGCGAATGCTGACATGAGTAACGATAAAGGGGGTGAAAAACCTCCTCGCCGGAAGACCAAGGGTTCCTGTCCAACGTTAATCGGGGCAGGGTAAGTCGACCCCTAAGGCGAGGCCGAAAGGCGTAGTCGATGGGAAACGGGTTAATATTCCCGTACTTCTTACAATTGCGATGGGGGGACGGAGAAGGCTAGGTGGGCCTGGCGACGGTTGTCCAGGTTCAAGTGCGTAGGCTGAGAAATTAGGTAAATCCGGTTTCTCTTAAGGCTGAGACACGACGTCGAGCTACTACGGTAGTGAAGTCATTGATGCCATGCTTCCAGGAAAAGCCTCTAAGCTTCAGATTGTAAGGAATCGTACCCCAAACCGACACAGGTGGTCGGGTAGAGAATACCAAGGCGCTTGAGAGAACTCGGGTGAAGGAACTAGGCAAAATGGTACCGTAACTTCGGGAGAAGGTACGCTCTTGATGGTGAAGTCCCTTGCGGATGGAGCTGACGAGAGTCGCAGATACCAGGTGGCTGCAACTGTTTATTAAAAACACAGCACTGTGCAAAATCGTAAGATGACGTATACGGTGTGACGCCTGCCCGGTGCCGGAAGGTTAATTGATGGGGTTAGACTTCGGTCGAAGCTCTTGATCGAAGCCCCGGTAAACGGCGGCCGTAACTATAACGGTCCTAAGGTAGCGAAATTCCTTGTCGGGTAAGTTCCGACCTGCACGAATGGCGTAATGATGGCCACGCTGTCTCCACCCGAGACTCAGTGAAATTGAAATCGCTGTGAAGATGCAGTGTACCCGCGGCTAGACGGAAAGACCCCGTGAACCTTTACTACAGCTTGGCACTGAACATTGACCCTACATGTGTAGGATAGGTGGGAGGCTTTGAAGCAAGTACGCCAGTATTTGTGGAGCCGTCCTTGAAATACCACCCTTGTAGTGTTGATGTTCTAACGTCGACCCCTAATCGGGGTTGCGGACAGTGCCTGGTGGGTAGTTTGACTGGGGCGGTCTCCTCCCAAAGAGTAACGGAGGAGCACGAAGGTGGGCTAATCACGGTTGGACATCGTGAGGTTAGTGCAATGGCATAAGCCCGCTTGACTGCGAGAATGACAATTCGAGCAGGTGCGAAAGCAGGTCATAGTGATCCGGTGGTTCTGAATGGAAGGGCCATCGCTCAACGGATAAAAGGTACTCCGGGGATAACAGGCTGATACCGCCCAAGAGTTCATATCGACGGCGGTGTTTGGCACCTCGATGTCGGCTCATCACATCCTGGGGCTGAAGTCGGTCCCAAGGGTATGGCTGTTCGCCATTTAAAGTGGTACGCGAGCTGGGTTTAGAACGTCGTGAGACAGTTCGGTCCCTATCTGCCGTGGGCGTTGGAAGATTGAAGGGGGCTGCTCCTAGTACGAGAGGACCGGAGTGGACGAACCTCTGGTGTTCGGGTTGTGTCGCCAGACGCATTGCCCGGTAGCTAAGTTCGGAATCGATAACCGCTGAAAGCATCTAAGCGGGAAGCGAGCCCTGAGATGAGTCTTCCCTGATACTTTAAGTATCCTAAAGGGTTGTTCGAGACTAGAACGTTGATAGGCAGGGTGTGTAAGCGTTGTGAGGCGTTGAGCTAACCTGTACTAATTGCCCGTGAGGCTTAACCATACAACACCCAAGGGGTTTTGATGGACTCAATGTAAGAACATTGAATGTGTAAATAGAACTTAAAATCAGTTTTCCAAGTTTTTTGCCTTCAGTTTTTAGAAAAAGCTGAAAGTAAAAGCAAGAATTTGCTTGGCGACCATAGCGATTTGGACCCACCTGACTTCCATTCCGAACTCAGAAGTGAAACGAATTAGCGCCGATGGTAGTGTGGGGCTTCCCCATGTGAGATTAGGACATCGCCAGGCTTTAATATCGCTTTTAGATAAATCTAAAGGCAAAACTAAGAATTAGCATCATTAGTGTAAGACTAAATTTTAGTAACAATTTGTGGAGAGATGGCTGAGTGGTTGAAAGCACCGGTCTTGAAAACCGGCGTACGTTAATAGCGTACCTAGGGTTCAAATCCCTATCTCTCCGCCACTATTAAGAAGCCTCGCTAGAAATAGCGAGGCTTTTTTCATTTCTGACGTTTGTGAATTAGACGGGATTTGCATTAAGTTCCAGTTAGTCACAACCCTAGGCTAGGCATTTCCGAACTAGGCCACTACATAGAAAGCCCGCTGAAAAATCAGCGGGCTTTCGTCGTTTTTAGCATTCGAAAGTGGTCTAATGTTATATCTTCTATTAGTTTGAAAACTGAGCAGGTTGCAGTGTCACTCATTATCTATAATGGTGATTTCCCTAAGCTTAACTTTATGAATTTTAGGCACAAAAAAGCCCAAGCTTGAAGCTCGGGCTTTTCAATATCCGTTGCTTAATCGAGTTATTAGAACTCTTTTGGAGCAAAACCTGTCATTACGTCTAGACGCAGTTCTTTACCCACTTTTGTTAACGGGTGAACGATAATCAGGCCGCGTACACGCTTCTTAAGCTTGCCGATATCTGCTTGTTCTGCTTTAGTGATTTCACGAGAGAATGGCATATCAAGCAGGCTCTTACGTTCTTTGTTTAGCTCGTATGTTTGCTTGTGCTTAAGTTGATTCAGCTTCTTCGTTAAGTCATCAACTTCATTCGTGAACTTAGTAATCATTTCGTGATCACCACGAGAGCGCGCCGCATCCAATTTGCGTTGGCAATTATCTAAACGGTTGTGCAGCTTTTGAATATCAGTTTTTATGCTCATGGTAATTGGGCTCAAATTTTTAATGGTCGAGGAGTATAGCATAGCTGAAATTCTACGCTCTACTATACTGCTCGATCTACCGATTTAGTTGATAAGCTCATTACCTGAAGGAGTGCCTGTAAAGAAGGCTTCTACGTTACTTAGGGTCACAGACGCGATGTTGTTGAGGGCTTCATGAGTCAAGAACGCTTGGTGCCCAGTGAATAGTACGTTGTGACATGCAGACAAGCGACGGAACACGTCATCGACAATCACATCATTGGATTTGTCTTGGAAGAACAGGTCTTTTTCATTGTCGTATACATCTAAGCCCAAAGCTCCTATTTTGCCTTGTTTTAGCGCCTCAATCGCCGCAACTGAATCAAGCAGTTCACCACGGCTAGTGTTTATGATCATTACACCGTCTTTCATTTGCGAGAATGCTTTCTCATTCAACAGGTGGTAGTTCTCTTCACTCATTGGACAGTGTAGCGAGATGACATCTGCGTTAGCATAGATCTCTTCAAGAGAGCAGTAACGTGCGCCCATTTCCAACGCAAGAGGGTTTTCATATGGGTCGTAACAAAGAACTTCCATCCCCAGCCCTTTAAAGATGCGCATGGTGGCGATACCTATCTTACCTGTCCCTACGACACCAACAGTCTTGCCATAAAAGTTAAAGCCGACTAGACCTTCTAGGTTGAAGTTTGCGTCACGGGTACGCTGGTAAGCTTTATGCAAGCGTCGATTCAGACACATCATCATACCGACAGTGTGCTCTGCCACGGCTTCTGGCGAATAGGCAGGAACGCGGACAACTTGTAAGCCAAGTTCTTTCGCCGCTTCCAAATCGACCTTGTCGAAACCTGCACAACGCATCGCGATCAGTTTCGTGCCACCAATGGAAAGTTGTTTTAGAACTGGAGCAGACAGGTCATCGTTTACAAAGGCGCAGACAACTTCGCAACCCTGTGCCATTTTTGCAGTTTTAGGCGTTAATCTAAAATCATGATAGTGAAATTCGAAGTCTCGGTTGTTTTTGATTTTGTTGAAAGAGGCTTCGTCGTAGGATTTTGCACTGAAAAAAGCAATGTTGAGCATAATACCCTCTCTATTTGTGCTGAATTTGTAAAGTAATCTCCTTATAAAGTAAGCCAATTTTAGTATAATGAGTAGTTAAATTTGCACACATTAAGTTTGCTTTAGTGTGGCCATCTGACTAGCATGGTTGCTCTTTTTTGTGTTCCCCTTAAGTGGATGAGTTAGGCGTTCTGGCGATGTCAGTAAAATGGTTGTCTTTGATCTTGTGTTGTACGTTTGTGTCTGGTGCTCACGCAGCGGTCGACTTGGTGAAAGTTGATAAGTCAAAGCGTAGGATGTATCTGATGGAGAATGGCGAGGTCGTTAAAGAGTATCGCATCGCATTGGGTGCTAATCCAAAAGGCCACAAGCAAGAAGAGGGTGACAATAGAACTCCAGAAGGTGATTACACGTTAGATTACGTGATCAACGATTCTGCTTTCTATCGCTCTGTGCATATTAGCTACCCTGACGCGATTGACCGTTTGGAAGCGCATCGAAGAGGTGTGTCACCTGGCGGCGAGATCAAAATTCATGGTCTTAAAAATGGTGAGACTCAATCACCTCAATTTATTCAAAGCTTCGATTGGACTAACGGTTGCATTGCCATTACTAACGAAGAAATGGACGAATTTATCAGGCTAGTCAAAATGGGAACCCCAATTACTATTGAATGGTAATGGAGCTCCCAATATCGACATCTCAGCTATTACATAAAACGACTTGGATGGTCACTAAAGATGCCATCCAAGATTGGCAGATGTTTTAGTTTGTTGGGATTGTTCACTGTGTAACACATCACCTTATAGCCTGCTTGTTGTAGCTTATTTATTTGGCGTGAGCGAACCCAGTTAATATTAAGGTTACAGCTGTAGGCATCAACTTCTTCGAGCAACAATCGGTCTTTTCGAGTAAAGAATTCACTCAGTACACCTAGTCGATAACCCTCACAATGTTTGTGTAGTGCTCTAATGACGTCATGACTAAAGCTTGATAAAAGGATGCGTTCTTTAGGTAAAGGACCGCCTAGAAGAGTTTGAGCCACCATATGAGCAACGTCATTGGCAGAGTGATGATCTACTTTAACCTCGATGTTAAGGTTTAGGTCATTTTCTGCAGCAAGCTCTAGGAGTTCAGATAGTGTCATGATGGATTCATTGGCGAATTCATCGCTGAACCAACGACCAAAATCTAACGCTTTGAGCTCAGATAATGTCATTTGGTCAATTCGACCTTTACCATTGCTGCAACGGTTCACGGTATGATCATGGCAAACTACCAGTACATTGTCTTTGGTCGGTTGTACGTCGACTTCAACCCAATTTAACCCTAAATCGATCGCAGCTTGAATGCTGACTCTTGTATTTTCGGGGAACTTACCTGCCACACCTCGGTGGCCAATCAATAGCGTTGTCATATACGTCTATTCTCAATAAGAAACTGCACAGAATTGTACTCTTTTTTCTTTCTGAGCATAGAGCGCAAACGTACGAGGTAATCTAAAACAGCGCCTATTGATGCATATATAAAGACGAATTTTTCATCATTCAAACGTCACAAAGCAGAGAAATACTGGTTTGGATCGGTGTTCTGAGTCAAATTACGCAATAGGACTTTTGTGCTCTCATGCCCCCTATTTCTAAGGTGGACACAAAGTGAGAGCTTCGTTTTATTATCAGGGAGAGAAGTATGAAAATCGGTGTCATTGGTGCTGGAGCCGTCGGTGTTGGGGTATGTAATTACCTGCTGACTATGGGCAGCGTGAGTGAATTGGTTCTACTAGATCAAAACTTAGAACGTGCCGAAGGTGAGGTATTCGATTTTCGACATACCGCAGCACTGACCTTCTCAAAGAACACTCATATCATTCCTACTGACGATTACCTTGATCTTTTAGGAGCGGATATTGTCGTCATCACTGCTGGTGCGCAAATCAAGCAAGGCCAGACTCGTATCGATATTGCTGAAATCAATGCCAAAATTGGTGTTGAGATCGCTCGTAAAGTTGAGCGAGTTGCCCCAAATGCCACGCTTATCGTTGTCTCTAACCCGTGCGACATTGTGGCCCACTTTATCGTTACCAATACTGGATTTGAGAACAACAAAGTGATCAGCAGTGGTTGTGTGATTGATACTGCTCGCTTGATGAGTATTGTGGCAAATCGTGTCGATTTAGATCCTAAGAACATCTTTGGTTATGTTCTTGGAGAGCACGGCAGTAACTGTTTTACGCCTAAGAGTTTGATTTCCATCGCGGGCCAACCAGCAGATTTCTACTGTGATGCCAATAATATAGAGCGTATTGATGCCGACGAACTGCTCGAAGCGGTAAAACAGGCAGGATATGAGATTTTTCGTCGTAAGCAAAATACGGTTCATGGTATCGCAGCAAGTGTATTCCGCATCATTCAGGCTATCAAAATTAATGAGCGCTCAGTTCTCCCTGTCGGTACCATGATGTCGGGGCAATATGGCGTTGAAGGCGTCGTTATCAGTTTACCTACAATCGTTGGCAAAAAAGGCGCGGAGTCAGTGCTTACTCATCCATTTTCTGAAGAAGAACTAGAAACGCTTCAGTCCATCAGCAGCAACCTGAGAGGAATAGTCGAAGATGTTGCAAAAGTAACCGGATTAAAGTGCTGATTTAAAAGAGTAAAATATACTGGATATTGCAAGAGAGAGCCTGCTGAAAAGTGGGCTTTTTTTACGCTTGTTTTTTGGGCAAAAACCTTAAAAACTATGGTTGTTTAATCTGCAAATGAGTAATAGAATGCGAACCATTTTTATTTAAGTGGTGGTGTGCAATGTCTCGAGTTCTGATCGTAGATGACGACGTTCCTTTGTGTGAATTGTTGGAAACCGTATTGCAAGAAGAGGGCTATATCGTCTCCTCTGTTCATTGCGGAGAGAGCGCATTGCAGTATATGGAGAAAACACCCGTTGACCTCGTACTTCTCGATGTGATGCTACCAAATCTAAATGGTATGCAAGTCGCTCGTCGCATTTGCCAACGCTTTGCTACCCCTATTTTGATGCTTACAGCCTTAAATGACGAGAACTCGATGTTAGATGGTTATCAAGCCGGTGCGGATCAGTACATTGGTAAGCCATTTAACGTCTCGGAACTCCTGATGAGAATCAAAGCCATTCTTCGCCGAGTTGGCCTGGAGCGCCAGAGACAGGCTATGTGTTCTACGGTACAGAGCATTAGTGATCAGTTAGACAGTCTACCTTTAACTGGAACAGAAGCTGAGCTGTTGAGTTACCTAGTAAAAAACCAAGGTGTCGTGATCTCTAAAGCGGAATTACAAACAAAAGTCCTTAAAAAGGAACTGAGTCCGTTTGATCGAAATCTGGATATGCACATCAGTAATATTCGACGTAAATTGGTAGAAGCGGGTTTATCCAAACAGCACATCAAAACGTTTCGTGGTAAAGGTTATAGCTACTTAGAGGCTGTGACTGGCTAATGAGATTTGTGTGCCCATCTTACTTTGTGAAACGAAGAGACAGCCTCGCATTTCAGCTTTTTAGCTACATGACGGCCATCGTCATTAGCATCTTGGCCGTTCAAGCGGTTGCCGAACAAGCCCTAGTCAAAGCCATGCTAAAGGTACCTGCTAGTGTAAAGACTGAAATGTTGGACCTAGCACATCAAGCTAACGTGTTGATCGAAGAAGGTGACATGGACGAGCTGGCCGATTGGGCGAATGCACAACACTTTTACTTGTTTGTACTCGACGAAAATCAGCGCCCTCTTACACACCGTTTGATGCACCCGCACTTTGAATTCAAGTTGAAATTTAAGCGACGTTTGGACGAACAACTGGAAGGTCGAGTAAGTCGTCCGATATTTAATATCCCTCTTGTCGGAAACAACAGCCTAGTGATTCAGTTGCCTCATCGTTTGCACCCCGCTCATGATTTCATCCTTTATTTCTCTGTATTAAAGGTTGTGATTGCGGCGGTCATCTTGGCGCTGTTCTCTTTGTTAATGGCGCGGAATTTACAGCAACCATTGGATCGCTTAAGAGAAGCAAGTAAAAGACTTTCGAATGGTGACTTCAACGTCAGTGTGGTGGATGAGCTTAAGTCGAACACTCGAGAGTTTAACGAGTTGGCGCAAGACTTCGACCACATGACAAAAGAGATTCATTCTCTTGCTGAAAAGCAGCGTCGCTTGATTCGTGATGTTTCCCATGAGTTACGTACACCATTAGCGCGCCAAAACTTAGTGTTACACCTATTGCGTAAGCGAGTAGGGGAAAATGAACAAACCTTAGTGACACGTATGGAAGAAGAGGCCAATGAGCTGAATCATCTTATTGGTGAAATCTTGGAATTCAGCCGTTTAGAGAATGCTCGCTACGATACGGAATTAAAACGCAGCGACTTAGAAGTGCTACTGGCGCCTCAAGTCGAGCGCTGCAAAATCGATTTGCAGATACAGCAAAACCTTACATTTGTTTCTGAGGCGACAAGAACAAAAGCGCAATGTGACGATACGTTAGTGGTGCGTTGTTTGAATAATTTGATTGGCAATGCCATTAAGTATGCTGGTCAGTCAGCCCAGATAGATGTTTCTCTAGCAAACAAAACAACGGACAAGCACAGCTATTTGGCAGTGACGATAGCCGACAATGGTCCTGGCATTCCACAAGATAAACTGACAGATATTTTTGATCCGTTCACAAGACTGGACGCTTCTCGAGACAAAAAGTTAGGTGGTTACGGTCTTGGGTTGGCCATTGTAAAAGAATCCATGCGAATGATGGGTGGGAAAGCTGTTGCAAGCAATCGTTCAGAAGGCGGGCTTGCAGTAACATTACTTTTTAGACAGTAAAATCCATGTCAAAAGTGCTGATTTAATGTGATCTAGATCTCGATTGTCGGCGAGTATGACCCTTTACCGCTTTACAAAACTTTACGAATGCAAAGAATGTAAATTTAATGCAAATAGTAATAGTTATCACTTATATTCACTCGCGAAATAACTAAGAGGGAACCACATAGCAGTTATGTGCTACCCAATAATCGGAGTGAATGGGTATGTTTTCTAAGAGCCAATTGGCATTAGTGATTGGTGCGGTGTTAGCGGCACCTGCAGTGGCAGAAGTTCAAAATGCGGATGAGCACCTAGTCGTAGAAGGTCGCGAATTCGGTTACAAAGCGGATACGAATACAACAGCAATGCGCATGGAAATGACGCAACTGGAAACTCCAGGACAAGTTGCTGTGATTGATGAAGCGGTAATCGATGAGCAGCGTGCAAGCACGTTAGGTGAAGTTCTACAAAATGACGCGAGTGTTAGTGCGGGCGGTACAAGCCGTAACCGTGAGCGTTTCTCGCTACGTGGTTTTGAACTGAGCAGTTCAGACGGCTTCCTACGTGATGGTCGTCAGCATTGGTCACACTACCGTCAACCAATTGAGCTTTTAGAGCGTGTTGAAGTTCTTAAAGGTCCATCAGGTCTACTTTACGGTAAGTCAGAACCAGGTGGTCTGGTGAACATGGTTTCGAAGAAGCCGACAACAGAAACTCACGCGAGCCTGAGCCAAGATATCGGTTCAGATGACCATTCACGAACTGTACTTGATGTCAGTGGTTCGTTGAATGAAGAACAAACGTTGCGTGCTCGTGCCATTCTTGCAAAAGAAAGCTACGGCTCATGGCGTAAATACGGTGATGGTACGGAACCACAAACTGACCGCGTAGTGGGTGGTTTGGTGGTGGAATACGATATCACTGAAAACATCATGGTGTCAGCGCACTATGACCGTACAAAAGATGACGGTAGCGTTGATTCAGGTGCTTACATTGTCGATGGTAAAGCCGTTCGCGGTGATAAGTACATCTGGGATGCACAATGGTCAGAGATCGACAATGACGTAGAAAACTACGGCATCGACATTAATGCACAGGTGACGGACAGCGTTAACGTGAAAGCGGGCTATAACCGTCAAGACTTCAAACGTTTCGACGTAGAGTCTTACCCTAAGTTCGATATGTACGAAGAAAACGGTACGATCAAGCACAAGGGTAACGAGCGTTCTGACCACTGGGTATTTGATACTGCTTACGTAGATGTGACGACTGACTTTTCTCTGTTTGGTACAGATAACACTTTCTTAGTCGGTGCAAACTACTTGGATTACAGCTACGACCGCTTTATGGCTTTCCATGACGGCGAGTATGTTCCAGCAGGTGAGACGGTAGTGAAGCCAGAGCCAACGAGTTCTAAGAAATGGCCTACTAGCGAATATGATACTTGGGGTATCTACGCGCAAAACATGATGACAATTAACGATTACTGGCAGGTACTTGCTGGCGTTCGTTACGATGAAAAGCGCAGCGATGACCTAACGGAAAGCCAAGTATCACCAAAACTAGGTGTGATTTTCCACCCTGCAAGCAACGGTTCTATTTACGTTCAGTACTCTGAGAGCTTTATGCCTCAAGGCACGGTAAACAGTACTGATTACACCAACGATGGTGAAGAGCTAGACGCAGAACGCGGTATCTCTTATGAAGTGGGTACTAAGTGGGAACTGTTCGATGAACGTCTGCTTCTTTCTGGTGCTGTGTTTGATATCACTCTAGAAAACATCGCATTAGATGTTGAAGACGGCGTTAATGCTGGCGGTGATGTGATGTACAAGAAGACTCAAGATGGTGAGCAAGTACACCGCGGTGCGGAAATTCTAGCGCAAGGTTTTGTGACTGAGGAGCTTTCGCTAACGGCTTCTGCAATGTACCTAGATGCAGAAATCACTGAGAGTGCGGATTACAAAGGTAACCGTCCAGCGGATGTTCCAGAGTTTTCAGCAAGTGTTTGGTCTCGTTACAAAGTGCAGAACAACACTGATGTTAACCTAGGTCTGATTTATGAAGGTGAGCGCTACGGTGACGCAGCGAACACATTTAAGAAAGATGGGTATGCACGTATTGATATGGGCGTTGCGTACACTCACAAGTATGATGAGAACTTAGATATTGTGGCTCGATTCAATGTAGAAAACTTGTTTGATACTGACTACCTAGCAGGTGGGGGTAGTACCAACAGTAAACAAGAAGGAGCTAGCGGTGTAGTGATAGGCGAGGGCCGAAACTACATGGCGACAATTCAGTTCAAGTACTGATAACAAACTGATTTTTAAAGGGGAAGAGTTGTCTTCCCCTTTAGTCGTTTTTGGAAAACAGAAAATATAACTCGTATGAATCTAATGAAATCAAGTATCGCTCTGTTGATCACATCGGTTTTGATTCCCGTTCAAGCGGAAAATCTTAACGATGCTCAAGCAGTGCAGAGTAAAACTAACCAAGCGTCTGCAGTAAGCCAGAAGCGTATCGATGCAAGTGCTGAGAAGTCTTTGTCACTAGAAGCTGAAATTGAACAGTTGAATGAAGAAGTCAGCAACTTGAAGATTTATCGCGACCACCTTTTAAACCTTGTTGATAGTCAAAACGAGGAAGTGGCAAGCTTGAATGAGCAAATTGAGCAGATCGCTCAAACTCGTCAAGGTGTGGTACCGCTTATGTATCACATGTTGGATGGTCTAAAGACTATCGTCGCGAATGATAAGCCGATCCGCAAAGCGCAACGTGAGGAGCGTATTGCTAAGCTTGATGCCATGATGACTCGAGCAGATGTCGCGGATGCTGAGAAGTTCCGTCGTATTCTAGAAGCGTACCAAATCGAAATGGACTACGGCACTAAGATTGGTATCTACCAAGGCAAGATTGCATTGGAAGGTAACGACCAAGTTGAGGCTGATATTCTTTACTTAGGCCGTGTGTCGCTAGTTGCTCGTAGCCTATCTGGTGAGCAGTTCTGGAGCTGGTCACAACAACAGAACGCATGGCAGTCCGTTGGTTCAGAACAAAAATCTGAACTCGATAAAGCGTTTGCCATGGCAAATAAACAGATCGCACCAAGCATGCTAACTCTGCCAGTGTCTCTAAACGTAGCGGAGGGCAAATAAATGATGAAGAAATGGCTATCGGTTGCATTGATCTCTACTGCTGCGCTTTTACCGCATACGACGTTTGCAAGTGACACTCTGCTGCAAAAAGCACAACAAGAAAATCGCCAACAGCAATCCCATAACGTAGCTCGTGAATCTGGTTTTAACAAGACTCAGCAAGAGCTACAGGCAATGAAGAATAAGCTTGTAGCAGAACGTGCGGCGCTACAAGCAGAAGCTGACACGCTTGGTGTTACGTTTAGTGAAAACGAAGCTGAACTGGCTCAACTAGAAGAAAAACTACGTTTAGAAACAGGTAGCTTGGGTGAGCTATTTGGTGTTGTTCGTCAAAACGCAAAAGAGCTGGAAGCAGAACTTAAGCATTCCGTTACTGGTGTAGACGCAAACTCATATCAGCAAAATATCGATGATATCGTTGCGGCGAAATCCCTGCCTACTCTGCCTCAGCTTCAAGCGATGTGGCGCAGCATGGAAGAACAAGTTAAAGCAAGTGGTGAGATGGCGAAAGTGTCATTCACTCTGCTTGATGGTGAAGGTCGTGAACAGACGGTCAACGGTGTTCGCCTTGGCTCAATGGCGCTATTGGATGACGCTGGTTACGTGAAGTGGAACGGTCAACGCGGCGATGCAGTAAGCTACCTCCGCCAACCAGAAAATGGACCAACAGCAAGCTCGCTGAACTCGGGTGAAATCGATTCTTTAGTGATTGACCCATCACGCGGCATCTTGCTTGAGCAATTGGCAAATTCTCCGACAATGGCGGATCGCCTGAATGCAGGTGGTGTCGTAGGTCAGATCATTCTTGGCTTGTTAGCGGTTGGTTTGATCATCGCGTTGGTTCGTGGTGTGTCATTGATGATTGCTCGTCAAAAAATCGCCAAACAGTTAAAGAATCCAACTAAACCAGAAGATAACCCGCTTGGTCGTATCCTTGCTGTGTACCAAAAAGACAAACATCGTAGCGTTGAAGCATTAGAACTTCGCTTATTAGAAGCGGTAGTTGACGAGCAGACTCACCTTGAGAAGGGGTTGTCGATGCTGAAACTGCTTGCTGCTCTAGCACCGATGCTTGGTCTATTAGGTACGGTAACTGGTATGATCGAAACGTTCCAAGTGATCACTCAGTTTGGTAATGGCGATCCAAAAGTCATGGCAGGTGGTATCTCTATGGCGCTAGTTACAACTGTTCTTGGTCTTGTTGCGGCAATGCCATTGCTTCTTGCTCATAACGTCTTGAGCTCTCAAGCAGAGAACATTCGCAATATTCTTGAAAAGCAAGGCATTGGTCTTGTTGCGGAACAAGCTGAGCGCGATATGCCAAAAGGCAAAAACAACCCTAACACGACAGCGGAGAACGCAGCGTAATGGAGCAGATCCTACTCAACACATTGGGTTTGATCAGCGAGGATTGGGCCTCAACCTTGATGAGCTTTATGCAGCAAGGTGGCCAAATCCTATGGTGGCTAGCAGCCGTTGTAGCGGTGTGTTGGTTACTGGTTATGGAGCGTGTACTTTACCTGACAATGGAGTTTCCGAAGGTGAAGAAACAGCTTTGTGAGCAGTGGCTAGCAAGACCTGACCACCACTCTTGGTACGCGCATCAAATCCGCGAAGGATGGATTGCAAAAGCACACATTGAACTGCGCCAAAACCTATCAACCATCAAAGTACTCGTGGCGATTTGCCCGATGTTAGGTTTGCTAGGTACGGTGACTGGTATGATCACGGTTTTTGATGTGATGGCCACACAAGGCAGTAGCAATCCAAAATTGATGGCTTCAGGCATTTCACTTGCAACACTGCCAACTATGGCAGGAATGGTTGCGGCACTTGCAGGCATGTTTGTCCATGCACGTTTGAGCAAAGTGTGTGAGCGTAAAGCCCTCCAGTTAGAACAATCTTTAAGGAGTCAGAAGTGAGACTCGGACGTAGAAATAATCAACAAGATGAAGCGCAAATCGATCTAACATCGATGTTGGATATCGTGTTCATCATGCTGATCTTCTTCATTGTGACCAGTTCATTTGTACGTGAGTCAGGTGTAGAAGTTAACCGCCCACAAGCATCGAACGTGGTTAGCCAAAAAGACGCAGGCATTTTTATTGCGGTAACAGCGGCGAACGATGTGTACATCGATAAACGTTTGGTGGATATCGAACGTGTTGAAGCGACCATTGAGCACTTGTTACTTGAGCAACCAGAAGCATCACTTGTCATTCAAGCCGATGAGCACGCATACAACGGGACGGTTGTGAAAGTGATGGATGCGGCGAAAGGTGCTGGTGTGAAGAACATCGCATTGGCAGCGGAGAAACCTTAATGGGCAGGCTACTACTCGCGCTACCAGCGTCAATTTTGATTGCGGTGAGCTTGTTTAGCTTTATGGCGTGGATGGTCGACAAAGGCAATCAACGCGCACCTCAACCGTCAGAGGCGGTGCGCTTTGACATGGTGATGGTCGAGAATGATGCTGATGTTCAACGTCGTCAACGCTCGGTTCCTGAACAGCCAGAACCACCAAAAGCACCAGAACCGATGGATTTGTCTCAAGCGGAAACCCAAGTAGAGCCGATGAGCCAAGTGACGCCAATCAGCGCATTGGGTTTGAACACGGCTCTGGATGGCATTGCGATCAGTGCTCCTAATTTAAAAGGCACGATGGGTAACCAGCAAGCATTGCCTCTGTACCGCGTTGATCCTCGTTATCCAAGCAAAGCACTGAAACGTAAAATGGAAGGTTACGTAGTGATGCGCTTTACCATTGACGCGACAGGCCGCCCTAAAGACATCGAAGTGATTGACGCTAAGCCAAAACGTATCTTCGAAAAAGAAGCGATTCGAGCGCTGAAGAAATGGAAATATCAACCGAAAGTTGAAGATGGTGTCTCAATTGAGCAGTTCGGACAAACCGCTAAAGTGGAGTTCAAGTTAGCCAAATGATGAAGCAATTCTTAATCGGTGCGGTATTAAGCCTAAGTGCTTTTACCACCGTCGCGAATGAACTGAGTCAATACACGGCGACTCGTGTTCAACGCGCTCATAACCTAGCGCAAGAAGAAAAGCTGCAAGAAGCCATTTCAACTCTTGAAGGCCTCGATTTATCTCGTGGTTACGATCAAGCGTTTGTGGCGCGAATGCTGGGTATTTTCTACTGGCAGAATGAGCAAGTTAAGCCTGCAATTAAACAGCTAGAGATTGCGGTAAACAGTGGTCTTCTGGAAGATGAGCAAGCTTGGCAAACGCGCAAAATGTTGGCTGATATGTTACTAAATGAACAGCAGTTCTCTAAAGCTTTGCCACATTATTATGGCTTGAGTAAATCCGTTCCTGAGAGCCAAAAGGCGTATGAAATTTGGCTGCGTATTGCACAGTCTCATTACCAGTTAAGTCAGTGGAATAAAGTTCTCTCTGCAATGGCTCGTTATGAGAAATATGGCCAGCCAGACGAAATGGCACCACTGTCCATCAAGCTATCTGCAGAGCTAGAGCTGAAAAAGTGGCAGCCAGCGATTGGCACGATCAAACGCTTGATTGCGATCGAGCCAGAGCGTGTGGAATGGTGGCGTCAGCTTGTTGCTCTGTATCTACGTGTGGATGATGATAAGCGTGCTCTTGATGCTTTGGCTCTTGCGAAGCTGAAAGGCGTAGAGTTGAACCAAGATGACCTCAAACTTCTTGCTCAGCTGTATGGTAAGCGCGGTATTCCAGAGCGTGCAGCAAAAGTGTTGGGTGAGTTAAATGAAGTTAACTCAGACAGCAAGCTTAAAGCGCAGCAAGCTACGTACTGGCAAATGGCGAAAGAATGGGATAAGTCGATAGCGAGTTGGCGCGTGGCCGCGAAGCTGGATCGCCAATACTATTGGAACTTGTCTCAGTTGCTTGTCCAAGAAGGGCACTACAAAGATGCTCTGATTGTATTGGATAAAGTCTCTGGTCGCAAAGCGGATGTGGCATTGGTTAAGACACGTGCCTACTACAAGCTGAAACGAATTGAAGACGCACTTGCCAACGCAAAACGCGCAAATGAGATTGAGCCTTCAACTCAAGCTGAGAGTTGGGTGAAATACCTATCTCAGTTGCGTAAAGCGAAAGCGAGCCAGAATAGCTAAGTCCATGTGACAATAGAACATGCATCAACGATCGAAAGACCCGGGTTATATCTCGGGTCTTTTTGTTTGTAAATATTGAGTCTGGTTCGATCTCTTTTTAAATATCATAACGTTATATTACCGCTATCCAGCGATAAGACTGGAACGTCAGCTTTTGTTTATAAGGATAATACAATGATTCTCGATTCTGACATCTGGCTATGGTGCCCGTTAATTTTGGCGATAGCAGCGGCTTTTCTCCGCCATACTGGAGTCGCACTCGTATTGCTTGGCATCACCTTGTTTGGTGGCTTTATTCTCGGCCGTATTGAGCTTATCGCCTTGATCAGCTCTTTGTTTGTGCTTGGCGTGTCATACCGACTTCCAAGCCTCGCTTCAAGGCTAAAAGCGCAGCCAAAAACGAAACCCATTTTCTATTTGGGGTGGGGAGTCGTAATTGTTTGGTGTGTTCTGTTGTTTGTCCATCTGATCTCGGGATTCAATAATCTGCAAGTGCTCGACAAGGTATCTGCGGGGCCGTTAAGTGCTCCGTTCTCTATGTACCTTAACTTAGACAAGCCGCTTGCCTTCTTTGCACTCTTACTGGCTTATCCGATTTTGCTAGGTGGTGAGTCAAAAGTAAGAGTCAAACCGGCATTGCTGGTGATGATTCCTTTGCTCTTATTGTTGCCTATTGCGTCAGCGTTTGGTGCTATAAAACCAGAATTGAGTGTGCCATCTTGGTGGTGGTTATTTGCTTTGAACAACTTAGTCCTGACTTGTGTGGCAGAAGAAGCGCTATTTCGTGGATTTATACAGCAGTCGCTGTCCCGTCGCTTTGACTGGCGAGTCGGCTTGGTAGTAGCGAGTCTTTTGTTTGGTTTGGCTCATTTTGCTGGTGGCCCACTATTAATGGTATTCGGCGCGCTTGCAGGGGTTGGGTACGGTTTGGTCTTCCATTTTACTGGCCGTTTATGGTGCGCTGTGCTCGCCCACTTCGTGTTTAATTTCTGTCACTTGCTTTTCTTTACTTATCCAATTCTCGCTCGATAACGCCCCCCCTCTGATTTACTCCCGTCAGTATCGACGGGAGTAGTGCTTTTTGACCAAACGTAAACAATGTAAATTAAATGCCAATACGAATGATTATCACCTAAATTACTTCCTCATTTACTGGTGATGATTGTTTTCTATGTTGCTCAAAAGCAAAGGCGTCCAGACTTGGGCACGCCGTCTGCACATTTATATTTCTATGGCTCTTTTATTGGTGACGCTGTTTTTTGCGTTAACTGGTATTACGTTGAACCGCCCAGAACTGTTTGAGCGCAGTGAACCCATCATTCAGCAACACACACTCACAGTTCCTTCCGAGCAACTATTTGCGAATGAAGGAAGCTTCCAACCCAATCGCTCTGCCCTGTTGAGTTTCTTAACACAAGAAACAGACCTACGAGGCACACCATCAGCACTCGATGTGTATACCGAGGTTGAGGATGGTGAATTGATGATTGGTGAACTCTCTTTAGATTTCAAAGGCCCAGGCTACAACGCCACCGTTTTCGTCGATATGACGACGGGTGAAGCTGAAGTTGAAACCACTAACTACGGCATGGTTGCGCTACTAAACGACCTACATAAAGGTCGCAACAGTGGCGATACGTGGAAATGGTTTATCGACATAACAGCCTTGCTAATGGTGTTTTTTGTGCTGACCGGTGTGTGTTTGCTGCTTCCAAAGAAAAAGACTTTTAGAACATCAATGCAGTGGATGAGTTTTGGCACTGCGTTATCACTCGTTATTTATTTTTTCGCTGTGCCATAACAGCCTATTCAGAGAAAAAACCAATGTTAAACATGGGCCGAATTTTTCGCCGTCACCCGTTTAGTAAAGCCGCATTGATCGCGGCTTTATCTCCTTTGCCGCTTATGGCCGCTCCTTTTCCAGATAATGCCAAAGTCGACTTTGAGTTTGAGTTACCAAAGATTGATACCTCGATGTACGCAAGACCTTATGTCGCAGTATGGATCGAAGATGAAAAGCGTAAACCAGTCAAAACCATTCAGCTTTGGGTAGGTAAAGATGAATGGTTGAAAGATCTTCGCAGCTGGTGGCGCAAAGTGGGTCGTTACGATCGCGAATTGGTCGATGCCGTAACGTCAGCCACTCGACCTGCAGGCCAATACCGATTCGTTTGGGATGGCACTAATGATGATGGTCAACGACTCAAGCAGGGCAATTACACCCTACATGTAGAAGTCGTGCGTGAACACGGTGGCCGTAATTACCTACGTCAAAAAATTCAGTTAGCGGACAGTGAAGTGCGCTACCAAATAAAACCAACGGAAGAGACGGGCGTCATTACCGTCAATTACCAAGTTAAGTGATAGAGAAGGAATAACAATGAAAACCAAAATGAAAGCGGTGGCATTAGCAAGTGTAATGGCAATGGGGCTAGCGGCCGCGACAACAGCACAAGCGCACCCTCGTTGGGTTCTCCCTTCTCACTTTACGGTATCAAAAGAAGGCGGTGATTGGTTAACGTTCGATGTGACAGCGTCTCACGGTACGTTTGTATTCGATAAGCCAGCAGGTAGCGAGCAAGCGTTCGTGATCATGCCAGATGGTCGTTCTGAGCGTCCAAACTTTGTCGTACGCGGTAAGCGTCGTTCAATGTTTGACTTCTTCTTTGTTGAAGAGGGCACGCACAAAGTGGCTATCAACAACCAACCTAGCTACTACACCCAGTACAAAGCAGGTCGTCGTGACACGGTTAAGTGGGCGAAAGCGAGCAAAGCAGACCGTGCAAGCGTTATTCCTGAAAAAGCACGCGATGTCGTTACCCAACTTAGCTACACACGTGCAGAAAGCTATGTAACGGTTGGTATGCCAACAGAAAAGGCACTAGAGATTGAAGGTAAGCTGTTAGAAATGAAGCCGATTACGCACCCTTCAGACATTATTGAAGGTGAAGAAGTGACATTCCAATTCTTCTTTAACGGCGAGCCTCAGCAAGGTGTCACGGCGGAAATTACGCGTGAAGGTACTCTGTATCGCAACCACCAAGAGCAAATCGATGTGGTCAGCGGCAAGGATGGAAAAATCACCTTCACTCCAGATGTAGCAGGCCGCTACTTAATGAAAGCAAACTACAAGGGTGAGCTGAAAAACGATCCACTTGCAGACAAAGCAAGCATGAACGTTCACCTAACGTTTGAAACTCAACTTAACTAATCAAAATTTGGCTCAGCCATTCGCTGAGCCAATTTGGATGCATCATGAAAAACGTTTCTATTCTTAAAACCTCAGTGTTGGTTGCTGGTTTTATCTCTTCTCAAGCGTTCGCGCACTTCCCATTGATGAGTTGCCATTTAGAGCAAGCCAAAGTGATTTGTGAGGCGGGCTATTCAGATGGTTCTACCGCGGTGGATTACGACGTTGAAATGTACGATTACGACGACAACTTGATCGCCAAAGTAACGACAGATAAACGTTCCATTGCTGAGTTCACTCATCCTCAAACCGATTTTTATTTGGTTTTCGATGCGGGGCATGAAAACCCAGTAGAAGTGGATATCGTTGAGTTAAAAGAGAAATGATTACCCAGAAGATCAGACCGGATAACGGCAGTCGAGAAGGTAAATGGGTTGCTCTAACCATCGCAGGTATTCTTGCGGTCTCCACGATTTTGCTGCCTCACCATCAAGCTGAGACAGAACATACCGAAGTGCTAGCGCATCAAGTTCTCATCACTGACCTTGAACAAGAAGAACTTGCGATGATCGCCGAGCTAAAGTTGGCGCATGAAGAGATTCGAGATCTTCACCTAGATGCTGGCGAGTGGCCTGCCGTCAGCGAATTGGAAGAATTTTGGGTTGCACCATTTGTGCAAGACCAAAGCTGGCAGCGAAAAGGCTCTCATCAATGGCAACGCTTAGATGCAGGGATTTATCTCGGTGTAAGGCAAGATGAAAAAGGCGCGGCTTCCATGCTTCTCGATAGTCGTAATGAACACGCTGACATTTGGTTTATTCAATCCACAACAAAGGCGTCTGATTTGTCTCTTGCAAAAACAAGCGAACGCCAGAAGCAAGGTTGGCAACAAATTGTTCTTGTCCCAGCTACGTCTTCAAATGCTCACGCCCATTAAGCTTAATTTTAACGATAACAACTATGATGAAACGATCTTTTCTACGTCGAATTATAACGGCTAGTGCATTGCTGGCAGTAGCTTCATCGAGCTTTGCAGCAGATAAGCTCAATATTGGTATTACGCTCCAACCATACTACAGCTATGTGAAAGCGGTGGTCGGTGATAAAGCAGAAATTCTACCGCTGGTGGATGCAGGTTTTAACCCTCATAACTATTTACCTCAACCTAATGATTTAAAGCGTTTGAAGCAAATGGATGTGATTGTGGTCAATGGCATCGGCCACGATGATTTTGCTCTTAAAGTGATTCAAGCTTCACAACGTGACGATCTTGTGGTGATAGAGGCGAACAAAGAAGTACCGCTGTTACCTGCGATGGGTCAATCAGTCGGTAAAGGCGCAGTTAACCCGCATACGTTTGTTGGTTTATCTACCACGATTCAAAAGGTTTACACGATTGCGAGTGAGCTAAGCAAGCTCGACCCAGAAAACGCGGCGTTTTATCGCAAGAATGCGCGCTCTTACGCAAAAACATTCCGCCTTTTGAAGCGTGATGCCATGTTGTCTTTGGGGCAACTTGATACAGCAGGTATGAAGGTCGCTACTACGCACAATGCTTATGGTTACATCTTGCAGGAATTCGGCGTAGACGTCGCAGCAGTTATCGAACCTGCTCATGGTGTAGAGCCAAGTGCAAGCCAGTTACAAGAAACGATAGAGAAGATTCGTCAATCTGGTATTGATGTGCTGTTTTACGAATTAAACATGCCAAATCGTTTTGTTGATACGATCGAAGAAGCGACCGGTGTTCAGCTTTATCGTTTTTCTCACATGACTCATGGCGAATACGAAGCCAATAAGGTTGAAGTCGAAATGCGTGAGAACGTCGCGACTCTGATTGAAGCGATGAAGTTCGTTGCAAGCAAGCACGAACAGGAGAAAGTTTGATGCAAGGGCCTTCTATTTCTCTCGATGGGGTAAGCCTTCAATATGGCGACAACCTGATTCTGCAAGACATACAAACCCAATTTGAAGCTGGCCAATGTCACGTCATCATGGGGCCTAACGGTGGTGGGAAGACTTCTCTTTTACGCTCTGTTTTGGGCTTAACCCCATTTACTGGTGATATTTCTGTCCATTGGCCAGACAGCGAACATGCAGCGAAAATCGGCTATGTACCACAAAAAGCCATGTTTGAAGCCAGTCTGCCGCTCACGGTTATGGATTTTGTTTTGCTTAACCAAACCAGAGTGCCTCTGTTTTGGCGACGTAAAACCATGCAAACTCAACAAGCGCTTGCTCAACTAGAGCGCGTCGGTATGGCTTCACGTAGTGACCGACGAATGGGACAGTTATCGGGTGGTGAGCAACAGCGTGTTTTGTTCGCTCAAGCGTTATTAGACGAACCTAGTCTGCTTGTTTTAGATGAGCCAACGACGGGCATGGATGAGCAAGGTGTTCGTTACCTTGAAAGTTTAATTCATGAAGTTGTTGGGGAAGGTAAAACCGTGCTTGCTGTGCATCATGATGTGACGGCTGTGCGTCGTTTGGATGCTCAGGTCCATGTCGTGAATCGTCAAATCGTGGCGTCAGGACACCACACAGAAGTATTGAGTCCAGAACGTATCGAGTCGTTATTTAAGCACTACACAGCAAAAGTGGAGGCGGCATAATGGATTGGTTAAGAGAGCTCGCTCTGCATGGTGTGGAAGCTGGTTGGCTAAGTGACAGTTTTGCTTACGCGTTTATGGTCAACGCGATAGTGGCTGCGCTCATTCTTGGTCCCTTGCTGGGTGGTTTAGGCACGCTAGTCATTGCGAAGCGTTTAGCGTTCTTTTCAGAGGCCGTCGGTCATGCTGCACTAACAGGTATTGCGATTGGTGTACTGCTTGGTGAGCCACCAGAAAACCCATTTATTGGATTATTTAGCTTCTGCATGATCTTCGCACTGCTGCTGCATTTCGTGCGAAATCGAACCAATGTTCCTTACGATACATTAGTCGGCGTATTTCTAGCACTGGCGCTGGCGGTCGGTGCTGCCTTGCTGATGTACGTGGCACGCAAGATCAACATCCACATGCTGGAGAATGTTCTATTTGGTTCAATTCTGACGGTAACAGACAGAGACATTACGATTCTGGCCGTGAGTTGTTTGATCATCTTATTGCTTTTGATCCCGACATTTAACCGCATATTACTGACTTGCATCAGCCCAGATATCGCACGTGTCCGTGGATTCAATACCAGCTTCTACGATTACTTGTTCGTCATGATGATCACGCTTGTGACCATTGCAGCTGTGAAGATCATTGGCGCCGTATTAGTTGGGGCATTACTGCTGATTCCTGGTGCAACAGCCCGCCTTCTTACTAAAAGAATGGGCAGCTTTGTGTTGCTCTCATCACTGCTGGCGACCATCGCGTGCTTGGTTGGTACGGTCTTACCGATGGAGTTGGAACTCCCTGTGCCATCTGGCGCGTCGATCATCATTGTTTCGGCAACCTTCTTCTTAACTGCAACCATGTATCGCATTGTGCGTAAAGCCTAAATCTGGATATTCGAATATGAACACGAAAAAGATAATTATGGGATTGAGCTTGGCAATAGCGAGTACAGCAGCACCGTTTGCTTTTGCCAAAGACATCGTTACGAGCACTCCTGTGACCTACATGCTGGCTCAGCAGTTGATGCAAGGGACGGATATCGAGACGACTTACTTGCCGCCTAGACGTTACGGGATTGAGCGTTTGGTGAATTGGTTTGCAAGTAAAGGACATGAACAAGTTACCGCAGCAGGAAAAAATGCAACGGTAGCGATCACGCTAGGTGCTGTTTGGCATCAAGACCCTACTTTTGTGTATGCGCGTCAGGGAAATGTGCGCTTGATAGAGATTGATGCCTCTCAAGCGATTTCACCGAGAGCACAAGGTGTTGCGGCATTAACGTTGGATAATGGTGAGACGTCGAAATACGCGTGGATGAATCCGAGTAACTTGATTCGAATGGCGGCGATTGTCGGTGAAGATCTACAGAAGGTATACCCTCAAAATCAAGCTCAGATTGAAAAGAACCAGCAAGCCTTGATGCTGGACGTGCGGGAACTGATCAATCAACAACAAGAAGTAATTTTCGAAAAAGAGATCGATTCGGTGGTATTGTTGGGTGAATCGTTAGAAGATTTTGCATCAGGAAACCAACTGTTTGTGGTCGATCGCCAATTCAAACCAGAATTGGAATGGTCAGAGGCAGAGAAACTATCTTTAAAAGCTCAATTTGAGGAAGATGAAACTCTGTGGCTGATCACTGATAAACGCCCGTCAAAAACGTTAACTTCATTAGTTTCACAGGATCGCATACTGCAAATTGATGTTATTGACCGATGGGGCAGTAAAGGTATCAAAACTGAGAAGCCACTCGCACGCTGGCAGTTGTAACACGCAAAACACCACACAAATTATGAAGGGAATTGAAAAGTTCCCTTTTTTTATGGGATCGTGATCAAAAATTAGCCACAAATAACACCAGTTGCATAAGAAAGTATTTGTTTCATTTATATTTCATTACTACTTTGTTATCTGTTCGTTGCGATTGATGCATTTTATTTTGCTGTCGGGGCGAATCAGTACAAACAACTATATGGATGTTAACAATGAAAATGAAAACTCTAGCCGTTGCAGTGGCGGCACTAGCATGTGGTTCTCAAGCTTTCGCAGCTGAAGTTTACAACAGCGATGGCACATCTCTTTCTATCGGCGGCCACGTTTCTGTGGGCGTGGGTGAGTACTTTGAGGAAGATGTACGCATTCATGACGTATCTCCTCGTATCAATGTTGGCGGTAAACAGGACATCGGTAATGGTGTGACAGTTGACGCTAAAGGCGAATGGTCTATCAAACTACTAGACGGTGGTGAAAGCTCGTTCAACACTCGTTTGGGTTACATTGGTGCGACACATGAGCAGTTTGGTCGCGTTGTTGCTGGTACACAATGGTCACCATACTACGACGTAGCAGGTGTTGCGGATTTACCAATCGCGTTTGCCAACGACTTCTTGTACGCAGATCAATACAACCTTGGTTCAGCTCGTGCAGAACGTATGCTTAGCTACCGTAAGGGTTTTGAGTTTGGTGAAGGTTTCGGCTTTAACCTAGGTCTTGGTTGGCAAGGTGAGCACGATATGTATGATGCTCGTGGCCAAATCGCTCTGAGCACTGAACTAGCAGGCTTTGGTCTAGGCTACGTTTACAGTGGCGGTGACCGTCAAATCGGTACTAAGAACGAATCCGCTACATCTCATGTATTCTCTGCTAACTACGGTAAATACGGTTCTGGTATCTATGCTGCGATCGTTTACGGTATGAACGAATACTTCTATCAAGGTCTAGAAGAAACAATTCAGCTTGAAGGCCTATTGGCTTACGGCGTAAATGATTGGACGTTCAGTGTTAACTACGAGTCTGTAGAAGACGATAAAGCTGGCGACACGCTATTTAGCCAATCTGCTCTACAAGCTGAATACGCTGTGACTCCTGCTTTTGTTACTTTTGCTGCATACCAGTTTGACCTAGGTAATGATATCGACGTTGAAGAAAATGATTACTGGACAATCGGTGCTCGTTACTACTTCTAATAAATAGGACAGTTTCTACTGCCTAAACACATTTATTGTGTTAACGCCTACTCGCTGTGAGTAGGCGTTTTTCTTTCTGTTTAGCTCATCTGAGTCATGTCACCGAGTATCTAGATTGAAAAATGCCCGCGTAAAAGCGGGCATTGTTTTCGGTGACTCATAATGAATGACGACTAAAGCTTATTTGGTCTCCAACAGATCGAGGAAGAAAGCGTACTCAAGCGCGTCTTCTTTTAATCGTTTGAATCGACCAGAAGCACCGCCGTGGCCTGCTTCCATATCGGTTTTGAACAGCAAGACATTATCATCAGTCTTCATTTCACGAAGTTTGGCTACCCACTTCATTGGCTCAAAGTATTGAACTTGTGAGTCATGCAAACCTGTCGTCACTAGCATGTTCGGGTAATTCTGAGCTTTCACGTTGTCGTACGGTGAGTAGCTCAGCATGTAGTCGTAGTAGGTTTTGTCGTTTGGATTACCCCACTCATCGTATTCGTTGGTCGTGAGAGGAATCGACTCATCCAACATGGTCGTCACGACATCAACAAACGGAACGTGCGCGCCAATACCACGGTAGAGCTCTGGTGCTTGGTTGATTATTGCGCCCATCAGCAAGCCGCCCGCAGAACCACCAACAGCAAACACTTTATCTTTTGCGCCATAACCTTCTTCAACCAGTCCATTGGTTACGTCGATGAAGTCATTGAAGGTGTTTTGTTTAGTCAGCTTTTTGCCATCTTCATACCAAGGACGCCCAAGCATTTCTGAACCACGAATATGCGCGATTGCGTACACGAATCCACGATCAAGTAAGCTCAAACGAGTTGAACGGAATGTTGGTTCGATGGTGGAGCCGTATGATCCGTAGCCGTACTGATAGATTGGGTTAGTGCCGTCTTTCTTGAAGAGATCTTTACGGTAAACCAATGAAACTGGCACTTGTTTGCTATCACGAGCAGTTACCATGATTCGCTCTGACTGGTAGTTATTGGCATCAAAATCACCAAGTACCGGTGTTTGCTTCATGATTTCAGATTCACCTGTATTTAGGTCGAAATCGTAGTAAGTTCCCGGTGTCGTCAGGCTGCTGTAGTAGATGCGAACTTTTGAATTGTCTAACTCAAGGTTGCCCGTGAGGTAAGCAGCAAAAGCCGTATCGTTGAACTCGAGTGGAAACTCTTTGCCTGTTGATAATTGACGAACCTTCACGGTCGACAAGCCATTCGTACGCTGCTCATAAACAAGGTGATCGTCAAACAAGTCGAAATCAACTAGCTGAGAATTGTCGTTAGCAGGAATGACATCGACCCATTTAGAGCGGTCATGCATCTCTTCAGCTTTCACTTTCATCAAACGGAAGTTTACGGCTTGATAGTTGGTGTAGATGTAGTACCAATCATCCAATTTAGCGATGCTGTACTCAATACCAGTCTCTCTAGGGTAGAAAGCTTCGGCTTTGGCGTTCGGGTTGTTCGCATCAATCACAGACACGCCACTTGTTTCTGTACTTGAGTGCCAAATGTAAACTTGCTCACCGTCTTTACTCTTACTCAAGAAGGTGTAGTAAGCGCTGTCGGTTTCTTCGTATATTAGCTCATCGCTTGTTTGAGGCGTGCCCAATACATGGCGGTAAACCTGATAACCTAAAAGTGTTTGAGGGTCTTTCTTGATGTAGTAGAAAGCTTGGTTGTCGTTTTGCCACGCAATCGCACTTGATGCACCTTCAATTTCATCTTTTAGATATTTGCCCGTCGTGAGGTCTTTGATCTTGATGGTGTAAATACGGCGACTCAGGGTATCTTCGCCATAAGCCAACAAGTTTTCATTTGGGCTAATCGTTAAGCCGCCAATACTGAAAAACTCATGTTCTTTTGCCAGCTCGTTAACATCTAAGATGACTTGCTTATCTTTACCTGCAAAGTCTTTTGCACGTAGGTGAACTTCGTACTCGTTGTCGCCTGTCACTTCATTCGAGTAGTAGTAACTGCCTTTTCGAACGGGTACTGAATTGTCATCTTTCGCAATACGACCTTTGATCTCTTCAAAAAGCTGTTCTTGTAGTGCTTCGGTGTGTTTTAAAACAGTTTCTGCGTACTGATTCTCTTGCTCAAGGTGTTGCAAGATTTCTGGATCTTGGCGCTCATCATCGCGCATCCAGTAGTAATTATCGATTCGTGTATCACCATGAATATTCATTGCATGAGGGACTTTTTTAGCAACTGGTGCTTGGGTTTGTTGAGCAACGAGTTGCGATTGGGAGTAATGGTTCATGGTTGGTAATCCTTGATTGCTGCATCCGGCGACTAGCGCGACCGATACGGCCAACGTGGTTAAAGTGAAACGCATCTGTGTATCCTTATTGTGTACTCTTCTCGTGTTTTTTCGCCATTCATTTATCTTGCGAGTAAAAGTACATTTGTGTTCTTCCAGTGAATGTATTTATATCGAATGGCAAACCAATAATTTCTGTATAAGCAACTGTTCTTTTTAGCAAAGATTGGATGGGATGTTAAATGCAATTGCTGGTGGATGAGAGCTAAAGGGTAAGATGTGTGCAACAAAAAAGGGACACACTTTTCAGCATGTCCCTTTTGGGTGATGAGAGCCAGATTTTAGATCGCCAATGGCATTTCGTTTGAGTGATCGTGCTTGCGATTAACCCAACGCAAACCAAACATAGCAATGATCGACATGGCCATCATCAAACAACCTAGTGGCATTTGATCTTGTGCCGGGAAGAACGAAGCCAACAGCGTCGCGATACCCGCACCTAGGTTTTGCATGCCACCCAAAATCGCACCGCCAGTGCCTGCGTGGTATGGGAACGGTGAAAGTGCACCTGTTGTTGCCGCTGGGAACAAAATGCCTGCACCCAAGAAGTAAATGGTCGCACCGCCAATCAGAGTCAACGCCGTTGTGAGACCAAACAAACCCGGAATCAATACCACTGCTGAGCCAACTAAGATAGCGACTAGACCAACATTTAGAGCACGGCGCTCAGAGCGACGTTGCGCGATGTAGCTAGATAAGCCTGCGCCGACTAAGTAACCTGGAATCGGCAAGACAAACAGTAAGCTTACTGTGGTTGCTGGTAAACCAAGCACGCCGCCTAGTAGTACGCCAGCTGCAGCTTCAAATACTGCAACGCCTGCGAACGTAGCAACCAACACCAATAAGAAGCCTTGGAAGCGTTTGTCTGAAAGCACGAACTTGTAGCTCTTTGCCACAGATTCATGTTTGCGGCGCTCTTTTGGCAAGGTTTCCATCATGCTTGTCATCATGGTGATGACCACCGCGATACCAAATAGTGCTAGGAACAGGTAACTAGAACGCCAACCGAAAGCTTCTGTTAGGTAGCCGCCCAATACTGGCGCGATCAATGGTGAGAAAATCACACACATGCTGATCAAGCTGTTTGCGCGGTGCAGTTCTGCGCCTTCAAAGCAGTCACGAGTCAGTGTACGAGACATCGCACCGCCACAACCGATACCCAAACCTTGGATAAAGCTACCTGCTAGGAACCATTCGTACTCATGAGCAAATAGCGCCACCAAAGTACCAAGAATGTAGATGATCAAACCCGCAATGATGATCGGCTTGCGACCAAGACGATCAGAAAGCGTACCGTACACGAACTGCGATAGACCATAAGGGATCAGGTAACATGCCATCACAGCTTGAAGTGAAGACGCTGATACCAAGAACTCACCCGCCATATGACCGATAGAAGGCACGTACATCGTTTGAGTCATTTGACCTACGGCAGTCAGAATTGCGATTAAAAAGGTAAGTTTCGCTAATGGAAACGAGGCGGACATTTGCGTATCTCTCCAGAAATTTAAGACGTAAAAAGCCTTAGCGCTCCATGTAGGAGAGCCAAATAAACAAAGTGATTAGGGAATCTAGGCGCGAGATATTAGAGCTTGAGTGCTGACTTAGCAATCAAAAAGTGTGAAGTTGAGCAAGATAAAAATCTATGATTTGGATTAGAAAATCTAATCTATTTTTGTTGGGTGTTGAAAACGAAAAAGGGAGCCGAAGCTCCCCTTGAAATTCTGTGCTCATTGAGAACAACTTTCGTTATTCACGACCCGAAGCGTAGGCGTAAAGCAACTCAAGTGCGATAGTCGCGCCAGCCAAGGCCGTGACATCGCTGTGGTCGTAAGGAGGAGAGACTTCTACCACGTCCATACCTACGATGTTCATGCCGGCGAAACCACGAATGATCTTCAGAATTTTATCTGAGTTCAGACCACCACAAACTGGTGTGCCTGTACCTGGTGCAAATGCTGGATCCAGACAGTCGATGTCAAAAGTGACATACACAGGCTTATCCGCAACCGTGCGACGAATCTCTGCCAGAATCTCTTCTACCGACATGTCGTTCGCTTGCATCGCGTTGATCACATTGAAGCCGTGATCTTGTTGGTCATATTCAGTACGAATACCAATTTGAACTGAGTTCTTCGCAGAAATCAGACCTTCTTTTGGCGCATGGTAGAACATAGTACCGTGGTCGTAAGAACTGCCGTTTGCGTATGTGTCAGTGTGCGCATCGAAGTGAATCAGTGCCATTTGACCATGGTGTTTCGCATAAGCACGTAGGATTGGTAGCGTGATGAAGTGGTCACCACCCAAGCCTAGCATTGTCTTACCGCTCTTTAGAATCTCACTTGTTGCCGCTTCTAGGCGGTAAGTGAAGTCTTCAGCATCACCACAATCGAACACAAGGTCACCTGCGTCGATCACTTTCAATTTATCAAATACGTTGAAGTCCCAAGGGAACTTCTTGCCTTCCCAAGCAAGGTTTACTGACGCACGGCGGATCGCATCTGGACCCATACGCGCACCAGGACGACCAGAAGTCGCCATGTCCAGAGGAACCCCTAGCACTACAACGTCTGCGTCTGCCGATACTGGATTTTTGATGTACGGTCGACGTAGAAACGACATAGAGTTGGAGTAAAGCGAATAATCGGTTTTAGTAAACAAATCATTCATATCAGAAGTCCTCTAAATAGGTGTAGCCTGCCAAACCTTGTTCTAGTTCAGCTAGGATTTGTTCTTGTTCACTGGCTTCAACACGTGCTGAAACCAATTGTTTGTAATTGTCACGAATCGCATCTACGTCGATGTGAACGTAGCGCATCATGTCTTCTACGCTATCACCTTCGTTGATGTAGCTGATCTCAAATTGACCTTCTTCATCAACATTGACTACTGCACTGTGGGTGTCACCAAATAGGTTGTGCATGTCACCAAGGATCTCTTGGTATGCGCCTACTAGGAAGAAGCCCATTAGGTACGGTTTGTCGTTGCTCCATGCTGGTACTGGTAGTGTGCTCTCAATGCCTTGGCCATCAACGTAATGGTCAATTGCGCCATCGGAGTCACAAGTGATGTCCAACATCACCGCACGACGCTCTTCCACATCGCCAAGACCAGAAAGCGGCAGAACAGGGAATACCTGATCAATACCCCATGCATCTGGCAGGGACTGGAAAAGAGAGAAGTTCACGAAGAACTTGTCTGCAAGACGTTCGCTCAACTCATCCAAAATAGGACGGTGGAAACGGTTCTTGGTACTCATTTGACGACTTAGCTCGAAGTAAATGCGCAGCGACAGTTGCTCTGCCCACGCACGTTGTTCAAGGTTCAGTACGCCAGTAGCGAATTGTGAGTGCACCTCAGCCAAATCGCTTTGGGTATCGTTGTAAATTTCAATTAATGCACGCGCATCTGTACCATCTTGCAGGTTCTCCCAGTTTCGCCACATGTTTTGTAGCAAGAATGGAGCGTCTGTAGCTGGCTCGAACACTTCTTCCGGTTGGTATGTTTCAGTACCAATAACGTTAGAGATAAGTACAGCGTGGTGTGCAGTTAAAGAGCGACCCGATTCAGAGATGATCACTGGCATCGGTTGCTCGTATTGCTGACACACATCACCAACAGTATTTACGATGTTGCGCGCATATTCTGCAAGGCCGTAGTTCATCGAGTTCGAAGATTGGCTACGTGTGCCGTCGTAGTCTACTGCTAAACCGCCGCCAACATCGAAGTAATCAATGTTTGCACCCATGGCACGTAATTCACAGTAGAAACGTGCTGATTCGTTTACACCATTACGCACGTCACGGATGTTTGCCATCTGTGAGCCAAGGTGGAAGTGAACCAACTGCATGGTGTCCAGTTTGTCTTCGCGTTTTAGACGCTCAATCACGCTCAATACTTGAGACGCAGATAGGCCGAACTTCGATTTTTCACCGCCGCTTGCTTGCCATTTACCCGCACCTTGAGATGCAAGGCGGATACGTAAGCCAAGACGTGGTGTTACGCCCAAGCTTTTTGCTTCTTCAAGTACTAGATCAAGCTCAGATAGCTTCTCTAGTACGATAAATACTTTGTGACCTAGCTTTTCACCGATCAGTGCTAGACGCACGTATTCACGGTCTTTGTAGCCATTACACACGATCACGGAGCTGCCTTGTTGAGCCAGTGCAAGTACTGCCAATAGCTCTGGCTTACTGCCTGCTTCAAGACCCAGCTGTTTATTTTCTAGCTGTGCTTGGCTTGCTAAGATCTCATCAACCACTTCACGCTGTTGGTTTACTTTAATTGGGTACACCAGCAGGTATTTGTTTGGATATTGGTATTCTTCAATTGCTTGGTTGAAAGCTTGGCAAATGCCATGCACGCGTTGGTGTACGATTTGTGGGAAGCGCACTAACACAGGCAGATTCAACTGCTTAGCTTCTAGTTCATTTACAATCGCACTGAAAGGGATTTGGTGTGCACGGTCACTACGAGGAGATACGTATACCTCGCCTTGGTCATCAATTCCGTAGAAGCCTTGGCTCCAGTAGTGAACGTTGTAGTCCGCGCGGATGCGGTCTAATTTAGTTGCTTTTTCCAACTCGATTCTCACAAAAATGTATTTAAGCCCTCATTGGAAATAGAGGAGAAAATACAAAAAAGCAAATCATGAGGCGCTAACCTCATACCCTGACACGAACTCCGTGTGCGCGCATTAACGGATAAAACCCAACCAGAGTCTAATGATTAAAATTTGTGCTTTCGATTAACAACTGTTGTTGATGGTTGGTGTAAACATTTATTTAACAGACTGTCCATTCTGCTGTTATAGTTGGTCTGACCAGTAAGGATTTGGTCGATAAGAAATAAGAACAAAGACTCAACAAAACAAGGACATGTTTTGCAGCTGCACAGAATTCAGGGATACATCCAAACCATGTATCTCGCCGAGTATCCAGACAAATTGATGCTGCTTGATGGCGCAAGTCGAGCGGATATTCCTCACCTCAAAGATTTTATCGAGCACCAGCTCAATCGCCCGTTCACAGACCTAAAACTGGTCGTCGTTACCCACATGCACCCAGACCACGCTGGTGCGGCGCACAAACTAAGAGATCTAACGGGCTGCCAGCTATTGGCAGCCAAACGAGATACACATTGGTATGGGGGCTTTGATGGTTGGCTAATGCATCTAACGGATCTGATTTTGGCGCGTTGGATGGCGA
Source organism: Vibrio sp. B1ASS3 (assembly GCF_905175355.1). Classification (NCBI taxonomy): domain Bacteria; kingdom Pseudomonadati; phylum Pseudomonadota; class Gammaproteobacteria; order Vibrionales; family Vibrionaceae; genus Vibrio; species Vibrio sp. B1ASS3. The sequence goes on from NZ_HG992743.1 coordinate 150,837, forward strand.
ACCGAATGCGCAAACCCAAGCGCAACTTATGGTATTCGCGAAAACTAAAGCCAGATATTGAGCTGGTGGATGGAGAGGTGATTCCCGGTTTTGCTGATTGGAAGATATTGGAAACACCGGGGCATACCGACAGGGATTTATCGGTTTATCACGCCGAACAGAGTGTGTTGTACGTAGCGGATTTAATGGTGCAGGTGAAAAGCCATTTGATCGCGCCATTTCCTATCTTTCATCCCAACCAATATCGCAGTTCGTTAAAACGCGTTTTTGAGATGAAACCAAGCTGTTTATTGGCGGCACATGGGGGAGAGGTTGAGTTTGATGAAGACGCGTATCAACACATCATCAATACCGCACCGGTTAGACCCATTACGCATTGGCGAGTAACGAAGATAAAGCTGAAAGGATTAATGCGTTCTGTTCTGAAAAGGAAGAACGATAGACAGGAGAAGGGCAGCTAGAAAATCAGAGAAGAGCCAGATGAGCGACCACGGAGTTCGCTCATCTGAAGCTACGGGGATTATGGAGCCAATAAATGAGATTGGCTCGGGTCTACCAGAACTTTGTCTGCCATACCCTGACGACCTAACAACATCATGTAAGTCATCTTTTCACGGTTAGTTAGCGTGATGTCGATTGGCCACTCTTGGTCGCCCATGCGTAGCATCGTTGTGATCACGCAGCGGTGTTCGAAAGTACCGTTTGATGATTTCACTTTGCGGTTCGCCTTCAGTGGAGCTTTACAGCGAACGACTTGCTCTAAGTGGTAAACATCTGGGTGTAGATCGAACTCTACGTATGACTGACCGTCTTGTTCAGTGCACTCTAGGTTATCTACGTGCAGAGAAGAAGTCTGTGCGCCTGTATCAATACGCGCTTCAAGGTGAGTAATCCCTAACTCAGGTAAGCAAATTGCTTCGGCGTTCCCAATGATCATTTTCTGATTCATAGTGTCATCCTAGCGATGAGTTAAAAGAGAGCCCTTTATCAGGCTCTCACTCAAACAATTATCAGCCTTTACCGCGAGTACGGTTAGCGTTTGGTTTTGCGTTCTTCTCGATGAAGTCGAAGATCATGCCAGCAACGTCTTTTTCAGTTGCTGATTCGATACCTTCAAGGCCTGGAGAAGAGTTCACTTCCATTACAACAGGGCCGTTCTTCGATTGAAGAATATCAACACCACATAGGTTTAGACCCATCACTTTCGCTGCGTTGATTGCTGTTGCACGCTCTTCTTTGCTTAGTTTAACAAGCTGAGCAGAACCACCACGGTGAAGGTTAGAGCGGAACTCGCCTTCTTTTGCTTGGCGTTTCATTGCTGCGATAACTTTGTTACCCACTACGAAACAACGGATGTCTGCGCCGTTTGCTTCTTCAATGAACTCTTGCACCATGATGTTTGCTTTTAGGCCCATGAATGCTTCGATCACGCTTTCTGCTGCTTTCGTTGTCTCAGCAAGAACAACACCGATACCTTGAGTACCTTCAAGTAGCTTGATAACCAATGGTGCGCCGCCAACGTTTTTGATCACGTCCTGAATGTTGTCAGGGTGGTGAGCAAAACCTGTGCGAGGTAGACCAATGCCTTTGCGTGATAGCAGCTGCATAGAGCGTAGCTTGTCACGAGAGCGGCTGATTGCTACTGACTCGTTCACACAGAATGTGCCCATCATTTCAAACTGACGTACAACCGCTGTACCGTAGAAAGTGATAGAAGCACCGATGCGTGGAATAACCGCGTCGTACTTTGGCAATTCTTCACCCATGTAACGGATCTTAGGGTTGTTACTCGTAATATCCATATAACAGTGCAGAGTATCGATAACATCAACTTGATGTCCGCGCTCTTCACCCGCCTGCTTTAGGCGCATGGTTGAATATAGATTCTCATTACGAGAAAGAATAGCAATACGCATGGCAATTCCTTAGTAAGTCAGTACCAAATTAAAAATGTAAGTATAGAGTATAGTGAGTGGGTGTAATTGATGTGACAGAATCCACTCTCTTCAGCGACTTAGAATTGTGGTTGGACAACCACGTCGTCAGAGGTGCGAACCTTAGGGCGTTTTCTCAGTAGATGAAAACGAAAAAATATCGTCGATACGACAAAAATAATTTATCGAACTCTCACGCCTTGCTGCATGCGACTGTCAAGGGAATGAAAAAGAAAAATGAGTCAAAATTTCATCAATTTACTATGGCACAAATCACAAAAAAGCGGCCATTCAGCCGCTTTTTGTTATTGAACTAAGTAATGACTTAAGAAGAGTTCAGCCGTTTGGGTGGCTAAAACCCTAGATTCTTCCAAGGTTAGCGAAGCTCGCATTCCCATCAATTGTGGCCAGAATGCGCTGCCTTTAATTAAGTTGTGCAATTGAATGCTTGCCACGTCCACATCATCAACCTTCAATGTGTTTTTTTCTGATTGCTGAGTGAGCCAACGGTACAAGGCCGTTTCTTGCTTTGACATGTGTTCTGCTTGTTCTTTGAGATCTTCCGGCTTAAACAAGAAGTGTCCGAAAGCCACTTTCGCCAGTTCAATATAATCAGGTGCGGTTACCACGATAATTTCGCTGTACAACAATTCGACCAGTTGATCTTTGAGAGGGAGTGTTGGTAAACGTTCAATGTCGCTATCCATCATTGAAGAACGCCATAGTTCCGTTAGTAACTCTGTCACGATCGCTTCTTTAGAAGGGAAGTGGTTGTAGACCGTGCGCTTAGAGACTTGCGCGATAGCTGAGAGCTTATCCATGCTGGTGTTTTGCACCCCAAACTCTTGGAACGCTTGCTTTGCTGCGCACAGGATGGCTTCTCTTTTGGTCTCACTGCGACCTTTTCTTTTTACATTCATAAACTTGCCGAGTTAAGAAGATCATTTCTGGATCTATTTTACACTAAGTAGTTTACTTTTGATAATTAGAATGTAAACTGCACCGTGTAGTTTACTTTTGTTCGGGTTAACTTTTTATGAAAAAAACTTTGCTAGCCACAGTAGGAGCGTTCGCGATGGGTACATCAATGATTTCTTGTTCTAATGTTGATACTGAAAAAGCGCCAACATACCCGGACAAATTTGCAAACACAGAGTTGGAATACAAAAGCAGCTTGGGTGACATGTTCGGCATCATGAAAGCCTACTTTACGACTGAGCGCCTCAATCCAACGCCAACGATTGAAATTCCGGTTCATGCAATGACTGCGAATCAACTGTTAGAAGAGCAAGATGACGTTATCTACCGTTTAGGTCATTCAAGCGTATTAATGAAGCTCGATGGCAAACTGGTGATGACTGATCCTGTATTCAGTGATCGCGCGTCTCCTGTGCAATGGGCAGGGCCAAAACGTTTTCACCAAACACCAATCACGCTAGAAGATTTACCAAGTATCGATGTGGTGGTGATCAGCCATGACCATTACGATCACCTAGATAAAGCTTCTATTAAAGTACTAGGCGACAAAGTGGGCACTTTCTTGGTGCCGTTAAAAGTGGGGCAATTACTGGTTAACTGGGGTGTGCCGAAGGAGAAAGTGATCGAGCTAGATTGGTGGGAGTCACATTCTGTCGACGGCATTGAATATACACTGACTCCGACTCAGCATTTCTCCGGTCGAGGTTTGACAGACCGCGATACGACACTGTGGGGCAGTTGGGTTATTAATGCACAGCAACACAAAGTGTTCTTCAGTGGTGACTCTGGTTACTTCAATGGCTTTAAAGAGATTGGCGAAAAGTACGGTCCGTTTGATTTCACTATGATTGAAACCGGCGCCTACAATGAACTTTGGTCAGACATTCACATGTTCCCTGAGCAAAGTGTTCAAGCACACATTGATGTGCAGGGTAAAGTGATGATGCCGATTCACAACAGTACGTTTGATCTGTCGATGCACGATTGGAATGAACCGATGCAACGCGCGTTAGACATTAGTGAAGAGCGCGGTGTTACGTTAGTGAGCCCTGAGATTGGTCAACGCTTTGCTATTGCGGAGCCTCAGCCTGCTAAGGCATGGTGGCAATAATGTCTGAGCTAAACAGCCAAACACCAGAATAGTTAAGTCACTTATTAGTAGTTACTTGGTATTAGTTACTTGCTATTAGTTACGTGGCCAGGGATAAGGATAAAGGTGCGATGAAAGCAAAGTGGACGTTGTTACTTACATTAAGCATTCTGCCTACCTTTGCACTAGCAGGGGTAGAGCAAGATATCTCGACGTTGATAAAACGAGTTGAGCAATCCTCTTGCACCTTTATCCGCAACGGTAAGGCGTACACTAATCAAGAAGCGGCAGAACACATGCGCAATAAATGGGATTACGCAAAAGATGACGTTGATTCTGTAGATGTGTTTATAAAAGAGGTCGCGTCAAAGAGCTGGTTATCTGGCAAACCATATTGGGTGGATTGTCAAGACAAGCGCATTACCAGCGAAGAGTGGCTAACTTCATTGATGAGCCCCACCAATCACATCCAATAATACTTCTTTAATGGTCTGGTATCGCAGCGGCAGTGTGCGGCTGCGTTTTCTCACCAAAAACAAATCTTCGTATACCGGTTGTTTTAACTCAGCCACATACAACTCTTCTCTTAGTGGAAAGCTCTCCACCGCACTGTAGGGCAAAACGGTAAAACCAAGCCCTTTGCTGACGGGCAAAAGAATCTGACTGAGTTGGTTAACGTAGCCCGATAATGGCATGTCACTGACCTTGATCTCTTTGAGTAAAGGTTCTGCACATTGGTCGAAAAACAACGTCATATAATGTTCAGCATCCGGGTGACCAATCACGCCACAACTTCGAAGCAGCTCAGGTGTTAACGTTTTTCCATGATAGGACTTTGGTAAGATCAAACACAGCGCTTCTCTGCCAATTTGTTCACTTTGGAAAACACTCTTGTTAGGAGAGTAAGTCACTATGCCCATATCAATACGGCCATCAGCAACCCCGTTTAGAATCGACTGGTTTGGTGCCGCTTCCAAGTGAATCGACAATCCGCGATGCTGGGTTTGTTTTTCAAGCAGTGGATCAAACAGCATCAAGGCAAGTGCTCCGGAACAAGCTAGCTTGCAATGACCTGCAAAGGGATCATCGAAGCTTAGATCTTCCAGTAAATTTTTCTCTTTCTCTTCCAACTCTAACGCGTAGGCATACACCATTCGGCCTTGCTCTGTCAGTTCAAAGCTTTTGTTCTCGCGCTTAATCAATGGGTGCTGACAAGCTTGCTCTAGCTTTTTGATGTGCTGACTGACACCGGGCTGGGTCATATAGAGCTTTTCTGCTGTCTGAGTAAAGTGGCCGACTTCGACAAGAGTTTTGAATGTGTGTAACCAAACTGGATTAAGCATAGGACGTTGTTTGCTCAGCGTTTATTAAAGAAAGCGTTTCGAGAGAAAGTGTAGAAATAATAGCATGATGCGTGGAATAACGCAGAGGAGGATGGTAAATGACAGGCAAAATAAAACCCCGCCTGGTTTCCCAGACGGGGCTTATTCTTTTTCGCAGCAATCCGGCTACTAATAGGTGCTCCCTGCATCTATCCTTGATTGTGGCTAAGTCCTTTAACCGAGTTCCTTGTTCATCGCCTTCCTAGCGGTGTCCATTCTTGCCTATCATCCTGACGGGCGAACTCTATCCTAGAGCTTAACTACATCCTTGCTGACAACTCATCCTAAGCTATCAAATCTTCATCCTGAAGATACCCAATCCTTTAGGCTTTTTTCCTGTTCCCGCCAACATCCTGTCGACACACTTAGTATTGTTGTTTTGCTGATTACTCTCAATCAGCTAGGTAAAAAAACTTTGGCAGCGAATATTGCTTAAAAAAGGATAATTATTAATTTTCAGTTAGTTAGGTTTGTTGTTCGATTTGTTCTTAGTCAAAAATGGTCGTTTTGCTTACATCGCTTGTGAGAGATCTCGCACAAGGTGACGAGCGAATGTACGAATCGGCGTCTTTTTCGTCTTGTTTAAGAGTTTGCTCAAGATCACAACTCGACTTGTAGCCATAAGATTTGGCGATGGCTTTAGATGAAATTCCCATTTCCTTTATCGCAAACGCAGCCCACTCATCACGAGTTTTTTGCATGATCTGGCGCAGCTTGGTTTTAAAGTTACTCATAAAAGCTCCTTAGTTAGCTTGTCTTTACAAGAGAAGAATAAGGAGCGTGATGAGGCTTAGTTGATAGTATGCCGCTCAATATCAATACTATTGAGGCGTGATGAAGAATATCCCGGTAATACTGATATTATTTGCGCGTGAAACAATACTATCTTGTGGAGTGGCAAATGGCGCACATCGAAAAAGTACCGCAAAGGCCTGGTTTTTCTTGGCGCTACCGTCGTATTGATGAACCAGCGAAAGAATACGATTTTCATTTTCACGATGACGTCTTTGAGTTGGTCATCCATCGCCACTTTACGGGGACTTTGCACATTGGGCATCGCGAACTAGAGGTGACCCACAATCAGATGCTGTTAATTGCGCCGGGTGTGCCTCACTCTATTCACTCCACGTCGGTAGAAAGCAATTGCGAGACTCATGTGATTTGGTTTAAGCGTGAGTGGATCGCGAACCTAATGTTCTATTGTACTGAGTTACGCAAACTAGACCCGTTATTGAAAGCTGCAAATAAAGGAGTGGTGTTCTCTGAGCGAACGGCACAGCAAGTAGTGGATCTTCTGCAAGAGTTGATGAAAGTGCCCGCGATGGAGCAATTGTCGAGATTCATTCATATCTTATCTTTGGTTGCCCATGACGAAGCGGCGAAAACCTTGATGACCCATTCATACCTTTCGATGAGTGAACACGAGCAACAAGAAAGAGAGCGCGTCGCAAGTGTGAATGCGTATCTTGAGCAGCATTTTGCCAACAAGGTGACATTGGCCGATTTAGCCAATTACTTGTCGTTGAGTGAAAGTGCGGTCACACGGTTGTTTCAAAAGCACTTTAAAGAGCCCTTTAGCCAACGCTTGATGAAGCTACGAATCAACCATGCCGCGGATTTATTGCAATCGACGGAGTTACCAATAGGAATTGTGTTCGAACGAGTAGGTTATCGCAATCAAGCTTTGTTTAATCGCCACTTTAAAACCTACAAAGGGCTAACTCCGCGAGATTACAGACAACATTACCAGCAGCGAATCCAACCTTAGTTTGAACATGTGCGTACTTTTGTTGTGTACTGAACTGGAATTTATGTGCAACTGGTATATTATTTGCTAGGTTATCTAAGAATCGTTATTAAGATTCGATGACAGGTTAAATAGGGAACTTGATTGCCATATTTCTGTCATAAGTGATGAGTAAGTTGACCGTATCAACAAGATAAAAGCAGTTTTACTGGTCAAAAAATGACTGCAACGCTTCTACTTTTATCATTATGTTGTGAAATTAGTCACGGTTAATTGATTCGTTCCTCGATAGATTGAAGGGGAATACAACCTTAGACAATAAGCTCAAGATGAGCGTTACCTATATAGATGAGGGAGATTGCTATGAAAAAGATGAGAAGAGCTCAGCTACATCGTGTTCGTATCCAATACTGGAAAGACACAAAGACTGAGACTGCTAAAAAAGCATAGTAAACCATACTCAATGGCACTGAGCTGGCAATGGACGGATAACCTTCCATAAAATGCCAGCTCTAAAATTATCTAGCACATCCATACTTTCCAAGGCTTTAAGCTTCCTGCTTTCTTAAACAAAGCTTCCAAAACAACCAAACGTTCCACTCTTTCTAGATTCAACATTTCAGCACAAAACCATAGCCGTAAATGCAAAAAAGCCAGTCCGAAGACCAGCTTTCTCATTACTTGCTCAACTCTGTTTATTACAGAGTGATTCCGTAATTACAGGTAGTTTGCGTCAACCAATTCGCCAGCTTTTGCGCTGCTTACTTCTGGGCGAGCTTGTAGCCAAGCTAGAACCTGTGCTTTTTGTTCTTCAGTTGCGCTTTCGTAACGCTCAGTTGAACATAGGAAGCCTTCAAACAGCTCTAGACCGCCGCCACCAAAGCATAGGTTTAGGCCATCAATGTAGTCGATAAACTCATCAACGAATGCATCGTAACGGTCGAAGTCGTTGATGTCTGTTTCACAGCTGATTTCAAAGCCTAGGATCGCGAATTCACCTAGGAATAGCTTCTTACGCAGACGACGATTTTTGTTATCGATTTTATCTAGTTTCATGATTATCTCTCGTGGATGATTTGAGTACACCTTATACCCCCAAATCTGGCTTAGCCCAAGTAAAATCGGGAGTACATAGAATAGATGGGTGCTTTATAACATTTTCTAAACACAAAGTTCATAAAGATAGACTAGTTCTGTCACTTTTCTCTTCCAAACTTCCCCTCGCTCAATGATTTACAAACCTATAATTCAACCTAACACTGGGAAAGCAACACCATGAGTAAGGAAACCTTCGACGCGACGCGTTACAACCAGAGTAATAACAAGCCTTTTGAAGAAGTACTGGAAGCGAGTCTATCTCGACGCAGTATCCTGAAAGGTGGCCTAGGTATTAGTGCGATGACCGCTTTTGGCGCATTTGGTCTATCTGGGTGCAACTCTTCTAGTTCAGGCACTTCTGCTGGTGGCGGCTCTGGCGTTTCAAGTGCAGTCCTCAATTTTGATTCGATTCCAGGCTCACTGACGGATGCAGTATCGATTCCGCAAGGTTACGTCGCACAAGTATTGGTGCCATGGGGTACGCCTCTAAACGCACAAGGTAACGCTTGGAAAGACGACGGAAGCAATACAAGTACCGACCAGCTTAATGCATTGGGTATGCACCACGACGGCATGCACTTTTTCTCGCTAAACGACAGCGACACTGACGGTTTGTTGTGTATCAACCACGAGTACATTGATACCGCAGCTCTGCATCCAAGCGGTCCGACAGCTGTGGGCGGTGTGCGTACTATCGTCGATGAAGTTCGTAAAGAAATTAACGCACATGGTGTGTCTGTGGTTCGCGTTCAACTTGAAGACAACATGTGGAAGTTAGTGGATACCGATCCACTAAACCGCCGTTACACTGGCGCGACAGTCATGGACCTTTCTGGCCCTGTCGCGAATACAGAATTGACCGTGACTCGCTTCTCACAAGATGGCAGCCAAGCACGTGGCACATTAAACAACTGTGGTAATGGTTTTACGCCTTGGGGTACTTACCTAACGTGTGAAGAGAACTGGCCGGGTTACTTCGTTAACGCTGGCGTTCGTACTGAGGAACAAGATCGTATTGGTGTTGATGACACAAGCACTCGTTACCTATGGGAAACGTTAGCGGGTAATGCGGAAGAGCGTTTGGACGAATTCACACGATTCAATGTAGAATCAACAGGCGCAAGCGCATTGGACGATTACCGTAACGAGGCGAACGGCCATGGTTACATTGTTGAAATCGACCCTTACACGCAAAACTCGCGTGCGAAGAAGCGTACTGCACTAGGTCGTTTCCGCCATGAAGGCTGTACATTCGGAAAACTTGAAGAAGGCAAACCAGTAGTATTTTACTCTGGTCATGACTCTCGCTTTGAGTACCTATACAAATTTGAATCTGCGGCAGCGTGGGATCCTGCGGATGCTAACCCTGATAATCGCTTGGCGATGGGTGACAAGTACATGGATGAAGGCACACTGTATGTGGCGCGCTTCAACGAAGATAGCTCTGGTACTTGGTTACCACTGGCACTAGACAGCACGACAGTTTCTGGTGGTACTTTGGCAGATAGCTTCAATTCTCTAGCAGAAATCATCCTGAATACGGCTGGTGCAGCCGACCTAGTTGGTGCGACGCCAATGGATCGCCCAGAGTGGTGTACCGTTGACCCATTCACAGGCTCGGTTTACCTGACGCTAACGAATAACACTAAGCGTACAGAGGAAACTAACCCTGCAAACCCACGTTTGAACAACAAGTTTGGTCACGTAATCCGTTGGGATGAAGGCGAAGCAGCAACAGACTTCACGTGGGATATCTTTGTGTTTGGTTCTCCGGCAAACGGTGATGCGGACACTAACCGTTCGAGCTTGACCGAGCTTAACCAGTTTGCGAGCCCAGACGGCTTAGCGTTTGACCCTCGCGGCATTCTGTGGATTCAAACGGACAACGGTGCAGATGAAGTGACGTCTTACACCAATGACCAAATGCTTGCGGTTGTACCTTCTAAGCTGACGGATGAAAACGGCACACAAGAAGTGATCGGTGCAGAAAACCAAGCTGAGTTGAAACGTTTCTTTGTTGGCCCTAACGGTTGTGAAGTGACGGGCTTTACCATTAGCCCAGATTACAAGTCTCTGTTCGTGAACATTCAGCATCCAGGCAACTGGCCTTACAGCGACAATGCAGCAGAAGAAACACCTGCGGGGATGACACTGCGTCCACGTGCAGCAACGGTGGTTATTCGCCGTGAAGACGGTGGTGAAATTGGTGTTTAACCAATAGGTCATACGACTGAATATCGGGAATAAGAAAAGCCCTGCGTTTGCAGGGCTTTGTTTTTTTCTATCTAAATACACATGCACTTTATATCTAGACAAGTAACTTAGTTTTTGAGCGAGCCGCCCGCAGTGCGAATCACATCTTGATACCAGAAGAAGCTCTTCTTACGTTTACGTTCTAACGTACCTTGACCATCGTTGTGGCGATCAACGTAGATGTAACCGTAACGTTTGCTCATTTCAGCGGTTGAGTTCGCTACCAAATCGATTGGTCCCCAACTGGTGAAGCCCATCAGCTCAACGCCATCCAAAATTGCTTCATGTGCTTGCACAAGATGGTCATTCAAGTAAGCGATGCGGTAATCATCTTGAATCTCACCGTTTTCGTCGATTTCATCACGCGCGCCTAAGCCATTTTCTACGACGAACAGTGGCTTTTGGTAGCGGTCGTGAAGGAAGTTCAACAGAACGCGAAGGCCTTTTGGATCGATCAACCAACCCCATTGGCTCTTCTCAAGATATGGGTTTGGTACGCTATCGACGATGTTACCCACTTCTTTCTGTTTCGGGTCTGCACTTGCACAGCCACTTGCGTAGTAGCTGAATGAGATGAAGTCGACACTTGCCGATGCGATCTCTTCTAAATCGCCTGCTTCCATCTGAATTTCGATGCCGTTTTCGCGGAAGTAACGCTTCATGTAGCCAGGGTACTGACCACGAGTTTGTACATCACCGAAGAACAACCACTTGTTGTTTTCATGCATAGCAGCAAGCACGTCATCAGGATTACAGGTGTATGGGTAGTTGATTGCGCCAAGCAACATGTTACCAATCTTGCCGTTTGGTACGATTTGCTGACACAGTTTTACCGCTTTTGCGTTGGCGACTAGCTGGTGGTGAATCGCTTGGTAAATCTCTTGTTCACTGGCGTCTTCTTGCAAACCGACACCAGTAAATGGTGCGTGTAGAGACATGTTGATTTCGTTGAACGTTAACCACAGCTTCACTTTGTCTTTGTAGCGTTCTAGCACGGTGCGGGCATAACGTTCGAAGAATTCGATGACGCGACGATCGCCCCAACCGCCGTAGTTCTCGACCAGTGCGTAAGGCATTTCGTAGTGAGATAAGGTCACGAAAGGTTGGATGTTATGCTCGGCAAGTTCGTCAAAGATTTTATCGTAGAACGCCAAACCTTCTTCGTTAGGTTCTAGCTCGTCTCCGTTCGGGAAGATGCGGCTCCAAGCCAAAGATAGGCGCAGACAGTTAAAGCCCATCTCTTTGAACAGCGCAATGTCTTCTGGGTAGCGATTGTAGAAGTCGATCGCCACATCTTTGATACCCGGCGTGCGTTCTTCACGGGTTTGATGCGGACTCAAAATACCGTTCGGCAGCATGTCTGATGTCGATAACCCTTTACCCCCAAGGTTGTACGACCCTTCTACTTGGTTTGCAGCAATGGCACCGCCCCAAAGAAAATGTTCAGGAAACTTAATCATGTTTCTCACTCTTTATCGTTCGGAAGTTATTCGTTTTATTTGCTTGAGAATAGTGTAGGTCAAGGAGGGATTCTTGTATCGAGATCGTGTTTTTCTCAAACAGCGGGGATGCCTAGTTCTAATGATGATTTTGTAATCAATATCAACTTAGGCTGATTTGAACAATAGAGTGAAAGTCAGCCCATTTTGTTCATTCTTATGCACGGTAATTTGTCCGTTCATATCACGCATATTGTTAGCCGTAATCGCTAAACCCAGCCCTAAGCCTTCACCAATTTTCTTTGAGGTTTGGAAGGGTTCAAACATGGATTCAAGCATCTCATCCGACACGCCGCAGCCATTGTCACTGACGATCAGTTCGACCTGATTACCGGTTGGGTTGACGATCAAGCTGAGCTGCGGGTTGGTGGTATGGTTCATCGCGTCTAGCGCATTCGAGACAAGATTACCGAGCACCTGAAGCAGTCGTTGTTCTTCGCCCATGATGTTAGGTAAGTCATGAGGAACTCGAACACGCACATCCACCTTGTCTAATTGGGATTGATAAACGCGTAAGGTCTCTTCGAGTGCGGAGGTAAGAGAAATCGCTTGTAGGCTTTCTGGTTTGTTATAGGCGAACGTCTTTAGTTGACTGGTCATGCTTGCCATGCGATCAATCAGCTTCTGCACCAATACATTGTTGGCTTTCATCATCTCGGTTTCGCCACGTTCTGCCAGCAGTTCGTTTGTAGTGAGCAAGGTACGCAAGCCCGTCAGTGGCTGATTGAGCTCATGAGTAATCGCGCTGGACATGCGACCCAAGGCGGCCATTTTACTCGATTCAATTAACTGGCTTTGCGCTTCTTTTAGCGCTTGAGTACGCTCTTCTACTCGCTGCGCCAGTTCTTGGTTGACCTGTTGCAGTGACTGCTCGGCTTTTTTCCGCTTGCTGATGTCGATGATCGTCGCAAGGAAATACTGCTCGCCATGCCAAGGGAAACTGGTCAGTGAGAACAAGACAGGGAAGACGCTACCGTCACTTCGTCTGGCAATGGTTTCGACCGTACTGATCTCTGCGAGCTCTTTATGTTTAGGTAAGTCCTTGAGCAACTTAAGTGTGGTGGAATTAGGATTGCCTGCATCGAATAACTCCCAAGCAAAAGCATGTCGATTGACGCTTTCTGGTAAACAGAACAAACGCTTCGCCATTGGGTTAAGATCGAACAGTTGGCCTTGTTCATCAATCAATAGCAAACCAACGTGGGTCTTATTGATCATCTGTTTCAAGCGGCGTTGGGACTCTTCCAACAGGGCTTGAATTCGTTGTTGGTTGATGTGCTTTTGGCGACGTTGTAGACCAATGATGACGAGTAATACAACTAACAAGAGCAGCGTTGCTACGCTCCAACCAATCACATTGATGGTTTGTTGAATCGGCTTAGAAGGGGTGAGGTAGCTGACGTTCCAATTCAAATCATCTAATTTAACGGTGTGTGCAAAATAACGCTGTTGGTTGAGCGTCCACACACTGATGTTGGTGTTGTCGTATAAGCGTTGCGTTTCTAACTGAACGGTGTTGCTCGGTTCGTTAAACCAGTCTGCGTTATAGAGCGAGCTGCTTGATAGGAAAAAGCGTTGCTGGCGATTTTGCAACGTAATGATGTCTTGGCTGGTAATGGTCTGTTCGGTTAATAAGCTGAGGTTGATTTGTACCACCACAATGCCTGCGATATCCAGACCATCGTAGATAGGGGCTGCAAGGTAATACAACGGACTCGAACCTTTGGTTTTGTTCACTAAGGAAACCCCACCGCCTTGATTGTGAATTTGTTCCACAATGGCTTTTCGGTCAGACAGGCTAAAGCGCTCTTCGATCAAACTTGAGACCAATACTTCGCCAGAGTTAGACAGGATTAGCCAACCTTCCGTATTGGCGGCTTTATCTAGTTGAGTCAGTTGGGTTTGCAACGGTTCGTAATAAGTCAGATTCCCTTTCACAAAAGCGATGGTTTCAGGGTTATTGGTGACGAGATAAGGCAGGTGATAGAAGCGTTTAAGTGCACGGCGAACTTCACCAATATAGTCGAGCAGTTTTTGCTGAGCTTCGGTTTGAGTTTGTACGCTCAACCACTGACGAGCAACCTCTCTACTGGCGCTATAGCAAGACAACATCAGCACTGCCGCAATTGCGACCACAAGCCATGTTTTGCCATTCCTTTTGCGCTGCATACTGACTCCATTCAGCTAGTGCGTTTTCACCAACAGTCATTAAAGAGTGCGCCTAACTGGTTGGATGTTAAAGACTTGTAAGCAAGAAGTGAGATCTAGCTCCTTTTCTCCTCAGTGGTTTTTGCTACCGTTAATAAAGAGCGATTTCTTTCCCACCCCATAAAGCAGGCTGTAACTCATGGCTTTTGACGACATCCCTAAAATTGCACTTATCGAAGACGATGATATTGTTCGTCAGGCTACCAGCCAATGGCTGCAACTGGCTGGGTTCAATGTGACCGCATTTAGTTTGGGGGAGGAGGGCAAAGCCGCCATTCTTAGCCAAGAATTTGATGCGATTGTCAGTGATGTTCGCCTGCCGGACACCGACGGCTTGTCAATACTAGAAAGCCTTATTGCTAATCACATTCCAACGCCAGTTATTTTGATCACCGGACATGGTGACGTCGATATGGCGGTAGGGGCGTTACAAAACGGTGCGTTCGATTTTATCGAGAAACCTTTTCAACCTGAGCGCTTGTCCCAACGAGTGACCGAAGCGGTAGAGAGCTATCGCGCGCAAACGTCTACTCAAGATCGTCAAGAGTATCTATCTAGCGTTAGCGGCTTAGAAGAAGTGTTGATTGGGCGAAGCCGAGTGATGCAACAGCTTAGAGAACAAGTAGCCAAGTTAGCACGCATTGATACCAACGTGATCATTTACGGTGAAACAGGTTGTGGTAAAGAGCTGGTGGCGACCAGTTTGCATAATGAAAGCCAACGTAGAACCCATCATTTTGTGCCAATCAACTGTGGCGCGATTCCCGAGAACCTGTTTGAAAGTGAGCTGTTTGGGCACGAAGCTGGAGCCTTTACCGGAGCGGGTAAAAAGCGCATTGGTAAATTGGAATACGCGGATAAAGGCACCTTATTCTTTGATGAAATCGAGAGTATGCCGCTGTCCATGCAGGTGAAAGTGTTGCGTTCATTACAGGAACATACGGTTGAGCGCGTTGGGGGTAATCAGCAGATCTCGGTTGATTTGAGAGTGATCGCCGCCGCGAAAGAAGATCTCAATGATCATGATGAGTTTCGTCAGGATTTGTACTATCGCCTCAATGTGGCACAGATCTATTTGCCACCACTACGTGAGCGAGAAGAAGACGCGTTGATCTTGTTCGAACACTTTGCTCTGAAAAGTAACCCTGAGAGTCGTCCACTGAGTGAAGCTGATAGAAAAGCCATTCTTGCTTACGCTTGGCCCGGTAACGTGCGTGAGCTAAGGAATGTCGCGATGCGTTTTGCACTGGATGAAACCGTCTCCGTAATGGAAATTCTCTCCAGTCGACCATCTTCTACAACCGAAGAGACACAAGCAGGCGTTCCGTTGGCGATTCAGCTACACAACTTTGAGCGTAAGGTGCTGCATGACTCGCTAGTTCGACACCAAGGACGAATTACGGATGTGATGGTCGAGCTAGATTTACCGCGCCGAACCCTCAACCAAAAGATGCAGAAGTTTGGTCTAAATCGCTCTGACTATACATAGAAAAAACGGCTTCTGAGGAAGCCGTTTTTTGTTGAGGTACTTATTTGTTAAGGTACTTGCCAATCTAGGCTTGGTTTACCAACTCGGTTTGTTGTTGGCTTGCCTTGCGGGTAAAGACTACACCCACAATCACCATAGCAATCGTTGGAACAATCCAGCTTGCAAAGTAGTGGTACAGTGGCATGTTGCTGTCTAACCATTGGTTTGTGGCTTCTGGCATGTAACCTAGGATGTGCAGCGCATCAATACAACCGAACGTTAGAGCAGTGAACGCCGTCGCGACGACCATGATTTGCGACATCTTGTTGCGCACTGGTGCCATGATCATCAACGCAATCGCGACTGGGTGAAGCGCCACAACCGCTGGCAATGTGATAGCCAATAGTTGCTCTAGACCTACGTTAGCGATCAAACCTGCCAATATCATGGTCGTGATAACGCAGCCTTTGTAGTTCACTTTGCTGAAAGTGTTGTCGTAAAACTCACTGCCTGCTGTGGTTACGCCGATAGCAGTAGTCAAACACGCCAATACCATCACGGCACCTAGTAATAGTGAGCCAAATGCGCCGAAGTGGCTGAAGGTGAATGCCGTTAAAATGTCGCCGCCATTACTGAACTCAGAACCCAAGTATGAGCTTGTCGAACCAATGTAAGCCAATGAGATGTAGACAAATGCCATGGCAACCGCGTACATCAAAGCTGCGATCAGCGTGTATTTTGCGGTGGCTTTCGGACAATCCACACCCATGCTGCGAATCGCGCGGAAGATAATCCAACCAAAACCGATAGAACCTAGCGCATCCATGGTCATGTAGCCTTGGGTCAAGCCTTCAGCAAATGCGCCAGATACGTATGGTCCCGTTGCGGCAGTTAGCTCACCTGCAGGAGAAATCAAAGCAGTCACAGACATGATGATCAAGATGCCCATCAAGGCAGGCGTTAAGATCTTACCTAGGTTGTCGACCAATTTGCCCGGGTATAGCGCAAACATGATGGTGATAGCACAGAAGGCAATAGTGAAAGGCACCAAAGCGGCATCACCAAACATTGGCGCAAAGCTGAATTGGTAAGCCACGGTAATCGCACGTGGGATTACGAACGCAGGGCCAATCACAATAAACACCATCACCCAAAAACTGGTCGCTAAAGGTTTAGGTAGGGCGGCGGTTAGTTTGTCTGAACCGTTTACGATAGCCACCATCACCAGTGCCATCGCAGGCAGACCTACGCCCGTTAAGAGGAAGCCAGACATCCCGCTCAGAAAGTTTTCACCTGCTTGGTAACCCAAAAATGGAGGGAAGATCAGGTTACCCGCGCCTAAGTACATGGCGAAAGTCATGAAGCCCAAAGCGGCGATATTGCGTGCGCTTAACATTGTTATTCCTCTTATGTTTCGCTTGGAAGAAACTGAAAGGAATGGGAGGAGTATGTGGTGTTCCCGTCAGCTTCTTCTCAAGCTGACAGAAAGTTTAGATATAGCCTGTCAGCTCTGAATCAGTTTCAGAGAGAGCAGGAGGATCGCAGCAGCAACGCCAGATGGGCGTTTTAAAGCGAATTGTAATTGCGCAGTTGCTGACATGGGTGATCCTTAATGACGAAAAAATACCAAGGAATACGTTTGCCTTGGCGTGTTGTTACCCTAACGAACATAGGGCTATTGGCACAACCCCGAAGTAGAAAATAAGTTGATACGGTCAATGTTTGTTTCTGAACTGGTGGATCGAACTGCTTTTTAAATTCAAAATTAGAATAAATGACTTTTCATTTCTTTAACATGGCTTGTTTTGCTGTATTTTTGTGCTATTTGTAGTCGTTTAGGCTATAAACCTCCGCTGATAAAGTGAGCAGTTTAGAATGATGCGCTGTTTCTTCTTATTGTTAAGACGCTCATTAGTTGCAGTTCAATCCAAAATTGCATCGGCAAAATATTGCTTATTAGTGAATCGTGCATTTATTTTGTCTTGATCACATTTTATTAACCTTTTGCGATCTAGGCGCACAACCTTCTTCTCTTCAATGAGCAAGATCTTGCTCATTACTTTGCTATCAAATCAGCATGATTTTGCTCATTTTTGATGTCTTTCAGCACTTAGTTCAATAAATACAAAGGGTTAAAAGTTGGCATTTCAATTGCTCTAGGGAATGTGTTGTTAATAAAGATTTAACATGATGTAAATCCCCAATCGTGAAACGACTACACGGAGAGTAATAATGAAAATGAATAAGCTGGTAAAAGCTTTGGCTGTCGCTGTGACTTCTTTTGGTATTGCTGCCAACGCTGCGGCAGAAGATCGTAGCTATATTCTTGCAACGGCATCGACAGGTGGTACTTACTACCCTGTGGGCGTAGCGCTGGCGACGTTAAGCAAAGTGAAGTTGGCACCAAAGCACCACTTCTCCCTTTCTGCAATCAGCTCTGCGGGCTCTGGTGAAAACGTCAAACTGCTGAACGAAAACGAAGCACAGTTCGCGATTCTACAAGGTCTTTACGGTGCATGGGCTTGGTCTGGAGAAGGTCCTTATGAGAAGAGCGGTCGTCAAGAACAGCTGCGTTCGGTCTCTATGCTGTGGCAAAACGTTGAGCACTTTATTGTTCGCTCTGACTTAGCAAAAACTGGCACTGTGACTGACCTGAACAACCTAGATGGCAAGAAGTTTTCTATCGGTAAGAAGAACTCTGGTACTGAAAACTCTGGTCGCCAAATCATGAAAGGTCTGAAGGTCGACCCTGATAAATTCAATCTTGCTTACATGGGTTACGGCGGCAGTGCGAGCGCACTTCAAAACGGCACCATTGACGGCATGAACACGCCTGCAGGTGTACCTGTTGGTGCGGTCACTCAAGCTTTTGCTGCGTTGGGTAAAGACATTTCGATTCTTTCGTTTACTGACGAGCAAATCAAAGAGGCGAACGGCAATTACAACCTATGGACGAAGTACGAAATTCCTGCGAACACGTATCCAGGTCTAGATAAGCCGATCACTACCATTGCACAGCCAAACTTCTTGGCAGTTCGTGAAGATATCTCGGAAGAAGACGTTTACCAGCTAACCAAAGCAATTTACGAGAACCTGCCGTTCTTACAAGGTATCCACAAAGCAACAAAAGCAATGGCGATTGAGAAAGCGATTGCTGGCTTGCCAGTGCCTCTTCACCCAGGCGCGGCGCGTTACTACAAAGAAATGGGCATCGAAATCCCATCAGACCTAATGGCGAAATAACGCCTACTTGGCCCCGAGTTTTGGCTCGGGGCATTTTATCCCTACCGATTTCAAAGATGGAAAAAGCCGCCAGAGCTTGGAGTATGAGATGAGCGACTCAATAGAAAAGGAATTGCAGAAGTTTGAGCTGCCCACGCGCACTGATTTTCCGTGGGTAACCACCACAATTACAGTGTTTGGCGTGGTGTTGTCTGCTTTGCACATTTGGTTTAATACCTTATCGACGTTACCAGAGTTATGGATTTCCGCTACCCACTTTGCTGGCTTTGCGGTGATTTGTGCGCTTTGGTATCCGGCTCATATCTCTCTCAAGCAGAGTAAGATTGCACTCGGCATCGATGTGTTGATTGCCATGGGCGCGGTCGCGTGTTTGCTCTACATTCCCTATGCCGAAGATGCGCTATATGAACGCGGTGTGAAGTTCGTGACCAGCGATTGGGTCTTCGCCATCATGGCAATTCTGATTGTTATTGAGCTGATTCGACGCACCATGGGCTGGTTTATTCCAGTGCTGATTGTGGTGTGTCTCAGTTACGTTGTGCTTTGGGGTAAGTGGGCGACAGGTATTTTCCACTTCCCGGGTTTGAGCATGGAAACCTTGCTCTACCGCAGCTTTTATTCTTCTGAGGGCATGTTTGGCTCTATCTCGCGCATCAGTTGGACTTTCGTATTCATGTTCATTCTGTTTGGTGCGTTTCTTGTGCGCTCTGGTGTCGGTGATTACATCATCAATGTGGCACGTGCTGCGGCTGGCAAAATCATTGGTGGTCCGGGTTTTATCGCAGTGATTGGCTCCGGTTTGATGGGCTCAGTATCGGGCTCTAGTGTGGCAAATACGGTTTCCACCGGTGTTATCAGTATTCCTTTAATGCAAAAAGCAGGTTTCCCTTCGCGCTTTGCGGCGGGGGTTGAAGCTGCAGCGTCGACAGGTGGTCAGTTGATGCCACCAGTGATGGGAGCGGGTGCTTTCATCATGGCGTCTTACACGCAAATTCCTTATGTCGATATCATCGCGGTTTCTTTCATTCCTGCTCTTATCTATTTCTTGTCTGTTGCGTTCTTTGTGCGTATCGAAGCCAAACGCAGCGGCGTTCAAAAAATCACGACCAGCGATGAATCTCTACTGAAAGTGCTGATCAGCGGTTGGCACAATCTTATCCCACTGGCGGTATTGGTTACTTTGTTGGTTCAAGGCTTTACGCCAACTTACGCTGCGGGCTTGTCGATCATTTCTGTGGTGGTGGCTTCTTGGTTCTCGAAAGATCATAAGATGGGACCAAAAGCGATCATCGAAGCACTTTCGCAAGGCGCGAAAAACATGGCGACAACAGCCGTATTGCTGGTGGGTATCGGTTTGGTGATCAACGTGATCAGTACAACGGGCATCGGCAACACCTTCTCATTGATGATCGACGGTTGGGCGAATGGTGACTTGTTCATCATGATCGTTCTGATTGCACTCGCTTCTCTTGTTTTGGGTATGGGTTTACCCGTGACAGCGGCGTATATTGTATTGGGCACACTTTCTGCCCCTGCGCTTTACAAGTTGATTGCGGAAAACCAATTGCTTGAATTGATGGTGTCAGGTCAATTGCCTGAACAAGCAAAAGCCATCTTTATGTTGGCGGCGCCAGAAAAGCTGGAACTGCTTAATGCACCAATGGCGTTGGAAACCGCGAAAGAAATGGTGGCGTTAGTACCTGCGGACTTTATGGAAACTCTACTAGAACAAAGTTTGGGTATGGAAGCGGTAGGCTTGGCATTGCTGGCCGCTCACCTCATCATCTTCTGGCTATCGCAAGACAGTAACGTTACGCCTCCAGTGTGTTTGACCGCATTTGCAGCAGCGACCATCGCTAAAACACCGCCAATGCGCACTGGTTTGATGGCATGGAAAATTGCCAAAGGTTTGTATCTTGTACCGCTGTTGATTGCTTACACAGGCTTAGTCAGTTGGGATGTGACGTCAGTGATTACCGTGGGCTTCTTTGCCATCATCGGTACCTATGCATTGATTGGTGCGATTGAAGGCTACTTGGAAGGTCCTCTAAACATTCTGACGCGTCTCTTGTTGGTAGTGGTGGGTACATTGCTGGTTTGGCACGACATCCCAATGTTGGTTCGTGTGGCAAGCTGCGCGGTATTTGTCGCGGTGTTCATTTACAGTGGTCGCAAGTTCAAATTGCAACAATCTCAACTATCGGTTTTATAAGAGGTCGTATGAAATCAGTCTATGACTACATCATTGTTGGTGGCGGTATCGTAGGTGTGTCGACGGCATGGCAACTGCAGCAACGCCACCCAGACAAGTCCATTTTATTGGTTGAGAAAGAGTCCGGTTTTGCGAGGCACCAAACCGGACACAATAGCGGCGTGATTCATGCTGGAGTGTACTACGCTCCGGGCAGCCTAAAAGCCGATTTTTGTAAGCGTGGGGTAGAGCGAACCATTTCGTTCTGTGCTCAGCACGATATTCCGGTGGAGAACTGTGGCAAGTTACTGGTTGCGACCAATGAGCAAGAAGTCGAACGCATGAATGCCCTCTATGAGCGCTGCCATGTCAACGGCATCGACGTAAAGCTACTCGATGAAGTTCAACTTAAACTGGCTGAGCCAAACATCACGGGATTGGGCGCGATTTATGTCAAAACCACCAGTATTGTCGATTATCGTTTGGTCACTGAGCAGATGGCGGAAGAGTTCAAAAAGCTCGGCGGTCAAATCAGTTTGAGAACCAAAGTGGTGGCTGCCGAAGAGAAGGATGAAGAAGTCCAACTGACCTGCACTTCAGACGGTCAAACCATGCAGCTCAATGCCAAGTTCTTGGTCACTTGCAGCGGCTTGATGGCGGATCGCATGACTAAGATGATGTCTATTCCGACCGATTTCCAAATCATCCCTTATCGCGGTGAATACTACCGCTTAGATAGCAAACACGACCAAGTGGTGAATCATCTTATTTACCCAATTCCCGACCCTGATTTGCCATTCTTAGGCGTCCACCTGACCCGCATGATTGATGGCAGTGTGACCGTCGGTCCAAATGCGGTGCAAGGCTGGAAGCGAGAAGGGTACGACAAGGTTAATTTCAGCTTGCAAGATACCATGCAAATGCTCAGTTTCTCCGGTTTCTGGAAGGTGACACAAAAGCATCTAAAAACCGGACTGGATGAGTTTAAGAACTCGTGGTGGAAGCCGGGCTACCTCAAGTTGGTCAACAAATATTGCCCAAGCATCAAGGTCGACGATCTCAAACCATATCCTGCGGGTATTCGTGCGCAAGCAGTGTTATCCGACGGAACCTTGGTTCATGACTTTTTGTTCGCCGAGAGCGCCAGAAGCCTGCACGTTTGCAATGCACCCTCTCCCGCAGCGACATCTGCGATGCCAATTGGGGAATACATTTGCGATAAAGTGAATGAAAAGATAGAGGCGAAAACGGTATAAAACAAAGGCGACGTAACGGTCGCCTTTGTTGTATTTGAATCTGGGAATTAGGAGTTGCCATCTTTAGGGCAGAGTTCGCCCTTCTTGGCGTGCCTTTCTATCATGTAATCGCCGCGAGCACTGTGCAGGACAATCGCGTTCCAGACTTCTCCATCTTTGAGCTCAAACTCCATAGCATAGTGTGTACCGCCGACGATTTGAGTTCTGACATCATTGATTTGTTTTAACTTATCCGTCGCATTCATTTGATGCAGAATCATGCTGAGCGAGCGCTCTGCATCCGGTGTCACTTTCGCCACTTGCCAACCTCCGGGGACACCACCCTTTGAACCACAGATGGCTTGCATTTTCTTCTTCAAACTAGGAGACATTTGCTTGTCTACGGCCAATGCGTTACCTGCAAATGAAAAAGCGGCCAACGACATCATCGCGGTCCACATCATCCTTAACTTCATAATCCACTCCATTGTTTTGTTATTGATTGAGTATAAGCACGCCTTTCACGGTTTACATAATAGCAAGGTCTTCTGTGCCAACAGATAAATACGTAATGGGGGAGTTAAACAGGCTAAAAACGATCGCTTTTGATAGCGGCTCGTAACATTCTTTAGAGGAGGAGACGTTATGAGTCTGAAGCATTATTTTGAAAAGGTCTCACCAAAGTTTGAACCGGGAGGCCAGTACCACAAGTTCTACCCACTCTTCGAAGCTGTTGAAACCCTTTTTTATACGCCAGGTAAAGTGAATCACGGCGTAACCCATGTTCGAGACAGCATCGATTTGAAGCGCATCATGATCATGGTGTGGTTAGCCGTATTCCCCGCGATGTTTTGGGGCATGTATAACATCGGCCAGCAATCCAGCGACGCTCTACTTTATGGCCTTGACCAAGCTGCCGCTCAACAAGCCATTGATGCCTCCTGGGGGCTGAGTTGGGTTTGGGGTTCAGTAGAGGCGGCCAGTCAAGCGGGTTGGGCGAGTAAAATGCTGGTCGGTGCAACCTACTTTTTGCCTGTCTACGCGACTGTGTTTGTGGTTGGTGGGTTCTGGGAAGTGCTGTTTGCTATCGTCCGCAAGCACGAGGTGAATGAAGGCTTCTTTGTGAGCTCCATTCTGTTTGCGTTAATTCTCCCGCCCACCATTCCGTTGTGGCAAGCCGCTTTAGGTATCACTTTTGGTATCGTGGTAGCGAAAGAGATCTTCGGTGGTACGGGGCGTAACTTCTTAAATCCTGCATTGGCAGGGCGGGCATTCTTGTACTTCGCTTATCCTGCGAATATGTCTGGCGGTGCCGTTTGGGTTTCGGCTGATGGTTACTCTGGTGCAACCCCTCTTAGCCAATGGTACGAAGGTGGTCAGAGCGCTTTGACCAACAACATGACAGGCCAGCCTATCTCTTGGGTGGACGCTTTCGTTGGTAATTTACCGGGTTCTATGGGAGAAGTCTCGACCCTGCTGATCGCGCTTACAGGTTTGGTGCTTATCTTTATGAAGATCGCGTCGTGGCGGATTGTTGCGGGTGTCTTTGTTGGCTTAGCCGTGACGTCGCTACTGCTTAATGCTATTGGTTCGAATACGAATCCTATGTTCTCTATGCCTTTCTATTGGCACTTTGTGATTGGTGGCGTCGCGTTCGGTACTTTCTTTATGGCCACCGACCCCGTATCGGCTGCATTCACCAATGGTGGTAAATGGGCTTACGGTATCCTGATTGGTGTGATGACGATATTTATCCGAGTGCTCAACCCTGCTTACCCAGAGGGCATCATGTTAGCGATTCTGTTTGCCAACTTATTCGCACCTCTGTTCGACTACATGGTGAAAGAGCAGAATATCAAACGCAGAGTCAAGCGCCGTGCCGCAGGGTGATTTGCAATAAGTAGCCCTAATTATATTGAGGTTTCTGCCTGCAACGGGTTGCTAATAAGTCCTTAAAAACTTGGAATTTTATAGTTTATTGGTATGAAAAGTGAGGGCGGGTTCACTGAAAATTGTTTAAATCTTGCTCTATAGTGAAAAGGTCAGCGGCACAGTGTCACTGACCTTTACTTTATTTAGATCAGGAGGACGAGAATGACGAGAATTAAGGATATTCTTGATAGCCGTTTAGTGCTGTCGTTCTGGTATAACCTCGACTACTGTTTGTCCCTTCTCAGTAAGATTTCTGTTCGTTAATTTCCTCAATGCTCCCGCATTGAACCTTTCTATTTTTATTAATAAAAATCAGAAAATTAAAGCAGATTGCGCTTATTCGCGCAAAGCAATGCGTATAAGGAAATTAATAATGAAACGTATCCCAGAACCGTTCCGTATCAAAATGGTTGAGCCAATCAAAATGACGACGTTGGCTGACCGAGAAATTGCCCTTAAACAAGCGGGCTTTAACCCATTTCTTCTTCGTAGTGATGATGTTTACATCGACTTGCTAACTGACTCTGGCACTGGTGCTATGAGTGACAATCAGTGGGCCGGCATCATGATGGGTGATGAGTCCTACGCGGGGAGTCGCAACTATTACAACTTGTGTGATGCGGTAGAGCACTTCTTTGGTTACAAGCTTACTGTGCCAGCGCACCAAGGCCGTGGTGCCGAGCAAATCTTATTCCCAGCCTTGATTGAGCGCATGCGTCAGGTTCGTGGAGGTGAGACTCCAGTGTTCATCTCTAACTATCACTTCGATACTACAGCGGGCCACATTGAACTCAATGGCGGTAAAGCGATTAACGTAGTGACGGAAGAAGCGTTCGATACGACAACGCCATATGACTGGAAGGGTAACTTTGACCTTAATAAGCTGGTGGCCACGATCGAAGAACACGGTTCTCATAACATCTGTGCGATCATCACCACGGTCACGTGTAATAGCTCTGGTGGTCAGCCTGTGTCGATGGAAAACATGCGCAGCGTGTACGAAATCGCAACCAAGTACGACATCCCTGTGGTGATTGATTCGGCTCGCTACTGCGAAAACGCTTACTTTATCAAGCAGCGTGAAGCGGGTTACGAGAACAAGTCGATTCTGGAAATCATCCGTGAGATGTACCAGTACGGCGATATGCTCACCATGTCTGCGAAGAAAGACCCAATGGTAAACATTGGTGGTATGTGCTGTATTCGCGATCACCAAGAGCTATTCCAAGCGGTACAAACACGATGCGTTCCGATGGAAGGTTTTGTCACTTACGGTGGTATGGCTGGCCGTGATATGGAAGCCTTGGCTCGTGGTCTATATGAAGGCGCTGATGAAGACTACCTTCACTACCGCATTAGCCAAGTTCAGTACTTGGGTGAGCGTCTGCGCGAAGGTGGCATTCCAATCCAATACCCAACCGGTGGTCATGCCGTCTTTGTTGATGCGGCTAAGATTTTGCCTCATATCCCACCAGAGCAATTCCCTGCACAAGTGTTGTGTAATGCTTTGTACTTAGAGGCGGGGATTCGAGCGGTAGAGATTGGTTCACTGTTGCTTGGTCGAGATCCGGAAACAGGTGAACAGAAAGCCTCTGAGCTGGAGTTGATGCGTTTGACTATTCCGCGTCGTGTGTACACCAATGACCATATGGACTACATCGCCGATGCGATCATTGAGTTGAAGGACCGAGCGCATGAGTTGAAGGGGTTAACCTTTGATTACGAGCCGCCAGTGCTTCGTCACTTCACTGCACGTTTTCACAATATTGAATAAGATGGGTTTCTAGAAAAGCAAAAGGCTGCGGTGTTCGCAGCCTTTTTTATCTTTGCCGTTTGCGATTACGCTAACTCTAGCGTGATTCGCACAAATTGCTCGTCTTGATACAACACTTCGTAATTGAAGGTGTTACTCGCATAAATACTACCTAGGAACAACGAACGTTGGCTCATTGGCCCACGGAAAAGCATCGAAATTGGTGCGATCAAGGCGTTATTGTCGTCGAAATGTTGGTTTAAATTCTCTGATAACACACACAGCAAGCAGCCATGTTGATCGTGGGAGAGATCTACATCTTCCGGACGAGAAAGTAGTACAGTTGTACCCAGCTTTTTCTCAACTTCATTGATCAACAGTAGGTAACTGTCGAGGTGAGGCTGTGGGTTTCCTGGTTTATCGGCACCTACACAACGTTCGAGTAAGGCTTCTAAATTGCCATTTTCCCCTTTTGCCTGTTGAGTCAGAGACTTTAATGGCTTTTTAATCAGTTTGTAGCGATTGCTTTTTAGTTTCGGTTTTAACCACTTCTGGAGCAGGTCGTTACGTTCTTTTAAGGGAATAATTCGCGATGACGCGTGGATTTTGAAGTGCAGGTGTAATAAAGCGTGCACCGCAAGTTCACTAAGTAATTGATTAGCGTCCGCGGATTGTTTTGCCTGCTTAGAACTTTGCATTACACTCTAAATTTCTTTGTAAAGAAAGGAATGGTGCCGAGAGAGGGACTCGAACCCTCACACCAAAGGCACTAGCACCTCATGCTAGCGTGTCTACCAATTTCACCATCTCGGCATCATGATGCTCTGAATACACAGAGGCTTCGGAATGAAGCGTTCCAAATTGTATATCCAAAATCCATAGATTGGCGAGAGCAAAATTGCTCATTTTTGGTCTTTGGTGTTCAACTGAACATTTATTGTTCATTTTTAGCCATTTCATCTTACCTTTCCCTCCTAATACCCCTATTTTCCCTACAAGTATGACCATAAAAAGGCATCTTTGCTTAAATTATGAACGCTTGAACGTTTGCGTAAATAAATGTGATGAAACTCTCGTTTTGATGGCTATACTTGCGACCCGTTTAAGCGGGAATTAGGGTTCGTTGTTCAGGACCCTTACCCATACAAGCCGTCACATGGAGCGAGATGAGTTACGAACTCTCTAGCAGTGAATGACCCCACGGACCGGACCAGCTACGTTCAATTGCTTGTATAAGGTAAAAATAAGATGTCGAACTATCCGTTCTTCCTCCAATCTGGATCTGCGAGTGCATCGTCACTCGATGCGTTGTCTCTTTCTTCTGCCAATGCTTTTGGCGCTCCTTTCTTTTTCAACGTTCAGTAGGTCCGATTCATGAGTGTTCTATTTAGTCTATTTGGTATTGTTGCACTACTAGGTTGTGCGTTCCTGCTGTCAGAGAGCCGTTCTTCAATCAATTGGAAAACTGTGTCTCGAGCATTGTTGCTTCAAATGGGTTTTGCAGCTTTAGTGCTTTATTTCCCATGGGGGCAAGCGGCACTGGCGAGTTTGAGTAGTGGTGTTGCAGGGTTATTAAGTTTTGCCGATGAAGGCATCAAATTCCTCTTTGGTGACCTTGCTTCTACTGGCTTCATCTTCGCGGTTCGCGTTCTTCCTATCATCATCTTCTTCAGCGCTCTTATCTCTGCCCTTTACTACTTGGGCATCATGCAAAAAGTAATTCAATTTATCGGCGGTGCAATCCAAAAATTCTTGGGTACCAGCAAAGCTGAATCTCTTGTTGCAACAGGTAACATCTTCCTATCTCAAGGCGAATCGCCACTTCTTATCCGTCCTTTCTTGCAAAACATGACTCGTTCAGAACTGTTCGCGGTAATGGCGGGTGGTATGGCATCAGTAGCGGGTAGTGTTCTAGGTGGTTACGCAGGTCTAGGTGTTGAGTTGAAATACCTAATCGCAGCAAGCTTCATGGCAGCACCTGGTAGCTTGTTGATGGCAAAAATCATTGTGCCAGAGCGTCAAACACCAAGCGATTACAACAACATCGAGCTGGACAAATCAGAAGAAAGCAACGTGATCGACGCGCTAGCAAGCGGTGCGATGGGCGGTATGAAAGTCGCGGTTGCGGTAGGTACAATGCTGATCGCGTTTGTAAGTGTGATTGCGATGGTGAACACCGGCCTGGAAAATCTAGGCGAAATGTTCGGCTTTGCAGGTATCACGCTACAGGCAATCTTTGGCTACCTATTTGCTCCTCTTGCTTGGTTGATTGGTGTGCCTAGTCACGAAGTTCTAGCGGCAGGTTCTTACATCGGTCAGAAAATCGTAATGAACGAATTCGTGGCATTCATCGACTTCGTACAACATAAAGCAACTCTGACTGAACACACACAAGTGATCATCACGTTTGCGCTGTGTGGTTTCGCAAACATCGGTTCTATTGCCATTCAACTTGGTTCTATCGGTGTGATGGCTCCAGAGCGTCGTAAAGACGTAGCGAACATGGGTCTGAAAGCGGTAGCAGCAGGCACGCTAGCTAACCTAATGAGTGCATGTTTGGCGGGTATCTTTATCTCTCTATAAAGGAATGCCAGCACATAAAATACTTTAATAAAACCCGCCAATTTGGTGGGTTTTATTTTATTAGGCTACCGAATGAGAGGTTGGTTAAATATTTAAGAGTACATCGCTCTGTATTATTCATTTCTGAGTCATTTGCTCCTTATATCGAATAGTATTGCCGTACGGTTTGGGCTTACTTTCTAATTTGTTAATATGACAAGGAGGAAGAGCGTGACGTCAAAAGTCGTATCGGTGGTGCTTGCCGATAGAGAGCGGACAGGGCTAGGGCCTCTAACAGAAACATGTTGTAAATCGGTCACGCAGTTTGCGGGATCTCATCGTTTGATTGATTTTGCCTTGAGCAATCTGATTCAGGCAGGCGTTAAACGAAATCTGGTTTTAACCCGCTTTCATTGTGCTGCGTTGAACACTCACATTGAACAGGCGTGGCAAAGCTATCAAGCACGCATCGAAGTGCTTGAGCCGACTTATCCTCAAACTACTTATCCTCAAACTCGGCTTTTGCCTGCATTGGAACAAAATTGGACCGATGTACTGTTGCAGAATCTTGATTCGATTAATCACCCGACCGATGAGCATGTACTGTTGGTTGGTGGTGAGCAAATTCATCGCAACTACATTGCCTCGTTACTTCAATACCACCAAATCCAAAAAGCAGAACTGACTTTGGTTGTCGTACAGGTGCCAATCGAGCAAGCCTCGAAATATCATGTCGTAGAACTGGATGCTCAACGTCATGTTGTGAGTATTCAACATCAACCAGAACATCCTGCAGAAATACCAAACAAGCCGGGCTTTGCCATGGTGCTGACAGAAAACTATCTCTTCCAACGTCCAGTGTTAGTAAAGGGATTGTTTACTAACGCGAAAAAGCTCGATGGTCAGCATGATCTGACTAAGGATATTGTTGGTCTAATGGCTCGTCGTGTGAAGGTTGAGTTGTTTGATCTCGGAGTTCTTTATTCAGAGCAAACGCCTATGTATTGGCATGGATTGAATAACGTTGACGACTATTGGCGTGCACAAATGATGTTGTTGACGGAAAACCACCGTTTGAAAAAATCTCAATCAGAGCCGCTATTAAGTGAAAAAGCGCAGTCAGATAGACCTTGTCAACGCAATGATATTGATGGCATTAAAGTGCGCATTAAAGACAGCTACATCGCGTCAGGGTGCAACATTGAAGGGGCTTGTTCTATCCGCTCAGTGATTGGTGTTGACTGTGACTTGGGCAGAAACAGTATCCTGCATGAAGCGGTGCTCATGGGGCGCTGCCAAATTGGGGCGAATAGCCGAATTACCCGTGCAATCATTGAAGAGGATGTCCATATTGCTCCGGGCACGGTCATTGGAGAAAAGCCGGAAAAAGACAGTGAGCAATTCTTCATTACCGAAGGTGGACTTGTGGTGATCCCAAGGGGCAGTCGTGTCGGGTTTGAAAGTGAACTTGCGCCTCTGCACGAGAATTACCCCGAAGGCGTTACAGCCAACACTTTCTAATAAAAGGTATGGTGGTTTCTAAAGAAGGTTCTACCAAAAGACAATTTGTTGTCTATTCTAATTTATAAAGATAAATAAAATTCTAAATTACAATAAGTTGGCTAGGAGAGAGCATGCAGTTTGAACGCGCTCATTTTGCAGATGCACTAAAACATTTCAGGAAAAAATCTAAATATTCGCAAGATGCCTTGGCCGAGTTACTTTCTTCCGCTCATCGTGTGTTTTCAAGTTTGAATCAAGCCACACTCAGTCAGTGGGAAAGGGGGCGAATAGAACCGACACTGTTACGTCGCCTAGGTATCGCTCACTTCTTTCAGCAGCCCTATCATTATGATGAGCAAGAGCTAAAAAGCGTCAAGAAGGCATTGCAACACCCGGTGAATTTTCAGAACTTAAGCACTGTGTACGAGTATGAGATTACTCATCGTAGCCATGTCGCTTTCGAGAAACTGGACGAAGATGACAAACAGTTGATTTGTGAGTCACATTATCGGCAAAACGGCAGTGCGGTAACGGATACATTAGACGCTCTGCACCTCACGCAACCAAAGGTATTTTGCTTCTACTACAAAAAAATGCTGGTGGGGCACATTCTTTATGAACAAAAGCAGAACGCGATTTATCTGGTGAGTGTGGTGTTCCTCACTAAAACCATCCGAACGGCATTGCTTTCTCATATTGCTGAAATCAGTAAAGGTTTGACGGTTTACTTCCCGATCCGAGACCACAGTTTGAATCAGTTTATGGAAGACTGTTTTTTAGAGAAGTGTTGTTATAGCCACAGCGTTACGTTTTATGCCGGAACCAGTGAGCAGTTTTTTGAGAATCCGATGATCTTAAGTGTGATGCAAGGGTTTCAGGACTTTCGCTTAGTACGCTACGAGCAAGTAACAAAAAAGCAGAGTTAACCACTCTGCTTTTTAATGATTGCTTTTGCTGTTCGTTTATCGCGACTGTTCAGTCTTCTTTGGCATGAGACCATAAGGCAGGGATTCAAAGGCGTAAGGCTGATTTTTCACTGTCGGTGCTTGATGCACACCTTGCCAATCAAGCAGCATAATCGCCAATACGTTGCGGTGTTCACCGTATTTTAGATCGTAATCGCCTTCCACCGAGGGAATCATGCCTTGTTCGGTATTGATGGCGCTTTGAATCGCCTGACGTGTTTTATCAACCACCGGATCGTCATCCAAACCAGCCAACAAGAAAGTAATCCCAACCTCCGCTATCACGTCTTCTTTTGAACGCAGGATGATGGTGTCGATGTTGTCGCGAAAGTAGTCATAAATCCATTGATGATCCGCTTCATTCACCTGCTTTTGGTAGTATTGCGAATCGCCAAAGATGATGTGCGTCATACCATAAATTTTGTTGCTGTATTGCTGAGGTGACAGCTTCTTGTCTTGGCTATCAGGATACGTGCTACGGAAGGCTTTGGTAAACTGTGCCACCACATCTTGCTCTCCAAGCTGTCGCAACCAATACACTTGATTCGCTAACTGCGCAGCCCATGCTTCAATCATCTCAGGATCAGTGGCGTATCGAGAGAAATCATAGCGGCGCAAGACACTTCTCAAGGTTTTATCTTGCTTGTGTTTTAAGCCATATTCATCTGCTCTCGCCATTGCCCCTAGCAAATCCACGCCTAAATAAAAATATTCTGGCTGATGCTTGGTCACGGTATAGCGGCGCTGACCTCTTTCATCTTCTTGGTCGTGGTAATTCGCGAGGCGCTCTTCTGAATAGAGGAAGATCTGTTCTTGAGTGGTGACATCGCTGGCAAAATGGTTCAGGCGACTGGCGACTTGTGCCATGTCAGTCCAAACGGCTGGAAGGTATTTGTCATCTAAGGTTTGGCGATACATTCGAAGGCCAAAGTGCCCTTCACGAAATGCAGGCAGTGTGTAGAGCCGCGATTCATAGGTATCTTTAATTAACTGAGCGGATTGTGAATAGGTCAAAACGGGAGACTCTTGCGCGGCTTGCACTTGGAAAGCCAGTGAGCATGAAAGCAACACGGCTAAGCTGAGAGGTTTGATACGCATAAACACATTCCGTTGGAAATCTAGAATTCAAACCTACCATCAATGCTTAGTTGCTATGTAATAACTCAGTCAATAGTTGGTCACGATATGGCGGAAAGTCAGATTAATACGTTCGCCTTTTGGTTTGGCTGTTTTTGGCACTGCATGCTTCCAGTGGTGCTGAAGCTCACCCGCCATAATAAGTAATGAACCGTGGCTAAGTTCATATTCTATTTGGGTTTTACAATGTAAATTTCGCAGTAAAAATCGACGGGTTTCACCGAGGTTAATCGATGCGATAACAGGGTTTCTTCCTAGTTCTGGTTCGTTATCTTGGTGCCATCCCATGGAGTCTTGTCCATTGCGATATAAGTTGGCTAATACTGAGTTGAACTGCACTTCAGCGATGGCCTCACTGCGCGCCTTAAGTTCTGTTAGTTCAGGTGTCCAAGGATGTGGTGCCATGGTTAATCCTGAATAGGTGTAATCCACATCGCCGTGCCAAGCTTGTAAGCGAGGCTGCAAGACAGAACGACCAAACATCATGATGCTTTCTTGTTGCCAAGGTAAGGTGGAGCGGAGTTGCGAAAAGTAGCGATCAGCGTCTAATTGACTCAGAAAGTTAGGATCATAGTAGATCTTTCCCTGTGCTACTTCTTGCCAAAATGAGCTTTTAAATAAATCACCTTGTACTTGCATCTCACTTTACCTGTCTCATTTATAAAAAGGTTCGATATTTATTACCTTTCCGATAAGTATTGGTTATTCTTAAATTAAATAAGTATTTTAACAATAAATATAAAGCTTCGTGGCGAATCGCTACGAGCTAGTGGGGAACAAATGCGTTATTCACCCAGAAAACAGTGTTATTTTGCATTGTTCTTCCTCACTTTTTTTGCCTTGTCTGTTGGGGTTATCGAGCTGTTGCACCGAAACCAGCAAAACCTCCATCAAGAGCGAGTTCAAGTTGAGGCCAAAGAACAACTTTCCATTCTCCGTTCCAATTTGGAAGCGGAACTCATGGCTGACATCTACAACGCGAGCACACTTGCCACTCTCATCACTTTGCTACCCAACGAAGAAGAGCGCAAGCTGAATATCGCGGTTAACCGTATCCTGAACAAGAGTAAGCGCATTTCCGTTATTGGCATCGCGGAAAACGACATCGTTCGTTATCTCTTTCCTCTTCAAGGCAATGAGAGCGTTTTAGGGCTCGATTATCGCACCGTTCCTGAGCAATGGGTCCAAGTACAAAAGGCCAAAGACATTGAAGAGATATTCATAGCGGGGCCAGTTAAGTTGGTGCAAGGCGGGTTAGGGCTGATTGTGCGTGTGCCCGTTTTTCGAGATCCGCCTTTTAATGATGATTATTGGGGGGTGATCAGCGCTGTGATTGATTTTGACAGCTTGCTCCGAGAAACTGGTGTGATTGATTTCTCTTACCGCTATCACATGACTATCAGCGGGTACGATAGCGGAGGTGAATTCGGTGATGTGTTTTTCGGCCAGCCAAGCAAAAGCGGGCAAATATACGCAAAAGAGCAGGTTCACTTCCCATACGGAGGATGGAGCCTCGCCGTTTACTCGGATGACCGGTTAGAGCAGCAAGTACCTTGGTATATTTTACAACTGGCTCGCTTAGTCGGTTATCCCATCGTGTTAGCGATGAGTATTGCGTTGATTGTGATTTACCGCTTATACATCGTCGCCGACAGCCGAGCGTTGCACGATGAGCTAACGCAATTGCCAAATCGACGCTATTTTATGCAGTCATACAAGCAGCAGTTCGAAATTGCGAAGCGCTACAAAAAGCGTTACAGCTTCGCTTTGATCAACATCGATCTCGACCATTTCAAACACATTAATGATACCTATGGCCATGATGCGGGCGATAAAGTGCTGGTGGCGTGTGCGGAGAGGATCAAAAGTAGTTTGCGTCGCTCTGACATCGTGGCGCGGATGGGCGGTGATGAGTTCTTGGTGGTTGTACACAATCCAAAGACGGAAGAGAACATTCAAGCCTTGTTGAAGAAACTGAGGTTTGCATTGTGCTCAACGCCAGTTATCTATGACGAAGAGCTGATCTATTTACGAACCAGTATGGGCTACGCCATGTTTGACCCAGAAATGACCTCACCGCAGCAAATGATGAAAATCGCAGACGAGCGTATGTATCAACAAAAACACTATGGCGGGTAGCGTTTAAAACGAAGTAGGCTTGCAAAGCAACGTCTATAAGCGAAATGCAACGTTAGAATACAGACAGTTAGAGCCTCGTATACCTACGGGGCTTTTTCATTTTGACAGTCTTTCTTATTTAAACGCTGATTTGCTGATAAAGGGATTAGTAGCAATGTGTGTAGTAGCATATTTTGCATTGATTTGCATTTTGCAACTGCGATTTGCAAAGTGTATGCTCAATAAAGCACCAATATGCATCAAGATCGAAGAAAAAACGGAGTTTTAAAAGTTGGCACGCATCGTGCTTTATACAGAGTGACCCTTATTAAGCCGAGGGTCACCTAGCCAACTGACGTTGTTAGTGAATACACATTGTTCACAGATATATACCGCCAATCACCTTTATTGTGATTGGCGTTTTTTCTTTCTAGAGGTCAAGAATTTGCACCTCATCGCCCGCTTCCCCTGAATCTCCGCACTTGTTGTAACAGCTTGGCTGTCTTGGACACACCGCACCTCTCGAACAAATCAATCGAGCTTGAGTTTGAATCCCACGTTCAATCCAGTTGATGTTGAGTATCTTAGCTATCGTGGTGAGATCTTTCTTAATGTGCTGAGGAATCACAGTACTACCGCCTGACGATACGCATAGAGACTTCAACTCTTCTGCAATCGCAATAGCGTCACCACCTTGGGCTGAAATCGCAGGGTTGAGGTCTATACCTGCACACAGAACACGATTGTTACCGGCTGGGTCGAAGACGTTGACCGATTCACAGCAGTAGATACGCGGCTCATTACCGACATTAAGAATCGAAATTTGCGCAGAACTGGTATCCAGTGGTTGGGACAAGCGACGAAATACCGCCCAATGCTGACAAGGGTCATTTACCTTGCGCATGTTACCCCAAGGAAGCGGGATACCATTACCGCGATACACGGCTTTGAGTTTGCCTGGTCCATAAGCATCGAAGTAATGCCAGTGTGGATAGGGTGACACCACCGTCATGCGACGCATTGCGACCGAAGGGGAAACCCCGGCTTTTTTGTGCACATCGATTTCATAACCAGAGCGGTCAAGCAGCTGGCGAAATGGCACTTTTGGACACAGCAAGGCACCAGCAAAGAAGCTCGACTCAAAATCGCGCCATGCTTGTAGAATGTCTTGTGAGTTGAGCTCAGAGTTTGAAACCTGCGAACCACTTTGCTCCCAGTTGTTCTGATGCCCAATAGACAGCACGTTACTCATACCGTCACTGCTGTGCAGTACTCGATGGCCGATGTACACCGCTAAGTCGTACTTCAAACGTGTTGGATAATCACGCATGCGTTTGTTGAGGTAAATCGTCCCCGGCGCTTCCATGAACGACGTGATCAACTGCTTTGCACTCACGCCAAGTTCATCAATCACATCTTGCGGTGCTCGGTCTACCCAGCGAATGTCTAGCCCCATGCTTTTTGCAATGTCGATCAGATCTTCCACTGACAGATTGAGCCTCTTTAAGCCCACTTCTTCCGCTGCCCGTTCCAGATCTGGGAAGTGGTTTTGGTGGTTTTCTTGGTGTGCTCGAATCAATAGATGAGCAAACTGACGCCCTGTGATACCAGTTTGGGAGAGCATTTCTGGTATCGCGATTTGCAGGATATCGTTAGAGAACAGGAAGCTGGGTTCGAGCGCCATCCCGTTAATGCCGCCACGGTTGCCTTTATTGGGCGTGATGGCTTCGAGCTCTGGCTCATCGTCTAAAAACCAAGCGGGTTCTTTTTGGAAAACTTCGGCGATCACTTCCAACATATCGATGCTCGGGACGCGTTTTCCACGTTCGATCATCGACAGATAAGAAACCGACGGCGCGTATTCAGGATTGATCCTAACGCAACGCGCAGACAAATCTTCCATCGTTAAATGGTTATTCTTCCTTAGGTTACGAATTTTCGTCCCTAAGAAGTGTGATTGGCGGATAAGACTTTTTGACACAGACATTTTGTAAAATTCACATTGTAAAATTTTTGTTGTGAAATTGTAGTAAAAATTTCGCTAGTCTACATAATGAGCAGGCAAGGAAATTAACCATCCACTTCACAGATTTGCCTGAAACTTAAACGGAAGTTTTAAGTTTTTACTCTAGGAAGAGTGTTTAAGTGCGAGGAAACGACGATGAATATGCTGAATTTCGATAAAAAAGACATCCAACAACAAGAACGCCCATTTATCGCTGAAGCCGTATTTGCCGTCGAGGCGGTAAGTGCTGAGCAGCAGAGTGAGAAACAAGTTAAGGCGAAGCAACTACTAGACCGTATGTTCCCACTGGAGAACGGTTCTCACCAAGACGTATCAAGCTACGTGATCGACTACCGCCATGTTATGGCTTACTTCAAAGACGGTACCCACAGCGGTCTTAAAAGCCCAAAGCATTTTGTGGCGTACACAGGTGAGAAAGAAGACCCTAAATCGATTCTGTTTAAAGACGAATCAGGTAGCCACGCAGAAGTGATGTTTGGTTGTCACAAAGGCACAGGTTGTGTGGAGTTGATGGACATCGACGATATCCAATTGGAGACACGCACCACCTTTAGCCCAGAACTAACCGGCAATGCACCAACTGCGATGCGCCACTGGATCAGCCTAATCAAAGGCGATAAGAAAGGTAAACCAATGGCATGCAGTGAAGACAAAGAATACACCGCGAAGAACGGCGATGATTACTTCTTAAGCTACTGCTACAGCATTGATTAATGACTTAAGAAACAAATAACAAGCCAGCCCAAGAAAGACAAAACCCCAAGCAAGCGCTTGGGGTTTTGTTTATATTTTTAGCCTGTGTGAATTGCTTTCGCTAGTTTGCTTTACTTGCATTACAGCGGCATCACACGGTTGCGACCCAGTTGTTTGGCTTCGTAGAGCTGTTTATCCGCTTTGTTCACTAAGCTTTCTGGCGTATCACCCACTTCGAACTCCGCCACACCAAACGATGCGGTAATGCTTTGCACTTGAGTGCCAGAGCGTTTGTCACGGACGCGAAGTTTCTCAATCATTCGACGCAAAGTGTCTGCGTATTGGCGCGCAATACGTAGCGACTTATTCGGGATAATAACGGCGAACTCTTCACCACCAAAACGATAAGCGCTGATACCATCACGGCAGCTTTGTTGCAGACGGCGCGCAATGGCTTTAATCACCGTATCGCCAAACAAATGGCCGTAGTTGTCGTTAAATGCTTTGAAGTGATCAATATCTAACATCACCAAGGTCATTGCTTGGTTACTGTCGATCAGCATTTGCAGGTCGTTATCGAAAGCACGGCGGTTGTACAGGTTTGACAGGCCATCAAACAGCGCGTCTTTTTGTACTTCAGCCAGCTGGTTTTTAAGACGGGAAATCTCTTCACTGGCCGTGGTGAGTTGGCTATTTAGGAATTTGGTGGAATGGCGAATCTCGCGGGATTCAACAACAAGCTGACGAACAACATTCATCACTTCTTCGATGCTCAGGCTGTTGTCTTCAACTTTTTCTAGTTTGTTGAAGCTCTTGTCTACCATGTCTGAGAAGGATGAAGTATCCGTAATGGTGTCACTCATTGAGCTAGAGACTTCACCCAGCAGCACTTCGACGTTCGTTTTGAGCTCTTCTAAGCTGGTTTCAGCTTTGCTCGCCACGTAGTTGTTGTAGAGCTGTTTATGCATAGCGGGTGGACAGACGTCATAATTCTCCAGAACCATATCTAACTCTTGGTTTAGTTCTGGGATCGTCTTGTCTACGTAGGTGTACCACAGCGCGTAGTTGGCAGGTGTCGCCGCTACGTGGTTCTTTATCATTAGTGGCACCGCTTTTTTCAGATTTGCGGTTGATTTCTTAAATTCGTCGGTCATTTCTGCGGTGTTACAAGCAAAATGGAATTAGGCTAAGGGTAACGGATATAAAACAATATCGCTTTAATTTTTGT
The DNA here is from genome assembly GCF_905175355.1 of Vibrio sp. B1ASS3. Taxonomy (NCBI): domain Bacteria; kingdom Pseudomonadati; phylum Pseudomonadota; class Gammaproteobacteria; order Vibrionales; family Vibrionaceae; genus Vibrio; species Vibrio sp. B1ASS3. The sequence continues at coordinate 189,080 of NZ_HG992743.1, forward strand.
CATTTTTGCTTGGTTTTCTTAAAAAAAATGAGCAAATAATCAAACAGTTTCATGAATGTAAGGTTTGATTATTAAATTTGATAAAATTATCCGTAACATTCTGTTTACTAAAGAGGTTTGTTTGATGGAGTTTTGAGCAATGTCGATGGTGCGCTGATCGTGACCAACGAAGATGCGTAAAAACTGGCATGTGCGTAATAGAAAAGAGCCAAAAGGAGCTTCTTTTGAACAAAACAATCGGACTGTACTGGTTTACCAACGATTTAAGATTGCACGACAATCCGCTCCTACTAAGAGCTTCTGCAGAAGTTGATTTGCTTATCTGTATATACTGCTATCCAAAGGTTTCCTCCTACCTGAAGCAATACGCACAAGAGCCGGAGTTCGGGTTTGCCAAACAACAATTTTTGGATGAGTCGCTGCATTGCCTGAATTTGTCTTTGAATGCACTTAATCAGCGTTTGCAGGTTGTTGACTTACATCCATACCAAGCGATCAAGCACGCTGCTGACAAACTTGGCGTCACGCACCTCTATGTGGATGCTGTTGCTGGATCAGACGAGCAAGATGTGGTCGATAAGATTCAAGCAGAAGCGCCCCATTTAGTGGTTATTCAGAGTGAAGTACGTAGCTTGTTTTCTGTTGAAGATTTACCTTTTGAGCTTGAAGCGCTTCCTGATACCTTCACCAAGTTCCGAAAAAAGGTTGAGAAACTTGCTCTAACCGAACCTGTAGAAGCAGTGACGACATTGCCTCCGCTGCCAGACGGACTCGCACTGCCGACGTTGAGTTTGACCCGTGACGTCCAGCTAAGCCTGTTTACTGGTGGTGAGCGAGCAGGGCTTGAACATTGTCGTCAGTATTTTGCTTCAACACTAGCAAGTGAATACAAGCAAACGCGCAACGGTTTAGATGGTATGGATTACTCCACCAAGTTCTCTCCTTGGTTAGCTCATGGGGGTCTTTCTCCGAAAACCATTTATGCCATGTTGAAACGTTATGAAGCTGCGAATGGCGCAAATGATTCAACCTATTGGATTTACTTCGAACTGCTTTGGCGTGAATACTTTTATTGGTATGCCCGTCGATACAAGCGGCAGCTGTTCCGATTCGGTGGCATCCAAAATCAAGCACCACTCACCAGCTTTTATGCGCACCGTTTTCAACAATGGAAGAAAGGTGAAACGCCATTTCCTATCGTGAACGCGTGTATGCACCAGCTTAATGAAACCGGTTATATGTCGAATCGTGGCAGACAGTTAGTCGCCAGTTGTTTAGTGCATGAGCTTGGCCTCGATTGGCGTTATGGCGCGGCGTACTTTGAGTCACAACTGGTTGATTACGATGTGGCATCGAACTGGGGAAACTGGCAATACTTAGCAGGCGTTGGTGCTGATCCGCGTGGTTCACGACAATTCAACCTCGAAAAGCAAACCGAAATGTACGATCCGCACATGGAGTTCATCGATAGGTGGCAAGGTCGTTGTGCTGGTGCACATTTGGATGGTGTAGACATGGTCGATTGGCCGATTGTGATGGGCAGCAGTGACAAAGCTTCGTCATCGGAGAAACCGTAATGCAATTTGAAACCGTACGATTGATCTTGGGCGATCAACTTAACAGTGAGCACTCTTGGTTTCAGCAACCGGATGAGCAAGTGCTTTACCTGATTGCGGAGCTCAAGCAAGAGAATACTTACGTCACGCATCATATTCAGAAAGTGTGTGCGTTCTTTTCTGCAATGGAACAGTTTGCGAAAGAGCGTCAGAGCGAAGGTCATCAAGTTTTGCACCTCACGTTGGATGACACACAATCCTTCGACGATCTTGAGCAAGTCTTGCAACACTACGTGAGCGAAGTTGGTGCAAGTAAGTTTGAATATCAACGCCCCGATGAATACCGTTTACTAGAGCAGTTAGCCAAACTAAAGCTTGATGGGGTAGTGACTCGCTGTGTCGATTCGGAACACTTTTTGTTGCCGTTTGAGGAAATTGAATCGCAGTTCCCTCAAGGCAAACACATCATGATGGAGCATTTTTATCGTCGTATGCGCAAGCGCTTCGACATCTTGATGCAAGACGGAAAACCCGTCGGCGGAAAATGGAATTACGATGCAAATAACCGTAATAAGCTCAAAGCCAAAGATATTGAGCAACTGCCACAACCTTTGATGTTCAGCATCGACGTACGCGGCATTGTGGAGCGGTTGGCAAAACATGACATCAAAACTATCGGAAATCTCGAAGGGGATTTGTTGTGGCCAATTAATCGCGCGCAAAGCCTGTCTTTACTCGCGCATTTCTGCCAAGTCTGCTTGCCGTTGTTCGGCCGTTTTCAAGACGCCATGACAGGCCAGCACGATGCTAAGTGGAGCTTGTATCACAGCCGAATTTCATTCTCGCTCAACAGCAAATTGCTGCACCCGAGAGAAGTCATTGATGCATCACTCAAGGCATTTCACTCCAACGCAGATATCGACATTTCTCAAGTCGAAGGGTTTATTCGCCAAATCTTGGGATGGCGAGAATACATCAGAGGCGTCTACTGGGCGAATATGCCTCATTACCCGAAAAAGAACGAGTTGGGCGCAGACAGAAAGCTGCCAGACTTCTTTTGGAATGGCGAAACCAAAATGGCCTGTATGCGCAATGCGATTGGTCAATCCCTCGATTATGCCTACGCACACCATATCCAACGTTTGATGGTCACAGGTAACTTCTGTTTGCTAACCGAGATAGATCCAGACCAAGTGGATGAGTGGTATCTCGGTATCTATGTTGATGCGATTGAATGGGTCGAAATGCCGAACACTCGTGGTATGGCATTGTTTGCGGATGGCGGCATTGTTGGCACCAAACCTTACGCGGCGAGTGGCTCTTACATCAACAAGATGAGCGACTATTGCAAAGGCTGCCATTACGACAATAAAGCGCGCAGTGGGGAAGGATCGTGTCCGTTTAACAGTCTTTATTGGCGCTTTATGAACAAGCACGACAAGCGTCTCGCAACCAATCCACGAATCGGGATGATTTTCCGCTCTTGGGACAACATGGAAGAACAGCAGCGCCAAGCGATACTTGATACCGCAGAGCACTACATAGAAAACGTGGAGAACTTGTGATGGAAATACTCATCATCGGTGGCAATGGTGGAATTGGTTTGGCGATGGTGCAAGAAGCCGCAGCTCGGTTCCCTCAAGCTCGCGTGCATGCCACTTATCGTAAGCAGAAACCAGATTGGCAACACCCAAATGTCGTTTGGCATCAAGTGGATGTATCGCAAGACGATCGGGTAAAAGCATTCAGTGAGCAGATTGAACATGTCGATTGGTTGGTGAACTGCGTTGGTATGTTGCACACCCAAGACAAAGGCCCTGAGAAGAACCTTAGCTCGCTCGACGCAGACTTCTTTCAGCAAACCATCATGGTTAATACTTTGCCAAGTTTACTGTTGGCGAAATACTTCACGCCCAAGCTAAAACGCAGTACTGCACCTAAGTTTGCGACCATTTCGGCCAAAGTTGGCAGCATTAGCGATAATCAGTTAGGTGGTTGGTACAGCTATCGAGCATCGAAAGCCGCATTAAACATGTTCCTTAAAACCATGTCGCTCGAATGGCAAAGAATGGTCAAACACGGCACTGTGCTGTCACTTCACCCAGGCACCACAGATACAGTTTTGTCGGCACCTTTTCAAACCAATGTGCCAGAGGGAAAGTTGTTCACGCCAGAGCGAGTTGCTAAGGATCTATTAGGCTTGATAGAAAAAGCAACCCCGCAAGATAGCGGGGCGTTTTGGGCTTATGATGGGACGTTATTGCCTTGGTAAGAGAACGCGTACAAACGTTAATACAAAGGAAATAACGATCTCCAGAGAGGTTCGGAGTGACCTACGTTTTCGTTGATTTATTTCTTCGGCAACGCTCAGAACAATAAACGATTTCCTCCCAATTTCGCGTCCACTTCTTTCTCCAAGAAAATGGGCGCTGACAGACCGGACAGACTTTTATGGGAAGGTTGGATTTAAAACCTTTCATCGCGCTGAATGTTCACTCCTAATTTGGTTAAAACCGTGGTTTAGCTACTTATCAAATAGGTAAAGGTAATCGCCGTAGCCTAAACTCGCCATCTTGTTTACTGGTACAAACTCCATTGCGGCTGAGTTCATGCAGTAGCGTAATCCCGTTGGCTTAGGGCCATCTTTAAATACATGACCAATATGCGAATCGCCAAACTTACTGCGGATCTCTGTGCGCGGATAAACCAGTTTAAAGTCGGTTTTCTCTACGATGTAGCCTGGGTTAATTGGTCTCGTAAAGCTTGGCCAACCTGTGCCCGATTTGTACTTATCCGTTGACGAGAACAAAGGCTCACCAGTGACGATATCAACGTAAATGCCTGCTTCTTTGTTATCCCAATACTTGTTGTTAAAAGGACGCTCTGTACCTTCTTCTTGTGTCACGTAGTATTGAAGCTCAGTCAATTTAGCTTTGATTTCTTTGTCTGAAGGCTTTTCGTACACCTTCACTTTCGTCACCAACTCTTTTTCGTTGATAAGTTCACGCAGCGTTTTTGGGTTGTCTTTACGATCTTCACCAAACACTTCATCAAGATATTTATCGCGACCTGATGCGTAGCGGTAGTATTTGTACTTCAGGCTACTCTTCTTGTAGTAATCCTGATGGTATGACTCCGCAGGGTAGAACTTCTCAAACTCGATCAGCTCTGTTTTCAACGGTTTTGGGTAGATCATCGCCTTATCGATTTCCATCATAAATTGCTCAGCAATCTGTTTCTGCTCGGCGTTATGATAGAAGATCGCTGGGCGGTATTGGGGACCACGGTCGACGAATGAGCCTTTGTCGTCAGTCGGGTCGATATGGCGGAAGAAGTAGTCCAGCACTTGTTCGTAGTTCACGACAGCGGGATCGTACTTCACCTCAATCACTTCAATATGGCCTGATTTACCAGAAGAGACTTGTCGATAAGTTGGGTTCTCTAAATCACCGCCTGAGTAACCAGAGACAACGTCTAACACGCCAGGCAATTGTTCTAAATCGGATTCGGTACACCAGAAGCAGCCACCTGCAAGTGTTGCAATGTCAGTTTTACCAGATGCGTTCATCTTATCCATGGTATCGGCGGTACCTGTTTTACTTAGCAAGATGAACAGTACAGGGAGTGTGAATGAGAATCCCACCAATAGCTTAGATACTTTCTTCATAACTTCCTCAAACGTCATTTTTCTCAATGAATGTTACGTAAGAAGACAGAAGTAAGAGCGAAAAAATTACAGTGATTACGAAAAATTCTTTGCCCTTTCTCACAACAGGGCTACAGTAACGGCACGAAACAAGCGCTCATTGGTAGAAGGTTTCCGATGAGGCAAAAGCAATAATAAGGGAAACCATGCAAGCAGAAGTAAAATGGGTCGAAGACTTTAAATTCCTTGGCCAGTCTCAATCTGGTCACTCAGTCGTGATGGATGGCAATGGCGGTGCAACGGCACCAAGCCCAATGGAAATGGTGTTGATGGCTGCTGGTGGTTGTAGCTCTGTGGACGTTGTTGATGGTCTAAAATCAGCGAGCCAGAAAGTGGCTTCTGTCAACGCAAAACTCACCACAGAACGACGTGAAACCGCGCCACGTATCTTCACTCAGGTGAACATTCACTTTGAAGTCTCTGGTGAAGCGCTAGACCCAGAAATCGTTGCTAAAGTGGCGGCGGACTCATTAGAAAAATACTGCTCAGTATGTCTAATGTTGGGCGAAGGCGTTGAGATGACTCACAGCTGGGAAATCGTATAACACCGACGTGACACAATGACAAAATAGGAAAGAGAAAAGCTCGTGCTTTTCTCTTTTTTTATTCCTCTTTTACGCTAATCTATTGTGGTCAAAAGTTGTAGGAATGATCCAGTGACCGAATTAGAAAAAATGATGTCTGGCCAAGTGTTTAACGGCACAGACGAAGAGATCGAAGCGATCCGCACTCACGCAACTCATGCGTTGAAGGCCTTCAATAACAATACCGATGAATCTCAACGTGATGTTTTGCAAAAGGATCTGTTTGGTAAAGTTGGCATGAGTATGGTCCGAGCGCCGTTCCATTGTGAGTTTGGTAAGACGATTGAAATCGGTGAAGAGACCTTCATCAACATGAATGTCGTCATGCTTGATGGAGCCAAAATCACCATTGGTAGCCACGTACTTATCGGCCCTAGTGTGCAACTTTACACGGCATCACATTCGTTGGATTACCGTAGCAGACTTAAGTGGGAAACGTTTTGTAAGCCAATCACCATTGAAGATAGTGTTTGGATTGGTGGCAATTCGGTGATCAACCAAGGGGTAACCATTGGTGCTCGCTCAGTCATTGCTGCTAACTCAGTGGTAAACAGCGATGTTCCACCAGATTGTTTGTATGGCGGTACGCCTGCCAAATTGATTCGTCGCTTAAACGAGGACGAGTAATCACACATACTCACGGCGCTTATTCTCATAATCAATAAGCGCTTGTTTACATATCGGGTTCATTAATTTATAAATTTCATGTGCTTATGTTTGTTACCTGCGAAATTTGTAAGAAGAATGTATGAAGCTGAAAGTTGTAAGTATTTGCTTAATTGTGGTGGCGGTGTTCGCGAGTGCTCGCCTCTATTTTGATGCCCAAAAGCTCGTGCTTCCGCAATGTTCCCAAGAAGAAAGAGTCGAGACTTGGGTTCAATTCGTCTTTGACTACTCCATTCTCAGCGATTTCGATATAGAAGCATTGGAAGCACGAATCGAGGAAGACTTATCCTTTTCAAATCTTATTCTCTCAAACTCATGTATCCCCATGGTTCGTAAGAGTGCTGGTTATGAATTCTTCGATGCTCGCAATGCGAAGCCAGCGGACATGTTGTCCTCCCATTATGAACTTAATCTGCAACACCCCAGTTTGTTGGAACGCGCGTACCAAGAGCCAAACTTCTATGTTGTGCTAGTCCTAAGTGAAGACAACAGTTACTTTGATTATGAGTACAAAATCGCCGAAACGTGGGTCGATCTGTTTCCTAACTTTGTGGTTTCTGATGTACGAGCTGCTCCACTCGCCTTGGAGCATGAGCTAGGGCATTTAGCGTGGGCACAACATGATTTAAAAACACTGTCATCTCAGCTTCAGAGTAGAACACTCAACTCCATGACGACGGAGGATAACCAATCACAGATCAAGCGTTATGCTCATGCTGCTTTGTGTGGTGATTCTGGAACCATCATGAGCTACTCAGATAACCTCCTACCTGTGTATTCCAGCCCAAATATTACCTATGAAGGTCAAGTCTGTGGGGATGTCGAAACCGCCGACAATGCTCGACTGTTAACTGAGTATGCGCGAGCGCTGAGGGGAAAGGTCAGTGCGAGGCTTTAGCGAGACAATTTTTAGAAAACAGAATCGATTTCAAGGAGCTTATTATGTCGAAAAAGACGGAAGTTGTTATGTGTCCTTCGTGTGGTGTGGAAACGCATCATGTTGTGGTGTTGGTCAGAAAGAAAAGTGCTTTTGAGGGAGATAAGAATCGCAGTAAGAAGGAGTTCATTTCTGGTTTTCTAAAAAGCACAGTCTTTGGTGCTTTCCTTGCGTCTATGGATGAGTTTTCTCGTCATCTAATCTGCGAAAACTGCGGCAACAAGATCATTCAAGATTGATCGTGATAGTCCTCCTGCCAATTAAACAAAAATGAGCTCCAATTTGAGCTCATTTTTTATCGATGCCTGTTACTTAAGAATGGAAGATCACTTGCTCGTCTTCCGTCATTACCAGCGTCGCTTTGTTTTGCTCAATAAGCTGCGCGGCATAAGAAGGCGTTACAGCTTGCATCTCGCCTTTTGCTTTTAGCGTCAGTGATTCCCACGCTTGGTCACGATATTTACCCGCTTGGGTGTATTGAATCAGTACTTTCATAGCTTCACACTCCGGTGTGGTTGACGTGCTACTTAAGTTAGCGCTCCTATGATGGTTGCGCACCTGTTAAAAATGAAACATTAGATTAACTAAATGCTAAGAGTTGAAGATTGAGGCTATCTCGCACCATGCTTATTGGTCAGATTCCAAAGGTATTTTGTGGTTCTACATTGCTTTGCACTAACTTGGTGATCCTTGCACTAAGTTAGTGGGCTTTTATGTAGTGGGCTATTACGAACTCAAAGTAAGGTTATGATATTTAAAGGCTTAAGTTTTTGGCATGAGATTTGGATTACTGATAACTGTGTCGCAAGAGCATAAGGTTAGAAACACTGTTATGTGTATCTAACGGACAATTTGGCAATAGACATCTAGGGTTCCGGCTGTTGATACAGTGTCTGGGTCAAGAGTTGTCAACCTCGCAAGAGGTCACACGGAGGGATAGAAGCCCGGGAGATTAAACCAAGCCATTTGGTTGTGTCTCTTGTGTTGATATCTAAGTGTGACTCATGGAGGAGATTCCAATGAAAGCTCGATTCAAGAAAAGCGTACTCACCGCAATGCTTGGCACCACTCTGTTGGCCACTGCATTTCCCTCAACAGCATTAGCAGAAGAGAAACAGAAGTTTACGCTCGCGTGGTCTATTTATGTAGGTTGGATGCCTTGGGATTATGCAGACCATTCTGGCATTTTAGACAAGTGGGCTGAGAAGTATGGCATTGAGATTGATGTCGTACAGGTCAACGATTACATCGAATCGATTAACCAGTTCACCACCGGTCAGTTTGATGCCACTGTCATGACCAATATGGATGCCTTAACCATTCCTGCTGCAAGTGGCGTAGATTCAACCGCGCTGGTTGTCGGTGACTTTTCTAATGGTAACGACGGTATTGTTCTCAAAGGTGACAAAAGTCTCTCCGATTTAAAAGGCCAATCTATCAATCTCGTTGAACTGAGTGTTTCGCACTATCTAATGGTTCGTGCTCTAGAGAGTGTTGGGCTGAGTGAGCGAGATGTTAAGGTCGTCAATACGTCGGATGCGGATCTGGTCGCCGCGTTTAGCACTAATGATGTCTCTTCCGTCGTGACATGGAACCCACTGCTCAGCGAAATTACTTCTCAACCAGATACTTCTTTTGTTTTCGACTCTTCTGATATTCCTGGGGAAATAATTGACCTTCTTGTGGTGAACACAGACACCCTGCAAAACAATCCTGCTCTGGGCAAAGCGCTGACTGGCGCATGGTATGAAATCATGTCGGTCATGCAATCCGACTCCAAAGGTGATGAAGCGAAGTCATACATGGCACAAGCTTCAGGCACAGACCTTGAAGGTTACAAGTCTCAGCTGCAAGCGACCAATATGTTTTACTCCGCCGATGATGCCGTGACTTTTACTCAAAGCCCGAAACTGGCCACGACAATGCAAAAAGTCAGCGAGTTCTCTTTCGAACATGGGTTACTGGGGGACGGCGCTCCGGATGCTAAGTTCATTGGCGTAGAGACACCTGCAGGTGTGTACGGAAACCCAAATAACATCAAACTCCGATTTACTTCTGAATACATGCAAATGGCGGCAGAGAACAAGTTGTAACTGCTGTATTTGGTTATTGGAAATGGAGTTGTTATGACCAAAGTTATCAATCGTTACCCATCGAAGTTTGGGCGTGTCATGTTGGGTGTGATGCCTTTCCTAGTCATGTTGGCGGTTTATGTCACGGCATCCGATGCCCGGTTAGCTGAAAATTCAGCAGACAAGTTACTGCCAGCATTTAGCAGCTTCGCTGACGCCATTGACCGCATGGCCTTTACACCAAGTAAGAGAACGGGCGAATACCTGATGTGGGTAGACACCAGCGCCAGTTTGGTTCGTCTTGGTTGGGGGATAGGGATCAGTGCACTGCTTGGACTTTCGTTAGGGATTGCTACTGGCATCATTCCCTTGGTGCGCTCGTCTTTGTCACCGGTGATTACCGCGGTTTCACTGATTCCACCTATGGCGATTCTACCTATTCTGTTTATCTCGTTTGGTGTCGGTGAAGTATCAAAGGTGGTGCTGATCGTGGTCGGAGTGTGCCCGATCATTATTCGAGACATTCAGCTACGTGTGCAAAGTTTACCTGATGAGCAGCTCATCAAAGCTCAGACACTTGGGGCTAATAGTTGGCAGATCATTGTCCGAGTCATCTTGCCGCAAATCATGCCCAAGTTGATTGAAGCTGTGCGACTCACATTAGGCAGTGCATGGCTGTTCTTAATTGCGGCAGAAGCGATTGTCGCAACAGAGGGCTTGGGTTATCGAATCTTCCTTGTTCGTCGTTATTTATCAATGGATGTGATCTTGCCATACGTTTTGTGGATCACGATTTTAGCCTACTGCATGGATTGGTTATTGCGTTTGGCATCGCAAAAACTGAGCCCTTGGTATCACCAAGCTCAAGGAGAGAATCATGGCTGACCAGCAACCGATTATTGAAATCAAACAAGTGTGGAAAGAGTACGGCGACAACATTGTGCTAGAGCGTTTGAACCTCACGGTGAATCAGGGCGACTTTGTCAGCATTGTAGGTGCTTCAGGGTGTGGAAAAACCACCTTTCTGAATATGTTGTTAGGAACCGAAACACCGTCTAGAGGACGCATACTTTTGGATGGTCAACCTTTGGCTAAAGAACCGAGTGTTGAGCGCGGTATTGTATTTCAAAAGTATTCAGTGTTTCCCCATTTGACCGTACTTGAAAACGTTATGTTGGGCTATGAGTTTGAAGATAAAGGCGTGACCAGTACTTTGTTTGGGCGTTTGCTAGGTGCCAAAAGACAACAAGCAAAGCAACAAGCTCAAGCCATGCTAGAGCAGGTCGGGCTCATTGCGGCTCAAGATAAGTATCCCCATGAGTTATCAGGTGGCATGAGACAACGGCTGTCGATTGCTCAAGCTTTGATTAAGAAGCCAAGAATACTCCTACTGGATGAGCCGTTTGGTGCGCTTGATCCTGGTATTCGAAAGGACATGCACACCTTAGTTAAATCGCTGTGGAAAGAGCAGCAACTCACCGTATTTATAATCACACATGATCTCAGCGAAGGTTTTCACCTTGGTAATCGCCTATGGGTGTTTGACCACACTCGACAAGATGACCAAGCCCCGGAAAGGTTTGGTGCTCAAGTGACGTTTGATATCCCGACGGAGCAAATTGATCAAACGCCTCGAGATCTTATTCTCAAGAAAATCGCATAAGGAACTGAATATGTTAATAGGACAGGACGTGTCTTTTTCCGACACATTACCCGGTGCTGCACACTGGTCTATGGTGGTGCCGAAAGGGCGCACGGTAAGGTTTAAAGACTTAGAAGGCGGAGCAAACTTGAGTGTGTTGTTCTACAACCCAGCAAACCCTCTAGAGCGCTACAATGCGCCAGATACATTGAAGTGCCAACACACCTTTAAACTGTCGACGGGTAACTGTTTATACTCGGATATGGGGCGAATCTTCTGTTCTATCGTTCGTGATGATACCGGATGGATCGATACCGTTTGTGGTGTTGCGAACAAGCAGAAAGTGGCGCAAAAATGGGGGGAAAGAGACTACCAAACTGAGCGAAATCAATGGAAGCAAAATGGCTACGATGCCTTGCTAGTTGAAGTGGCAAAATACGGCTTAGGAAAGCGAGATTTGGCCGCAAACCTTAATCTGTTTAGCAAAGTGGCGACGGATGAAGAAGGCAATCTGGCTTATCACTTAGGCCACAGTAAAGCCGATGACTGTATCGAACTTCGCTTTGAGATGGATACCTTGGTTGTGATGACCACGTGTCCACATCCTCTCAATCCATCAGAGACCTATCCATATAAACCAGTAGAAGTATCCGTGTTTGAGTCGGAGGCGATGTTAGAAAGCGATGCATGCCTAAATCATCGAGAAGAAAATGCGCGCGGTTTTGAAAACAACCGACGCTATACCAATGCTACTCAGCAAGCGTCCTCTCAATCTCATCATCGTTATTAAAGGAGTAAAACATGATCGTAGAAAGCCAATTAATACCAAGTGAAGCGCTCTATCGAGATGTCGTTCCTGCGGGTGACTACTACATGAAGGTGGTCAAGAAAGGCCACACCGTTCGTATTCTAGATATTGAAGGCAACCAAGCGGCGGATGTGCTGTTTTACAATGCGAATGACCCATCAGAACGTTACAGTGCAATGGATACGATACGAGAGCAAGGCAATGTTTACCTCACCGCAGGCACTAAAATTCTCTCAGATCTTGGTAACGTGATGCTTGAAATCGTCGCAGACACATGTGGTAGACACGATACTCTTGGCGGTGCGTGTGCGACGGAAAGCAATACGGTCCGCTATTCGATTGACAAAAAATGCATGCATGCCTGTCGCGACAGCTGGTTACTTGCGGTTTCAGAGAATGAGCACTTTGGCATGAGTAAGCGCGACCTCACTCATAACATCAACTTTTTTATGAATGTGCCTGTCACCGCGGAAGGTGGGTTGACCTTTGCGGATGGGATCAGTGGCGCTGGTAAATACGTTGAGCTCAAAGCCCACATGGACACCATCGTACTCATGTCAAACTGCCCGCAATTAAACAACCCATGCAACGCTTACAATCCAACGCCTGTTGAGGTTCTTGTTTGGCAATAACTCCCAGTAAATGAGCTGAGAAAACGAGCTAGGGACGACCCTATTTGATGCTCTTTATTCTTCCGGGACGACCCGGATTTTAGGGACAAAATTATGTTTAGTAAGGTGTTAATTGCTAACCGTGGTGCCATTGCCTGCCGTGTAATTCGTACATTAAAACAACTCAATATTGGAAGTGTCGCCGTTTACAGTGAGGCCGATGCGCAAAGCCTACATGTTGTCGATGCAGACCAAGCTTTCTCACTTGGAAAGGGTGGAGCATCGGAAACCTATCTCGATCAAGAAAAGATTATCTCTATCGCCAAACAGGCGGGTGCGGAAGCCATTCATCCCGGCTACGGCTTTCTTAGTGAAAACCCAGAATTTGTAGAACGTTGTGAACAAGAAGGGTTGGTCTTTTTAGGACCTACCGCGGAACAAATGCGAGCGTTTGGCTTGAAGCATTCAGCTCGCCGTATTGCAACACAAGCGAAGGTTCCGTTGCTTCCCGGGACGGAGCTTCTCAGTGACAAACAACAAGCACTTATCGCGGCAGAACAGATTGGTTATCCAGTGATGCTGAAAAGTACTGCTGGTGGTGGTGGCATAGGCATGCAATGTTGCTTTTCTAGTGACGAACTGACGGAAGCTTTCGATAGCGTAAAGCGGCTTAGCGCAAACAACTTCAGTAGTGACGGTGTGTTTGTCGAAAAGTTTATCCAGCAAGCTCGTCACATCGAGGTGCAGATTTTTGGTGATGGACGCGGACATGTGGTTGCACTCGGAGAGCGAGATTGCTCAGCTCAGCGACGAAACCAAAAAGTCATCGAAGAAACGCCAGCTCCGAACTTGAGCGAAAGTATCCGAACAGAGCTCCAGAACACGGCAATTCGTCTTGCTAGCAAGGTGAACTATCGAAACGCGGGTACGGTCGAGTTTGTGTTGGACCAACAAACCCAAGCGTTCTACTTTTTGGAAGTGAACACACGGCTGCAAGTCGAGCATGGTGTAACGGAAGAGGTGTTTGATGTTGATCTGGTCGAATGGATGATTCGACAAGGTGCAGAGGCATTCGATCTGGAAAAAGCAGGCACAAACCTAGAATCAAAAGGCCATGCTATTCAAGTTCGACTCTATGCAGAAGACGCCAATAAAAATTTCCAACCTTGTGCTGGTCTATTGAGCCATGTGAACTGGGCGAAGCAAGATAACTTACGCATCGAACATTGGATTGAGGCCGGGGTGGAAGTCTCTCCGTTCTTTGACCCTATGCTTGCTAAAGTCATCGTTCATGCGAAAGACCGAGAGACCGCACTAGCAGAGCTTAAACGCGGCCTAGATAACAGCGTTGTTTATGGCATTGAGCACAACCAAGCTTATCTGAGCCAACTACTCGATAGTGAGTTAGTCAAAAAGGGCGAAGTGCTGACTCAATCTTTAAACAGTTTTGAATTCCAACCTCATACTTTTGATGTGCTCAGTGGCGGGACGCAAACCACGATTCAAGATTACCCTGCACGTACCGGTTATTGGGATATTGGTGTACCACCGTCGGGCCCCATGGACTCATTAAACTTCCGTTTAGCGAACTGCCTTGTTGGAAACCTTGAGTCAGCGGCAGGGCTAGAGATCATAGTGTCTGGTCCAACGCTAAGATTCAATCAGGCCACGTTTATCGCGCTGACTGGAGCAAAGATAGAAGCTTCACTGGATGGTCAGCAAATCGAAATGAAAACCCGAGTAAAAGTGGAAGCGGGACAAGTGTTAAAGCTGGGCAAGGTACTTGATGGAGCTAGAACTTATCTGGCGGTGCATGGAGGAATAGATTGTCCAGAATACCTTGGCAGTCGTTCAACATTTACCCTTGGGCAGTTTGGTGGTCACGCTGGGCGAGCACTTGTGGCTGGTGATGTTTTGCACATCAATAGAGAAGTGTCACAGGCAGAACCAAAGCTAGACGCGATAACACAAACCGAATTCGATGGTGAGTGGCAAATTAGGGTGATTTACGGCCCACATGGAGCACCGGACTATTTCACCCAACAGGATATCGACAGCTTCTTTGACGCAGAATGGAAAGTGCACTTTAACTCCAGTCGTACTGGCGTTCGCCTAATCGGACCGAAACCAAATTGGGCGCGCTCTGATGGTGGCGAAGCAGGTCTACATCCCTCCAATATCCATGACAATGCGTATGCGGTTGGCACGATTGATTTTACTGGGGATATGCCAGTCATTCTGGGGCCTGATGGCCCAAGCTTAGGTGGCTTCGTTTGTCCTGCGACCATCATAAAAGCAGACCTATGGAAAATGGGACAACTCAAGGCGGGTGACAAAATTCGTTTTATTCCGGTGTTGGTGGAAGACGCAGAACATGCGGAGCGCGTGCAACTGGCTCAGATTGAAACGGGCGTGATCAGCGAGCTAGCACTGCAAAAAGTCGAACCTATCTCACCGGTCATCAAAACCATTCCAGCTGACCGCTATGGCGAAGAGGTTATTTATCGTCCAAGTGGCGAAGATTACTTATTGGTCGAATATGGCCCTCAAGTGTTGGATATCCGTCTTCGCTTTCGTGTTCATGCCCTCATGATCAAGTTGCAGCAGAAGCAAATTGTGGGCGTTGAAGAGCTCACTCCGGGGATTCGGTCCCTGCAGATTCACTACGATAACCTTGTGTTACCGAGAGAGCAGTTACTAGCAGAGTTAGAAGCGATTGAAGCTGGGTTAGATAACATTGACCAGTTATTGGTGCCTGCCCGAATCGTGCATTTACCGCTTTCTTGGGACGACGAAGCAACACGACTTGCGATTCGAAAATACGATGAAGTGGTTCGTAAAGATGCGCCTTGGTGCCCTGATAATATTGAGTTTATCCGCCGTATCAATGGCCTCGATTCTGTCGAGGACGTAAAGAAAATCGTCTTTGATGCCAGCTACTTAGTCATGGGACTTGGGGACGTTTATCTTGGAGCTCCAGTGGCAACACCGATGGATCCTCGACATCGCTTGGTCACAACAAAATACAATCCAGCTCGTACTTGGACACCGGAAAATGCGGTGGGGATTGGTGGTGCATATATGTGTGTCTATGGCATGGAAGGGCCGGGAGGATATCAATTTGTCGGGCGCACCTTGCAAATGTGGAACCGCTACCGCCTAACAGAAGCTTTCACTAAACCTTGGCTGTTGCGATTTTTTGATCAGATTAAGTTCTATGAAGTCAGTGCAGAAGAGCTCCTCGATATTCGTGAGAAACACCCACAAGGTCATTATCCAGTGAAAATTGAACAGACTGAATTTTCACTCTCAGATTATCAAGCTTTTCTCGATGAACATGCTGATGAGATCAATGTAAGCAAAACGCGTCAGCAGAAGGCTTTTGAAGAAGAGCGTCAACGCTGGGAAGAGTCAGGACAAGCGAACTTTGTAGCGACAGAAATCGAGCAATCATCTGTGAAAACGGAACTCGCAGAAGGGCAAGAGGCGATAGAAAGCCATGTTGCAGGCAATATTTGGCAAGTGCTTGTTGAGCCGGGACAGATCGTTAAAGAAAACGAGGTCGTGATGATACTTGAAGCCATGAAGATGGAACTAGAAGTGACAGCAAGTGTGTCTGGTGTTGTCGATTCCATTTGTCATGATGCCGGCGCGCAAGTTCATGCTGGTGAGCCACTCCTTGTTGTAAACACGTGTGCCGCATAACGGTTCTAAGGATAGAAATATGAATGATTCAACCGTATCAAATCTCTCTCAATCAGCCCCTTTAACGATTTGTGGTTTGCTAGAGGCTTATCGCTCTGAAGAACTCGACGTTAAAGCGTTTCTAACTGAAAAACTTCAGCAAGTGCGAGAGGATGAGTTTAACTCTTGGATTTCAGTGATTTCAGATGAACAACTGGATGTTTTTCTAAATTACCTAACGGAAAAGGGCAGCCACGACTTACCTCTGTTTGGTGTTCCTTTCGCCATTAAAGACAATATTGATCTCGCCGGATTAGAAACGACAGCGGGTTGTGAAGCATACCGCTATCAACCTTCTGAATCCGCATTTGTTGTTGAACTGCTGATAAAAGCGGGGGCTGTACCACTTGGAAAAGCCAATATGGATCAGTTCGCGACAGGCTTAGTTGGTACTCGCAGCCCTTGGGGGGCAGTGAAAAACAGCTTCGACCCAAGTTATATTTCGGGCGGCTCAAGCTCGGGTAGTGCGGTTTCTGTGGCGACTAACCAAGTCTACTTTTCGTTAGGGACTGACACAGCAGGCTCCGGGCGCGTTCCTGCTGCATTTAATAACCTATACGGTCTAAAGCCGAGTAAGGGTTTGTTGAGTTGCAGTGGCGTTGTTCCTGCCTGTCGAACCTTGGACTGCGTAACTTTCTTTGCAAAGAGTGCAGAGGATCTCAGTGCACTGTATCAAGTCGCTGCTAAATACGATGAGAAGGATTGCTTTTCACGATGTTCTATTGGGCGAAGCTTTGACGACCCGAAAACATTTGCAGGTGTTCGGGTTGGTGTTCCAAACGAAGCGCAATTGAAGTTCTTCGGTAATGATGAGTATCGCAAGCTTTATGCTCAGGCCGTAGCTCGCTTGGAAGCATTGGGTGCCGAGGTGATTCCGTTTGATCTTAAGCCATTTATCCAAGCTGCAGATTTACTCTATCACGGTCCTTGGGTTGCGGAGCGCTATGCCGCGATACAAGAGTTCTTTGAGAGTAATGAAGAAAACTGTTTGGATGTGATTCAAAAGATTGTCGGTGGAGCAAAAACGCTCTCTGCAGCAGAAACCTTTAAAGCCATCTACCAACTTCAAGAATACAAAGTACAGTGTGATCAGTTGATGGATGACATTGATGTTGTTCTTACCCCAACGGCAGGCACCATCTACAAGATTGATGAGGTCAATAACGACCCTATTGCACTCAATACCAACCTTGGTTATTACACTAACTTCATGAACTTGTTGGATTACAGCGCCATTGCGATACCCGCTGGATTCATTGATGAAGGGCTGCCATTTGGCGTGACTTTGTTTGCTCAGGCGTATCAAGATGAAACCTTAATCAACTTGGCTTGTGAGTGGCAAACCATGATGAACTTGCCTCTTGGTGCGACTCAAATTCAGCTTGCTAATCTTGATAGTGTAGATCTGCTGGTGTGCGGGGCGCACATGAAAGACTTAACGCTAAATCATCAGTTGATTGATCTAGGGGCGAATTTCAAGCTACGAACTACAACGTCTGAAAACTACGCGCTTTATTGTCTTGCTGGTGGGCCACCATTAAGACCGGGCTTGGTAAGAATGCCAGAGCAAGGTAAGAGGATTGAAGTCGAAATTTGGCGAATACCGAAACGCCATATTGGAACATTGCTTGAACAAATTCCACACCCGCTAGGGTTAGGTAATGTCGAGTTAGACTCTGGCCAATGGGTGAAGGGCTTCATTTGTGAGCCCATCGCTGTCGATGGCTCAACGGACATTACCCATACTGGCGGGTGGAGAAGTTTTATCGCCGAAACGCTCTAGGTGAATACAATTCTAAAAAATTCTGTACCTAGCAGATTATCTCCCTCAGTTTCATTGCTGTGCTTGTGCTGAGGGAGGTCGCAACATCAATAGATCAGTAGCGATCCCAATACGGTGTATCAGTGCCGAGCTTTTCGCTGATGAAGTCGATGAACACACGTACTTTCAATGGCATATGTTTGCGCTCTGGAAACACCGCATAGATGGCATGCTCAGGGAGAGAGAACTCTTCCATCAGCGGTTTTAAGTTACCGGCTGCAAAGTCTTTCGCGGCGATGAAAGTCGGTAATTGCGCGATGCCAGAGCCTCTTAATAACAGTTGGCGAATTGCTTCGCTGTTGTTGACCACAAAGTTGCCCTTCGGCAGTACCTTGTATTCGTTGCCGCTGTTAATGAACATCCATTCGACCCCGCCTCGGAAATACGAATAACGCAAACAGTTGTGCGTCACTAAATCGCTTGGTTTGGTTGGTACGCCAAACTCTTCTAGGTATTCGGGAGAGGCGCACAGTACGCTTTTACACGGAGCAAGGCGTTTAGCGACAAGGTTAGAAGTTGCAAGTTCACCAATGCGAATCCCCAAATCAAAGCCTTGTTCGACCAAATCCACCATGGCGTCTTCTAGCTGTAAATCCACCTCAATTTTCGGGTAACGTGCGAGAAATTCGCTGATAAGTGGCGCAACGTGCAAAACACCGAAAGACATCGGTGCAGTGATTTTGAGCCGACCTTGCGGTGAACCTTGCAACTCAGAAACGGCATCGACACCTTGTTGAGCTAAGTTGACTGCTTGTGAAGCGTACTCGAAGTATCGACGTCCAGCTTCGGTTAGGCTGAGCTTTCTTGTGGTGCGATTGATCAAGCGAATACCGAGGTCATCTTCGAGTTGGTTGATGCGTTTGCTTATCGCCGATTTAGTCAGGTTTAACTGCTTGGCGGCAAGGGAAAAGCTGCCGCATTCTACGACAGCGACAAATACTGGCAATGACGCAATGGCATTCACGGCGTGCTCCTAGGTTATTGGGTTATCTATTATTAATTTTATTGTTGAGAAAAACGATACAATCATTTTCCAATTATAGAGATTATCTTCAAGAAGAAAACAATTAGACTATGCGGCAGAAAACGACCTGGATATTGGAAAGAAGAAAATGAAATACGATTGGATCTTGTTTGACGCTGACGAAACCTTGTTTCACTTTGATGCCTTCAAAGGTTTGCAGCTGATGTTTTCTCGCAAAGGCGTAGATTTTACCGAGCAAGATTTTGCCCACTACCAAACGGTCAACAAGCCACTTTGGGTAGATTACCAAGATGGCAAAGTGACGGCAGATGAGCTCAAGCACAAACGCTTTACTGAGTGGGCAGCAAAGCTCAACACCACAACGGCGGATCTCAACACTGCATTCCTAGAAGCGATGGCAGACATCTGTACTTTGTTGCCGGGTGCGAAAGAGTTGATGGAAGCGCTGCAAGGTAAAGCCAAAATGGGCATCATCACCAATGGTTTTACCGAGCTGCAAGCGATTCGCCTAGAACGCACAGGTATGAGCGATTACTTCGAGCACGTGGTGATTTCTGAGCAAGTTGGTATTGCTAAGCCGGATCTGGGTATTTTTGAATACGCGATGACGCAAATGGGCAACCCATGTAAGACGCGCGTATTGATGGTGGGTGACAACCTGCACTCTGATATCTTGGGGGGCAACAACTTTGGCATTGAAACGTGTTGGTTGAACACCACAGGCGCAAGTGTGGATGAGCGCATTGCACCAAGCTACACGGTGGAATCGTTGAACGAGCTTAAGAACATCCTTGTGGCTTAAGCGAGCGAATAATCAAAAAAAGCGCTGATTTCTCAGCGCTTTTTTGTTTCTATCGATGCTGCTTTTGTATTCATCGATCTTGCTTATTAGCTAGCGTTGTTTTCCGCCAATTCACGTTGTGCTTGTTGTTCTTTCTCGCCAAGTTTGAAGTAAATCTTACCGACGATGACTTCTGAAATCAGGATAGTAAACACCACCGCAAAGAAGGCGACGACACCGTTCCAAGGACCACTAAAGTCAACCTTGTCACCGAACAGAATGTTAATTGCTTCTAGCATCACGAACTTCGAACCGACCAAGATAACGTAAGTCGAGATACCACGGTAAATCTTAGGTGCCGTACCCGGCTTCGATTTAAAGTACTCTGCGATTTTGTGTTCCGCTTTGATAGACAGCTTCAAGAGCAACTGAAGCAGCAATGCCGCGGCGAAAGAAATCGTAAATGAATCAATGGTTACGAAATCCCAATATTCGTCATAGAAGTTCAGTACCGTAAGGTCTACCAATACCGCCAAGGTATAACCAACAAACAGACGTTGTGGAGTGTTGAAACCGTAGACTTTATCCGATGCGCTCATAAGAACCCTCAATCAATAATGAACAAGTTTGCAAAGCCATGCTTTGCGTCGATGGGTTAACTATATGAGTTCCGCGAACTGAAAACTTGCCATTTCGCGCCATAGTAATCATTGCGATGAATGATTGTTTTGATTGGATATATTGAATACCAATAAGCGTGTTGAATTTGAAAACCGTCTACAAACTGACACGCAAACAGCGTTAGAATGGCTTCTAATCCAATCACTAATTTCGAAGAATCAAGCAGTAAGGACTCTCATGGCAGACATCAAGCAGCTCGACAGCAAAGTGGTGTATCAAAACAAATGGATGACGGTACGTGAAGATAAGATCCAACGCCCTAGCGGAGCAGAAGGCATCTACGGTGTGGTCGACAAGCCAGACTGTGCAGCGATTCTGGCGATCGATAACGGCGTGATTCACTTAGTACAGCAGTTCCGTTACACCGTAGGGCTACGTTGTTGGGAAATCCCACAAGGGGCTTGGGAATCAAATCCAGATGCGGATCATCTTGAGCTAGCAAAAGGTGAGCTTCGAGAAGAGACGGGTATGCAGGCCAATAAGATGGAGTACGTTGGTGCGCAGTTCATCGCTTATGGATTCTTAAACCAGACTTGCCATGTGTATTTCGCGAGTGAGTTAGCCGAAGTGGGCAATCAGCTAGACAGTGAAGAAGAAGACTTGATCACACGCTCGTTCTCAGTTGAAGCGTTCGAGCAAATGATGATAGATGGTGAAATCAAAGACTGCGTCACCATTGCCGCTTATGGTTTGGCGAAATTGAAAGGCTTGGTGTAAGCAAAACGAAGCTACTAAGTTACTCAAGGTGATAAGCTAAAAGGCTCGTGATGAGCCTTTTCGTGTTTAAAATTGAGATGACTTAGCGTCGCTTTTTATTGCCACAGATGCTGGCTTGATTGCTATTCACCGCCACCATCTCCACCGCCGTCTCCTCCATCAGCATCGAAATCATCCGAATCGGTAGCGGGCTGTTGTTTGTGGCTGTCTTGAATCTCCGCGTAAGTCAGTAAAGCACTGATGCTCACAAGATCTGTCGCTTGGTCAAATAAGGCAAGTGAGACTTCTGATTGAAATTCAGCGTGTTCACCTAGCTCTTGGCTTAGGCCCATCGGCACGTAAGCGGCTTGGCTAATCAACATGCCGTATGCGATCAGGGCAAAGGCATCATCTGTCTTACCATTTTCTTTCAGCGCCCAATCGATCTCTTCCTTCGAGTAATCTGCTTTCTCACCATACTCGAGTGCTAGTTTTGGCGTGATGTCCTTTGCGACCTCACGAATTTGGCGGTTTCGTTTCCAACTTCCAAACATAAAACTTCCTTTTCTATGGGTGGTGAACGTTATGGTTATCGCTTCTCTAACACTTCAATCAGCTCATATCGATACAAGCTCGCATCGGCTGGTGCATTCTCTGGAGTAAATCGCTGAGTGCGTTTGATTTTTAAGGTGTACTCGGAACCTGATTCAAATTCAAAGCCGTCGATTTGCTCATAGAAGTAGTTACCATCGACCACCATGCATTTCATTGGCCCAACACCCACACAGTCCACCAGTTCTGGACCTACATTAACGGTCATTACTTTTGCGGTGTCATCGGATTCGTGTTGAGCACAGCCAAATAGCGCTGCTGCCATCATAGGCAACACAACATAGCGTTTTAGATTCATTCTTTGCTCCTTAAAGGGTTACCAAATCATCATAGCAAGCTTGACGAAAAGTGATGGTAAACCCACGATAAAAAAGATAAACCCACCCTAACAATTTTTGCTTGTGTCTGTCTCTAAACGCTGCTTATAGAACCCGCACTGAGGATTCTCGTTGTAGAGACTATTAATCATCGGGAAAAGGGATTGAGAGGATGAGCTTGAACTTTGCGATGGTGGCTTTATAGTATTCCATTCACAAACCTTTTGGCGGAGCAGTAACGTGAAATTATTGGCAGATAAAACGGGTGAGCAGTTCTTGCAGATTTTAGATGAGCAAGGTGACGCGCTAACGGTGCAATTCATCTCCAATGAAGGTGAGCCAAAAGGACAACCATTCAAAGATTCTCTCAAGGGCTTGAAGCTAGCGGGATGGTCTCATCGAACAACGTCGACTGCGATTGGTATCTCTCGATTCAAAAAGGGTTATCTAGAGGATGCACATGTGAGCTTTGCGCTGCATCGTTTGTACCCGTTGGGACGCAAAGTCAAACTGCCAAGCGGCGAGATTGTGCAAATCGCTAGCTACGCCAATACCCACGCAGATGGCTATTACATGTTTGTTCGTCGTGATGATGAGCAAGAGTTGGTGCGCATGAAGATGTCACCAGATTGGCTGTTAATGCCATCAGAGAAGTTACTTGCTCTACCGTATTACCCACGCCCTCGTACTCAACAAGAGCTTAACGTGATCGACGATTTCGACAAATGGGCTGGTGGCTTTTAATCCCCAGTCTGTCGATAATTAAACCCAAATCGCGCTAAGTAGTGCCAGACTTTTTTCAAATCTTGCTCGTCAAACGCTTTTGCTTTTACCGCTTCACCAATAATGCGTGGCGTTAGCATGCCATTTTCTGCAACTTGATTTGCGATGTCTAAAATGGTTTGTCCTCGGTAGTCCGGATAAAGATTGATGTCTTCTATTGAGACACAAAAACCACTGTGCCAACGAATTTCAACTGGCAATTCACGAGCGTAATCTTCTATCTCTGTGCCTTTAAATGAAGGGTCGAGCACCAAGGCTTGAATATCTTCCTCTAAGCGCAAATCGCCGTGGATTTGAGTTTCGATATAGGCGTCCAACCTGTCTGGCGCTTGTGCGTTTAACTCATCCAACAAGGGTTGAACGCGTTCAATGGTCGCGAAGTGCTCAGGCTCGAAAAAGCTATCTGGATAACAGAATGTCGCTCGTTTGCTGATCTCTGGTTTCAATAAGAAGTAGCTCGAACCAAATCTTGGTGAAGCGCCAATTTCTGAACCTGAGAAGTTTAACGCGCCATACTTTGGGCGTTGATTTGGTTGGCTATTATCGTACACACCATCAAACACGCGCTGCTCCCAACGCCAACGCTCCCCACCTTCGTAAGCCGTCAGTCCGCCATTGCTTGTACCAGTTTCAAATTGGGATTTGATCTTTCCATCTTGGGCTATTGCTTTAAGCAGCGGTTCGCCCTTAGAAGTGGTTCGATCGGGATGAAAGTTGATGGTCACTGCGAAAGGATGTGACTGCGGTACTCCTGCGGATTTCGAGCGAATCACATCAAGAGCACGTTGAGTTAATGGATGATCGAACACGACATTGGCCTCTGGTTTTTCTTTCAACTTACCCAGTTTATCCGTGCGGTGCAATTAGGAGATTTAGCTTTTCTCACCATCCTGCGGCCAGTCGCGAACGTGCACATCCATTTGTGGGAAGGCGATTTCGATGTCGTTCTCTTTGAACAGTTTATCGATGTTTTTGTTGATGATGTGAATGGTCGATAAGCGGTGATCGATGGAGTTAATGTGTACACGCAACTCGAAATCCAAGCTGCTTGCCCCGAACGCTAAGAAAAAGACTGACGGAGACGGATCGTTCAGCACTAATGGATGCTCTTCCGCTACTTGATACAACAACTCTTCGACCTTTTCGACATCAGAGCCGTACGCCACGCCAATTGGAATCACAATACGAGTGATTGAATCGGTGAGTGACCAGTTGATGAGCTTTTCGGTAATGAAGGTTTTGTTCGGCACCACAATCTCTTTATTGTCCCAATCGATGATGGTGGTTGCGCGAGTTTGGATTTTACTCACTGTGCCTGATAGGTCATTGATGGTGACGATATCACCAATACGAATTGGGCGCTCAAACAACAAGATCAAACCAGAGATAAAGTTTGCGAAGATTTCTTGTAGACCGAAGCCTAAGCCAACACCAAATGCTGCCACGAGCCATTGTAGGCGCGACCACTGAAAGCCAAGAATGGCGAAAGCAGACAGCACACCCGTCATCAAAATCAGATAGCGAAGCAAAGTGGTCACCGCGTAGCCCGTGCCAGGAGATAACTCTAAACGGCGCAGAATCAGCAGCTCCAGAATACCCGGTAGGTTGCGCACGCCAACAAAGGTAACTAGCAAGGTGATCAGCGCATAAATCAAAGATTGTAGCGTCACGTCAACCAAGGTCGAACTGCCGCTGACCACTTCACTGACTTGCCACACCACCACTTTATCGAGCCAACTGGTCATCTCTAACGCACTCGACCATAAAGTCAGAACCGCAATTACCAAACCAATCAAGGATAAACCGCGCAACAGTGTCATGGATTGTTCGCTGATCTGCTCGCTACCCAAGCCTTGCTCTTCCACTTCCGGGAAGTTTTCTCTGAGTTCGGCAATTTCAGGTGGCTCGTCTGCTTGCTCTTGTTGCTGAGCAATTAATTCTTCACGGCGCGCCAGTAGGCGTTGGTAATTAAGTTGACGGTGTTCGAGTTTGAGCCAGCGCTCGCCAAGCTGATACGTAAACAAGACGCCAAGCACGACAAACAGGGTGAGTTGCTGGTAAATGAGCAACAGCCATGCAGCAATGTACAAACCCATCAACGCCATAATGATGATGGCAATGAAGGAGCCGAGGATCATCACTTTAAGCAGCAACAATCCAAGTCCGCGATTGAGCGGGACAGGCAGTGTCGATGGGATGCGATCAGATTTAAGTAAAGCGCCATACACCATTGTCATGCCGACCATTAGCATCAGGAAGAACAGGCGAGATATTTCTGCTTCTTGGTCACCGGCAACCAATTCTGCAAAGAAGATCAGCAAGAGGAAGAGGGCAAACGGAAAACGCAGGCGGTTACTCTGCTTATGAACATAATCACAAATGCGTTCTGGCCAATTTAGGTGCAGCTCCAACAGGCCTTTTTTCGAACTCATGGCATAAATCAATTCGATCACAAACAAGGCAGAAGCGCTGGCAACAATCAGCATTTTGGATTCGGTTGCGTTGGGAGCAGGCCACAGCCAGAACAGTGCCGCTGCGGTGATGGCATACCAAAGTGGCAGAATCACGGCTCGACACATCGCCATAAACAGCAGTGAAATACTGTTTTGGAAGCGGTCCTTGAGCGGGTGGCCAAACACCTTTTTGTATTCATGACGAAGTCGAGTCGTACGACGAACGAAACGACGCCCCAGATAAAACAACACCAAGGTGTAGAAAACAAACGCACCACCCACCATTTTGAGTTGGTCAGGATTGACCTCATCTTGCAGGGTTTTCAATGGGGTTTTGGTGCCAAACCAAATCTCTTTATCGAAGTCAGTTAGGTGCTGCCAGAAAGGCACATTACTGCGTGTCCAAAGTTGTTGTTCACGTAAGAATGCTCGCGCATTTTCGACTTCGATGGCGTACTGGTTGATGGTCAGTTGCAGTTTTCCCAAGGCGATAATGAGTTTTTCATAATCTTGTGAGAGCTGTTCAACTAACTCGTGTGATAAGGTTTCTAAACGGTCTGGAGTTTTGGCATTGGATTGCGTTGCACGAACGGCATCTTCAAGCGCAAAATCATCCAGCAACTGACTGATTTCGTATTTGCGGATGTGAGCATTGGCGATCTCATCGGGAATGGTCTTGTTTTGAATTTGGTTTGGCAAACGCTGCAGCTGAGCGCGAATCGAGGCGCCAAATGCGGTGCTGTCTCGCAGCCATGAGAGGTTTTCTTTGATTAGGCGCTGTTCTTCCGACAAGCTCCGGCGCTCTGATTCAAACTTTTGCCCAGCAATGCGTGCTTGGTCGATTTCTACCAACACTTGTTCTAGCTCTAACGTGTACTGACGAAGCTGCTCAATGAGTCGTTGTTTCTCCACATCAGATTCATCGGCCTTCGCGCTTAGTTCTCGCGCTTCGGCAATCAAACCTCTTACCGATTCTTGTTCAACTCGGGTGAGCTTGTCTTGCAGTGCAATCAGCATGGGAGAGGCTAACTGAAGCTTCTTCGCCAACAATTGCTGTTCTAATCGCACAAGCTCTGTGCGTTCATCCAAACTTTGTAGTTCAGCTGTCATCACCTCTTTTTGTAACTTAAGGTAGGTGAGATTCGCGGTCTCTAACCATTGTTCTATTTCTGCGCCGTTTTCACTTTTGACCAATGAGGCTTGCTCGATTTGTTGATTCAATTGAGCCAAAGAGACGGGGAGGGAGGTTCTTGCTGCGTTGAGTTGTTTGGTCTTTTCAGCATTCGCTTGTGAAGTGGTGCGCCATTCACTCATCGCTGCCTGAAGTGACGCTATGGATTGCGATAGGTCGCTGTAACTATTGAGCTGCTTGGCCTTGAACATGTCGAGCTTGTCGGCTTCTTCGATTTGTTTGAGAAGACGCTCTCGCTGCAAGGGGAACTGGCTAATGATTTTTCGGTAATCGTCACGCGATGCTTTCTGCGCGTCGAACCCTGTAATTTGATTGAGTAGAGTTTCGTACTGACCAATCAGCGTATCGTTTTTTGGTGACTCCGCGTTCAAGCGTGCGATTTCGCTTTTCAGAAAATCGGTTTCGGGTAGGGTTTGCGCGACGGTGACAAAGGAAATCAGCAATAATAACACAGCGGTTAAGCAACGCAAGCTGCGGGCAAACATCGGCTTTATCATTCCCTTCACACCAACCTCGACTCTGAATTTATTGAGTAGAAATAAGTGTATACGCTAGATGGAATGTACGCCTGTTTTGACAAAAAATCCCCGAGCGCACCAGAAGCCAAGCACTCGGGGATAAACTAAGAAAAGATAGTTGGGGGGGTTAAGCGACCGCTTTTTCGCCAAGGGCGCGTAGGTCTTGCATGGTGTCTGCGTAGCTCTTTGGTTTACCGAACAGACCCGCAGTACCAAGAATAAAGTACTCCACTTTGTCGCTCAGACGTTCAATTACTTCTGGGCTGATCGCGCCGTCGATGGCGATCTTAGTGTTGGTGCCTTTCGCTTCGATCATTTCGATAATACGCTCGATGCGGTTGTAAGCATTCGGAATAAAGGCTTGTCCTGCAAAACCAGGGTTTACCGACATCACCAAAATCACGTCCGTCACATCCAGTACGTCTTCAATCGCGCTCAGTGGTGTGCCCGGGTTGATTGCTAAACCGGATTTAATGCCTTTCGCTTGGATGTTACCGAGTGAACGATGCAGATGCGGTGGTGCTTCTGCGTGGATGTACATCAGTTTAGGGCCCAGTGCTGCAAACAAGTCGATGAACTGGTCTGGGTCCGACAACATTAGGTGCACATCGTATTCGATGTCCGTTAGGTTACGAATCGCTTTGATGTCTTCTGGGCCAAGCGCGAAGTTTGGTACAAAGTGACCGTCCATCACATCAATATGCAGCATATCGACGTTCGCTTTTTCTAGCTCTTTCAGCTCGCTTGCCAACTTAGAGAAGTCGACACACATCATTGAAGGACAAAACTTAGCCATCTTATCGCTCCTCAATTTCTGCAATTTGGTTTACACGGTTCTGATGACGACCACCTTCGAACTTTGCTTCTAACCAGCTATCGATGATCATTTTTGCTAGCTCAATGCCAATAACGCGAGAGCCGAACGCAAGGATGTTGGTGTTGTTATGCTGTTTAGATAGCTGCGCCGTGTATGGGTCGCTACAAACGACTGCGCGAATGCCCGGAACTTTGTTTGCTGCTAGCGAAATGCCAACGCCTGTACCGCAAATCAAAAGACCTTGGTCTGCATCGCCACTTGTTACCGCTTTCGCGACGGCTAAACCGTATTGAGGGTAGTCAGTACGCTCTGCTGAATGCGTGCCGAAATCAATCACTTCAATACCTTTACTTTCTAAGTGTTTGATAACCAATTCTTTATGTTCGATCCCTACGTGATCACAACCGATAGCAATTTTCATATTCGTAACTCTTAAGCGTTCAGATTTGCCTTAAAGTTTACAAATAAAATTACAACTGTAAACGGCGAATTTAATTAAAACTCACCGGAAGTTATTTAAGTTATTGTATTTAAAATAAATAAAAGTTCACAATAAAATTCACATAAATAAAAAATTCACAGAAAGTTTATTTTTGTGATCTCGGTAGAGGCAGAGTCTATGACTTATTGATAGCTTAATAGGCAGTTAATCCATTAATCACGAAACAGGTTTGAATATGTCTTACACGATGATTGCAGAAGAGTTGGTGGGCTCGTTAGGCGGAGAAGAAAACATTGTCTCTGTCGCTCACTGTGCCACTCGATTACGCGTAATGGTTGCCGATGAAAACAAAATTGATAAGAAACGCATCGAAGGCACCGACAAGGTAAAAGGCGCATTTTTTAACAGCGGCCAATACCAAATTATTTTCGGCACCGGAACGGTGAACCGAGTCTTTGAAGCGTTTGAGAACTTAAAGCTGAAGACAGCTTCGAAAGATGAACAACGTAAAGCGGTTGAAAAACAAGGGACGGCTTTCCAACGTGCAATTCGTACGTTTGGTGATGTTTTCGTGCCAATCATTCCAGCGCTTGTTGCGACAGGTTTGTTTATGGGTTTGCGTGGCTTGTTCATGCAGCCAGAGATCTTAGGCTTGTTTGGTCTAACGCCAGAAACCATTCCGCAAAACTTCATTCTTTATACTCAAATTCTGACGGATACTGCCTTCATTTTCCTACCAGCATTGATCGCGTGGTCGGCGGCGCGCGTGTTTGGTGGTTCTCCTTTAATTGGTCTGATTTTGGGTATGATGCTGGTGTCGCCAGCGCTGCCAAATGCATGGTCTGTGGCGTCTGGTGAGCTTGATCCAATCATGTTCTTTGGCTTTATTCCCGTGCTTGGCTACCAAGGTTCGGTCATCCCTGCCTTTATTGCCGGTATGTTGGGAGCAAAACTAGAGCGCCGTATTCGTAACTTCGTACCAGAAGCGTTGGACTTAGTAGTAACGCCATTCCTAACGCTATTGGTGATGATTACGGCTTCTCTATTTGTAATTGGCCCTATCTTCCACTGGTTAGAACTTATTATTCTGCAAGGCGCACAGTTCATGCTGGATCTGCCACTGGGTCTGAGCGGTATCTTGATTGGTGGTCTACAACAAATCGTTGTGATGACGGGTGTTCACCACATCTTCAACCTGCTTGAGATTCAATTGCTGACCAACACTGGCGCAAACGAATTCAACGCAATCATTACCGCTGCAATCGCTGCACAAGGTGCTGCTTGTCTTGCGGTAGGTGTGAAAACTAAAGACAAGAAACTCAAAGCTCTGGCAATGCCATCAACACTATCTGCATTCTTGGGTATCACTGAGCCAGCGCTATACGGTGTGAACCTTCGCTTCTTCAAACCATTCATCATGGGCTTGATTGGCGGTGCAGTTGGCGGCTTCTTCGCAACGGTATTTGGTTTGAAAGCAACAGGCATGGCCATCACGGTCATTCCAGGAGCGCTGCTCTACTTGAATGGTCAAATGCTGGGTTATCTAGCGGTGAACTTAATTGCTATTGGTACGGCATTTACTCTGACTTACCTATTTGGTTACTCAGACAAGATGTTGCAAGACAAGTAATCCCTTGTGTTTTCATCCCCCTGACTTCAGGGGGATTCCTGTTTCTAGATTTTAATTAGGCTTACCATGACAGCAGAACAAACCTACATTAACGACGTGTTGGCGATTGCCTTAAATCAGATGGCAAAACCGCAAGAAGACCCTTACCGTCCGACTTGGCACTTTGCGCCGCAATTTGGTTTATTGAACGACCCAAACGGCTTGGCGCACTTTGCGGGTGAATATCACCTGTTTTATCAATGGAATCCAAAAGCGTGTGCGCATGGCGCGAAAGCATGGGGACACGCCACCAGTAAAGATCTTATTCACTGGCAGCATCAACCTTTGGCGTTAGCACCAACAGAAAACTACGAAACGCACGGCTGTTATTCTGGCTCCGGCTTGGTGGTGGATGGTGCGCTGGAACTGTTTTACACCGGCAACGTGAAATTCGAACAAGGTAGCCGAACCGCTTACCAATGCCGAGCTACGTTAGAGGCGGGCAAACAGGTAGAGAAGCAAGGCATTGTGCTCGACTTACCACAAGGCTACAGCGGCCATGTGCGCGATCCAAAAGTATGGTTGCACGATGGTGAGTACTACATGGTGCTGGGTGCAGAAGCTCTCGATTACAAAGGCAAAGTGCTGTTGTACCGTTCATCAGACCGAAAACAATGGCAGTTTTTTGGTGAAGTATTTGGTGATGGCTGCAATCAACATCAAAGTGATGACTTTATGTTGGAATGCCCAGATCTTTTCCCAATTGGTGACCAATACGCCCTGATCACTTGTCCGAAAAACTGGTTAGAAGTGGACGGTCGTAAAGTGGAAACCTTTGATGTGACCTATCATCTCGGTCAGCTTGATTACCCAACTGCGAGCTTTGAACATGGCGAAGGCGTATTGATGGATCATGGTTTCGACTTTTACGCGCCACAGACGTTTGAAGATGAACAAGGCCGTCGCATTCTCTTTGGGTGGATGGGGAAACCAGATGAGTTCGAATCTTATCAACCTACGATAAAGTTTGGTTGGATTCACCAAATGACTTGCCCGCGAGAGCTGATTCTTCAAGACGGACGCTTACTGCAAAAACCAAGTGCAGAACTCGAATCTTTGCGTTCGCAACTACAAAGCTTTACCAACCAATCACTGCGTTTTTATGGATTGTCTTCTGAGCTGCTGATTGAAGATGTTCCGGCACAGCTGACGATCGATGTTGCCGCCGATTTGAAGTTGCAAGTGACGCCACAAGGGCTAGCAACAATCCGCCGAAATCTGAAAACGGGTGAGTGGGAATCAAAGCAGTGGCAAGGTGAGGTTCGTCATCTACAAATTCTTCGCGACCATTCATGTGTGGAAGTATTTATTAACCAAGGTGAGGCGGTGTCGACATCACGCTTCTTCGGCCAAAACGCACAAGGTGTGGGCTTTGTGATTGAGAGCGAAAGCGCAGTCACGGCAACGCATTGGCAATTAAAGGCATAACCGTAACTGCAAGTGCAGTTACCATGACGAGAGAGCGGTAGCTATGTATAATGATCCGACTGTTTCACAAGGAATGATATTGTCCGTGGATGTCAATCAAGTAATTCCCAATATTCGTATGCGTATGCCTTCACTCACGCGTACCGAACAATCCATTGCGGAAAACTTTCTCAAGCCTCACTTCATGCAGAAGTCGACTTCAATTAAAGAAGTGGCGGAGCGGTTGGGTGTGTCAACGGCGTTGATCGTTAAGGTGTCAAAGAAGCTTGGCTTCAGTGGTTTTAAACAGCTTAAAGACGCGTTAAACGCCCATCATCACTCAGATTCTTACGCGCCAAGTGAGCAACTTCAGCCGGATGATTCTTGCGAGCAGATCGTCACTAAGGTGCTGCAAAACTCCATCAATGCCTTGACGGAAATCCTCAACTTTGTGGATGCCAACATGGTGAGCGCTGCTGCCGAGGCCATCATTAACGCGCGTAACATTGAGTTGTACGCAGCGGGTGGTTCGAACATCATCTGTGAAGATTTCCAGCACAAGCTTTTGCGTTTTGGTATTCGCGCCTCGGTGCCTCGTGACCGTCACTTAATGTTGATGTCGGCTAGCGTGCTGAGTGAAAAAGACGTAGTGCTGGTGGTATCGCATTCAGGTCAAACCGTTGATTTGATGGATGCTGTCCGTCTTGCGAAGCAATCTGGTGCGACGATCATCTCTATCACCAACAACTTCCACGCTGAGTTATCCCAGCTTTCCGATTACCCGCTTTACGCGCCGGCATCGCCAGAGCCATTGCTGGGTAAAAACGGCATCGCGCGCTTGGTCAAACTTGCCATGATCGACAGCTTGTATGCGACCATCGCGAGTAAGATTCCAGATCAAGCGGAAGAGAATTTAGAGAAGACCACCAAAGCGGTAGCGATTCTGCACCGATAAAGGTCGCTGAACGAGGCAAAGCTTCGAGATAAACAGGATTCAAAAGCAATAAAGGCTGACATAACGTCAGCCTTTTTCTTATCTGTACCTCGGGTTCTAGAATTAGAACGGATGGTTCGATAGTTGGTTGCTGCTTTCTAGCATCTTCTCAGCTACGTAGCGATGGGTGGCGGTAGTTGGGTGAGTCACATCCCAGAACACAAACTTGTCAGAGCCAGAAGAAGCACATTCTGAGCGCAGCGCATGGTGATACAAGTAATCTGCAGAAGACGAGCGGTTGATGTCTTGGCAAGCTTGGCTCGCATTAACGAAGCCGTGTTGCTCTGGGTTCGCTGTTAAGCTTTCAAACAGGGCATGGGTATCATACAGAGTGATGTTGTAGCCTTGCGCTGTGTAGTACGCCGCTTGCGATTTGATGAACTCGTTCATCTCGACGATCTTCGCACGGATCTTGTCGATTTCCTCTTGAGTTGAGTAGGTAAACTGCGGCGCACGAGTGGCGTCTGGCAACGTCATCAACAACAAGTTCTTCGCACCCGCATCGGTCAGTTTGATCAACGCTTCCGCGTAGTCTGATTTAACTTCTGGCACGCTACGGTTGTAGTTCATGAAGTCATTCAAACCAAACTCAAGCGTAAATAAAGTATTGGCAGGTTTGTAGTTTTTGGCCAGTTTCGCATACGCCAAGTAAGATGAAACTTGTTCACCCACTCCCGTCAGAGCGATGTATTGGTTTTCACCTGCTGCTCCGCCTACAGCCCAGTTGTAGAGCGGTAGGTTCTTGGCTTGAGCAATGTACTCTGTCCATACAAACCCGTTAGAGAAATGCCCTAAGAACCAGCTATTTGGGTTTGGGAATCGCCATTGTGATGCGTTAAAGATGTTGCCTGTATCCGACAAACTGTCACCCAGCGCCACGACCTTGTTGATTTGATCGGGCTGCATGACTGGATCGTTGCTCCAGATGGTGTGGTTGTAGGAGAAACGGTTATCGGCAGCAAAGAAGGTGATGTCAGCGTTTTCATTCGCCAGATCTAGGGTCTGCTCACAACGCTCTTTGATGATGCCTTGTGGCGTGTCGGTGTAAAACATGTTTTTGAAAGAAACAGCACTCCACCAATAGCCGTCAATTGTGAAGTAACTGCCGTCAGGATTCTCGGCCCATTCCCAATCTGTCGCAGGCTCGTCTTCTGAATAACTGGTGCGGTACCAACAGCGAACATAAGTGTAGGTTTGTTTCGCTTGTGCACTTCTGACTTGCGAGGCGCTTACCATTTCAGGAGTCAGGGATGGCTCGTCGGCGTGAGCCAAACTCAGTGGTAGTAATAATGCACTAAGTAACGTAATGGTCTTATTCATGATTCACTCTCTATGATGATTATCGTCATGATTTAAGTGAGAATTTATCTCACTAAACGCCCTCATTCTGAGTAAATACCCTACTTAGTCAAATATCTAATTATTCATTCTGTCAATTTTGGTACCGCAATCGTATTTCAATAGATTTGGTAAATACTAAGATTTTATAAAATCTAGAGTAATTACTCACTAACATTAATTTAACATGCACTTTTTGTGTTAATAAGTAATTGCTTTATAAGGTTTTGGTGGTGTTTTTATATGTTAACTAAATCTTTTGTTTAGATGATCTTTTGTTCATTGTTGTGTATTCATGAAACAAATTGTTTGGCATTTTTAGGCGATAACCTATAGCTGAATCGCTCATGCATAAGTCAGGGTTATGATTTTTCATGAGGATAAAGTGAATAAAAATCAGCTCGAAAAGGAATAGAGCAAATGCATCACACAACAACTAAATTAAATGGCTTGTTTTCATTGTCTGCCGTTGCAGTAGCACTGACATTTTCGATGTCAGCGCATGCGGCTCCTTTAACGGGGTTCGACGAATCTAACTTGCCGACCAAATACATCGTCAAATTTAAAGAAGATACGTCCAGTCCTTCAGCATTGGGTGGGAACTCATTCTGGGGACCACGTATCGCGCAAGAGTCGGTCTTAGATCAGCTCAAAGCGCGTAAAGTGGAGAAGCTAGGAAATCGCGCGATCTACAGCGTGGAGATGGAAGACTCGGAGTTGGGGCAATTACGTAACCGCAGCGATGTGGAATACGTTGAAATTGACCCACCGCGTTATCTGTTAAGCGAGACTATCCCATGGGGCTACGAGGCGGTGAACGCTCAGCTTTTGGATGACTCGAATGCAGGGAATCGCACCGTGTGTATCATCGACTCGGGTTACGATTTGGCGCACAACGATCTGAGTGGTAACCGAGTGTCGGGCACAAACGACAGCGGTACCGGCTCTTGGAGTGTTCCGGGGAACAACAACGCTCACGGTACACACGTAGCGGGTACGATTGCCGCGATTGCCAACACGGAAGGCATCAAAGGCGTTATGCCGAACCAAAACGTGAATTTGCACATCGTTAAGGTGTTCAATGAAGCGGGTTGGGGCTATTCATCCAGCTTGGTGAAAGCGGTACAAACTTGTGCTGACAACGGCGCGAACGTCGTCAACATGAGCCTTGGTGGTAGCCAGTCGAGTGTGACAGAGAAAAACGCGTTGCAAACCATTTACGACCAAGGCGTGCTGCTGATTGCCGCTGCGGGTAACGATGGTAATACTGCGCACAGCTACCCAGCATCTTACGATTCAGTTATGTCCGTTGCGGCAGTGGATGATAAGCGTGATCACGCGGCGTTCTCTCAAGCGACAGACCAAGTTGAAATCGCAGGTCCGGGCGTAGCGATTCTATCTACGGTGACAGTGGGTGAGGGTAAGCTTTCAGACATTCGCTTGAACGGTGTTAGCCAGTTCGATCGTGGCATCGTTCCTCACAACCGCTTGATCCAATCGGGTGGCAGTTACGGTCCTGATCCAGTAGCCGGTTCTATCACGGCGACACTGGCAAGCTGTGATGTATCTGGTAGCAGCTTCAGCTGTGGCGATATGTCTGGCAAGATCTGTTTGACCGAGCGTGTGGGTAACCAATCATCAGGCAACTACCCAGAAATCGATGCTGTTCAAGCGTGTTACAACGCAGGCGCAAGTGCGGCGATTGTGTACAGTAACTCTGAGCTACCGGGCTTGCAGAATCCTTTCCTTGTCGATCAAAACAACGCGGCGCGTATTGTGTCTGTAACGGTTGATCGTGCTTTCGGTCAGGAGCTGTTGGGCTACGTTGGTCAAGACATCACGGTATCGACCACCAAGGGTGAAGACTACGAGTACTACAACGGTACTTCGATGGCGACGCCGCACGTAACTGGTGTTGCAGGTTTAGTGTGGAGTTACCATCCAACCTGTACCGCAGCACAAGTACGTAACGCACTGATCAAGACAGCAACGGACATCGACGTAACAGGTCGTGATAACCGCACTGGTCATGGTCTTGTGAATGCTGAGGCTGCGAAACAATACCTAGACGCAGGCTGTAATGGTCCGGATGGCGGCGGCTCTGGCAACGACAACGTTCTAGAAAATGGCGTGGCGAAAACGCAGCTTTCTGGCGGCAGCAAATCAAGCACAGTATTCGTGTTTGACGTCCCTGCGGATGCAACGCAAGCGACATTCAACATGAGTGGTGGTTCTGGTGATGCTGACCTTTACGTGCGCTTTAACGGCACACCAAGCACCAGCACTTACGATTGTCGTTCATGGGCGGGCGGTAATGGCGAAAGCTGTAGCTTGAACGTATCTGGCGCAGGGCAATATGAAGTATTGGTTTACGGCTACAGCGCGTACTCTGGTGTTTCTCTTGTAGCAGCGCACAACGGCTCGGGTGATTCATCAGGCGGCGGTTCTGCACCTTCTAGCTACACCAACTCGAATGCAGTAGCGATTCCTGACAACAGCTCTGCAGGTATCGTAAGCCCATTAGATGTGGCTCGCTCTGGCGATGCAGGTTCAGTGACTATCGACTTGGATATCACTCACACCTACATTGGCGATCTTCGTGTCACGCTAACGTCACCAGATGGTGGTCAAGTAGTACTGCACGACAATGCGGGTGGTGGTGCGAACGACATTAAAACCAGTTTCCAAGCGGACTTCTCTGGTTTTGAATCGCAAGGCACATGGGAACTTAAAGCGGTGGACAATGCCAGAAGAGACACAGGCACCATCAACAGTTGGACTCTGACCTTTCAATAAGGAGTGACTATGAAGAAGTTGACCTTACTTTCTTTGTCTGCGGTAGGCGCTACCGCACTATTGGCAATCGGACTGAGCTCAAGCAGCTTGGCAAACAATCAAGGATTTCCTCTCGTGGATGAACGCCAAGATCAAGCCGAGCAGCAACCTGCACGCTACTTTGTTAAGTATCATGAAGGGAAAGAGAGCGAAGTGAGAGCGCTTCTTCGTCAGCACAACATTGAAGTGGTCGACGCTCTGGTGAAACAACACGTGTTGGTTGTGGTGGGTGAACGGGCGGAAGTCGATAAGCTCGCCGCTCACGATGCGGTCGAATACACCGAGCAAGAGCCGACAAGAAAGCTGCTATCTAACGGAACTACGCTTCAATAAGCCAAGCTTTCTTAAGATAGTGCCAAAAAAGAAAAACGCCCCTCACGTGAGGGGCGTTTGTTTTCTTTCTATGATTACTTTCTATAACTGGTTTCTTCTAAAGTCAGTCATTTGCTATGACTATAGATTTTCTAGGATTGATGCCGATGAGCCTATTCGCGCATCAATCAAGCCAGTTCTCAGCTAATCATATTCAAGCTAACCACTTAGCGAACAATCAGACCCAGTAAGATACCAACAGCGCCGAAGTCTGCGTCACTAAAGGTTGTGTTAGCAAAGCCTAGGTCACCAAGTACTGGCATTAGGAATACTGGTAGGAAGGTAATCAGTAGACCTTGTGCAAAAGCACCCAAGATTGCACCGCGACGACCACCTGTAGCGTTACCAAATACACCTGCAGCAGCACCCACAAAGAAGTGCGGAACGACGCCTGGGATAATCACAGTAAGACCCATCACGTAAAGTAGGAACATACCCAAAAGACCCGCCGCAAAGCTCGATAGGAAGCCAACCAATACCGCATTTGGTGCGTATGGGAATACAACCGGACAATCAAGCGCAGGTTTTGCGTTTGGTACTAGTTTGTCTGAGATGCCTTTAAACGCTGGAACGATTTCTGCGATAACCATACGTACACCTTGAAGGATAACGTACACACCACCGGCGAATGTGATGGATTGCATCAGCGCGAACATGAACCAGTGCTTACCACCGCTGACTTCGCGTACAAAGTCGCCGCCAGCGAAGATACATGTCACCATAAAGATGATGCCCATGGTGAACGAGATTGCCACTGGCGTATCACGTAGGAACAACAAGCTCTTAGGTACGTTCATCTCTTCAGTAGAGTGTTCTTTGTTACCGAACTTGCTGCCAATAAAGCCCGCTAGTACGTAAGAAAGGGTAGAGAAGTGACCAATAGCAACGTCGTCAGAACCTGTAACTTGCTTCATGTACTTGTGAGCAATCGCAGGGAAGAACACCATCACAGAGCCCACAACTAGAGAGCCAAGCGCGATCAGTGGAACGCCTTTCATGCCGCTAGAAGCAAGGATTGCTGCTACCATCATCGACATAAATAGTGTGTGGTGACCCGTTAGGAAGATGAATTTCCATGGCGTGAAGCGAGCGATCAAGATGTTCACTAACATACCGAAGAACATGATCATCGCCATCTCTTTACCAAACGCTTCTTGCGCGATAGAGACGATAGCTTCGTTGTTTGGAACCACGCCTGTGATGCCAAATGCGTGTTGGAAAATCGTCGCAAAGTCACCCAGAGAAGTCACAACCAGACCTGCACCCGCGCCAAGCACGATGAAACCAAGAATGGTTTTTACTGTACCTTTAATACACTCGGTGACCGGTTTTTTCTGGGCAATTAAGCCGATTAGGGCGATAAGACCTACCAGAACCGCTGGCTCTGATAGGACATCGTTCATTAAGAAACTGAAAAACTCCATAACGCCACCTTATAGAGCGCCAAGCTCTTGAAGTGCCACAGATAGACGCTCTTTCATTGCCACTTTGTCGACCATGTTATCAAGCGCAACGATGCGTGGTTCAACACCAAGTGCATTCAACTGTTCAACGATGTCGTTAGTACCGATGAAGATGTCACAATCCGTACCTTTTGCAGAACCTAGATCGATATGATCCACTTCTGCGTTTACATTCAATTCTTTCACGATGCCTTTGATGCTCATTTCCATCATTAGGCTAGTACCAAGACCGTGACCGCAAACAACCATAATTTTCATAATTCAGACCTTTTCTTTTTATAGGGGTGTATGCCCATTTTGAAGGGCACATCAGGAGTTAGTATTTTTCGATGATCGCGAGAACATCTTGTGTGTTTTGAGCGGTGCAGATCGCTTCTACATGCTCTTCATTCATAAACAACTCAGCCAGTTTAGAAATCGCATCCACGTGCGAGTTACTGTCTGTCGCGGCTAGCGTAACCAGCATTTTCACTGGGTCGTTACCTTCAGAATCGAAGTTCACGCCGCTTTGAATCACTGTGATTGCAAGAGACAAACGGTTAACGCCATCTTCAGGGCGAGCGTGTGGCATTGCCATACCAGGACCTACCACGTAGTAAGGACCGAGCTCTTCGTGTGAGCGGTAAATAGCGTCCACGTAGCTTGGCTCAATCGCGCCATTTTCAATCAGTGCTTCACAGGATTTGCTCACCGC
The DNA here is from genome assembly GCF_905175355.1 of Vibrio sp. B1ASS3. Taxonomy (NCBI): domain Bacteria; kingdom Pseudomonadati; phylum Pseudomonadota; class Gammaproteobacteria; order Vibrionales; family Vibrionaceae; genus Vibrio; species Vibrio sp. B1ASS3. The sequence goes on from NZ_HG992743.1 coordinate 228,277, forward strand.
ATCTTTCCAGTCAGTAGCATCAGAATGGATGCGAATCACATCAGAGGTAATCAGTTCACGTAGCATTGGATCTTTCCGGTTTGTTGTTTTGTTGATGGGTACTTTATCGATCAATTTGTCAGAAAAACCTGAGGATGATCACAAATGGTAGCGCTATCTGATAGCGCTATCATAAATTGTGATAGCGCTACCATTTTTATCAGTCATCCGAGTTTCATATGCTTGTGATCGACTTCTAATGCGCTAATATCAAAACCAATAAAACGCTGTGGTAAGATGTCGCGGCAGAAAATAGAGAACACTAAATAAGAACAATGAGCGAACCTCGCAAACGAAGAAGTACTGGCAATGTCACCTTGGCGGACGTCGCTAAAAAAGCCGGCGTAGGCACCATGACGGTGTCGCGAGCATTACGAACGCCCGAGCTAGTATCTGACAAGCTGAGAGAAAAGATTCAACAAGTGGTTGATGAGCTCGGCTATATCCCGAATAAAGCGGCAGGGGCTTTGGCGTCTGCTGAAAGTTACTCCATCGCTCTTATCATTCCTTCCCTGTTTGAAAAAGCGTGCGCGCTTTTCTTACCGAGCTTTCAACAAGCGTTGAACAAAGCGGGTTATCAGTTGCTGCTTGGCTACAGCGACTACTCGGTAGAACAAGAAGAGAAACTGCTTTCGACATTTCTTGAGAGCCGTCCAGCCGGAGTGGTGTTGTTTGGTAATGAACACAGCCAACGAACCAATCAACTTTTGGAAGCCTCGAACACACCAGTATTGGAAATTGCTGAGTTAAGTTCGAAAGCCAGTTATCTCAATATCGGTGTTGACCATTTTGAGGTGGGTAAAGCCTGTACCAAGCATGTGATTGAACAAGGCTTCAAGAACGTGGGCTTCATTGGTGCGCGCGGCGATCACTCCACTTTGCAACGTAAGCTACACGGCTGGCAAAGCGCGATGATTGAGAACTACCTTGCGCCGGACCATTTTTTAACCACGCACGAAGCACCATCTTCACAATTAGGTGCGGAAGGATTGGCAAAACTATTGCTGCGCGATTCAAGTTTGAATGCTCTGGTATGTAGCCATGAAGAGATTGCGATTGGCGCATTGTTTGAGTGTCACCGCCGAGTGCTGAAAGTCCCGACCGACATTGCGATTATCTGTTTGGAAGGCTCTTCCATGGGTGAGCACGCCTACCCAAGTTTGACCTGCGCGGAATTCGATTACGAACGTATGGGGACGAAAGCCGCAGATAAGTTACTGCAAGCCATTAAAGGTGAGCCTGTAGAGCATGCAACGGACATGGGCTTTAAGCTAAAACGCCGAGCGAGTACTGCGATCAACTAACTTGATTTGGTTAGCGACAAAACGCATAAAAAAACCTCTCAATGCTAGAGAGTTTTTTATGCGTTAGAACAGTGATTCTCGACTACGGACGCTCACCTGCCGCTAGGCGACGTTCGATATCTGCAACCACTTCTGGGAAGTCAACAATGGTGTCGATGAGGTAATGCGGCGAGCTCTTGAGCAATTTTGCACGCGCTTTTTCACGAGCGGCATCAAGCGTTGCTTTGTCCGCGGCTTGGTATTCTTCAAACGTTAGACCTGCTTCGTTACCAGAAAGCAGCAAGCCAACGGTCCACATACCGGCGTTGTGACCTTCATCGATGCCCGGTGCGGCGTCATCCACTTTGATACACGCGTTAACGTCGGTAACATTCAGCTCAATCACGTTTTTCAGTGCCATAAATGGTGCAGGGCGACCACCTTGAGGTAGGTCATCCGTTGCTACTACGTAATCTGGCTTGTAACCGTAATCCGCTGCCACTGGAATCAGCACGTTCATCACTTCGCGAGGGTAACCAGAACAAGAACCGATCTTGATGCCTTTGTCTTTCAGACCGTTCACAACTTCAATCGCATTAAGGATTGGGTCTGCATGGTCAGCCACTTTTGCTTTTTGCAGAGGCATAAATGCTGCGTAGATAGCGTCGATGTCCTCGCTGGTCATTGAGCGACCAAACTTCTCATTCCAACGCTTATCAACCGCAGGAATACGACCCACAGCTTGGATGTGATCCCACTTACCAAGCCCCATTGGTTCACGTGCTTCTTCTAGGTCGATTTCAAAGTCAAAGCCTTGTTTGAACGCTTCCACAAAGATGCTGGTTGGTGCAAAAGAGCCGAAATCTACGATAGTGCCAGCCCAGTCAAAGATCACTGCTTGAATTGGTGAGTTGCTCATGTTCAATCCTTTTTCTTGCTTGCCAGAGCGCTTGCCTACACGTTGGAACCGCGCTCTGGGTAAATTGGTTTTTGTTGAGGTTAGAAGTAGTTAAAGTCTTTGCACACTTTGGCGATCGCTTCTTCGAAAATTGCCAACGCTTCTGTCAGCTGTTCGTGAGTGATGATCAGCGGTGGGCTGAGTTGAATCACGTTACCTTGCGATACCTTGAAACTCACTCCGTTGTTGAGGCATTGGTACAACACAGCTTCCGCTTCGTCATACGCGCGTGCTTTGCTTTCGTGGTCAGTGACCAACTCAATACCCCACAACATGCCAATGCCACGCACATCACCAATCACTGGGTATTTGGCTTTCATCTCTAGCAGCTTTTCACGCATGAACTGGCTGTCGGCTTTGGCTTTATCTAGCAAGCCGTCTTGCTCAATAGCTTCCATGGTTGCCAGTGCCGCAGCACAACCGATAGGGCTTTTCTCATGAGTGTAATGACCCATTGAGATTTGCTCGGCGGTGTTGTATTTGTCTTTGGTTACCATGGCTGCGATAGGCACTAAGCCACCACCCAAACCTTTACCGATGCAGAGCACATCTGGCTCGATGTCGTAGGCTTGGTAGGTAAACCATTCACCACTGCGACCCATGCCGTTTGGGATGTCGTCGATGATCAGCATGACATTGTGTTTGTCACAGATTTCACGGATGCGTTTCCAATAGGCTTTACTTGGCACTTGAACATCCGTGTTGCGAACCGCCTCTGCGATAAACGCGCCCACGCCACCTTCTTTCTCAATCACGTACTCAAGGTAGTCGGCATAGTGCACATCGCTACCGTCGGCAACTGGGAAAGCGCCTCGGTAAGATACAGCTGGTGGAATGCGCTCAACGCCTGCCATTAATGGTCCCATGCCTTGGCGGAAACACGCTTCGCCACCTACTGAAATGGCATCCAATGATGCGCCGTGGAAGGAGTCCCACAACGACACCACCTTGTAGTTGCCCGTGATGTGGCGTGCTAATTTAAGAGCCATACCAACCGCAGATGTGCCACCCGGAGCAAACAGCACGCGGTTCAATTCGCCGCCACAGATTTGTGTGAGTTTTTCGGCACATTCAATCGCGGTTTCATTGGTAAAACGACGCGGTGAAAACGGCAGTTTGGCAATTTGCTCTTGCACACGTTTAATCACATGCGGATGACCATAGCCTAGCTGGTGGACGTTATTGCCATGAAAGTCCATGTACTTTTTGCCGGTAGCATCTTGGATATAGATGCCTTCCGCTGCTTCCAAGATATCTAAGCAAGGTGTCGACATGGCTTGATGAAGAAAGACTTCCGAATCACGCTTCAATAATGTTTGCGTGCGTTCGTCGTCCATCGATGCATTCCAAGCTTGGCGCGCTGGTGTCGTGTTGACATCGCCTTCACTACGGAAATGGGTCGGTTTGATATTCTGAGTCATAACGCTCTCTCAATCAGAAGGTCGCTTTACGCAACTTGCCAGTACATTGCTTTTTCAATTGCACCGATTAAGCGCTCGATATCTGCTGGGTAAACTTCACCAATGTTGCCGATACGAAAGCAATCTGCGTTCGATACCTTACCCGGATAGATCACGAAGCCCTGCTCTTTCAAACGTGTGTAGAACGCTTTGAACTGGTAATCACTGTGCGTTGGAGAGTAGAAAGAAGTGATGATTGGCGAGTGAAGGTCATCACTCAGTAGTGGTTCGAAACCCAGAGAACGCATACCTGCAACCAGTGTTTTCTGGTTAGTTTGGTAACGGTGATGACGAGCATCAATGCCGCCCTCTTGTTCCAGTTCTAACAATGCTTGGTAGAAAGCGCGAACCGTGTGCGTTGGAGACGTAAAACGCCATTTGCCGTGGTTCACTTCCATGCAATGCCACTGGTCGTAAAGATCAAGGCTTAAAGAACGTGCCTGACCTTGGCACTTTTCGAGCTCAGTTTGTTTTGCAATCACAAAGCCAAAACCCGGTACGCCTTGAATACATTTGTTTGCAGAGCTGATCATAAAATCGATGCCTAGCTCAGCGATATCGATAGGAATGCCACCAAAGCTCGACATGGCATCGAGAATCACCACTTTGCCGTGTGCTTTTGCCGCAGAAGCAAATGCCTTAATTGGGTTAAGCATGCCAGTGGTTGTCTCACAGTGAACAATCGCCACGTGTGTGATCGCAGGGTCCGATGCCAATGCAGTTTCCACCTCGTTCAAGTGTGGCTGTGATGTTTCGCCTGGGGAAACTACATGGCATGGAATATTTAGGTAATCAGCGATCTGAGCGATACGCGCACCGTAAGCACCGTTGTCGACTACCAACAATTTTCCATCTTTGCCAATGGCGCTGCCAATCGTTGCTTCTACTGATGCGGTGCCGCTACCTTGCATTAGTACGCTGGTGTAGCCGTCTTGCTCCGTCGCCAGTTTTACAAGCTTAGTGCGGATCACTTCTACGATGTCTTTGTTGTATTCGTCATCCCAAGTACACCAGTCTTTTAGCATGGCTTCACGTACCGTTTCAGAAGTAGATAGAGGACCTGGAGTCAGTAGTAGGTATTCGTTTTTCATCTCGATTTCCATTAGAATAGGCTAATTGGTCTACACCAAATTTCGAGTTCACTCTAACGAGGAAGAAAAGGGCAGTAAATAGGCGAATATCCAATTTCATAAAACTTTAATATCCAGAAAATGGCGGATCAATTGAACGATTATTCATCGCAAATTTTCGTAAAACTGCCATTTAATGGTCATGATTTCGTCACAAAGGCTCAGTAGGGTGTATATCGTCAACTGGTACAGACCAAATGAAAACTTAGCCAAATTAACTGGAGAAAATGATGAAAAACCGTTTGATGAAAGGATCGCTGGCTGCACTTGTCTCTCTGCTAGCTACGAATGCAATGGCAGCACAGGAAGTCACGGTTTACACCGCTTTCGAAACTGACATTCTTGCGAAATACAAGTCTGCGTTTGAGAAAGATAACCCAGATATCAAGATTAAGTGGGTTCGCGATTCCACCGGTATCATGACGGCGAAATTGCTGGCAGAAAAGAACAACCCTCAAGCGGAAGTGGTTTGGGGTCTTGCTGGCTCGTCAATGGCACTGCTTAAAGATGAGGGTCTTCTTAAGCCTTACACACCAAAAGGTTTGGAAGAGCTGCACGCGAATCTAAACGACCCTCAATCAAACCAAGCTTGGTTCGGTAACGATGCATTCTTTAACGCAGTTTGTTTCAACGAAGCGGTAGCGAAACAACTTAACCTGCCTAAACCAACGTCATGGGAAGACCTAACGAAGCCGGTTTACAAAGGTCACATTGCAATGCCGAACCCAGCGTCTTCAGGCACTGGCTACATGCAGGTTTCTGCTTGGCTACAAAACATGGGTGAAGATCAGGCATGGAACTACATGCGTGACTTAGACAAGAACATTGCACACTACACGCACTCTGGCTCTAAGCCATGTGTTCAAGCGGGTATGGGTGAAGTGGCTATCGGTATCTCGATGGCGAGCCGCGGCGCGAAGCTGAAAACACAAGGTGCACCACTAGCGGTTATCACACCAAAAGGCATTGGCTGGGAATCTGAAGCCGTTGGTCTAGTAAAAGAGTCTGATGCAGCGAAGCGCGTTGTCGACTGGTCAATCTCTAAAGCAGCAAACGAGCTTTACGTAGAAATGTACCCAGTGGTTGCACATAAAGAAGTGAAAGCGACTGTGTCTAACTTCCCGAACGTTCAAGAGAACATGGCGAAGATGGATTTCGCGCAAATGGGCAGCAAGCGTGCAGAGATTCTAGCGGCTTGGTCTGAGAAGTTCGACGCGAAATCAGAGCCAAAGTCTTAATCGAATTTGTTTTGAGTGGAATACTGAAATCCACCTCGGTTGAGGTGGATTTTTTGTTTTTGGAAGAGGCGAGAGTCAAAAGCCTTAAAGCAGCAACCCCACCTAACCTCCCCTTGGCTTTAACTTCTGGGGACTACAACAGTCACGCTGGTAAAGGGGAGGGACTGGTTCTACATTCGCGGATAGTTCAATTCACAATGCAACATCCAACGCGCTTCAAGTAGATTCTGAATACTTGCCTAGGCTGTTTCAGAATGACGTTGGGAAAGCACAGAGTTCACCGCAGCAAAGAACAGCTCTCCCCCTTGATAACCGCATTCAAATGCTTGGCAAACCATGTCGAGAGAAGGGGGAGTTGGAGGGGGTTGGAAACATCTAACGTTAAACCATCAACCCCACCTAACCTCCCGTTGGCTTCAACTTTAAGGGACTACAATAGTCATGCTGGTAAAGGGGAGAGACTGGTTCTGTATTCACGGATAATTTAATTCACAATGCAACATCCAACGCGCTTCAAGTAGATTCTGAATACTCGCCTAGACTCCTTCAGAATTACGTTGGGAAAGAACAGAGCTTACCGCAGAAAAGAACAGCTCTCCTCCTTGATAACCACATTCAAATACGTGGCAAAGCATGTCGAGAGAAGGGGGAGTTGGAGGGGTTGCAAGCGTAGAAACAAACCTCATCACCCTTCATCTATTTGTCATCTTCTGGCTATAAATTTGTCATTGGAACGTAACACTCCAAAACTAAAGTTGGTATATACCATTTGGAGCGTGTGTTATGTCAACTAACCAACATTACCTAAATATCGAAAATGTAGTGAAGCAATTCGGACAGTTCACTGCATTAAAGAAAATCTCGCTAGCGATTGAAAAGGGCGAGTTCGTTTGTTTTCTTGGTCCTTCTGGCTGCGGTAAAACCACTCTGCTACGTGCCATTGCAGGTTTAGACTTGCCAACGTCTGGTGCGATTTTTCAAAACGGTCAAGAGACCACATTCCTACCACCAGAGAAGCGCGATTTCGGCATCGTATTCCAATCTTACGCGCTGTTTCCGAACCTAACTGTGCAAGAGAACATTGCGGTGGGTTTGAAGAACCAAGGAATGTCTACCAAAGAAGCGTTAGAGAAGGTGGACTACTGGCTAGAAACCATTGGTCTTCCAACCTCTGGCGAGAAATTCCCTAACCAACTTTCTGGTGGTCAGCAGCAGCGTGTGGCACTTGCTCGCGCATTGGCGTTGTCTCCGGGTCTACTGCTACTTGATGAGCCGCTGTCAGCGCTGGATGCAAAAGTGCGTGTTCACTTACGTGACGAGATTTGTAAGCTGCAACGTAAGCTTGGCATCACCACCATCATGGTTACACACGATCAGGATGAAGCGTTGTCGATGGCGGATCGTATCGTGGTAATGAACCATGGTGTGATTGAGCAAGTCGGCACACCTCAAGAGATCTACCAACAACCAGCCACGCGCTTTGTCGCTGAGTTTGTCGGCAGCATGAACTTTATTGAAACCTCAGTAGCAACGGACTCCCAAGTGCGCATTGCTGAAACCTTGATGCCAGCGCCAAGCTTAACCAATCGTAAGGTTCAACGTGGTGACCGCTTTGACCTTGCGGTGCGTCCTGAAAGTATCAAGTTCGTTGAAAACTACAACAACTCTTTACCTGTGCGAGTTACCGCAACCGAGTTTCTAGGGGCGTTTTTCCGCATTGATTGTGTATTGCAAAACGACAGCTCAACGAAAACCGTCGTAGTGGATGTGCCTGTGGAAACGGTTCAAAAACTCAATATCAAGGCGGGCGATGTACGTTACATCCAGTTTGCTGAAGAAGGGCTGCATGGTTACGCCGTGCCCTCGGTTGATAAAGCGCTAGCAGCGTAGGTGTAAACATGGATGCGAAGACAATGACGATGAATAGCCTGACCACACAAGACAAAGCAAAATCCTTACTCGGACGTGTTAGCCGCGACAACCTTGTGTTGTTTGGTTTGCTCGCTGGTTTGTCGACCATGATGGTGCTGTTCATCTTGATGCCGCTTTGGGCAATGTTGACCAAGAGTGTGCAAAATGCCAATGGCGAATTTGTCGGATTGGCAAACTTTGCGACGTACTTTTCTTCTTCAAGCTTGTGGGTGTCGGTGGGCAACACCTTCACTTTGGGCGTGATTGTGACCTCGGTAGTGGGTGTGCTTGCGTTTGGTTATGCCTACGCGCTGACTCGTTCATGTATGCCGTTTAAAGGTTTGTTTCAAATCCTAGGCACTGCGCCAATTCTTGCGCCTTCGTTGTTGCCGGCGATCAGTTTGATCTTCCTTTTCGGTAATCAAGGCATTGCCAAAGAGATGTTGTTAGGAAACTCGATTTACGGCGTGATTGGTATCTCGATGGGTTTGATTTTCTGGACCTTTCCTCATGCATTGATGATTTTAACTACTTCGCTGCGCACTTCTGATGCCCGCTTGTATGAAGCAGCCCGCGCACTGAAGACCTCACCAATAAAAACCTTCTTTATGGTGACGTTACCTGCGGCGAAATACGGTTTGATCAGTACGCTTATCGTCGTCTTTACACTGGTTATCACGGACTTTGGTGTGCCGAAAGTGATTGGTGGCAGCTATAACGTCCTGGCGACTGACATCTTCAAGCAAGTTGTGGGACAACAAAACTTTGCCATGGGTGCGGTGACCAGCATTATGTTGTTATTCCCTGCGGTAATAGCATTTGGTGCAGACCGCTGGGTACAGAAAAAACAAAAGAGCTTATTCGACACTCGCTCGGTGCCTTATCAGCCAGAACCTAACAAAGCGCGCGACAGCATTTGTTTGGTTTACTGCAGCATCATTTCTATCGCAGTGTTGGCAGTGCTAGGCATGGCGGTGTATGGCTCGCTAGTTACATTCTGGCCTTGGAACAAAGCGCTGACGCTAAACAATTACAATTTTGCTGAAATGAGCACTTATGGTTGGAGCCCATTCTTCAACTCGCTAACGCTGGCAAGTTGGACGGCAGTTATTGGTACAGCCATCATCTTTGTCGGTGCTTACTGCATTGAGAAAGGGCGTGCGTTTGGTCCAATTCGCCAAGTGATGCAAATGCTCAGCGTGGTGCCAATGGCGGTTCCGGGTATGGTGCTTGGCTTGGGTTACATCTTTTACTTCAACGATGCCAATAATCCTCTGAATGTGCTTTATGGCACCATGGCATTCTTGGTGATTAACACGGTAGTGCATTACTACACCGTGGGGCACATGACAGCCCTTACAGCGCTAAAGCAGTTGCCATCAGAGATTGAAGCCACGGCGGCGTCGGTGAAGCTTCCTCAATACAAGTTGTTCTTTAAAGTGACATTACCTGTGTGTTTACCTGCGATTTTGGACATTGCGACTTACTTGTTTGTTAATGCATTGACCACCACTTCTGCGGTAGTATTCCTTTACTCAACCGATACGATTCCGGCTTCGGTCTCGATTCTGAATATGGACGATGCAGGTCAAACTGGCGCTGCTGCGGCAATGGCGGTGATGATCATGATTGCTGCCGCAATTGCGAAGATTGTTCAGATGACTTTGGGTAAATTGTTAGAGAATCGCACACAAGCTTGGCGCAAAAGATAAGGACACTTCGTGCAATACGTAAAAATTAAAGATTCGATTGTTGAACAGATTGAAGCGGGCATGCTATCGCCGCGTCAAAAACTGCCAGCAGAGCGTAAGTTGGCGGAGTCGTTCGATACTACACGCGTCACTCTGCGTGAAGCTTTATCACTGCTAGAAGCGGAAGGTCGAATCTATCGCGAAGATCGCCGAGGTTGGTTTATCTCACCTGAGCCATTGCGTTACGATCCAACCCAAACTCTGAACTTCCCGAACATGGCGAAAGCGCAAAATCGTGTGCCAAAAACGGAGTTGGTCGCAGCAAAAGGGACGTTGGCAAACAAACAAGCGGCGCGCTTGCTGGACTTGCAGCCTTTCTCGGATGTGTATCGAGTCGACCGTGTGCGATACCTTGAAGACAGACCTGTGGTATTCGTAACAAACTACATTCGCCCAGAGCTGTTTCCGAACCTGTTGGACTACGATTTATCAAATTCGCTGACGGACATTTATCGCGATCATTATGGCGTTACATATCAAAAGATTCGCTACCGCATTTCAACCAGCACTTTGTTGGGTGAAATGGCTCAAGCATTGCGCGCGACAGCCGGCACGCCAGCGATGGTGGTGGAGCGCATCAACTATAACCAGCACGGTGAGTTGATTGATTGCGATATCGAGTATTGGCGACACGATGCCATCAGCATTGAATCTCTGGCGGAACTCAATCGTTAAGTGGATTTTCTCATTACCTAAGGCTCCATCTCGGAGCCTTTACTTTATTCAGACAGGAACATTGAAATGGATTTGTTGGCGATTGGTCTCGTCGTTTTTTCTGCTGTTCTCCATGCGGGCTGGAATATCCTTGGTAAAAGCAACTCAGGCTCTGGACTCGCGTTTACTATGGCGGCCAGCTTCTCTGCCTGTGCCATTCTTACCCCTTATTTGATTTGGTATTTGGCGACCATTGGCTGGACATCATTACCGAGTGAATTTTGGGGATTGCTGTTCATTAGCGGCATTTCACAAATGGTTTATTTGGTCGGTTTGATTGTCGCTTATAAGCACGCTGATGTGGGGGTGGTTTATCCGATTGCTCGGGCACTGCCTGTGATGATGGTCGGCGCAATCAGTGTTGCATTGGGGCATGAATTATCCAGTCAGCAGTGGCTTGGGTTCTTGCTGATTACCCTTGGTTGTATGCTAGTGCCACTGACGAATTTTCGTCAAATGACGTTGAGTTCTTATTTGAATGTCGGTGTGTTCTGGGCATTGATTGCTGCAATAGGCACAACGGGTTACTCGGTGGTCGATAAAGAAGCGCTGAGTTTACTCACAGGGCAAGCGTCAGAGATCTTGAATGATCAGTACAGCGCAATCTTCTACTTGGGCGTGCAGTTTTGGGCAATTGGTATTCCTGCCCTTGTGTGGTGCTTGGTTACAGGTAAGCCAGATGAGATTAAGACAGCGTGGCAGATCCGCAAAACAGCCAGCATGGCAGGGGTAATGATGGCATCAACCTACGGCTTGGTGTTGTTTGCGATGACCATGACCGACAACGTGAGTTTGGTGGTGGCACTAAGGCAAATCAGCATTGTGTTTGGGTTGTTTATGGGGATTTGGTTTCTGTCTGAGAAATGGTATCTCACCCGAGGGCTTGGCGTTACTTCTATCGTGGCGGGGATCATTCTTGCGTTGACGAACTGACTCATATTGATGAAAGAAAAAGGCAGCGACTCAGGCCATCGCAGCCTTTTTCTTTTTTAGTTTTTGGGAAGGGTAGGAGTATAAGGGACGTCAGAAACGCAATTGAGCGCCGAACATCACGCCACCGGAATCAAAATCACTGTTCTTTGAGTACACATACTCAGCATTCAAACCAAAGTGCTTGTAGCTCCATCCTAATCCTGTCGCCGCTTCACCGCCAACGCTAGTGTGTTCAATGTTTCGGCTCTGTCCATTCACCTTGTAAGTGTACTCAAGGGTGTAGAGCGTCATACCTGCTTTACCGTAAAGTTCGAAACCAGCACCAAGTGGATAGCTGGCATAGCCGCTTAAGCGTGGGCCAGAAAAGCTCGTGTCGGTAACCTCCGAAATTGGGCTTAACAGCGTTGAGCCAATACCATCAAACGCCCCTTTTAAGCCCGCTTCAATCCCGAAGTTTTGGGTCGGCATGTATCGGTAATAAACTTCACCAAGAAACATATCACCGGATTCTTCACTTGCGGGGGCGTCATAGCTTACACCGCCATAACCTAGGTTCGTGCCTATGATGTGCTTGCTTGTACTTGCGTTCGCCGATAGGGAAAGAGTCGACAACACCAGAGCAGTAACGAATGAATAACGCATGAACGTTTCTCCTCAGCTTTTTAGCTTTTTAGTTTCTTAGTACTTGTTCGAATGTTGCTTTGGTGTTGTCTAGCCATTCATAACGACGACGGTACATCGAACGTTTAGATCGCGACATACCTTCGAGATCACGGCGCGGCGCATTCACTGTGAGTGAGTAGAAGTTGCGGTCGTACTCAGTACCGCCAAGTTCCTTCCACAATGCGTCGTAATCCGTTTTGATTCGTCCTTTGCTATAACGTTTAGCGGCATAAGTGTGTGACTGGGTTTTCACTGCAAGAATGGTTTCGACGCCCCAAATCTGAGCAAGAAGATCCAGCAGACTGACCATCAAGCTTTTTGGACGCTGACCGTAAAGTTTACGAGTCAGCTTTTTGATTTTTTCATTGCTAGTTTCTTTGCTGCGCGGGCCTTGTAAGCCACCAATCATGATGCTTCGAGCGCCGTTCTCGTGTCCCAATGTGAACGACAGAGTATAGAAGTTGCCGTCTTCTTGGCTGTGTAATACCAAGCTCATGTCGCCTTCTTTTTGGTAGCGAGCTTCATAAACCAATCTGACCGTGTAGAGAATATCCTCGATCTCAAAGGTCATCAGAGTGAGTCCCTTAGCATCGGTATAGATCTGTTTCATCAGATCAGGCGAGACGAGTTCCGACACTGTGTTGTAGTGATCAACCACAAGCGCTGAACGATCAATCGCAGGGCTATTTTTTACGATATACGGACGAAATGGTTTTTCTAAGAATCGATGAGTGCGCGTACATAGCATCTCCAGCAGTGAAGCCTCAATGTTGTCTGCCAGATACTTAAATGACTTTCGATAGAACAACGCACGAGCAATGAACTTGATACGGTATGTCCAGATTGGATGATAAATCTCAGCATACTCATCCGAGTAAATGGTTTTGCTGTGGTGAAGGATGGATTTATTCATGGTTATTTCACTCCAAACTCATTTCCAGTAGTGTCGGGTCTGTCATGTGGCTGTGAGCGTTAGGTATCGAACGCATAAAGGGAGAAAGCAAAGTGAGCCGTTCTTCACTCCGGCCAGACAGTAACTAGTTTTGAACAGTGTTCTTTTGCTTAGGATTCTATGAGAAAAGGGTGGTGAGGTATTGTAAGGCTTGGTATGAGAGTGTCAGGATTCGCGGTCAGAGCGCGTACAGGAGAGAAGCATAGTGTCATATCCAAAACGCACTTATTTATAGCGATTAGATATATTCAATCCGACAAGAAAAAATTTAGATGGTCTGATTAAGCTATCTAGAAAAGCTAATCTACGGATTTACTTGGTTTTTTATTAAAAGCAAAAGTGAGCCTAACAGTCAATTAAAAATAAAATGGAAATTAATTAAAGTTTTTCTGAAATTAATCTGACTCGCTATAGGTCTCTATACGTACCCTACATTAATCGAGTATTTGGAACTCGATATTTAAAAGGTAAGTAAGGAGCACATTATGAAACGTTTAATCACTCTAGCAAGTCTTATCGCATTAACCGCTACTCCAATCGCTGCTATTGCTGGTGGTTACCAATGGACTAATAACAGCAGAACCATTCATGGTAATGTTGTCGACAGTAAACAAGCCGCTTACGACATGGGCTTTGAAATGATTAAGAACTATCAAAGCAAGTCGTCAGCGCAGCTAAGAGACGAATTCAAAAGCTCATTTGATATCGTAGACCGCCAGTCTTTCTCTATTACTAATGCGAAAGTAACAGTAGATGAATTCTTGCAAGATAACGGTCAAATCGCATACCAACCAATATTGAATGTGAAATACGAATACCGCATGCGTGAACCTGGTAATCGTTAATTAATTTATTCGCTAGCATTTATAACTCTATTGCCTGTTTAATCCTTGTTGTATATTCGTTCTATTATTTTTGGGGAGCATTTGCTCCCCTTTTTTATTATTAAATATATATTCCTGATGAATGTGTTTCTTAAATATAATATCTCATAAATATTTTCTAACGCTCAGCGTAAGTTTTTCTAGCTCGTTGAATATTCGGTAGGTTTGTAAAGTGGTGACAAAGCACGGTTGTGTGCGTCACTTTTACAAAGGATATCGAATGACTCACCCTTCATATTGGTTTAAGCAAGCGCTTGATATTGAGCAGCCAGAAACCGCTAAGCCACTTCAACAAAATATCCAAGCAGATGTCGCTATTGTCGGCGGTGGTTACACAGGTCTTTGGACTGCGATCATGATCAAGCAGCAATCGCCGGAAAAACAGGTAGTAGTGATTGAAAAAGACCTGTGCGGCAGCGGTGCATCAGGTGCAAACGGCGGTTGTATGCTGACTTGGTCGACAAAGTTTCCGACCTTGAAACGCTTATTCGGCGAAGAACACGCCGCTTGGTTGGTAAAAGAGTCGGAACAAGCAGTGCTAGAGATTGACGACTTTTGTCAGCAGCACCACATCGATGCGCAATTATCATTGAAAGGCGTTTATTACACTGCAACCAATCAGGCTCAAACTGGGGGAATGCAGCCAGTTGTGGACGAGTTAAAGCGTTTAAAAGTGAATAGTTGGCGCCATTGCCAAACTGAGGAGTTGCGTGCTAACGCGGGATCACCGCGCAATATAGAGGGCTTTCACTCTCCAGTTGCAGCCAGCGTTCAACCTGCTTTATTGGCGAGAGGATTAAGACGCGTCGCAATGGAGTTGGGTGTTGAGATCTATGAAAACACGCCGATGACGCGTTTAGATTATGGAAAACCTGCCACTGTCTGTACACCTAAAGGAAATATTCAAGCGCAGCAGGTGGTGTTGGCATTAAACGCGTGGATGGTGGAGCAGTTTAAGCAATTCAAAAGCAGTATCGTGGTGGTCTCTTCCGACATGGTGATCACCAAACCGCTTGGTGACGCGCTCTCTCAATCTGGTTGGCAGGCAGGCTCTAGCGTGTTGGATTCACGTATCTTCGTCCACTATTACCGAGATACGCCAGATGGCCGTTTGATGTTGGGGAAAGGCGGCAATCAGTTCTCTTTCAACAACCAAGTCAACGCAATGTTCAACAAGCCAACGCGCTATCAAGATCTACTGCGTAAGTCGTTCGATAAGTTGTTCCCGCGTTTGAAAGGGGCTGAATTCGCTTATTCATGGACGGGTGGTTCAGACCGCTCTGCTACTGGTTTTCCATTCTTCGGTGAGCTAGATAACCAAAGCAATATCTTTTATGGCTTTGGTTATTCAGGTAATGGGGTGGCGCAGACTCGAATGGGCGGAAAAATCTTATCTTCGTTGGTATTGGGAATCGAGAATGAATGGACGAAAAGCGGTTTAGCCAAAGGGCCGTTGGGGCATTTCCCGCCGGAGCCATTCCGATGGACGGGAGCAATGATGGTGCGTAATGCGGTACGTCGCAAAGAGGAAGCAGAAGATAACGAGCAGACGCCATTCATCTGGGATAAGTGGCTAGCAAAACTCGCGGGACCAGCAGGCAAAGCGGATAAGCTCGACTAAACTGAATATTTTGATCGCAAACGGATAGGGAAGAAGTGAAAGTGTTAGAGGCACCTCTTCCCTTTGTGTTAGCCTCAGTCTTTCAAGCTCAGATGCAAAAGGTGAGTAATAAAATGAAAGTATTCAGCAACTTTGACAGCGGCAGCATTCACGTAGTGAAAGCGGACGACAAAAACGACATCCAACTCAAAATTCCTAACGACAACATGTCGGAATTCTACCAGTGGTTCCACTTCCGTCTAGAGACAGAAGCCGAGCAATCACACACCATCAAACTTCTTGATCTTGCGAAATCGGCTTACCCAGAAGGTTGGCAAGGTTACGACGTGGTTGCGTCTTACGATCGTGAAGAGTGGTTCCGAGTACCGGCAGAGTTCGATGGCGACACGCTGACTTTCACTGTTATCCCTGAGCGCAGCTCAATTTACTTCGCGTACTTTGCTCCTTACACGTTCGACCGTCACCTAGACCTGTTACACATGGCACAAAGCGCGCACCACTGCCAACTAGAGACGCTTGGCCATACGCTAGATGGCAATGACATGAGCTTGCTTACTTTCGGTGAGCCAGAAGAAGGCAAAAAGAAAATCTGGATGATTGCACGTCAGCACCCAGGTGAGACGATGGCGGAGTGGTTCATGGAAGGCATGATCCAACGTCTGCTTGATGAGAACGACACGGTTGCGCGCGCATTGCTTGAAAAAGCAGTACTTTACGTTGTGCCAAACATGAACCCAGACGGCGGTGTGCGTGGTCACCTACGTACTAACGCGGTTGGCGTAAACCTAAACCGTGAGTGGCAAACGCCATCAATGGAAAAGAGTCCTGAAGTCTTCTTGGTTCGTGAGCGCATGCTAGAAATTGGCGTGGATATGTTCCTAGATATTCATGGTGATGAAGCTATCCCTTACAACTTTGTGGCGGGCTCTGAAGGTATTCCTTCTTATAACGAAGGCATGGCTGAGTTGGAAAACGCGTTTAAACAAGCACTTCTGACGATTACACCAGAGTTCCAAGACGAGATCGGCTACGACAAAGATGAACCGGGTAAAGCGAACCTAACCGTTGGCTCTAACTGGGTAGCAGAGCAATTCAAGTGTTTGTCTTACACCATTGAGATGCCATTCAAAGACAATAACAACCATCCAGACCCTCTATACGGTTGGTCTCCTGAGCGTAGTGTCTTGTTTGGACAGGATGTTTTGGCTGCAACATTGGCGGTCTCTGACAAAATTTAACGCAATTCGTTCACAGCCCGTACTTTGCGGGCTGTCTTTTCTGCCACTATTCTTTCCACGTTCTCTATTGACGAACTACTTTCTAAGCGCTTTAAACAAAAAATCTGCAATATCTGATGGTTATCTGAGTATCGATAAGAATTTTTTGTCGTGACGACAAAAATAATGATTTATTTTAGAGATAGTTATTCTGTTAAAGTCCGTTTCGAGATTCTTGTCACAAAACTCATATCATCTCATAGGGTTACCGATCCAGAGTTTGCGGTTGAAGTAGGCACAGCCGATTAAATTACTTTTTAGTTGCTATGTGATTACAAGATAGAATCCGGATAATTTTCGTCCCGGAATCTTGTACCTACAGAGGTTTGCTCATCGTTATCTCTCACTCCTGATGTGCTGGTTAAAGGCGTCAGTGATATCGTGGCAGATGGGTGCATCAAAATTCCAACCAACGCTCTTAATGGATGAATCCCGATTAAGGCGTCGCATGATGATGCGTTAATAGAGATTGTTGGCGTAGTTTTTAATCACTTGAAAACAGTGTAGGTTCTGAGTTTCCTAAAAACAGATTTTTCTGGGGAAAGTAATCGGGTCGCCTCGCATAAAGGAAAAATAATGAAAAAGATCGCTCTTGCAGTGGCTACCGTTCTAGCTGGTGGCGTAATGTCGAATGTTGCTCTTGCTGATACATACATCGGCGGCAAACTTGGTTACAACGCTCTAAACGACGCATGTCACCTAGACGCTCCATGTGATGACGACAGCTTCGCAGCTGGTATGCACATTGGTTACAACTTCAACGAATACGTTGCAGCAGAATACGGTGTTGATTACCTAGGTAACTTCACAGCTAACTTCAACAAAGCTGGCCTAAACACAGTTGACGGTGACCTATGGGCGCTAACTCTAGCTCCTAAGTTCAACCTTCCTCTAACTGATTCTTGGAACCTATTTGCTAAAGTAGGTGCTGCATACATGATGGCTGGTGACGAGAAAGATTTCGTACCAACTGGCTCTCTAGGTGCTGAATACCAAATCAACTACAACTGGAGCCTACGCGCTGAGTACCAACGTTACCAAGACATGTCTGATGACATCATCGACGACATGGATGCTGACTTCTTCGGTATCGGCTTCAACTACAAGTTCGGTTCTGAGCCAGTAGTTCAAGAAGAAGTAGTGGAAACTCGTCCAGCGACTCGCATCGTTGAGAACGAATACCCAGCTCAAACAGCAACAGTACAATTCGGCCTAGAAAGCGCTGAACTACAAGACGCTTCTGCGTTCAACGGTACTGTAGAGCTAATGAACACTTACCCACAAGCTCAAGTTGAAATCAACGGCTACAGTGACACAACTGGTTCTGAAGCTTACAACCAACAGCTAACTGAGAAGCGTGCACAAGCAGTTGCTGATCACTTCCAAGCTGAAGGTATCGCTGCAGACCGTATGACTGTTAAAGGTATGGGCGAAGCTAACCCAGTAGCTAGCAACGAAACTCGCGAAGGTCGTGAAGAGAACCGTCGTGTAGAAGTTGTTGTTCCTGCGTTCCAATACCAAACTGAAGAAGCTGCTCAATAATTCATTATTGAATCAGTAACTTTAAAAGCCAGCGTCTGACGCTGGCTTTTTTGTTTCCCCTTCATTTATCTGTCACAGCTCCGTCATAGTATTTTCTTACTTGTTCGTCTGGAGCCTGATATGCAAAACCTACCGCCACTCAATTCTCTCAAAGCGTTTGAAGCAACCGCTCGATTGCAAAGCTTCACCAGGGCGGCAGAAGAGCTCAATGTCACCCGTGCGGCGGTCAGTCAGCAAGTTAAATCTCTCGAAGTGTACTTAGATGCCACCTTGTTTGAACGCAATGGTGCTCAGCTCAATCTTACTCAAGCTGCTCATGATTATTTACCTGTGGTAAGTCACGTCTTTCAGAGTCTTTCTGCAGCAACCCAACATCTTTTCTCCCGACAAAAGCAAGCGCAGTTAACGTTACACGTGGCACACAGCTTTTGCTCTCAATGGCTAATGCCACGACTGGCGGATTTCCATCGTCAACACCCTAAAGTGAGCTTTAAAGTCTCTACCACGGCCAATGCAATGCCGAGCAACAGTGATATTGCTGATGTGGAGATCATTAACGGTTATGGCGATTGGCAGTCACAGCAAGCCATTCAACTGACGCAAGAAAACTGGATTGTGGTGGCAAGCCCAGGCTTTTTGCATCTGAATCCCATTTCTCACTTATCTGATCTTGCTCGCTTGCCTAAGTTGGCTACGGGAGGCTACCAAGAAACGTGGCAGTGTTGGTTAGCGTATCAAGGTGTTGAATGTAAAGGGGTGAAGCTAACAGGAGAGTTTGAGCACTCTCTGTTAGCGATCGAAGCTGCGGTGAATCAACTGGGCATTTTGCTTGTAAGAGACTTATTGGTCGAGGACCATCTTCAGCAAGGATCGTTGGTGCAAATCGGAGATTGGTCGATGCCAAGCCGAGGTGCGCATCACATGATTGTTCGCGGTGAAGAAAGGCCGCACGTGAAAGCATTTATCGAGTGGTTGAGGCAAAGTCTAGAAGCGCAATTAGGGCTCAATCACAAGACGGAAACGAACTGTGATTTATCTAACAATCTGAAACATTATCAGCCTCCATGAGTAAAGTTCGGGTGCTAAGATGACGAAGTACGTTTCATGTCGTCATCACTCACAGAGCGCACGCTCTGAGCATCAAGGAGCTGTAATGGAAGCGTTAGAAGGTGGCAGAGAGAATGCCATTTATCGAAAGGGAGAGCTCGTTAGCCGGCCTGCCAGTCATTGGACGATGACGGTTCATCAATTACTCCAACATCTTCACAGCCACGGCTTTGCCGCGTGTCCAAAAGCCGTCTCCATCGAGGGAGGAAAAGAGCTGCTGACTTTCGTTGAAGGCGAGACTTACAATTACCCGCTAGAAGGGCCAATTAGCTCGTTAATGGCGCTGAAATCCGCCGCTAAACTACTACGTCGTTTTCACGATGCCTCTGAAAGTTTCCTCAAGCTCAATACACAAGATGTCCATCACTGGATGCTGTCTTCACGCTCTCCAAAAGAGGTGATTTGCCATGGCGATTTTATGCCTTATAACGTTGCGCTAGAGGGCGATGTTGTGGTGGGAGTATTCGATTTTGATACCGCTCACCCAGCTCCTCGAATATGGGACATCGCTTTTTCTGTGTATGGCTGGGCACCGTTCAAAACTGATGAAGACGACAAGATGGGGACGCTTGAGGAGCAAATTCGCAGAGCCAAGATCTTCTGTGATGCTTATGGCTGTACTCGATTAGAGCGTGAAGAGTTAGTTGAGGTAATGACGTTGCGTTTGACGGCGTTGGTAGACCACATGCGGTCAATGGCTGCGAAGGGTGATGCTCAGTTCCAAGCCAATATGGAGGACTGTCACCACACCGCTTACTTGCAAGATATTGAATACATTAATAAGCATCACCAAGCCATTACGCTCGGGGTACTCGGCGAAATCAAATTTTAATCTGGCTTTGAATGCTGCTTAATGATGGATTGAATCACGTCAAACAACCATTGGTTTTGTGGGTCATGCTGCTGAGAACGTCGGCAGCTCATCACAAAGCTCACGCCAAGTTCCAGCCCGTTTGGTAGCTCGATACTGCGACATGATTCAGGAACGTTACCACTCATGGTAATACCGAAATGGTCGGTGTTCATGATAATGCTGTGAATCATCGCAGGGTGCTCAATCTCAACTTTGGGCTCAACGTGAAAACCGATGTTTCTCAATCGATCCAAAAGAGGGTATTTGTGATCGTTCCACCCCGGTGTTTTGAACAGAACAAAGGTGTAATCACTTAAAGATTGAAAATCTTGTGCAGGGTGATCTTCTTTCACAAAGAAGACGGCTTTCCCTCGACCAAGTTCTTTTTGAGCGATGGATTGAGGCAGGTCTTCATCAAAGTAGTGAATAGCAATGGCATTCTCACCTTCAATGATGCGATTGCGCGCATCCGCCCCCCATCTTAAAAAGGCATAGCTGGCGTGCGGTGCTTGCTTAAGTAGTTCGAGATAAAGCTTGTCACCGAATCGATCCCAAAACAGTGTGTTGGCGTAGATTGCAACTTCGCCCGTAAATAAATTTGGTGAAAACTGTTGTGGCTTAATGGCGTCTGCACTGGCGAGGATCTGTTCAAAGTGAGGCATGTTGGCTTCAATAAACGAGGTCGGTTCAAAGCCATTTTTGGTTTGAATGAACAAAGGATCGTCCAGTTGCGCTTTCATCTTGGTTAAGTTCTTACTGATGGCACCTGAGGTTTTCCCCATCGACTCTGCCACTAAACGAACGTTACGCAGCTCATACATGCGCTTTAATACCAAGACGTTTTGCATATCTAGATTCATTGTCATTCTTTTACTCCAGCCAACGTTGCCACGGCATCATAACTCCGCCTCTTATAAAAAAAGACAGGGGATGGTCAATTCTAAGTTTATGGCAGAAAAGCATTTTTTGACCGAGGATTTCCATTTGGTAAATTCGGGTTTTCCTCGTGCTACTTTGGAACTGTTGCTACAGTTTCTTCATCGAAACGATGTACCACAAATAATCGAGGTGACGTATGAAAAAACTAATCGCACTAGTAGGCTTAATGGCTTGTTCAATGAATGTAGCATTCGCTGGCGATGGCTCATACACGGGTACCATTGATATGGCTACTAGCCAAACAAACCAAGTTAATGTGGAGCGCGCGGATTCTAACCTGACTCTTAAAGGTCGTAATGACGCTACTTACGGTGGCGTGATGATTCAAACAGACGCTTCCAACCAACCGATTCAATTGCGCGGCCGTCGCGACTAAGTAATCGAAATCATCCCCCGCTTTCAATGCCGCGTCTAACGCGGCATTGTTGTTTTTGGGTAATAGCAACCCAAATTCAGCAGAAATCTTTGATAGCTTTTGTTTATCGATAATTAAAAATTAATTGTTGAAATCTTAATTACCGTTTTTGTGCACCTAAATGATATTGATTCTCATTTGGGTGGGCGTATGATTCTCTCATCGACTAGAGAGGAATATCGCCATGAGTAATGTATCGATAAATAATGCATCCATACATTTAGATGCCGTCACAACATCAAAAGTTTCGGCATTCAATAAAATCAAACGTAAAATGCTGATGTTAGGCCCGGCGTTCATTGCGGCGATTGGTTACATCGACCCAGGCAACTTTGCGACAAATATTGAATCAGGATCTTCATTTGGTTACCAGCTACTTTGGGTAGTGCTATGGGCAAACCTAATGGCGATGTTGATTCAGTATTTATCCGCCAAGCTAGGTATCGTTACAGGCAAAAACCTAGCAGAGCATCTACGTGATCACCTACCAAATAAATGGGCGGTGGGCTTCTACTGGATCCAAGCTGAAATCATCGCGATAGCAACAGACCTTGCCGAGTTTATCGGTGCCGCAGTCGGCTTTCAGTTGGTGTTTGGAATTAGCTTAATGGAAGGTGCGATGATCACTGCGGTAGCAACCGTGATGATTTTGATGCTTAACCAGAAAGGTCAAAAACCGCTAGAAGTCGTGATTGGTTCGCTTTTGATGCTGGTCGCGGTTATCTACATTGCTGAACTGTTTTTTGCGCACCCTGCGGGCGGTGAAATGGTGAAAGGTCTACTAACGCCAACCTTTACGGATTCACATCAAATCTATCTTGCTGCGGGTATTCTAGGCGCGACCGTGATGCCTCACGTGATCTATCTTCATTCTGCTTTGTTCAAAAACAGCTATGGCGAAAGCACCAAAACTCGCCTTCGTACCACTCGCTTTGATGTGTTGATTGCGATGGTAATTGCAGGCTTTGTGAATATCGCAATTGTGGCGATGGCCGCTGCCGTGTTCCATTACTCAGGCAACCAACATGTGGCGGAAATTGAAACGGCATACATGACGCTAACACCATTGGTAGGTAAAGCTGCATCTGTGTTGTTTGGTGTTTCGTTGATTGCTTCAGGCTTGTCTTCTACCGTCGTTGGCACAATGGCAGGTCAGGTGGTGATGCAAGGTTTTGTACGCTTCTCTATTCCAATGTGGGTACGACGCTTTATTACTATGGCACCTTCGTTTGTGGTGATTGGTTTGGGCATGAACACTACCGATATCTTGGTGATGAGCCAAGTGGTGTTGAGCTTTGGTATTGCGTTGGCGATTATCCCATTGCTTATCTTTACCAACAGCGAACGCTTGATGGGTGAGTTCAAAAACAACAAATGGGTCTCTTACGCAGGTATGGTTATCGTTACTTTGGTACTGGCACTCAACGGCTATCTGATGGTTACCTTAACCGCTTAATGATTTCTCCCTCCCTTTCTCTGTCGATAAAAAAACGGAAGCCACTTGGCTTCCGTTTTTTGTTTGATGCTGAGAGAGAATTAGTTTTGCTCAACCACTTCCAATTCAGCTTCACTTTGTTTTGCTGCTTCAAGCATCTTACGAATGATGAACGATGCACCAAGTGCGATGGCCACCATTACCACCGCTAGGATAGTCAGCAGTTGGAAGTAATCACCGTAAACGTGTTGTACGATTTCTTGCGTGATCTCTTGGCCTTTCTCTAGTGCGATAGACGTAGAGAACGCAGCACCGACGATACCACTTAGCGCGATTGCTACAGAGAACAAGCTTACTGAGAAGTTTTCGATGTGCTTAGGTGCCACAGATAGAATGAACGCAACTACCATCGAACCTACGATAACTTCCGCAATTGCTTGGAAGAAGTGAATTGCTAGGAAGATTTCAGGCATGATGATAACGTCTTCGCCAACAGTCGTTACTGCGAACGTTAGGATGCCGAATGCGATAGCGGTTAGCACGAATGCCAATGCAATCTTAGTCGCGGTTGATAGGTGAATATCGCGTTTTTCTAGTATGCCAAAGAAGCCAGCAACGATAGGGCCACCAACCATACACCATAGTGGGTTCATTGCCATTGCTGCTTCAGGCTCTAGAGGGATGAAGCCAAATAGAGAACCTTTCAGAGTGTTGATCGCTACCATGTTCATTGAAGTCATCATTTGACCGTAGTAAACGAAGAAACACGTGGTTAGGAAGGTAACGATTAGGATAGTACCCATCTTCAATGATTCCGCTTTGCTTGCTTTCAACATCAAAGAAACAAAGTAAAGAATCGCTGCACCGCCGATGGCGTAAACGATGTTTTGACCGATATCCATGTTAGAGAACATGAAGAATACCAGTGCAATCATTGCCGCTGAGATAATCGCGAAGAAAATCCAGTTCTTCATGCTAACGCTTTGACGATCCAGATCAGAAGCAACGCCAACCAAGCCTTTGCGGAACACAAGTAGCATTACCAATGCGGCGCCAGCCATCACTGCTGAAATAGTGAAACCACCATTAAAGCCGATGATCAGCACAATCATAGGGAACAAGTATTGGCCTAGGAAAGCGCCCACGTTGTTCACTGAGTAGTTGATTGGGTAGCCTTTCTCGAAGTCTTCTTGTGACTTAAAGGTACGTTTGTACAAGCTAGGGTAAGAAGGAGACATCAAACCACGGCCGTAACTTGCTAGCGCGATACCACACATTGAAAGTGGTACGTTGGTTGCCGAAGCACCAAGAACAAGCAGTACGTAGCCAGATGCGAATGCTAAGAAGGCAATCGATAGAGAGCGGTAAGCACCTAAAAATTTGTCAGCGATAAAGCCGCCAGCAATCGCAAATAGAGGGCCAATCGCCGAAAATGCACCGACGATCATCATGGTATCAGCTTCGTTGTAATTCAGATCCTCTAAGAAGAAACGCGTCAGACTGACTAACACACCGTAAAATGATAAGCCAAACATCATTTGGCAGAACATCATAGATTTATTTAGTTTATTCCACATAATTAAATACTCACTATTGCGAGAAAGGTAGTTATTATTTCTGTTAAATGTTACTTAAACGCTATGTTACATATTGAAACAATTGTCGCATAAAACGAAATTAATGCACTAAAATTTCTAATGTGAAACGTTTGCCTCGCTAATGTGTTGTTCTAGATCAACTGAAAATTATGTGAATAAATGACTAAAAAACAACAATTTATAAGACTATTATTCTTTTGTGTTTTTTAAGGTTTTGAAAAGTCGCTGAATTAATAAGCAGAATGAAGAGAAGCAAGAGGTAGGCTGATTTTTATACACGAACAAAGGCGTTGGCGGAATTTTGTCCGCCAACAATGAAAAATATTAATTAGCAAAAACTGATATAAAGTATGCTATTCGCATGGTGGAGCCATATGAATCACCGCGAGTCCACCAAGCGATGTCTCACGATATTTCTTATTCATGTCTTTGCCCGTCTGATACATGGTTTCGATAACTTTATCTAATGAAATAAGGCATTTGCTGGTGCGTTTCAGTGCCATGCGTGATGCGTTAATGGCCTTCATCGCGCCCATCGCGTTTCTCTCAATACACGGCACCTGAACCAAACCACCAATCGGGTCACAAGTCATGCCTAGTGAGTGCTCCATGGCGATCTCTGCGGCAATACAGATTTGTTCGTTGCTGCCTCCACGCAGTGCCGTTAAGCCTGCGGCCGCCATCGAAGAAGATACGCCGACTTCGCCTTGGCATCCGACTTCTGCTCCTGAGATGGAAGCGTTGGTTTTGTACAAGATGCCAATTGCCCCCGCCACGGCTAAGAAGTCTTTCAATTGTTTGTTATCGAGCTCCTTAATGAAGCGATGGTAGTACATAAGCACGGCAGGAATAACACCAGCAGCGCCGTTGGTTGGCGACGTCACTACCTGGCCACCTGCGGCGTTCTCTTCACTTACTGCAAAGGCAAACAGGTTAATCCAATCCATGATCTCCATTGGATCGTTCTCTACTGCCGCATTGGCTTCGAGTTTTTTGAGTAGGTTTGGCGCGCGGCGCGTTACGTTCAACCCGCCTTCAAGAATGCCTTCGGTATCAAAGCCTCGTTGCATGCACAGCGACATCACTTTCCAGATCTGTTCGGCTTTTTGATCGATCTCTTCCTGTTCACGGAAGGCGCGCTCGTTTTGCAGAATCATTCCACCTAGGCTGAATCCGTTTTGCTCCGCTTTTTCTAGCATTTCATCGGCGGATTTGAATGGGTAAGGTACCTGTACTTCCGCTTCGGAACTGCCATTTTCCAACTCGGCAGCGGTTGCAATAAAGCCACCACCGATGGAGTAGTAAGTTTCAAACGCCACCTGATCACCAGCAGCATCATAAGCCGTGATGGTCATGCCATTTTCATGAAGGGGAAGGTTATCACTGTGGAAGACAATATCGTGATCATAGCTAAACACGATTTCATGAACACCTGCGACTGAGAGTGTGCCATGTTCAATAGTATGTTGCAGTGCACTTTTGGCGCTGGTCATTTTAATGGTATCGGGCTTATTGCCCATCAAACCAAGGACGGTGGCACGGTCTGTATGGTGGCCTTTGCCAGTCAGCGATAAAGAACCGTTAAGGTCAACTTGCACCTTGTGCACTTTCGCCATAGAGTTGCTAAGTAATTGAGTGAAATGGTAACCTGCGAGCATTGGGCCATTGGTGTGGGAACTGGATGGACCGACACCGACCTTAAAAATATCGAAAATCGACAGCATAATTGACTTCCTTTCTCTGCGGACCTTCGTTCAGGTCTCTAGAACGACATTGTTAATTAGATGTTAATGCCTGAAAGGGTATTGGCAAAGCAAATTTTTGTATACAAATTGTTCGCTAAAGTATGAGTAATTGAGATCTGGGTAATGAAGTTAAACAAGGTAGTGATCATTCTAGGTAAGCGCTTAGTGCACGATCAGTTGAGTGCTGAAGGCCGATCACGCGTGGAAGCATTGTTGAATGTTTTAAACGAATTTTGCTTTGAGACGACTGCCTTGGTTTTTTGTGGCGGTGTGACTCAAGGACAAACCGTCTCAGAAGCGGATGCGATGTACCGCTATTTTTGCCAGTTAGCCAAGGCTAGGGGAATCGACTTTCCAGAGCGGCAGGTCATCATCGAGAATCGTTCACTCAATACGGTGCAGAACATGCAAAATGCCGCTGCGGAATTATTGAGAAGTGGTCTTTGCGAGGCAGGGCAAACCATTGAAGTCATATTACTCTCCAATGACTATCACCTAGAGCGCATCATCGAGATTCAAACCTTAATGGATGAACAAGGCTTATTGCGCGTATTGAAGTCGCGCTGTGCGGACATGGGGGTAAAGCTCAATATTCCACTCGATCTCTCGCATCATGTGAGTGTGCCTTACCCAAAAACAGGTGTTTTAGCGGACGCATTTTTGTTGTTTGATGAACTCACGACTTACCGCGTGTATCTTGAGGGAGTCAAGCGTGGTGCCTTTGAACGTGATCTCGCTGAGGTACGAGCCAAGCCTTTAGCCATTGGCCTTGGTGCGATAGAAAAGCTTCAAGCGCTCGATTTAGAGCATGAAGTGCTAGGGCAAATTGCAGATATGAAAAAGGCCATCGAAATGACGGCCTTTGATGATTCAGTGGTTGCAGCAGAGCAAGCGTTAGCAGTGTTTCATCCGATATTAACGACGTTGAACCTGCAACTTGACCCCGAAGCGAATGGCTAGTTAAGCCACTTCAACATACTGACGCTTAAGTTCGCGACGTGTGCGTACGGCACTTAGCGCGATTAGGCTGTAACACAGTAGCTCCATACCTTCTTCCGAGATGTTTTTCACATCACGTACGTAGTGCTCGCCCATTACGTGTTGCCAGAAGCTACCCATGCCGTACAGGCGAGAGAACACCAACAACAAGATCACCGAGCCGATAAGTAGCTTCATGTAAGGTGATTGTAGAATGGTTGCCATTTCGTTCACGGTGCCTTTACCGCCTTGGTACGCTTTTGCACAAGCCAGTGCAGTTAGTGCAAGAGCAGGGAAGACCCAAGAACCGTGGTGAATCATGTCAAACCAATAGTCCATTTCACGGATCATCAATACCGCAAAGAACCCAGCGATCAAGATTGCCGCGTGTGATACATGGCTTTCTTGTTTAGAAATGCGGAAGAAAGACCAAGACGCAACAGCCAACATGATCAGCTGTAAGGTTTCCGTGATAGAGGTTTCCCCCAAACTTGAACCGAGTAAAACGTAGTCCACACGGATACTTAGGTTGACCAAAATACTAAGCGCAATGATGCTCAATGCACTTAACATCGATTTGTAGATGATGCGTTTTGACTCTTCAGTAATCACATTGGTTTGTGCTGATTCGGCTTGTTTGACTGTATCTGTTTTCATCCTGACCACCCGCTCCCGTAAAAAATGTGGAAAAAACGTGAAATTTCGTGATGTGCGCGAGAAATTTTATTGACCAAGTGGAAAGTAATGTCAGAGGAATGTCAGGAATAAAACGCCGTTCGATATCGTATCGCTATGCGGTAAGGCAGATGGATAAAGGGGTAAGTATCAGAAAGTAGGGAAATTTACGGTAAACAAAAAGGAGCTTAACGCTCCTTTGTTGATAAAATTGTAATCTTAGATTGCGTAAATGTTAACTTTGTTTACGACTCGCCATCTTCTTTGTGGTTGTTGCGGTAGTATTCCCACTGTTCAAAGCGCTCGTTTTCAGACAGTTGGCAGTAAGTTACGCGTTCACCATTTTCCGTTACTGTATCTAGCTCGCCGCCTTGCTGTACGCAGTATACCGCTGCTGGATTTGCTGCTGATGTGTATTCATTTGAGCGAGTTGCACCGTCATAAGTTGAGCAACCTGCCAACACCATCGCTGCTGCCACTGCCGTTACTAAAGTTGTCTTTTTCATTCTTGATCTCCGCATGGGATTAACGAGTAGTGTGTTGATTATAGGAGAGTTTCAGAAAAATATTGTCTTATGTTTGTTAAAAGCACGACGCTTGTAGGGGAATTCTATGCAATTTTAGAATTTGCTCACTGTTCGCCTATATTTGTTTCAGACGTGCTCAAATTGAAACTTGGGAATGCGCATGAATTTCGGTAGTATGCGCGCAAAACATTCACAGCGGATTCTGCGATGAGACATTTGAAAACCACCACGCACCCAGAAATCGAACATCTGGATGACAAAATCATCTTCCAACGCAATGCGGCGCGCGCCATTGTATTAGACGGTGAAGATGTCCTGCTTCTTTACACAGAGCGTTACCACGATTACACACTGCCTGGCGGTGGCATCGATGACGGTGAGGATGTGATTGCAGGTTTAGTTCGTGAGCTGGAAGAAGAAACCGGTGCGAAGAACATTCACAACATCAAGCCTTACGGCATCTTCGAAGAATTTCGTCCTTGGTACAAAGACGATGCCGATGTGATGCACATGACGTCATACTGCTACACGTGCAAAATTGACCGTGAGCTAGGTGAAACAGCTTATGAAGATTACGAAGTGAAGAATGGCATGCGCCCAGTATGGATGAATGTTCACGACGCGATCGCGCACAATGAAAAGACGATGGCGGAAAGCCCGAAGAAAGGCATGAGCATTGAACGCGAAACCTTCTTGCTACAACTTATCGCAAAAGAGTTGTTGTAACTTTCCTCAGATCAAAATTGTAACTTCCAAGCAATAAAAAAAGTCCGAGCTCCCCCCCGGAACCCGGACTTATTCCAGACGCGCAAGCGAAGCGTCATCTCGATATTCTGTTTTTTGTATCAATCTGTGAAAACAATAGCGGCTTTATATTTGTTGTGTAAATAATTAATAGGTCTAACTATTGGTTTTCACTTTATTTGCACACGTAATGTGATGGATATCTAGCCAATACACAAGTGCAAGTTGGTAAATTATCAGCAAACCACTGCTCTTTCTTATCTTTGAGATACATTACCGTAACTTTTATGCACGCGTTTGCATCGAGATCACGAGTTTGTAAATTGGCAGAACAGGATCTTGTAATTTTACGTGCTTCTGACATTGGTGGAATTTAGTGAGAGTGTTCACAATTCCACGAGTGGAGGCAATCGACTAAGGTCTATAAGCGGTTCGGCGTAGATGGAGGATTGGTTTGCAAACAAAAGTAATGGTTGGAAAGAATCGGTTCTCAATTTCTGTATATTCACCAAACGTTCCAACGCGTAAAAGCGATTGACGTATTGCTGAGTCTCTTTCGGCAAAGTAAGTGCCGTGAAATCTTGGCTGCCTGCTTTTTTGATGGCACGTGCAACGCGACCTTCACCTGCGTTGTAAGCGGCCAGAGTGAGCGCAATATCTTGATCAAACTTGTTATAAAGAAATTCTAAATATCTTATGGCGGCTTGAGTGCTGGCTTTGGTATCAAAGCGCTCGTCTTGCTTATCGCTCACTTGCAAGCCAAAGCGCGTCGCTGTAGCAGGAATCAGTTGCCATAAACCGGCGGCATTGGCGTGTGAGACTGCTTTCGGGTTGTAGGATGATTCCAGCATGGGCACTAACACCAAGTTGGCGGGCAAAGACTTTTGCTTAAGCTGTTTGAAAATATGATCGAGAAGCGGGCTAACGGAATCGAGACGTTGGCTAATTTGCGTTTGATATGGCGCGAGCACTTGATATTGCTGGTCGATAGTGGCTTTATGCGGCTTGGCCATCGTCATTGGAGACAAGCACATTGCGCACAAAACAAAAAAGCCCACAGCAATCGACCGGGATGGCGGTAGACTCTGCAAGCAAGGCGAGAATCGTTGTTTAGAACGAACGCTCTTCATAAGTGTGTTGCACAGGTTGTTTGAGTTGACTGACTAACTCTTGGAACGCTGCAGAGCTTTGGCCATTGCTCTGATTGTCCTGTTGGCATTGTTTCACCAAGGATTCCAACAGCGTCCATTGTTTTCTCGCTTGCGTACCAATCTTGGCGGGCAAGGCATTGAAAATACGATTTACACTGGTCTCATTACAAGGCAATCCGAGCTTACGCATTAACTGGCTTCTTTCGCTTGCAGAGCGACCAAGCTGATTCAAAATCGGCATTTGTTTTTGAATGTTCTCGCTTAGCGCCTCACCATCGAACTTCAAATACAGTGCTTTTTGCTGTTGAATCAGCCCAAGCAATTGCTGGTAGAGTTTGATGTCTTCGGAAATAGAACGAACAAACTGCTGAATATGCTGTGATGCCGCCGTTGCCATGCATGACTCCTAATGCGCTGCGTTACTCGTGACCGGTGTGAAATTGCATTACTGCTTTGGATAATGCTTTGGTATCTAGATTCAGTTCACCACGTGCCAACGCATTGCGAATTTGCTCAACCTTTGCCATGTCTACGTCTGGCAGGGATTTCATTTCTGCTTGAGCGCGATCGATCGCAGCTGTGTTCGCTTGAAATGCTGGCTCGTTAATTTTGCTCTGTGCAATGGTGTCGACTGGCTTTTTACTCGCCTGCTGGAATTTAGTTTGTGGGACATGACCGCCCGCGACTTTGTCGATTTTCATGCTGTTGTCCTCAATCATCATGTTCTAAATCGAATAGGCGACTAGGGTGTGATGAACATTAAATATTTATTTTTTGTACTCGAAGTTCACCTGCCCTGACGAGTGTCTAAACCGAAAAATGATAACCTGAGTCCAAAATCAAAACTGGGTATGCACCTGATTGAGCCCCGTTACGACAGCGCGTATCACCTTGCCAGAACTGATGTTTTCTACCTCAATTTGCTGACCTTTCTTACCTTGTTCTAAAGCGACTCCCTTAGTGCTGGCACTAAATCCATCTTTGCTGGCGATGATGATCACTTCGTTGCCTTTCTCGATCAATGGCGGCGAACTTAAGTTGGTTGGGTCAATGATTTGGCCTGCGCGAATGCGGCGAGTGGCCTCAAGGCCAATGGCTTGGTTTGTTTTCGTGTAGAAATCGTCTTGGCGTGAAATCGTGCGTGTTTCTGATTTTAAGTTTGAGGCTGAGAGGGTTTCGTTGCGGTCAATTGTGCTGGTGGCAACAAGCACAGGAAGCGTCACCGCCGATTTGATTGTGACATTAATGCGCCATGGAGAGCTCACCGTTTCACAACTGACAGCACGTTTTAAATTGCCAAGAGGCAACGGGCGATTATCGCGTCCTGTGATTGCCAAAGGGGCGTCACAAACCGGTAGATGATTGGCAGAGCCTGGCACCCAAATTTGATAATTGAGTTGGTATTTTCCCCATTGGTGTGAGCGTGCTACTTGCGCCACTTCTTGCTCAAACTGCTCGCCGACAATGGCTTTTAACTCGTCTGCGGTTAGGTTTTTCTCATTCGCTAAAGCATTGACTGAGCTTGCACTCAAAGCCAAACCGCAAAGCAGCATGATTGAGGAAAATCGACCTTTCCCCTTGGTTTGAATGGTTTCCGTAAACCGGAAGCGAGGCTTCCTTTCTTGTTTGTAATTCATTGATATATATAACTAAATTTTATGGCATGCATCTTGTTTTGATCTTGGCG
Organism: Vibrio sp. B1ASS3; assembly: GCF_905175355.1. Classification (NCBI taxonomy): domain Bacteria; kingdom Pseudomonadati; phylum Pseudomonadota; class Gammaproteobacteria; order Vibrionales; family Vibrionaceae; genus Vibrio; species Vibrio sp. B1ASS3. The sequence continues at coordinate 260,487 of NZ_HG992743.1, forward strand.
TATTCGAGCCGACTTTAAGGAAAGATGCATGGCGATCACATTCGAAAATGCGTTAGGTGTACATCCAGAGGCACTCAATTTTCGCGTTCAGCGTACCAAAGTCCTCGCCAGTAACCTAGCAAATGTTGATACCCCTGGGTACTTGGCAAAGGACCTAAGTTTCACCACCGTGATGAACCAAATGTCAGCGGGCAGTGTGAACAAACCGGTGCCGAAGTTTCAGGTTGAGGCGCAATATTCGGTGCCTTACCAAAACAGCAAAGACGGCAACACTGTGGAACTGGGCGTTGAACAAGCCAAGTTCACGCAAAACAACATGGACTTTCAAACCAGCCTGACGTTTCTCAACATGAAATTCAGTGGCTTGGCGAAAGTGATTGAGGGACGTTAAACATGTCATTTACTGATATCTATTCGATCACTGGCTCGGCGATGACGGCGCAAACCGTTCGCCTGAACACGGTAGCCAGTAACCTTGCCAACGCCGATGCGGTGTCTGCCAATCCGGATGATGCCTACAAAGCACTCAAACCTGTGTTCGCCACTGTGTATCAAAAAACGCAGATGGCGACGGAAAACGGTGTCTATCCGAATGCGGAAGTGCGCATTGTAGATGTGGTGCAAAACGCGGGTCAGGCAGAAAAACGCTTCGAACCTAACAACCCGTTAGCGAACGACGAAGGCTACGTGTACTACCCAGACATTGATGTGGTGTCAGAGATGGCCGACATGATGTCCGCAACGCGCAGCTTTGAAACTAACGTGGAAGTGCTGACGAATGTGAAAAGCATGCAGCAAGGTCTGCTTCGACTAGGGCAGGGTAATTAATGAGTCTCGCACAATACACCGCGCTCTCTTCTGACGCACCAGTCGCAACTACCGCTAGTGGTGATACTGGCGGCATTTCAGCGAACCCATCGGATATGAACAGCGCAACGTCACTGCAAAACGAGTTTATCTCGCTCATGGTGGCGCAAATTCAAAACCAAGATCCACTGAACCCGCTTGATGGTACTGAGTATGTCAGCCAGCTAGCGCAATTTTCGCAAGTTCAAAGTACAGAAAACATGTCGATGCTGATGCAAAACAGCATGATATTGCTCGACAACATGCAGGTGCTCTCAACGGCAGGTTTGGTTGGTCAAACCGTGTACGTCTCTTCAAACGAGTTTGAACTTGGTGAAGGCGTGCAAAGTGGCAAGGTCGAGCTAGAACACGGTTCGAACCAAGTGACGTTAGTCGTCAAAGATGAGTTCGGCCAATCAACCAAAGTGCCTTTAGGTGCACACGGTGCGGGTGACGTTGAGTTCTCGATCAATCCAGAAGAGCTTGGTTTGAAACCGGGTAAATACACCGTTGCGGTGGAAGTTCAAGAAGGGCAAAAGAGCCCAAATGTTTTGCTGGCAGGCACGGTTGAGCAGGTACGTATTCCTAGCTCAGGTGGCGCAGCACTGGTCAATGTTCAAGGCGTTGGCAACGTTCCTTTCTATCAAATCACTCAGTTTGGTGCTTAACCAAATAAGGAAATCAGAGGTTATTTATGAGTTTTAACATCGCACTTAGTGGTCTGGACGCGACTAACACAGAGTTAAACACCATCAGCCACAACATTGCCAACGCATCAACGTACGGCTTTAAAGGTGGCCGCACAGAATTTGCAGCGGTTTACAACGGCATGCAACCGGGCGGCGTAGAAGTGGCGTCGATTTCTCAGAACTTCGATAAGAATGGTTCGGTGACAGGCACAGGCCGTGCAATGGACTTGGCGATCAACGGCAGCGGCTTCTTCGTGACGAAAGATCACATGGGGCAGATGCTTTACACTCGCGCAGGTGTGTTTGGCACTGATAAGAACAACTTTGTGACCGCAAATAATGGTGCCAAGCTGCAAGGTTACAGCGTAGACAACAATGCGAACCTTCAAACTGGCTCTGTTGGCGACATCAAAGTATCTACTTCTTCACTTAACGCAAAAGCGACCGACAATCTGGACTTTGTGGCGAACTTCGACGCAAGCGCAACGGCAGTCGATCAAGCGGTTTACCCATTCGATTCTTCCGATCCAAACTCATTCAACTCTTCTTACACCACTAAGGTGTACGACTCACTTGGCAACTCGCACACGGTAACTCAGTACTTCACGAAGACATCAGATAACGAATGGCAAGTGAACGTGGAAGTCGACGGTGCACCAACGACGCCAGCAACGGCTCAAACGGTTCAATTCAATACTGACGGCACGCTAGCTTCTCCAACAGGTTCTTTCAACGTTGCATTTCCAGCTGCGGGCGCAAACGCAATGAGCATTGATATCAGCTTGAACGGCAGCACTCAGTTTGGCGCTGCGTTTGGCGTGAGCACCAACAACCCTAACGGTTACACCTCTGGTGAGCTTGCGGGCGTTCGAGTGGAAGACAACGGCATGGTTTACGCGACTTACACCAATGGTCAGTCTCAGCTGCAGGGTCAGGTTGTGCTTGCGGATTTTGCTAACACGCAAGGTCTATCGAAAGTGAGCGGCACGGCTTGGACACAAAGCTTCAGCTCAGGCGCGCCAATCATGGGTGTTCCGGGTACAGGCACATTGGGTGACTTAACACCGGGTGCGCTAGAAGGCTCTAACGTTGACTTAACCAGCGAGCTGGTTGCGCTTATGACGGCGCAGCGTAACTACCAAGCGAACGCGAAAACCATTTCGACCAATGACAAGCTGACTCAAGCTCTGTTCAACGCGGTGTAATGGGAGAGTCGCATGGATAGCTTGTTATTTACTGCCACGTCGGGTGCGAGTCGAGTTCTTAAGGCTCAGCACGTACGTTCGAACAACTTATCGAACGCTGACACCGCAGGTTTCCGTGCAGATATGGAACGCGTTCGCAGCGTTGAGCTACAAGGAGCGGGCTTTGATGGTCGCACCATGGTGGTGACCAACTCAGCTGCAACGCGTTTTGATTCTGGCGACATCATGAAAACCGGTCGTCCTCTCGATGTGGCGATCATGGGCGAGGGCTACCTCACCGTTGAAACGCCAATTGGCAATGAAGCTTACACCAGAGCGGGCAACATCAAAGTCGATACCTTTGGTGCAATGAGCATCAATGGCTTCCCTGTTGTCGGTGAAAACGGCCCAATCGTTGTGCCTGATTTTCAGAAGATTGAAATCAGTGAACGTGGCCGCGTTTCTGTGATTCCTCCGGGTGGTGGTGCAGAAGTGGAAGTGGGCACCTTGAAGATGGTGAAACCAGCAATCAACCAACTACAGAAAGAGAGCGACAGCTTGCTACACAGCGTAGATGGTGTGCCTTTCCCAGCGGATGAAACCGTGCAGCTTTCTCCAGAGCACATTGAGGGCAGTAACGTGTCTGCCATTGATGAGTTGCTGAGCGTGATGTCGCTGACGCGTAACTTCGAAATGCAAGTTCGCATGATGAAAACCGCAGAAACCTTGGCGCAAGCCGGAAACAAATTGATGGCGGCGAGATAACCCTCTCACCAAGAGATTCTCGTCCAAAGGAGATAACCAATGCATTCAGCATTATGGGTAAGTAAAACGGGCATGGCAGCTCAAGATACCAAAATGACTGCCATCTCTAACAACCTAGCGAACGTTAACACGGTCGGCTTTAAGCGTGACCGCGTGGTGTTTGAAGACTTGTTTTACAGCATTCAGCGTCAGCCGGGCGCGCAAGTCGACCAAGTGAATGAACTGCCAAGCGGTGTTCAGCTTGGTTCTGGTGTTCGCGTAGTTGGTACGCAGAAAGTCTTCACTCAAGGCAACACGCAAAACACCACTCAAGAGTTGGATCTAGCGGTGATGGGGCAAGGGTTCTTCCAAATCGAAAACTCTGACGGCCAGATCATGTACACGCGTAATGGTCAGTTCCACATCAACTCAGAGGGTTTGATGGTCAACAGCCAAGGTTTGCCACTAGAGCCACAAATTCAAATCCCAGACAACGCGATTTCGTTCTCTGTGGGTGTGGATGGCACGGTAACAACCACATCGGCTGACGATCCAACACCGCAGCAGTTGGGTCAAATCACACTGGCGAAGTTCATCAACCCAGCCGGTCTAGAAGCCGTTGGCGGTAACTTGTTCCGTGAGACAGAAGCAAGTGGTCCTGCAGATGAGTTAATTGCGGGCGAAGATGGTGCGGGCAGCATCAAACAGGGCGCTTTAGAAGGCTCAAACGTGCAGGTAGTGGAAGAGATGGTCGACATGATCACCACTCAACGCGCGTACGAGATGAACGCCAAAGTGGTTTCTGCCGCAGACGACATGCTGAAGTTTGTCGCGCAATCGATGTAAGTAAGAAATTGGTGATGATGAAGGAAAAAGCAATGAAATGGCTTTCGAAGAGTTGGGCAGTTGCCGTCGTGTTGCTGGTGGGATGTGCAGGACGTCAGGAGTTTATTCCACCTGAGCCAAACACAGAGGAATACGCGCCGCCAGTGCTGGATTACACTTTGCCAGAAGCCAAATCCGGCAGCCTTTATCGTCACCAATACACTATGACGTTATTCCAAGACCGCCGCGCTTACCGAGTGGGTGATGTCTTGACTGTGCAGCTTTCTGAAGAGACCGAGTCCAGTAAGAAAGCGGGCACCCAGTTTGGTAAAAGCTCTACCGTTGACTTTGCTACGCCAACTATTGGCACCAAAACCATTGATGAGTTAGGCGTGAGTATTGATGGCAGCCGTAACTTCGATGGCAGTGCATCTAGCTCGCAAGGCAACAAGTTACAAGGGGCGATCACCGTAACGGTGCATGAGGTACTGCCAAATGGTGTACTTCGCATTAGCGGTGAAAAGTGGCTCCGACTCAACCAAGGCGACGAGTTTATTCGCCTAACAGGTATTGTGCGTGTTGATGATATCAACCGCAGCAACCAAGTGTCTTCTCAACGTATTGCGGATGCTCGCATTACCTACGCTGGTCGTGGCGCATTAGCCGACAGCAACGCAGCCGGATGGCTGACTCAGTTCTTCAACAGCCCATGGGTACCATTCTAATGAAGCCAATCAAAGCATTCTTTACTTCTTTCCTATTGGCTCTGACCTTGGGACTTCCTGCCACTTCACAAGCCGAAGTGGAAATTCCGATCATGGACTTGGTGGATGTGCAGGGCATCCGAGAGAACCAATTGGTCGGTTACGGTTTAGTGGTGGGCTTGGCCGGTCAAGGCGACCGTAACCAAGTGAAATTCACTGCTCAATCGATTACCAACATGCTGCGCCAATTTGGTGTTCAGATTGACGACAGCATGAACCCGAAATTACGTAACGTGGCGTCAGTGAGCGTTACCGCATCCGTTGACCCAATGGCGGGTCCTGGTCAAACCTTGGACGTAGTGGTTTCCTCTATCGGTGATGCGAAAAGTTTGCGCGGCGGTACGTTACTGCTTACGCCGTTGCGCGGTATCGATGGTGAAGTGTATGCCATTGCTCAAGGTAGCGTGGTTGTTGGCGGTTTGTCAGCCGAAGGCAGAAGCGGCTCTAAAGTAGAAGTAAACACACCAACCGCAGGTCGCATTCCAAACGGGGCAACGCTAGAGCGAGAAATCGAAACCGACTTTAACCAGCGCGATGAAATTACTCTGAATTTGCGTAAACCAAGCTTCACAACGGCGAAGAACATCGCCCGTGAAATCAACAATACCTTTGGTCCAAACGTGGCTAAAGCCATCAACAAAGCGCGTGTAGAAATGCGTGCACCAATGGACACCCAACAGCGTGTCACCATGATGTCGATGTTGGAAGAAATGAGCGTAGAAGAAGGCCGTAAACCAGCTCGAATCGTCTTCAACTCACGTACGGGTACGGTGGTGATTGGTAAGAACGTTAAGGTTGGTGAAGCGGCAGTAAGCCACGGCAACTTGACTGTTCGAATCTCCGAATCTCAACAAGTAAGCCAACCGAACGCGTTTGCTGATGGTGAAACCAAAGTCGTGGATCAAACCCAAATCGAAGTAAACGAAGAGCAAGCGCAAATGGTGATTTGGCCTCCGGGTACGGAACTGAACACCATCGTCAACGCCGTAAACAGCTTAGGCGCAACGCCAACGGATCTGATGTCGATTCTGCAAGCATTGAACGAAGCAGGCGCGCTGAATGCTGAGCTTGTGGTGATTTAAGGAGTTAGCGATGAAGTTAGATACGAGCGGCGATCAAGCTCAACTCAATACCATGCTGTATCACGACAACAGCGCCCTAGCGAGCATCAAGCAAAGCCGCGATCAAGAAGGCGCTCTTGAAGTGGTTGCGGGTCAATTTGAGGCGATGTTCCTACAAATGGTGCTACGCCAAATGCGCAGCAGCAGTGATGTATTGGCCGACAAAGACAGCCCGTTTGCTAGCCAACAACAAGGCGTGTTTCGGGATATGTACGATGGACAATTGGCGATGGAGTTGGCGAAAAAACAGAACTCCGGTATCGCCAATATGCTGATCCAGCAACTTAACCCTTCAATGCGAGAAGTGGCGTTCGACCAATCACGTAATGTTTCTCCGGCGAACGATGGAAAAGTGGTCAGCCTTGAACGCACGTCACAACTTGAAAACGATGAAATCGCGATGAAGACCGATGCAGTTAATCCCACGCTGCAAGCGGTCGCCTCTGTTAAACAAGTGCTCGGTGAAGCCGGAATGACGACCGCGTTTACTCAGCCGCTGATCAGGAAAATGGAGCTGTAAATGAACCTTGTTAATATCGCCCTTTCAGGCTTAAACGCGAACCGTGTAGCGTTGGATGTGACCGCGCAAAACGTGGCAAACATCAACACGCCCGGATACAGCCGCCAACAAGCGCTAACCGCGTCTGTTGGTGACGGTAAGTACAACAAGCTCAGCCCAGGCATGGGTGTTGAAGTGACGAGCATTCGCCGTGTCACAGACCAGTTCTTGGTGAAGCAAACGTGGTCCACCAACAGTTTAGCGGCGTATTCGGCAGGTTATACCACCGCTATGAGCCAGCTTGAGAACACGCTTGGCGCGGATGGATTCAGTGTTTCTGCGGGGTTAGATTCCCTCAATGCTGCGCTGAATGATGCCACGGTAAAACCAGAATCAATCCCATACCGTCAGCAAATTATTAATGAATCAGAAGCGTTGGCGCGTCGTTTCAATACGTTAACTGAGTCACTTCATAATCAACATAAAGACACGAGTGACCAGCGCACTGCGGCGTTGAACCATGCCAATAGCTTGATGGCGAACATTGCGGATGTGAACAAGCAGATTGTTGAAATGCAAGGTACGGGCGGTAACCCAGCACAGTTGATGGACACTCGCGATGTGCTGATTGGTGAGCTTTCTCAAATCGTTGAAATCAAAACTACCGACCAACCAGACGGAAGCATGCAGGTGACACTCGCTTCTGGTCAGCCTTTGGTAATGGGTTCGGATTATGGTCAGCTGACAGCGAAGCCAGATCCAAGCGACCCATATCTTGCGGATTTGAGTGTCGATTTCGCCTCGCAAAGCTTTGTCATTGACCACTCGGTAGGCGGTAAGTTGGGTGCGATTAACGATTATCAAACCGATGTGCTTAAGCCAAACCAAGTCGCTTTGGATGACATGGCAAAAGCATTGGCGGATGAATACAACGCTGTGCTGGCTACAGGGCAAGATCTCAACGGCAATCCGGGCAAGCCATTGTTTAGCTACGATCCAGCAAACCCAGCAGCGAGCCTCACCATTACTGATATCAGTGCGGAAGAATTAGCGTTCTCCAGCGATGGCACTCCGGGTAATGCAGATGTGTTGAATGACCTAATTCAACTGAGCAATAAGCCGGTTTCAGTCACTGGCTATGGCTCTCTGAGCTTAAACGATGCGTTCACCGCAATGGTTGGTGAAACGGCGATCAAAGCACGCCAAGCAGAAGCGGATTATGAAGCTAAAGCGGCAATGAACAAACAAGCGCATGCCGCGCGCGACAACATCAGTGCGGTGAACAGCGATGAAGAAGCGGCGAATCTTATGACATTCGCTAATGCACACAACGCCAACATGAAAGTCATTAGCACCGCTAACCAGCTTTTCGACTCTGTATTGCAGTTATTCTAAAAGGAACCCGAGATGCGAATCAGTGACAGTCAATTTAGCCAAATGATGCTGCAAAGCCTGCAAACCAACAACGCAGGTTTGGGGCATGTTCTTCAACAAATGGCCACGGGTGACCGACTAACCAAGCTTTCTGACGATCCTATGGCGTCGATAAAGCTGCTGAACCTTGAACGTGAAAACAGCGCGATCGGCCAGTACCAGAGTAATATCGCCAATCTGAAAACCACACTTTCTGCTCAAGAAACCCATTTGGATTCGGTCAACGAGAGCTTGAAGAGTGTGCGTGATTTGGTGCTTTGGGGCGCGAACGGCACATTAACCGATGAAGACCGTAGCGGCATGATCATTGAGCTTAAAAGCTACCGTGATTCGATAGAATCTTCGTTCAACGCGCAAGATGAAGAAGGCCACTACTTGTTTTCTGGTACTCAGACGGACACGCCGGCAGTGAGCAATGCTGGTGGTGCGTACCAAGTTGATGGCAACAGCGATAAGCGCGTGGTCACCGTCGCAAAGGGCGTGACCATGGATTCCAATATGACGGCGAAAGAGATTCTGGAGCTTGGTGGCGGCGATAATGTTTTGAACCAAATCGACGCTTTGATTGCAGAATTTGAGAACCCGAGTCCGAATTTTCAAGCGGAAGTAGACGCTAGCTTATCTGCCATTGATGATACCTTGGCGAACGTACTGGGAGCGATGACAGAAATTGGTGGTCGCCATAACAACCTCGACCTAATGGACAGTGCACACGGCGAAAACAAGTTGTTCGTTGATAAGGTGACCAGTGACTTATCGGCATTGGATTACGGTGAGGCATCAGTACGTTTGAGCAACTACATGGCGGCGTTACAAGCAACGCAAGCTAGCTACGTGAAGATCAACGATCTCAACCTGTTTGATCGTATTTAAGGAAGTTTTGTATGGTGATGAGCACAGTAGAGGTAAGACCCCATAGCATACGCTTAGGTGGGCAAGAACAAGCCTCTATCATGCCAACCCGCTCAGCGGATTCGAGCAGTGCGATTAAGCCGCGTCCTACGCAAGTTCAGGCTGACACCGCGTCAGCCTATTCCGTTTCTGGCATTCAGCTTACTCAAGGCCAGCAACAAGCAACCGCGGTGCAAATCGCCTCTAAATCGTTGCAAGTGATTGGTAAAGAGCTGACTCAAATCAAGCGAGGTTTGACCCAAGCTGTCAATCAAGGCGTGCAGAACGTTCCCGGTTTGCAAGAAGGGCTAGTACGTTCTAAAGCGTCGATTCAACAAGTGGTTGAACAGGCGCGCTTTGACGGGCAGAAAGTGATTGATAACGAACTGCGCCTCAAACTGGATAAAGCGGATATTCGCCGTTTCTCCATTCCCGGTTTGAACGTGCATCGTTTGAGTGAGAAAGCCGAGCAAATCCGTTTAGACTTTCCGCAAGGTCAATCGGTGATGATCCAATTTGATGGTCAAGCCGATGGTGCGCGCACTGTGAAAATGCTCGACCGCAGTTTGATTGCGATGGGCATGCGCGCGTCACTGGCAGAAGACGGCACCATTTTGTTTGAAGCGCGTGATACGGCATATCAACAAATGCAGCAAAAGGTGCTAGTGACGGGCGAAGGTCATCGTTTTCCTGCAGGGCAAGCGAATGTTCTGAACCTAAAAGCAGAACCGGATGGCATCGCTGAGTTGAGCTTTGATTTAGGCTCTCGTGATGGCATCAAGCAAACCATCGCCAAAGTGAATCAGCACATAAGACAAGTGCAAACCAGCTTGGAAGAAGCCAAAGCGTTTCACGGTGAGTTGAACTCACAAATGCGCACTGTGCAGAGCCAACCCAAGCAGTTAAGTGCTGCTGATGTGAATGCGAAACTCGATGGCTTTATGGCCACTTCCGGTCAGTTTAGCTCGACATTCCAAGCGCTGAATGCACAAGCGAATGTTCGTCGTCATACGGTTGTGGCGCTGTTGAAATAGCGCTTTGAGAACACTCCAAGATTCCCTTCTCAATTCACCAGTGGTTGCGTAACCCAGAATAGAGTTGGGAATCACCTTTCTGGTTCGCGATTAAAAGAGAGATTCCAGACACTTCGTTCCTCAGTTCTGGAATGACGATCTTTGGATATTGAGTTCTATGAACTTCGTCAGTCACGCATTCCGCCTTAGAATTCGTCAACCGCTCAATACTCTTCTGGGTCATTCTCGAGAGCGACGAAGGAGCGACGTCGGGAATCTTTTTCTAAGTTCAAACTCTATTCCACGTGCTCGACAGGCTCTGCGACCGAGCGGTGGAGTTTTTGGAATAACCATCCTAACCCAATCAGTGATGCACCTAGGCCCAAGAAGCTGATCGCACGCCAGAAGCCATCTAATGAGCGGACATCCCACAAGAACACTTTGAGCGCGACGCACGCCAACACGGCTAAGCCAATACGTTGAATCGTCATCGCTTTGCGTGTTGCGCCAACCCAAGTCAGTAAGCCGCCGACAATCAAACCAGCAATCGAGTAAGTAAACAGCTCTGCCATGCCGGTCGGCTGAGCGAGCGTCATAGAGATAGGTTGCCAGAACTGGCGAATCGACATACCTAGCCAAATGGTGGCCAAGATTAGGCCAAAGCTGACGACCACAGGGCGAGCGATCTGCAATGTGTTCCAACGTTTGTAAGTGGTTACTAGCAAGACAATTGCAGGCAGTAACCAGCCAAGAGACAGCATGTTGAACACAGGCATGGATTCAGCGGAAACATTATTGACCATCAACGGTGATTCAAGGCTATTGAGCAACATCATCAGCACAACAAAAGCGCCCCAAAGTAGATAGCTGTATGCTTGATAGACGCGTTCTAGCTGCTGCGTAAACTGGCTGCGATAGCTGTAAACCAACCCCATCACTAATGCTTGGTTAGCAAACACAATCGCCGAAGTGAAATCGATGTAGCCTAGGTAACCGTATTGCCCTGTGAGCCAGTAGTTGGTTTGGGTGAACACCGCCATCAAGAAGACGTGTAAGAACGCCCCTTCAAACCAATTGGCGAGTTCTGTATCTGAGCGATGTAACACAGTGCGAGCGTAAGCAAGAATCGCCAACGACGGCAGGTAACTGATCAGCACCCAAGCCCAGTGTCCCGCATTGACAGGCTGCCACTCTGGAATAAACGGTAATAGCGTCAGACGTACGACTAAGATGCCCATTGCGACTTTGACTGCCCAACTCGCTGGGCGGAAAACATTGGCTTGAGTCTGTAACGCCATAACCGCCACTTGAATCGAAATAGCTGTCGTGAGCCATGTGTCATTCAGCCAAACAAAAGCCGTTCCGGCAATGATGGCATGCATGATGGCGGAACATTCCAGTGCCAGCGCTTTGAACCTTTGTCCAAGTAAGGCGTAGTAAACCGCAATCACGGCGGTGAAGAGCGTCCAACCTAGAACATGACCGCTCATGAACTCGTAGGTGTAGAGCAGGGTAATCAAAGTCATTGCAGGGGCGAGTACAAGGAAGAGGATGCCTGTTAGTTGAGAGCGGTCACCTGCCAATGTCTGGAATAATGCTCTCAGTGAAATCAACACAATACTAATGCTGAGCGCGAGCAGTACTGGCGTTTGTCCTTCAGCCATGTAGATAGATTCAAGCGCAACAGAAAGCAGCATGATCGCGGTAGAAGGCACCAATATCGATGGTAAATAGACTCTTAATGACCAACCTTTACGAATGGCGGGTAGCCAAATCATGGCAGTAAAGAAGGCATAGAAGTAAATCATCTCTGCGGTATCAACGCGAGACATGCGAGCTAATGCCGACAGCACTAATAATGTCATCGCGAGAGCAATACCTGTCGGTGGATGTGTCCATCTGCCTTGGCAATGACGGTAACGCGGTTTGAGCATCCAACCCATTCTTGGTACCGCAAACAGCAGGTACAAACTCAGAGAAAGGAAGATCGCAAGCCACAAGAAAAGTTGCTCTATCGGCATGCTCTCAATCAGCAACAGCATCCACAAAATATGCGGCACGGTAATCGATGGTGAAATCCAAGCGTGTCTGATCTTTTGCATCAGTAGCGTTGCGGCAACTGAAATTGCAGTGATGTAGCCAGCGAGTAAGTAATAGTTAGGCTCTGCACCGCCAATCCAAAGTGGTGCTGAATAACCACCGATTAAACCAAGTACGGCCATCAAAGGCCCTTGTCGTAGAGAAAGCGCTAAGCTCGAAAATGCCGCGACCGCCAAAATCACCAGCGATGCACCTGGCGATAAGAGCTGATAGAAGACAAACGCAAAGATCACCGTGCAGTAGATGCCAGTTAACCCTGTTCCGGTAATGGCGGCAGGAACATAAGTAAAGCCTTTGGCTCGTCCTGCTCGGTCTGGGGATTTCTGCTCGCGGCGATGGAACCATTCACCTGCTATCACGGTAGCAAGAGAGATAGAGAATGCGATGGTCACGCGCATGATTGGTGAGAACTCAATGTGACTGCCAATCACTTGTACAAGGTAACCACCACCAATCAACATGGCGAGCGCGCCAACCCAAACCAACCAGTTTTCTTGGATGTTGGTCAGCAGTTTATTGGCTTGTTTCTCAAATACGGATTCACTGCTTTGCGCCAGACCACCGATGTGCACTTCATCGAGTGACGGGAGGCTCGGCTCGACAATTGGCGGTGGTACTTCTTTGGCAGCTAGAGGCGCAGAGGTAGGCTCTGAAACCAATGTTGGCTCTGGACCTGATTTAAGCGTTGGAGCACTAGGTTGTGCGGGTTGTTCTGGCGACGCCTGTTGTGGTTGAGAAGCGTGTTGCTCGGGTTCTGGAGTGGGCGGTGTATGTCTCTCAAACCAACGCGCGCGCAGTTCTGCCAGTTCTTTATGAAGCTGAGACACTTCGTCTTCGAGCCTCGATATTCGACCGACTGCTTTCAATGTGATGAGTAAGGCGCAAACCGCCAAGATAACCGCCAATGAGATAAACAACTGCTGCACTCCCTGTCCTTGTTTCAGAATCCTTAACTTTGAGCAACTTAGCTAAGCTTAGTTCACTGTGTGCCAAGCTAACGCGATATACAACACAGACCGATAATTTTGAGAGAGAGTCGCATATTTGAACGAAAACTGGCGGAGCGTTCACTCTAAACTAATCTTTTTTATAGAGTTAATCGGTTTTGGGCGAAAGCTCACCAGAACAATAACAAATTAGGTGATGATAAATGCAAGTGGGCAACGAAGCGCTGGTGCTGTCGGCGGTTGGGGTAATAGGTTTAGGTTGTCAGTGGTTAGCGTGGCGAATGCGCTTACCAGCCATTCTGTTCTTACTGTTGGCGGGGATCATTGTCGGGCCGATCCTGCAATGGCTTAGTCCAGACGACATTCTCGGGGATTTACTCTTTCCCTTGGTTTCTCTCGCCGTGGCTGTGATTCTGTTTGAGGGGAGTTTAACCCTTAATTTTAAAGAGATTCGTGGTGTGAGCGGTTCGGTGTGGAGCATCGTGTCTGTCGGCGCGATCATCTCTTGGGTAGCCACCAGTGTGGCGACGCACTATTTCCTTGATTTTACTTGGGAGCTTGCGATTTTGTTCGCCAGTTTAACCGTCGTTACGGGTCCTACGGTGATTGTGCCATTGCTGAGAACCGTGCGCCCAAGTTCCAAATTAGCCAATATCCTGCGTTGGGAAGGTATCTTGATCGACCCGTTAGGCGCGTTGTTTGTGGTGATGGTGTACGAGTTTATTGTCTCGCACAATGCCGTGAACAGCGTCGAAGTGTTTGGCACCATCATTGCGGTAGGCTTGATCCTCGGTGTTGCCTCTGGTGCTGCGGTGTCTACCGTTTTGCGTAGAGCTTGGTTGCCGGAATACCTTCAGCCATTTGCGGTATTGATGGTCGTGCTCGGGGTGTTCTCGATTTCTAATCAAATGGAATCGGAAGCAGGTCTATTGACGGTTACTGTGATGGGCATGTGGCTGGCGAACGCCAAGGGCATCAATATTCAGCAAATCCTGCACTTTAAAGAGCACTTAACCATCTTGTTGATCACCGGTTTGTTCATCTTCCTAGCGGCACGCATCAGTCTTGATGATTTCGCGGCGCTTGGTAGCGGTGCAGTGTTGCTGTTTGTTTTCATGCAGCTGGTGTCGCGTCCACTTTCGATTTTCGCTTCAACCATTCGCAGTAATTTGACCTTCAAAGATAAGCTGTTCCTCTCGTGGGTTGCGCCGCGCGGTATTGTTGCAGCATCCATCTCGTCTCTGTTTGCTATCAAGCTGACAGAATATGGCATTTCAGAAGCCATGCTGTTGGTACCAATGACCTTTATGGTGATCATCGGTACGGTGGTACTACAAAGTGCCACGGCGCGTCCTATGGCTAAAGCTTTGGGTGTGGCTGAGCCGGCGCCAAGAGGTTTCCTATTGATTGGTGCAAACCGAGTAGCGCAAGAGATAGGTAAAGCGCTGGCGAGATACGATCGCAAAGTTCTGCTCACCGATTCAAACTGGGACTACATTAGCCAAGTTCGCATGCTGGGCCTAGACCATTACTACGGTAACCCGATCTCTAGCCATGCTGATGACAACCTGAATCTGATTGGTATTGGGCAAGTGGTGGCACTGACGCCAGACCAACACTTCAACATTATGGCTTGTATGCAATTTGTCGGCGAGTTCGGCGAAGATAAAGTACATTGCCTACAGAAAACCAAATCTAACGGCAATGAAAAACACTCGGTTGCGGAAGAGTATCACGGCAAATTATTGATGGGCGGCAACGTCAGTTACACTCAAATGGCGAGTTTGCTGAGCCAAGGTGCAGAAATCAAACACACTAAGTTGAGTGAGAGCTTCACCTACCAAGATTACCTTGAGCACCACAAAGACAATTTGATGATTCCGCTTTTCCATGTTGAAGAGAAAGGTAAAATTCAATTCTGTGATGATCCGGACCAATTCACACCACCTACAACCAGCACGGTGGTGGCGCTTATTCAATCCGTCGAGACGCAATAGCCTAAATGACATAGAGAACTGCCACTCTTGGCACATCGGAGTGGCAACATTGTTAATCGTTACCCAAGCTTAATAGAGCAGTGAGGCGCAGTGTTTTAAACGCTGTTCCTTAATATGATTCCTTAGTCATAATGCCAGAGTCCACAAGGCTCGATTCGGTAAATAAATTGTTCAATTTCCGAATTTTCGCATTGACGGCAATGACAAGGATCGCAATACTGCGCGACTGTTTTACTTTAGGGTGACATTATGGCTCCGCAATCTAATCGAAAAGACTTACATCTAGACGCTGTTTTACATCATGACATGAACATGAAAAGCAAAACTGCGGGCTTTGAGTCTGTCGAATTTGAGCATTGCGCGTTGCCTGAATGTGACTTTAACGCCATCGATCTTTCGAGCGAGTTTCTTGGTCACTCATTGGCGCTGCCGTTTTTGATCAGCTCCATGACGGGTGGCGCAAAAGATGCAGAGATCATCAACTGTCGTTTGGCAGAAGCGGCCAGTGAAATGGGCATTGCAATGGGGGTTGGCTCGCAGCGCGTGAGCCTAGAAGACAGCCTTCACTCAGGTTTGGGCAAAACCATTCGTGATCTCGCCAAAGGCGTGCCTTTGTATTCCAACTTGGGTGCCGCTCAACTGAGAGACAAACAGCGTCTCGATAACGCCCAACGCGCAGTCGACTTTATCCAAGCGGACGCTTTATTTGTGCATCTCAACCCTATGCAAGAAGCCTTTCAGCAGAATGGTGACCATGATTGGATTGGTGTACTTAAATCGATTGAGAAGCTAAAACAGCGCATTGATGTCCCTATGATCATCAAAGAGGTCGGCTTTGGCATCAGTGGTGCAGTAGCCAAGCAGCTTGTTGACGCTGGTGTGGATGCGATTGATGTTGCGGGCGCTGGTGGCACGAGTTGGTCTGCGGTTGAAGGTTACTGCCAAACAGACAACAAGATGCAGCGCGCTGCGGAGCTATTTCGTGACTGGGGCATTCCTACGGCTAAGTGTTTAGAGCAGATCCACGCTCAATACCCTAACTTACCTTTAATTGCGTCTGGTGGCGTGCATAACGGCTTAGAAGCGGCCAAAGCGATACACCTTGGTGCTAGCCTTGTTGGGCAAGCTGGTGCGGTATTAAAAGTCGCGACGATTAGCACGCAATCTGTTGTCGACCACTTTGAACAAATGGCATTAGAGTTACGTTTGGCGTGCTTTGGTACAGGTTCTGCGAATCTCCAAGCATTGACCCAAGCTCGTCGTCTTTAGCTTCAATTAGGCTTGGACTCTGTCTAGGTCTCTGAGCGGTTCTAAAACTTGAACCTACAAAAAATGTTGGGCTATTCGTCCTGATAGCGATAGCTCTGCAAGGTTTTTACTAGTGCTTGCAAAACCGGGCCCATACCTCGGGTTCGAGAAACTAAACATCCAACTGTCGTGAGCCAGCCATCAAATTCGTGCGCAACGGGTAGGGCAACGAGCTTACCGCTCTCAATCTCATTGCTGACCACTCTTTCTGGCAATAATCCCCAACCAACGTTTTGACACGCTAAGTCGGTCAATGTTTGATGCGAATTAGCAAACCATAACTGAGTGCTGATGGCGTAACTGAACCACAGCTCTTTCCTTTGTGCGCTGCGCAGTACCAGCTGGCGATGGGCTTTGAGCTCCGCATCATGAACCACCGATAGCTGTGCCAATGGGTGAGAAGGCGAAGCCACGGTAAGAAAACGAGTGTGCCCAAGGGTAAAGAAATCCATGTCCATTTTTAGTTCACCATCAGCCAACACGATACCCACTTGCGCTTTACCTTTTCGAATCAACTCTTCTACATCAAATGTCGGTGCGGTAATGATATCGAACTGCGTAATAGGGAATTGATCCGCCAAGCTGGCAAATTGCGCCAGTAGCGATTGGTTGATGAGAGATTCATCCACCGCAATCACTAGCTCGTGTTCGTAGGCTTGCTCTAAGGACTCGACTTTTTGGTCGAAGAATTTCTGTTGATGCAGAATGGACTGAGCGATAGGCAATAAGGCTTTACCGTTATCTGTGAGTGTCGGTGTGTTTTTCTCTCGATTGAACAACTCTTGGTTAATTGCGATCTCAAGGTTAGCGACAGACTGGCTTACACCTGATTGTGCGCGCTTTAGCTTTCTTGCGGCTGCAGAGAAAGAACCTGTTTCGCACACGGTGACAAAGATTTTGAGTTGTTCAAAGCTGTACATTTAAATACCTAAAGAGAATTTGGATGAGACTCATCCAGAAAGCCTAGTTGTAAGCTATCACTATTCGTGATGGTTGTTAACTTTCCCTTCGTCATTACGCTGTCATAATCGCCGCCACTTAACTTGTTCCATGTGAAGTTGTGAGGTTTTTATGGGAGCGTTAGAGCGTGTGTTTCACGCCGTATTATTTGAAGTATTGGCAATCAGTTTATCCATTATTGGTTTGGCATTGTTTACAGATCATGAGGTCAGTGCATTATCAGGAACCATGATAGTCGTTGCGACCATTGCGATGATTTGGAATTTCATCTTCAACTGGATATTTGATCGCTTTGCGACAGGGGCAAAAGAGAAACGCACAATCCGACTTCGAATCGTACACGTGGTGTTGTTTGAAGCGGGTCTGTTATTTGCCACCATTCCGGCGATGGCGTGGATGCTAGAAGTCAGCATGTGGGAAGCGTTTGTCATGGATGTGGGCGTGACGATTTTCATTACCCTGTATGCGTTTGTCTTCAATTACATCTATGATCATGTTCGAGCGTTTATTATGAAGCGTCGAATGGCAACTTCGGTGCAGTTAGGCTGATTTAAGGGAATTTCGTCACTTTTACGGAGCGTGAGTCGATAAATTGTCGTTGGCTTAACACGAGCACTGATATTTTGGGTATAGTTCATTCATCAATTGAAAGTGGAACCTAAATTTATGAAAAAACTGGTAATGCTACTGCTAGCGGCAACAGCGCTAACGGCATGTTCTGACGAAGTGGGTACAGAAGCTTGGTGTAAAGACATGCGCGAAAAGCCAAAGACAGAATGGACAACAGACAACGCGGTTGATTTCGCGAAGCACTGTGTTCTGCAAGATGGCATCGGTAGCGAGCAGTGGTGTAAGAACCTAAAAGACAAGCCGAAAGGTGAGTGGACGGCAAACGAAGCGACAGACTTTGCTAAGCACTGTGTGTTCTAAATTGACCGAACAAAAATGAGAAAGCCGAGCACTATGCTCGGCTTTCTTGTATCTGTCTGTTGGCTCTCAAGTTTTCGTTCCATTTTTGCAAACCTGACTTACTTGTCTTTATTTCGTCGTGTTGGACTGGCATGGTGATTCGGTAACTGACATTCCAATAAAGAGAAGGACTTAACAATGGAAGTACTCAAAGGCTCATGTCTGTGTGGCAAGGTGAAACTCGAAGTCGCGGATGAATTCAAATACATGGGCAATTGTCATTGCTCTGAATGCCGCAAATTTACCGGATCCGATTACTCGTCAGCAGGTGGCGTTGCACTGGATAAACTGATTGTGATTGAGGGAGCGGAACAAATCCAAACCTATCAGAAGAGCGCCAATACCGAACTCTCATTCTGCCGTCACTGCGGCTCTAGCCTTTATTCGAAAAAGAACAACGGTATCGTCAATGTGCGCTTGGGTATTCTTGATGATGTGCCTTCCCATAAGCCAAGCTTCCATATTTTTGTCGCATCTAAAGCGCCTTGGAATGACATTACTGATGACCTCAAGCAATTCGAAGCCGAACCCAAGCTATAAGCCGGTTTGAGACTGAGCATCGTACCAAATCAGAACGCATTTAAAGTTGTGAGATAGAGCCACTCAAATGAGTGGCTTTTTGCTTTTGAGTGGCAGTAATATCCGACAATATACGGGTACAGTTGGATAACATCGGCAGATTTTAGGAGAACATCAGTGAGCGAAGAATACAACCAAGCCATCTCTAAGCATTACGCGGCTTATCGTCCGCCGCTGCATCAAGTCATCCTACAAACAAACTTAGGTGCGTTACCCCAGTTCCAGTTGGGATTAGATATTGGCTGCGGTACGGGCGTATCAACACTGGCATTGGCTAAATACTGTCAGCAACTGCATGGTGTGGATCCGAGCACGTCAATGATTGAGCAAACCAAACCATCAGAAAGTATTGAGTATCATGTCGGTGATGGTGAGCATGTGCCATTACCAGACAACAGTGTGGATGTCGTGACGTTTGCAGGCTCACTTTCTTACGCAAAGTCAGCGGCTTTAGTGGCTGAGCTTCAACGCGTTTGTCAATCAGCAGCGCACGTTGTGGTGTACGATTTTGAAGTGCTGTTAGAAAAGCCCCTCAAGCTATTGGGCATAGAGATGGAGCTGACGGAGTCCAACTATGACCACGCTATCAACTTCAGTGATTGTGACGCTTTTCAAGCGATGAAGGTTTACAAAGAGACCGTAGAGCTAGAAGTCAGCGCTGAAGAGCTGGCGCATGTACTGTTTTCTTCTTCAAAGCGTTACAACAAGTTGGTTGAAGCATTCTCAGGAGATGACCCATTCGCAAACGCTGTTGAGGCTTTGAAGCAACTTAGCCAAAAACACGTTATTCAAGCCGATACCTATTTCGCGATGTACCAGATAAATGCGTGAAGCTCACGACAATTAATGACTGACCAAGGCCGCTATCACAGTGGCCTTTTTGTTCCGTGAAACTGTGAAATACGCTCCGTTTTTCTTTTGTGTGTGAATTTGCGGTCAGATTTTGAGTAACTGTTTCATCTGTAAGTAAATCCAAAGGAAAGTGCGGCCAAACTCTAATTTTGAAGGCAGGGGCTTATGATAGGCTCATTTCAATTGTGGGGCAGAATCACCATCAAATTAGCAAGCCTTTCTATTTGAGCATCGGGATGCTGCCTTTTTCCAGATCTGCACTGTTACCTTAGGACCCCATTATGGCGAAAGCACTAAAAATCGAATCTGGTCGTTACCTGAATATGGACCAAGTTGTTACGTTCGAACTCAGCCATGATTCCATCAAAATTACGTCGACGGTCGAGTCTTTTGCTCATGTTTATATCGGCATTGATGGTAAAACAGAATACGCCGATTGCTTTGTCTCGGTACAAGACTTTCATCGAATTAAGCGTGAACTGTGTGACTACATGGGCATCGACGAGCCAACGCTATTAATTGACTGATCACTCAAAAATGACAACAAAATTACAAGTACAGTATGCGGTGTTGCAACTTGTAGTCTAACTTTTAACAACCACTGGCGAGGGTGAGCAATAACACGGCGGCGAAGATCGTCCGTTCACCAAATACAATAAGGGACGTTATGTCTGATAAATACATCTCAATGATCCAGGACTTTTTTCATGTGTTCGAAGCACTGAACCAATACGTCTTGGATTCCTACGGTGAATTGGCAGCGTGGGAAACTCAATTGGTGAGGCTTGATATTGACCAAGGTGATAAAGAAAAGTCGTATGACGTCGCGCAAGTCGCGAGCATGCTTAACTTTTCGGAAGACGCAGTAAAATCATTCTTAGTGGTATACAGCTTCTTAAGTAATAACCTTTACGATCTCATTGGTAATCGTGAGTACGAAGATTGGGGTACGGACGGCAACAGCCTGCAAGTCGAGTATTCTGATCTGACGATCGAATCATTTGATGCGGACCAAATTGCTCCGCTGATGGAACGTCGCGTCTACTTCGAATGGACGTTTGATGCATTGCAACGTACTTACGATGAAATGATGGCAATCAGCCATGGAAGAATTGCCTGACAGGTTTAATGTTTACTTAAACACCTGAGTAAACATTAAAGCAAATACAAAAGCCGCTCATTCGTAGCGGCTTTGTTTTTGGGGCTTTCAAACGTTTCTGTTTCCTCTTCTTACAACTCTTGAATTAAAATCTATCGGCTAATCACGTATTGTGATGATTAGCGATTTACTCGTTAGAAGAACAAATATGAAAAAGACAATCTCAACAATGGTTTTAGCAATGGCACTTGTCGGCTGTGATGACGCAAGCAAAGCCATTGACCAAGCACAAGAAGCCGCAAACAAAGCGATTGATACGGTTCAAGAGCAGATGGATTCAGTAGAAGAAGCGTTTAACCTAGACCAATTTGGTGATGCTGCGGAATCGGCAGAAGAACTTGCGGCATCGGTTGAAGAAGCAATGAATGTGGATTTCAGTGACCCTGAAGCGCTTATTGAAGCGAAAGAACACATTGCCAATGCGTACGCTTGTTTGGTGGAAGCGTCTTCTGAATCGACAGTGGATAAGGTG
Organism: Vibrio sp. B1ASS3; assembly: GCF_905175355.1. Lineage (NCBI taxonomy): Bacteria > Pseudomonadati > Pseudomonadota > Gammaproteobacteria > Vibrionales > Vibrionaceae > Vibrio > Vibrio sp. B1ASS3. Next base: position 281,840 of record NZ_HG992743.1, read on the forward strand.
ATGGACAAAGTGATGTCATCTATCGGCAGCGAAGAAACCAAGTCTCTGATTGAAGAAGGCATCGAGAAAGCACAAGCAGCAAAAGAGTGCGTGATGTAATCGCTCTCAGCGAATCAAACCGATGAAAAAGGGGATAGTGATATCCCCTTTGTTGTTTCTATCTATCGTTGTTTTTGCGTGTCATTGTTTCTACGCTGTGCCAGCTCTACTTGCTTTTCAGCTCTTGCTGGAAGTAATCCATACAAAGCTGCTGAGCTTCCGGTTTAATAGTGACTTGCTCGTTCTCTCGCAGCGATAGATACAGCTCTACGATCTTTTCAAATGCAGGAATCAGCGCTTCTCGCTCCGGCATGGCGACGGTTTGTTTTAGCTCCGCCGCAAACGCAGGCATGCGTGATTCAATCTTTCTCACGCCAGAGGGAGTCAATCCTTGTTGTTTCAGAGCTAATGGCGATATCGCAACAGAGCGCAGGAACGATAAAAATTCCGCAGCCTCAAAGTATTCCCCACGAGCAATCTTGGTTGCGCCGTAATGAACCCAAATCCAAAAGCGGTCTTCTATCCATTGTGGATCAGGTTGAGGGTAGTGAGGCTTTGCAGTCTCGAAGACTTGCGACAGCTGCCCGTCGCGTTCCCAAAGCACTTTGGTGTCATCAACACGAGTCGCAGCATCGGGCAAAGAGACAAATTTGAAATCGACATGAATGGCATCTGGCGCGTAGATTGCGATCACTAATCTTGGCTCTCCAACGTGTTCACCAGTGAAAGCCGCGACTTGACCTTCTACTTGGTCGATAAGCGCAAAGCGCTCTGCCATTACCGAGTCAAAATCTTCAGGATTGATGGCGATGACCAAATCCAAATCACTGTATTTGTCCATGGAGTCAGAGGCGTAAGAGCCACTTGCACCAATGCCAAGAATGCGTGGGTCAGCAGTAAATACCGCAAGAATTTTACTTAGAAGCTGTTCATGAGTTTGAGGAAGCGTGCTTGAGAATTTCATATTTTACCTATTAATCATGGTTGATATTAGAACCATCAGCAGGATGGTTAGTGCGGTAAAATTAGCGCAGCATTACAATATGGCGTGAAGCATCTTAAGAAGCAACAAAAACCGCTCAACATTGAACGGTTTTTGATATGGGCTGTGAATTACTTGAGCGAGTTATGGTGCATAAACTGCTCGTCGATGCCTTTTAGTTTCATTTCATCCATGATGAAGTTCACTGTGTTCAATAAACGCTGTTCGCCTTTTGGGATCAAGTAGCCAAACTGACCTTTGGTAAACGGGTCTTCACAGCGAGCTGCTTCTAAACGCTCGTCCGTGACTTGATAGAACAGGCCTTCTGGCGTTTCGGTTACCATCACGTCGACTTTACCTGTTGCGACAGCTTTTGGTACGTCTAAGTTATTTTCGAAACGAGTAAAGCTGGCCTTTTGTAAATTAGCATCGGCGAAGGCTTCGTTTGTACCGCCAATATTCACGCCTACACGTACTGAGGCTTGGTTTACTTTGTCTATTGTGTTGTATTGCTCGGCTTTCCCTTTAGCGACCAAGAAGCACTTACCAAACGTCATGTAACCTTGGGTTTGTTCTGCATTCAGTTGGCGTTGCATTTTGCGGGTAATACCGCCCATGGCGATGTCGTACTTATCTTGGTTCAGATCAGTCAGAAGATCTTTCCAACTCGTGCGAACGATTTCTAGCTCTACGCCGAGCTGTTTCGCGACGTGCTTCGCGACATCTATATCGTAACCAGAGTAGGTCTTACCATCATAGTAAGAAAATGGTTTGTAGTCGCCCGTGGTTCCGACACGTAATGTGCCTGATTTTTGGATATCTTCCAGCTTATCGGCTTGGGCGACACCGGAAAGCGCCATTGCTACGGAAGCAAGTAAAAGTGTTGTTTTTTTCATTGTCGTTGTTTGATGTGTTGTGTTTGTTTGAACACTCAAAGTAACAGGAAGTATCAAAAAAAGAGATCAAACCAATAAGAAAAAACACGATATTGAAGAAAAAAATAGCGACATTGAATGTGATTGCATTTGCTAATTTATACGTATGAAAAGCAAGCTTTTTCTTATGAATGGCAGAGCGTTATGAATCGAGTTCACCCTAAAAAGTTACTTCGCAGCAAATGGACTGCGACAGAGCCGGTAAACAAAGAGAAGCACTTCATCATTTCAGAAATGGAGTTTGATGAAGAAGGCAACGTCGTGAGATGCGTGATTGAAGCGGTTATGACCAAGCGAGAGCGCGAGCTAGATTGGCATGATTTGAAAGACACGCAACAATGGCGACAAGGATGGAAATAACCATGGTGTGATGACCAAAAACGAGATGGAGTTAGAAAAGTCACCAAAATCAATAGGCTCGTGATGGAGACTTTGCTATTAATTGGTGAGTGATTTTATTTACATTCTAAGGTAACGCCATGATCGATTTCGAAAACTCATCGATATTCAAACTCAAGCCAATTGAAATCTCAAAGGTGCGCGACGATTTCCACAAATTCTTAATTGACGGAGAGAGCATTTTCGCTGGCTTCAAAACGGTGCGTGACCAAGTGGTGTTCACCAATAAGCGCGTTATCGCAGCCAACGTGCAAGGGATTACAGGTTCAAAAGTGGACTACACTTCTCTGCCATATAGTAAGATTAATGCATTCTCGATTGAAACCTCAGGCACGCTAGATCTGGACTGTGAGATTGAATTGTTCCTCAGTGAAGTAGGGCGAGTGCGCTTTGAAATCAGAGGCTCTTTTGATCTAGTCTCATTCAACAAGATGATCAGCGAACGCGTACTGGCTTAAATATCAGCCCAGAAACGAAAAGGAACGCCAAAGACAAGGAGTCAACATGGCCAAACAAATGGTATCGAAAGAGAAGCACAGCAAACCGAGCTCAACATTGTTGGCCATATTAGGGTTCACGGCAGGCGTGCTCTTTTATTTGATGATTCGTTAGTCCGATACCGAATACTTCAAAGCCCATCTATCACTTTCAAAGGAAGCTATTATTGCTTCCTTTTTTCATTTCTTTCAGATGGTTATCAGAGGGATATATCGAAACCACACCGCATGGATTTAAGCTTCGGTGATACGATCTTGTTCTTAACAGAATAGGAATGAAGTCGAATGGATGAGTTAGAAGCAGGGTGGGCGTTTACCAAGTATTTGATGGTCAACACTACTATTACGGTTCTCGTTGGAGCCATGATGGGATGGACGATGTTATGTTGGACATTTGGCGCTCTAAACTTTCAAAAGAAACATGCTGATACCCGTTTTCTTGTCTACTTGAGCAAGGTCTTGTGGTACATGCTTTTGATTGCACACCCGATCATCATTTTCTGTTCTTGGAAGGCATGGCTGACATTTTCCGAGGCGCTGTTTCCCCTGTTGATTTGTCATGTGCTGTTTGGTGTCATTTTTGCCCGAGACGTCGGCACCGAATAATGCGTAACAATCACACCAAAAAGAAGAAATACAGAAAGCAGACGAACGCTAATAGTGTTGCTGAAAGCACTGGATAGATGATGTAAGAATCGTGGTTGCTGGTGCGTTGGTAGCAAAAAGAGACCAGCAAGATGTTATAGAGCACAAGCAACAAGCTAATCATGGTACCGCTGTTAAGATTGAGGCTTGATAGCTGAGTGAGAAAAAACGCCAGCAATAGGTAGTCGAAAATGATCAGCCAGAGAAAGGCTTTTTTAAGCGAGTCATTTTTTGATTTATTGGGCGCGGGTACGGGCATATCGAACTCAACTAAACAAATTTCAGCAATATTATCGTTGGGAATAAAAGGCCACGCAGAGGGTAGAAACTGGTGACCTTTTAGGGGGTTAGAGGTCTTGAATCTGAGCTTTTTGGTCGCTCGGTTCGACCGAGTAACGAATCACTTCTTGCCTAATGACGGGCTGATTAAATTCCGCTTGTTGCTTGGCCTTTTGTAACTCACTGTCTTCTTGATTACCAAAGAAGGTTTCCAACACTTGTGCCGCTGGCGTAGTCAGAATAAACAACTCGATTCGACGGTTTTCGCTAGAGTCAGGCTCTTCAGGGTTCAGTAGCGCCCGATCCGACATGCCCGTCACTTGCATGACGCGATCATCTGGCATGCCGCCTTCCACCAAGGTATTTCTTGCCACATCAGCACGAGAGGCAGATAACGCCCAGTTTGATTGTCGACCAAAACGCTTCTTGAACGGTGTCGAGTCAGTATGGCCACTGATGATCAATGGATTGCTGATGCGTTCAAACACGGGAGCAAGCGCAAGTAATAAGTCTTCAAAGAAAGGAGTCAACTCAGCGCCGCCACGGCTGAACATGTGTTGCTTGTAGTCATCTTGCAAAACAATGCGCAGACCTTGCGGTGTAATGGTGACATTAACGTTACCTTGCGCGCTGATTTGTCCGACGACTTCATCAATCACTTTAGCCAGCAGAGCAAGTTGCTCTTGGGTGTCGAAATTGCCTGGGATAAGTGAATCAATCTCTGGTCCATCGCCGTCACCTTGAAAGAAAGAGCTGACGACGTGGTTAGAGTTGTGCTTACTTGGCACAGAAGAGTCCTGTGCCAAGTCGATAGGAGAGATACTTTGTGAGGTATCGAAAGGGTTGCCGTAGCTTTTATCAAAAACGCTCGAACTATGAAGGTGCGCCACAATGGCTTTGCGCTCTTCCTTGTCGACCACTTGCATGACCCAAAGGACAAGAAACAGTGCCATCAACGCGATCATGAAGTCGGCAAACGCGACCTTCCACGCGCCACCATGAAACTCATCATGGTTATGTGCTTTTGCGCGTTTGAACACCACATGCTCTTGTTTTTGCATTATCCCTCCTGTTCAGCTAGCCACTTCTCCATTTGGTTGAAAGTTGGTTTGATGTCTAACTGAATGTGTTTACGGCCAGCGTCGATAGCGAGCAAGGTAGGCTTCTTCGCAACGTAAGCAACCAGAGTGGCGCGTACACATTCGAAAGCCGTCATGTTTCGTCTAACTCGTTGAGCCATGGCGTTACTGAGTGGATCTAAACAACAGTAACAACCGAAAATACCAATGAATGTACCAACGAGGGCGGCGGCAACGTGATAACCAATCAACGCAATTGAGCCATCAATGGCTTGCATGGTGATGATGATGCCACCGACTGCCGCAAGAATACCGAACCCTGGAAGAGCCTCTGCCGTACGCTGCATAGAGCGCGAAGGTAGGAGCATCTCGGTTTGAATCGCTTCGATTTCTTGTTCTAACAGTCCCTCTAATTCATGAGGCGACATTTGTCCCATTGCCATTAAACGTAAATTGTCGGTAATGAAAGAAATAAGGCGGTGATCGTTACTGACTTGTGGGTAAGCAAGGAAAATAGAGCTCTGCTCTGGTGATTCAATGTGAGAATCGAGAAACTTAAAGCCACGGCTGCGTGCGGTTTCAAGCAAGTTGTTCAGCAACGCCATCAGCTCCATGTAGTACTCGTACTCTTCACGTGGGCCAGAGATGGTCGCGCGCACTTGTTGGCGCATTTCTTTTAGCACTTGTGGCGGGTTACCGATGATCAGTGAGCCTGCTGCCGCACCGATGATGATCAAAAATTCGGCTGGCTGCCAAATTGCACCGAGGTTACCGCCTGCCCACATGTATCCGCCGAAGACACACATCAGGACGGTAATGGCTCCAAAAAACTTTTGCATCTTGTGACTCCTAAGAGGACATTAATTGGTTGAGTTGTTTAAGCGCTTGTTTGTGCAACTGACAGATGCGAGGTGGTGTCAGGTCGAGCACGAGCGCGATTTCATGGAGGTTGAGTTCGTGTTGATAGAACAAAGTGAGCAAGAGTTGATCGCGCTTTGACATTTTGCCAAGTGCGGTGTCTAAACTACGACGAATGTGTTCATGCTCCATGCCGTCGTATTGGCCGCCGAAGTGGCTGTCTCCACCTGTTTCCATCAATTGGTCAAGGCTTTGCATTTCGCCCGCCAGCGCTGCATTTTGGCGGTTGTAGAAGTCTTGCTCGTCAGTACCAAGCGCTTTAATGATTTCAGCATCGGTCGGCATTCTGCCCAGTGCACGAGTGAGGTCTCGGGTTACGTCGTTCAACTCATGCGCTTGTTGGCGGGTTTTACGAGAGCGCCAATCTAAACGGCGAAGCTCGTCCAAAATCGCGCCACGAACACGACAAACAGCAAAAGCGGGGAAGTGTGGATCATCCACATCCCCATAGCGACGCCCAGCTTCGACAAGCGCTATCAAACCAATTTGCTGCATGTCTTCAATACTGCAATGAGAGGTCGCGTGAACGCGTAGTTGGTTGACCACGCGTTTAACCATGACTTGATGACGTTGCAGTAAGGCGTTTTCATCAATCGGGCGAGACGGAGTATTCACTTCCTCCGTCGCGGTATAACTTTCCTGTAAGTTCATCTCCAACATAGCTGTGCTCCGTTATTGCACAACGTATTTGGTCAGCAGAACATCATCGATATCGCGAACGATGTCGGTTTTTGCAAAGGCCAGCAGTAGGGTATCTTTCACTTCGCTTTGCAGAATATCGATAGCGCCCGTTTGCTGCAGCTCATCAAAGGTTTTGTCACTGAATAGTTTTAACAGCGAGTTTTGTACCATTGGCATGTAAGCATCGATGTTCTTCATGCGCTCTGGACGACGTGTTTCTACGGCAAGCTCAAGCATTACAAAGTGCGTCTGCTTTTTGCCTTTGATGGTCAGAACCACTTTGTCTAATGGATGAAAGCTTGGGCCTTTCGTCGTCGGTTGCTCAGCAGTTAAGAAAGCCAGCGGTGAATCTTCCAAGAAAGTGCTCACGCTCGATTCAGATGAAGAAGACTCCGAACTTTTGTTGAGGTACCAAATACCGCCTACCACAGTGGCAGCGGAAACGAGGGCACTGGTGATGATCATGGCGATAAACAGGGCGATCATTTGTTGTTTGGTCATAACCTTTTTCCTCGATGATTAATTAGGCTTGAGTGTTCAGCCAATGCTCTGAATAGTTTGTTGTATGTGTTTGAAATGCGTTGGTTTCGCGCGCAGCGAAGATGTTCGCTTCTTCTTGAGCACCATCATGTGCTTGTCTTTCCTGACCTTGGTCCGAACCTACGTTGACATCTACATGCACAAAATTTTGCTCTTGAAGTTCGGTGCGAAGGCGCTCAGACACTTGCATCAAGGCTTCACGAGTTGCGGCGGTATTGGCGTTGATTTGCACGCTCAAGCGGTCACCTTCCACGCGTACCATCAAATCCAACTTGCCCAGCTCTGGTGGGTCGAGACGGATCTTGGCTTCTTGTAGGTTTTGCTGAGCCTGCAATGTCACGCGGTCTTGCAGCACTTGCATCATCTGCTCGCCCCATTTACCAGAACTGGTATCCACTCGAACCGCCGCCCACTCCGCGCCTTGAGCTTGAGTCGCTGCTAGTGGTGAGGTTGGGTTCGAATGCGGCGCTGCTCCTGTTGTTTGCGCTTGTGAGCTGGTCACTAGTACTTGCCCTTGAGCGGGTTGATTAAGCAGAGTTTGCAAGTCCGAAGCCGACACCTTTAGTGTGCTCGTTGAGCTGGTTTGAGGGGCGTTTTGGCTCTCTTGCACTGTGGCGTTAAGCATTAGGTTTGCTTGGTTTCCGACATTTGTATTTTGAGACACCCGGCCTGCCGATACTTGCGCAAGTTGGTTGGTTTCGCCTTGCTTAAGCGCGGTTTTGCTCATTCCTTGGATGAGGACTTGCGCTTGAGTGGCGAGATCCGTGGTAGCAGGAACCACACTCAGTAATGCCTCATCTGAGCTGATTTCAGCATTGAGTTCCTGTGTGTCAGCTTCTAGTGGGGTAGCTTGCGTCGGTAAGGCTTGCGCATTTAAACGAAACCCCGCCACCACAAGAGGTGCGTTGGTTTGGCCCTGTTGATTTACCGAGGTTGCATCGGTTTGCGAAAAGCCTTGTTCTGAACGCGCTTGGGAGATTTTGCCCGACGATGACGACTGAGAAGGCGCATTTGCAGGCACTGAATTGGTTATCATCATTGCGTTAGCTCCATCGTCATCGCGAGCTGATAAGCCATGGCACGCTCTTGTTGATCGTTCACCATATTCATCTCTTGTTTTAGCTCGCTGGTGGCTTTTTCCAATGCCGTGAACGCGCACGCATGCACGGCTTTTGCTCGCTGAATTTCCGGTGCGAGTTTCGGATCTTTCAAAAATGGCTTATGGCTGATTAGCAGTTCGCGCAACTGTAAGTCGTAGCGTTTAAGCGCTTGCCAATCGGCCGTTTTAGTCGCGATTTGGATCAGTTTTGACAAGTGGCGAAATCGCTCTGGCGACACTTTATGCTTGCTGTCCAAAATTCATCCATCCTTCTCGTACGTTACCCATCACGCGCTCTACGTTGTCTAAACGTGCTGCGTCGTTCTGTGTGCTGGCGTAATACAACTCGATTTGGCAGAAGTCATAGAGTTGGCGTAAGTTTTCCGCGATTTCGCCGCCGTTTTCGTCATCTAACGCACTGCTTAAGCCGATAAGGATGTTCATGCACTTGTTAATGCTAACGCCTTTTGCTTCTAGGCGACTCGCGGCAAGGTGGCCACGAATACGCTCAATTTCATCGAGTAACCCATCGATCAACATGACGACGAGTTGGTGTGGGTTGGCTGATGCTGCTTGAGCATCAAGATCGACCTGTTGGTATGAGTCGTAGCCGGAATCCATTAGCATGAGTACTTCTCCTAAAGCCTTAACCAAACATCGACATGGTTTGGTTCATTTGCGTCATTAAGGTGTTCATTTGAGTAAACTGGGTGAGGTAGCGGTTGTACGACATCTCGTACTTTCGCTGTAAAGAGGTTTGCTTGTCGTCAATTCGGTCTAAGTTGGCTTGCAGCGCATCTTTGCGAGAATTGAACGTACCTGTAGAGAACTTCAAGAACGGTTCTGCCATGTCATCAAGTGAGTCAAGTAGGGCGCCATCACCGTTAAACATGGTTTCTAGTGCAGCACTGTTGTTCTTCTGTGCTTCGGCAAACTTATCCTGATCGACTTTCATTTTGCCGTCACGATCAATAGTGATGCCGACTTCACTTAAACGCATACCACCATGCTCTCCACGAACGAGCGTGTTCAATTGGCTCTCAATAGAGCGCAGGGTAGGGTCACTGGCGAGCACACCACGAGCTTGGTCTTCGCCGCCGATTTGAGTGTACTCATCTAAGGTCGAAATCAATGCGTTATAGGTATCGACAAACTTGGTGATTTGTTCTTTCGTTCCCTCGCTATCTGCGCCTACTTCCATTGAGATCGGCGCTTCTCCTGAGGTTTGTGCTTTGGTGACGGTGATGTCGACACCATCAATCACGCCTTCAAAAGTATTGCTAGAGTTGGTGAGCTGGAGTCCTGTGCCTTCCGCGCCAAGCCAGATAACAGCATCTTGTGGTTTGCTGATTTCTGTCGTGTTGGTGAACGCATCTTCAAACCAAGCTTGTCCTGTTCCCGTCGCACTGACATTGATGGTGTTTGCCACGCCTGTCTCGGTACTAGAGAGCATGAAGTGTGTTTGTCCGTTTGAGCGAACAAGTGTGGCATTTACGCCTGGGTTATCAGGGTTGTTGTTGATTGCACTGACTAGGTCTGTCACGGTCGCTTTGCCATCGCCGTCGGTATCTACCGTCGACATATCTAACGTCATGGTTTCGCCGTTGATGGTGAACTCTAGAGTGCCGGTAGTCGGAACTTCTGTTGAGGCATCTAGATTTGCTGGCATGCCGGTAGATATTTGGTGTGACGTTGCGACTTGTTCAACAAAGATCTGGTAGTTACCGACTAACGCGTTCGCATCGGCACTCGCGGTGAAAAAGCCATCTTGAGAGGTTGTTGCCGTATTCTTGATGATGCTGTTTGTGCTGCTGTTCATCTCGTTAACCGCAGTGCGGAACTCACGCAGTGCACTTTCCACCTTACCTAAAGCAGTAAGCTGCGCCTGGTATCGATCGGCTTGCAATTGGTAGCGCTGTTGAAATGGCTGAACATCTAACGTGGCGAACTGGGTTGCCATAGTAATTGGATCTAACGAACTCATGAGGTCGCTCCCTCTCTCATCTGTATTTGGCTTTTTTGTGCCAGTAATAAATACTCAATCGCAAGATGTGTGCCTGATGTTTATGTCAATATAAAACAGTGCCTTACGATATTTTTTGTTAGTTGGGAGGAAGCGCTTTTTCCACCTTGTTGGTTCCGCTTTCCCCCTTGATGGTTAAAGGGGGTTCCCAAATAAAACAGGCGACCAAAAAGGCTGAAAGATTTAATCCAATGGAGGAAAGAAAGAAGAGTTATGGGGTTGTATGCATAACGAGCAGAATTCGGCGTTTACTGCTAAAGGATTCAGATTTTTCTGACCCTGTCTGAATGCAAAGGTTTGCTATCTTATGCCCCTGCAATTTTTGTGGTTGCTAACGTCTGGCTATTCCCCCCAATTCGACTAAAAAGAACGACAGTAATGAATGAATTTGTTTTACGACTGATGAAGTGTGCCCGTGCGTATGAGGCTTTTATTGGCACTAAACTACGCAGTAAACAGAACATTAATGCCGAAGAACTGGCGAACATCCGCATAGAAGCGCTCTCTCGATTCCCTGAACTCAAAGCGTATCAACCTCATCGAGGAGTAGAGTCTGCCGAGTTGGAGCTGTTCAACAAGGTTTTGCACAACACCATGCTAAAAGCAGGTTTCCGTATTCCTGCTAGCCACACTAACGAAGCCACTTCCATCTACATCCGTCGCTAGAACTCCTTTCCAAATGCTTTTTTTGCAGACAAAGAAAAAGCCTCCCGGATGAAGGGGAGGCTTTGAGCTTTCGGACGAACTAAATTTTGCGCGTTGTTAGCGAATAGAAAGGTTCTATTAACGCAGTAGCGACATTGCCATGCCTGGAAGCTGGTTAGTTTGAGAAAGAACCGTTGTACCTGCTTGCATTAGCATTTGGTTCTTAGTCATGTTTGAAGATTCAACTGCAAAGTCTGCGTCAGTGATACGGCCTTTCGCTGCAGATGTGTTCTCAACCATGTTGCTTAGGTTCACTACTGTGTGGTCTAGGCGGTTGATTGTTGCACCCAATCCAGAGCGTGCTGCGCCTACTTCATCAATAGCTGTAACTAGAGCGTCCATAGCTGCGCTTGCATCACCACCGCTGCCAATGTCTAGGCCTGGTACTGTTGTTTTTAGAGCAGTATGTGCCGCTGCAACGTCAGTATCTACTGTTGTTGCTAGGTCTAGAGTTTCTGCAGAAGAAGAACCGATTTGTAGAGTAAGACCACCCGCTTTAATACCAGCACCAGTAATCAATGTATCACCAGCGTATTTGGTGTTATCCATGATGTTTTGTAGCTCAGTACCTAGTTCTGCAAACTCTTTTTGAAGAGCATCTTGGTCTTTTGCTGTGTTTGTGCCGTTTGCAGACTGAGTCGCTAGGTCGTTCATACGGTACAGAATGTTAGTTGCTTCATCGAAAGCACCTTCCGCTGTTTGCAGCATAGACGTACCGTCTTGTGCATTACGCATCGCTACACTCATACCGCGAGTTTGAGCTTCTAAGCGGTTAGAGATTTGTAGGCCAGCTGCATCGTCTGCTGCTGAGTTGATGCGGTAACCCGTGCTCAAACGCTCCATTGCAGTGTTAAGTAGGTTACTAGTGTTGCTTAGCGTGTTTTGAGTAACCAGCGAAGCGTAGTTAGTGTGCATTGATAGAGCCATAATCTGTTCTCCTTGATTGTTCAATGTGGGACTATCGCCCCGCTCACTAACTAGAGGCGGTCGGTTGGTTTTAATGATTAATTGGAAATTTAAAAATTTTTTCGAAATCGCCTAATTTGATGATTTTTGGTGACATCTATTCCAGAAAATCCGCATTTTAAGGCTGTTCAGACATAAAAAAGGGCGAGTTCTTATTGCTGAACTCGCCCTTTATCGTCACCTCTGTTTATTCATCGTCGAACGATTTAAACGACAATGAAGTGGGGATATCACTGAAATAGCCAAAGTAATAACTCGCACCAAGTAAGCGGTAGCGGTTGAGTTCATTTTGGCTTGCGACTCTTCCGGCTACCCAAGGAAATTGGTTACGACGCAGGAATCGCGCTATAGGTAGGAACGCGTGCTGATCTTGTTTGTTTTCCATGGTGACGGACAGCTTGATCATATCGGGTTCAAACTCAGCAATGCGCTCGAAGTGCGCTTGGCTGGTCGCGATTTCAAACCATAAGGCATACGCGTTGTCTTTCAGTTGTTCAACCAAGGTGGTGACTCGTTCGTGCAGGCACAGGGTTTCATCGGCCTGCAAAGAGGGCACCACATGCTGAAATGCCGCCTTGTGGAACTGAATCATCTGATTCAAAAAATAGCCGCCTGCCTGCCACAGCAAAGCGTCAACACGAATGGGGACGACGACATTGCTGATAAGGTCGGGATGAAAGGTCTCAAGTTGGAACTGTGTTTGGCGCAGCGCTAAATACAAACTGTATAAATCTAAGCAATATTGCATTTGCTCTGACAGTTCAAACTGATAGACACTCTGCTCGCCGCGTAGGCCAAAGCGTAGAGTGAGGTGCTGGTATTCCACCTCGCCAGTTTTGGTTTCACGGATGGCCTGACAGGCGTGTTGAATGTCATTGTGTTTAAGTGCATCAAACACCAGTTGGTCGTCGTCCGTGACAATGTGTTGCAGTGCGAGATCGCACAAATAGTCGTACATCGCTTTTGTTGAGATGAGATTAACCAAGGTTTCCTACCACGTTGATCTGTTTGTTTTCTGGAATTTCATTGTAAGACAGTACCGCCAATCCTTGGGTAAAGGTACGTGCATATCTTGCCAGTAATGGGCGCAGTTGAGGCATGACCAATAAGATTGGCGGCAGCCCTTGTTGCTTCAATTGCTGACGAATCAAAGGCAAGTTCTGTTGGAACTGGCTAAGAATGTTTGGCTCAATTGGGAAGCTATCGAGCATGACAGCGCCTGCGGCTTGAGCTTGTTGTAACGACGTCATCAGCATCTGTTCAAGTTCATCAGACAAGGCGTAGACGTTCAGTTCGTTTTTCTGCCCAGCGACTAAGTTAACCAAGGTTCGCTTGAGTGCGCAGCGTACATCCGCCGCGAGTAAAATCGGATCTTTGGTGTTTTCCGAAGATTCCAGCATGGTGTTAGCGATGGTTCGAATGTCTTTCAACGGCACTTGGTCGAGCAGAAGCTGACGGTAAACCTTAAGTTGCTGTGCTGGCGTTAGTGCAGCGGCTAAGGCTTCGGCCAATTTTGGCGCTTGTGCTGTGAGACGTTGAGTCATGGCTTCAACATCGTCGTGGGTAAACAATTCAGACAAATTGGTCTTCATGATTTTGCTGATGTGTGTAGCGATAACCGTGCCATCGTCAACCACTTGGTAGCCCATGTTCAGCGCTTTCGCTTTGTCTTGATGTTCAATCCAAACCGCAGGCAATTGATAGGCAGGGTCACTGCCTAAAATGCCATCCACTTCGCCATAGGTTTCACCCACAGCAATCGCCATCAAACGTTCTGGCTCGATAAAACCTTGTTCAATCACTTCACCGTTCAGAGCAATGGTGTATTGGTTCGGCTTTAAACTTAAGTTGTCGCGGATACGCACTTCCGGCAGTAGGAAGCCCACTTGCTCGGAGAGGTTGCGGCGAACACCGCGGATACGCTGCGCCAAAGGTGCACCTTGCTCTTTGTTAACCAAGTGAACTAAGCGGTAACCCAACGCAAGAGACAGGGTATGGACATGAGGAATATCGTCCCAAGTAAGTGCGGTTTCTTCTTCCTGCATCGCATGAGAGAGTGCTTCTACTTGGTCGATTTGCGTATCTTGCACCGGCTTTTTGCTCTGTCGCCAGCCCGCAAACGCCAATACTGCTGCAAAGGTGAAGAACGCGAGATGAGGCATTCCCGGAACCATACCAATAACAGCCATGATCGCCGCTACGGTAAACAAGGTTGCCGGTGTTGCAAGCAGCTGCTTGTGCATGGTTTCCGACATGCCGTTATCGCTGTCGTTAATGCGTGTCACAATAATCGCGGCAGCGGTAGCAAGCAACAGTGATGGAATTTGAGCAACAAGGCCGTCACCGATGGTCAGTAGGGCGTAAGTCTTGAAGGCTTCTGATGCTGGCAGTCCGTGTTCGAACACACCAATGCTGATACCACCAATGATGTTGATGAACAGGATCAGCAAGCCGGCAACCGCATCACCGCGAACAAACTTGGACGCACCATCCATTGAACCGTGGAAGTCCGCTTCGTTCGCCACTTCTTTGCGGCGTTGACGCGCAGTTTCTTGGTCAATCAAGCCTGCGTTTAAGTCGGCATCGATGGCCATTTGTTTGCCCGGTAGCGCATCCAAGGTAAAGCGTGCTGATACTTCAGAGATACGTTCGCCACCTTTGGTGATCACGACAAAGTTAATGATCATCAAGATGATGAACACCACCATACCGACCACGTAGTTACCACCGATCACCACTTCACCGAAGGCTTGAATCACCTTACCAGCTGCATCGCCGCCGTTGTGACCTTCAAGCAATACGATACGCGTTGAAGCTACGTTCAGAGTAAGACGCAGCAAGGTTGCGACCAACAGAATGGTTGGGAAAATCGAAAAGTCGAGTGGTCGCTTCGCTGTGGTGCTGACCAACAACACCAAGATCGCTAATACGATATTGAAGGTGAACAGCGCATCCAATAGCAAGGGTGGCAAAGGCAAGATGACCATCGCCAGCACCATCAACAAGACGATTGGAATGCCAATGTAGCCTTTGGTGGAAGTTTGAAGTTGTTTTAACCGGTTAAACATACTCTGGTGTCCTTGGGTAAACGCGGGTTAATCAGTGTTGCAAATGCTTTGGAATTGAAAAATGAGGCAAAGGCGTTGGCTCTTTTCCATCCCCTTTACGGAAGGCTTTCAATTGCAAAACGTAAGTCAGAATGTGTGCCACGGCGATGTAGAGCTGGCTTGGTATGGCTTGCTCAATCGCCGTAGTGTGATAAATCGAACGAGTCAGCGGCGGCGAGTTGATGATCTCGACTTTGTTCTCGCGTGCGATGCGTTGAATGTGCATGGCGGTTTCATCGACGCCTTTTGCCACGACAAATGGTGCATCGGACAGGGATGGCTCGTATTTCAATGCAACGGCGTAGTGGGTCGGGTTGGTGATCACCACGTCTGCGGTGGGCACCATCTTGTCGATTTTACGCCGCGCGAATTGTTGCTGAATTTGACGAATACGCTGCTTAACTTCAGGTCGACCTTCGTTGTTCTTAAATTCTTCTTTCAACTCTTGTTTGGTCATCCGCAGCTCTTTAAGGTGCTCCCAACGTTGATAAGGAATATCAATCACCCCGAACAACAACAGGGCAAAGCCCATCAGCAGCAGACCTTCAAACAGAATCGACATGATCAGTGAGAAGCCTTGGCTGAGTGGTAAGTTTTGCATGCCAAGCAGTGGCTGAAGATGGTTGTCTAGGTAGCCATAAAGAATGCCGAAGATGACTAACACCTTGACGGTGGATTTAACCAGTTCCACCACTGATCGAGTGGAGAAAATACGTTTGATACCCGAGATAGGATTGAGCTTACTCAGTTTCGGTAGCACGTTCGCAGGGCGGAACATCCAACCGCCTAACACCATGCTGCTGCCAAAGGTGACAATGATGATGACTGTGAAGAGAGGCAAGAGCATCTCGATGATCACCGCCAAGCTCTGACCAAGATGCTCCACCAATTGTTTTGGGTTTTCTAGGTCTGCTTTGGTTAGGGTCATGTTGTAACGGAATACCCCTGACATGCTCTCCCAAATGCTATTGAGCTGGGAATAGAAAAACATCGCAACGGCTAAGAAGATTACCGCGGTAGTGAACTCTTTTGCGCGGGGAATTTGCCCTTCTTGACGGGCTTTTTTTACCTTCTGGGGGGAGGCTTTCTCGGTTTTGTCTTGAGACGACTGTTCGCTCATGCGCCCCCCAACATAAAGTTATTTAAGAAACGAATGGTGTCGTGGACTAACGCGGTATAGCGACTTGGCACGCCAGAAACAGAGATCAACACGCTGAACAAACCTAACAGCATGGTCATCGGGAAGCCCAGAGCATAAACGTTTAGAGAGGGCGCGGCTCGGTTCATCACACCAAAGCTGATGTTGGCGAGCAGCATAGAAACGATAGCTGGCAACGCGAGAGCCAACGCAGAAGCAAACATCCACCCAAAGATATTCACGACGCCTTGCAAAGACAGGGAGGTGATACCCGACCCCACCGGCCAAATGATAAAGCTTTGAATGACGATGTCGATAACCAGTAAATGCCCTTCAAGCGCAAGAAACAGCAAAGTTGAGAAGATAAGGAACATGCGACCGAGAATCGCTACGGACAAGCCGTTAACCGGATCGTTCATCACGGCCATACCCAAGCCCATTTGCAATGAAATTGTCTGACCGAGCATGGTGAAAACATTGAATAACATGTGCAGGATTAAGCCGAACATCAGACCCCATATCGCTTGCTCAAACGCTAAGAAAAGCGAGGTCATTGAGAACAGTTCGACTTCTGGCATTGGTGGCATCAGTGGCGCGGTGATCACCACAATCGAGAGGGCAAGCAAGCTGCGAACCCAGACTGGAATCAACGCATCACCAAAAAATGGCATGGAAATGAACACGGCACCGACGCGAAAAAATGGCCACCAAAGCTGACCTAGAATCACGGACAGTTCCGCAAACGTGATCGCCATTAGCCGATCATCCCCGGAATGTTGTGGAACAAGAAATCAAACAGCTCCATGATTTTTCGCAGCATCCAATGACCGGCAAAAATCACCATTAGCAGCGTGACCAACAAACGTGGCAGGAAGCTTAGCGTTTGCTCGTTAATTTGCGTAGCTGCCTGAAATACGGCAATACACAGGCCGACAATCAAACCCGGTACGACCAAAACGGCCACCATCAAGATGATCAGCCAGACAGCATCAGAAAATAGGGTAACGGTGAGTTCCGGTGTCATGATGCGCTCCCACTACCCAAAGCTGGCGGATAGTGTGCCGACCGTCATTGCCCAACCGTCGACCAAAACAAACACCACCAATTTGAACGGCAGAGAAATGATCAGAGGTGACAGCATCATCATACCCATCGCCATCAATACGCTGGCGACGACAAGATCGATGATCAGGAACGGGATAAACAACATGAAGCCGATTTGAAACGCGGTTTTCAGCTCACTGATGACAAAAGCTGGCAACACGACCGCAAACGAAATGTCTTCCACATTTTGGTCGATGGGCTCGTTGGCAATGCGTAACATTTGTTCCAGCGAGCTTTGGTGGGTTTGTGCCAACATAAAGTTTCGCACTGGCTTTTCGGCCACCGAAAACGCCTGCATCAAGGTGATCTCGCCATTGTCATAAGGCTTAAAAGCATTGTCGTGGATATCGGTCCAGACAGGACGCATGATCAGTAACGTCAATGCCAGTGCAATGCCAACCAACACACGGTTTGGCGGGCTTTGTTGTAAACCCAGTGCCTGACGCAGAATCGCCAATACCACGATAATGCGCGTAAAGCTGGTGGCCATGAGTATGAAAGCTGGCAAGAAGCTGAGCGCCGTCATCAACAACAGAATCTGCAGCTTAACGCTGTACTCTTGCTGTGTGTCCCCGTCGGAAACGGATAAGATGGTTAAACCGTTGTCAGCAGCCATGGTTGGAAGCGTAAACAACAGCAAACCAAGCAATGCAATTACCAGCAAAGGTAATCGACGCTGACTGGCACCCAGAACATTCATCGCACAACCCACCTGAAACTATCGACCTACGCTGTTAAGCGCAGAATCATGAACGTTGATCAGGCGCAGGCCATATTTGTCGTTAATGACCACGACTTCCGCTTGCCCCATTAGGGAACCATTTACTTTTACATCAAGCGGTTCGCCATTGAGCTTGTCCAGTTCAATCACGGTTCCTTCACCGGCTTTCATCAAGTCACCCAAAGGAATTTCTTTGCTCGCCACCTCAAGTGTCACGGTAACCGGGATGCTTTTGAAGAAACTCAAATCGCGCTCAGCAACGGGCTCAGGAGCGAAAGCTTGTTCGGTTTCGAAATCTTCTAATTGAAAATCGTCAAAGTTTAATTCATCGGCGTCGAATGCTTGGTTCTCTTGCGCTTCGCTCATCGCTGCGATTCCTTATCTGGGTTAAAGATCAATACAAGCTGACCGTCTTGTTCTGCAACACGACCAGAGAAAAGAGTTTGGTTACCAATGCTCACTGGCACGGTATTGAGAAGTTCGATTGGCAAAATATCGTCTGGCTGCAATCCAACCACATCACTCAGTGCCATGGTTTTCTTGCTCAAAACAACGTTAAGACGTACAGGGGTTGACTCTAACGAGAGACAAAACGGCTGATACAAATCGGCATCGTTATGAAGGGCTAACTGCTCGATCAAAGTTTGAATCATGGTGCTATCAAGCTTGAGATGAATGGCACCTTGGAAGTCTTCAAACGCGATTGAAAGCTCAGCATGCAGACCGATGCCTCGTGGCGTTTCGTATTCGCAGGGCTGCCACATTTCTTGCGGCGCTAGCCAGTTGATGATGATTCGACTGATACGCTCTTGAAGGCGCAGGTCACTCGCGGTCAAGCTAGTAGAAGTACGCTCTGTTGCGGCACCGTAAAAACGGTCAGCCAATTTAATTAATGCTTGTGCGTCTCCGTGGATATATACCATGCCACCATCTTGATGCTGATAAGTGGAGGTTTGGTCTTTATCCAATAACGTTGGCGAGAATCTGTGTAGCTCTACTGCAACTAAATTCGCTTCGATTTTGTTGGTGCTGAGCCAATTTTGTAATTCATTGGTTAGGCTTGAACAAGATTCTGAAATCAAACTTTCGAGCTTTTCACGAATGATATGAATAGGTTTGCCTAGCAACTCTACATCAAGCAATTTGATGTCGGAAATAGGCTCATTAACTCTGCTTTCCATTTATATTTTACCGTGCGTTAACAAACGAAACTGTTTTAACTTAATTGCGGACAGTCTACACAGACTTTTTTATGATCCTTTAGTTTCAACTTTAAAGATTGTGACTTTAGTTCACATGTTGATTTGAAGCTAACCATAGGTACTTTTAATAAAAATTAAAAAGAGTTAGTTTTGACTTATAAAAGAGTTAATAAAAAATTATAACAATTATTAGCTAAGTTGTTGTTAATTCGGTCAGTTTATGCTGATAGGGAAAACAGCGGCTTTTTCAATTTTAGCTTTGTAACTCATTGTTTTGTTGGTCTAAAAAAGTCTTTCGACGAATGCTTCTCTAAGCTGTATGAACGATTAATGACCACTTTTAATATTTCAGAATAGGGAATTAATATGATTACCTATGCCAAATTTTTTCATCCAATGGCATATTTAATTAAACCTTCAATGTCAGGGTTGTGTGATAAATACCTGCAAAGAAGAGGTTTGATAATATTTTCTAAAGTATTCCTATTAGCTGGTTTAACTTCACCTAATTTTTCATTGGCAGGTGAAAAAATCACCATACCCATGGACCTTTCTACTTGGCTATATAAAGGAAATAAATTTGAGTGCAACTTAATGCATTCAAATATTCCACAGGGGAAGTTTTATTTCCTAGCGGAACCAAATAACCAAGTTACATTTATTGCTGACGTTCACAATAACAACAATAAATGGAATAACGTTTTATTGTTTAGTGAGAGCGCTCCTTGGGAAAAAGAGCTTTTAAGGAAAGAAGAGGCTTCTCTTGCATTAACAACAGCAACGAATCAGTTTGCTTTCACGCATGGGACGGAGTCTCTACTTAAAGCCATTACTTCCGGAAGTTGGGTTACGTTGTCACTAAGCGGAAAGAATGATTCCGCCATCAGTGGTGTCACCCTACCAACCATTCAAATTCAAAATGCGTTGGCATCATTCAATCAATGTCGAGCGCAGTTGCCGAAGTTGTCGTACTCCCAAGCTCGTGATGTGAATTTGCCATTCCAGTTTGGCCAAAAAACACTAAGTCGCAGCCAGCAAAGCACTATCGCAGCGTTATACAGCTACATTTCTGTCGATGACCGCATCACCAAGATTCTGGTTGATGGTCATACCGACAATGTTGGCTCTCAATTGGCGAACTTAACCGTATCTCGCCAGCGAGCTGAGCAAGTAGCAGAAGCTCTGGTTCAACAAGGTGTTGACCATTCGTTGATTGAAGTTCGTGCTCATGGCTCGCGATACCCAATAGCAAGCAATAACACGCAAGCGGGACAAGCTAAAAACCGTCGTGTGACGTTGCGCCTTGTTCGAGACAACGAGCGTGTGGTTGCCAAAATCAACGTTGCTACCAACAACGCAGAAGCAAAACAACAAACCCAACAAGAGAAGGTAAAGGTTCAATGATGACGAAAACGGATATTTTGTTGGTTGAGCCAAATGAACACCTCGCTCAACCAGTGCTTGATGTACTTGGGAATGCTGGTTATTTCGCAAGACACAGCCGCACTGGTCGCAGCGCGCTATTGGAAGAGCGAGCTTGCATTACGTTGGTCAGCTCAAACTTACCGGACATGTGTGTGCGTGAGTTTGTCGCTTGTCATCAAAAGCAGCGTAATGCTGGCGTGGTGATTGCGATTGTTGACCAAGAGCAGGGCATTTTGGCGGCGGAGACGATGAAGTCGGGTGCGACGGATTACTTGCTTCGCCCATTTGAAACAAACCAATTGTTGAACTTGCTCAAGCGTGTAGAAGCGTTGGGCAAACCACTGGCAAACATCGTTGCCGAATCATGGCGCAGTAAACAAGTGCTTCAACTCGCGCATCGCGCCGCGTGTACTAATGCTAGCGTGCTTATTACAGGTGAATCTGGCACGGGTAAGGAAGTGCTGGCGCGTTACGTTCATGAACAATCGCCTCGTGATGACGGCCCGTTTGTTGCCGTGAACTGTGCCGCTATTCCAGAATCAATGCTGGAAGCGGTGTTGTTTGGTCACGTGAAAGGGGCATTTACCGGAGCCACCAATTCGCAAAGTGGTAAGTTTGAAGAGGCTAATGGTGGCACGATCCTGCTCGATGAAATTGGTGAAATGTCACCAGCGGTTCAAGCAAAGTTGTTACGTGTACTTCAAGAGCGCGAAGTAGAACGTGTTGGCAGCCACAAAGCGATTCAGTTGGATATCCGAGTGATCGCCGCGACCAACAAAGACTTGCGTGAAGAAGTGCAAAAAGGCACGTTCCGTGAAGATCTTTACTACCGCCTAGATGTACTGCCATTGCATTGGCCGCCATTGCGTGATCGCAAAGAAGACATTCTACCTATCAGCCAATTCTTTATTGAAAAATACCAAGATAGCAGCCGTTGTCATCTGTCACAGGATGCCATTGCTGCGCTGAGCCAGTACCACTGGCCGGGTAATATTCGCGAACTCGAAAACGTCATTCAACGAGCACTTGTCATGCGCCATGGGGATTACATCACTGCTCATGATCTAATGCTGCCGATTGAATTGCTGACGCCAGTGCCTTCCGCTGAGCCTGTTTCTAGCTTTGGTCATGTCGAAGCGAAGAAGCAAGCCGAGTTCCAATTCATCTTAGATAAATTACGTCAGTTTGGTGGAAACCGAACCAAAACCGCCAACGCTTTGGGTGTGTCTACTCGGGCGTTACGTTACAAGCTTGCAGCAATGCGCGAACACGGTATTGATTTACAGTCGGCGCTTGGCTCGGCTGCCTAAAAGGAGAAAAGTAGATGGCAAGTCAACCAACTAATGCAGTCTCAGCAGAGCAGTTAATGCTGTCTAAAATGGAGGCGATGCGAACGCAAGCTCAGCCACCTGAATTTGTTGTGAGTGCAAACCCGTTAGATCAACAGACTTTGAATGCACCGATTTCTTTCTCACAAGCGATGACCAATGTGCTCGACACGGTCAATCAGCATCAATCGGTAGCAAGCCAAAAAATGACCGCAGTTGAAACCGGCGCGAGTGACGATTTGGTCGGCGCGATGGTCGCCAGTCAAAAGGCGAGCCTTTCATTCAATGCTTTGATGCAAGTGCGCAACAAAGTGGTCATGTCCTTTGAAGATATCATGAAGATGCCGGTGTAACCCATGTCAGAACTATCCACTCAAGTGGCCGGAAATTCTGCAATGCACGCCGGCTCCACTCAGACTCTATCCTCAAACCGTGGGATGGATGACGTAACCAATAAACTCAAGCAACTGTGGTCAAGCAGCCAACGTAACTTGGTGCTGTCTGCGGTTTTAGCGGCCATTGTTGCGGCTATCATCGTGGTAGCACTTTGGAGTTCTTCACAAAGTTTCCGTCCGCTTTACAGTCAGCAAGAGCGTTTTGATATTGGCGAAATTGTGTCGGTATTAGAAACTGAAGGCATCAGCTACCGCATGCAAGAGCAAAATGGCCAAGTATTGGTTCCAGAAGGTGAAGTCGCCCGTATCCGCATGTTGCTTGCGTCGAAAGGTGTCAAGGCCAAACTGCCTACGGGTTTAGATTCGCTTAAAGAAGACAGCTCTCTGGGTACGAGTCAGTTTATGGAAACGGCGCGTTACCGCCATGGTTTAGAAGGTGAGTTAGTGCGCACTATCATGTCGCTGAATGCTGTAGCAAACGCGCGTGTGCACTTAGCTATTCCTCGTCAAACCTTGTTCGTGCGCCAAAACACGGAAAACCCTTCGGCTTCTGTCATGTTGGAACTCAAGCCGGGTGAAGATCTTAAGCCTGAACAGGTGGAAGCGATCATCAACTTGGTGGTTGGCAGTGTCACGGCAATGAAGCCAGAATTTGTTTCAGTGATTGACCAATACGGTCGACTATTGAGCGCCGACGTGGCATCTGCTGAAGCGGGTAAAGTCAACGCGAAGTACCTTGAATACCAAAAGAGTGTTGAGAAGCAGATTATCCAACGTGCGGCAGACATGCTAACGCCAATCGTGGGGCCAAGTAACTTCCGCGTACAAGTTGCGGCAGACATGAACTTCAGCCAAGTCGAGGAAACCCAAGAGATCCTTGATAACGCACCAGTGGTTCGCAACGAGCACACCATTCAAAACAATTCCGTTGATCAAATTGCGCTGGGTATTCCCGGTTCTCTAAGCAACCAACCGCCTGTAACCGGGGAAACGCCAACCAACGATAGCCAGAACACCAATGCTCGCTCAGAGATCAACCGTCAGTATGCGGTAGGTAGCAGCGTGCGTCGTACTCAGTACCAGCAAGGCCAAATTGAGAAGTTGAGTGTTTCTGTATTGCTTAACTCGCAAGCGGCACCAGACGGGGTTGCTTGGAGTGAAGCGGACAAAACTCAGATCTCAACCATGATCATGGACGCAGTAGGCATCTCAAATACTCGTGGTGACAGCCTAAGTTTGATGAGCTTTAACTTCACTCCGATTGAGATTGATGCGCCGCCAGCACTGCCTTGGTGGCAAGATCCGACGGTACAGCAGCCACTGCGCTACGTAATTGGCGGCATGCTGGGCTTAGCGATGATCTTCTTCGTGCTTCGTCCTTTGATCATGCACCTAACGGGCGCGGATAAACCAGCACCGGAGCTTGAATTTGCTGAACCACAAGTTGAGCCGGAATACGACAATCTTCAGACCCGTGAAGAGCGTGAGCGAGAAGAAGTGCTTAACCGCAAACTGTCGGAGAAAGGCATTGCCGTGTCGTCTGGCTTGGATGTAAACAGCGACATGCTGCCGCCAGCAGGCTCTCCACTCGAGATTCAATTGAAACACCTACAGCTTATTGCTAACGAAGAGCCAGAGCGTGTAGCCGAAATTCTGAAACAATGGGTAAACATCAATGAACACAGCGCAGTCGACGTCAAAGCAGACGCTTAGTTATGTAGAACAAACCGCACTTGTGCTGTTGGGCATGGGTGAAGATGCGGCCGCCAAAGTGTTGCAGCACTTCAGCCGAGATGAAACCCAACGCGTAACACGTGCAATGGCGAAGTTGAATGGCATTAAGAGTGATTCTGCACGAGGGGTGATTCAACATTTCTTTGAAGATTTTCGTGAACACAGTGGTATCCGTGGTGCATCAAAAGAGTACCTATCGAATACGCTGCGTAAAGCCTTGGGTAATGACCTAGCGACAGGTTTACTCAACAATCTGTATGGCGATGAAATTCGCAACAACATGCAGCGTTTGCAATGGGTAGAAGCAGAAACGTTGGCGCGCTTTATTGTCAATGAACACCCTCAGATGCAAGCTATTTTCTTGGCCTATTTGCCAGCAGACAGCTCTTCGGCGGTCTTGAAGCATCTACCCCAGGACTACCACGATGAAATCTTGTTCCGCATCGCTCAATTGCAAGACATCGATCATCAAGTGGCGAACGATCTGCATGAGTTAGTGGAGTGCTGCATCGAGAAAGTGTCAGCAAGTCAAAGCACACCGCTTTCGGGCGTGAAACAAGCCGCAGACATCATTAACCGATTCGAAGGTGACCGCGCATCCTTGATGGAAATGCTCAAGTTGCACGACGAAAACGTGGTCAACGAAATCGAAGAGAACATGTTCGACTTTATGGTGCTTGGCCGTCAGCGCGAAGAAACCATGGATGCGCTTGTTCAGCAAATCCCGTTGGAATTGTGGGCGGTGGCATTAAAAGGCTCCGAGATTACCTTGCAGCAAACCATCAAACGTTCAATGCCTCAACGCATGGCGAAAGCATTGGAAGACGATATGGAGCTGCGCGGTGCTGTGGTATTGAGCCGAGTACAGCGTGCTCGCCAAGATATCATGCAGATGGTTCGTGAGCTTGATGAAGCGGGCGAAATCCAATTGCTGCTTTATGAAGAGCAAACGGTGGAGTAAGGCAATGGCAGAAAGAGCAACCAACACCATGCGATTGCCACCAAGTGGCTACCGTTTACATCGTTTTCCACCGCTGGCGCAGCCAGTGAATATTGAAGATGATTTCGCGTTAGATAATCAAGGTTGGCAAGACACCCAAGCGGATATCCAACAGCAGCTTGAAGCAGGCTTCCAACAAGGTTTGCAGCAAGGTCATGATGAAGGGTTACGTCAGGGGCTTGATCAAGGCAAACAACAAGGATTGCTTGAAGGGCAGAAAGAAGGCTTCCAGAAGGGATTCATCTCTGGTGAGCAATCAGGTAAGCAAAGCTTTGTCGAAGCGGCGAAGCCCGTCAATGAACTGTTTCAAGCCTTGTCTCGTTGGCAAAATGACAAAGAACAACAGCAGCGTCATATGATTTGTGAGCTGGTGCAGAAGGTAGCGCAGCAAGTGATTCGTGCGGAGCTCACCTTGATGCCGCAACAGATTCTGGCTCTTGTTGATGAAACCTTGTCAGCCATGCCGGGTAAAGCGGAAAGTGTGACCGTTCATCTTAATCCTCAGGATTTGGAGCGAATTACGCAAATCAATGCTGACTTACCAACGGCTTGGAAGTTAGTAGCAAACGCGGAACTACCCGTTGGTGGATGCCAACTCGTGACAGAAGACGCAGAAGCAGACGCAAGCTGCGATTCACGTCTGCAAGCCTGCATGGATAACGTAAAACAGCATTTGCTCGATGAAGTCTCGATGCCACAAGTAGAGACTGAGCATGAGTAATACATTGAGCCATGAACTGTTAAACGAGAGATTGAGTGATGCGTTGGCGTCGCTCGATTCGATTCCTGTTGCGCGAGTGACGGGACGTTTGATTAAAGTGAACGGCTTAATGCTGCAAGCCGTCGGGTGCCGCTTCAAACTTGAACAGCGTTGCTTGGTGGAAACGGCAGAAGGGGACATGATCGAGGCACAAGTGGTTGGCTTTGATCATACTGTGGCCTACTTAATGCCAATTCGCCGCCTAGGGGGCTTGTTCGCTGGCGCCAAAGTGATCCCTCTTGATGGTGACAGTACGGTTCAACTGAGTTCGCAATGGCTAGGGCGTGTAGTGAATGGACTTGGCGAACCTTTTGATGACGGTGCACCGCTTAAGGGGGGAGATCGTGTTTCACTTGAACCTAAACCGATCAACCCACTTAAGCGTCGCCCTGTTGATACACCTTTGGACGTTGGCGTCCGCGTGATCAATGGTTTGCTCACTGTGGGCAAAGGCCAGCGTATCGGCTTAATGGCCGGCAGTGGCGTGGGTAAAAGTGTCCTGATGGGTATGATTACTCAGAACACCGAGGCTGACGTGATTGTGGTGGGCTTGATTGGCGAACGCGGTCGAGAGGTTCGTGAGTTTGTTGAGCGAAACCTCACACCAGAAGCGCGTAAGAAAGCCATTATCGTTGCCGCGCCAGCCGACGAATCTCCGCTCATGCGACTGCGTGCGACGCTACTTTGCCACCGTGTTGCAGAGTATTTTCGCGACCAAGGCAAAGACGTCTTATTGCTGATGGACTCATTGACACGTTACGCCATGGCACAACGTGAAATTGCGCTTTCCTTGGGAGAGCCGCCTGCCTCACGTGGTTATCCGCCTTCGGTATTCAGCGTATTACCTCAGCTTCTTGAGCGAGCAGGTAACAGCGAAAACCTTCACGGCAGTTTAACTGCGATCTATACCGTTCTCGCCGAGGGGGATGATCAACAAGATCCAGTGGTGGATTCGGCGCGTGCAATTCTAGATGGACACGTGGTGTTGTCTCGTCAACTGGCTGAGCAAGGCCATTATCCAGCGATTGATATCAACGCCTCCATCAGTCGTTGTATGAACGCTTGTACCCATGAAGCGCACAGTACGATTGCGAATAACTTCCGTCAGCTTTATTCCAACTATCTGCAAGTGAAAGAGTTATTGCCTCTTGGTGGTTACCAACCAGGGCAAGATCCTGAACTGGATCAGTCGGTTTCTATGTATCCGCATTTACGTGCTTATTTACAACAGTCAGCCAATGAAGCGGTAGACTATCCAACCAGTTTGACGGCGTTAGCGCAGATGTTTCAAAGCGAGCAGTAATCGCTGCTTGATAAGCGGATTAAGGAATTAGATGGAATCGAAACTTAAGGCGGTGGGCAAGCTGCAATTGATGGAAGAGAAGCAGCGAGACAAAGTCGGGCAGCAACTTGATGTCATGCGTCAGCGTCACTCCCACCTTACGATGCAACTAGCGCAACTTTCTGCCTTGAAAAACCACGCCGGACAATCCGCTTTAACCACGCCTGTTCTGAATAGTGCTGCGCTGATGAATCTTAATCGAGTCGACCAAATGCTACAAAAGATGTTGCGCCACCACGAACACGAACAAGCGGTAATGCAGGCGGAATGTGCATCGGTACAAAAGCACCTCGAATACAAACATGCTCGAGTTCAGGGTTTGGAGAAGGTGCTAGAACGTTGGCGTACTAAACAAAACTACGAAAAAGCCAAGAAAGAACAAAAGCTGATTGAAGATATCATCAACTCTCGCTTAAAGCGCAAAGCTCTATAGCGTCTCCAACTCTGGCTGTTGAGCTTTGTGTGAAGCCTTAAATAGCTCGGCTAAATACTCGCTCAAAGGCATCGGTTTCGCGACCCCATAACCCTGTGCAAAGTCGATGCCTAAACCTCTTAATATCGCAATGTGTGCGGTGCTCTCGACAAACTCTGCCACTGTTTCTAAATGCATTTCTTTTGCGACCGTCGCGATAGAGCTGACGATCAAACGGTCGGTTTCATTCTGCGTAATCTCACGAACAAACGCTCCTTCAATTTTAAGAATATCCAGTGGCAATCTGCGCAAGTACGCGAAGCTAGCATAGCCTGTTCCAAAGTCGTCTATCGCGATTTTGCAGCCCTGATGTCGCAAGTAATTCAAGGTTGAAATGGCTTGCTGTTCATTGATCAGAGCGGATGATTCGGTGATCTCAAAGCAAATCTTATTTAACGGAATAGAGAAGCTTTGAGCGCTTTCAATAATGCGTGCTGCAAGGTTTTCGGCACTGAGTGTTTTGGCGGTTAAGTTGATTGCACAGTGGCCAATCTCATCCCAATTCTTAACCTTGTCACTCAGCATTCGAAAGGTATTAAGGATGACCCAATGGTCGAGTTTGAGTTCTAATCCAAACTGATTAATCAATGGGAAAAATGCTGAAGGTGGTAGAACCTGACCATCACGCTCTTTTAGGCGGAGAAGTACTTCAAAGCTGTGTTTCGACGGCTCAGATTCAGAAAGCTTCATGTATGGTTGGCAGAACAACTCAAACTGTTCGCGCTTAAATACCTGTTGAATGTGATTGAGTTTGTCCACGCGGTCCATTTCAAAAGACTGAATGTTGACCCAATGGATGCTGATGTCATTCTGTGGTGGCTGATCGCACAGAATCGACACCACTTTCTCAATGTCTTGGTCTTGGCTAACGAGCGTGCAGAAGATGGTCGGCGACACCAATGCGACGGATGTGCCTCGCCAGTAGAATTGGAAGCTCTCTAAGTACTCGGCGACTTCGCTAAGGTCATCCTCAGCAGTATCTGAGTAATGGGTAAAGCTCAACAGCCCTGTAGAGAAAGGCGGGCGATAGCAGCGGTTGATGCTGTTGTTTCGTGAATACAAAAACTCACTGAGTTGCATGATGAGCTGAGATTTTCCCTCATGCCCTAAATCGGTCAACATCGATAGCGTTGGCGTTAAGTCAAGGTAGATCAACAAGGAACGCGATTGATGACTGATGTCCTCTTTCAACTGAGCAATGTTCGAAAGCCCTGAATATGGGTCGATACGCTCTGAGCGGATTTGTCTTTGGGTCATCTCAAACAGTTTCATTGAGTAGCCGCCAAGTAGGTAAGCTAACGTAGTGAGCACGGTAATGATGATCAGTAAGCCGTAGAACTGTTTGTCTCCAATCAATCCTTCGTTGAAGTGACGAATACCGTCGTTAAGGATCAACAAAATAAACGGCGAGCCGACAAAGAGCGGGCGAATCAAGCCGTGTTTTGCTAAACCAACTACGACAAGTAAGACGGCAAAGAAGCTCAGTGAATTGAGCATAAATGAAGAAGAAGAGAGTGCGGCAGCAAAGAAAATCGCGACGCAACTTACCAACCAAGTTATGTAGCTTTGACAACGGTTGTTAGATACCCTCAAACGTTTATCCAGTGCGAGGTAGGACTGGGTATCGGTGTCGGTCAACAAACTGACCACCACGTACAAGATTGGCGTGACTAGCAATTGAGTTAAGTAGTTACCTAACGTGGCATAAAAAAGAAAATCGGCACTCAAGAACTGGCCATCAACGAAGGTATTGACCAACATCATCTTGATGGTATTAACGAACGGAAATAAACAACCAATAATGATGAAAAACAGGCTTATCCGCCGTGCGGCAGGTTGATGAAGTGAGCGACTGTTGAGGTAGTGAAATAAGCTTGAAAACGCAAAAGGCAGTATGGGAACCGTGAGGGAATAGAGCAAGGCGTGCTCAACGCTTCGACCCGTAAAGAAGTAATAGGCCATCAAGCTCAATACAATCGCAGGTAAAGCTCGCCATTGGTAACGTAAAAAACTCACCACCATTACTGAGCTGACTACCGATATAAGCTGGAATGCATCTTTTTCAATGACGAACATTTGCGACAGTGCAAATCCGGCAAACACGGATAGGGTGACACCAAGAGTCAGAAACAGCATCGCTTTGATTCGGCGAGCCGATGCAGCTTTATTCATGAGTTTGATCTGAAAATGGTTGGATAGCCGATAATAACAGTATTATCGGCTTGAGATGAACTGGAAAATAACGCGTGTTAGAGTTTTTATTCTAAAAATTGTAACTAAGGATAAAGCTACGTGCTACAAAGATTTACGTCGTTTTGTCCAAGCCAGTAGGCCTCCTAAAGCGACCCAACCAAATCCGATAGAACCCCCATCACTGCCATTATCACCGAAGTCATTACTTGTGGTGTCTTCTGGGTCAAAACCTGAATCCCCTTCACTGTGGTAATCTTCGGTCGTGGCTAATGCGGCATCGTAAGTGGTCTTAGTGCCAGCGCTGGTTTGCGCCTCAATCCAAGGGGTGTAATTCAATACTTCAGTAAATACGCTAGGAATGGCAGGAGATTCGCAAACTGATGAGCCATAACTGACGATACCAATTTGTTGATAATTACCGCTTCCATCTTGATAAGTTAACGGGCCGCCTGAATCACCGCTACATATCCCTGTATAAGCTCGGTTTGGAAAGCCGTTGGCACACAAACTTTCTTGAGAGTTAAAACCTGAAACCAGTGAAGAACATTGTGAGTCTGTAAGAGGTTGGATCTCTGCCCAGCGCAGGTAATTCGGTCCTGTCGCATCGTTGGTTGAGGTTTGACCAAGCCCAAAGATTTGGAAAACTGAACGGTTACTGTAGTCACCAAATTCCTGTGGCAAAGTGATGGATTGGACGTTGTCTGTGATAGGGCGAGTCAGTTCCAATATCGCGATGTCATTGATCCACAAGTCACTCGCGTTGTAATCGGGATGAATCGTGATAGAGCGTACGTCTTTGAACTCCTCGACAAACACATCATCCATGGTTGGGTTTTTGACTAAAACGCGAAGATCATTGATTGTCCACCCGTCGGTGAATACATCCGATTCTACACAGTGTGCAGCCGTCATGATGTACCTGTCATTGACGATCGTACCGCCACAGATGTTGGCAAATTGACTTGAGCCAGTGCGGTGCAGTATCAGGCGTGCAAAGAAGGGGAGTTGATTCGCAGACGCTTGTTGCCCGCCAATAATAAACGTTTTTAAATCAGGGTCGTTACCGCTACTGGCGGTTTCTGCAGTTCCAGACAGTGGCACCATGAGTAAAACGCCACTTATTAAGACATGATACAACCTCATAAAGCCATCCTTGGGTTTTGAAAGTACTCTTCTTACTTTATACCAATTCCGGCATTAATCTATTCACTTAAGAAACGAATAATTTTAATAAAGCCTATAGGTTACTCAAGGGGTTGTATATTGTTCTGACCAAACTCTTGCCGCAGCCAAGAGCGTAACAAGTGAAACGCCTCATGTTTGAGTTTGTGTGGCGGACAGACGAAGTAAAATTGCTGGTAAGGATTGATGATTGGCTGCCCTAATTCTACGAGTTGGCCGTATTTGATGTCATCTTTTACAAATAGACGGTGCGTGACCAACAAGCCGAGTCGTCGGGTTGTGGCTTGCACGGCCTGAATCGACATATCAAAGGTGACTGGCTTTTTCCCTTTTGGACGTTCTATGCCGGTTTCTTCTTGCCAAACTTGCCAGTCGTGTTTGCGGCGGTCATTGGTAACTTCGATAATGGGGTAGGTGTTCAGAAGTTCTGGAATGTCATATGGGGCAGAGTGTTCGAGTAGTTCAGGGCTGCACACCAAGACCAGTTCATCCTCACTCAGCTTCTCACAATAGTAGTCTTGCCATTCAAGAGGACTGCCGTGCACCAAGGCGGCATCAATGCCTTCTTGTTCCAAACTGAATTGACCAATCAGGTTAGATAAGCGGATATCTAGTTGCGGGGCGAACTCTTGCAGACTCGACATTCGAGGTATCCACCAATGTAGGGCAAGTGAGTTGACCATATTAAAGGTAATGCGCTTGGAATTTTGGTCATGAATCAGCGCTTCTGTGGCATCGACAATCTGCTCAAGTGCAGGTGCGACTTTACGATAGTATTTTTTCCCTTCGTTATTGAGGCGAACTTGGCGACCAACCCGATCAAACAGAGGCTTGTTCACTTGGCTTTCTAAGGATTTGATGGCTTGGCTAACCGCGGAATGGCTAACAGAGAGCAGTTGAGCCGCTTCTGTCATGCTGCCAGTCTCTGCTACCGCAACAAAGGCATAGATTGACTTCAGTGGGACTAATTTGCGCATAGCGTCTTCACTCCTATTACCTTTGTAGTTAGCGGTAAGCTGATTCTTAATCTGTAAGTTTTACTTACATTAGCGTTTAAAATAACTCGCTATTTCTGATTAACGCCTTTGCCTAAAATACTCCATGAATTAAGGAGTATCCAATGAAAGTCGAAAATAAACCCGTCATCTTTATGCTGATGTCTACATTAAGCTTATCTGTTACTGGACTGCTAGCGAAGCAGCTTAGTGATGATCTTTCGGTGACCCTATTCAGTTTCTTGCGCTTTTTCACCCCGGCGTTGATTTTATTGGTCATGCTGCGCTTCAAAAACCTGACTCTCCCTACTGGCAAGACTTTTAACCCCATTTTGCTTCGTGCCTTTTGCATTGGTATGTGTCAGTTGTGCTTTATCGCTTCTCTACAAACGCTCACCCTAGTCGAAGGTGTGGTGTTGTTTGCGACAGGGCCTTTGTTTATGCCTATCGTAGAAAAACTCTTTATGCGCGGACAGGTTCGAATGTCGACCATAGTGGCACTGGTTATGGCATTCACTGGTGTGATTTTGTTGGCTGGCGCAGATGGTGAATTTACATGGCGAGTCGACCTGTTATTGGGCTTGGCTGGTGGCTTGTTTAACTCAGGCTCACAACTGACACTCTATAAAGCGAGTAAAAGTGACCTGTCGCCATTAGAAATCAACTTCTGGACGTTCGGTTGTGCTGCTTTACTGATATTGCCACTGATGCTTTTCAACGATGCAAATGTGTTATTGCACTCGCTCTCATTCCACGCGTTTGAAACACCGAATACATTGCTTGTCTTTTTGATGTCTCTTTTGATCATCAATACACAGGTCTTTCGTTCGAAAGCGTATCAATTGGCTAGCAGTGGCTCTCAACTTGCACCACTTATTTTCACCAATCTACTGTTCACAGCGGTATGGCAATGGATGTTTTTCGATGACCAAATGAGCCACAGACAAATATTCGGAATAAGCCTTATTGTGCTAGCAACGATATTAAACACATGTTGGGTTCGGTTCTCTGCAATGTTTGAAATGCGAAAACAGAGGTACGGATTTACAAAAATTCACTAAAAAAAGCGGAAGATATAAATCTGCCGCTTTTTTTAGGCTTTGTTGCGTAATTCGG
This sequence comes from Vibrio sp. B1ASS3, assembly GCF_905175355.1. Classification (NCBI taxonomy): domain Bacteria; kingdom Pseudomonadati; phylum Pseudomonadota; class Gammaproteobacteria; order Vibrionales; family Vibrionaceae; genus Vibrio; species Vibrio sp. B1ASS3. The sequence continues at coordinate 314,841 of NZ_HG992743.1, forward strand.
ACAGAAAACCAAATTGCCCGAAAATTGAGTAATTATTAAACAACATACTGAGTTTCAGGCATACCAAGCCCTGTAAGCTTGTTCAGCGCTTTAATCATGGCGTAAGTCTCACCAACTTGAGCGTTGTAGTTCCTCAGGCTTAATTTCCCACCTAACAACTGTTTCACTCGATACATTGCTGTCTCTGATAGCGAGCGCTTATGATAGCCATAACGCTTTTTCCACTTCTTGTTGGAGCCGTATAGCTTCTGACAACCTACTGCTAAATTGCGAGGATGTCCTTCCTCCCAGAAGGCTGCGCCTTCTCGTGGCGGAATAAGCGGAACCGCTCGCTTTATCCGTATGGCATCATGGCAATTCCTTGTGTCATAAGCGCCATCACCTGATATCTCAATGATTTTACGACGTGTCTGCTTGAGTAAGTTGGGGAGCACTTCGGCATCGGTTACGTTAGATAAGCTCAGCTCTGCTGCGACTATTTCGTGGGTGCTTGTATCTACTGCGATATGCGGCTTACGCCAAACCCTACGCTTCCCGTCAGTACCATGCTTCTTAACCTTCCATTCACCTTCGCCATAAAGCTTGAGACCAGTGGCATCAATGGCGAGGTGTTGTATCGCACCTCTGTTTTGGTTTTAAATGAAACCTCAACTTCCTTGGCTCGACGGCTTATACAGGTGTAGTGCGGACAAACTAGCGGGACGTTAGCAAGCTTAAATACGGAGTCTAGAAAACCTTGCAGCGCTCTCAATGGCATAGAGAAAACGCGCTTCACCATCAGTGCAGTAGTAATGGCTAGGTCGCTGAATCGGCGAGGTCTACCACGCTTGCCTTGTCTATTTTGCTTCCACTCGGCTATCGTTTCCTCATCAATCCAAAAGGTCAAAGAACCACGGTTGATTAAGGCTTTATTGTACTGCTTCCAGTTAGTTGTTTTGTAATGAGGTTTAGGTATGAGGTTACGACGATTGATGGGTGTAGCCGATCAGATCGTAGCTTCTTGATTTAGTTCCATCGATTTAAGCAACAAAGCCCAACGCCTATGTAAAGTGTATCGGAAAATCTTTATATTGAGGCAGTTTTGATACAATTTGAGCTGTGGTCTTGGTTACTATGTGTTCAAGTTTTAATCATTTGGTGCTAACAATGATAATTAAAAAAAATGGTAAGGGCTCTATAGTTGGGTTTTTATCTTTCGCATTGATCTCTGGTTGTAACACAGATGACGCGAATAGAGACAACGTGGAAGCTGTTGAAGACGTCGGAGTAGCATTAGCTGTTAGAGATGGTTTTGTCGCTATTGCTCCTGATGCGTCGGGGTTTGTGGATTTAACACCGTATGTCGTAAAAGGGACAAATGTTGATGCCAAACTCCAAGACGTAATTCTGGAGGGAGCTAATAGTAATAGCTGTGGAGATGCGAAACTCAATGTCGAAAAGCTTGGTTTCAACACGGTGCTGACTTCAGATAGTGCACTATGTAATTATCGGTACATCGTTCAAGGTGAAAATGGAGTGGACACTAGTTCAGAGAGTGCAACCCTAACCGTGGTTGCGAGCTCTGCTGCAGAATCAACACTATCTCCACTATCCATAGCGATGGTAATTGACTCTGCTTCTGGTATGGCAAAAACGAGTATTAAAATAGACAGTGAATTAAGTGCGATTGGCGCAACATATCCGGCAGGTTTCACATTATCTAGCGATTACACGCTTTCTGGTAATGGCAATGTCACAGTTCAACCTACTATCAGAACTATTGAATTCGAAACGAGTGAAGTCGGTTATAGCCAGATTATTTATAAACTGACAGATCCTATTGGATCAGCTCATCGGTTTGGTGTGATCGATATAGCTGTTTCTGATTCACTTAACCAAGCCCCCATAGCTGAAGATTCCGGGGTTTGGAAGAACACCGTTGCCGCGGGAGAAGACGAGATAATTAACATAAATCACTTGGTTACGAGCCCTGATGGTGACGATTATCAACTAGTGTATGTTAACGCTTTTAATGCAAATGTCGAGTCCGTCGCCCCATCAGACTTAACCAATAAAGAGTTCAGATTCCAAACGCTAATAGCCGGAGAGCATGATGTCTCATTCGTTGTATCTGATCATAAAGGTGGATTTGACTCCGGAATGGTTAAAGTCAAAGTTGTCGACCCATTGACCGCTAAGTGGAAAGGTATTGAGTACGAGGGGAAGTTTTTCACTGCTCCTTACACTTATCAGGAAGCTATAGACGCTGGAGTTGTATTTTCGGGAGGAAATTACGATAGTGGATATAGTGTTCCGATTAAAGTCGCAACGTTTTCGTTTTCAGAAGCAGACAATCAATGTGCCAAAAATGGAGGATTACCTAGTATTGTTGAAATAACTGATTTGTTTACTAAGGGGGCACTAGAGCACCAAAATTGGCCGCTTGATAAGCCCTATTGGGTTGAAGATGGCAATGTGTACAGCCTCTTAGATGGTTCTTTGGGGACTGCAACACCCGGTGAAAACTATTATTCGACATGTGTACAGGATCCATATGTTTTCACAACTGCACTGAAAGCCATCGCGTTTTCTGACGGCGTTGATGAAGCATTAGTAATGTATTCTATCCTAGATAAATCTGGTTTGCCTGTACAAGGAGTAAAAGTAAAGGCGGAAGTAGATGGTAGTGCTGTATTAAAGAACGATGAAATTACAACGAGTCTAGAGGGTACTGCGATCTTTAGAGTAACAAACAGTGTAACCGAGAATGTAACTCTTAGTATTAATGGATTTCGAAACACATTGTATTTTGCTGGGGATACGAGTGACGCAGACTTCGATAGTTTTATAATCGTAGAGAATGGTTCTGTTGCGAACGGAATATATACGAATGCTATTAAAGTTGTATTAAAAGATACAATAACAGGTCTGCCGGTTCAGAATGCAAAAGTTACTATCTATACTAATGGAACTGCAAAATTAGTTGAAGATCCTTCTACGCTTTATACAGATACCAATGGCGAGCTAATTGTTCATTTTACCGATACCAATGTCATTGTTCCTACTGAGGTTAGAGCAAGCCTAGATTATGGGAGTCTCGCGACAACGAACAAACAAGAAATATTTTTTGTTCAGCCAACACTTAGTGACGGTGTGACTATGTGGCATAAGCCATTTAACTACAATGAACTTATGGCTCTTGGTTTCGATAAAATAGTGATGGAGCATTCAATTGCAGATACAGATGAATATCATCCGCGTGGGTTTCATTTTGGCTTGGTGGCTGCTGCTGATTACGAAACGTTCTGCAACGACTTAGATTTTGGGGGCTATGACGATTGGAGTCCGATGGACGTTTTTACCATTGAAGACACTGCTAACTGGATCGTAGATACTTATGGTTCTGGAGCAACATGGTGGACCGAGTTCAATTGGGTCGGTGCAGGTTTATCGGGCAAAATTGGTAGTGACGGATTTTATACCTCAAGTATATCCGGTACTACCTCCCGAGTCGGGTTTAAAATAAAAGATAAGTTTAATAGATACGTATTTCCTAACACAGGAAGTTTCGCTATGCCGATGTGTGGGCGGAAACCCTAATTAAATATTTTCTTTTCGTAAGAAAATAGATCTCTCTTTATGGATTATTTTTAACCACTTAATTTATTAAGTGGTTTTATTTTTGTTTAATAAACTAAACTACTCATGCTAAATGCGTATTTAATTTCTTCCAGAAGTCAAATAGGATAAATAAAATGAGTAGATACAATCAAGCCTCCCACGTATTTTGGTAGTTTCAATACCATGTAATGTGGACTCCAAATTATCGATTTAGGAACTTGAAGAACATTATAGGTAAAGAAGTTTATCGATGTATTCATGTTTACTGTAATCAATTTGGATGTGAACTAGTAGAGTTAAACATACAAGTTCACGAGCATTTAGTTGTAAAAGTTGCACCAAAGCTTTCGGTATCCAATTTGATGGTGGTATTGAAAGTCAAAATAGCCTTAAAGCGATTTAATAACTATCCTCACCTTAGGAAGAAGAGGCTTTGGTTTTGGCAAAGAGGCTATTTTTCGATAATGTTGGAATCAATGAAGAAATCATATGCCAATATTTAAAACATAAAGAGAAGCAAGAGCGAGTCGAGCAATACCAGTTGGCGTTGGATTAATCAAAGGCCCCCTTTTTTAGGGGGCACACAAAACTACTTTCTTTAGAAGCTGCTAATTTGCTAGAAAGCGCTAATTAAATTCAGGTTGAAATAAATTATGAAAAAAAACTTATTTATTGTCACTTTATTTTGTCTTGTTGCGGGGGGAGTTGGGGCAAAAGAAATAGATTTAAACGAATCTAAAGAAAAAACACAAATTAATGTTGCTGTATTAAATTATGAAAAAAATAATAACAATGATTTTTTTACGACTACAACCTGAAACTCTTAAAAGATATAGTCAAAAAAAATGAATTTGAAGCGGATTATATCAATGTGAAAAACATTAATAATATGTATGGCGCTATTAATAGCGATAGAGCTAATGTTGCGATTCGTTTTAATGATTCAATTTTAATAAATGATGGCGATTATTTATATACCAAGCCAACTATGCGTACTGATGCCGCATACATTACTTTAAACGAAGACCCAAGCCTTCAAGATGAAGAAAGAAATTGGATATGTATTGAACAAAGCATATTTTGCCGAATCTTGAGAAAAAACAAATATAAAAATATTAAAATATTGCAGAACTTCAATTCTGCAATGAAGGTATTGCTTATTGACAAAAAGTCAGCCTTTATTGATAGCTATATTAACATTAAAAAACATTTGTATAATGATTATAGTTTTGATGTTGATGTTTTCACCCCTTCATGGGGAGGAACTATATATTCACAGTATATGGCCAAGAAGGAAAATATAGAGTTAATTGATAAAATAAATGATGTAATTGATCATTTTGAGGAGTCTGATGACGACTTATTGTCAGCGAGGGCTGACTCATATCACATTTCTGATATGCTTAATAAATTATATAAAGACGATAACAAAAGTCGTGAAGTAATTAGATACTCTTTCAATAGCGATATCTATCCACTTCTATTTACTAATAAAAGTGGGGAGCTAAATGGCTATATATTAGATATATTGAACATGATCGAAAGGTATTCCGATCTAACTTTTGAATATATTCCATTAAAAGAAGGTGATGATTTGCAAGGCATGTTGAGTAGACGTGAGATAGATTTAATCCCCTACATTGATAATAAATTAAATATAATTCCCAATACCATTCTAACTAAGCCTTATTGCTCAAAAAATTATTACGCTGTTAAGCATTCGGAGAATCTTAATTCTCCAACTAAGAAAATTGGGTTACTTAACTTTGTCGAAAAATTAGAAGGTAATAGTTTTAGAGATAACACTATATATTTTAACGACTCAAAGAGTATGCTAAAAGCTTTGAAGTATGGAAAAATATCGAAAGCTTATATGAATGAAAATATTATAGATATAATAGTTTCTTCTACTGCGGATGATATTTTTGAAATTGATACAACGGATAGTAAAGAAATTTCAATATCTATGTTAATGTCTAAAAATAATCTATTTTTGGTCGAAGCGATAAATGCAATATTTGAAAACATGCCCAATAACGAGTTGATTGAAATTGCAAAGAAATACGAAAAATTTAATGTGAGTTATGGATACGACGAGGGAAATATAAATCGGCTGCTATTTTTAATTTTAATGATAATATCTCTTATATTTTTAATGGTAATTCTATCACAGAAAAAACAGAAATTAAAAATGACACGACAAAAGAGCGATACTGAATCTTTTAGGAAAGAAAATGCTTTTTTACATCAAGTTATCCGAGAATTACCATCACTTATTATGATTGAACATGATCAAGGTAACCTTCACTATAGTAGCTGTAAAGCCTATAGCGAAGGAACTTGTAAAGGGTGTAATAAAAATGTTGATAACTTTAAAGATAAAACTGTCATTGAATTAGATAATTGTGCTCTTAACTTTAAAGTGGCTGAGATATTCTTCAAAGAAATTTATGTGAACCAGAAAAAATATCAACTTACAATTGTTAATGACATCTCTGAAAAGGATAAAAGAGAAAAGGAACTAAACAAGGCTAAGCGAAACTCAGAAGAGGCGATTCGAACAAGAGAAAAATTTCTAGCGTCTATGAGTCACGAATTAAGAACCCCTATAGCGGGTATGGTTGGATTAATTGAAATTCTTAATACAAAGATAAAAAATGATGAAGCATCCTTATTGTTGAGAAATGTATCTTCATCTGCTAAGCAATTGAATTTATTAGTTAATGATATTTTAGACTTCTCTAAAATTGAAGCGAAGCAACTACGTATATCTGCTTTTGATTGCGATATTTTACGTGAAACAGGAGAAATTGTGAGGGTTCATTCTTCTGTTGCACACAAAAAAGGGATCAAACTAAATTATGTATTTGAGCCAACGAGGATAAGAACGATATCTATAGATGCACTAAGGTATTCTCAAATATTAAATAATCTTTTGTCCAACGCAATAAAGTTTACGTCTTCAGGGAGAGTGAGTTTCAATATCGAACTAGATAACAAAAGTATTAGGTTCTCAATAACTGATACTGGTTGCGGTATGACAAAAGAACAGTTGAGTAACGTTTTCAATCCTTTTGTTCAGGCAGATAGCTCGATTGCGAGAAAATATGGTGGGTCTGGATTAGGGCTTTCGATTGTTTCAGAGTTAGTCCATTTAATGGAAGGCCAGCTTAATGTCGAGAGTATTGAAGGAGTGGGAACAAGATTTGATGTAACTTTACCTTTCGAAGCTATATGCTTCTACGAGAGTGAACTGGATAAATTTCATTTTGAAACTTATGGCGTTAACGAGTTAGTCAAAAAATGGCTCCAAACTTGGGGGGCTCGCCAAAATTCTAATGAAGGTGATAGCCAAAAGGTAGTGATTACTTCTCCCGATAATGAGTATCGTTGTGTTGATATGGAATATGATAAAATGATAGTTATCAATGAAAAGAGTGATAATTTCATAGAAATGAACGAAAATAAAATTGAATTAAGTGCAAGTCCATTTTATCCAGACTTGCTATTTGATTGTTTGTATCGAACAAAAAATATAGAAAATTACAAGTTTTCAATGACAAAGACTTTCAAAGGAAAGGTATTGGTCGCTGAGGACAACCCTATCAATCAATTAGTTAAAAGAAAGCAACTAATTCAAATTGGGTTGACACCTCATGTAGTAGATGATGGAAAAGCTGCTTTTTTGGCACTTCAAGAGAATCCAGAAGAGTTTGATGTATTGTTAACAGATTGCCATATGCCTTTCATGGATGGTTTCGAACTGGCAAAAAAAATTCGAGAAGAGCTCAATTTAGGCAAGCACTTACCAATTATTGGTTGTTCTGCTGAGAACTCCCTCTCGGTAAAAAATAAGGCAATTGAATCAGGTTTTGACCATATGCTTTTTAAACCATACGGAATAGAAAACTTAGCAGGTTTAATGAGTGGTTGCATCCCGTATGAATCTGATGAAACTTTGCCCACCGAACTAAAGGAAAGCACTAACTCGAAAACGTACTGGTTGGATCAGTTCGAGCTAGATGAGATTGACCAGTTTAAGGACACTTTGATTAAATCTCTAAGCTCAGATTTGGAAATACTTAAGTTAAATCAGGAGGATATATCTTCTATTAAAAAAGTGGTCCATAGAATAAAAGGAGGAACTTCTAGTTTAGGGGTCTATGATGTTAGTGAGGTGGCAATTAAAGTAGAAAATGATATTAGTAATCGACGTGAATTTAAAGAAAGCTTGTCCGAATTAATTAATATTGCTGAGTTTCATTTGGAAAAAACAAAAAACTATATTAGAACCTAGAGGTGTATATGAAAATTTTAATTTTAGATGATAGCGAGATCGAATTACTAGTTTTAGAAAGGAAGCTAAAAGCAATTGTTCAGTGCGAAATATTTATGGCTAATAGAGTGGAGCATGCTATAAAATTAGTAGAGGAGTATGATTTTAACTTAATTATTTGTGACTTAAGTATTGCAGACTCTGATGGTATGCTATTTATTAGTAAGCTAGAGAGTATGCGCTATGAGAATGCATTGTGTATTGCAAGCGGTTTGGATGAAGAGGTTATTTCATTAGTGGAACGTACCGCTATTTCAATGAATATTAACGTAGTTTTCTCTTTGAAAAAACCAATTACTGATGAACAATTATCGGAACTAGTAAGTAGGTCTAAATACTTTAAAAAACACACAAAAGTAAATAAAAAGGATGCTAAAATTTATTCTATAGAACGAATTTTGGAAGGTCTGAAAAATGATGAGATTTTGCTTGCGTATCAACCAAAATGCAGTTTTGATGATGGAAAAGTGTATGGATATGAAGCCCTAGCTCGTTGGCAGCACCCTCAGGATGGAATCATATATCCCGGGGGGTTTATTCCTCAGCTTGAAAAAGAGGGAGAAACTCTGGCTTTATTTTATGCAATGTTGGATGGTTATATCAAAGATTCAATTGGTTTTTCTGATGATAAAACGGTATCTTTTAATATCACCGCAGCGGACCTGGAACGAGAAGACTTCGCTTCTACTGTTTCTGACATGCTTTCCATAAATAATATTAACTATTCAAATATAATTATTGAAATAACTGAAAGTCAGGTATTCCATCCTACATCAACGATGATGAAAAACATTGCTAGGTTAAGGATCCTCGGACTAGGAGTGTCTCTCGACGATTTTGGCACCGGATATTCAAGTTTTGTCAATTTGGTTAATTTACCGTTTACAGAACTAAAAATTGATAAAAAGTTTGTTCAAGGTTATCTCTTGAGTGCTAAGTTCAAAGAAGTGATAGAGTTAATAGTAACCCTTTGCCATAAAACTGGGATCAAATCAGTTGCTGAAGGCGTCGAGACGGAAGAACAATTCAAAGCAATGAAAGCGCTTGGAATAGACTACTGCCAAGGTTATTTCACGGGGAGGCCGATGTTTCGTTAAAGAGTGTTCTCTATGCCATTGAGAGTAATGCAAGGATTTATAGACCCGGTGTTTAAACTGGCTAGTATCCCGCTATTTTGTCCACATAACATTTATATAAGTCGTTGAGCTAAGGACGTTGAGGTTTCAAACCAGAAGAGGGATACAACATCTAACTATTGATGCTACAGTTCTCAAAGTTTATGGCTAAGGTGAATGGAAGGTTAAGATGCATGGCACTGGCGGGAAGCGTAGATTAGAGCTTCTTGTGTCATTTGGGTGGTGGTATCAAATTTCAATGATGAAACGTATTGGAAGAACAAACGCAGAGCACAAATGTTTGTACTCTGCATAAAATATAAATAGTTTTTAGTTAACGGTGTAGGAGATTTCCATCTTAGCTTCATCACCATTAATATCCACAACTCGTAACATACCTGAATGGTAGCCTAGTGTTGTAGTGTCTGCATATTGACTACCGTCAATATTTGCATAAATGAGACCGTCCTTCGCATCAATTTCCATATATGTGTCAGCAAATACTAATGCAGGTACATTGGCGTTTAAAGTAAACGTCGGATATTCGCCTTGATTAATGATATTAACCGGAAAGTCGATGTCTTCAACGGAATAATCAATAAATGATGATTTATGGTTCCCAGTTAAGTCCCACACATTTAATTGAATATGATGTTCACCATTGGTTAACACGATTTCTTCCGTTAACGCTTTACCGTCAAGAGTGACTAGAGCAATATCGTTGTCAGAAGAGTAAGAAACACCAGTGTCACGTAGCAAAATTTCGCCGTTTGGTTTGAAGGTATTAGAGCTATCGTAAAGGGCGTCTTTTGTTTGTTCATTAATGGTTACTTCAGCATAAGCGCCGCTTGCAAATGAACAAAGGATACAAATTGAAATTAAAGATTTTTTCATTATTAATTACTCCATAGAGTTAGGTTTTAGTGCATCAAGGGGCTTACGTTTTCATTTAACACCCATTATTGAATTATTTAAATAATTGAAAAATATGATTGCACTGCAACTATGTGAATGAAACTCGCAATTGTACGTATCACTAAATTTAGAACCGTTGGAAAGTTAGTTGAGAAGGGCGTTGTTGCGTAATTCGATGGAACTAAATCAGGAAGTTATGATCTGATCGGCTACATCAGTTAATCATCGTAGCCTTATTCCGAAACCTCGTTACAAAGCAACTAACTGGAAGCATTACAATAAGTCCTTAATTAACCGTGGTTCTCTGACCTTTTGGATTGATGAGGAAACGATAGCCTAGTGGAGATAAAGCAAACAAGGTAAGCCCGGTAGGCCTCGCCGATACAGTGACTTAGCCATTACAACTGCACTGATTGTAAAGCGCGTTTTCTCTATGCCATTGCGAGCGCTGGTGGTTTTTCTTGACTCAGTATTCAAGCTCGCTAACATCCCACTTGCTTTGTCCCACATAAGTCGTCGAGGTTTCATTTAAGCCTAAAACTTTAGGAACAATACAACACCTAACCATCGATGCCACAGGTCTCAAAGTTTATGGCGAATTTGAGTGGAAGGTTAAGAAACACGGCACTGACGGGAAGTGTAGAGTTTTACGTTACGGCTCGAACAAAAATTGGAACAAGCTGTGCGGCTATCATAAGTACTCGCTATCTGAGGCTGCAATGCATAGAGTGAAGCAGTTTTTGGGTGGTAAACTCAGTCTTCGTAATTACAATGCTTAGGTTGGCGAAACTTAAGCTTATAGGGTGTGGCATGCCTGAAACGTAGTATATTCCCGTGATTATTGAAGGTGCTTGATTTTCTATAAAATCAGGATCATGCTACGAACCATGAAAATCAAACTGACTCCTCACAGAAACTGCAACCCGAACAAATGTACAAGATTGAACGTGATAGTCGTGTTTAGGCTGTTTTTCTGGCTTCTGAAGGCTTGAGTCAGACTATGATTTAACAAGCTCTTCGTATTCATGAATCGACCGTTGCACGTCACCTAAGTGACTACGTACTTTCTGAAAAACTTAAGCCTGAGAATTGCGGAAGCCAAAGCAAGCATTAATAGTGGGGTATGAAGCGCTAAAGGCTGCTGTGGCGAGGATGAATCGATAGTCTTTATCGATACAGTTCACCCAACACAGTCAACAAAAATATCGCATGGCTGGATACGTATTGGTCAGGATAAAGTGATTGAAACAACGGCTAATCGTAGACGATTGAACATTATTGGCGCACTGAGCCTGTCGGATATTGGTGCAACCATTGTTCACGACTATGGAAAGTAATGAATGAGAAGTCGAGGAACAACGTTTACTTCAAAAGAAAACGGGACTTCAAGACGGCAATAGACCAATTTTTACTGTGACTCTTCCTAGGATCGCTGGCTCGTTGACATCTCGAATTAATGATAATTTTCAGGTTCTCAAGCCTGCATCTTCAAGTTGAATGGGTATACTATTATAAAAATAGCTCAACTTTGGGCGGTTTAGTCTCTCGACTTAATTACGCAACAAAGCAGTGCAATCACTTAAAGTCATGTCCGAAAATTGCGGACCATTTCTGTCTTTTGTGCTTGCGTTAACCACGCAAACAGTTTTGGAAAAAGGTCACTTCGTCGCTTGCGAGGGTGTACACCATGGCTGGCTTACCGCCTTTACCTTTGTTGGTGGAAGCGACTTTGTTGGTTGGCTTTAGAACACCGGAATCAATCAAGCGGCGTTTGATCGTCATTCGACTGATATCAATACCGAACTCTTGGTATGCGGCAATGATGTCTGCGACCAAAAATTCTTTATCGAGTGCGAACAACAATACTGAGGTGTATTCAATAGAGGCACGTAGCTTCTGCCATGCTTTTTCAATCATCTTTTGGTGATCAAAAGCTAGGGTTTCTTCACCATCTAGGATTGCTTGCAGCGGGAACCACTTCAAATGACATTCTGGTACACCAGCGTTGTCGATTTGTTCTTTGTTATTGCGGTCTACTAAGGCGTAGTGGGTGATGTTCAGGCTCCAATCTTCAGGGTCACGCTTTGGATCGCCATCGACAAAAGCTTCGCTAAAGTGGCGAGGGTAGGTGTGAATTTTTTCACGGCAGATTCTACGTCGTGCTGCTTCGAAGTTTTCGTCTGCAGCTCGTCCACCTTCGTGCGTCATGTCTTCATCAAACACAAATCCACCAGGCAAAGCCCACACGCCGTGGTAGGGGCGTTCTGGATTTGAGCGTTTGATCAGCAACACTTCCAACCCTTTATCGGCACAGCCAGATAGTCTGAATGGAATGATGTCGACAGTTACGATCATGATTGGGTCCTGAGATTGATTTGTAAGTAATCTAGCGCATAACAAGTAGTCAATCAATGGGTAAGTAACCGATTGTTAGAAACGTACATGCATTTTCTTAGTGGTGGCGTTTAAGCATGAATGTGCGTATATGTTCAGGTTATCCACAATAGCTGTTGGATTATTGCGCGTAAAAACCTTATAAAAAAGAGTGGTTAGTAACAAAAGTTGACAAACTAATAGTGGGTGTTTATTGTTTACGCAATTTAGTTAGTAACAACAAGTTATATACCCAAGTTTGCCTTGTTGAGAACTTCCCACCAACTTATTTGGGAAAACAATAAGATGCGGTTTGCACCGTGCTGAGGGAATTTGGGTATAAACGAAAAAGGGCGTGTAGAAGGGCTCCGAATGACCACCAATTTATTTTCGTCTCGCATCATTCAAAGTGCGTTAGATTTTGACGTATACAAAGTGAATATGATGAGCGCTGTTGCAGCGCTTTATTCAGATGCGATGGTGTCCTACAAATTCATTGTTCGCAGTGAAGAAGACCTGTCTGAACTACTGCCAGATGTGAAAGCGGAAGTTCTTAAACTGCAAGACATCACTTTCTCGGCAGAAGAAATCGAGTACATGAAAGGCGTCGCGCCTTATCTTAGCTCTGAGTTTGTTGACGCTCTGCATACATTTCGTTTTAACCCTCAACGGGACGTTTCTTTCAATACGAAAACCATGGCTGATGGCACAAGCCAATTACGCATTACCATCAATGGTCTTTGGAAAGAAACCATTCTCTACGAAACCATTATCATGAGTATTGTGTCCGAAGTGCGTAGCCGTGCACGTTGGGCAGACATTCCAGTTGAGCAATTCCAATCTGTTCTGAAAGAGAAAGTTAGTCATCTAAAATCCGAACTAACACGCCGCAATATCACTAACTTTAAGTTTGCTGATATGTCGACCCGTCGTCGCTTCTCCTTCCAAGCACAGCGAGCAATGCTGCTGTATCTGAGCCAAGAGTTACCTGACAGCCTCACTGGAACTAGTAACTACCATTTGGCGAAAGAGCTTGATCTCACCCCTATTGGTACGGTGGCACACGAATGGTTTATGGGGCACCAAGCGCTCGTGAATGTTCGTGATTCACAAAAGGTAGCATTGCAGCGTTGGCAAAAGATGTTTAATGGCGCGTTAGGCATTGCTTTAACAGACACCATTGGTATTGATGCGTTCTTAAAAGACTTCGATGAAGAGCTAAGTAATGCTTACGCTGGTGTTCGTCATGACAGTGGTTGCCCTTACACATGGGGCGAGAAGATGATTGAGCATTACCAATCGCTTGGCATCGACCCTATGACCAAAACCTTGGTGTTTACAGACGGCTTGAACTTTGAGCAAGCACTGGACATTTGTGAGCACTTCCAAGGTCGAGTACAAATCAGCTTTGGTATTGGTACGTTTTTGGCAAACGATATGGGCGAGTACACTAACGAACAAGGTGTCGCTTATAAGCCGCTCTCCATCGTAATCAAGATGGTTTCGTGTAATGGCTCTCCAGTGGCGAAAATCAGTGATGAGCCAGAGAAAGCGATGTGTGAAGACATTTTCTTTTTGATGAATTTGAAGCGTCGTTTTGAGCAGCCGCTCGATCTCGATGAGTGTCGCGTATTGCTTGATCGTCTAGAAAACGAGGGTGATAACTACCTTATCGACGCTTAAATATTGAAGTGAGTCATGATGAAAAAGGGTGGTGCAATGTCATCACTCTTTTTGTGATTCACATACTTCGTTGTATTTGATTTCGCACAGCGCGCCACATTTTGTGCGATAGGGAAGGCGTTTACTTCCTGTGTTAGCGCGAACCCTCTTTACAATAAGCCCTTCTAGATTGGCACTTTTCAGGTGCTTTTAGCGAACCTTCTTCCAGTAGTCATCAAAAGCCATACGTCACCTTGTTGTCATAATTATTTTTATAAATGTGACGCTATTCTATGCGACACAACTCTGTTTCTAATGTCAGAAAAATCCTAAAAACCGTTAAGCAAATGGCGATTTGTTGTAACGCTCTCGTTTCTTGATTTTTACCTTCTATGGTTTCGATAAATTAATATCGGCAAACACAACAGGCGATTTGGTTATAGTACAAGCAAAGGTCAAGTCAGGAATGAACGATGAATTTGGTTGTGCATCTACAGAAAAAAGCGATCAACAAACACGGCTATGAGTGGGCAACGCGCCAAGCTTGGAAGTGTGGGATTAAAGCTAATCTTGTGAAACGAGTGATCGGGATCTTCAAAGGTCAGATCGTTTGTGTTGTCGAAGGTTGTCGTGCTGAATTGACAACACCAATCAACAACCCTTTACATGATGATGAGAAGCAAGGTCGTTATGTATTTGTTGGTGGCATCTTCTGGGAACCAAACAACGTTATCGCACCTGGTTTTCCTGATTTTATGTTTATGCACCTACGCAGTCTGAGTCATCGTCATAAGTATCTAACCGATGATGAGCTGTTCTTGAGCCTAGCTTAGGGTGTTTGGCATACACTGATGACCAGTTTGTTTCTTAAATCTTTGCTTGGTGCCGTGGCAGTATTGATTATTGCCATGCTATCGAAGTCGAAAAGCTTTTATATCGCAGGGCTCGTGCCTTTGTTTCCGACCTTTGCTCTGATCGCGCACTTTATTGTCGGTAGCGAGCGAGACATGGAAGCCCTGCGTCAAACGGCGTTGTTTGGCATCTATTCTTTGATTCCTTATGCGGCGTACCTAATTTCTGTTTTCTACTTTAGCTACCGCTTGAGCTTGGTGGGGACATTGACGGCTGCGACTCTGGTATGGGTCATGTTTGCCTCGATGTTGCTTGCATTTTGGACTCGTTGGATGGTGCCTGCCTAAAGTTTGCTCAACTTGGCATTGTAGTTAGCGCAATATTCATTGCTCAAGCTGATGTGATCTCGCTCCAATTGACCTTTCTCTGAGCTTTCTCTAACACGGTGTTTATAAAACGCTGTATTTTAACCTGCTAATGACCGGACGTTTGTTTTCACCTGATGTGAATTTTTCTTCTAGATTTACTATATCGCCAAACAAAGATAACCGTATCGGAAAGTAAATCATGAATATGAAATCTATCGCAATCGCAACAGCGGTTGTTGCAGTACTAGCGGGTTGTAAAGACAAAACGCCACCAGCACCAACAGAAGCAAATATCACGCTTGTTGAAGCGGTAACAGAAACTGTGAAAAAACCACACCAAGTGTGTAAAGACGTGGTAGTAACACATCAAGTAGAACCAACGGACGACAACAAGATCCTTGGTACTGTGGGTGGTGCAGCGGCAGGTGCTGCATTGGGTAACCAAATCGGTGGTGGTTCAGGTAAAGTGATTGCGACGGCTGCAGGTACTGTTGCTGGTGCGATGACAGGTCGTAAGATCCAAGACAATGTACAAAAGGGTGATGTTGTGACATCAACTGAGAAGCAATGTCACACTGAATACACCACGTCTGAGAAAGTAGTGGGTTACGATGTCACTTACGAAGTTGCTGGCGCGCCAACAACCGTTCGTATGCAAAGCAAACCAGCGGGTAAAACTTTCCCAATTCAAGATGGCAAAGTGGTTCTACCGCAATAATCACTAACGAGATTGAATACAAAAGCCCTTTTGTTCATTGAACTTAAGGGCTTTTTTCATTTTAGAAGACAGTGGTGAACACTACTTGTCTGCAAAATAATCGACCAAAATCTTACGCCATTTCCGTGATTCACGAATTTGCAGTAGAGCGCGATTAATCTCTTCTTCATACGGATTGTTTTCCGTAATGATGAAGCCATAGTTCTGCTTTTCTAACTGGTAAGGCAGCACCTCTAAATCTTCATATTGCCCCGATATTCTGCCGTTACCAATCATGTATTTGAGCACTACGTCATCGGCAACGATTGCTTCGACTTCTCCAGTATCCAATGCATTTAAAAGCGCAGTCATGTCTTGATAATCTTGATGACGAATACCGAAGCTTGTCAGTAACAAAGACGAGGTGGTTGCGGTTTTGGTTCCCACTTTGACATTGGCGAGATCGTTAATGCTTTTGATTTGAGAATAGCCTTGGCTTAGGGTCAATTTGCTAGCTAGCACAGCTGTGATACTGGCGATAAAGAGCATGCTAAACACACCAATAAATACTGTTACGATGCGTCCAGTTAAGCTCTTAAACTCGAAGTAGTTAAAGGGGCCTCGCGTAATGAAGAGAAGTCCAAGGATAAAGCTCTCAACCCAACGTCCTACTCGGCTTTTCATCGAATACAGCTTTTCATTTTTCCCTTCTTCTATCGCGTAGAAAAACGCTCCAACCAAACCTGCAACCAGAATGATCGCGCCAACGATTAACCACAATGCAGGGTTCATGAAGATCGATTGTAAGGTATGTAGGTACCCTTGGTTTTTAACTGCAATTGCAAGGTGGGTCTCATAGAAAGAGTGAGAGAAGTCTGCGAATAACTCACGTTCTGGAGTAATAGAAATGCATGACACGCCAATGTCGATTTGTTCTGTTTCTATAGAGTTAAGAAGATCATCCAGTGGGTGATTTTCGAAAGTGAACTCGACATTCATCTCTTTGGCTATTTGTTCCCACAACTCAATACTGAGGCCGTTTAGCTCCGAATCAACAGAGCCGATGACAAAGGGTGGGCAGGGGTAAGTCCCTACTTTTAGTGAAGATGCCGAAGCATAAGGGCTGAAAAAAGAGATAAGAAAAAGCGTTGAAAGGACAAAAGATTGAAGTGTCGATTTGAAACCAATTTGCATGCGCAGACCCTCAAAAAAGAGGCAGCGATGAATCGAATCAAGAGCGAACGCTCGCTCTAAAAATGCCAGAGTGCTGAGAAAGTAGGAGAGGTGATGACGATTTCAATACTGCCCTAGTTTTATTATTTACTGTTTTAACTATAGCAGTTGATGTCAAAAAACAAGGGACAGCGAGCTGCCCCAATTTAAATCTAGCCTACGCTGCTGGCGCTTGATGATGTTTTTGCTCTTCCGCAAGTTTGGCTGCTTGGGCTTGTTTTTGTTTGCGGCGTTCGCGCTTGGAAAGCCAAATCAGAGGCACCACAATCATCACTGTGCCAATTGCCATAAAGATATCTGGCACTTCACCAAACCAAATCAAACCAACGATTACCGCACCAATTAAGCCGCTGTATTCTGCGCTGGCGATTTTGTTGCTATCGATAGAGCGATAAGCCAATACACAAGTTGCCGCGTAAATCATAATGAATAGGCTTGAACCTGCCGCAACAGGGAAGGAGCTCCAATCCCACGCTTCACCTTCGATAAACACTAACAATAGAGACACAGGAATGCCGGCTAGGTTAGTCATCAATAGCGTGTGCGGTACTGATTGGTTCTTTGGTAACTTGCGGATCAACAGGTTGTTGATTGCTAACGTAACCGCGACAACCAAAGCAGATAGTGCCGCCCAATCAACTTGGTCTGGTCGAATAATCACAAGCACGCCTGCAAAACCCATCACTGCCGCTGCAATAGATTGCGCAGAAAGCTTCTCTCCAAAGAAGATCGCTGCCAGAGGTAACATGATCAAAGGAGCGGCATAAAAGATCGCATTTGCCGTAGCGAGTGGCATAGACGAGATAGCAAACACCATGAAAATCGCGCCAGTTAGCCAAACGTGGGCACGCACTGCATGCCATTTAAAGCCTTCCATCAACGGTGCTTGTTTGGTGAGCAAGAATACAGGTAATAAAATCATCACTGCTGACAGCTGTCGGTAAAACACGAACTGAAAAACCGGCACCTCGTTACCGACACTTTTGATCAAAGCGTCTGAGAGCACCGCAATTAGGTTACCAACAATTAATAGCAGCATGGCTGCGCCGACAGATGTGACTTTCACGTTATTCCTCTCCTCATTCTTTGCCAAAGAGTAGGTGATGTCATAGGATGAAGTGAAATGATATTTATTAGTTTAAGTATGAGATTTTTAGATAATGAAATTACCACCTCTGAGAGCGGTTCACTGTTTTGAGTCCGTTGCGCGTAATTTGAGTTTTTCCCTTGCAGCAGAAGAGCTCAACGTAACCCAAAGCGCCGTGAGTCATCAGATTCGTATATTAGAAGATTACCTTGGTGAAGCCTTGTTTATTCGCCAAGGTCGTAAGCTATCACTCTCGGATACGGGTTTTCGTTATCTTGAAGATATCAGCCCTGCGATCAGTACCATTGCGATGGCGAGCCAAAAAGTGCGGGAAGGTGAAAAGGGCAATCTACGTTTGGCGATTTACAGCTCGCTGGCGGTGAAATGGTTGATCCCACGATTGGCGGACTTCAAGCGTCAGCATCCAGAAATCGATCTGACGCTCAACATGGTTGCAGGAGACCCAGAGCAAACCGACAGCGTTGGTGATTGCTTTATCACGGTACAGAAGCCAAAGCGCAACTACATGGCAGTTCGCCTATATGACGAGACCTTGTATCCGGTATGCAGCCTCAACATTTGGAAGGAAATTCAAGATCAACCGATGCCAGATGCGCTTTGGCACTATCCGATTCTTTCTACTGATTCTATCTATCGTGAGCGCGGTAAAGATTGGGCGGAGTGGTGCAAAGCTGGTGGGTTTGAGCTGCCAAAGGACATTGATATGCAGCATTTCAGTCACATGCTGTTGGCTATCGAAGCCGCGCGTTACGACCAGGGCATTACGTTTGCCAATGACTTCATGTTGAATGAGCGGGATAAGGCTCAAGACTTGGTTTATATCCCCTCTCACGGCTTGGAAACGGGCGACAGCTTTTACTTCGTGCATAAGAAGAATCGAGCTCGCCAGCCAGAAATCATTAAGTTGACCAACTGGCTTAAGCAGCAGTGTTTATAAACAAGAAAGGGAGGCACTCGGCCTCCCTTTGCGATTCAAAAAAGCGACTATTGTTTTTTGATCAGCGCTTTAATCACATCAATTGTGTATAGCTGACAATCGACCGCAGTTTGTGGTTCGAAGTCTTGCTTGTGTTGATCTGTGTTCGAAAGGATACGGATGCCAACGAAAGGCACTTGGTAAGCTTGAGCAACCAATGCCGCTGATGACGTTTCCATTTCTTCAACAGACGTACCGTACGTTTCATGGAACCAGTTGATACGATCCACTTCGCGGTTCCATTCGTCTGCTGAGCCAATCAAGCCTTTCACGACTTTGCCTTTTTTGTATTCTTCAGACAAAGAGAGAGCAGTTTCAACCAGTGCCGGATCCGCTTTGAATTGTTTGTGTTCAACAAACTCGCCGTTTTCACGTAGACGCATGGTTACGTCGAAGTTCTGCCACTTAGTTGGGTCGATGCCTTTGCCTTTTTCAGTAAACTCAGACTTGTAAGAGCCCATGTTGAAGCTGGCTTCACCCACGACAATGTCACCACGGTATAGCTCAGGATCGTGACCGCCCGATGTGCCTTGGTTGATGATGTACTTAGGATTGAAGTGTTCAATCGCAATCGTGGTAGAAGCGGCAGCGTTCGCTAAGCCAACCTCGGTACGAGACACGACAACTGGGTAGCCGTCGATTTCACCTTGCCAGAAAGTCCAAGAACCAACGGTGGTTTCTTTCGCATCATCCAATGCTTCAACCAATGTACTGGTTTCAATATCCATTGCACCCTGAACAAGGATAGGTTGAGTTTGAGCCAAAACAGAGAAGGAAAGTACTGCAGGAACAAGTGCAGCGAAACGTTTAAAGATTTGCATACGACATACTTACAAATAAAAAAGATGGCGCAATCTATCAATGGCAATCGTTTGCGTCAATTGGTTGGATTGTTATTTTTCTTAATAAATGAAAATTCTTGATTGTCGTTCTAATTAACGAGAATGAAAAAATCCGAGCGGGGGAGGCTCGGATTTGGTCTTTATCAGGATTAAATTGAATCGCTATTCAGCATTAAGGCATCTTGCTCAGGTTGTAGAATGAGGCCAACTCGCCTGTTGCTTTCTCGCCGTTCATGTCCAGCTTCATTAGCATGTTTTCGCCAACGAAGTACTGGTTTGGACCAGACTCATCAACCAATGTAATGGTGTTGCCTGATTCGCTCCAAGTGAACTTACCTTCTGACTTGATTGGGTCGCCTTCTTTGCCTTCATAAAGCTCGACCAATGAGTAAGTGCCGTCTTCATTCAGAGTTAGCGTGGTATCGATACCCGCACAATCTGCACAAGGAAGCTTACCTTTGTAAATACCGTTCCAATCCAATGCATTTTGCGCATTGTGGCCAGAATCTACGAACGTGTCCGGAGTGATCACTTGCTCTTCTTCAATTGGTGTCGCATCAACCGTGCTTTCAACTTCAGTGGCTTGAGGAACGTCAACCGCACTTGTCTCCGCTGGTTTCTCATCCTGACAGCCTGCTAGAATAATGACCGCACCTGTGAGTGCTAATAATGTCTTTTTCATTTTATTCCTCTCTAAATCAACAAGTTGACATACCAAAGTAATCTCGTTGCATGTATGCTAAGGTCACTTAGGTATACCGTGATAATAATAGACTTGTTTCCTAGACCTGCGTCAGAACAAAGCAAACCATTGAACAGCCTCTGTTAGAAAAACTCTTTAACGTCAGTGATTTGCAAAGAAGAAGGAAAAGGAAAAGAAAAATGGAAGAATTAGTTATAGGTGCGCTTAGGGTATTGGGAGCACTTATTCGTTGGTTGTTGATCGAAATTTTTTTAGACAGGGTTGCTTACAGTATCGGTTACGCGGGATTGTATATTCTGACGCTAGGTAAAAGACCGCATCGTCCTGTCTCGACAGAAATGCAGGGACGGATTGCTCTGCTTGGTATCGTATTGAGTCTGTTAATCTTTGCACTGCTTATATGGCTGTAGGGATAGCAATAACACCAATATTCAAGAGACAACAAACCAAACAAAAAGGCTCATCAGATGATGAGCCTTTTGCGTATTAGGATGCCTTATCCATTGCTGGTGGCGTTTTGACCTCCTTTGACGGAGATTCCTCTTCGGTATTGTCCGTGAAGATTTCGGCCACGGCGCTTCGTTCTAGTTCGCCTTGCAGATTACCTTCGTCATCAACAACTGGCAGTGAGTAGTCACAAGACATAGTGTCCGGTAGCACTTCTTCAATCACAGAATCAGGAGAGACAACAGGCACTTCTTCATAGATCTCTTCATCAAGTTGTTGTGCTGCATCGGTTTTCGCAGCGTCAAGCAAGCTCTCTTTGGTCACCACACCTTGATAGCCATCGTCGGTCACGTGGTACGCGTAGTCTTGTTTCACGCGTTTCATTTCTATCAAGGCTTCTTCAATGGTCGTCGCTGCAATGCGATATGCTGGCGGCTGCATCACGGTTTCTACGGTAAGAGCGCGTGCTCGGTTAACGTCCTTAACGAAGGCTTCTACATATTCATCAGCAGGATGAAGCAGAATTTCGTCTGGAGAACCTTGCTGTACTAATTCGCCATCTTTCAAGATAGCAATACGGTCGCCTAAGCGAAGTGCTTCGTCCAAATCGTGAGTAATAAAGATAATGGTCTTGTGTAGCTTCTCTTGCAGTTCAATTAGCTGATCTTGCATCTCACTGCGGATCAGTGGATCGAGTGCCGAGAAGGCTTCATCCATCAATAGAATCTCAGCGTCGGTCGCCAATGCGCGAGCTAAACCAACACGTTGTTGCTGGCCACCAGAAAGCTGTGCAGGGTATTGGTTCTCGTAACCTTTAAGGCCAACGGTCTCCAACCACTCGTTGGCTTTGGCAAGACGCGCTTCTTTTTTGATGCCTTGGATTTCCAAGCCGTAAGCCACGTTGTCAACCACAGTTCGGTGAGGCAAAAGACCGAAGCGTTGAAATACCATCGACATTTTATGGCGGCGAAACTCTTCTAGCTCTTTTGGTGACAGCTGCATTACGTCGACGCCTTCAACTAAGATTTGCCCCATGGTTGGGTCAATTAAACGGTTGAAGTGACGAATCATGGTCGACTTGCCAGAGCCAGATAGGCCCATGATAACGAAGATTTCGCCTTTGTTGATTTGCAGGTTGATGTCTTTTAAACCAACGGTATGGCCAGTATCAGCAAGGATTTGGTCTTTGCTTTGTCCTTGCTTAACACGGTCGATAACAGAATTTGGTTTTCGGCCGAAGATCTTATACAGGCCGCTGATTTCAATAAGTGGCTTAGTCATGTTTCAGATCTCCTAGATGTGCTTGCGTTCGTTTTGCATATGCTTGCGATGCACGGTCAAACAAAATCGCTAGTGCCACAATTGCCAAGCCGTTAAGCAGACCAAGCGTGAAGTACTGGTTCGTGATTGACTTTAATACTGGCTGACCTAAGCCTTTTACGCCAATCATCGAAGCAATAACGACCATAGAAAGCGCCATCATGATGGTTTGGTTGATACCAGCCATGATGGTTGGCATTGCCAAAGGTAATTGCACGCCGACTAAGCGCTGCTTCTTACTGGCACCAAATGCAGTAGCGGCTTCAAGTACTTCTTTATCTACCAGTCGAATGCCTAAATTGGTCAAACGAATCACTGGTGGAATCGCGTAGATAACCACGGCAATCAAGCCAGGAATCTTACCAATACCTAGAAGCATCACGACCGGAATCAGGTAAACGAACGCGGGCATGGTTTGCATAACATCAAGAAGTGGGGTTACGACGGATTGCACGCGATTTGAGCGCGCCATGGCAATACCGATCGGAATGCCGAGCGCAATGGCAAGCATGGTACACACCGTGATGATGCTGAGCGTCCGCATCGTGTCTTCCCACATGCCAAAGTACCCAATCAGGATCAATGACACGAAACACGCGACAGCCAATTTCCATGAGCGACTCGCGGCATAAACCAACGCGGTACACACAGCAAGGATGATCATCCATGGTGTAGAAATGAGGAGTTTTTCGAACCAAACGAGAAATGAGAGAAGAGGGTCGAAGAATGATTCAATAAGGTCGCCGTATTCGCGAGAGAAATCGCGGTAGGCACCATCTAAGGTTTTGCGGATGGCTCTAAGATCTGAGCGATCCATTTCTGGGAATTCGCTAAGCCAATTCGAGTCAGACATGTTTACTTCCTTTTCTTGCCGAGACTCAAGCGAGTCTCGGCATACAACAATTTTGGTATTCCTATACCATTTACGAAACGTCTAAGTCTTACAGTGCACCTTGCACTTTTTTAGCTACGTCTTGAGGAACCCATGCGGTCCAGATCTGTGGGTAGTTTTCTAGGAAATGGAACATGGTTTCTTCACCGTCTGCTTGGTTGTCTTCCATCCAAGCGAGCAGTTGGTTCATGTCTGCATTGGTGAAACCACGTTTAGTGAAGTAGTCGTACGCTGCTGGAGAGCGTGAAGCAAACTCCTCGGTCGTAATGGTGTGCACTGGTGAAGGTGGGTACATGGTTGCTTTTGGCGCTTCACAATCCGCTTGAGTAGTACAGCTCACGAACTCCTCTTCATTCACGCCGCTACCGAAATCGACTTTAACCATGTCGTACTTACCAAGAACCGCAGTTGGTGCCCAGTAATAACCAAACCATGCTTGTTCGCGTTCGTAAGCTTTTGCGATGGAACCAGATAGACCGGCACTTGAGCCTGGGTCAATGATGTCAAAACCTGAGTCAGCAAGATCCATTGCTTTGAAAAGGTTGCCAGCGCTGATCTGACAGTTCCAACCAGCAGGGCAGCTGTAAAATGCGGATTTTGCTTTGTCTTCAGGATGAGAGAACAGTTTCGCGTGTTTTTTCACACCTTCGATGGTTTTCATTTCAGGATATTGCTTAACAAGGTAGGCAGGGATCCAGAAACCTTCTTCACCGCCATCGACGAGTGCTTTACCAGCATAACGTAGGCGTTTTTCTTCAACACCTTTGTCTAGCGCATCTTTAAGGCTGTTACTCCAGAGTTCTGGTGCCACATCGGGCTGTCCTTTTTCGATCATTGAGGTGCCGGTAGGCATGGTGTCGCCTGGGATGAGTTCGGCATCACAGCCGTAGCCGTGCTCAAGAATAAAACGGTCCACATTGGCAATCAGTGTTGCAGAGTTCCAGTTCATATCTGCAATGGTAACCGTTCCACACTCACTTGCGTTTGCGTTGGTCGCTGCTAGCGCACCAATCGCTAGTAGTAAGGGAGTTTTGTACGTCATATTGAGTTTCCTTTCTCTAAATAGCTCACTTAGGGTAACGAATTAATCATTAGTGTTCAAACTAATGTGTTAGATGAATTATAGCTTTGTTTGTTAACAGGCGTGAAAATGATGGTGAACATTTGATGAAAATAGCCACAGAAATGCGAGGTTTTTTATCGACTCATGTCAATGAATCGTATGGTGGTTTGTATGTGTTGTTACATTATTATTAGATGTCTAACGAATATTTCGCTATGGATACGATTTTTGCAAACTAAGATATTGGCATATGCCATAAACGGGCGTAAGGTGAAGGCGTTTTGTAGAGAGGATGTGATGGCGAGACCAAAAATAGAAAGACGCATATGTGGACGTGCAGCGCACCATTGCTTTAAGCCTAATGGTGTACCGTTTTACGAGCTAGAAAAAGTCAACATATTGCCAGAAGAACTAGAGGCATTGAGATTGGCCGATCTGGAAGGATTGAGCCAGCAACAAGCCGCCGACCAAATGGGAGTCTCTCGCCAGACCTTTGGTAATACGGTTAAAAGCGCGCGTTTTAAAGTCGCGAAAAGCCTAGTTGAGGGTCATGCACTTGTTTTTCCTGACCAGGAGTCAAACTCATGATTTACGCTATTCCGAATGACGGCGAACGCGTCGCCAATCACTTTGTTAAAGCCCCATACATTGCGATTTATTCCGATTCAGACGGACTGTTAAAGAATCTAGCTAACATTGCTTCTATGCCACAAGCTGGCTGCAAAGCAAAATCACAACTTATTCAATCTTTGCAAGAATACAAAGTAGATGCGGTGTTGGTTCGCAACATTGGTGAACGTGCGCTAGGTAAGCTTTTGAGCAGTGGTAAGCAAGTCTTTAAGCTATCGACTCGCAGTTCACTGGATGACGTGATGGGTGTGCCGCGTTCGCCATTAACGCTTGCCACGCAAGGTCGACCTTCTATCAATCACGCTAAGAAAGGTGGTTGCGGAGGCTGTGGCAGCAAAAAAGCGCCGTCGCTATTGCTTAATCCTCAATCTCAATCCAAAAAAACACTCATGACGCTTCGTCCGATGAAACTCAAAGCATTGGTTTCTTCTTACGTGAAAGAGGTGAAGTAATGGTTTGGTTGTTCACTTTTCTTGGGTTCTTAGCAATCATTTTGTTGATGTCACTGGGCGTGATCTTTCATAACAAACGCATTCAAGGCAGTTGCGGTGGTTTGAATAACGTAGGCGTTGATAAAGTGTGTAACTGTGAGACTACTTGTGCAGACAACGAGCGCCGCCTCTACCAGATCCAAGAGCCGAGTTCGAAAGCGACTGGGGCGTGTGTTTAACAGCCAACATCAAAATGCGTTGTTGCTCGCAAATACCTAGCGAAATGATGCGAAAAGTTGGTAGTTAACTGGCTGAATTTACGATTATTTATCGATGTGTTCTTGGTACTTTAGAGGTTGTCGATGAGTAGTAAACTGGCTGATTTTTCTGTGCATATTCCTATTACGCCTGAGCTGTTTGAGTTTCAAACCGAAGTGAAGGAGAAGCTGTATGATTTCAACCACGCACGACCTTCTGAGCATTTAAAGAAAGCCGAGATCATCGAGTCACTTCTTGGCAGTGCGAATGGCGTGAACATCGTGCCTCCGTTCTATTGTGACATGGGCAAGAACATTCACTTTACCCAAGGTGGCTTTTTGAATGCTGGCGTTACCATTCTCGATCTTGCACCTGTTCATATTGGTGAGTACGTGCAAATTGGCCCTAATGTGGTGATAAGCACGGCGGGGCATCCATTTGAGCTCGCTGAGCGCGTTCGTCCTATAGCAACGGGCAACCCAATTACCATCGGTGATAGTGTGTGGATTGGTGCGGGTGCCATCATTTTGGATGGCGTGACAATTGGTGACCGAGCGATTATTGGGGCAGGCAGCGTGGTGACCAAAGACATTCCTGCTGATTGCGTTGCAGTGGGGAATCCAAGTCGCGTAGTGAAAACCATCGAGCAAAGCGAAATGCCATCAGAAGAAGAGATCATCGAGATGTGGCGACCGTTGATGGAAATGAAGTTGGATTAGACAAGAAGGTTTTCTAGAGCGAAGTATTTAAAACCAACGGTGAAGAACAGAACAAGGCGAGCACAAGAGCTCGCCTTGTTCTGTTTAAACGGCACCAAGTGGTGTGTATTGTTGCTCTAGCTGAGAAATAGGTTGGGGTTTGCTGAAGTAATAACCTTGAAGTAAATCCACGCCGAGTTCGCTTAAGCTAGATACATGCTCTGCGGTTTCTACCCCTTCTGCGACCACGCGATAACCCAAACTTCTACCCATCAAAATCATAGTGGATACGAAATCGAGGTTGGATTGATCTTTGATGATGTCGGCGATGAAAGAACGGTCGATTTTGACTTCACTCAATGGCAACTTCTTCAATAACGACAATGAAGAGAAGCCAGTCCCGAAATCATCCAAAGAGATGGTAATGCCTGCTTTTCTGAGCTTCTCAAGCGATTTCACACACAAGTCATAATCACTAATGGCTGCTGTTTCGGTGATTTCGATGCAGAACAGAGACAACGGCAATCGGTAGTTAAGGATGGTTTGAATCACCTCGTCTGCAAAATAAGGCTGTACCAACTGACGTGCACTGATGTTGACCGAAATATGGCTCATCGATTGTAACCAAGCGGACTGCTGCACATCACGACAGACTCGATTGAGAATGTATTCTCCCAATCGCGAGATCATACCTGCGTTCTCGGCGACCTGAATAAACTGACTTGGCGGGACAAAGCCGAGTGCTTCAGATTGCCAACGAGCCAAGGCTTCTACTGCAATCACACGCTGTGTTTTGTGACACAACTGAGGTTGGTAGAACACATCAATTTCGCTTTGTTCTAAAGCGCGATTTAGGTGGTGTTCGAACTTAATTAAGCTTTGTGTGGTCGCTTCCATGGTGTCGTTGTAATGCACCACTTTGCGCCCACCGAGTTGCTTCGCTTGATACATGGCGATATCGGCTTTTTTGACCAACTCTTCAGGGCTATGGCCATCCGATGGGTAGAAGGAAATCCCTAAACTGCCTTGGCTGACCAATTCCATCTCTTCATGAATCATTGGCTTTTCGATGGTGCGTAAAATCATGCTAGCAATCTGGTTGGCTTGGGCGGCATTGCTGACATGACAGAAGAACAAGAACTCATCTCCGCCGAGTCGCGCAATAGTATGAGGCTCAACCAAAACACTTTCTAACTCTTTGGTTATGTGGCAAAGCAGAGCGTCGCCGACATGGTGTCCGAAAGAGTCGTTGATCATTTTAAAGCGATTGAGATCCATCAACATGATGGCTCGAGGCTTATCTGGGTTAACGCGGATGTGTTCAACAATCTCTTCCATGATTTTGCGGCGGTTGGCGACACCCGTTAGCGCATCGAAATACGCCATATGATGGATCTTCGCGGCGCTTTCTCGCTGCTCGGTCACATCTGTCATTGAGCCGATAAAGCGTACCGCATGACCTTGTGCGTTACGTACTGCAGAACCATTGGCTTGCACCCAGATATAGCTGTTGTCGTGTTTGCGAATACGAAATTCAGTTTTGAACGCCACTTTATCGACCAAGTGAGCTTGGATGTGTTCTTCTAATTGGTCGATGTCTTCTGGATGAATAAATTGGAACAGCTGATCGCAATCGATGTAGCGTTTGTGGGAGATGTTTTCATTGCCGAGCATGTTGACCAAGCGGCTGTTCCAACGCAGTTTATTGCTGGTCAAATCCCAGTCCCAAATACCATCATTTGAGCTGTTTGATACCACCTTGAGTTGCTGTAGCAGTTGCTGTGAGTTCTTTTGACGTAAGGTGCTGGTGTTGAGTAGCGCATCACGTTCAATGAACAGAGACAACATATCGAGATAGTTGTTGAACACCGATTGGGTACCGATGTTTTGTTGATCTTCAAGCGAATCAACCACGGCGACTAACTGCCACTGGTTTTTTTGCCCCGTAGCAATTGGCATTACTGTCGCAACAAAGTGTTCGCAACCTTCAAGGAAAGGAAAATCACGAATGTCATCACTTGCGGTGCTCTGTTTTGGCAGCGTGGTTGGTTGGGTCATGCCTTGTTCGACCCAACTCTCGATATGATATTGCTCCTGATCGCACTGCGCTAAACATGCCCAATCGAGGTTGTTGCCATACAAGCTTTGAGCGTCAAGAATGGAGTTAAAACCGTTCTGAGCTTGAGAATAGAAGTTCTCAAAAATCTCTGCCGGAGAGCGGCCTTCCACATTCAGCAGCGCATGACGAATTGAGTTCGGACATTCTGTTGATTCATGGGTTGGGTTACGATTACCACAGGACTGGCGGATAACCAGTTTCTGTGGCACTTGGTTAATCTGGTTTGAAAACGCAGCCCCTTGAATGCGCTCGATAGCTCGGCTAAATGCTCGGCGTGCCAGAACTTCTAATTGCTGATCGGCAGTGGTTAACGGTGGCTGAGTTTGTTTACCGAAGAAGACGTTATCAATACCAACCACGGCGACTTCATTTGGTACCGCAACTTGCAAGTGCTTAAGCTGCTCCATCATGCCAATGGCGTTGTGGTCGGTAGCACAAATAACCGCCGTGCATTGCGAATTGCGCTGCACGAACTCAACGGCAGCTTCTCGTCCACCCGCTAATGAGCAGTTGCTAACGCTAAAGAAATCTTCGGGATTGAAAGCCCCTTGATGCTGTGTAGCAGCATGTTGGTAGGCTTTAAAACGTGAACGTACATCGTTGACCGACAAATCACCACAAAAACCAATGCGTTGATGTCCTTGCTCCAACAGCCAACGATACAAGGCTTTTACGCCGTCACTTTGTATGCTGATGAACTGCTCAACATCAAGCGGTGCGTAGCTTGCACCCAAAGACAAAACAGGAATGCTTTTGCTCAGCGCCGTTTGCACCAGATGATCGGATGCAGAATGCAAAACCACCATCAATGCATCGAGATGATGCAAAGCAACAGACAGGTCGAAGTCTCGGCGATGCCCGCTACGAATAAATACCAAATTAACCCCATGTTGCTTAGCCATTTGGCGCAACGTGGCGTTAAGCT
The DNA here is from genome assembly GCF_905175355.1 of Vibrio sp. B1ASS3. Classification (NCBI taxonomy): domain Bacteria; kingdom Pseudomonadati; phylum Pseudomonadota; class Gammaproteobacteria; order Vibrionales; family Vibrionaceae; genus Vibrio; species Vibrio sp. B1ASS3. The sequence goes on from NZ_HG992743.1 coordinate 344,404, forward strand.
CTCCCATATAAAAACCGCTCAACATAGGCAAGATGATGCCAATGGTTGGGCGTTTATCAAAAACACGTCTATTCATCTGAATCAGCAAGTCGAGTAAAACTCAAAAAGAAAAAGGTCGCCTCTATGAGTAAGTTGAATATGAGGCTATTTGCATCCACACATTACTGACTAAAATCTCAAAAAAAAGACATAATTTGTGGAAATGATAATAGGCGCACGTTTGGTAGGGGATGGGATGAGTTCGCTGCCAGTTCGATGACGTAGTGTCAAAATTCAGTTCACGCTCGCTTTATAAAATGCTTCAGATTTAACAATAAAAACTGTCGAGAATGTCTAATTTTCACACAACTTGTTTTGATTGTTTTTTGACCGCCTTTAACTTTAAGGTTCGTCTTAACAAAGGAGAACCAAAATGGCATTTATGAAACAGGATATCCCAAACCGTGTAACGGTGTACCATGACAATGTCGATCAGGAACAAGAACTCAAGAACGCGATGTTGCCAGAAAAGCCGCGCTATTTTAACGGTTCTCCTACCTATAAAGCCGACAGTGTTGAACAGTTCCAATCCAAGCTTGAACATATTGGTATGTCGTTAGACAAATAGACCTCAAATGAATACAACAACGCCCTCAAGTTTCGAGGGCGTTTTTTGTTGGTGAAGTTAAGTGTGTTAAGTCTTAGCTTTGCTGCGTCGCTTCGTTGCAGACCTGTTTTTGTACTGCTGGTGGCGCTGGTTCGTAATGGCTGAGCGTCATGTTAAAACTGCCTTCACCGCCAGTAATTGAGCGCAGACGACGAGCATAATCTTGCAGCTCGTTGACCGGAGACTTGGCCCTTAACATAGTGAAGTTCGCGTCGATAGGCTCAGTACCTTCAATAAGACCGCGATTACCAGATAAATCGCCGGATACATCACCCACATTCGCGGTTGGAATATGAAGCTCCATTTGCACAATCGGTTCGAGCACAATCGGGTCTGCGTTGTTGATCGCATCTAAAAACGCTTTCTTACCTGCGATGACAAACGCGATTTCTTTCGAGTCAACCGAGTGGTATTTACCATCGTAAACGGTCACCTCGACATCTTTGATTGGGTTACCAGAAATCGCTCCTTCTTCTAGTGCTTGAACAATGCCTTTTTCCACCGCAGGGATGAGTGCGGTAGGAATGGCACCGCCTACCACTTTATTGATGAACTTGAAGCCCGCACCGCGCTCGAGTGGGCGTACTTTTAATTGCACTTCACCAAATTGACCGGCACCGCCGCTCTGTTTCTTATGACGATAATGACCTTCTGCTGGCTTGGTTATGGTCTCAAAGTATTCGACGCTTGGTTGGCTGGTTTCCACTTCCAGTTTGTAAACAGAAGACATTTTCTCCAGCGCTACTTTGAGGTGGAATTCACCCTGACCACTGATGATGGTTTCATTAGTGCGTGCGCGATGTTCGATTCGAAGAGAAGGGTCTTCACTGGCGATTTTATTCAGTACATCCCCAAGCTTTTGCTCGTCGCCACGCTTAACGGGTTTTAGGCACAGCGAGTACATTGAATCAGGGAAGTTGAGGGTTTTGAGTTGCACGCCGTCTTCTTCATGAGAGTCATGAACAATGGAATCAAACTCCAACTCATCCACTTTGGCTAGCACACAGAAATCGCCGGCAAGCGCCCTTGGGATCTCCGTTCTGTCTTTGCCTTGCAATTGGTAGAGATGACCGACTTTGAACGCTTTGTTGCTCTCGCCAATGTAGAGTTGGCTGCCTGCGTTGATTTCACCTTGGTAAACACGTAAGTAGGCGAGTTTGCCCATGTAAGGATCGACGCTGATCTTGTACACATGTGCCACGCTGTGCTCAAGTGCTTCACAGTTTACTTTGACCTTCTTGCCGTTTTTCTCCAACAGCGGTGGGTTGCCTTCATTTGGCATCGGCATGATTTCCGCTAGGGTTCTCAGCAGTAGTTCTATCCCTGCGCCTGTTTCGGATGACACAAAGCAGATTGGAATCACGTGTCCGGTTCTCAATGCTTCTTCAAACGGGTCATGCAGCTGTTCTGCTGTCAGTTCTGAGCCTTGTTCGAGATACAGTTCCATCAGCTCTTCATCGACTTCAATCACTTGGTCTATCAAAGTTTCATGCGCTTCTTCGACTTTGGCGAGCAAGGTGTCGCGTTCGATCTCTGGTTCGAAATAGCAATCTACGACCGATTGAGCATCGGCTGAAGGCAAGTTGATTGGTAAGCAATTATCACCAAAGTGTTCGATGATATTTTCCATCACGGCTTCAAGTTGGTTACCGTGATTATCGAGCTTGTTGATGATGATCATCTGGCACTTTTGCTGCTCTTTAGCAAAGGCGAACAAGCGGTCAGAAGTTTGGTTGATAGGCATTTGTGGGTCGATGATCAACGCGGAAGTTTCAACGGCAGGGAACACGCTGAGTGTGCGTCCGAGTAATTCACTTTGTCCGGGAGTGTCGATGATATTGAGGCGGTGTTTGTTCCAACTTAGGGCGACTGGGGTGGCTTCGATACTGTGTTGATATTGGATGGATTGTTGGTCGAAATCGGTCACCGTATCGCCTTTTTCCACACAACCTAAATGATTGGTAGCTTGGCAGGTGTAGAGCAGTTTTTCTATCAGTGTGGTTTTGCCGGTACCCGTTTGACCGACAAAGGCGATGTTGCGGATCTTATTGATAGGCATAGAGCCTCCTTGCAAATGACGTGCGAAACCGAGTGAGCCTTTAGCGGCCAATCAACGGTTCCAAAGCAAACCTGATATCAGGCACGAACTGCATTGGAGTAGGGCGGGTTTACCGCCTTTTCGTCTTCCATGTCATTTTTCGGATGACTCTATACATACAACCACCACCTTGCTGAAAAAGCGCATTAGAGGTTACTACGGTATTAGCATGCCGTAATAACCCCGTAATTTATGTGACTTATTTCATGCTGACGGTGATTGTTTTTTAATCTAGGTCATGAAATGGGTGATGGGGTGATCACTGACCCTTTACAGGACGATTTCACCTTCTCGATATACTAAAGCAGGCTCAACATCCTGACCCAGTAAAACCGGACCATCTAAGTCGACCACTTTCGATTGAACAGCAATGGGTAGCGCTGATCGCATCGCCAATGAAGTGCCTAGCATGCAACCAGACATCAAGGAAAAGCCAAGGCGTTTCGCTTCTTCTGCAAGCAATAAGGCTTCGGTTAGACCACCTGTCTTATCGAGCTTGATGTTGACCATTTCGTATTTGCCTACCAATTCATGCAATTGTTGGCGTGTATGGCAACTTTCATCGGCACAAAGTGGAATTGGGTGCGAAATGTCTTTTAGCTTGTCATCGTCATTCGATGGCAAAGGCTGCTCAATCATTGCGATATTTAATGGCGCAAGCGCGGCAAAGGTGGCGTCTAAATCCAGCTCTTGCCATGCTTCGTTTGCATCCAGCACGATCATCGCATCGCCTGCCGCTTCACGAACTGCGCGAACACGTTCAATCACTTGTTCGCCATCGAGCTTCACTTTAAGCAGTTTTGCGCCTTGCTCGATGTAGTTGCGGGTCTGGTTTGCCATTGCATCTGGCGTGTTAATCGACACGGTCATCGCAGTGACAATCGATGCTGGTAGTTCAAATAAATCTTGAGTGTGTTGCTTGCCCGCTAGCTTAGCTTGTAAGTTCCACATCGCACAGTCGAGTGCATTACGTGCCGCACCGCCAGGGAGAAGGGTTTGCAGCTTTTCTCTAAGGGAGGCTATGTTCGCATCGCCTTTGGTAAACAAATCTTGTAGTTCATGGGCGGCTTGAGAAATGGCTTTGATCACCGATTCCACCGACTCGCCGTAACGGGGATAAGGCGTACATTCACCTTGGGCACTGATGCCGTTCTGCTCTATGGTTACTCGCACCACGTGACATTCTGTTCGACTGCCACGGGAGATACGGAAAGGCGTCGCCATCGCAATGGTGACGGGCTCTACATGAATTTTCATCGCGTCTACAATCCTTAAATCGCAACTTAAATCGCAATAATCTGTTGAGCAATTTGCTCTACGCCAAAACGCACAGGATCGGTCACTGGTACTTGGTATTTCTCAGTCCAGTCTTGGCAAAGCTGTGCGGCATCATCTTCACTGATTGCAGAAGTATTCAAGCAGATTCCGACAAGACGTGTGTCAGAGTTTGTTAAACGTGCCGCTTGTAAATTCGCTTCGATGGTTTGTTCAATCGTTGGCAACTTAGCATGAGGAAGGTTGCGAATGTGCGGGCGACCGATCTCGTGACACAATACCAAAGCGTCTGCTTGTGCGCCGTGAAGCAAGCCTAAACTCACGCCAGCAAAAGATGGATTGAATAGTGAACCTTGCCCTTCAATGATGTCCCATTCGTGGTCAGTAAACTCTGGGCTAATGGCTTCCACCGCACCAGAGATAAAGTCCGCGACGACCGCATCAATCGAAATACCACTGCCCGTGACTAAGATGCCGGTTTGACCTGTGGCTTTGAACTCAGCTTTACAACCCGATTGCTGTAAGGCTTTTTCAATTGCTAGAGCTGAGAACATTTTTCCAACCGAGCAGTCGGTGCCAACCGTTAGTAAGCGTTTACCCGAGCGCGCTTTACCATTGCCCACGTTCAGCGGTTCATCGTAATGGCGTACATCGTGCAACTTGGTTAGGCCACGTTGCTGTAAGTCATTCAAAGGTGCGAATTCAGAAAGACGTTGATGCATACCTGAGGCAATTTCAAACCCCATTTCCGCCGCTTCTAGTAACGTCGCCTGCCATGATTCAGGAATAACACCGCCAGGGTTTGCTGTACCGATGACGAGCGTTTTTGCGCCTTGCTGCTGAGCCTGTTGCAGCGTCATGTCGGTTAAACCTAATGAAACGGTTTCTGACGTAAGACGAAGCTGACCTAAGCAAATCTCCGGTCGCCATTGATGGATACCGCGTGCAGTTTTTGCGGCTAATGGATCGGTGACGTCGCCAAGAAAAAGTAGGTAAGGTTGAGCAATTTGCATGATGGTTCCCTCTGTCATTCGTACGTTTTCAGACAATGTAGTCAGTTTGAAGAGGGAAGCCGAATGCCTATTTGTTGTACGCCTATAACTTGAAGTTATAGGTGGGCATGAGTGCTAACTTAATGATTAACATGTTGCTTTAGCGACTCAATAAAAAGCTTGGTCGATATGGATTGCGGCGAGTGTTCTGCAAACAAGATAGAGATAGAAAATGACAGCGCCGGAGAAAGTGAGCGCACGCTTACTGATTCGTCATCTTGATACTGTTTTGCTGTCCATGGGTCGACAATCGCAAAACCCGCATGATGCTTGACTAGCTCGGCGGCAGCGGCGTAACTGCGTACTGTGATCGCATGGTGATAATGTTCATCACGCGCAGAGAGTGTTTGATGTAGCAACAAACCGAGTGGGTCTCGACTGTCCAAGCCGATGATTGGCAATTCGTGCTGAATCAAATCATCAAACGATACCGAGTCCTCAGTTGAACTGAGCGCTTCTTTTGGCGCAATCAGAACAAGTTGTTGCTTGAGTAACACTTCACTCAAAATCGCGGGTGGCGCTTCTTCACCAAAGGCAATCGCTACATCCAATTCGTGCTTAAGTAAGCCTGAACACAGCTCATCACGGTTTGCGGTTAAAAGTTCAAATGAGATGCCTTGTTGCTTCGACAGTGTAGCAACCGTTGGGGCAAGCAGTTGGGAAGCCAAGACAGGCGGAGCTCCGACTCTTAAGTGCTGAGTGCCTTGTTTCACCTTATTGGTGAGGGAACGAAATTGCCCAAGCTGTTGGTAGACTTTCTCGGCTTCTGGCAATAGGGCTTTGGCTTCTTGGGTCGGTACTAAGCGGCCTTTGACGCGCTCAAACAGGGCAAAGCTAAGTTGTTGTTCCGTATGGGCAAGTACCCGAGTGACATTAGGCTGCGATACATGCAATAGGCGCGCGGCACCAGAAACGGTTCCGGTTTGCATGATGGCGTAAAAGACTTCCAATTGTCTTAAATTCACTGCGGTTTCCTGTTGTTTCGTTTGAGCTAGAAGCTAGCTTATCCAATTCTTACGCCTTTTAACAATAGTTGGTAATTACCCTCAGCTTGAGTAAGATGAGTTGTAACCCCTTAGTTTTCACGGAATTATGACTGAGTTATTTGATCAAAAAAGTTTGCAGCCGCTGTACATTCAAGTCGCGGATGAATTAAAGCGCGAAATTGATAAAGGTATTTACCCTGCAGGCAGTAAGCTTCCATCGGAAAATCAACTGGTGGAGTTACTCAAAGTCAGTCGAGTGACGGTTCGTAAAGCGCTTCAACAGCTTAATGATTTGGGCTACACCTTCTCAGAAAAAGGCAAAGGGACGTTCGTCAAATCCAACAAATTGCGTCATGATTTCTTGTCCATGTCTGGCTTTGCACAAGAAGCGGCAGGTTCAGGGTTAGAAGCTAAGAACATTGTTGATGCGTTTGAAGTGGTTCCTGCAGACGAGTTAGTGGCTGAAAAACTCAATATAGCTCAAGGTGAGCCAGTTAACTTTGCTCGTCGTTTACGTCTGATTAATGATCAGGTTGTCTCTTATGAGGAGTTCTATATTCCTCGTGTTCTTTTGCCTAACTTAACTCAGCAAGATCTTGAAGGCTCAAAGTTCGAATACTTAAGTCGTCATGGCATTGAGATGGTGAAAACGCAGCAGAAATTGATTCCTGCCTTACCGGATGATGCTGCACAGAAACTGTTGGTGGTCGATAAGCTGGATCCTATCTTGATCAACCAATCTCAGAACTTCTATGAAGAACAAGGGATATACGAGTATTCTATCGTTTACTACAAGTCGAGTTTGTACGATTTTGAAATCACTGCACGAGTTTAAAGACCTTGAATTAAACGAATATTGAACGAATTGAAAAATAGCCCACCGATGTGGGCTATTTTTTTATTTATAGGTTTAATAACTAAGCAACTCCATGCATTTTGAATCAATAACAAGTGTGACGTGTGACAAAAAACGAGAATGAAAAATACAACCTGTATCTAACCTGTATTACCATAAATACAAGTTGAATACAGGTTGTTATTTCTTTGCACTCTTTGGAGACAAAAATTATGGCGCGAGATGCGAAAGTTGTAGCGAGTAAAGTGATGTCCTTGCTAGGTGGTGAGGGCAACATCGCACAACTTAATCACTGTGCAACACGACTGCGTGTTGTGGCCAAGGACGATGGACTAGTAGACGCGGAAGGACTCAGCGCGACAGAAGGGGTACACGGTTACTTCTTCCAAAACGGACAGCACCAAGTGATCTTGGGTACCGGTTTTGTGGGTAAAGTATTTGCCATTATGAAAGGCAATGAAGCGATTGAAGAAGCGCCACAAACTGAAGAGAAGAAAGACAAAGTCAGCACCTTTCAAGCGGTAACGCGCACTTTCTCTGATATCTTTGTTGCCATTATTCCAGCATTGGTTGCTACGGGTCTTTTGATGGGCTTACGTGGTTTGCTCGTCAACGGTTTTGGCATGGAGCTATCGCCACAGTTAAACACGCTTTCGCAAGTTCTGACCGACACTGCATTTATCTTTATCCCAGTTTTGGTGACTTGGTCAGCGATGCGCGTGTTTGGTGGTAATCCGGTTCTCGGCATTGTGCTCGGCCTGATGCTAGTTGCACCGCAATTAGCCAGTAAGTGGGATGTAGCCTTTGGCAACGCTGAAGCCATGATCATTCCGTTTATGGGCTTTGATATCGCAGTTACCGGTCTGCAAAGCTCGATTCTTCCTGCGGTATTTATGGGTTGGTTCGCGGCGATGGTAGAGCGCACTTCGCGCAAACACATTCCAGAAGTGTTGGACTTAATCCTCACACCTTTCATTACCCTGTTGGTGTCTCTAATTGCTGGCTTGGTGTTCGTAGGCCCACTTCTGCTTGGTATTGAGAAACTGATTACTGAAGCGGTGCTGTACTTCTTGCAAATTCCTTACGGTATCGGCGGTTTGATTTACGGTGGTGCTATTCAATTTATGGCCGTGACTGGCATGCACCACACCATCGTTCCAATCACGATTGCGATGGTGACAGACACAGGCTTCGACTACATCAACCCACTTGGTACAGCGGCGATTGCTGGTCAGTTTGGTGCTGCGATGGCGGTCATGACCATGCAAACAGACAAAGTAAAACGCTCTGGCATGTTTGGCGCCGCACTTCCTGCACTATTTGGTATCACAGAGCCTGCCATGTTTGCGATTACGCTTCCTCGCGTTAAGCCTTTCCTATACGGCTGTGTCGGTGGTGCGATTGGTGGCTGTCTTGGCGCTATTGCAGGCATCGGCTCTGCGGGTACAGGCGCAACCATGCTACCAGGTATGTTGTTGTACCTCGGCGGTGGTCTAGGCATGTACATGCTTGTCATGCTGGTGGGCGCAGTGTCGGCGTTCGCTCTAACAAAACTGTTCTACAAAGAACCAAAGTAATTCTTTTCACTCCCGTTACTTAGCGGGAGTGCTTTCTCTTTTTGGAGTCGTTATGGATTTTTCTAATCGCCAAAATCGATTTGTGAGAATCGATGAGGTGAGCGCGGAATATTTGGCAGACATTAAGCATAAAACGAAAACAGACCCGTTTTATCCGAGCTACCACATTGCCCCGCATCATGGCTTAGTGAATGACCCAAATGGTCTGAGCTACTTTAATGGCGAGCATCATATTTTCTATCAGTGGTTTCCACTAGGACCCGTGCACGGTTTGAAGCATTGGTATCACGTATCGACCAAAGATTTCGTTAACTTTAACGATCGCGGCATTGCGATGTATCCAGACCAAGATTACGACCATCACGGTTGTTATACGGGGGTGGGGGTTCCTCATAATGACGAATTGTACTTGTTCTACACCGCCAACCTTCTGAATGAAGAGGGGAAAGGCTTGCCAACACAAGCACTCGCGGTGATGGATAAACAAGGCAAGATCGAGAAAAAAGGTGTCGTGGTTGAGTTTAATTCCGATGCGTACACGCAAGAATTCCGTGATCCAGTATTGGTCACTCGCGATGACGGTTACCACATGCTGATAGGTGCTCAAGGGCATGATGAAAAAGGCAAGCTTGCTTATTATCACGGTTCCGATATCGATGATTACCACTATCAAGGCAATATTGATGTGGGTCTGGGTGACTTCGGTTATATGTGGGAATGCCCTAACTATTACGAACAAGATGAAAACGGCGTGTTTATCTTCTCTCCTCAAGGCGTAAGCTCAGAGAGTAAATATGACCTGAAGAACGTTTTCTCTGTGGTGTACATGGTGGGCGAGCGCATTGATTTCGAAAACAAAGTCTTTCCTAACCAGGGTTACCGAGAGTTGGATAAAGGCTTTGATTTCTACGCTCCTCAGACCTATCTCGATGATCAGCAGCGACGTATTCTGATTGGTTGGTTGGGTAACTCGAAGAGTGAATACCCAACCGATAAGAACCGCTGGGCGCATATGCTGACGCTACCTCGTGTCTTGACCATTGAAGGGGATTACCTCATTCAAAGCCCATTACAAGAATTGGAAGCGTTACGTAAAGACTCTGTTGAAGTCGACGGTTCACATTCGTTGGATTCTCAAGCATTTGAGGTCGATCTTCATGTTGATTGCGCTTTCTCTTTGGTTCTGTCCAACCAGAAAGGTGAGCGAATGGTATTTAGTGGCGATCAACATGAGTTCACCCTAGATCGAACTCATGTTTCTCATTTGCATGCTGAGGCTTTTGGTACCGTTCGTTATGCCAAGCGACTTGAACAAGCACAGCGCATTCGTATCTTCGTGGATAACTCTGCCATCGAGATTTTTGCCGACAGCGGTAAGACGGTTTTCACCTCGCGGATCTTTATTGATGATCTGTGCAACATCGAGCTCAAACAGGCTCAAGCAACACTGCATTACTTGTCCCCGATCTCTTACTGCTAGCAGTTTCGGATTGGTTTTTGGCCACCAACTTGGTGGCCTTTTTTGTGCCTGCTATTTAGCAATGAAATTGATTCATAAATTCTGTGATATCTGTCATGTCACAATGCTCATATGAATGAATTTGATTTCCATCAATTTCACTCAAAAAATTGCTTTAAAATCCTATAATTATAAATTTTTATTTTCAGCCCTAAACCACCTACTTCAGTAGGTGGTTATCATCCGTTTCGGCTTTGCCTGTAAAACTACTCATGCTAAATGCGTCTTTGATTTTTCCAGAAGTCAAAGAGGACAAATAACATGAGTAGATACAATCAAGCTTCCCACGTATTTTGGCGATGTCAATACCATATAGTGTGGACTCCAAAGTATCGATTTAGGATCTTGAAGAACAATATAGGTAAAGAAGTTTATCGATGTATTTATGTTTACTGTAATCAACTTGGATGTGAAGTAGTAGAGTTAAACATACAAGTTGACCACGTGCATTTAGTAGTAAAGATTCCACCAAAGCTATCGATATCCAAGTTGATGGGGGTATTGAAAGGCAAAATAGCCTTAAAGCTATTTAGTAAGTTCCCTCATCTTAGGAAGAACAGGCTTTGGGGTAATCACTTTTGGCAAAGAGGCTATTTTGTCGATAGTGTTGGAATCAATGAAGAAATCATACGCCGATATGTAAGACATCAAGAGAAGCAAGAGCGAGTAGAGCAGCACCAGTTGGCGTTGGATTAAACAAAGGCCCCCTTTTAGGGGGCTCACACAAAGCCACCTTCTTTAGAAGGTGGTAATTTACATTTAAGTTTGCTGTAATTAAAGGTAAATAAATAAAGGTCTAAAATCGTGATCTCGACTAGCAAAAACGGTTTAGCAATGTTGTTTTGCTGTTTTTGTTGATCAAGAATTAGCCCCGTCCACTGCTAATGATCGGCCAGTTAATTAGCAGTTCTTTTTTGTCCATAGCTACACATAAGCCCTCCTTTAAGGCGGGCAAACTATTAAAAAATACAAATATAGGGGTTCACATGAACAACACTTTTAAGCTTTCGCTAGCGGCTGTTTTAGTATCAACAGCAATGACTGCAAACGCAGGTATCAGCATCGTTGACAACGAAGAAGGTAACTTCTCGGTTGGCGGTAACGTAGAGCTAAACTTCAACTTTGAAGATCGTGAATCAAACGCCAATGACGACAGCGAGTTCAACCAAGACGGTCGCGTACTTATCGAGTTTGCGGGTGAGAAGTACACCAGCAACGGTCACTATGTGGGTGTCAAAGCACAGCCTCTTTTTGAAAGTACAGGCAACATCGCACTGGATGACGCGTACTTTGAATTTGGTAAGAAAGACGGTTGGGCGATTAAAGCGGGTCGTTTCGAAGCTTATGATATGTTCCCTGTGGGCCTAGACGTATTCCTTGAGTATTCAGGCGATACGGCGAATGACCTATACGCAGACGGTGCGGCATACTCTTACCAAATGAAAGAAGCGCGCGGTCGTGGTTCTGATGGTCAGATCATGTACAACCAAACATTCGGCAACCTATATGTAGAAGTTGGTGCGATGTTGGGTGACCGTTCTAACTTATTTGATGGTGGCGTTGGTGGTTCATACCACGGTAAAGAAATCACAGAAAGCAAAGATGCGTTCCTACTACGCCCTGTCGTTGCTTACCAAATGAGTGATTTCACAGTCGCAGCATCGATGGAGACTAACCTAGTTTCTGACGCTATTGTTGCCGATGGCGTGGACATCTCAGATCGTACGGGTTACGGCTTAACAGGTAACTGGACAAGCGGTGATTGGTCTGTGAACGCAAGTGTTTCTTACCTAGATGCAGTAGACGAGAACAACATGTCGGCAGGTGTGAACGCATTGTGGAATAACCTAGGTCTTGGCTACATCTACTCAACGAACGAATTCGAAAACAAAGAGTTTTCTTCTTGGGCGGAAGGTGACGTAAACGTATCAACTTGGTACGCTTCTTACGCATTCCGTGATATGCTAGAAGTTCAGGATTTCTCAATCCTACTAGGCACTTACTACACTATGGTCGACAACAAGCTGACGCAGCAATCGGATGCAACTGCCTTTGCTGAAGAAGATGATTTTGGTGCACGTGTTCGTCTATACTACGAATTCTAATTCCTCCCTTTGGAAGCAAAAAGCCCAGCGATTGCTGCAATGTAGATCAGATAAGGATCGGTTGACCGATCCTTCTGCTGAGAGATAATCGGAAGCCTGTTTCTAGGCTTCCGATTTTTTATGTCTATCCAAAACTGTTTTGCCGATTTCCTCGAAGAAAATCCTGTTGATGTAGCTCAACTCACCACTTTCTCTGAACATATCCCAGATGAATGGGTTGTTAAGGCAGCTAGTCTTTCTGATAAGGCGACTATTCGCCGACGTCGGCTACCAAGTGACATGGTCTTGTGGTTAATTGTCGGCATGGCCTTCTTCCGTAATGAACCTATTGCCGAAGTTGCACGAAGAATGAATGTCTGTGCGGATGGCTTAGCCGATGAAGAGTTATTAGCAAAAAGTGCTTTAACTCAGGCAAGACAACGTTTAGGTAGAGCTGCACCAGAGTGGTTGTTTAAACAATGTGGGCGGACGTGGGGTCTTGAACGATACCGTGATGATACGTGGCAAGGATTACAAGTTTTTGCTGTAGACGGTGCTCTTTTTCGAACCGCAGATACCCCCGAACTTAGAGAGCACTTTGGCTCGGGTAATACCTCCAGCAACAGACAGACACCGCATCCAGTGCTAAGAGTTGTGACTATCATGAATGTCCGCTCTCATGTCATCGTTGACGCCGCTATAAGCCCCTATCGGCGTGGTGAAATCCCGCTTGCTATGCCCTTCATCGACTCCTTGCCAGATAACTCTGTGACGTTACTGGATAAAGGGTTTTACGGTGCAGACTTACTTCTCTCTCTTCAAAATAGCGGTATCAATAGGCATTGGTTGATACCAGCAAGGAAGGGGCTGAAATACACACTTCTAGATGAAGAAGAAAGTAATGACATGCTCATAGAAATGAAAGTCTCTCCGCAAGCTCGCAAAAAGAACCCTAGCTTACCTGAGAAATGGCAAGTCAGAGCGGTGACCTACGAAGTACAAGGTAAGCAGAAAACCGTTTTTACCTCCCTTCCTAGAACAAACTACGACGCGAAGGCAGTAGCCAAACTCTACCACGAGCGTTGGGAAATCGAATTGGGTTATCGTGATATCAAAAGCTCAATGCAACACAATACCTTAGTATTACGCAGCAAAACAGTAGACCTTGTTTATCAAGAACTCTGGGGGCTGTTGCTTGGTTATAACTTAGTAAGACGTGAAGCGAGTCAGGCCGCGGTTGAGCATGGAAGAATGCCGAATGAAATTAGCTTTAAATATGCTTGTCAGTTTATAGCGAGCCAACTGAAGGTGATGAGTAAAGCGATATCGCCAGGCAATACACCTAAGCGTTTAAAGAGTCTCAGGGGAGATTTATCCATCCTCTTTATAGACAAACGCCCTAAGCCTAATCGGCCTAGGGCGGTAAAAATATCAAAGACCCGATATCCTGTTAATCGCAAAGCAACTCCGCTTAAGTGAACTACATTGCGCATTTGAGCGAGGCTTTTTGTTATTGGCTTGTGGCAAGTTGGCCATCACCATTCATTTTATGATTCAAATACCACATCACACAGACTGCCATCGCCATGGTGCCAGCTGCCAGAATGAAGCCATACTCGGTCAAGCCATAGTGGCTCAACATCGCAATAACAACATAACTTAAAGATTGCACGGTAGTGGCGAACATGCTGATTCCGCCATCGACTCGTCCTCGTTGATGGACAGAAACAGTGTGGTGCATCCAATTGATTCTTGCGATTCGATTTAACGCGTTAAATGTGCCAAAGAGTGCAGTAAACATCAGAATGGTCAGTGGATGTGCGGATAAGCTCATGCCAATTAAAGCAATCACTAGCACGCTCATTGATACGACAATAATGCTGGTGTGACCAAACTGGTTCAGTACCTTGGTAACGATAAGTCCGGTTAGTAATGAACCCAAGCCAAAGCTGATGTTAAACCCAGCGTACCAATCACCCGAGATACCTTGTTCCGAGAACCAAATAGGCACCAATTTTCCAAGGTAAGTCAGAATGGGATAAGACAGGCAGGACAGCAAAATGAAAGCGTAAAAGGTCGGCTCTTTAGCAAAGATTTGCTTGCTCTCTTTTAACTGCGACATAAAGGCAACAGTGTGAGTGTCTCTGATTTGTTGCACGTACGGCGTGGCCATATAGAAAAGGGCGGCGATAGAAGAAGCGGAGGCAGCAAACAAAGCAAACTCCCTCATTCCCCACATCTCTAAAAGTACGATACCCAGCGCGCCTGCGCCCAATGTGGTCGATTGCATCACGATTTCTTGCTGACCGGAAATTTTGGCGTATTCATGGCGTTGGTAGTTCTCTTGGGTGAAAGCATTGTTGGTTGTCCATGCGAAGTTACTGGATACCCAATAGACCAATTGTGCAAACGCTAACAACCAATGTGAGCCAAGCTCAAACCAGTACGCGACAAAGATGATAAATGCCATACCAGCTTGTAACCACTGATTGAGCACGAGTAATTGCTTTCTTGAATGGCGGTCGATAAGAGTGGAGAAGAAAGGCGTAGCCAAGAAAGAAACCGCAGTACAAGAGAGTGAGACCAAAGCAACAAAGGTTCCCATTCCCGGTTCAGCCAACATTACCCATGGCAGTGCCATCATGAATAATCCGGAAGAAATGCTATCGAAGAATCGCCCAGCCAAGTAGGGCAGCGTTTTATTTTTCATCGTTTTTATCTGCTTAATTTGTTAACGTGGTGTAACTTTGGAACCTCAAGTAAACTTGAGGTAAAGCGTTTTTTTAACAAGAGGTCAGAAATGGAAATCAGCGTAGGCGAGGTGGCAAAGCGCTCTGGAGTGAAGGTATCGGCGCTGCACTTTTATGAGCAGAAGGGATTGATTTCAAGCTGGAGAAATCAAGGTAATCAACGTCGCTACCATCGCAGCGTGCTTCGCCGTGTGGCTGTGATCAAAGCAGCGCAGCAAGTTGGATTGTCGTTAGAAGAGATCAAAGTGGCATTAGAAGAACTGCCCAAGCATCAAGCGCCAAACAAGCAGCAATGGGAAACCATGGCCAGTCATTGGCATGAGCAGTTAGAACAAAAGATTCAAAAGCTCAAAGCGCTACAAAACGATTTGGGAGGTTGTATTGGTTGCGGGTGTCTCTCACTAGAAACTTGTGCATTAAGAAACCCTGAAGATGTGCTTGGTAAAGATCATGCTGGTTCGAATCTGACTCTCGACGAACAAGAGTCATAACAACGGCTGAGCTGGTTATTCCTTATCGAAACTATCCACCACAATCGCGCCCATTGAAGCGGGCATGGTAATCACAATCACCCGTTTGAGGGCGATAAGTGGGTCGGTGAATAAAGGAAGTTTGTTGATGCAGAAAAGTACTAAAGCAACCACCACAGCGGCAATGAAGTAAGCAATCACAACACGAAAGATGAACACGGCAACGCGCGTTTTTATGTTGCTTTGAAATACGCTTTGATAAGCGAAAAAACCTAAGAAGAGTACCGACAAGCTGAATAGCATCAGCAAATTCAACATCGGCAAGCTTTCACCCAAGCGCCACGCTTCTTCCGAGAACGAAATTGGGACGGCGAGAGCAAAAGCGCCAACCAAAACTTGGCTGGCATCTTCGAGGTTAAAGTGGCTGCTCATGCTTGAGACTCAGGCGTGCTGCTTGCTAAGAGCTGATCAAAGCGCTCATTGCCGTGAAGAAGTTCAAGGTCTTGTTCTTCCGCTAACAAATCGCGAATAGAAGGGCTGGTATCAATCGCACGCTCTAAGTCTTCAATCGCTTGCTCTTCAATCCCTAAACGAGAATAGGCACAAGCGCGTTGGTAAAGGGCTGGGCCGTTCGTATCGTCCACTTCCAGAACTCTGTTACATAAGCTCAGTGCCCAGTGGTACTCTTTGATCTCCATAGCAGCGTCGGCTTTGTAAGTCAGCGCTTCTAAATCACCAGGGCGAACAAGCAAAATTTCATCGTAGATATCGATGCGTTGTTCCGGAGTTTGTGAGCTTTGTGCACGAAGCCATAAGTTATGGATTTCGTTGATCTTCTCAATCTCTTTGTTGTTCTCGCTGATGATGCGGGTTTTACGTTTCAAGTCACGCTCCAACGCCACGAACTTTTTCTCATATTCCTGAGCGATCTTTTCTAATCGCTTGTCTGCCATCTCTTTGGTGTTGTGCTTAAACTCGCGCAGAGATTGCCAACCAACAAAAGCAATGAGTGAAGCGACACCCGCAATGATGTAGAAGAAGTAGGTAACCGTCACGTTAGCGTAGTTCAAGGATTTATCAGCCACCGTTAACTCACGGTCGGTGATTTCAACAATCATTCGTCGCTCTAAATCTTGTTGTTCTTGACGCAGCGATTTCAACTCATCAAGGATATAACGCTCCATTAATGGTCTATCTAAAAGGTCGGATTCTGAATACTTTTCTTCTGATGCTAGAGTTGGAAAAGAGAGCAGAGCAGCGAAGAAGAGGCCGATGATTAAGCGCATAGAACGTCCTTTTGCGTCGAGAATGGATGAATCTCTGAAACCATAGCAAATACCGACAAGGTTTAGCAAAAAACAGATGAAAAATGCTTGTTTTATAAAGCGTTCTGATGGGCTCGTATCTTGTTCTTTTGATCATGAATGGATACTCTTTCCGGCTAGTAAAGCGATGGAAAAGCAGAACCAAGGAACAGAAGTATGGACGCCAAAGCACAAGCTTATCTTACCCATTATATGGAGACGCTCTCTGAACAAGAGCAAGCAGCGATTCCCTCAGTAAGCGCTGATTATTATTGTGCTGACAAGTACAACGCCAATACTTGTGCTGAGCTGGTGAGAATCGGCCAGAAAACGGCTTCTTGCAGTATGGAACTCTGGTACAGCGAACACGGAGAGATGATGCCTCAAGTGGGGCACTTACAAGTTGTGACCAATTGGGACGGCGAACCTGTTTGTATTATTCAAATCACAGACGTCAGTACCTGCCGATATTCGGACGTGAGTGAAGAGTTTGCCCAAGCTGAAGGGGAAGGCGACCGCACAATAGCTTGGTGGCGAGAAGCGCACACTAAATTCTTTAAAGCGGAATGTGAGGAGCTCGGCATCGAGTGGCACGATCAACGTTTATTGGTGCTTGAGCGTTTTAGAGTGGTTTACCCTATATCCAAGTAACCCAACGAAAAAGGCTTGGCGCGTTGCCAAGCCTTTTCATTAAATACGATGATTTACGCCAATTGTTCTTGGCTATAGAGCCGTTGGATCAGCGTTTGCCATTCTTCTCTTAATACGCCGTATTTGATGGAATCGTAATACTCGCCTTGGTAGTAACGCACTTTACGAATCCGGGCTTCCTGTTGCATGCCAAGCTTTTCTGCGCAACGCATCATTCTTGGGTTACCAGACCATGTTGTTAAACCAACTCGTGCTATGTCTTGGGATTCGAATATATGGCTAATCCAAGGCACTAGCGCACAAAAGCCCAACCCTTTATCCCAATAGTTCGAATCGTAAATGACGATGCCAGCTTCAAGCCAACGAGTGCTCTCACATTCCCAATACCAACTCACTGAGCCAACGGGTTTGCCTTCAAACTCAATCAATAACATGTCCTCGCCTTTCAGTAGGCGTTGAAAGGTGTGGTTACGAAAGCCTTCTAATGTCGGTGTTTGATAAGGGAAGTAAGGACCATTGAATTGCGCCCAGCGTTCATCCTCAGTGATGAGCTTATAGAGCGCTTTGGCTTCTTCCGGAACGGCTCGTCTTAATGTGACGTCTTGGAAATGGTACATAACACTCCTTTTTGTAACGAATAAGAGTAACGAATTAACGTTTGACTGCAGTGATGCTGAACATATGCCAATGTTTGGCATTACCTAGGGCTGTGCTGCCATCTTCATCTCGCTCATGGAAGTGGAGAATGTCATATCCTTCAAACAATACTTCGACTTGATCTTTGGTGAACGCACTGATGTCTGGATGCGTTTTGGCTTTGACCCAAGAGTCTTTCACGCCCAGTAAATCCCCACAAAAAACACCACCGGAGACTAAGGCTGAGTCGATTCTCTTCCATACGCTTTCAAATTGCTCACTAGGGCAAAAGAACAAACTCGCACTGGCAATGAACAAGCTGCATGGCGGGTAATCAAAGTCACTAAAGCAAGACTGCGATATGGAAAAGTTAGGATTGCCTTCGAAACGCGTCAAGCAAGTTTCCACCGCATCTTGATGAGTGTCAAATGCGTAAACGGTAAAGCCTTGATTGAGGAGGTAGTTGGAATCTCGGCCAGTACCGCATCCTGCATCAATGGCGATTTTGTTGTCGAGTTTAAGCAGATTGGCGGCACGTTCTACGTTTGGTCTGTGAGGTTGGCTCGCAACCTTTTGATAGTAATCGTTCCATGTTACTGACATTGCGATTCCTTTCTCATGTGTAAAAACGCTACTCAGTGTTGAATAGCGTTTTGATTTAGATTTGTTGACGTTATCTTCGCTGGGAAGTTAGAGCTGATCCTCGATTGGCAGAATACCCGAGAACCAAGCGCCCATTTTTCTCCACACGCTGGCTTCTGGCTCTGAATCGAATTCTTCGCCTGTCGCTTGATCAATCCATGCGATATCACCATCTTTTATTACGACTTGATAGGCATTTTCTTTCAGCTGCTCTGGCAAAACGGTTTGTTGCTTTTGCACGTATTCTGGTTGTTCAATGACGATTGCCATTTCAGTATTTAACTCTGCGGAGCGCGGGTCCCAGTTCATTGAGCCGACAAACAATTTTTTTTCGTCAATCATCATAAGTTTTGCATGCAAGCTAGCTCTGCTGCTACCGGTTAAGCTCCATTTACTCTTGATTTTAGCGCTGGCTTTTACTTCCCAGAGCTTGATGCCTGCTTTTACTAGATCTTCACGATATTTTGAGTACCAACCATGAACGGCAAAGACATCGTTTGACGCCAAACTGTTGGTCACGATGGTGATGTTAATCCCTCGTTTTGCTGCATCTGTCAGGGCTTTCGTTCCCGATTCTGTCGGCACAAAGTAAGGGGAAATTAGGACAAAAGAATCTTCAACGCTCTCAAGGAGTTCACCCAAGTTCGCGACCAGTTGACTTTCTTGAGTGGCAATCTTATCGGGTAAATCGAACCACACTTCACCTTTACCCCAATACAGATTGAGGTTCCCTTGCTGTAATTCTTCGTAAAGGTCGAGTTCTTTAAAGTTGTATGGGCCAGTCGAGAACTTTTCTTCTAACTCAAGTGCTTTTACTTGGGCCTGAATAGCCTGATCCGCCACTTTATCTGCTTCAGGTACGATCCATTCCATAGGGACGGCATAAATACTGTTCCAGTACAGATCAAATTGATCTGCGGTTTGAGTGACGACTTCACCAAATAACATCACGTCAAAATCACCGAATTCGAAATTGGATTCGAAAGAGAAATATTCGTTGCCAATGTTTCTTCCACCCACGATGGCTGACACGCTATCGGCAATAAGTGCTTTGTTATGCATGCGACGATTAAGGCGTTCAAAGTCACTTGCCAGTGCAAATACACGAGCATTTCGATATTGGTGCGGGTTAAACAGTCGGATTTCGATGTTTGGGTGGGCGTTTAACTCTGCCATTCCTGCATCATTTCGCTTTTGCATGTCATCTAGAAGCAGGCGAACGCGTACGCCACGCTTTGCTGCTTCGTACAAGCGCCACGTCATCAGTTGACTGGTCTCGTCACTACGATAGATGTAGTACTGTAAATCTAGGCTTTTTTCGGCAGATTCAATCAGTGCTATTCGAGCTAATAGCGCGTCGTTTCCCTGATTTAGAGGGTAAAAGCCAGTATCTGAGTTGGGGTCTTTGTCGTAACTTTCAAAGAACTCAGCCAACGATGAGTCGCTTTGATACCCGAACTGAAAACTGGTGGATTTCTCACTTGGCTCTCTTGGCTGAATTGATGAACATGCCGAGACGAGTAGGAGTAGAGACCCCAAGATGGCTTTAGATAGTAAACGTAGCAATGCACACTTCCTTGTTTATACACAACGTAACTCTTTGATTATATATCAAGCTTAGAATGTGGGTAACGCATCTGAATGTGGCTAAGTCGCATATTTCTCAATAAACAGAAGCCTTCATCGGCTGAAGAAGGGTTACTTCGAGTTCATATTATTCGGGCGGACAATATCATGTTTTTTACTTATGTTTTGCTCAGAAATGGTCAATATCACTAATATCTGGTGGTTATTACCAACACTGCACTGAGGGAAATAACGGTTTCAACTTAACTTATTGATATTTAAAGAGTAAACGTTTGGCATGACGATTGCGCATAAACAGTGAGCGTGAGAGGTCGTAACTTGCGGAGATGGTTAAGTTTTTGTTAATTTTATTAACTTGCCATGGATAGTTCTTTTGTGATTGATAATCGCGAAACACAGCGGAAGCACGGCGCTCTTATAAAGTTGTCTATTTCAGATGCAAACACTCACTGTTTGTCCGCGGGGAGTAGGAGATTGGGTTATCGAACGTTCCGTTTGTTAATTCAGCTCTAAGGCGAAGGCCTGACGGGGATGAACAGGAGAATACAAAAATAAAAAAGGATTTTTGATGTTAGCAAAACCAGTATTACGTTGGCTTTTACCCTTCGTCGTAGTTGGTGGTTCTTATGCGGGTTATGCCGCGATTGCCGCTACTGCGCCCGAAAAAGAGTCAATCAAAGACACCATTACTGAACCCACAGTACAAACCTCTTCACTTTTTCCTACCGATCATAAAGTTGTTATCACCAGTCACGGTGAAATGCGTCCATTCGAAAAAACGCACTTAGCAGCGCAAGTTAGCGGCGAAGTGATCAGTTGGCACCCAAATTTTGTGACGGGTGGAATCGTAAAGCGTGGTGAAGTGTTATTCACGATTGAAAGTGATAATTATGAAGCGGCTGTTCTACAAGCAGAAGCGGGCTTGGCAAGTGCACGTGCTGCGTTGATCGAGGAACAAGCTAAAGCGGAAGTCGCAAAACGCCAAGCGAAAAAGTTAAGTGACAAACAAGTCACAGACCTATACTTACGTAAGCCGCATGTTTTGAGTGCTCAGGCGCAAGTGAAGTCTGCACAAGCTGCGTTGAAGCGAGCTAACCGTGACCTAGAAAACTGTAAAGTGATTGCGCCATACGATGCGCTTGTTGTTGAGCGTGATATCGGTGTGGGGCAGTTTGTCTCTTCCGGCTCCCGCGTTGCAACCTTGAATAATATCGAAGTGGCGGAGATCCACGTTCCTATCGCTGGTTTTGACAGCGCATTCCTTCCTGAATCTTTGAAAGAGCTACGTGCGACTGTAACGCAGCAAGGCATTCTATCGACGACTCGTGAAGGTAAAGTCGTTCGCGATCTCGGCATGATCGACAGCGCGACGCGCATGATCAATATGGTGATTCAAGTTCGTGACCCATATGGTCTAGACAACAATCAGCCACCGATTAAGTTTGGTTCATACGTTGAAGTGAGCTTTACCGGTAAAGAACTCAAGCACATTTATCGTCTCCCTCAGGAGCTAGTTAAGAACCGCACCGTTTGGGTCGTGAATGGCGAAAATGAACTGCAACCTAGAACGGTCAACGTACTTCGTGCAGAAGGTGAGTTCCTACTTGTTGGGGAAGGTCTTGAGAAATCAGACAAGCTGGTTCTGACGTTACCTGAGTACCCGCAAAAAGGCATGGCTGTCCAAGTCGCAAAAAAGAATGACGACTCCGAAACCGTCGTACAGTAAGTAGGAGTCAATCATGGAAGAGAATCAACAAAAGGGCATCATTGCCTATTTTGCGAATAACTCTGTCGCCGCGAACCTAATGATGGTGTTCATCATCGTGATGGGTATCGTGAGCTTCATGTTCATTCAACGACAAATGTTCCCGAACGTAGAAGTTAACTACATCAACATTCGAGCGGCTTATCCGGGCGCCTCTCCGCAAGAGATTGAAGAGAGTATCTTGGTTAAAGTCGAAGAATCAATCAAAGACGTCACTGGCATCAAAAAGACCGTGGCACGAGCTTCTCGAGGCAGCGCTTATGTATCGATAGAAGTGGATGTGAATGCCGACATCAAACGTGTATTGGACGATGTAAAGCAACGGGTAGACACCTTATCCAATTTGCCGGCAGGCATGGAACCCATCAACGTTTATCAGGTGGAATGGCGACAAGAGGTGATAGAAATGGGCTTGGTGGGCGATAGACCACTGGAAGAGCTCAAACCTATCGCGAAACAAGTTGAAGACGAATTACTGCAACTGAAAAATGTCATGCTGGTGGATCTTAATGCCCCAGAAGAAGAGATTGCTATCGAAGTTGATCCGCTGATTCTTCGTAAATATGACTTAACGCTAAGTGATGTGAGTAACGCGATTCGTCGCTACTCAGCGAACTTTTCTGCAGGTGAAGTAAAAACCAACGCAGGCATGATCGCAGTACGTATTGAGAACCAATACTACCGTGGTGATGAGTTCCGCAATATCCCTGTTAAGCTTGGCGCAAACGGTGCAAAAGTTCTGTTACAAGACATCGCAACGATTAAAGACGGCTTCACCGAAGAAGATCGTTACTTCGAATACTCGGGTCAAAACGCGATCTACATGGCGGTTCAAGCCACGCGTGATCAAAACATCATCCCAGTGGCTGAATCCGTTCGTAACTACATCGAAGCAAAGAACAAAACCTTACCTGATGACATTCAACTGAAAGTTCTCGTCGATATGACTTACTACCTAAATGGTCGTCTCGACATGATGCTGAAAAACCTTCTTCAAGGTGCCGCGTTGGTGGCCATCATGCTCTCAGTATTCCTTCGTTTCCGCTTAGCAATGTGGGTAATGTTGGGGCTACCAGTGTGTTTCTTAGGCGCAGTAATGATGATGCCAATGCTGGGTATCACCGTGAATATTGTGTCTTTGTTCGCCTTTATCATGGTGCTCGGTATCGTGGTGGATGACGCCATCGTAACCGGGGAAAGTGCCTACAGTGAGATCGAAGAGAAGGGAGGTGGTGTTGAGAACGTTGTGACGGGTGTTAAGCGTGTCGCGACTCCGGCGACCTTTGGTGTATTAACCACGATAGCGGTGTTTGCCCCATTCCTACTCTCAAGTGGGATTGATAGTGCCTTCTTCTACGGTATTGCGGGTGTGGTGATCCTGTGTCTTATCTTTAGCTTGATTGAATCTAAGCTGATCTTGCCGGCTCACTTAGCCCACACCAACTTTACGCCAATCAAAGCAGGCGGTTGGCGTGATAATTTCAACAAGCGTTTCTTCGGCTTTGTTAATGGTCCTTACCGCAGCTTTGTTAAAGCTTGTACTCATTGGCGTTGGACCGTATTTGCCTTCTTCTGTGGTCTGTTACTGATTAGTGCTGCTTTAGTTAGCTCGAACTACGTGCGTGTGATTCCAAACCCGAAAGTTCCAACGGATTATCCGGCGATTACGATTGAGATGAATGACACGGTATCGAGCGAGCAAACCATCAATGCGTTAAAAACCATTGAAGGCGTGATGCAGAAAATCGAAAACCAGATCATTGATGAGCATGGCCAGGGGATGATTCGTGATGTGCTTTCTTACAACCGCAGCCGTACTGAAGGTCGTATTCTTGTGCCGCTTGTGGATGAAGAACTGCGCCCATTCAATACCTTTGAACTTGCACGTCGTTGGCGTGAGGCAATGCCAGTCATACCGGGCATGAAGAGCTTTAAGATCCGCGAGCAAAGTGCAGGTGGCGGTGACCGCGACGAGTTTGGCTACTTGCTGTTTGGTTCGGACATTAACGAGCTAAACGAAGCGGGTCGCTACTTGATTGGTCGACTTCAGCAAGAAGAAGGTCTGTACGATATTTCTTCGTCTATCGATTCTGGTAGTAAAGAGGTACTGCTATCACTTGCCCCTGTTGCTTATGATTTGGGCTTGGATCTCACCATGATAGCAGAGCAAGTGGGTGGCAGCTTCTACGGCGGCGAAGCGCAGCGCATTATCCGTGATGGCGAAGAAATTAAGGTTATGGTGCGTTACCCGCAACTGACGCGTGAAGCCTTCTCATCACTACGTTACGCTGTGATTACCACGCCAGCAGGTAAGAAGGTCATGCTTGGCGATGTGGTGAAAATCAACGAGCAACCGGGTGTGAGTACCATTCGACGTGAAGGCGGTTATCAAACCGTTTATGTCTATGGCTCTATAGATGAAGAGTTGGTTGAACCTCAAGAAGTCGTGAAAGTTATCGACGACAACATCTTACCGGACATGAAGCAAGCTTTCCCAAGTGTGAAAACGGAACTGGGTGGTGACATCGAAGAGCAAGCAGCACAGCGTAACGAGCAAATCATGTTCTTCATTGCAGGCATGATCATCGTATACATCTTGCTGGCCGTGCCGCTTAAGAGCTACACCCAACCGCTTATCGTCATGTCGGTGATTCCGTTTAGCTTAACGGGCGCGATTTGGGGACATTTCTGGCTGGATATGGACGTCAGCATGATGTCGACATTTGGTTTAATCGCGGCAGCGGGTGTGGTTATCAACGATTCTTTGGTGATGACAGATTACGTTAACCAAGTGCGAGAAAAAGGCATGAGCATTAAGCAAGCGGTTGTTGAAGCAGGCTGTGCTCGTTTTCGAGCGATCACGCTGACGTCTATTACCACCTTCGCTGGTGTACTTCCTATCATGTTTGAAACCAGCTTGCAGGCGCGTTTTGTTATCCCGATGGCGGTCGCGCTTGGTTTTGCCGTTCTGTTTGCAACTGTCCTTACCTTGATTCTGGTGCCTTGTCTGTACCTGATGCTCGAGGATATTAAAAACATCTTCCGCATTGTTAAACGATTCTTTGGTCGTTTGATAGGTAAGTTCAAATCACAGTCATCAAACACTGTCGGTAACGAAAGCACGCAAAGCTAGTTTCACCTAAAGCGAAAATCTAAAGCAGCCTTCGGGCTGCTTTTTTTGTGCCTTAAGCGAACTGAAATGGACTATCTATACTATAAGTTGGGTGAATGGTTAAATATTCATAAATATCGCTGGTTAATTTAACACTGTGTGTGTGAAATTCGCCATTAAGCAGATGGTAGAAAAATAAAATTTTGTTTAAGTTGTTGATATTAAAGGTTTAAAAAGTTGGCATCTTATGTGCAATGTATAGAATGCAACCCAATGAACTGCTAATCCCTAAGGAGCTTATTATGCAAAGCGTATTTCTATCTACTCTAGGTCTTATTGCTGTAATGTCATCACCAATCGCTGCTGCTAACACTCTAGACAAAGAAGAGTGGAGTGCGGATTTACGTCAAGAATTTACAACAATGAAGCATGAGGCGGTTGCGGACATCCAACAAATGAACATGGACGCTATTGATGAACGCGATGAACGCATTGTTAAACACATCAAAGAACAACAAGCTCAACTGGTAAAGATCAAATGCCAGAAGACAGAGGCAACCAAGTCATAACCTCTGACGACAAAGATTCCGTGTTAGTCACAAGGACGAGTGATTAACCAGAGTGCATCCGATACAAGCACGACGTTAGTGAGCAGTCAGCGTCAACCTTGTTGCTCTATTTGCCAACCTATTAATGGGTTGGCTTTTTTATGTCTGTTGATTAAGGAGGATGCGCCAAAACTGGAATTGAATAGGAGAAATACGGCAGATAGAAAAAAGCCCGCGAAGAATACCTTCACGGGCGAAAAAAGGGCACCAAATTGGGTGTCTATTCATTTTGGAGATGGTCGAACGTCCATATCATACTGACAATAGGCTTGGTGAGAGGCTTACCACCAGTGCGACCAACGAGGCTAAAGTTAACATTGTTGTAATCATTGTTAAAATGTTAATTCTTCAATCAATGATTTCATTATCGTTAGTTCAAATTGTGAATGTGTTGTCTGTGTGTATTTATACTGTGCTAAATGTCGTTTTTGATAATAAAACTTATCATAAATCCTATGGTGATCATTTGAGTTGGTTATATAAAACTCGACATACCGCATTCTCAATTGTTCATATTTGCACTTAATGCCACATAATAACCCTGCATTTGTTAAGTGTTTGTGTTGTTTTTAACGCTTTTCACTGAAAACAATAAGAGCGACCAAAGCCGCTCTTGTTCATTTTGATAAGTAAACTTATCAGTCGTTTTAGATTTCTTCGTGCTTATGGACTAGGCCGAAGTCAGCTAAAATGGCATACGCGGCAGGGATCATAAACAACACCAGCAGAGTGGATGCAAAAATACCAAACACGATGGAGATAACCAGTGGTTGGATAACCTGTGCTTGCAGGCTGGTTTCAGTCAGTAACGGAAGCAAACCTGCTGCAGTGGTCATTGATGTTAGGAATACTGCTCTAAAGCGCTCTCGACTGGCTTTGACTACCGAGTCGTGCACATTATCCCCTTCATCGACATGATGGCGTATGTACTGAACTAACAGAATCGAGTCATTCACCACAATCCCCGCTAGTGAGACGAAGCCCATCATACTTGGCATACTTAATGAGTGACCGAGTAGGATGTGTCCCCATACCACGCCAATAAAGGCGAGCGGAATCGCGAGCATGACGACGAATGGTTCCAAATAACTGCGGAACTGGTAACTCAGAATCGCAAACACGCCAAACAAACCAAGCAAGAAGCCTTTACCCATTGATGCCCCAGTTTCAGCGGTATCTTTGGCTTCGCCTTCAAAATCAAAGCGAAGACCAGGATACTTTTGCATAAGCTTTGGCGCTTCATCCTGTTGGAACTGACGAATAATGGCGGTTGAGTTGGCTTTCGTATTGTCGATATCGCCGAATACGCTCACGGTGCGCAAGCCATCAATGCGCTGGATTCTTACGTAATTACGTTGGAAATCCAAAGTCGCAATGGTCGCGAGTGGGATTTGACTGCCATCGGACAAGATAATTGGGAAGTTTGCCAATTGTTGTAAGTCACCGGCTTGTGCTTTATCGAGGCGAACTTCGATGGAAATGTTTTCTACCCCAACTTGGATCTCGTCTGCAGTTTGGCCAAAGAAAGCCGCACGCAATTGATTGGCGATGAGTTGGCCGTTAATCCCGTAAGCTTCTGCGCCCGGACGCAGTTTAACCAAGACTTCTTCTTTACCCATACGCATGTCATCCAACACGCCATGGACACCGTCAAACTCATTCAAGTATTGCTGAATGTCGATAGAGGCTGCTTTAAGCGCATCCAGATCATCATGCTTCGCTCGAATCTCAATCGCCCGGCCACCCGGTCCCATGGTCGGTTGTTTAAATACCAACGAGATAGGATCGGCAAGTTCACCGATGTCTTCGCGCCATGCATCGATAAATTCATCGATGAGTGTGTTACGACTCTCTGCACCCAGCAAATCCAGACGCACCGTGGCAATATGAGGGCCAGATTCATTCGCATCGGCGTTAGCATTGAATTGACTGGTGATGTGCAGAACCAATGGATTGCCGTCTTCCACTTTCTCTGTCCATTCTTTATCTAGCTTTTGAGCGGAAGCGACGATCTTATCGACGACGGCTTCCGTTTGAGACAGAGAAGAACCCGGAGGAAGAATAATGCGCGCTTCTGCAATGTCGCCATCCAGTTCAGGGAAGGGTTGGAACTTGAGCAAACCGCCAACTAACGTGGCAGCGGAGATAAGAAGCAAGGCAACCACACCGCCCATAAAGGCATAGCGATACTCGACTACTTTATCCACTGCGTTGACCAAGGTGGTGTTGCGGAAGTTTTCAAAAGAAGCGAGCAGCTTTTGTTTGAACTTCGGTGTTTTTCGCTCTTGCTTTTGTTTATGTAGCGAATGAGAAAGGTGGTTAGGTAGGATCAAGAAGGCTTCCACCAAACTCAAACTCAAAACGAGGATCAGAACTTGAGGAACTGCTTTAAGTACCGCACCCATTTCACCTTGCAGGAATAACAAGCTACCAAAAATACACACCGTAGTTAGGAAGGAAGAAATTACCCCTGGCAGTACTTTTTTCACTCCTTTGATAACGGCATCATCGATCTCTTCTCCTCGGTCGAGGTGAGCGGCAATCGATTCGGCAATAACGATGGCATCATCCATCATGATACCGATGGCCATGAGTAACCCGACTAAAGACATGATGTTGATGGACAGGCCAAGCTGCGCCATCAAAAATAACCCACCTAAGAAGGCAACGGGTAAACCAGCTGCGACCCAAAAAGAGTAGCGAAAACTAAAGAATAACCACATGGTGGCGAAGACCAAAATGATACCTTGCCAGCCGTTTTTGACCATCATGGTCAGGCGATCCCAAAGCACGGATGAAAGGTCATTGGTCATTTGTAGCATCACACCGTCTGGCGCGATGGCTTGTTGTTCTTCGACAAATTGAGCAACACGTTCTTTAATGCGCAGTGCATCGTCTTCTTTGTTTTTGCTGACTTTTAGTAGGGCAGAAGGGTGACCATCAAAGAGGACTTTCTGTTCGTCCAATTCAAATCGGTCGGTAATCGTCGCAATGTCTCTTAGACGGATGATTGACCCATTTGGACCAGAGCCCACGACGATAGTCTCAAGCTCTTCCGGCGTCACGCGGCGTTCGTCAAAGCGGATCAGAAAGTTCTTATCTGGCGTCTCGACATTACCACTTGGCAACTTGACGTTCTGACGACCAATCTGCTCAGCAATATCGCCAACACTCAAGCCAAGTTGGCGAATGGCTTGAGTATCTAACTCTACTCGGTATTGGTGGTCAGAGAAGCCTGCAACTTCAACCAAAGACACATCGTAATCGAGCTTTAACGTGCGCTTAAGTTGTTCTGCATAGGCTTTTAGCTCTGGCCATGTGGTGTCTGCAGTGATCGCGACATCCACAACTGGCTCATTCCAATCCAGCTCTTGGACTACGGGAGACTCAATTTCTTGTGGGAAGTCATTAATCGAGTTGATTTGAGTTTGAACGTCGACCAGCATACGGCCGATGTCGGCTTCTTCATTCAGTTTTAAGATAAGACGCGCAGAGCCTTCAATCGCTTCACATTGCGTTTCTTCAATGTTAGCAAGGCCATCAACAGCATCTTCCATGCGGACACAGATACTCTCTTCGACTTCTTGCGGGGAAGCGCCAGGGTAAACCACACCGGCTAGGATGTAGGGCGGGTCAAACTCAGGAAAGGTTTCACGCTTAATCGTAGAAAGTGAAGAAATACCCAATATCAGCAGCGTTAGCATCAGCAAGTTGGCTGCTGTTGGGTGCTTGGCGAAGAATCGGATCATGAATTAGATTCCTCAATAGTGGCTTCTGACTGTTCTGGTGACTCTTTCAATAGCATGCCGTTAATCGCAGGCAGTAAATCGTTGATGATCAGCTTCTGACCTTGCTCTAGTTCACCATCGATCACCACTTGGTTATTGCGGCGATATAACACTTCAACCGTCACGACTCTAAGACGATTGTCTTCGCCCATCAGGTAAATCTTATCGCCATGAAGCGCACGCTCTGGTATGACCCAACTCGGGTTCTCTTGCCCCTCAATCAAGGCACGCACAAACATGCCGTTCACCAATGGCGGAGCAGAAGTTGGGTTTAATGCACGGTAGTCTTGTTCAATTTCCAGAATCACACCAGCAGTCGCTTGGCTTGGATCAACCGTTTCACTAATGCGTGCCACTTTCGCTGGCCAACTTGCAGAGAGGTTACCGCTGCTGAGTTCAATGTTGGCATGAATCGCATTCATATCAGGTTGTGGAATACCAGATTCATCACGAACAAACTCACCGATACTTGCCGCCAAAGTTTGCATGTCATGAATGGACAGTTGAGCTTCCACTTCCATGACATCAATCCCATGCCCGGTCACCATGGTTTGCTGGAGGTTCACTACTTGGTTTTGCTCAATTTCGACTTCTGCAATACGCAAGTCGTAAGGAAGGGTGATAATGGTTTTATCAAGCGAACGTTTCGCTTCATCCACTTTTGATGCATTGACCTTAACTAGGGCTTCTGCGACACGCTTTTCATCTGGCATCAAACCGATTTGGTTTTCGATATCCAGCACTAACTTACGTTGAGAGAGCGCGCTTTGCTCTTGCTGATCTACATCTGATTGAGACGTTAGACCTTTCTTACGCAGGTTTTGTTTACGGTCTAACTCTTTGTTGGCGATAACCAGACGGTTGGCTTCTATTTTGAGTGTGCTGTTGAGGTTCGCTTCTTCTTGGTTCAGCTTAGCCAGAGAGGTTTCGGCAGATTTGAGATCGGCTTGAGCTTGAACCAGTTTCAGTTCGTAATCGAGAGGATCGATGCGCAAGATTTCCGTTCCTGCTTGCAGCACTTGTCCTTTTTCAAGCTGCGGATGGCGGTAAACCACTTTACCTGTCACTTCGGCTATCGCTTTCCACTCCACTTTGGGTGCTATCTTGCCAAACCCTATTGCTACTGGGGCAATGGCTTTGAGTTCTAATGGAATGGTTTCAACTAACCTTGCTCTGTCACCGGCTGGTTTAACTGGCAAATCGGGCTTTAGGCTGATAGCCAAGAATAGAACAACGACCCCGACAGCGAGAGCGGGAAAGAACAGCAGTTTTTTATTTATTTTCATTTTGGTCGCCCGAGTCTAAAAATCCATGTTTCATCAGTTGTATGTTGTGTTCGAACAATCGGTTCAAGAAGTCTTCTGTGAGCTCAATGCCGTGAATCGCCAACAGTGCTGGTGGTGCCATAAAAGGAAACACCATCAAGCTAATGTAGGAAACACGGCAAAGTTGAGGATCGGCATCCTTACGCAGAACGCCACTGTCGATGAGCTTATCGAACATAATGCCTTGCATCGGCTTGCTGATGTCAGCAAAGACTTTTTCTAGTAACTTACGTTGAGTCTCTGAAGGGGGCATATGCATGACTTGAGCAATCAAGCGGGGGAATTGCGGTACTTTGATCATCTCACGATAGTAGGTACGCATTAAGTCGAGGAAGTTCTTTTCATTACTGTCAGATAACAAGGCCTGCATTTGCTTTTGCATCGGTGACAGCGTTTCACGCAGCATGGTCTCAAATAACCCTTCTTTGTTGCCAAAGTAGTAGCGAATCATGGCTACGTTCACACCTGCTTTCTGCGCGACTAGGCGAGTAGAAACCTTGTCGTAAGCCATAATGGTGAAGAGTTCACGCGCATGGAAAATCAGCTTCTCCCGTGCGTCGATTTTATCTGTAGGTCTTCCCGCCCTTCGATGAGCTTCCGTCACAATCGTCTCTCAAGATATTAAACATTTGATTAATTATAAGACGCTGATTTCTTATACGACATGCGAAAAATTAATCAGTATTTAATCAAGTGATTAATTTGTGATATGGAAGGTAATCGTCCGGAACAAGAGTACGGCGGTTGGTAGGCGGAAAGTTAAAAAGGGAGCCATATAGGCTCCCTTGCTTAGACAGGATGATAATTAAGATCTGCCAAGTACGTTACCAGAGTTCTTAATGTTCCTTTCCATAGTGCCCCATGCGTCTTCAAGTGACTCAAGAAAACCGCCTTCATCGAAGATGTAAAAGAGTGCAGAAGACATAGCGACACCGATAATTGCGTACTCGATTGCTGTAATACCGTCTTCGTTATTTAAAAAGTGTTTAAGTACGTTCATTTGTTTACCTTTTGAAAGTTGTTTAATTTGATTGATTAGCTGGCTAGTACGTTGCCAGAGTTCTTAATGTTCCTTTCCATAGTGCCCCATGCGTCTTCAAGTGACTCAAGGAAACCGCCTTCATCGAAGATGTAAAAGAGTGCAGAAGACATAGCGACACCGATAATTGCGTACTCGATTGCTGTAATACCATCTTCATTAGAAAGGAAATTTTTTAGTGTTTTGTTCATTGTGTTTCTCATTGTGCAAGTTATTTAAAGTTTCTCGCTGTGCTTTTAAGTAGCTACAGCTCGTTAAGACCACTTCAATATGACCATTATCGAATCAATACTCCACGTTATTAACAAAATTTGGTTTCCAATAAGAAAACTTCGTTTAAATCTAGGATAAATAATCTACCTAAAGTAAATGAATAGTGTGATTTGTACTCATATTTCGATGCGGAGATACACCAGGTAAAAACATCGATATCAGCTTGTTTTTTAGCCTTTTTACAAAAACGCGTCATTAATTCGATTTGTTAATCATTGCCAATTAATCCTTTGCTTTGGTCATCATTAATGGTTAACACTGAAGTGTGGTGCTTGTCTCAAGTTATATTGAGAAGGGGACAGACATGATTAACGTTGTGGTTGTTGGGGTTTTAACCAGTTTAGGTGATGAAACCCAGTAATGACTGGACATGTGAGTGCGGACTGTAACGGCTTTTTATACTCAGCCTTCATAGTGTATACATGCGAGGTTTGAGATTGACAGTTAGAAGTTAGGGGATAACTTATCGGATATCTCTAATTTCAACTAGAACACGAGTGATGGATGCCCAGAATTTAAGTAAATCTAATAAATGTATTACGACGGCATAAGCAAAAAAGCTAACAAAGAGTACGAGTATGCACTCATATAGTTTATTTCGAAACAAAATAGCCCCTAGTTATTGATTTTTAATTTTTGCACCACTTAAGCTAGCATCAAAAAAAGATTATTTGAATGTTAATAATGTGAATAGTTAACAAATAATGTTATTAGTGTAAGTCTGGCCTTGGTTTAAGGCTAATATATGAAGCAGTAATTTCGAACTGAACTGAGTTCTGGTTAAGGAACGATAATGAAAAAACGAATCACCAGTCTTGCATTTTCGTGTGATGGTATTACTTCAGTGGAATACGCTATTATCGGCGTTTGTATGTCGGTATCACTGTTATATATATTAGATAGCTCGAGCTTTCTACAAACATTGAACGAAACTTGGATTGATATGGCAAGAAGTGTTAATAGCTCTCTGAATGGATAAGAAATGAATAATGGTTATTATAAATTCATTAATACTCACATTGCTTTTAGTCATCTCATATGAAGATGTCAAACATAGAAAAATATACAACAAAAGAGTTGTTCTTTTATTGTTGCTACTGTCTGTTAAGTATCTTTACGAGCTGTTTTTTGGTGGCGCAGAGTTCCAAATCTCTGGGTATGAGTTTTCTATCTATATAGTGATATCTTTATTTTTCTTTGCTTTAGGCGCATTTAGGTTGCTAGGCATGGGTGATGTAAAACTGATAATGATTATGCTCATTTTCATTGAGTTTAGTGATTATAAATTATTTTTATTTCACATGACGCTTATTGGCGGCGGGCTTGCAGTGCTTCAGTTAAAAATCCTTAATTACTATTTTGATCGATTCGGCTTTTCTTCGAATGGAGTTCCTTACGCGATTCCGATCATTGCATCTTACGTCATACATTCAAATACACTTTTTTTATAAAGGTAAAGCATGAGATTTCAAACTATTGGTTTACTTGCCCTCTTTATCATCGTGATGGGGGCTGTTGGTATCTACAAATCAGAAGATTTAAGTAGGATATCAAATCATGAAGAAACCGAAAACGCAGAACCACAAAACGTCCAGAAAACGGTGCTTGCTCTAGCCGTTAGGAATGCTTCTAAGGCGGGAACATTGGTGTCACGTGATTCTTTCGAGTTTCTACCTACGACCTTTAGCCCGGAAGATGAAGGCTTATACATCACCGAAGGTGAAGAAGAGTTGCTTGATCCGGAGATTTTTATCTTAAAGCACAAGATGGACGCTGGACAGTTTATCTCCTTGGATGACCTTGAAAGTCTAAAAAGTAAAAACTTCACCGATATGGTGCTTAGAGTGGATAGAAGCTCAATCGAAAACTTCACTTCAGATTTCTATGATGTTTACTGGCACTTTAATAGCTCTGGTCGAGATAAAAACTCCAGAAAAGTGAAATTATTCTCGAAGAATGTATTTATTCGACCACTAAACCAATCGCAAGAAGGGGAGCAAAACGCAGTGCCTCATAAGAGCGATCATGAAAATCTTAGCCCAGTTGTATTTTCGGTCAATGACGATGTGGTAGAGCGCTATTTGCAAGCCGACCAATTGGGCTATTTCAAGATAGTCAACGTGACACAAAAGAGTATCAATCTAGAAAACTATTCAACATTAGAAGTTGATTCATCTAAGGAAATTCAAGCAAATGATATTAGTTCGAGCTACAAATACGATGTCAACTTTATTAAATAGAAAAATCGTTCTCGGTTTTGTTTTCTGCTTAGCGTCTTTATATGTACATGCCGACACCTTTATTACTATGTCTGTTAATGAAACGAGGCATCTGTCCCTTTCGTATGTCCCTAAAGATATCGTTGTTGGATCGGACAAGATCGTTGATGTCACTCTGACGGATAGTAATAACTTGTATCTTATTGCACATGAAGCGGGAAAGACCAAGGTCATTGTAAAGGGAGAAGAAGAAACCACTGAGTATGTCATCCAGGTACGTGACACTGACCAAGATACCGAAAACCTCAATAAATATCTTAATTCCGCAGGCTTCAAGGACATAGAAGCGGTCAAAGTTGCGGAGAAAATTTATATCAATGGCGCGGTTAAGGACAAGGTCGAAAAGCGAGAGCTTAATGAACTGATCAGGAGTGCAATTTCAAGCTATTACGTTGATAACACGACGATCACTGAAAACCGCCAAGTGCGAATTAAACTCACCATGGCCGAGGTATCGAAGAGCATTGATGATGATCTTGGCATCCAGTGGAGTGCTGGCTGGAGTAAAATAGATGGTGTGACGAGTGAAATGCTCAACGCCACGATAGGAATTTTGTCTCGCAATAACTTAGCCACGGTACTTACAAGGCCTTCAATCATCGTCACGAATGATTCAACTGCAACATTCGAAGCAGGGGGTGAAATCCCCGTCTTAACTTACGATGATGAAAACGTTGACGTCGAATTTAAAGAGTACGGAATCAAGTTAGAGTTTAAACCAGAGATCAAACGAGATCAGAGTATTGACCTAAGAGCGAATATCTCATCATCACAAATTGCTGGTTTTATCAATTTAGCTGGTAATGACACTCCACAGCTCAACACTCGAAGTGTGAATACAGAGCTCAACGTTAATGACGGAGATATTTTCGTTCTTGCAGGATTGATTGATAACAGTCAGACGCAAGCCGTATCAAAAGTTCCATTCTTAGGTTACTTACCCGTTGTTGGTGCGCTATTTACGTCTGAGAACTTTCGAAGTAATAAAACTGAGTTAATGGTCTTTGCAGAAGTTAACTTTGTAGAAAACAGTATAGATCAGCCAAAACTACCAAAGGTAAGTATAAAGTCTTCTCTATCTATATTCACTAATATAGATGGCAGTGATGATGTACCTGAAGTAAAGGATATTATTAAACATGCTCAATATCATTATGAAAACTAAATTTAAATACATCTTTTTGATAGGGATTGTGACACTATTTTCTGGATGTAGCAGTGCACTAAAAGATGATTACGTTTATATCGTTCATGAAATTTCTGAAGGAAATAATATTCAATATATTCTTCCTTTTTCAAAGGCGATCAACCAAGAAATAAAGAACGAAAGTGTTTCTTGGATTCATGGAATTAACGTTTATCATACAGATAATTTATCTAGGGAGCGCCTCTATCAATTAAAAATTGATATGGAAAACGTCTACGACTTCTCTCCAAACTTTATTGATATCGGAAACTACGATGATAAGCAACTTCTGCTGTGGGAAGTACATGTAAGTGATACGCGACTGGTGAATTGTCAAGTCTGGGAGGTCCCTACATATGGACATTTCTCAATGTCTGATAGTGAACTCGATGACTTTGCCAATGAAACGGCCTGTTCTTCATTAGAGCTGTGGTAATTTAAATGATTTTAGAGAAATTAAAACGAGCAAGTAAAAGCCAGACTAGCGTAAAAGGTAAAGCTTTTTCACCTTACATAATCATTGTTATCTCTAACAATAATAAGATCATGCAGCGTGTTCAGAACTATTTTTCTGCTTACAATGTTGAAATCATTGATCATCAAGACGATATTGAGTCATTAGAGAACGTATTCAACCTACACTTTAAATCAAAGATTTACGTCATTAGTGATGAAGATACGTTAAGAGAAAAGGAAGGGCTTGCTAAATTTGTAGAAGTCACTAAAGGCCGAGTGGGGACACTCATTTATGGTGATCGTGAAGATCTGGATTATTACTGGTTCATCAAATCAGAAGGTATCAGTGAATACACCAGTTATTCTGATATGTCCAAGCAAGTGTTTAATGTGATTTTGTGGTTTTTCGGAATTTTAAAATCAAACAGCAGCCACTGGTTTTTGCTTTCTGACACGACCCAACTTCATGGTGATAAGGTCTTACACTACGTATACGATAATTTGCGTGACTACGTAAGAAAAAGACCAAGCTTAAATACCTTATTTATCAACTTAGATGTTTTCAGCATCTCTTTAGACGCGCGTATTGGTAAAAAAACAGACCCTAAGATCATTAATATGTTGATCAATGGAGAGAATGTCGATGCGAAAGCGGCTGAAGAATATATCATTAAAGTTGATGAAAATTTTTCTTATTTCTCGATTGATGTTTTGCATCACACCACATTGCATTCCATCGACAAAATTTCTGAAAAGTTGATGAGTTTTTTCAATATTTTTGATGGTGAGTATTCTTACATATTTATTTATGTTCCTTTTTACTTTACCAAAATTGAGCTCTATCAACAGCTGATTAATAAATCTGATAACGTAACTATGGTGACAGATGCCTCTCTAGAATCGGTATATATGCTTAAGTACCTTATTGAGCAAGAAATAAAAGGAAAAGATGCAAATGTTAAAACATTTCAGATCAAGTCGAATAAAGAAAGTCGTTATTTGTTAGATAAGAGTAGTATTTATAAAAAAACAGGACAAAGAATTGCTTATAATTTTAACCCTGATAGTAAGAACCGCTTTTTTAAGAATAAAGATAGTAAGAACGAAATTATCACTAGGTTGGTGAAGAATGGTTGATTCAAAAATATTTATGCTCTGCCGAAAGTTTGTTTTAGATAATATCGATATTACAGATATTCAACATGAAGACGATGACATTAAAAGTAGCACCATCTACAATACAGTAAATGAATTTCTTTCAAGTTATTCATTCATTCTAACTGAGTCAGATCGTCAGAAGCTAACAAAAGAAGTCAAAGATGACATATTTGGCTATGGACCTTTAGAAGATCTGCTCGGTGACAACACCATCAGTGACATTATGGTTAACAGCTTAACGGAGACGTTTGTAGAACGTAACGGCAAAATTAGTCGTGCTTACGATGTGGCTTTTCAGAACGAAGATCAAGTCTTACGTATAGCGAAAAAAATCGTATCTCCTATTGGCCGACGCATTGATGAAAGTTCACCCATGGTGGACGCTCGCCTGCCGGATGGGAGTCGTGTAAACATCATTGTTCCACCAATTGCTTTAGATGGTTGTAGCATCTCGATTCGTAAATTTCGCGAAGATAAGCTCGATATTGTTGACTTAGTTCGATACGAGTCGATGACTGAGGAGATGGCGCTTTATTTGAGTGTAATGGTTCGCTCTGCGGCAAACATCATCATTTCTGGTGGTACTGGCTCGGGTAAAACGACATTGCTTAACGCTTGCTCCAACGAAATCAACGAAGGTCATCGAGTCGTAACCATTGAAGATGCAGCTGAGCTCCAGTTGCAACATGAGCACGTTGTTCGTCTTGAATCTCGTCCTGCGAGTAGTGAAGAGTCGGGGGAGGTTTCAATACGTTCTCTTGTTATTAACTCTCTACGTATGCGCCCAGACCGAATTATCATAGGTGAGTGTCGTGGTGACGAGGCTTTCGAGATGCTTCAAGCGATGAACACTGGTCACGATGGCTCGATGTCGACTATTCACTCGAATAACCCAAAAGATGCGCTAATTCGTTTGGAAAGCATGATTATGATGACAGCAAGCAACTTGTCTCCAGAATCTATCAAAAAGCAAATAAGCCAAGCGGTAGACATCATCATTCAAACCTGTCGTCTTATTGATGGTCGACGCAGAATTACCCATATCACGGAAGTCGGTAACTTTGATGGTGGTGTTATCGCGACCCAAGATCTATTCGTTTATGACCATAAAAAAGATGATCACGTAAACGAGGTCAAGTCCACTTTGCTAGAGCGAAAAGTTAAGGCGGCGGGTCTAGAAAATGAACTGGCCTTGGTGTTTGCGGATGTTTAATCGAAGCAACAAAATAGACGAATACATTGAAGATGCTGAGCTTCCTGAACTTGAGGAAGCCAGTAAGTTTGATGAAGTCAAAAAAGAGATCAACGATTTCTATATTAAGTACTTGAGCCAGAACATCCTGGTTATCTTCTTTGAAATCTATGGTCTAAGTGCTTTCGTTTTGCATTGTGGCGTTATCTTGTTTTACGTCGCTTTTATGATTTTCGTAAGTGAGACGTTTGATTTATCTTATTTCATCACACTGATCCTCGTAGGAGTTGTGATAACGATTGGTAGTTTGCTGATTTTGAAAGAGTATCATTTGAAGCTTAGTAACTACTTCGAAGATAAGTTTGCCTTTTCACTCCGGATGATCAGCAGGAATCTGTTGTCTGGTAAGACAATTATTTCAGCAATTGAATCAGCGTCGCGCCACACGGTCGGTAAGATTCGTATCGAGTTTGAACGAATCATCAAACAGGTGCATGCAGGAAACACACTGGAAGAAGCGTTGATTGCAGGTGAAAAAATTTATCCCTACAAAGGGTATGCGGTATTCAGTGCAAACGTCCAAATGAGTTTAAAGCGTGGTGGTAGTATTAAAGACTCTTTAAACGAACTTGCCCAAGATCTTGTTGCTTCTCAGGTTATTCGTAAGAAGACATTGGCGTTGACATCTGAGTCACGAGGGGCAGCAAAGATATTGGTTGTGTTACCTTTTTTGATGCTCTTTGTTCTCAAGAGCTTTGCAGTTGAAAACTATGAGTATTTGATTAGCGAACAATATGGTAAGTACATACTTATCTATGTGGTTACAAGTGTAAGTATTGGCTTTGTTTTAATTAAACGAATGATTGACAGTGTAGCACTATGATTATTGCCATCAGTATTCTACTTTTCTTACTTGGTTCAATTGTTTTTATACTTAATAGTAAAAGCATGAAAGAAGAACAAGAATATGTAGATAACTTTAAGTTTATGATTTCTGACCATGATAGTAAGCAAGAATACTATAATATATTTAACCAAATATCTGAGAAGAAAAAGATTTTAGATGACTTTTTATATTCATTGATTACAAATTACCTATCTGAAAACGAACTTTATACAATGTTACCTTCAGGTGGTTTGGTTAAGAAAGAAGATAAAACTAATTTTTTTCTTATTTATTTTCTAGAAGCAATAATAGGTTTGGTTATTGTTTACTACCTGAATGAAGACAAAATGAAAATGTTGGCTTTTATGGTGCTCTTTATAATAGTTAATAACATTATGGTAAAGATGCTCTTTAGGACATTTTTTATTAACGAAGAACGACGTCGAATTAAGACTAACTTTACTTACTTCTTGGATCTATTAGCAACAGCGACAAAATCTGGTATGACGGTGGAATTGGGTCTCATTGCTGTGTCTGAGTATATCGGAAACATGTCATCTTCACTGGCAAACCACATCAAGATCTACTCGAATGATATTTCCAACAATGGTTTCAGTATAGCTGGTGAGAACTTACGTAAAAACCTAGATTTACAAGAGGTTAAAGATTTTACGGCAGTACTTGAGAACGCGGTAGAGAGCGGTGCAGCAGTGACAGATGCTCTACGTGTTTTGTCAAAGGAGACCCGAGATTTTCACTTTATCGAAACCGAAGAAAAGATAGGTAAGGTAAACGCGAAAATGGGTATCCCGCTTATTGTTTTCATCATGTTCCCAATTATCGTCGAAATCATCGCCCCAGGCGTCCTGAACCTAGTGAGTAAGATGTAATGAAAAAACGATTATCTACTTCAATGCTTTGTCTCGCTTTATTTGGGTGTCAGTCGACAGGCCAAGACTACGAAAGTGCAGAGCTTGCATTCAACTTAGAAAGCTATGACAAAGTGATCGCACAACTATCGGAGAAGAAGAAACTCAGTGACAGAGAGAACTTCCTGTTGGCTTACTCGTTCTACAAAAATGGCAACGGAGATCGGGCTATTTACGTTTTGAGTACTAAAGAGAAACTCAATTATGATGACTTGTATTTGCTTGCGGTTATTTATCTAGAAAATGGCGATAACGAGCGCTCTAGAAGTTATCTTGATGACATAAAAAAGACTCAGGGATACTCAGGAAACAATAAGCTAGCAGCGAAAGTCGACAATTTATATGCGGTCTCACAGTGTGAAGAACTTGGAAAAAAACAATGTAGTGAACGCTTTAATGCATTGAGTAAAAAATACCCTACCTCGGAAAGTATCTACAACAACATGCTGCTTTCTAGGTTCGCTTACAAACCTGATGATAAAGCAAACTTTTTGAAGATCTATAACTCGTATGAAACTGGTACTAATGACATTGAGTATGTTGTCTTAGCAGGCATAGTTGCAGGCCAAGACGAAATGGTCATTGACCTTCTCAATAAAAAATATAAAGACAAAGAAAAGGCCTTGTTAATTTATGAAGATATTAAATATACCTCACTTAAATGACGAGGATGGTATAGCTGCTATAGAGGCTGTATTCACCATTCCGATTATTATCTATATCTTGATTGTTATAGTTGGATTCTTTCAATATGTAGGTAATGAGAGTCTACTGAATTACAATATTACTCGCTCAGTTCAGTTATTCGATTACAAGTCCATAGAGAAAGAAGACAACGTAGAACTATCAAAGTCGAACTTTCTAAAAGAATTGAATCATAAAGTAAATACAAATGTCATCGATATAAATGCTAGCTCACTTGCATTCACTTGCTTTCAAACTGTCGATGATTTAGTTGAACGTAAAAACGAACTGGAATGTAATCAAAGTAATATAAAGAAAACAAACTTAATTCTTATTTCCTTTGATTTCGACTACAAGAGATTTTCATGGCTGTTTTCAACGATATATCCATCAGCCTTCTTAGACATGAAAAGAGAACTGGTTATCGTCAATGAGATTTATTAATTCAGAACATGGTGGGATGGCGGTTGAAACGACGATTCTTGCGCCTGTTTTGTTTCTTGCGTTGTTGTTAACCATGCAATATGCCGCTTCAACGTCTTTAAAGTTTGAGATGTCTGATATGGCTTATCAAGCTGGTGAAGTGATATCCAATCGTCGCGATATATTTGAAGGCAATTTGAAAGAGGCAGAGGTACAAAAGTTATCGGATGCTTTTCATCTCGAAGAGAGAAACATCTCAATCATCGTTGAAGAGCTGGCTTACGGGGAGGTCACGTCGAGTCGACAGAAGTACAAGAAAGTTCGCATCAACAACGATATTGAAGGGAAAGCGTGTGACATAGATACATCACTTTCTGATATCCCCCCCGTTATCAATGCTTATAAGAAGTTCCACTCTGTCTATAGGGTGACTCTTTGTCGCGAAATTGCCGCGTTCAACACCATTGAGTTGCCAGAAGAAATTTATCAGTGGTTTGAAGTTAAGTTTTCTTCCACTCATTACGGGAAACACCACTAATGCGAAATCAAAGAGGGTCGGCTACGCCAATCGTATTGTTGGTTATGTTGTCTGCAATTGTATTTGCTTACTACTCATACGATATGAGCCGAAGCTATTTAGCTGCAAAAGTGCAGATTAACACAGCTAGCGAACTTAACGATCTTACCGCTATAACGGGTGACTCGGAGTGGAATGTAGAAAAGCAGGTGGCTGAATCAAACGGTCTTGATGTGAATGGCTCCAACGATGACTGGACCTTTGAAGAGTATGACGATGATGAAGTCGTGTATATGACGACCTCTTTGCCTATGCAGCAGCACCGCAAATTAACCCCGGGCTTGAGCAGTGTGGGCAATGATTCATTCACCGTGAGTGCAAAAACTATTAGAGCAAAACACTATGAAGATTTGAATGTCATCATCGCTATTTCAAACGACCCTAGAACTCGTTCAATTGCGAGTGAAGTCAAATATGAAATTAACGATGCACTCAAATCATTATTTGATAAAACCAATTCAACGCTAACGGTGATTCCTTATGGGTATCGTATCAACATAAGTGGCAAGTGTTGGAGCACCTTCCCACGTGGGGATAACTTCCCATTTCAATGGTGGGAGAAGTATTTTGGTGAGCTTGATGTGCTCAAGACTCTTGAGAATCAAAAATCTTCGATAGAAAACAATATATCTAACGCTAACTCTCAGATTGCCGCGAAACAAAGGCGTATTAACGAGATCAATGAACTGCTTGCTGAAACAGAGGACCCAGCAGAGAAAGATCAACTAGAGGCGGAAAGAGAACGCTTAGAGAGGGAGATTAACGACCTTTATGAAGATATTGAAGAGTATGAGTCTGACCTCGAGGACAAAGAAGAACAGATCGAAGATCAAGAGGAGGTGATTGCAGAGCTCGAATCCAGCCCTATTTATGAGGAATACAAAGAGCTTGCCTATCACTATGCTAAGCCAAACTATGGAGGCGCCAACTACCTCTACTTAGACAACTACTTTGACGAATTTCTCGAGTCTAATGGGTACAGCTATACAGATGGTGACGCTATTTCCGATTCGAAGCGAACGAACATGGTTAGTGTAGACGAGTTGAAAGTCACTAGAAATAAATACTTCGGCAACTCTAAGACCTGCCCAAGTCAGCAAGCCCTAACTAATTCGAGTGAGTATAGTAAGTTTCTCTCAATAGTTAATAGTATGGATTTCAGTGATAGCTTTGTTTCTCCAATTCAAGGGTTTAACTACTCATTGAAAAAAGCATTTAACTTAGATAATAAAAGAACGGTCGTGATTAATATTACTTCCTTAGACGATACTTATCTTTCTGAACAGGACCAAAAAGACGAAGATAAAGACATACTCTCGGATTTTTGCAGCACGGTGCAGAACAAATACGTTAATGATGTATCAGCTAAATCGATATTCATAATCGATACCAATTCGAATCTTGATGATATTGAAGCGTTAAATTGTGTCAACGCTTGGAATAAATCAACGGGAATCATTGATATCGATGAAATTGATGAAGATGAGAAGCTTACAGACAGAATCTCCTACGAACTTTTACAAGAATCTAGCTCTACTTATATTGGAAATGAAGACGATGAAGAATAAATCATATTTTTTGAAATTTGCTTTGACGCTGATGTTTACTTTCAGTCATACAGCCATCGCTCAAGAGTTAGTTGAGAGTTGTGATACCTATTTGATACCAAAGAACACAATGAAAGATGGTAACTTTTACTCCTTTATGGGGCGTACGATCGAATCTCATTCAGTTCACAGTTATGTCCTGAAACAGAAGCTAAGTGAGCTTAAGGCATCCTCCTATGATATCTGCGAACGAAACGACTTCTCTGCTTTGCACAGAACATTAAATGACAATAATTTTAGGCATCTAACTACGGTATACTTTGATACAGCATTGTATGAAACGAGAGATGCAGATTTATCTCATATCTCTTCAACGAACGAGTTCATCGATGCTGATGCCTTGCTTGTCGTAGGTTCTTCTTCGATTGTCGGGGACACAATTTATAACCTAAACCTTTCGCTAAAACGTGGTAATGAGGTCGTTGATAAATTGGAAGGCCGTAAAGATATCTTTTTGATGAATTTAGGTGCATTTGGGCAAGATAGCTCAAAAGCTAATGAGGAATTCTACAAATCAAAACGACGAAGTGTGTCGATATATGGATTAACCTATGAATAAAGAGACATTTTGGACTATCGATAAAAAGAAAAGAAGCTTATATGGTGAAAATGGAATTGATATTCATTTTACCAAATATGAGTTCAATC
Organism: Vibrio sp. B1ASS3; assembly: GCF_905175355.1. Classification (NCBI taxonomy): domain Bacteria; kingdom Pseudomonadati; phylum Pseudomonadota; class Gammaproteobacteria; order Vibrionales; family Vibrionaceae; genus Vibrio; species Vibrio sp. B1ASS3. Next base: position 388,472 of record NZ_HG992743.1, read on the forward strand.
TTTTCTATTATCTCATACACAGTCAAGGCGAAGTACGGTCAAGCGATTCGATTATTGATGAAGTTTGGGGAAACGCAAACGAGGGGAATTATCGACCAGATAGTTCCAATCTTATTCAGTTGATATCGAAAACAAGAAGACAGCTCAAGCCTCTTGAGCAAATAATGGAAATTAAAAGCCAACGTGGGGTTGGCTATTATTTAACATTGAATGATGGTTACGAGTTTAATGGTGATGAGATCACTTATGCGGCGAATAGCATTTACGATCGTGATCCAGAATCCGAGAAAAAGTACCGTTTTTTTCAATCTCAGTTCCTCAAAGAGCTCTTCAGTATTAACGAGAACCGTGAATTTAGGATAAGAGATTTAGGCTTTGTTTTTCTTCTTTCTGTGTTTTTCGTTGGGATCATGTTGAGTCGTAATGCTCTGCATTACCCCAAACTGCCATTGGAAATCGATTCATCACAACTGTTGTTAGATAAGTGCAACATTGATGCGAATGTGATTTTTACGAGCGAAGAAATAGCGTGTACTGAGATGTCAAATTTTAATTTCGATAAGAAAGGATCGTATATCATCAGTAAGGTCGAGGGTGACATCTATGTTGCTTCGTTGTAAGAAGAAGGACTTACTGGTTGTTTTGATTTTTTCTTGTTTAGGCATCTTTATGCTCAAGAAGCCTGCGTATTACGATATCTCTATCTCTCATCGCTTCTCGGCAAATGTTTCGACCAATGAGGGTATTGAGTTTGACTATATTATTGATGCTTTGAGTGGGGGAAAACTGCTCTTACAGTCAACGCTCAAGGTCGGCGATAAAAGTTACGACTATACCAGGCTGTTTGAGTTGGTGAAGATTGAAGAGAATGTCTTTGTTATCAATGAAACTGGGATTGGAGAAAAGCAAGATAAGGTCGTCGAGCAAGCATCTAAATATGATTTCTTTCACTCGGTTCAAAGGTTAGAAGTCTACACGCTTTCCCCAAAAGTATTGGTGGTGCATTCTGAAGGCAAGTTTATTTTGTTGCAAAAGACCAGTGACAACTTGGGCGCATGACATTAGAAGCCCTACGACCGCGTAGGGTTTCCTGTTTAAGCCCGTTTTACCCCCAACTCAACACAGTCCAATTCGGTCTATCGGCTTGTTCTTTTAGGCGAGGGCATGGATTGACCAGATAGGCGTAATCCGCGTATTCACACAGTGGTAAGTCGTTGATCGAATCCGTATAGAAATGGATATCTGAATAGGTCTCAGGTTGAGCCTCTAACCACTGTTTTAACCGTGTAACCTTGCCTTCGCGATAGCTCGGGATGCCCTCTATCTCAGCGGAATAGCAGTTGTCTTTTTCGACTAAATCAATCCCGAGCGCGTTAGGGATGCCGATGCGTCTACCAACAGCTTCAACCAAAAAAGTGACGCTAGCAGAGATGATGACCATATCAATCTCATTACGAGACAGTTGTTTAATCAGTGTTTTGGCTTGCGGGAATTGTTTAGCCAGAATATGGTTTTCAACGCACTCTTCCACTAAGGTGTTGACCTGTTCAATAGGCATGTTTTCTAGCGGCTTCATGGAGAACGTGAGGTAATCTTCCATGTCCATTTTGCCTTCTGCGTACAAGCCCATTAGACGCTTATCTTCCTCAATAAAGTTAGGCGCAGTGGCGATGCCTTTCTCGACCATAAATTCGTTCCAAATCATTGCGCAGTCTGCGTTGATTAAGGTTTCATCCAGATCAAAAACATACAAAGGCTTGGACATAGTTGGCTTCTCACAGTTTGGATTGAGGTCGATGTAATGTGTCGTTCAGTATAGAGCGAGGTTTACGAGTCTGGGACGTATGCTAACGACAAACTGTGACGGTTTCGTTGCACTTTTTCTGACCATGACAAAACTTAATGACTAAGTCTTGGGATGAAGCATTTCTGACTTGGTGATACAAGGCTACAATACAGGGGTACTTTAGAAACTGCGTACTATAGATATATGGCGTCTTTCGAACCTGATCTCAATATTGTGTACTGAATACGTAACTATTCACCCATGAGCTATTGACGACGGTTTACGCTAAAAATACTGGCGCCTGATAATCAACTTTCAACATGTGATGTTCGACGATTTCACGCAGCCATTTATAAGCAGAGACCTGCTGAAGTTTGGCTGTTTCTATCAGCGAGAACATTCGTTCGCGGAACTGGTCGCCTCGATATGAGCGAGTCACGTAACAACACTTCCTCATCAGTATGTAATTACGGAGAACTCGCTCCGCTGCGTTGTTTGTTAACGGGCACTCGGAGTCGTCCATAAACCGCCAGACCATAGCATCATCAGCGATGAGATTTCGACATCTACCTCGATATCGTTTTGAGCATTGATAACTACCCAATTTGAGCCAATGAAGCCAGCTCTTTCGTAACCGCCTGAGTCGGCGGTAATATTGGCTTTCGGTAATTTCTTCTTCGATATATCGGTGATGACACCTGAATACGCTATGAGCGATTAAAGCGAGTTTGTCTCCGATTTTTTGGTTTTCAGGACAAACGCTTTCCTCGATAGCGATGACGTTCCTTAATATGTGAGCCCAGCATAATTGGCGCTTAGATTCGTCGATATATTTGTAGGCAGAATATTGGTCAGTCACTAAAAGGTGTGAAACCGCTTCACCAAGTAGTCGTTTGGCAGCATGTTGGTTTCTTCCGCTGTTAATTTGGAAAAAGGCTACGTTATTGCTGAGTGCGGCCCACATCCAGCGTTTATCATTATTGCGCTGATGTGAAGTCTCATCAGCCATAATCAGTTTAGATGCTTTTACTGTGTCATGGATTTGAGTATGAGTATCAGCTAAGTATTCAGTGACTCGTCCTTGCGCCGCAGATATTGCACCTGTTGAGAAGTTAAGCTGGAAGACGTCTTTCAGCATAGATTGTATTTTACCTATGCTTTGGTGGTGCTGCGTCGCTTGGATTGCGATAAAGCTATGTAGATTTGGCCCCATTTGAACATCGGGCACAGACTCTGGAAGCTCCGCTTGATGCTTATCACCACACCATGAGCACTCGCCTTTAAAAATTTGATGTTCAACAAGCGTGTATGAGATATCTGGCAAGTCAAAGATTTGGTGTCGTTTATAAGGTTTTCTATTTGGAATAACACACCCACCGCAGTGGCATATCTTATTCGGTAAATATTGCTCAACCGAGGCGCTCTCTTCAATAGGATGAAGCAGTCGGCGATTGCCTTTATGACCTGGTTGAGCTCCTTGCTTTTTTCCAGATTTCTTCCGATTCGGCGAAGTATTTTTAGCTTTATTATGCAGGGGTTGTTGAGATGATGGCACAGAAGAGTTGCGACTATTTTGGTTTAGCCTATCTTCAAGCTCAGCCAACTTATTCCATAAAAAGTGGATGATATCTTTCGCCTCTTCAGGCGAATCGAAATCTGGCGGTGGAGGTAATGTTTTCTTATTCATACCTCCAGATTGCCACCACAAAAAGATCACTCAAGTTGAATGTGGGATCAAGTTAACTCAGTCACATAAATTTGCTGTCAATAGCTCCTGGGTGAATAGTTACCTGAATACAGTCTTGTCTTTGAGTGATAATAGCGCCACTCGCGCAAAGCGAACGTTAAGAAAAATACAAAAAGAATCCCCGATATGAACCAGTATGTAAATGATCCATCCAATTATCAGTTGTTAATTAAAAACTTGCTGTTTTCCCCAGTTGCTTTCAACCCCGAGCAAGAAATTGTCTATGCGAACCACCGTCGTCACAGCTACAAAACGTTTCATGACCGTGTGAGACAGTTTGCAAACGCGCTAACCAGAATGGGCGTAAAGAAAGGTGATACGGTAGCGGTAATGGATTATGACTCACACCGTTATCTTGAATGCTACTTTGCCATCCCGATGATTGGTGCAAAGCTGCACATGATCAACGTGCGCTTGTCTCCAGAGCAGATCCTTTACACCATCGACCATGCGGAAGATGACATTATCCTGATCAACGAAGAGTTTCTGCCAATTCTGGATCAGATCAAAGGTCGTATTGATACGGTCACGCGTTACGTGGTTTTACGCGATAACGATGAATGTGAATACGAGCGTCTTCTGGAGCAAGAAAGCACCGAATACAACTTCCCTGATTTCGATGAAAACACCATCGCGACCACTTTCTACACCACGGGTACGACGGGCTTCCCGAAAGGGGTGTTCTTTACTCACCGCCAACTGGTTCTGCACACCATGGGCATATTGAGCACCATAGGCACCAATGCGTCGCAAGGTCGGCTGCATCAAGGTGATATCTACATGCCGATTACGCCAATGTTCCACGTCCACGCATGGGGGCTTCCGTACATGGCGACCATGCTTGGTGTGAAACAAGTGTATCCGGGCAAATATGTCCCAGATGTTCTGCTTAACTTGATTGAACAAGAGAAAGTGACCTTCTCACACTGTGTGCCAACCATCCTGCATCTGCTATTGAGCTCACCAAAGTCCAAGTCGATTGATTTCTCTGGTTGGAAAGTCGTGATTGGCGGTGCGGCGCTACCGAAAGCATTGTGTAAATCAGCCCTTGAGCGCGATATTGACGTGTTTGCGGGTTACGGCATGAGTGAAACAGGACCAATTCTGTCTATTGTTCAACTGACACCAGAGCAACTTGAACTCGACCTCGATCAGCAAGCGGAATACCGCTCTAAGACTGGTAAGAAAGTCGCTCTGGTGGAAGCTCATATTGTCGATGATGAGATGAACAGGCTTCCACACGATGGTGAGAGTGCGGGTGAAATTGTGGTGCGTGCACCGTGGTTAACGCCAAGCTACTACAAAGACAACAAGAACTCTAAAGCCTTGTGGCGTGGTGGTTACCTACACACTGGCGATGTCGCGCATATCGACAATGAAGGCTTTATCAAGATCACCGACCGCGTAAAAGACATGATTAAGATTTCTGGTGAGTGGGTGAGCTCTTTGGAGTTGGAAGACATTCTGCACCAGCATCAAGCCGTGTCTGAAGTCGCCGTCATTGGAATGCCACACAATAAATGGGGCGAGGTGCCGTTAGCGTTGGTGACGTTAAAAGACGATGCAGAGATGACTGAGAAAGAGCTGTTAGGTTTTGCGAAAGATTTTATCAGCAAAGGCATTCTTGCCAGAGAAGCGTTACTGCTCAAAGTGAAGTTGGTGGACGAGATCGCCAAGACCAGCGTCGGTAAGGTGGATAAGAAAGAGCTGCGTAAACTTCACCTGTAAGTTGTGAAGCCTTTTAAATCCAACCCATAATATTCGGCCCCGATACATAACCTGTAGCGGGGCCGTTTTTTATCTAGCTAAGTGAAAGCTTTGGGTAGCGTACTACACCAAACCTTGCTCTTTTGCCATGTGGCTGGCGATACTTGGTGCTTTCCAGATGCTTGGCAGCAAAATGAAAGACACGGGCACGGCAGTGATTACGATGAAAGATTGCAAAGCAGAGATGCCGCCAGAGCCCATTGAGATAAGCGCGATAGCCACCACACCCATCATTAAGCCCCAGAACGAGCGAATCACAGCGTTTGGCTCTGCTGAACCTGTCATTACTACACTGATGGTGTAAGTCATTGAGTCACCGGTGGTCACGATAAACGTTGTGGTCAGGATCAAGAACAATACCGAAATCACCATTGGGAATGGTAGTTCAGAGGTAATAGCAAGCAGAACCGCTGGTAGGTTAAAGCCTTCAAATGCGGATGAAATCAAACCTGGGTTTTCTAGCTCGAATGCTAAACCACTGCCGCCAACAATACTGAACCAGAAGCAGGTAATCAGAGGTGCAGCGATGCTGATCGAAAGGATCAACTGACGAATGGTACGGCCGCGTGAGATACGCGCGATGAAGATTGCCATCATCGGGCCATAACCAATAAACCAGCCCCAGAAGAATACTGTCCACCAACTTAGCCATTCTGTGTCGCCACGGTAAAGCGCCATCGGGAAGAAGTTATCCACCATACGGCCAATGCCTTGCACGTAACCATCGACAATAAAGCTGGTTGGGCCGAAGAACAGGATGTAACCAATCAGAGTCACAGACAAAATGATGTTGTAACGGCTCACAAGCTGGATGCCTTTGCTCACACCGCTTAGCGCTGACAAGGTATACATTAGAATTGCAGCCACAATCACCATGCTTTGAGTGATGAAGGTGTCTGGCAAGCCGAATAGTGAGTTCAACGCGTAACTGATCTGCAGACCTAAGAAACCAATTGGACCAATAGTACCAGCGGCTACGGCGATAATGCTGCAGGCGTCAGCCACGTCACCAATCCAACCGTTGATCGCTTTGTCGCCAAAGACAGGGTAAAGCAGAGTACGCGGTTTTAGTGGTAAGCCTTTGTCATAATGAAGGTGCATCAACACCACAGAAGAAAGACAACCTAAGATTGCCCAAGCAAGGAAGCCCCAGTGCATGAAAGACTGAGAAAGTGCATTGATTGCAGATGCTTTTGGTGATGCTTCACCGTACAGAGGCGGCGCAGAAACAAAGTGCGCGATAGGCTCAGCTGCGGCCCAGAAAACGCCGCCACCCGCGAGTAGGGTACAAAGTACAATCGACAACCATTTGAAGGTATCGATATCTGGTCTCGCTAAACCACCCAAGCGCACGTAACCCGTACGACCTAGCGCGATAGCCAAACCAATAAGGAAATTTAGTAGGAGTAATACTTGCCAGAAGGCACCGAAGTATTGAGTCGCAAACCCGAAGCCTGCGTTAACCATTGCGGTCAGAGAGTCTGTATTCGTCAGAGCAAGCAATACAAATACGGTGAGGAAGCTACCACTTAGCCAGAATACTGGGTTGGTGAGTTCAAGACGCTTAAGAAGGGAAGGAGGATGAATCGCAGAATAGTCTGCCTCCTGAATAGGAGCATGAGAGGCGGCGTTCGTCATATTTGACATAATTACTTCGCTTTTTAGGGCTCGGAAGCCGTGCATTTCCCTCACACAAATGGCTCGAAAAGTGTGAGGATGATCAAAAAGCCGCTGATACTAGCACGTTGAGATGCTCAATATAACCGTGAAACCGGATTAAATGTCGTTTTCCTAGCCAAATTACTGATTTCTGGTTAGAGAATTTTTACGTGAAGTACGCCGCATTTCATACGGAAATGACATTCCCCTTATTCTTGTAGGGACACCGCAAGATTACATTGAGCCAACCTGTTCTAATAAAAATTAAAGGTCTTACCCTATGGCTCATTTTGAACTTAACGGAACGTGGCAACTTACCTCGCCACAGCGCCCAGATATCGATATTCCTATGACTTTGCCCGGTGACAATGTATCCGCATTGTTACAAGCAGAGCTCATCCCGAATCCTTATTTTGCTGATAATGAAGCAAAAGTTCGTTGGATTGAAACTTGCGATTGGCACATTTCACGCGAGTTTGATGTCGATGGCTCTGTACTCTCTGCCAAACAAGTGTGGATGACGCTCACCCGCGTAGACACCTTAGCGACCTTTTATATCAATGGTGAGCAAGCACTAACTAGCAGCAACATGTTTGCCCGGCAACGTATTGATATTAAACCTTACTTAAAACAAGGCACTAACACGATTCGAGTTGAGTTTGCCCGTGTGGATTTAGAAGGGCTAGAACGTGCAGAGAAATTGCCATTCCCTATTCCTTCGGCAATGGGGAACAACCAGATCCCGCACATGAACTTGATTCGCAAAACCCAATGTCACTCGGGGTGGGACTGGGGTATTTGTTTGATGGTGTCTGGCATTTATGACCCGATTCAAATTGATGTCATAAACAATGTGTGGCTCAAAGGGTTCTCTACAGAGCAACAATGGCAAGCTGACGGTAGCGTGCTAGTTGATGTATTAACCGAAGTAGAAACCGATACTCAACCTCATGAAATTTCGATTGAATTCGATGGTCAGCACCATTCTATTCAAACCGAAGGAAGTGGTCACTATCACTGCCAGTTCCATGTTTCCGAGCCAAAACGCTGGTGGCCTGCGGGTTATGGCGAAGCGCATCTATATCCAATTACGGTCGCTTGTGGTGAGCAATCACTGTCACGCACGATTGGTCTGCGAGAGCTGAGCCTAAACAATCAAGCTGATGAGCATGGCTCGGCGATGGAGTTTGTCGTTAACGGCGTACCAATCAATGCTAAGGGCGCAAACTGGATTCCTGTGGACGCCATGCCGGGGCGTGAGTGTGAAAGCCGCTATCGTGCACTTCTACAAAGTGCGGTCGATGCCAATATGAACATGATTCGTGTCTGGGGTGGCGGCCAATATGAAAGCGAAACGTTCTACAACCTCTGTGATGAATTAGGTCTGTTGGTTTGGCAAGACATGATGTTCGCTTGTTCGCTGTATCCATCTGATGATGATTTCTTGAAAGATGTGGAACAAGAGTTGCGATTCCAAATCCCACGCTTGAAAGAGCATCCGTCGATTGCACTGTGGTGTGGTGATAACGAAGTGATTGGTGCGATTGGTTGGTACGACGAATCCAAGCACAACAAAGTCAAATACACGGTGAATTATGATCGTCTGAATCGAATGATAGAGCAGGTGATTGGCCAGCAAGATGATTCACGCCGTTTTTGGCCAAGTTCGCCTTGTAACGGTGAGTTGGATTTTGGTGATGCGTGGCATGATGATAGTAAAGGCGATATGCATTTCTGGGATGTTTGGCACTCAGGAAAATCGTTTAATGCTTATCTAAACATTAACCCGCGTTTTTGTTCCGAGTTTGGCTTCCAATCTTGGCCTTCGTTTGCTGAAGCAAAACAGTTCGTACCCGAGCAAGACTGGAATGTCACATCACCAACGTTTGAGCAGCACCAAAAGAACCCTCGCGGTAACAGCATCATCACGGAGATGTTTACTCGCTATTTCCGTTTCCCTTGCGGCTTTGAGCAAATGCTGTATCTCAGCCAAGCGCAACAGGCGATGGCAATCAAAACCGCTTGTGACCATTGGCGTGCGATCTCTCCAATATGTCGTGGCATGTTGTATTGGCAACTCAACGACAACTGGCCAGTGAGTTCTTGGTCTAGTTTGGAGTACAGTGGCCGTTGGAAGCAATTGCATTACCATGCGAAACGCTTCTTTGCGCCGCAGTATTTGGTGTTCTCAGAGCACACGGGCAAGCTGAGCCTTCATTTGCTCAACGATGCCAAAGAACCTGTTGATGTGAGTGCGCAATTACATTGGGTGAACTGGCAAGGTGAAGTGAAGCAAACTTGGTCGCTAGAGCACACGGTTTCTAGCGACAGCAATACCATCGTATGGCAGTTGGATGAGGCATTTGATTCGTCCGAATTGAAATCGGGTTTCTTCTACGTAGAAGGGCAAGTAGGGCAAGAGAGAATCACCAACACTTGGTTTAGTACTCACGAACTAAAAACTCTACCGATGGAAAGCGCCAAGATTGACGTAACGATTGAAGCCAACAAAGTCACACTCGTCGCAGATAAACCTGCGTTCTTTGTTCATTTGGAGTGTGACACTGCAGGACGCTTTGATGACTCAAGCATCACGCTATTGGCGAACCAACCTGTCACGGTTGAGTTCTCAGGCGAAGATTTAGCAATGATGGCAGAATCGCTACGCGTCTATCATTTGATGCAATAAGAAAGCTTAAGCGAGCCGACGCACGGCAAATGCATTAAAGGGGGCCTCCGTGCTCCCTTTGTTTTTGGACGGGGGCTAGAACAAGTTACGTTTTGCCCAAGCGACCGCTTGCATTCGATTCTTCACTTCCAGTTTGCGGAAAATACTATACAGGTGTGATTTCACTGTGTGTTCACTGACAAACAATGAGTCTGCAATATCAAGGTTAGAGCCACCTTGGCACAGGGCGGTCAGCACTTGCATTTCTCGACGAGTGAGTTCAATTTCGAGTTTCGTATCCAGCTCAGTAACCGTGTGGTTTAGGTTTACCAGATAGCCAAGCAGTCGATTGAGAATATCTCTAGAGAGCCAGTTCTCCCCACTCAAAATACCTTTCAAGCCTCTGATTACCTTGTCGAAGTCATCTTCAAAATAGAACAAGCCTTTGAGGTTTGACCAAGTGAGCAGGCTCTCCACGCCCAAATTGGGCTCAGCATTCACCAACACCGTCGCATCGACATGTTCCAGTTCACTGAGCGTCATTTTGACCTCCGAGAGATCGGGCAGGGAGCTGTCGACGATCGCCATGTAGTGCTCATCTCGATAGTGGGGTAATTCTACTTCAGCCCCTTTTGCTAATAGCACTGGCTGTCCGAGTTGCTGCTCAATGGCCGATTGTAAGCCTCGACCTTGTATATTATTGAAGGTAAACAATAAGATGGTACTGTTGGTTGCGTTGTTATTTATCATTAGTGGGCCTCCTGTCGAGACTGCATAAATTCATTTCCTACTTGATGGAAGCGATAGAGCACCAGATCTAAGAGTCCATCAAAGCAATGCTTCACCATGGGGTTCTTGAATATGTGTGTCGCGGGGGCTTTAAAAAACGTGACCCGCCGGTGGTGGTAGAAATCCCGTATGAAAATGTCGAATAGAAGTTGTTTAATTACGGGCTCATGAACCGGAAAATGGATGATGGCATTGCCCATAACTTGGATGATGTCAGTCACCAAGAATTTCAAAATTGAGCGCCCTAAATGCCATAAGCTGAGAATCCGAAATTCAGACCTCAGCTCTTGGTAAATCAAATGTCCAACTAACATGCCCTTGCAATAGTAGAGGCGAGCTTTGCTGGGGGATTCACCAAACTGGTTGAGCGTGTCCTCTACACCTCCGGGGGTAATTAACTGCTTGTGGACGGCGTCAATCTGTTCGAACTCTGAATCGCTGATTTGGCTGAGAGAACAACTTTTCACATCGGTAACCTGATACTCGTAAACAATGTCTTTAAAGCTCAAATAGATGTTTTTACTTTGTGAGGCTTTTATCCGTTTATACTCGCTGGAAGTGTATTCATACTGCTCACCGATATAGTGAGAGAAGGCGAGTCGCTTTAACAAACTGGGTGTGACTTTTCCGCTTTCCCACTGACTTAACGTGGGTTGGTTTAAGCTTTCAAAAGCGCTGTAACTCCTTGCCAAGTCATCCGCCAGTTGACCTTGAGTTAATCCCCTCTCCTTTCGAATTGCAGCGACCGCATGCGAAAATTCTAACTTGCTAACCATATATCTACGTCCTGAACTCATTATATTTTTTGATTGCTTCGAAGCGGCTCGGAACGAGCCAAAACTCTATGTTCTTGATTTTTTAGTGAGGTACATCATTTGGTCTGCGTGCTGGATTAAGGAGTCACTACAGCTCCCTTCATAAGGGAAGCGCGCGACACCGACACTCAGACCGATGTGAACGTTTTGAAAATGGATAAAAATAGGTGCACTACATGCTTGGTGCAGCAAAGACTGAAACTGTTCTAAATCCTTTGTATGTTCTAGCTCGGGTAGACAAAGAATAAACTCATCGCCACCAATTCTCGTTGCGAACTGGCCATCACTTAGTAGATGCAAAATACGTTGGGCGGTAATGCGTAAAACTTTGTCTCCGGCATCATGCCCGAATTCGTCATTCACGGCTTTAAAGCCATCCAAGTCGATATAAAACAGAGTAAACGGTTGAGCACGCTGTATCTGTCGTTCTATCAGCTGATTGCCTTTAAAGCGGGAATAACACCCTGTTAGCTCGTCAATCTCGAGCAGTCTTTCTAGTTTTTCAACTTGTTCATATTGGGTTTGCCATGCGCTGTGCCAATAGCTCTCGATAGAGCGCAACCCTTTGTAAATAAATAGGTTGAACAAGTACAGAAACGTACTCCGAATGGAGAACTCACTTAAACCCTGTAGTTTAAACAGGTCGTTGCCTGCGGTTATCAAATCAATGTTAAAGCAAACTGCCATTGATAGGGTGTATGTGATTAATGACCAAAAAACACCGAACTCAACTAAGGCTAAAAGAAGGTTTATTGTGACTAATGACGAAAAGAGGAAGTGGCCGCCTAAGAAGTAGTACAGGTAAAAAGTGAGGGTGTAGCCGAGGATCAGAGCAATGACGACAGAGCGATGTCTTTGCTCAAATGCGAACGTTCGCCCCACCCAAAGGTAGGTAAAACAAGCAACCGCGGATAACACGTAAGGAAGGTATACAACATAATTAACCCCTCTGATTGCACAAGCGAATAGGGTAATAAGAATCCCCAAACTTGTAGAGCGCATGTAGTAGCGCGTAAAGATTTTGGTGAACTGCGTTCTGTCCATAGTTATGTCTCAAAGGAACAGCAAATAATGGGCAGTCAGAGATAGGGTTCAGTATGGATTGAGTGTGGATAGAGAACGTGAGAAACAAAGAATTTGCACCGCATGATTTTGGAAATGCGAGGCGCATATGCTTTTTCGGGCGTTTTTCTCGTCTGCAAGCGACACTGCATTTCATAAAGATGCTCGATACCTACTGCCGTTTTTATAAACTATTCTATGAGGCGAGGTTGCATAAAACTATACGGTTTTCGGGAAAATGCTCCGATCTCAATATGTCCGCATAAAAAGTGGGTTAACAGCAAATTTATCGAGGAAAAACTAATACTTAAGTGCTATGGGGTGTGAGTGAAATCAGTCTTAAGTTTGAGATGTCTACTTGAGTTTTTGATGGATGCGGTAACCGGTTGCATAACCAAGATAAAACAGCGCTGCGAGCGTAACGAACGCAGAAATGTAGGCAATAAAGTGATTCAAACCTAATCCAAAAGACAAGGTGAATGCAATGCCATTCACGGCTTCCATCGGGATCTTGTACCAAGACGCATGCACGGTCGATCCAAAAAGAATAAGTGTGCCAATTAAAAAGAGTGTGCCAATGGAAAGGCCAACCCATCTACTGCTGTTCATGTTCATCTCAAGAGTTACTGACTTCGTAACAAAATATTTCAAGAGAAACATTATACAACTGAGTGAGGGGGGAAGTGGTAGCAATATTTGCATGAATATGACAAGAGGCCACCGAAGTGACCTCTTTTTAACCAGATGACGTCTTAATTAGCCAATCCAATTAATGAAGTACGGAATGATGAGAGCATTGGCTAAATCGATGAAGAATGCACAAACCAAAGGCACGATAATAAAAGCCTGATGCGAGTTACCGTATTTCTGAGCAACCGCAGACATGTTGGCCATAGCGGTTGGGGTAGAACCCAAAGATATGCCGCCAAACCCAGAGCACACTACAGCAGCGTCGTAGTTTTTCCCCATCAATGGGAAGACGACAAATATCGCGATACAAATCGCCACCAGGAACTGCGCGCCAAGAATGATAAAAATAGGTCCAGCCAAATCGACCAAAGCCCATAACTGCATACTCATCAGTGACATGGCCAAGAACGCGCCCAACGCCATATCCGCAATCAACGCCACCGCTGGTTTTCTTGCTGGCCAACGAGTGCCTGTAAGGCGAGGGTATGAGGCGGGAATAAGATTAGAAATCAAAATACCGGCAAACAAACAGGTCACAAACAACGGCAATTCCAGCCCTAAGCTGCTTACTCCTTCGTTCAAAATCGCACCCAAGATGATACAAACATGGATTGCTAACATCGCATCTAAGAAATCATAAGCATTGATAGACGGTTGCGGTTCATCCTGCGCCGTACCCACGTCCATTTCTTCCACTTTAGCTGGCTTTAGGTTGTGTTTGTTGATCAGGTATTTTGCAATCGGCCCGCCCATCAAGCTTGCTAAGATCAAGCCAAACGTTGCACTAGCGATGCCGATTTCCATGGCGGTATCAAGATCGAATATTTCAGCGATGCGAGGTGACCACGCAATTGCGGTGCCGTGTCCACCAATCAGAGATACCGTGCCGCTCAACAGACCCACCGCTTCTGGTTGATCTAACATGGTCGCAATTCCAATGCCAGTTAGGTTTTGAATCAACATATAACCGATGGTGACCGAAAGCAGGATCAATAATGGCTTACCGCCTTTAAACAGATCTTGCAGACTGGCGTTGATGCCGATGGTGGTAAAGAAATACACCAACAACAAGTCGCGGGTAGCAAGATCAAATTGGACATCGATTTGAGTGACGTAATGGATAACGGCGAACAACACCGATACCAAGATGCCGCCGGAAACGGGTTCAGGAATACTGAATTCCTTTAAGAAACTGCTGGCTTGGGTTAGGCGCCTGCCTAAAAACAACACGATGATCCCGAGGGTCACTGCGAGAAAAGATTCGACCTGTAATATACCGTCGACAAAGTTCATAACCACTCCTGCTTTGGTAAAACATGATGAGAGAATTAATCGGTACGTTTATCTCTAAACATACTGACATGTTTGTATGACATCCAATTGCATACCAACGAATTTGAACCAAGTCGGATTGTGCTGAGAATCGTATTTTCGTAACCGATAGAAAAGAGGGGTAATACAAGGTCACATGTACCTATGCATGACTCCTCTTGCTTCGATTAAGGACTCGTTAGTTAAATAGCCAGTAGCTTTCTGGATTGTCTGGACATTGATAAGGACCACATTCGGCAAAAGTCCCAATCACATTGAGTGCCACAACAGAAATCGCTAGCAAACATGTGATGCGACCTAGGTTGCTCATTTCGTATGGCTCTGGAGACTCCTCTTTACTGGTCAGCATCAGAATAACGGCGACCGCGAAAATGGTGGCAACAAACAGCACAAACGCCCAAGTGTAATAGTGCATCCCGAAGATAGGGCTACCGTATCCAGGTGTACCGGGAATTACGTGCAAAGAGACTTGTCTCAGTGACGTAGCGACGCCATAGAGTGCGCCAATAAGGACCACACCATAATGTCGTGATTGTGGTCCATACACCACGTTCAACAAGAAGCCGAACATGATCATGATGAAGCCAATGCGCTGCAATAAACACAAAGGGCAAGGGAGTTCATTCAGTACAAATTGCAGAACAAAGCCAATCAGTAGAACGGCTGTCATGCCCAGTAAACCAAGGGTATTGAGCAAAGCCAGATAGTTTCGATTCATGTGCAGTCCCCCTTTACAACAAGATGGAGAGAGGGTCGGTGGCGTGATGATTGAACCAATACAGCCCAATGATCACCGAGGAAGCAAAGAAGGCATAGCCCACCGCTTTCTTACCTAAAAATGCACTGAGCATCGCAATTAATAACAGCAAAAAGATTAATGTCATCATGAGGGAGTTCCTTCCTTACTCTCTGATTTCAATCCTTTTAACTATAGGAAACGCGAGCTAATACGCGACTTTATGCACAATAAAAAAGAGGAGGGGTTAGATTCGAGGTCCCAGATGAAGCTAACCCACTCCCCAAAATCGTTACTCAACTCATTCGGTTTAACTTTGTGGAGATTGCTCTAATGCCCAATCACCACCCAGTGATTTGTAGAGTGCGACAGTGACCTGAGCTGTTTGCAATTTGGCAGCGATTTGTCGGTCTTGCATCATGCGTTGCTGGCGCTGAGCATCCAGTACCGATAAGTGGTCAATCAAACCAGCACGGTAGAGGGATTTTGCTTTCCCCACGGCTTTATCTGTCGCAACTAGAGCATCATCAATACGGCGCTGATTCTCTTGGCTTCTGCCATAAGCAAATAGTGTGGAATCCACTTCAGCAAAAGCCGAATCTACGGCGTGTTGGTAAGTCAATGTTGCTGCGTCAAAACGAGCTTGGTTGATGTCCTCTAAAGCATCGCCACGACCACCATCGAAGACATTCCAACTGATGCCAGCCGCGCCAACCCAGCCGAAAGAATCACTGCTAAACAGATCATCAAAGCCAGAGGCGAACACACCAGGAGCACCGGTTAAGAAGAACTTCGGATATTGATTGGCAATACTTGCCGCAAGTTCTTCATTGATGGCTGCCATTTCTCGCTCCGCTAAGCGAATATCAGGGCGTCGTTGCAGTAAGTCTGAAGGTAATCCGATTGGCACGACATTTTGCATTGCGGGTACACCTTGAGTCTCTGCAAGTCGCACTTCGATTTTCGATAAAGGCTCACCAAGCAGTACCGCGATACGATGTTTGTGTACCTGCTGTGCGATTTCCAACTGAGGAATGATTGACTCCATCGCTGCAAGCGTCGCTTTGGCTTGCGCTAAATCGAGATCCGAGCCATAACCGCTACGAACCACTTTCTCGACCAAGTCCATGGTTTTTCTTTGGTCTTCAAGGTTTGATTTGGCTAAGTTGAGACGCTCGCTTGCCCCTTGATACTGCAAGTAGTTATGAATCAAATCCGCAGTAAGCAAAGTCGTCAGCCCGCTTTGATAAATCTCTGCTTGCTCAACACGTATTTGCGCCGCATTGGATTGACGATCAATGCGACCGAACAAATCCAATTCCCAAGCGATACTTGCGCCGGCAAACACACCATCATGCTGGTTGTCCAACAAGGTTGTATTGCCAATCTGTGGTGGTAGGCCAGCGGCGGAATCACCAATTGGGTTCAGCGCAGGGCCAAGCAGCGAGTCGTTCTTACTCAGCTGATAATTGACGTATCCGGCACCAACATTGATGGTTGGCACTTTGAATGACTCGACAGCGGTCTTATAGCTGTCTGCCATTTTGATGCGCTCTGCCGCGACCTTAAGCGGGATGTTTTGGCTTTGCATATCAAGTACCAAATCGTTCAACGTAGGGTCGTTAAACTCTGTCCACCAAAACGCTTCTCTCTCAGCGCTGCGGCTGACGCCATTTTGGTCGGCATATAAATAAGTCTCTGCCATGCTGGTGGTTGGCGTTTGATAGTCTGGCCCAACGGCACAACCGGATAAACTCATTGCCAATACCAGTGGCGCGATAACGAACTTTCTCATGATTACGCCTCCTTCAATTCAGCGTCAGTTTGCGTTGTTGGTGACTTTTCTTTGTATGCCAAGCGATACAGTGCCGGCATGATGAACAGTGACAACACAGTCGCTGCTGCCAGACCGCCGATGATGGTGGCTGCCATTTGGTCGAACAGGAGATCCGATAGCAGCGGGATCATGCCGAGTGCGGTTGTTAGTGCACCCATCGAAATCGCCATGGTGCGGTTAACGGTGGCTTCTTTGATGGCATCCGATAATGGGCGGCCATTCGCTCGTTCAAGTTCAATTTGGTCCATCAGTACAATGCCGTTTTTAATGATCATGCCCGTCAGAGTGATGGCACCAATCAACGCCATAAAGCCGAATGGTTTGTCAAAACCAAGCAGAGCAAAGGTGGCACCGGTAGCCGCCAAAGGCAGTGTGGCTAGAATGATGATCGGTTGCTTAAAGCCGTTAAACATTGCGACCAGAATGATCACCATGATCAGCATGGCTTTTGGTAGCTGTTTAAAGATGTCAGTAACCGCTTTGTGTTCATCGTAGTATTCACCGCCCCATTCCAAGCTGTAGCCGGCTGGCAGAGGAATCGCTTCGATTTGATCTTTCACCGCGTTGCGTACTCTTGCTGGTGTGGTTGAACGCTCAACACCTGCTTGTGCTGTGATGGTTTTGACGCGATTGCGGCGCCAGATCATGCTTTCTTCTGGTACTAGCTCAAAGCCATCAACCACTTGTCCTAGAGGCACACTGTGCATACCAAGCAGCGAACGCACGGGCAATGTTTCTAGTGACGCCATGTTTTGAGACGTGCCACGCAGCTGAATTGGAATCAACTCGTCATTTAGGTTCATTTGGCCTAGTGGCATGCCATCAGAAGCGCGTTTTAGAGCAAAGGCGATGTCCGCACGGTTGATGCCAGCTTGGCGCATCTTGTCTTGATTGATGATGGGTTTGAGCACCTTGCTTTCTTGACGCCAGTCATCACGAACGTATTTGGCATCCGGGTGAGTAGCAAAGATGGCTTTTGCTTGATCCGCCAGTTGGTGCAACACCGCTTCATCAGGGCCAGAGAAGCGAGCTTCTACCGCATACTTGTCTGAGGTCGCCAGTTTTAGTGCTCTAAAGCGAGGTTCTGCGTCTGGGAAAGTGTTTTGCAACCACTTATCACCACGTTCAACAAGTTGGCTGATGCTTTCGTAATCCTTGGTGTTAATCAATATCTGCCCGTATGCAGGATCAAGCGGTTCTGGTTCTACGGTCACCGAGAAGCGCGGCGCACTTGCGCCCATGTAGCTAGAGATGCTTTCTACTTCTGGTTGCTTGAGTAGCCATTGTTCGACTTTGCGCATGTCTGCTGAGGTTTGCTCGATCTTGGCGCCATTCGGTAGCCAGTAATCAAGGAACACGATAGGGCGATCCGATTGCGGGATAAAGTTCACCGCCACGTAAGGCACAGCAACAGCAGTCACCAAAAGCAGAGGAATCAATGCTGTCAGCGCTTTCATTGGGTTATCAACCGTCCAAAACACCAACTGCTTGTAACGGCTTGGCTTTGCGTCTTCATCGATAGGTGTTGGTTTGATGAACATCCAACACATCAGTACGGTGAAGGTCATCGCGACCAACCAAGACAGAAGAAGCGAAGACGCTACGATGTAGAACACTGAACCCGCAAATTCGGCTGAGTCAGTTTTGGAGAACAGAACCGGACTTGCACCCATGATGGCTATGACGGTCGCGCCAAGCAGAGGGACGGCGGTTTCCTTAACTGAATCAATCGCAGCACGTGTGCGTTCGATGCCTTTGCTCAGTTTTACGATCATCATGTCAGTGATCACGATGGCGTTGTCCACCAACATACCCAAAGCAAGAATGAAGGTACCTAGCGAGACTCGGTGCAAATCAATGCCTGCAATGTTCATGTAGATCTGCGTGAGCAGGATAGTCAGCAATAAGCTCGAACCAACAATTGTCGCGCTCTTAAAGCCCATGAAGACCAACAGGACCACAAACACAATGCCGACACTTTCGAGCAGGTTGCCGACGAAGTCATCAATCGCTTTTTGTACTTCTTCAGGCTGGTAAGCCACAGAAGAAATATCAACGCCAAGCGGCAGGGTTTGTTGGTAGTTTTGGATGATGTCGCGAATCGTGTCGCCGAGCGAGACCACATTAATGCCTTCAACAGGGCTGACCGCTAGCGTCACCGCAGACTCACCATTAAACCGGCTTTCTGTTAGCGCTGGTGTTTGGTAGCCCATGGATACGTCAGCGATGTCACCTAAGCGAATCAAACCTGTACCTAGTTCACTCACGCCGCCTTTGATGACCAAGTTACGGATATCATCTAATGATTGAAATTCACTGGTTTGAGTGATGCGAATGCGCTCGGTACCAGCATCAAATTTGCCCGCTTCAAAAGTCATGTTCTGTGTGCTGAGTTGGTTCCACACCTGCGCGACAGACAAACCATATTGAGCCAGACGTTCGTCAGGCATATCAATGTAAACCACTCGCGGTTGTACGCCGTGTAGCTCAATCTTCTTGATGCCTTTTACGGCTTTGATTTGGCGTTGCAACTCTTCTGCATAACGGCGTAATTCTTCTGGTGCGGCATCTTGGCTATGGATAGAGAAAAGCATGCCATACACTTCTGAGAACTCATCCTGAACAATGCTGATTTGCGCTGTAGACGGCAGTTGCAGTTTTACGTCGTCGACCTTGCGGCGTAGTAAATCCCATTGTTGTGGAAGCGCTTTGGAATTGAGGCTCTCTTTCAAGTCGACAAATACCATCGACATCCCCGGACGAGACAATGAGCGCAGGCGATTTAACTCGGCCATTTCTTGCAGCTTAGTCTCAATGGTATCGGTGACTTGTTGTTCCACTTCTTCCGCCGATGCGCCCGGATACAAGGTGACAACGACGGCGGTTTTAACCGTGAAGCTTGGGTCTTCCAACTTGCCTAAATCGAAGTAAGAATACAGCCCCGCCACCACACTTAAGGCGATAAAGAACAACACGAAAGTGCGCTGTCTTATCGCGAATTCAGCTAAATTGATCATGATTCGAACCTATAGCGTTTTGATGGTTAAATTCGGCGTGTTGTCGCCAGCTTGCAGATAATGGGTGCCGCTGATGACCACATAATCACCTTGATTGAAAGCGCCAGAGACACAAGCTTGATGCGAGTCGATGGATTGCAAACTCACTGGCTCGGTGTGCACGATAGCGTCACGAACGACATTGACGTGTAGCGTTTTCTTTTCACCTAAAATCGCAGAATAGGGGAAGCAATGACTGGATTGATGTGGCTGAAATGAAGTTGTGACCGTAACGGCTTTGCCATTGAACAGCTCGTTAGAAATTGAATCGATAGCTAGAGTGACAGGGTAAGTTTGCTTAATGAGATGCTTTTTAGGCGCGATTTCAGCGACGTTCGCACGGTATGTTTGCTCTGAGCCATACCAAGACAGTGCCGCTGTTTGCCCAAGATTAAACTGACGAATCATGTTCTCAGGCACATCGATATCCACTTCCCATTGACCGTCTTGTTGAAGAGTGGCGACGCTTACGCCCGGCAATGTCTGCTCGAATGCGTCGATTCGTACCTCGCCAATGCTGCCAGAAAATGGTGCACGCAGCGTAGTGTAAGCCAAGGCATCTTGCGCGCGTTGAATATTCTTCTCTACCACTTTAACCGCAGACAAACTGCGCTCATAACCGCTGATGGCTCGGTCCAAATTCACACTGGCAATCGCGTCATCATCGGTGGCTTGCTTAACGCGTTTTAGCTCAGCCTTCGCCAATTTATGCGCAGACTTTGCTTCCAGCATACGCGCTTGCAATTCTTCCAATGAAACTTGGTAATCGTGAGGATCAAGCGTAGCAATGATCTGTCCTTTCTCGACATGATCGCCTTTCTTCACCAAAACGCGGTCAACCGTACCAGGAACGCGAAAAGAAAGGGAGGCGGTCTCTTTTGCTTGAACAATGCCACTAAACGATTTGTTCAACGCCGTATTTTCACCCGTTACTTCAACAACTTGAATTGGGCGAGGGGACTCTGGTTCGGTGAACGTGGTTTGGCTTTGATTACAGCCAAACAGTGCCAATGTCGCGGCACCTAATGCAGTAGTTTTGAATAGACGATTCATACGATGGCTCCATAATTTTGGTGCCATCATACAATTGTACAATGTTCAGATAATCACTCGGCAGTGAGACTCACTGTCTCAAAAAACGAGACAATGTATTCGGCTAAACGAGTTTTGGGACTTCTTTAATGAGGTGGTCAATAAGTAAGCGGCTCGCCTGACTCAATGTCTTAGGTTGAGGGTAAAGCAACCATCCCGATTCTTCAGTGACAGAATATTGTGACAATAGCTGCACCAAACTGCCGGATTCCAACTCACGCTTCACCAATAGTTTGGGCATAAAGGTGATACCACGATCTAAAATCGTCGCGTTCTTAATAAAGCCAATGTTGTTGGAAATGAGCTTCGGGTGCAGTTGTACACTTTGCTCTTGGAAGTGCCAGACATTGTCTACTTCGCCATTTGGCCAACGAAAACAGACACACTGGTGTTCCTTCAGTTGTTCTAGGTTTTCTGGCATGCCGTGTGTTTCAAGGTAATTGGGAGAAGCGACTAAACAACGGTCGAGTGTCAAAAGCTTACGGGCAACGATGTCGGAATCAAATAGGGCACCCCCATGGAAAGCGATGTCCAAGCCCTGTTGGAACATGTCACTAAAGCCATTGTTGATGTTGCGAATATCTAACTCAACGTGTGGGTATTTATCGTGGAAGTTAAACAGAATTGGGCGAACCAGCTCATCGGTTTCTGGTAGTAACCCAAGTTTGATGCGGCCGCGAACTTCATTAGTGTCGTTGCTTACTTGTTCGTTCGCGGAGTCGAGCATGGTCAGCGCTTTTTGCAGGTTCTCGTAGTAGGCTTCGCCATTATTGGTCAGCGATAAACTGCGTGTGGTGCGATGGAATAACTGAGCACCTAAAGATTGCTCTAATTCGCCAATTCGTCGACTCACATTCGCGCGCGGCAGATCCAATGCGTTTGCCGCAGCGGTAAAGCTTCCTAGCTCGACCACTTTAATGAAGAGTTTAAGATCGTCGATTTTCACACTGGCGCTCCATGCTTATTGAACACTGTACTAAACCGTGACACTCTAAAGCATCGTAACGTTATGCACAAAATATAACGAGACTTTTGATAACCGATACTTTTTTGAAAAGAGAAATAGGGAATTAATGTGCTAAGAGTCATTCAACGTCGTCGAATCAAGAAGGTCATTAAGTTGCTTTCTGCCAGATTGATTAAGGGCTATGGAAGTCGCGAGTATTTCTCTATCGGGCAAGTGCAAAGCAGCACAGGCGAGTTGAGCAAGCGTCAACAACAGATCGCTTTGGTTCTGTATGCCGATCCTCAAGAACTGAGTGCAGAAGTTAGAGCTGAGCTTACTTCCTTGCGTGCCGATGTCTCGAATGACTTTTTTGATGGTGGAGATTACACCGCACAAGATGTACTGAATCTACTTGGTTCGGGTGGTTGGAAAGGCGGTCGTATGGACGATGACATGTCGCACCGATTCGGAATGAATAGCCGATACTAAGCCTCTCTAGTAATCAAATGACAAACTGAAATCCCAGTAGTTTCGGCTTGAATCATTGAGGTCAAATCGATGAGATAAATACGGTTTTACTCCCCAAAGATTCAACGTAAAGCCGATATTAATATAGCTGTCGGCATCGGTTGTGTTTCGGTTGGTGCAAATCGGCCTTGAGCATGGCAATTCATCAAGCTTGAGCTGTGCTTTTCCGTAAAGATTACTGTCGTGTCCGTACGAGGCAGACAGCTCCAACACATCGTTCACAGGGTAAAGCCCCCCAACCAACTTGTTCAGATTGAACGATTCATCCTGAATGTCCCAACCCTCTCCCTCAAATCGGCTATCGATGTATTGAACATCGAAATTGGTGAACACTATCGCGTCACCCAATTGCGCGGCTGAAAACAACCCTGCGGTGTAAACGCCCGTCTTATCTGTGTCACCACCGACAGAAGCGCTTACTTCATTGTAAATTTGGTCGAAGAGTAGGAAAGAGTAACCAAGCCCAATGTCACCAAATTTGTCGCTGTCTACCGAACCAAATAGTCGCCACTTATCGTTCAAGTTATAAGAACCATTTAGGGTGAAAACATAGTCGTTCGAATAGTCTCCAAGAAAATCACTCTTACTGACTGAAACATCAAACGTTTCAACAAGCAAGGTTCCCCAATCTTGCTGGGATTCTTCCGGTGATTCTAGTTCTTGAAGTTTTGTGTGGACATGCTCAGGTTCGGTACTTGCGTTGGTTTGAAATGGCAGAAGTAGCAAAGGAACGATAAAGGTTGTAATCGGAAATCTCACGAGCGGCTCTCTTTAATGGGCTTCCATGCTGTGAATGCGTGACAGAATTAAGATAAAAAAGCCCCCAAGGAAAGCTGTCTCTTGATCACAAGTCTAGTGATCAAGAGACATTGCGAGCTCGTAGCCTTCAAGGATGGTTTGCAGTTTAAACCATCCTTCCCATAGTGCCTTTATTGAAGCTCTGCCCGTCCTCTTGGTATCTTTCCAACCGCCTAATTTAGCAAGATTTCTGTACGCCCAGCTCATATCGGGTACTTCTTTAGGTAATGTCTTGCTTTCTAGTTTCAACCACAGCAGCTTCCAAGCTTTTGTGCCCAAGGCCTTTTCACAACTTTCTGTTGATAGCTCATCAACTTCTTTAATGAAACGTAACGCCAATAAACGAGTCGCAACAAAGGCATAGATGACACTTAACCTCTCTAAGTTACCTTTACTTTGGAGTCTTAGTGACTCCACATCCGTACCTTCACTTTTCCAGACTTTATGGAAGTCTTCAATCAGCCATCGACGCTCGTAATAACCGATAATTCTCATGGCGTCTTCAGCGTTGTTTACTGGCTCCGACGTCAAGAGGTGCCATGCTAACTTGTCTTTTGATGTCCCTTGCTCAAGGCAACCAACATAATAAACAGGTATGCCTGCGTGCTCCTTTTTGTTTGCTGGAGCCTTTAATGTCACCTGACCATATTTAACATCAAGATTTACATCTCTCGCTTTTCTTCCTCCTTTTTGGGGGATGGTAAGCTCTTTTGTCTGGACGCTTGGTAACGCTTGCGCATAGTCGTAAAGCTTTTGAGCGTGCTCTTCTAGACAGCGGCTTTGCATTGAACGAACGACAAAACGCTGCTGATGTTGACGTTTATAAGTTAAGTATTCGAATAGGTCAGCTTCTCGGTCACAGACCGAGATAACATCTAACATCTTATCCCCTAGGCGCTCAACGACACGGCGAGAAGCTTGCTCCCATTTGTAACTCTCTTTCTCCTCGTAAGGACGAGTCGCGTGTTGGTGCTTTTGCCCACGCTTAGTAATATCTCGGCTCCATCGTTGTTGCTCTATAAGACCAACAATGGTCTGACTTTGTGGTGCAAAAAGTAACGTCGAATGTACATGGAGAGCTCGGGTTCTATTGCCTTGATTCGTGTGCCCGAGCTCTTCTTTTATACTTCGATGAGGAAAACTGAGCGTTGTTGTATCTTCAAGCGCAAGTAATTCTTCATGCTCTTTAGCTCGGGATACGGTTGATTGAAAGCCAGCTTCAGCGATGTCTTTTGCATCGATGTTTTCATTACGGATAAAGCGATATGCCCCTTCCATATCGGCGGGAGAAAAAGGAAGTTTAGCCACGGAGACTCCTGGTTGATTAGCAATGGAAGTCGCTAAACTGATGAGGCGTTGTGTTCTTCGAGGATCTTTAAGTTGTGCTTGTCCAAATTGTTCTTGCGCCCAAAGTTTAGCGTCTGAGTGTGTCATCTTAGTGTTTCAGTAAGGATTCTTAAGTGATCAGATCGCACACACTTGAAAGAGTTCAAAAAAAGAATCCCTAAGCTACAAGCTTAGGGATTTGTGTATAAGAGACAGCCAAGGAAAGGGGGCTTGAATTACCGACTGACGTTATTTTCTAGTATTTACAAATTGACGGATTTTCTTGCGTTGCTCCGCAGACAAAGCATTAAAGCGATCTTTAACGTTTTGAATATCGAAGTCTGAAGCGTTTACCTTCTCAGTGATTTGGTAAGCATCAAACTCATTGTTTCCAGTTGGTTTGAACACTGGTTTACCATTTTCAAGTGGGATACGAACCTCTTCACCAGTGTTGTGTTTAATAACAAGGTCAAAGCCGGAGTCAGTATTGTTTGGTTCAATAGTGCCTGTTGCTACCCAGTTATCGTTGCCTTTTTCAGTGATGATCAGCGTTTGGTCGTGCCAAGCGTAGTCGTATTCCATGTTTGGATTACCAACTTCACCCTCGATTGGGTTAGATGGTGTGCCCGGTTTGATAACAGGTTTGCCGTTCTCTAGTGGGATGCGAACCACTTCGCCCGTGCTGTGTTTGATGACTAACTCAAAGCCAACGGTTGCTTCTTCGATTGTTCCTGTCGCTACCCAAACGTCGGTGCCTTTCTCAGTGATAACGAGAGTTTGGTCATTCCATGCGTAGTCGTATTCCATGTTTGGATTACCAACTTCGCCTTCGATTGGGTTAGATGGTGTGCCCGGCTTGATAACAGGCTTACCATTCTCTAGCGGGATACGAACCACTTCGCCTGTGCTGTGCTTGATAACAAGCTCGACGCCAGAGTTAGTCTTCTCAAGTGTGCCTGTCGCTACCCAAACATCGGTGCCTTTCTCAGTGATGACAAGAGTTTGGTCGTGCCATGCGTAGTTGTATTCCATGTTCGGGTTACCAACTTCGCCTTCAATCGGGTTTGATGGCGTGCCCGGTTTGATTACAGGTTTGCCGTTCTCTAGCGGGATACGAACCACTTCGCCTGTGCTGTGTTTGATAACAAGCTCGACGCCAGTGTTAGTCTTCTCAAGCGTACCTGTTGCTACCCAAACATCGGTGTCTTTCTCAGTGATAACGAGAGTTTGGTCGTGCCATGCGTAGTTGTATTCCATGTTCGGGTTACCAACTTCGCCTTCAATTGGGTTTGATGGCGTGCCCGGCTTGATTACAGGCTTGCTGTTTTCTAGCGGGATACGAACCACTTCGCCTGTGCTGTGTTTGATAACAAGCTCGACGCCAGTGTTAGTCTTCTCAAGCGTACCTGTCGCTACCCAAACATCAGTGCCTTTCTCAGTGATGATCAGCGTTTGGTCATGCCATGCGTAGTCGTATTCCATGTTCGGATTACCAACTTCACCTTCAATCGGGTTAGATGGCGTGCCCGGCTTGATAACAGGCTTGCCGTTCTCTAGCGGGATACGAACCACTTCGCCTGTGCTGTGCTTGATAACAAGCTCGACGCCAGTATTCGTCTTCTCAAGCGTACCAGTCGCGACCCAAACATCAGTGCCTTTCTCAGTGATGATCAGCGTTTGGTTATTCCATGCGTAGTCGTATTCCATGTTCGGGTTACCAACTTCACCTTCAATCGGGTTAGATGGTGTGCCCGGCTTGATAACAGGCTTGCCGTTCTCTAGCGGGATACGAACCACTTCACCTGTGCTGTGTTGGATAACAAGCTCGACGCCAGAATTAGTCTTCTCGATCGTGCCCGTTGCTACCCAAACGTCAGTACCTTTTTCCGTAATGATTAGCGTCTCATCATGCCAGACGTAGTCATACTCCATATTTGGCGTTCCGATTTCGTTTTCAATCGGGTTGTTTGGCGTGACTGAAACTGGCTTCATTGGTGAAGCAGGGTCAGAACTTGAACCGCCCGTGCTGATACTGCCTACCGCACCAACAAGAAGACCGCCAGCAATCGCGCCTGCGCTATCCCAACTGCTTTCATCCGTAGCGTCCTCCGTAGCAAACTCACTCATTTCCATTTGTTGATTACGTGCATTCAGGCTAGCGACATACATCGCCTGTGATGCGGAAAGTTGTTGATCAATTAAGATTGAGGTTTGACGATTAGCTTCACGAGTGTCGACTTGAACAGCGTAAGCATTAACAGAAAGAGAACTAAAAACGATGGTAGCTAGAAGTGATTTTCTCATTGGTGATTTCTCATAATCGCTTGGAAGAAAGGCAGAGCGATGCATGCCCGACCGATGAGAAAATCTTACTTTTAATACATCTGGACGAATATTGAGCAGAAGGAAAATGGGTATTAACTAAGAGTTAATAGGGTTGTGTGCCTGAGGTAATTGATTCAGTAAGTTAGAAATAATTGCCATTAGCCATTGCTGAACAGGGTCGAATCGATCCTTGTTGGGGTAATAGACATGAATCCGCTTCAGTAGTTTGTCCAACTGATCTTTCTTGATATTCAAAGCGGTGAGGTTGGGATAACGCTCAATGTGGAAAAAGGCGGTATAGGGAAACAGCAGGTCTGTCTCTGCCAATATTTCCAGAATAGGGGATGGCAATTCGGAGCGAAACGCAATCTTTGGTGGAACATCGGGATAGTATTCTCGAAGCACTTTAATTGCGTATGGTTCATCTATGTTCCAATCCGTGACGAGCAAAAGCGCCAGAGGGTAAGAAATGGTGTCGGCCAACGAAATGGTTTTTGCTGCCAGAGGATGGTCTTTGCGAACGTAGATACCAAACAGGTCTTGCCCCACCACTTCGCTAAGAATGTCTTTGCGCGAGAAAGGTAACTCGTAGTTAATGCCGACTTTACAGGTTCCATTGGCAAGATCATTGAGTGAGTTATTGTTCCAGCAAGGCAAGTGAAGTTCCACGTTGGGTGCTTGTCGGCTGATCTCACTAAACAAGTCTTTGCCCAAGGCTTGCAGAAGGACTGGCGAAATCGCAATGGTGATTTTACCTTCAAGCTCCGCAGCAAAGTGAGTCGGAGATAGTCCTGTTGGCACTTTGACAAACAGCGGATCATCGAAATGGTTTCTCAACTTAGTTAAGGATTTACTGAGTGCGGGCGCGGTGACGAACAATCGATTGGACGCTTTTTGAAGATTTTGCTCCTGATAGATGACCAAAAAAGTTCTCAGAAGATTTAAGTCTAAGTTGGAGTATAAATCTTTCAATATTCACGTCCTTCGCTGTTGATGTCGCTTACTTCAATATCCTTAATTTGGCGATTTGAGTCAAAGCCGTTAAGAAAGGTAAGACCTTTACAGTTCTGTTCGCCTTGTTATTTGAATGTCTAAACTAGATTTCATAATCGAACACAATGATGTCTTCAAGTAACGGGCGAAATACTTCTTTCAAAGCATCATGTTCAGGGTGAGGTAAGTAATTTTGTCGACCTGCTTCATCAGCAAACGTCATCGTGATGGCATGAGTATAGCCTTTGTTTTTCCCTTCTGGACTATTGTTTAAGCCGCATTCAACCTCTGTGACTCCCTCGACTTTGCTTGGGATGGCTTCGAAGAGTTCGCAAAGCTGTCGAATTTTTTCGCTGGTGGCAGTTGCTTTAAATTTGATGAGTAGGATATGTCTGATCATGGCTTTGTGTTGTTATATTTTGTTGTGTTTGAAGAACAACACTATAACGGGCATCCACTCTAAAGTTAGCTTTTGGCTTCACAAAATAGGGAAACAAAAACGCGAGCACTTTGGCTCGCGTTTTAGTTGGTCTAGCTAGGTCGTTAGATGGGAACCGTTAACCCTCGATGCTCGCAAGAGCAATCAACATCAAATTGATGCAAACATCCCACCTGTCATGAATTAAATCTAGAGCTTTTCTGATTTCAACTCAAAACTTATCCTAAATGAAGAGCGCCGAAGCGCTCTAGTTATTTCTATTTTCGTCGTTGCTTCAATGCCTTGAAGTATGCATCCAGATCATTCACATCTTTCTCAAACTCACTCGCTCGAGGGCAATCAACTGCTAAACCTGTCGCGTTGTCATGACCACACATATAGGTACTGCACTTAGACATTGCAGCGTTAATTATATCGTTATCCTCAGAGGTTACGTCGTCGACAATCTCTTTTAAACTCTGAGTCTTAACCGCACGGCCAAATCGCTCAACAACCTTTCTCAGTAGCCACTCTTCAACAAGACGTTCATAGGTTTCACGCATTAAACCATAGCCATGCTTAACGTTCATTTCGTAACTGAAATCACCTGATGCTTCCATTTTTTTGAGTTTAGGTGCAAGGTTCTTTAATTCACCAACTCGAGCGCCTGTATTCTTGGCATCCCAAGGAGGCTCTTGAAGTGGATAACCAGCTATATCGCCCAGTTTTCGGATAGAAATTACGTTTAATTCAGCTTTAGCTATTCCAGTGGACTCCTCTAACATCTTCAAGAAAGCCATATCGTGCGTGAACACGATAACCTGACGCGCCAAAGCTTCCTGAGCGATACGATCAGCGAACAAGCGACGCCACTTGTGGTCGAGAGAGTTGATAGGGTCGTCGAAAATAATCGCTGACTTTCTGTCATCAACCGTTAACTCTGCCATAAAACCGGCGAGTGCTACGCATTTCTGTTCACCTTCGCTCGCGACATCAGAAATTCCGTTTGTTTTGCCAGTTAGGTTAAGTTTGAGTAACTGCTTACCTTGGGAACCTCTAGTTTTCGTGCCAACAGCGAAGTTCTGGAAGCCTAATTTTTTCAGCTCGCTGCTAAATGCCGCTTCAAGGTTGCCAATCGCACCACTCTTAGCGATGTTAGTAACTTGACCTGTGACAGATGTTGTCTGACAAGACTTGCTCACGTTATCAAACAGAATGACCATCCCCTTGCGGTCGATCTCTTTTATGACGTTCTGCTTAATCGCCGTGAAGCTCTTGCGTTCTTCGAGCTCTCTAATTAAATCAATGAGTTGTTTGACCTTTTGAGTCAAGCCATCATCTGTCGCAACCGCTGCTTCGTTCTTTTTCCAGGATTCAATTTGACCGTTAATCCATTCAATCGGACTAAACTCAATTTCCAACTGAGTAAAATCAGGCTCCGTTTTGACTAAATTGGTGCAGAGGGTCTCCAGCTTTTTGTTGAGCTCAATAATCTTGTTGGCGTATTCAGGCTTATAGTCGCGGATCATGTTAAGCGACAATTCGTATGGTTGGAGATCAAATCTAAGTAGTTTTAGATTTTGAATGTAAGCGTCGAATGAACCTTTCGCTTTATCTGCTTCAACCTGAGTTCGGTCTTTTAGATAATCATTAAAAGACTTCAGTTTCTCTGCTGCCTCTTCAGAAATAGGCTGAAGGCAAGTAGGGCAGGGTTCCCCCGTAGTTGGTGGGAAGACATGCTTTGCATTATGTGTTTGCACGAAAGTCCTGATGTGAGTCCACATCTCTTTCCACTCTGGTGAGCAAATGCCTGCGATTGCGTGCCCATCTACAGCCTGAGCGCGTGCGAGCTCAGCTGCATTTTGTTTAGTCTTGTAATCATCATAAGACTTCTTGATGGCATCAAAGCGTGTTTGATCTAGTTTCGCTTTAAGCTTGTTAAAGTGATCAAGCAAAGGCTGCATTGTCTTGCGCTGGTCGGCGTATGACTTGCGAATCTGCTCAGGCGTCTGAGTTTTTAGCTTAATCAACTCAGCTTGATGGGCTTCGATGGATTGAATTTCTTCTTGCGTGAGGCAAAGAGCGTCAACACTCTCTGGTTTGGTTGTCGAAGATAAGGTCGAAAGAAATGCCGCTACTATTCCCCCAGACATATATGGAGGAATAGGTTGAGAAGTATTGTAAGGCTCTTTATCTCTCTCATTTTCCTTTCGGACGTACTCACATGCTCGAATTAACTGCGAAAGGAGCTTAGTCCCTGCAGGTTTATACTCGATGGTGTCTTCACCAGAAATGTAGTGTGCTGCCGACGTATTGTCGAAGATGCGAATAGACTTCAAGTCTTCTCGCGCAGCGTTGCCTTTTGCCCACGTGATCTCATGCAGATCTTCATCAATGATAATGGAAATTTCAGCTTCAGGATTGCCTTTAACATCAGAGTAGATATTCGACAAGATGTTTGGCGTTTCGCCGCGAGTTAGGCAAGCATTTTTCAGAATTTTCGAATAGCTCGACTTACCTGAACCGTTATCGCCGTAGACGGCTGTTAATCCGCTCGTGCTAAATTCAAGAAGAGCATCTGATACCAAAGCAGAGACGTGGTTAACTTTACCAATACTCTTTAAGGTTACAGCCTGTCCTTCTTCACCAAAACCTGTAAGGTCGAGCGGCGCAATGTAGCCTGGATAAGATTCGTTCTGCGCCTCTAGGCCATGCTCCATCTTTGCAACGGTGAAAAGGAGCTGTAAGTCATTCGTCCTTAATTCACCTTTCTCAGCAGCCAATCTGATTGCATGACGCCACCAAAGGTTCTTTTTTAACTTGTTAGCCCAGCTAACAACGCTTTCAATCGACATATTATCCTCCGCACGCGTTGTGTAGCAACAACTTATACGCCTATTCAATCTGTAGTCAATTGATTGCACTTGATTCTGTGGCAATGCGGCACATTGTGCTCGAGGAAAAAGTAAAACAGCCTCATGACAGAGGCTATTTAGTCAAACTAAAGCGGCTAACTCTAACGTTAAAGATATCTGTTTGTTCTTGGTCGCACGTTAGAGGTAGCGTTTCCAACGTGACAAATTCGAAAGATCGCCGTAACGCCTCCCACTTTTCGCTAAGCGATGTATTTGCTGAGTGGAAACCAGAAATGATGCTGCCAAACTTTAAACACGTGGAACAATTCCCAAAGTCTTTATGGTGAAAGTAACTATGGTCGCTAATTTTTATCAATTGGCGATGCGTTTCACCAAGTAGAAATGCTTTTTACCGCGTTGAAGCAACCAGTATTGATCGAACAACGGGAAGTTCAAACTTGGGTTTTCTGCATCCACTTTCTCGCCGTTCACACTGATGGCGTTGTTACCAATCAGTTCACGAGCAATGCGCTTTGAGTTGGCTAAGCCCGATTCAACCAGTAGTTCTACCAAATCTTGCTCAGCACTTTGCATGCTCGGTAAGCCATCGAGTTCCAACTGTTTTAGCTCGCTCAAACTTAGCTGCTGCACATTGCCGCTAAATAGCGCTTGAGTGATTCGCTCTGCACTTGCTAAGCCTTCTTCACCATGGACAAAACGCGTCATTTGCTCTGCTAAGATACGCTGTGCTTGCGGTTTGCCTTTGCTTTCTTTGTCTTGTACTTCAATCGCGGCAATCTCATCGCAACTCAAGAAGGTGTAGTAGCGTAGGAAGTGGTAAACATCGGCATCTTCCGCAGATAACCAGAATTGGTAGAAAGCGTAAGGTGAAGTTTTACTTGGATCCAACCACACTGCGCCACCTTCGGTTTTACCAAATTTAGTGCCGTCAGATTTGGTGATCAAAGGTAGGGTTAGACCGAAGACCTGCTCACCATTTTGACGGCGAGTAAGGTCAATGCCGCTCACAATGTTGCCCCATTGGTCATTGCCACCGATTTGTAGGCGGCAACCGTACTGACGGTTTAATTCTGCGAAGTCGTAAGATTGCAGCAGTGCGTAACTAAACTCGGTGAATGAGATGCCTTGGTCTGGACGTTGTAAGCGTTGCTTCACCGACTCTCGGCTGATCATGGTATTTACGGAGAAATGCTTACCTACGTCGCGGAAGAAGTCGATCACGTTAATCTGCTTCACCCAATCCGCATTGTTTACCATGATCATTGGCTTGCTGACTTGGTTATTCATCAACTGTTGAATTTGATTCGACAGATCTTGTACCCAGCCCGTTACGGTTTCTTCTGAGTTTAAGCTTCGCTCAGTGGCTTTAAAACTTGGGTCGCCGATCATACCCGTAGCTCCACCAATCAGAGCGATGGCTTGATGTCCTGCATCTTGAAAGCGCTTGAGCATAATCAGTGGAACAAGGTGGCCAATATGCAGGCTACCTGCGGTTGGATCAAAACCGCAGTACAAGGTTTGTGGCGTAGAAAGCAGTTGTTGAACTTGGTCTAAATCGCTCGCTTGGGCAATCAAACCGCGAGCTTGTAAATCTTCAATCAGTGTCATCGTCTTATCTTTATCTGGTCTGGTTGTATTCAGATTAAAAGGCGATGCGGAATCGAGATATATCCCTAAAGGGACAGTTTGTTATCTTGATTGAGTGATCAGGTGGTTGAGAAACAACTGAAAGAACTCGCTTAACGACGCGACATTTAACTGTGCGTAGATGCGTTTACGGTGGTTCTTAACTGTGCCTTCGGCGACATCGAGATGCGTTGCAATCTCTTTGCTGTCATAGCCTTGCGCGATCAATGCCGCGATTTCTTGTTCTCGATGAGTGAGGACGGTTTGGCCAAACGATGCCAATGCGGATTCAATCGCGGCACGCATTTGTCCTGAATAAACGTTAGGGCTGAATACTGGCTCAGCGAGTGTAAACTCGGTTTGTTTCCAGTGCTGTTGGCACAGAGACTGGATAATCGCGAAGTAAGATTTGAGCTTGGTGACTTGAGCCTTGGTGAAGCGTTTATCGTCTTGCATAAAACCGAAGTAGAGCATCACCCAACGTGTCGGCTCGATTTCAATCAGCATGCTGAGTTCATCCTTCCAACCCGTTTGGTGGTAAAACTGCTCACAGTAGGCTTGGTAATCGAGATCGTTACGCGCGACGTCTTTGTCTACGACATCTTTGAGCGTAAAGATGCCTTGCTCTTTGTTGGCGTTAAGCTTCTGGTAAAACGGGTCGTTTTGAAAAGAGGTGGTGAGGTAACGCTGGAACAAAAGCTCGCGCTCATTCTCAATCGAATCATACAGATAGATAGGGTGTTTGCCTTCGCGGTAACCGAGGATCACCGTGCAATCAAAACTCAATAACGAAGCTATAACGCGCATGAGTTTAGGCGTAAAACTTGGCGAGTTTAGGGCAGAAATTGTTTCTGCAAGTTGAGTGTTGAATGCGTCGTTAGGCATGGGGATTCGGGAGTTCGGTAAAGGTTGAGATAAGCATAACGCAACAGACAGTGATCCCAAAGTGATCAAAAAGGGGAGCGTAGTGCTCCCCATCAATAAATCATTGTAACCAAGCGATTACTGCGAATCGGTCAGCTCTTTATTCACCCAGTATTTCGAACCAGAAACATTCGCATCAACCAACAAGCCAGTGGTGTTTAGCTGATACACGGCCACACCGCTGTTGAATTGCGCTGTCATCTCTTCGCCATCCTCACCAGCAACTAAAGAGGCCTCGCTTGATGCTTCCCAGCCTTCTTCGACAAAGGTGTTGAAGTCTTTTTCTTTCTCAAACAGCACGACTTGTTGGTAGAACTTACCGCCAACACCAAGGGCAACACCCGCACCAAACATGTTCATGTAAGTGCGTTTATCCGTTGACTTGTTGACTGCAACACCAGAGCCGGAGTTGGTGTGGAACATCAGCGACAGTTTGCGTGAATCAAACACAGCATAGCCGTAAGCTTTGTCGTAAAGATCTTTTGCTTCTGGTTTCTCATTGAAGAGCTTTAGCAGAGTGCTATCCGCCATTAAATCAATCGCTTGGCGCGCTTCTTCTGGCGTATCGCCTTCCATCAATTCATCGATTTTCTTATCGGCATCGTCGATCCACTTTTTACTGGTCTCAATGCTGGCATCAGTCCATTCACCCGCAGTGTTGATCGCATCTTCAGACCAGTTAGTGAAATCTTGCCAAGCTTGTTTTGAGAACGCCTTGGTGTCATCCCAAGTGTCTTTTGCAGTATCAGAGACGGCGTCACCAAGGTCTGAGAGACTGTTAGAAATGTCGTCCCAATCTGCGTAAGCCGGAGAGGCGAGTAGCGTTAAAGCGGTAACAAGTGCAAGTGGCTTTTTCATAGGTCCATTCTTTTATGAAATCAGATTCTTTCATTCTAGGTGAAAAATCTCAGAGGGAAAATTAGCACGCCGTTTAGGTTGGGATTATCGTCACGAACTCACAGAGCTTTGACATGATAGAAAAAGCCCTCAAACCGAGGCTTGAGGGCTTTGCATTACGAGTTGGGAAGGAGCGTATTACTTGCTCACTTTACCTAGCTTCAACCAAGTATCGATAACCGTATCTGGGTTCAATGACACAGAGCTGATGCCTTGTTCCATCAACCATTCCGCTAGGTCATCGTGGTCTGATGGGCCTTGGCCACAGATACCGACGTATTTGCCTGCTTTGGTTGCCGCATCGATGGCCATTTGCAGCATGGCTTTCACTGCTGGGTTGCGTTCATCGAATAGGTGAGCAACGTCGCCAGAGTCACGGTCAAGACCAAGCGTAAGCTGCGTCATGTCGTTTGAACCGATAGAGAAACCATCGAAGTACTTTAAGAACTCTTCAGCAAGTACAGCGTTTGACGGTAGCTCACACATCATGATGACTTTTAAACCTTGGTCGCCGCGGCGTAGGTCGAACTTAGCCAGTAGGTCGATAACCGATGCCGCTTCGCTCGGTGTACGAACGAATGGGATCATGATTTCAACGTTCTTCAGACCCATCTCGTTACGAACGCGTTTGATTGCTTGAGTTTCTAGCTCGAAACAGTCTTCAAACACTGGAGAAATGTAGCGAGACGCACCACGGAAGCCCAGCATTGGGTTCTCTTCATGTGGTTCGTAACCTTTACCGCCGACCAAGTTGCTGTACTCGTTCGATTTGAAATCAGACATACGAACGATCACGCGTTTTGGCCAGAATGCAGACGCGATAGTTGCAATGCCTTCGGTCAGCTTGCTAACGTAGAAATCAATTGGATCTTTGTAGCCACGGATACGCTCAGTGATTTCTGCTTTTAGCTCATCGCTTTGCGCATCGAAGTTCAGCAAGGCTTTCGGGTGAATACCAATCATCTTGTTGATGATGAATTCAAGACGCGCAAGACCGACACCTTCGTTTGGAATTTGAGCGAAGTCGAATGCACGGTCTGGGTTACCCACGTTCATCATGACTTTGGTTGGAAGCAGCGGAAGCTCATCGACCGCAGAGCGTTTGATTTCGAAATCCAACTCGCCTTGGTAAACGTAGCCCGTTTCACCTTCTGCACAAGACACTGTTACCGTCTCGCCGTCCGTCAGTTTGCTGGTGGCATCACCGCAACCAACGATTGCAGGAATACCAAGCTCACGTGCGATGATCGCTGCGTGGCAAGTACGGCCGCCACGGTTAGTGACAATCGCAGACGCCTTCTTCATCACTGGTTCCCAATCTGGGTCAGTCATGTCTGTCACCAGCACATCACCATCTTGCACCAATGACATTTGGTCTAGAGAATCGACTAAGCGCACTGGGCCTTTACCGATACGTTGACCAATCGCACGACCTTCAACCAAAACGTCTGCTTTGTTGCTTAGCTCGTAACGTTCAATCACGTTTTGTTCGCTTTGAGAACATACTGTCTCTGGGCGTGCCTGTACGATGTAAAGTTTGCCGTCGATGCCATCTTTTGCCCACTCAATGTCCATAGGACGTTTGTAGTGCTTCTCGATGATCATTGCTTGTTTTGCTAGCTCTTTGATCTCTTCATCATTCAGAGAGAAGGCGTTGCGCTCTTCTACTGACGTGTCGATGATCTCAACTTGCTTACCGATCTCTTGACGGTCTGAGTAGATCATTTTGATCTGCTTAGAGCCAAAGGTCTTCTTAACGATAGGGTGTTGACCCGCTTCTAGCATTGGCTTGTGAACGTAGAATTCATCAGGGTTAACCGCACCCTGAACCACCATTTCACCCAAGCCCCAAGAAGAGGTGATGAATACGACTTGGTCGAAGCCAGATTCCGTATCTAGGGTGAACATAACGCCAGAAGAGGCTTTGTCCGAGCGCACCATGCGTTGAATACCTGCCGATAGCGAAATGCCACGGTGGTTAAAGCCTTGGTGTACACGGTATGAAATTGCACGGTCATTGAACAAAGAAGCGTAAACGTGTTTGGTCGCCTCTAATACAGCATCAATGCCTTTTACGTTTAGGAACGTCTCTTGCTGACCAGCAAATGACGCATCTGGTAGATCCTCTGCAGTTGCAGAAGAGCGAACGGCAACAGAAATCTCAGGATGATTGTCTGTCAGTTCTTTGTAGTTATCGCGGATGTCTTGTTCAAGATCCGCAGGGAACGGGGCTTCTAATACCCATTGACGAATGGTGGCACCTGTCTTACGCAGGGCTTCTACATCCTCAACGTCCAGTTCATCAAGTAGTTGGTGAATACGCTCATCCAAACCTTCGTGGTCAAGGAATTGGTTAAACGCATACGAGGTTGTCGCAAAACCGTTTGGTACTGATACACCAACATTGGCTAGGTTAGAAACCATTTCGCCAAGTGAAGCATTTTTACCGCCGACTTTGTCGACATCATCCATGGATAGTCCATTGAACCAGAGGGTGTTCTTTTGCATGTCTTTCTCCAGAAACATTGCAGCTTTGTAGGGATTTATACCAACCTCGAACAGCGGTTGAGCATCCTTGCAGGTCAATGTCATTGAAGACGCAGTATCGAGCTGACAAGCAGCCATTGTAGGTAAGGGGCGTTAACTACAACTTCCCAACTGGGGCTTAAACGAATTTTCCGACGCAAACATAGTTCAACACTTTTCGTGGTTGATATGAAAGGCAAACGATTACGTCTTGGCTTAAAAAAACTCCGAAGAATTTTCAAAGCTGTGGGGCACGCAATTGCAAGCCAAACTCATTTATTAATATTATGTAAACCATCCTACTCAAATGAATTTTAAAAATTAAACTAAAATGCAAATAAATAGCCAAAGTCGTGATGTATTCTATGTTTCTGACGGAACGGCCATAACATGTGAGACGTTAGGGCATGTTGTTCTGGGTCAGTTTTCCTTCATTCCTAATGAAAAAACCTTTCCTTTTGTCGAAAGTGAAGACAAAGTCGCCGATGTCATCAAAGAAATCGAGATTTCCTACCAGCGTGAGGGGATTAAACCTTTGGTTTTCTTCTCGATTGTTGTGCCAGAAATTCGTGAAATGCTGCTAAAAGCCCCAGCTCATAGCTATGACGTGCTAGAAAGCATTGTGCAGAAGGTGCAGGACGACATTCAGATGGAACCACAACCGAAGATGCAGCGCTCACGTAGCGTAAGCAAAGATTCGGACACCTATTTCGACCGTATCGCTGCGATTGAATACACGCTTGCTCACGATGACGGCATCACACTTAAAGGCTTGGATGAGGCCGATATTATCCTTCTTGGCGTTTCTCGCAGTGGCAAAACCCCAACCAGCCTATATATGGCGATGCAGTTTGGTTTGCGTGTGGTGAACTACCCGTTTATTGCTGAAGACGTCAAGATGATGCGTTTATTGCCGGAGTTTGAAATCCATCGTCACAAGCTGTTTGGCTTAACCATCAACCCAGAACGGTTGAATGAAATCCGCGAGAACCGCTTGTCAGGCAGCGAATACGCCAGCACTGAGCAATGTAAGTTGGAGCTTGATACGGTAGAAGCACTGTTTAGAAGAGAAGCCATTCCTTACATCAACACGTCATCTCTTTCGGTGGAAGAAATCACCACCCGCATTCTTGAAAGAGCAGGGATGAAGCGTCGCTTGTTTGGCTAAGTTGCCCTTGTTTCGCTATGTTACTAGTGAAAAATAACAAAAGAGGAGGCATATGCGCCTCCTCTTTTTAATTAGCGGTTAGCTTTCACTCATAGAAAAGTTCGTGAACTGTTCGATTAGTAATGTTGGAACATCTTCTGGATGTCTTGGTAATTTTTAGTCTGTGTTAGCGATAGCATCAACAGAATACGAGCTTTCTGTGGGTTCAATGTACCAGATGCCACGAAACCGTATTTATCGTCGTCAATTTCAGCATCTAGGGTAGTAGAGCCGGTTGGCGTGCGAGAGCTACGAACAACCATGATGCCATCTTTACTTGCCTTTTCTAACTCATCAAAGACGGTGTGGTACAAGTTACCATTGCCGACCCCCGCACTGACGATGCCATCAAATTTCGCATCAACGAACGCTTTAACCGGTAAGCTCGACGCATTGGCATAGTTATAAACGATTCCGACTTGTGGCAGCTTATCGAGCTTGGATACGTCGAAGGTTGTTTCTGTGGTGTGCTTACGTTCTGGGCTGCGTTGGTACTTCGCATCGCTGTTGTGAATGTAACCGAGTGGGCCAAAGTTCGGTGATTGGAAGGTGCTGACTGACGTTGTGTTGGTTTTCGTTACGTCTCGCGCATCAAAGATGGTGTCATTCATCGCAACCAAAACACCTCGACCTTGAGAGTCTTCATCCGTTGCGGTCACTACTGCGTTGTAGAGGTTAACTGGGCCGTCTGCACTCATTGCAGTAGAAGGACGCATTGCACCCACAATGACAACAGGTTTGTCACTCTTCACCGTTAAGTCAAGAAAGTAGGCGGTTTCTTCGAGCGTGTCGGTACCATGAGTAATCACAATGCCGTCAACATCATCTTGAGCGAGTAATTCGTTTACGCGTTTGGCTAACGTCAACCAGACTTCATCGTTCATGTCTTGAGAGCCGATGCTGACTACTTGCTCGCCAGAAATGTCGGCAATCTTGGTCATGCTAGGAACGGCATTGATCAGCGAATCTACTCCGACTTTACCTGCGGTGTAGTTTGATTCCGTTGCTGATTGACCAGCGCCAGCGATAGTACCGCCGGTTGCTAAGATCTTAATGTTTGGTAGGTCGGCATTGGCGAAGGACAAAGAACTCATGCACAAACCGAGCGTGATCGTACTTAGGCGGAGAAACTTTTTAGTCATAGGATTCACCTGTTTTTGGGTTAGATGTTGGGGGAAGCGATATCTATCCTAAAAACAGTGCGGTAGATTTTTTGAGCACAAGTTCACCAATTTACAGATGAAAATCGTGATCAACTAATCAGTTAAAGAACATTAAATCAAGTGTTTAACTTAATCGACGTGCTTCATTAACAAGTGAGAACTTTCGGCAGTGTGTTTAACAATTGGTTAATTGTAAATTACTGATTTGTAAGTAAGACGACGTCTGATGAGGTTTTAAGGTAAGACTTGGCTGAGCGTCCGTTGCTCAGCCAAGAGCCAGAAAACTCTAAACTCAGTTTAGAGCGGGCGTGAGAGTTTGTAGCGTCGATGCCTGTTTCGATTCCAAATATTCGAGGAAGTCTGGTTTCGGAATAGGTCTCGAGAAGTAAAAGCCTTGTATGTTGTAGAAGCCGAGAGCATGCAAAACACGTAATTGCGCTTGCTCTTCTACGCCTTCCACAATCACTGACATATTCAGCGTTTGTGAAAGCGTGTGGATGGCTTCTAACAAAGGTTGGATGGTTTGCCCGTTACCTAAGTTGGTGACGAACACACGGTCGATTTTGATAATGTCAAACGGATACTGGCTGATGAAGTCCAGCCCCGAATAACCTGTGCCGAAGTCATCAACCGCAATACGAATTCCTAGAACGGCTAAGCGGTCGAGATGTTTACGAAGCACCGCGAGCTCGCCGCCACTGAAGATCGCCTCTTCGGTGATCTCAAACACCAAACGTTCGCTGATGAAGTAACGATACTTCAAACGAGACTCAACTTCTTCAATGAAATCCTCTCGTAAGATCAAAGAACGACTGACATTCACACTGATGTAACGATCATGGAACGTCACCTTATTCGAGGCGATCATATTGATCGCTTTATCTAAAACGAGATAAGTGATCTGGTCGATCAAGCCAACTTTCTCTGCAAGAGGGATAAAGATACCTGGGGAAATAAAGCCTTGAACCGGATCATTCCAGCGCACTAGGGATTCTCCACCAATCACTGACCCATCTCGTTGATCCACAATTGGCTGGTAGTGCACACTCAAATTTCGACTTTTGATCGCTTGTGTAAGAGAGAACTCCAAGCTGTTCTTAGCAAACTTCTTCGAAGTGAAGAATAGGCGGACCACAAGCGCAAACGCCATCACTAGCAATCCTAGCCAAAGCTTGCTCACCAGAAACTGCAGATAGAACGCAAAGCCAATGCAAGAGTAAACCGTAAAAGGCAGCACATCTGAGGCGACTTCTTCCATGCGCAGAGGCTGTTTATCGCTCGGGCTTCTTACTGTTCTCCCAATGACATCAATTCGATAGTCCATGTCTCCAAAGCGAAAGATGTCAGCAACGAGGGTCTCTAATGACTCCTTGGGAAGAACCACACTAATGCCTCTACCTTCTTGTTTCGTGAAAAACAGAATCAGTGCTTGGTCCGGAGTTAATGCGCTTTTGGTGTAGGAGAGGGTGGCGTGTACATCGCTATCGCCAAGACGTTTTAAGATGGTTTTGTAAATAAAAAAAGACGGGCTGCGTTCGCTACTGGTACACAACACTTGACCATCGCTGTCGAACGTTGCGATATCTTTAGCCATTCCCAAGCTGAAGATGCTCGCTCTCAGGTCATGTATTAAATCATTGCAGGCTTTTAGAAAAAACGCGTCATCAAGCAAGTAGGTGAGATCATTCACATTGTCTCGAAACTCATTTTCGATAGACACCACCGCTTGTTCGGTGAGCTTTTTATGATGTTGG
Source organism: Vibrio sp. B1ASS3 (assembly GCF_905175355.1). Taxonomy (NCBI): domain Bacteria; kingdom Pseudomonadati; phylum Pseudomonadota; class Gammaproteobacteria; order Vibrionales; family Vibrionaceae; genus Vibrio; species Vibrio sp. B1ASS3. The sequence goes on from NZ_HG992743.1 coordinate 429,815, forward strand.
TTCGCAAGAGGGATGAAAGCCAACATGGTGAACGTGAAAGAAAGAACACCGACCACACCCAATTTGATGTTGTTTGTCCATCTTTTGGAGGCGTTTTTGAAGAATTTATTGGTCACAGATATCAGTAGCGCAAGCAAGTAATGACATAAAACTATATTAAGCGTCTCATATTTAGGAAATGTTCAGCGCAAACTGTGAAGATGATCTTATAAAATAACGATAAGTTACTATTTTAAAATAAAAAATGAGTCTTACTATCACATAATTGTGATAAATAAGCGTTCAAAATGTATTCATCCTAAAGGGGTATGTAGAGCAAAGTTTGTCGGTTATCTAATTCTGCAAAAACTTGTTCAAAGTGTCGTTGAAACACGCATTTTCCACCCTTGCCTCTGACAATATCTTAACGAAGTGTTTCAAGACTTCGTTTAATTTATTTGCAGCAAACGATTTCGTTGTACGTGATGCAATAAACAAGAGGTTAGGGATATGATTGCGAAAACTTTCTCGATTGAAGTGACTTGCCCAAGTTGTGGTGAGCTTCATACTAAAAAATCTAGAGATTGGTTTATCGATAAAAGTACGCCGTTTTTAACTGGTGAAGGTTACGACTTTTACTGCGGATGTGGGCAAGAAGTTGAGTTCTCCTTGCTGTCTCAGCAACACGGCTCTGTGGTGAGGCCGTTGGAAGAATTAGCGTTCTGACGCTCGTTAAAACATAGAACAGTACTTGTTTTAACAAAGTATAAAGTGCATAAAAAAAGCGGCTTTACCCCGGAAAAGATAAAAGCCGCTTGCCAATAGACGTACTGTTTACGTCTTAGCGCATAATCATTTGTTCACGACCAGGACCAACCGATACCATTTTCACTGGTACACCCATTAGTTCTTCAATACGTAGAACGTATTTTTGTGCCGCAACTGGTAGCTCTTCGAATTTACGACAACCAGTAATGTCTTCGCTCCAGCTTTCCATCTTCTCGTAGATTGGTGCTAGTGCAGCCGTTTGAGGCCAGATTGGGTTTTCGCTGTGCTCGCCTTCGTAACCAACACAGATTTTTAGATCTTTAAGACCGGTCAGACAGTCTACTTTGGTCAGAGCGATTTCAGTCGCTGCTTGAAGCTCAACGCCGTTCTTAGTCGCTACTGCATCAAAGTAACCCATGTCACGTGGACGACCTGTTGTTGCGCCGAATTCACCCGCAAGTTCACGGAATGCATCTTGCTCTTCCATTGCCGTGATTAGCGTACCAGTACCTACTGATGAGCTGAACGCTTTTGCTACTGCAATAACGCGCTCTGGACGTAGAGCAGGAAGACCACTACCGATACCCGCGTACATAGACACAACGTTTGAAGATGTTGTCCATGGGTACTCACCGTAAACAAGGTCACGGCCCGCACCTAGCTGTGCTTCGAACAGTAGAGTTTGGTCTTTTGCTTGCAGCTCTTTTAGCGGCAGAGTTACGTTGCAGATAGCATCACGCCAAGGTGCAGACACTTCTAGCAACCAGTTCGCCATTTCTTCAGCGGTTTGCTCGAATTCGAACGTTGGGTAAAGTGCACGTAGTTGTGGAAGTTTCCAGTCCATCCAGAACTTGATGCGTTCTACTAGAACTTCTGGTTGTTTCAACCAACCAACTAGGATGCCTTTTTTCATCACACGGTCGCCGTATGCAGGTGCAATACCTTGACGAGTTGAACCGTATGCTTTGTCGCCTAAGCGTTGTTCTTCTAGCGTATCTTCTAGTGCGTGTAGAGGTAGACACAGTGTTGCGCGATCAGAGATGCACATGTTCACTTTAACGCCCGCTTCCGCGACTTCCGCAATCTCCTCAGTCAGCGACGCAGGGCTGATAACCATACCCGGACCTAAAACTGCCAAACAGTCAGGGTTGAAAACGCCACTTGGTAGCTGGTGCAGCTTGAACGTACCTAGGTCGTTAACTACGGTGTGACCCGCGTTGTTACCACCTTGGAAACGAATGCTTGCAGAAGCTTGCTCTGCCAAAAAGTCAACGATGCGGCCTTTGCCTTCATCACCCCAGTTTGCACCCACAACAACGATAGACGACATAATTCATTCTCCAAAAACAGACCGGAAAATCTTAGGATGCTCGCATGAATAAGAGAAATTAATTATACTCATTAACTTGATAAGAAAGTCATATCGGGTAATTTTCTATGTTGGATTTGAACTGGTTACGTACGTTTGTCACCTTGGCAGAAGTGAAACATTTCGGAAAAACAGCGATTGAACTGCACATGACGCAGCCAAATGTCAGTCTTCACATCAAGCAGTTAGAACAAGCCACTCGTACCAAATTGATAGAACGTAACCCAGTACAACTGACTCAGGCCGGTAAGCGATTATTAGACACTGCCGAGCACATGTTGAATGAGCTGCAAATCTGCCAGTCCGATCTCAATGCTATTAATGACTTAACGCAAGGAACGCTCTCGATTGCGGCGAGTGATATTGTCTCGCGTCTGTTACTTATCAAGCCATTCCAACGATTCAAAAACGAATATCCCGGTATCGACTTAGCGCTGTTCAACACCACTTCATCGCAAGCAGTAGATTTGGTAAAAAGTGCTCGTGCTGACATTGGTTTTGTTATTGCGCAGAAAGAGAGTCAACCACTGCACTTTACGTCGCTGACCCAGATTCATTGGTGTGCTTTCGGCGATAACATCTTCGATTGGCGAGATAACAGCGAAGAGAACCAAACTCTTATCTTGCTCGGTCACGATACCCGAACGCGTGAGTTGATTGACGCGTCTCTGCCAGAGCTAAACCTGCCAAAACATAGAGTCATGGAAGTAGGCAGTGTAGAGGCACAAATTGATTGGGCAGAAGCCGGATTCGGAACCGCAATTGTGCCGGACTTCTCACTCGATCCAAGATTGAAACTATCAAGAAAAGTGACGCCGTTACCCAGCTTCCCCAACACCGATTTTGGCTACATCGTTCGCCAAAACCAAGTGCTGTCTAAAGCCGCAAAACAGCTTCTTAAATGGGTAGCTGAGAATGTGTCTGTGGTAGAGGTTTAACGGCATGCAAGACACAACGATTACTATCCCTTTACCATCTTTGATTCACCGAATTGGTGGTGATCATGCCAAGCGAGCCAAAGCAATAGCGGCTGATAAGAAGTGCGAAATGAAGCGCATTCGACGCTCGCGTAATTGGCAAATTGTTGGTGAGGCTTTGGATTTAAAAGCGTTCCTCGATCATATCAAAGCAGAAGAATCTGAACCAATGCGATTTGTGATAAACAAAATGGAAGTTGGTCTGGCTAAGCACAGCGATAAGCTTGAACCTTTGGAGGCCAAGCTGATTCGATTGGTCTTGGAGAATCCAAACATTACCTTGGCAGAGCTAATGTCGGAAACCAACTGTACGATCGCCCAAGCTCGAACGGCACGTTTCGACGCAGAGATGCTATAAGCCTGAAAGTTTCTTCTGATTTTTCCTGTCTATACTGGTAAGCGATTGATTATCAAACATCGGATAACGTAGAGAGGGAAGGTTATGAAGCTGATATTGAAACTGTTAAGTGTGTTCTTCATTTGGGGGAGTTTGACGCTTCCAGCTTTCGCTCTTGATCCTGTTTATAGCGACTTTCTCGGTAAAGCGATTCGTAGTTATGACCCTGTCGCCTACTTCACTCAATCAAAGCCAGTCAAAGGTGACAGCGATTTTACTTACCGTTGGAATGATGCCAAATGGTACTTTTCATCGGCTGAAAATCGAGATGCATTCGTGAAAAATCCGAAGAAATTTGCACCTCAATATGGCGGCTATTGTGCTTGGGCAGTGAGTAAAGGCTATACCGCCAAGATAGATCCTAATGCGTGGAATATTCACGATGGAAAGCTCTACCTAAACTACAGCAAATCCGTTCAAGCCTCTTGGCAACAAGACATTCCGGGTAACATTGCGAGCGGGGATAAAAACTGGCCGAAGTTACTTGCAGAATAACGAAGTCCGATAAGATAAAAGGTCGCTATTACAGCGACCTTTTTCATTTTGGGTTCCACGCAGTGGAGCATTACCACATTAGATCGTCTGGTACGACGAAATCTGCGTACGGGTCATCTTCTGCAGGGATATCCGCTTCTGGTTCTTTCTGTTCGATGATGACAGATTCATCGCGTTGAGCAATCTTGTTTGCTACACCACGTGGGATGACAACGTAGCTTTCACCAACAATCGCGATTGCCAAGATGCCTTTGATAAGCTGTTCGCGGATCTCTGACTCAACGTACAGAGATTTCACAAGCGTGCCGTGTGTGAAGTTGTACTTGATGTCGCCATCTTTCAAATCAACCTTATTCATTTCAATCAGTTGGTTGATTTGCGCTTTGATTTCTTTGTTCAAGCGCTCTGCGTTTTGTTGCTCGCTCAATTGCTTGTCACGCTCTAACTGCTGACGTTTGTTCTCTTCAACCGCCGCTTTTACTTCGCGAGCTTGAACGCGTGATTTTTTAGAGCCTTTTTTCGCTTTCTTCAGTTTTTTCTCGTTAACCAAGCCTGCTTTCAGCATCTGCTCTTGAAGGGTAAGTTTTGCCATGATCTATCCAGTTAGTGCGCAATTTTGTGCATTTTAACCAGTCATCCGCCGCAAAGAAAGAGGGTTAAACATACGGCGGGATATGACTCGGCGCTTTGTTGAGCAAAAAAACGAAAAATAAATCGAGAAAGTGTGCGTCTTATTGCAACTTCCAGCGTCTTAAGTACATTAGGCGAAAAATTTTAAAGCAAAACCATGAGTACCTCAGACAAACAAACCATCCCGCAACAAGTGATTGAAGAAGCTTGTGAGTGGGCAATCATGCACGGTGTGGCATTTCGTCAAGCAGATAACACCGCAAGACACTGTCCTTTTAGCTTTGCGCCAATGACGATAGAGCGTGATGTGTTCGCACATTTGAAGAGAGTGACGCCGTTAATCGCCAAGCTGATCAGTCATGTGTCTGAAGATTATGAATTCCTGCAAACCTCCTTAGCCGAGCTAGGCAAAGCCGATACTTTCTTTGAGCGTTTATTGGAGCTGCATAAAGAGGTTCACCATGAAGCTGCGCGCCAACCGTTGTTGTTAATGCGAACCGACTTTATGGATGATCGTCAACACGGTGCGAAAGTCATCGAGTTTAATGGTATTGCGGCTGGGATGGCGCCTTTTGGTCAGCGTGCAACAGAGCTGCATCAATTCCTAAGCTCACAGTGGGGCAGCGTCTACCAACAATGGTTAGAAGATAAAACGGCTACGCCTGCCAATAACCAAGGCATGCAGCAACTTGCGCTTGGTATTGTCACTGCCGCGAGAAAAGTCAAAGCGCATTTTAATGAAGAGGGCGAACCGACGTTTTTGATGGTGGTGCAGAAAAACGAAGACAACGTGTACGACCAACACTTACTCGAAGTGGAATTGCAGAAGCTTGGCGTTCGCACGGTAAGACGTACCTTTGAGCAGTTGAGTTCGCAGTTATCGAGCGATGACGAACAACGCCTTTTGTTAGATAACATCGGCGGTCTTGACGTTGTGTACTTACGTGCTGGTTATCAATATCTGGACTACTTCTCGCCAGAGCTAAATGAACCAATCTGTTGCCACACCTTGAGCCAGACTCGTTTGTTCATGGAAAAGCACTATGTGGCGATGAATGCGACCATCAGCCAACAGTTGGCGACCAGCAAATCAATGCAAATGTTGTTAACCATGATGCCGGCAAGTGAGTATCAGCGCTGGGGGCTCAATCTTGAAGAAGCCGAGTTGGTCAAAAGCGTATTGGCAGAGATGAAGCCAATTAACACTGACACGATTAAATGGTTTGCTGCTTCTGGTAACAAAGACGAATGGGTTTTGAAAAACCAAGGTGAGGGCGGTGGTCACTGTATCTTTGGTGACGATATTGCGAAACAGCTGAGTCGACTGCCGCAAGAGCAATACAGCGCTTGGGCTTTGATGCAGCGTTTGTATCCGCATGAAAGAGAAACACCGACGATTGCGGTGCGTGATGCGAAGCAGAGCATGGTGACAGACCTTGTGAGTGAAATCGGTTTATTCACGGCGCACTATCAAGGTGAACCTGTAACGCAATTGGATGGCTACGCGGGTTATTTGATTCGCAGTAAACCAGCCAGTGAAAACGAAGGTGGCATCCACAGCGGTAAAGGCATCTTAGACTCTTTAGTGCTGGTGGATTAAAAAGAAACACTCTCCATGAGTAAAACGTGGAGAGTGTTTGTGGATTAGTCGGTTACATGTGGCCCATACCGTGGAACATCCCACCGAAAAGCGCACCCAAGATACTGAAAATAATACCTAAGATGATCATCGCAGGAATTGAAGCGATAGCGAACTTGACCATAAAGATCACCATCGACATGAACGGCATTTTAATATCAACAACCGTCACTTCTTGTTTTGTAGTTTCATCAGACACGAGCGTTCTCCTAAATTTGCATTCTGAATATGCAGCCAGTTTATTACACTCAAACTTAAGAAAACGTTGAGCTGTGTTGCGCTTTTCCTTTTATGGAATAGCAACTGATTAATCTGAGAAATACGGCACGCTATGAATCGCTATCACAAGCGGGTAAAGCCTCTCAACCAAGCGCTGGGTAATCTGTATAGCCGTGTTCACTGCCACCAAATAGTGTCGAGCCATCCAGTTCTGCCAGAGGTTGTTGGTGCTGTAAGCGCGCCACCAAGTCTGGGTTAGAAACAAACGGGCGTCCAAACGCGACTAAATCCGCATAGCCTTTCTCAAGTACCTCGTCAGCACGCTCTTGGGTGTAACTGCCCGCGACGATAATCGTGTTGGTGAAGTATTCGCGCAGTTCGATGCGGAAGCTTTCTGGAATCACTGGTGCGTCGTCCCAATCCGCTTCAGACAGGTGCAAGTACGCAATATCACGAGCTTGAAGTTGTTTCGATGCATCAAGGATGGTTGGCACAATGTCTGGGCAGTTCATGTCCTTGAAAGTGATGAAAGGTGCGAGTCGTACTCCCACTTTGTTGGCACCAATGGCTTCGCTTACCGCATCGACCACTTCTAATAAAAAGCGAAGTCGGTTTTCGCGAGTACCGCCGTAGTTGTCGGTTCTGTGGTTTGAATTGGTACGTAGGAACTGGTCAATTAGGTAACCATTACCGCCGTGGATTTCGACGCCATCAAAGCCTGCTTCAATCGCACGTTTCGCTGCATGGGCAAAATCATTTACAACACGGTCAATATCGGCTGAGTCATCGCTCGTGGCTCTACACAATCGACCATGTTGCCATTGCCTTGCTCGTCGGCAATCCACACTTGGGTTTCTACGGGTTTTAGTGCTGATGGGGCAATAGGCTGTTCGCCTCTTTGGAATGTCGGGTGTGATACACGGCCAACATGCCATAACTGACAAAACATCGTTGCGCCTTGCTTTTTTGCTGCTTGAGTAACGGTTTTCCAACCTGCCACTTGTTTGTCAGTGTATACGCCTGGTGTGAACGAGTAACCTTGCGAATCGTCTGAAATCTGGGTGGCTTCAGAGATGATTAAGCCTGCGGTTGCGCGCTGTTTGTAGTAAGTCGCCATCATTTGGTTTGGAATGTTTCCCGGTTGGCTAGTGCGCGCTCGGGTCATTGGTGCCATGACTACGCGGTTTTGTAGATCCAGTTGTTTTAGTTGTGCTGGTTCAAATAGCTTGCTCATGATCGATTCCTTACTTAAGTAGTGGTACTTGGGTTTTGTTGCTTACCGATTCCATCCAATCTTTCACGGTGTTGTCCCATTGGATTTCTGCGGCACTGAAGAACCCTCGCAAAATAGAAAATAAAATCGCTTCGTCTACCAACGTCACATGCTGGTAGGAATCGAGATTCAACACTCTTTTCGCACGTTCGATGAGCGCTTCGACCTCTTTGGCAATGTTTGGTGTGTCTTGCAAAAGTGCATCAAAATTGAGTGCATCCGTTTCTTTTTTCGCGCGCCAAGCGAGCTGTGCAGACTGAGTGGCAAACTCTGGTAAATCCATGTTTGACCAACGTGGGTAACCCACTTTTTGCAGTGGAAGAAACGCAATTTTTTGCCAATCCAGCGCTTGTTGAGATGGTTGGCTTGTTTCGCTTGATGCTGCCAGTTCAAGGAAGTAAGCGATGATATCTAGGCTTTCTGCCATCGCTTCACCGTTGTCTTTGATAAGAAGTGGTACTTGCTTGGTTCCAATCAGGTCTGTTGTGGTTTTGTCGTCGTCATAAGCAATATTGATGACGTCGAGTTGGATATTCAGCATGCCAGCAACATAGCGGACGCGAGCACTGAATGGGCAATGTTCGTAAATGTAGAGTTTCATAGTGTTTTCCTAGTCATTTAATTGGGTAGCCCCGCTTGTTCGGGAGACGTTAAGTCAGGGCTACCAGTAGGGATGAAATTAGTTGTTGAAGCTTGGTGTTAACTCAGTTTGTTTGCTTTCTTTGCGGTTCGCTTTGGCGATGAATAGCAGACTAATCAGTGGAACAATGATGGCTGCGTAAGGGATCATGCCTGCGCCCATTTGGCTATCGAGCACCATGCCGCCTAAGAAGCCGCCAAAGGCATTGGCTAAGTTGAACGCAGAGATGTTTGCCGTCGCTGCTAACTCTTGACCTTCACCACCGTGGTTCATTACTCGAAGCTGCATTGCTGGCACGTTAGCGAATGACGCAATACCAAATACAAAGGCGGTGGCAATAAACAGAACTTTGCTGTCGACAGTTAGGCCGACCAGTACCAGTGACACAATCATCGCGATGGCCCAGAACATGGACGCTTTTTGTAGGTTTTTATCCGATGAGCGACCACCCATGATGTTGCCGACAATCAGACCGACACCAACGATAACCAAAATCCAAGTCACGGCACTTTCACCAAAGCCAGTGATGTGCATGGCGATAGGGGCGATGTAACCATACAAAGTCATAAACCCCGACCAAGCAAATACGGTGATCGCAAGGCTGATAAGTAGCATTGGGTTTTTGAACGCAGCCAATTGCGCTTTGACATCTTTTGCTTCCCCATGACCAGTCGATTTGATCACTGAAGTGATGAAGAACAGAGCCACTAAACCAAAAGCGGCAACGGTTAAGAAAGTGGTGTGCCAGCCGAATTGCAAGCCAATCCAAGTACCGCCAGGCACACCTAAAACGTTAGCCAGTGTTAGGCCTGCGAACATCTGTCCGACCGCACGACCTGCCATTTTTTCTGAAACCAAATTGGTCGCGACCACAGCACCGATGCCGTAGAAAGGACCTTGAACCAAACCTGTGATCACTCGGCTGACCATCAACACAAAGTAGTTCGGTGCGAAAGCGGACAATACGTTGCCGAGAATAAACAGCACCATCAGCCCAGCCAGTACGGCTTTCTTGTTAAAGCGTGCCAAGTAAATCGTAAGTAGCGGGCCGCCAAACACAATGGCAAGCGCGTAGGCACTGATTAGATAACCCGCTTGCCCTTCCGTGATGGACAAAGAGTTGGCGACTTGAGGAAGGATTCCTGCAATAACAAATTCTGCGGTACCGATAGCAAAAGCTGCAAGCGTTAGGATCCATACCTGCAGCGGCATTTTTTCTTTATTCATGGGGGAGTCTCTTTTTTTATTTCGTTTGAACCCATTGGTGCCATGCTTCTTTATTGCTCTGGCACCTTGTTTTTATTTGCGGTTAGCTGAACGTGTGTTGTTAGCCAAGCAGTGCGCCACCATCAACATCAATCACGGCGCCAGTCATGTAGCTGTTTTCAATCAGAAGTAAGTAAGCTTTTGCAACGTCACTGGCTTCGCCTACTTTGCCAACAGGTAAGCTATTTTGCGTACGTTTGAACATGGCATTTCTGTCGTCTTCGTTCATGCCTTGATATGCCTCGGTTTTGGTTAAACCTGGACTGACCGCATTCACTCTGATCGGAGCCAATTCTTTCGCCAGTACCTTTGTGGTCGCTTCAATGGCCGCATTGATGGCAGTTTTGACGTAGGTGTTAGCAACAACTTTGCGCGATAACATGCCGGAAGTTAGCGTGATTGAGCCGCCTTTCTTGATGTAGCGTGCTCCATGTTTCGCTGCGTTGATGGCGCCCCAAAATTTGGTATCGAACGCGTATTTTGCTTGGGAAACTTCTACATCCACCACTTTGCCTGCCGGAGCATAAGAACCTGCTGTGACGATCAGGTGGTCAAAAGCACCAATGGTTTCGAAGTAGTGGTAAACCGACTGTTCATCGCTGATGTCTAACCCTGTCTTGCGGCTTGCTACGTGGACAACCGCATTGTCGCTTGCAAGTTGTTGGCTAAGTTCAGCACCAATACCTGATGTGCCACCGAGTACGACGTAGACAGTTTTTTCTGTTTTCATGATTTGTTTCTCCAATCTTGTTTCGTTGGAGCCAGTATATTGATTGGAAGAAATTTGATAATTGGGTAATATTTGAATTGATTATTCAGCTCAGTCGAATAATGAGGTTTTGGAGGGAATGTGGACAAGTTTTCGGATATGACGCTGTTTGTCAGCATAGTGAAGAACCATGGGCTGGCGGCAGCTGGCAGAGAGCTCGGCTTATCGCCAGCAACAGTAACGGCAAGATTGCAGTCGCTGGAAGACCGTTATGGGGTGAAATTACTTAATCGCAGTACAAGGCATATTTCACTGACGGACTCTGGTGCTATGTACCATCAGGCATGCTTGGAAATCATCGACAGCGTTAAAGAGACGGAGAACTTACTCCAAACTGGCACCAAAGAAGTGCGCGGCACACTTAAAATCTCGGCTCCTCGCGATATTGGTAAGCAATACATTTCGCCAATACTGTCGGAATTTAGTCAGCTCTATCCCGACGTGATCCCTTATCTGTATTTGAACGATAACTTATCCAACTTAGCTGAGTCCGGTTTGGACATCGTTATCCGATATGGGGAGCTAGCCGACAGCAACCTTATCTCTCGTAAACTGGCGTCCAGTCGCCGAGTGCTTTGCGCTTCTCCTCAGTATTTGGCAAAGAAAGGCACGCCGATCACGCCACAAGATTTAGCACAGCACGATTGTTTAGCCATGGTTCGCAGCAATGAAGAGCTGAAAACATGGCACTTTCAAGATGAAGAGCAGCACAATGTTGTTACTGTCGTACCGAAGCGGTTTTCTGATGATGGCGAAGTGATTCGTCAATGGGCATTAGATGGGGCGGGGATTGCGTTGAAATCGATTCTCGATGTACAAGAGGACATCAAACAGCAACGTTTAGTGACGGTGTTAAATGGCTATATGAAGAACTTCAACGCATCGACCTCTTCTGCAGGCGCAGATTTGAACGTGATTTATCTGAGCCGCCAGTATCAACCCAAGCGACTTCGTTTGTTTTTAGACTTCTTGATTGAGCGTTTTCATAGCTAGTTTCCGGAATAAACAAGACTTAGAGAACAATCTGCAATTGAGGCCATGTGATTAGCCAGTTTTTGGATTCTACCCGAGATTGAAACATCACTAATGTTCGCTTGGGATTGTAAGTAATCCGAGCTTCAAACAAAGATTCAAACCCGAACGCAGAAATGCAGTCTATCTGGTTCTTTTCGTTCAATCTGGCCGCAACCGCCGTCTCTTTTTCTGGCCAGTAACTCATTGCATCTAAGGTGCTTTGGTAAGATATATCACCATTCCTTAGGTGCATGTTTGCTTGATTGCGCACTTGCCAGTTGAACTCTGGCATCAAGGCGTTTAGCTGCGTTTCGTATTTGAGGTAGGCTTGTTCGTCCAACTCATCCGGATCGAAATAAACAACATCAAGATCGTTTAATGGTGTTGGATTTTGCTTTTGGTGAAGGTGATCCCAAACTAGGTTTCGTACAAAGCCCGCAGCAATGTAGCAATCTGGTAAAGCCAGTGAGCGAACACACTCCAATGCTTGAATGCGAAGTGGATCTTCAGCCAATAACTGAGCAAGTTTATCTTCAAGCATCGGCATTACTTCGCTGGTGGCAGCTCAATGCCCAATTCATCGCGTTTTCGCTTACTCAAGCCAAGTGCAACTAATCGATAAGATTCTGATAAATAGTACTTTAGCTCTTCGTCTAGGCGTCCGGAGGTTTCCGTTTGTTGAATCCACTTCATACCACGGTTTGCGAAATAAGGGGCAGGAATATAACCCTCATAATCACTTAAAAAATCGAAGTTTAAAGGAGAAGTCTTAAACGTAAAGGCAGGCTGCTTGTCTTTACTCCAGCCACCAATAGCAAACACCTTTCCACCGACTTTCCAAACGTGTGCATCCCCCCATTGAACTACATGGGAAGTGGCAGCGAATGAGCCGCAGAATTGATTAAATTCATCGTATGTCATTGGGTTACCTCAATAGTGATTAGCTTAAATTTTGCGCTAACTTAGTGATGTGTGCAATCAAAGCCAAGTGAGATTCCGAGGTTTCCCCTCTATGGCGATAGATGCCGACAGTACCCGGCTTGGGTTGTGAGTCCACGTTTAAGATTTTCAACCCTAACGATTGTAAGTAGTCGCTCAGGTGGCTGGTATAAAACATCACAGCTATGCCACTTTTTAGTACATCAATACTCGCAAGTAACGAATCGACTTCGTAAGTTGGGCGGTTATCAAGTTGCTGACGTTCCCTTTCGTTTTGCTTGGGAATAGGGTTGTCTAAAACATGGTTAAACTTTTTTGCATCATAGGTGACGGATAGGGCGGGGTATTCATGGAGCATTTGTTTCGTCACCAATTTACCTAAAAGTGGATGGTTGGGAGAGACAAAGTAGGCGTCAACAGTTTGAAATAAAGGAATAAAAGTAACATCACACTTTGACGACAACCCTACAATCTCATGACCAATGAAGAATTCAATTTGCTCATTAATCAAAGAATCCATTAAGCCTAAATGATTGCCAAATTCGACGTGTGTAGATGCGGATGGTTGATGAGACAAATGTTCATCTAAGGCTTGCTTTACGAACAAAGGCCACCAAGCGTCCCCGGTTCCTATTTTTATTTTGCCGACTTGATACTGCTTCCTTTCTTCAATGCCTTGCATCATTTGATTGTATTCGTGCTGCATCGCATCGCTATGACGATAGAGAATACGACCAAACTCGGTCAGAACCATGCCGCTTTGGTGGCGTTCAAAGAGTGTGACGCCAAGAGACTCTTCCAGCTTTTTTAAATTACTCGTCATTGTCGGTTGGCTTAGTCCCGCCATCCTTGCGGCGGCACTTATGCTTTGACAACGAGCAATCAGTAAAAATTGCTGTAGAGATTTGTCCATTGTTATTCCCCTTTTTGAAGCAAGGTTTCTTGGGGGTATTGTGCACAATTTCTTTTATAAATCACAAATCTGCTATCTGACATAATTGAATTTATTAGTGTTTCATAGATCTAAATCACTATTGGTGAGCAACATATAGATATTGTCTATAAAGCTTGCGATGTTACCTATTTTTCTCTGAAGAGCGTCTTCCTTAGACTGTCGCCAAAATAACAATCTAAGGGATGAACATGAAACCAAGTTTTATCGCGCTTGCTGTTGCTGCAACGATTGGGTTAGTTGGATGTGGTTCAGATTCTGATACCACAGAGGTAGTCGATAAACCGATTATTTCGGAAGACCTTTACTTACGCGGATTGAATGGCGATTGGGGGACTGCAGAACACGCGAAGCTGAAGTATTTAGGGAACAATGAATATGAAACGGTGTTGCGTGTAGCGCGAGGCAGTAACCAATTCAAGATTGCCGATCCTGGCTGGCAAATCCAATACACTCATTTTGAACAGCCTGCGATGTTTGATGAAGCTCAGGACTACTTACCAAAACCAGAAACGAATGAAGCGTGTATGAATGACGACTGTAATTCGGAAATCACGTTTGAAGACAAAGGTTACTATAAGTTCTCTGTGAGTTTTGCGGATGAAAGCAGCGCGACGATGACCGTAACAAAAGCCACGCAGGAAGAGGCAGAGAAGTATTACTCAGATGCTATTTTGGCTCCTGAAATGGTGCATGAGGGGCATCAAAATAAAGAACTAAAACTGTTCCGAAACTACGATGACAGTAATGAAACAGTGACATTTTCAGTCAAGGATCCTAAAGCAGATCTGCGTGAATTTGGCATCTCAACCACGACGGAACTGCGAGACGCTCTGGATCAAGGCATGGTGATTACGGAGAAAGAAGGGCCTCGCGTCGTATCTGGCGATCTCGCGTTTGATGCACTGTTCGCTTTGACGATGAAAGAGCTCGATCAACTTGCGGTGTCTGAGATCAAAGACGGCAATTACAACTACAACAAACCAATAAAGGCAGAAGTGTTTGAGACAGGTGCCAAGTGGCATTACGTTTGGACTCGTGATTTGGCATATGCGGCCGACCTTTCCCTTGCGTTGATGAATCCTACGCGCGTTGAAAACGGTTTGGAATTCAAGTTATCAGCCTTCCGAGACTCAACAGATCAACAATACGATGGTGAGCAAATCGTCCAAGATACAGGCACTGGTGGCAGCTGGCCGATCAGTACCGATCGAACAACATGGGCGTTAGGGGCAGAACGTTTACTGTCGGCACTGGATGGCGAAGCTTACAACCAATTTGCAGAGCGTGCTTACAACGCAGTTAGCAACACGCTAGAAGCCGACCGTTTAGCGGCGTTTGATCAAGATTCAGGTCTTTACACGGGCGAACAGTCGTTCTTGGACTGGCGTGAACAGACATATTCTACTTGGACGCCAGATGATGTTAATGCGATTGGTAGCAGCAAGGCGCTATCAACAAACGTGGTTCACTATCGAGCAATGCGCTTAGCAGCGAAGTTGGCAGAGCAGTTTGACTCTAAAAACGCGGTGAAATACGCAGATTGGGCTGAGCAATTAAAAACGGCAATCAATACTAAGTTTTGGAATGAAGAGCGTGGTATGTACGTGAGTTACTTGTTCGATAACGGGCAAGATATTGCTGTCGACAAATATGACATGCTAGGTGAAGCGCTTGCAATTATAAGTGGCATTGCAAGCGATGCTCAGGCGAAGCAAATCATGGAAAACTATCCTCATAGTGAGTTTGGTGTGCCAGTTTACTTCCCTCAACAACCTGATGTTCCTGTGTATCATAACCGTGCTATTTGGCCATTTGTCACCGCATATAGCTTGCGCGCTGCACATCATACGCAAAACGTAGAAGCGGCGAACAATGCGATTCAATCTTTAGTTCGTGGTACGGCAACCAACTTATCGAATATGGAAAATTTAGAGTGGTTGTCTGGCAAGTCTTTCATCATTCATAGCGATCATGGTGCAGATGCTTCTCTAGATGGCCCTGTGATCAACTCGCAGCGCCAGCTATGGTCGGTAGGTGGTTACCTCAATATGGTGGTCGAAACTATCTTTGGTATTCACACTGAAACAGGGCAATTGGAAGTTAAACCGTTCATTACAGGATGGGTTCGCAATCAACTTTTTGCTCAATCAGATCAGATTACATTGGAGAACTTTAGCTTCAAGGGTAAAAGCTACTCTGTGACGGTTCACCTGCCAGAAGTACAAGATGAGTCAAACGGCTACTATCCAGTGGAAGAGGTGACGGTTGATGATAATGGTCACTACCAAGTCACCTTGGGTAGTCTTGTTGCTGACGACAGCAGTATAAAAGTGGTTGATGGAGTTAAACCTTACGCAACGGAAAGTGAAAAAGTCTTTTCTCCAAAAGAGCCTGAGCTCGATGTCGCTCGCACCAACAATAATGTGACGATTGGTGTAACTAGTGACTACAACATTAACTTGTACCGCAATGGTCAACTGATCCAAAGTAATGTTAACGGAAAAGAGTACAGCGATACCTTAAGCGGTTTTGCGTGTTATTTGGCTGAGAGTATTAATGAACAAGGCTTCCGTTCTAACCCAAGTGAACCGGTTTGTGTTGGCGAAGATATTCGCGTCAAACTCGAGGGTGATTACCAACCGCTAAAAGACGATGTATCGGTAGTCACTGTCAGCAAAGATAGTGGTGATGTAAATGGTCTGAGTGCTTTCACCGTCCTTACCAACGGGCGATACCAGTTGGCGGCGTGGTATAACAATAACCTAGGCCAACTAAATACCGGTATTACTAACGCAGTGAAAGAGCTCGAAGTTCTCGACGAATCTGGTCAGTCAGTTGGTAAAGGTTACATTCAAATGGGCCATATTGGTGAGAACAAAGGTATGCGTTACTCAACACCGATTGAAGTTTCCTTGGAACAAGGCAAATCATACCGACTGGTTCTCAAAGACCATTTCAATATGAGTTATTTGAAATCTAATGAAACCTACATTTACTCAGGTGGTGTAGATGGCGAGATGAACGAAGCGCAGATTGCTGATATTCGCATCACACCGCTTCAATAACGTGAATTGAAGTTCTAAGAAAAAGCCGCTGAGATGATCAGCGGCTTTGTTGTTTTAACTCGGTATCTAATTACTTAGCAGTTTGCGGGCGTGGCTTGCGACGTTGTCCTGATGGCTTGTTGCCTGACGGCTTACCGTTTGATGGCTTTGCGCCTGCTGGTTTGCCGCTGCTAGGCTTGCGGTTACCTGATGGTTTGCCACCGTTACCGTTTTTATTTGCGCCTGGTTTGTTCGCACCAGACTGGTTGTTATTCGGCTTGTTACCACTTGTCTTGCCGTTTGAGCGAGCTTGACCGTCACGGTTGCCTTTTGGCTTGCCAGCGCCGCCTTTGCCTGATTTGTTTTCGCCTTTACCGTTTTTGTTGTCGCTGTTGAAACGACGCTTTGGTTTGTTGTTACCGCCGCTGTTTTTCTTCTCAGTAGTTTGACCGTTTTCACCTTCTGCTTTTGGCTTCTTAGGCTTTTTCGGTTTCTTTGGCTTGATAGGGCGAGTATCAAGCTTTGACTCTGGCAATACGTTAGTTGGTGCGTAGCCTTCCAGTTCTTTACGAGGCAGCAGTTGTTGAATCAAACGTTCAATAGCAAACAGCTCTGATGCTTCAAGTGCGCACACTAGAGAAATCGCTTTACCCACTTCACCAGCACGACCAGTACGACCGATACGGTGAACGTAGTCTTCTGCCACTTTAGGTAGCTCGAAGTTAACCACTTGAGGAAGCTGAGGAATGTCGATACCACGTGCAGCGATGTCGGTTGCGACTAACACACGAACTTCACCAGATTTAAAGTCAGCCAGAGCTTTAGTACGTGCGCCTTGGCTCTTGTTACCGTGAATTGCTGCAGCTGTAATCTTTTGGTCGATTAAGAACTTGGCTAAGCGGTTTGCGCCATGCTTGGTTTTGGTAAATACCAATACTTGTTTCCAATCACCGTCTTTGATCAGTTTGACCAGCATTGGCGCTTTCTTCTTCACGTCAGCTGGGTAGATGCATTGTTCTACAGTGCGTGCTGTTGAGTTTGCTGGGTTTACTGAAATCTCTACAGGATTGTTTACCAAACCTTTTGCAAGGTCGCGGATTTCATCAGAGAAAGTCGCAGAGAACAGAAGGTTCTGACGTTGCTTAGGCAGTAAATCAAGAATCTTGCGAATGTCGCGAATGAAGCCCATGTCTAGCATGCGGTCTGCTTCGTCTAGAACCAGCATTTCTAGTTGGTCAAACTTCACTGCGTTTTGGTTGTATAGGTCCAATAGACGACCTGGTGTTGCAACCAATACGTCCGCACCTTTACGTAGGCGAAGCATTTGCGGGTTGATCTTCACACCACCAAACACCACTGCACTCGTTAGAGGTAGGTGGCGGCTGTACATGAACACGTTTTCTTGCACCTGAGCCGCAAGCTCACGAGTTGGCGTTAGCACCAATGCGCGGACTTGGTTGCTGCGTACACGTGGACCGTTCGACAGACGTTCAAGAATCGGAAGCGTAAAGCCTGCCGTTTTACCTGTACCAGTCTGCGCTGCTGCCATCACGTCTTTCCCTTCCAAAACAGCTGGAATTGCTTGTGCCTGAATTGGCGAAGGGGTGTCGTAGCCTTTTTCCTGAATAGCTTTAAGGATTGGAGCAGATAGACCTAACGAGGTAAAACCCATATGTATGATTCTCAATTGTCGAGTTAGATAACAAGGCGTCGAATTTATGTACGACGCGAAAAGTGCGACATTCTGAGGCTTTTAAGCGTTAGCTTCAACTATTTCCGTCATGGATAATTTTTTGAAGCAGATCTCATTTCTCACGATAGCGTTAAAATGCAGTCTTTACCTCAAGTTTACTTGAGGTTTTAGAGTGTTTAACAAGCAAAAGGAAAACTAAAACGATAACCCAAATTAACAAGGAACAACGTTATGAAAAGCTATGTTGAACACGCCAATATCTCCGTCGTAAATGCGCGCAAAACCATTGAATTTTTAACGACTGCTATTCCAGAGTGGACAATCCGTGGCAGCGGTAAGCTTGATGACTGGTTTGGACGTCCTATCGAATGGTTTCATGTCGGAGATGAGCATTCTTACATTGCGATCTCTGATGGTGGAGATGGCGATGCTGGGCATTGGACGACCCATTTTACTGGTATGAAGCACCTCGGGATTGTCGTTCCAGATGTTGATGCGCTCGTTGCTCGATTAAAAGAAGTGGGTTATGAGCTTGACCACTGGGGCGCGGAACACCCATTTCGTAAAAACGTCTATTACTTGGAAGATCATGGGATGCAGTTTGAGTTTGTCGAGTATCTGTCAGACAAAGACAGCGAACGAAATGATTACACTCAGTAATGTTTATTGAATCAAAGATGGAGCAAGGCATAGAGCGTATACCTTGCTCTTAAGAGTGAGGCTAATTCTTGGCGTGATCCAAAAAGGCTTGAGTTAGCAGTTGGAACAGCGCGTCAGTATCTGGCCTTTCTTCTATGTGATTGAATAGGGGAGTGTGCACGTCGCCGCGAATATCATCGCTATGTCCGCAAAGGCGATTACATAACTGCACAGGTTCAACGATCTTTTCTACGTCCGCATCAATAAGAATGCAGGCCTGAGAGAGCACCACTTGCCCGCCGCCTTTCTTCAGTAAGACTCGTTGTGCGGTTCCCACCACTTTTTGTCCATTGATGTTTAGGTTGTAGTCCCCGTCACAATAGGAGTTTGGTGTAGCGTGCACATCAACCTTTACACCAAGTTGTTCAAAGAAAACCTCTAGGATAGAACATAAGTCGAGATACGCTTTTTTGATGTCGTATGGCTGACCTTCTGGCCAATGATAGATGTGAGATAGATTAATAATTCCAGGAACTTGGGGGACGGGTGCGCCGCCAGTTTTTCTAGAGAATAGTTTCCAGTTAGTCTCTTCAAGACCTTGTTCAAGCTCGTCTGAAATAGGCCACTTCTTTCCCGCAGGAAGGACGAGCGTTGGGCTTTTCACTTGCCACAACAATAAGACTTGAGAGAGTTGATCCGTCTGCACGAGTTTGATCAGCTCATCTTCTTTACTGAAAACATCTGCGACTTCAGTGGATTGATAGCGGATCAGTTTATTTTTGGAAGCCAAGTTCAGTTCCTCTTTTCATCTACCCTTCTGTTTTACTCCAATTTCGTCACAAAATCCAATCACAGCTCTGTTTTTGTTTGAAAGTAAATATTCATTAAAAACATTAAGTTAAAACCTTCAGGCTCAAATATCGAATCAGGTTTACAATTTGCTTTCAATGCAAATGTTGCATACGCAATGATTGTTGTGTAATCTTTGCTTTGTACCGCTACTCATATCAAATCAAAAAAGAGAATATCGCTATGAAAAAGTCACTCAGCCTAGCTCATCGACTCAGCTCTATCAGTGCATACCTACTCATCATGAGCTTTTTTATTAGCACCGTGTTGGTTGAATTATTTGGTGATCACCAAGCTATCTTGCTAGTCAAAACCTATATTTCTTATGCGATTTGGGCAGTAGTACCTTTAATGGCGGCAGCTGGTATTACGGGGTCAAAGATGGCTCCGAATGTAAAGAAAGGCCCATTAGCGGCAAAGAAAAAGCGTATGCCTTTCGTTGCGTTGAACGGCATCTTGATTCTTGTTCCATCAGCCATTTACCTTCATCACTTAGCGGAACTTGGACGCTTTGATAGCACTTTTTATGTGGTTCAAATCGTGGAGTTACTTGCTGGCTTCGTCAATTTGACTTTGATGACGTTGAATATTCGAGATGCAAGAGCATTAAAACGACCAACAAAAGCACCTAAACAGGCTGTTATGTAAAGCATAAAAATAATTTGTTGGTCATCGTCTGGGTGATAAATAGAATCCGCAGACTATTTAATTCTAAGGCGATGAAATTATGAAGAAGTTAATGACTGCTGCAGCATTAGCAACGTTGTTAACTGGCTGCGTGACCTTCCCAACGCAAGAGTCCGAGCAAGTGAAAGTGATTTGGGATGATGTAAACGCAATCGCAAACTGCCAGCACCTAGGCACAGTAATGGGCTCAGAAGGCCACTTTTATGATTACTGGCTTCATGCAGACAAAGACATGGTTTGGGGCACACTAAACCAAATGCGCATTAAAGCAGCAGAGCTAGGGGCAGATACACTTTACTTGTATCAACCACTTGGCTTCTCAAGCTCCGTGACCATGTTCGCTAACGCGTATCAGTGTCAGAACTAAAAGAAAAAAGCAGACGTTAATGTCTGCTTTTTTCGTTTTAGTATTTGCCTTCAAGGCATAGCAAGGAACGACAAGGGAGACGCCGTGGATGCTAGTTATTTTTGCCCTGCGACTTAATTCAGCTCAGCTGTTTAGTTCAGTCCAGCAGTCGCCATGGCAACCGAATCGGTAAAGGACAAAGAGAAAGCGTCATCCGTGTTCAGAACTTTTGCTGGGAACTCTAGGCTTAGCTTAGCCTCTGGTGCGACTTCTGATTCGATACTGGTAATGAACTGACGAGTTTCTCCAGGTGAGATGGTCAAATCTTTGCCCGCTTGTGGGCCAAGCTCAGCGATACCAATCGTCGTTAGGCCATTACCTTCCTGATCGACCAAGCTCAACAAAGATTCTGATTTGTATATCAGTTCGCCCTTGTCGGTTTGATAAGCTTTGAAGGTATTAAAGTTCGGTTGTAACTCACCGTCAGAGGCCAAGTTAGTCACTGAGAAGGTAACGTTAGAGCCATCAAACTTCTCGACTCGAACAAGTACGTTCGCATCTTGGTATCGAGCGGCCGCCGCTGCAGCTGCCATTTCTCTTTGTCGTTCTTTCTCGCGTTCAACTTCTGCAACACGCGCTTTTTCTTCTTCAATTCGAGCTTCTGCCATCGCATAAGACTTATCAACCATCGCGAGTAGCGCAGGGATAGAATAAGCAGACAACCCTTCTAAGTGGTCGAAGTCGATCTTCGCGTTAGTGGTGAGCTTGTTAGTTGAGAACTGGCAGTGTCCGTCGATTAGGCTGACAAACGCCACTTCAAACGTACCTTGGAGTTTGCTGACTTCAATGCCCGCTTTCTCAATGTTGTCACGAACTTGTTTGATCTCTTCTAATGATTTTTTCGGCAATAAACCGTTGGGCGAAACGTCGTTTGACACTGATACTAATTCTTCGGTCACAAACGGATTGTTTTTTACCGGAACAACCGTCGTGACGAGGTTAGATTGGGTGATGTCTTCACCCAGCAAGACAGTCATTTTCTGCGACGCAGCAGTTTTGTTGCCGGCTAATACGTCGCTACAGTTTGGTGAATTGCTCGCTTGCGCGGTTTGAATCGCAGCGAGAGAAAGCATGGCGGACACGCCAGTGACGACGAGTCCTTTCGATGGTCGATTGTTCATCCTGATAAACCCCTCTGTAATATGATGCGCTAAGCCGACGTGTATAAGTCCAATCGCGGATTGATATAGCGACATTCAGAATGGTTGTAATTGCGTCCTCGCCACGTTCATCTTCACAAGACTGCATTGCTGATGGTTTCAGCTCGACTTTCGATAGTGATAAGCCGTCACGATCAAAAGTGTTTGAATTCGCAGATGATGCTGCAAGGTCGATGTCTTTTTTCTGAAAGATAGACGTAACTTTTCAAGGCTTCAAATCCGTGATCGAGATCTATTTTTTGCGACAGTGCGAGGATCAAGCGAAAACAGACACTTAACGCTGAGAGATCCCCTCATAATTTCCCCAAAACGTAACCATGTGTGAATAGATTTTGAGTAAGCAGGGTTGCAGCCACGAGTGAGTCTTCCCTTGTTATTGTGTAGCCAGAATGCCGCAAAACTTCCATGCCTAAGCGAACTGTTGAGAGTACGTTTCGATTTCTGACTGTGTTAGCCTGGAAGTGCTTGTCCCAACCTTGTTTCTGAGCATGAACGCCCGCAAGCCAACATGTTAGTTGAAGCATCAGGGCGATTAGCAGCATGATATCAAAACGCTCTGAGCTGCTCGTTCGGCTATGGCGTAGGCCTAGTCCGTAGGCAGGACTTTTCAAGTCTCGGAAGGTTTCTTCAATCTGCATTCGCTTCGAATAGATATTAACAAGTTGTTTGGGTGTTCGAATTTCAACAGGTAAGTTAGTTGCTAGAATCCATGGCTCCTTTGCCGACGCTGAGTAGATTTTAGGTGACGGGTGGTGACAATGAGTCCGTGTCGAGCGCTGATTTTTTCGGCCTTTAGAGCGAGATTTATACAATAGAATTTGGCATGAGATTGGATTGCTTTTAGTCAGCCTCTTATAGCCTAAAGTCTTTGAGTGACTAGATGACATATCATGTAAGTTGCTGATAGGTTTCCAGTTTTCCGCTCCTAGGTCTGCATATTGTACTTTTCCTCTTACTCGACTTAACCAGTACCAACCCAGCTTCTCAACGGATTTATACCATGGCACTTTAAAGCCAGCATCACTGACAATGAGCGGTGTGGTGTTACTCGGTAGAATGCTCGCAAGGTCGGCTAGAAATTGGTCATGAGCTTTCTTTGAACATTGCTCTGAAAGCGGGAACGCTTTCTCATAAAGAGTAACAGAACGACCGTGTAGTGCGACTGAAGCTCGCAATACCATAAGCCGTTTTTGCTCACGGATATCAGACCAGTCAACAAGTACAATGGGCATCGTATTGCCCGAACAGATAAAGCTAGCATGCCAACGGTATACAGCGAGTCGCTCTTTGTGGAGGTGACGATTACCTAACAATCGGTCGATTCGTTTGATGTTATGTTTTGTTCTCGCTTTGGTTGGCAGGTTACGGCCAAGTTCGGTAAGAGTGAGAGTTTTACAGTCAAGTAAGGCGTGGCAAGCCAACGTTAAGCTGTTGAGTCGTTTTAAGTGTAATTCGGGGCAGAATTGGTAAAGAGAGTCGTGTAAAATATCGAGTTCGCACATTTTGTTGTCTGATTATTGATTTTTGGCGAAACCATTTGATCATATGACAAGATGTGTATCTACCTTAACTTAATGATTTTGATAAAATCATTAGGGGATTCATCAGCACTTAACGTAGAGAGTTGATTTGAGAAGAAAAAATAATTTTTTGGGAACTTTTTGAAATGCTGCCTTTGAGACTTAATTCGCATCTCAAAGGCAGGTATTTGGATTTTAAGGTGTAATTTTTATTACAGCGCGTTGAGTACGTCTGCTAGGCGTGTTACCGCCACTTTTAATTCTTCTGGTGTTGCATTGGTGAAGTTAAGACGCAGTGCCGCTTTCACTTCAGAACCTTCTGGGTAGAAGACAGGGCTCGGTACAACGGCCACACCGTTCGCAAGCAGTGATTTTGCCAGCTCAAAGGTATCGCACTCTGGGATCTCTACCCACACGAACATACCACCATCAACAGGCTTGAGGACGCAGCTCGCTGGAAGCTGTTTCTCTAGCTCTGCATACATCACATCGTAGCGAGACTTGTACAGTTCACAAATGGTGCTGATGTGGGTTTCGAAGTTGTCATGTTGAAGCAAGCCGTGCAGTAGGGCTTGCATCGGTACGCTAGAGTGCAGATCGGCACCTTGTTTGATTTTAATTAGTGGTTCTAGGTAGCTAGTTTTACCCGTAACCACACCGATACGAAGACCTGGCGAAGCAATCTTAGAGAATGAACGCAGTACGATAGAATTCTGTGGACAGAAGTCAGACACCAAAGGCAAAGCTTCACCAGAGAAACGCAGCTCGCGATATGGTGCATCTTCGATGAATGCCACGTTGTATTGAATACAAAGTTCTGCAACCTTTTGACGCGTTTCTAGTGCCCAGCATACGCCCGTTGGGTTATGGAAATCTGGCACCGCATAGAACATCTTCGGCTTTTGCTCAGCGAAGCATTGCTCTAGCTCTTCAAGGTTTGGACCGAATTCTGTTTGAGAAACAGTCACGATGTTTGCTTGAACCAAACCAAACACCTGCATCGCACCAAGGTAGCTTGGAGCTTCCATTACCACTTTGTCACCCGGATTCACATAAGCGCGTGCAATCAAATCCAAACCTTGCTGAGAGCCAGTGGTGATCATCGCTGTGTGTGTTTCAGGCAGCTTGAAGTAACCGTTTAGGAAGTTCAGCAGCGGTCCATAGCCTGCGGTTGAGCCGTATTGGAACACCTCTGGCATGTTGGCCAAGTTCTCAAGAGTCGGCTTCATTAAGTCGATTGGGAAGGTTTTCTCATCTGGCAAACCGCCAGCGAGCGAGATGACGTTTTTATCGCTAGCGGCAGCGAGGATCTCTCGAATGTACGATGACTTTACTTGTTGTAGTGACTGTGCGATTTCCATGTGTTGTGTTTCTCGTATTTCTTAATTTTGGTTTTATTCAGAAGATAGTACATGGGATTTGCTAACTTAAGTGTGTCCATTTATGCTGTTAAACATGTCCATTTATGCTATTTCAATCAAACGCTAAATTATGAGTCAGCAACAGGTTTCCAGAATCAATGACGTACTGTTCTACATTCACCAAGACATTAGCAGAGAATTATCCGCTAAAGAGCTAGCCGATGTAGCAGCGTATTCTGAGCAGCATTTCCACCGTATTTTTAAAGATGTGGTGGGGGAGTCGATTCATCAATACATTCGTCGGACGCGAATGGAATACGCAGCAAACCAGTTGATGTTCGATACCAAATCGTCGGTATTAGAGATTGCCAACAAGTGTGGCTTTAGTTCGGTGTCGTCATTCAGTCGTGCCTTTAAATCCACGTTTGATATGTCGCCCGGTGCTTGGCGCAAGCATGATTTGCATGTCGCGGAAAAACCGTATCTCAAAGATCCAGAAGTGGCGGCGGGTTATCATCGAGTCGCGAAGCGTACCCTACCGGAGCCAAAGATTGTTGAAGTGCCCCAACGCTTTGCTGCTTATGTTCGTCATGAAGGCTACAACCGTTCTATTCGCAATGCTTGGTTGGTGTTAAAAGCATGGGCTAATTCAGAGAACCGAGACTTCTCTACGCAATATGGTTTGCATCATTCCAATCCGGCTTGGGTTGAGTTGGACAAGTGTCGTTATGTGGCGTGTATGGCCATTGATAAACCGCTTAAGTATCGCGGAGTGGTGAATCAGATGACCATACCGGGTGGCTTACACGCGGTGTTCAGGTTGACTGGTGTGTATGGTGAGCTGCTGCCTCAAATCAGTATGGTGTTGGAGAAATGGTTGCCAAACTCGGGCTTTAAGCAACGCTCGACTCCTGCGTATGTGCATTATCATCAAAACCACTTTTTAAATCATGAAGAAGCGTTTGAATTAGATTTCTACTTGCCTATCAGTTTCTTCTAACAATTTCTTTTAAAAAGCTTTGCTTCACGTTCAATGCTTTACTATTGTGTCAGATGAAAATGCCCGACATTGACGTCGGACTTTATAGAATAAGTTGAAAATGAAATGAATATAGAACATCTCAAGCTTTTCGTTCGTTTGGCATCAACGCACAATATCAGCATGGCAGGACAAGAGCTTGGATTATCGCCAGCCGTTGCCAGTGCCCACATCAATAAGTTGGAAGAAGGGCTAGGCGTTCGCCTTGTGCACCGAACCACACGTAAGGTCTCATTAACGGAAGAAGGTCAGGCATTTTTGCCACACGCAGAAGAGGTACTTGCGACGGTAGAAGCAGCGAGAGGTGCGGTCGGAGTGGGTCATAGTGCACCAACCGGAACGCTTCGAGTAACGGCTCCAGCATCGTTTGGGCGTTTGCATCTTGTGCCTGCACTAAAAGGTTTTATGGCGGCTTATCCAGAGCTAACGGTGGATTTTCGTTTCTCCGATTCCATCATTGATATGGTTGAAGGCGGGTTCGATGTCGCGATTCGTCTTGCAGAGCTGAAAGACTCAACGCTGGTGGCACGCAAATTAGCACCAGATCGTCGTATCATTGTCGCTTCACCAGAGTATTTAGAAAAGCACGGTACGCCGAAAACGCCGCAAGAACTTGCTGAGCATGAATGCGTGACGCTAATGGGATTGGACAATTGGGTGTTTGAAACCCCAGATGGTCATTATGCGATGCGCGCCTCTGGCGGCTTTAGAACCGATAACGGCGATGCGATGCGCGATGCTTGTATCGATGGGCTTGGTGTGTCGATTAACTCGATTTGGAGTGTCTACAAACAGCTTCAAGCCGGTGAGTTGGTTGAAATCTTGGAAGACTACCCATTAGTAATGAACGCCAGCATTTGGGCCGTTTACCCGAGCTCACGTTTGATCGCGCCTAAGGTTCGTGCCTTTATTGATTACTTTGCCGAGTATTACGGGCAGCCACCATACTGGGAAACCGAACTGGCAACCCATCAGAAATAAACAAAAACGCTTTCCAACCGGAAAGCGTTTTTTATTGTATTTATCTAGCGAGAAACAGAACGACTACCAAGAGAAAGTCTGGATGACGTTGTCTTTTGCCATTGGGTTAGATGCAATCGCGTGATTGATGTTTCTCAGAAAATCTTCGCGTGAATCCAGCAACCAACCTTTTTGTGGAACGATGTTGTTACCATGGTCGCCCCAGTAGAAGGTATCAATGTTCAAGTTTTCGAGTAGGTATTTCTCCTCCTCAAGCACTTGAAGTTGAGTTGGCATAATGAACTCACCATTCTTCACTTCTTGTTCCATCACCGTTCCTGGCTGAATCGCAAGTGCCATAGGCGCAATTTGCTCAGGATTGATTTGGTTCAAGATGTCTGTTGTCGCAATAATGTGCTCTTTTGAACGTTCACGACCACCAAGACCAAAGATGAAAGACAGCAATACTTCAATGCCAGCTTCTTTTGCCATTGCCATGCCTTCTATTGCTTGTTCTGGTGACATGCGTTTTTTGATGCGCTCTAGAACAACGCGATCACCAGATTCAAGGCCAGAATAGGCCATATCTAAACCCGCATCTTTCAGCTCTTTCAATTCAGCAATGGTTTTACGGCGGAAATCGTTCAGTCCACTGTAAAGAGAAATCTTTTTGCATTCAGGAAAGGTTGAACGCAGTTTGTCGAAGATCTTAAGCAAGTAATCCGTACGTGTCGCCATAACGTTACCATCAATCAAAAAGATCGACTCTACATGTGGGTAAATCAGACGCGCTTCTTCAATGTCTTTAAACACGTCTTCAATAGGGCGTACCTTAAAGCGTTTGTCATCAAACATGCTGCAAAACGTGCAGGTGTTGATGCTACAACCCAATGTGGTTTGGATTAAGATGCTGCGGTATTCCGGCCATGGTCGGTAAACTTTGCCCTCATAGTTCATAGTTGGATCTCCAGTTAAAAGCGGGATGATTCGATGTCATCACTCGCGAAAGATAATGGGAACGAACGCGTTTGAGTCTGGCGTTTTTCCCGATAGCTGAAGATTAACAAGAGAAGTCTTTGTTGATAATTGACCTTTATATCGAATGAGTTTTTAGATTTTATTGAAAATGAGCAATGGTGGCAGTTTTATAAGCACGAGACCAAAACGTTATAAACAGAAACGCTAGAAGTCAGTACATAGAAACAAGTACGTAAAAATAACAACACCCAGCCGAAGCTAGGTGTTTAACTGGAATCAACCGTGTTGAATTAAGCGAGTTTAGCAATCACTGCTTCAATCGCGTCTACCACTTGTTGTGATTTGGTGTCATTCAACGCATCACGATGAGGAGCGGCAAAAGCTTCAATGTCGTTGTCGAAGTACGAACCATGCGCTTGAGCAAATTCATCCGATAGTGCAGCACGAATGAGAATGTCTGCGCCCAAACTGATGTCATTACCCGCGATACCGTAAGCGTCTTTCACCATTTTGCTGCCAAGGAATGATTTTGGATTGACGGAAACCACCATCGGGCCGACGTTTTTCAACTGCAATCCCATAACGCGTGACCACATGGTCAGAGCCAGTTTACTTTGAGCATAAGCTTCACCATCTGACAGTGGTTTATCGCCCATCAAGGCTTCGATGCTCACTGGCGCTTGTGCCGCAGAAGATAGGTTTACGACACGACCTGTGTTACCAAGTAGTGGTAGCAACTCTTTTGTCAGCATGTACGGCGAAATGGTGTTAACGGCAAAGCGCACATCAAGACCTTCTTGAGTTCTTGAGTTAGGTGTCGCGAACACGCCAGCGTTATTAATGATCACATCTAGTTTGCCAAAGCGCTCTGCCACTTCCGCAACCATCTGTTTCACAGCTTTGACTGAAGACAGATCAGCTACGATGCTTTCCACTTTGCCAGCGTTCATCTCAATCAAGCTCTGCTCTACGTTTTGAACTTTTGCTTCGTTACGGCCATGTACGATCACGTGGTGACCATCTGCCACTAACATTTTTGCTGTTTCTAAACCAATGCCGTCTGTAGAGCCAGTAATCAGGATGATTTTTTGCATAATTGAGATTCCTTTTGAATTCGATATGCAACAATCATAGTGGCATCTTTGGCGTTCGACTATTGGGAGAGTGAGGGAAACACTTTATAGAAATGATTGATAATCCGAGAGGGGGATAAAAACAGGGCCGAAGCCCCGTTATTCATTTAACGTTTAAATGAGTCTCTAAACTTAAAGGTCTGCGTTTGTGTCGCTGCCTGCAGAAACACTCAGTCCACTAGTAGATGTATAGATACTGAATGTCTCGCCATCGACAATCCCTTCTTCTGAATCATCGTTTGCTGTACAAGTATACCCAACAGAGTATGTTCCAGGCTCTACATAACCAAACTCGTATTGGTAGGTAGCGCCTTCATCTTCGGTGACGACGTTCGCAGAAGCGATAGGCGTTTGAGATTCACTTGGCGCGAAAGTACCCATCTCCGATTGAGGAATATCACCTTCATAGAGATACACTGCATGAGCGTAGCCATTGCCAGAAGTCGTATCGGTTTCACAACCTTGGTAAGTTGTCAGAGCAACATTCCCTTCGATCTCACCAGTGGTCACTGTATTGATTAAAGTGACAGATGTTCGTTGAATCGTATAGCCCTCGTCTTGGCCTGTCGCATCTTTCAAGCCGCGGCGCAGGTCAAACTCAACCACGTAGTCATTGTTATCTGAGTTAACTGTAAATGTGTCATTGAAGAACAACACACCAGCATTTGGCTCATCTCCAACACCCTGAGGGCATTTACCTTCACCTTTTACCGTGAGCGGGATTTGATTGCCTGTTGCTTCATCGATGACGTAAGAAGGGTATTCAGGATGATCGCCATCGTTTGCAAAAACACACAGTTTATAGTCACCAGTTGGGATGACTTCATCTTCAACTAGTTCTTGTGCGTCACTTCCTTGGAAGTCCAACAGGTTGACGCTAAGCGGGAGTGGCTCTTCTCCTTCCGGTAATAGATCGCCGTTTTCATCTACGTAGTTACCGTCTTCATCCGTTTTGTAAACTTCGAAGATTTGAGGTTCATTTTCTCCTTCACCAACAGGAAGGAAGGCGACTTTGCTGTATGTCACAACAACTTCAGAAACATCATCAATCGGTGCATCAGAAACGGAAAGCGTTACTGGTGTCGTCGTGCTAACAGTATCACTGTCTGAGTTACATCCGGACAGTGCCAAGATGACAGCAGTACCCACCAAGCTATATTTTACAGCGTTCATTTGTATTCCCTTTTCTTGATATAAAGCTCTATAAATGTAGCCCATTCTCTCGGGAGTAAAATGAACGTCGGGTTAGCATCAGGCCAGCAATTGTCAATTTGAGTATGGAAACGTGAAGTTTTTTAAGGGGAGGTAAAAATGTGCTCAATTCGACTATTTACAGTGAGATGAAATGCTATGGTTACTTTAAGCGGTGCTTATTATTTAAGCAGCTTATTTAACTTGAAATGTACTCAGCCAAAGAGGTCTCTATGTTAGGTGAAAATCACTCATTAACTCATGAATTCCCAGAACATTTGGATACCATTACTCAACTTACGGCAGATGACGCCACGTTTGCTGAAAACGCTAAAAACTACAACACGCTCGACAAGGAAATACGCCAACTAGAATTGCGAGGAAGCCCAATCGACGACCACGAAATGAACACGATGAAACATAACCGTGCAGAGCTAAAAGACTGGCTTTACTCAAAAATTATGAACGCTTAATTGACCTGTTAAGTGTCTTTGATGGCGGCTCGAATGTTCGAGCCGTTTTGCTGTTTTACAAGGGCTCGACTAATCGACAGGCAAATGCCCAGTCTTAACCCAGATAACCGTTTCTTCCTCGACGAAAGGAAAATGTTCACTCATGTGAGGGCTGCGCAGCCAAGTGTGGGTAGGGTATTCCCCCAGTTCGTCTTTAAACTCTCCAGATAGGACAAAGATCTCTTCACCTCCAAAGTGGCGGTGTGGCTGAAATTTTTCACCTTTAGGCCATTTAACTAACGCAACATGCTCGTGTTCGAAGTTGTGCAATGGCATCACCTCTAATCCACCAATGCCTGGCAACCACTCGGTTTGGTTGGTATTGATGCGAACAGTTTCTAGATCGTTAGGATCAAATTGATTGAGTTTTACTAAGATCACGCAACCGTCTTTGCTGAATGGGGCATGTTGGCTTCCCGGAGGATTACGAAGGTAAGTCCCCGCTGGGTAATCGCCATGCTCGTCAGAAAACACCCCTTCGAGCACCAGTATCTCTTCTCCGTATGGATGAGGGTGCGTCAAGAACTGTGAGTTCGGCTCGTACTTCACCACGCTGGTGGTATGCCCAGACTCTTTCGCTTCTCGTTCCAACGGTTTGCGCCATACACCAGCGGCTGGGCTGGCTACCCAATCTTGTTCGCCAGTTTTAATCACCAAACGTTGTGAAAAGTCCATGTTTATCATTGCGTATTTCCAGTGTTTGCTTTGCATTGTTTAAGTATACGTAGTTTCACACAGGTCGGTTTTCAACCCTTGAAGCGCGAGATTTTCATTTACTCACTTGTATTGGAAAGATCACAACAGAGCAGGACGTATAGGAATAAACACGGCGATGGAGCAAGGTTCTTCTAATTAACCTTATGATTGTTATTGATAATTTTCATAAAAACTAAATTTACAAAATGTTACAAGCTACACTTTTTTTAGTGTTTGTTATGTTATAACATCCGCGAAATATTAAATGGTGTTATAACATAACAAAATAAGGAAAAACGTAGTGAATAAGAAATTGGTCTCTTTAGCGGTTGGTAGCTTGTTTGTTTCCCCAGTTTTTGCCGATACGCTTTCGAACCCTCAGATTGGCGTGGTACTAGACGGTTACTATCAAGATGGCCAGCGTCATAACTCAGAGCGTGAAGAAGGTTTTGGCCTAGGTCATACCGAGCTGAACATGTCTGCAAACATCGATGATAAATTCCACGGCGCACTAACGGCGGTTCTAGAAAGCCACGGTGATGAAACCGAGCTGATGCTTGAAGAGGCGTTTATCGAGACACTAGCACTACCATACGGCTTGAATGTTCGTGCGGGTCGCTTCCTATCTGACTTTGGTTACCTGAACAACCAACACATGCACACAGACAGCTTTGTTGAGCGTCCAATTGCTTACCGTACTTTCCTTGGCTCGCATTACTACGATGACGGTGTACGCGCAAACATCGTTCTTCCAACAGACCTATATGTGAAGTTGGGTGTAGAAGCGTTAAGCGGTAGCAAGATGTCTTCTGTTGAAGATGGTTCTGAAGTTGGCGTTTACACGACAACACTTAAGCTTGGCAGCGATTTCTCAGAGTCTTCAAGCTGGCAGTTTGGCCTGAGCTACCTACGTAACGAAAACGGTAAGGTAACAGAGTTCGAAGACCATGATCACGGCCATGCAGATGAACATGATCATGACCACAGCCACGCAGCTGCGGTAACGGGTGAAAACTTATACGGTGCAGACTTTGTATGGAAGTGGGCGCCAGATGGTAACTACAAGTACAGCAACTTCACGCTATCTGCGGAATACATGTTGCTAGACGGTGTGGTAGACAGCAAATATAAGAACGATGCTGAATCACCAGACAACCTAAGCGCATACTACGTATCGGGTGTTTACCGCTTTAACCCAAGCTGGTCTGCTGGTCTACGTTACGGTGAAGCAGAAAGTTACGATGGCCACGCGCACGGCGACCACATGCACTTCACAGCACTGAATGATAAAGAAATGGATGCGATGATCGCATGGGATTCTTCTCACTTCGGTACTATCCGTGCGCAATACACTCGCATTGATAATCAAGACAGCGAGACAGACAACGTATTCACTCTGCAATACGTGATGACATTTGGAGCGCACGGTGCACATGCGTTCTAAGCTGACATTAAATAAATGCAGTTTAGCGATGATGGCGGCGGGGGCTGCCATCGTCTCTTCACCTGCTTTGGCTCTTAACATCTTTGTGTGTGAGCCCGAATGGAAAGCCCTTCTCGAAAGTCACGCTCCAGACGCGACCATCTATTCCGCGACCACCGCCAAGCAAGATCCTCATTACGTACAAGCTCGCCCTTCTTTGATTGCAAAGATGCGCCAAGCCGACATGGCAATGTGTTCTGGTGCGGAGTTAGAAGTAGGATGGTTGCCTATGTTGCAAGTTCGCAGTAGCAATGGTGCTGTACAAAACGGTTCACAAAGCATGATCTATGCGACCGATTTCGTGCGCATGTTAGACACTCATGATCATGTCGACCGCAGCATGGGGGACATTCATGCGCACGGAAACCCACATGTGCAGTTTGCGGCGAATGACATGGTTGCGATTTCGCGTGCTGTGACAGAACGTTTGAAGAGCATCGATCCTGAAAATGCGCAAAGCTATCAAGTGAATGGTATGAAGTTCCGCGCTCACTGGCGTAAAAAGCTCAATGAGTGGAATGAGAAAGCCGCGCCATTAAAGGGTAAACAAGTGGTGGGTTATCACGAAACCTACCGTTACCTATATGATTGGCTTGGTATGGAGCAAATTGCTGACCTAGAACCGAAACCGGGAATTTCTCCTACCACTTCTCACCTTCAATCCTTAACTAAGTTGGACTCCGATTCTTTTGAAGCGATTGTCTACTCGTCGCATCAAGACCAGCGTCCTGCAAACTGGCTACAGAAACAAACCAATAAGCCGCTGATTCAGCTGCCTTTAACGGTTTCTGATGGCGAAAGTTTGGATGAAATGTACGACCAAGTTATTGATGACTTGTTGGATGTGCTCGTGCAACCTGTTCCGGTGAAGATCTAAGCCATGGCAGATTATGCATGGCTATTACCAGCGGTGCTGTGTGGCTTGATTGCTCTGGTGGGTAACGTGGTGCTCGGGCAACAAGTGTTAAAGCGTCAAATTATCTTCATCGATTTGGCGGTGGCACAAGTTGCGGCTTTGGGGGCTGCACTGAGTCACTATTGGTTGAACCAATACGATCTCTTTTCTGGCTCTTTCTTTGGTGAGATGGTTGGTCCTTGGGTGATGTCGTTATTGCTTTGCGGTCTGATCGCCTTAATGGAAAAGCGCTACCAACAGCATTTAGAGCCAATGATTGGCAGCTTGTTTGTGGTGTCGGCATCACTGGCGATATTACTGGTGAGTAAAGATCCGCACGGTGCCGACTTTATCCAAGGTATTCTCAACGGGCAGTTATTGTGGTCAACGTGGGATGATGTTTGGCCTTTGGCATTAATTACCGCTGCGATGTTGTTATTGGTGTGGGTGAAGCCAGAGTTCATGCAGGGCAGTGGCTTCTATCTCATCTTCGCGATATTAATGCCGATTACAGTCAAGCTAACGGGCATCTATTTGGAGTTTGCATTGTTGGTGATTCCGGCTTTATGTGCGGCAGCACTGAAAGGAACAAGATTTTTCGTTGCGAGCATCAGTATTGGCATCGTGGGGATATTGTCGGGTATCGCGGCGTCAGCGCATTATGATTTGCCAAGTGGGGCGAGTATCGTAATCACCTTGTTCATTGCGGGCATGTTGTTCAATCTTTTGCTTCAGCCTTGGTTGTCAAAAGCGCAATCCGTTTATGAAGAGACGGCATGAAAACAGGCTGAGGAATCTACTCGAACTTTGGCCTAATGATAAAAAGGCTCCGCGTGAACGGAGCCTTTTGTTTAGCACTGCTTTTTCTTATTAGTAACCTTGCTAGTTATTAACTGATTACTTAGTTACTTATCTCCTACTATATTAGCAAGATTTGAACAGAGGTAGAGTCTGAGGTTGGATTGAATCTGTCAAAGTGTTATCCAGCGCAGGGAATAATTGATTAATTCCCGTTTCAGACAGTCCTAACCACGCCATTAAGCTCGCATGAAGCTGATCAGAAGAGATAGTTGGAATCACACGGCCACGCGAAAGCACGTACGGGCTCGTCTCAGATAAGTCTGGATATTCACCCACAATCGCTTTTCCGGCTACACCGCCGCCCATGACTAATGCATGGCTTGCCCATCCGTGGTCTGTCCCATCTGTGCCGTTCGGAATCAGGGTTCGACCAAATTCAGAATGCGTGAACGTGGTCACTTGCTCAAACAAGCCGTTGTTCTCTAGTGCCAATTGGAAAGCGGCCATGGCTTCTGCCAGTTCTTGCAGCAAACCGGTTTGGCGGCTGATTTGAGCTGAGTGAGTATCGAACCCGCCCAACTTACAACTAAAGTACTGCGCAGGATGTTGGAACTGATCTTTGTGCAGCAACAGTTTAAAGACCGCTTTCAATTGCTTACCGATTCGAGTTTCTGGGAATACGTCTGGGATCTCGGCATTTAGAATCGCACTGAACTGCTCATACATTCTGGTTGAGTCCACAGCAACGCCCGCATAATGAGACTGGAAGACATTGCCGTAACTGCCCGTACTCTGCAGTTGATCGAACAGATCGCGTGAGCGTTGATCGTTGAAAATATCACTTGGTGGCTGAGAACCGACAGAGTTGGATTGGGCTTCAATACAGTTGGTCCACACTTGTGTGCCGCCAATATCAAACATCGGTGACAACTCGTTCAAGCTGCGCAGCATAGAGCTAAGTTCTGTGGATGTCTTCGCGCCAAAACCTTCTTTCGACAATGATTTGGTGGCATGAGACTGCACCATAGTAGACTGATGTGAGTGACTGAACAGGTGCGCCGGACGAGTGCTTTCATCGTAAATCACATTGTTTACGCGCTGAGTCAACGGGCCGAGGTTCACCACAGGCACAAGGTTAGCACTATCCCAATAAGGTTTGAGTGCTGCCATCGCTGGGTTAAGTGCCAGTTTGGCCTCGTCGTTCACTGCGTCTAAGTGGATACAGGTTGTCTCATCCAAAGCCAAGTTGCCACGTAGCGCGCGGTATTGGCTGTTGGCGTTAGCGGCGGTTGGGATAAGCATGTTGTAGCCATCATTACCGCCCGCAAGGTCGATACCAACCACAGCGCGATAGCCATTCTTACATTGGTTAAACGAATCAGCGAAGGCTGGAAATGCAGCAAGGTTAAGCGCAGAAATCCCCACACCAGCGGAACCTGCTTGTAAAAATCGACGTCGAGTTAAGTTCATGGTGATTACCCCTGTGTGATGAATTCTGGTGAAAGCAGTGCGTTCATAACGAGATTCTTGATCTCTTTGCGCCATTTAGATTGGCGGCTTGGGCACTGAGCGAGGTAATCGAGGTAGCATTGACGTGCTTGCTCACTCATTTGGTAAGCAAACAAATGCTCGTTGAGGTAATCCACAACGCCTTCGTCGTCAAAAGCAAGGTAACGGGTGAATAGCGCTTCATCCATGTACCAATCTTTGGTTTCTTCTTTAAAACGAGCGATTAACTCGCGGAATTGAATGCCGTATTGATAGATGTCGTGCCATTGGTAAACATTGAACTCGGGTGCAACCAGACCATTAAAATCAGGGTGGTTGGGCGCATCATCCGGTTGGTAGTAATAGAACACGGAAGGGGCAGACAGAGGCAGTGTTCGGTTGTACCAGTTGAACTGCTTTGGCCACATCATAACACCGTCACGTCGCTTCACTTGTAGCGCGCGCATCGCATGCGTAAATACAGACAGTGGGTCACGCAGTTTGCCTACGGTGTTGCCAGAACGCAGAGCGTCTTTGTCGGTTAAAATCGCGATCACTAGCGTTTGCATATCGCCATCGGAGCGCTTAAATGCGCGTCGCACACGGCGAATGTAGCCTGCTCTAGGGTTACTGGTCACAAGCTTATTGATGAAGAATTTGGTCACAAAGGTATAAAGCGTGTTTTGGTTCATCAAGAGTTCAATCACGGCTTCCAGTTCATCTACTGCGCTTACGCCGGCAGGGAACTTCTTACCAAGAATGCGTTTTTCACCCATGTCGTGTTCGCCACGCGGTTCCATCGGTTGGCTGTATTTGTCGTTACCGCGAATGTCGATGAATTTCCAACCGGTAAACACACGAGCCAGCTCTTCAATGTCTTCTTGGGTGTACGACGCCACTTCGTTACCTTCGGCATCCAAACGTACTTCACCGTTATTACGCAGTTTGACTGGGCCAAGCGTGAACAGCTGTAGTAGCTCTCGTGCGTAGTTTTCATCTGGGGCAGTGAGCTCATTAGAAACGTTGTTTACGAAGGTCAGATATTCACCCATGATTGGGGATGTCGACACAAAACGAATCACATCTCGGAAGTTAGCAAAAGCGTTATCGAGCAATCCATCAAAGTATTGGCACATGTAGCGACGCTTAGAGGCGGCACTGAACGCCGGATCTTTCACGCTCACCACAAACAGTTGAGAGAGGGTATATGCGATGCGTTGGCGCAGAATGTCTTGTCCTTCCACCGTCATGCGCGTCCAACTGCTGGCGTAATACAAGCCTTGCCCTAAGTCAGGTACGTTAAGCTCATCTTGTTCAAAGTGCGTCAGCCAAGAAGAAGAGGGGATAAGTGTTTGTTGAGCGACCCAGTTTTCAATGCTTCCTGATTGAACAAGGTCATTAATGTCACGCTGGGAACCCCCAAACGTGCATTGTTGCAGCGTTCTTGCTGCGTCTATGTAAGCCTGATTCATTTTATCTCCCGTAGGTATTCTTATCTTTGTCAGGTAAGGCGTCTCTTTTCATGTCCATGTTTAAAAACACGCTGTATCTTTAAAATCGTAATCCAGATTTTTGATATCAAGAATGTAATACCCATAGGTTTAATGTGACTTTGCTGCCTAATCTAAAAATTATTCGTCTGAGCTTTAAATGAAAGGCGGGTTATTCAACAAAAAGCGCATTTGTTGCACAGGTTGATCGGCAGAACGGTGACGGAAACGAACTATTTGGCAAACCATCATCAAGTTGTCTTGATTAGTTCACATCCGACTCCCAGACTATTTCTATAGTTTTTATAAGATATGAAAGACCCTGCGTATGAGAAGCGCAGCTGTAACGCGACTAGGCATAAAAACAAAAAACGCTAGGGATAAAAGCGAATTTGTAATCTCAACATTTAAGGAAGACCAAGATGAAACCGGAAAAAGTAGCAGTAGTCACTGGTGCGGCTCGTGGTATTGGCCAAGCGATTTGTGAGCAATTACTGGAGGATGGATTCCACGTTGTCGGGCTAGATATATCGCCCGTGGAATGGAGCCAGTCGGCGCAGCTAAGCAGTTATCAAGTCAACTTGTGCGATGCAGCAGCCGTCAGTGAAGTGGTAGAAAGTATCGTCGCGCAGCACGGAAGAATCGATGCGCTAGTTAACAACGCAGGCATCACTCGCGATGCACTGTTGCCAGAGATGTTAGAGCAAGATTGGGACAGCGTTATCGACGTGAACCTAAAAGCGGTGTTCTTACTCACCCAGCGCGTTGCCCCTGTCATGCTAGAACAAGGCGCAGGCAGTATTGTCAGTATTTCTTCTATCGTGGGGACGGATGGCAACATAGGCCAGAGCAACTACGGCGCAAGTAAGGGCGGCGTTATTTCTATGAGCAAAGGCTGGGCGAAAGAGCTATCAAGAAAAGGCGCGCAAATCCGCGTCAATTGTGTCGCGCCAGGCTTTATCGCCACCGATATGACCAAGAACCTACCTGAGAAAGTGATTCAAATGATGGAAGGCAAAACCCCATTAGGCAGAATGGGCTCAGTGCAAGACATCGCCAATGGCGTCTCTTTCCTCACCTCCGACAAGAGCGCCTACATCACAGGCCAAGTGCTCAAGATTGACGGTGGGTTAGTGCTTTAACCTTCAATACTCAGCTTCAAATAACAAACGCCCTTCATCTGAGTGAAGGGCGTTTTTGTTTGGCGCACTTTTGCCTCAAAGTTTGCTAGACCAATAGAAAAAAGAGGCTGATGATCAGTCTCTAGTTTTTTTGGTGCGCACTCGAGTGTTATGGTAAATAAATTTTCACTTTAGGTTTTATTATGTTCTGAACAACATAATTGGAGCCTTGCAAAGTCAGATGTCCATAGTCCCACACTATAGGGGTATTTTTATCATCAACTTTTGCAATACAACCAGTGTCATCACATAAATAATCAAGCAGCGAGATGTAAGTTAAATCCTTATCTGAATATTTTTTTTCTAGTTCATCATCAATCCGAAATAGATCTTGTAAAAAAGAAGAGTCTTTAAACTGTTTTTCATTAACACTCATATGTTTCATGGTAATAGCTTTGGGAAGAGATGGTCTCCACTGCGGAACAGGGCCTATTAGTATAAACTTAGAGCTAATATTATACTCTCTAGCCTTTTCTACTATTTTCATGTAATTATTTAAATCATGATCATAATGTTGGGCTAAAAAAACAAAATCAGGTTTTACATCCACTAAGGCTTTAAATGCTTTTTCATTCGAGCGATCACAAGAATTTTTAAATTCTCCTGTTGTTATAGAGTCCATCTCTACTAAAGGTCTACACCCTGAACTAGCAACTTGAAGTAAGTCCATTTCAGAAAATTGGTTTCTCAAACCATAAGATAACGCTTGTGCATGAGAGTCCCCCCAAAGCAATCCAATAAATTTCTTTTCACCTGTTGGAGTAACGCACTGTTTATCTATATCAGTTTCTTTTGCTACATATGCATCTGCATCAAAAAAATTGCACTCTTCTCGATATTCTATCTTAACAGCTTCCGTTAAATAGTTATCTGGGTGGTATTTATCTAAGAACTTAGACTCTAAAGTATTTGCTCCACTTCTAAATTCGTAGTTAACACCATTATTTACAAAAACAAAACCACTTAAAGCACCTATAACCACCCCCATATAAATAGGCTTAACTTTAAAGGTTTCATGCCAACTAGAAAAAGACTTAAACCTAACCCCCTCTACTAACTTGAAACTAACAAAACCTAAAGTTATAGATAATGGCAATCCATATAAAACCCACCATTGAACATCAAAGTAATAGCCATAAACAACGATAGGCCAATGCCATAAATAAATGGAATATGACCACTTACCTAGATACTGAAAGGCTGAATTATTCGTGATGAAACTAGATTGTTGGTTAGAAACAATCATTAGATAAGCTCCAAGAACAGGAAGCAAAGCAAAGTATCCAGGCCATGGGGTATCACTAGACACAAAAGCGTATGATCCTAGAATCAAAGCTAAGCCTGTCAACTCTACCGCTTTCTTTCTACTTTCAGACAAGCTCCAAGGATAAAGAAAAGCGACACCTCCCATCATCATCTCCCATGCTCTTGTTGGAAGAAGATAATACGCAGGATTTGGCCATTTCATGGTTGCTATAACACTTAGACAAAAACCTAAAACTGTCCCAATAACAATTAATCGCTTTAAGTTTTCTAGAGATAAAAACTTCTTAAGTGCGACTAATACGACCGGATAAAGAATGTAGAACTGCCATTCAACTGACAATGACCATGTATGCAATAACCATTTTTCATGTGATGCAGCATCAAAGTACCCAGACTCTCTCCAATAAATAACATTGGAAAGAAAACCCATACTGCTAGCAACATGCTTACCCAATGCGCTGTAGTCTAAAGGAGTGAGGTAAAACCACCCAAACACTAAAAGCAATGAGCATAAAACAGCAAGAGCTGGAATGATTCGATTAGCACGAGCCACATAAAACTTAAAGAGACTAAAGTTATCATTCTCCAACCCTCTAAAAATTATCCCCGTCATCAAAAAACCAGAGATAACAAAGAACACATCAACACCTGCGAATCCACCAGGAACCCAAGCCGGGTTAAAATGGAAAAGAACCACAGCTATCACCGCAATTGCTCTTAAGCCATTAATGTCATATCTAAACTGCATCAAAACTACTCAAACAAAAAATATACGCAGCATTGTATAATCAAGGCAAGATAAAGCAAGGTGCTATAAGAGCAGAACGAACATTGGAGGAGACATGCGTATTCCTCGGTATTCATTATTCCTATTATGTTAAACGGACGAGTTAGCTATTAGAAATCAGGCGTTAAGGCACCTAGAAAGCGTTAGCTACGATTTTGGACACTTGATCAAGGCGATATGCATCCATATCGCTTTGAAAGTTTATGACAGATCTGAGCGTTGATAGTTAGATATTTAGCTGTGTACAAAAATGTTCTTCGTTTGCCATGCAGCTCTCATTTTTACAAGTTTCAATTGGAAGTATTTTTGTGGTTGGCAAACTCGCTTTTGTCCAAAAACGATTTTCACCAAGCTAGAAAAGTTTAATAAAACGCCCTTCATATATCCATGAAGGGCGTTTTTCTTTTATTCTGACTGTCTAGAAAGGTTACCTTTCACGCACGTAAGTGGTTTGAACTAAGGTATCCAAAACAACGTCACTTTTGGTGACTTTGAAGTTCAGTGGTTGTTCCAAATCCCCAAATAGAGGTGCGCCGCCGCCAAGTAGGATAGGGAAGCGAGTGATTACCATTTCATCGATAAGATCTTCTTTCAAGAAGTTCTGAATCGTTACACCGCCGTCGATGTAAAGATCGTTAAAGCCTTTTGCGTTTAGATCCGCAAGCACATCTTTTAGCTCGCCTTTTACTAGAAAGACTTTCTCTTCGTAGCCTTGTGGCACTTCTGTCATGGTGTTGCTGAGTACGAACACCGGTATGCTGTATGGCCAATCGCAACCAAAGCTCAGCACGACATCTAGGGTGTTGCGTCCCATTACTAAGCCATCAATACGCTCCATCAGTGAGAAGAAGCCAGTATCAATGTTGTCTGGATTTGGTACTGAATGTAGCCAGTCGAGTTTGCCCTGCTTATCTGCGATGTAACCGTCCAGACTGGTTGCAATAAATACGATATTTGCCATGAGTACCTCATCAAAATGGTGATGCTTGAGCCAAGCTAAAGTATGGTTTAAAATTAATTCTACAATGTAGAATAATTCTGAGTTTATCGGGAAGATCAAATGTCTGTCAACGAAAAGAAGCGCGGGAGACCAGCCGCCAAACAGTCGCAGTTAAGCGCAGAAAACATCCTAGATTCAGCTAAGTCATTGATGAAAAAGGATGGTAAGGTACCAAGCATTCGCTCGTTAGCGACGCAATTAAATGTCGATCCTATGGCGATCTATCACTACTTCAAAAACAAGAATGCGTTGCTTGAAGCGTTGACCACATCGCTGGTGGAGGAAATTTATCAACCGAAAGTGAATGAAGATTGGCAAGGCGAACTCAAAAACTTGTGTGTTAGCTACATTGAACTGCTGCGTGAATACAACGGGTTATTGCAAACCATGTTGAGCATGACATCTCATGGCCCTGCTCAAGTGTTTACCGAGCGCTATCAAATCATTGTTCAGCCTTTGGCATTGTCTCCGCAAGTGGAGAAAGACAGTTTGGATCTATTAGCAGATTACCTACACGGGTTCGCGTTCTCGATCAGTTGTTGCCACGATGCGAGTTTGATTAAGACGGAGATGATGGATGGGCCGTTGAATCTGATCTGTTCTTCGTTATTGGCATCTCGAACCTAGTTCACATTAACGTGTACTTTTTACTTATAGCGTGAAAGAAATTCCCATAACCAAAGGTTCTAACTAAAAGAGATTGCAGGACTTTTATTTGGCGAATTCGACCTAATATCTTGAGTATGCCCAATCGCAGTTGGCGAAGTGGTGATTTTAATAATGCTTGCTGGCGCGCAAAAGCCGTCAGTTTGAAGATGCATTCAAACACAATAAGGGATAACAATGACTAACGAATACATTCCACCAAAAGTTTGGACAAACGATAATGAAAACGGCGGTCAGTGGGCGAGCATCAACCGTCCGGATTCTGGCGCACGTCATGAGCAAGAGCTTCCAGTTGGTGAGCACCCATTCCAACTTTACTCAATGGGTACACCAAATGGTCAAAAAGTGACGATCATGTTTGAAGAGCTTTTGGCGGCAGGCGTAACGGCAGCAGAATACGATGCATACCTGATTAAGATTGGCGATGGCGACCAGTTTGGCTCTGGCTTTGTATCAGTTAACCCGAACTCGAAGATTCCTGCTTTGGTAGACCGTTCAGGTGCTGAGCCAGTGAACGTGTTCGAATCTGGTAACATCTTGTTTTACCTAGCAGAGAAGTTTGGTCACTTCCTACCAACAGAAGGCGCGAAACGTGCCGAGGTAATGAACTGGTTGTTCTGGCTTCAAGGTTCTGCGCCATACCTAGGTGGTGGCTTTGGTCACTTCTACGCGTACGCACCAGAGAAGTTCGAATACCCAATCAACCGCTTCACAATGGAAACAAAGCGTCAGCTAGACGTACTCGACAAGCGTCTTGCAAACAATGAATTCCTAGGTGGCGATGAGTACAGCATTGCTGATATCGCAACTTGGCCTTGGTACGGCAACCTTGTATTGGGTCGTGCTTACGATGCGGCTGAATTCTTAGGCGTAGCAAGCTACAAAAACGTTGTGCGTTGGGCGAAAGCGATTGATGAGCGTGAAGCGGTAAAACGTGGTCGCATTGTTAACCGCGCATGGGGTGAAGAGTGGGAGCAAGTGGCTGAGCGTCACAGCGCAGCAGACATTGATGCGGCGCTGGCGAAGAAGCCTGAATAATTGCCCTTTCTGAATGAGTAAAAAGGAATGCTTCGGCATTCCTTTTTTGTTGTATTAAAGCTCAGCTTTCTCAAGTAAGAAGTCAATGAGCACACGGACGCGCTTCGCCTTCTGAGTATTCTTGTGAAAGTAGACATACAAGCCTGAGTAGGGTTGCCAGTATTCTTCAAGCACAGGCACAATTTCACCTTTCTTAAAGCCTTCTTCGACCATAGGCGTCACGATTCGCCCAATCCCCAAACCGTTGTGAGCCGCATCTATCATCACATCCGTATCATTCACAATGAGGGCAGTTGGCATGTTGACGGTAAGGGTCTCGCCTTGATTGTTTAGATTCAGCGGAGCCACTTGGTTCGACGAAATAAATCGGTACTGAATCAGTTTGTGTTGTTTCAAATCATCAGGTGTTTCAGGTAAACCATATTGCTCAACATAGCCCGGTGAGGCGAATAACGCTTCTTTCACTGGGAGTGTAAGCTGGCGTGCAATCATGCCTTCTTCTACTCGGTCACCAAAGCGGATACCCATATCAAAGCCGTCACGAATGATGTCGATGGCTTTGTCAGAAACAGAAATCTCTAGTTGAATGCTCGGGTAACGTTGGCAGAACTCAATGTAGATGGGTTTGAGTAACGATTGATACACGAATCGAGGCACGGTAATACGGACTTTGCCCGAAGGGACTCGGCTCAAGTCGCTGACGCTTTCGACGGCAAGGTTTAGCTCTGACATCGACGCGAGCGTGCGTTCATAGAGCAACTGTCCCGCTTCCGTTAACTCAATGCGGCGAGTGGTACGCGTAAACAGGGGCAAGCCGAGTTGCTCTTCTAGCATCTTTAACGCTTGACTCACCGAGGGTGGAGCGATCTCTAATTTACGTGCGGCGGCGGTGATGCTGCCCTCTTGCGCAATGGTATGGAACATCATTAATTGGTTGTAGGTCGTGCCGTTCATGCCTTTTCCCGAGTGATGTGTTTATCTTTAGTTTCTACCTAATAATGATTTAAGTAAAGAGCGTCTAAAACTAAAGGTCACTTCGGCGTATTCTCTACTCATCGGTTAACGCTTCGAAACAGAGGAATCACGATGAGCAAAGTACTGGTAATTTCAGGCCACCCAAACCTAGATGAGTCATACACAAACACCGTTATCATAGACGAGCTAAAAGCGGGACTGAATGATGTTGAAGTTCGCCGCCTAGATACTCTGTACCCGAACTATCAAATTGATGTTGAAGCAGAGCAAGCGGCGCTCGTGAGTGCG
This sequence comes from Vibrio sp. B1ASS3, assembly GCF_905175355.1. Classification (NCBI taxonomy): domain Bacteria; kingdom Pseudomonadati; phylum Pseudomonadota; class Gammaproteobacteria; order Vibrionales; family Vibrionaceae; genus Vibrio; species Vibrio sp. B1ASS3. The sequence goes on from NZ_HG992743.1 coordinate 474,370, forward strand.
GATGTGGTTGTGCTTCAATTTCCATTCTACTGGTACTCGTCACCAGCCTTGTTGAAAAAGTGGGTCGATGATGTATTCAATTTCAACTTCGCTTACGGCCCAGAAGGCGACAAGTTAAAAGGCAAAGATTTCATTCTTTCCTTTACGATTGGTGGCCCAGAAGAATCTTACGATCCACTTGGCTACAACCACTTTACTATCGAGCAGTTTGTTTACCCATTCCAACAAACTGCTTACTTGGCTGGCATGAACTACCGCAAGCCAATTTACACGCACCGCATGGTTTACATTCCAAATGTGTACAACAAATTGGAAGAGGTGCAAGCACGAGCAAAAGATCATGCGAGCCGTTTGTTGGCGCAGATTGAAGAGATCACGGCTTCACCAGAAAGTCGTATGCAGAAGTTTGTTGCCGAGTGGTTTGCTAAGTTCGATGTACTGGAAGAAGACACAGAGTTCTTTACCGATAAGCTAGCACAAGACGTGAAGTGGTCGATGCCAGAAGGTGAATTCCTAGGGCATGACGGCTTCCGTGATTGGTACGCGATTGCTCGTGCAACCTTCAAACCAAACTGCGATCACGACGTTCAGCAGATCGAAGTGAAACCAAATGGTGATCGTTTCCAAGTGGAACTGCGTATTCGATTAACAGCAGACAGTTATAAAGATTCGATGATGAAAGGTGAAGCCGTTAACTTAACCGTTAACGAGACGTGGCAAGTTTCGATTGAGGAAGCAGGCTCCATCACCATTCATGAATACAACGTTGTTCCAGTGGTGAGTTAGCTACCCTTGACCAATAACTCATTGCTTTATTTGCCCCAGGCCTTTGTGCTTGGGGCTTTTTTATGTGTAGGAACTTAACGTCCTAGCTCGTCAATATAGGCAATGACGCGGATAAAAAACGAGCGCCAAATGGACGCTCGTTTCTCATCTTGATGCTCTACCGCTTTTACTAAGCGACAGATTGTTTCTGTGCGGTGTTTTGATAAGCAGGCAATTCTGATCTCAAACCTTTGATCAAACTGACACACATCAGCAATAGAACAAAGGTAAATGGCAAGCCTGTTGCCACCACGCCGGATTGAAGCGCTTGCAGTGCTTCTTTACCACCGATCCAAAGCATGACTGCGGCGATAGAGCCTTCAATACACGCCCAGAAAATACGTTGTGGTACAGGTGCATCAATTTTACCGCCAGCCGTGATGCTATCGATAACCAATGAACCTGAGTCTGATGAAGTGATAAAGAACACCAAAATTAGAACGATAGACAGAACAGAAATAACAGAGCTAAACGGCATTGCATCGTATACGTGGAATAGCGTTAGCGAGATATCTGTCAGGCCGTTCGCACCCAATTCACCTACTTTATTGACGACTTGATCAAGCGCGATACCGCCAAATACCGCCATCCAAATCAGTGTCACTGTGGTTGGAATAACGATAACGGCAAATAGGAATTCACGAACGGTACGACCTTTTGAAACACGTGCGATAAACATACCAACGAATGGTGACCAAGATACCCACCATGCCCAGTAGAACACAGTCCAGCCGTGCATCCATTCCGTATCATCACGACCATGTGGGTTACTTAGCGCGAAGATGTCTTTTGCGTAAGCGACAGTCGTATCCCAGATAGAAGTTGTCGCTACATCAAAGCTAATGAACAACACGAAAGCCAGTAGGGCAAAGGCCACTGCCATGTTGATGTTACTTAGCAGCTTAACGCCGCCGTCGATGCCTCGAACGACAGAAAGAACCGCAATAAAGGTCACGAACGCGATCACGATCATTTGCATGCCAATACCGCCATCCAAACCAAATACGTGGTTGATGCCGCTGGTGGCTTGTTGTGCACCCAAGCCCAGCGAAGTCGCTAGACCAAACAGGGTTGAAAGTACCGCAAGAATGTCGATGACGTGACCTAACCAGCCCCAAGCTCTATCACCAAATAGTGGGTAGAACGCAGAGCGCAAAGAAAGTGGTAAGCCTTTATTGAAGGCAAAGAAAGCCAGTGAAAGTGCAACGATGGCGTAAATCGCCCAACCGTGAATGCCCCAGTGGAACATGGTTGCACCCATAGCGAGTGATTTTGCTTCCTCGGTGAAAGGTTCTACGTTCAGTGGTGTGCCGTACCAATCAGTGAAGTAGGCCGTTGGTTCCGAAACACTCCAAAATAGCAGACCGATACCCATACCCGCAGCGAACAGCATAGATAGCCAAGAGGCTGTTGAGTGTTCTGCTTGCGCGTCTTTACCACCAATGCGGATTTTACCGAGTGGTGAAAGTAAGACTGCGATAGCAAATACGATGAAGAAGTTAGTAGACCACATGAAGAACACATCGAAGTCAGAAATGATGCTGTTCTTAACGCCGTTTAAGGCATCACGGGCTGTTGAAGGATCAACAATTAAAAGAGAAGCAAGACAGAGAAGAACAAGACCAGCACTAATCCCAAATACTGGATTGTGGATATCAAATCCCCATTTTTGAACGTTATCTTGACCAACCTGATAGTCGGTAGTGTCGATACTATATTTTTTAGTGCATTATCCATAAATACAACATGTACGCTTTTTTAAATGTGCCTTTCCTGAACAAGAAAAACACTAAAACCGCCCTCCGATTGTTTTGAGTTCTAATTAAAAAATGCGACACGATCATAATGTTTTGTGTAAAACATTGCAAATCGATAGAGTTTTAAGGCTTTTAAGCTGGTTGTAAGCAAGGTTTTTAGTGAAAAATGCAATGAGGTGTAATGTTTTGATGTGTAAATATTCGTTTGGTGTTAACGAAGATTGTTTGACCAAAAGTGGCAACGTGGCACGCAAACAAAGGTTGGTAATGCTTCAAAGAACGCGAGCGCTGAACTAGGGCTAATCAAAAATCATGATTTCAAGGAATTGGTTAACGAATAAGCACAAATTCCAACGAACTTCGCATTCTTTTCGACAAATATCGAGTAAACGTAACCAATCGTAACAGAGGTGCTGTAACTGAACAGCGTTTCCATATACTCGACTTAGTTTGTAAGTTGTAAGCCACAGAATGCTGCTATGAGAAAAAACACTTTATTCAATGCTACGTTAGCGACCACCTTGACTGCTGTTTCCGCGTTTAGTTTTGCTGCTCCTACCGTTGTTCCAAATGCCCCAGAGCTCAGCTCTCGTGGCTACGTATTAATGGATTACCACACTGGCACCGTGCTAGTGGAACGTGATGCCGATAAACGCCTAAACCCGGCAAGTTTGACTAAGCTAATGACCGCTTATGTAGCGGGTCAAGAGGTCAAGTCTGGCAACATTAGCCTAGACGATGAAGTGGTGATTAGCCGCAACGCGTGGGCGAAAAACTTCCCTGATTCTTCGAAGATGTTTATCGAAGTCGGTACGTCGGTTTCACTGTCGGATCTTTACCGTGGATTGATTGTTCAATCAGGTAACGATGCCAGTGTCGCTATCGCAGAACACGTTGCAGGTAGTGAAGCGGGCTTCGTTGGTTTGATGAACAGTTGGGCGAACCAACTTGGTCTATCAAACTCTGCATTTACCAACCCACATGGTTTGGATAGCGATGGTCTGTATTCAACGCCGCGTGACATTGCAACGCTAGGCCGTGCGATTATCCGTGATCTTCCTGATATCTACCCGTTGTACAGTGAGACTTCGTTTACCTACAACGGCATCACTCAATACAACCGTAACGGCTTGCTACGTGACCGAAGCATGAGCGTTGACGGTATGAAGACGGGTTATACCAGTGGCGCGGGTTACAGTCTCGCGACTTCGGCAACCAACGGTGACATGCGTTTAGTCGCGGTTGTGATGGGTGCGAAAAGCCCTAGCGTGCGTGAGTCAGAGAGTAAACAGCTTCTGAGTTATGGTTTCCGTTTCTTCGATACCGTTGTACCAACGCAAGCAGGTAAAGAAGTAGCAACGGCACGCGTTTGGATGGGTAACCAAGACGAACTAAAAGTCGGTGTTGATCGTGATATCTACTTAACGTTGCCAAAAGGTGACGTGAACAAGTTGGAAGCCGAAGTGGAATACAATGGCGACCTAATGGCTCCAATTCAGCAAGACCAAGTTGTCGGCAAAGTGTTGTACAAAGTCGATGGTGACGTAGTCAAAGAAGCGGAATTGGTTGCGCTGGAACCTGTTGAAGAAGGCGGCATCTTTAAGCGCCTAATGGATTGGTTCAAACGTTTGGTTGCGAGCTGGTTCTAACTTCTCTTAATCCAATTCTATTTAAGCCGCATCTGAGTTTCAGGTGCGGCTTTTTTATTTTCCTCTCTAGCTCAGCCCTTTCTCCTCCTGACTCCAAAGAAGAACATACACAAATGGCAATAAAACTTGCCATTAGAGCATTTGCCTAACCATGGGCTGAAACGTGACATTCATATAAATATCGATTCTTATGCATGCTTGGGAATGCATTTGATTAATGCTATGGTTTTCTTATAAATCAGATGCTTCTAAAAAGATAAATCTAAATACAATCGAGATGGAACGTAATACTTCGTGAGAAAAAGCTATGTTGTCACCTTGTTAGCGGCGCTGCTTTGGGTAGTGGTCGCTTTCGCTTTGCACGATTACTGGCGTAAGGATTCGCCAAGTGAACATATCAAACAAACTGTCAGTCAAGATCCTCAAATTTTGCTTGCTAAAACAGCTCAAGGACAAGCGCTACTCGATGTGAGTTCGCTTATTTACAGTGATCCTGAAAGTGCGCAACAAGCGTTGGAGGCAGTCGGTAATGCCTTTTCGTCTGAGCTCGAAACCTCCTATGCCTTGTATCAGCAATATCGATTGGCGCGTGTGAATGATGAACCTCTATTGGCGGCAGACTACCTTCAGCAACTTCAAGCCATTGCCCGAGAGAGCGATCAACCATGGCTTGATGCCGTGTTGCTAGCAGACAGTGCGAAAGAGCACACCTTGCACGGTCGAAATGATGTGGGCTTGAGCGAAATAAAACTCGCCATCAATATAGCGGAGAAAGAGCACCTCAACTCGCTTTTGCCCAAGTTTTATAACGTCGCGGGCGCGTTGAGTAATGCGACAAACCAGCTGGTGGATGCTCAACGTTACTTCCTTGATGGCATTGATATCGCCGAACAAGTTGGGCAAGAGGCTTACAAAGGTACGATTTACAATAACCTTGGTCTGCTTTATCTGCACATCGAAAGCTGGGATAGAGCATTAGAGTTCATTCAAAAAGCGCAGCAAATTTACCTCAAGCGCCATGCCAAAGGGCATAAAGCCAGAGGATTGCAGATTATGTATCTCAATGAGGCGCATATCTACAATCGACAAGGTAAAGCCGAATTGGCTCGCACAGCGTATGAGAAGTCGCAAGAGTTCTACAAACCTACGTCAACCAATCTGCGCCATCACCTTATTCAGTTGAAAGGCAAAGCAGATATGTTGCTGTTGGAAGAGCAATATCCGAAAGCGTTGGAAACCACTCAACAATGTGTGATGTTGCCTTCAGCGGCAGATTATCCCATTGAATATGGCCAATGCTATTTGATCATGTCCAAATGCCAATTGGCGATGGGAGATTTAGACAAAGCCATGCAGAGTGCGGCTTTGAGCGCTGCGGCTTTCCGCTCAATCGAGCATCAACGCTGGTTGATTCGAGTGGAAGAACAAAAGGCGAAGATATTTGAACAATTGGGTGAATACGAACAAGCGCTGAGCTCGTTTAAACACTTTTCCGTCGACAGCAAAAAGCAGTTGCTGGGCAAAGTGTATGACTTAGAACAGGCGTTTGCGACAGAGCATATCCAACGGGAAAGAGATTTGTTGGAAGTCGAAAAGCGCTTGGCGGAATCTGAGTTGGACCAAGAAAAACTGCGCTTTCAGATTGCGATTATTTGGATTGCGATTTCAGCAGTGGTACTGGCGCTGACGGTAACAAAAGTGCTAGCCACGCAGCGCAAAAACCAAGAATTGGAGCAGCTTTCGTTGCTCGACCCTTTGACTCAATTGCACAACCGACGCTATTACTACGCGCAGATTGATCATCCAGAACACCTAGATGCCGAGGCGGAATATCGAGTTGTGTTGTTTGATATCGACAACTTTAAACAGGTAAACGATGTGCATGGACACGAAACGGGAGATCGAATTCTAGAAGGTTTTGCTGAACGTTTAAGAGTTCATGTTCAATCTCAAGAGTTACTTATTCGTTGGGGTGGTGAAGAGTTCTTAATGTTGTTGAAAACCACTGAGGATCTGGCCAAGCGTCTTGAGGAAATGCGCCAACACATTGGTGATGTTTCGTTTGAGACAGAAGAAGCGAGTTTGAATGTCACTACGTCTATTGGTGTCAGCCACGGCGGGTTAATCGAAACCTTCACTTACAACGATGAATACTTCCGCCGAGCAGATAAAAGTCTCTACGAGGCAAAACGTAATGGCAAGGATCAGGTCGTATTTCCAGAACCACCGGAGGCTCAGTAGCTTTAAGAATTGCGCTGAAAATAGATAAAACACAGAGAACGAAACGGCAGATTGATATGATAAATCTGCCGTTTTTATTTTGTGTTTCATGTTTTGGAGCCGGTGGTCGCCTACTCAATGTAGAGCACTCTTCAAGAGAACCATTCAGAACAAAAAAACGGAGTTACGTGTGCGCAAGATTCTATCTTTGACTTTGGCTATGTCACTTACTGGCTGTGTGATGCCGCAGCATCAACCAATGGAAACAGGGCAGTGTGTGGGTGTGATGTCATCGCAAGACGCTTATGGCTACCTCAACCCAAATCACTACACCATGCAAGTGCTGGCCTTAAAGAAAGAAAAGGATGTCAAAGAGTACATTCGCTACATCGATCCCAAACATCCGGTGTGGGTAAACTGGAAAAACAGCCGTGGCACACGTTGGTACACGGTGACGGTAGGGGATTTCAAAACCAAGCAAGACGCCTACAACGCCCTGTCCTCATTACCGAGTCGAGTTAAGCAATCTTCCCCGTTCGTCTTAACGTTTGCTGAGATGCAGCGCAAACAAGAGACCAGCGTTGTGCGTATGCGCTAGTGCTGTTCTTGTCATTCCAATAAGCGCGTTATTGTTACATATCGAGCCTTTGCAATCGGTTGGAAAGGCTCAACCTAACCACCAGTCGCCAATCTTCTTCAATCTACGCGCAAGATCACGCTTCTAACGCGCTTTTGATTTTACTTGTTATCGGGTATTTTCTAGTCTTCGCATCCCACTTTTTCTGTCGGAGTCACCATGAAGCAAGAAATGTACACCACCTACGCAAAGCAATACGATTTAGCCGCGCAAGATAACCTGTACAACGCGCATTTTGAGCGTCCAAACACCCTTGAACTGGTCGGTGATGTGGCAGGCAAAAAGGTGCTGGATTTAGGTTGTGGTTCTGGCATTTACGCGCAGCTTCTTCTTGAGCTGGGCGCAAGCTCAGTAACCTGCATCGACGCTGCTCAAGAGATGATCGATATCGTAAAAGAAAAGCTTGGTAGCTCGGTCACCGCTTACGCGCAAAACTTGGCGCTCGGTTTACCAGAAGAGGCGGACGGACAGTACGATTTGGTTATTTGCCCGCTTATGGTTCATTACATTGAAGATCTTCGTCCCTTGTTTAACGATATTCAGCGAGTACTAAAAGCTGGTGGTCAATTTGTCTTCTCGACCCATCATCCATTTGCCGATTTCGAATGTTCGGCCTCTGGCAATTACTACGATAAAGAGTTGGTTGAAGATATGTGGAATACGGTAGGAGAACCGGTTCCTGTGGCATTCTACCGCCGCTCATTGCAAGACATTACCGATGCGATTACGGGCAGTAACATGACGATGCTGGCGATTTCAGAAGGTAAGGTGAATGAGAAGATTCGTGAAATCTCTCAGGAGCATTACCAACGTTTGGCGACGTTCCCGAACTTCATCTTCATTAAATGTGTGGCGCTAAGCTAGCAAAATCAGTGAGTTCAGATAGAAAAAACGGAAGCGCAGAAGCTTCCGTTTTGTGATCTTAGCGTTGAGCTTAAAGTGCAGCGAGAATGGTTTCCGCTTTGCTTGCTTCGAATGTCTTTGGCTCTTCAACGTTTAGTGTCGTAACCACACCATTGTCGATGATCATCGCGTAACGCTGTGAACGAACGCCACCAAAACCGCCGGTGTCCATTTCTAGGCCCAGTGCTTTAGTAAAACTTGCGTCACCATCACCCAGCATTAGCAGCTCAGATGCGTTTTGTGCTTCACCCCAAGCTTGCATTACGAATGCATCGTTAACAGATACACAAGCAATCAGGTCCACGCCTTTTGCCTTTAGTTGGTCAGCCAATACGACGTAACCTGGCAGGTGTGCTTCAGAACAAGTAGGAGTAAATGCACCTGGAACCGCAAATAGAACCACTTTCTTATCTGCAAATAGCTCTGTTACTTGGTGGTTTACCATACCATCTGCAGTCAGTTCGCTTAGCGTTGCAGCAGGCAGTGCTTGACCTTGTTGAATCATGATTTTCTTCCTTTTGTGTATGCTTTATTTAGCTCACTCAGTCTAGCGCTAAAACCGCAGGCTAACCACGGAAGAAATGTAAGGTCTTAATTGGCTTAATAAAAACAAACCGCCGAAGTTGGCGGTTTGTTTATTAACTACATCGCGTTCAGGTAAGACTTATAAGAGTGAAGTCGAACCGTTGCTGCGCCAATCACATCAATGAAGCCAAACAGGCTGTGTGGTTTATTTGCAGCAATCCATGCAGAGCCAGTCGCACCGATTGGAATGGATTTACCTTCAGGTTCGAAGATTTCCAGAATCACTGTACGGCCGTGGCTACTGGTGTTTGCGCCTACGTGTTGACGAACGCTCTGTGGGCCTTGCAATGGCGAGACTGATGATTCTCCAGTACCCGCCGTGATGCTGTGAACGCGAGCTCGGAACACTTCACCCGGATACGCATCGACGTAGAACTCAGCAAACTGACCTTGTTCAACATAGCGGTAGGTTTGGTCTGGTATGCGCATCTCCAAGAACTTACGCGACGTGTCGTAGATGTGCATGTTGCCCACGCGGCTACCATCGGCTACGTTCACTACCGCAACTTGGCCATCGTATGGGGCTCGAACGGTTTTACGGCTTTGTTCAAACTCAGTCTTTTGCAAATCGGCATGCAAAGACTTCAACGACGCTTCTGCAACGCGAAGTTGAGATTCGTAGTATTCAATGTCACGCCCTTTGAAGATCTCTGGTGACGTTTTACCGCGAATAATATCGCGCTTTAACTGAGCCACATTTTCTTCTTGTTGAACAATGCCCGCTTTGATTTTTTCTACGTCAGCTAAAGAAGTGGTGTCGACGAGCGTATAGATCACATCGCCTTTCTTCACTTCTTGGTTGTGGTCGACATAGATGTGGTCAATCTGCTCGCGAAACAGTGGAGAGAGCACCGAGTGGGGCGCTTTCACCGTCGATGAATAAGTCAAATCAACTGGAGCCCACAAACGCGATAGAATTCCTAGCACCACCAGAATGAATGCACCGCCAGAGATGATCCAAAACGCGCTCTTAAATGTCCACTTAATCGCACCCGTTGAAACCAGAATCCACATGATCAGAATGTACGGAATCATTACCTCTTTCATGGCTTATTCCTCCGTCACTTTTGCGGGTGTTTGTGGTTGAGACGACAAACGGCTATTGCGAATGATGTTGCTCAGTGAGTTGCCAATGTGCTCCCAGTTCGCGAAGGCAATGATCAGCGCCAGAACCCACCAAGCTTTGTGAAGGAACAAACCGCACAAGGAGAGGGCAAACACCAATTGGATATGAGAGCTTTTCTTTTCTTGAGCTCGGTGAACCGCAACTTCATGGATCTGCCACAGCAAATAGATGACAAAAAGGGCAAGGGCTATGGTGACAGAGAACAGATAACCACTGAAGTATTCGGAGTTGAAAATCACCATCATGGTGTCGTTGGGCGTGTTGGTGAACAAGCTCATATCAATGTCTTTTGAATTGATCGTGCCCATGGGTGCAAGCAAGTAAGCCCCACCAAGCATGAGAGCCATGAATAGTGAGAACTTTAATAGCACCATAAAAATCGCAAAGATAACGCGACCTATGGCTTTTATGACGTTCATAGTTATACCTTTTGTCGATGTGTGAGGGTAAAACGTTGAGCGTGTGATTATTGTTTTGTCTTTTGTAATCACATGCGCGGAATTGTATGAAAAAACGTCATAAGTTGAGTTATATATGATATAAGTTACGCTCATATCAGTATGAAGATATTCGAGAACACATAATCTATGAAGCACTCAGACTACAGTCTTATCCCGACCTTCGTGGCGATTGTCGAAGAGAAGAGTTACACCAAAGCGGCACAACGACTTGGTGTGAGTCAATCTGCGGTCAGCCAAGCGGTAGTCAGGCTTCGTGAGGTGTTTAAGGATGCGTTATTTATTCGCGAAAGCCACGGCGTGGCACCAACAGCCTTCGCCATTGATATCTATCCCACATTAGCAACAGCGGTAGAAAGCATCGCTTATATGTTGCCAGAGCACTCACGATTTAATCCTGCTGAGTGCGATAAGCGTTTTGTGATCTCTTCACTCAGTGTGTTCAGTTTTACTTTGCTGCCAGAGCTTTCAGCCTTGCTTAACGAAAAAGCACCGGAAGCAAACACACGGATTGAGCCGCTTTTCACTATGGACTTAACCAGTTTGCTGAGGTCACAGCAGTGCGATTTGGTGATTGAAGCTCAGACCAATTTGCACCCGCATTTGCGTTCACAGATTTTGATGTCCGATAAACTCACGGTTGTGTGCCGAGAGGATCACCCTCGGTTACAAGGCAATACCATCAGCGTAGAAGAGTACCTTAACGAGAAGCATGTGACCCTTTCTCAGTTTGACCAACAAAACGGTTATTTGATTGGTCGTGGCATCAAGAACGAGCAGATCCTAGGGAAGCGCCAAGTGGCATGGCAGGCGGGAAGTATCATCGAGATACTGCCAGTGGTACAGCGCTGTGATTATCTTGCTCTGATGCCACAAACCTTACTGGAGCAATATCGAGATTTGTATCACCTCAGAGAGCTTGAAGCTGAGTTCATGAAAGATCCGATCGATGTGGCGATGTATTGGCACCCCTCTCGCACTAATGACCCAAGCCATCAATGGTTACGTGAGCAGTGTTTATTAGCTGCTGAGAAATTTACCAAAAATCATTAGATTAACGCGAATATTTTCTCTATATCGCATGGATGGATCTTTAATGAGACACTAGACTGTAAATATATTCCTCAATATAACTGGGGTTTTTGTGCAGGGAAGTCGCGTTTTTTTTACGAGTATTCGAACTAAGTTTATTGTCACTTATACAGTAATGACGATTTGCTTCGTTTTTATTTTGTTTGGTGCCCTTTACTTTAAAGAGCAGCAACGTGTATTTAGTGTTGCCCTAAATAACTCGATTCAAGTCTCAAACCTCCATTCTGATGTGATCAGCCAAGAGTTACAAAGAAATATCGCTTCACTTCGAACCATCAGTGGTCATCAAAGAGTTCAGCATGGTGACGTTCCGTTCATTATTGAAGAATTGAAATGGCTATACAGCATGTCACAACATGCGATCGTGAACGCTTTGTTCGTCGACAACAAATGGAACTTGGTTGATTATCAAGGTCGCAAAACAAAAGTTACGCTGGCAGATATTACGGAGGATGTGAAATGGCAACAAGCACAATACCATGTCACTAAGCCACACATAGGTTTAGTGACAGGGGAGCCATTGATTGCATTGGGTGTACCGGTCTTTGATTCACAAAATGAGTGGAGTGGAATTGTTGCTGTATCAATCTCAGTTGATTATTTGAGCAAGAGATTGGCTAAAGTAAAACTTGGAAATAGCAGTTATGCTTGGATTGCCGATAATGATGGAAATGTGGTTTCTCACCCGAATAACGCTCTCATTTTAGAGGCAAATATCTTTGATGCTGACAGTATCGGCTTTGAAGGCTTTGGGAGTATTGCACAGCAAACACGACAGCATGATATCGGATACGGGCATTATTATGATGAAAATGTCGGTGAACCTAAGATTGTTACTTTTTCAACCATTGATACTTTACCGGGCTGGACGTTGTTCGTTACAACGGAAGAATCAGATATATTCCTTGATATCAAAGCACTAGTAGAAGATGTCACCATTACTTTATTAGTGGTAACCATCGTTTTTATGCCGATCATTTTCTATCTAACCAACTCAGTGACACGCCCGATTTTAGAACTCACAAAGGACGTAAAAAATTCGGTCAGCAGTCACTACACTGAATTCGCAGGTCAAAACTCTTTGGATGAAATCGGTCAGTTGTCTAACGCGTTTAAAAACACCATAGAGGAGATTCAACAACACAATCGAAACTTGGAGGATGTGGTTGCGCGAAGAACCAACGAGTTAAATGATGCCAATCACGATCTCGCGATGTCTGTGAAACTACTCAACGAAAACAACCAGAAGTTAACTTGGTTAGCTATGTATGATCCTTTAACCAACTTATTCAATCGACGAGCCTTAATTAACCAAGTACATCAAGAGTTGGTCAATAAGACGATGCATTCTCATTCAACTTCTCTGATTCTTATTGACCTTGACTACTTTAAAGCCGTGAATGACACATTTGGGCATGATGTCGGTGACCAAGTGCTAATGCATGTGGCCGACTTCCTGAGTGCCAATGTAAGAACGCAAGATTTGATCGCAAGGTGGGGTGGAGAGGAATTTGTCATTTTGTTGAGGGATACATCGATTGAGCAGAGCGAACAAATTGCTACCAACCTACAAGAAAAAATGACACTAGAGAACTTCTCACCCGTCACAAGCATGACATTTAGTGCTGGTGTTGCTACATTAAGCGCAGGGCAAAGCTTTGATGACTTGATCGCGAACGCAGATAAAGCACTCTACACAGCTAAGAAGTCGGGAAGAAACTGTGTGAAAAGCTGGGTATGTGTTTGATGAGCAAGGGACTTGCGCGACCACAATGCATTTGTTTACCTCTGACGAGGAAGGGCTAGGTCACTAGCCCTTATTTGATTCAATTGGTAATCAATCAGTGATTCGCTAAGTAATCAGCGACTTGAGCACGGTATTTGGCTTTAAGTGCCTCGCTGATGAAGCTCGCATTAATGGCATTGATCGTAAACTGAGCCAACTCTGGCTTCGTCATCGGGTGTGCATTACTGACCGCCATAAAGTTATCTGTCATGTAACCACCAAAGTACGCCGGATCATCCGAGTTAATGGTTACCGCGACACCTTTACGTAGCAAATCGACAATGTTGTGCTGCTCCATTTCGTCAAACACGCAAAGCTTGATGTTCGATAACGGGCATACCGTGAGTGGCATTTTACTTTCGATGAGCGCTTCGACTAACGATGCATCTTCAACGCAGCGAACACCATGGTCGACGCGGCTAACGCCCAGCATCTCGACAGAATCGATGATGTTTTGTGCCGGACCTTCCTCGCCTGCGTGTGCCACGGTGAGTAAACCTGCTTCTTTTGCTTGTTGGAACGCACGTTTGAACTTCTCTGGCGGATGTCCAAGCTCTGAAGAATCCAAACCAACACCGACGATTTTGTCTTTGTGTTTAACAATGGATTGCAGTGTTTCAATCGCGCTCTCTTCCGATAGGTGACGCAAGAAGCACGCAATGATTTGAGAGGTGATACCTAACTTCTCGTTACCATCTTGCATTGCTCGGTGAATACCATTGATAACAGTCTCAAACTCAATGCCACGGTCGGTGTGGGTTTGTGGGTCAAAGAAGATTTCAGTATGGATAACGTTGTCAGCTTTGCAGCGCTCTAGGTATGCCCAAGTCAAATCATAGAAGTCTTGTTCCGTGCGAAGCGCGTTAGCACCTTGATAGTAGATATCTAGGAAAGACTGCAAATCTTCGAACTCGTACGCCTTGCGCAGTGCTTGCGGTGATTCGTATGGGATGTCGATGTTGTTGCGCTGTGCAAGCTCAAACAACAGTTCTGGCTCTAGCGAACCTTCGATATGTAAGTGTAACTCTACCTTTGGAAGACCTTGAATAAATGCGTTCATATTCCACCTCTTCTTATGCTTTTACGTGGATGCAATTACTCTAAGAATAGGTATAGATTGAGAAAAATCGAACGCCATTACAAAGAGTAAGATCCACAGTGATCTCGACTCTTCGTAATCAGCACTTTGCGGGAGCTGGTAGAGACCCCCAAACCATATCATTGGGGTTATACGAAGCAAACGGTTGCGATTATACGCAAAAATTGGGGCTTGGCTAGAGCTAGTGAGTAAATTGTAATTCTTTGGGAAAAGGGAAAAGGGAAAAGGGAAAAGGGAAAAGGGAAAAGGGAGCGATTTCATCGCATGATGGTTTCGTTGTCAGCACACACCTGGCTGAGTCGAATATTCAGTGGCTAATACTGAATCACATCATGCGAGAAACATTGGGAGTCATATCGAGTTTATTGTGCGTTGCTCATTGTGAGCTCTCATTGTGAACTGAGAGAAGGGGTGGCGATACCTTGCACATCGATACTTTAAATTGAGAAGAGTAGAGAAAAGGAAATGAAAGGGAATGTATTTATAGCACGAACATTTTATCAAATTCTCTTTGCTCCATGATGTCCTCAATTCGGCGGCGAGTTTGTTGTTTTATCGCAGCAGCGTTTTGTTCGGACTCTTTCTTTTCTTGCTCAATTTGCTTCTTGCTTTTATTTGCCATGTTTTTCACCTCGGGAATTTCTTCCTAAATTTCCACATTAATTATTAATGCACGAAACTGATTTATTTAATAATAAAACTTCCTAGCTTTGAACCTGAGTCACACAGAATGTCACCGGAATAGGTTTTCTCACAGTATTTAAAATCAATGAGATAGCAAGCAGATTGGAGTTTTGGCAATATATGGCGCCTTAAAATATCACTGTTAAGTTGGTGAATTTTGGCGTTCCAAGAGATGTCGGGTTGTTTTAAACGGAATTCAATCTCTATCATTTATTCTCCTGTTTCTTTGTGATCTTTTCTTTATTCGATAATTGATACCAGTGTCTTTGACGACCTGTTCTTCTAGACATAATTTTTCCTAATTTTGGTAATTTACATACCAACGACGGCGACAGTGATCTGACTAAAGATACCTTGTTCCAACGATGGATACAGTGGTGCAGCCCATTTCTTTTAGGCAGCAGAAAACCGAGCAATATTTGATTGCTGAGTATTAAGTTTGAGGAATTTTTGAAGGGGGGAGAGAGTTTGGTGCAGCGAGGAAATGCTGCACCAAGAAAAGCTATCTTATAGAGGAGTAACTTCAGTCGCTTGAGGACCTTTTTTACCATCTTCTACGTTGAAGCTTACTTTCTGACCTTCAGCCAAAGTTTTGAAACCGTCAGCAACGATAGCGTTGAAGTGTACGAATACATCTTGGCCGCCGTTGTCTTGAGTTAGGAAACCAAAACCTTTAGTTTCGTTGAACCATTTTACTGAACCAGTTACTTTACCAGACATAAAAACCTCTGAAATTAAACAATAATGTACGAATTGTGATGGATCTTTTTTAAGCTATTGAATGTGCAATCAAGAGGAAGTTTTACGCAGGAGTCTGAACCGAAGATTCAGGATGTTACTGAGAGGGAACTTAAACTAAATGTAGCATTAACAGCTCTTTTCTAGAGCCAGCCGCCACTATACAGGGTGTTTAAAAAATAGCTACATTTATTTTTCATTTTTTTTCGTTCGAAAAAGTTGATGAAGTAGAACAATTTTTCCCCCTCATAAACTCAGTACTTGCTCTCTAGAATCAACTCATATCCTAAAGGGAGGCAAGATTATGAGTACAGTGAGAGAGATTCGTCAGATTATCCCATCACATGCAACTGCTGATGGTGACGGCGTGAAAATTCGCCGTGTCGCAGGCTTTAACAATGCGAGCTTTTCACCATTCTTGATGGTAGATGAACTGAAATCAGACCAAAGAGCCGATTACGTAGGCGGGTTCCCTCCGCATCCACACCGAGGCATTGAAACGCTGACTTACATGTTAACGGGACACTTCCAACACCGTGACCACATGGATAATGTTGGTGAACTTCGTTCCGGTGGTGCGCAATGGATGGCAGCTGGTCGAGGCGTCATTCATGGTGAAATGCCAATAATGGAAGACGGTGAGCTGCACGGTTTCCAAATTTGGATTAATCAACCAGCGCGAGACAAGATGGCTCCGGCGCAATATCACGACTTCCAACCGGAAACCATTACCGAACATCGCGCAGAGGCGCATGGCTTAGTTCGCGTTATTTCTGGTGAGCTGAATATTGATGATGAACTAATTCGAGGGCCATTGAGTAAAACTGGTGTGCCTGTGACAGTCGCTGATTGGCAAGCGCACCAAGGCGCGTCGTTAAACCTGATGACGCCTAACGATCACAATATGATGGTCTATGCTTATAAAGGCAGCATTAATATTGGAGAGCGCGTTGTCATGCAGGGAGAAATGGCACTGCTTTCTAAAGGTGAGTTAGTGACGCTTCAATCCAATGACACCAGTGGCGTACTGCTCTTTATCGGCGAACCAATTGATGAGCCTGTAGTGCATTACGGCCCGTTTGTCATGAATAGCATCGAAGAGATTGAACAAGCGATTCAAGATTACAACTCTGGATTGTTTGAAACGTATTAGTTTGACCGACAATCGTGCGCACTGAACTCGCACGATTGGTGACCCCTAAGTGATTTGGAGTCCGTGCATTGGGCTCATACGCAAGCAAAGACGATATCCACTGCCATCGAATTTGCATCAGCCACACTAACATGGTGTGGCTTTTTTTATTCAGCTGCGTTTTGAAAGTGGTGTTTAGCTCTGTTCCCAACGCGTTATGGCATGCTTGCCAAACTCCAAGCCCAATTCATAAGCTTTGCGTAATGGTTCTGGCGAGCGGCTCAAGCGTTTTAATTTAAAGCCTTCTGGTGGACAGATTTGAATGATCTCAACGCCAGCGGGTGGATTCTCTATCAATTCCAAGCTCTGGTTATAGCGAATATGACGCGTGAGCATTGGCTCTACCAAAGCAGGATGATCTTTCAACAGGCGTGCTGTGAGCTTTTCAAGTTTAGGTTTGGATTTACGATAACTGGCTGGCCGACTTCTTAGCACCATGATTCTGGTCGCGCCGCGTTTAATGGCTTCGGCGACGGGAATCGCATCCGCTACGCCGCCATCAACATATCTCACACCATCTAAAGCGACACCGTTTCGGTACATGATGGGCAGGGCGCTACTGGCTTTCATGGTTTCTGCCAGCATTTGAATGGATGGCGTGAGGTATTCTGGTTGTCCGTTGTCCTGTCGAGTGACCCCCAAAAAGAAAGGACGAGGATCAGCAGAAAGCACGTCTCTATCTATATCGAGTTCTTTAAGCGTGATATCCCACATCCAATCCAAGTCCATCATGTCACCGCCACGCAGCAGTTGGGTGGGAGAAATGAACTCTTTACGCAAGCTGTAATCAAGATAGATTTTGAGGTTCCTTCCCGGCATTTGTGCAAGGTATGCGGCTAAGTTGCTCGCGCCTGCCGAAACGCCCCAAAAACTGTCAAACGGGGAGAAGTCTTGCTTAATAAAATGATCGAGTATGCCGCAGGAAAATACCCCGCGCATGGCACCACCTTCAACAACCAGTGCCCGAGAGCCAACGTGTTCCATTCTAGCCATCCGTTTTGATTATTCTGATTTGGGATACGAGCTAATTAGAGTAACGGATCTAATGCGCATTCCCAAATCGCGTTCGCTTTGGTCTCACCTTGATGAATCTATTTTTATGTTATAACATAACAATAATCAAAATTATTAAAAGGTAGCGTGTGTCTTGTGTGAGGTGAGAGTGAGCGATATTGACGCCATTATTAAGCATGTTGAAACGAGTTTTAAGGCTCAAGGTAAGCAACTAACGACTAAGCGGAAGTTAGTCTTGCGGGCTTTGGTTCATGCCGATAAAGCGCTTTCAGCGTATGAATTAGTGGATTACTGCAAAGCGCACTTTGAGCAAAATATTCAAGCGATGTCGGTGTATCGAATTTTGGATTTCCTTGAAGGTGAGCATCTAGCCCACAAACTAAAGGTTTCTAATAAATATATCGCCTGTTCTCATATCCTGTGTGATGACGAACATGGTATTCCCCAGTTTCTCATCTGTTCAAAGTGCAACAAGATCAGCGAACAAGCCATCGATCCTAAATTGATTAATGGTCTTAAATCTCATGCAAAACAAGAGGGGTTTACCGTCGTTAGCCCTCAATTAGAAATCAATTGTGTATGTGATGACTGCGCTGACACCAAATAGCCGTGCTTTTTATTGAGTTTGGCTCACACCATGACGACTTCGTCACCTTTTCCTCAAATACATCCCAACCATTAGCATCATCAGCAAGGAGATTCTGAACCGCTATGTCTGCAACGCTCATTAAAAACGCCCGTGTCGTAAATGAAGGAACCATCACCGAAACCGATTTGCGAATTGTCGATCAACGAATCGAAACCATCGCAACTGACATAGCAGTAAGGGAAGGTGATGTCGTTATCGATGCGAAAGGTTGCTATTTGATCCCTGGAATGATCGATGACCAAGTGCATTTCCGCGAACCAGGACTGACTCATAAAGGCTCTATTGCAACCGAATCACGCGCAGCCGTCGCTGGTGGCATCACGAGCTTCATGGAAATGCCAAACGTAAGCCCAGCAACCACGACGATTGAAGCGTTGGAACGCAAATTTGCCATCGCGGAACAAAGCTCTCTGGCTAACTACTCTTTCTACCTTGGCGCAACTGAAGACAACCTTGAGCAAATCAAATTACTCGATCCAAAGAAACACTGTGGTGTGAAAGTCTTTATGGGCGCATCTACCGGAGATCTATTGGTCGAAGACGAGCAAGCATTGGACGAGATTTTCCGTGATTCACCAGTATTGATCGTAACGCACTGTGAAAGTGGCCCTGTCATTGCTCAGAACAAAGAACGTCTTTTGAAAGAGAAGTCGGAATTCAACATTGAAGACCACCCAGTACTTCGTGATGATGAAGCTTGCTATGCCTCTTCTTCTTACGCTGTTGAGTTAGCGAAGAAGCACAACAGCCAACTGCACGTACTGCATATCACAACAGCAAAAGAATTGGCTTTGTTTGAAGCGGGCCCGATTCAAGGTAAGAGCATCACCGCAGAAGCGTGTGTTCACCACCTCTGGTTTAGCAATGAAGACTATGCAGAGCGTGGTAACCAAATTAAATGCAACCCAGCCGTAAAATACCCAAGCGATCGTGACGCGCTACTAAAGGCATTAAGCACAGGCCAGATCGATATTATTGCGACGGACCATGCCCCACACACTTGGGAAGAAAAGCAAGTGCCTTACGACCAAGCACCTGCTGGCCTACCTTTGGTGCAGCACGCACTACTGACGCTGTTCGATCAAGTGAGTCGCGGGCACATGACGATGGAGAAAGTGGTAGAGAAAACCGCTCATAACCCAGCGATTCGTTATGGTGTTCAAGAGCGCGGTTTTATTCGCGAAGGCTACTTTGCTGATTTGGTTCTTGTTGATGCCGAAGCACCAACGCCAGTGACGAACGAGAACAGCTTGTACCATTGTGGTTGGTCGCCGTTTGCTGGCCATCAGTTCTCGGCTCAAATTAAGAACACATGGGTCAATGGCGGCTTAGTGTATGCCAACCAACAAGTGAATGAGCAGGCTGCACACGCCATGCGATTGGTATTCGATCGCTAGGATTCACGTTTTTCAGAAACTTAGATTATTTGAAAGCTCAGTTTATTTTCGAAAGCTTACATTTATCCGCTTTCTTTGAGCTTTATTTGTAGAAGTATAGTTGTCGTAGCTTGAGTGTCTTTGAGGCACCGAATAAAGAGAAATCAATATGTTAAGAAGAAATCCTACTGGTCACATGCCGGAAGTATCGGAAACGGCGTTCATTGATCCAACGGCGATCATCTGTGGCAAAGTAATCATTGAAGATAACGTTTTTATTGGTCCTTACGCGGTGATTCGTGCTGATGAAGTGAACGAACAAGGCGACATGGAAGCCATCGTGATCAAGCGCGATACCAACATTCAAGATGGCGTCGTTATCCACTCAAAAGCAGGTGCAGCCGTGACCATTGGAGAGCGTTCGTCGATTGCGCACCGTTCTATTATTCATGGCCCATGTGAAGTCAGTGATGACGTGTTTATCGGTTTTAACTCCGTGGTGTTTAATGCTGTGATTGGTACAGGTTGTGTGATTCGTCATAACTGCGTGGTAGATGGACTAGACTTGCCAGAGAACTTCCATGTTCCGCCGATGACCAATATCGGCGCCGACTTTGATTTGAACAGCATCTCGAAAGTGCCGCCAGAATACTCGGCGTTTTCGGAGTCTGTGGTTTCGGCAAACCACGAACTGGTTCAAGGCTACAGGAGAATTGCCAATGAGCTCTGATAATCAGCCCATACTTGGGGTTCCAACTAACATTATTACCGGGTTTTTGGGCGTCGGTAAAACCTCTGCGATTTTGAACCTGATGGCGAATAAGCCAGAGAATGAACGCTGGGCTGTTTTGGTGAATGAGTTTGGCGAAATCGGTGTTGATGGCAGTTTGGTTCAAGGGCAGCAAAGCGAAGAGCAGCAAGTCTTTATTCGTGAAGTACCCGGCGGGTGTATGTGCTGTGCGGCGGGATTACCAATGCAAATCGCACTGAATCAACTGCTGAATGAAGCAAAGCCCGACCGTTTGTTGATTGAGCCGACTGGCCTTGGGCATCCAAAAGAGGTGTTACAGGTTTTATCGACGGATCATTATCGACAAGTGTTGTCATTGCAAAAGAACATCACCTTAGTTGATGCTCGTAAGCTGACAGATCTTCGTTACACCGAGCACGATACATTCAATCAGCAAATTGCCATTGCCGATACGGTGGTGGGTAATAAGCTCGACCTCTATCAAGAGGGTGATACCCAGAAGCTAGAAGCTTACGTGGCGGAAGTTGGTCGTCCAAATACAAAAGTGATTTTCGCGGAGCACGGTGTGATTCCTTTTCATGAATTTGAAGGCGAAACCACCATTCATGAGCATCCGCCGCACCATCACCACCATCATGCGAGTGACAAGCCGTTGGCTTCAGACATGCCAATGCCTGAAAGTGGCATTATTAAAGCGACCAATGAAGGCGAAGGCTTCCAAAGTGTCGGTTGGCGCTTCTCGCCGGAGAAAGTGTTTGACCGTCGGAAGCTGATTCCTTTGTTGGTGGAGCTAGAAGTCGAGCGCATGAAAGCCGTGTTTATTACGAGCGATGGCATTTATGGTTACAACTTAACGCCAGATGGACTAACCGAAGTGGAGTTGGATGATTGTGCCGAAAGCCGCATCGAATTGATTGCAGACAGCATTGACGATCAATTTGAAGCCAAACTGCTTTCGTGTGAACTTTCACACGATTAATAATAACGGGCATTCGTGTTTGGCTGGATGCCCGCCATTTCTTTTTTATACCGCTCGGTACTTTTCTTCCAAGTTTTCTTCTTTCTTAACTTCTCTTGCATGATCTTTTGGTGATTATGCCTTCCTAGGTTGACATTGTTTGATAGTCAAACTAAATTAAAATCAAATAATTTGATAATCAAACTAAAATTGGAAGGTAAGTGTCGCAATGGCTGTATCGCAACATTCACATGATTTCGTTTCTCACAACCAAAAGGGTGAAAAACGCACGCTCTACGTATTGATTCTAACCGTGACCACTATGGTGGTAGAGATTGCTGCCGGAACCATGTTTGGCTCAATGGCATTGCTCGCAGATGGTTGGCACATGGGCACACACGCAGCGGCATTTTGTATTACTCTTTTTGCTTACCGCTACGCGAAACAAAATGCGCACAGTGACCGCTTCTCATTTGGTACGGGCAAGGTGAGTGTACTTGGCGGTTTTACCAGTGCGATTGCGTTGGGGATTGTGGCACTGATGATGATGGTTGAGTCGATTCATCGTCTCTTCAATCCAGAGAGTATCCAATTCAACGAGGCGATCATGGTGGCGGTGATTGGTCTCGTGGTTAACCTTGCAAGCATGCTACTTCTGCAAGATCACCATCACCATGGGCATGACCATCACGATAACCACTCTCATGATCATGAGCACGAACATCATCACGACCACAACTTAACCGCTGCATATTTCCACGTGCTGGCGGATACATTGACGTCTTTGCTGGCGATCGTGGCGCTGATTGTCGGTAAGTTTTACGGTTGGGTTTGGTTAGATGCCATGATGGGTATTGTTGGTGCTATTGTGATTGGTAAATGGACCTTGGGCTTAATGAAGCAAACAGCGCCTGTGTTGTTGGACGAGAGCATCAACAAGTCTTGCCGAGATGAGATTACAGAAACACTCACGCCTTACGCCGAGATCGTTGATTTACACATCTGGAAAGTGAGTGGTCACCATTACTCTGCGGCAATCGCATTAAAAAATCACAGCGACAAAACGCTGGATGAATTTAAGCAATTATTGAGTAAATTTGATAAGATTCACCACCTGACTTTGGAAGTTCAAACGACTGACTGATGCGCGAATTAGAAAAGCTGAATCAAACGCTTACCGAGTTCTATGACAAAATGTCTTCTTGGGAGCAATCTGTAGTAAAAGAAACGGGTTATTCACTGGCTCAAACTCACACCATTGAAGTGTTGGGTGGGCACGGTGCAATGCGTATGAAAGAGTTGGCCGAGAAACTCGGTATCACTACGGGTACGCTGACGGTTCAAATTGAGAAGCTGGTAAAAGCAGAGCTTATTGAGCGTTGCCCGCATCCAGAAGATCGTCGTGCGATTGTCGTGAAGCTCACACCAGCGGGTGAAGAGATTCACCGCCACCACAATCAACTGCATTTAGATTTGGTTCAAGACTTAACGCGCAATATCGACCCTGAGCATCAAGCGATTTTGTTCGCCTGTTTAGAGAAGATGAATCGAGAATTTTGATTGGTTTTTTAAACCCTAAATAGCAAAAAAGTAGAGCACCGAAATGCTCTACTTTTTTATTATAAGCTCGATAGAATTTGCTCTATTGGCAATTGTGTAAACGCGTAAGTGACGCCAACACAGAATGCAGCGCCGGTAATGCCCATGGCGACTGTCGTTGCGAGTAGCAGAAGGGTAATCTTAGGCATTAGAGATTAAACTCCTTCTTAAAGGTTGGGTAAATGACACCATTAGCCTCTTGGTACGCTTTAAAGCCATACCCAAACGTTAGTGCTGCCATCACAATGGCAAATGCCGCAATGTTTCTTCCTTTCATCCTTAAACTCTCAACTGTTTGTATTGAACAAAGGTATAAACACTCTGCCAATAGTTTATCTATTGCTTATTAAATTCGGTTATTCAATTACTGGGTAAAACACACGAACAGTACCCATGCTGTTGTTAGCACAAGTAGTGGTGTGAACACCTTCTGAATTGAAGCACCATCGGTTAGGTCATAAATCACGATCGATTCTTTATAGAACGCGCGTTTGAATGAACCAAAGCTGATTTCATTTTTAACGTCAGATTGCTCGTAGTGCTTGCGAGCTGAGTCTGTCATTTGAGACTCTAGATCTTGCATCTCGTATTCTTTGTTAAAAAACGCATCCCACGCCGAAATACGTGCAATAGCTTTTGGCGAACGATTGCCTTTCAGTTTTTCTAGACGCTTAGCGTATGCAGCTTGATATTTATCCACGATGAATTCCTACATGAATAGACTGTAATGCAGAACACAGCTTTAAATGCTCTGCGCAGTGGTTGTAAAAATTAGAAAATGGGAATCACAAGGAAATTTTTACATCAGTAGGAAAGTTGCAGATGAGGAAGTACGGCATTTGATTGTTAAAGAGCGTAAGGAATGTCATCCCTTGTGCTGCGGATAATATGGGCTGCTTTTGGATGCGACAAACAAAAATAATTAGTGAAAACAACAAGCAATCTTTGTTGCGAGATTGTCCATTCTGGGCATGGTAGGCTACTTGAATTGGAGAAATGCTAAGTGTAGCAAGGGCTTAAGCGGTGTTTCTCGGTGAGAGATTTTTAAGCACTTATGATAAATAAACTTCACAACTGCTAATTATAAATACATCAGAAAGCGATATTCTTTTTCTCGTTGGAGTGCTTAATAAAGATTGAGAGTTTGATTTTCTCATGCAATCCGCCGCAGTCTTTACTCCTTCTTTTCACTCAATCCGAATATATTTCCCCCCTCCATGGTGATATTTGGATTGAGTGTCTTTTTTTCTCAATGAGGGGTTAAATAAGGAATAAGTAGCATAAAAATATGGAACAGCAGCAATTTAGTGCAATAAAGCAAAAACTGAATTCTTTGACGTTATCGCAATTGAATGAGGTTTATCAGTTGGTTCAGAATGCAACCAAACAGGAAGTGACAGTGCGTTTGAGTGAAGAAGAACGCCAATTCATCCATCGACTGTTCGCCGAAGAGAGAACCGCGTCCTCCTATTCTTAGGGTATCCATTTACCCGAGTATCTAACCCTTTCGAAGGCTGCACTTTTACCAAACAGCCCTGTTAAAAGCCGTTACTGCCTTTTGGCTTTGACGATTAGGTTAGCCAATTGAGCAAACCCAAAACCGCCGTTTTCCTCAGTCAAAAAGCTAGGTTGGTGATTCAGTTTCGCCAATAAAGGGCGAATGTTGTTTACGCCAAAGGTCGTTGGCAGCCACTCAAACATGCCTTCATCATTCAATGAATCTCCCACATAAGTGATACGTTCCAAACTCGGTAGCTCACCATTATTGAACTGCTTAATGTACGCTTCACCGCTAGTACGCTTACTGTGATTACCTACCCAAGCATTGATGTGAATCGAACTCAATGTGGCGTTAATGGGGTGAGACTCCACATTCAAATTCACGATGCGATTAAGAATTTCCATTGTCGTGGAAGGGGAAACTGGCGCTCTATCTTGCGCTATGTTCACCGCAACGTCACAGTAGCGAAAGCTCTGATCTTGGCTGAACTCGACATCAGGATACTCTGCCAAAATGCCCGCAATGCTTTCTTGTAATGCGCGTTGTTCTTTGCGCATCGCTTCGGCTGGGCGAGCGAAGGTGGTGTTGAATCCTGTCGCGTCTTTTCTCATCCAAAACGCGCCATTTTCACCAATCACACCATGCAGTGACCACATCTTTGCCATTTGGTCACACCAACCAGCACATGCGCCTGTTACTGCGACCACTTTTACGCCCACACGCTCTAACTCTGCTAGCGCAATTAATGTCTCTGGTGGCAGTTTGCCTTGCCAAGTCAACGTGTCGTCCACGTCGGTCAGCAGCCATTCGATCTGTTTCAGGCTCTCCACATTGAGCTCTGATAACGGGTTAGGCATTCACCACTCCTTGCTTGTTTACTTTAGGATTGATTGCTTGGGTATTGTCACTGACGTCTTGCAGTGACACCGCTGGAGCCAGTGTACACTCGATGCGCTTTTCTGTGTTGGCATCAAATAGATGAACATGCTTTGGTTTGATATCCAGACCAAGCTTGTCGCCAATTTGAATCGGCGTATGCCCCTCAACACGAACAACCAGCTTTTGCGAGTCATCGCCTTCTGTGCGGCAGTAGAGCAACAAGTCAGCACCGAGCGATTCAATCAATTCGACCTCTACCTGCAACCATGGGTTATCTTGGCTGATTTGTAAATGCTCCGGACGAAGTCCCAGTTTAACTTCACCTAGATCTAAGTTTGTTGTGGATGTAGGAAGCAGTGCGTCACCAATAGTAATGCCGTCAGCGCTAACATTGCCATCTAAGATGTTCATGGATGGTGAGCCAATAAAGGTCGCGACGAACAGAGAAGCAGGGTTGTCGTATATCTCTAGCGGCGTACCAACTTGTTCGACGTTGCCTTTGTTCAGCACAACAAGTTTGTCTGCCAGCGTCATTGCTTCCACTTGGTCGTGGGTAACGTAAACCGACGTGGTACCAAGGCGACGTTGCAGCTTCTTTATTTCCAAACGCATTTGAACACGCAGTTTGGCGTCTAGATTAGA
This sequence comes from Vibrio sp. B1ASS3, assembly GCF_905175355.1. Classification (NCBI taxonomy): domain Bacteria; kingdom Pseudomonadati; phylum Pseudomonadota; class Gammaproteobacteria; order Vibrionales; family Vibrionaceae; genus Vibrio; species Vibrio sp. B1ASS3. Next base: position 500,490 of record NZ_HG992743.1, read on the forward strand.
CAGAGGTTCATCAAACAAGAACACCTTTGGTTCACGCACAATTGCACGTCCCATCGCGACACGCTGACGTTGTCCTCCAGAAAGCTGCCCTGGTTTACGGTCGAGTAGGTGATCCAGCTCCAGCATCTTTGCTGCTTCGTGAACCAATCGCTCGATTTCCGCTTTCGGTGTTTTGCGGTTGCGCAGCCCATAAGCCATGTTGTTGTACACCGTCATGTGTGGGTACAAGGCGTAGTTCTGGAATACCATGGCAATGTCGCGCTCGCCAGGTTCGAGGTCGTTGACGATTGTGGTGTCGATCTTGAGCTCACCAGAGCTGATTTCTTCTAGACCTGCAATCATGCGAAGTAGGGTGGATTTACCACAGCCACTTGGGCCAACCAGCACGACCATTTCGCCGTCGCAGATATCAAGATTGAGTTTTTGGATCGCCTGATAGCCGTTCGGATAACATTTAGCGATATTAGAAAGAGTTAACGTGGACATTTATTTCTCCGAATCTACCAGACCTTTAACAAAGGCTTTTTGCATTGCAATTACCACAATCACGGGTGGCAACATGGCGATAATGGTGGTGGCCATAATTTTGTTCCATTCCACAACACCATCAACTACTCCAAGCATCTGTTTAATGCCCATCACGATGGTGTAGTACTGCACGTCAGTTGTGATCAGCAGTGGCCATAGATATTGGTTCCAGCCGTAAATGAAAGTGATGACGAACAGTGCGGCGATGTTGGTACGCGACAGAGGCAACAAGATATCGAAGAAGAACTTGATTGGTCCTGCGCCATCAATTCGTGCTGCTTCCATTAACTCATTCGGTACCGTTAAAAAGAACTGACGGAACAAGAAAGTGGCGGTCGCACTGGCAATCAGCGGAATGGTTAAGCCGTAAAATGAGTTGAGCATGTTGAGGTTCGTAATCACCTCAAACGTCGGCATGATGCGCACTTCAACGGGTAACATCAGCGTGAAGAAAATCATCCAGAACGCCAGCATCCGTCCCGGAAAACGGAAGAACACCACTGCATACGCTGACATGATGGAAATGCTCAACTTACCGATGGTAATGCACATCGCCATAATGAAAGAGTTCAGCAGCATACTGCCAATCGGCAAAGTATTGTTGTTGTACTGAGTGTCGTTACTCAACAAGTCAGTAAATACACTAAAACCCAAGTCTCCAAACCAAAGTGGAGTACCAGTAGCGAATGCACTGTTCTCATGGGTGGTTGCTACGATTGCAATCCAAACCGGAAGCGCAATCGAAATGATGCCAAGAATCAAAATGACATGGCAAAACAGATTGAAAAACGGTCTTCTTTCTACCATCAGTACGCCACCTTCTTCTCAACATACTTAAATTGAATCACAGTCAGGGAAGCGACCAAGATCATCAGGATTACGGACTGCGCGGCTGACGAGCCTAAATCTAGCCCGATAAAGCCATCGTTGTAGACTTTGTAAACCAAGGTCGAGGTACTGTTACTCGGACCGCCTTGTGTCATCGCGTGGATGATGGCGAACGTATCAAAGAACGCATAAACAAAGTTCACGACCAACAAGAAAAAGCTGGTTGGTGAAATCAGCGGGAAGCTAATGGTGATAAAGCGTTTGATCGGACCGCTACCATCAATGGCCGCGGCTTCGTGCAAAGACTTCGGCACGGATTGCAGCGCCGCTAAGAAGAACAGAAAGTTGTAGCTGATTTGCTTCCACGTCGAGGTGATGATCACCATCCACATAGCATGAGTGCCATTGAGGGTTGGATTCCAGTCTACGCCAAAAAGGTTCAACAGTTCGGTCATGACACCGATGGTTGGATCAAATAGAAACAGCCACAACGAGCCTGCGACAACCGGAGCGACCGCATAAGGCCAAATCAAGAAGGTGCGATACATGGTTGCGCCACGGATGATTTGTTCGGCGAAAGCGGAAAGAACGAGTGCGCTGACCAACGCGAGCACCGCGACGCTGATGCTAAATTGCAGCGTGGTCATTAACGAATCTAGGTAAAGGGGATCATGGATGAGCTTTTCAAAGTTCTCTAAACCCACAAACTCACGACTCATGCCGAAAGCATCTTCAAGTTGAGAAGATTGGAAAATGGCTTGTCCTGCCGGCCAGATGAAGAACACCAAGGTGATCACCAACTGAGGTGCGATTAGCGCAACCGGAAGCCATTTGTGTTTAAAAACAACAGGTGAGGACATACAAATACCAAAGTAAAACAGGCAAGGTGTGTGAACGAATTCCCCACCCAAGATGGGCGGGGAGAGTGCGTATCTGAGCGGTTATTCGAATAAGACTCAGCGCAGCATTGTTCGTTATTAATGTTCGTTACTTCTGTGTGCGCTCAAAGCGACGTAGCTGCTCGTCACCGCGACGAACCGCATTGTTTAGTGCAGCTTGCGCCGTTGCTTTGCCTGCCCACACTGCTTCTAGCTCTTCGTTGATGATGTCGCGTGTTTGCAGGAAGTTACCGAAGCGAATGCCTTTCGAGTTTTCTGTCGGCTCGGTTGACGTCATTTGTAGAACCGCTGTATCTGTGCCTGGGTTCTTAGCGTAGAAGCCTTGCTCTTTTGTTAGCTCGTAAGCCGCTTTAGTAATTGGTAGGTAACCGGTGAACTGGTGCCAATCTGCTTGAACTTCTGCACTAGAAAGGTAAGAGAAGAACTTCGCTACGCCTTTGTATTCCTCGCTTGAATGACCACGAAGTACCCAAAGTGATGCACCACCGATGATGGTGTTTTGTGGTTTAGCGACGATCTCTGAATCATAAGGCAGTTGCGCCACGCCGATATCAACGTCTTTCATGTTCTCTTTAATGCCAGCCAGACCTGCCGAGGAACCCATAGTCATTGCACACTCTTGGGTGTAGAACAGTGGCATACCATCAGATTGGCGACCGCCGTACTTAAAGATGCCTTCTTTCGACCATTTGCCCATTTGGTCAATGTGACGAACAAACGCCGAATCATTGAACTTAAACTCAGTGTCTAAGCCAGCAAAGCCGTTGTTGTTATTGGCAACAGGAACATTGTTACGTGCGCCGAAGTTTTCGATTTGCGTCCATGATTGCCACGTAGTGCTGAAACCACACTTCGCACCGGATGCCAGCAGCTTACGGGAAACTTCTTCCATCTCTTTCCATGTCTTTGGTGGGTTTGCTACGCCAGCTTTTGCGAACATGTCTTTGTTGTAGTAAAGCACCGGCGTAGAGCTATTAAATGGCAGGGAAAGCATGTTGCCTTCATTGGTGGTGTAGTAACCAGTTACGGCTGCAAGGTAATCATCAGGGTTGAACGACTCTTTGGTGTCTTCCATCAATTGGTAAACAGGATAAATCGCTTTGTCTGCGCCCATCATGGTCGCCGTACCCACTTCGAATACTTGTACAATCGCTGGCTGCTCTTTTGCTCGGAACGCCGCGATAGCACTAGTCATCGTTTCTGCGTAGCTGCCTTTGTAAACCGGTTTGATCTCGTATTCTGATTGGCTTGCGTTAAAGTCTGCCGCAATTTCATTAACCTTGTTACCTAGTGCGCCGCCCATCGCGTGCCACCACTCAACCTCTGTTTTTGCTTGTGCTTGCGTGCTGATGAATGCCGCTGCAACTGCAAGTCCGGCGAGGTGTTTAATAGCCATAATGATTCCTTTTCATTGGATGATTTGAACAGGTGTTTCCTTGCGAATGTTCATTTTGATTATGAATCCGCTCCAAAAAATTCAAATGAACATTAAATGAGCCAAATGACGTTCTAGTTACAAAAAAATGAACTTATTTGAACATTGCTTTCGTCACTATTTTGTAATCAAAGCGTCATTGAGGGTTGAGATAGTTCATTTGAAAACAAATGAAAAAGACGGAATAAAAAATGAAAATAACAGCACACCGTGGCTTATCCAGTTTGGCTCCAGAAAACACCTTATCGGCAATACAACGCGCCATTGAATTTGGTTGTGAATGGATTGAAATCGACGTTCAGCTTAGTGCGGACAACATTCCTGTCGTCATCCATGACAAAACGGTCAACCGCTGCACGAATGGTCGAGGCAAAGTCAAAGATCTGACTTGGCAGGAGCTGAGAACACTCGACGTAGGCTTGTGGTTCGGTGATGACTTCGCAGGCGAACCTATCCCTAGTTTAGAAGAGACGCTTGAGTTGACTTCAAGAGCGGGTGTGAAGCTCAATATTGAATTGAAGGTCTACTCCGGTGACGAAATCGATCTGTTGTGCGAAAAGGTTGCGCAGGTGATTGAACATTTAGGTGTAGAAGCGGACGCGATTCTGTTTTCTAGCTTTAACACAGAAGCCTTAATGATGATGAAAAACTACCTGCCAGAAGTGAGAAGAGGGCAGCTATGGCAAGAGATTCCAGATGATTTCGCCGTCGTGCTACAACACATCGATGCATACAGTGTGCATTGTGATTACCGTTTCCTGACCGAATTGCAAGCTCAGAAGATCAAGCAGTATGGTTATCAACTCTTCTGCTATACACCAAACTTTCCTCAATTAGTTGAAGCACATTGGCATTGGGGCGTGGATATGATGATTACAGATAAGCCTCAAAGTTATAAAGTAAAAGTGCCTTCAGCCATACGAGAACCCGCACTGAATGAATAATTTAAACGTCCGTCAACAAAGCATCATTGAACTGGTTCATCAGCAAGAATATTGCTCGATAGAAGAACTTGCCCAACGTTTCGAAGTCACGACGCAAACCATTCGTCGCGACATCAATGAACTTTGTCGACTTGGACTTACCCGACGCCATCATGGTGGTGTCGGGCTACCTGCCACTCTGAGCAATCGCAGCTATGCCTCTCGCCAAGTCACCAATCAGCAGGAAAAGCAGATCATCGCAGATGAAGTAGTTAAAGCTATCCCAAACGGCACGACTTTGTTTCTAGGTATTGGTACTACGATTGCTTTGGTTGCTGAACGTCTAGCCAATCACAGTGAGTTACGTGTGGTGACCAATAACTTCGAAGCGGCGCATATTCTTTCTCACTTTGAGCACATCGAAACTTGGATTCCGGGTGGTCGTATTCGCACGAACGATCGCGACGTGGTGGATGGTTCGGCAGAGCAGTTTTACGGCCAGTTTTCCGCTGACATCGGAATTATTGGCTGTGCAGGTATCACCGAAATCGCGCAGCCTCATTCAGAGATGGTCAATTTTGGTCGCACAGAAGTTGATACTCAGCTGTTCGCGATGGAACATGAATTGAGAGAAGCCAAGGTCAGCCAAGCAATTTTAGCCAATTCTGAACAGAAATGGTTGGTGGCGAACAAGAGTAAATGGCAGCGAAGAGCCAACACTAAGGTGGCGCCACTCAATTATTTCGACCGCGTTTTCAGTAACTAAGCTGTTGCTTACCGAGTTTGTCTAACTCGTAGGAAAATCCGTTATTGATTCGACCTGCATGATGCTTTTTCATTGCGATTCGCTATGCTTAGATGATTGAAAATAAAGAGGTCATGCTATGTTTGAATCGGATAAAACCAAAGTCAGAAACTTGCTTGTTGCGACACGTTTTGGTGTCTCTGCCTCTGAAATGCCAACCATTATTGGGGTGAAGCAAGATAAAGCGCTCAAGCTGATTAATGAGTTGAAGCAAGAAGGAGAAGACATTCACTCGTTAGGGGAAGGGAACAACCCAGAAGAGTTGGTGCTGTATTCGATTGGTGAAATAGAGCCTTAATTGAGCCAACAAGAACAACAAAAAAGCCGCCCATCGTTGGCGGCTTTTTCGATCCTTCAGTCAAACTAGTCGTGAATCGGCACAACCAGAATATCGACCGGTGACTTGTTGATCAGATGTCTTGAGTAAGAAATGATCTTGCTCCAGAAGTCTTGGTGGTGGCCACAAATAAGCAGATCAACTTCTTGCTCTTTGATGGTTACTTCCAGTTTGTCCGCCAAGTCACCCGTGCCAACGAAGAAGTGCTTCAATGGCTGCTCCATGTAATCGCTAAAGGACTTCAAGCACTCCATTGAATGTTCATTCAACGGTCTTTGGTCTGGGTTTGCTTTAATATCGACAAGCTCACGATAAATTTCGCCATGAGTACCATCGATATGAATAAAAGAAATCTCGGCACCGAGATAACTCGCCATAGATACCGCTCGGTCAATCAACACAGTACTCTCATCAGACAGTTCCAGTGCGACTAGGATATGTTTGTATTTCATAACCACGCCCTCTTGTGGAATACACTACCAATAGCATAGTACGCCTTTAACAAAAAATGTGTTGATAAGATCCCGAAATCGCTCAAAGTTTTGGCAAATTATCACCAACCTGAGAGCGAGAGGATATAGAGGGGGGACGAAAAAAGAGCCGGTACTAATACCAGCTCAATTCAATCTCTAATGGCATGTCACAGCGTATTCTTTCTCCACACATTTCATCGGATGCGTTGAGGTGAACCAGTTTTGCAGAGGAGTATCCTTCTCCTCGAAAGTGGTCTCTTGCCTCGCAAAGGCTGGCAAATTTGAGCGGACTTTTGTGCTCGTTCAATATCAGTGATTTTGTATGGTTTTCCACATTGTAAGCGAGGTAGATACCACCCTCGACCGATTCAATCAAAAGATTCATAGCCGTTTCCCATTGGTGTTTTCACTCTTTGGCTATTACGGCGAGCGATGGATTTTAGTTCACTTCTGGATCGAACCGATTCATGTGATGACAGAAGTCGCTTGCTTTTTATACAAGAAAACCTTTAGACTTTGCGTATCACTTCTTTAGGAGATTACGCCAACATGAACAACTAAACCTGTCATCCAACTCTCATTTTATTTTTTGGATTTACAGGGTTAGTAGGCGTAGCTCACTTTCCGATATTTCTTTGCAGTTACCATTTTTCTGTTTGAAGCGCTTCTATGGGCGCGTGTATTTGCATCGATCTCATCTCTAGATTTATCTCAAGCTACGGCTGTTGTCCCTGTCATACAGGAGGCAAATTATGCCAGTCTTACAGGCTTACAATATCAGTCATCAATTTGGTAATGGCGAAACGCTGTTTCAGCAAATCTCATGTTCTATGACCAAACGTCGTGTTGGGTTAGTTGGACGCAACGGTGTCGGAAAATCGGTGTTTGCATCGATACTCAGCGGTGAGCAAACCTCGACCAGCGGTACAGTAACCCTACCAAGGTCATTTGCTGTGTATCGCCAGCAACCATCTCACTTGTTGGGGGGAGAGCTGTCGATTGCCCAGTTTTTAGCAAAGGACAAAGTGCTAAGCGCGCTCAAACAGATCGAAATGGGCGATTGCTCTGAGGATCTGTTTGAGGTGGTGGGTGAACAATGGGATTTGCCCATCCAACTTGCTAAGCAGTTAGAAACCATGGGTTTGCCGCCACAGCCAGACTTCCCTTGCTCGCAATTAAGTGGCGGACAGTTAGCGCGTTTGCAACTGTGGCAGCTGTTCGACAGCGAAGTGGAATTGCTGATCCTTGATGAACCGTCGAACCATCTTGATACGCATGCCAAGCAGTGGTTGATTGATTCGATGCGCAGTTTCTCAGGCGCGATTCTGCTCATCAGTCATGACAGAGAATTACTTCGCGAGATGGAGGAAATCTGGGAACTGTCCGGACTAGGCTTGCAAGTGTTTGGCGGTAATTACGACGTGTATGCCGAGCAAAAGCGCACCGAACTACAAGCGGTGGAACGCCAGTTAGCCAGTGTCGATAAACAAAAAAAGCAATTAGAAGAACAAGCTCAGCGCAATCGGGAGAAAGCAGAGCAACGAGCGGCTCAAGGTAATAAGCTAAGAAAGGATGGCAGTCAGCCGAAAATCTTACTGGATGCAATGAAAAACAAAGCTACAGCCCGAGCTGCCAGTCGTAATAAAAACGAGCAACTTCGCCAAGCGCATCTGCAAGAGAAAGAGCAAAGTTTGCGAGTGCGTAAAGAGCAAATCAAAGGGCAAAAACTATATTTGGCAGACAGTCAAAACCGTTCTCGAAAAGTTGTGTCGCTTTTAGAAGGCATGTTGCCATTTGGGTCGGCTCAACCCATCACTGCGCAAGTTCATGCGGATGATAAATTGCATTTGTTGGGCAAAAACGGATGCGGTAAATCAACCTTACTGAAAACCCTCTTGGGGGAGTTCTCACTGCAAAGTGGTGAGCTACAAATCAATACGCCGCTTTATTATCTCGACCAACACTTTGGTGCGATACAGCCTGAACTCTCCATGTTGGAAAACCTGATGCAACATTGTGAGGGGATGAAAGAGAGCGATGCCAGAACATTACTCGCAGGCATTGGTTTTCGCCGAGACAGTGTATTTCGCTTGGGCAGCGTATTGAGTGGCGGCGAGAAAATGAAGCTCGCTATGCTGATTGTCAGTCATCAACCAACGCAGCCTTTGTTGCTCTTGGATGAGCCAGATAATCACCTCGACTTGGATTCGAAAATCATGCTTGCTCAGGCACTAAGCGCGTATCGAGGCGGCTTTATTCTTATCAGCCATGACCAAGATTTTGCCGCGGAGTCGGGTGTGTCTCGAAGTATTGAACTGAGCTAACAAGCTCTTGTCTATAACTCCACATTAAGGAAGCTTACCGAAGCTAAGCAGCTAGTTTGGCTTTGGTGACTTTAACACCTTCACCAAGCAATTTTCTCAAAGCAATTAGAATCCTTACTTCGATATGGGTAAGATGCTTGATGCATTACACAAAACAAAAACAGAAAAGGAAGTCTATGAAAAAGAAAACCTTAGCACTGGTGACCGCGTTTGCGATGACGGGCGTATTACCAGGAGCTTATGCCGAAGACTCAACAAAGGAGTTGGTTGAACACGTACACAAAATGGCGGTGAAGTACCCAACGACAAAGAAAGTCGATGTGGTGGATGAGTATTTTGGTACCAAAGTTAGTGACCCATATCGCTGGTTAGAAGACGACCGCAGTAAAGAAACCGCAGATTGGGTGAAAGCGCAGAACCAAGTCACGTTCGATTACTTGGCGCAAATTCCTTATCGTCACCAGATCGAAGAACGCTTAACTCAGTTGATGGATTACGAGAAGTTAGGGCGACCATTCAAAGAAGGTAAATACACCTATTTCTACAAGAACGACGGTTTGCAAAATCAAGATGTGCTTTATCGCCAACTTGACGGTGGCAAGCCTGAAGTCTTCCTCGACCCGAATACCTTTAGCGAAGATGGCACGACCTCGCTGGCGAATGTGAGCTTCACCAAAGATGGTTCTTTAGTCGCTTACAGCATTTCAGAGGGCGGCAGCGATTGGCGCAAAGTGATTGTGCTTGATGCAGAAACCAAAAAGCCTGTCGGTGAGACTTTAGTGGATATTAAGTTCAGTGGCGTAAACTGGTTAGGCAACAAAGGCTTCTACTACTCAAGTTACGATAAGCCAGAAGGCAGCGAGCTTTCGGCAAAAACCGACCAACACAAGCTTTACTACCACGAGCTAGGTACTAAGCAGAGTGAAGATAAGCTTATCTTCGGCGGTACGGAGGCTGAGAAGCACCGATACGTTCGTGGTTACACTTCCGACGACCAACGTTACCTGTTTGTTTCGGCAAGCACTTCAACGTCGGGCAACAAACTGTTCTTCAAAGATTTGACCAAGCCAGATAGTCCACTGCAAACCATTTTGGATGACACCAATTCTGATACTTGGGTGATTGATAGTAAAGGCACCAAGCTGTATTTGGTCACTAACTTAGATGCACCAAACAAACGCGTGGTGACGGTGGATGCGAGCAACCCTGAGCCGAAGAATTGGAAAGATTTAATTCCTGAAACTGACAACGTGCTTAGCCCATCAACCGCGGGCGGTTACCTATTCGCAAGCTACATTGTTGATGCCCTTTCGATGGTCAAACAATACGACATGGACGGTAAGTTCATTCGTGAAATCAAGCTACCAGACATCGGCAGTGCTTACGGCTTTTGGGGTAAGAAAGAAGACGCTGAAGTCTACTACTCTTTCACCAACTACAAGACGCCAAGCACGACCTATCGCCTAGACATCAAAGAGGGTGACAGCGAGGTTTACCACAAATCGAACGCACCATTCGATCCAGAACAATTTGAATCTCGTCAGGTGTTCTACAAATCGAAAGACGGTACCAAGATTCCAATGATCATCACCTACAAAAAAGGCACGCCGATGGACGGCAGTGCGCCAACGATTTTGTATGGTTATGGTGGTTTCAATATCAGCCTGACGCCTTACTTCAGTCCGAGTCGAGCAGCATGGCTGGAAATGGGCGGTATCTACGCTGTTGCAAACATTCGTGGCGGTGGTGAGTACGGCAAAGAGTGGCACAATGCCGGCACCAAGTTAGAGAAGCAAAACTCGTTTGATGACTTTATTGCCGGAGCGGAGTTCCTTATCGATAAAGACTACACCTCGTCAGACAAGCTTGCGATCAACGGTGGCTCGAACGGCGGCTTGCTTGTTGGTGCAGTGATGACGCAGCGCCCAGAGCTGTTCAAAGTGGCACTGCCAGCAGTGGGTGTATTGGATATGCTTCGCTACCACACCTTTACGGCTGGAGCAGGCTGGGCTTATGACTACGGTACAGCAGAACAAAGTAAAGAGATGTTCGATTACCTCAAAGGTTACTCGCCAGTACACAACGTCAAAGCCGGTGTTAAGTACCCAGCAACTATGGTAACAACGGGTGACCATGATGACCGTGTGGTGCCAGCGCACTCTTACAAATTTGCGGCTGAACTACAGTCTAAGCAAGCAGGTACAAACCCGACTTTGATTCGAATCGAAACCAACGCAGGTCACGGTGCAGGCACACCGACCAGTAAGGTTATCGAGAAAACCGCTGATGTTTACAGCTTTACTTTGTTCAATATGGGCGTTGAAAAGCTGTAAGCGAGAGGACGGATTAACCAAAGAGCTTAAGCTCATTTACATTGGAATTAAAACGCAGTTTTCGGGCTGCGTTTTTTGTTTAAGGTAGAACAGAAAATATGTGATGCCAACGTAGTTCACATAAATGATATTGAAGAATTCCCAAGAAGTGGAAGTATTGAACGCCAAGGTGAAATAACATTTTTTTAATGAAAAATACTCTACAGTTGTAGAATATATGTTCAAGACAACATGACTTATATATTGGTGAAATCGCTGAAAAAGTATATAGATAAACGTCTAGGTGGTTCCATCTTTCGATTGACCGTTTATTTTTTCTTTGGTTTGATTTCACATGTTCAATCTATATTAACTGAGTATTCATTGTTTGTTGTGATATCTACTATTTAGATAATTGTTAATCTAAATTTCATTTCAAATCTAAACCAAAATTTAGGTTATAACTCATATAACCATAGGTGATTGAACTTACCGTTATCCTCTATTTAATTTAAATGCAGCGTTAAACAACCTGTTATTTGTAAATTCGCGTTGGAAATTGAACTTTCCGAGGCTCGATTCAGCTCGTCCGCGATTTATGCTGGTTTGATGACGCGTGCGTTTAATTGAATAAAAGATGGATAAAATCCTATGAATATCGTGAAACCGTCTGTTGTCGTGATGGCAACAGCAATCCAGTTTGCGTCCCCCGTTTTTGCTGAGACAGATACAGATAAAGAACTACAAGACATGTCCGATCCTCTTGCGGTTTATACCCAAGCCGGCTTTGGCATTACGGACAAAGGGGCAAACATTAAGATAGGTCAAACCTATAAAGCGTCTCAACCGGGCACGATGGCAATGAACGTTATCGAAGTCAAAGGTATTGGTGGCGAACTGTTTGGCATTCGAGATGAAGATGACCCGTTGTACAGTAAAGTGGATGACAGTATTGATTCCTTCCGCCTGCGTAATTTCCAAGTTGAAGTTGCGAAAGGATTAGGGCGTCAGCTTGATGTGAACTACGACGTGGATGCTGACAAGTTGGATGCGTCGTACAGCTTCATCAAGGCCTTACCGAAGCTTGGTGTTGTTCAGCTTTACCCATTAGCTGGTGCAGGTGTGACGATTGCCAATGACTTCAGCGGTGAAGACAACGGCTACGAGATTCCAGGTACATTTACTGTGGTTGGGATGTACTCGAAAATCGATATTACCGACAAAATTTGGATCAACTACAACCCGATGTATATGCACACCTTGTCGGGCTCAAGTGATTATAAAGACACGTATTATGCGGGTGAGGATAATATCTTAACGCATGAATTTGCGATTTCTTACCAAATAACACCGCGTTCAAATATTCGTTACTTCGCTAACTGGAATGAGCAAGTCGACTTTGGCGATGGCGACCACCGCATCGAATACAACTACCAATTCTAATACGACTCATAAGATAAAAATAATTTACGCATTTTTGCTGTGTGATGTTTGGTCGCACATTAAGTGGAAATAACAAGGCGCATCAAATTTTAAGCGCGTTCGTCGTTGGTTTTATTTCAGACGACAAGATGAAAACAAAAATAGAAGAAAGACCAACCGCTTAGTCGGTTTTATTTCTCATTCAATCCACAAATTGCCTGTGCTGTGTGTGATGGTCAGTCCTTTCACTGATATACAACCAACGCCGCAGTACGGGTTTTCTCTTAACATGCTTATAGGTTTTAGTATGAAAAATCTTACCAAAATCGTTGCTGTGGGGTCCCTCATCTCGTGTGCAGCAGCGCAAGCAGGAGGTCTGTACTTGTACGAGACTTCCACTACAGACATTGGTTTAGCGTCTGCGGGTATGGCGGCAAGAGCGCAGGATGCCTCGGTCATGGCGGCGAACCCAGCGGGTTTGTCTAACGTGTCGGGTCAGTCATTTTCGGGTCACTTGATCAGCTTGTATGGCGACACAACGCTGGACACCTTTGGTGGCGGTGACGCAGGTAACATCATTGGTTACGTGCCGCTTGGTTCTGCGTTTTACAGCCAACAAGTGAACGATAAGTGGACGCTTGGTATTGGTATGTACGGCAACTACGGCTTGGGTCTGGAGTACGACAAGCTGTTCAGCCGTATTGATATTCCTAATGCAATTACTCAGGCCGTGACGGTTCAACCTTCTGCTTCATACCGTATTAACGATCAATGGTCTGTAGGTGCTGCATTAGGCATCCATTACGGCATTTTAGATATGGATGTCAAAGTCGATGGTACGGCAATTGCTGGTGGCATTGAAGATACAGACACTCAAGTGAATGGCCGTGTTGGTGTGTTGTATGAGTTGAACTCGGGTACTCGCTTAGGTCTGTCTTACTCGAATGAAACTGAGTTCGAATTCGATGATAAAGACTTCTCAACCAGTGCCGTTGCGCCTCAACAGTTGGTATTCAGTGCATACCATGAGCTTAACGACAAACTGGCGGTGATGGGTAACTTGAACTGGCAAGATTGGAGTGCTTATCAAACGCTGATGGATGTAGAAACACAAGACACCTACCAGATTGCGTTGGGTACACAGTACAAGGTTAATAGCAAAGTTATGTGGAATGCAGGTTTCGCCTTTGACTCAAGCATGTACACAGACCAATCCAACGGTGATTTGACTATCCCAACTGGCAACGCTTACCGTCTAGGTACGGGCATTGATTACAAGATTGATGAAGCAAGCACGGTTTCAGTTGCCTTTGAAGCGACCTTGATTGAATCGTCTGAAGTGAAGGGTCGAGCGGGCAACACGATTGCAAGCTTTGATGATCCAGCGTTGTACTTCCTGAGCATCGGCTACAGCTGGAAAAACCAATAGTCCGGCGTTAACGCAATCACTAGATTAGCGATACGACGAAAAGCAGCGGTAAGCACGTCCTAGGCTTACCGCCGTTTTTGTTTGTAGCGGGATGGTATCAATTCAACTGAACAAAAAGCACAAAGTAAAAAGACGATAGCGAATTCGTCGAGGAAATTTGAAATGAACAACACGTTTTGGCTGGCATGTGCAGCGTTGGTTTTAAGCTCGTCGGCTCTGGCTAGCGAACGCGTTCCCAAAGAGAACAAAAACAAATTAGCTGATGACCCAACAAAGGTGATCACCAAGTTCGGTGCGGCTTATTCCAACAACTATGATTTTGATGACCAGAACATCTCGTTCTCAGGCTCTTTAGCATTGGATGAAGCACGCAAGATTAATGTTCGTATCAATGACGATGCGAGTGAATGGCGCGTGGGCGGCTCTTGGTTGTTTCCGGTGGGTATCGTGAACTTCAACTTTGGTAAGAATGAATACACCAACGGTGCTGATCAAACCAACTACAGTGTCGGAACGTTTGTACCATTGAGCTATTTTGGCATCGAGCCAGCAGGCTTTCAGATCTTCCCTATGGCTGGCTACACCTATAACGACGGCGATGTGCCGGTTTGTGATGGCGCAGAGGGCAGTGCATGTTCAGACCCTGGGTTTACTGGCACTCCTAGCCCAGAGAATGGGTTCAACATGATGAACTCTTCAGGCAGTAGCGGCTATTTGGGAGCGTTCACATTGAAGCCCCTGACAGAGCAATTGACCTTAATGGGATTCGCGGGTGGCTCTTATGGCTCGGAGAACAGTGAAGGCGACAACTACAAAGGCGCTTTTGGTGGCTTAGGTTTAGGTTATCTTGTGCAAAAACGTCACTCGTTTAACTTGATGACGTTTATGATGGACAACAACACTTATCTCGATGATCCAGACAAGCGTGTCATCGTCTCATACCAGTATCAGTTTGATTAAAGAAGCGCAGCCCATCGGCTGCGTTTTAATTAAAAAGTGCCAATCCACATCAGAACCGATCAGCTCTCTAGCTCTGCGCGGTATTGGTCTTGCAGGATGTACATGCGTTTTACATCGCGGTAGCTACCGTTGATGAAGAACTCCTGCACGAGGTGGCCTTCTTCAATAAAGCCGCACTTCTGGTAGAGGTGGATAGCTTTTTCATTGTCCAAGGCAACCAACAGGTAGATTTTGTGTAGGTTAAGAATCGAGAATGAATAATCCAAAGCACGATTGATCACCTCTTCGGCATAACCTCGTCCTTGGTGGTCTGGGGCGATGATGATCTGGAATTCGGCGCTACGGTGGATATAGTTAATTTCAATCAACTCTACCAGACCAATTAAGACACCGTGTTCATCTTCCACTACAAAGCGGCGCTCGGCATCGTCGTGAATGTGCTTGCGATACAGCTCTTCTAATTCATCATGAGATTCGTAAGGCTCTTCAAACCAATACGTCATGATGTTGCGGTTGTTGTTGAGGTCGTGAATAAAGCGCAGGTCTGAACGTTCTAAAGCACGAATAGTGAGACCATTTTTCATCGTCTATCTCCAGATAGCAAAAGCATAATCAAATGCGACTATAACCAAGCCATCTTAGCCCATTAGAGGGAAATCTCCCCTTTACTTCTAAGACTTTAGGGTCGTAAAAGCGATCTTCGTCATACCCTTGTGACGCCTTTACCTATAAGGGCTACAGCAATAATGAAACTTAATCATGACGACAAAAAACCTGATTAGGTTAAGGGTGCAATTTCAGATTAAATACCGCCAACGACTTAAGGTCATAATCTACAGAAACAAGGTATTAAATATGTTTTCAATCGGTGACGTAGTAGTAGCTACTAAAGGTATCGAACTAGGCGAAATGGTTGTTACAGGTCTAAGCAGCGGCGGTTTTTACGCGCACGTTAAAGCTGGCGAAAAGACACTAACTTACCCAGCTAAAGATCTTAAGAAAGCATAATTACATGGCTTTGTTGCTTAAATCGATGGAACTAAATCTAGAAGCTACGATCTGATCGGCTACACCCATCAATCGTCGTAGCCTCATGCCTAAACCTCGTTACAAAACAACTAACTGGAAGCAGTACAACAAAGCCTTAATCAACCGTGGTTCTCTGACCTTTTGGATTGATGAGGAAACGATAGCTGAGTGGAAACAAAACAAACAAGGCAAGCGTGGTAGACCTCGCCGGTTCAGCGACTTAGCCATTACTACTGCACTGATGGTGAAACGCATTTTCTCTATGCCATTGAGAGCGCTACAAGGTTTTCTAGACTCTGTATTTAAGCTAGCTAATATCCCGCTAGTTTGTCCACACTACACCTGTATAAGCCGTCGAGCCAAGGAAGTTGAGATTTCATTTAAAACTAAAACCAGAGGTGCGATACAACACCTGGCAATTGATGCCACTGGCCTCAAAGTTTATGGCGAAGGTGAATGGAAGGCTAAGAAGCATGGTACTGATGGGAAGCGCAGAGTATGGCGTAAGTTGCATATCGCAGTAGATACGAGCACCCACGAGATAATCGCAGCAGAGCTGAGTTTATCGAACGTAACCGATGCCGAAGTGCTCCCCAACTTACTCAAGCAGACACGTCGTAAAATCATCGAGATATCAGGTGATGGTGCTTATGACACAAGGAGTTGTCACGATGCTATACGAATCAAGGGAGCAGTTCCGCTCATTCCGCCACGAGAAGGGGCAGCCTTCTGGGAGCAAGGACACCCTCGAAATTTAGCAGTAGGTTGCCAGAAGCTCTACGGTTCCAACGAGAAGTGGAAAAAGCGGTATGGCTATCATAAGCGCTCACTATCAGAGACAACAATGCATCGGGTGAAACAGTTGTTAGGTGGAAAATTAAGCTTAAGAAACTACAACGCTCAGGTTGGCGAAACTTATGCCATGATCAAAGCGCTGAACAAGCTAACAGGGCTTGGTATGCCTGAAACTCAGTATGTTGTTTAAGAAGCGTTCAACATGGGACTGCCATGTCTTCTCACCGAATTAAGCAACAAAGCCTAATTACATTTGCTGACTTGCTAAAAAGGTAGCTCCCGAGCTGCCTTTTTTTGTGCCTACAATTCCTTCCTAAATTCCTACTTTATTTCGACCTGAATTATTTTTAATCAAATTTAATATGTTTGGTTAATATATTATCGTCTCCGTCATTTTTGACTCATATCAATAAAAGCTCCGGTTTTAAGTTGTTGTTTTTATGTTGTATTTTTCACTTGTTGCCGCAAGTGTCTGTTTTTATAAACTTTAGATGTTAAATTCGTTGCTCATCTAAATATTCGATTAATATCTATTCCTTTTTCCCATTTTTAAAAATATTGGCATTTCAATAACTTTCGCCCCAACTGATTTAGGGGAACAGTGATGAATAAAAAGAAAATAACACTAGGGATCGTGGGAGCAGGCTTGGTGGCTTACTTTGGCACCGTTTACATGGTGAACCAAGACGATAAAAAAGTGGCTCAACAAAATCTGGCGCAATTTAGTTCGCTAGATCAATCTACGCTGGATTATCAAGCGATGAAGGTTTTAGCGGATAAAGGTTGTGGCTATTGTCATACACCAAACAGCGAAATGCCTTTCTACTCAGAAATGCCAGTGGCGAAACAGATCATGGAAGCGGATGTGAAGGTGGCCATGCGTCACTTTGACATGACCAATCTGTTCGACGATGTGAAGCAGAATGATCCTGTTTCTGAAGTCGCACTTGCTCGTCTTGAGAAGGTGCTCTACGACGACTCAATGCCGCCCGCGATTTACCTGACTATGCACTGGTCAGCGAGCATGTCGAAAGACGAAAAGCACACCTTATTGAAGTGGATTCGTGAGAAGCGTGCAGAGCGTCATGCTCAGTCTCCGGTATCTGAAGAACGTAAAACCAAAGTTCTACAACCAATTTACACGACGTTCGAAACCGATGCAGACAAGGCTGAACTGGGTAAGGTGCTTTATCACGACACGCGATTATCAGGAGACAATAGTGTCTCATGTGCGTCATGCCATAGCCTTGATACAGGGGGCGTGGACCGACTCGTAACGTCTGTTGGTATTCATGGCCAAGTGGGTGGCATCAACGCGCCAACCGTGTTTAATGCTGTGTACAACAAGCTTCAGTTCTGGGACGGCCGTGCTGCCGATCTACAAGACCAAGCGGGTGGTCCTCCGTTTAACCCGATTGAAATGGGCTCTATGGATTGGGATGAAATAGTCGACAAGTTAAGCCAAGATCCAGAAATGGTCGCGATGTTCAAAAAGGTTTATTCAGGCGAGATTAATGGCAACAACATTACGGATGCGATTGCCGAGTTTGAGAAAACCCTAACCACACCAAACAGCCGCTTCGACCAATACATGATGGGTGACACTCAAGCGCTGGACTCGCACGAGAAATACGGTTTGATGTTGTTTAAGAAGTACGATTGTCAGACCTGTCACGCAGGTGAAGCGATGGGTGGGGAAACGTTTGAAACCATGGGTATGAAAGCGGATTACTTTGCTGAGCGTGGTACTGACATGACGGACGCAGACCTTGGTCGTTACAACTTCACTGGCAACAAAGAAGACAAGCACAAGTTCAAAGTACCAACCTTGCGTAACATTGAACTGACACCGCCATACTTCCACGATGGACATGCCGATACGCTAGAAAAAGCCATCTACGACATGGGTAAATACCAAGTCGGAGTGGAAATGTCGGATGAAGAAGTGGATGCCATCAAAGCGTTCTTGAAAACACTGACAGGTGATTATGAAGGCCGCCCTTTAAGTTAGGCTGAGGCATTGCCGACAAGTTTGTCACCGATAAAACGATAGACTTCGCAATCGAGACCACCTTTGATTAAGGTGGTCTTTTTTATGGAACAAATTCAATCAAGTAGGGATAGATATGATTGATCATTTTGAAATTAAGGTTGTGGATTTTGATGCCTGTGTCGCTTTTTATTCCAAGGTTCTTACCCCTTTGGGCATCGAACTAAAATGGTCGGACGAAGCAGCGGCAGGCTTTGGATTAGTTGGTGAGCCCAATACGCGTTTCCTGATAGAAAAGGACGGCCAAAGTGCCCCTTGCCACATTGCGTTTAAAGCGAATGACAAAGCGTCCGTCGAGGCCTTTCATAAAGCAGGTATTGACGCTGGTTTTACTTGTCATGGTGAGCCAGGTTTGCGTGAACAGTATGCGCCAAATTACTACGCGGCGTTTTTTTATGATCCCGATGGTAACAACATCGAAGCGGTGGCTTATTTATAGGGCGTTAGCTATGGGATTATCTAGTGAGTATTTACTGCTCGAACGATCGTCATATCATTGGTTTTACGATCAAGATAGAAGATAATCGAGCTCCTATTTCATCCCTATAAAAAGAACGAAAAATACTATGAAAGTTGTCGTTACAAAGGCACAAAAACAGCACGCTCAAGGCATTACCGAAGTTCTCAATCCCATCATAGAAGAGGGCTTATATACCATCCTTGATACCACCTTCACCCCAGAAGAGGAAGAAGGCTTCATTGAAAGCTTTCCTGAAACGGGTGTGTTCAATGTGGCATTGAATGTAAAAGAAGAGGACGAGGAAGACAGTGCTGTGCTCGGTTTCCAAAACGTAGAGCCTTTCGCCAGTTATACCAAGGCATTCGCTCACGTTGGCATTATTGGTACATTCGTCGATGCCAAATGTCGCCGACAAGGTGTCGCTTCAGCGCTGTTTACCGCCACCTTTGCTGATGCGAAGTCCAAAGGTTATGAAAAGTTGTTTGCTTATGTCCGAGAGGACAATCCCAACGCGCTCGCAACGTATCTAAAACATGGCTTTGAAGTGGTTGGAACCGCAAAGAAGCATGCCAAGGTTAACGGCCAGTACATCAATGAAGTTATGATCGAGAAGTTTCTCTAACGCCTAGAAGGAAAGCAAGATGCACAAGTCAGCAGGTATCATCATTAAAGACGGCTCACTGTTGGTGCTGCGATCAAAAGGCAAAGACACCTTCTATGCGCCGGGCGGAAAACTAGATAGTGGCGAAACGTCAGAGCAAGCGTTGTGCCGTGAACTGCAAGAAGAAGTAAGCATTGTCGTGGCGGAAGATGCCTTGACGCTGTTTGGTCGTTTTGAAGCGCCTGCACACGACAAAGACGGCATTACTTTGGTCATGGATGTGTTCTTCGTTAATGATTATTCGGGCGAGGTGGTTGCCAGTAACGAAATCGAAGAGTGCCAATGGGTAGATTCTTCAAACGTGGATAACATCGCGATAAGCACGATTTTCCGCAATGAGGTCTTCCCGAGCTTGGTTGAACAAGGATTAGTGAAATAACACTAAACCTCGAGCAGAATACAAAAACGCCCACAATGCGAACGTATTGTGGGCGTTTTCTTATGACTTGTTACTTAGCCAGTTTTTCTGCGTATTCGCTCAGGATCTGCTTGTAGACTTCAACTGGTTGAGCGCCAGTCACAGCACTTTCCATATTGAACACCACTGTTGGTACTGAGTTCACGCCAAGTTGATGCCATTGGCTTTCTTGATACTCGATAGAGTCAGCATTGCTTGCGTCGTCTAGGGTGGCGATGCCCATATTTGCATCTAAACCAATGTCAGTCAGAATGGTTGCCAGTGTGCTTCGGTCAGAGACATCTTTGCGTTGACCAAAGAAGGCCGCAAACAGGGCTAACTTCAATTCAGTTTGCTTACCAAATTGCTCTGCCCACTGCAGCAGCACGTGTGCATCTCGCGTATTGACCATCTTCATGTCATCAAAGTAATCAAAGTCGAATCCCACTTCTTTACCCAGATTAGTCAGGTTATCGCGTGCACGAACGCTGTCTTCTGGCGTTGTTCCGTATTTATTCGCTAGGTGTTGGCGTAGGTTTTCACCTTCTGCTGGCATGTTTGGGTTCAATTCGAACGGTTGCCATTCCAACTCAATTTTGTCTTCCAATCCTAGTTCTTGAATTGCTTGTTCTAAGCGTTTGTAGCCGATGATGCACCAAGGGCAAACCACATCCGACACTACGTCGATTTTGATTACTGATTCCATAAAACAGACCTTACTTTTTCGAGTTATAAAGTGGATATGGAGACCAAGAGTGTGAATTCAACCAGTTACCTTTTAGTAACCTGATGCTTTTCTCTCCGAGTTTTATCTTTCAGCGTATCTTTTTCTACAATTCATGTTGACCTGTATATAACTCTACAGTTTAAGATGCTTTCATCAGCGCTGAGGAAAATTACATGTATCGGATATCGGAACTGGCAGAGATGCTGGGTTTGTCTCGTACCACATTGCTCTATTACGAGAAGATTGAGCTCATCAAAGGGCAACGGTTAAGCAACGGCTACCGCGCGTATAGCGATGCGGATCTACAACGCTTGCGTTTGATCCAGCAATTGCAGAGCGGCGGACTGACGCTCAAGGAGTGTAAAGCCTGTTTGGAAGCCAAAGTAGATCGACAGTTGATGCTGGAAAGACTCAAACAGCTCGATGAAGAGATTGAGCAAAAGCAAAAATCGCGACAGCTGTTGGCGGCGCTGCTTGGTGAAACACCGTTAACCGATTGGCATGAATCGTTGGATGAAGTCGCGCCGGATGCGCACTTGAAATGGCTGATGACGCAAGGTTTTAGCGAGAAAGAAGCCCTTCACTTACGTTGGTTATCAAAAGATATGAATACTCACGACGACTACATGGCGGACTTCTTCCGCGTGTATGAAGCCTTGGAGTTTTGGGGCCCAGGTTCAGAACAAGATACGTTGAAAGCATTGAGCCTATTGCCAACTCAACCTGATGAAATATTGGAAATCGGGTGCGGGCAGGGCATTGCGACTCGTACTTTGGCAAAACATGCACACATCACAGCGGTCGATAACGACGAGCCGTCTTTGCAACGCCTACAAGACAAAGCGGAGGCTCTTGGCTTAAATGACAATATCACCACGGTGTGTGCGAGCATGACAGAACTGCCATTTGCAGAAGGCTCGGCCGATGTCATTTGGGCAGAAGGCAGTGCTTACATCATGGGTGTGGAGAACGCATTCAAAGCATGGCGCCCATTGCTTAAAGACGGCGGTATCTTAGTGGTGAGCGATTTGGTTTGGAACACGGATACGCCAAGCGAAGATACGGTGACATTCTGGCAAAAAGAATACCCAGATGTGGGCAGTGTCGAGAAGCGTATTGCGCAGGCGAAAGTAGCAGGCTACCGAGTGTTAGATACATTCCCAATTAGTCAACAGGCATGGGATAACTACTACGTTCCTTTAGATGAGCGTGTGCAAAGTTTGAAAGCTGAGATGCCAGCATCACAAGCATTAAAAGACATACAAGTTGAATTAGATATCGTTAAACGCCGTGGTAATGAAGTGGCGTATCAGATGTATATCTTACAAAAAGATTGATAGAAAAATGAACGAAACAACAAATCAGAATACTCAAAAATCTAACTACACTCTTTCTCAATATGAGAGAGCTATGAGCAGCGAGATGATCGCTTTGTTTACTCAAACCTTTTCTGATTCTGAAGGTGAAGCAGAAGGTAAAACCATTGGCTTACTCGTCGGTGATTTGTTAACGACAACGTCAGAGCCAGAATTGAAAGGCTTTGTTGCAAAACAAGGTGAACGCTTGATCGCAGGCGTGTTGTTTACACCGCTACGTTTTGAGAATGGTGAAGTGGGGTACTTGTTGTCGCCAATGGCAACGTGGTTTCCAACAGGTGACGGAAGCGCAGTTCAAAGCGCCTCATACTTTAAGCTTTCCACATGGTTGGTTGGCACAATCACTTGCAGGTGAACTGACGCCAATCCAAGGCTCGTCCTCTTGCGTGCAAGGTTTGGATAGTCCTGCTTACTGGTAACCCATTAAGCTCCGGTCATTAGTTGATTTTACCTGAACGAAAATGTATGGTCCGCCCAGTTATTGCAACTACAATTTAGTAATAACGGAGTTGGTTTGCGCTAATGTATTCGGAGTCCACGTTGGGAACATTAACTTCCCGCTCCACGATGATATCTGCGCCAGATTATCCTTAAAAGCCCCAAAGCAACTAGGTGCTATTTTTTGTATCAGGTTACTAATCTGGCCGATTGACCGTTTTTGTCATCACGTTCATTGGCGTTGCAAACTTGGTTATGGCTATACTGCCTTAAAAGCTTGGCGGTGGTACAACACCGCCCAAGCTATTCTTACTAGCTTATTGGCAAGTGCGACTACCACTACATTAAACGGCTTTGTTGCTCGTAAATTGACTAACCAACCTCCGAACACTTTTCCTGTTGTTTCTATCCTAGATAGCACCGACCTCGCTCCATGTATAAATAGAGCGCGAAGGTGTTTGTTCCCTCGTTTACTCATGCCTAATAACTTTGATTTGCCACCCGTTGAATACTGCCTTGGAACGAGTCCTAGCCATGCGGCCATCTCGCGACCTCCACCAAGTTGGAAGGAGAACTGATATTGGCCACACACAACGTTGCTGTTAAATCACCAACACCAGGAATACTCTTCAAAAGTTCAGCATTTTCATTATTTTCAGTAATCGCTTTCAGCTTTCTATCTTGAGTAGATATTTGCTCATTTAGGTATTTATAGTGCTCATGAATCGAGATTAACTCAGCGACCAGACTCGGTGGTAGTTTTATATCTTGCTCGGCCAACCACTGAAATAGCGCTTTCATCTTGGCATGGCCTTTAGGAAAACTCAGCCCAAACTCAAGTAGTATTGCTCCAATTCGGCTCATACAAGCCGTTCGTTCTTTTATAGCTTCCCTGGTCTTTTTGCGTGGGGCGGTGATGGTGTGAACAACATCCAGTGCCGCCGTCTTATTGCGAAAGTGCTTGCTTGTATCCTTCCCAATACCGATTTGATTGGTGGCCGCATTGGTGAGCCGACTGAATCAGGGATCAAGACCATCAGTTGGGATCAAATCCAAGAAGACTACGCCCTGCGATTTGGTGAGTTCATTGCGCCGAAGTCATTTGCGAAAGCGCTCAAGTACCTCAAGCGAGCTGGCTACCTGCGTTGTGAACGCATCAATGTGAACGTAGACCAAGCGGAAGGGGCTATTCGCAGTGCACCAGCCTACAAACAACTAAGTGAACGCTTCTTTAACGATCTAAAAGTGGTGCGTTACAGCAACATCGTAGAATTGATCCTAGCGACTCGCAAGCGTCAGGAAAGTAAAGGACTTCGCTTTAAGTGGTTGTCGTTCCGTGAGATCGCGAAGAAAGTACAAGAGATCTACAACGCGACGCAACTTGATGCTGTGGCTGATTCTGTTGCTACCGTCTTTCAGGCGCATTCTGCGTCCCCTGCTCCCGTTCCCCACTAAAATGAGTGATGCTATCCGCGCAAGCGGAGGATTACGCACATCTGTTATTTGGTAAATGCGATCTGAATCATGTTCTTATCATCGTTTACCGTTCCTCTGTTCTCAACACGCCTATCTTTTTGCCCTTTTTCAGTGCCGATTTGTCTTTGTCCCTGTCGCACATCTTCTTTTTTTTAAAAGGTAGTGCAAGAAATTACTCTAAGAAGGTACTCATAAAAATGGAGCTATTAAAGCAGGGTGCTTATGTAAACTCCGTAGTTAGACTTTGTATCTAGATAAATATAAAAATGAATATCTAGTAAAAGACGATCGCTTCGCTCATTAGTACCTCCCATCAAAAGCCATTAACTTCTGTTCACATCGAATGTCCACCTCAAGCTTTTGACGGGCATATTCGAGCACAAGGATAATTTCATGTTCAATTCAGGTTCATGCGGAAGGGAATATCAGGAGCGAGCCTAAGCGAGTGAACATATTTCGTTCTGCGTGAAGCCAGTAAGCGATAGCGCGCTAGTCTCATGTTTCCATGGCTAGCTTGATCGATCTACTCGTACTCAAGACGCTGAACCTTTCTTTTGTCATTCGACAGGAAACTATCGCACCTATACGCATGATATTGTGGAACCCCAACACAATGATCGAGCTTAATTCAACCTACAGTGCAAATCAGGGTCTAGCAGGGCGAAGGGCAATTTTCGTACCGGAACCACTGTAAACCCAAAAAGCTTCTGAATGCTCGGATAGGACGGATCTTACTCACTGCGTGAGCGCGTTCTGGTATTCGTCGCACAGCGACTCATAAAAATATTAGTTACAGCGTCACGAATTATGTTGTTTTATTTAGGTTTTATTTTAGTATAACTTTTATTGTGTTATACTAATGTATAACTAATGAGGTGAGGATTAAAAAATGACCGCTGTTACTATCCGTCAATCTGGTGGCGCTAATATAGTTAGCATCCCTAAAGCCATTGTAAAAACGTTGAGTCTACATACTGGTTCTAAGCTAGAGTTATCTATTCAAGATAACAACATCGTACTCTCCCCTATCGAGGAAGAATTGACCCTAGAGTCGGTGTTAGCTGGAAGTCCTAAAACTTGCTTTGCGATTACTGAGGAAGATAAGGAATGGATGAATGACAAGCCTGTTGGAAAGGAAATAATCTGATGTACATTCCAGATAAAGGTGACATTGTTACTCTCGATTTCGATTCTAGCGCTGGAAAAGAGATCATGAAACGCCGTCCTGCTTTTGTGATCTCTCGAAAAATGTTTAATGAGCATACTGGATTTGCTGTAGTGGCTCCAATTACTAGTACGATTAGAGGGATGAAGTTAGAAGTGGTTCTTCCCGAATCATTATCTACTCAAGGTGCCGTACTTATCCATCAAGTGAAGTCGCTCGACTTTTCTAACCGTCAGATTCGTTTTGTTGAAAAGGCTCCTAAGCACATAACGGAGAAAGTTTCAGAATTGACTAAGGTTATTATTTCCTGAATCCCTAAAAGGTATAGCTAGCTATCTTGCTTGTCGTATAGCTAGCTATTTGGTTAGGAGAAATAAAATGCCCGTTATTGTATTTGCTTCCAGTAAAGGGGGAGCAGGAAAAACAACAGCTTGCCGATTGTTGACAGGTGAATTTGCTCGACAAGGCTTATCTAAGAATATTGAAGTAACGCTTATCGATGCAGACCCCAATCAACATGCCGCTAAGTGGGCTTTGATGGATGGATGCCCTTCAAATGTTCGTCTTATTCAAAAATCGAACGAAGAAAGTATTCTTGAAGATATTGATAATGCTCAGGATAAAAGTGCTTTCGTTTTAGTTGATCTTGAAGGGGGTGCGAGTATGACTGTTGCCCATGCTATAAGTCGAGCCGACTTGGTTATATTAATGACACAACCATCAGAAGATGATGAAGACGAACTTATTAAGACTGTTCAATTAGTACGAAGACAAGAGAAAGCGTTAAGACGTTCAATTCCCCACGCTGTAATGATTACTCGAACCAATGCCGCATTCTATACAAAAATGCATAAGGCTATTTTGGGGGATATGAAAGCTAATAATGTAGACGTTTTTAACGTGTCGTTGATCGAGCGAGCTGCATTCAAGGCTATTCGTACTTACGGTGGCATTGTTCACGATTTAGATCGTGCGGAAGTTTCAGGTGTTGATAAAGCAGCCTCAAATGTTGAAATGTTTGCTGAAGAAGTAAAACGAAATCTGAAAGAAAATATGATGAAGGGCTAGGTGATACTAATGCGTGAAACTAAATCTTTTAATGATGATCTCATTGATCTCGAAGAACTTGCTGGTAGAACAAAAAAGAAACAAGATGATGTAGAGATTGTGACGGCAGTTGCTCAGCAAAGTAATTTTTCTAGTCGAGGTGATAACAAGAAAAAAGAACGTAAGCGTAGCCCTTACGTTATTCAAAAAAATATAAAGATGCGAATAGGTATGCCTGAATTACTGGCTGACATTACGAGCCGTATTCGTTCTGATAGCGATCAAGAAACTCTAGAAAGAGCTATTTTAGCACTAATAGAAAAGGAAAAATTGAACGATATAAAAGTCAAGTACAATGAATTGATAGCTAGCTATATAGCCTCTCAATGCTGTTTTGACCGACGAACATTGAGAGGCATACACCTCAAATATAGGAAAATTAAGATGCAAGTGAATTGTAGCATTAACCATACCCTGAACCAAACTGCGACTGACGACGAACTCAGATTGTTATCTAGTCTCATTGAGCGTGACTTCTTTCAGCCAGCTCAACGAGCTGTCGTTGAGTCATTCGTGAGCCGAAGATCTATTGAAAACTATCTCAACGCCCACACATCAAATACTACAGAGTTAAATTGATGAGAGGGCAGCGCATGAATCCACACTACTGGCAAAGCCAAATTGAAGACATTGCAGATCGGGCGAGTAAGGACAGTGGGACATCGTATGACGAATACATTCGACTATTTACTCAATACTTTGATCAAGCATTCAAACGTAGGTCAAGTATGGCCGTGCGCATTGCTCGTGATTCTGGTTACTCCCCGAATCGCTCCAAGGGGTTTGAGGTCCAACGGAACGAAAACGTACGGTAAGCCCTAAGAAAGGTGTCCATTAAGTCGATTTTTACACAAATGTGTCTATTAATTGCTCATTTCCGATTTAATAGACGCCATTTTATCCCTTGTTTTTACTGTCTAAAATATTTTGATATATCAGACAGTTAACCCCCTTAGCGTACAGAACCGTTCCATTGGACCTCAAACCCCTATTACGGTTTTCTGTCCAACAGAAAACGGGGACGTCTACTCCCTCTGGTGTATTTAGCGCTGGGAGAGAAAGCGGCAAAGCTGCCAGAGCTGCTCACGTATGCGAAGCAATACAAAGGCTTTACGGGTAACGACCCGTATCAGTGTGTGTTGTGCGGAAGTAGAATGGTGTTTACAGGTTTTACAGTGGGATCAAAAAATAATGAGCTGTTGGATAGTCGCCGGATGAGCATGCGCGAATCGCGGCGGCTTGGTGCGCCGGCGTAGGATAAGTCTATCTAAGCTCAGGAAATTAGGTGCAAAAACGACCAATTAGCTGATTAAATCATCACAGGTTCAATTTGTCTTTAGGACAATCACACCGAAAACACACAATCACCTCGCAGAGTTCCTTGATGGTTAGAATTGAAATTCCTAACCATCAAGGCCTGTATTGCATGGCAGATTGTAAGCATGAACATGGCAATTCCAATTGAGCTTGCGGCCGTAGGTATGAAGCGCACAGAAAACGCCTATTAACAGAAAAAGCAGCTGTATAATTTACAACAGACGTCCATTACATCACTACAAAACACAGTGTTTTAATAGGTGTTGATTTAACTCAACACCTATTAATATAAGTTTTAAGGTTGTATAGGCGCCGGAATTACTTGATCATCACTAACAAAAACAAAAGGGTAAGGTCGCTGATGATATTCATATCTGACAATAGGAACATAACGATTTGCTATGGAGTACATGTCTTGTTGTGCTTTTTGAGCATAAACTAATCCTTGTTTATCAATTCCTTCCATGTCATATTTAACCCATATTGCATCTATTGGTAAATTATTTGGATTGTTAATATCCCATAAATTCATAACTAATTCATTATAGGCTACATATTTATATTTTTTCTGAGTTTCAAGACCAATATTAAACCGCTCTACATCATGAATTTTAAAAGAGCATTGGTCATGAGTTGATAATGATAACCAATCCTCCGGAGTTATAATGCCTTTGTCTAAGCATGTGCCTTCATCTTCAAGAGAGATTCGTACAGAGTTCTTTTTTTGGGATAAAAAGTCACCACAACCATGTCCTTCTCTTGACATGGTTACGCCGTCAAGTGGGAAGAAGCAATAAAAATCATAATCTTGAAAGTTTGTGCTAGATAATTCATACCTAGGTTTTAATATAATCCCCGCGACCCCATAATTTGGGTTTTCATATAGATGACTAGCGGAAAGATCGGCTCTGAGATAGGAAAAGGCCATAGATTCTTTTACGCTATCTATATAAGAGTAATCCCATGGGTGGGCATCTTCTGTTATATTTTCAAATGTTCGGATAACAACACCAGAACAATTATACGGGGAAGAACCGTCTTCACACATGTAAGGAATATTAAGATAGTTATTATTGATGGCCTCTGTAATTAATTCCCCCACATTATTGGAAAACGCGTTGAATGATAAACTTCCCAATATGAGAAATAATGTATTAGATAAGTTTTTTTCATAAGATGATCCTTTTAAATATGTGATTATCCATTTTGGATTTAATCATGAAAATAATTTTTAATTTGTGATTTGTTTATAATGCAAATCATAACCAGAATATTCTTACATGAATTTATGAAGGGGAATCACTAATTTTTGAAAGACCCTGTAAATAATTCTGTGTAACTGTCGGGGTTACATATATTCAGTTAATCGGTCTTCGAACATAATCATAAAGCGGTTCAGTGCTTGTCGCCAGTTTCTGATTGGCATGGTCCATTTCTTGGAGGCATCCTGAATCGCTAAGAAGATCACCTTTCTAGCTGATTCATCAGTCGGGAACAATTTACGTTTCTTGATTGCCTTTCTGATTACGCTGTTTAGCGATTCGATAGCGTTAGTTGTATAAATCGCCCGTCTAATATCTTCAGGGTAGCTGAAGAGCGTGTTTAAGTTATCCCAGTGAGCTGTCCAAGAACGACTGATTTGAGGGTATTTATCATTCCACTTATCCGAGAACTGCTCCAATGCTAGCAGTGCTTCATCCTCAGTCTTCGATTGGTAGATTTTCTTAAGGTCTGTCGTCACAGCTTTGTAGTCCTTCCAAGGTACATACCTGACCGAGTTTCTTACCATGTGTACGATACAGAGCTGAACTTGGGTGTGCGGGAATGCTGCATTGATCGCATCAGGAAAGCCCTTTAGGCCGTCTACACAAGCAATTAGAATATCCTTTATCCCTCGGTTTTGTAGTTCGGTGAGTACGCTGAGCCAGAACTTAGCGCCTTCTGTTTCTGATAACCACATCCCAAGTAGTTCCTTTTGTCCCTCCATGTTCACACCTAGAGCAAGGTAAACCGCTTTGTTTATGACCTGTTTATCTTGTCTAATTTTGACGACAATGCAGTCTAGGTAAACGATAGGATAGACTTCGTCTAATGGGCGAGATTGCCATTCAACAACCTGTTCAAGCACTGAGTCTGTAACTTTCGATATCAAGGTTGGAGAGACATCTGCATCATAGATTTCCTTGAACGTAGCTACGATTTCTCGGGTTGTCATTCCCTTGGCATAAAGGCTCAAGATCTTGTCATCCATAGACTGGAAACGAGTTTGATGCTTACGCACCAATTTAGGCTCGAAGCTTGATTCTCGGTCACGAGGAACGTCTATTGGAACTGCGCCATCATCAGTGATAATTGACTTAGAAGAGTAGCTATTACGGGAGTTAGAGCTTGGTTTTTGGAAGTGTTTTTCGTAGCCAAGGTGCTCATCAAGCTCAACATTCAATGCTGTCTCAACAGTCACCTTGGTTAGCATCTTACGGAAGTCATCAAGATCAGATTCGGTCTTGATTGATTTAGCTGCTTCACGAGCAAAAGCTTCAAGTGCTTTCTTATCCATACTGTCCATCCTTAGCCTTTAAGGCTTAAGTTTAGACAGTTACACAGAATTCAGGACAGTCTCCGATTCTCTGGTGCTAGGTCGTCAATGTCTAAATGAGTCGTGATATTCTTACTTAATCTACTGTTCTTTCAGAATTTTTATTAAGCGAGTATCTATGCCTACCCCCCCCCTTTAGCCTTTGATTGGTCATCCTCTGTGACTCACGATGACATAACTTATCCCACCGATACTTTAAACCGTAAACAATACGCTGAATTTTTACATAATTACCTAGCGAGCAATGCTTCAAATGGTGGCTATGTTCTGAATGTTAATGCCAAATGGGGCGCAGGTAAGACGTATTTTATCAACCGTTGGATTGAGAGCATCAAAGAGCATCATCCCGTTGTCTATGTCGATGCATGGAAGCAAGATTATTCTGATGATCCAATGCTAACGGTCATATCATCCATATTGGATGCTTTCTCCGAACACTTACCGCCCGAAAATGAAACGATATCGAAGATCGGAGTGAGGGTTTCACGTTTTTTCAAAGCCGCAGCTCCTGTTCTAACAAAAGGCGTGATAAAGAAACTTTCTGGTTTAGACGTTGATCATTTAGCGGAAAGAATGGATGAAGATGGTTCGGATGAGGAAGAACAAGGACAGGACGTGTATGGTGAGGTCGGAGCTAAGCTGGCGGATTGTTTAATCAAAGAGCACAACGAAAAGTTGGCATCCGTTCAGTTTTTGCGTAATGAAATCAAATTGCTTGTTGAAGCGGTAAAAGGAAGTCAAGAACTCGACTTTCCAGCGTTCATTTTTATTGATGAACTCGATCGCTGTCGTCCAACTTATGCCGTCGAAATGTTGGAAACCATCAAGCACTTTTTTGAGTTAGATAACGTTGTCTTTGTGATAGCGACTGATACCGAGCAATTGCAGCATGCCGTAAAAGCCGTTTACGGGGAAGGGTTTGATGCTCAAACATACTTAGGACGTTTCTTTCGTCGTCGTTATTCTTTGAATGAATTGAGTCGATATCAGTTTATTGAGCAGGTTGTTCAAACCAAAGTGACCATCAACGATAACTGGATGGAACATATACCAAGAATTGGAAATGCCGAGTTTTTTTGTTATGCGGTTGCCGTTGTTGCTGACCACTTCGAACTTTCTTTACGAGATACGGAACAACTGATTGATAAGTTTGTTGCTGTCTTGAACAACACAAATAAAACAATGAACTCGTATTTGCTTCTTATTCTCTTTGTTCTTCGTGATAAGTATTACCCGCTCTATTCTGAGTGGATCAGTAATGATGAACCAAGCCGTGTTTTTTCGGATTCGTTCAACAAAATAAAAAATACTGATTCAAATTTTGGGATATCTAATTATCGAGAAAATAGAGGTGCCTTTCCTATTCGAAAGGGGAACTATGAGGGGGTCACAGTATTTTATAATATAAACGAGATCTTAACCGATATGAATCGATATACGCTGCCCTGGGGCAGTGAGGTGGATAGAGTGGATCATCAGGGGCATTTACATTCCACTATGGAAAATTCACATGAAAGTAAAAATAGATTTGATGCCTATTTAAAGCTTATTTGTTTAGGTTTTACGGCGAAAAAGGAAGACTATAAGAATTGGGTGGAACTTGCCGTGTCATTTGATAACTGATGATGTGTTTTATGAAAAAAGCCCTGAATAATGAAGCGTCAGGGCTTTTATGATTAGTGGTTGGGCGTACTCAATGACGGTTTGGCAGAGTTAAAATCCGGTCTGCCTTTGTGGTCAAAAAAGCATGGTGTTGCAGTCTGGATAACCAGAGCAGCCCCAAAAATACTTACCTTTGCAGCGATGAGTTTTACGGCGGATAAGCCCTTTGCCGCATGTTGGACACTTGTGCTGACTCACTACGGGTTTAGCTCGCGGCGTGAAGTCAGGTTTACCTTGCTTATCAGGATACGCCTTCTCACACTCAGGGTAGCCCGTGCATGACCAGAACTTGCCGTGTTTGCCTTGTCTTGGCACAAGTGGTTTACCGCAGCTTGGACAAGGCACGGTGTTAGCCGTGATATCAATGCCGTGTTTATCGAGCGCGTCAATGCGCTGCGCAATGTAGCTGTCCACCTCTTCAATGAACGCCTCAATGGTAAACTCCCCAGTCTTAATTAAGGCTTGTTTCTCCGCCCACATGGCAGAGATGTCCGGTTGCGTGACTTCTTTAGGCAGTGCCTGACAAAATTCTTGCCCTTGTTTGGTGGTCTTCCAGACTTTTTCAGAATAGCCTTTCTCTTCCACCACACTAATAAGGTTGGTGTTGGCCGCCAGTCTTTCTAAGATGCTGGCGCGTGTGGCTTCGGTTCCGATGCTGCCACGGTCGCTGCTGTCTTTGTCCTTGGCTTCAAGCTTGGCGCGAAGCTCAGGGTTTTCAATGAAACTGGCGGCGCGAGTCATGGCGGACAGGAGTGTCGATTCCGTGAAGTATTTCGGCGGTTTGGTTTTCTTCTTTTCAACGCTGGTATCGAGACAAGCCGTTGGTGTGTTGGATTTTAAAGACGATAAATCAAACCCTTGCGAGTTATCTGTTTCATCTCTTTCTGCAGAATGAAGCGCTTCCCAACCTTGCTGCATTAACACGCTTTGCGTGGCGCTGAACTGATGCCCTTCCACGTTAAACATGACTTTGGTTTTATCGCGCACTGACTCAGGGTAGAACAAGCCAATGAAGTAACGTGCTACCAAGTCATAAACCTGTTGCTCTTCTTTGCTTAGCGCATTGCCGTTGCCGTTGCCGTGTTTGGTGGTCGGTATGATGGCATGGTGGCTTGAATTGCGGTCAGGATGTCACGGCTTTGGTAATAATGCTCGTCGGAGAGGAAGCGATTATCAGTACGCGGATAAGTGAGTAACTTATGCGTTTCGTA
Organism: Vibrio sp. B1ASS3; assembly: GCF_905175355.1. Lineage (NCBI taxonomy): Bacteria > Pseudomonadati > Pseudomonadota > Gammaproteobacteria > Vibrionales > Vibrionaceae > Vibrio > Vibrio sp. B1ASS3. The sequence continues at coordinate 533,632 of NZ_HG992743.1, forward strand.
CAAGCTTTGCATGATATCGAGCGTGTGCTTGGCACTGTACCCAAACTGCTTAGCACAAAGTTGTTGCAACGTAGACAGGTTGAGTGGTTGAGGCGGTTGCTTCTTCTCAGGCTTTGTGACGGCCAACGTCACCAGTCCCGACTGACCTTTTACTTTCTGTTGAAGAAAGTTGGCGTGTGATTCAGATATCAGACGTTTCTTATCATCCACTTGGTCATCGTCGGTGGTTTGGTACTTGGCTTTGACCGCCTGACCGTTGCAATCAAATTGGCCGTACACATCGTAATAAAAGCTTTCGGTGTGGTTTTGATTGGCAAGGGTTCGTGTGTTGACGAGACCTAATACCGCACTTTGCACATGCCCCACGTTTAGAACGCCGTAGAAGCCTTTCTCACGCCCTTTTAAGGTACAAGCTCTTGTTAGGTTATAACCGAAGCTTTGGTCGCCCACCGAGCGAGCGAGGGCGCTCATACCTAATGGTACGTATTTCTCGTTAGGCTCCATGTTGGCTAACGCTTTTTGTACAGGAGCAAGGTTTAAGTCGGCCACCAGTAAGCGAAGAACCGGTTTGGTGTTCCCCGCGTAGTTCAGCACTTCATCAACCAGCAATTGCCCTTCATCGTCAGGGTCGCCAGCGTGAACGATGGTATCGGCTTTTTTGATGAGGTTGAGTACAGTTTGTAGTTGCTGCTTGGTGTTCGATTTCCCTTTGAGCTTAGGAGGGTAGTGCGTGGCAATGAGTAAATCGGCGTAAGACCACTTTTGATATTTTTCGTCGTAATCTTGTGGGTCAAAGAGTTCCATTAAGTGACCCACGCAGTGGGTGACGCAATGTTCGTTATGTTGGTAATACCCTTCTCTTTTTTGGGTTTGAGGGTTGCCGCCCAGACCTTCAAAGATGGCTTTAGCCAGTGAGGGCTTTTCTGCAATGTAGACAATCATGTTTAATTCTCCAACTGTGTTGAGCCTTCGACGTAAGTGCCCCCGTTATTGTCGTAGTAGTACGGGTCGCCATAGAGTTGGCCGTCGAGTTTGGTTTGGACGTAATGAATGGTTTTGGTGCAATGACGAGGGTTGTGCTCGCCCCCTTCTGCGCGTCGGCACGATTGGTCTTTCACAATGCGACTTGGGATGATTTCCGATTCCATACATTCGTTACCGAACATGCCCCACCGTTTGCATTCTTCACGTGCAGGAACATAAGCGGCGGCTCCCGTGACGGAACTCATTTCAGAGCTGTCAGGTGTGCCGCTTGGCAGGTCTCCGGTGTACATGCAGGAGGTAAAGCTTGGGATGGGTGGTTTGAAGTGTTTGATGCGGTCAATAAAGGCATCTTTTGCGGCGCCGCAACCATCAACGGCAAAGGCGGCCGGAAGGCACAACCAAATGGCACATTCGTTTTCACTAGCTGCGTAAGAAGTCGTTGGCAATAAAAAAGCCGCACTGAGTGCGGCGGTGATAAATAACGGTTTCATGGACGTGTTCCTTATCTGTTAAGGTTTGAAAATTCAATGAATTGCTGATTTTTTTTGTGTGAGGGGGATAGAGCGAAAAGTGGGTATTGAAAAGCGATGTTTTTTTAATGATTCTCGCTAGCTAAAAGAAGAATACCAAACAAAAATAGGGTGAAAGCGCAACCCATTAAGGTACAGCGGACGAACTGATGTTTGCGCGTGTTGTTTTGTCGTGACTCAGAGAAGATAAAAATATAAAAAATGTATGGTCCGCCCCGTTATTGCAACTACAATTTAGTAATAACGGAGTTGGTTTGCGCTAATGTATTCGGAGTCCACGTTGGGAACATTAACTTCCCCGCTCCACGATGATATCCGCGCCAGATTATCCTTAAAAGCCCCAAAGCAACTAGGTGCTACTTTTTGTATCAGGTTACTAATCTGGCCGATCGACCGTTTTTGTCATCACGTTCATTGGCGTTGCAAACTTGGTTATGGCTATACAGCCTTAAAAGCTTGGCGGTGGTACAACACCGCCCAAGCTATTCTTGCTAGCTTATTGGCAAGTGCGACTACCACTACATTAAACGGCTTTGTTGCTCGTAAATTGACTAACCAATCTCCAAACACTTTTCCTGTTGTTTCTATCCTAGATAGCACGGACCTCGCTCCATGTATAAATAGAGCGCGAAGGTGTTTGTTCCCTCGTTTACTCATGCCTAATAGCTTTGATTTGCCACCCGTTGAATACTGCCTTGGAACGAGTCCTAGCCATGCAGCCATCTCGCGACCTCCACCAAAGTTTGAAGGAGAACTGATATTAGCCACACACAGCGTTGCTGTTAAATCACCAATACCAGGAATACTCTTCAAAAGCTCGGCATTTTCATTATTTTCAGTAATTGCTTTCAGTTTTCTATCTTGAGTAGATACTTGCTCATTTAGGTATTTATAGTGCTCATGAATCGAGAGCAACTCAGCGACCAGACTCGGTGGTAGTTTTATATCTTGCTCGGCCAACCACTGAAATAGCGCTTTCATCTTGGCATGGCCTTTAGGAAAACTCAGCCCAAACTCAAGTAGTATTGCTCCAATTCGGCTCATACAAGCCGTTCGTTCTTTTATATAACCATCCCTCACTCGATGGATAGCTGCGATTACCTGAGCTTCCTCTGACTTGGCAGAGACAAATCTCATGCTTGGTCGACTCGCTGCTTCTGCTATCGCAGCTGCATCAATAAAGTCGTTCTTGTTACCTTTGACGTAAGGTTTTACATATTGAGGCGGGATAAGTCGAACTCGATGCCCATAGGCTTCACACTTTCTCGCAAGCCAGTGAGCACCACCACAGGCTTCAAAAGCGATGATGGTAGGTTCAAGTACAGATAAGAAACGGAGTAGTTGGCTTCGACTAAACTTACGGCGAATAACGTCTTTGCCAGTGTGATTGTTGCCAACCGCATGAAAGCAGTGCTTGCCTAAATCGATACCTAAGATGTGAATGGTAGACATATGCTTCACCTCGTTCTGAGAGCCTACTCTAAGCGTCTGTCTCTTGATCACAAGTCTAGTGATCAAGAGACATTGCGAGTTCGTAGCCTTCAAGGATGGTTTGTAGTTTAAACCATCCTTCCCAAAGTGCCTTTATTGAAGCTCTGCCCGTCCTCTTGGTATCTTTCCAACCGCCTAATTTAGCGAGATTCTTGTACGCCCAGCCCATATCCGGCGTTTCTTTAGGTAACGTCTTACTTTCTAGTTTCAACCACAGCAGCTTCCAAGCTTTTTTGCCCAAGACCTTTTCACAACTTTCTGTTGATAGCTCATCAACCTCTTTAATGAAGCGTAACGCCAATAAACGTGTCGCAACAAAGGCATAGATGACACTTAACCTCTCTAAGTTACCTTTACTTTGGAGTCTTAGTGACTCCACATCCGTACCTTCACTTTTCCAGACTTTATGGAAGTCTTCAATCAGCCATCGACGCTCGTAATAACCGATAATTCTCATGGCGTCTTCAGCGTTGTTTACTGGCTCCGACGTCAAGAGGTGCCATGCTAACTTGTCTTTTGATGTCCCTTGCTCAAGGCAACCAACATAATAAACAGGTATGCCTGCGTGCTCCTTTTTGTTTGCTGGAGCCTTTAATGTCACCTGACCATATTTAACATCAAGATTTACATCTCTCGCTTTTCTTCCTCCTTTTTGGGGGATGGTAAGCTCTTTTGTCTGGACGCTTGGTAACGCTTGCGCATAGTCGTAAAGCTTTTGAGCGTGCTCTTCTAGACAGCGGCTTTGCATTGAACGAACGACAAAACGCTGCTGATGTTGACGTTTATAAGTTAAGTATTCGAATAGGTCAGCTTCTCGGTCACAGACCGAGATAACATCTAACATCTTATCCCCTAGGCGCTCAACGACACGGCGAGAAGCTTGCTCCCATTTGTAACTCTCTTTCTCCTCGTAAGGACGAGTCGCGTGTTGGTGCTTTTGCCCACGCTTAGTAATATCTCGGCTCCATCGTTGTTGCTCTATAAGACCAACAATGGTCTGACTTTGTGGTGCAAAAAGTAACGTCGAATGTACATGGAGAGCTCGAATTCTGTCGCCTTGATTCGTGTGCCCGAGTTCATCTTTTATACTTCGATGAGGAAAACAGAGCGTTGTTGTATCTTCAAGCGCGAGTAATTCCTCATGCTCGTTAGCTCGAGATACCGTTGATTGAAAACCTGCTTCAGCGATGTCTTTTGCATCGATGTTTTCATTGCGGATAAAGCGATATGCCCCTTCCATATCGGCGGGAGAAAAAGGAAGTTTAGCCACGGAGACTCCTGGTTGATTAGCAATGGAAGTCGCTAAACTGATGAGGCGTTGTGTTCTTCGAGGGTCTTTAAGTTGTGCTTGTCCAAATTGTTCTTGTGCCCAAAGTTTAGCGTCTGAGTGTGTCATCTTAGTGTTTCAGTAAGGATTCTTAAGTGATCAGAGCGCACACACGTTAAAGAGTTCAAAAAAAATCCCCAAGCTATAAGCTTGGGGATTTGTGTATAAGAGACAGACTCTAAGCGTAGGGCTTGAGAGTGAGGCGGACCATATAATTAGCCCCTCTGCGATGAACTTGCAGAGGGGCTTTTTAATGCGTTCTACCAGATATTACTTCACGGTAAGGACCATCTTGCCTACATGTCCCTTCTCTTGGAATGCCGCTTGCGCTTGGTTGATGTCCTCAAGTGGGAACGTTTGTGCGACTAATGGTTTGATGTTGCCTTGTTCAATATGATGAACCAAGTTTCCAAACACTTCAGGCTCAAGGACGGTACAACCAAAGAAGCTGAGATCTTTGAGATACAAAGTGCGAACCTCTAACTCAACCATTGCGCCGCCAATGGCACCGGATACCGCGTAACGACCTTTTGGGCGCAAGACTTCAAGGAACTGTGGCCACTGGTCGCCAGCTACCAAATCAATCACCACATCGACGCTGTTATTGCCAAGCGCTTCAACAAGATTTGTATTGCGTGGCACGACTTCATCTGCGCCCAACTCCAGCACTTGTTCATTTTTGCTTGGGCTTGTGATGGCAATAACAGTAGCACCGCGCGCTTTGGCAAGTTGAATCGCCGCAGAGCCGACCCCGCCGGAAGCACCAGAAATCAGGACACGCTCTCCTTTGGCAATACGAGAGCGCGTGAGCATGTTTTCTGCCGTTGAGTACGAACATGGGAAAGACGCAAGTTCAACGTCAGTCAAATCCGTCTTTAGCTGGTAAGCGTGCTTAGCTGAGACCACGGTGTATTCAGCAAATCCACCGTCGCATTCTGAGCCAAAGTACCAAGGTGGATTAATGGTTTCGCCATTTACATCGCTTAAGCAAGGCTCAATCAGAACGCGTTCACCGATGCGGCGTTCATCTACCATACTACCAACGGCAACGATCTCGCCACAGACGTCAGCACCTTGAATACGTGGAAGAACCAGTGCGTTGCCGATCCAACTTGCGTCTTCGCTGTCGTTGTCACCTTTTGAATACCAGCCGATACGTGTATTGATATCGGTATTGTTCACGCCTGCTGCGGATACACGAATCAGCACTTCGTTCTCTTTTGGCGTTGGGACAGGAATATCTTGGCGGTATTCCAACATTTCTGGTCCGCCGTGACCGGTCAATAGAACACCTTTCATTGTGGTTGGTAGTGTTGTCATGATTAATCTTCCTTTAGCAATCTTAAAACAGCTTGTTGCGCAGAGTTCAGAGCCTCGTTACCGAGTACCGGCCAAGCGCTGGAGACGCCTTCGTGCAGTAAGAACAGCTGCGTGGCGAGGTCTTGGCGAAGGCTCTGTTTACCCAAAAATTGTCGAACGTCTTCTTTGTGTGCTTTCACGGTTTGGTTGATGATGTCGTGCTCGGGAAATGCCGCAATCGCGTTCATCGACATGCAACCATGCGGTGCGTAGTCTTCCATCCATTGTTTGAGCTTGTTGAATACGTGCTGAGTCGCTTCTAGCCCGGCTTGTGGCGAGTTATCCAGCAGGAAGTTTAAGTAGCGCTGGTGGCGGTGTTCTAACGCAGCCACGATCATGTCTTCCTTAGAAGGGTAGTGCTTGTACAAGGTGCGTAGGCTAACGCCACAGGCCGTCTTGAGCTGTGCCACACTCGGCTCGGCAAATCCAAGCTCGCTAAAAGCTTGCTCTAAACTGGCGGCGATCTGTTCTTTCAACATAGCGTCTTCTCATGGGTAGAATGAATGTTCTACTTTTAGGGTAGAGCGATCGTTCTACCTGTGTCAACCAAGATCGTTGACATAAAAAAACGGAGCCCGAAAGCTCCGTTTTAAATCATCAAGTTAGCGTTAAATATTTTTGTATTCGTCCAACACCAACTGGCTAATCTGAGCGATGACTTGGTCGCGCGCCTGCAACGATAAATCGGTCTCAGTAATGTAAATGCTGATGTAAACCGGTTTATGGTTTTCTTTCCAGATCATCGCCGTGATACCACGCGAGCCAAACCCGCCAGCGCCAGAACGATCGGCAATTGACCAGCCTTTTGGCAACACCGAGCGCATCAAAGAATCGGAGACTTTGTTGTCTTGCATCCAAATCTTTAACTGAATACGTGATTCGTAAGATAGCGCATCGCCTTCTAGCAGGGTGTGTAGAGTGTTTACCATGGCGTTAGGCGTTGTTGTATCTTGCTTGTCGCCAGGTTTTGCTTCATTCAATCTTGGTTCAAAACGGTCAAGGCGAGTGGCCTTATCACCAATAGAACGCAAGAATCTGGTTACGCCATGCGGACCACCAATACTGCGTAAAACAATGTTGGTGGCGGTGTTGTCGCTCATCAGCATTGCGGCTTCACAGGCATGTTCAATACGCGTGGTTTGGCCTGCCATTCGATCCATGACAGGTGACCACACCACCATGTTGCGCTCTTCGACTTTCGCGGTGGCGTTTTTATCAAGCTTTTCGCTGTCCATGTCTTTCAGCATGGTCGCGCACGCCAGCGTTTTAAAGGTACTCATCATTGGGAAGCGCTCGTCGCCACGGTAATCCCACTTTTCGTCTGTTTGCGTATCCCAAACAGAAACACCAATACGACCCGCAATGTGGTCTTCAATTGCGGAGAGGTCTTCATTCAGTTTGGCGGCGTACGTTGCACTCGAACAGACTAACAATCCGAGTAGCAGAAATAGCTTTTTCATTATTGATTTTCTTAGTGTTATTTATTCCAGTTCGCACCTTGGCGAATTTAGCCGGAACTATAGCGAGTGAATACTCTAATGACTGTTAGATTCTTGTCTTTTTTCTGTAGGAATCCTTGCATATGTCGAGCTTTACCCGCTTTTACTCTTATTGACGTTGCTTTACATGTGAAGCGCTAAAGTAAAGTTGTCGATTAACCGAGTAACCAATCATGAAAACATTCCGCAATATCATCTGGGCAATGATCGCCGCGATGTCCGTATTATGGTTTGCGATGGAACCGCAGCTTTTCTCTTCTACCAATGTGTTTGAATGGCGATCTGCCATGATCCAATATTCAGGCATTCTGTCTTTGATGTTGATGTCGATCACCATGGTGTTGGCAATGCGCCTTCCTGTGGTTGAAAACTGGCTACATGGCATGGACAAAGCGTATCGGGTGCACAAATGGCTCGGTATTGGTGGCGTAGCATTAGGTTTAACACACTGGCTTTGGTATCAAGTGCCGAAGTGGCTAGTCATGTCTGGTGTACTAGCAAGACCAGAGAAACACACAGGTACAGGGCCGGAGGGTAACCTCTCGGGAATCGAAGCTTGGATTCATGGTCTGCGCGACCTTGCTCAAGGCATGGGTGAGTGGGGCTTCTACATGCTGTTGGTTTTGCTGGTGGTTTCTCTATGGGGCGCAGTGAAATACAAACCCTTTAAACTATCGCACCGCTTTATGTCGGTGGCGTATCTACTGATTGCGATTCACTCCGTACTGCTGCTCAAGCGCGCGTATTGGGGCGAGCCTGTTTACTATCTCACAGTAGCATTCGCAGTTGTGGGCTCGATTGCTGCACTTTACAGTTTGTTTGGCTTCGTTGGTCGTCGTAATAAACATTCTGCGGTTGTCGCGTCGACACGTTACTTCCCTCAAGCTGAAGTGATGGAATTGGTCGTTAAACCAAATGCGTCTTGGCAAGGGCACAAGGCGGGGCAATTTGCTTACTTACGTTTTGGTGATGAAGATGCCCATCCGTTCACTATCGTATCTGGCAGTGAAAGCAATGAATTACGTTTCCTAATCAAAGAGCTAGGCGATTTTACTACCGGCTTGTATGAGCGCGTAAAAGCGGGCGATGCGGTAATGGTAGAGGGGCCTTACGGACGTTTGGAATTTGATTTAGAGAAACCTCAAATCTGGATTGCTGGTGGGGTAGGGATTGCTTCTTTCTTTGCTGCTTTGGAAGCATTGAAAGTGCAAGCGCAAACTAGCGATGTTCATCTGTTTTACTGCAGTCGTGGTATCGACGGCCAGTTGGTCGATGAACTTTGGCACTTAGCGCACCAAGCAAGCGTCAAACTGCATGTGATAGATACCATGAAATCGCCACGTTTGAATGCTGAACGTATTGCGGCTCAGTGTGGTGATTTGAGCCAGTATGAAATGTACTTCTGTGGACCAGAAGCGTTCTCAAAAACACTGAAAAAAGAGCTAGATGCGCATCAATTTAATATTGAGCAGAGTTATCACGAAGAGCTATTTATTATGCGCTAAGTGTCAAGATTGTTAGTCATAAGTTAGCTCAGCGGTGAGCTTTTTAAGCCTCAATTTCGATATTCAGAAATGGGTAGGGTAATAAGCAAATCCAAACCGAGAGAGTAAAGATGACTATCACATCAAAACGCATTCTAGCGCTAACAACATTGGCAACTGTGACCGCTTCAGGCCACGCATTGGCAGAAGGCCGCAACAACTCAATTGAAGCGGGTGCGACCTTCGTTGGTGACCACGAAATGTACACCTTGGGTTACAGCCGTGATGTGGGCAACAACATCGTCACTGGTGGTGGTATTTTCGTTGGTTCTGACGCAATTGATATGCCCGTAAAGAACGATCAAGACGCTTGGGGTATGTACGCGAACATTGGTTACCGCTTTGAAATTGCTGAGTTCGATATCATTCCTAAGCTTGGTATCAACTACTTTAATGCGGATGTTGATATCAATAGTGGCACTCACTCTGGCCAGAGCATGAACATTGATAGTGTTTACGCTTCTGTTGGCGGTACGGTTAACTGGCGCATGGTTGGCTTAACGGTTGATTACGGTAAGATCAACGACTCAGCGGTTAACCCGATCAATGGTAAAGAATTTGAAGAAGATGTGGTTCGCGCTACGTTGAGCTTCAACTTTTAACGTTTTTCATCGACCTTTATATTTTTATCGTTTTATTGCACATACTGCTTGTTTGCCGCCTGTACCGGGCGGCTTTTTTGTATGTCCAGTATCGCGATGACCATTGACGTTATAAATCATTGAGAATATCGGATAGGTGCTTTTCTAATTTCACTATCGTTGGATGTTGATAATAGCCTCGGTGAAACTGCAAGCCGATATCAAAGAACATCTGAGCGTTATCCTGAATCAACGGAATCTTCTTGATGCCTTGCAGCAAAGCCGAATCGGGCAGGGCAAAGCAAATCAGAACATAATCGGTTTTGATCAACCAATCCAAAGCGGCATGAACCGATGGCACGGTTAACCGTCTTTCCAGAGCAAACCCAAGTTGTCGCTTCACCCTCTCATAGTAAATGGCGTCATCCAGTGCGCCCATCGACACTCGCACCAGTTTTTCGTTTTGTAGGCGCTGAATATCAATACGTTCATGTTGCCAAAGCGGGTTGTTCTGCGAGGTATAGAGGTACAAACCTAGTTCACCGATTTTCCGCTCAACCACGCGTTCATTCATGACGGAAGGGTAACCAGAAATGCCGACGGCGAGTGAACCCGCTTTTGGAAATTCGATGCCTTCAAGATTCCAATCCACCATCGAGAAGTCAGCGATATTGTCGTGTTGGCTGAGCAATTCGAGTAGCGGTGTGGTGAGAATAGCGCTAAGAGGGTTCGGTACAAAAAAGCGAAATTGGGTCGGTTGCGTTGCGGCTTCAAGGACGTTGACTTGAGTTTGAGCAGACTCCAGTTGCTCTAACGGTTCCTCGATAATGTTCATGAGCTGGCTGCAAAACAAGGTTGGGAAATACAGCCCTTTGTTGGCAATGAACAGCTCGTTGCCAAACAGCTCACGGCAGTCAGCCAGCTGGCGATTAAACGTGGCTCGGCTGATATCGAGCGTATGGCACACCTTGGGCAACGCCTTCTGTTCAAAAATTAGGTTTAAAAAGCGATACAGGTTGAGGTCTATGGAGTGTTTCACAAAGCGCCTTAAGCATAAATTTACGTCGTTGGTTACGACATTGTGTGGTGTTCAAAGGTTCAAATTTGAGCTTCTTAACCGTCAAAAATGCGCACGTAATCCACGTATTCTGAGAGTGGTAAATCGACGTATTCATTGCTCGGAGGTGTCATGCTTAAAGATCTGGTTGGCTTATTCGTTTTGGTGCTTTTGCTTAGCGCTCCAGTGTTTGCAGAGGAGAGAGAACCCTTTATCGCCGGTGGCGTGACTTTTTTGGATGAGCATGAGGTCTTGAGTGTAGAGATGGGTGCAGAAGTGTTACCCAATATCAATTGGTCACTTGGCTTCAACGCACCGATAGATAACGGTGAGCAAGAGCACTTTGGTACGCATTGGGCAGAGAAGCAAGTTTGGGGATTACATACTGCGTTGGGCTACGAAATTCGCGTGAACGATGTGTTGGCGATAACGCCGCGTATCGGTTTGAATTACAACAATGTCGAGATTGAGTATTTCGAAGAAGAGACGGGTGAGTATATCGACACAGACAGCCAAAACAACTTTGAACCAACCTTAGGTATCAAAGTCGATATTGCCAGCGTTGGACTTATTGTTGAAGGCTACAAAATTGACGAGGACATCAGCTTATCGGAGGAGGATGAGATGGCGGTTCGAGTCATGGCAGCCTATAACTTCTGAGCCGATAACACTACGTAAGTATGGATTCAGAGAGAAAAAGGAGCTGAAACGTCAGCTCCTTTTTGGTGTGCAAGTACGATTTACAGCGTAATGTTCTTCGTCATGCCCGCCTCTGCATGCCCTGGAATGTTGCACGCGAACTCAACGTTGTTGTCACCGTGGAAATGCCACAATAACTGCTTCGCTTTACCCGGTTCTACCGTTACAGAGTTGCCCGAGTCGTGAATGTGATCGCCACTCATTGTTTTCATCATTTCGCGATGTTCTAGCTGCTCTTTAGCCGAACCAATCGTAAACTCGTGGTTGATCTTACCTGTGTTCATGACTACAAACTGCACCACATCGTTTGGCTCAATCTTAACGTCTTTCTTGAACTTGATGGTCATGTCATCACCCAAGATAACGTGTACCACCTTGTCTGGCTTTGCGCCTTTTGCTGGCATACCTACTGCCGACATGCCCGGCATATCCATCATGTTTGAATGGTCCATTTTACTGTGGTCCATCTTCATGCTGCCGTGGTCCATGTTTTCATGCTTCATGTTGCTATGATCCATGTTCGCGTGGTCCATGTTTGAATGATCCATTTGGGCAAACGCAGTCGTTGTTGTTAGGGCTAGAGCAAGAGTGATTAGTGTCTTTTTCATTTTTATATCCTTGTTTTAATTCATTAATAACTTGGTTGCTTCCCCCCAAACGAATTGATTGAGGGGAAGGTAGGGATTAAGCGTTGTTGTTTACATCACTAGCTTGAGTGCTAGCTTGGTGATTAGTCACATTGCTATGACGCAACTCACGTTGTTTCCACAGCTTGAAGATGGCAGGAAGCACCAACAGCGTCAGCAGCAGTGCCGATGCCATACCGCCAATCATTGGTGCGGCGATACGTTGCATGACTTCTGATCCTGTACCTTCGCCGTACATGATCGGAATCAGACCAATAATGACCGTCAGTACCGTCATCATTACTGGGCGGACACGCAGGCCTGCACCTTCACGAATGGCATCGGTTAGGTCTTTCGCCTCAAGCTTCTGTTGGCTCTCTTCCGCATCCAGCTTTTTGTAGTGCCATGCTTGGTTGAGGTAGACGAGCATGATGACCCCAATTTCAACCGCGACGCCTGCGAGGGCAATAAAGCCGACCCCAACAGCAATCGAGAAGTTGTAGTTGAGGATATGCATGAGCCACAAACCACCAACCATAGCGAGTGGTAGCGTAAGCATGATGATCATCACTTCGCCAACGCGACGGAAGCTGAAGTAAAGCAGCAGCATAATGATGGCGATGGTAATTGGTACCACGACGCTCAAGCGGTCTTTCGCACGCTCCATGTATTCGTATTGACCAGACCAAGCCAGTGAGTAACCCGCAGGAAGTTCCAATTGATCAGCAACAACCTGTTGCGCTTCTACGACGTAAGAGCCAAGGTCACGACCATCGATGTCGACAAACACCCAACCGTTTGGACGCGCGTTTTCCGTCTTGATCATCGGAGGGCCGTCTTCGTAACGAATGTCCGCTACATCAGCCAGCGCAATACGAGCGCCATTTGGTGTGACTAATGGTAGGTTTTGCAGTTTAACCACTGAATCACGGTAGTCTTGTGGGTAACGAACGTTGATTGGGTAACGCTCCAAGCCTTCAATGGTTTCACCCACATTCATGCCACCCACCGCAGTGGAGATCACTTGCTGAACGTCTTTGATGCTTAAGCCATAACGCGCTGCGGCACGACGTTTAATGTCGATCGTGACATAACGACCACCTGCTACACGTTCTGCGTAAACGGATGCCGTGCCTTGTACGCCATTAAGAATTGGCTCTAGCTGAGAACCGATCTTCTCAATCACTTTCAGATCAGGTCCGGCGATCTTAATGCCGATAGGGGTTTTGATGCCCGTTGCCAACATGTCGATACGCGTTTTGATAGGCATTACCCAAGCGTTAGTAAGACCAGGGAACTGAACCAGCTTGTCGAACTCTTTGCGCAGTGACTCGGTTGTTACCCCTTCACGCCATTGGTCGCGTGGCTTCAACTGAATCACGGTTTCAATCATGGTGAGTGGCGCTGGATCGGTTGCGGTCTCAGCTCGGCCAATTTTGCCCCATACGGTTTTCACTTCTGGAACGGTTTTGATCAGCTTGTTGGTCTGTTGTAGAAGCTCGCGTGCTTTACCAATCGAGATACCCGGATAGGTCGTTGGCATGTACATCAAGTCGCCTTCATCCAGCGGAGGGATGAACTCGCTACCCAGTTTACTGGTTGGGTAGTAAGCCGATGCCATCAGACCTAATGCGATAATAATCATGGCCTTAGGGTATTTTAAGCTAGTGTTCAACAACGGACGGTACAACGCGACCAAGCCACGGTTAACTGGGTTTTTGTGTTCCGGTAACACCTTACCGCGAATGAAGTAGCCCATAAGAACAGGGACGAGTGTGATTGCCAAACCTGCTGCCGCTGCCATGGCGTACGTCTTAGTGAACGCAAGTGGCGAGAACATCTTGCCTTCTTGGCCTTCTAAGGCGAACACAGGTACGAAGCTAAGAGTGATGATCAGCAACGAGAAGAACAGCGGTGCGCCGACCTCTTCTGCGGCTTTACCTATTACTTGCCAGCGGTTTTTGTCGGTCAGTGGCGTTCGTTCAATGTGCTTATGAACGTTTTCAATCATCACGATTGCACCATCCACCATGGCACCGATGGCAATCGCAATACCACCCAAGGACATGATGTTGGCGTTGATGCCTTGCCAATGCATTACTATAAACGCAGTGAGAATGCCGACCGGTAGGCTCAGAGCGATAACCAACGAAGAACGAATGTGGAATAAGAACAACGCGCACACAATCGCGACGACGATGAACTCTTCTGCAAGCTTTTTCCATAGGTTTTCTACCGCTGAATCGATAAGGGTAGAGCGGTCGTAGGTTGCTACAATTTCCACGCCTTCTGGCAGGCTGCGTTGTAGGTCTGCGAGTTTGTCTTTGACTTTCGCAATCACTTCACTGGCGTTCTCACCAAAGCGCATCACGATTACGCCACCGACCGCTTCACCTTCGCCATTCAGCTCTGAGATACCACGACGCATTTGTGGACCAAGGTTAATGTCTGCGATATCACCTAATAGCAACGGCGTGCCTTTCTCGGTGACTTTGAGAGGCAGTGATTTGATGTCTTCAATGCTGGTTAGGTAACCCGTGGTACGAACCATGTGTTCGGCTTCCGCAACTTCGATAACGGACGCGCCGGTTTCTTGGTTGCCGTTTTGGATTGCCATGTTCACTTGTTGCAGAGTGAGGTTGTAAGCACGCAGCTTGGCAGGATCAATCTGCACTTGATACTGCTTCACCATACCGCCCACGGTCGCGACTTCAGAAACGCCATCAACGGTTTGCAATTCGTATTTCAAGAACCAGTCTTGCAGGCTGCGAAGATCCGCCAAATCATGCTTGCCAGTTTTGTCTTGTAATACGTAGCTGTAAACCCAGCCCACGCCCGTTGCATCAGGACCTAGGGTTGGTTTTGCGTTCGGTGGCAGCTTTGGTGCTACTTGGCTTAAGTACTCCAACACGCGTGAACGTGCCCAGTACATGTCGGTATCATCGTTGAAAATGATATAAACGTAAGAGTCACCAAAGAATGAGTAGCCACGAACCGTCTCAGCACCCGGCACGGCAAGCATGGCGGTGGTGAGTGGGTAAGTAACTTGATCCTCGACAACTTGAGGAGCCTGACCCGGATAGCTTGTCTTGATGATCACTTGCACATCAGAAAGATCCGGAATCGCATCAACAGGCGTATTCTTTACACTGTAAAGTCCGCCTAATACAAGGGCTAAGGTCGCGACCAACACTAGGAATCGGTTGCTCAGTGACCAACGAATAATAGCATTGATCATAATTAACCCTCGACGGCTGTTGTTGCAGGAACTAGCTGTTTAAGAACGTAGTCAGATCCTTGTTTTTCAACTAGAAACCGAACTTTCTGTCCTTCTTCAAAACCCGATAGATCAACGTCTTCACCCACTGAGAAGTTCATCTCGCCTGCATCCCAGTTCCATTCTGCAACGGGTAGGTGGTTTAAGGTGATCATGCCAAAGTCGGCCATCAACATTGTGATGTCACCAGTTAGCCAAACTTCTGCCGCAATGACGCTGTTGTCTGCCTTGTAGTCGATGATTTGGTACTGACCGGACTCCGTCTTTTGCATTTCAAATTCGATAGCCTGACCTTTTTTCAAGTCACCCATTTCAACGCCATCTGCGAAAGTGAAGTTCATTACCATGCCTGGCCAATCCCATTCTGGTACCGGCTGGTGGTTGATGGTCAGCATGCGGTGATCTTTCATTACGTCTGTGATCTCACCTTTGGCCCATGCCGTTTCTGCCGCTGCTTCTACACCATTGATGCGAGACAGATCTGCCGACTGGCTTGATTCAGAGTCGAGCATGAAGTGAGATGACGTAACGATCTTGTCGCCTTGTTTAAGTCCTTGTAATATTTCGATTTGTTCGCCAGCTTCGCGGCCAACTTCAATTCGAGCAGAACGGTATTTGCCATCACCTTCCGCCAGAACAACGCGAGTCATACCGCCAGAGCGGATAACAGATGATTTGGGAATCGTTAATACTGCGTCGTCAGTGACAGGCTGCAAGGCAATATTGGCGAACATGTTTGGCTTCAATGCACCATCTGGGTTAGGGAATTTAAGACGCACACGCAACGTACGTGTTTTCGGATCGAGGATTGGGTACACGTAATCCACGACGCCTTGCCATTCATTGCCCGGAATCGCATCAAGGGTCATCGTGGCTTGAGAGCCCGCTTTCATCCAGTGTGCTTGACGCTCAAAAACTTCTGCATCAACCCAAACATTGTCCAAAGGACCTGCACTGATCACCGCTTGAGCAGGGGATAAATAGCCACCTTCACGCACGTTTAAGCTCGCGATAACCCCATCAGCAGGCGCTTTGACTTCAATGGTTTGCGATGCTTTACCACTACGAGTAATGGATTGGATTTGAGCGCGGTCAACACCAAGTGTTACCAAGCGTTCGGTCGCGCCTTTTACCAGACCTTTGCGGCCAGTGCGGTACGCATTCAGCAATTCTTCTTGTGCTTTAACCAGTTCTGGAGAGTAGAGCGTGAAAAGCACATCGCCTTTCTTCACTTTCTCACCCACGGCATTGATGTAGAGTTTTTCTACCCAACCCGCCACACGAACGTTGGTTTGCCATAACAGACTTTCATCGAAAGCAATATAACCAACGGTTTCGATGCGTGGTGACAACTGTTGCAGTGTCGCGTTTGCGGTTTTAACTCCGAGGTTATTTTCTACTGAAGGGTCAATAGTCACTGTACCCGGTGCGTCTTGTTCACCGGATAGGTCTTCTGCGTAAACCGGAATCAAATCCATGCCCATTGGGGATTTACCCGGCTTGTCGCGTTTGTAGTTCGGATCCATTGGGGCAACCCAGTAAAGCGGATCATTAGAGCTTGCAGCAGATTCGCCACCCATCGCACTCATGTCGTGAGCCGAGCCCGTAAGAAAATGATTAGCACCAAACCCTAAAGCACCACCAACAATCAGCGCGATGGTTGCAACTTGTAATGTTTTCATTGTTTTACCTTATTATTTTTTAAATTCAGACAGTTCTGGTTGCTCGACTTGATAGTCGAAACCACCGAGTAGGGTGGCTAAATTGCTGTTTGCGATGTTGAGATCGGTCAGCAGACGTTGTTGCTCTAATTGCAGAGCCAACTCATCAGTCGTGGCAGAAATCACATCGTTAAACTGCGCTGTGTTGTTTTGATAACCCCGCTCGACGGCTTGAATGCGCGCTTTCGCTTGAGGCAATAAGGTGGATTGATAACGTTCTAAACGCTGGGTTAAGTTGCCGCGATCAACCAGCAAAGTGTTCACCTTGGCATTCATCTGCGTTAGTAAGGTGTCTTTTTGCGATTGAGCGGCGCCAACTTGATATTGAGCGGCCGCGAGGTTGCGATCTTGGCGGTCACCGGTGAACAGTGGAATGTCCATGGTTAGGTAAGCGCTGACCAAATCGGAAGCGGGTTCACCCATCATGTTGTCGGCTTGGCGGTAGGCGTACATTACTTCGACGCCAAATTGCGGGTTGTAGGCTTGCTCAGCAATTTCCACCTGAGTTTTATTGGCAGAGATGCTGACGTCGGCCATCTTAACCATCGGGTGTTGGCTGAGTTGCTGATAATGCTTGGTGGAATTCTGACTGGCAGCAAGTTTGCTATTCAGTGTGTCCCAATTAAGTTGATTGCTCGCGTGCAAAGCCTGTTCGTTTGCCAACCAATCTGACCCCAACCATTCGGAGAGTTGAGAGATAAGACGACGTTGCATTTGTGCGTTGGCTTGCAGTTTCTCATCCAACTTGCTGACTTGTAATTGAGCGTTGAGTAGGTCTTGCGCTTCACTCTTACCAATCGAATAGTTGGTTTGAATAAAGCTTTCCATCTCCTTCATCAACTTGCGATTCTCAAGCATGATTTGTTCAGCGCGTTGCTGGTAACCAAGTTCTAACCAAAGTTGAGTCATGCTGTTGGCTACCTCAAGCTCACGAGCATGGACTTGAAGCCCAAGGCCGTCAGCTTGTTGATTGGCCTTCTTCTGCTGTAAATCAAGCGTCGAGCCACGCGCAAACTGTTGCATTAAACCAACGGAGATGTTGGTCATTGGGTCTTCATCGAATTTGAAGCTGTCGACAGGCAAGCCACCAAAACCCACTTTCAGTTTTGGGTCCATTAAGGTCGCACTCGCAACGCCCGTTTCACGCATGGCAGCAGATTGCGCTGAGTATTGCTTACGATTGCCATCGTTACTCAAAGCGACGTTGATCAGTTGGGCAAGCTTGGTCGTTGAAGCTCGCTCAGTTGATGCGGAATTTTGCGCTGCGTGCGTCTCTTTACCTGCGGCGTTAACCAAGGTTGGCGCAGCGACCAGAGCCACCATAAAAATAGGTGCAGCTAAGCGGTATGGTTTGATATCCATAATCTAAATCCAGTGTTCGCCGGATCGATGGAGGTGCGGATTTTATTGCGGGAACAGTAAAGCCTTGTTACCTCATCGTTCAGGCGCATTAAAACAACCTGCGATACACGCGCAGGGTCGAATGCTAGGACGGGTTTAGGCTATAGGAGGTCGGTATAGGTCACGGCTGACGTGTACGACTGGGGAAGCAACTTCAGGAGTAATAGTTGCGCGATAGACGACGGGCATCGGGCTATTGACAGGATTCGGTAGGGGGACGAAAACTATCGTACACGCGGCAGTACAGCAGGTATAAACCATGCCAGAGCCTCCACCACAGTTCATGCTGGTTTCTCTTGCATCGCCATCTTCGGACATAGAACCGTCAGTCATGGAGACGCCCATCATGCCAGGCATACCGCAGTGTTCGCTGTCACTCATCATAGAAGGATGGTGAGCCATGCCAGTAGACATCATTTGAATATTCATCAACGGCTCACTGTTCGCCACACTAGATACCAATAGTACTAGCGTAGTGAAGAGAGTTAACCAGATTGTATGCAGCGATTTTAAATGCATACCCTTTCCCATGTATTTGATGAAAATGATGAAAATGATGAAAACCCTTCGATTCTAAAGGTTAACCTAAGGGTAAGGTCAATCATTTATTACTCTTATTATCAAAATAGTCCACCCCTTCAGTTTTCGCACTTTCGAGGGAGTAAAACGTTTGTTAAACACCGAGTGTTGAAAGTTAGCGAAAGAAGCCCTCGCTTTTTATGACACGTGAAAAATGTGGTTTATAAGTTTTACATCACACTAACTTGTCTTACAAATGATTATCCTTATAGAGTGCATGGTTTTACTTGTGCAGATTTGGATTTGCTTTGCTGCGGGGGTTGCATGATAGAAATTGTCATCGATGGAAAATATAGAATTGTAGAAGAGGGTCTAACCCTTTTAGAAGCAGCAAAAGTGTGTGGGGTCGAGATCCCATCGCTGTGCGGAATGAACAAAAGTAATGAAAAAGTACCGTGTGACTTGTGTGTGGTTGAAGTCGAAAGCGGCGGTACTAAGCGTGCGTGTGAACTTGAAGTTTACCGCGGCCTTAATGTGGTCACGCAATCAGAACAATTAAGCGAGCACCGCAGAAAAGCACTCAACCGCATCATGACGGACCATTACGCCGATTGTGAAGCGCCATGTAAAACCGCGTGTCCAGCGGGCGTGGATATCCAATCGTACCTTTATCACATCGTACAGAACGATCATCAAAAAGCGATTGAAGTGATTAAGCGTACGCTTCCTATGCCACTATCGATTGGCCGCGTATGCCCAGCATTTTGTGAGAGCGAATGTCGCCGCTCGTTAGTCGATGAACCAATCGCAATTCGTCAGCTAAAACGTCATGCCGCGGATGCGGATTTGTCTGCGCATGAAGCCTATGTACCGGAAAAGAAACCAAGCAAAGGTTTGAACATTGCCGTCGTCGGCAGTGGTCCTGGTGGTCTAACGGCTGGCTACTACCTATCGAACGAAGGCTATGACGTTACGGTCTTTGAATCCATGCCAAAAGCGGGTGGTTGGTTGCGTTATGGCATTCCTGAATACCGTTTGCCAAAAGACATTCTCGATAAAGAAATCGAACTGATGTGCCGCAATGGCATGCAAGTTCACACCAATCAAAAGCTGGGTGTGGATTTCACGCTTTCTCACTTGAGCGAAGAATACGACGCAGTGTGTTTGGCTGTCGGCGCGTCTCAAGCGGTTGAAATGCATTACACAGGTAGCGAACTTGAAGGTTGCTACTTAGGCGTTGATTACCTTAAAGATTACGTTACCGAGCAAAACTATGTAACGGGTCAGAAAGTCGCGGTGATCGGTGGTGGTAACACGGCAATTGACTGTGCTCGTACTGCGCGTCGTGCTGGTGCCGACACCACGTTGATTTATCGTCGTACCCGTGACGAAATGCCAGCGGAAGACTACGAGATTGTCGAAGCGGAACACGAAGGGGTGAAATTCCACTTCTTAACCAACCCTGCAGAAAACCTTGCCGATGAAACCGGACGCGTGAATGCGATTCGTCTAGAGCGCATGGCGTTGGGTGAGCCGGATGCATCTGGTCGTCGAAGCCCTAAACCAACCGGCGAGTTCTTTACCGAAGAGTTCGACACCGTGATTGCGGCAGTATCGCAAAAGCCAGATCTGAGCTTCCTAGAGGGCGAAGACTTGTCGATTCCGCTTACGCGCTGGAACACCTCAGATGCAGATGAAAAGACCATGCACACAGGCACGGGCAACATCTTCAGTATTGGTGATTTCCGCCGTGGTCCTGCAACGGCAGTTGAAGCCGTGGGTGATGGCCGCGTTGCGGCAAAAGCGATTGACCTGTTTTTGAATGGCGATATGGCGGATATGCCAAAGGCAGCGTTCAACTCGCGTAAAGAGAAGAAGCTCTCTCAAGTCGACCCGCTTCACTTCGAGAACATCCAGAAAGTCGCTCGCTCTATCATGCCAGAGCTGACTCCAGCACAACGCGAGCAAAGCTTCGCTGAAGTGGAGTTAGGCTTTGATAACGAAGAAGCGATGAAAGAAGCGGCGCGCTGTCTAGAATGTGGCTGTCAGGCAAATACCGATTGTGCGCTGCGTGATTACTCCACCGAATATGAAGCTCAGCAAAGCTTTGACTTCTCCTTGCAGATTAAATCACATCAAGATTGGTTAGATCTTCGTGCGAAAGACTTGCGTCATAAGTACGAAGTTGACCGCAGCTCTGAGTTTATTGAGTTTGATGCCAACCGCTGTATTAGTTGTGGTCAGTGCATCCAAGCGTGTCGCGACAAAGCCGTGCACGGTGTACTGAACTTTGTGTGCGACAAACAAGGTCGCCCCGCGTTACGTCCAGACGATCGTCCACACTTTGGAAGTAACAAGAATGGTTTAACCCTGATGGGCGATTCGAACTGCGTGCAATGTGGCGCGTGTGTTCAAGTGTGTCCAACGGGCGCAATGGTCGATAGTCGTGACCGTTCACAAGGTCGAACTGAAGATCTGAAAGCGGTCGACACTATTTGTACATACTGTGGTGTGGGTTGTAAGTTGACCATGTACGTGGACGAAACAACCAATACGATTCGTTACGTGAAGGGCGGTGACTCGCCGGTTAACCAAGGCATGCTGTGTGTGAAAGGGCGCTTTGGTTTTGATTTCATTGGCAGTGAAGAGCGTCTTAGCACGCCATTGATCCGCAAAGACGGTTGGTTGCAGCCTGCAAGTTGGGAAGAGGCGATTCAACTGATTGCGAGCAAGTTCTCTGGCATCAAGCAAGATTTTGGCAGCAACGCATTGGCGGGTTTCTCTTCAGCGAAAACCACTAACGAAGACAACTACGCGTTCCAAAAATTTGTCCGTCGTGAACTGGGCACCAATAACGTCGACCACTGTGCGCGTTTGTGCCACGCATCGAGTGTAACCGGTCTTGAAGCGTCACTGGGTAGTGGTGCAATGACCAACGACATTCCAAGCATTAAGCACTCTGATGTGATCTTTATTATTGGTTCGGATACCACATCGGCGCACCCGATTATTGCTTCACATATCAAACAAGCAATTCGTCACCACGGCGCTCGTTTGATTGTGGCTGACCCGAAACGTGTCGATATGGCAGAGCATGCTGAGCTGTATATGGCGCACCGTCCGGGTACGGATGTGATGCTCCTAAACGGTGTCATGCAGCAGATCATCAAGAACGGTTGGTACGATCAAGAGTACATCGAAGAACGTGTCGACGGCTTTGATACCTTACTGCAAGAAGTAATGTCGCCAGCTTACAACCTCGATAAAGTGGAGTTGGTTACAGGCGTTAAAGCTGAAGACATTCAAGCAATGGCGCGCATGATCGGTACGGCAGATCGTACCGCTGTGTACTACTCGATGGGGATTACTCAGCACACGACAGGTCATGACAACGTGCGTTCTATCGCTAACCTGCAATTGCTGTGTGGCAACATCGGTATTGAAGGTGGTGGTATCAACCCGCTACGTGGTCAATCAAACGTGCAAGGCGCGTGTGATATGGGCGCGTTGCCAAACAGTTTCCCGGGCTACCAAAAGGTATACAACCCAATTGTGCGTCAGAAGTTTGCGATTGAATGGAACGCACCAAATCTGCCTTCTGAGCAAGGTCTAACCCTGACAGAAATCATTGATGCGGCTTGCCATCGTGACGTTCGTGGTATGTACATCATGGGTGAGAACCCAGTGTTGAGTGACCCGGACCAAGCGCATGTGATTGAAGGTTTAGAAGCACTCGACTTCTTGGTGGTTCAAGACATCTTCTTAACGGAGACTGCACAATACGCGGATGTGGTTCTGCCTTCTTGCTCATTTGCAGAGAAAGCGGGTCACTTCACCAATACGGAGCGTCGTGTTCAGCGCGTGAATCCGGTTGTCACGGCGCCGGGTGAAGCGAAAGAAGATTGGTGGATTATCCAAGAGATCGCCAATGCAATGGGTAGTGATTGGGATTACCACTGCGTGTCTGATATCACTAATGAAATCGCACGAGTGACGCCTCAATACGCTGGTCTTCGTTGGGATGCAATTACGCCAAACGGTGTGCAATGGCCGAGCAACAAGAACAACCCGGCAGGTACTCGCATCATGCACCAAACCCAGTTTACTCGTGGTAAAGGGCAGATGGTGGGTGTACCGTTCCGTTATGCGGCTGAGTTGCCAGATGAAGAGTACCCACTTGTGTTAACGACGGGTCGCGTACTTGAGCAGTTCCACACTGGCACCATGACGCGTAAGACCAAAGGGTTGGATAACCTTGCTGGCCCTCGCGCGATGGTGAGCGTGGAAGACGCAGAGGCACTTGGCATCAGTAATGGTCAGCGTCTGACAGTGTCTACACGTCGCGGTAGCATTGAGATTGATGCCTTTGTGACTAAGCGGATTCAAAAAGGTGTGGTGTTCATTCCTTTCCACTTTGTTGAATCACCAGTCAACCGTTTAACGACAACGGCAACTGACCCGCATGCGAAGATCCCTGAGTTCAAGGTCGCTGCGGTTAAAGTGGAAGTGAGCGAAAAAGCGCTGCTCACAGAGCCTGCAGCGGAAGCGGTTCATTCCATTTAAGCCAATCTGTTTATATACAGTTCAGCAGCGCACTGGCGAGTTGGGCGATTACATATAAGCTTATGATATGTAATCGCTAAATGAGCCGTGCGTGTGCTGAAAGTCATTAAATGGATTGTGTTGTTTTTACCCGCTTCAATTTGGCTGGTGGCAAGGCAATATCATGATATTTGGTGGGCGGAGAATCTAACCTCGATTCCCGCTCTTCTTTTATTCGCCTACCTAGGTTTTGCTTTGGTACTTTTGGTTTGCCGTCACTGGGTGAAAGCCATTGCCACCACTTTGATTGGTTTCGCTTCGATTGCGTTTCTCTTACCCACTCAAATCACGAACAACCAAACCTGCGAAAATCCGCTGACGATAGTCCAATTCAACTTGTTCTACGAGAATCCGGACATCAATCAGTTTATCAATTACTTGCTTAAACACCCTGCGGATTTGGTAGTGATGCAAGAGCTCTCGCCTCAAGTTGGGGAGAAGCTTCATCTTCTCGACGATATTTATCCTTTCTATTATGGCGGCCAGCGCGGTGTTGGTTATCCGTCAAATCAGATGATTTTGAGCCGTTATCCTTTGGAGCCAGTTTCGATTTATCACACCCCAGATGGTCAAGAGGTGATTCGAGCAACATGGCAAGTGGACAACCCTATTACCCTAATGACGGCGCATCCTCCCTCGCCAAGAACAGAGCCGTTATGGCAACGCCGCAATGCCCTGATTCGAACCATAGAAACCCTTACTGATTTGTATCCAACACCGGAAATGATCGTGATAGGGGATTTCAATCTTTCTGCTTCAAGCCCGAGGTTTGATGGGCTGTTTTCTCGTTTCCAAACTCAACCCGTAGCCAGTTGGCCAACATCAGTAAAGGACTTGCCGGTTCCTGCTTTCGCCATGATAGGGATTGATCACCTCTGGCTTAAGTCAGAAAGCTCAAATCGGAGAATCTGCTCAAGAACATCGACAGATCAACCTAATGGCTCTGATCACCGCTTGGTCACCACGGTGATAGGTAACGTTCTGAATTAATTCCTGTTTCATTCTCAAGATTGTGAGCGAAATCGGTTCACCCCTGACAAAAGCGGTCTTTACTTTATACACCATGCTTCCCTTTTTTTTTGGAACGGGATTCTATAACTAGAGCAGTAAATAAACTGGTGATATAAGGGTTAAAAATGAAACCATTCAAACGAACGTTAGTGGCAGGTGCCATCCTAGGGTTAATTGGCGCTGTGGCAGGATGCAGCCCAGCAGAAGAAGCGAAACAACAAGAACCAAAACCTGAGGCTCAGGTAGAAGAGCAAGCTCAAGCGACTGCGCCTGTGGAAAACGGTGAAACGATCTATCTGGCTGACACCATCATCACAATGGATGAAGACCAACCTCGTGTAGAGGCGGTTGTAGCGGATGATGACGGCAAGATTGTTTTTGTTGGACAAGAAGCGCAGGCGCTGAAGCAGTTCCCAAATGCGGATAAAGTCGATTTAGAAGACAAGGTGATCATGCCTGGCTTTATTGAGCAGCACCTGCATCCATTTCTTGGTGCACTTACGCTGAGCATGCCGGTCATCGCTCCTGAAGAGTGGCAGTTACCAAGTCGTACTTGGCCTGCGGTGAATGGACATGAAGAATACCTGGCTGCGCTGACTGCCGTTGAAAAAGAGATGCAGGAGCCAAATGAAGTATTGTGGACGTGGGGCTACAACAACTTCTTCCATGGTGAATTGACGCGTGCTGATCTTGATAAGATCTCGAAAACACGTCCAATCGGTGTATGGCATCGTTCAGCACATGAGTTCTATGTAAACACGGCATTTGTTGAGAAGTTTGGTCTTAACCAAGCAGACATCGACAAACAAGGTAAAGAGGTAGCTGCTCAGTCAGATCTGGAAAATGGGCATTTTTGGGAAGGTGGCGCGTTGATTTACCTGTTACCGCGTATCTACAAAGATCTTGGCAGTGAAGCAAGGTTCCGTGCCGGGCTAGAGCAAATGGTGGAAATGCTGCACGAGAAAGGGGTAACGGCTTACAACGAACCTGGCGCGTTTATACCAGAGGATATGGTGGGTCTGTATAAAGAGATCTTGGGCGCTGATGAAACGCCAATGTACTCCTTCTTTACACCAGAGAGTAAGTCACCGTATTTTTTGAAAGGCAAAGAGGGTGTGGTTCAAGCGGTTGAAGAGATCACCAAAACCTTCCCTGATGAAGGCAAAGTTCGCTTCTTTAAAAACCAAGTTAAGCTACTGTTCGATGGTGCAATCATCTCTCAGTTAATGATGATGAAAGACGGTTATCTGGATGGTCACCATGGCGAGTGGATTCAAACCCCTCAAGAAGTCGAAGACATCACCAAGCTTTTCTGGGAGAAGGATTACCAAATCCTTGTTCATGTAAACGGTGATAAAGGCGTTGAAAAGCTGATTGAAATTTTGAAACGTCGTCAAGCTGAATACCCGCGTGAGAACCACCGTTTTACGATTGTTCACTTTGCCAATTCGACCGACGAACAAGTCAAGGAGCTGAAAGAGCTCGGTGCGATTATTAGTGTTAATCCATATTACGTGACGGGCTTCGGTGACCGTTTTGGTGAAGTAGGGTTAGGTGAAGAACGTGCTCACGCTATGGTTCGATTGGCGACGATCGAAAAAGAGCAGATCCCAGTGTCGTTGCACTCAGACATGCCAATGGCACCGGCTGACCCATTATTGCTGGCGTGGAGTGCTGCTACTCGCCAAACCAATAACGGAAATGTGTTGCGCCAAGATCTCGCACTCTCTCGTGAAGCCGCATTAAAAGGCATTACCATTGAAGCGGCATATTCGTGGGGGATGGAGGATACGCTCGGTAGTATTGAGGTAGGTAAAGTAGCTAACTTTACGGTGCTGGAAGAAGACCCTTACAAAATCGACATCAACAAGCTGAAAGATGTGCCGATTTATGCGACCGTCTTTGAAAGCAAGCTGTTCCCTATCGATAAATAGAACCAAAATCCAGTACTTAAGAACTGCAGAGTGTCTAGTTATTTAGAATTAGGTTAAACCAAGCGACGGCTTGTCATGGAATTGACTGACTCTGACCGTCGCTTGTTATTTGTGTGAATTCTTTAACCTAAACTTCATCCGCTTTCTATACTGAACAGGAAGCAAAGAGAAAAATTCATAACGATAAGAGGCAACTTGCATGACAAGAACTACCTCAGCAGTGTTAATACTTATTTTAATGAGCGCCTATTTTGCCTATAACCGTTTTTACGTTTATCCGCAAAAGCTAGAAACACAGGCGGAATCGATGCTGATCCAAATGGCCAACCGTGAAGAGTGGCTTGACGTACATGAGATGATGGAACGTGTAGATGCGCACAAGGCGCATCTGGAGTTGAACGCAGACATCACCTCAACCAGCGGCAAACGTGCATACAGCGAAGGTTACATTACCTATAGCGACCGCAGTCGAAACGTATGCAAACAAGTGGTGTTCAACTTCAAAATCAATTCGCTAAGAAGTTATAGCATTTCAGATTTGCACGATTGTTCTCTGGGTGAGTACTACTGATCTCGCTACGATAATTGATGATTCAATAAAAACGCCTCCAAATCCGGAGCGTTTTTAGTTTTAGAATCTGATGGGTTAATCGAGTGATTTTTTGAAGCGTAATGACGCAACAACTAAACCTATTACCGTAAAGCCCATTAGCCAAAGTGTATCTCGCCATAGCTCCATCAAATCTGCACCACGCAACACCACACCACGAATAATACGCATAAAGTGAGTGGCAGGCAGCGCTTCGGATATCCATTGTGCCGCAACGGGCATCCCTTCATAAGGGAACATAAACCCTGATAATAAGATTGATGGCAAAAGAATAAACACCGTCATCTGCATGGCCTGAAGCTGTGTCGTTGCAATGGTGGATATCACCAAACCTAAGGTTAAACTCGCGGCGATAAACAACAGCGTGCCAAACAGTATCTGACTAATGGCGCCGTTTATCGGCACGCCAAATATCCAGTGACCCAAGCCTAAAATGATAAACACCTGAATCAGACCAACAAAGATGTAGGGGATGATCTTCGCTACCATGAGTTCGATGGAATGGATTGGCGTAGTAATCAGTAACTCTAAATTGCCACGTTCTCGTTCTCGAACAATGGCTGCACTGGTGAACAAGATCATAGTCATAGTCAGAATCACGCCCAATAAACCAGGGACAATGTTCACCGCCGAGCGCCGACTCGGGTTGTAATACAGCGCAACTTCAAAGGTTTTGGTTGGAGCAGGGCGTATCTCAAAATCAAAATCCGTTAACGGCATGGTTTGTAGTGAGAGAATCGCAGAACTGATCATGGTGTCTGAACCATCCACAATCCACTGGCCAAGCTCTCTGCCTTGCACCATACGTTGGGTTAAGTCGCTAGGTAGAATTAAAGCCGCACGAACAATACCATCCTGAATGGCTTGCTCGGCTTCTGAAGCGGTAGCAAAGGTTTCTACCACATCGACCACTTGCGTCACTTTGACGGATTCGGTAATCACGCGCCCGGCGGTACTGCCACTTTGATCGACGACGCCAACGGGAATGTTACGAATATCCGTATTAATGGCAAAGCCGAACAGCAGGAGCTGAATCAGTGGGATCATCACGACCATGCCAAAGGTAATTCGGTCACGTGAAAGCTGACGGATCTCTTTGATCATCACCGCTTTCATACGGGCGATAGATTTCATCATTGGCGACCTTCTCCCGTAACACTGACAAACACATCTTCTAAGCTCGGGCGAGCAATGTTCATCTCGCAGCCCTCAAGCTCAGGAAAGGTTTGGGTTAACCACTCGATCGGTTGTTCGATGTGCTGGTGGATCAAAATGCGTAAGCGAATGCCGAGCTGTGCGGCTGAGCGTACCTCTTCGCGCTGAATGACTTTCTCTTTTAGCTCGCGTAAGTTATCCGCTTTGACTTCGACGATGTTAACGCCCATTTGCGCCATGAGTTCTTCTGGCTCACCATCGGCGCGGATTTCCCCAGCTTCCATAATCGCCAGACGATGGCAGCGTTCTGCTTCATCCATGTAGTGTGTTGTGACCAAAATCGTCGTGCCTTGGTCAGAGAGATCAAACAATTGCTCCCAGAAATCGCGTCGGTTCTCTGGGTCAACCGCAGACGTGGGTTCATCAAGAAACAACAGTTCTGGTTTATGCATAGTGGCTGCGGCGAGAGACAAGCGCTGCTTCTGGCCGCCACTCATTCCGCCGACGCGCTGCTTACGTAGTTGGTCGAGACCGTAGGTGGATAGTTGTTCTTCGATGCGAGCTTTCAGCGCCTTGGTTTCCATACCAAAGATTTGTCCAATAAACTCAAGATTCTCTTGAACCGTCAGGTCATCATAGAGGGAGAATTTTTGTGTCATGTAGCCGATCTTGAGGCGCAGCAGTTCCGATTGTTTTGGGATCTCTAGCCCAAGCACATCCACGTTGCCCTCACTTGGGCTAAGCAAGCCAGTCAGCACACGAATGGTTGTCGATTTACCGCAGCCGTTGGGACCAAGAAAACCATAAATACTGCCTTTGGGTACATTGAGCGTGATGTTGTTGATGGCGGTGAAGTCACCAAACTTTTTCACCACATTTTCAGCTTGAATCGCGTATTCGGTCATTGGCTTACTCCACCAAATCCACTTGCGCTGGAATACCTGAAGGCAAGGATTGCGCTGAGTCTTGAAGGTCGACTTCTGCTAGGTACATCAAGCGCGAGCGTTCTTCCTCGGTAAGCGCGAAATAAGGCGTAAATGAAGGCTCAGTCGCAACCCAACGAACGGTGCCGCTATATGGTTGCTCAACGCCATCTACATGCACGTTAACCGTTTTACCCGGCACAAAATCGACTCGGTAGTTGGCAGGAACATAAACGCGAGCGTATGGGATGCGGCTTGCTTGTATCACAGCAACAACACTATTGACAGGGACGCGTTCGCCAAGGTTAAACGGTAGGTTATCTAACAAGCCATCTCGCGTGGCGGTGATGGTGAGCTCTGCCAGTTTCTGTTCTTGCAGTGCCACATCGGCTTTTGCTGCCATGAGTGCGGCTTTCGCTTGTTCAATATCTTCAGGGCGAGAGCCAGCCGTTAGTTTGCTGAACTCTTCTTGTGAGGAGTCTAGCTCTGCACGGGCAGAATCTCTGGCTGCTAAAGCGGTGTCTTTTTCTGATTGGCTGATGAGTTTCTTGCGAACTAACTCCGCTTTACGTTGGTAGTTCTTTTGCGCTTCAACCAATTGAGCTTCCGCTCTGGCAACGCGTGCTTGCGCTGCGGCAATGTCTTCTGGTCGCTCACCATTGGTCAATTTCAAAAGATAAGCTTCAGCCTTGGCTTGTTCGGCTACGGCGTGAGCTAAAACGGCTTCTTGGTTCTTTGTATCGAGCTGAACCAGCACTTCTCCTTCGGTGACTTGGCTGCCTTCCTTGATGGGTAGGGCACGAATTATCTCGCTAGAGGTTGCAGTAAAGGTTACGCGGTCACGTTCTAATGTGCCAAGGGCTTGCTGTCCGTCATCTTTGGAACAGGCAGTTAAAAGAGTCAGGGCTAGGGTGCCAAGAATGATTCGCTTCATCATGCGACGCTTCCTCTAAGAAGGTGAGCTCGAATTCGTATCAAGCTATAGAAGAGTGTGGGACTGAATTCAGTGTAACGTGAGTCAGTTTTGTCCGGCTAGGAAGTTAATTCCTTCAATATTCATCAATTGATTAATTATTGAAACTGGCCTCACCTTTGAATGGGTCTCTAAGAATATTCTCATTCAAATATAGTGGGTTACCGTGATGTTGGTGGGATTAGGAAAGATAAATTGAAGAATCGAGACAAGGATCAGGTTTACTGTGCATGCGTAAAGAAATGGCGAGATAAAGTAAAGCCCGATGGCTGAGCATCGGCCTTTACAGAGCGCGCTAGGACAAAGTTAACGCAACCTTTAATGGCTGTTTAAGCCGTTTTAAATTGACTGACGATTTCTTGTAGACCAACCGCCAGTTCACTCAAGTCTCGACATGCAATCGCGGTTTGACGAGAGCCTGTAGCAACTTCACTAGAGAATTGGTTGATGTGTTCAACATTGCGGTGCAGCTCTTCAGTCACAGAGCTTTGCTCACTGCACGCACTCGCGATTTGGATACTCTTCTCGGCGATGTTGTCAGCGCTTTGTTCAATGTGACCAATCGTCGTACCTGCTCGCTGAGCTTGTTCAACGCACACTTGAATCAAATCGCTGCTGTTATTTGTAGCCGATACGGCGGTTTTCGAGCAGTTCTGAAGCTTACTGATGATAGAAATGATTTCTTCTGTCGATGCTTGTGTGCGACTCGCTAGCGTACGAACTTCATCAGCTACAACTGCAAATCCGCGGCCTTGTTCACCCGCGCGGGCAGCCTCAATTGCGGCATTGAGAGCAAGTAGGTTAGTTTGCTCTGCGATGTCTTGAATCACGTCAACCACCACGCTGATGTTCGATGCGTCTTGCTCTAGCTCACTTACCATGGTGCCAACAGATTGAATCGCGACTGAAGCTTCGTTGATCTGTTCAATACACTCTTGAACCACTTCTAAGCCTTCTTTGGCTTCTTGAGAGGCACTGTTTGCAGTTTCTGAAGCGGCTTCTGTGTTGCTTGCTACATCATGCACCGTTGCTTGCATTTCGTTCATGGCGGTCGCAATCAGGTTAAGTTGTTGCTGTTGTTCATCCATGCCAGAAGAGGTTTGTTCTGAAATGGCGCTCACTTCCTCGGTAGCGGTGCTTACCTGAGCGGTAGTAGAAGAGATGCTGTCGACCAGACTCAGCAGCTTGGCTTGCATATCTTCACAGGCGTCTGCCAATAAACCGAGCTCGTCGTTACCAATTTTATTACGCGGAAGTTTGTAGGTAAGGTCGCCAGAAGCAATCTTAGAGGCCATTTCAACCACGTATTGCAGTGGGGAACAGATTTGTTTTGTGAGGAATAAGCCAAGTACAAAGCTCAATGCCAATAAAGCAACAATCGCGATAATGCTATAAGTGATGGCGTCTGCAACCACATCGTGAGTGCTGTTGATGTCTTCTTTGATGAAGGTTTGGTTTAACTCAACCAGATCTTTAATCGAGCTAGAAAGTGCTTGGAATGTTGAAAAACCATCCAGCAGCATAGCGTTGGCTTCGTCAATGCGTTTCGTGGTTAGTAGCTCTGAATATTTGTCGTTGAAGCTACGGTATTTTGACCACGCACTCGATACTTCATTATAAGCATCACGGTCGCGCTGATCCCAAAGTGATTTACCGTATTGTTCAATATAGTTGTCGATTTTATTTTCTGATTCATCCAAACCTTTAAGCCAAGTGTTAAATTCAGGATGGTTTACATTGGTCAGCAAAGAGAATTCGTCTTTTCTTAAGGTGCCAATTTCGATTTCAATGTTTTTTACCAATAAAATACTTGGCACTGTGGTGTCAGAAAATTCTGTCATCTTGCCATCAATAAGTTTTATTTGAGAGGTAAAGAAGAAAGATAACGCAATGACGGCAGCGGAGATAACAAGTATCAACGCACTGATTTTACTTTTAATACTTAGGTTAGAAAGTTTCATAGACTCACTGTAAATTGGGGGGCTTGAAAGGCTCGGAGTCTATTCCTGAGATTTGAGATTTAGTGTGATGAAAGTCTCAAATAGTTTTATCGGAAACCAAAATAAAATGGAAACTTAATGTTCATATTTCGTTTGAAAATAAGTTAATAGTTAATCAATATTGATGAGGGAAATAATTAATTAACTTATAAATTATTTCGAGTACGAATTGGTATTAATCTTGATAACCTTACATTCAATCGGAATTTTCTTATTGATTAATTTCGTTATTTATGTGTTAGCAAGTTTTCCTAAATATTAAAACAAGACATCGTACCGAATTGAAGTGTTATTTCGGTAAAATAAAAGCCCGATGCTGAACATCGGGCTTCATTGTTTGAGTTTTATCAGCGAGATTTTGGGTATCTAGACTACGTTGGTTTAATCACCAAGAGGCTGTCTTTCCAAACCGCCACGATAAGAGTCGAGGGCAACTTTGAGTCGACGAAGTTTATCGCGCGAGCGTCGCTTATGATTAACGGCTAACGCCATCGAAAGTACATCAACCAAAGCCAACATCGCGTAACGAGAAGCCGATGGCTTGTAGATGAAGTCCGTCTCTTGGTGCTCAATAGGCAGAACCAAATCGGCTTGCTCAGTCAAAGGCGTGTCTTTCGGAGTAATCACAATAACTTTCACGCCGTACTGCTTGGCTAATTGCGCGGTTTCTATGATGGCAGGGGTATAGCCAGTGGCTGAGATCATCACCAACACATCGTTCGCGTCTGCAGTCGCCGCAATCATGCGCGATAACAAGCCATCGTTGTACGCCACAACAGGGTAGCCCAGACGGAACAAACGATGTTGCATCTCTTGTGCTGCGATGGTTGAACCGCCACCCATACCAATACAGATCACTTGTCTTGCGTTGTGCAGCCAGTTCACGGCAGTGTCGATATCTTCTTCAACAATCAAACTGCGGTTTACATCAAGGGATTGCTTGATCGACTCATAGATGCCTTGGTAGCCACTTTGATCAGGCGGTTCAAGGATGAATCGTTGTCCAACCGTTAAGGTTTGTGCCAGTTTGATCTTCATATCACGCACGTTTTTACAGCCAACAGCTTTGGCAAAACGGGTGATGGTGGCTTCACTCACTTCTGCACTTTCTGCCAGTTCAGTAATGCTGGCATTGGCGGCAGTTTGAATGTCGTCCATGATCAACTTCGCGACCTTCTTTTCGGCATCGCGCAGCGCACTGAAACGTTCAGTGATTTGAGAGATAATATCGACTTCTAAACTCAAGCTGTGTTCCTATCTTTGCATGGAGGCGATTGTGCCGCCTCCACTGGTTTGGCATGAAGTATAACGAAAAGCCTCACTAAGCTCATCATCAGAAACGGGTTTTCACCCAATGAGTGACTTGATACTCATCATCACAAACCGCCACGGCACGCCACTTATCAAACGTTAAACATGGATGAGAGGTTGAGAAGGCAATCATATCACCCACTTGGAGGTCGCTGTTTGCGTCTACTTCGATGAACGCATGCTGATCCATCACCGCGGTCGTTACCGCACTTTCAATAGAGATTGACTCACCTTCGCGGTATGCGCGCTCAGGGATTGGCAATCCAGCATCAAACGCCACGTCACGTTTACCGAATCCGGCAACTAGCTTGGTTGGCTCAGGGCGAGAAATCACATAAGCCCAAAGCTCTAGTGCTGATTCCAGATCACCACCTAAGTCACACGCGGCACCTTGGTTGTTTTCAGCGCGCTGCATGACTTTGTTTTGTGCGTCTAGGTAAATGCCTGTGTCATGAATTGCGTAGCAACCTGGGCGAATGATGGCGTCAAAATCTTCTAGGTTGGCAAAGCATTCAGAAACCACGTCATACCAAGCAGAGCCTGCGCCAGTGACCAGAGGTTTGGACTCAATCAACTTATCGCTTTGTAGTTGGGCGGCGATTTCTAGTGTGGTGTTGAGGAAGTCACGGATGTCCTGCTCAGCATTGTCACCATGAATGACACCTTCGTAAACCTCGATACCTTTGAGCGTAAGGTGAGGTTGCTGGTGGATGAGAGTGGCGAGCTCAACCACATCTTGTTGATTTCGGCACCCACAGCGACCGCCCTCGACACCAAACTCAATCAGTACATTAAGTGGCAATTGATGTTCAGCGAAGGCACGCTCTAGCGCTTTGACGTTTCGGTTTGAGTCCACACAGCAATAGAAGTTGACCCCGTGGGTTTCAATCAGGTTGGCGATGATAGTCATGTTTGCGCGCCCAACTAGTTGGTTCGCCATGATGATGTTTTTCGCTCCGCCTAGCGCCGCAATCTCTGCCTGAGCCGGCGTTGCGACGGTAATGCCCCAAGCGCCGTTTTTTAATTGCTGCTGAAAGAAAGCGGGAGTCATGGTGGTTTTACCGTGTGGTGACAACTTCACTTTGTGCTGATTGGCAAAACGCTGCATCCAATCGAGGTTGTTCTTCAATGAAGAAGATTTGATCACTGCAGCGGGCAAGGTGATCTCTTCATGGATCAAACTGTGTAACCCATCGGAATTGCACGCAACAGGTTGAGCCTTTTCTCCGTAACCTGGCGTGGTAACACACTCATTATGATAGTTTTTATCACACTTTTGTCGATTGTCTTTCATGGCGCACCTACTTCTAACATGGTCTAAGTGATTGATATTAAGTGTTTGTTGCTAACTACCATAAATAATATGTTAGAAAGTATCAAACAAGTTTGAGTTTTTTGTGTGTTTCTTCACTGTTTAAATTTCAATAATTATTAAGATGGAATCATGTTAACGACGGACGAAGAGAGTGAAGTATGTTGTTCGATACCATTATCAAAAGCGTAGAGGTATTTGACGGTACGGGTGCAGCACCATTCATTGCTGATGTTGCGATTCGTCAAGATCGTATTGAGCAAGTAGGGCAGCTAGACGAGCTTTCTGCAAAGAAGGTTATCAACGGTCAGGGTCTTGCGTTGGCTCCGGGATTTATTGATGTGCATACGCACGATGACACCAATGTGATTCGTTACCCTGACTGCTTGCCAAAGATCAGCCAAGGTGTGACGACGGTAATCGTAGGCAATTGCGGAATTAGCGCGAGCCCTGCGGTACTCAGTGATACCCCGCCAGACCCAATGAATCTATTGGGCAAGCAGGAAGACTTCAAATACCCAACTTTTGCGGAGTATGCGAAGGCAGTGCAAGCGGCGAACCCTGCGGTCAACGTCGCTGCGTTGGTCGGTCACACAACTTTACGTAACAACGTGATGGATGACTTACTGCGCACGGCTACTGATGAAGAAATCGAGCAAATGCGCCAAACACTGGCACAAGCGATGGAAGAGGGTGCATTGGGTTTGAGCTCGGGTCTTGCTTATGCGAGTGCCAAGCAAGCCAACGCGGATGAAGTGATGCGCTTAGCGGAAATTCTCGGTCATCACGGTGGTATCTACACCACACACATGCGCACCGAGTTTGAAGAAATCATCAGTGCAATGGAAGAAGCCTTTGAAACTGGGCAGTACGCCAAAGTGCCAGTGGTGATTTCTCATCTGAAATGTGCAGGTGCAGGTAACTGGGGACGTACGGTAGAAGTGCTGGATTTGATGGATAAGGTTTCTGAGCATCAAGACGTGTCTTGCGATTGCTACCCATATTCTGCCAGTTCTTCAACGCTGGATTTAAAACAGGTGACGGATGAAATCGACATCTTCATCACTTGGTCTGAAAGTAAACCTGAACACGCTGGCAAGATGCTGAAAGACATTGCTGACGAGATGCAACTGCCTCTTATGGAAGCAGCAAAAGCGTTGCAACCTGCGGGTGCGGTTTATCACTGCATGGATGAAAACGACGTCAAACGTGTCCTTAAGTATAAGTTGACCATGGTGGGCTCGGATGGATTACCAAATGACCCGCATCCACATCCACGTTTGTGGGGCACATTCCCGAAAGTCTTGGGGCATTACTGTCGTGAAGAGCAGCTTTTCCCATTGGCAGAAGCGATTCACAAGATGACGGGGATGTCGGCAACACGCTACCAATTGAAAGATCGTGGGGAAATAAAAACAGGCGCTTACGCAGACTTGGTTTTATTTAACCCAAATACAATTAAAGATACTGCAACGTTCGAAAATCCAATTTCCGTCTCGCAAGGTATTGAATCTGTATTTGTAAATGGCGAACTATCTTATTTAAAAGATAAAGTCACCGAAAATAGAAATGGCGTATTTATTTATAGAAATAATACCCATCAATAACTTATTAAATAAATTAATTTTATAGATTGAGCATTATCACTGGAGAATATTATGTCAATTAAACGTTATGGTGTAGAAGGCGGCGTAGGTACTGGCGGTCAACATTTACCATTTGCACGTGCAACTGAAGCGGGCGGCTTCTTATACGTATCGGGTCAAACACCAATGACTGATGGCGAAGTGGTAGAAGGCGGTATCGTTGACCAGTCTCGCTTAGCGATTCAAAACTGTGTCGATATTATGGAAGAAGCAGGTTACACGTTAGCTGACGTGGTACACGTAAAGGTGGTGCTAACGGATTCTCGTTACTTCCAATCGTTCAATAAAGTGTTCAGAGAGTTCTTTGGTGACCACCCACCTGCACGTATTTGTATGGTGTGTGATCTCGTGGTGGACGTGAAAGTCGAAGTCGATGTGACTTGCTACCGCGAAGATCGCCGATAGAAATCACACTTTACCTAATTCAATAAAATAGAGTGCCGGAAATAATTACTTTCCTGTTATTATCTTTTTGGCACTCTCACTCCCTACATAAATATAATTTCATAAAGCAGTAGTGCCTAATATATTTAGCAAAAGCTATAAAAATAAAATTAGATAATTTCTGGAATAAAATCTAATACTTGCTGCTGGAATTATATCAATCTGAAAGATGGATTTTGATATGAGAGGTGTTCAATGAACAGTACACTTTTTCTTACCGGCTTCGGTGCGTATGTCTTATTTTTAATTTGGTTGGGATGGTTTGTCTCTCGCAATCAAAAATCAGGTGAAGACTTTCTACTCGGTGGTCGAGGCTTACCTCTGTTCCTCGTATTAGGTACCACGGTAGCAACCATGGTTGGCACGGGCTCAAGTATGGGCGCGGTTGGCTTTGGTTACTCAAACGGTTGGGCCGGTGCGCTTTATGGCATTGGCGGCGCAATTGGTATCTTGTTATTGGCGCTGTGGTTTGCGCCAGTTCGTAAACTCAACTTTATGACCATGAGTGAAGAGCTCGCATACTACGTAGGTGCAAACCGCATCGTGAAGAACGTGGTTGGTCTGCTTATCTTTATCGCTTCTATTGGCTGGTTGGGCGCACACATCCTTGGTGGTGGTATGTACCTAGCGTGGATTGCCGATATTGAGCTGAGCACTGCGAAGATGATCATCGCAGCAGCGTTTACTATTTACGTCGTTATTGGCGGCTACACGGCGGTGGTTTGGACGGATACCATTCAAGCTATCATCTTGTTTGTTGGCTTCATCCTAATGGCGGTACTGTCTGTGCAGCACATTGGCGGCTTGGATAACCTGTATTCAGCCATGGATCCAGAAGCGGTTAGCTTCCTTGCGATTGATAAGCTTGGTTTAATCCCTGCAGTTTCTCTTGCTGTTGTGATTGGTGTGGGTGTACTTGCAACGCCTTCATTCCGCCAACGCATCTACTCAGGCAAAGATGTATCAACCATCCGCCGTTCGTTCGTGGCTTCTGGTGTGCTGTACTTGTTCTTCTCTATCATTCCAGCAGTCATTGGTATGGCGGCGCATGCGATTGACCCTGAACTAAACAACGCGAACTTTGCTTTCCCATACATCGCGGCAACGGTATTGCCAGTAGGTGTTGGTCTTATCGTTCTGATTGCTGGTCTATCGGCAACCATGTCGAGTGCAAGTTCCGATGCGATTGCGGGCGTGTCTATCTTACTGCGTGATGTTTACGTCATGTTCACCGGTCGCGTGCCAAACAAAGAATCTATGTTGAATTACTCTCGCTTGGCTTTGGTTGTGGTGATCGGTTGTGCATTGCTGTTCGCTCTAACTTCGAACGACATCATCGGCTACATCACTAAGATGATCTCGACAGTTATGTCTGGCATGTTCGTGTGCGGTATGTTGGGTCGCTTCTGGAAGCGTTACAACTGGCAAGGTGCATTGGCAACATTGGCAGGTGCGTCTATCGCTTCATTTGCTGTAATGATGAGCCCAGACCTAACCGCTTTCTGGGGCAACCCAGTCATTCCATCTTGTTTGTTTGCCCTAACAGCGGGCGTGGCAGTGAGCCTAGTGACTCCAGCTAACCAAGTGTCACCAGAAATGGCACGAGCAATCCTAGATGATGAGCGTGCTCTGATGGAAATGGAACTGTCTGACAAAGGCGTTCTGGAAGAAGACGCTTCTCTACAAAACCGCGCAACGGCGGCAAATCAAAACGCTTAACAGCAGAGAGTTTCGGCTCGAACAGAAACTCGCTTATTAGCTCCTGACAAACTGGTGGCTCCCCCGAGCCACCATTCTAAATTAATCCAAAGTAGGTGAACGATGACCGATTCATCCCTGACTAAAATTGCTTTCTTTGGCGAATGCATGATTGAACTGAGCGGCGACCCAATTCGCAAAGGCTTTGGTGGCGACACGCTCAATACCGCACTTTACCTCTCTCGACTGACGGCTCAGCAGCTTGTCCAAGTGTCCTACGCGACCGGTCTTGGGGAAGACGTACTTTCTCAAGAGCTTTTGGAAAGTTGGCAACAAGAGGGCATTGCGACTGATCTTGTCGAGATCTTCCCAGCTCAGCTTCCGGGTTTGTACATGGTGCAGACTGACCAAGAAGGCGAACGCAGCTTTCTTTATTGGCGTGACAGCGCAGCCGTTAAAAGTTACTTCTCTACCTCTTCGCTCAACAAATTAGAAGCCGCGATTGCGAACCGAGAGCTGCATTATCTCTATCTGAGTGGCATCAGCATTGCGATTCTAAATGACGATAGCAAAGTAAGGCTTAAAAAGGCGTTAAGTCAGTTCTCACAAGCTGGAGGCAAGGTTATGTTCGATAATAACTTCCGTCCTCAACTTTGGTCTGCACAAGAGGCAAAGTATTGGTACAGCCAAATTCTGCCTTTAGTCGACATTGCGCTTATCACTGAAGACGATGATGTCTTGGTATGGGGTGAAGAGGAAAGTGCCGAGCAGCGCTGCCTTCGCTTTGGTTGCCAAGAAATCGTGATTAAACGTGGCTGTGAGCCTTGCAAACTGGTTTGGTCGCATGGTGATGACAAGCAAACCGCTTACGTAGCCGCCGAGAAGGTTGTCAAAGTGATCGACACCTGTGCCGCCGGCGATTCATTTGCTGCTGGTTACCTTGCAGGACGATTGACCGGACAAAGCTGTGAGCAGTCTGCCCAACTCGGTCACGCACTGGCGGCAACCGTTATTCAATATCCTGGCGCAATCATTCCAAATGACGCCATGACTCATCTAATTCGATAATTTCCGAGAACGTATTATGTCCCAAGCAATGATTAAGCAACTTCAGCAATTCAAAGTTATTCCAATTATTCAACTCAACAAGGTTGAGCACGCGATTCCATTGGCGAAGGTGTTAGTAGAAAACGGTCTGCCAGTTGCGGAAGTGACGTTTCGAACAGAAGCCGCAGCCGATGCGATTAAAGCCATGCGTGATGCTTATCCGCAAATGTGTATCGGTGCTGGCACGGTACTGACTCCAGAGCAAATTACTCAAGCGAAAGACGCGGGTGCAGAGTTTATTGTCGCGCCGGGGTTGAACCCAAATACCGTGCGTCGCTGCCAAGAAATTAACATGCCAATCGTGCCGGGTGTGAATAACCCAAGTCAGGTTGAACAAGCACTTGAGCTGGGGTTGAACTTCCTCAAACTCTTCCCGGCAGAAGCGAGCGGTGGTATCGCGATGGTGAAGTCGCTCCTGGCTCCATACGTTGATGTGAGTCTGATGCCGACAGGCGGTATCGGTAAAAGCAACGTCAATGATTACCTAGCCATCGACCGTGTGGTTTGTTGCGGTGGCACTTGGATGGTGGCACCGAGCTTAATTGAAAACGAACAATGGGACAAAATTGGTAAGCTGGTTCGTGAAGCAGTAGAGCTGGTTGCGTAACTCAAACAGAGCTCTTTTACCCAAGTCACCAGACCCCATTAAATAGCGTGACTTGGGTTGAACAATAATAACAACGATAGGATGGCGCGGATGAACAAAGGTACATTAGCACTACTCATTTCAGGCTTAATCACAATTCCAACGGCAGCGATGGCGATAACTCCCAACACCGATCTTAACCTAATGCCTTACCCACAAAATGTAGAGTTGGGGCAGGGTAAAATCACACTGGATAAATCCTTCAGCATTTACATCAAAGGTTACGATTCCCCGCGCGTGCAGTTCAACGCAAAGCGCACCATGGACCGTCTGTATCGCCAAACCGGCTTACCGATGTTGAACTGGCATGCCGAGTCGGAAAAAGACGCGACTCTGGTGATTGATATTCGTAATGCGCCCAAGTCAGAGGTGCAAGACATTAACAGCGATGAATCGTACCAACTTGAATCGCGTAATGGTCAGATCATCATTCGCTCCGAACGCCCTTACGGTGCTTTCCATGGTTTAGAAACCTTCTTGCAGTTAGTGACTACGGACGCGACTGGCTACTTTGTGCCTGCGGTGTCGATTCAAGATGAGCCACGTTTTCCTTGGCGTGGTGTTTCTTACGACACTTCTCGTCACTTCATTGAACTCGACGTGATCCTTCGTCAACTCGATGCGATGGCATCAGCAAAAATGAACGTCTTCCATTGGCATATTTGGGATGACCAAGCGATTCGTATCCAGCTCGATAATTACCAAAAACTGTGGCAAGACACCGCAGATGGTGATTACTACACCAAAGATGAAATCCGCTATGTGGTGAATTACGCGCGTAACCTTGGGATTCGAGTTATCCCTGAAATTTCTTTGCCGGGACATGCTTCGGCAGTAGCGCACGCTTACCCTGAATTAATGTCTGGTATGGGTGAGCAATCTTATCCGCATCAACGTGGCTGGGGTGTGTTTGAGCCGTTAATGGACCCGACCAATCCTGAACTCTACAAGATGCTGGCGAGCGTGTTTGACGAAGTGGTTGAGCTCTTCCCAGATGAGTATTTCCATATCGGCGGTGATGAACCAAATTACCAACAGTGGAAAGACAACCCGAAGATTCAGCAATTCATCAAAGACAACAATCTGGATGGTGAACGTGGTCTTCAATCGTATCTGAACACCAAGGTTGAACAGATGCTGGAACAGCGCGGTAAGAAGATGACTGGCTGGGATGAAATCTGGCACAAAGACCTTCCTACCTCGATTGTGATTCAAAGTTGGCAAGGGCACGACAGTATCGGTCGAGCAGCAAAAGAGGGCTACCAAGGTATTCTCTCAACAGGCTACTACCTAGACCAGCCGCAGCCAACCAGTTACCACTATCGCAATGATCCAATGCCGAAAGGCATCACGGTTGATGATCAACTTCATCAAGGTGAGAAATTCGCGACTTACGATTGGGTGAAACCGCGTAACAAAGGCGGTCCACGTACAGGTAATCTAACCATTATTGAAGCGACAGACGGCAGCTACCGTGCGTTTACCGATTACAACGGTAAGTCTCGTGAAGAGGTGTTCATCATCGAGTACGTGCCGGGTGTGAAGTTTAAAGGGCATTTCGATAACTTTATGTCTTACACCGAATTCAACTATGACTTTGCGGATGGCAAGTTGAAAGACACCAGTTACCAATTGATTGGCAATGTTCGTTGGCCTGCGACTGGAGAATTGGTCGCGAGCAGTGACATGCAGGGGAGTGTCATTCCTGAGCCGAACGGTGGCTATCCTGCTGAACTGATCGAAAAAGAACAGCAGTTAATTTTAGGCGGAGAAATCACTATCTGGGGTGAGAACCTCGATTCAATGACCATCGAGCAACGCTTATGGCCACGAAGTTACGCGATTGCTGAGCGTCTATGGTCGAGCCAAGACCTGACCGATGAGCGCAGCATGTACAAGCGCATGAAGGTGATGGATACATGGTCTGAGATCTCGCTTGGTCTACGCCATCACGCCGATGCCAATATGATGCTAAAACGTCTTGCCAATGGTGCGGACGAAACGCCGCTACAAACGTTAGCGAAGTACATCGATCCGGCTCAATACTACGCTCGTCATTGGGAGAAATGGATCTCTACGCCAATTGAAGGTGATTTGTACAATCAGTATGAGCGACTAAACCGCTTTGCGGATGCATTGCCAGTAGAAAGCCTAGCAGTGTATGAGATGCAAGATTTGGTCGCGGCTTATGCTCAAGGTGATAAAACCGCGTTGGATGCGTTAGCGATGCATTATCAAAGCGTTAAGTTAGCGGCGCAGCAAGCCAAACCTATTTTCGCTGCAAACGTGGCGTCGGTAGAAACAGTGCCAGTTGCAGAAGCCGCAATCAAAGTTGCCGATTTAGGTTTAACCTTGATTGAGCTCGCCAAGCAGGGCAGTGACATTAGCCAATCTGACGCTGAAGCGTATCAACGCATCATCAATGAAAATGCGATTATTTTTGATGAAACGATTGTCGCCATCGTAGTACCAACCGAGCAGTTGCTTCACACTTTAACCGATTGATAACTAAAAGGGATTGCCGTCTGATAACGCAGACGGCATCTTATCGGTTAAGCACTCTTTTATCTCCCAAAGGTTTCCCATGATAGTAAATGGTCACTTACATTTTTATGTAGGCACCTATACCGATTCACCAAGCCAAAGTCAGGGCATTGCGTGTGTTTCTCTCGATACTGCTACTGGCGCATTAACGCTCATCAATGAACATGTTCCAGAAGCAGTAAAAACGGTTCGTAACCCTTCTTACCTTGCGCTCAAAGGAGAGGGTTTATATACCTTTAATGAAGTCGATCGCTTGGAAGGTGCAGAGCTAATATTTTCTGAAAAAACAGACAGCTATGCATTGCCAATTGAAGGTGATTACCCTTGCCATATCGACATTAAAGAAGAGTTACTCGCTGTTGCAAACTACGGTTCCGGCAATGTAAGTGTTTACCAACTTGATGAGCAAGGTAAGCCATTGAAATCCATTGCAGAATTGTATGTAGAAGGCAATGGCCCCAATATTGACCGTCAAACTTCCCCTCATGCCCATCAAGTCACTTTTCTAGAACATTCCGCTCAATTGGCTGTGGTCGATTTAGGCACAGACTGTGTTCATCTCTATGACTATAAAAAAGATGGTGAGACAGTTAAGTTTTCACTTTCTCAAAGCATCGCGATGCCTCCTGGTTCTGGCCCTCGTCATTTGGTCTTCGATAGTGATGAGTCTGTCGCGTACGTTGTTTGCGAACTGTCCGAAACGCTAGCGGTACTTCACAAGCAAAGGGGGCAATGGAATCTGGCTCAGCAAGTGAAGCTGCTAACCGACGAGGAGAACAAAGAAGCGGCGTCTGCTATTCGTCTCTCTGCGGATGAGCGCTTTGTCTATGTCTCATGTCGCGCACAAAATCTGATTAGCACATTTGATGTAACTAGCAATACTCCGGTTCAAATTGCCGCGTCCGATTGTGGTGGCGCGTTCCCAAGAGATTTTGTTTTATCCCGTGACGGGCAGTGGATGCTCGTTGCTAATCAACATTCACATAATGTCGCTAGCTTTCACAGGAATCCGGAAACTGGCGCTATCACTCCAACCGGATACTCATGCGACATCGGTGCGCCTGTGTGTTTGGTTGAGAAGCCGTAATTAAGAGAAATAACATGACAATTCATCGTATTAATCCATGCAAACGTTGGTCTGATGTAACGGTGTTCAACGGTATTGCCAACTTTGTTGAGGTGGCAGAAGCAGATACAACTGCAGATATGAAAGGGCAAGTGCAGCAGATCTTCGACCAAGCCGAACAAATGCTAGCCAGTGTTGATAGCGATAAATCGCGCATTCTATCTGTGACGATTTACGTGACGGATTTTGTGAACTTCGATGCCCTTAATGAAGTGTGGGATGCGTGGTTTCCTGAGGGCTGCGCACCAAGCCGTGCTTGCGTCAAAGTTGAATTGGCGAACCCTGAACTGTTGGTAGAAATGGCGTTCGTTGCTGCTGCGGGTGAGAAGTTCCAGTAGTTCGACATCTCTCTACTCAAACCATCAAGCCCAGCGTTATCCTCTAGCCCAGCGTTATATAGCTCAATAACGCTGGGCTTTGTTCTATTGGACTAATGCTATAGACAAACTAAAGGTCTACACAAAAATCTTGCCTTTCATGTAGAGCACGCCGTCGCCAGATACTCTTACTTGTTCGCCGTTTACTTCACAGTGCAAAATGCCTCCACGCTGAGAAGCTTGATAAGCAACCAGTGATGTTTTGCCTAATTCTTCTGCCCAGAATGGTGCTAATCCAGCGTGAATCGAGCCGGTTACGGGGTCTTCATCGCCACCATTTGCAGGCCAAAAGTAACGCGATACAAAGTCTTGTTGATCGCCTTTCGCAGTAACGACCACATCGTGAGGAGCGAGTGTCTTGAGATGTTCTGAACGGTATTGAAGCTCAAGTACCTCCTGTTGGCTGTTGACCACTACGAAGTAAGCTTGAGGGCTAAGCAGTACGCGTTCCACATCGCAAATCAAGCCTTCAATCAACGCCGAGGGAATATCAGAAACGGCTTTTGGAGGACGAGCAGGGAACGTCATCTCGATCTTACCTTGCGTATTCTTTTCTACGGTGAGCGTTCCTACTTCTTGAGTATGGAATTCAATCGTGCCACTAATGCCAAGCTCATCAAACAGAACTAACGACGAGGCCAGTGTGGCGTGTCCACAAAAGTCGATTTCAGTAATCGGAGAGAACCAACGAATCTCATATTGGTTTGCGCCAATGGATTTTAGAAAGGCTGTTTCCGACAAGTTGTTTTCTGCCGCGATATTCTGCATCAACTCTGGAGCAA
Source organism: Vibrio sp. B1ASS3 (assembly GCF_905175355.1). Taxonomy (NCBI): domain Bacteria; kingdom Pseudomonadati; phylum Pseudomonadota; class Gammaproteobacteria; order Vibrionales; family Vibrionaceae; genus Vibrio; species Vibrio sp. B1ASS3. Next base: position 578,448 of record NZ_HG992743.1, read on the forward strand.
GCCATTCCTCTAACGGTACCACTGCTGCAGAGTTGCCTTTGAATTGCGTATCGGTGAAGGCGTCCACCACGTAGATATCCAGTTCCATTTACGCTTCCTTGTTTGCTTTTGGGCTAATCAGCATAAACCAAATAAGTCGCTGATAAGCGCAAATTTAAAAATATTACGAAAAGTATCACTGATTGGCTTAAAATAAGTTCTGTTGATACTTAATGGTGGGTTGCTGTTTCTTTTGGGGCATACACTTATCCCGAACTTAAGAAATAGGAGCATCATCATGAAAGCAATCACTACATCGGTTTTGGCATTAAGCTTATTGGCAGTGGGTTCAGCGCAAGCATTTGAGTTAACCAGTAAAGACATCCAAGAAGGTCATCCTATGGCGAAGACCTTCGAATACAACAGCTGGGGCTGTAATGGTGGCAACCAATCTCCACAATTGATGTGGAAGGATGCGCCAGCCGGAACTAAGAGTTTTGCAATCACGGCTTATGACCCTGATGCACCTACTGGCAGTGGTTTCTGGCACTGGGTTGCGTTTAATATTCCAGCTTCAGTTAGCGAACTGCCACGCGCAGTGAACATTGAAAAATTGGGCGGTAAAGAGTCGCGTATTGACTACGGAACGGTTGGTTTTGGTGGCGTTTGCCCACCAGAAGCAGACGGCATGCACCGCTACCAATTTACGGTTTGGGCATTGCCAACAGAGAAACTAAACCTAGATGAAAACACACCGGCTGCTGTGGTTGGTTTTACGCTTAATAGCATGGCATTAGACAAAGCAAAACTGACGGCGACGTACACACGTTAAGCCGTAATGGGTAGATGATAGAAAACGAGGGGGAATAGATGAGCCATCAATATCGAGTCACGTTGTTTCGTGCCGAGCAGTTACAGAAACTGCGTAATGTGAAGATCCATTCCCCAAGTATCATTCAGATCATCACGGGCAGTAAGCGTCTTTTCTGGAAAGAATCGGCGCTGGATCTTTCCCATTCTGAGTTGCTGCTTTGTGAGGCTTCCGCATCATTGAGTTTTGAGAACTTACCGCAAAAAGGTAAGTTTCTCTCTAGAATGTTCAGCTTTCATTGTTTGCCGTCAGAAGCAATGCTTGAACTTAGCGCGAGCATTGATAAGGGTGAAGAAAAGCCGACATTAGAAGCCGATAAAGCTTTGGAAGACACGCTCAATGCTTTGTTTTCGTTTGACCAACAAACCATGAGCAAAGAGACCCAAACCTTCTGGGTAATGGGGTTGTATCAACAACTTGCTGAGCGTGGCGTGTTGCATCACTTGTTTGCGAGTGCGAACACAACATTCAGCCAGAAGCTGAGCCGTTATTTGTCGCATTCTCCGGGAGAGGAACACCCACTAAAACTGGTGGCTGAACGTTTTGCCATGAGCCGCGCGACCATGATTCGCAAGCTCAAGCAAGAGGGTACTCAGTATCGGGAAGTGCTGGCGGAAGTGCGCTTAAATCATGCCTTGTATTTGATGCAGAACGGCCACTACAACGTCGCGCTGTTGGCTCAGTCTTGCGGCTATCAATCCGAGGGGCGTTTTAGTCAACGCTTTAAAGGCAAATTCGGATTGACTCCGAGTGACTACATCAAAACGGTTGTGGTCAGTTAGCGTTAGCGAATAATTGCTTGCGCGCGTTTAATAGCTTACGCGCGTTTTATCGAGTGCAACGCAGTTGGTGCTTTGGAATCTGCAATCGCCAAATCAGACAGAAGCTGTTGCAGTAACTCTGCAGCGTGGACGTTCGCTTTTACTTTATCAACGTCACTCCAGCTCGTACTGTTTTCTTCTTCAAGGTATTTAATTGTCTGTTGTGAAAGCTTGAGAACAGCATGCCACTTCAGTTTTTTATATTCTAAATTCATACTCAAACTCCTATGTGAATGATTAATTTAAAACATTGTTCAAAACTTTGAGTTAGCAAATAGGAATTTGTCAATAAGCCTATGCCTAGAGCGGATATAAAAAAGCGCCCATCGCTTTAACGACGGGCGCTTTCAAGTCACTATAACCTTTGGTTATTTGTAGTATTTCTTCTTCATTTTTAGCGCTACGTTCACTAAGGCAATCAATACAGGCACTTCGATCAGTGGACCAATGACACCTGCAAAAGCTTGGTCTGAGCTTAGGCCAAATACCGCGATAGAAACTGCAATCGCAAGTTCAAAGTTGTTACCTGTTGCTGTGAAAGCAATCGACGCGTTCTTGTCGTAGTCGATGCCCATTTTTTTACCAACGAAGAAGCTGATAAAGAACATCAAAACAAAGTAGATACCAAGAGGAATTGCTACACGGAAAACATCCATTGGCAGTTCAAGAATCATTTCACCTTTCAAGCTGAACATCAGTACGATGGTTGCTAGTAGTGCAATCAAAGTAATTGGTGAAATGCGTGGGATGAACACCTCGTTGTACCATTGCTCACCTTTCGCAGCGACCAGCCATTTACGGCTTAGGAAGCCCGCTAGGAATGGGATACCAAGGTAAATCAGAACGCTTTCCGCGATGTCCGTCATCGAGATATCTACCACGAAACCTTCGTAACCAAAGACTGGTGGCAAAACAGTGATGAACAACCATGCCATGACGCTGTAAGTCACGATTTGGAAAGCACTATTTAGTGCAACTAGGGCTGCACCGTATTCTTTGTTACCGCCACCGATATCGTTCCATACAAGTACCATCGCGATACAACGAGCAAGGCCGATAAGAATGATACCAACCATGTAACCCGGATGATCACCTAGGAAAGTCAATGCAAGGACGAACATCAAAATAGGGCCGACAATCCAGTTCATTACCAATGACAGCGTGATCGCTTTTCTGTCTTTAGTGACGGTACCTAATAGGTTGTAATTTACTTTTGCTAGAGGCGGGTACATCATTAAAATCAAACCAATCGCTAGTGGGATGTTTGTGCTGCCCACTGACATTGATTCATTCCATTCAGCAACCTGCGGAAAAGCAGCGCCAATACCTACACCGATTGCCATTGCCACAAAAATCCAAACCGTTAAATAACGATCGAGGAAGCTCATTTTGTTGCTGGCACTATTTAAAACTTGAGTAGTCATAGTGGTCTCTTTATTCGTTTATCGTCGAAAGGCGATAGTTAAAGGTATAGTTTATCTCTGCACGCCTGACCAGCGTGCAAAGGGAATTAATCAAATAACTTGGAAAATCCTAGATTGAACTGATCAAACGCGTCGCGTTGAATGCGGTAACACACCTTAGGTGGGTTTGGCTCGGCGCTGATAAAGCCAGCTTGCTTTAGAATACGCAAGTGCTCGGAAACAGTAGATTGCGCAAGACCCAGTTCAGAAACCAAATCACTGTTCAAACAACCACCCATGGTATCGAGCGTGTGCAGGATATGCAGAATGCGTAAACGTGCTGGGTGTGACAAAGCTTTTGCTTGTGCTGCTAGAGTTTGTTCTTTCTCGAGCTGTTGTTGCGTTGTCTGAAAAACAACTTCGCACGTGTCGTTGCACTTATCACTCATTCGCTGGCCTTAATAGTTAATCGTCGAATTGCGATAAAGTGTACGCCTGCTCTGTGGAAGATGCAACAAATCGATGAAAAAATTAATCGGGAAATAACGATGAATAAAAAATTTAAAAAATATCTCTTTTAAAAACAGTAATATAACAAAAAATCAAGTAGGTTACTAAAAGTTAACTAATTGCACTATATTTCTAGGTTACCATAATAAACCACATCCGGCGCACAATGGTTATTGCGTCATCTTGTGAACTTATTTAAAGGTAATCCCATGAGCAACGTACTGATCATCAATGCACACGAACCATCACCATACTCAGAAGGTCGTTTAAACGCTTCTCTTGTCGACAAAGCACAGACGCTTCTGCAAGCAAAAGGCCATGAGGTTCGCGTTGTGACAATGCAAGATGAGATCAACGTAGATGAGCAACTCGCACACTTTGAATGGGCTGATCGCGTGATCATCCAAAGCCCAATCAACTGGATGTCTGTGCCTTGGTCATTCAAAAAATACATGGACGACGTGTTTACTGCGGGTATGGGCGGCGCACTGTGCGCATTCGATGGTCGTAGCGCAGAAGAACCAAAGAAAAACTATGGTACAGGCGGCACTCAAACCAACAGCAAATACATGCTGTCACTGACATTCAACGCGCCAGAAGAATCGTTTGATGATGAGAACGAATACCTATTCCAAGGTAAAGGTGTGGACGATTTGATGTTCCATATGCACGCTAACTTCCGCTTCTTTGGTATGTCAGCACTGCCTACATTCGCTTGTTACGACGTGATGAAGAACGCAGATATCGAAAACGATTTTGTTCGTTTCGAAGCGCACATTAACGAAAACTTCTAATCCTTTTAGAAACATAGTGCGAACTGAATGATGGATTGAGATGGACTGCTGCATGCGGTCCATTTTTATTTGTTTGCGACGAGGTGACGTTTTTATTACTCTAAAGCACTAAATGTATCTAGCTTACTTTTCGTTACCTAGATTAGGTGCGTATCTTGAGGTGTATTGTGGAAAGCAGAATCAGTGTAGATAGCAAAGGTCGTAAGTCAGTGGCGAACGTATGTGCGGAGCCATGTGCTATCGAGAAAGGGATGCGTCTAATTGGTGGTAAATGGAAAGGCTCTTTGATTTTTCATTTGAAAGATGGCCCAGTTCGTTTCAATGACTTAGCACGCATGCTAGGCGGCGCAAGCAAAAAGATGATCGACCAACGCCTTAAAGAGCTAGAAGCGGAAGGTATGGTGGTGCGCAAAGTGATCAGCGATCGCCCAATTGCAGTCAGCTATGAGCTAACAGAGTTCGGCCGTACCGCACTTAAGATTCTTGATGATTTGCGAATCTGGTCTGAGACTCACCAGATTGAGTTGCGTAAATAACGCGGCCTTTTATATATCATCATCGCTTAACGGTTTAAGCCAATAAAAATGCCAGCATATCGCTGGCATTTTTTATGTTTGATTGTTGTTTGGGACTGATTGGGCTTAATCCGCTTAGTAGTCCAACGTACCACGGATAGGGTAGTTGTTGTCTGGATTACGAATCCAAGCCAAACCACGTGATAGTGCGCCAAGCTCAGGGCGAACAAACGGGTTGTTTGAAATATCCACCACGTGCAAGTTGCCGTGTTCATTCACCACAAACAGACCTGGTTCTGCGAAGTTATGGTCAGTTTCTTGTTCTGAACGAGGCAGTGAAATGTACAGACCTAGTGTTTTCATTTGTTCTTCGGTTAAGCCGTAAGCAATCGGGAAGCTGATTTCGAGTTTCTCTAGATGTCCCTCAAGCTGCTCTTTTGAATCGCCTGAAACCGCAAGAATATCAACGCCTGCTTCTGCGAAAGCTTGCTTGTAGCCCTCTAACTCATTGAGGTATTTGGTACAAAGAGGACAGTGTTTACCACGATAAACGAATACGGCTTGCCAAGTCGCATCACCTTGCGGCTGACCTAACGTCACGCTTGAACCATCTAGCAAGGTTGCTTGAAGAGAAGGGAAGCTGTCGCCCGCTTTAAGTTTCACTGAAGTTGCCATAATGACTCCCGAATTGGTGGTATATATCCATGGATGCCCCTTCTCAATAAAAGCGATTGTGTAGGGGGTGAGACTTCAATGTAGACCCAGTTTTGCGGCATTTCAACTAGTTAACTTTTGGTAACCTAGATAATGAATGGCAAGAAAAAGAAACAGTTAGAAGAGGAAAGCAGAACTTAAAGATACAACGAAGTGGGGGGTGTAGTATCAGGAGCTAAGTTCTGCTTAAGGTTCGTTTACCAGTTGAAGAAATCGTTCATTGTTACCAGAGCCATTACTTCAAGCTTGTTGTCTGAATGCGCAACGCGCTCTCGGAAATAGGTTGCCATTGTAGGCATGTCTTTTGCTGATCGAATTTGGAATCGCATAGTGTTTCTTCCTTGTTGCTGATAGGGTCAGTATGCGAAGAAAAGAGGAGCTGAAAAAGAGAGTAGATTTCTGTGGTTTATTCCTAGTTAGCCCCAGAAGGTGCGCTAACTCACCGATTTTTGCATTAGTGAGGGTAAAAAGGGGAACAAAGTGTTTGGAAGTTTTCTTATTTTCTCTCGGATAAGTTGAGTAAAATAAACCTATATTCACTTTTTGAGGGCGCGCGGTGTCTGATCTCAACTTGTTCCGCTACTACCAACGACTCACACCATTTGGCGTGGGAAGTGAAGCCAAAACCACATTACAGGAAGTCGCTGACTTGCTGTTCACTTCTCCTCGCCATGCACGCAGCTTACTGTCGCAAATGCAGGAGCAAGCGTGGTTGAGTTGGCTGCCAAAAGCGGGACGAAATCAGCGTTCAACGTTATTGCTGAACATCGAGTTGAGTGCATTAAAAGAAAGCCTCGCACTGGAGCGAATCAAGCTGGGTAAATACGAAAAAGCGTTGGCGATTCTCGATGAAGATGAAGCGGCATTTGGACGTTTGCTCAAAACGACTTCGGGAGCGTCTGTTCAAGAAGGTCGACTCAACATTCAGCTCACCTATAAACGTATGTTTGAGCGTATTGTTCCTCATCAACTGCACCGCAGTAGTGAGCGCTTCTTCTTGCGTCAAATCTACTGTTGTTTGGTATCGAGTGACTACAATGGAGTGGTGAAGCCAGAGCTTGCTCATCATTGGCGGTATGACGAGAAAAGTTACGAATGGACCTTTTACCTGCGCCCAGGCTTAACCTTCCACAATGGTGCACCGATTGATGCCGATACCGTTGTTAGCCTGTTTGCCAAACTCAGTTCCCTTGAGTTGTATGAGAAAGAGCTAGCTCATGTCGATAACATTACCGCGCCAAACCCACTCAAGGTTGTGTTTACCCTCAGCAAGCCAGATTTGGGTTTTGCTGGGCTTATTTCTGGCGTGAAGTACGGTATCCAACCTGTTAGCCAAGTGAACGTTGCCAATAACAATTTGGTCATTGGTAGTGGCCCTTTTTCTGTGATTGAACACAGTGCTCATCGATTAAAACTGCAAGCTTTTGACGGCTATTACGCCTGTCGAGTACTGACCGACATGGTGACAATCTGGATCGTCAATGATGAGAAAATGGAGAACCCATCCCTAGCCGCAAACACTCCACCTAAGCAGGTAGAAAAAGCGGACGACGAGCTTGCCGACAGCATGTGCGGGCATTACATGTCGACACAAGATGCCGAGACTGCCCCGGCGAGTCAGCACAGTCGCACCGAGGACGGTTGCTTGTTCGCCTTGTTTAATCAACATGCCAAGTATCCTCTGTCTCAAGCGCAGCGTCGTTATATCGCCGAGTTGATTCAACCGGAACGACTTGCAGATGTAATGCGCAAAGAGAAGATCGTGTTTGGTAGTGTACCTGCTTACAACATGTTGCCAACGTGGAAGCCCGTACTAAGACCGTTTGGTGAAGAAAGCAAACTGCCTAAACATATCACCATCGCGGGGTACAACTACACGGCATTGAGACGATGTGCGCGTGCAATCGCTAACCTACTTGAAGGGACGGGAAGCAAAGTCGGCATTGTGATGTATTCCTACCGAGAGCTAAGCGAAAAAGCCAAAAACGGCACGCTAGATGAAACCTTGGTGGTGACGAACATCAACTTGGATGACAACCGCCATGCATCGGCGTTTACCAACTTTTTTAGCAATACCGTGTTGCACCACACCTTGGGTGAAGAGAATGCGACTTGGTTGGATGAGCAATTAGAGAAAGTGCGGGCGTATACCTCGCTAGAAGGTTATCTCAAAGCGCTTGAACCTATTGCTTCCACACTCGTCAGCGAGTATTGGATTGCACCTATGTTCCACCATACACAAACTTTGCGCTTCCAAGGTGTATTGGAAGATGTTGCTTTAACCAACTGGGGTTGGCCAGATATTCGCTCGGTGTGGTCAGCGGATTAACTGTCTTACTTATTTAGCAAAGTGCTGCTTCACGAATTCAATGAAGGCTTTGGTTTTCGCCGATTGATAGATGAGTTGCGGATACACTAAGTAAACCGCGTTGTGCTGGTGGTCGGTTTCTTCCGATAGAACCTGCACTAGACGGCCGTGTTCAACGTCTTGCTCGACAAAGTAACTTGCTAATCGAGCGATGCCATTGCCAGACAGGGCTGATTCTTTGAGTAAGCGGTTTTCATTGGTAGAAAGCCAACCTTGGGTTTGAACCGTTCCCGTTTTTAAAGGCCACTCTTTTTGATGCAACGTGGTTAAGCATTGATGGCTTTTTAAATCATCTAATGTCTCCGGCGTGCCTTCTTCTTGCAGATACTGAGGAGAGGCAACCAGCCAGTGGTAGTAGTCCAAAAGGTGATGCGCAATCATATTCTCTGGTGGGGTTCTTGTCGCTCGAAACGCAAAGTCGACGCTGGTTTCCGTTAGATTAAACGCTTGATAGCTAGAAAGGATCTCGAACTCTACGTTTGGATGTAGAGCGCGAAACGCTACGCACAAATCATGCAGCACCGCTTCAGCAAACATCTTGGGAGCGGTAAGTCGAATCAGACCGTCTATTTGCTCAGATTGCTGACTTAAACTCTTTTCCATTTCCATTACGCGGCGTTTGAGATCTTCCGCTTGTGCAAAGATCGATTCACCCTCTGCCGTTAGTCTCACGCTGCGTGTGGTTCGAACAATCAAAGGCGTGGCGAGTTCCGATTCCAATCGCTTGATTTGTTCAGACAGGTAACTTTTAGAGATACCAAGTTGCTCTGCTGCTCTAGAAAAGTTGAGTGTTTGAGCCACTTCGGCAAACAGCATTAGTTTTTCGATTCTTTTGTAATCTGCCATCTTGATTGTTCGCTTTAGTTGTCCGTTTTTATTGTTCGCTTTAATTGTTCGGTAGCGAGGATAATGAATTCGATTTTACGGTATTAAACTAATTTTTACGAACGGTAAGATGGTTCGAGTTAATTTCAGAAATTGAAAATGCAGAAATCGGAAAAGTGAGAATAACGATGAACAATCCAAAACTACCGCTCGCCAAAACTTTACCTAACGTTAGCCGCTTGGTCTTCGGCTGTATGGGACTTGGAGGCGAATGGAATCGCAACTCATTAACCGCCCAAGATGAAAACCAAGCTTATGCCGCAGTAGAGGCAGCATTAGAGGTGGGCATCAATCTCTTTGATCATGCGGATATCTACAAATTCGGTAAGGCAGAAGAAGTGTTTGGGCGCATCTTAGCCAATCACTCAACCTTACGAGAGCGAATTTATCTGCAATCCAAGTGCGGTATCCGTCTAGGAGATGAGCAAGGTGTTAAGCAGTATGACTTCTCTGCTAAATGGGTGACGGCTTCTGTTGAGGGCATTCTTGAGCGCCTTGGCGTGGAGAATCTTGATGTTTTGATGCTGCATCGCCCTGATCCTTTGGTTGAATTTGAAGAACTAGGCACAGCGCTACAAGCACTGAAACAAGCTGGCAAAGTTAACCACTTCGGTGTCTCTAACATGAACAGTGCTCAAATTGATCTTCTCCAACAAGCAACGGGCGAAATTGTTGTGGCGAACCAGTTGGAAATGAGTCTGGCTAAGTCTGACTTCATCAAGCAGGGCATGGGGCTTCCTTCGTCTGCATCTGATTACGTTGCGGGAACACTGGAGCATGCCCGTAAGCACAATATCCAACTGCAAGCGTGGGGCAGTATGGCGCAGGGTAGATTCTCAGAGCGTGGCTTACATTCTGATGATCACAATACCAGACAGACGGCGGAGATGGTGATGGCGCTAGCAGCTGAATATGGCGTGTCGTCTGAGGCGATTGTTTTAGCCTTCCTGACGCGTCATCCAAACCAAATTCAGCCTGTTATTGGTACTGCAAACCCACAGCGTATTCGCGCTTGCACTCAAGTAGAGAACGTCACGCTATCACGCAGCCATTGGTATGGCTTGTTCGAGAAAACCCTTGGTCATGAGATTCCGTAGGAGAGAAAAATGAAATACGTACAAGTTCAAACTCTGATTCAAGCAGCATTGGAAATTGCTGCTGATCGCAAGCAAAACATTGCGGTTGCCGTGGTTGATACGCATGGTGAGTTGCTCGGTTTTGCCCGAATGGATGATGTGAGCGTGCAAGCAGGTTTGTTGGCACAAAATAAAGCCTACACCTCGGCTAGAGACCGTCAGCCTAGTGGAAATTTGGGCGCTTGGGCTCGTGAGACGGGTAAGCAGTTGAGTTATTGGACTGACCCAAAGATCACAGGCTTTATGGGCGGTGTACCTGTAGAACAAGAGGGGGAAGTCGTCGGTGCAATTGGTATCAGTGGTTTAGCAGAGCAAGACGATGAAGCGCTTGCGATGGAAGTATTGAAAGCGCTGTAAACAAAAAATCCCACCAATGCTCTTCGCTAGACATTGGTGGGGATGGTCAAAATGATGGAGTTGACCACGAATATCAACGGTAAATGCCTGCTCGCCCTCGAAAAGCGTCATCGAAGTGGAGCGTGACAAGGTGGTTATTGCTGACCACTGACAAAATCAGCGCAAACCTAGGTTAGGAGCGTGCTTACTGGATAACAGAAAGCCGCTATCCAATAAGCTGTCAGTTCATTTTGCTAATCAGTTAAAGGCGCGAGCTAAGGTGCCGTGACCTTGGCAAACGTACTTCACTGAGTTGCTGCAAACGAATACCGATTCACCCGCTTTCAACGTGATGTGCTCGTCTTGGCTAGAAACCGAGATTTCCCCTTCGATACAAAACAAAATCTCTGCGCTACGCACGAATTGAGTCGTTGCTGTACCTTCAACGGCCATCACTTCAAAACCGAAATCATCCACCGGAATTGGGTAACTAAGCTTGCCTTGCTTATGTACTGGCGCGAGCTTGATTTGTTCTGGGTCAATCGCGTTGAATATGGTGTTGTCGATAAGCTCAGGAACATCGATGTACTTAGGTGTTAAGCCAGCGCGCAGCACGTTGTCTGAGTTCGCCATGATCTCCAAACCTGTCCCTTGAACGTATGCGTGTGGCGTTTCTGCATGGAGGAACATTGCTTCGCCCGGAGCGAGTTCAATCGTGTTCAACATCAATGGCGAAAACAGACCAATATCGTCCGCGTAATGCTGACGGAAGTCTTGAATATAACCGTAAGCTTCTCGTGCCATAGCGGTTTTCGCAGGGCGCTCTAGGCTTGCGTATAGCTCATTCAACGCCTGCTGTTTGCGTTCGCCTTCTAACGACATAATTGCTGAGAAGAACACTTTAAGACCTTCACTGTTTGGTGTGGCTTTCAGTGCGTTGATTTCTGTCTCTAGACCAGAGATGTTCGCTTGCTCAAACAGAGATAAGATCTGCTCAATTGGGCGGAAGCCGTTCATCGCTTTGTAAAATGTCAGCGCGTAAACCAGCTCCGGTTTATGGTTTGGATCTTTGTAGTTACGGTTTGCTGCATTAAGTGGAATGCCTTGTTCGTTTTCACGAGCAAAGCCAATTTCCGCTTTGTGCTTACTAGGGTGTACTTGGATAGACAGCGGCGTTTCAGCGGCCAGGACTTTGAATAGGAATGGCAGTTCACCAAAACGTGCCGCGGTGTAATCACCCAGCGATTGCGTTTTGTTTTGGTTAATGACTTCTGACAACAGTTGTTTGGTGTCAGCAAGCTTTGAACAGCCGTTTGGATGAGCACCCATCCAGATTTCTGCTTGTGGCTCGTTTGCTGGATTGTCGATGCCGAATAAATCATGAATCGAGGTGTGGCTGCCCCAAGCGTAGTTTTGAATCACATTGTCCAGTTTGAATAGAGCGTGTTGCATGGCGATATTCTCTTGATTGGAACGAAAGAAGAGGAGAGGCTTGCTCCACGATGAGAGCAAGCCTGAGTCGGTTTGGACGGGTTATCTAGTTGATGACCTTATCCTGAGAACCGGATTAGAACTTCACTTGGAAAGATTTAACCTGACACGGTTTCAGCGTACCGAACGATGCTGTGTCCACTTCGTTTGATAGCACTTTCTCGTCTAGCTGTGTTTCTTTCCATGACGTTACTTCTGAAGTAAACGCCACTGTGTCGTTAATCACTTCGCTCTCTGATGGGTTGTAGACACGCAGGATGAGTGCATCCTCGTCTTCCGCTTTCTTCAGTACGCTCAGTACCGCGCCTTCAAGCGATTTGTTTAGTAAGCTGTGCGTTAGCGGTAGGTTTTGTTCGCCTACATTCAGCTTCATCGCGTTGTAAGGGATTTTGTTGTAGCACTGGATTGGAGTCACGTTGTCACGCGCCGCCGCCATTACGTTTACTTCGATGTGGTTGCCCGCGAAACCAAACAGTGCGAACTCACAAACGATCTTGCCGCGTACTTGTGAATCTGGCGTCGGGATCTTGATACCAGATGGACGACCCGGACGAAGCAACAACTCTTCTTTTCCCAATACGCCAATACCACGCAGAAGGGTTAAGGCGAATGTGTCACGCTCTTCATTGCCTTGGCTTGAAATCACTTCAAACTCTCGCAGACCGTTGCTCATTAGTGCCATACCACCTTGTTCGTTTTCAACCGCAGCAAAGTTCATTAGCTGGTAAACCGGCACTGGTGCTTCTTTCCAGCCGTCTGTTTCCCAGTTCGCCATTTCTGGATCGTTCGTTGGACGAGTGATCAAACCGAACTGGTTGTCTGCTACTACGGTTTCAGACACAAACGGTGTTGGTACTAATACGCGAACGCGGTGGTCGTCTGCTTGGTTGTCCAGCTCCATACGAACTTCAATACGGCGTGTACCTTGTTTTAGAACCACTTGGCAGTTCACGTCTAGGTAACCGTTTTGACCTGTGCGCTCTTCACGTTGTTGTAGGTTCTCTGGCAAGTTCATGCGCAGCTTGATGGTTGCCACAGATTGGAAACCTTCGTGCTTCACATTCACTTCTGCGTCGAATTCGTCTGAGTACAGTAGCCACTCTTTACGAGAAGGTGAGTAGTCGTATTCGTCGCCATCGTCAGAGCCGTCTTCAATGCGCAGTGCTTGTTCGTAAAGGTGCTCTGTTTCTTTGTCGAAGATGTTCAGAGTGCCGTTTGCGTTCACGTTGATGCGGTAGAATTCGTTCTCCAGCAGGCTATTTTCATATGAGAAAGCTTTCTGCTCAGCCACTTTTTGCGTGCCTTTCTCATTCGCTTGAATGTGTAGGGTAGTGAAGCCCATCGCTGGCACAGTGTGTTTGATTTGAATGTCGTATTCGATGAACGGGTCGTAGTTACCGTAGTGAACGATTTGACGGTCAATCTTACCTGGGTCGATCACGCGTTGATCTTGGATGAAGTACTCAACTGGCGTGTCGTTTTCATCAAACAGGTTGAACTGTTCCGCACGGATAGTGATGGTGGTGTTCACCACTTCTTCACGAGCGTATGGCGATAGGTTGAATAGTGCTAGCTTGTCGCAACCTTCGCGCGCTGGCATGTGGTCAACAATCTTACGTTTGTAGAAGTTGATCAAGTTGGTCGCCATGTCGTCCGCAAGGATGTAACGGTTCAAGATCTCAGCGTGTACTTTGTCTGAACAGCAGCAGCCAATCGAGTCGTGAGCGTGGTTCTTCATGCTTTCTTTCCACATCTTCTCGATTAGACCGTGGTGGTATTCAAAGCCCAGTGTCCATGCGATAGACGCTAACGGCTCAAGAATGTTTACGATCTTGTTTTCTACTTCTGCGTGGATCAGTTTGATGTCCATACGCGTTGAAGAAATAGTACGGTGAACACGCATGTATTTACCGTCGTTGAACTCGCCTTGGATGGTATCAAGCTGATCGCGCTCGGCTTCAATACGCTCGAACACTTCTTCAAAGCGGCTCATTTTGAATTCTTTGTCTGGGTAGATCTCACGTAGCTTATCCATCACCTCGAAGATGTCTTTTTGGATAGGCATTTGGTCGTGACCGTTTGGTAGTAAGATGTCTTTGGTTACCGACGGTTTTTCTAGCACTGGGAAGTACTTATCTAGACGTGCGCGCAGACCTTCTTCGTCTTGCGGTAGGTATTTACCAATCGCGTAGCCCAGTGGCAGGACTTGCGCAGAGACTTCGCTGCCATCGTTTGATTGCCACAAGAATTCGGTTTTATCTGTGCCGTGACGCTCTGAACAACCACGCCAGAACATCGCGCGATTGATGCCAAAACCGTTGTAGATAGCTGGTAGCTGAGAGCTCATAGAGAATGAATCTGGCAGGTAACCAATCTTCATTGGCTCACCTAGCGCTAGACAGTCGCGCAATCCGTAAAGCATGTTACGTACAATTGATTCGCCAGATACTTGCATCGTATCCGTTTGAGAGTACCAAGGGCCAACAATCAGTTTGCCTGCTTGTACTAGCTCACGTACGCGCTCTTTATTTTCTGGTTTGATTGCGAAGTAATCTTCCAGAACTGCGGTTTGACCGTCTAGAACGTAGTATTTGTAGTCTGGATCGTTTTCCAGACGAGTCATGATTTCTTCCATGTTGTTCACTAGCAGAATGCGAGACTCTTCTGTAGTGAAGTACCATTCACGATCCCAGTGCATGTGAGGAGTAATATGAACGCGAGATGTAGTCATAACTTTTACCGTCTTAGGCAATAATTGCCGTTAATTTGTTTTAAATTTGATTGTTTTCTATTCGTTTTTGCGACGTTTTTGCTGGCCGACGAATATTTAGGGCGCAGAAATCCCACGCCCAAAGTTTGTGTTGAGCGAATCTATGAGTGATTCGAATCAATGTTGAGCGGCAGCCTCAGTGACAAATTTGCCCTTTTTTACTGCGTGTGCTCGCCACATGATGAGAGTGATGGTCGAGATAGTTGCACCAATCAGCGCAGCGCCAAACCAGATTGCCGCAGCAGTGAATGCGCCTAGACCTGCATCGTGTAGTAGGAAGATTGAGAAGATACCTGCACCTGGAGTCGATAGACCTACGCCAGCAGCACCCACCATTGCGCCTGTTACGACAGAGCCAAGTAGGAACGAGCCAATAACGCGGATTGGATCTTCGATAGCCATCGGAATCGCACCTTCAGTGATACCTGCTAGACCAAGCAACCACGTTGATTTACCCGTCTCGATTTCGAAGTCTTTGAACAGGCGAGGTGCAAGCATGGTTGAAGCCGTTACCGTGAACGCTGAGACCATTTTCACCGAACCGAAGATAGCGTATGGGCCGTAAACGCCGTTCGCCATTGCACCCAGACAGAATG
Organism: Vibrio sp. B1ASS3; assembly: GCF_905175355.1. Classification (NCBI taxonomy): domain Bacteria; kingdom Pseudomonadati; phylum Pseudomonadota; class Gammaproteobacteria; order Vibrionales; family Vibrionaceae; genus Vibrio; species Vibrio sp. B1ASS3. The sequence continues at coordinate 593,637 of NZ_HG992743.1, forward strand.
CGTAAGCGGCTTTGTTAACTGGACCGCCAAGGTCGAACGATACGAATAAACCAATTACTGCGCCTAGAAGTAGGGCGTTGGTGCCAGACATGCCGTTTAGCCAGTCCGTCAAACCTTGGTTTAGCCAAGCAACAGGTTTACCAATAACGAACAGCATCAACGAGCCAGCAACCAAAGTACCGATAACCGGGTATAGGTAGAAGGTTAGGAAGCCGTTGAACGCAGGGTTTAGACGTACGTTTTCTTTTACCCAACGCATGACGTAACCAGCAATCAAACCACCGACAACACCACCAAGGAAGCCAGAGCCGATAAGGTTTGCGGCAATACCTGCGGCAAAGCCTGGACCAAGCGCTGGTTTATCTGCCAATGAGTAAGCGGTGTATGCCGCCAGTACAGGAACCATCAATGTACCCAGTAGACCACCACCTAGCTTGCGGTACATCCACAACCAAGAGCCTTCTTCTGCATACAAATCTTGTAGATTGAACATTTGTGCCAATAGCACGGCAACAGCAAGTACGGTACCGCCAGCAACGATAAGAGGAACTGCGTAAGAGATACCTGATAGCAGTGCTTGTTTCAGTTCAGTTTTAAGTGGTAGCTTCTTCGGTTTGTCGTTGGTTGCAACTGCAGCACCAGCACTTCGACCTGCTTTACCTGCTTCAACCGCTTCGTTAAGAATGCGCTCAGAGTGCTTGATTGGCTCAGCAACTGGCACTTCTACACGAGGAATACCGTCAAAACGCTCTAACTCTTTGATTGCCACTTCAGCCGCGAAAACGACCGCTGTTGCACTGTTGAGCTGTTCAGCAGTTAGACGATCTTCAATACCGTTTGCGCCTTGCTTTTCAACATGCACGTTGTAACCCAGCTTCTTACCTGTCTTCTCTAGGTATTCTGCTGCCATGTAAGTGTGCGCAATACCCGCAGGGCAAGCCGTCACACAAACGATGGTTGGTGCATTTGTATCTAATTGGTCTTGTTTTTCTTCTTGCTCTGCTTGACCATCAAGCAAAGCGAAAATTTGTTCTACATTTGTAGCATTGAGTACCGCTTCACGAACATCGTCATCCACTAGCGTTGTGGTGAGTTCGGTCAACAGGTGCATGTGTGTTGAACCTGCTTCTGCATTTGGAATTGCGATTAGGAAGATCAGGTTTACGTCTTCGTCTTCATCCAGACCTTGCCACTTTAAGTCTTGTTTTAGTGTGGCTACGGCAAACGCCGCCTCTTTTACTGCATCTGTCTTACCGTGCGGTACTGCCAAGCCTTCGCCTAGCGCTGTCGGGCCTTGCTCTTCACGAGCAAACACTGCTTGTAGGTATTCTTCCTTGTTATGCAGTTTGCCTTGCTGGTCTAGCTGGTCGGCAAGTGCACGAATCGCTGCGTCACGACTTTCGAACGTCGTTTGTAGGTTTATCAGCGATGGGTTTGTAAGAGAGGTTAATTTCATAACTTTTGTCCCATTGTCACATTCGACATTGTTGTGCATTCAACAATGATGTGAATAATACCTTTTAAATACAAATGATCTGTGATCAGGATCGCAGTTGAATTAAAATATGTATTATTGTTGTATTGTTTTGGCTTGTTTTTGTATGCCGATATGCGAACAAGTGCTTGTCATGTTGATCTGAATTCGTATTATAGAGCTCATAAACCAAGTCTTTCTTGCAATGATAGTTCACTCCAGTGTGTTCGGTTCTTGAGTTGTCTCAAACAAGTTCACTTGAATGGTCATTTGTATTGTTTTTATAGAGGTAAACATGGCAAGACTGCCAATGTATCGCCAGATTGCGGACGCGATTCGCGAGAAGATCAGCGATGGCGAATACAAAGTAGGAACCGCTCTTCCGACCGAAGCTCAGTTACGCGAAGAATTTTCTTGTAGCCGAGTCACGGTTCGCCAAGCGTTAAAACTGCTGATTGAAAATGGTGAACTGGAAAGTGTGCAGGGTAGTGGTACCTATGTGAAAGAGAACAAGGTTAACTACGACATTTACCAGCAGACCAGTTTTGCAGAGAAGTGGGCGCACCTAAATGCAGTCACGCACAGTGATGTGGTCGCGTTCGAGATCACTAAAGCATCGCTCACGATGGCGGATGCGCTGAACATTAATGAAGATGACAAAGTCTTTTACGTGAAACGCGTTCGTTACCTAGATGACAACCCAATCACAGTAGAAGAAACTTGGCTGCCGACAGACATGTTCCCTGATCTCACCTACCAAGTGATGCAAGGTTCTAAGTACCACTTTATTGAGAAAGAGAAGGGCATGGTGATTGATCGCAGTGAACAAGAAATCATCCCGGTATTGCCACCGCAAGACATTGCAGAGTTGCTAGATATTGACCCGGCCGAGCCAATCATCGAAAAGCGCACGCGTGGTTTCCTACAAGGGGATGTGGTGTTTGAATACAGCCGCAACTACTTCAAATCGACTGACTATAAGTTTACGCTGGTGGCAAAACGTCATAAGTCGTAAGCGCGATACTACGCATTTCATTTTAAACCCGCCACTCGGCCTGTCTCTTATACACAAATCCCCAAGCTTATAGCTTGGGGATTTTTTTTGAACTCTTTAACGTGTGTGCGCTCTGATCACTTAAGAATCCTTACTGAAACACTAAGATGACACACTCAGACGCTAAACTTTGGGCACAAGAACAATTTGGACAAGCACAACTTAAAGACCCTCGAAGAACACAACGCCTCATCAGTTTAGCGACTTCCATTGCTAATCAACCAGGAGTCTCCGTGGCTAAACTTCCTTTTTCTCCCGCCGATATGGAAGGGGCATATCGCTTTATCCGCAATGAAAACATCGATGCAAAAGACATCGCTGAAGCAGGTTTTCAATCAACGGTATCTCGAGCTAACGAGCATGAGGAATTACTCGCGCTTGAAGATACAACAACGCTCTGTTTTCCTCATCGAAGTATAAAAGATGAACTCGGGCACACGAATCAAGGCGACAGAATTCGAGCTCTCCATGTACATTCGACGTTACTTTTTGCACCACAAAGTCAGACCATTGTTGGTCTTATAGAGCAACAACGATGGAGCCGAGATATTACTAAGCGTGGGCAAAAGCACCAACACGCGACTCGTCCTTACGAGGAGAAAGAGAGTTACAAATGGGAGCAAGCTTCTCGCCGTGTCGTTGAGCGCCTAGGGGATAAGATGTTAGATGTTATCTCGGTCTGTGACCGAGAAGCTGACCTATTCGAATACTTAACTTATAAACGTCAACATCAGCAGCGTTTTGTCGTTCGTTCAATGCAAAGCCGCTGTCTAGAAGAGCACGCTCAAAAGCTTTACGACTATGCGCAAGCGTTACCAAGCGTCCAGACAAAAGAGCTTACCATCCCCCAAAAAGGAGGAAGAAAAGCGAGAGATGTAAATCTTGATGTTAAATATGGTCAGGTGACATTAAAGGCTCCAGCAAACAAAAAGGAGCACGCAGGCATACCTGTTTATTATGTTGGTTGCCTTGAGCAAGGGACATCAAAAGACAAGTTAGCATGGCACCTCTTGACGTCGGAGCCAGTAAACAACGCTGAAGACGCCATGAGAATTATCGGTTATTACGAGCGTCGATGGCTGATTGAAGACTTCCATAAAGTCTGGAAAAGTGAAGGTACGGATGTGGAGTCACTAAGACTCCAAAGTAAAGGTAACTTAGAGAGGTTAAGTGTCATCTATGCCTTTGTTGCGACACGTTTATTGGCGTTACGCTTCATTAAAGAGGTTGATGAGCTATCAACAGAAAGTTGTGAAAAGGTCTTGGGCAAAAAAGCTTGGAAGCTGCTGTGGTTGAAACTAGAAAGTAAGACGTTACCTAAAGAAACGCCGGATATGGGCTGGGCGTACAAGAATCTCGCTAAATTAGGCGGTTGGAAAGATACCAAGAGGACGGGCAGAGCTTCAATAAAGGCACTTTGGGAAGGATGGTTTAAACTACAAACCATCCTTGAAGGCTACGAACTCGCAATGTCTCTTGATCACTAGACTTGTGATCAAGAGACAGCCCAGTGGGAGGTTTTCGCGTTTATTGAGCGTCTTCTTTTGGTGGATGCAGCTCTTGGACGTTTTCTTCGCTGAAGTCGTCGGCATAGCCTTTTGGTGGCGGTGTCCAACCACGTTCAGAACGGGAGAGCTTGTCGTGACGATCTTTTTGCATCTCTTCTGCCATTTTTTCTTCAAGATGAATAAATAGCTGACGGAAGTTGTTGTCGTAACGTTCACCCTCTGAGTCATCGACCCACGCTTCATAAAGCATGTTGGATTTGCGATCTTCAACGCGGCGATAAGTCGATTTTTGTTGCTCAGTGAAGAACGGATGAATACCAATGGCTTTCATTGCGTGACCACCAATCTCCAATGCAGAATGGTAAGTTTCTGATTCGATGATATCTGCGCCTGCTTGGCGTAGTAGGTAGCCATGCCCGCGGTCAAATGCACGCGCAATCACTGTCACGTTTGGATAGGTGTGTTTTACGTACTTGACCAACTCAACGCTCGATTCTTGATTATCTATCGCGACGACAAGCGCAGAGGCATGCTCAATACCTGCCGTGTGTAGCATGTCTGGTCGAGTCGCATCACCAAAGTAAGCGCGAGTACCAATTTGGCGCATGTTATCAATCTGGCTTGCTTGGTGGTCTAGTACAACCGTTTCCACGCCATTAGATACCAATAAGCGGTTTACGATCTGACCAAAGCGACCAATACCTGCAATGATGACGGTGCCTTGCTCTTCAATCGTGTCACTTTCACGCTCATTCGATTCACTTTCAAAGCGAGGAAGAATCACCTTATCAAATAGAATAAATAGACCAGGTGTTAGGAACATAGAGATCGCAACAACTAATGCCAGTGTTTGTGAAAGCTCGAATGGGATTACGTGGTTTTGTACCGAGAAGCTCAATAGTACAAAGCCGAATTCACCTGCTTGTGCCAAGCTCAAAGTAAACAACCAACGGTTACTGCCTTTGATACGGAAGATGAACGCAAGTGCGAATAGAATCGCTGCTTTCAGAATCATCACACCAAGTGTTAGACCGATGATCAAACCAAAGTCGCTGAACAGTACTGAGAAGTCGATGCCAGCACCTACCGTAATAAAGAACAAGCCAAGCAGTAAACCTTTAAACGGTTCGATGTTTGACTCTAACTCATGGCGGAACTCACTGTTCGCCAGAACCACACCTGCTAAGAACGTACCCAGAGCCGGAGACAGACCCACTAGGCTCATCAAAGCCGCAATGCCGATCACCAGCATTAATGCTGTTGCAGTAAAGATTTCACGTAGACCAGAGCTTGCTACGTAGCGGAATAGTGGGCGACTGAGGAAATGCCCGCCAACAACGACGATAGCAATAGAAGCCGTAATCACTAGACCGTAAGCCCAGCCAGGAAGTCCAGCAACTAGGCTAAGTTCTTCATGATGTTCTGCGGCTGCTTGCGCTGCAGATTGTGCTTGTTCTACCAACTCAGGCAGTGCTAATAGCGGAATAAACGCCAACATTGGAATTACGGCGATATCTTGGAAAAGCAGCACCGAGAACGCGTTCTGACCACCCTCTGTTTTAGTCAGTCCTTTCTCGCTAAAGGTTTGCAGAACAATCGCGGTGGAAGAAAGCGCGAAGATCAAACCGATCGCTAATGCAATGGTCCAAGATTGGCCAAAGTACAAGGCAATCGCCATGATCAGTGCGGCAGTACCACCAACTTGTAGGCCACCTAAGCCCATTAAGCGGTTACGCATTGCCCACAGCATCTTAGGCTCAAGTTCCAAACCAACGAGGAACAACATCATAACCACACCAAATTCAGCAAAGTGTTGAATTGTCGTGGTTTCTTCACCTACGAGGCCAATAATAGGGCCAATGACCACACCCGCAATCAAGTAACCTAATACCGAGCCTAAGCCTAGACGTTTTGCTAAAGGAACGGCGACGACAGCGGCAATAAGGTAAACAAAGGCTTGTAAGAATATCCCTGTCATGATGCTTCCTTAATCAGTTGTGGTAATGCACTGTTGAGTTTGATGAGCGATGCCGCTGCTTCAAGATCAAGTGTGTCATTGACGAGCGCATTGAGCAGCGTTTTGTAGCGTTCAACATGCTGTGGAATTCGATCTTCTTCTTGAGCGGTACGGGAACCAAACAACGCAAGTGGAGCGATGTAGTTCATCCCAGTCAGTGCCGACATTTGCTCGATAGGGGCGAGTAATTCTCTAATGGTGAAGTGGTTGTAGCCTTCGGCTTTATAGGCCTCTTCTTTACCACCTGCGGATAAGACACAAAGCATGGTTTTGCCATGAAGCTCTGTACCTTCCGAGCCATAAGCAAAGCCGTATTCTAAAACCAGATCTTGCCACTCTTTTAGAATGGCTGGTGTGGAGTACCAGTACAGCGGAAACTGAAAAATCACCACATCGTGATCGCGTAAACGCTGTTGTTCTCGGTCAATATTGATATTGAAGTGCGGGTACTCGGCATAGAGATCGACACAAGTGACACCTTCAATCGTATTAGCTGCTTTAAAAAGGGGAGCATTCACCTCTGAGCGATGCTGGGAAGGATGCGCAAAGAGAATCAATACTTTTTTATTTATCATAGGAATCCTTGCTATGCGTCTAAACCATTTTTGGTATAAGAATGAAAGACTTTGATTGTTGTAAGAAACTGTAACCCATAAACCTTATCCTATCTACTTTAGTGATTGAACATTGGAAAGTTAAAATCACTTTCAATGAAATATAGAAAATCTTCATAGGGCACTGCTTTTTATCTGCCCAAATAAAGGCTTGAGTTGCTCCTTTATTAAAGAAAGGTGGATACCCCTAACGGAAGTTCTCAATTTACAAATTTGGTGTGGGTTGTCTTGTTTAATGTACTAGGTTTTTTACTCTATTTTTTGAGAATCAACGCATAAAAACCAACACTGGATATCCTCATACCTGCATCAAAGAAGTTATCTAAAAGCCCGCATCCGAGCTGATACTAGGATGAACAAACGACTTATTTCAAAGCGATGTGAAATGATAAGTTTGAGGAATGTGATAAGCGAAGAATGCCGCAGATTAACGTTTACCGAGAGCAGGGTGTTCATCGGAGCGGCGCATTTCGAATTTTATAAACGCCAACTTGATCGCGGCCATTGTTATTTTTCCGTCATAGAAGCGTAGCGAGCGCAAAGAATTCATGCGTTGAGATTGGAAAGTACGCAAATCTGTTCTTATGCTGAATAATAACCTCAAGTTATTATCGACGTGGAATATGGCCAAAGATCTCTTCTCAAACCTCGACCTAAATTTGCTCAGAACATTCATCATTTTGCACCAAGAGCGCAATATGCGCCGAGCGGCAGAGCGCTTGTTTGTTTCTCAACCCGCCGTGAGTAAGGCATTGCAGCGGCTGCGTGATCATTTTGAAGATGAGCTGTTTGTGAAAACCCATCACGGGTTGCGGGCGACGGAGTATGCGAACGATTTAGCGGAAAACCTCGCGCCGTTACTGGATGAAATCTCTATCACGCTCAATGGTTCTAAAGCATTTAACCCATTAGAAATGAACGGAACCATCAAGATCGCGCTCGCTCCTTTTATCTTGAGTTCTTACGCGAGTGAAATCTGTCAGGCGATTCGACAAGCAGCGCCAAACGTCCAGATCCACTTGTTGAATTGGTCTCGCTCCACCATGGATGAGATCATCAAAGACGATGTTACGCTTGGTGTGAACTATGAAATCAACCACGCCCCAAAAGAGCTACTGACGAAAATGATCGTCAAAGACACCTTCTGTGCGTACGTGCGAAAAGATCATCCGTTTCCCGGTGACCGATTACAAATCTCGGATTGCAGGGATTTGGAGTTTGCGACCGTGATTGCGGCCGATTGGAACTCCAGCGTGTCGTTTTCTGAGAAGATAATGAAAATCAAAGGTGTGGAGCCAAAAATTGCGTTTCGCTCTGAATTGCCGTCGGCCATTATCGACGTGGTGGCTAACTCGGACATGGTCTTTCCCGCTTCAAAAACGGTGAACGTCGATAAGATCTCTCAATTGAGAAGATTGGATATCGAGTTTGACGGTATCGTGATTGAGCCTTGCTTGCACGCTTACTATCACCATAAGAATCGCCGTAATGAAATGGTTCATTGGCTACGTAGCATAATCACGGATGTCATAACCAAACACCTAGAGCGCTCGCAACAGCAATAATAACCCTTGGTTATCAAGCTCTCTACCTTTGTTTATTAATAACCCGCCGTTAAATGCGGGTTTCTTTTTAGCGATTAGAGTAATAAAACACTGCTCAATATACTTCTCTTCATCGGGCAGGGAGTCCACTTTTTTTGCAAGAGGCATCCCTGAGTTTCGACAAATTAAGAGAGTAAATCATGAAAGTTAAATTACTGAGTGCAATCATCGCGGCGACGTTTCTAGCTGGCTGTTCTTCATCGGGTTCGGATTCTGACACTGAAACGCCAAATGGGGTAGCGAGTGTGGAGGTTTTCAACGGTGAAAACTTTGACGGCATGGTTATTCAAGGCGATGAAGGTGAGTACAACACGGTTGCAATCCAAGGCGCAGAAGGGAACACGGTATTCAATGTTGGTGGTGAGCTTTACTACACCAACGGCACTGAGGTAATGAACAAAGACCACGAAGTAGTCGGTGTGATTGAAGTGGTTGATAACCAGCTTATGTTTGTTGGCCCTGCAGGTTATGTGCACCTATCTGTTGAAGATGGTCGTCTGATTGTGAATGAGAAAGGCGCTGCGAACCCTGAGAATCCAATCGTTTCTGACCCAGATTATGACGCTGGCGTTATTCCAACATATGGTGACATTGTTGACTTAGGCGGTGCCGCGATGATCGTTGGTGACAATGATAACGTGGCTATCGTAAGCAAAGATAATGATGGCAATGTGCATATTGTTATCAACGACGAAGAGAACCATTACACGGTTGAAAGCGGAACGGTAAAAGATCCTGAAGGCAACACGATTGGTTCGGTTGAGCAAGACGGCGACAACTTCGTTATCACTTTAGACAGTGGTACTCAATTTGTGGTGCGCAATGAAGATGGTCGCTTGTTTGCCGCGATTATTGAGCGTCCAGATGTATCACACCCGATTGAGGGCGTGCCGATGCTACCAATTGAAATTGGTCCCGTTCACCCAATTGAAGATGTTACGCCAGTCAACCCTATTGAGGGGCCGGTAACGCTTCCTAGTGGAGAGCTTACTCAAGAACAGCGCGCAGAATTGAAACAAAAGGTTCAATCCCTATCACAAGAGCAACGTCAGGAAATAAAAAGAGCGATTCGCGACCGCGTTGAGCGCTCGTAAACCAAATCGCATAAGGGTAAGTAGCAAGGAGCCGCTTGATTTAAGTGGCTCCTTTTTTCTTTTCGAGTCTTTCTGATAGGTATTCCAATGAATAAATCTCTGACGCTGCTTTGCGCGCTCTTTGCCGTGCCGTGTTTTTCTGCTGACTACAAAATGCCAGAGTTTGGTTTAGATGTGTCCAATACAGATGATGAATGGATTGTGACTGCTTCAGGGTACTTACAAGCAACCGAAGAGTGGAACATTTCTGCTGAGGTCGATTCTACGGGGTATTTAGAATTGGGGACGGGATATGGCGTGATGCTCGGGCAATTCTACACAGAAGCATTTGTGAGCTATGGCCGCGCAGATCTGTTCGACGTTTATGATGCGGGCGTGTTTACCGGCACCGCGTTAGGGGATGATTGGATGGTTTTCGCCAACAGCTCTCATGAGTGGAGAACCAGCTCAATTGGTAAGTCATTCCCATCATTGGAAAAAACAGAAAGAGAGTGGAAAAACACCGTTGGTGCAAGCTATACACCGATTGATTTTATCCGGCTTGGTTATTCTTATAACTACGATAAAAAACTCACTGAGGGCGGTCATCGAACCAATCACGAAGTGCGTATTACTTTAAAACCGAAATGGGTAGAGCCTTATGTGAAGTACACATTTGGTGAGCATCGAGTTTCACCGGGCTCGACCAAGATAAGTGAAGAGAACAGCGTAGAACTAGGTATTAATTTTAACTTTTAACTAAGGTGGGAGTATGAACTTTCAATCCATTATTCTTGAGTATGCAGTGGCAATTATGGGCTTACTTTTGACAGGAATAACCCTCTAAGCAGGATGCTCAGAGGGCGATAAAATTAACGGTTGATGTTGTAGCGAGCCATTGCCGCTTCTTCTGTTGTCACGACTGTTTTACCAATCGGAGCCAGAGAGATAACCGCCAGTTTCATGTGTTGAAGTGCGAACGGAATACCAATGATGGTTACAAAGCATGCTACGGCAGAAAGTATATGACCGATTGCCAACCAAATACCTGCAAATACAAACCAAATCACGTTACCAATCACGCCAAGCGGGCTAGTACCGATGTCCATTTCATTGGTCAGTTCATCTCGTGAAACCGCTTCTTTGCCGAATGGGAAGAACGAGAAGTTACCCATCACAAAACAAGCGCGTCCCCATGGAATGCCGATGATGCTGATGAAAGCTAATAGTCCGAAGAACCACCATAGCAAACCCATGAATACGCCACCGAATACAAACCAGATGATGTTGCCGAGTGTTCTCATTTAAAACCCTTTTTGATTTATAGCGTTGTGTTAAGTATGTCACACGAATCTTAACAGAGGATGAATGGACGCACTTTATCTTAAATAAGCAATCATTGATGAGAATGCCTATTCGATTGAGGGAAAACAGAAAGCGTGTTGCGGGGAGAAAAGAGAAAAGGCTCCCAACGACAACGTTAAGAGCCTTCTTAAATTACGCGGTTGCCAAGTTCAAACGTGGCACCGGTTTGTCATTGATCGGCAGGTGAATAAGAGCCGCGATAAATGCCAACACAACCGTTGACCACCAGATTGGATCGTAAGAGCCGTAGTAATCGTAAATGCGACCACCAACCCAAGCCCCCAAGAAGCTGCCTACTTGGTGCGTGAAGAATACTAAGCCGTACAAGGTTGAAAGGTAACGAGCACCAAAAATCTGGCGGACCAAGCCGGAAGTCAGTGGCACCGTGCCTAACCAACAGAAGCCGATAGCACCGCCAAAAATGGCAGCGGTGTGTTCGGTGACAGGTAAAGTCACAAAAGCACCAATCACAACCGTGCGCATTAAGTACAGTGCAGACATAACGTGACGCTTGTTAAAGCGATCGGCCATCACACCCCAGAAGTAAGAGCCAAAGATGTTGAAGATGCCGACATACGCCAGTGCCATCGCTGCTGTTGAAGCCGGTAAATCTTTATCTGCCAAGTAACTTGGTAAATGAGTGGCGATAAACATGACATGGAAGCCACAAACGAAGAAACCGGCGTGGATCAACCAGTAACCTTTGTGTGCGAAAGCTTCTTTTAACGCTTCTTTCAGAGTTTGCGTATCTTCTTGAGCACTTGCGGCGTTGTTGGTTAGTGGTTTTGCCGTTCTCATGAACAACGCAAACATCACCATAAAGCTACACAATACGGCAAACACCTGAAGTGCGCCTTGCCAACCAAAGTCACTTAATAGGGCTTGTGCGCCGGGGATCATCGCAAACATGCCGAATGAGCCCGCAGCAGTCGTCAAACCAAATGCTTTTGCTGCGTGTTGGGCAGGGACCACTTTCGCCACTGCGCCTAGCACGATCACGTAGCTGGTCGCGCTTAAGCCGAAGCCAACCAGAACACCCAGCGACAAATACATCATGGTTGGTTCAACTGCGATAGAAGTCAGGTAAAGACCTAAAGCGTAAGAAATGGCACCTAAAATGATAATACGCTTTGCGCCCCAACGGTCTGACGCCATACCAACAAATGGTTGGAACACACCAAACAACAGGTTTTGCAAGGCAATAGCAAAGCTAAAGAACTCACGGCCCGTTTGGAAGTGGTCTGAAATTGGCATCATGAAAATGCCGAACGATTGTCTGATCCCTAGACAGATAATCAAAATCCCTATTCCAAGCCAAACAAGAATTGGAAATCGGAAAATACTCATAATTTGCTCTTATTAATGGTGATGGTGGTGATGAGAGTGGTCCTGGTGTTCGCCGTCGCCAGTGGTTTGATGGCAACCGCTGTTGATGGCTTGTTCTGCCAATATTTCCAATAACTTAGGTGAGTTATGGACGATGATTAACGACAGGCCCAACATGACGGACATTCTCAGCACCTGAGCGAAAATGGTTTGAGAAAAAAGCATGCATTGTGCGCTCAAGTAGAAAAAAGAGCGCGAAGTGTAGAGATAAGTCTGTGATGACACAAATGATAAAAAGTGAAGTAAGGTATGCGTTTTATGCATACCTTATTGAGTGTCCAAAATACCAACAAATGGTTTAAAAAACAGAGTCTAAAACAGACAGCACTCGACAGTTGCCCAATGGATCCAATATCACCATGATGGCTCTGGTTTCGGTAGAAATACTGCACGTGTCTATCACCGTTGTAGTGCCTGTTTCTCTGATTTCAATCGGAACATTTGCGGTATTTGCGCCCACGATGATCTGGCTCGACAAGGTTCTTTTGCTCAGATTAAAGATCCGTTGGGACCCATCCACCCAAACATCACTATTGATACCGCCTTGTAGTTGGCTAGCATCCATAACGAATACAGAGACTTGAGTATTGGTTGTACTGCTCGTGTCGGGCTTGTCTTGGAAGACGAGGTCATAAAAACCTGTGTTTGCGTCACCAAAAGCAAAGATCACTTGAGGATTAGAGACAGTAATTGAGCGTGTCTCACTGACTAAGGTTTGCTGGCTATTGGTTTCAATCAAATCAAACGTGATATCAAAAGTACTGGCGTTTTCTTGAATCAACAGCAAACCTGTTTCTGTCGCACCATAAAGTGGCAAGTTGGAATAAATATCTTCTTGCAGGTTGCCATAGTTGGCTTGAACACTGATATCTGAAACACCGCTCGGGTTTTGGTTGACGAAGTTAACGGTCTGAAAGTTGAGCGCTCTTACCGCAATCTCTGGATCTGAGGAGTCGCTCCCTCCACAACCGGTGAGTGCGCTCGATAAGGTGATAATTGATAAAACTGACATCCACTTCATTGTGCTGTCCCTATAGAGTTAATGAGAGTCAGTGCCAACCAACAGGACCCGACGCGTGGCGCATCGGGTCATTCTAATTAAGACAGTATAGTGGATGCTCGCAGGCTTACAGTTTTTGCTCTGCCGTTACTAGTGGGACGCGAGTTGATACAGCGTGCAGTGCGATGTTGTGGATCATTTCATCGACCGTTGTACAGCAGTCCATAAGAATTGATACCTCGTATTTTTCTGCCGCTTTAGAAATCGCAGTATGAGTGACACAGTTTTGCGTCATCATGCCACTTATTAATAGCTCTGTTACCCCATGTTTTTGCAGTACTTCTTCAAGGTTTGTTTGTTCAAAGCCGTCCGCAAAGTGTTTGATGACCACATCGGCATTTGGCGCTAACGCTAAGATCTCAGGGTGAATGTCAGCGCCTTCAGAGCCTTCATTAAAGAAAGGTGCAATGCCCATTGCTGGATCGGCGATGTGCTGAATATGAATGACAGGAATATTTTTCTCATTCGCTTTAGCAATTGCGCTCTGGATGTTGTTTAGTGTTGCTTCTGTATTCCATAGCGGAAATTTACCGTTAGGGAAGTAGTCGTTTTGTAGATCGATAATAAGAAGTGCTGCTTGGCTCATGGTGTTTTCCTTTTGTTTTCAGTGAATGTGTTGCTTTGGTATGGGAGCTATTATGCGTACTTTCTTTTGTCTTGCTTAGTGTCTAAAATGACACAAAATAGGCCAAAAGCGACATTTGGAATGAACAAGATAAACATTGCTATTGTGAACTATCCGGGGGCTTCAAAAGCGTCAGTCTATGGTTTGCAGGAGCTGTTTGAGATGGCAAACCGTGCTTCGATTGAGCTTGATGTTGAATGCCGCTTTCATGCCGACATCATTGATTGGAAAGAAGGCGTTATTCGAGCCGATGATTTCACGGTGGTCATACTGCCGCCAAGCGGTGCGGAGCAATATTACCTTTCGCCTAGTGAGGCGTTAACGTCTTGGTTGTTTGAGCAGCACAAGGCCGGTGCGGTTGTGGCGTCTGCATGTGCAGGGGCATTTGTTCTCGCTCACGCTGATTTGTTGAATAACAAAGCGTGCACAACACACTGGGGGCTGGCAGGGTTATTCCGAGATAGGTTTCCTAACGTGACGCTTAAGCCCGAGTCCATCCTTATCAACGAGGGCAGTATCATTACCTCTGGTGGCATGATGTCTTGGCTTGATTTGGGGTTGGAGCTGGTTTCTCAGCTAAGTACATCTGCAGTGATGCGTCTGTTGGGAAAGATGCTGGTGGTCGATACAGGTGCCAGAGAGCAGCGTTTTTATCAGCAATTCACGCCTAACTTTCAACATGGTGATAGTGCCGTTCTTAATGCTCAGCACTACATGGCCGATCATTTCTCACATGTGATTTCAAACCAAGCGCTATCGGAGATCAGTTGTTTAACTGAACGCACGCTTCAGAGACGTTTTCAAAAAGCGACAGGTTTGAATTTGAATCAGTATCTGCAACACCTTCGTGTGCAAAAGGCGTGTGATTTATTAGAGTCGAGCAACTTAGCTTTTGAAGTTATCGCTTATCAAGTTGGGTATCAAGACGCGAGCGCGTTTCGCAAAGTGTTCATTAAAACCATGGGATTGGCTCCCAAAGCGTTCCGCGCTCGTTTTAGTGCTTAATTATCGACGCACTGACTGTACAATATTCTGACAAATCGCTTCGGCAAGTTGGTGGCTAGCGATATTGCGCGCTACGATTTCAGAAGCGATTTTGCCTGACTGGATGACTTCAAACCAATCCAGCAACATAGAGTGGAAACCTTTACTGGTCAGCATTGGCGTCCAATCTTTTAAGCTCAACTTTTGCTCCTGATTGTCTTGCCACAGTTTCCCTTCAACAAACGAATCAAACTCCATTGCTTTGTTTGAATAGCACGCTTGGACACGCTCTGTGGTGATCCCAAAATGGCGGTTCATGGATGCATGAAGTTGTGTCTCACCATGCTGCCATTGGATATCTAAACGAGCCAGTTGGTCACCATCCATTTGATGTGTAATGTAAGCGTCTTTCAGATCTGCTCTGGCCGTGATGTTCACGCTATCAAGAGGGTGGATAAAATCATCAAAAATGAAGGTACGGATATCCCCCGGTAATTGATGGCGGTTCTTCTCCCAACGCAGAGATTTCAAGCCTGAAAGTTCGCCTTTCTGGATGTTCGGCATATGTTGATTGTAGAGCGGAATATGACGGCGATTGAAGCCAACATACAGAGGCTGTTTCATGCGTTCTGCCAGTTCATATAGCTTTTCTACTTCAGTAGCGCTGTCTGCCAAAGGCTTATCAACGAATGTCGGGATGCCTTGTTCTAAAAAGAAAGACGCGATTTGAGGGTGAACGCTAGTAGCGGCGTGAATCATGACCGCATCTACGCCCATGCCAACCAGTTGCTGATAGTCTTGGCAGGTTTCTGCGATTCGATACTGTTGAGCGAGCGTGTTGAGTGCGTTTGCATTGCGGGTACAGAATACCAACTCTACATTGGGAAGTTGAGTGATAACAGGAAGGTAAGCTTTTTGAGCAATGTCGCCCAAGCCAATGATGCCAATTTTCATTTGGTTCTACTTTGTTCGTTGACGGGATAAACATTATAACGAGAACCTGTTGGATTTCTGAGAGCGAAATGTCATAAAAAGCCTGACCCAAGTAAATGGGGCAGGCTTTTACTTATTTGTCTTTAACTAAGATGTTCGACAAGTCTTAAAGATATCTAAAGCGCCGTCGTAGGCATTGGTTTCCACATCCATAATGCCCAACAATGAGTGGAAGACATTATCGTGTGAGTGCGTTGCGGTTTGTTGTGCTTCTTGTGCCAAGCAATCGGTGTTGACATGTTTTGCTTGTTTAAAGCCCGGTGACATCCAAAGCATCATAGGAACACGCTTTTGGAAATCCGGTGCTAAACCATAAGGCATGCCATGTAAGAACAATCCGTTTTCGCCCAGAGACTCGCCGTGGTCAGAGACGTAGATCATCGCCGTGTTGTATTTATCTTCCAACGTTTTCAGTTTTGCAATGGTTTGATCCAAGACGAAGTCTGTGTAGCGGATCGTGTTGTCGTAAGAGTTCACAATTTGCGCCACACTGCAGTTTTCAATATCTGCGCGAGGGCAGTCTGGTTGGAAAAACGCTTTGTCTTTCGGGTAGCGCTGGAAGTATGTCGGACCATGGCTGCCAATCAGGTGAAGCGCAACAACTCGGTTACCTTTCATGCTCGCGATTTGGTCGTCCAAATTGTCTAGCAGCGCCATGTCGTAGCAGGTATTGCCGTTACAAAGCGTGTTTTGTTTGCCGCGTGCGACATCCATCTTATTGATCTTATGAGCAACGCCCTTGTCGCCACCGTCGTTGTCTTTCCACATCAAATCAATGCCAGCGCGCTGCATGATGTCCAACGCGTTATCTTGGTTGTCAGCTTTACTGCGATCAAAGTCGTGGCGTGGTAATTGAGAGAACATACAAGGCACAGAGACAGCCGTTGCGGTACCACAGGAAGAGACGTCTTGGAACGAGATGACATCTAACTTACTGGTGTATGGGTTGGTCTCTCGTTCATAGCCATTAATTTGATAATTCTGAGTTCGTGCTGTTTCACCTAATACAAAGACAAGCAGCGTTGGTTTCTCTTTAGCTTGTTCTAGTGCAAGTTGGGATTGTTTCGCATCCGTACCAATCTCACGGTAAGGTTCTGGTGTCGTTAAGTAGTTTTCTTTTACATAGCTAGAGATCGCGTACACGTACTGAGTCGGAATGATGACTTTCTTTAGGTAACTGTTGTTGCGACCAACTGACGCATAGTCTTGGTAATACATGCCTGCAATCACAGCGATAACAGCCAACGAAGCGAGCATTGAGACGATTTTGGTCAACGTGAAGCGAAGCCATTTGCCTTCAAGAGGCTTAAACTTAATCTTGAAGACGACTAGGGCAGGGAGAACTCCCATCAATAGTGTCCAGATAAGTGAGTAGGCACTCAAGTATGAGCTGGCTTCACTGGTATCTGTCTCAACGATGTTGGTGATCATGTCCGTATCGAACAAGGTGCCGTAGTTGTAGCTTGCGTAACTCACCATGCCCGATGTGATCAGCAATAAGATGAAGAAAGGCTTGCTGATCCAAGGCCAACTGAACAGGTTAAATAGGAAATTCAACGCCGCAAAAAAGAAGATTGGAATCGTAATGATGAAACCGATCTTAACCTGGTCGAGATCCGCAAAGATATGCACCAACTCTTTGTAGATGGGGATATTGACTACAAGAGCGAAATACAAGGCTAATAAAAGCGTAAAGGTAATGTAGGAGATACCTTTAGTTGGGAGTTCAATTGTCTTCATAATTGACGTGCTTCGATGTGACTAAAGTAAAATCGACGCCCAAACAAATAGGGCGAGAAAAAGTGCAACAAATACTGCTGCGGAGCCAATGTCTTTGGCTCTTCCACTGAGTTCATGCCAGTCATCGCTGACACGATCGACAACCGCTTCGATGGCGGAGTTAATCAATTCAACAATCACGACCAACAGGAGGCTGCTGATCATCATGATGCGTTCTAAGGTGGTGACAGGAAGCAAGAATGCGCAAACAGAAAGGACAAGTGTAAGTACCAGTTCTTGTCTGAAAGCGGCTTCATGAGTCCACGCTGCTTTCAATCCTTGAAGTGAATAGCCGGTTGCGTCCAATATCCGGCGAATGCCTGTTTTACCTGGTTTCAAAATGTGGCCTTTTAACTGCTAAGCCCTAAAAAAGAGGGGCGCTTTGAGGGATAAAGCCTCCCCTGATGACAGAAGTGCATCGAATTGGAAAACATGACACTAATAGATCGAGCGTGAAACATTTGTGAAATTAACGTCGCTCAACGCAAAATTTTGTGTAATTGATGCGAATTTATACGTTATGAATCAAGGTCGTATACGGTATAGCCTTTGTTCGCTAGGCATTTACGCAGAACTAAGGATTGCGTTTTGGTTGAGTCGGTAGCACCACCAACAGCCCCAGCTCCTGCACCAACAGCAGTGCCTGCCACCGTGCCCACAGCGGCGCCGCCAATGCCATTTTCTAATGCACCTGCAACGGCACCGACCAACGCACCCGTAACGGCACCGTTTTGTGCTTCAGTTTTAGCGGCTTCGCCTTTATCCACTTTTTCTGCGTAACCTTGGCAATACGTGAAGTCTTGCTCGTATTGGGCTTGGTCAACATTGGTCATATCGACAACAGGTTCTTGGTTGTAAGCACAAGCAGCAAGTGTGGAAGAAAGGGTGACGAGAAGAAGAGGTTTATACATTGCGTTGATCCATTATTGCTGTGAATTTATGGATTAAATGTACACTGTTTTATTGTGGTGCTCTGTCGGCCAATTGTATTGAAGTGTCGCCTTTTGTAATGGCGTTTAAGGGAGTATTGATAAGTTTATGAATTTACTTGGGAAAGCAGATTGTAAAACACGCACCGCCATGCGGACTGTGTGAGACATAGACTTCGCCGTTCTGCAATTCCACGATCTGTTTGACGATGGCAAGCCCTAAACCGAACCCGCTAGTGCTCTTGTTACGTGATTTATCAGCACTGTAAAACGCATCAAACAGATGAGGCCAATCTTTCTCTTCCACACCACAGCCATCGTCATGCACACGAATACAAGATTTCTCCGGTGTCTCCATAATCTCTAGCACGATTTGGGTTTGTGCGTAACGCATCGCATTGCGAAGTAGGTTATCTAAGGCGCGTTTTAGCAGTTTTGGGTCGGCGTCAATGATTGCCTGTTGTGAGCTCGTGTCGTCAATCAAGATAGAAAGTTGGGTGTCACGTTGCCACTTGGGTAAAAACGATTGGGTAAAGCTAGATAGGGCGACAGAAGAAGTTTGAATCTCGGCATTTGGTCGCTCCATTTTGGCGTAGTAGAGCAGTTCTTCCACCATATTTTCCATGTCGTCGATATCTTCTACGATGCTGTCGACGTACTTCTGTTGTTGTTCATTTAAAGCCGCGTCGGCTAGTAGATCGGCTTGCCATTGCAGACGAAAAATAGGGGTACGAAGCTCATGCGCTACCGCGTTGGTGAGCATTTTATTGGTGGTGATGAGTCGAGACACCTTATCAGCCATGTGGTTGAAGCTTCTATTCAACGTACCGACGGATTTGGCACTGGAGGTGTCCGCTCTGGCGTTGAAATCTCCAGAGGCAAAATCAATGGTGACCTTTTCTAGAGCGCGAACTCGTCGGCTTAAGAACCAAATCAGCAAGACACAGTAAAGCGCGAAACCAGCAAGGAAAAACAGCCAAACGATGTTGTCGTCAAAATTGATGGCTTGAATGATAGGGCTGTTGGGGTTTTGGGTTAACTTGAAGATAGGGGAGCCGGGCTCAAAGCGAAACCACAAGTCCCGCTCATCATCAAAGGCCGTATTCACCGATAGATCTTCATCGAATGTTTTCTGAACCTCAGGAGGAAGACTCGTCATTTCCTGAGCAACTAACAACATGTGACTCGATGTTGCGAATTTCTCTAATTGCTGAACGGTGTATTCCTCGCCTTTTTCTTGATACATCGGATAGATCAGCTCATGGAAAGCTTGAGCTTCATGCTCTTCTAGTAGGTAGTCGTAGTCCGTATTAAGTTGATAAACAATGACTTCATAGCCAACAAGACTGGCTACAAATAGGATGATCAGACCTAAAAAGCTTTCCAGATAAATACGTTTCATTACGCATTCCAAGCATCGGGCATAAACAAGTAACCTTTACCGCGCACAGTAATGATTTTTTGTGGTGGTGTGGTGCTGTCGCCTAACTTTTTACGCAGCGTTACCACACGGTTATCAATGGTTCGGTCGGTGCCGTCGTATTCGATGCCACGCAATGTTTTGGTGAGCCACTCGCGAGAAAGGGTTTGTTCAGGATGGCTTGCGAGTACCCAAAGGAGATCAAATTCACCGTCGGTGAGAGGAATGGGTTCTTGGTTTAGAGCGCACGTTTTACGCAGGCGGTTAAGGCACAAGACGCCCACTTCTAAACATGTGTCTGAATCTGTTGCTGATGCTTCTTTACGGCGTAACAGCATTCGAATGCGAGCAAGCAGAACACGTGGCTTGATCGGCTTCGTCACAAAATCATCGGCACCAATTTCAAGCGCAGCAACATGGTCAAAATCATCATCACTGGCAGTAAGCATCAGCACTTTGCCTTTATAGCATTCGCGGATCTGGCGGCAAACGCTCAATCCATCTTGCCCCGGCAACATCAAGTCTAAAAGAACGAGATCTGGCTGGCTTTCAAGAATCGCATCCGGGGCGTCCGTTCCATTGTCTATACAGCTAACTTCAAAGCCTTGTCCTTCAAAGTATTCGCTTAGCATAGCCTGCAGCTTGGGATCGTCTTCCACGATGATAAGTGATTGCTTAGTGTCTTGTACGTTCATAGCAGTGATGCATCTTGTAGGAATTATCCCTGAAACTTAAACAAATTTGTCAGGGATTTCAATAAACGTAAAGAGTCAGAGGGGATTTATAGACGAGAGTGATTGAAATTAACAAGACAAAACAAAAAAGCTCCGAGATTACTCGGAGCTTTTTACTATCGGTGTGCAACCTTTAACTAGTTTGTGGTGCGGGGTCTTGGTTAATCACTTCAACCTCTTGTTCTTGCGTTTGTTTTGCAAGAACTTCGTCTTGTTGGCGTTGAAACTCCATTCAGGTATTGTGAGGAGGTTTTTAAGGAAATGTTACATGAGGTTTCTTTGTAATGTTGGATCGATCTAAATGATAAAAATAAGTTAAATAAACTTCGGTTTAATTGATTTTTTTCCACTGAATTTAGCGATGTGAATGATTGTAATCGTGTTATTACTCGCCATTACAAACCCTTACATAACTATTGTTTGATAACTATTCATGGTGTGATTAAATTTTAAATATTTTATAAAATTAATTTTTGTCAATTGGCAATACTCTACTTTCTGTAGAGCTATTGCGTTTAAGGTGTTTTGTGATTTTTAATAGAATTAAGTTTAGGTTGTTTTTATATAAGATTGAAAGCAATTTCGCTAACAAAAAAAGATTGAACTATATAAAAAGAAGATTGCTGAATATATATATTAAAAATGGTGATCTAAGTAAAGCTATTAAAGAAGCCGAGTTTTTATTTAATCATGATAAAAATCCAGACTGGTACTTTGTCCTCAAGAATCTATTTCTAATTAATAATCAATTGATTGAAGCCAATAATCTAGAAGAAAAATCAGATAATTATCGGAATGACATAGTATCTTCGATAAACGTAATGAATAGAGCGATGCCAGATTCTTATAAGGTTGAGTTTATTGAAAACTATGTAAGATCTAAAGGTGGAATTCCTTCTTTAATATGTATAGAGAATAAAGGACGAAGGTTAGGTAAAAAGTCTCGCACTGAAATAGAGTTGTTAAAAAACTCCAAGTTATATATCCAAGATAGAAAATATTGGTGTCAGGGAAATAATGTTCCTGAATATGTAAAAAGCTTATATACTATTGATGAGCGTGAAAACATATCAAAACTATTCGAATGCGGTTCACCAATAATAAAAGCAACGAAAGTCGTACTTTCCGATTTTGATAATGGTTTTGTTTCTGTAAAAAATGGACAAAGAACAACAACAGGGCAACCAGAAAATGCAGTCAAAAGAGTTTTGTTATTTGGTTCTTCAACAACCTGCAGTTTTGGTGTAAAAGATAGTGATACAATTGCAAGTCAATTACAGGCATACTTTAACAACCATTATGGTGATGTGATCGTAGAAAATCACGGAAGTCATGGGATGAACCTTTTATTGGCTGTTAACAATCTTGTTCAAACCAAGATTAAACCTGGTGATATTGTTGTATTCTTTGATTTTATAGAATTTAGCGATCTAAATAGCACTAGTATTGAATCAATTGATTTAAACGAGATAGATAGAGGTAACAAATTCTTTCTTGACTTAGATAAAGTAAATTGCCACTTCTCTCCTTTAGGGAATGAAATGATGGCGAACGAAGTTGGGGATAGAATTCTTTCAAAATTAATAAGCCTACCAACGGTTCAATCAGTTTGTGCTCTCACAGCTAATCAAAATGAAAGCGATTTCTATAAAATATTGGATAATTTTAAGTACTTTTTATTTAAACATGTGTCTCGAACATTAGAGTCTTGTGAAATGAAAAGTTATTTATCTTTGCTAGAGCAATATATTCCAGATGATGGGGTTAATGTCGGTAGCATTGCTGTAAATTGTAATCCTATCACAAATGGTCACATGCATTTGATTGATTATGCTTCTAAAAAAGTTGATAAGCTATTTATTTTTGTTATTGAAGAGGACTTGTCTTTCTTTAAGTTTAAAGACCGCTTACAACTTGTTCATGATAGCTCTCGACATTTAGAAAATGTAACGGTACTCCCTGGCGGGAAGTTTATTTGTACTGAACTTACTTATCCAGATTACTTTGATAAAGATGCAAAAAGTGAAGTTGTGGCTGATGCTTCTATGGAAGCTTGGTTCTTTTGTGAGTTTATTGCTAAGAAATTAAATATTAGCAAGATTTTCTTGGGTGATGAGCCAACCTGTAAAGTAACCAAGCAGTACAACCAGAAAATGCAAGAGCTGTTGCCTGAATATAATATTGACGTGGATATTATTGAACGTATTTCAACAGGTGGGCGCGTCATAAGTGCTTCTACAGTTCGTAAACTACTAGAAGAAAGAGATTTTGACTCAATTAAGCCACTAGTGCCGACTCCGACATATGAGTTTTTGATGGCTAATTATTGATTTGTTTTCCAACGCTTCAAAACAAAAAAAGCGGCATTGAGCCGCTTTTTGAATTTCTTCGTCTTAGAATCGCAGAGATTAAGGCTGTTGCTTAGTTGGTGCTAGAGCGATTTCACGGATACAAACGTTTTGTGGTTGCTGATAAGCAAATACAACTGCACGTGCGATGTCATCAGCAGCTAGCACGCCGCCCATGTCTTCTTTCCACGCACCGTAACCATCTTTGATTTCTTGTGATGTAGTGTGAGAAAGCAGTTCAGTTTCTACTGCGCCCGGTGCGATTGTTGTTACGCGAACGTTTGATGCTGCAACTTCTTCACGAACGTTTTCAGAAATTGCGTGAACTGCGAATTTAGTACCACAGTAAGCCGCGTGATCTGGGAACGTCTTTTTACCTGCGATTGAGCTAATGTTGATGATAGTACCGCTGTTACGTGCTTTCATTGGTGCTAGCACAGACTGCATGCCGTTTAGCAAACCAAGTACGTTCACGTCGAACATGCGTTTCCACTCTGATGCATCTTGTGTGTCGATTTGACCAAGTAGCATTACGCCGGCGTTGTTTACTAATGCGTCAGCAGGGCCAAATTTCTCTTCTGCTTTAGCGATTGCCGCTTCAAATGAAGCTTTTTCAGTAACGTCTACTTTTTCACATAGCGTGTTTGGCAGGTTTAGTGCTTCTAAGCGCTCTACACGACGAGCAAGAAGAAGAAGTGGGTGACCTTCATCGCTTAGACGGCGTGCGATAGCTTCACCAATACCAGAACTTGCACCTGTGATTACAATCAGTTTTTTCATCTTTTGTTTCCTTAATTTTTTAAGAATCGCTTTCGTTTGAGAGCAGCTTTTAGTTAAGAACATCTATCTCGCTGCGATGTGGATATATTAAGGAAATGGCTTTTGTTGATATATATCACTTCAGTTAAAACACTGTTGCCATATGGCAACAATAAGTAATAACTTAATGAAAATTAGACAATAAAAAAGGCGCACTCGGTGCGCCTTTGTTTCTGAATTCGGTGCTTAAGCGATTTGCTCTTGTGTGCATACAACGCTGTTATCGCTACCAAAGCCATTTGGCACGTATGCGTCTGCTTGTGGATCGTTTTCCCACTCGGCTTCGTTAAATAAGTAACGGAACTGGATATTCTGTTCCTTCGGCAAGCGCGTCTTAAACTTAAACTGCCCACTTTTCTTCACGAGCTTCATTGGTTCTGGTTGCCAGTTGTTGAAATCGCCTGCAATTTGAATCGACTCCCACTGGTTTTTGTCTAGCTCGAACGTGACTTCGACTTCATTTTTTGTTTTAAAGAATCTCTTTTTAAGCATTAATCTTTCCTTGTTTGTACAAAAACTGATCTAACTATTACTCGGGTTTCATAGTGATTTCAAGTGTTATCGGCATTGCAGTCGGTATCGAGTGTCAGAATCGTCTTGTTTGTGAACCTAGCATTAAGTGATTGGCTTGTATGAAAAGAAGGATTCTGTATGATGAAGATTCACCGTATTTTGAAGAAGTTATATGCTGAGTTTTAACCGTACATTTATGACGACAATGCTCTGTCTATTAGCCATGTTGCTAACGGGCGTAGCGTCGAGTGTGCGTGCAGCCACAGCGCCAATCGAAGTGAGTTCGAATAACGATAGAACGGCTGAGCTTCATCAAAAAATGGGCGTGGACAATACGGACTGTATTGAATCACACCATGGTGATCATCTGATGGAGAAAGGGCAGCAAGTACACACCAGTTGTAGCTCTTCTTGTATCGTCAAAATACCAACCAACCTCTTACAAGATGATGTAATTTTATTACCACACAGTCTTGCATTGATTGATAAATCACCCACCCCAAAAGCAGTGACAGTGATTTATAAGCCTTACCGTCCTCCTATTGTTTGATTCCTTTATTCATCACAAACCAGCACTGCTGGACTTTTAAACATTAATTAATGAATACGGCACACCTGTGCCGAAAGGAATCAAAAATGAAAAAGCTATTTGCTCTTTGTAGCACTCTACTACTGGCATTCACTGCTCACGCTGCACAATTTGAAGCGGGTAAACACTACAAAATCTTGGATGTAGAGAAAGCAAAAACACCGACAGTCACTGAGTTCTTCTCTTTCTATTGCCCACACTGTTACAAATTTGAATCTGTCATCGATAACTTGAAACCAGCGTTACCGAAAGACGCTAGCTTTGAGAAGGTGCATGTCGCATTTATGGGGGGTGATATGGCTGTTCCGATGGCGAAGTCTTACGCAACAATGGTGTCACTAGGTGTTGAGGATAAGATGGTGCCGGCGATGTTTGCGCAAATTCATCAGAAGCGTCAAGCACCTCAAAACGAAGCAGAGCTTAAGCAGTTATTCGTTGACAATGGTGTCGATGGCAAGAAGTTTGATGCAGCGTACAACAGCTTTGCAGTGAACTCTATGCAGAAAGGTTTTGATAAGCAATTCAAACAAAGCACGCTGACTGGGGTTCCGGGTGTTGTGGTGAACAACAAGTACATTGTGTTGCCAAATGAGATCCGCAGTTACGATGATTACAACGCGTTGGTGAACTACTTATTAACGCTATAATCGCATCAATAAAAATGGCGACCAATGAGGTCGCCATTTTTTATGTTGTTTTTGCGTTAGCGGAGCACAGCCGTACAAGCTGCGGTTGGCATATCAGTCATAAAGATCGCATTTGGATAAAACAAGCTAGCAACAGTGACGGCAACGTTACAAGGCTGAGCGATGGTGGTTTTCACTACGTTGTTAAGAACCACTCCAGTGCTATTCACCGTATTGACCGCAGCCTGTTGTGCTTGATAAGACACGCAACCCGCTGTTGCATTGATAACTGCGGTACTAAAAAGAAGTTTACGAAAAAACATATTCATATCCTTTGTGAATGTTTTTGAGATACTTATATGACCATCCATTCATAATTAAAACAAAACGGCGTTCAAAATTACGCACACTTCACGAAATGAACATTGTTTTATATAACTTAGTTAATTTTGTGATCTGGTAGGTGGACAGACCAGTTTAAGCAATTAAAACCAACCCATGCATAAGTACCACACCTGTCGTGAGCTTGCCTCGCATCATCTGATACCCTTTTGGCTCCGCCTCTTTTTCTACTCTTCGAATCAACTTTTCTGCGTACCAAACGGCAATGTAGCCAGCAGCCAATAACAGAGTCGCGACGACATAATGCTTGTTACCTTGCAGCAGCGCTCCCCAAGCAAGCAATACGAATAAGTTACTTAACACCAAGGCATTTCGACTCAAGCGGTGATAAAAATGATCAATGGCGTTGCCCCAAAGTACCCCGGAAAGAAAACTCAAAATCACTGCACTGTAAGCAATAAAAAACTGCTCCCCAGATAAGTTAAACAAAGTCCTTTCTGTAACGATGAGAACCAAGCTGAACAGAAAGGGCAGCAGTCCTAAATAACCCAATTGCAGCATTGTCGTACGTGTGGTTGTCATGGCAGCCTTCCTTACAGTTGTTGTTCAATCATGTTAGTAAGCGTAGTACTTGTTGGAGAGGTTGAACTTGGGAAGGTCGCAACGACTTTACCTTCTTTGTTGATCAAGAACTTGTAGAAGTTCCACTTCGGAGTAATGCCCGCTTGAGTACTGATCTCGGCGAATACTGGGTTTGCATCCTCGCCAAGAACAGAGGTTCGCGCCATCATAGGGAAGGTAACACCGTAGTCGAGATAGCAAATTTTAGCGGTTTTTTCTTCACTGCCACGGTCTTGACGAAAGTCGTTACTAGGAAAGCCCACAACGGCAAAGTTTTGATCTTTGTAAGTCTGATGCAACTGCTCTAATTGCTCGAATTGAGGGGTAAAGCCGCACTGGCTTGCGGTGTTCACTACCAGTAGCGTTTTGCCTTTGAAGGCGTCACAAAGCTCTATTTCTTCCGTTGAATTGAGAAGCCTTTGCTTTCCCTGCAAGATATCTGGACAGCTCGATGCAAAAGCCAAAGAGCTAGCGGAGAGTAGTGTCGCGGTAAGTGCGCTGCGAGTGATTCCCTTCATGATGTTGATTCCTTTTGTTTTTACTAAGTATAACTACTCGCAAAGGAATCAAATCGATCAAAAAAGCCGCTGAGTTCAGCGGCTTTTGACTTGGGCAATTGCGTGTTGATTACGCTAGCTTCAAATCAAATTGATTACGGTAAGCAACCATATCTTCGATGGTGAGTACTGGCATGTTGTGTAAACGACCAAACGCGACGATCTCTGGTGCTTTTGCCATTGTGCCATCTGGGTTTGTCACCTCACAAAGCACACCTGCAGGCTGCAAACCGGCCATTTGCATCAGATCGATAGTGCCTTCTGTGTGACCACGACGAGTCATGACGCCACCAGGGCGAGCACGCAAAGGGAATACATGACCAGGACGAGCTAAGTCATCTGGTTTTGCATTTGGGTTTGCTGCTGTTTTGATGGTTGTTACACGGTCAGCGGCAGAAACGCCAGTTGTTACGCCTTGTTTCGCTTCAATAGAAACCGTGAAAGCCGTTTGGTTTGCGCTGTTGTTGTTCACAACCATTGGTGGCAGTTCCAATTTGTCTGCTTGAGCGTCTGTCAGGCACAGGCACACAATGCCGCTGCATTCGCGGATCATCAGAGCCATTTGCTCATTAGTTAGGTGTTCTACGGAATAAATGATGTCGCCTTCGTTTTCACGATCTTCATCGTCGAGGAGAAGCACGCCACGGCCTTCTTTAAGTGCGATAAGTGCGTTTTCTACGCGAGTAATTGGGTCGCCAAATTCGGCAAGTAGTGATGACTGATTCATGGTTAACTCCTAAATATCACCAGAATCAGGGCGGTATGAGGGATCGTCACATTTTATGCACGTAATAAGCTGCCTACCACAAAATGGCACAAGCTCACGCAATAAAAATGCGATCCAAAAAGAAGTGCACCAGTGTTCACCAACACAGAACGTTGAGGAAACCGCTGATGTTTTCTTATTCTCTTTCATCCGGACTATAACCGTCGGCTCTGGCATCTCACCAGATCTGCTGACCTCGACGAATCGAGCGCTCGCGGGCTCACTCAAAAGAGTATACCGCCGGTGGGGAATTTCGCCCCGCCCTGAGAACATTGAATCCAACCAATATGGTTAGAAGTAAAAAACTCCGACACTCAAATGAGTGGTCGGAGTAGAGATAGTACTGCGAACGCCTTGGCTTGAAAAGTAGATTGCAACTACTTGATGGAAAAGTGCGCTATCTGCTGAAGTGATCAGTTTTGATAAAGTGATCAATCTGCGCAGGTACATAGGTGTTGTAGATAAGGCTAGTGTGAGTCTGTTTCGTCTCTATATGATCTTGCATGCCTTCTAAACGTGTTTCATCTACAGTAACCGTACCGTCAGACATGGTGTTGTCTTTGTGCATTAGAATCGGCCTTGCGCCAATGCCCATTGTGCCTGCGATGCTGCCGAGCTTTTGTGGGAAAGTCCAAACATCTTCGTGCTTGTTAAGGCCGTGATACGGTGAATTACCCAGCATCGCACCGAATCCCAAATCTTGAATGCGAGTCACGATAGATGCGCCTTTCAGTGGCGAGCCAATTGCCACAACGTGGGACACCAGACTTGTCGATGGTTTTCTGCTTGCGAGGTATCGTTTAATCATCAAACCACCTAGGCTATGACCCACCAACACATTTGCCGTCAGCGGATTAAGCGCCTTATCGATAGAATCGAACAGCGACTCTTCGTTAATTGAAACCGTGTTGTAACTCAATACTTGGGTCTCGTAGCCCAGCTTTCTCAGCTTTTGGCTAAGAGGCTGCATGACCAGCCCATGCATATAAAGACCATGTAAGATGATGATTTTCATAATACCTCCTAGATTTATGACGTTGATTTTATCCTACTAGATTCTCCACAAGACTACTGTCAGCGAATTAGCAAATCTTGCACTTCTTTTTGTAACAAATGGCGATCTAATGTGGTTGGTTGTAATAACTCACCAATATTGACTTCGATACGAGACCAAAAGCGAGTAGGGCGCTTCGTTAACGCATGTCCATTCTTGTGGCTGAAGAAAGAGCCCCATAAGCCTTTTAACGCCATTGGAATCACGGGAACTGGTGTACGTTTTAAAATCTTCTCAACACCCGGTCGGAACTCGCCCAGTTCGCCATTTGAGGTCAAACGACCTTCAGGGAAGATACAAACTACCTCGTCGTTATTAAGAGCTTGCTCAATCTGTTCGAAAGCTCTTTTGTAAGTCTCTGCGCATTTGCGTGGAGAGCAGATTGGGATAACGCCAGCATGACGAAAAACATATTTAAGAACAGGCAGCTCACTGATTGATTTGTCCATCACAAATCGAACTGGACGGGTTGATGTACCCATTAGAATCAAAGCGTCTACATAGCTCACATGGTTTGCCACAATCAGCGCAGCGCCTTGTTCTGGAATATGCTGACGACCGGTTACCGAAACTCGATACAGACAGTGGCTCAGCAAGTAGCTAACAAAGCGCTGAGTAAACTCAGGTACTTGACGGTAAACGTAGATAGCCACGATGAAGTTACCGACGGCCAAAATGGCAAATAGCTCAACAATAGAGAACTCTAAAACACTTAACACCAAGATAGAAACAGCAGCGGAAGCGACCATAAACAGTGCGTTCATGATGTTGTTTGCCGCAATAGATTGAGCGCATTCGCCTTCTTCTGAGCGCGATTGGATAAACGCATAAAGGGGAACAATAAATACGCCTCCGCTCACACCAACCAAGAACAAGTCGATCATCACTCGAATATGTGAAGATTGGGCAACAAAGCTTTGTACATCGTAATACTGACTTGGGAAAGATTCGATTGCAGGTACTGCCCATAGTAGGTCGACACTGAAAATCGTTAAGCCCAAAATACCAAATGGCAGAATACCCAGTTCAACTTGATTGAAAGACAGCTTTTCACATAACCATGAGCCTGTCGCGATACCAACTGAGAACAGAGCCAACAACAGAGAAACCACAGTGCTGTCTGCAAATAGGTGTTCACGAGCAAAATTTGGGAATTGAGTCAGGTAAGTCGCACCCATAAACCAGAACCAACTAATTGCTAGAATCGACATCCAAATACCGCGTTGTTTTTGTGCCAGTTTGAGTGTTTTCTTCAAACCAGTAACAGGTTCGAATTTTACTTGGTCACTTTTCTTACTTGGCAGAGAAGGGATGTTTGCGCTGCTTAAAAAGCCCAGTAGTGACAGCGTAATCACAATGCAAGAGGCGATAAGCATACCATTTGGAATCGCAAGCAATAGACCTGCGCTTAATGTACCAATCAGGATAGAAAGGAAAGTCCCAATCTCAACCCAAGCGTTGCCTTTCACTAGCTCATCAGATTTTAGCGCTTGAGGAAGTAGAGCGTATTTCACAGGGCCGAAGTAAGCCGATTGAGTACCAGTCATGAAGAGTAGAACCAGCATTAGAATGGCACTCTGCGTCATGATAGCCGTCGCTGCACAACTCATGATCACTAATTCAATAAGTTTTAAGCGGCGGATTAACTTGGCTTTGTCCATGTTGTCGGCAATCGCACCCGCGTGGGCAGAAAATAGAAAAAAGGGAAGAATAAATAAGCCAGCCGCAAGGTTAACAAAGAGGTCGACCGACATCGGTAGTGAGTCAATTTGGCTGTAGGTAACCATCAACAAGAGAACATTCTTGTAGATATTGTCGTTCAGTGCACCAAGGCACTGAGTCACGAAATAGGGGAAGAATCGTTTAGTGAGAAACATGCTGGCTCCGTAATTGCAAAATCGCGTTGAGATGGGAGCACTTTAAAGGTTGCGTTTTAGGAAGCTAGCACGAAGAAAAGAGTTACGTTATGAGAAACTAAAAGTAACACTTTGCGATACTTTTGGTTTCATGATTTTGTGATATTGCACTGATTGGTGCTCTTATGTGTTACGAGATTAGCTTAGTGTCGAAACCAGACTCTGAGCATTCTCAATGTGACAAACAGAATAAAACCAGAGAGTCCAATAAAGCCTAATGTCACCAAATAAAAGAACAGGCGCACCAAGCGAGCTTTCATTCGTTTGAAAAAACCGAGGCTTGGCGTAAGTTCAGGAACATGCTGAAAGCTTGAGATCATCACCCAAGCGGCAAGCGCCCACAACGCGGTTACGCCACTCGGAATAAGATAAGACTCCTTAACCACATCAGAAAGTTGCAAGAGTGTGGCAATGAACACCGCAAAACCACCAAAGGCAATGAGTACGAACAAAGGGAGAATCGGTCTTGTCTTGACCGATAGGCTTTTGAGTTTATCGAGCATCAGTTCTTCTCTATTTACGTTCCCAATGATTAAACAGCGGGAATGTCCAACGACGCATAGCTATCACCAGTGAGGTACCGTGCTTCTCGTTCATATCCAGTGAATCGTCGCTTTGACAGATCTGATAAAACTCATCAATGACCTTTTGTAGCTTTTGCTGCATCTTCTTGTTGGTTGGCAAGCTCATTAAGCCCGTTGCCATCACTAGCTTTTCATCTTCAGCAGAGAAATAGCTCTGGAAGAAAGCTTCTTGAACTTGTTGCTGGAAGAAACGCTGAATAGGGCCACCTGTGTGCCACTTGAATGTCGGAGATATACGCAGACGAATCTTGTTACCTGGCAGCAAGTCGATGATATTGAGGCGGTCGAGTTGAGCGAGCTTTTGTATCAGCTCTAACTCATCAAAGGTGTATTGCTCGATGATTTGTTCGAAGCGATAACCATTGACCACACAAACCGCAACCAACAATAAGCCTTTATCATCAACCAGCTGTTTTTCTTGTTCTAGCGTGAGCGACTCCAGCCCTTTGTTGTGTGCTGCTGCCAGTTTAAATAGCTCTGCCATTTCTAACCCAATCAGCTGACAGATACGCTCCAAGCGGTCGAGGCTGATTTGACTGCCTTCTGCCAATAAGCGTTTTACTGAGCCCTCGCTTAGCTCCAAATGCTGTGCGACATCGACATAGTGCAAACCAGACTGCTTGAGCTGGCGTTTGAGCTCTTTAATTAGGTCGTGACTTTCCGACATATTAACCTTCTACTTCTTGGCGCAACTGATCTAGGTAAGACTGCATAAACGCTTTACGCTTCAAACCTTCTTCATAGGCTGCTTTGGTGTTCATCGTCTCGACTATTTTAAACAATTTGGTTTGGAAATGATCGATGGTGAATCGTTTATCTTCCAATTCTCGATGCTCTGCAAACATGTCCTGTTCGTTATATAAGACGGCATCAAACAACGTGCTCACTTGAATACAACGTGTCACACCAATTGCGCCAAGCGCGTCTAAGCGGTCTGCGTCTTGGACGACCTGAGCTTCCAAAGTATTAGGTGTAATGTTGGCGCTAAAGCTGTGAGATTCTATAGCGTGGGCGATAGCGTCATGGTATTGAGCAGGGTAGTCGATGCTTTCTAGAAACGAAATCGCTTTGGTTGCCGCAATTGTTGAGCTTTGCTTGCGGTTCGGGTGATCTTTTGGGTAAGTAAAGCAATCGTGCAGATACGCAGCAGGCAATACAACGGCTAAATCTGCGCCTTCTTGTTCTGCTAGCTGACGAGCGGTTTTGACTACGCGTCGGACGTGACTGAGGTCGTGAGCGGCATCAGTTTGCATCTCTTGCTGCATAAACTGTAGGAACTGAGGCTCAAATTGGCTGAGCTCTGCTAGGTTAAGTTGAGACATGGATTTCTTCTAAAAAATAAAGGCTTAGACAGAGTATGCCTAAGCCTTTATTAAATTGCCAAATGAGACGTTGTTATTGAGATGTTGCGAAGAAAGCCTTGTTGTTTTACTGGGTGCGAGTGAATCGGAACGTTTGTACTTTTTGTTCTGCTCCGTCGATGTAAGCGTAGCTATCGATGGTCCAAACGTTTGGACCTGCAAAACCTAGCTCGACACGCACATCACCTGTCGGAATGCCTTGGTAAATGACGTCGTTAATGTTCATCGGGTAGAAGTTGTAGCGATGGTTTTGTGATTGTTGTTCACCAGCAAAAGCAACCGATACATCTTTTGCTTCATTAGTCAGCGTTAGTTGGTAGCCTGCTTGTGGATCGAACGTGAACGCGGCATTAAGGTCAACACCTTGCGAATTGGTCACCTTAACATTTGCTTCTGTTGTTTTTGCTAGCGAGCCGTGTGCCGACAGACCTTCTAAACCTTTAAAGTCGCGATTGTGGTTCTGGATATTTACGTTCCAATCACCAACAAAGTTATCGATCTCTTGCCACTGCTGCGGGGTATTGGTTGCTGCTGTGTTCTGACCACCGTTAATACCACTAATCGCGTCATTGCGGCTGTCGTGGCGAATGTTGTCACGGTTATTGTGAATATCCGCGCCAGCACCTGCGACACCACCGGCTACACCACCCGCAACTGCGCCTTTCACGGCGAGCTCAGCATCACCCGTCAAAGCGCCCATCGTCAGGCCTAAAAGTGCACCACCTGCAGCGCCTTGTTTTGTTAATGCGTTTGGATCATCTTCTCCCGGAGTCACGCATCCTGCAAGTAGGGGAAGAGATAGCGCCGCGACCAATGTAGTTTTGTTGAAAATGTTCATGTATTTCACTCCGAGATGTTTGGTTCGAAGCTATTATTGAACGCTGTTTGATTAGGAATCCACTTATCTCGCTGATAACCGACAGTTATCACGCAAAAGTTTTGTTTACTATAAGGCTCAAAGTTTTTCTGCTTGGCTCGAATTGAGGGAAGCAAAGAAAAGGGTCAACATTGCTGTTGACCCTAGGTTTGTTTTATTCTTTATTTTATAAGCACTAATTTTGACGTTGTTAGTGTTAAATCTGTGTTTGGGCGATTTGTGGCTTTTTATTATAAAGCTCAACTAACTCCCTAACTTTAGTGTTTGTTACGAAGGAGTGCAAATATTTATTACGCAAACTGTCTATATTCTGAAATTTAATTTGAATGCGGTTCACAAAATTTCACATTCAAAAATACATTCAAACCATGAAGTGTCTCAAGTTTGAGCCCACCATAATTAGGATCTATCTTTCATGATCCAGATCAGTATTGATATCTCTTTAGAGGGATAGCATTCACGCGAAAATTGATAATTATAAATTGAGTCCGAGATATGCAGGATTTATATGAGCTAGAACGTAAGTTGGTGGAATACGGCGCAGATATGAAAGGCTTAAAGGTTGTACCTGCCATTGTTGATGAAGATGGCAAGGTTGTCTATTTAGGGAATACGCCTTCGTTGCTAAGGAATGTCATTAGTTGCCGTAGACACCTAACACAGCGCGTGAAGAAATAAAAAAAGGGTCTGATTCAATCAGACCCTTTTTTTGTTTAAAAGCTCAATGATTAGCGCTTGTAAGTCACTTGCTCTTGCTCACCAAGGTGAATGTGTGTTGTCGCAGGCTGTGTTTCTGCAATCACTTTACCGTGACGAACTGAGTAGCGAACCGGAACTTGGCGACGTACTGCATCAAAACCATTTTCTGCAGGAAGAATCAGTAAACTACCTGGCTTACCTGTTTCTATGCCGTGCTTGTCTTGAATGTTCAGTGTACGTGCTGAATTGGTGCTGATCAGATCCAGTGAGTTGTTGATTTGGTCGTAACCCATTACCTGACATACGTGCAGACCCATGTGCAGAACTTGCAGCATGTTTGCAGTGCCTAGTGGGTACCAAGGGTCAAATACATCATCGTGACCAAAACATACGTTGATGTTGGCATTCAGCATTTCTTTTACACGAGTCACACCACGGCGTTTCGGGTAATCATCGAAGCGGCCTTGAAGGTGGATGTTCACCAATGGGTTTGCAACGAAGTTGATGCCAGACATGCGTAGCAGACGGAACAGGCGAGATGCGTAAGCACCATTGTAAGAGCCCATAGCCGTTGTATGGCTTGCGGTTACCTTGTGACCCATGTTGAACTTGTGCGCTAGCGCTGCAAGCGTTTCAACAAAACGTGATTGCTCGTCATCGATCTCATCACAGTGTACGTCGATCAAACGGTCGTATTTCTGTGCCAGTTCGAAAACGTAGTGCAGAGACTCGATGCCGTACTCACGAGTGAATTCAAAGTGAGGAATTGCACCAATAACGTCAGCACCCAGCTGAACCGCTTCTTCCAGTAGTTCTTTACCGTTTGGGTAAGACAAAATGCCTTCTTGTGGAAACGCAACGATTTGGATGTCTACCCACTCTTTCATTTCTTCACGAACTTCTACCATCGCTTTTAGGGCAATTAGGGTAGGGTCAGAAACGTCAACGTGAGTACGAACGTGCTGCACACCGTTTGCAATTTGCCACTTAAGTGTTTGCTTTGCGCGTGATTTCACGTCTTCAATCGACAGTGTCTCTTTACGCTCAGCCCAACGCTCGATACCTTCGAAAAGCGTGCCAGAGATGTTCCAGCTTGGCTCACCGGCGGTTTGCGTGGTGTCTAGGTGAATGTGCGGCTCACAGAAAGGAGCGACAGCCATGCCGCCCTCCGCATCAAGAACATCACCTGTGTAATTTAGTTCTACATTATTGTCTTCAATACGCTTGAATTGACCATCCTCAATCAAAATTTGCTGGAGGCCTTCCTGTCCCTTTAGCGTTGCGTTCTTGATCAATAGTGTTGTCATGATGGTTCCTTACGCTGGCTGTTGTGCCAGTGTCTTTTTATTAAGAATAGGATTTAGAATCAGGTAGCTGATTGTGCCGCCTAGTACCGCATTCACAGGCACGATACCCGGAAGGAAGTGACCTGCTGCAACACCAATCGCCACAGCGATAATGCCAGCCCAGTTAACCGTTTGGAACTCTGCTGCTGCGAAATTTGTGTAACGTTTATGGTTCATGAAGAAGTCCGCAATGATTACGCCGCCAATTGGTGGAATTGCAAGCGATAGGAAGGTTAACCAGCCTACAAAGTTATTGTACAACCATAGTGCACACAATGTACCTACTAAACCGTTCGCCATTGAGATGTATTTACTTGGCAAACCAGTGATGTTGGAGAAGCCTAGACCCGATGCGTAAAGCGCGTTGTCGTTGGTTGTCCAGATGTTCAAGCCAAGAACGATGATAGCTGGAATAAGAAGACCTTGCGCAATCATCACTTCTGAAATGTCCGATTGACCTGTTACCGCCGCACCAGCTGCGCCGAAGATGAACATCAGTGAGTTACCGATAAAGAACGCCACCATCGTGACCATCACTGCGCCTTTTGGCTTCTTGCCGAATCGAACAAAGTCTGCGGTTAGGGTACCCGCACTGATGAATGAGCCAACCACCATTGCTAGGGCTACTGAAAAGTCGATAGGTTGTGCCGGTTGTACTTTTTGCAGTTCAGCCACGCCGCCAACGCTGTTTACTGCTTCAATCACAGAGTAACCGCCAAGAAGGGCAATCGCTGGAACTGCAATCGCAGATAACACCATAAGCGCAGAGATGCCGAAGTAAACCGTTGCGGTCATGAGTAGACCAGAAATGATGATAAGCGTGTTTGTATCGATGCCTGTTGCTTTGTTTACTGGAATCGCAAACATTGCTACGCCAACACCAAACCAACCAACTTGTGTACCGCCAAGAAGTGCGGAAGGAAGCCAAGAGCCTTTAGAGCCAAAAGAGAAACGAGCAAGGAGGTGAGTGGAGAGACCAGTAGAAGCGCCGATGTAACCGAGGAAAGAAGTGTAGATACCGAGGATTAGGTTACCAATGAGAACAGCGAGGAAGAAATCATCAAAAGAAAGGCCAGTACCGAGCGAGCCGCCCGTCCACATACTTGCGGAGAAGAAAGTGAGTCCCAACATAACCATGGTTAATGATGCCACGCCTTTTCTGGCAGTGTTAGGAACCGGTCCGAGACTGTAGTTATTGTCTGCAGCCATTTTTACCTCCGCATAAAAATTAAAACTAATTATATATCCCAATTTCTGGGCAAACGGCGCGTATTATCGTGATGTAAATCTCATAGTCAATGAGTTTTTTGTCATTTAAACGTTTACTCAAGTCTTTGTGTTTTTTTATTCCATTAAAAACATAAGGTTATATTTTATTTGAAGAGCAAAAAAGTTTGTTAATTGATTGCTCCATGCAAGAGTAATCTGTCATGAAATCGGTATCATTGGGCACTTTCTTATATCACCTTTGCTTTACACGCTTTCTTTATAAACTCAACCATTGTTACCTCTTATGTTTTTTAAGCAAACGTTTTCTTTCTGATTGGGTGTTGTGTTGCGCATAAATTAAACATAATTAAGTTTAATCACTGATGTTTATGCGGCTTAAATAAGGAATGTAGCCTCAGGTGGTTGTTTTTAGTGGTTAACTTAGCGAAATATGGAGTGAAATCGTTTGTAAGTTTTTGGAGTTTTGACTTTGATACTGGGATTTTGCTGCAGCTTGAATAGAGAGTACTGAGTGCGAGAAGGAGGAAGGCGAAGAAAGGAATCACGAAAACACAGATAAAAAAATAGCCAACCGCAAAGAGTGCGATTGGCTTATATACTTGTGAACAAATTCAAGTTCACTAACAACGTCAGTTGGCTAGGTGACCCTCGGCTTAAGAAGGGTCACTATAGATAATGCAGTTAGCGTGCCAACTTTAAAACCACCGTAAAAACGCGGTTTCTGTGATATAGGTTGCCTAATTTATTGTGTTAATTGCAAAATGCAAATGCGGATTGCAATTTGTAATTAATATGCTAATGATGAATTAATTAACTAGGGCAATCATTTTTACAACATTACTAGGCTGGCAGTCCCCAAGAAAGCAAAGAAACCGACGACATCAGTAACGGTTGTCAGGATGACTGAACCTGCCAAGGCTGGGTCTAGCTTTAGTTTATCCAGAACAATAGGGATCAGCACGCCAAATAATGCTGCGGTAACGATATTGACGATGATGGCTAACGCGATGGTTCCGCCTAAAACGGGAGATTGGAACCAAAGTCCTGCTAATCCACCGATGATCAGCGCCCACAACAAAGCGTTAAGAGAGCCGATACCCAGTTCGTTTTTAAGCAGCGCAAAACGGTTACCTGGGGTGATCTGATTTAATGCCATAGCACGAACCATCAAGGTCAGTGTTTGACTGCCCGCAATACCACCCATAGAGGCAACGATTGGCATCAGAACAGCAAGAGCAACCACTTGTGAAATCACGTCTTCAAACAAACCGATAGTGACAGACGCTAGAATCGCAGTCAGTAAGTTGATACCGAGCCAAACGCCGCGCTTTTGCGAGCTTTTTAGAATAGGTGCGAACAAGTCATCGCCCTCATCCATACCGGTACCCGCCATTAAGCGTGCTTCGTAGATTTCACGTTGAGTGCTCAGAGCAAACTGCCAATCTACTTCCCCAATTAAGGTTTGGTCAGCATCCGTCACTGGCAAAGCAGGAAGAGGGCTGTGCTCTAGCGCTTCGACCGCTTCTGGTAACTCCATTTTACTGTCGAGTACGGTGACGGTTTCTATCGCTAAGGTTTTAAGGCGAACGTCTTCCTCACTACGCAAGATTTCATAGTAGTTCACCGCGCCACGAAACTGTTTCTTACGGTTGATGAGATACACTTGTTGCGGTGTATCGTAACTGTAACGCTCCATTAGGCGTCGAGCTTTGCCAACCGTGATATTAAAAGGGAGGGTGATGATCTTACGCTCAGCCCAGCGGCCAAGTTCTTCGTCTTCGTATTCGTTTGCTTGATCGTAGAGGTCGAGTTCGTCTTTCTCAATCAGCTCTAACGCTTCATTGATAAACTCTTCAGGCAGAGAGTCTGCCCATTCGATCAGAGATAAGTTATCTAGCTTTGCTAAAGTAAGCTTTAACTCTACTTCAGAAAGCGCTTCGATGATCGAAAGACGCACTTCTGCACGCATTTCGGTTAGCACATCGATGTGCAGTTCCATAGGTAACGCACGCCACAAGCGCACACGATCATCGATCGGGAAGGCTTCGAGGATCAATGCAACCGCACCGGGCTCGAGACCGCATTCGATAGAATCATTCAAAGCGGTGACTTGTTCCGCTTCGTCTGCTTGGACAATTTGTTCGATTAGAGTGGAGAGGTCTTGAAACTTACTCACCGAGCACCCCGACAGTCAGATTATTCTTATAGGCAGCTGATCAAGGTACTCGAAAATAGCAGAAAAACAATAGCCTATTGGTCAGTTATCTGTAGGTAAGGTGAGACCAATTGGCGAATGTTCACTTTTGCGCCAATACGAGCGGCGAGCAAGTACATACCGCCAATTTTTCGGTGTAGGAATAGGGCATCGGCTGGTGGCGTGTGCCAGTACTCTTGCTCCATGCTTAGAATAGTGCCAGCCTCGCGAAGCTTCTGTGCTAGACCACTGGTTTTGAAATCATACGGCTCATCGACCAACATAGGTTCACATGCCATTTTCACTAGATCGAGAATCGCTTGGCGCTGGTCTGGAAGGATGGTTTGGCTGAAGAAGCCTATTTGTTCAAGCGCATCATTTAAGCCTTGTTCGTCATTATTCACGACAGAAGCAAAAGCTTGGCGATAGCCGGTACTGAACCG
Source organism: Vibrio sp. B1ASS3 (assembly GCF_905175355.1). Lineage (NCBI taxonomy): Bacteria > Pseudomonadati > Pseudomonadota > Gammaproteobacteria > Vibrionales > Vibrionaceae > Vibrio > Vibrio sp. B1ASS3. Next base: position 633,141 of record NZ_HG992743.1, read on the forward strand.
TTCGCTATATTCGCGGGTCGCACCAAAGTCTAGCAAGCCGATTTGACGAGTGTTTTCGATATATAAGTAGTTGGCGAAGTTGGGATCGGTTTGCACCATCTTAAATTCGAACAGCTCTCGAAACAGTAATTCGAGTAGGCTGTGCATGACAAAATCTCGCGTACTCTGATCATAATGTTCGATTTGCTCAATCGGGCTGCCATCAATGAACTCCATCGCGAGAACGGAGTCTGAGCTGCTTTCGGTGTGAATCTTTGGCACCACAAAATGAGGGTGCTCCTTCAAAGCGTCATGGTAACGAATGGCAAATTGAGCTTCTCGTGCGTAATCGGCTTCATCATGCAGTTGCTTTTTCGCTTCTTCCAGCAAGCCTTTGTAATCAACAGACTCTGGAATCAACCCAACGACTTTAAGTAGTGTGCCGACATTATCGACGTCGCTATCGATACTTTTTCGTATGCCAGGATATTGTACTTTGACGGCTAGGTTATCACCTGCATCGCTGTAGGCCTGATGCACTTGTCCGATTGAGGCGCTGGCAATAGGTTTGAAGTTAAAGGACAGGAACTCGGCTTTCCAGTTAGCACCAAGCGAACCTTCCATAACACCGTTTAGCTGCTTTGCTGGCATTGGGTCTGCGTTGGAGCGAAGACGTGAGAGAATATCAGCGAGCTCAGGTTCTAAAACATCACCAGCATCCATTGACAGCATTTGACCGAGCTTCATTGCTGCGCCACGTAGATGTGCAAGCTGGTCGGTTAAGCGCGCGATGTTCTGCGGCGTCAGCAATAGGTCTTTCGCTTTTGGTTTGTTGCCTTTGGCGATCTGCTTCGTGCCTTCTGCAATCACATTGCCGGCGACACGGGTAGCAAGTGAAGCGAACTTGCTGAATCTTGAGATACGATGGGTAGGTAGGCTTCTTTCCTTTGCCGACATGAATCTTCTCCGTTGTTTACTAACTAATTGTTATACGGGAAAAGTACGTGCTTGGATACAAATGAAAAGAAAACCGCCAGCGTAACTGGCGGTTTGTGAGTTTAGATAGAGTAGAAGAAGTACAGTTGAGACTTCATTCGGATGATGATCCCGCGAATCACATCCAAGAAGGCCATGAAGCCTATCGGTTTTTCACCGCTGACCCATGCAAGGCCAACAGAGCCTACAGGGATGTCGTAGCCTTCTGGCTCATCAATCTTAAGACGAACAAAGTGGTGTTTGTTCTGCAAGTTCTTACCGGTTGTGACGCGAACAGAGTCATCGAAGCCCATTAGGTTACCTTGTGATTCACCTGTTGCCTCAACAATGCCCTCGACAGTCGCTGAGAAGATCTTACCTGGATAAACCGAAGAGGAGAATTCCGCAGGTTGACCCGGTTTGATGTTACGAATCGCTTGGTGGTTCACTCGCATCAGTACGTACTTCTCGTTGGTGTACATATTAATACGTGGCATCGCTGATACGCGCTGACCTTCACGCAGGATAAAGTTAGTTACAAAGCCATCACTAGGTGCATGCACTTTGGTGCTGTTCAAATCCCATTGTGCTTTTGCAATTTGCTCTTCCGCTTGACGCAATTCAGCCTGCTTCGTTTCAACCGCTAACTCCGCTTTATGAATCGCCAGCTTTGCACGTGAAATATCGACTTGTTTCTTCTTGATTTGAGATTCAAGAGTCAACACATTGTGGCGAGCCATGTCTACTGTGCTCGACTGTTTGTCGATGTCGCTTTCCGTAATGGTGTTTTGCACCACTCGGTTTTGCTCAACATAACGATCTAGCATCTTTTTCTGCAATTTGTAGTCAACTTTCGCGGCTTCCAATTGGCTCTTTGATGTTTCCAGATCTTGCACTAGCGCTTCGTGGTTAGCTTCTTCAATCTCGATGTCGCCTTTTGCTGTCGCTAATGCAACGCGAGCAGAATCAGCGGATACGTTCGCTTGATTTAATGCAATCTCGTATTGCGTTGGGTCGAGTTCATAAATGAGCTGACCTTTTTCAACTTGTTGATTCGGCTTGATGTAAATGTGGTCAACTTTGCCTTTCACGTTCGTTGAATCTGGACGCAATTGAACATGAGGAGATTGCACCACTGAACCGCCGGATAAATCCATCGGTGTGAAGTTAATCAAGCCCACCCATACGAACATCAGCCAACCCAAACCGCCAAGATAAGCGAACGATTTAGTCGCTTTGTTCCAGGGCATGCCGACTAAACGCAGCAAATAGATGAAGAGTGCCCAAACCGCTAAACCTTCTAACATTACGCCTCCTCTTGTGGCTGTGCTTCTGTTTGCGGTTTACTTTTCCATGTATCACGCAGATTGATGATGGCTTTTTCCATATCAACGAATGCAAAAATCACGGCTAGCACCCATACCCAGTGCCAGACAAAACCTATCCAGGTGAGGGCGGTGATCAACCCTATCTGATGGTGGTCTTTGCTATGTGCCTTATTAATTGGCAACTCATGGATTTTCCAAAAGCCGTAACACGCGCCTGCAACACTCGCGATTAAAACGACGGCAGCAACGACATGCAACGCTGTATCTGCGCCGGTTCCGACAAATGGGACACTCAGTAAACTCATTAAACACTCCTCTATCAAACTGTTGGCTTATTGTGATCAGGAATTGAAATAGGTGAGTCTTTGTGACAAATTCAATCACTAGAGGATTAAATTTGATGTGATTGGTTATGAGAACAGTTCGGTTTATTCGCGCCATGGGTATTTTAAACATGAATAACCTTGCGTTATCTAAGTACAATTTGAGCTCAGATGAGCTTGGTATACCTGCTTCGGTGTTTCATAACCCGATGGGTTTAATTCCCTTGAGAGCGGTGTCCGAATGGTATCGACGTGTTGAAGAGCGAAGCAATGACCCAGATGTGATCTTGAACCTTAGCCGAGACATTGAGTTGCAAAAGCTTGGCCCTGTTGGGCGATGGCTGTTCTCTGGCAATGACTTAGCTAGCACGATTCGAAGAGTCAATTATGGTACGAGTAATCTTCAATCTGGTGCTTTCTTTGCGGGTGAACAATCCGGAAAAATCATCAAATGGACCTATCATAATCCCTTTATTGAAACCTCAGTCAAAGTGCACGACAGCATTCGTTGTGCAATATTCATGATCAAAATCTTACGCGAGTTTTTGGGTGAAGATTATCAACCTTTGCGAGTGATGATTTCTGGCTCTAGGAAAAACAGTGCGCTCTATAAAGAGTACTTCGGCTGTGAAGTGGAATGGAGCCAACCCAAGACAGAAATATGGATTAACGGCGATGATCGTCTTGCTTCGCGGCAGGTAAATCATCGTGAAGACAACCGTTTAGCGATGAGTTTTTCCGATTTGGATGATTTACTCAACATGCCCGATCCAGAAGATGAGCTGAAAGTGATTTATGAAGTGGTGAATTACAGTAGCCATTATGGGCTTCCTACACTTGAGCGCGTTTCTGCATTATTGGGTTTGTCTGAGCAGCAGTTTCAACGCCGCTTACACAAATTAGGGCTTAACTTCTCAACCGTATCTGGCTATGTACTGAGTAATGTCGCGGCAGAGTTGTTGAGTAAGCAGAATAGCATTGAGGATATTGCACTGCGGCTTGGCTACACCAATGTGGCGAGTTTCAATCGCATGTTCAAAAAGCACCGAGGCTTAACACCGAAACAGTATGCAGCGCGACTAGAAAAATAGCCTGACAAGGTGTGTATTAACAAAAAAGCCCTCTAGGTTGAGGGCTTTGGTTTTTATGCGTTATTTAGACGCTTATTCTTCAGGGCGCCAGCTCAGTGCACTCGCAACGGCACCGATGACAACCACATCTTTTTGTTTATCGTTAAGCTCTGGCAACATCTGTACGGCAATTGTGCCGTTCGTCTGTACTGCTGCAACTTCTTGTGTGCCTTGCTTGAAGCTGTATCCCAATGGAATGTCTACCGCCATCATGGAATCAGGGCTCGTGTGTACGGTTTCAACATTGAAATGCGTGTTGCCAACTCGAACGACGCCAGTCTCTTTTTTCTCAAGGCTGATATCGATAAGTGCAGATTTTGGCTCCATCGCAAACTCACCGACTTTTTTACCATCTTGAGTAATGTCGCAGGTGTATGGATCGTTGCCACCAAAATCAACGCCCATGTAGTTAACCGACATGCCGCCGCCTGTGCAGTTTAGGAGCCAAGTTTCACCGCTGTCTATGCGAGTCACTTCTGCGCCCATTGCGCCTTCTTTAAATGAGATGCGATTGAACCAGCTTGAGTTTGAAGCACTGCGTGAATATTTGCCTTTGTACTTGCCAGCAAAATCAAAATGGCCGTCCGCACCGAATCCCCAAAAATCGCCGTCGGTTTTCACCAACATTTCTGGCTGCGCTTTTACTGCATCAGTACGATCCATGACGGCTAGGCCACCACAACCAACAAGGAATAGGGGAGCGAGTAGATTAAGTTTCTTCATGTTTTTCATTGTTTATAGCTTGGTTACATCTAAAGTTTTATCGGTGAATTGGATGTTCTGAATGTCGTATAACTCGTCGGAGCCTGTGCTAGGACACTCAACAGAGACGTTCTTCGCTTTGATTACGATACATTCCGCCAGTTTGTGCGGCACGATGTAGGTGTTGACGCCGCCTTCACCATAAATGCTGTTGTCTTTGCTGTTGCCTTCAAACGTATTGTCTTGGTCATTACCGATGACATTGATTGCGTCGTCGCCAACAATCTTCACTTTTGTCAGCCACTGAGATTTGTAGGTGTACGTGTCTACCAAACCGTCTTTGTTTGGTGACATACGGAAGGTAGGCACCGTACCCGGATTCGTCTTCTCTGTGTAAAGCTTGACGCCTGCAGAATCGATGTTCGCAGTGTATTGCAGATACCCGTGGAATAAGCCGCCAATCCAATCAACCGCTTGTGGATCTTGGGTTTGCATTTCCTCACGCGTTAATGCTTGGTAGCCGTCTAAACCTTGCCCGTTTGCTTTTGCTACGCCCATGTACGCTTCAAAAGCGGCAGCCAAATATTCGTGAGAGTAAGAAGAACCGGTTTGTTTAACGCGCTCTGGATCGAAGTCGTCTGACTCCCAATCTTCCCAATCATTTTGTGTCGGGCGCCATACCGTTGGCTTGCCGGCTTGGATATCGTTATAGATGCTTAACGCATGAGCTTGAATGTCGTTTTGCAGTGTCGCAGTCGACGCGTTAGGTGCAATGCCTTGCGCTTGGACCAAGTGTAGAATTTCTTCAAAAGCGGCATCACGGTCGGCGTGGTTGCCAAGATTGGCACAGTAATCAGCAAAGTTGCTCATGTAATGGCAATCGCCTTCAACCGTGAGTTCTCGGTACATTAGAGATTGGCTGTTCATGAGCCAGTTTGGCGTGTCTTTGCTGCTCATTAGTGTCGTTATCAAAGACTCCACTAATGTGTCCATGTCGTCTTCGTTAAGTGCCATCATGTCAGCAATAAACTTGTCTAGTGAACTGGTATCAAAAGATTGAGATAACCCTGAGTCTGTGACGGCATCATTTAGCTTGTCTTGACGAAGTAGCTCACCAATAAAGATCTTAGTTAGCATTTCGTTATTCTGGTCATCGTTTGCTGTCAGCATTAGTGTCGCATCACGGTCGGCTAATGTCTTAGCGATACCAGACTTGTCGGCGCCGTACTTAGAATCCGGTTGGTTTGTGAGTAGGTGCTGGATGATTTTTGCGGCACGAAAGATTTTTTCATTATTCACACCATCATCAACCGCCACAATGTGAAATGCATCGTCGCTGTTTGCTTCAGAAAGGGAGATTTTTACGTAGTGGGTGAAGCCAGCATCTGCCGCTACTTTTAACTCGGCTGGAAATTCTGTAGAAACGACAGTAGGGATAATAACGGTGTTCAATGTTGGGGTTGGTGGCGTTGGAGGTGTGGTTGTCGAGGTTTTCGAATTTGAGTCACTACCACCGCAAGCTGTTAGGCTAACCGCACACAACATGGCTAAAGGCGTTAATCGAGCGAATTTCATTTTTGTATTACTCACAGGCTGAGGGTTCGGTGGGAATTTAGGGGGAACAGAAAAATCTGTCTATATGAGCAAGCTGAGTCATAATGATTAGAAATGTTTTGTTGTAAGGTTTTTAATTCGATAAATCCAAAATAATAAAGGATTTATATATTGCCATGGTTGGTTTTAATTATTTAATGCTCTGTCTTTGATTTATAAATTGGTGGTTTGCTCTAATTGTCTTATTTTTAGTGTGGTTGGCTTTTATAAATGTATGGTTTGTAAGTGTTTGTAAGCGATCTCTTGTAGGAAAAAGTGTCGTGCATGTGGGTTGCGCCCTACAAAACGAACGATATACTTCTCCTGTTTTATAGATGGAGTGAATGGTTCATGGGTGGCAATAAAATCTTGCTAGTAGAGGATGATTCTGAGATTGCTCGACTAACCAAAATGTATCTAGAGGCGGAAGGCTATCTAGTCACAGTGGTCGATAATGGTCTAAACGCGTTAGAGGCGATTAAGGAACTCAAGCCGGAATTAGTGCTGTTAGATTTGATGCTACCCGGCAAAAATGGCGCGGAAATATGCCAAGAGGCGCGAGAGTTCTACCACGGTATCATCATTGTTTTAACCGCAACGGATGATGAGATGAGTGAAGTCAGCTTGTTTAAGTTTGGGGCTGATGATTACCTGACCAAACCGATCAAAGGTAATATTCTGCTTGCCCGTATTGAGGCCGCATTGCGCCGTTATCGCCGTCAAGTGGATACCGTAGAAGAGACTGAATTGAGTCGATATGGTATTGACCTCTGCACACGTCGTTCCAAAGCTTACTACTTGGAACAAGACATCGATCTCACAGACTCTGAATTTGAGATCCTAGAACTCCTAATGCTCAACGTCGATAAACCTGTCTCCCGAGAGTCATGCTGCCGTCTCGCCCGAGGTATTGAATATTGCATTACCGATCGTTCCATTGACATGCGAATCTCCTCACTCAGGAAAAAATTTTCCAAGGCTCATATCCATACCGCAACCATAAAAACCGTGCGTAATCGCGGCTATATGCTCACAGGGAAGTAGCGCATGTTTTCCATGTTTACTCGTCTTTACGTGGGGTTGGTGACTGGCCTCGCGTTAACGGTCGCGTTGTTCCTTTTCATGGGCGACGAGTACATGCGTAAAACAGAAGCCGGTATTTTCTTAAGTGACGGTGCTTACTTTGTTGACCAGTATATCGAACAGCGAGGCTCACCCGATTCACTGTACAAAAAGCTCACCGTCAACGGAAAACAAGATTTCTTTATCTTCGACCTCACATTGTTGAACAACTGGGATGGCTCACCCCCGTGCTTGGACTGCGAGTTACTTTATCGTATGCAAGGGGTCCCCGTTTATTTGATCGATGACAGTATCTACGCTGCGGTGTTTCCGCTTCCTAATACGTCAGAGAGCTTGGTCTTTAAAGAAAAGCGTGACTTTTTCAGTCCAGATATCGATTGGGATGAAGATTCCGAGATCATTTTCGTTCTCACGCTGTTACTTACTGTGGTGTGCAGTTTAGGTGTCATGGTTTACATACCTGTGCGTCGCCTTGATCGCCAGATCCGACAGCTGACGGCCGCACAACAACAGTTTGGATCTGGTGAGTTGAATACGCGAGTCGATCTGAAGCAATTTTCGCAACCCGTGAAAGAACTTGCCCAAGGTTTCAACAACATGTCAGAAGACATAGAAAGGCGAGTACGCCAGACACACATCTTTACCCAAGCCATTCCTCACGAAGTTCGCACTCCCCTCAGCCGAATTCAGTTAGCGACGGATTTAGCAAGGCGCACCAGCGGTGAAATGCAGGCAGAGTTGCATGATGATATTGAACGGTACGTTGATGTGGTGACGGATTTAACGTCCGACATTGTCATGCTGTCTCGTTTGAGCGTCAAAAACCATTCTTTGAACGATTCTGTTGAAACCATTGAACTGCCGCTTTGGTGCAAAAGCCGAATGAATTACCGAGGCTTAGAGTTCGCCAAGTTGACGGTAGAAAATGAACTTGCGTATCAATCCATTCACTTGCAACCGACTTTAGGCAACCTTGTTCTCGATAACTTACTGCAGAACGCGAAACGTTACGGTGAATCTTGCGTTGAGGTGACGATTCGGTCGGTTGAGCACTTCTGGATTGTTGATGTCGAGGACGATGGTCCGGGTATTCCCGAAGCGATGCGAGAAGAAGTGTTTGTTCCATTCTCTCGTTTAGACAAAAGCCGCAACGCCGACGTGAAAGGTTTTGGTTTAGGGCTTGCCATCGCTACCAGTGCAGCGAGGCAATTAGGTTGGGAACTTTCCGTCGGCGAGAGTCACTTAGGCGGGGCACGTTTTACGGTGCTTATTCCTGCCAACGATTAGGATAGGCACTGCGGTAATCTGGCTCAGCAATACCTTCATACAAATCGTCACAAGCTTGCAGTGGGCCTACGACGGTTCGGTAGGGTAAGACACCAGCCCAAACAGGAATGTCCATGTCTTCCGCATCATCATTGACGCCAAAATTGCTGATTTTCACCGATGCTTCTGTGAGTGGAATGCGCAGTAGCATAGTGGCTTTGAGCTCTTTCTCATTACTCAAACGGACTTCTTCGGTTCTCCCCGGAGCGATCTGTTCGATAAAGTGATTCAGTAATCTGTCTTTCTCTTGGTTACAATCCACAATCTCAAACTGACCAAAGACCACGGCGCTACGATAATGCGCGCTATGATGAAATGCACTTCGAGCTAATACCCAACCATCAAACAAAGTAAAGGTAAGGCACGTTTGCACTCCTTGTTTGAGTGAGCGTAACAATCGACTGTTGTTGGCACCATGGATATACACGTAATCATCGACACGCCATGCCAACATGGGAATAACTACAGGGTCAGACTCGTTGGTTATTGCAACATGAGCGATTAGGCTTTCATCTATGATGGCGTGCAGTTTGTTAACATCAGAGACGGCTTTGTGTACGCCTTTCTTAATTTCCGTTCTATTGGTATTGGATAACATTTTCTCTCCTTATTTGCTCACATGGACGAGCACTTGCTCCTCAATCTCTGATTGCAATGTAGCGTTTAACTGGTAGCTTAAAGAGAGCCAGTTTTAACTAATGGATGGATCCAGTTTGTCTTTGATTGATATCGGTGACCTGCATTTAAAAGAAAGTGATGGAACGCGTCAGCAAGCGTTGTTTTTTGCAATCCGCGAGAAGATTGTTCAAGGGTTGTGGGCGAAGAATGGGAAATTACCCTCTACACGAAAGCTCTCACAAGAGCTTAATCTTAGTCGGAATACCGTGATTTCAGCCTACGAGCAGCTTGTAGCGGAAGGGTACTTGAACAGTCAGAAAGGTTCGGGTTTTTATGTTGCCGTCGAACTGCCGGAGCAGTATCTACCTGAACCTCGTTCAATCAAGACGGACTCTTCACCAAAAACTAATTTTGATATCAACTGCGCATTTGCACCGGGTGTGCCTGATTTGGAAGCGTTTCCGATGGCGCAGTGGCAAAAGTTACTTGCTCGCCATCTCTCCCGTTCCTGCTTGTTGGGGAATCAAGATATCCAGGGCAGTTGGACATTACGCTGTGCTTTAGCTGACTACCTTGCATCAAGCCGTTCAGTGAATTGTTCCCCAGAGCGCATCATTATTACCTCTGGGGCACAGCAAGCGTTGTCGATTGCGACGATGGTTGTTCTCAAGCAAGGTGATAAGGTTCTGATGGAGCAACCGGGTTACGCGCAAATGCGGAAGTTGATTCAATTCCAACAGTATCAATTTGAGCCTTTATTCGTCCGAGAGAAACTAGGCTTTGATGTGGAAGCGGTGAGCACAAGTGATGCCGATGCCCTGTATATCACCCCAAGCAATCAATATCCCATGGGCACCACACTCAATATCGAGCAAAGGGGGAAGATCATCAACTGGGCAGTTGAACAGTCACGTTGGATCATCGAAGACGATTATGACAGCGAATTCCAGTTTGCTCATCGCCCCTATACCAGCTTACAAGGGCTAGCGGCTCAAATGGGGCGAGATGATCGCGTGTTGTATGTGGGTTCTTTCAGTAAAGTGATGTTTAACGGCTTACGACTTGGCTACCTTGTGGTTCCTGAACGTTTAGTAGAGCAATGTTTGGTGGTTAAAGATGCGTTAAGTGGTGATTCACCTACGCACACACAAGAAGCGTTGGCAGATTTTATTACCGAAGGTGGGTTATTACGTCATATCCGTAAAATGCGCCGACTGTACAAAACTAAGCATGAGCAGATGTGTTTGGCGGTTGAAAAGCACTTTGGCGATAGAGTTGCGGTGATCAGTCAGGCTGCTGGTCTCCATATCACTTTAAAGTGGCAGCAGGGTATTGATGAACACGAATGGACGCAGCGCGCTCAGTCAAAAGGTATTGTGCTGCGTCCGATGAGTTTTTATGAGCATTCAGATTTTAGAACGCGAGATTGGCAAGGCGCTGTACTAGGCTACGGCAATGTCGCGCTGAGTGAGATTGATGCTCTGGTTGAGCAGCTTTCTGAGTTGTTTTAGTTGCAGCAGTATCACTTTAACTAACGTTGAATTGATGCTTCACAGGTGCTTGAGATAACAAAAACAAGATGTTCGATTTTCTGCTCTATTTCGTCTGAGGATGGAAGTGGTTTCATGTTGAATACGAATGGCCACAAAAACAGACCATTGAACAGGCTAGAATATGTATTAGAAAGCAAAGCACTATCAATGTGTTGTATTGCATTGGCCTGTTGTGCTTCCTCAAACCATTTCGCTAGGACGTGAGAACGATACAGCTTTGTTATGATTTGTTGAGCCATTTCTGGTTGGCGCAAAAACTCAGCCAACACCACCCGAGTAAACGGAATTCCATAAGTTTTGTAAAGAATTTCCACTTCATTCCGAGTTATGACTGTCAGTTGTTCAGCTAGGCTCTTATGTGCATCAAACGGATAATGATTTTTTTCATCGACACTTGATTTGATGATGGCAAGTATCGACTCAAACAATACCTCCTTACTCTTAAAGTGACGATAAAGAGTTCGCTTTGATACCCCTGCAGACGCGCATACTCTATCCATATTCGCCTTGGTAAACCCATGTTCAATAAACTCTTCTTTAGCCGCAATAATAATGGCTAAACGCTTTTCTTCTATGAGTGCCATGGTCTCTCTCCTTTATGCATTCCGGCCAATCTAACAAATTGATACAAACAGGTAAACTTTTGAGTTTACCCTGTGTTGAATTGGCCTTAAAATAAACTCCGAAGTTTACCTTTTTACAAAGTTGTCACATAACTGTTGGCCGGTAGGTTTATCGGTCACGCTCTTGGAGTGAAGTATCTATGGTCGTAGCAAAAGTTGGCCAAAAAGTTCTTAAATTGAGTGTAACCTCGGCATTGTTGATGTCCGTTATTAACCTTAGCGGCTGTGGTAGTGAGGCGAATCCTTCAGTGGTTGTCCCTACTGCTAAGCCTGCACTTACGGAGGTAGTTAGTACCCAGTCAGCAACGGAGCTCAGCTTTAATGGCATCGTGCGTGCTGCAGATAGTGCAGATCTTGCTTTCCGAGTAAGTGGAAAACTGACCAATATTTTCGTTAAGGAAGGAGATGAAGTAAGCAAAGGGCAACTGCTTGCTTCCTTAGATGATAGAGATGCAAAAAATGCATTGGTGTCAGCGCAACTAGAGTTTGAGAATGTGTCTCGTGAGTACGAGCGAGCTCAAGCTGTATTTAAGAAAAGCCAAGCAATTTCAAAGGCTGACCTAGATACCATCACGACACGCTATAACCTTGCTCGTACACGCGTGGAAGATGCAAAACGTCACCTAGAATACACCCAGATCTTTGCTCCTTTTGATGGTGTGGTTGGTCGCAAGTTGGTTGACAACTACATTCAGGTCCAAGCAAATGTACCGATTTTGATTGTTCATAATATTAATGATCTTGAGGTGGTCATCCACATTCCGCATAAAGTGATGCTCTCTGGTAAAGAGGAGACTAAAGCGATTGCTGAAATCTCAGCCATTCCAGGTCAATCTTTTCCATTAAAGCTGCGTACAGTTGCGACCGTCGCAGACCCTGTGTCTCAGACGTATCCGGTTGTGTTGGGCTTCGAACACTTGAACGGTTTCCATGTATTACCGGGAATGGCGGTGAAAGTGTTGCCTGTTTCTTCCTCTGGTAAAGCTCAGAATCAACAAATTACTTTACCGCTGACGTCTATTGTCCCAGATAACCAAGGCAAGCAATTTGTCTGGGTAGTTGGTAATGACAACAAAGCACAGAAGCGTTATGTGGCAATTGGCGCGCTCAGCAAAGATCGCATTATTGTCACGGAACACCTTTCGTTGGGTGAGAAGGTGATCATTGCAGGGGTATCAAGTGTGAGAGAGGGTATGGAAGTTCGCCCTTACACGGATGATCGCGCTGGAGCACAATGATGGACATTGCACGTTATACCATAGCCAAGCGAACGAGTGTTTGGGTGCTGATTGCTCTGATACTGTTAGGCGGTTACATCAGTTACCTCAAGCTAGGCCGTTTCGAGGACCCTGAATTTGTTATTCGTCAGGCGGTGATTGCAACCCCATACTCTGGTGCGACCGCACAGGAAGTCTCTGATGAAGTGACCGATGTTATCGAAGGCGCTGTTCAAGCTTTGCAAGAAGTCAAAGAAGTGAAATCCGTCTCGATGCAAGGAATGTCAGAGGTCACGGTCGAGATCAAGTTGGAGTTTGCAGGCAGCGCCGCTGAGCTACAACAAGTATGGGATAAACTTCGCCGCAAAGTGACAGATGTACAGCGTCAGCTTCCACCGGGAGCTGGGCCATCAATTGTGAATGATGACTTTGCGGATGTGTATGCCTTGTTCTTTGCCGTTACTGGTGAGGGCTTCAGTGATAAGCAATTGCAAGATTATGTCGATGGTTTACGCCGTGAAATCGTACTTGTTCCGGGTGTTGCGAAAACAGCGACGCTGGCACAACAGCAAGAAACCATCTTCGTGGAAATCTCAAGTGAGCGCTTAGCCGAATTTGGTGTATCAGTTGAGAAAGTGTTTCAGGTTCTGCAAAAGCAAAACTTAGTCACAGTAGCTGGCAGCATCGAAACCAATGCGATGCGCATTCCTGTGATCCCAAGTTCCAATATTGACTCTGTTGCCGACCTGAAAAACCTACAAGTAGGGCTGGGTAACAACAATACTGTACTTCGTTTAGGCGACATTGCAGACATCACTCGCGGTTACCAAACACCAGCAACCATGTTGATGCGTTTTAACGGTGAGCGAGCTGTGGGCTTTGGTATCTCCAACGTATCCGGCGGTAACGTGGTGGATATGGGAGACGCAGTTAAAGCACGTTTGGCCGAGTTGGAAAGTCAGCGTCCATTGGGTATGGAGCTGAATGTGATTTCGATGCAGTCAGACTCTGTACGCGCATCTGTGGCGAACTTTATCGACAACTTGATCGCTGCGGTTGGCATTGTATTCGTCGTGCTTCTGCTGTTTATGGGGGTACGCTCGGGTGTCATTATCGGTTTCGTTCTTCTACTAACGGTCGCAGGCACGCTATGCATCATGCTCATTGAAGATATTGCAATGCAGCGTATTTCTCTTGGGGCGTTGATCATTGCCTTGGGTATGCTGGTGGATAATGCGATTGTAGTGACCGACGGTATTTTGGTTCGTTTTCAACAAGATCCAAACGCCGATCGCAATGCTGTGGTGTCTGAAGTTGTCGATGCAACCAAGTGGCCTTTGTTAGGAGGAACCGTCGTTGGTATCTGTGCATTCAGTGCGATTGGTTTATCGCCTTCAGACATGGGGGAATACGCAGGTTCTCTGTTTTGGGTGATCCTTTACTCAATGCTCCTTAGTTGGGTATTCGCAGTCACAGTAACACCAATGCTGTGTCACGATTTCCTCAAAGTAAAAGCGGCAAATGCAGATAAGAAGCCTAGTCGCGTCGTGGCAAGCTACAAGTCACTGCTCGCATGGGTATTGAAATATCGCATCATCAGTTGTGCACTGTTGCTGGGAATGATGACAGCAGCAATTTGGGGCGTGAAGTTTGTACCACCGGGCTTTATGCCGGAATCTCAACGCCCGCAATTTGTTGTGGATGTTTACTTGCCGCAAGGCTCTGATATCAAACGTACTGAAGCTGTGGTTGCGAGTATTGAGCAAGATGTGAAAGCCAAAGAGGGAATTACCAACATCACCAGTTTTATTGGTGGTGGCGGCTTACGTTTCATGTTGACCTACGCGCCAGAAGCTCGTAACCCAAGTTACGGTCAACTGCTGATTGATATCGACGATTACACAAAGATCGCTCCATTACTGGGTGAGCTACAAGGTGAGTTGGAAGCCAAATACCCAGATGCGTCCATCAAAGTGTGGAAGTTCATGCTTGGTCGCGGAGGCGGTAAGAAGATAGAAGCTGGTTTCAAAGGGCCTGATAGTGCGGTGTTGCGTCAACTGGCAGAGCAAGCGAAAGCCATCATGCTAGCAGACAGCAACTTGATAGCGGTTCAGGATGATTGGCGTCAACAAGTTCCTGTGCTTCGCCCTGCATATTCTGCCGAAGAAGCGCAAAGATATGGGCTGACAACGATGGAAATTAATCAAGCCATCGCGCAAACCCTAACAGGCCGAAACGTGGGCGTGTATCGAGAGGGAGATGATTTGATCCCAATCGTTGTCCGTGCGCCAGAAAGTGAGCGAAGCCACCAACGTGCGATTGAAAATACGGAAGTTTTCAGCCCAACGGTTGGTGCTTATATTCCGGTAAGTCAATTAGTGAACTCTGTGGATGTGGTATACCAAGATGCCATTTTGCGTCGAATTGACCGCATGCCGACGATTCTGGTGCAAGCGGATCCAGCTCCGGGTGTATTAACAGCGGATGCATTCAAGCAAGTACGTTCTCAAATTGAAGCCATCGAGCTGCCAGCAGGGTACGAGTTGAAATGGTATGGGGAATATAAAGCGTCGAAAGATGCCAATGAAGGGCTAGTTATCTCAGCGCCATACGGGTTTGCTGCGATGATTCTTTCGGTGATTTTTATGTTCAACGCACTGCGTCAGCCATTGGTGATTTGGCTAACGGCACCGCTCGCGGTTGTCGGCGTCACCGTGGGGCTTATCATCTTCCAAACCCCGTTTGAGTTTATGGCCATTCTCGGCTTCTTAAGCTTGATTGGTATGATGGTGAAAAACGCGATTGTATTGGTGGACCAAGCGGATGTTGAAATTCGCGAAGGTAAAACACCGTATACCGCGATTATTGATGCGGCACTAAGCCGTGCTCGTCCGGTTCTACTGGGCGCATTTACGACTATTTTGGGTGTTGCCCCGTTGTTGGTTGACCCATTCTTTAAGAGCATGGCGGTGACCATCATGTTTGGTTTACTTTTTGCCACGATTCTTACTTTGGTTGTCATCCCGTTGTTTTACGCCATTTTCTTCCGCGTAAAAATAGAGACGGCGTAAACTATCGTTAAAACTTAAGAAGGAGTCATTTGGCTCCTTCTTTTTTTGGGGATTTGTTTTACTTATTCAGTCACCCGTCTAGTGTGCTTTTTTCGCCATTGCTTCCAAGGTAAAGAGATCACGGCAAAAATAGTAACGGCGTAGAGCATAGACCAACCTAAGCAAATGAATACTGCGGTGCACAACACAAGAGAAATTCCCGCGAGGATCTTTCCCCAACCTTGTAGCAATTTGTAAGCAGCAAGCATGGCTAGAAGATAGACCAGAACAAAAATACCATTCGCAAGCTTAAGGAAGAACTCCAAATCCAATCCGGATAGCGAGCCAATAATACAAGAAGCAAGCAATATAGCGCCGACGATTAACGTGGCATTGGCTGGCACACCTCGAACTGACACTCTCGCGATAGCGCTGGTTGGTTTGTGTTCTCTTGCTTGCGCCCACACCATTCGAGCTAGGCTTTGAGTGTAGAGGTTCACACTTGCAAAACACGCAGAGAAACCGATAACACTGATTAGCCATTTGGCGTGATCACCAAATAGATGGGCACTTAGCCAAGGAATCGATGCACTGTCGAACTTTGCACTGCCGTAAGCACCAAATTTTAGTATCACAACAGAACATGCCCAATAGGTCGCGCCTGCGACAAAACAGCCAACGATAATCGCAATTGGAAAGTCTCGTTGTGGGTTCTTAAACTCTTCGCCCATATGAGCAAAAGCTTCTATTCCAACAAAACACCAGAACATCACGCCCAAAGCTGCTGCAATCGACCACGTTGAATCCATCGTAATTGCAGGCATGGTTAAATCGACAGAACCAACATCGCCTTTCCACAGAAATGCACCGACCAGAGCAAAAATACTCAGTGCGATAATGGTTTGTAAGCGACCTGATGATTTGGTGCCGAGCAAGTTGACCACCATTAACAGAGCGACCGTGAGAATTTGAGCGAAAAGGTGATTACTAATGGACTCTGGTAACAGTTGTTGTAAAAAGCCTGCAGCAAGTGCGACAGCGGCAGGTACACCAACAGGAATGACGCTAACGAACAACCACGCCACGCTGCTTTCTAGCTTACTGTTGAAGGCTTTGCGGACGAAAAATGCTGTGCCGCCAGCACTTGGGTAGCGTTTGCCTAATTGAGCAAAGGTAAGGGCGATAGGGCAAATAGCGATAAATAAGATAATCCAAGCCCAAAGCGAGAAGTGACCTGCAATGCCAGCGGCAATCGCTGGGATCATAAATAGACCCGTGCCCATTAAGGTTGTTGAGAGCTGACCGATTCCGGATATCAGCGTAATGTCTTTTTTGAGTTGTTCCATAACGACCTCTGAACGTCTAGGTAATGCAAGCCATAAGCATATCTAAATTCTGCACAGCAAAATGATGTTGTCGACCGTCAAAATGACGGTTGTTTTGCCGATAAACCGCAAATTGTCGGTTTTCAATAAGTTGTAATTGAGTAGAATGACAAAATTAAGGAAAGCTTGGTGATGTTATGGACAAATTTGATCATCAGATCATAGACCTCTTAAGGCAGAACGCCCGTCTCTCTATTACTGAAATCTCAGAGCAAGTTAACTTGTCACGTTCTGCAGTGACCGCACGAATCAAAAAGCTTGAAAAAGACCAAGTGATCCTTGGCTATCATGCCGATATTGCGACATCGAAAGAGTCGACGATTTGCGCGTATATGGCGCTGAAATTTGA
Organism: Vibrio sp. B1ASS3; assembly: GCF_905175355.1. Classification (NCBI taxonomy): domain Bacteria; kingdom Pseudomonadati; phylum Pseudomonadota; class Gammaproteobacteria; order Vibrionales; family Vibrionaceae; genus Vibrio; species Vibrio sp. B1ASS3. The sequence goes on from NZ_HG992743.1 coordinate 650,375, forward strand.
TACATCAGCCTCTAGCCATCACTGTGATAACTACGCGAATGATCTGTATAAAATCGATGGCGTGAAATGGTGCCATGCGATCAGTGGTGAAACCGATATGATGTTATTCGTCGAAGTGCCAAATATCGCTCGCCTCAACGAGATTCGAGACTATATCCAAAGCTATCCAGAACTTCGTAACGTGATGACACATACCGTGTTAACGGAGTTTTTCAATACCACAGGGAGCAAGTTCGTAAAATGACCGAGAAAGATATCGTCCTCAATTTCTGGAAAGTAATGGCAAGCAATGACTTCTATGCGGCAGCAGAGCTCCTTTCGCCCGATTGTGAAATTGTTTGGCCACTGACAAAAGAAGTGATTCGTGGCAGAACGAATTTTGCCCAATTGAACTCTGCTTACCCAGCAGAAGGTGAGTGGACCTTTACGATTGAACGTATTGTGGGGGAAGGCGAACAGGTGGTCACTGATGTGATAGTTAGCGATGGGGTTCGCTCTGATCGCGCGATTACTTTTCACACTGTGCGAGATGGATTGATTTGCAAGCAAGTTGAATATTGGCCAGAAGAGTATGCCGCTGCAGATTGGCGCGCGAAATGGGTAGAACGTGCTGAATAACATTAACCTGAATCTGCTGCGCTCTTTGCATGTATTGCTTGAAGAGTGCCATGTGAGCAGAACTGCAGAGCGTTTGCACATCACTCAATCGGCAGTAAGCCGTCAATTAGCGCAGTTACGTGAATTGTGCGGCGATCCTTTATTGGTTCGACAGGGTAACCAACTCATTCCAACACCAAGAGCATTGCTTCTAAAAGGGAAGCTAGATGACTTATTAGCAGAATTCGATCACCTTCTCGATGACAAGCCTTTTGAACCTGAGGATTGGAAAGCGGAGTTAGTATTTGCATCGAGTGATTATGTCGCCCAATACGTACTCCCCGATATTGCTTCTCACTTGAGTGGCTTTGCTCCTCAGTTAGATATGGCGTACCGACTATGGCAGCCCGACTTTCTCGATAAGCTTCATGAGACTGGTATTCATATCGCGTCTTCCATGTATCCAGAGAAGCCTCAGGGTGTATCCAGTGTGAAGATTGGTGAAGACTCATCAGTTTGTTTGATGAAAGCTTCTCATCCGTTGGCAAAGCAAGACAGTATCAGTGTTGAAGATTTAATTTCTTACTCCCACATTAAAGTCACAGGCGGTGGGGACAAAGATTCGTACACCGACTTAGCCTTAAGAGAGCTAGGGCATACACGTCATATTACGTTCAAAGTGCCGTTTTTCTCTGCTGCCATTAATCGCTTAGTTTCTAGTGAGCATCTGATGGTGGTTCCAGAACATATTGCGGTCAATCTTGCGAAGCATTGGGACTTAGCCCATAAAGCACTGCCTCTCGAAACGCCTATTCATCAGTATTGGTTAATGTGGCATCCAAAATACGATACGGATCCGGCGCATAAATGGGTGCGCGAAGAGATTCGTTCGGTCATGCAGATTTCAGAGTATTCCATCCGATAATAAATGCCTTATTAGGTTATGATTTTAAATCATGGTTAGTATGAAAAACTTTGATTTCTAATTATACCTGTTACGTTGATAGATTAGCGTCAAAGAGGGGAGATTCTTATGACACTAACAGTTTGGTTATCACTTTTTACCGTGTGTTTACTAGGTGCAATGTCGCCAGGCCCGAGTTTAGCGATTGTAGCTAAGCACTCGTTAGCTGGTGGCCGCATGAATGGTTTGGCTACCGCATGGGCGCACGCGTTTGGTATTGGTATTTATGCGTTCATTACCTTGATAGGTTTGGCAGTGGTACTTCAACAAAGCCCATTGCTATTTAAGACTATCAGTTTGGCAGGTGCAGCTTACTTGGCGTATCTCGGTTTCAATGCATTACGCTCAAAAGGTGGTGTGGCAGCGAAGCTCGAATCCGGTGAAGAGACGACGGTTTTACAATCGGCGCGAGAAGGCTTTCTTATTTCGATTCTAAGCCCGAAAATTGCTCTGTTCTTCATCGCATTGTTCAGTCAGTTTGTGGCGCTAGGTAACGATCTAAGTAACCAAATGATCATCGTCGCGACCCCGTTCGTCGTCGATGGTTTGTGGTACACCTTCATCACATTGGTGCTGTCGAATTCGCGCGTTGTGGACCGTATTCGCTCAAAGGCGGTATTGATTGACCGACTATCTGGCATCGTTTTAATGCTGCTGGCAGTGCGCGTGGTTGTGACGATTTGATCATCATTCAGCTTGTCAAAAGCAGCCTAAATTGGCTGCTTTTTTTGTTTAATTAGTTTGATTTTTTTATGAATTATTCGCATTCATTTGACATGCGCTATAGTTAAAAAGATTATTATCAATAAATGTTACCTTGGTTCATAAATCAGGTATTATTGGTGAGATTCCCTACTCTGACAGTGAAGTCTCTAGCTAGAATCATCATTCAACTAGTGTATTTAACATAGTGACTAATTTGGTCGCATATAACACCTAGATAACTTGTTCGAACAAATGGATTTCCCTTACCCGCCGCACAAATGGGTTTAAACAAGATCTTGATTTAAGTGAGAGAAAAGTGAAAAAAACACTTGGCTTGATTCCTGCTGCGTTATTGACTGGCTTGCTTTTTTTAGCTTGGTTTTTTCTGACTGGAAAGAGTTCGATGGGTTTTCTAAGCCTATTCTTTTTTACCGTTAGCTGTGCGTTTTTAATTCGATCGTACATGCATAAAATTGATCCTGAATCCTCTTCGTATATCAGGAGCAAGATTGAAGATATTCGCGGTGAAGGAAAAGCTGCTTTTCTGTGTGGTGAGCCAAAAGTGGCGAACCCTTATACAGGTGCTGATGGTGAGCTTTGGGATGAAGGTTATGATTTAGCTAGTAAGCAAAACGCCCAAGAGAACAAACTCTAATTTTGCCATTGGTTTTTTCTACAGACAAAAAAACATCCTAACTCTTAACGAGATAGGATGTCAGCAAAGAAGGTTGCTCAGGAACATAGGGGGAGTGTGGAACCTTCAGAAGCGTTAGCGACGAACTTCTTCAAACTCGCCTTCAATCGCGTCGGATTTGCCCGTATTGAATTCATACTCTTCATGCATTTCTTGTTGCATTTGCTTCACGCGCTTTTCAATACGTTTACCAGTAATCAGTGCAGCGATGGTCAATGGAATCGCCATGATTAGGCTGAATACCAAAGTAAAAAAGCCAGTAATCAGTGCTAGTGCAGTAACGATAATTCGATTCATAATCATGACCTCTCTTTCAATCTATGGGTTCATATTACGAGTTTGAATATGAACGAAACATGAATATACCGTTCAATTTCGTATCGATTTGTCTGAGGAATGTCAAAGTGTCTTAAAAACGAAAAAACGCCTGAGGGTCATCAGGCGTATAAGCGGGGAAGTATATTAGTAATGCGCAAGGCGCTTATTATTTAAAACAAATGCTGGGGTGTTGCTCGTTACACATTGTGGTTAACGTTGTGGAGCAAGGTTCACCTTATTGAGGGAATGTTTGGTAACGAACGCCCATCATTTGTTCCATACAGTGCACAACTTGGCAGCTGTAACCGAATTCGTTGTCGTACCAGATGTACAGTACACAACGCTTGTCTTGAGCAATGGTCGCTTGGCCATCTACTACGCCTGCGTGGCGAGAGCCAACTAGGTCGCTTGATACGATTTCTGTCGAATCTGTGTAATCGATCTGTGCAGAAAGCTCAGAGTTTAATGCCATTTCACGTAGGTATTCGTTTAGCGAATCACGGTCTACATTTTCACCTAAGTTTAGGTTCGCAACTGCCATTGATACGTTTGGAGTAGGTACACGAATTGCGTTGCCTGTCAGCTTACCTGCAAGTTCTGGAAGTGCTTTTGCTACCGCTTTCGCAGCGCCCGTTGATGTCAGAACCATGTTCAATGAAGCGCTGCGACCACGACGATCGCCCGAGTGGAAGTTGTCGATTAGGTTTTGATCGTTGGTGTAAGAGTGAACGGTCTCAATGTGGCCAGAAAGCACGCCGTACTTATCGTTAAGTGCTTTTAGAACCGGAGTAATGGCGTTAGTCGTACAACTCGCTGCAGAGATGATAGTGTCATCTTCTTGAATCACAGATTCATTCACACCAAATACGACGTTCTTGATGTCGCCTTTACCTGGTGCAGTAAGCAGTACTTTCTCTGCTCCGTTACAAGCTACGTGTTGGCTAAGACCTTCAGCATCACGCCAAACACCTGTGTTATCAACAACAAGTGCGTTGTTGATGCCATAAACCGAGTAGTCCACATCACTTGGGCTGTTAGCGTAAATGATTTGAATGTAGTTACCGTTCACGATCAGCGCTTTACGCTCTTCGTCAATCACGATACTACCGTTGAATTGTCCATGAACAGAGTCACGACGCAGCAAGCTAGCACGCTTTTCTAGGTCGCCTTTCTTACCGCCACGCACAACAATTGCACGCAGACGCAGTGGGTAACCAGGACCGCTCTTTTCAATCAGCAGGCGAGTCAATAGGCGACCGATACGACCGAAACCATAAAGCACCACATCACGAGCAGCCAGAGATGAATCTGCATCGCGAGCACCATGTAAAGCGGTGTGTAAGAAGTCGTTAAGTGCAGCTGTGTCTTCGTGATCTTTCCAGTACATACCAGCAAGCTGACCAACATCTACGCGGCAAGATGAAATGCTCATTTCGCACAATGCTTGGATGATTGGCATGGTTTGTTCTAGAGAGAGAGGGCTTCCGGTGTAACGTCTTGCAATGCGGTGAGTTTTGAGAATGTCTATGGTTGTTGCGTTGATAAGTGTTTTACCAAACAGAACCACTTCGATTCCTTTTTGACGATACAGCTTACCAATAAGAGGGGAGATAGATTCAGCAATCGTTTGGCTAGTTTGCCAGTCTTGGAGATATTTCTCTGGACTCATTGTTGTTTTGGACCTTTCACGTTTTGGGGGCTGACCTTACTTTCTGCTGTTACCTCAACGGTAGAGCGTGAAGTGAGGGTGTTTTGTAATTGGGTTGTAATAATTATGTGTGCGGATTGTACGGGTGGAGGTCTTATTCTGCTAGGAAAAATAAATCCAGTTTAAAGTGTCGTGAATCGTCTTTTTGATGGTCGATTAATGTGACTAAGGCAGGGTTTGATGGGGATTGACTTTTTACAAATATGAAACTTAATTCGCGATGATAAAGGATCGTTTCAAATATGAAGGTTGTAACAATGATAGGGTGCATTTGGTTTTTGTGATTCTTGTTATCTTTAACACGAAAATAGTAAACGTTTTAGGCGCTTTTTAGCGGTAGTTCGGGATTCACCAATGGTATGAGTCGATTTAACCAAATCTGTTTAAAAATGATGCTGCAAAATTTTGCAAGCAGTCACACTTTTTGTTTGGTTAACCTTGGTGCAACAAAGGGCTCTAAGTGTTGTTTTTGCCTATTTGAGCAGATAAGCGAAGCAAAAGCGCCAATAAAACCCTTCGCATAAGTTCATATTCAATCTATGAAAGTAGTCTAGTATTAATTCGAGGGCCTTTTCTTAACTCGGGCGAACGGATGATAAAACTTTCTATAAAATTACGTTTAGCTCTACTCGCACTGTTACCTGCGGTGGTTATTTCTGTGTTCGCCGTTCACCAATTCTCTGTTAACTCCCAACGAGTCGCCAGACTCAACCAAACCGTCAGTAATATCCAAGGCTTAAAGCTGATTTCAGAAGCCTCTCACTTTGTATACGAGATGGAGAAAGAGCGTCACCAATATGGAGAAGAACAGCCTCTTCCTATTGAAGTTAAAGTTCAACGAGATAAAGCGCTCGCCATTTATGACAAGTTCATGAAAAACAGCCATACCTTGAGTACTCCGATGATTTAAAGCAAGCCATGTTAGATGTGATCTCTGGTGACATAAGTGGCAGTGTGGATGCGGGAGATTGGTCATTTCGTCTCTTACAGGAAATGTCTGAAGCGCTGGTTCAGCATTACCATCTATTCGAAAGTGACGAGGCGCATTGGATGCAAGACTTCATTGCTTATCTCGCACAGCTTTCTTATTGGACGCAAAAAGAGGCATGGTTGACCTATCGCTTGGTGCTAGAGCCGGAAAGCAAGCCGAATCAAGGGATGTTTTTCCAAGCAATTGAGCGACAACAGCAAAGTTTGGAAGGGTTCCTTAAGTTAGGGGCTTCAAATGAGCAAGTTGATAAACTACTGAGCTTGTACACATCGCCGCGCTATCTCTCTAGCATTGAAGCTCGTGGACGTTTGATGGCTGGTGAGTTGTCGCAATCGGACTATGTGACTTATCTGAGAGACCTCGACCACCGCGTGCAACGTTTACAAGTGATAACTGAAGGGTTCACTCAGCAAGTCGAGAGTGCGCTATTAGTCCAAGTCAGTTCTCAAAAACAAAGCATCACGCTGATGACATCGGGAGTCATGGTTATCATCGTCTTATTGTGTTGGTTGGGGTTTGGTACTTGGTATCGAGTGCACAGCAAACTGGACGCTATCATTCACTCTCTCAACACTCTCATCCATGAGCATGTGAAAGGAGAGAAGGTTGCCGTTGACGGTCATGATGAATTCACCATTTTCGCGCAGCAAGTCAATCGCATGATGGAAGAGCAAAACCGACAAACAGAAGAGATTCTTAAAACCAAAGAGTCAGCCATCTCTGCAAACCGCGCAAAATCGGTCTTTCTTGCCAGCATGTCCCATGAAATACGAACGCCTCTGAATGGCATTATTGGGATGACGGAGATACTGTCGCAAAGTGATCTTTCCGATCATCAGAAAGAAGTCTTAACCGATATTGATACTTCGTCTCATACCTTGTTGACTCTTCTAAACGACATTCTCGATTTGTCGAAAATTGAATCCGGACACTTGCAGCTTTCCTTAATCGAGACGGACATTCGCGAGGTCGTCTATCAGTCGATGATTTTATTTCAATCCAAGGCAACGTCTAAGCAATTGGAATTAAACATCAACCTGGATGAACGTATTCCTCCGCGCATTATGGTCGACGATCACCGCATCAAACAGATCATCATGAACTTAGTCTCGAATGCGGTGAAGTTCACTCATGACGGGCACATTTCCGTCGATGTTGATTATCAAGAATCGACGACGCAAAAGAGCGTTTTCTTAACATTCAGAGTGACAGACACAGGGGTAGGTATTGAGCGAGACAAACTGAATACCATCTTCGAACCTTTTACTCAGGAAGATGAAGGCATCTCGCGCCAGTTTGGTGGCACTGGATTAGGTTTAGCGATTTGTCGTCAATTGGTTGCCATGATGGGGGGCAAACTCACCGCTACGTCATCGAAAGGGATTGGAACCAGTTTCGAATTCTCAATCGAAGTGGAGGTGCTTCCAATTGTTGGCTGGCGTTCAGAAATAATCCGAACCGGTATACTCATCGCAGACCAATACCCTTACACCGATCAAATCGTTAAAGAATGTCGCTTAGCAGGAATACAACTCTCAGAGGTTAAGCACATTGAGGATTTGACCTCTTCCGCAAGAGAATCTGAAGTCATTTTTTACTGCCATGATGGCAAAAGTAAGTTGGATTCAGCGATTGATGAGCTAGAGAGTTATGCCGACGCGAGCCGAATTATTGTGTGTCAGCATCATCTCACTACCACCTATACCAACTCAGAACGAATTCATGCAGTGTTGACTCAACCATTTCTTGGTAATCGCTTTAGGCATTCCATTGATGAGCTTGCTCAAGTTGAGCAGAATGCAAAAAGTTACCATGTCACGCAATCAGCTGTAATTCACAATATTAATCAGTCACGCACGCATCGTCGCATTTTGATTGCCGAAGACAATTTGATGAACCAAAAGATAGCCAGTTTCTTTCTAGATAAAGCAGGGTACGATTATCTCATCGCGAGCAATGGGCAGGAAGCTCTGGAGGCAATCACCACAGGCGAACAGTTTGATGCCATATTGATGGATTGCATGATGCCAGTAATGGACGGGTTGACTGCGACAAAAGAGATTCGTCGTTGGGAGAAAGAAGTCGGGAGCGACAAAATCACAATCATTGCTCTTACAGCTAGCGTGCTAGAAGAAGATATCCAAAACTGTTTTGCTGCAGGGATGGACGCATACTTACCGAAACCTTACAAATCGAATCAACTATTTGAGTTGTTTAATGAACTAAAGCTTGCTTAAATCGCACTTGAAAGCCGGACTCTTTACGGCTTTTAGAACGATAAAGAAAAGGAAGTAACATGTTCAAACTTGCTGTAATCGGGACAAACTGGATCTCTCAACAATTTGTTGAAGCAGCGATTCAGACCAAAGAATTTTGCCTCCAAGCCGTTTACTCACGCGATGTAGAGAAAGCGCGCGAATTTGGCTCACCTTACAACGCAGAAGCATACTACGACAACCTAGAGGCGTTGGGTGCCGATGAGAGTATTGATGCAGTGTACATTGCGAGCCCTAACTCATTTCACGCGCCTCAAGCAATGCAAATGCTTAAAGCCGGTAAGCATGTGATTTGTGAAAAGCCGATGGCGTCTAATTATTCTCTTGCTCAAGCGATGTTCAAAACGGCTGAAGAGAATAACGTCGTATTGTTTGAAGCCTTCATGTCGCCATACACACCAAACTTCCAAGTGCTAAAAGATAGCCTTCCGACGATTGCTCCTCTTCGTCATGCCACCATTAGCTACTGTCAGTATTCTTCTCGCTATCAGAAATACCTGAACGGTGAGAATCCAAATACCTTCAATCCAGAGTTCTCCAACGGTTCTATCATGGACATTGGTTACTACTGTGTTGGTTCTGCTGTTGAGTTGTTTGGAGAGCCTAACAGCGTGCAAGCAAGTGCTCATGTTCTGCCTTCCGGCGTTGATGGTTGTGGCAGCGTGACGCTAGCGTACGATGGCTTTAATGTGAACCTATTGCACTCGAAGGTGAGTGATTCACTCATCCCAAGTGAATTCCAAGGTGAACAGGGCAGTGTGCTGGTGGATATGATTGCCACAGGTCGTGGCGTTGAACGCATTCTGCGTGGTGAAGGCAAAGAGGTTCTCACGCTACCTCAAGAAGAGAACCACATGTTCTATGAAGCGCAGGCGTTTGCTAAGCAACTAAAACTTGGCGCGATTGACCCTCAAATGAAGCAGCGCTCATTGACGGTCGCCAAAGTGCTAACCGAAGTGAGAAGACAAACTGGTGTTGTATTCCCTGCCGATAAAATCGCATTAGGCTAATTTATTCAACTTCCCAATCAAACACTAAAAAGCCCTCGTTATGAGCAATGTAGATCAGATAAGGATCGGTTGACCGATCCTTCTGCTGAGAGATAATCGGAAGTCTGTTTCTAGGCTTCCGATTTTTTATGTCTATCCAAAACTGTTTTGCCGATTTCCTCGAAGAAAATCCTGTTGATGTAGCTCAACTCACTACTTTCTCTGAACATATTCCAGATGAATGGGTTGTTAAGGCGGCCAGTCTTTCTGATAAAGCGACTATTCGCCGACGTCGATTACCAAGTGACATGGTCTTGTGGTTAATTGTCGGCATGGCCTTCTTTCGTAATGAACCTATTGCCGAAGTTGCACGAAGAATGAATGTCTGTGCGGATGGCTTAGCTGATGAAGAGTTATTAGCAAAAAGTGCTTTAACTCAGGCAAGACAACGTTTAGGTAGAGCTGCACCAGAGTGGTTGTTTAAACAATGTGGGCGGACGTGGGGTCTTGAACGATACCGTGATGATACGTGGCAAGGATTACAAGTTTTTGCTGTAGACGGTGCTCTTTTTCGAACCGCGGATACCCCCGAACTTAGAGAGCACTTTGGCTCAGGTAATACCTCTAGCAACAGACAGACACCGCATCCAGTGCTAAGAGTTGTGACCATAATGAATGTCCGCTCTCATGTCATCGCTGATGCCGCCATAAGCCCCTATCGGCGTGGTGAAATCCCACTTGCTATGCCCTTCATCGACTCTTTGCCAGATAACTCTGTGACGCTACTAGATAAAGGGTTTTACGGTGCGGACTTACTTCTCTCTCTTCAAAATAGCGGTATTAATAGACATTGGTTGATACCAGCAAGGAAGGGGTTGAAATACACTCTTTTAGATGAAGAAGAAAGTAATGACATGGTCATCGAAATGAACGTCTCACCGCAAGCTCGCAAAAAGAATCCTAGCTTACCTGAAAAATGGCAAGTCAGAGCGGTGACCTATGAAGTACAAGGTAAGCAGAAAACTGTTTTTACCTCCCTTCCTAGGACAAACTACGACGCGAAAGCGGTAGCTGAACTTTATCACGAACGTTGGGAAATCGAATTAGGTTATCGTGATATCAAAAGCTCAATGCAACACAATGCCTTAGTATTACGTAGTAGAACAGTAGACCTTGTTTATCAAGAACTCTGGGGGCTGTTGCTTGGTTATAACTTAGTAAGACGTGAAGCGAGTCAGGCAGCAGTTGAGCATGGAAGAATGCCGAATGAAATTAGCTTTAAATACGCTTGTCAGTTTATAGCGAGTCAACTGAAAGTGATGAGTAAAGCGTTATCGCTAGGCAATACACCGAAGCGTTTAAAGAGTCTCAGGGGAGACTTATCCATCCTCTTTATAGACAAACGCCCTAAGCCTAATCGGCCTAGGGCGGTAAAAATGTCAAAGACTCGCTACCCAGTTAATCGCAAAGCAGCTCCGCTTAAGTGAACTACATTGCTCGTTATGAGGGCTTTGTTTTGTGCGATATTCTTAAATTGTTTTTAAGCGGATACAAGCTTATGAATGGTTTTGCGGTACGTAATATAAGCGGCAATACCAGCCATTATGTTACCGAGACATGCCCCTATAAGCAGGCCTTTGATTCCGCCCATTTGTGCACCGACCCACAGGCAAGGAAGGAAAAACAAGAACAGACGCAATGCTGAAATCGTTAACGCGGTGTATGACTTGCCTAAAGCATTGCAGATAGACACCATTAGCATACACACGCCCAAAGAGCCCAAGCTAATTGGCACAATCATCAGGTGCATTTCAAGTACGTTGGTCACTTCTGCGTCGCTGGTCATCAGTAGCGCCAGTGGATCTGCGGCGATAAATGTAATCACTGCAATCAATAGCTGGAAACCTAGAATGAATTTCACCGCGATAGAAATCAGCGACTGGATGTCAGTGTAGTTTTTCGCCCCCAACAAACGACCAACCATCGGTGGCATAGACATGGTTAATGCCAATACCGAAACGATGGCGAAGAACTCGTAGCGAGACCCCAAGGCCCAAGAAGCGACAGCGGCAGTACCAAAGCCTGCAAGTAGCTTGGTCGCTAACATAGATGATAGCGGTGGTAGAAGCTGGCTGATCATCGCTGGGCCCATGATATTACCAATGGAAGTGATGCTCTTAACCACATTCAAATCTTGCCATTGGAAGGTTGCCCAATGGTTTCTTTGAACACGGGGAGCGACGACCAATATACCGAAACCAAAGGCGATGATGGTGGCAATTGCCGCACCGTTAATTCCTAAATCAAACGTGAAGATAAATAACGGATCGAGCACTAAGTTCACACCGCTGGTGACCATCATCATGGTGCCAGGTAGCATGGTGTTGCCATTTGCGCGGCAGATACTGTAGTAGAAGTACAGCACAGCTCCTACCCAAGAACTCAACAGCCACCAAGGCCAGTAACTGTCGATAATTGGCATCACGGTATCAGGTGCGCTCAACAGCGAGAGAATAGGGTAGCGCAATAGCCAGATAAGCAGGCCAAATACAGCCACGCCCATAGAGCCAATCATCAGGACGAGACCGCCTAACTGTTTTGCATAGCGACTGTCATTCGCGCCTAGCGCTTTTGAAATAACAGCGGTGGTAGCAATGCCAAGGCCAACTTGAATGCCAATGACCACCATTTGCAAAGGCAGAGTAAAGCCTTGAGCCGCGAGCGGCAAAATACCCAGTTGACCGATGAAGGCACTGTCAACAAGTTGAAAGCTCATCAATGACAACACACCAAAGAGCATTGGCCATGTCATAGTAAACAGTTGTTTTGCTAACGTAGGTTGTGCGTTAGAAGAAGTAGAAGGCATAGGAACGTTGAGTGTGTTTAGAACAGAAATTGATTTTATTGTACACAGTGTACAACAAAGAGACAAAAAGAAACCCCGAGCAAGTTATCCCTGCTCGGGGTTGAATTCTGAAACTAATTCGACTTATTTTTTGCCGCTAGTTTGCTTGTCTTCTTCAGTCAGTTCGCGGATACGACGGCTGATGTCACGACGTGCTTTAGAGATTTCTGCACTCTTGATGATGTGATCGTCAACGCGGTCTTCGTAATCTGCTTTCATGTTTTTGATGATTGCTAGGATTTCATCGTGAGTCATTTCTGGCTTGATGTAGTCTAGTAGGTTCTCTAGTAGATCTACGCGTTTACGGTTGTCACGAACTTTTTTCTCGTTATCAAGCAGCTCACGTTTTAGTTTGTTTTTACGACGAGCTTGGTTCACGATTTCAAATACGCTACTCATGGTTCCCTTTCCTAATTTGTGAATATCTGACTCGATTAAAGCACAACATCTCGTGGCATAACAGTCTTTAGATCAAACGTCATGCTGGGTTGAGCATTTATCCATCAATTCTGATAAGCTATTAACAATCGAGTGTTAAAAGCGTGAATGTTGCTCACTTGAACGCAGGGACTCGTTGTCATGGTGATGCCTTCGCTATATTATCAGCGTCATTCAATACAAAAATATGAAGCTCGAAATGAACTCTGGGACTATTGCGGAGCAAGTTGAAAGCCAAGATGTCGAGACCCAAAACGACTCTCTGGCGGCCAAGCTCAAAGCATCCTATGTTGCGGCGAGAACGCAACTTGAAATCACTGAAGTCGAACTCAATCGTTCGAAGATAATGATGATTGATGAGAATGGAAAAATGACCAAGGTGTCGATTCTCTCAGAGCATTAAGACCTAACCCGATTCGCAAAGGGTGTCAGGTCCATGCGCTATGCTTTAGCCTGATACCCAAATTCAAATGCAACAATAATAAGGAAATGCATTATGAAAGTTGAGCTAACGGCAATTGAAGCACGAGTAATTGGCTGCTTAATCGAAAAAGAAGTGACCACCCCCGATCAATACCCTCTAAGCCTTAACGCGCTGACTAACGCATGTAACCAAAAAAGTAACCGCGAACCAGTAATGTCGTTATCCGAAGCAGATGTTCTGGATGCGGTTGATGCGCTAATTGAACGCCGTCTAGTAAGCGACGAAAGTGGTTTTAACAGCCGCGTGAGCAAATACCAACACCGATTCTGCAATACTGAGTTTGGCGACCTGCAACTGACGGAACAAGAAAAGGGCATCGTATGCTGCATGTTGCTTCGTGGCGCGCAAACTCCAGGTGAAATTCGCACTCGTACTAACCGTCTGGCTACTTTCAATGATGTAAAAGAAGTTGAAAACGTACTTGAGCATCTAGCAAGTGATGAGAAAGGCCCGCTTGTGGTTAAACTTCCTCGTGAAGCTGGCAAACGTGAATCACGCTACATGCACCTATTCTGTGGTGAAGTGGATGTGAGTGAGTTGGCAGTAGCAAGTGCTACCCCTTCTTCTGCGGGTTCTGAGCGTATTGCTCAATTAGAACAAGAAGTCGCGGAACTTCGTGAAGAGCTTACAGCGCTAAAAGAGCAGGTTGAATCTCTACTTTCATGAGTGAGACTGCCGAGCAGAATTGGAGCGTCTACCTGATTCGTAATAACCGTAATGCACTGTATTGCGGTGTGACGAATAACGTTGAGAGACGCTTCAAGCAGCACGAGAGTGGGAAAGGCGCGAAAGCCTTAAAAGGAAAAGGGCCGCTAACGTTAGAGTGGTCCTGTTCTTTTGAGAACAAAAGCGTGGCAATGAAGGCTGAATACTTCATCAAGCAACTGACCAAGACGAAGAAAGAATTGTTAGTGCAAAAAAGCGCGGATATTCAGGTAGGTGAAGACCAATTGCTTGCATTTCAAACGCGTAAATAACAACGCTAAGAGATCATCCAGTTGCCTGAAAGGCGTTTGAGTTAAATCTAGCAAGTACAACCCTCAATCGGTCAAAAAGTGCAAAATTGTGCAGCTAGTTCAACGTTTATCCTCTAAATTAATACCTAATTATGTCAAAAAATAAACCGCCTTCAAATGGCGGTTTATTTTTGGCGCTTGTGGGTATCATTTCGGGCGCTTGTACCACATAATACGTTGATGTCCGTTCGGCTTTATATCAAAAATATTTATATAGAAACGGACAATTTATGGAAGATGAAATTAATAGGGTAAAGGATGACTCGGCTAGGTAATAAAATAGAGCAGCTCCATGCTCCATAAAAAACTAAATGAGCAACAAATGAATAAAGCGTTACTATTTTCCTTAATTTCTATGGTGAGTTTTTCTCCAGTTACCCACGCCACTCAAGTGTTGAATGGGTACTGGGCATATCAAGAATTCTTAGATGAATTTCCTGAGCAGAGAAAACTGACCAATGCGTTGGCGGAAGCCGTTCGAGAGCGTCCTGTTCCGCTTTCTAAAGCCAAAAAGCGTCCACTCAAAATATCGGTTGTTTATCCAGGGCAACAAGTGTCCGATTATTGGGTAAGAAACATCGCTGCATTTGAAAAACGATTAGACAAGTTGAATATCAACTATCAAATCAACCAAGTATTTACACGACCAAATGCCGATATTAAGCAACAGAGCTTGTCATTAATGGAGGCGCTTAAGAGCAAATCCGATTATTTGATTTTCACGCTTGATACGACGAGGCACCGTAAATTTGTAGAGCACGTGTTAGATTCCACCGACACCAAATTAATTTTACAAAATATCACCACACCAGTGCGTGAATGGGATCAGCATCAGCCATTCTTATATGTTGGGTTTGACCACGCAGAAGGCAGTCGTGAACTCGCAACAGAATTCGGAAAGTACTTCCCAAAACACACATATTACAGTGTGCTTTACTTTTCTGAAGGGTACATTAGCGACGTAAGAGGTGACACTTTCATTCACCAAGTTAACCGTGACAATAACTTTGAGCTACAATCAGCGTACTACACGAAAGCAACCAAGCAATCTGGCTATGAGGCCGCGAAAGCAAGTTTAGCGAAACACCCAGACGTTGATTTTATTTATGCGTGTTCGACCGATGTGGCCTTAGGTGCTGTCGATGCATTGGTTGAGTTGGGTCGTGACGACATTATGGTTAATGGATGGGGTGGAGGCTCTGCTGAGCTAGACGCTATTCAAAAAGGCGATTTAGACATTACCGTCATGCGTATGAATGATGATACTGGCATCGCCATGGCAGAAGCCATTAAGTGGGACTTGGAAGGAAAGCCAGTGCCAACCGTATACTCCGGTGACTTTGAAATTGTCACAAAATCGGATTCACCGGAACGAATTGAAGCGCTTAAAAAGCGTGCATTTAGATATTCAGATAATTGATGACGACAACGCGTTCAACTATAAAAAAGCGTCGCTCTCTGGCGACGCTCATTACAAAGATCATCATCCTTGTTCTTGCTCCGATCATTCTCGGGATTTTCATTCAGAGCTACTACTTCTCCAAGCAGATCATTTGGCAAGAAGTGGACAGAACCAAGCAACAAACCTCTGCACTGATCCACAATATATTTGATAGCCACTTTGCGGCGATTCAAATACATCATGACAGCAATACCAAAAGTGAAGTGATCCGTGATTTTTACACCAGTCGAAATACGGATGCGCTCAACTTCTTCTTTCTCAGCATCGACCAGAGCGACCCGTCACATACACCAGAATTTCGCTTTCTTACCGATCACAAAGGCATCATTTGGGACGATGGCAATGCACACTTCTATGGTGTGAATGACCTGATTCTGGATAGCCTTGCTAATCGAGTGACCTTTAGCAACAACTGGTACTACGTGAATGTGATGACCTCTATTGGGTCAAGGCACATGCTGATTCGTCGAGTTCCTGTATTAGACCCACCAACTGGTGAGGTGCTTGGCTTTTCGTTCAATGCTGTTGTGCTGGACAACAACTTTGCGTTGATGGAAAAACTCAAGAGCGAGAGTAACGTTGATAACGTCGTCTTGATTGCCAATAACGTTCCTCTAGCTAACTCTTTGATTGGTGATGAGCCTTATGATGTGGTGGATGTACTGCACCGCAAAGCCTCAGACAGAAGACTCGATAAACTGTTGGTGATTGAAACGCCAATTGAAGTGAATGCGGTGACAACCGAGCTTTGTCTGTTGACGGTACAAGACAACCAGAGCGTCGTGACGTTACAGATCCAACACATTTTGGCCATGCTCGCTTCTATCATCGGTATGATCATGATTGCGCTCATGACCAAAGAGTGGATTGAAAGCAAAGTGGCGGCTCAGTTGGAATCTTTGATGTCCTATACCCGCTCAGCGCGAGAGGAGAAGGGGTTTGAAAGATTTGGCGGCTCCGATATCGAAGAGTTTGATCACATAGGCTCAACCCTAGAAAGTACCTTTGAAGAGCTAGAAGCACAGAAAAAGTCCTTCCGAGATCTGTTTAATTTTGCGCTATCGCCAATCATGGTTTGGTCTGAAGAAAGCGTCTTGATTCAAATGAACCCAGCAGCGCGCAAAGAGTTAGTGATTGAAGACGACCATGAAACGATGCATCCGGTATTTCAAGGTTTCAAAGACAAACTGACGCCACACCTTAAGATGGCCGCACAAGGCGCGACATTAACGGGCGTTAACGTGCCTATCGGTAACAAGATCTACCGCTGGAACTTGTCGCCAATTCGTGTTGATGGTGATATCAGTGGCATCATCGTTCAAGGCCAAGACATTACAACGCTTATCGAAGCCGAGAAGCAGAGTAATATTGCTCGTCGAGAAGCAGAGAAATCAGCGCAAGCACGAGCCGATTTCCTTGCCAAGATGAGCCATGAAATCCGCACGCCTATCAACGGCATTCTTGGTGTTGCTCAGTTGCTTAAGGATTCGGTAGAAACGGAAGAACAGAAGAATCAAATCGACGTACTTTGTCACAGTGGCGAACATCTGTTGGCGGTATTGAACGACATTCTTGATTTCTCGAAGATAGAGCAGGGGAAATTCAATATTCAGAAACACCCATTCTCGTTCACCGACACGATGCGCACGTTGGAAAACATCTACCGCCCAATCTGTTCGAACAAAGGGGTCGAGTTGGTTATCGAGAACAAACTTGATCCGAATGTCGAGATCTTCACTGACCAAGTTCGTCTCAACCAGATTTTGTTTAATTTGGTAAGCAACGCTGTTAAGTTCACCCCTTCTGGCTCGATACGCATGAATGCCGAACTGGAGCAATTTTACGGCGCAGATAACAGCGTTTTGGTGGTGGAAATCACCGACACGGGTATCGGTATTGAATCCGACAAACTAGATCAAATGTTTGAACCTTTTGTGCAGGAAGAGGCAACGACCACACGTGAGTTCGGCGGAAGCGGCCTAGGTTTGACCATTGTGAAGAACCTTGTCGACATGCTAGAAGGTGACGTTCAAGTTCGCAGTAGCAAAGGGGTGGGGACCACGTTTGTTGTGACGCTTCCAGTGAAGGATCGTGAACGCGTATTGAGACCTTTAGAGGTCAGCCAACGTGTTAAGCCAGAACTCTTGTTTGATGAGAGTTTGAAAGTGCTCTTGGTGGAAGACAACCACACCAATGCGTTTATTCTTCAGGCTTTCTGTAAGAAGTACAAGATGCAGGTGGATTGGGCAAAAGGTGGGTTGGAAGCGATGGATTTTCTTGCTGATAATACCTATGACCTCATATTGATGGATAACCAGTTGCCGCACCTTGGTGGTATCGAGACAACACTTGAGATTCGTCAGAACTTACGTTTAGGTACGCCAATCTATGCATGTACAGCGGATACCGCGAAGGAAACCAGCGATGCATTTATGGCAGCAGGCGCGAACTATGTCTTACTTAAGCCGATAAAAGAAAACGCATTGCATGAGGCGTTTGTCGATTTTAAGCAGCGATTCTTGCTTGAAAGAACATAATGAAAAAGAGAAAGGGAGCGACATGCTCCCTTTTTTGTATCTGATTGTTTGCCAAGTCTTAAATAGTGCTGGCCGAAAAAGATTGCTCTAGCAGTTCATTCTTAAGTGCTTCCGTCATATCGAGAGGCTCTTCAAACTTAACCCCAACAATCCAGCCTTTTTGTAGCTTCTTGATATTGGCGATAGAGCAGCGGTTGTCTTCATCAATGTAGCCACTTAGAGGGGACTCAATCGTGATTCTATCCCCAACGGCAAACTCTGGTTCAATTAGAGTGGATATACCACACCCAGAAAGTGAGAAGTCGACCAAACAGCCGTCGTATTTGTTGCTCATGTGGTCGATCGCGCAATCTAGCTGCAATTTATAACGCTCATGTTCTCGTACTGGCTTCGTTGCAAACGTTGCAGGGATTCGAATAAACAACAATGGCGAAGGACGAACTAAGTTCATCAACACACTCGTTTTGAAAGCGACAACATGCCCAAGATCGGTGTCTGACACACCACGAATAACAACGTCGACATTGTTGAGTTTTCTAAGTGCTTGTTCTTCCAATAAGCGAGTAGGTATATCGAGGATGATATAAGCGTTTTCTTTTAGTCCCAGATAGGTCGCAGCGTAAATGTACTTTTCGTCCTGACCAAACTCAAAGTTAATTGAGAGTCGCATCCCTGTTTTTAGGAATTTGTTCAGTTCATCTTTAGTATGAGTGGATGGCATAACTTCTGACGTTTTAATTTATTATCCAGACAGGTTATCAAATCGCCGTTTTTGCTTTCAATAGGCGAGATGAAAAGTTATGCAGTTTTATTCTTATCTGTGAACGGGAGGCTGATAATTTTGGCTAGGATCTTGTTTCATCAGAACATTGCTTGCGACGATGCTTCCGCAGGTAACGAACAGCAGCGCACACCAAGTGAGAGTGTCAGGTTGTTCGTTAAAGACTGGAATCGCTAATAACGTTGCTAATACGGGTGTGAGTGACCCAAATGCCGCACTGGTTTCTGCGCCTATGGTTCTGACCGCGTAAAGGAACGTGAACGAAGCCAACAAGCCTGCTCCTATGCCTTGTAACATTAAGTGACCAAACAACTCATTCCAAGGCCATTGATTGACAGGCGTTGTCGCAAGGTAGCTATCAAGCCAGCCAAAACCAACCGCGATGATCAGTAGTGCAAATGAAATCAGCGAAACAAACCCAGCACAAACATACGCACTCAAATTGGCGACGCGCGCGCTGATGGTGAAGCCTGCCCACATCAAACTGCCAACCAAAAACAGAAGATGTCCTTTTAATTGTAGCCAGTTGTATTCTGCACCAACGTTAGATAGCAAGAAGATCAGGATGCCGAGTAAAACTGCGGATAAGCCAATAATGCGATGTTGGCTTAACGGTTGTTGATAACACACTACTGCGATCGCAGAGACAAATAGAGGCAAAGTGCCAGGGATAAGTGCGCTGCCATGAGAGACGGGCGCAAAGTGCATTGCTGTACCAGCGACAAGGAGATAAGGCAGGCCACTGCCCACAACGAGACCCAGCAAGTATTTGCTCGGTACAGCACGGATGCTATCCATAGACTTTAGAACGAATGGAAGCAGCACAATGGCAGGGATAAGAAAGCGCGCTAATGCAATGTCGGCGGGTTGAAGGTTTGATATCGCGCCTCCGCGTAGGGAGAGAAAAAAGCCCGACCAAAGAAATAACGTGGTGATGATTGCGGCGTATCCAAGTGCCATAAGGCGTTCCGTGCGTTTGTAAATAATGTGTTAATTATCGAATGAAAGTGGCGCTCAATGGTGGCAAAATATGACCGAATATAATTAGAACTTAGCGATTTTCATCTTAGAATGAACATTGCTTGGTGAAATTTGGCAGGGAAGACGTAATGGATAAAATCGATCGACTGTTATTGGACTTGATCCAACAAGACGCCACAATGACGACAAGCGAGCTCGCGGATAAGGTAGGGCTTTCTGCTTCGCCTTGCGCGCGAAGAATAAAACGCTTAGAACAAGAGGGCGTGATCAGTGGTTACCGCGCAATGATTTCTCGCGAACAAGCCGGGATTGCGATGACGGTGTTCGTAGAAGTCAGCCTAAACAACCATCAAGCGGCCTCTATTGATGATTTTGAGCAAGCAATTAGCGATATGGAAGAGGTGATTTCATGCCATGTGGTCTCTGGCGCTTATGACTACTTGTTAGAGGTCGTGAGTAAAGATCTCACCGGGTACGAAGCTTTCACGCGTAAACTACAACGACTTGAAAACGTCAAAGACATCCATACGCATCTGGCCATCCGCCAAGTGAAGGGCAATGGTAACCTGCCAATTTACTCGTAAATACGGCAATTCACGGGTAACCCACACAAAGGTAATAAGGCATTATGAAATGGCTCGATAGACTACGCATCACACACTATCACCGCAAAAGACACAAGCAGTTTGGCGACGACAAAGCCAGAACACTTGGTTGGCAAGACACTTTTAGCCAAATCACGCGCTTTGAAGCTCTATGCCGTGATCTGGAGTTAGATGGTAAAAGCGTTCTCGATATTGGTTGTGGTTATGGAGACTTATTGACCTTCATCGAACAAAAGGGCAGCAGCCCAAGCCTTTATGTTGGCATCGATCAGCAAAAACAGTTTGTCGCGGAGTCTCGCAAGCGCAGTTTCCAGACTAAGACTGATTTTATTCGCGGTGATTTTTCGAGATTAGTGTTGCCAAAGTCGGACTACGTGATTGCTTCGGGGTCACTGAATTACCAGTCCGCAAACCCGAATCATACAGTAGAGATGATAGAGAAGATGTATCATGCAGCGAACATCGCGTGTGCGTTTAACCTTCTGGATGAGGCCAAACTACCGAGCATGAGATTACTAGAATCTCATAATAAAGAGGGCGTGTTGCGTTACTGCAAATTGCTGAGTGAAAGGAGTTATCTCATTGAGGGATATTCCGACCATGATTTCACGGTGGTGATGCCTAAGCTGAGCAAATAGCGCGCAATAAAAAACGGAGCCAGTTTCCTGTCTCCGTTTGCGTATTCTTTTAAGCCTTATTGGTATTTGTATTTTGAGATCTCACAGTTACCTGTGTGTCTATCAACCCTAAAAGAGAAAGCAGCTGAATGGTATTCCCTCCCATCACTCCAAATTGTTTCTCCGAAGATTTTACATAGGTCCAAATCACTGATTGAACCGAACTCTTTAACATGCCTAACTACTGACAAAAACTTGGCTTTGGTAGCATTAGGACAATCCCTGTTACTTAATCGATTGATAACCATTGGTTTAGCATCATCTCCAGCCAAATGTGACTTTATATTAAATTTTGTTAATGGGTAAATTACCCAAAAACTGGTCGCAAGTAAAGCGTTATTGTGACGTACATCTCTATAATTTGACCTGTTTGTCTATTAATTGCTCAATTTTTAAAAAGGGAACAATCCCAATATGAACAGAATTATTGGGGACTATTTTTGGCAAAACGGAGGGCGTTGGCTTCTCGATCATACAGTCGTGCTAATCCAAGGTATTGTGTCTCCAGTTGCGTATAGTCTTTGGCAAGCTGAGAGGCGTTAACTTGATACCATTCGGCGGTAATCTGATTTGCTTTTTCATCCGAAACTTCACACTTCTCTGCGAGTTTCCCCCAGCCGTTGGCCATCCATATCGACTCTTTACTGAGCTTTGCTAACGCTTTAGCCTTGTTGGTCAGCTCTTCGTGATACTGAATGGATGCTTTAAGTTGATCTTGAAAAGCTCGTTGGTTGTTTTGTGCACGCCACAACAGGGTTAGCTCATGTAACGAAAAGGTTTGTGAAAGTAATTGCCTTTGCTTGTGTTCAGTTAGGAGTGCATTGAATGTCTCAACATACTGATTGTAGTTGGACTCTAAACGGTTGAATTGGGTAAGATTGTCATTCCACGATGCGTGATCACATTGAAGATTCGCCAAAGCGGAAAAAGGCAGGAGTAACAATATCCAACTGAACTTGTTCATCATTCTTTTCATGCTTATGGCTTTCAGGTCCATTGTTTTGGAATGAATGGTTTTACGATGATTGGTTTTGAAATTATTTGTTTTCACGTTAATTGGTTTCGCGTCAGCTATGCATCTTCTATCAGTATAGTTAGTGTGGAAGCGTCTACTGCATAAGGAACGAAAAAGGAATTGAACATGAAGAAAGCCCTGATAGCGTTGGCCATTTTGCTTTTATTAGGCGGAGCAGGAGCCGGGTACTACTTTTTCTTTATGCAAAAAGACGAGCCAGTGGTTGAGCAAAAGCCCGAGCCTGAACAACCAAGCGAGCCAGAAGAAAAGCCAAAGCCGATCATGGATCTCGAAGCTCCGGCACCGGAAATCACCGAATACTACGTGACCGAGCGACGCATTAACGTGTTCAACAAGCCGGAGCGCCAAGCCTTAATCGTTGATACTCTCTACAAAGGTGAGAAAGTCTCTGCGCTTGAAAAAACCGATGGTTGGTTCCGTCTATCAGATTACATCGTGTATGAAGAGGGTGGGGAAGAAACCGCTGAGTGGGTGGATTCAAAAGGGCTGTCTGATGCAGAGCCAGTTATCAAAGAGCAAGAGCGTTTGGAAATCTTGGATGGCTACCTACAAAAATCCGACGATTTAAAAACGCATTTAGATATGTTCCGCAACAAAACGCAGCAATTGCTTGATGATGAAACCTGTGACCCTAGTGATTTCGAAGAGCTCGGTGGTTGGGTTCGCTCAGTTACCTATAAGAAGCGTAACGTGTATTTCATCTATTGTGGCGGGCTGGAACAAGAAAACAAAATCTACTTAGATGTGGATAAAGGCGAAATATTTTATCGATGAATATAGCTTCAACCCTTATGGCCATTGCTTTCCACGATTGAAAACAGAGATTTATAACTTTTTAGTTGTTAAGTATAAGCAATAGGAATACTATCTCCGAGCTGAGTTGAAGAACTCGGCTCGTTTTGTTTTAAGTGAGCTATCATGCCTTGGATTTACGTTAGAAAACTGTTTTTGCTGCTTCTTGCAATGGCTTTGTCGCCAATGCAGGCGTCGGCTGCACAAACAGAACAAAAATCCTATTTGCCTCACTTTTCTAAACTGCAGCCTTTTACGGCGAGCAGCTCTGCGTCTAACTCTCCGGTTGATTTCTCTGAACTGACCGAAGAAAGCACGCAGTCTCCAGTTTCTGAAGGGCATGCGCTTCAAGATTCACTGGCCATCTTTAATTCTCAGCGTTGGACATCGCATCTGCGTGAGAATATCGACGATGAACACATTGATTTCATTGGCGATTTAAATGCGCCTTTCTACGCTGATGCTGGCTACGCTTATAGCCTAATGGACATCAGCTGGCGTCAAAACCAATCCGTATTTAATCACTTCGTTAGCGACCATCGTCTTTCCGGCTGGAAAGAAACCAATGCCATGTACGTCGCCCTCAATAGTCAGTTTTCTGCGTAAGCACCATCACTCTGCACATCTTGTGCGTTCTTAACACGACAACTCTTCGACAGAGCGATTGAAGCTCTGGGCATTCTGTACCTGCATTTTTAATCAGGTGAGCGTTTTTGTCGTGTCTTGAATCCAATTATTGAAAACTTCACTGTTTAGTGAAGGGATGATGTTTACATGAAGAAAACACCAAAACCACAAAAAACCAGAAAAGTGCTGAATCATTACTCAGCATGGAAATACGTCGTACTTATCACGACCATTATCATTTTAACTTTAAGTGCCATTCCAACTTGGTTTGGTGAGCAGCCTTCTATTCAGGTGACGTTTGCTGACCAAAAAAACAGCGCAATGTCTGTGGTTCAGTTAGACCAATTGCTGAAAACGCACCACATTCCTGCGTCTAAGATCATTGAGAAAGACGGCAAAACCACCATCGTTTTTGATGGTGAAGACGCACAAAGTAAAGCGCGTGCATTGCTTAACGAACAGCTAGACAAAGATGACAACATTACGTTCTCTTACGTTTCTGTTGCACCTGAGTGGTTGAACGAAATGGGCTTTAGCCCTATCAAACTTGGTCTTGACCTTCGCGGTGGTGTGCAGTTCCTTCTGAACGTAGATGTGAACAAAGCTTTCGAAGAACAACGTGATGCACTCGTTGATGAGATCAAAGCAAGCCTTCGTGAAGATCGTGTTCGTGGCGTTCAAGTTCGTGCAGAAGCGCATAACCACATCGCAGTAAACAGCGAAAACGAAGCGGGCCTAAAAGCGGCGAGCCAGTTCATTCGTCAGAATTACCCAGGTTGGACAATGACAAGTTCAGACCGTGGTTTTGAACTTCAACCAAGTGAACAGAACATCCAAGAGTTCCAAACCACGACACTTCAACAAAACTTGAAGATCATGCGTGGTCGTATCGAAGAGTTGGGTATTACTGAAGCGTTGGTACAACGCCAAGGTAAAGAGAGTATTCGTATTGAGCTTCCTGGTGTTCAAGATCCTGCTCAAGCGAAAAACGTTATCGGTGCAACAGCGAGTCTTGCGTTCTACGAAGTAAAAGACGCAGGCCAAGCACGCAGTAGCCAAGATCTCGTTCTGAAAGACAACGATGGCCGCACAGTAATCCTAACTAAACGTCCAGTACTAACGGGTGAGCACATTGTAAACGCGCGTGCGGGCGTTGATAAAATGGGCATGTCTGAAGTAAACATCTCTCTAGACCACGCGGGTGGTAAGAAGATGAGTGACTTCTCTGCAACACATATCGGCAAACCAATGGCGACCGTATACCGCGAGTACAAAACTGACGAACGTGGTATGACAGAGCGTAGTGAGCGCGTCATCAGTGTTGCAACTATCCAGTCTCAACTTGGTAGCCAATTCCGCATCACAGGTGCGGGCAGCATGGATGAAGCACAGCAACTTGCATTGCTTCTACGTGCGGGTTCTCTAACTGCGCCAGTAACCATTGTTGAAGAACGCACAATCGGTGCTTCTCTAGGTGCAGAAAACATCCAAAACGGTTTTGCTGCTCTAGCATTGGGTATGGGTCTAACACTGACATTTATGGCACTTTGGTACCGTCGTCTTGGTTGGGTTGCGAACGTGGCTTTGTGTGCAAACATGCTTTGCTTGCTTGGTCTAATCGCACTGCTTCCTGGTGCCGTGCTAACGCTTCCTGGTATTGCCGGTTTGGTTCTGACTGTCGGTATGGCGGTAGATACCAACGTAATCATCTTCGAGCGTATCAAAGATAAAATGCGTGAAGGTCGCAGTTTCGCTCAAGCGATCGACCTAGGCTTCGACAGTGCGTTCGCAACTATCCTTGATGCCAACATCACCACCATGATCACTGCTGTGATTCTATACGCGATTGGTAACGGTCCAATCCAAGGCTTTGCACTAACGCTAGGCTTGGGTCTGATGACCAGTATGTTTACTGGCGTATTCGCTTCTCGTGCAATGATCAATTTAATTTGGGGCCGCGATGGCCGTCGTGATGTGAGGGTTTAATCATGGTCGAAATGCTAAAACAAAATATCCGCAAGATTCGTTACTTCACGACTGTAGTATCGGTAATTCTAACGATTATTGCTCTGGTTGCTCTTGGTATGAAAGGGCTTAACCTAGGTCTAGACTTCACTGGCGGTATGGTTACTGAAGTGAAAGTCGATAAACAACTGACTAACCACGATCTGCTTAACGCACTTCAACCTAAGCTTGGTGAATCAACATCAGTAACACGCTCAGGTGAAGATGGCCGTTGGGTGATTCGCTACTCTGCGCCTGCAGAAGGTCAAACACTACCGAGCGTAGCTGATGTGCTGAAGCCTATTTCACACCAAGTGGATGTGGTGAGTAACAGCATCGTTGGTGCTCAAGTGGGTCAAGACCTGTTCGATCAAGGTGGTTTGGCACTATTAGTATCGGTACTAACGATTCTTGGTTACTTGTGTTTCCGCTTTGAATGGCGTCTGGCGAGTGGTTCTCTATTCGCATTAGCCCACGACGTTATCTTGGTATTAGGCTTCTTTGCGATTACCCAAATGGAGTTCAACCTAACGGTGTTTGCGGCGATTCTGGCCATCCTTGGTTACTCACTCAATGACTCGATCATCATCGCAGACCGTATTCGTGAATTGCTGGTGGCTAAGCAAAGTTGGAAAACAGAACAAATCAACGATGAAGCCGTACTGGCGACATTCTCTCGTACAATGGTGACATCAGGTACGACTCTGATCACTGTTGGGGCGTTGTGGATTATGGGTGGCTCGGCTCTGGCTGGCTTCTCAACAGCGATGTTTATTGGCGTACTTTCAGGTACGTGGTCATCCATCTCGATTGGTACAGTGCTTCCTGAATGGCTGAAGCTAGAACCAAAACACTACCTACCAGTAGAGATAGACACTGCACCATAATACTTGGTGTTTAAGGTAAAAGTGCTTGCGCCACTCGATTTGAGTGGCGCTTTTTTATCTAGAGAAACGAGAAACGAGAAACGAGAAACGAGAAACGAGAAACGAGAAACGAGAAACGAAATAGAAAATAGAAGAGGGGTTATTTCACTCGCATCAAGCGATGTTTGACTGCACCTAAATCAAACTCAATGATTTGCGAACGCTTCATTGATTCAACTTTGGTAAGCATCGCCTCTTTATACCCTTTCTTTTTCATCCATTGTAATGGCTCAGAAAAACTGTCTTCATTGACGACATAAGACTCGCCTTTATGTTCGCCCGCATAGACGTTGACAACCCACACTCGGGCCTGAAAATCCAACACTTCACCAATAGATTGCTTGAGCTTGTTTAAAATGTTCTTCATAGCTTTGGCTTTTCTAACTCATTAATAGCCATACACCCACACCCATCATCAAGGTGCCAGCGATTCGGTTCATTAAGCGTACGTTTTTTGATTGCCCCAGTAAACGCTTCAATCCTTTGCCGCCTGTTGCGTAAAGAGACATACAAATGAACTCGAACATCAAAATAATAGAAACCAGTATGACAAGCTGAGGTGCAAGAGCAGCACTCTGATCGATAAAAGGAGGCAGAAGAGAAATCATAAACGCCCAGCCCTTCGGGTTCGCGATAGCGGTAACAAAGCCCTGCAAGACCAAATCCCAGTTGCCGCTGGTAGGGACATCAACGTTCTCAACATTGATTGCGAGTTTGCCTCTTGAGCGCCACATTTCGATACCCAAGTAGAGTAGGTAACCACCACCAATCAATTTAAGTGCGGTAAATAACCAAGGGTAGTTAAGCATAATGGCTGCGATGCCGAGTACTGCTGCGACAGAAACGAGAGCAACACCAACTAATTCGCCTGCCATCATCCATAGAGTTCGTCGATATCCGACACTCATCCCTAGTGTTAGAGCAAGCGTCATGCACATCCCAGGCGTAATAGAGACAAAAAAGAGGTGGGGATGAACATGGTTAACAAGGCTGTATTCATGAATATTGATGATTGTATAAGTAAACAACTAGGCCACAAAGATAGTGCAAAAGGAGAAGAGATGCCACCTCTAAACAATCTTGAACGCGCCAGTATAGAGTTAACATTCAATTATTTAATAAAACTTAAATAGTAATTAAATGCATGCGACATATTAGTGCGACATTGCACCAAAGAATGACATTTATAAATAAGCGTGACTGATTGGAATTAAGATTAAAAGAATGTTTACTTGATATTTAATATTTTCCCAATAAACAAATTTATCACCAATTGACGCTTGTTTTAATAAATTAAATACTCAATAAAATGCTAACCAAATGATATATTTCATATTTATTAGTAAGTCGGTTAGAAGTATTGCTCCAATGATTTAATCGCAATTTATTACTTGATTGAAGAAGGATGATCTTAAACTCTTAGTCAATGTAACGCACATAAAAATGCGTGCAACTTACTGAATAAGCAGTGTTTTTTAAATTTAATAATGACATTGTAGTTAAGGTTTTTTCTTTTAAAACATGAGCTTATGTTGGGTTAACGTTTTTATAACATTTCATTGCGAGTGAGATCTAAATCAATCTTATGCAAATGAATGAGTTTTTTATTTGAAATGTAATATTTCTAGGTTAACTTAAAATAAAAGGCGGCAGAGGATTTGTTGCCACAAGAATAAATTAACACGTCAGTTGGCGATACATTTCGCCAGTGTCTTAATTCGCTTTTTTAATGCCGTTAAGAATGGAGTCTTCAATGAAGAAAGTCGCTTTGATCACTGGATCAAAAGGCGGAATTGGTTCTGCTATTTCCTCTCAATTAGTGAATGATGGTTATCGAGTAATAGCTACTTATTATACTGGTAATTATGAATGTGCTTTGGAATGGTTTAATGAAAAAGGGTTTACGAAAGATCAGGTACGCCTTTTTGAATTGGATGTCACCAACACAGCGCAATGTGCTGAAAAATTAGCACTTTTGCTTGAGGAAGAAGGAACCGTTGATGTCGTGATCAACAATGCAGGTATCACACGTGATGGCGTGTTTAAAAAGATGACTGCACAAGCTTGGAACGATGTAATCAACACCAACCTCAACAGCTTATTCAATGTCACACAGCCTTTATTCGCAACGATGTGCGAAAAGGGTGGTGGTCGCATCATTAACATCTCTTCTGTAAATGGCCTTAAAGGTCAGTTCGGTCAAGCCAACTACTCGGCGGCTAAGGCTGGCATGATTGGTTTCTCGAAAGCATTGGCATACGAAGGTGCTCGTTCTGGCGTAACCGTGAACGTGATTGCTCCGGGATACACGGGCACGCCAATGGTTGAACAGATGAAGCCGGAAGTGCTTGAGTCTATTACCAACCAAATTCCAATGAAGCGTTTAGCGACGCCTGAAGAAATTGCAGCATCAGTAAGCTTCTTAGTGAGTGATGCCGGCGCGTACATCACTGGCGAGACATTGTCGGTGAATGGCGGCCTATACATGAGCTAAGGAGTGGGATGATGGAAAAAGTATTTATCGTTGCAGCGAAACGCACACCTATCGGTGCGTTTGGCGGAAGCTTAAAAAACACATCAGCAGGCGATCTAGCTGCGGTTGCGATCAAAGGTGCTCTTGAGGCCGCATCCCTATCTGGCGAGAAAGTTGATGAGGTTATCGTTGGTAACGTTATTGCCGCAGGGCAAGGCATGGGGGTTGGGCGTCAAGCGGCATTGTTTGCTGGCATTCCAGAGTCAGTCCCTGCATACGGCGTCAACATGGTTTGCGGAAGTGGTATGAAAACCGTCATGGATGGTGTTTCTCATATTCGCAGTGGCGATGCAGAAATCGTTGTGGCAGCAGGTGTAGAAGTGATGTCACAAATCCCATTCATCGTGCCTAGCGTTGTACGTGATGGTAATAAGATGGGCAACATGGAGTTGAAAGATCTCCTCATTGCTGACGGTTTGACGGACGTTTACAACCAATACCACATGGGCGTAACCGCAGAAAATGTGGCTAAGGAAGTGGGCTTATCGCGTCAACAACAAGACGAATACGCACTTTCAAGCCAACAGAAAGCCGTGGCTGCGATTGAAGCGGGTAAGTTCAAAGATGAAATTGTCCCGGTAGAAGTCAAGCAGCGCCGCGAAACTGTTGTATTTGATACAGATGAATATCCAAAAGCGAACGCGACGCTAGAAGGTTTGAGCAAGCTACGTCCTGCGTTTGACCGTGAAGGTACAGTAACCGCAGGTAACGCTTCAGGTATCAACGACGGTGCAAGTGCCATTATTTTAGCATCAGAAAGCGCGGTTCAAGCGCATGGTCTGACGCCAATTGCTGAAGTGGTGAGCTACGCTCAATCCGGTTTGGATCCTAAGATTATGGGTCTTGGTCCTGTGGAATCAGTGAACAAGGCGCTGCAAAAAGCCGAACTGAAAACCAGCGACATTGATGTTTATGAACTGAATGAAGCCTTTGCTGCGCAAGCACTAGGTGTGATTCATAAACTGGCAGAAACCAACCAAGTACCAGTGAGCTCAATTCAAGATAAAGCCAACTTTAATGGTGGTGCTATCGCATTGGGCCACCCACTCGGTGCATCGGGTAACCGCATTCTGGTTACGCTAGTACACGAACTTCACAAACAAGACGGTCAGTACGGTGTTGCTTCACTTTGTGTAGGCGGCGGTATGGGCACGGCTGTGGTTGTAAAAGCAGTTAAGTAGTTATTTAAACGGACATTTTTAATTCTTTCTCTAGGAGATAAACCATGTACACTGATTTCTTCAAAACTTTTAGCGATCAAACTGAAAAGAATCTAGAACCATACTTGAAGTTCAACAAGCTAGTGACAAAGAACGTGGAAGTTCTTACTGAGCTTCAACTGAACGCAATCCGCACTTACAGTGAAGTTGGCCTAAACCAGATGAAAGCGGCGTCTGAAATCAAAGACGTGACTTCTCTAACCGCTTTCAACAGCCAACAGCTGGCTGTTCTTACTAAGCTTTCTCAGCAAATGATGGACGACAGCAACAAGCTGCAATCTATCGCGAAAGAATTCAAAGAAGACGTTGAGCAAATGACTTCGGAAAACCTAAAGACTGTTACTCCTGCGTAATACGTCCGCTTATCGCCGCCCGAGATCTTGGGCGGCGTTGTTTTTTCCGAATACAGGAGTAAGACTATGTTTCAACACTTCTTTTCGGACTATCTTGTAAAGCTTCAGGAAACCAATCATCAGTGGTGGCATGATTTCGAAGTGAACAAGGCAGTCGTGAATTCTCCTTTGAATAAGGCCATGCAAGAAGTGAACTTCGAAGATACTGCCAAACTATTCGAACAAGCGGCAAACCAGCCAGCAGCGATTCTAAAGCTGCAAGCCGAATGGTGGGAGCAACAGCTTCAAATATGGCAGAATGTGGCACTAGCGGGTAACCAAACACAAATTATCGAAGCAGAGAAGGGTGATAAGCGTTTCTCAAACGATGCTTGGCAACAAGAAGCTATGTACAGCTTCATCAAACAATCCTACTTATTGTTCAGCAAGACATACCTCGACACGCTCGATTCTATCGAAGGTCTTGATGAGAAGACGAAAGAGCGTATTACTTTCTTTTCTCGCCAAGCTATCAATGCACTCTC
Organism: Vibrio sp. B1ASS3; assembly: GCF_905175355.1. NCBI lineage: Bacteria > Pseudomonadati > Pseudomonadota > Gammaproteobacteria > Vibrionales > Vibrionaceae > Vibrio > Vibrio sp. B1ASS3. The sequence goes on from NZ_HG992743.1 coordinate 681,518, forward strand.
TCCTTCTAACTTTATCGCGACCAACCCAGAACTGCTTAAACTCACTCTTGAGCAAAATGGTGAAAACCTGCTGACAGGGCTGGAAAAGCTTAAAGAAGATGTTGAGTCGAGTGCCGATATTCTCAAAGTGCGCATGACCAACAATAATGCCTTCCGCGTGGGGGATGATGTTGCGACAACGCCGGGTGACGTCGTTTTCCAAAACGAACTGTTTGAGTTGATTCAATACCGTCCTTTGACAGAAAAAGTGAATGCAACGCCACTGTTGATCGTCCCGCCGTTTATCAACAAATACTACATCCTTGACCTAACGGCGAAGAACTCTATGGTTCGCTGGTTGCTAGAGCAAGGCCACAGCGTATTTATGATGTCTTGGCGTAATCCGGGTAAAGAGCAGGCTCACGTTGAGTTTGGCGATTACGTAACGGAAGGCGTGGCGAAAGCGGTCACGGCGATTGAAGACATTACAGGCCAAGAGCAGATCAACGCAGCGGGTTATTGCATTGGTGGTACGGTTCTGGCGAGCACGGTTGCGTACTATGCGGCGAAGCGTATGAAGAAGCGCATTAAGTCGGCGACCTTCTTTACCACGCTACTGGACTTCTCTCAGCCGGGCGAAGTAGGGGCGTACATCAACGATACCATCATTAGTGCAATTGAGACGCAAAACAACGCGAAAGGTTACATGGATGGTCGCTCTCTTAGCGTGACGTTCAGTTTGTTGCGTGAGAACAGCTTGTACTGGAACTACTACGTTGATAACTACCTCAAAGGCAACAGCCCTGTAGACTTTGACCTTCTGTACTGGAATAGCGACAGCACCAATGTGAGTGCAGCTTCTCACAATTTCCTATTGCGTGAACTCTATCTAGAGAACAAGCTCGTTCAAGACAAGGGCGTGAAGATCGGTGGCGTCTGGATCGACCTGAATAAGATTAAGATCCCGAGCTACTTTGTATCGACCAAAGAAGACCATATCGCATTGTGGCAGGGTACATATCGCGGCGCACTAAACACAGGTGGCAACAAGACCTTTGTGTTAGGCGAGTCTGGTCATATCGCGGGCATCGTTAACCATCCTGCTAAAAACAAGTATGGTTACTGGTTGAACGACAACCTTGATGACTCTGCTGATGAATGGTTTAACAACGCTAATCATCAGGAAGGCTCTTGGTGGACGCATTGGCATCAATGGCTGTTGCAATTCAACCCAGAAGAGCAAGTGGAGCCGTTCCCAGTGGGTTCAGAGCAGAATCCTGTGATTGAAGACGCTCCGGGTCAGTACGTAAGACAAGTATTGCCAATCAAAGAGTCCTAAGCTGCTCCTCACAGCAGTCTCATTTGGCGGCCTACCATGGTCGCCTTTTTTGTTTCTGGCGTACCTCAAGGAAGCCGAGGAGGCTTAGTGAGGGAGGGAGTGAAGCACGGGAGCCTGAGTCGTGGTAATGAGAGCTTGAGTCGGTGGGAGATTGAAAATAGAACTTCTTAGATCGTTTTCAGCGCAATTGAATTGTCAGAACCACAAAGAAAAAACGCCAAGCAATTGCTTGGCGTTTTCCGTCAACAAAATAGGCAAAAATGTCGACTGATTCGAGGCAGATTAAACCTCTTTATCCTTACCTAGTGAGAGTAGCCATAGAGAGACTGCTGCTACTCCGACAAAGCCGGAAAGAATAATGACTGGCATTGCACTGTACCCAAGGAAATGCCAGATAAAGGATTCAAGATTACTCATTGTCTTTGTTTCTCCTTATTGCCAGCCTTCAACGCCGTGCATGTCAGGCAGTTTGTGTGCGATACCTTTGTGACAGTCTACACACGTTTTCTCGCCTGAAGCCAGAGCGGTTGAGTGTTGTTCAGCTGCACGTTTACCCTGTTGAGAGTAATCCATGAAGTCGAACTCGTGACAGTTACGACACTCAAGTGAGTCGTTTTTCTTCATTCGTGCCCATTCGCGTTCTGCTAAGTGCTCACGACGTGCTTGGAATTTCTCCGGCGTGTCGATCGTCTTCGTTACGAAGTGCGCAAACAGCTCTTTAGATGCCTGAACTTTACGAACGATTTTATCAGTCCATTCGTGTGGTACGTGACAGTCTGAACAGATTGCACGAACACCAGAGCGGTTCGAGTAGTGAATCGTTTCTTGAATTTCAGCAACGATTGGAGCGTGACAGCCAGAACAGAACTCTTCTGTGTTGGTTGCTTCCATACCCGTGTTGAACGCGCCCCAAAATAGAAGACCACCAGTAAAGCCTAAGAATAAAACGATACCAGCGGCAGCTTTACTCGGGCTCGACAGTCTCTTCCAAAACGCTTTAAGTATTTTCATAAGTAACCTCTTAGTACTCGCGTTTCAATTACTGAAGCGAATCGACTGCCTTAAACTCGTTTTCCACTAGTGGAGTAGCACTTGTTTGTGGAACGTGACATTGCAAACAGAAGTAACGACGTGGCGACATATCTGCCAGTACCGCGTCTTCACGGTTAACGTAGTGCGTTACACTGATTTTGGTAGCGCCTGCGTCTTTAGCATTTTTCCAGCTGTGACATGCTAGACATTTGTTTGCGTTCAAAGACACTTCGTAGTTACGGATGCTATGTGGGATCAGCGGCGGCTGATATACAAAGCTGTCTGCAACGATTTGGTCTTTTGGAAAGTCTTTGAAATCATCTGCTGGACGCGTGTCTTCAAGTTGTGCAGTACCACGTAGCGAGTCTAGACCGCCTGTGCCACCCGGATTGTCCAACTCAGCTTGTGCAACGCCTGTCAACAAAGCACCTACAGATAAAAGTGCGATAAGGTATTTTTTCATCATTTCATCTCCGCCTTATGGCTTAAATTCTTTTTAGGCCGCCGAGTAGACGGCCATTGCATTCGTTATTTGACGGTTAAGCGACTTTGGTGATTTTGACTGGACACTTCTTAAAGTCTGTCTGTTTTGACAGTGGGTCAGTCGCATCAAGGATCAACTTGTTAATCAAAATACGGGCATCAAAGAACGGTACGAATACCAAGCCTTCAGGTGGACGGTTACGGCCGCGAGTTTCAACGCGAACGCGTACTTCACCACGTTTGTTTGCAATCAGAACTTCTTCACCGCGACGAACGTTACGTTTCTTCGCATCCGCAGGGTGCATGTAAACCACCGCGTCAGGAACCGCTTTGTAAAGCTCTGGTACACGACGAGTCATAGTACCTGTGTGCCAGTGCTCAAGAACACGGCCAGTACATAGCCATAGGTCAAACTCTTCGTTTGGCACTTCTGGTGGCGCTTCGTATGGTGCAGAGATGATCTTCGCTCTACCATCAGCGTTGCCGTAGAAGTCCCAACCTGAACCAGCTTTCGCGTACGGGTCAGAGCCTTCTTTAAAGCGCCATTGTGTTTCTTTGCCATCAACAACCGGCCAACGTAGACCACGTACTGTGTGGTAAACATCGTATGGTGCTAAGTCGTGACCGTGACCACGACCAAACGTTGCGTACTCTTCGAACAGACCTTTCTGTACGTAGTAGCCGAAGTGGTGAGCGTCATCGTTCATCTCACGCGCTTCTTCGATAGGGAACTTGTCGACTTGACCGTTCTTGAACAGCATGTCGTACATTGTCTTACCGCGGTATTCAGGTGCTTTTGCAAGTAGCTCTTCTGGCCACACTTCTTCCATCTTGAAGCGTTTTGCAAATTCCATTACCTGCCATAGGTCAGATTTCGCATCGCCGATAGTCTCAACTTGTTGGTACCAAGCTTGAGTACGACGCTCTGCGTTACCGTAAGCACCTTCTTTCTCAATCCACATTGCTGTAGGAAGGATAAGGTCAGCGGCTTGCGCTGTTGCTGTTGGGTATGGGTCAGATACAACGATAAAGTTTTCTGGGTTACGGTAACCAGGAAGACGTTCAGTGTTGATGTTCGGACCTGCTTGCATGTTGTTGTTACATTGAACCCAGTAACAGTTCAGAACGCCGTCATGCAACATACGGTCTTGAAGTACTGCGTGAAAGCCAGGTTTTGGTGGAATAGTACCTTCTGGTAGTTTCCAGATGTCTTCTGCGATCTTACGGTGTTTAGGGTTAGCAACCACCATGTCTGCTGGTAGACGGTGAGCAAACGTACCAACCTCACGAGCCGTACCACACGCTGATGGCTGACCTGTTAGTGAGAATGGGCTGTTACCCGGAGTCGCAATCTTACCGGTTAGTAGGTGGATGTTGTAAACCAAGTTGTTCATCCATACACCACGAGTATGTTGGTTCATACCCATCGTCCATAGAGACATTACTTTCGTGTTTGGATCCGCGTATTGCTTCGCAAGCTCAATCAGTTTTTCTTTCTCTACACCAGAGATTTCAGATGCCTTCTCTACTGTGTATGGTGCAACTGACTTCTTGTACTCTTCGAAAGAGATAGAAGTTAGCTTACCAGAGTTCGGGTTCTTCGCTGCTTTTTGTAGCGGATCATCGTCACGTAGACCGTAACCGATGTCAGTATCTGCTTGAGTGAAGTTCGTGTGCTTGTTCACGAAGTCCCAGTTTACTGCATCGTTTTCGATGATGTAGTTTGCGATGAAGTTAGCAATCGCAAGGTCAGACTGAGGATTGAAAATGTAGCCGTGGTCTGCCAACTCAAATGAACGGTGGTAGTAAGTAGAAAGCACGTTCACTTTAACGTGAGGGTGGCTTAGGCGACGGTCAGTAATACGAGTCCAAAGAACTGGGTGCATTTCTGCCATGTTTGAACCCCAAAGAACGAAGGCATCTGCGTTCTCGAAGTCATCGTAACAACCCATTGGTTCATCGATACCAAATGCACGCATGAAGCCTACTACTGCAGACGCCATACAGTGACGTGCGTTCGGGTCGATGTTGTTAGAACGGAAACCCGCCTTCATCATTTTAGCGGCAGCGTAACCTTCCATTACGGTCCATTGACCAGAACCAAACATACCGATGCTTGTTGGGCCTTTTTTCTCTAGAGACGCTTTCCATTTCTCAGCCATGATGTCGAAAGCCGCATCCCAAGATACAGGAGTGAATTCGCCATCTTTGTTGTATTTGCCATCTTTCATTCGTAGAAGAGGCTGAGTCAGACGGTCTTGACCGTACATGATCTTAGAAAGGAAGTAACCTTTGATACAGTTAAGGCCTTTGTTTACTGGTGCTTCAGGGTCACCCTGAGTTGCTACCACTTTGCCGTTTTGTGTACCAACAAGAACAGAACAGCCTGTACCACAGAAACGACAAGGCGCTTTGTCCCATGTGATTTTAGTTTGATCAGAGCTTGCAATCAGATTGGTTGCAGAAGCCGGTAGTGTAATACCTGCGACAGCAGCAGCTGATGCAGCCGCGTTTGCTTTCACAAACGCACGTCTTGTCATTTTCATACTTCACCCTCGATTTGGGAATGTTGTGTTCCAGTGTCTTTTTCTTCCGTTTCTTCAAGCCCAGTTTCGATTTGGTGATAAACCAGTACTGTGCTCAAGACATTCGGTAAATTATTAATCGCATCGATAGTGTCGGTGATGAAACCTTGGTTCTCAGTTTCTAGCACCACCACGATTTTGCCTTCTGGGCTGTCACCGTAGATTTCCGCGTTTTCGTACGCTTCAATCTGGGTTTTGACCTCAGCCAGATGTTCAGGCAGAACATGGACTACCAGACTCGAAATGTGCACTTCGTTTAGTGACATACATCTCTCTCGTTTTATCGCCTTTCGCGCCGACCACTAACGGCTAGGCTGTTATATTGCTCACATTGATGGATGAAGTAGGGCACACTGAAACACAGGCGCCGCAGCCGTTACACTCATCAAGGTCTAAATTTGGTTGTGCTACTTTGCCAAGTTCTAACTTGAACTGGATTGCCATCGGGTCGCACATGTCCCCACAGCTTCGGCATTCGACATTTTGTTTTGCTAAACAGCTTTCGTTGATGCTTGCTTTTGCGTGCCACGGTTGTTCAGCTTCTGCTAAGAATAGCGGCTCTGGACAAGCTTCAGCGCACTGGTAACAAAACGTGCATTCATCAATCGAAAAATCGACCGCAGGAAATCCGCCGTCGCTTTTGGTTATAATCTTAGTTTCACAAGCCTCGATGCATTTACCGCAACGAGTGCAATCGTCTGTGAATTGAGTCGGCTTAGCTAACCAAGGAAGACGTACCGAATTATCTGGCTGCGCTTTACGTGCAAAAAGTCTTCTTCTAGAAAGGTCTACCACTTAGTCACCTCGGAAATTGAAACCCAAACTAAGCATAGTCCACAATTTCATTAATAAACTGTCATTTAAGTACACGAAATTGTAGTTTTTGACATATATCTATAAATACCTCTTAGGGGGTAATTAGGACGCAATATTGTTTTGGATCAATAAATTCCGTCGCAGGTGATCACATATTGATAAAGTTGAAAGATAATACGTGTTGTATAAAGACAAACATGGTTATCAAATGAGCGGAGTTCAGAGTTGTTTAAAAATGTGAAAAAGTCAGTAACGCGCACGATTGCGTCTGCCATGATGTTGATTTTGCTTCTTTCTGTCGCAACCACTGGCTTTGCTATTTTCACTCTTGCGTCGAGCTTAAATGATGCAGAGGCCGTCAACGTTTCTGGCTCTATGCGAATGCAGAGCTATCGCTTAGCCCATGATATTCAAAGTGAATCTGTCGATTATTCTTCACATATTGATTTATTTGAGCAGTCCATTTATTCCCACTCGATGCTCGCACTGCAACATTGGTCGGTCCCAGAAGATATTACAAAAGATTACTATCGATTGATTCTTCGCTGGCACGAGCTGAAAACCGTATTAAAGAGCCAAGACAGAGATCAGTATTTGGTGTTAGTGGCTGGTTTTGTTCAACAAATTGATGGTTTCGTGTTTAAGCTACAGAACTATTCTGAACAAAAACTGATTAACTTAGCGTGGATTGGTGGATTAGGGCTTGGCGGGATCTTGTGCGTGAGCATGTTTGTTGTGCACTTTGTGAGGCTAGAAGTTGTAAGACCATTACGCGCACTAGTGTTTGCCAGTGAGCAGATCCAGAACCGTTCTTTTGACGTGTCACTGAATGTGTCGAGTGACAATGAAATGGGCATTTTAACTCGAACTTTCAATCGGATGGCGACTGATTTAGGGAAGTTATATCGAGGGTTGGAGCTGGCGGTGGATGAGAAAACGCGCAAGCTTCAACATGCAAACCAAACACTCCAAGTGCTGTACGATTCATCAAAAGAATTGACCGCTTCTCGTATTCATCAAGAAAATTTCCAAGCGATTTTACAACATATTGCAAGTTTGGAAGGAATTCGTGCTGTTAAGCTCGAAATTGATCAAATTGGGGAACCAAATTGGATTCTTACGGAAGGGGAAGAGTGTCGTCATGAGTGTGACAGTGAATGCCACAGTAAGCCGCTTACTTTAGATGGCGAGCATCTTGGCTTCTTGCATTGGAAAGTAGGGCTACCTTGCCCAAATGAGTCCCTTATTGATAACTTTGTTCAAATCTTATCTCGTGCGGTATATTACAACCGAGCGCAACGACAAGCCGAGCAATTATTGCTGATGGAAGAGCGTGCCACCATTGCTCGCGAGCTTCATGATTCATTGGCTCAAGCCTTGTCTTATCTGAAGATTCAAGTGTCGCTGTTAAAGCGCAGTGTGAAGAACATCCCTGATGAGAAAGCGATCGCGCAAACTAATCAAGTGATTGCTGAATTAGATACCGGGCTTTCAGCGGCCTACACCCAGTTACGTGAATTGCTGACTACATTCCGTCTCACGATAAAAGAGGGCAGTTTTGGTCAGGCACTTCAAGAGATGGTTTCGACGCTAGACGATCAAACGGCGGCTGAAATCTCTCTCAATAACAAGCTCTCTTCAACAGAATTAGATGCGCACCAACAAGTACATCTACTACAGTTGATCAGAGAAGCGACAATTAATGCGATCAAGCACGCTCAAGCTAAAAATATTGAGATTCAATGTCTTGATTCTGAAGGGACAGTCACAGTGACGGTCACCGATGATGGTATAGGCTTTGAGCAACAAGATGAAAAATTAAATCATTACGGTATGAGCATCATGCAAGAGCGTGCGGCAAGGTTGCACGCCGACCTCAGAATAGAGGCAGCGAAGAATAGTGGCTGTATCGTAAGACTAGAATTCCAACATAGTAAGGAAGTAAACATTGACAGTGTGTAAAGTAATGCTGGTGGATGATCACCCACTCATGAGACGTGGTATTCATCAGCTTCTCAGTTTCGAGCCAGAGTTTGAAGTGGTTGCAGAGGCGAGCAGCGGCGCAGATGCGGTTGCTAAAGCTCACGAACTAGAACTGGATTTGGTACTTCTTGATCTGAACATGAAGGGCATGTCGGGCCTAGATACGCTGAAAGCGCTGCGCGCGGACGGTTGTGAAGCGCGTATTGTTATCCTTACGGTATCGGATAGCCCTGCGGACATCGAAGCGATCGTGCGAAGTGGTGCAGATGGTTACTTGTTGAAAGATACCGAGCCAGATGAGTTGGTTGAACTACTAAAACAAGCACACGAGGGTGACAAGGCATACAGCCAAGCCGTTGCTAAATATCTGAACGAACGTGAAGGGCAAGAAGACGTGTTTGACACGCTTACTGACCGAGAAACGCAGATTTTGCAAGAGGTCGCACGTGGCTTCCGTAATAAGCAGATTGCAGATCGTCTGTTTATCTCTGAGTCAACGGTGAAAGTGCACATGAAGAGCTTGTTGAAAAAGCTCAAAGTGCCTTCTCGCACCGCCGCGACTGTGCTTTACCTAGAGCGTTTTGGCGAAATTAAATAACCGCCCAAAGCTAAACGCATATTAAGCACAAAAAAACCGCCAATCACTGGCGGTTTTTTTATTTGTCTGGGCGAATCGAATACAAATCACTGTTATGCTTGCCGCACTCCAAGTAGTAATGATGTGCCGCGTTTTTATCTTCCGCGACGACTCTCATACTGTGCATTTTCCCCTGTTCAAAGTAACGAATTTCGTACTCTACACTCGTATCAAGTTGCTCAGCAGCAGCCATGCTACGCCTCCATAAACTATCCTGATGTTATTGATGCAAATTATATGCCATATAAGGAACGCCGTTTCGTTCAAGTTTTGGTCGATAATTGCGCACTAACTCACTTTTTTGCGAATAGTTGTGATAAAAAAGTTAATTTCAAACTCTATATACTACATGAGTGGCAATGTCACTTTGCCGTACTGACGAAAGTTTGCCGCAATAATAAGTGATTAAGATTGAGTATAGAACTTAATCAATGGAAAAGGGAATATGGATCGGTGATGAAATTAAAAAGTTTATCTAATAACGCGGTTCGATACGGATGTATTTTGATATCTATTCTGGTACTCGCTGGCTGCGCGAAAAAGTTCTTATACAGCAATATTGATTGGGTCGTGATTGAATATTTGGATGACTACGTCTCATTAGATGGTGAGCAAGAAGCTCTGTTGGAAGAACGTATCTTATTATTGGCGGATTGGCATAAAGAAGAGGAATTACCCTTATATATCGATCACTTAAAACAATTAGAATCTCTGAATAAAGACAACGTGACACTAGAGTCATTGCAAGCCAACCGAGATCAAATGCGAGACCATTACCAACGTCTTGTCTCGAAAGCCGCGCCAGACCTGTTCTCGTTGAGTATGCAGTTAGACAGTAAGCAAGAATCGGAGTTCGTCGATAGCGTAAAAGAGCGTTACAAAGAACGAGATGAAAAATACGCAGGGAAAACGGAACAAGAGCTGAGAGAAATTGTCTTAGAGAATACAGAAGAGTGGATGGAAGAATGGTTAGGTAAATTATCTAGTAAGCAAAAAGCACGTGCTAAACAGCTTTCTCAAGATGTGATAATTAATAGCCCATTATGGCGTGATTACCGTTCCTCTATAATTCAGGAATTAGAGTATCTTTTCGAAAATAAAAACAATAGCGTGGTTTACCAGCAGGTATTCATGCAGCTCCTGTTTGAGCCGGAAAGTTATTATAGTGATCAACTGACCAAGAATATTGATCATAATATCGCTCTAACGGATCAATTCACCCTAGATATTTCTCAAACAATGAGTGATAAACAGTGGCGACATTTCCACGGAAAAATCCGCGAATGGCGTGAACTTGCTGAAGACTTATTGAATTAATTCTCGATAAAACAATCCCTTAATGTGAGTGCTGATGTGGCGTGTCAGTACTTTCTGATGAAAAACTGATTCAAAGCAAATTCTTATTGTGGCATGAGCGTAACATGGCTTGTCGAACCATGTTGGATAGGATCCTCGCACACCTTACATCCTTGTGCGTGGCATCCTTCGCTCAAAACAATGAGAATAATTATGAAGCATTTAGTTGAAAGATTTCTTCGCTACGTCACGTTCGATACTCAATCTAATCCCCACGAATCAGCTTGCCCGAGCAGCGGCGGGCAACTTGTATTTGCTCAGCAGCTTAAAAAAGAAATGATTGAACTTGGTTTAAGCAATGTGACCTTGAGTGACAATGGCTACCTAATGGCTAAGCTGCCATCTAACGTTGATTATGATGTGCCAGCAATTGGTTTTATCGCACACATGGACACGGCTCCTGATGCTTCAGGTAAGAACGTAAAACCACAGTTTATTGAAGACTACCAAGGTGGCGATATCGCACTTGGTCTAGGTGATGAAGTGCTTTCTCCGGTGCAGTATCCAGATTTGCACGAACTTCATGGCCACAACCTGATTACCACAGATGGCACAACGCTTCTTGGTGCTGACAACAAAGCGGGCATTGCAGAGATTCTCTCTGCGGTAGCGATGTTGATTGAAAACCCAGAAATCCCACATGGTGACATCTGTATTGGTTTTACTCCAGACGAAGAAATTGGCCGTGGTGCTGATTTGTTTGATGTTGAGAAATTTGGTGCTGAGTGGGCTTACACCATCGACGGTGGTCCGCAAGGTGAGTTGGAATACGAGAACTTCAACGCAACCAGTGCAGACGTTATCTTCCATGGCGTGAGCGTTCACCCAGGCACAGCAAAAGGTAAATTGGTTAATGCAATGAACTTGGCGGCTAAATTCCAAGTGCAAATGCCAGAAGATCAAACGCCAGAAACCACAGAAGGCTATGAAGGCTTCTTCCACCTAAAATCTGGTGAGCTTGGTGTTGCTCGCAGTGAGCTAGGTTACATCATCCGTGACTTCGACCGTGAAGGTCTGGAAAACCGCAAAGCCTTTATGCAGAAGCTCGTTGATGACATGAACGCAGGCTTGAAACACGGTTCGGTTGAGTTGAAGTTAACTGACAGCTATTACAACATGCGTGAAATGGTTGAGCCATACCCTCACATCATCGACTTAGCGAAGCAAGCGATGGAAGCGTGCGATGTTGAACCTCTGATTAAGCCAATTCGCGGTGGTACAGATGGTGCGCGTTTATCGTTCATGGGCTTGCCTTGTCCAAACATCTTCACAGGAGGTTACAACTTCCACGGTATCCATGAGTTTATCTCTGTGGAGATGATGGAGAAGTCGGTACAAGTGATCGTCAAAATTGCAGAACTAACGGCGAAGAAACACGGTTAATCATACAGCTGGTTGACCTAACCATTTAGACAAACAAAAGCCCAGACGCGTGTCTGGGCTTTTTCATTTGTCTTTCGAGCTATGGTTGTCTGAGTGTTCAAACAAAAGCTCAGTGATAACTTAGCGAACGCTTTTCTCTTCGATTTCGCTGATTGGTAGCCAGTTCACTTCCACACCTGCTTGGTCGAACATGTCTTGGCTCACTTGAATCTTGTCGCCCCAGCGAGATAAGAAATCTTCAGATTGTTCAGGACAGCTAACACGCGCAATACCTGTTTGAATGATTTTCGCAGCACAGTTCGGGCAAGGGAAGTGGGTAACCCAAATATCACAACCGTCTAAATCGCGTTTAGAGAACAAAATCGCGTTCTCTTCAGCGTGCAACGTTTTTAGATACTTCAGTTCACGTTCATCTGTATCCACACTGTCGGAAACACCGTGTGGGTAGCCGTTAAAGCCAACAGAGACAATGCGATTGTTTTTAGTGATTACCGCGCCAACTTGTGTTGATGGATCTTTACTCCAAGACGCCACAAGCTCAGCCATTTGGTAAAAACGTTTCTCCCATTTAGAAATCATAGTAATCCTCTCGGTCGAAAGCTTTGAATTACTTGCATGATAACGCATTTTGTTTAAAAAAATAGTCAAATCATACGCTGCGCTGACGAAGTTTTCGTTTTACTAGGTTATCGGCCTATCATTGTGCAAATAACCTCCGTTCTCTAACCCACAACATTTACACGACTTTCATTGCGATTCGAGCACAGGATCGCAACAAATATAGCCTGCTAATTACGATGTTTGCGAGTCGTTTCATTGGCTTACACTTTGATACACTTTCCCCGGTTTCCTTTAAAGTTTTCGGACAAAGCACCCTGTAAGGTTAGGGTATTGTCAAACGAATCCTGTTCTATAAAGACGGTATATACATGCAAAAGAAACCACTCGTCGCATTAATGGCGGCAACAGCTATCCTCGCAGGATGCGGAGAAGCAAACAATGCCCAGAAGGGGGGCCAAGCTCCTCTTGTTGTGACTCAAGGTGTCACAATTATCGACTACCAGCCGAGCAAATCTTATATCGGTCGCATTGAAGCAGTAGAAGATACAAATATCACGGCACAAGTCTCTGGCTATCTTGAAGCTCGCCATTTTGATGAAGGTCAAATGGTCGAGAAAGGACAACTGCTTTACTCCATCGAGCCTTCTTCTTTCGAAGCGCAAGTGGCGAGTGCAAAAGCGGCCTTGGCTCAAGCTAAAGCTGCCTTGAAGAAAGCGGAACTTGACCACGAACGAGGTAAGAACTTGTTGCCACGCGGCAGTATTTCTCAATCTGAATTTGATGCGTTAACTGCAACTCTTCTTGGCGCGCGTGCCGAGTTAGAAGCGGCAAACGCTCAGCTTAAGCTTGCAGAAGTAAACCTTTCTTACACGCAAATTCGTGCGCCATTCAGCGGCCGCATCAGCGACAGTAAAGTAAGTACGGGTGACCTGCTTTCTCCTTCTTCTGGCATTCTGACAACGCTTGTTAGCTTAGACCCAGTGCATACTTCATTCAGCGTTAGTGAACGTGAGCGTTTAACGCTTGGTATGGACCGCATCAAGGGTGACGGCAGTGATGAGTCGAGTGGTGTAGAAGTTCAACTTGAACTGGAAAACGGTGAGTACTTTGAGCACCTAGGTCAGTTAGACTTCTTGGGCAACCGTATCAATACCCAAACCGGTACGATTGCGATGCGCGCACTGGTACCAAACCCAGAACAACAACTGCTTCCTGGTCAGCACATTAAAGTGAATCTACGAGATAAGAACGCGAAAGACGTTATCGTGATCCCTCGTCGTGCGGTACAAACTGACCTAGAGGGCGATTTCGCAATGGTGATGACTGAAGGCAATGTTGCAGAGCGTCGCAACGTAAAACTTGGTCCTCAAGTAGAGCAGGGCATCATCATCAATGAAGGTTTGGAACAAGACGACACTGTGATTACACAGGGTCTGCAACGTGTACGTAACGGTGTAGAAGTGCGCATTCAATCTCCTGCTGAAGACAAGCAGTAGGAGGCGCAATGTTAAGTCGTTTCTTTATTCAAAGACCAAAATTCGCACTGGTTATTTCGATCATATTGACGTTGGCAGGAGCCATCTCTTTAGCGATCTTGCCAGTTGCTGAATATCCAAAAATCAGTCCGCCATCGGTGAGCGTGACCGCATTCTACACGGGTGCAAGTGCAGAGGTTGTGGAACAAGCAATAGCTGACCCGATAGAAACCTCCGTAAACGGTGTAGAAGACATGATCTACATGTCGTCTAAGAGCGCGAACGATGGTTCTTACAGCCTAAACGTTACCTTCGATGTGGGCACTGACCCAGACATGGCGCAGGTTAACGTGCAAAACCGTGTATCACAGATTGAGTCCAAACTGCCTCAAGAAGTGCGCATGGTAGGCGTAACGGTGAAAAAGCGTTCTCCTGACTTGTTGATGGTTCTGAACTTCTACTCACCAGACGGTAAGTACGATGACAAGTTCCTTATCAACTACATCAACCTTAACGTAAAAGACCAGCTGGCGCGTGTTAAAGGCATCAGTGAAGTTAACGTTATAGGTGGTGGTGAATACGCGATGCGTGTTTGGTTAGACCCAGAAAAGATGGCTAACCTGAATCTCACGACAACTGACGTTTACTCGGCATTGGCGGAACAGAACGTACAGGTAGCGGCAGGTCGTATCGGTGCTGCGCCGTACAATAACCCTCAAGAAGTTCAGTTCAACTTAGTGACCAAAGGTCGTCTTGAGAGCGTGAGCGAGTTTGAGGATGTAGTACTTCGCGCAAACCCAGATGGCTCTACGGTATACCTAAAAGACGTAGCTCGTGTTGAGCTTGGTAAGAAGTTCTACGATGGTAACGGTAAGTTCCGTGGTCAAGACGCGTCGATTGTTGCTCTGTCACTACAGTCAGACGCAAACGCACTGGAAAGTGGCCAAGCGGTTATGGACTTGCTTGAGCGCTTAAGCACGAACTTCCCTGAAGGCATGGCTTACGAGACCAGTTACGATACGACCGTATTCGTTGCTGAGTCGATCAAGGGCGTAGTGAAAACGCTGATTGAAGCTATTTTGCTGGTAATCGCGGTAACCTACCTGTTCCTTGGTAGTGCGCGTGCAACCTTGATTCCGGTTGTTGCGATTCCGGTATCCCTTATCGGTACATTCGCCATCATGCAGGCGACGGGCTTTACCATCAACACGGTAACCCTATTCGGTTTGATCCTAGCCATCGGTATCGTGGTAGATGACGCGATTCTGGTTATCGAAAACGTGGATACCACCATGGCGAAAGACCCAACTATTTCACCGCGTAAAGCAACGTTGCTGGCGATGAAAGAAGTAACGGGCCCAATCATTACTTCGACCTTGGTTCTATTGGCGGTATTCCTACCAGTAGCCATGCTTCCGGGTATTACTGGCATCATGTATCGTCAGTTCGCATTGACGATCTGTATCTCAGTAGTTATCTCGTCTATTAACGCACTAACTCTGTCTCCAGCACTATGTTCGTTGGTACTGAAGCAGGGTGGTGGCAACACAGCAAACTGGTTCCAAGCGTTCAACCGTGGTCTAGAGCGTGTAACAGCGCGCTACGGTCAGATCGCTGGATTCTTGGTTAAGAAGTCTATGTTGCTGATTGCTTTCTTCTTCGTGGCGGTTGCGGCTGTAACGTTCTTCGCGAAAACAACCTCAACGGCGTTTGTTCCTCAAGAAGATAAAGGCATCTTGTTGGTGAACGTTCAGCTTCCGGATTCGGCGTCGCTTTCTCGTACCGAGGAAGTAACCAATGAATTGATGAAGATGGTTGAGCAAGAGCCGGGTGTTGATGGCGTGACAGTTGCGAATGGTTACTCATTCATGACTGGTGCAGCAGCATCAAACGGTGCGTCTCTGTTTATCAAACTGCATGATTGGGACACGCGTAACTCGCTTGACGGTGAACACGCTGCTAACGCAATTGCCAACCGCATCAACGGCCGTGCTGCGATGGAACTTCCTCAAGCCGTGGTATTCGCGATGGGACCTCCTGCAGTACCGGGCATGGGCGCGGCGTCTGGCTTCGAGTTTGTACTGGAAGACTCGCTAGGTCGTAGCCGTACTGATTTGTCGATGGTAATGGGTGAGATGATTCAGGCGGCTAACCAAGCACCAGAAATCGCTTATACCTTTAGTACTTTCCGTGCGAACGTACCGCATTACTATGTGGATATTGACCGTGAAAAAGCACAGCAGTTGGGTATTCCACTGTCGTCAATTTTCCAAACACTGCAAGGTAACCTTGGTTCGTTGTACGTGAACGACTTCACCATGTTTGGTAAGAACTTCCGTGTAACCATGCAAGCAGACAGTGAGCACCGCAGCAGCATGGACGATCTGGAACGTTTCCACGTTCGTTCTTCAAGTGGCGATATGGTGCCGCTGAGCACGCTAGTAAGCTACGAGCAGGTGTTTGAGCCAGATGTTGCATGGCGTTACAACATGTACCGCAGCGCGATCATTCAAGGCCAACCAGCACCGGGCTATTCAAGTGGTGATGCGATCGCAGCGATGGAGCGCGTCGCAGCTGAAGTGCTGCCACAAGGTTACACTTATGAATGGACGGGTATGGCTTACCAAGAAGTATTGGCAGGCAACCAAGCAATCTACGCGTTTGCGTTGGCATTGATCTTTATCTACTTGTTCATGGTAGCTCAGTACGAGAGTTGGAGTATCCCTCTGGCGATCATCCTTGTGGTACCTGTGGCAACGTTAGGTTCGTTCCTCGCGTTGAACCTAACCGGAACGCCACTCAACTTGTACGCTCAGATAGGTCTCGTCTTGCTCATAGCGCTCGCGGCGAAGAACGCAATCCTGATTGTGGAATTCGCCAAGCAAGAGCGTGAAGAGAAAGACGTGGATATTGATAATGCGGCAGTAGAAGGTGGTAAGCTTCGTTTCCGCGCGGTGAACATGACTTCTTGGTCGTTCATCTTGGGTATCTTCCCGCTGATCTTCGCAGCAGGTGCGGGTCACGTGAGCCAAAACTCGTTGGGTATTTCCCTAATTGGTGGTCTGTTGTGTGTACTTCTAGCGGGTACCTTCCTGATCCCAGGCTTCTACGCTCTGGTACAGAGAAAGCGTGAGAAGATCCACGGCGGTAGCACCAAGCTTGTTCCTCTTGATGACGAATAAGCACTGAGTTTCCTCAGATAGAAAAAGCCCGAAGCATGAGAGTGCTTCGGGCTTTTTGTTTATCTGGCAATAATGATTGCGAGGGAGGGTAGATTACACGCTGCGTGTTTTGAATTCAGCAACAGCATCATCCATTTCATGGGCTTGAGCCGAAACAGAGTTCACCTCATGTAAGCATTCTTGTGCTGATTGCATGTTGTTCTCTGAAATCACGTTTAACTCAGTAATCGAATCGCTCACCTGATTCATTACGATGCCTTGCTCTTCGATGGCTGAGGCGATGCGCTCGGAGTTGCCCTGAATTGCGTGCATGTCTGCGATGATTTGTTGCAAGCTAGAATCGAGCTTCTCTGAAGCGTGGAGAGTTTGCTGACCCTGATCGTTACATTGGTCGATATCAGATACGACCATCGACATCTGCGATTGAATATCAGACACCACGCGGGTGATTTCTTCAGTCGATTGATGAGTACGACTTGCCAGTGCACGTACTTCATCGGCCACAACAGCGAAGCCACGACCTTGTTCTCCGGCACGTGCTGCTTCAATCGCTGCGTTAAGCGCGAGTAGGTTAGTTTGTTCAGCGATATCTTGGATGATATTTACTGCGCCGCCAATCTTCGCCACGTGCTCGTTGAGAGAGCCAATGGACTGCTGACTGTTTGAAAGAATACCGGTCAACTGGCCGACATTCGAAACTGTCGTCTCGACAACGGTACGACCTTGTTCTGCATTGTTTGCTGCTTGGTGAACGCCTTCCACTGCCACAGAGGTGCTTTCAGAGATTTCACCAATGGTTGCGACCATTTGCTGAACGGCTGTTGCCATAGACGAAGTATGATCGGCTTGAGCATGAAATTGTTCCATTACGCCTTCTAGCTCACGGTGCATGTTGTCTGTACTTGCCGATAGTTGCGCTGACTTCTCTTGTGTTCCGTGGATAAGGTGCTCAAGTTTGTCTAACAGATCGTTTAAATGATGGCTGATGTCTGCCAGTTCATCTTTCCCCGCAAGCTCAGAGCGTAGGCCCATGTTATTGCTTTCACTAATGTTTTTAATAGTGGTAAGCAAGCTGCTAACGCGAGTATTGATCGAACGTGAGATTTGGAAGATCAAGGCAAAGATGATGACCAGCACCACCGCTGTGATGACTTGTTTCACCAAGTTGTTTTGGCTATCACGAGCTTGTGCTGCGTCGCTCAGGGCAGATGAAAAGGTTTTGAACTGCTGCTCTACCGCATGTGATAGAGCACGAGTATCACCCAATAAACCTTTATTGTAAGCCACGCCGATAGTTTGCTTTTGCGCAGCAAGCTGACGTGCACTTTCAATCAAAGCAGGTACGTATAGGCCTTGTAGAAGGCTTTCGTCCATTTCACCGGCTTTAACAAGTTCTGAGAATTTAGTCAGAGCCATGACTTGTTGATGATCAGCATTTTGCTCTGCAGCAGAAAGCTCTTGTTCAAAACTTGCCCATAAGCCGCTTTCCGCATCTAGACCGTAGCGTCGGTAGGCAGAAACTAAAGTCTGGAAACCTTTTTGATAGGCCAATAAGTCTTGCTTGAATTGGTGGCTAGAAGGGAGGTCATAACGGTTAAGGATACCAGCCAATTCTTGTTCAATCACCAAGAACTTATCGACGTTACCATCGAACTTATCAAGGTACTTGATGTTACTGCGCAGTAATAAGTCTTTTTCATTACGGCGTAAGTTAAGGAGACGAATCTCTAAATCACCAACGAGCTTAACGGCATGGCCGAGTTCTTGGCTTTGGTTAGCGAAGTGTGACGAGGTACCCAGCAGGGTCATAATGCCCAGAATGGCGATCACTCCTAAGGAGTAGAGCTTGTGCCTAATAGTCATAAAGTTTGTCCTGAATAGTTGACTAAAGTAAGGAGCCCAAAAAGGTTCCCAATGGCTAGCTCTGACGTTTATTAGTACAGCACTCTTTGGCGTTGCTGTTTTTTTGTCGCTTGCTTGTTTTTGCTATCAAGTCTACGACGTTGCGAAGCGCGAGTTGGTTTGGTTTTAATACGCTTCTTTTCTTGTCGGCTTGCAGATTGTATCAATGCTTGTAATCGATTTAGTGCGTCTTCTTTGTTCTGCTCTTGCGTCCGAAACTGTTGTGCTTTGATGATGATGACGCCATCTTTGGATATTCGGCTGTCAGAAAGGGCAAGTAATCGCTCTTTATAGAATTCCGGCAGCGTGGAATGACGTACGTCAAAGCGCAAATGTATCGCGGACGATACCTTATTAACGTTTTGCCCACCACTTCCTTGAGCCCTGATGGGAGATAATTGGATTTCCCAATCTTGAATTGTGACGGAGTTCGAAATTTTGAGCATGTTTACTAAATGCCAATAAGG
Source organism: Vibrio sp. B1ASS3 (assembly GCF_905175355.1). Classification (NCBI taxonomy): domain Bacteria; kingdom Pseudomonadati; phylum Pseudomonadota; class Gammaproteobacteria; order Vibrionales; family Vibrionaceae; genus Vibrio; species Vibrio sp. B1ASS3. Next base: position 700,698 of record NZ_HG992743.1, read on the forward strand.
AATGTTGTAATGGCTGATAAATTACCATCAGAGATGTACAAATAGAAGAATTGACATGAATACGATAGATTTAAGCCCCTATAAAGGGTTGATTTTCGATATGGACGGCACCTTAATCGACACAATGCCTGCGCATCTAGCGGCGTGGCAAGCGACGGCAGATCGTTTCGATTTTCCTTTCAACCAAGATTGGTTGCACAGTTTAGGTGGCATGCCAAGCTTCAAAATCGTTGGCGAAGTGAACCGTCAACACGGTTTGTCTCTCGACCCTAAAACCGTATCTCGATTCAAAATGGACACGTTCGCAGAGATGGAACAACACGGAGAAATCATCTCGTGTACCAACATCGTATTGGATGAACATCTAGGCAATAAGAAAATCGCAGTTGGAACCGGTAGCCAACGAGACAGTGCACTGCGTCTATTGGCGAAAGCAGGCATCTTGAAGAAGCTCAATGCAGTGGTCACAGCGACGGACGTCGAAAACCACAAACCTTTCCCAGATACATTCCTTATGGCCGCAGAACAACTTGGTTTAAACGCACAAGACTGCGTGGTGTTTGAAGATACCGAGTTAGGCAAGAAAGCCGCTCACGCTGCAGGCATGGATTGTGTGATGGTGGAAGGTGATAAGTTGGTCTTTTATCCAAAGGCTTAATTCGCCGTTGCTCAGAAGAGCTCATTCAATAAAAAACGCCGCAATCAATGCGGCGTTTTTTGTTCTTGCTGAGGATTATTGGATGTCCAATAGTTCCACATCAAAGATCAGTACACTTGCTGGTGGGATAGGGCCCGTACCGTTTTTACCGTAACCAAGTGTGCTTGGTACGAACAGGCGGATTTTCTCACCCACAACCATGTATTGCAGACCTTCTTGCCAGCCTTTAATCACTTGGTTTAGGCCGAATGTGATTGGCTCGCCACGCTCTACTGAGCTATCGAAAACTGTGCCGTCGATCAGTGTGCCGTGGTAGTGCACCTTCACTTTGCTCGTTGCGGTTGGGTGAACGTCACCAGTACCTTTTTCAAGTACTAGGTATTGCAGGCCACTCTCTGTGGTAATTACACCTTCTTTCTTGCTGTTCTCAAGCAGGAATTCTTGGCCTTTAGCAAAGTTCTCGTCAGCCACTTTGTGGTTGGTCCAAGTGCGGTAGATAAAGAATGCCGCTAGGACGAAAATAATAAGAGGAAACAGAAATTTAGACACAGTAGCTCCTTGTCTTATTTTGGTTGTTTTAGCAGATAGTTGATGGTGTCAGCCATAGCTTCAACGGTTTCGTGACCGCCAGTGATCACTTGGTATTTACCGTTGACGATAAACGCTGGAACTGAGTTAATTTGACCACGAGTTGTGATCTCTTCTGCTTTGGTGATGTATTCAAACAGTTTTGCTTGTTGCGCGTCGTCTAGTTGGTATGGGCTTACTAGGTTGCGAGACTCAAAAGCTTTCTCAACTGCTGCTTGGCGCTCATCCGCTGTTGCATCTGCACCCATTTGAACTGCCGCAAACAGCTCTTCCATAAACGCTTTGTCTGGTGTGCCGTTAACTTGCATTGCTGCTGTGTAGAAGATGATCGCGCTGATCTGTGCACTCTCGTTAAAGGTAACGTGCATCTTCTCAACTTTTTGTTCTGTCAACGATTCGATCTGAGGAACGAACTGTTCCATCGTACGACAGTGGCCGCAAGTTAGAGAGAAAACTTCAGTAACTGGCGCTAGGTTGTATTCAGCAAGAGAAACAGGTAGCTCTTCGTACTGCTTGCCTTGTTGTGGCTGACTATTGCCGTTATCACAAGCTGTAAGGGCAAATACTGCCGCAAAAAGTGCAGCGCCTTTAGAAATAGTTTTAAACATGGGTCAGGCTCTAAATAGTAAAATTGTTGCTAGTTTATCGGTTAACGGTATCGACGAAAACCATTAATACGGCTTGTTACACTAAAGTGAGACAATCGGAGAAAGTTTAGACAAAACATGGCTATGACGAGTCAATTAAGGACTTCGATGCTTGAAAAGTCGAAGATTTCGGCCGTAACAAAGATCGCTCTTGATAAGTGCAACATTGGTATTCTGCCAATCATCATTGATGACGTTAGACAAATGAGAAGTGAAGTCAGAACTTTGGCACGATAGGTGCTTGGTAAATGGGATGAAATGGTAAAAAGCACTAAAGTTTGGACGATTTGAGCCGACACAGTGAACAGGAATTCATTCTACGTTGGTAACGGTATGAAGCATTGGTTTTTATTGGCATGCGGCCTTTTAGCTGGATGTGGCAGCATTAATTCGGATATGGTTCCGGGCGGTAACATCTTGGATACCGCTCCTCGAACTAACTCAGAACTTAGACACCCTGAGTGGGGTTATGCGAAGTCTTACGCATCAACACCTCGCTATGTGGCTCAAGCACCGAGCTCAATGGGAAAAAAGTCACAGGGCGTGACGTCACTGGAGATGTTTTTAAATAGGCATCAAATCGCCCACGAAACCATCAGTGGCGACCACCTTATGGTGCGTTTGAAAGAACAGGTACACTTCCAAACTGGATCTGCGAGATTATCATCGCAGTCCGAAGACTGGCTACGTAATCTTGGGCATTATCTTGCCGGACGAACAGACGTTGATGTAGTGATTGATGGTCATGCGGACAGCACAGGCGCAGCAACCTTCAATGATTCTCTGTCTGAGGAACGTGCTCGTGAAGTTGAAAAGCAATTGTTAGCCACAAGCTTGCCGCGCCAACGCGTCTTCTCGCGTGGTTTTGGTGAGTATGTACCCCAGTGCAGTAATGCAACGGCAAGTGGTAAGGCGTGTAACCGCCGCGTGGAATTGATGTTGATTGTCGATCAGTAAATTCTAATTCTATTGAATCGAAACAAAAGAAAAGAGGCACCGTATGGTGCCTCTTTTGCATCCGCCAATGTTCTTAGGGGGAACTAGGCAAATTCTTTTTCAATGTAAGCGACAATGTCTGAAGATTCGTAAAGCCATTGCGTTTCGCCATCTTTTTCAATGCGAAGACAAGGTACTTTCACGCGACCGCCACCTTGCTCAAGTGCGTCACGATGCACTGAGTTGTTTTTCGCATCACGTAATTCAATGTTTACGGATTGGCGCTTCATAGCTCGGCGAACTTTTACGCAGAAAGGACAAGCTTCAAATTGGTATAGTGCGTAGTTCTTCGCTTTGTCATCAACGCTTTTTTGTGCCTCTGCTGAGCGTTTAACGCCACGAGGAGAGAATACAGCGTTGAGAAGTAAGATGATTTTTCCCAAAATCCAACGGATAAACTTCATAATGATCCCTTGATGTTCAGTGGATGAGTGTCCTTGAATGTCATGCAACGAACTATAAATAACAGGTTATGTGTAACAACCAAAGCAAGCCGTTGCATGAAAGGAAGTAGTCTATCAGGTGTTTGGTTTTGACAAAACCATGTTTTTTATGAGGAAAATAGGCGCTTTATCCAGCTAATTAGCCCACTAGTTTTTGCTGGGTTTGCTTCTTTACCGAGGTAAAAACTCTGCATTAAGTCGGTACGGAAAGCATCGAGATCCATACGCTTGATCACTAACTCGTGTTGCAGAACGTTTTGCGTTTGCTCAGCATGGTCGTGCGCAAGGCTAAAGTCCATGTTGAGATAACCTTGAGTATACAACCACAAATGTGTCACTAGCACGAGGTCTTCTGCGGACTGATTAGTGAACTTTTCTGCGTGCTCCTCACCTAGCGTGTCACTCAAGACTTGCTGCATGTGATGAGTCGACGTGGCGTGCTGCTCATAGAGGGCACTGGCTTCGATGTGAGATTTGGTTAAAAGCCCAAGTAGATGCAGCGCAGGAGCTGTCTCAGGCTTATTTTCACATACTCTAATGAACAATGGGGCTTGTTCCTTTGTCCAACGTCGCCTTGCTGCTTTGTGCTCGTTAACGAAGGGAATGTTTGTGAACCCCATTTGTTGGATCAGTTCATTAAGAGGCGTCATTACTTTGCAATTCCTTCACCGTCACTTCGACGTGTTGTTCGTTAATATCAACGAAAATAGAGGTGCCGGTAATCATAACAGATAGACTAGTGCCGCGGTCAAGGTGCTGTGAAATCAAGTCGATAGCGTCGTAATCTAGACTTGCCACATCCACTGGAAGCATGCCAAATTTGCCTGCCATTTTATCCCACCAAACCGATGCTTTCGTGTTGTACGTGTACACCTTCACATGTTTAGCAAGGCGTGATGCTTTCTTGATGCGGTCTGGCTCTGGCTCACCGATTTCAATCCAATGTGTAATGGATTGATCATCTTCAACGCGCCACAAGTCCGGTTCTTCTGTCGTAGAAAGCCCCTTAGTAAACTCAAGTTCTTTTTGGGCATTCAAACAGTAAGCCAAAATACGCGCTAACATGCGCTGTGGTTTTTCTGAAGGGTGTAGGGCAATGGTCAGGTTTTTTGAATCGTAGTAATCGTTGTTCATATCGGAGATCGCGATACGAAACTTGTATATCGTCGGTTTAAGAGCCATAAGAGTGATCAATAATTTGAGGGCAAAAAATAGCCAGCTAAAAAGCTGGCTACCATATCAAAATCTTAAAAGGATTAAACTAGAGTGATTTTCTCAGCTTGTGGACCTTTTTGACCTTGAGTGATTTCGAATTCTACTTTCTGGCCTTCAACAAGAGTACGGAAGCCGTCACCTTGGATTGCAGAGAAGTGTGCGAAAACGTCAGGACCGTTTTCTTGTTGGATGAAGCCGAAGCCTTTAGTTTCGTTGAACCACTTAACTGTACCAGTAGCTTTGTTAGACATGTTTATTTCCTAAATATCTAATTTTATGTAAATCTTCGCCTAATCGGCGCTTATAGCGTGGAAAAATAAATTGCTATTGCGTACCACAGGACGGGGGAATTACGAGTAATCCAACGAAATGTGAAAACAAAGAACTTTCTTTCTAGCCGTGTTCGAGTCTAGGTTAATTACGGGTATAGTCAACATTTATTGCTCTATCAAAGGCAAATATTTGTATCTAGTCACTTTTTATACAGTGTTTTTTTGATGAAATTTCAAATAAATGACGTTGATGTGAAGTTTTTGAAGAATAAAATGAAAATAATTCTACAAATTTGACTATTTTATCTAATTATTGTCCAATCTGGTTCGACCATTACGGAGGAACTATGGGAAAGAAAAAACTTAATCCTCAGCCAAATGAATTGAATCAAGATACCGAGTTTGGCAGAGGGGAAATCAAAGACAACGCACTTAAAGCGGTCGTCACTAGTCAACTGTTTAGAACGCGAGTTGTGAAAGCCAAAAAAGGCAAAGGCAGCTTCAACCGGAAAGCGAAGCATAGAGGCAAAGAGCCCTATTCAAAGTTCTCACTAACGTGGATTTTGAATAGGGCTTTTTTCTTGTCTGAAGGTAATGGCGAAGCGGTGTGCTAGCGTTCTATTTTTGGCGAGTAAATCGAGTAGGCTGTAATTTGCCCGGCAACGATGGCTGAGAACATGAACAGCGCTGAGAGACCAATACTCGGAATCGGAAGGATCGATTGTTCAAATACCGACTGACTCGCACTGACCAAGACGCGACTGCCTGGAACCAGAATAATGATGCCCTGAACAATGTAGATAGAACCGGTCAGCTCCATCTTTTTCGCAATCCAAGTGCCATAAAGTGTAATCAGAACAGTCGTCACCCAAGTTCCAACCACCCAGCCACTTTCGAAGCCGAGATAGAATGGCCCCCACATCCCCAGCATCGCGACAGGTAGCCCAAGCAGTATATCGATAGGACGGGCGTTAAAAATCACACCAAGACATGCTGAAATTAAGAACAAGCCGCTAATGTGCATCCAGATCGGAATTTCATTGGTGTAAGCAATAGACTGAGCTTGTCCCCAAATCGCTTCGCCAATGTTCAGACCCATAGTGATACCAACAAACAGTTTGATCAGCGTGAGAGCGCATTGTCCCAATAAGCTAGTGCCCGAAACCAAATCATTAAACGCCAAACATTCGAGTGAGTTAGCGATGGAGAGGCCGGGGACAAATAAGACAATCGTCGCGATACATAGCGCCCAAACAGGGATCGGAAGTCCAGTGCTAGATAGATAAGCGACAATAATGCCGGTGAACAACGCAGCGATAAACTCAACCGCAATTGCACGTCTCGCTCGGCAAACTTGCTGACATCCCCAGACCATAAAACCGAGAATAAAAGCAAAGCCGACCGCCTCTAAGGTGCTGCCAACCAGCATCAAGTACGCGGGCGGAATGCCCATGTTTGCCAACGCGATAACCCACGACGGATAACCAGCAGGTTCTGGAACGGGTTCGCTACTCGGTTGATTGATACGGATGATGGTATTCGCGAGCAAGCTGAGGTTAATTGATGCCGGTTTAAGGCGCTTGAGCACGACAGCGTTGTTGTCATCAGGAAACTGATAGTTGATTGCGGTGGGTGTAGCTTGAATCATCACATCCACGCCATGTTTTTGCGCGTAGTGTTGAGTGTATTTCTCTACTTTGTAAGGCGCACAGCCACTACGATGCAGCGTATCGCCAATTTCGACGATTTTGTTAATTCTATATTGAGAAGGCATGGCGAAAGCGAAAATTTCGGGTCACAAAAAAATTGCGCGTAAGTTAACAAAGTGATTCTTATCGAGCGAATAATCATTACTTTTTTTATGTGATTTTGTGGGCTGTGTCAGGTGTTTTTACGCGCAATGATAAAACCTAAGAAAGCAGAATGTATTTATCGCACTTTTATCCATATAAAATTCATAATAATTCGCGATGGATTAATAAAATATTATGGTAATAAAGTACCGTTTTGCAGCACAAAGGTACTAATTTAGATTCATATCAATAAGAGTCACTTCCCATCATTAAAAGCTCTGCTATACCTTTAGTTCGAATTAAGTCTTAGATAATACTTTCGGATAGGTTGGCGAGAAGTAGGTATGGCTCTCATACGTTATAGTACTTATGGTTGGAAAAGCGCAACATTTGGCATCGCTCTGATGATCGTGAGTGTGTTTTACAGCGCTGCATCCCAAAGTCATGAGACTAAACAAGGTACCTTGATTGTTGCCAATTCCAAAGCTTGGAAACCATTCTCTTATCTTACCCCAGACGGCGAGCCACAAGGCATTTTGATTGATTTTTGGCGTGAGTACTCTGTTCGTAATGATGTTCACGTTAAATTCCTTCTGCTTGATTGGGAAGAGTCTTTACTCGCAGTGAAGGAGGGGCGTGCAGACGTTCATGCGGGGCTAATATATTCCGAAGCACGAAGCCAGTACTTGAATTTTGGTACGGTGATTATGCCTATCGATACTCAGCTTTATGTAAACAGTGACCTGTTAGGAATTGACGTGGAATCGGTGCTGAAAGGTGATTCGGCAATGGAAATTGGTTTGGTGAAAGGAGGATACGAAGAGACTTTCGTTCGTAAACACTACCCGAACGCGGCAATACGGTTGTTTTCGAATAATGATGCGTTGCTAAAAGCGGTTACGAATAAGCAAATTTTTTTGTTTGTTGCTGATACTCAGGTATCCAATTTCTACATGGCAACAACACCTGACTCGGTGACTTTCTTACCTGCATTGCATCTTTACAGCAAAGATTTAAGAATCGCGACGGGTGACGGCAGTGCAAAGTCGATTGAAGAGGTATCGAGGAATTTTGAGATAGTCATGGAGGCAAATAAGGACCGGATCCTCAGTCGTTGGATTCATGTTAAAACTGTCTATCCAGCGTATCTGGCGCCCTTGGCCGTGTTCGCTTTGGTTATTGCCGCCATGTTCCATATCTTTTCACTCAAAAGAACGGTGGCGTTGCGAACTCGACAGTTAACTTTAGCCAACCAACAGTTGTTTGAGTTGACCCTTACAGATCCGCTTACCAAGCTTTATAACCGACGTCATTTGATTGAACGGTTGGCGACGTTAAGCACAGTAAAAAGAGACCTGACGGTGATGGTGTTTGATATTGATGACTTCAAATCCATCAATGATCAATTTGGTCATTTAGCTGGAGATCAAGCAATCGTTGCTGTTGCGAATGCCGCGAAATCGGTAACCGATGAAAAGGTGACATTAGCTCGAATTGGTGGTGAGGAATTTGCTTTGGTGAGTGTGTCACTATCGGCAGAAGAGGCCCAAACGCTGGCGTGTGAAATCTGTACTCACGTTAATCAAATGCCAATCCCATTAGATGGTCAGAACATTCATGTGAGCATCAGTCTTGGTTGCGCGTATTATCCTAAGTTTGATGAGACGCCAAGCCTGCAAGATGCTGATCAACTTATGTATCGTGGAAAAGCCAGCGGCAAGAATCGCGCGGTGTTCCAAATCATCAACAGAAACAAAGTGGAACCATTACTTCGTAAAGCTCAGTAAAACTTTGAGCGAGCTCTCGCTGACCTTCATCCTCTCCTTGCTATACTGATTTGAACTCACTGTTTTTATTGTTATTTCTGATGCGAATAGTGTTGGATTTCAGTGTCGAGGACGGTTATGCGTACTGCTTTGTTATCTCTATTGTGTTGGTCCATTTCATTTACTGCTGTGGCTGAAAGTGCTTTTGATATAGTGCAAAAGTCAGATCAAGCCATGCGCGGTGATTCCAGTTATACCGAATCTACAATGGAGATCATTCGCCCTGATTGGACTCGGTCGATGACCATGAAGAGTTGGACCAAAGGGACGGATTTGTCTTTGGTGTTGGTTACGGCACCAGCCAAAGATAAGGGCAGCGCTTCTCTAAAACGACAAAGAGAAATGTGGAATTGGGTGCCGAGTATTGAACGCGTCATCAAAATTGCGCCATCTATGTTGAGCCAATCGTGGATGGGCTCAGACTTCACCAATGATGACTTGATAAACCAGTCCTCTATCGTGGTCGATTATCAGCACCAATTGAAAGGCGAGGATGTGTTTGATGGCGACAAGGTTTGGGTGATAGACGCCGTTGCAAAGCCCGATGCTCCTGTGGTTTGGAGCAAAGTAACGTTGTGGATTTCCAAATCGACCTATCTGCAGCGCAAAGTGGAATTCTACGATGAGTTTGATGAGCGAGTGAACGTGATGACGACTTATGACGTGAAAGAGATCGGCGGGAGAAAATTAGCAACCAGAATGGAAATGCAGCCGCTTGATAAGCCAGAGAACAAAACCGTACTCGTCACCCACCAAGCACAGTTTGATTTCGATATCGATGACAGTTTTTTCTCTCAGCAACAGATGAAATCGCTGCGCGACTAAGTTTGGGTAAATGAACGGCTAAAAGAAGAAGCGGATAATCAAACATCAACGGAAGGAAGCGAATCAATGCTTGTGAAACTGGCTTGGCGAAACCTCTGGCGACAAAAGCGCAGGACACTACTGACGGCGTCTGCGTTGGCATTGGTGCTGTTTCTTTCGCTTATTACGCGAGCGTTTCAAGAAGGCAGTTATACGTCCAATATCAAAAATGCCGCTAAGTTTTATACGGGTCTGATTCAACTGCAAAATCCCGAGTTTGGTGACTCTTCCAGTATTGATGATGTCTTGCCGCAAACCGCCTCTTTCATTTCCGCGGCGAAAAACAATCCCAATATTGATGTCGTATTACCTCGGGTAGAGTCTTTTGCTTTAGCCGCAAAAGATGAACGCTCAAAAGGCGTGATGGTACTAGGCGTTGAGCCTGAAGCTGAAGATCAGTACTCCAATATCAGCGACAAATTGATTGAGGGAAGCTACATCCAATCAGGGCAAAAATCAGTGCTAGTTGGTGGTGGTTTAGCCAATTATTTGCAACTCAAGGTTGGCGATGAATTGGTGCTTTACGGTGTCGGTTATCGAGGACAGACCGCGGCAGGTTTGTATCAAATCTCGGGCATTCTTCATTTTCCTTTGCAGCAGCTTGATTCTCAGTTGGTCTATATGCCGCTCGATACTGCGCAAAGCCTGTATTCATTGGATGACCAAGTCACCGCATGGGTTTTAAATACGGAGAGTTTAAGAGCCTTACCTGATACCGTTGAACAACTTAAAGCCGAGTATGGCAAAAATATCGCCGTGAAGGATTGGAAAGAGTTGTCGCCAGAAATGGCACAGCAAATCGCCTTAGATAAAGCGGGCGGTATTTTCTTGATTTACATTCTCTACGGCATTGTTGGTTTTGGCTTGTTTGCGACTATCTTAATGACGACATTAGAACGCCAACGTGAGTTTGCTGTTATGTTAGCAACCGGAATGCTGCGCTCCAAGCTCGTCCTTCTGCTCACGATAGAGTCTCTGTTTATGTCCGTCATTGGCATTCTTATTGGGCTTATCGTGAGTGCTCCTGTGTTGGGGTATTTCTATTTTAATCCAATTGAAATTACCGGCGATGCTGCCAAGTTGATGCGCGAAAGTGGTTTTGAACCTATTGTGCCTGTCTCGCTCGACCCACATTTACTGCTCAATCAAATCGCCGTCGTGCTGTTCATTCTTTTATTATGTCTGCTTTACCCAATGGTTCGCATGTTTCGAATGCCAATTGCGGCAGGGTTAAAAGGAGGTGCTCATGCTGGTTAAGTTGGCGTGGCGTAACTTGTGGCGCAACAAGTTGAGAACCTCAATTATGCTCGGAGCCATGGTATTTGGCTTGATGGGCGTGGTTGCCATGATGGGATTCATGAATGGCTTGGTCGATAGCATGATCAAGAACGCCATCTCTTGGCAAACCAGTCATTTGCAGATCCAGCAAAAGTCCTACTTAGTCAATCCAGAGCTAAAAGATGTGATTCCCGATGCGGATAAGATAAGCAAAGTGTTGGCCAGTAACCGAGAAGTGAAAGCCATCTCTGAGCGATTTATAGCAGATGGCATGATAGCGTCGGCGCGCAGTACACGTGGTATTCGCATCAACGGCGTTAATATCGAGCAAGAGCAAAACATCACGCCACTCTCGAAACATATTGTCGACGGAGAATGGCTGAGCGAAGAAGGCAGAAATCCGATTTTAGTATCGAGCAAGATAGCTGAGCGATTAAAGCTACGTGTCGGCTCCAAAGTGGTACTCACTCTGTCTGATGTGAATGGGGAGGTTGCAGGTGCGGCATTTCGTGTTCGAGGCATATTCAAAACACCATCGACAGGGTTTGATGACGGGAATGTTTACGTCCGAAAAGCGGATCTTGAAAAGGTAGCGGGGCTGAGTGGCACGCACGAAATTGCGATACTCCTTACTTCTAATAACGATGCTGAGCTCAAGCAGTTACTGGCGTTCAGTCACTCTATTTTGTCGCCGGAAAGTAAAGGCTTGCTCAGTGTGAGACCTTGGCAGGAGATCCAGCCTTTGCTCTCCACCATGATGAGCACGATGGATGTTTCCAACCAAGTGATGTTGGTGGTATTTGTGCTGGCGATGACCCTTGGCATCATTAATATCATGCTGATGTCGGTGTTTGAACGCACGCGAGAGTTCGGTGTGTTAATGGCGGTCGGGATGCAAAAACACAAGATACGCTTGTTGATCGTTTTCGAAACCTTGTTCCTCGGATTAAGCGGTTGTGCGCTTGGGTTACTCGGGAGTGCAATTATGCTTAAGATGCTAAGTGTTACCGGATTGTCGCTGGCTGGCATGGCGGAAGGGCTAGGGGCTTATGGCGTGGATACCTTGCTTTATCCACGGGTATCAATAGCGGAATATCAAATGATCATGGTCGCGATTTTTGTTGCCAGCCTTATCGCAGCCCTGTATCCCGCACGACAAATTTTGAAGCATCGACCTGTGGATGCTATGGCGGAGAAAAGCTAATGACCATCAAACTAGAAAACCTAACTAAGATTTACAACGCCGATGGTGATTACCCTGTGCACGCAGTGCAGTCGGTAGACTTAGAGATTAAGCAGGGGGAATTTGTTGCGATCATGGGACCATCCGGTTCGGGCAAAACGACGTTGCTGAACATGATTGGCGGTATTGATGCCCCAAGCTCTGGCAAAGTGGAAATCGACGGTTGCATGATTTCATCGATGTCAGAAAAAGAACTGATTGCCTATCGTCGCGATAATATAGGCTTCATCTTCCAAGACTATAGTTTGTTACCTGTGTTAACCGCGCTTGAGAATGTGGAATTCGTCATGCAGCTGCAAGGTAAAACCGAGCGAGAGTGTCGTGAACGTGCGACGTCCTTACTTGAACAAGTGGGATTAGCGGAACAGATGAATAAGGTGCCAGGTAAAATGTCCGGCGGGCAGCAACAGCGTGTTGCGGTTGCTCGTGCTTTAGCGCCGAAGCCTCGTTTTGTCATGGCGGACGAACCTACTGCCAATCTAGACGCTAAAAGCACTGCGGAGCTGCTCGACATTATGGAGCAACTTAGCGAACAAGAGGGAACGACGTTTATCTTCTCGACCCATGACCCGCGAGTGATAAAACGTGCACACCGCATTATCGTATTTGAAGATGGTCGTTTAGCGCGTGATTTCAGTAATATTGATAATCGCGCAGAGAGGTCGCATGCATAGAGCGGTTTCCTATTTGTCTGCGACTTGCACCAAAGCTCTCCAATTCAATATAGGCTTGCCCAGAACAAAAGTAAATGCAGTGTTTATTAAGGCGTTAAGTCTTTCATTGCTTAGTCTTCAAGCTGGTTCTGTCTTGTCTGCTGTTCCCGGATTAGAGCCTCAAAAATCATGGGATTTGGATGGTTACATCAAATACATGGCAACCTACAGTATTCCTGATGGCACTGATAATACGTTCGATAACCTGATACACAATCGACTTAACTTTGAATACCGTTTTTCCTCTAGCTGGCGTGTGAATGTTGGGTTACGAAACCGAGCTCTTTGGGGCGATTCTACCGACTTTCCTGGCTATGCCGATTTAGTCGCGTTGGATTCTGGTTACATGGATTTAAGCAAAAACTGGCATGAAGATGATGTGGTCATTAACAGTCAGCTTGATCGCTTGTATCTCACTTGGCAGCAAGATGACTGGGGAGCGCAACTAGGGCGCTTTCGTATCAATTGGTCGATGAATACGATATGGAATCCAAACGATATCTACAATGCGTATTCGATTTACGATTTTGACTATGAAGAGCGAGCAGGCATGGATGCGGTCATGCTGAGCAGAAAATTAGGTTTTGCCGATGGGGTAGATTTGGTGTTTTCACCAGCTCGTCAATCAGGACAAGACAGTGCCTCACTGCGTTATTTCGCCAATCAATCGGGATGGGATTATCAGTTTATTGCAGGACGAGCTCGGATGGATTACGTACTCGGCGTTGGTTTTGCAACGGATGTGTTTGATGCGGGTTTTCGTGGAGAGCTCACGTGGTTTGATCCCATTGATCCAGAATTTGAGGGTGAACCAACCAAAAAGACCACGGTTGCCAGTATTGAATCAGATTACAGCTTTGGCGGCAAACGCAGCTGGATGGGGCGTGCAGCGTGGTTATTTATCTCTGAACCGCAAGATGCATCAAGCGCATTGGCGTATTTGAATCTTCCTCTCGATGCAAAAACGTTGAGCTTTACAAGAAATACATGGTACGCCGATGTGAGCTTTGACTTAACGCCTTTAAATCGCGTCACGCTCTCAACCAGTTACTACGATGATCATTCCTATTTCCTTGGGATATCGAGTAACTATTCCCTTGCTAATGACTGGCAGTTGCTCACGGTAATCCAAAGCTTTAACGGTAACGGTGATAGTTTGTTTGGCGAAACACCTGCGACTTTGTTGTTTGCTAATATAAAGTACAGTTTTTAAATGTGTGTTTTAACAGTGAATTTGTTTAACTGTTAGTAAGTAAAACTCTTCTATCAACTCTGATGTAAGTACGATACTGAATGTTGCTCCATAAATCTCAACCCGCTCGCGCTTTGACAGTTGAGTGCTGGGTTGATATGAAATTAAATGCAATTTCTTGGTAAAGCTAAAAAGCCTTGTCTACACTCAACGTAAAACGAATATTATTCGTTGGGTGGCATATTGGTTGAGCCACGGAGAAAAGTAGCCAAAGAGCTACAACAGTTAAGTTGGCTGATAAGGACGGGGAAATGAACAACGAGTGTTTTGCTAGGTCCCGAGGTGTCACGGATGAGATGCCAATGAAAGAAACGCCTTCTGCAGGTAAAGATCCTTACGCGCATTATCTAAAAGACATCGTGGGGATTGATTTACTCTCTCGAGAAGATGAACTGCATTACGCCAAGCTTAATCGTGCGGGTGATAAAGAAGCGCGCGAGGTAATGATTGAGTCTAACTTACGTTTAGTGGTGAAAATTGCAAAAAGCTACTTAAAACGTACTGGTAACAACTTCACGCTGCTTGATTTGATTGAAGAAGGCAACATTGGCTTGATCAAAGCCATCGACAAGTATGATCCTGAGCCGGGTTATCGTTTTTCAACTTACGCAGTGTGGTGGATTCGCGAAAACATTGAAGCGGCATTAATGAACAACGGTCGCACGGTGCGTTTGCCTGCTCACGTTTGTAAAGAGATAAATAGCCTTGCGTCGAAAAAGCATGATGCGAGCAAAACCATGAGCAAAGACATTTCGATTTCAGAGTTGTCCCATTGTTCAGGTGTAAAGGTAGAGCGTGTTGATGAGTTAGTCGCGTTGAGTGGCTTTATCGATGTTTCAACAACTGTCGACCTTAATCATGCGCCATTTGTGCTCGAACAGTGCGAAAGCGAATACACAACAGATCCACAGCAAGATTGCGAAGACCATTGCTTTACTCAAGCACTGGAACACGTCGTTAACACATTGCCTGTGAAGTTACAGCAAGTACTCATTCATCGCTTCGGTTTATTTGAACATAACGTGAAAACATTAGCTGAAGTCGGGGACTTACTGAATGTCTCTAATGAACGCGTGAGACAAATGCAGAAAGAGGCGGTAGAGCGAATACAAAAACGTCTTCAGTTTGATGGATGGGTTTGATACCAATCGTAGCAAATAAGTGATCAATCTAGCTGGTTAAAACGCTCGATAACGTCGTTTAAAATTTTAATTGTAGAATCACTACTTATCGAAAATTTTCGCCTTGTTCTCAAGCGTTTTTCCTGCGCTAACTTTGATCACCTACTTACTGTGATTGGTATAAACACCGATAAATAGCTTCTAAAAAGCCAGCGTCATTGCTGGCTTTTTTCTATCTGCGTGTTGCTCAGTTGGTCTTTGCTTGTTCTTCGGCAAAAAGCAGTAACTCAAGTTGTGCTTTTGCGGAGGGTTCGAGTGTCCAGATGCTCAACATGCGGTTAAGGGCAGCTCGATACACTTTGCTCTTGAGTAAGAAAGCGAGGGTGCTCGTGTAGTTGTTCACCACTTGAGTTTGTGTTGCCACTAGCTCCGCTTTGTTTGCGATGTCGATTTGCTCGAGATTGAAATCAGGCAAAAATGCACACTCGTACCACACCTCGACAATCTCGCGGATTTCGAGTTCTTCTTCAGGCACATCAAAGTCCTGCAATGCGTGGTTTTCCGGTATCGCTGATAAATAAACCACATCCAATTTGTCAGCAACAAATGTATACATCTGAATCCTAAATACCTCTAAATCTCGGTCGAATCATCTCTCTGGTTTATATCTTTGTCAATTGTATCTGTCTGATTAAAGAGTTAATTGTGAATAAGCGCCACAGTCTTAACTTAAGCTGTTTAAGTATTTGTCTGTTAAGCCAAAATATTTCAAGTTGCCGTCTGGCTCTAATACCAAGCTCATGTTCGAAGTGGCGATCAAACCCGGATCATTTGTAGAGAACACCACTGTTTTGTTTAGCAATTTATCGGTGAACAAGCGGTTGAAGTACTGGGCATTTTCTTGCTCAGCGCCATTAAATGGCTCATCAATGATGATCAGTGATTGTTCACAGCTTCCAAGCCCCAGCGCGAGGCGCAATTTCTGTTGAATACCGTTAGGTAAATTCTTGCATTTATCTACGCTTAGCTGAGTGTTCAATCCTTCTGGCAACCACGCATCGAGTTCGAAAAAGCTCACCATCTCTTGCATCTTTTCTGTAGGGATGAGTCCATTATGCAAGATGAAGTTGGTCTCCAAAGAGCCTTCAAAAATATGTAAATTAAACGGGATGTAGTTAATCGAGGTTCGGTAGCGATAGCTGTTGAACTGTTTGATGTTGTAGCCGTCTACCGACACTGCGCCTTGGTATCTATCTTCTAAACCCGCAAGAATGGAAATTAGCGTGGTTTTACCGCAACCAGTCGGTCCACAAATCACCACTTTCGCCCCTGGGGCAATTTTAAACCCGAGATTGGTTAAGCCTGTTGCCGCGCCAGTGTAGCGATGGCTTACACCGCTGCCGACAATGCTGCCTTGGAACAGGCGAATAGGGGGGCTTTTCTCTAACGTTAGCTTGTCGTCATTCATTGCCATAAGGTTGTTGATTTGCGCAGAAGACGCCTTAATGGATTGGAATTTAGATATGGAGTTGTAGATACCCATTATCGGACCTAACGCCTTCCAGACTAAAATTACAGTTGCAAGCATGGCGCCAGCGTCAGACGTTCCATCCATTACACCGATAACCGCGGTCACGATACTTGCGGTACCAATCACCTGAATCAAACTGCCACCTGCGGCTTGAACCTTACTGTTGGTCACAGCAACGTTTTCTGCATCGTTGGTGCTTTGCATGTGTGAAGCGCTGAAGCGAGATTGAATAACGCGCAACAGTGGCAAGCCTTGGATGGTTTTGATGCCGCGAAGAATCTCATTCCATTGGTAAGAAACCATGGCGTTGGCGCGAGAGCTCTTAGACGTGGCTTGTGAGTAGATGTAACGAGAATAAACACAGAACACCAACATCAGAATCAACCCCGCCATGACGACCAATGCAGCGGTTCCGGACATGATGGCAATCGCGACAATGAACACGATAACAAACGGCATGTCGAAGTAGCTCAAAGTTGACTCTGCCGTTACCAATCGGCGAAATGTGTCGATGTCTTTTAAACGCGCCAACTGAGAAGACACGCCGGCGGTGGACGTCATCGCATAAGGGAGCCATAGCAGCTTGGATATAACCGCTTGAGAAATGTGCACCGCCAAGTCCTTACCTGACGTGGCAATGATGTTGACCCGCATCTTCTTGAAAAAGTATTCCGAGAACCCAACAATCACCGCAAACAAGGTGAGCCAATAGAGCGTGGCTTGCGAGCTAGACGTCAAGGCGAAGTTGTACACACTCATGATAAAGAAGGGTTGGAGCGCGCCCAGGATACTGATGACAAAACTCAGAATAATCAGGCTTTTGAGTTCATTGTTGTAGCGATAAAACGCGTATTTAATCCAGTTACTGCGGTCTTGAGATTCAGGTGGTGGCTCTCGGAACAAGCGCGAGTATTCGCTGATCGAGACCAACAAACACGGCTTTTTGCAGAGCGGGTATTCAATGGTGTTGTTATTGGTGTAATCAAACAGGATCAGTTTGCCGTCTTTAGTGCCCAAGAAAATCGCAGTGAGGTTTTCTATCTCGATAAAGCAAGGATGAGGGTGCCCCTCGATGTGCTCCAACGTTTTTAATTTGGTGACGTCACAACGGTAACCAAGGCGCTCAATCGTGGCAATAAAACTGTCACTGTCTTTTGGTTTAGGGATAAAAGCGTCGCTGAGGATAGAAGGTGTGCCTTCCCATTCAAGCGCAATGAGGGTGTAAGCTAAACCACGAATTAAAGGTGACTGATTGTATCGTTCATCATAACTGCGAGCCTCAAAGTCCAACAAGCGTTGAGGAACATTATTAAAATCAACCAAAATACTCATTGGTCACCTCCGGTAAGTTTGACGCGTTTGAGGCGATGATTGAGCTTGTCCATCTTATTGCTGACGATGATGAGGATTTTGTCGTTGGCGCGATAGGCGGTACTGGTCAAAACCAATCGAGCAAAGTCGTCGTCATAAACACAGTCGATGTCGTCGAAGATCAACACTCGTTTGTTTGCAAGCAAGGCGCGCACTAGCAGCAAGGCATAAGCGACTTGGCGCGAGAATGGATTGCGTAAATGTCCTTTAAGTTCGGTGTAAAAACCAGCAGGAAGGGCATCGATTTGTGCTTTGATGTTCATGGTTTCGCAAAGCGCAAATGCGGTGTTGTTTAAGCTCGGGCGGAAACAAGTTAGGTTGTCGATGATGGTGCCTTCGACGAACGAACTGGTTTTGTCGACCATGAGCACGCTATTACGCCAGACGTTGTAGTTAACGTCATCGAGCGGTGTCTCGTTGATTTGGATATCGAGTTTGCTATCGGTGTTTTGCCGCGTAATGCAATTGGCGAGGTGGGTTTTGCCTGCGCCGCTTTTCCCCGTCAGCAAGTAAGCCTGACCGCGTTCAAACTCGATGCGTTGTTTTTCCGAATACTTCACCGAGATACGCTCGACTTCTGTCGTGTCATTTTGTTGTTCTACAGATGCAGCAAGTTCAAGTAACTCGGCGATACGCTGAATATGAAGCTTGTTCAACTCCCAGCGGCTCACCGTGCGCATCACTTGCTGGTATGGCGCGAAGTAACGGTTGGTAAGCATTATGATGGCTGCCATGATGCCTTGACTCGATTGCATGTTGATAACTGCCGTTGCCAAAACTACCACCACACAAGCAATGGAGAGCTGTTGTATGAGCGACAAGATAAGGCTGAAGTTCGATTCGATCTGCTCGTATTTGATGTTCTCGACTTCACGCTCTTCCACCATTTGTGTCATCAAGCTCTCAACGCGATATTCCATATTGCGCGCTTTGATATCAAGGGGGCTAGAGATGATCTCGATGATTTTCGAAGTGGTTAAGCCTTCGATGTCGGATTTGTTTTCTAGGCTGTTGATTTTTTGCTTAGACAGGCTCAGCGCGAACACCGCCAAAACGATGGAGGCAAGTAAGATGGTCACCCCAGCCCAGATGTTGATCAGACCGATAATCAGAATGGTCAGTATGCTGACTGCAAGGTTGATCAATGCCCGTACAGATTCTCCGCCAAAGAAGGATTTAATCTCTGGAATGGTGGCAATACGTTCTAGGTATTCACCGGGTTCTAGGCGACGAAACTTCGATATCTCAGCCAAACAGATGGATTGAAACACTTTGTTGGTTAAGTTGGTTTCGAACTGCTTCATGATCACCGACGAGATCTTCTCTTCCTGATTCTTTAAGTGATAATCGAGGAAGATAGTGATCAAGATAATGGCAAACAGAAGAAACAGCGTGTCTTTAGCTTGGTTAGGTAAAACACGGTCAAAGATAATCAGAATCGAAAAGGGCAGCACTAAACCAAACAGCGTCGAGATGACCGTGGAGAAAGTCAGGTAACACTTGTCTGCAAAGTTAATCTTTTGGGAAAAATGCTCAGTTTGCATTGCGACCTCCTTTCTTAATCGATGGTTTGGAGAGAAGGTGTTTTGGAACTAAGTCTTGATTGCTTCTGTCTTCGATATTGCTCATCAACTGCATGATGCTTTCGATGGATTGCACCGACAGCATGCCTTTGATTTGCTCAAGATTGATCGATTCAATGATGTAGTCATAACGCGCGCTCTCGTAATCACGTAGCGCGCTAAACAGTTTACTTTCCGCTGCCAGTAAGTCGGTAATGGTTCGCGTGCCAAGCTGGTAAGCGCGTTGAATGCCTTTGTAGGAAGCGTAGTTTGCACGGATGATGTTCTCGTAACTGCTGATGGCGCGCGAGAAGTCATTAATGTTGAGTACCGAGGTGTTAACGCTATTGCGCGTCGTGAACAATGAATCTTGGTACAGTAGCTCCGTTCGCTCGATGGCAGTCGACGATTTTTGATAACCGTAGTAATCCGAACCGCCGGAGAAAATCGGCACATTCAAGTTCAAGCCGACGCTGGTGGAGTTACTGTCCCCTGTTGCGGTGGGGTCGGTTCGGTCATAGTTGTTCGCATCGTCATAACGGTAACTGGCAGAGAGCGATACGGTCGGCACAAAGTTTGAACCGCTTTCTTTCAAGCCTCTTCGGCTGCGTTCTACGGTCTTCTTCGCAACCAATAAGTCGTTATTTAGCTTCAAAGCTTGCTCAAGAATCGCGCGTTGTTCGGATTCGCTGATTTCCGCCAAGGGCACGCTTTCGTAGATGTCCTGCGATGGGGTGACTGGATATTGAACTTGAATCTCTAAACCGTTCAAAATCACACGTCGGTCTTTCTCTAAGGTTCTTAAGCGATTGGCAATGCCTTCTTTCTGGGCAATTACCTCATACAACTCGCTCGCCGCAGTGTTGCCAAGTTCCACGTTGCGGCGCATTTGGCGCTCACGTGTTTCAGACGATTTAAGCTCGACTTTGGTGGCTTTGATTTGCGCGTTGTTTTTCAGGTACTCGAAATACTGAGTCGCGATTTCAGAAATGGTGCTCTGGATTTTGTTCTCGTGTTTGATTTCTTCAATGTTGAAATCAAGCTTCGCGGTGCCGTATTTGAAGATGTCGCCAAGGTTAAACACCGATTGAGATAAAGACACGCTGTAGCTGTTCGAGTTGTAGCTAGAACGTGTATCCGGTGTTCCCGTTAAGATGGTTTCGTTCTCATTCCATGTGGTATCAGCGGCACCGTTTAAAGAGGGTAGAAACTTAGAACGGCTAATGTCGATGTTGTATTCGTTTTCTTCCACGCCTTTGTCACTAGCGCGTAGAGATAAGTTGTTTTCCAAGCCGAGTTTGACCGCCTCAAGCAAGGTGGTCGCCATTGCCGAAGGAGCATTGCTCAATGTAAGCGCTGCCAATACGCAGCTAGTTAAGTTTCTGTACCGCCACATACTTGTTGATCACCTTGATGATTTCGTCGTTTTTATAAGGTTTGCTGATCACGTAATCCATTCCAGCTTCGATACAAGCTTGGTGTTCATTACTGCTGGTCAATGCTGTCGCACCTATAATGGTGCAAGGGTTTTGTCCGCTCTCTTGTTCGTATTGTCGAATGCGTTTGGTCGCTTCAATGCCGCCCATGCCCGGCATGATGCAGTCCATAAAAATGATGTCCGAGCGCTGGTTCATGAAGTGCTGAACGGCGTCTGCGCCATCGCCAACGGTATCGGCTTCGTATTCTTGCTTGCTCAAAATACGTTTGAGTAGAATCTGTTGAACACGGTCATCTTCCACAATTAGGAATGAGCTGTTCTCCATCTGATCTTCAGAGGCTTCCGCTTCCATGATTGCCAATAGGTTAGGGATGAACTCATACGGAATCGCAGGAGAGTTCAGAATCTTGTCGACAAAGGTATGGCTCTCTTGTGCTTGCTGAGTGCTAGAGACTGAAAGCAGCAATTTAGTATTCGGATGATTGCGCAGTTGCGATTTCACTGTTTTGCTCAGTGAGGGCAGCTTGTTTGGCTCGAACGTGTCGGTCAGCATGATGGCATCGTATTCGCCAAAGGTTTTTGCAGCAGAGAAGAGCTCGTTCGGCGTTCGAATTGGCGTGATCTCTAAGCCCAAGTTGACGAGCATCTTGTTCATCACATCAATGCGCAGCTGAGAGTTGGCACACAATAAGAGGCGCTTATTGTCGAAGCGAGTTTTCTCGGTGTGGAAGTTTTTGGCTTTCAAATCGAGCTGAATTTGAAAACGTTCCTGATTGCCCGATTGATACCAATGGCTCTCGTAATAGCCATAATCTTTCAGTACGCTTTTTGCCAAATCGTCTTTGGTTGCAGTGTGCTGTTTATGGTCGCTCCAGTGTAGAGTATTGAGCTTGGCAAACGGCACATCCAGTGTGGTTAAGAAGTTTAGATTGATGGTCAGGCGAGTGTTTTCAATGTCTGACGCTGCGCCCGATTCAATGGTGACAAACAGTTTTTTGTCGGCTTTGAGCTGGATGGCATTCGATAGCTGTAGGAACAACACCCAGAATAAGCTGGTGGATTGCCCTTCAACACGGTTTGGTAAGTTATCCGAGATAAAGCAGTCTAGCTCACCTTCATTTCGCTGCACTTTTGAACTGATGTGAATCATCAATTCAGACAGTACATTTAGCAGTGAAAACTCTTTCGATTTGCTCTCGGTCCCTTGTGAAATGAGTCGGTTGTAGTTCTCTGCCAATTCAGACAGGGTATTGGCAGCCGAGGTTATATCTTGCGCCATCAACACGCCGCTTTCATCGGTCTCTTGTACGAGATATTGCACGCCGCCGTTAATAGTGTTGGTGATGCCACGAATCTCGTAACCAATCAGAGCATAGAGTTGCTTGTAGAGATCGTTATTGCGTTTTTGCTCTTCGAGTTTGCTGAAAATCAGTTTTAGGTGAGAGTAAATCTGACGCTGCTTCGGATTGATGCTCACTTCATTCAGCAACTCTTCTAACCTTTGTAAATCAAGTTGTTTGAGCTCTTGATAAAGCCCATCGAATTCTTGGTCAATGTCTCGCTCATTCGAACTGGATTTTTTCAGTTTTAGGATTGCCACTAAATTCGATAGAACGGCGATACCAACCAGTACGACAACAACCATAAACAACCAAATGAAGAACTCGTTTTTCTCCATCATTAGGTCGCTCGCATGGTTGTTAAACATGGTGCGATAGTTGTCGTCCATTTGTAGGTAGTTATTGGTGAGCGAGAGATACAATGCCAACACATCGTCGCGTGTTTTTGAGCTGTCCGAGAAGCGATTAATCGCCAATTCAAGTTGCGTATATTCGGTCGCACCTACCAAGCTAAACTCGGTTTTGTTGAGTGACGCGAGAGACTTAAACTGATCAATTTCGTTTTTCAGAACCTCAAAATCGAGCTCTGTTGTACTGCAATAACGCGCGGCTAAACAGCGCTGAAGCGTTTGGATATCAAGTTCGATGGTTTGGTTGAGTTGTTGAGCTTGAACTAACAGAGGCGCGTTTTGCACTTGCTCCACTGAATCCACTTTTTCCCAAGAAACATACAAATAGAAGGCGAGGGCAGCCAGCACCAAGCTGAAAGCAATGCTCAGGCGCATAACAGGAACGGAAATATTGTAGGAAGGTTTGTTACTCATCCATTACCTCTCATCGAACGCGTCTTCGATAGCCGACATAACTGGCTTCGCAGCGTATTCGATAACCCGACGTGACCCTGTTTTGACGTCGGCGGTAAACTCCATGTAAGGGGACAGTTTGTATTGTGTGCCTCCACGCTCTAGATAGTTTTGGCTGATTTGGATTTCAGCGAGGTAGAATTCAGCGTCCTCTTCTTCATAGGACGAACGGCTGATCGACGCGATTCGACCTTCCAAAAATCCGTATTTGGCAAAGTTGTAGGTGTCCATCTTCACTTTGACTGCCTGTCCGATTTCAACAAAGCCCATGTCTTTACGTGGAATCTTTGCTTCGCCATGAAGGGAGTTATTAATCGGCGCAATGTCCGCGATACTTTCCCCCGGCGGTATCACGGCAGAGCGGAAGTTGAAGTGCACTTTATCCACCACACCATCAATAGGGGCGTAGACCACAAGACGATCCACTTTGTCTGAGTGTTGAGGACGAAGAATGCGTTTCAGCTTAAGATCTTTCTTCGCTTGAATGATTTGCGCTTGGTATTCGGAGTTGCGGTTTTCCACCAAGTCTCGGTATTGCTTCTCTAGTTTGTCGAGTTGGAAGCGCTCATTCATGACTGACTCATCAAGGTTTTCAATCTCACGCACCATGTTTGACTCTTGAACCTGCATATTCAGAACATCGACATAAGATGCCATTTCTTCTTTATAGAGGGTGTTCTTGATATTGAGCTGCTTGCGAATCAAAGAAAGCTGGTTTTCGGAGCTTTTGCGGCGCTTAAGCATAGAATCAATCAACGAGTTCTTGTGATTGATGTCGTGGGTGATCAACTCTTCATTAGAGCGGTTTTTGGAAAACTCTTGCTGCCAGGTATTCATATTTACCTGAACCAATTCTGGATATTTTTCGATGTAGGCAGAGAAATCGGGCTCCACCATATCGCGCAAGCTTTCATAACGGAGTTTGTCTAACTCGAGCTGAATGATTTCTGTGTTTACCGTATCGAGTTGAGTGTTTCTATCCAAAGAACGAATTCGCGCAATGGGTTGACCTTCGTAAACCACTTCGCCTTTGCGCACTAACATTTCTTCGAGAATACCGCCTTCAAGGTGTTGCACTTTTTCTACGTCAGATTCCAGCAATAGCTCACCGCGCACCGACACCACAATGTCGATACGAGCTTGAGACGCCACGGCGATCGCCACCATTGAAAGCAAAAAGATAACCAGCAGTGTTTTGTGTACGCTGGTCATCGCACTGGCTAGCACGATCGTATCGTCTGCGGTCACCTTCGAAGACTCGTTGTTGGACACGAGTGCTTTTCTGAGGTGGTGCTCGATCTGCTTGTTACTCATGATCCACCCCGGTTATTCATCATCTGCGCTGTCATCGATAGAGTTCTCGATATCTAACAGCTGGCTTATTTGTTTGTTCACGTTGTTGAGCTCAGTTTTGATGTCCTCGATCAATTCATTAGGTGCGGGAAAGTGGTGCTTACTTAAATGTTCTAGCTTTGCCATCTTGGGTGGTAAATCATCATCACAAAGCAGGACCAGAATGGTTTTCAGCTTTTTTGAGTAGCCGCTCAGCTCTTCAAAACGGTTTTGTTTATGCAGCATTTCGATGTTGATCGCCGCGCTGCTGAAATCCTTATAAAAATCTCCCAATAGCAATTGCAGCCCTTTGTGGCTGTTGTCGACTGAGCGCAACAGATTCGTCATGTTTATCATTGTTCCACCGCCCTAATTGCTTTAATGACAATAACTAAGGATCTTTAAATTGCGTTTTCAAATTTTTTTTACCTCTTTCTGGTTAAACAACATGAGTATGAAAAAAGTTGGATAAAAAAGTTGGTTTTCCAGAATGGTGTCCTTTACTGCCTCTAAACACGATCAGTTAGCTAATGGCAACGGAGGCTGTAATGGCAGGTGACAACAACCAAAATAACCAAAACAAAGACCTAAATGACGCGGTAGAACAAACGGAAACCAATGACGCGGGTACGCCCTCCCAGCAGCAGAATCAGCAAAATCAACAGAATACGATTGCTTCGACCGTAGCGACAGGTGCTGAAAACACCGACGCAGCAGATGAAGCCAATCAGGCGATGGAAGATAACCCAAGTGGTGCCGGAGCAGAGGAAGAAGCCTCGGCGTCCGGTGGTGCGGTACAAGAAGACGCGCCAGAGAGTAGCGGTGGTTCGGATGCCGCTCAATCGAATGTGGTAGACAGCGTGGCATCAGACGGTGGGTCTGGTGAAGAAGCGGCTGGCAGCGGCGGTGCGGCTTCCGGTGCGGGTGCACAAGCTGTTGGTGGCGGTGATGCCTCTGGCTCTGAAGGTGGTTCGGACGCAGAAGGCAATGAAGCACAAGGACAAGCTGTACAAACTTCGGCTGCGCCAAGTGCCTCTTCATCTGATTCTGAAGGTTCACAAGGTGGTGATAACCTAGATTCAGAAACCACAGAAGAAACCTTTGCGGTGGACGTTCAAGACACCAGTGAAGAGACCACGACGCAAGTAGAAGATGATTTCGACTCAGAAACTACGAGCGAAACGTTCCAAATTAAAGTCGAAGGTGAAAACGATGCGCCAGAGGTAGAACAAGATCTGGCTTACATCATGGATGAAGATGGCACCATTACCTTCACGCAAGAACAATTACTCGAATACGCAAGTGATGTTGATGGCGACGACCTTGTTGCGTCTAACGTCCAAGTAGGTGCGAATGCATCGGTTCAAGACAATGGTGACGGCACGTTCACCGTGGTTCCGGACGCTGATTTCAATGGTGAACTCGACTTAACGTTTGATATCAGTGATGGTCAAGAAACCGTTTCAAGTTCTATCGATTTAACCGTTCGTCCAATCAATGACGCACCAGTGCCTGAAGATAAAACCTTTGAGGTGGAAGAAGACGGAACTCTGATCTTCACCGATGCTGACCTGCTTGCTGGCGCAACGGATATTGAAGGCGATAACCTAACAGTTGAAGGTGTGAGTTACGATGGTGGCGACGGCATCCTGACCGACAACGGTAATGGGACTTACACTTTTGCGCCAAATGAAAACTTCAATGGTGATGTGAACTTCAGCTTTGACGTGTCTGACGGGACAGATACGGTTTCTGCTAACATTGATGTAAGCGTCACGCCTGTCGATGACGCACCAGTATCAGGCAATCTTGCTTACTCGGTGGATGAAGATGGCTCGATTCGTTTGAGCCAAGAGCAGTTGCTGTCGCAAGCTTCCGATGTGGAAGGTGATGCACTGACGGCGTCTAACCTTTCGGTAGATGGCAATGCGACGGTGACTCAAAATGACGATGGCAGCTTCACCATCACGCCGGACGCAGATTTCAACGGTGATATCGACATCAGCTTCGATATCTCAGATGGCACGAACACCGTTCAAGCAACCGCTGATCTAACCGTTAACCCAATCAACGATTTGCCGGTTCCTCAAGACCAGCAGTTCAGCGTGGAAGAAGATGGCACGCTGATCTTTACGGACGCAGACCTGCTTACTGGCGCAACGGATATTGAAGGCGATAACCTAACAGTTGAAGGTGTGAGCTACGACGGTGGCGACGGCATCCTGACCGATAACGGTAATGGGACTTACACTTTTGCGCCAAATGAAAACTTCAATGGTGATGTGAACTTCAGCTTTGATGTGTCCGATGGCACAGATACGGTTTCTGCCAACATTGATGTAAGCGTCACGCCTGTCGATGACGCACCAGTATCTGGCAATCTTGCTTACTCAGTGGATGAAGATGGCTCGATTCGTCTGAGCCAAGAGCAGTTGTTGTCGCAAGCTTCTGATGTGGAAGGCGATGCACTGACGGCTTCTAACCTTTCGGTAGATGGCAACGCGACGGTGACTCAAAATGACGATGGTAGCTTCACCATCACGCCGGACGCAGATTTCAACGGTGATATCGACATTAGCTTTGATATCTCAGATGGCACGAATACCGTTCAAGCAACCGCCGATCTAACCGTTAATCCAATCAACGATCTGCCTGTTCCTCAAGACCAACAATTTAGTGTGGAAGAGGACGGCACGCTGCAATTTACTGATGCGGATCTGCTTGCTGGTGCGACCGACATTGAAGGCGATGACCTTTCTGTAACCGGAATCAGCTATGAAGGCACCGACGGCGTTCTAACTGACAATGGCGATGGCACGTATAGCTTTGCGCCAAATGAGAACTTCAATGGCGATGTAAACTTCAGCTTCGACGTATCTGATGGCACAGATACGGTTTCAGCGAATGTAGATGTGAGCGTCACGCCGGTGAATGATCCTCCGGTGGCTGGTTCAACGTCTTACACGGTTCACGAAGACAACTCTATTACCATTTCTGACGCGCAACTGTTGGCAAATTCTTCGGATCTAGAAGGGGATGTCTCGATTGATAGCGTGAGCTACTCTGGCAGCGATGGTGTGTTGCAAATCAATGGTGACGGTACGTACACCTTCTCTCCAAATGAAAACTTTAATGGTGAAGTGACGCTTGATGTCGTCGTCGCTGATGAAGAAGGCGCAACGGATGCCACCGCTGCTGGTATTACGGTGCTGGAAGTGAACGATCCACCAGTCGCTGGACCAACTTCTTACACTATTGATGAAGATTCAGTTCTGACGTTTAGTGAGTCGCAAGTGCTGTTGAATGCCTCTGATGTGGAAGGCGATGTAGAGCTTGTTGGCATTAGCTATGATGGTCCGGATGGCATTTTCACCGTTAACGATGATGGCACGTGCAGCTTCGCGCCAAACGAGAACTTTAACGGACAAGTTCAACTTGATGTCACCATTCGAGATGAAGATGGAGCAGAAGTTGATACCGTCATCAATGTGAATGTATTGTCAATCAATGATGCGCCAGTATCGGGTGATTTGGCTTACAGCGTTGATGAAGACGGTGCGATTACACTCAGCCAAGAGCAGCTTCTTTCTCAAGCGTCTGATATTGAGGGCGATGACCTGACTGCTAGCGATTTGACTGTCGATGGAAACGCAACCGTTACAGCGAACGACGATGGCAGCTTCACGATTACGCCAGATGCGGACTTTAATGGTGACATTGATATCCAATTCAACATTACGGACGGCACAGACACTATCCAAGCAACAGCGGATCTAACGGTTAATCCAGTTAACGATCTTCCTGTCCCTCAAGACCAGCAGTTCAGTGTTGAAGAAGACGGCACGCTTCAGTTTACCGACGCAGACCTACTTGCCGGCGCGACCGACATCGATGGCGATAACTTAACGGTTGACGGCATTAGCTATACAGGCAGCGATGGTGTGCTGACTGACCACGGCGATGGTACTTACACCTTTGCACCAAACGAAAACTTCAACGGCGATGTCAGCTTTAGCTTTGGTGTTTCTGACGGCACTGAGACCGTACCAGCAAATGTGGACGTGAGCGTCACTCCAGTCAACGATCCTCCGGTTGCGGGTGCAACGTCTTACACGGTTGATGAAGACAACGCGATTACCCTTTCCGACGAGCAGCTTCTGGCTAACTCTTCGGATGTAGAAGGCGCAGTGTCCATCGATAGCGTGACCTATTCAGGCACCGATGGCGTATTCCAAGACAACGGTGACGGCACTTATACCTTCATGCCGAATGAGAACTTCAGTGGTGATATCAGCCTTGATGTGATTGTGGCGGATGAGCAAGGAGCTATTGACGAAACGACCGCAGGCATTACGGTTATTGAAGTGAATGACCCTCCAGTTGCCGGTCCAACGTCTTACTCGGTTGACGAAGATTCAGTACTGACATTCAGTGAGTCACAAATTCTTGCCAACGCATCTGATATCGAGGGCGATGTAGAGCTTGTTGGCATCAGCTATGAAGGCTCGGATGGTATCTTTACCGTCAATGGCGATGGTACTTGCAGCTTTGCGCCAAACGAGAACTTCAATGGTCAAGTTCAGTTGGATGTGACCATTCAAGATGAGAATGGGGCAACCGTTGATACGCACATCAATGTCGACGTATTGCCAATCAACGATCCTCCAGTATCGGGTGATTTGGCTTACACCATCAACGAAGACAGCTCAATTACGCTAAGCCAAGAGCAGTTGCTTGCCAAAGCGGGCGATATTGATAGCGAGAACCTTGAAGCCATCAATTTATCGACAGATGACAACGCGACAATTCAATACAACGATGATGGCAGTTACACCATCACACCGGATGAAAACTACAACGGCGACCTAGATCTGACCTTCGATATCATTGATAACGATGGCGGCTCGGTACAAGTTGGTCTGGATATTACGGTTAATCCTGTGAATGACTTGCCACAAGCGCAAGATCAACAGTTCACGGTAGAAGAAGATGGCACCCTGCTGTTCACGGATGCAGACCTATTGGAAGGCGCATCGGATATTGATGGCGATGATCTGTCTATCGAAAACGTTCTCTATACAGGTGCGGATGGTGTGCTTACCGATAATGGTGATGGCACTTACAGCTTCGCGCCGAATGAGAACTTCAACGGTGATGTTCAGTTCACATTCGATGTGTCTGACGGCACAGGTTCAACACCAGCATTCATTGATGTCAGCGTGACTCCAGTGAACGATCCTCCGGTAGCAGGTTCTACGTCTTACACGGTTCAAGAAGATGGTCAAATCACCATTAGTGACGAGCAGTTGTTAGCCAACTCTTCTGATGTGGAAGGTGACGTAGCCTTGGCGAATGTTAGCTACTCTGGTAACGACGGTAGCTTCGTGGACAATGGCGACGGCACATATACCTTCACGCCAAATGAAAACTTTGACGGTAACATTTCTCTCGACGTTACGGTTATCGACCAAGATGGTGCAACGGATACGACAACCGCAGGCATCGATGTTATCGCGGTGAACGACGCACCTGAAACGTCAGGCATTCAAGCGGAGGTGGATGAAGATAACGCCATCACCATTACACAAGAACAGTTGCTTGCGAATGCGACAGACATTGAAGGTGATGACCTTGTTGCCAGCAATCTGCAAACCAATGACCCGGATGCGACGATCGTAGCCAATGACGATGGTTCTTTCACCATTACGCACACCGAAAACTTTAACGGTGAGTTGGACTTCACTTACAACGTCAGCGATGGCGAAAATGATGTTCTGACCACGTTGGATCTGACCGTTAATCCTGTCAACGATGCGCCAGAAGCGGGCGACGAGATCTTTATTCAAGCGGAAGAAGACCAAACAGTGGGTGTTTCTCTGCGTGAAGAGCCTGCGTTACGTCTCGACCAAGCCCCTGAAAACGGCATCATTGAAGCAAATCTAAATGACGAATGGGTACAGCTAGAAGTCGGGCAGGAGGTTCCTGCAGACACGGAAGTGCGCTTCATTCCAAATGATGATGCATTGGCGAACGGTACGCACACGAGTCAAATTGGTACCTTTGATGACAACGCCAGCCTTGATGATTGGGGTACGGCTGTTGACCCTTACACTCGTGAGTTTGTCGATGGCGATTTGAAAGTTACTGTTCAAAGTAATGATGACCCACTCGGTGCTTGGAATGGTAAAACACACATCGGTCACGGTATTGGCGATACTGACCGTCAAGGCTTGAGTGGTGATGAAAAACTGACTGTGAGCGTTGAAGGTCAAGACATCAACGAAATCAGCTTCCACCTAGATGGTCTAGGCGGCTGGTTTATGGAAGAGTCTCGCCACTTTACCGAAGTCGAAATTCGCGCATTCAACTCTGATGGTGACTTGATCGACTCGATGACTTACCACAAAGAAGATCGTGGTAGCTATGAGACGGATTACACTCTAACGGTGAACGAGCCGGTGTCTTACTTTGAGCTAGGTACGATTCAAGGTAACGGTACTTACGTGGTTCAAAACATGACGGTTTCGCAAACTTGTCATGATGAAGCGGTGTTCACATCTATTGGCGTGGACGGCACGGAAATCACGGAAACGGTAGAGCTTAATATCCGTGAAGGTGACAGTGAAATCGAACTGACCGCTGACCTGCCAAATGTGACCATTGATACCGAAGGTTCTACGCAGTTTGCCTCTGTGGTAATCACAGAAGAGCAGCTTCTCGCACAAGCGAGTGATATCGATAGTGACGTTCTTGATATTCAAAACCTTGAGCTGGTGGGGGACAACGCGGAGCACGCTACGTTAACCGACAACGGCGATGGTACATGGACAGTTACACCAGATGAGAACTTCTACGGTGAGATTGAGCTAGGTTACCAAGTCACGGATGGTGAACTCACCGACGACAACATCATCAACATCAACTTCGAAGCGGTAAACGATGCGCCAATCGTTTCTGGTCCAATTGTGTTGTCGACTGATGAGGATGTGGGCATTACGTTTAGCGCGGACGATCTGCTTGCCAATGCAAGTGATGTGGAAGGCGATGCGCTGTCTATCTCTGATATCTCTTACAGCGGTAATAACGGTGAGCTTGTCGACAATGGCGACGGCACTTACACCTTTATGCCGAATGAAAACTTCAATGGTGAAGTCGATATCGATTACAAAGTCTTCGATGGCACCGATGAAGTCGATACCCATCTAGATCTGACCGTTATTCCGGTCAACGATGTGCCAGTTCCTGGTGCGCCGCTGCATACTCAAATGCTAGAAAACGGCACCATCATCATCGAAGCAAAAGACCTGCTATCAGGTGCGACCGATGTGGATGGCGACATTCTGCATATCGAAAATCTGCTGCTTGTTGACCAGTCACAAGGTACGTTGACAGACAACGGCGACAACACCTTTACCTTCGAACCAACTTCGAACTTCTATGGTGAAGTGAACTTGACCTTCGACATCAGCGACGGTCAAGCAAGTGCACCAAGCACTGCGAAGATCGATGTTGAGATCGTCAACGAAGGTCCAGAGGTCAGCGGCCCGGTTGATGCGGTCGTTGATGAAGATGGCTCAATTACCATCACTCAAGAAGACTTGTTAGCGAACGCGACGGACGTGGATGGTGACAACCTTGAAGCGGTGAACCTGTCGACCAACGATCCTAATGCAACCATCGTTGAGAACGCTGATGGTAGCTTCACGATTACACCGAGCGAAAACTTCTTTGGTGAAATCGAATTTACTTATGACGTAACTGACGCGATCGAAACCGTCGCTGCGGATCTAAACCTCACCGTTAACCCAGTGAACGACCTGCCAGATGTACCTGATTTGTCCTTCACTACAGAAGATGGCGAAGCTATCACGATTACTGAAGCAGAGCTGCTGGCTGAAGCGAGGGACATCGAAGGCGATGATTTATCTGTTGTGAACGTGACGAGTTTAAGCGACACGGTTCAAGTGACAGACAATGGCGATGGCACTTACACGTTAACGCCAGAGCAGGGCTTCTTTGGTAATGTTGACCTCACGTTTGATGTGAGCGATGGCACCGATGTGGTGGCGGCAAACATCGACTTGAAAGTTGAGTTCGTCAACGATGCTCCAGAAGCAGCATCAATCGTGGCAGACGTGGACGAGGATGGATCTATCCTCGTGACACAAGAAATGCTGCTTGAAAACGCTAGCGATCAAGATGGTGATGACCTATACGCAACGGCACTAGAAACCAATGACCCGAATGCCTCTATCGTGGACAACGGCGACGGTACCTTTACCGTTACGCCTTCACAACATTTCAATGGAGACATCGAGTTTACTTATGAAGTGAGCGACGGTGAATTGAGTGTTGCCAATGAAATGACATTGACGGTGAACCCAGTCAATGACATTCCAATTGTTGCACCTGGCATGTACCACATTGAAGAGGATGGCAGCATCCTGTTCACGCAAGAAGATCTGCTAAGTGGCGCGATTGATATTGATGGTGATGACCTCACCGTTACCAGCATTAACTACTCGGGTGATGAAGGTACTGTAACGGACAACGGTGACGGTACGTTTAGCTTCGTACCAGAAGAGCACTTCAGTGGTGACTTGCAATTCAGCTTTACGGTTTCTGACGGTACTGATGAAGTTGAGCAAGACATTAATGTCCATATCGAAGCCGTGGCAGATGCGCCAGACCTAGTCATCACTGATGGCGATGGTCGAAACGTGGATGATCAAGCAATCTTGGTTGAGCCAGGCGGTATTGTTGAAGTGAACATTGCCGCAGCATTGGTTGACCAAGACTTGTCAGAAACGCTGACGGTGACCGTGGATGGTGTTCCTGAAGGTTCGGTGATCAGTTACGACAATGAAGGGGTACTTAACGATCAAGACAACGGTATCACCAGTTTCAACGATACTGAAATCACGGTTACGTTTGAAGGTGAAACCGCGGGTTACCAAAACACAGCGGGTTACTACAAAGTCGATGAAGATGGCAACATCACGGGCGTTGAAGTGGTATACGAAAACGCCTCTCAAGTTGGCGGCGGCGGTGACCTCGTTCCGGGACAAGATCAGTTCAGCTTCCAAATCTCGGAAGGGGAAAGCTTCAACCTATTCTTGATTCCTAACGGTCATAACTTCAATGACTTTGCATCCATGCAAGATGGTCAGTACGAGTTCCGTGCGGCAGATGGCTCTCCTGCGAACATGGATACAGTTGACCCGCAACTCGTGTTTGTTGGTGCTGATGGTTCTGAAACCGTGATTCAAAGTCAATTCGGTGATGCAGTCTTCCATGGTGGTTCAAGCTCAGAGCTTAACCAAGATGGTATTGAGCATACCCGAACCACCGTGAACGAGGACGGTGAACTGGTTTACGGCTTTGAAGATCTCTACGGTGGCGGCGATGCCGATTACACCGACTTCAACTTCACCATTGATGTCGGTGAAGTGAACAGCCAGATCTACAGCGGTGAAGTGACAGTCGGTCCAGATGGTTCTGTAACGCTTCCAACCACAGCAATTGAACAAGAGCTACAGATTCAATTGCCAGAAGACTTTAACCAACAGCTAGAAATCAACGTAACGGCAACGGCAACAGAGCTATCAAATAATGATTCTGAAACCGTTTCTCAAACCATCTACGTCAATGCAACAGGTGCCCACATTGAACACGCGCCTGAAGCATTGCCTGTTTCAGCGATGGTTGAAGAAGATGGTTCAATCCTAATTACGCAAGAAGATTTGCTTGCTAATGCGAGTGACTTGGATGGAGACCAACTGACAGCACTGAATCTGGCAACGGATGATGAAAACATCACCATCACAGACAATGGTGACGGCACTTACACCTTAACGCCAGATGCGGACTTTAATGGTGATATCACCTTTACGTTCGATGTGTCTGACGGCGATGATGTTGTCTCAACCAACCTTGAGTTATTGGTGTCACCAGTTAACGATGCGCCTGAACCACAAGATCAAGCGTTCACTGTTGGTGAAGATGGTGTGCTGACCTTTACTGATGCGGATCTGCTAACAGGCGCTACCGATATTGAAGGGGATGACCTATCTGTTGAGGGCGTCACTTACACAGGCGCGGACGGTGTTCTTACTGACAATGGTGATGGTACCTACAGCTTTGCACCGAACGAAAACTTCAATGGCGACGTAAACTTTACCTTCGATGTTTCTGATGGCACGGATACTGTGACCGCGAATATCGATGTAACAGTGACGCCAGAGAACGATCCACCGGTTGCAGGCAGCACGGCTTACACCGTTCATGAAGACAATTCGATTACCATCAGTGACGAACAGCTATTAGCGAACTCATCGGATATTGAAGGCGATGTGTTGATTGATAGCGTGAGCTACAGCGGTAACGATGGTGTGTTAGAAATCAACGGTGATGGTACTTACACCTTCTCACCAAACGAGAACTTCAGTGGCGAGGTGAGCCTAGATGTTGTCGTTGTCGATGAAGAAGGTGCAACGGACTCTACCACTGCTGGCATTACTGTGATTGAGGTAAATGACCCACCAATCGCAGGTCCTACCGCATACACTATCGATGAAGACCAAGTTCTAACCTTCAGTGAATCGCAAGTGCTACTGAATGCTTCGGATTTTGAAGGGGATGTTGAGCTAGTTGGCATCAGCTACGACGGTCCAGATGGTATCTTCTCAGTAAACGGCGATGGCACCTGTAGCTTTGCACCGAATGAAAACTTCAACGGCCAAGTGCAGTTGGATGTGACCATTCGCGATGAAGACGGCGCAGAGGTTGATACTTACATCACAGTCGATGTCTTACCAATCAATGATGCACCAGTATCGGGTAACTTGGCGTACAGCGTCGACGAAGACAACTCAATCACACTTAGCCAAGAGCAGCTTCTTGCTCAAGCATCGGATGTGGAAGGGGACGCGCTAACCGCATCTAATCTAGTGGTTGACGGTGATGCAACGGTTACGGCAAACGACGATGGTAGCTTTACTATCACGCCAGATGCGAACTTCAATGGCGACATTGATATCACGTTCGATATCAACGACGGCAGCGATACTATTGTTGCAACGGCGGACCTGACCGTTAACCCAGTTAATGACTTGCCGCAGCCGGAAGATCAAGCGTTCACCATTGGTGAAGATGGCGTGTTGACCTTCACTGACCAAGATCTGCTTGATGGTGCAACGGACATCGATGGTGATGACCTATCGGTAGAAGGTGTCACTTACACTGGCGCGGACGGTGTCCTAACTGACAATGGCGATGGCACATACAGCTTCGCTCCAAACGAAAACTTCAATGGCGACGTGAACTTCACCTTCGATGTTTCTGATGGCACGGATACCGTGACCGCGAATATCGATGTGACAGTCACGCCAGAGAACGATCCACCGGTGGCAGGCAGCACGTCTTACACAGTGCATGAAGACAACTCGATCACCATTAGTGACGAGCAGTTACTGGCGAATTCATCAGACGTCGAAGGAGATGTTGCGGTTGATAGCGTTAGCTACAGCGGCACAGATGGTGTGTTCCAAGACAATGGTGACGGTACGTACACCTTCTCGCCAAACGAGAACTTCAATGGCGAAGTGAGCCTAGACGTTGTCGTGGTCGATGAAGACGGTGCGACGGATTCAACTACCGCAGGTATTACAGTACTTGAGGTGAACGATCCACCAATTGCAGGCGCGACCAGCTACTCAGTGAACGAAGACGAAGTCATCACCATTAGCTCTGAGCAGTTATTGGCGAACGCTTCTGACGTTGAAGGTGAAGTTGCGATTGATAGCGTGAGCTACAGCGGCTCCGACGGTATCTTTACCGATAACGGTGACGGCACATTCAGCTTCGCACCAAACGCCAACTTTGATGGCGATGTTAGCTTAGATGTTGTGGTTGTTGATGAAGACGGTGCAACTGCGGCAACTAA
Organism: Vibrio sp. B1ASS3; assembly: GCF_905175355.1. Lineage (NCBI taxonomy): Bacteria > Pseudomonadati > Pseudomonadota > Gammaproteobacteria > Vibrionales > Vibrionaceae > Vibrio > Vibrio sp. B1ASS3. The sequence goes on from NZ_HG992743.1 coordinate 736,988, forward strand.
CGCAAACATCGATGTATTGCCAATCAACGATGCGCCAGTATCGGGCAACTTGGCTTACAGTGTCGATGAAGACAATTCAATTACGCTAAGCCAAGAGCAGCTTCTTGCTCAAGCATCGGATGTAGAAGGCGACGCATTAACCGCGACTAACTTAGTGGTTGACGGTGATGCAACGGTGACGGCAAACGATGATGGCAGCTTTACCATTACGCCTGATGCGAACTTCAATGGTGACATTGATCTGAGCTTCGACATTACGGACGGTGATGCAACCATTCAAGCGACTGCCGATCTGACTGTGAACCCAGTGAATGACTTGCCAACGGTTGGTCAGCCACAGTTTGTTACGCAAGAAGACACCAGCTTCACCTTCACTGAAGAGCAACTGCTGCAAAATGCAGGTGATATCGATGGTGATAACCTAACGGTTGAAAACGTTGCCTCTGATAGCGGTACGTTAGTCGACAACGGTGACGGCACTTACACCTTCGCACCGAATGAAAACTTCGACGGCAACGTGAACGTGACGTTTGATGTCAACGATGGCACTGCAACGGTTCCTGCTGAAGCGAACATTGATGTTCAATCTGTGGTTGATATGCCAGAGCTGTCGATTGCTTCGGACTTGGTGATTGCTTCAGACAACTTCGAGTCTGGCTCGAACGGTTGGAACGCGAATACTGAAAGTTCACAAGGCTTCGAAACGGGCGACATGCTGGGTCGTATTGGTGGCACTGGCGGTGATGAAGCGGTCAGCAAAACCTACGAGATCCCAAGCGATGTCAACGAAGTGAATATCTCGTTTAGCTTCTACGAAATCGATTCTTGGGATGGCGAGTCGTTCCAAATCTTTGTCGGCGGTGAACAGCTAACCACCTTGGAGAACTCCGCGTTCCGTACTCAAGATGGTACGACAACGCTTTACGACTCAGATGGTAATGAAGTGGGTGAAGTCGTCCATGGATCTTCACAAGGCGAAGGCTTTAGCTTCTGGAATGATCAGGCACACCAAGTGAACTTAACCGTTCCGGTGGAAGACGGTCAGCTTCAGTTGGGCTTTGGTTCTACACTAAACCAAAGTATTCCTGACGAGTCATTCGGCATCGACAACATCGAAATCACGGTAGCGGACGCGGATTACCAAATCATTGGTACCGAAGATACGCCAGTGCCGCTTGATATCGATGCTGCGTTAACCGATACCGATGGTTCAGAAAACCTCGCTATCTTGATTGAAGATGTGCCAGAAGGCAGCGCACTATCGGCAGGTGTCGATAATGGTGACGGCACTTGGTCACTACAACCAGGCGAGCTAGAAGGACTAGAGTTTATCCCTTCTGCGGACTTCAACGGCGATGTGACACTAACCGTGAACGCAACCTCTACGGATGTGGATACCGGAACCACAGCGACAGCGACGCAAGATGTGACGATTCATATCTTGCCAACCAATGATGCACCAGAAGTTACGGGTGATATCAGCGCAGTCACTGCCGAAGACAACAGCATCACGCTAACTCAAGAGCAGTTACTTGAGCATGCCGTTGATATCGATGGTGATGATCTAAGCGCAATCAACCTGAGCACCAATGATGAAAATGCAACGGTTGAAATGAACGAGGATGGCAGCTTTACCATTACTCCGAGCGAGAACTTCTACGGTGATATCGAGTTCACCTACGATGTGACTGACGGGGAAGAAGTGGTTGCGGCTGGTCTCGACTTAACAGTAACACCAGTCAATGATGCGCCAGAGCCACAAGATCAAGCGTTCACCGTGGGTGAGGACGGTCTTCTTACCTTCACAGACGCAGACTTGTTAACAGGCGCGACGGATGTAGAAGGTGACAACCTAACCGTTGAAGGTGTGACTTACACTGGCGCGGACGGTGTCCTAACCGACAATGGTGACGGCACTTACAGCTTCGCACCGAACGAGAACTTCAATGGCGATGTGAACTTCACGTTTGATGTATCAGACGGTACGGATACCACCTCTGCCAACATTGATGTGAGTGTGACGCCAGAGAACGATCCACCGGTGGCAGGCAGTACGTCTTACACAGTACATGAAGACAACTCGATCACCATCAGTGACGAGCAACTACTGGCTAATTCGTCGGATATTGAAGGCGGCGTAGACATCAGTAGTGTGACTTACAGTGGTAACGATGGCGTCTTCCAAGACAATGGCGATGGTACGTACACCTTCTCTCCAAACGAGAACTTCAATGGCGAGGTCAGCCTAGACGTTGTAGTTGTCGATGAAGAGGGTGCGACAGACTCGACCACTGCGGGTATCACAGTACTTGAGGTGAACGATCCACCAATCGCAGGTGCGACCAGTTACTCTGTCAATGAAGACGAAGTCATTATCTTCACGGAAGAGCAACTGCTAGCGCAATCAAGCGATGTGGAAGGTGACGTGAGCCTAGAAAGCGTCTCTTACAGTGGTAGCGACGGTATTCTAACGGCGAATGACGATGGCACTTACAGCTTCGCACCAAATGAAAACTTCAACGGTGGCGTAAGCCTAGACGTAGTAGTCGCTGATGAAGACGGTGCAACTGCGACAACCAACGCGAACATTGATGTATTGCCAGTCAACGATGCTCCGGTATCTGGCGACTTGGCTTACAGCGTCGATGAAGACGGTTCAATCACATTGAGTCAAGAGCAGTTACTGGCTCAAGCGGGTGACGTCGACAGCGATAATCTAGAAGCAGTGAACTTAACCGCGGTAGCCAATGCAACCGTTGTTGAGAACCAAGATGGTAGCTTTACGATTACGCCTGATGCGAACTTCAATGGCGATATCGACCTAAGCTTCGACTTGATTGATAACGATGGTGCGAGCGTGGAAGTGGGCGTCGACCTAACGGTGAACCCAATTAACGATGCGCCGCAATCAACGCCAGTGAATATTGTTGGCACCGAAGATACCACCATTCTTATTACGCAGGACATGTTGCTTGCTAACGCGACAGACATCGACAACACCTACGACGAACTGTCTGCTGTCGACCTAGTGATTGATGAGCAATACGGTGACTTGCTAGACAACGGTGATGGCACTTGGTCATTCACTCCGGCTGAGAACTTCAATGGTGATGTGCCAATGTCGTTCGGCGTCAGCGATGGTGATTTAGTGACGCCGGTTGAAGGCAATCTAAACATCGAAGCGGTTAACGATGCACCAGAAGCGCCAACCATCCAGATGCAAGGCGAAGAAGATGTGGTCATGGTGATTGACCCAGCTTACATCGCTGATCAAGTTACGGATCTTGATGGTGATGAAATCAGCGTAGAAAGCATCACGGTTCGTGCTCCTGCAAACGCGACATTAACCCAGCAGCCAGATGGTATGTACCACTTGGTAACCACTCAAGACTTCAATGGTTTGGTGGAACTGGGCTACACCGCGACGGATGGTGAAGAAGTGGTTGAAGGCTCGTTGAATGTGGATGTTATTCCAGTCAACGATGCTCCATTTAATGTGGGTAATGCCTTTATGGCAACCGACGAGGATGGCGCATTCACCTTCGACGCTGGCGACCTGATGAACTTGTTCGGCGATATCGATACTGAAAACCTAGTCGTATCACGTATTATCACCGCAGAAGGTGAAGATGGTGGTGAGGTAACAGACAACGGTGACGGTACTTGGACATTCACACCGACTGGCGATTTTGCAGGGGTTTCTGACTTGCAAGTTGTGGTAAGTGACGGTGAGTTTGAAACAGTACTTGATGTACCAGTGTTTGTTCGCCCTGTTGCGGATGGCGCAGTCATTACAACCGACCATGATGGTCCGTTAGTCTTCGGTGAGGACGAAACGGGTCACCTAGGCTTGAATGTCGGTCTAATCGACGATTCAGAAACGCTAAGTAACCTAGTGATGACTGGTTTCCCTGTTGGCTTCGAAGTTACGGATGGTGTGAACACCATTACCATTACGGAACCGGGTCAATACATCGACTTGAACGAGTGGGATATCTCAGACCTGCAAATGACGCCTCCGGCTGACTTTAATGGCGAGTTCTTCGTAACCGTGACCGCAACAACGGTGGATTATGGTGATGAGCCAGAAGAGTTCGAAGATGGCATCGATTCAGGTGACTTCGAAACCCTAGCAGGTGAACCCGTTATCCTAACCGCTGATGACCTAATCGGATTGGCAGAAAACGTAGACGCTGACGCGGGTGATGAAGTGAAATTCGTTCACCTAGCTGATCGCAGCCAAGGTGAGATTGTCGATAACGGTGATGGCACATGGACATTCAATCCAGCACCAGGCTTTACTGGTGAAGCGGATATCGCTTATGTGATTGATAAAGACGGTGTGCTTCATGATGAGCAAACGGGTGTGGTCGTGAAAGAAGACGCACCACAAGATAATGCTTCTCCAGAAATCGACAGCATTTCTACCACAGAAATGGCAGCGGATGGCACCTTGTCGTTCACCAATGATGACATGCTATCGACCTTGAGCGATGCAGAAGGCGACAGCTTAAGCATTGAGTCAGTGAGCCTAATGGAAGGTCAAGGTGTGATAGAGACCGATAACCAAGGTAACTACCAATTCACACCAGCAGAAGGCTACACCGGAGATGTTCAAGTTGGCTTTATTGCAACTGACGGTGAAAACCGCATTGAGAGCTTCTTTAATGTCGACATCCAAGGTGAAGGTGAAACCACAACCAGCGAAGGCTACGCACTGGCTGATGATGGTTCACTGACACTAACGGAAGCACAGTTGATTGATGAACTTGGCATTAGCCCTTCAGCAGAAGTGTTGGATGTGGCCGATGCAAACGATGCAGGTTTCTTCGCGAAATCAGGTGATGAAGAGTGGACATACTGGCCGAACGATGACTTCGACGGCAATTTGGCTATGGATGTTCAGGTCAACGACAACGGTGAAGTATCGACTCAGAATCTGAGCATCCAAGTTGCGGACGATTCAGCGCAAAGTGACGAGCCACAAATCCAAACTGCTCAAGCATCATCAGAGCAGCAAGTCGGCGAAGCGCAACAGCCTGAAGAGCAAGCAGCAAACGGTGCAGACAGTGAAGAGGAGAGCGCAGCTGATGTGACTGCAGCACCAGGCGATACCATTTCTATCTCGGTTCCAGATGAGGTCAGTGGTAACGAATCGGTGGATTATGCAGAAATGTCCGGTCTACCTGATGGTGCATCAGTAAGCAACGCACTGGATAATGGCGATGGTAGCTTCACATTAAGTGGCAACCTGAACCAACCAGTATCGGTTGACCTACCAGAAGGTTACGAAGGTACGAGCGAAATCCAATTCCAAGGTTACGATGAATTGGGCAGCGCAGTAGAAGGTGCGAGTGGCACAGTTGAAGTTGAAGTCGATGATCAATACACCATGCAAGGTTCTGCTCAAGATCAGCAACCAGACATGGCGGGTATGGAATCTGGCGGCAGCGACTGGACAAGTGCGGGAGGTCAAGATCAAGGTGTCGACTTCACGGATGACTCTGGCAGCTTCGACTCGGATACTCAAACGGGTACTGACCAAGGCAACGATTTCGATCAAAGCTCAATGTAACCAGTCCTAGACAAGGGCAGTGTCATTGCTGCCCGAACCAAAGCCATGCAGAGCCTAGTTTGCATGGCTTTTTTGTTGGGCTTCTTTCTATGAGCTGTAGAAAAAAACTTGGAAATTGAAAAAAGTATTCTTATCTAATTAAAGAGTGAATTATAAGGAGGAGCGACATGTACCGTTATGTCAGTTCGCCAAAAGCATCGAAGTACATAGTGCCACCACCACAGCATCGTGAGTTGTCGAGTATCGATGTGCCGGAGTCAGAACTAGAGATGCGTGAAATTCTGAACAATTGGTTTGCCGATGGATTGGCGCCCATCATTCAGAATGAAGACAATTACATCTCTGCTAATGAGCAACAGCGCTTTGAGCAGCTCAGCCGTACGGTGGGCGTGTTACTGCGTAATAAAGATTACTACTTTGCCACCAAGCGGATTCTCTCGTTGTGGGAGCAAGACTGTTTAGAAACCACTTACGTTAATTATCTGATTTTACGTAGTGAGCGCATACCATACTTCGAATAAGTCCCATTTCTTGGCTTGAAATAGTGGTTTACATGGTTTTCTTAGTAACTTTTGATACCTGTATTTAACATTTTTGTAAACATCGTTATATTTAAGGCTCATCGTTGTCAGGAGTTTATGGATGAACCTTACGATATCAGGGAAGTTGCAGCTCAGTTTTGTGCTGCTAGCCGTACTTTTTATGGCATCAGCGGTATTCACGTATCGCAACGTCACCACCGTAGAGCAACACGCCTCTTCGTTACTTAAATCTGATCTACCGACCGTCGACACCAGTCGCGGTATACAACAGTCCGTTCAAGCGTCACTGTCTTCTATTCGAGCCTACATGTTGCTAGGTGGCGATGAAGAGGCGAGCGCACGTCTGAGTGAGGACGTTCGCAATATCATGGCATCTACAGACGAGTCGCTTCCGACTTTGCAGGCTTTGATCTCTGAACAGGATTTTCAAGCGATCCAAAGCCAGTGGGACGCAGTAAAAGTTTCTCTAAACAAGCTGATTGAACTTAGCCACAGCGATGAGAACTTACCCGCGCACAACCTCTTTATTAACGAAGCGGCACCCATTGCAGAAGTGGCACTTGATCAGCTTCAAAGCTTAATTAATGAAGAGTCAGGAAACCCATTTGGTGGAGACAGAAAGCGTCTGTTTAAAGTTTACGCGGATAGCTATACCTCGCTCGCCAATGCACTGTCTGCTCTGCGAGATTTCCTGTTGTACGGGCAGCAAGATCATTTGGACAAATACCACGACTTGATTAAGTACCATAATCAGTCTGTAGCGGAAATCGACAGTAAACTCGACAGACTGACTGATAACGACCAATCATTGTGGTCACTGTTTAAGGAAATGCAGCAACTGTACTTTCCTTTAGCAGAGCAGGTAATTGCATTGCGTCAATCGCCAGAGTGGAATGAATCAAACTTGTTAATGGCGAATGAACTGTTGCCAGCAGCGGATGCACTAGACCAAAGCTTAGAAACGATCGTATTGGCTCAGCAAAGTCGTGCTGATCAAAGTGGACAGGGCATTAATCAGTCGATCAAGAACGTACTCACCACTATGTTGATTGCTGCGGCATTGGTTTTGTTTGCCGCAGTAGCGATTTCAAAATACATGGGCAATACCATTGGTCGCCGAGTGAAAAACTTATCGGAGCGTGCAAAGACGATCGCTTCAGGAGATGTTTCTCAGCCTCCGCTCACTGTTGTTGGGAAAGATGAATTGGCAGACCTTACCGATTCGATTAACCGCATGAACCAATCGTTAGCGAGCATTGTGGCAGGGGTGAGTGAAAAAGCGCATCAAGTGGATACCAGTATGGGGGCTTTGTTGGAATCGGCGCAAGTCACCTCATCGAATTTAGAACAGCAACAAACCAGCATTTTTGAAATGGGAAGCCAATTGGATGAAATCGCTTTAGCCGCGCGTAACACCCTAGATCAAGCCAATCAATCGGTGCAGAAGCTTTCTGATTCAAAAGGCGAGATTGAACAAGGTCGCGATGCACTAGAGCAAAACAAAGTCACCATGGAAAGCTTGCACGGCAGCATTGAAACCGCGAGCACGCAAGTGACGCAGTTAAGCAAAGAGAGCGAAGCCATTGGCCGAGTTACGGAAGTGATTGAAGGCTTGGCAGAGCAAACCAACTTACTGGCATTGAATGCCGCGATAGAAGCAGCGCGTGCGGGCGACCAAGGGCGAGGCTTTGCGGTTGTGGCGGACGAAGTACGTATGTTAGCGACTCGCACTACTCAATCGACGACAGAAATCAACGGCATCATCAATGCGATTCAACGCTCGACCAATTCGGTGGTTGAGGAGATAGAACACAGCCAATCACTTGCGGAGCAGGGCGCTGAGCACATTGAAAAAGCGGTAACTCGTTTGCTCGTCACTACTGAACAAATTGGTTCTTTGAATGAACAAATGGCAGAGCTTGCGGCAGCGGCAGAGCAGCAATCTCATGCGACCAATTCGATCACTGGATTGATGTCCGGTATTACTCAATCAGTGGATGAGGTTTCGAATAACAGCCAACGTGCATCAGAGACGTCATTGCAAGTAAAAGAGCAAGTTACTGAGCTGAATCAACAGATGGCAACTTTTAAAACGGCGTAGATAAGGTTTAGGTCTGTTCATCTACTTTTGAACGTTAACCAAATAGTAAAAAAGCCCCAATCCTTTTTACACAAAAAGGGTTGGGGCTTTTTGTTGGATGATACGCCGATATTCGTCTACTTGCTCATTGGATTTAGCTATTTAAATCATAGTTAAAACCAAATTTTCTTCACCGAGCCGGAGTCGTAATATGACTCCATCGGCAGCAAATACTGCAAAAGAATTTTTAAACTTTATACCAATCCCGGTAAGAGAATCGTTCGTTACTACGATTGGTATCATCCTTCTAGGAGCAAGATTATGAACAAACAAGTAAGCCTAATTGGTCTAGACAGCGAACAATCAGCACAACTAGCTCAACAGTTAAATCAACTGCTAGCGCATTACCAAGTGTTGTACATGAACTCTCGCGGTTACCACTGGAACATTAAAGGTGCGCAATTCTTCGAACTGCACGTAAAATTTGAAGAGATCTACACGGATCTACAAACAAAAATCGATGAGCTTGCAGAGCGTATTCTAACTTTGGGTCATACGCCAGCGCACGCATTCAGCAACTACTTGGAAGCAAGTGAAATTAAAGAACATCAAAACGCGACTTCTGGTGAGGAGTGTGTACAAGGTCTGGTTCAAGGCTTTAGCGTTCTACTTCTAAAACAGCGTGAGATTCTACAAAACGCGGGTGAAGCAGATGACGAAGGTACAGCGGCATTGATGGGTGACTACATCCGTGAGCAAGAAAAATTAATGTGGATGCTTAACGCTTACCTACAAGGCTAAGCAGCGCATCACCCAAGCAATCCTTGGGAACGCATGAAACAATCGGGAATAAGTCATAAGGGGCACGTTGGTGCCCCTTTTTTTGTTTGCGTATTTTATGTGTGTGCTTTATTTGCGTGGTAAAGATTCGAAACGGCTCAATAAATCACTGAGTTCATTAAGCGCCAACGAGGCTGAATCATTGAAGGTTTCTTGATTACCATGATGAACAAGGCAAGAGGGCATCTGCGCGTTATACGCGGCCTGTAAGTCGTAAAGGTAATCGCCGACATAAAGCACTTCATCAGGCATCAAGCGCCACTCTTTCGCCAATACCTGCAGAGACAAAGGGTCTGGCTTGGGCGGGAAGCATTCACGAGTGATGACACGCTCCACAGAGATTTGGTTGTGTTCTAGTTTGCGCTGCGTGGCGATTTGGCAGTTGCGCGTCACGATAGCGGTTTTGATTTCATTTTGATGCAAGTGGGCGAGTAATTCATGGCAGCCAATCATTGGAGCAGACTGCTCAGCATCTGAAATCTCGTAATCAAATATCACGTTATGAGCGTGCTCTCGATGATGAGGATGCTCAAGTGCGTCGACAAAATCCAATAGATCTTCACTCTGCGGACAACCTAGCTGTTGTCGCAATTCGCCGAAGTTCATATCAGAACTCACCAAGGTGTTGTCTAAATCAAACACCACGGCTTTAATTTTATCGAGCTGTAAAGGGAATGGAATCATAATGACCTCGTACAACTTAACCGAACTATCGTTTTAAAAAACAAAAGGTTATTGTTAAGTTTAGATTCTTCTGCTTAGATTGTACGAAAATAAATCAACCATGTATCACAAAACAAGGACGCGCATGATCATTCCTAAACCATTACAAAAAGGCGACACCATCGGCTTTTTCTCGCCATCCTCCCCAGCCACGGTATTTGCACCAGCGCGTTTTGAGCGCGCCAAAGCGTACGTGGAATCTCATGGTTACCAGCTAAAAGCAGGCAGCTTAACGGGCAAAACTGACCAATACCGCTCGGGTTCGATTCAAGATCGAGTAGAAGAATTGAATGCGCTGATTCGTGATCCTCAAGTGCGCTGTATCATGTCGACCATTGGCGGTTACAACAGTAACTCTTTGCTGCCTTACATCGACTACGAAGCGTTGAAGAAGGATCCCAAGATCATTGTTGGCTATTCGGATGTGACGGCTCTACTCATGGGCATTTATGCACAAACCGGCATCGTCACTTTCTATGGTCCCGCTTTAGTGGCATCTCTGGGTGAATTCCCGCCACTGGTGGACGAGACCTTCGCTTCGTTCGAATCGATTGTGAATACGCTAGATAGCTTGGCGCATCAATACACAATGCCTCAAGGGTGGACCGATGAATGGATAGAGTGGGGCGAGCAAGACCGCGCGAAACAGACCTTGCAAAACCAGTGGCACTTCAAAGGTGAAGGCAAGATCACAGGGCGTTTGATTGGTGGCAACCTCAATACCATGACGGGTATTTGGGCAAGTAAGTTTATGCCGAGTATCGAACAAGGCGATATTTTGCTAGTGGAAGATTGTTTGCAGGGCATTGAAACGGTCGAACGCTCTTTTGCGCTGCTCAAGTTATCCGGTGTGTTTGAAAAAGTCAGTGCAGTTGTTCTTGGCAAGCATGAAAAGTTCAACGATAAAGGCACAGGACGAGCACCTATAGACGTGTTGCTAGAAGTACTTAACGGTCAACCACTGCCGATTTTGTATGATTTTGATAGCTGTCATACCCACCCAATGCTTACCGTTCCATTGGGCTCGACCATGACGCTCGATTTTGACAATGAAACAGTGGCAGTGAGTTTAAAGAGCTAGCTTTTTGACTAGCTCGTCAGAGAAAACTATTTCTCCTCAAGACGAAATATTTTGCCGCTGTCGGTAGAAAAGTAGATATAACCATCGGGGCTGATGGTTATATCTCTTACTCGCTCACCAAGATTCTCCATCAATCTTTTTGATTCGGTGAGCTTGCCATTCTCAATAGAGACCACGTTGATGTGCGCCAGTTTCAATGCACCAGCGAGGATTTTTCCGTCCAACTCTGGGTATTTATCGCCACGGTACAAAATCATATTGCTGGGTGCGATAGAAGGGATGTACACCAACTTTGGATCTTCCATTCCCGGTAACGACTTAGCTTCCCCGACGTCCAACGGTCCCCAATATTCTTTACCATGAGAGACTTTAGCCCAGCCGAAGTTCGCGCCTTTCTTGATTAGGTTAATTTCATCGCCGCCGCGTGGTCCATGTTCAATCGACCACAGCTGTTTTGTTGCTTCGTCGTAAAACATACCTTGTGGGTTGCGGTGCCCGTAACTCCATATCTCAGGACGAGCTTCGGAAGGTTTGAATGGGTTGTCTTGTGGAACCGAACCATCAAGGTTAAGGCGCAGAATACTGCCAGCATGGGTTTGAGTGTCTTGCCCATTATCACGTTCGCCACGGTCACCGATTGAGAAGTAAACTTTGTCGTCTACAAATGAAATTCGACTGCCGTAGTGGCGACCTGTGTCGGTGATGGCATCAGCAACAAAGAGATCTTTCCAACCTACAAGCTGATTGTTTTGCAATTGCGCCGTCGCTAACGCCACCGTATTGCCTTTACTCGTTCGCTTGCTGTAGGTAAAGAAGAGTTGCGGGTTTTGCTTATCGGCATTCGGTGCGAGCGCGACATCCAATAAGCCAGCTTGTCCACTTGTGTTCACATCGGGGACGTTAAACAGCTTTTGAGGTTTGCCTGTGGCGATATCCAGCAACGAAACCGTACCGTTCTTTTCATTGACGATAACGCGTTGGTTATCTAAGAACTCGATCCCCCAAGGGGTCTGAAATCCATTCGCCACTTCGTTAGCGCGGTATTCGGCAGCGTTGGCAGAAAAGGATAAACAAGCGAGTAGGGCAGCAGCAATCGTTCTCATGGTTCCTTCCAATATGAATCGTATTAATGCTTAAAAGCTAACACTAAAAGAGAACGTTTTGCAGAGCATGGATTGTATAAGAATGTAAAAAAATCCCCGATACGAGATCGGGGATTGAATTAAGGCTAGAGAATTGTTTATGTAGCGAGATTACATCGCTTCTTCGAAGATCTTAGAGATTTCTTCGTGAGTTGCTTGTTTAGGGTTAGTGAAACCACAAGCGTCTTTCAGTGCGTTATCTGCTAGTGTTGGGATGTCTTCTAGTTTCGCACCAAGCTCTTTAATACCTGCTGGGATACCTACATCTTTCGCTAGAGTAACGATAGCGTCGATTGCTGCCGCTGCGCCTGCTTCAGCAGACATGCCTTCTACGTTTACGCCCATTGCTTTTGCTACATCACGTAGACGCTCAGGACATACTTGCGCGTTGTAGCGCTGTACGTGAGGTAGAAGAATCGCGTTACAAACACCGTGTGGAAGGTCGTAGAAACCACCAAGTTGGTGTGCCATTGCGTGTACGTAACCTAGAGAAGCGTTGTTGAACGCCATACCCGCCATGAACTGTGCATATGCCATTTGTTCACGAGCTTCTAGATCTTCACCGTTTTTCACTGCTGTGCGTAGGTACGCTTGGATAAGTTCAATCGCTTTGATTGCTACCGCATCAGTGATTGGTGTTGCTGCGATAGATACGTAAGCTTCAATCGCGTGAGTTAGGGCATCCATACCTGTTGCCGCAGTTAGCGAAGCAGGTTTAGCTAGCATTAGCTCTGGATCATTTACAGAGATAAGCGGTGTTGTGTGCTTATCAACGATAGCCATCTTGATGTGACGCTCTTCGTCAGTGATGATGCAGAAACGCGTCATTTCAGATGCCGTACCCGCAGTCGTGTTGATTGCGATAAGTGGCATCATTGGTTTTGCAGATTGGTCTACGCCTTCGTAATCTGCGATTTTGCCGCCGTTAGAAGCAACAAGCGCGATACCTTTCGCACAGTCGTGTGGTGAACCACCGCCAAGAGAGATAACGAAATCACATTCGTTATCAGTAAGAAGTGCCAAGCCGTCGTTAACGTTGCTGATAGTAGGGTTTGGTTGAGTGCCATCGAACACAACAGTTGCTACGTCGCGTTCTGTTAGTAGATCTTGAACCTGCTTTACTACACCGATTTGGTTAAGAATCTTATCCGTAACAATCAAACCTTTTTTAAAGCCTTGAGATTGGATGCTGTCTGCTGCGTCTTTCAGACAACCAGCGCCCATTAGGTTTACGGTAGGGATAAAAAATGCACTTGTCATATTGGATTGCTCCGTCGTTATTTTTAATAATCTTTCTTAATCTGTCATTTACTCTTGCATACCCCGTTCTTGATTTAGATTGATCTAGGACAAGTTTAACCCCTTAGGGGTATCTTGAGGGCTGAAAGTGTGATGACAGTCTTGTTGCACAGTGAGATGGTGCAACACCTACTTAACGTAGCTGAAATATCTCATTTATCACGCAAACGATTGGCAAAAATAACAAGATTCGTACGGTTTATCTCTCAATTCGACTAAAGTATAAAAAATCCCCATTAATATGTAGTCTATCAATGGGGATTAGTATGGTGTGTTTTAAGCAAACGTTTTCGATTTAGGCGATTTTAACTAACTTATCTACTAGTTTTTCAATGCCTGATGCGGCTTGGGAGATATTCTCCGCTAACATATAAGCTGGTGTTGAAAGCACGTTGTGTTTTTCATCGAAATGGATTTCATCCACCTGACAATTGACGTGCTCACCCCCCATATGACCGAATGCTGCTGCAGTGGCTTCATCGTTACCAATTGTGCCTTTTACACCTTGATCATAAATCATCGGGATAATAGTTGGTGCAATGCATAAATAACCTGAAGGTTTGCCTGCTTGAGCGAATGCACGACACGCTTGGGCGACGTGAGTATTAATCGAACACTCTGCGCCTGAGACGGCGAAGTCGGTTAAGTTTTTCGCGGCACCAAACCCACCGGGAAGCAGTAGGGCATCGTATTCATCAACGTTAAGTTTGGCGACATCGTCAATATTCCCGCGAGCGATACGAGCTGATTCGATCAAGACGTTGCGTGTTTCATCCATTTCGTCACCAGTTAGGTGATTGATGACGTGGAGTTGGTCAATGTTAGGTGCAAAGCAATGCCAAGTTGCACCTGCTTTCTCGATGGCGTAGAGCGCCAATACGGCTTCGTGGATCTCAGAACCGTCGTAAACGCCTGAACCACTTAAAATGACTGCGACTTTTTTCATGATTGGATTCCTTTACTCTGAACGTTCCTTAGATTGCTCTTCACTATCTAGACCATGCGTTTCCGAATGTGTTTCAACGTTTTCACTTTCGTCGTCTTCCTCATAGTAGCGCACAACAAACGGTGTCAGCATGACACTCGAAGGCAGAAAATGTTTCATATCGACTCCAACCGCTTAATAGAGTGGTTTTTATACCGATTTTGGAAAAAGAGTACGTTGAAGCGGATCATTTTTGAGTTAAGCTGCAGTTTCCTTTGGCATTCATGAGCAGTAGGTCACATAGATAACATGCAATCCTATCAGTTTCGTTTCACCCTTTATGGTTGTATCGCCATTCTCTCTTGGAGCTGTTTGTTAGGCATCGCAAGATTGGTCACAGAAAGTTTGGGACCCGTGGGCGGATCAGCCATGCTGTATTCTCTGAGCTCCATTTTTCTGTTGATTGTGGTTGGCATCCCAAAACTGTCGTATTTCTCACCCAAGTATTTAGTTCTCGGTGGAGCGATGTTTGTCTGCTACGAGATCTTCCTCGCGTTGGCATTGGGCTACTCCAATTCTCGTTCTCAGGCGATTGAAGTTTCCATCGTCAATTATCTATGGCCGGCACTAACCGTTTTGTTTGCGGTATTGGGCAGTAACAAAAAGCCAAACTGGCTACTGTACCCGGCAGTTATGTTGGCATTCATTGGTGTCGCTTGGACGGTCAGTGGTGATAGCGGCTTATCACCGACGCAGTTAATGGCGAACATCAGTAGCAATCCGATTGTTTACTTCATGGCATTTGCAGGCGCAGTCATCTGGGCTGTGTATTGCAATCTGACTCAAAGACAACAATCGAAGCACAACGCGATTACTTTGTTCTTTATCGCGACAGCCATCTTTTTGTGGATCAAATACGCCTTTACTGATGAATCGCCAATGGCATTCAGTTGGGAAGCGATGGGGTACTTAGTGGCTTCTGCAGCTTTAATGGCTGGTGGTTACGGGTTGTGGAATATCGCGATTGTTGGCGGCAATATGGTGTTTCTCGCAACCTTGTCTTACTTTACGCCGATTTTCTCTGCTCTGTTTTCTTCTATTATTCTAGGCGTCACTTTGAGCCACAGCTTTTGGCAAGGGGTCGTAATGGTGACGGTTGGTTCGCTGATGTGTTGGCTGGTTACTAAAGAGAAGCGCGAAGCGGCTGGATAAGCTTTCTGTAGGAGAGGGTAAGTTCACAAGCCACAGTTCAATGTACCAACCCCTCCTAACCTCCCCTTGTATTTGGCATCCAAGCTCTCAACACCCCGAGCCAAAGGGGAGGGACTGGTCCTGCATCCGAGAATAAATCAATTGCCCACTATGAGCATTCTCCGGAGCAGTAGAAGAGCGGCTAGCTGAAGTTAGCAAAGAATAACTCTCCCCCTTAATCGCCGTATTCAAATGCGAAGCAACGTAAGTCAATAAAAGGGGGAGTTGGAGGGGGTTACAAGTTCACAAGTCACAGTTCAGTGTACTAACCCCTCCTAACCTCCCCTTGTATTTGGCACCTAAGTTCTCAATATCCCTGAGTTAAAGGGGAGGGACTGTTCCTGCATCCGAGAATAAATCAATTGCTCACTATGAGCATTCTCCGGAGCAGTAGAAGAGCGGCTAGCTGAAGTTAGCAAAGAATAGCTCTCCCCCTTGAACACCGTATTCAAATGCGAAGCAACGTAAGTCAATAAAAGGGGGAGTTGGAGGGGGTTGTAAGTGCATCAATCGAAGAAATGCAAAAAGCTCCCGAGATTGGGAGCTTTTCTTTCGAGTTCTAATGATTTCAGGTGGCGCTCTAATACGCGACGTTCAATTGTAATTGAAGCTTGAATCTGTGCTTCGATAGTCGCTTAGTAAGTTGCTTACGAGTGTGCTCTAGCGTATCAAGCTCTAGCGTGTCGTCATCCACATGCACGTCCACATTTACTCGTAACTCTTGACCAACTTTAGTTACGCCCGCCAATTTCAATTGGTGCTCAGTCACTTTTTCAATCTCAAGAACGTCTTTACCAACGCTCTGACACAGCTCTTTGCTAGGTGTCATCATTAGCAGCTCACGTAGGGCACCAACTAGCATATCAAATGGTACTTTAAGGAAGTAGAAGCCCATCAACACCATCATCATAGGGTCTGCATAGACCGCATAGTGTGCATACGGTGTCAGTGATACTAACCATGCAGCGATAAAACCAAGGGTTACTGCAACACTAAGTAGCGTATCCATTTGCCATTGTTTTTTCTCGGCTTCGATTAAACCTGATGAAAAACGACGGCTTTTCTTCGCCATAAACCACCAAGCGTAACCACAACCAACGACGTTAACCACACCGAAGATGGTTGCGATGGAAGCGTCTACCTCACGACCGCCTGTCATCAACGCTGTTACCGCAGAGAATAATGAGAAAGCAACAACAACTAAAATAACGGCTGCTTTGATAGCGATAACGATAGGTTCAAGTACAGCTTTGCCGAAAGGAAAAGTAGATTTTGATGGCTTGCTGATGTAGTAAGAAGCTGCCAGTGACAATAAAGTTAACAGCAGACTGACTAGAGAATAAACACCGTCAAATACGATGACGATCGACCCAACAAGCAAGCCAAGTACCATCCCTCCGACTGCAAACCCAGATGCTAAAAGGGCAGAGAAGGTTAAGATACGGTTTTCGTTTTTGCTTGTCCTGTCACACATAAAAGATGCCTTAAATTATTACACCCTTACATTCTTCTCCTTGGGGTAAATTTAAGCAAATGAAAACTGTGTGACATTTAAACGATGAAATGAGGGTTTATATATATTTTATTATATATCAATAGCTTGCGCTAAAATCTCGCTGTCAATTTAATTGACGCTCACTGCAATATGTTTAGAAGTCGAATAAATACTCGCTTAACTTATCGGCCAACCAACTCATGGCTGGGTGTTCTGTTTGTCCATTTGGAACGAACATACAGTAGTCTTCTTGCGTCAAACCATAAGTGTGTTTGATCACTGCAAGTTTCTGATGTCTCAAGTAATGTCGGATCAGTGGCTCTGGCAATACGCCCCATGCATCTTCTTCCAAAATGGTATTCAGCATGTAGTCAAAACTGGAGAAGCCAATGTATCGAGTAGAAAAGGGTTGCAGCTCCGGGTTGTCTTTCTCGTTCAAATACACCATCAACGCTTGCATCTGGTTACGCAAATCTTCGTCTGTGACACGGCGCATCTTACTTAAGCGATGTTCGAAGCTGCATACTGACATCATGCGAATTTTGCCTAGAGGATTGTAGACAATATGAGGATCGTCGACACGTTCGTAGTCCACGCCAAATGCAAAGTCGACTTGTTGTGTACTGACTAAATTTGAAAGGTCACCACTGGACGCCAATATTAAGTTGAAGGTTGTCGACGGGAAGCGATTGTTTA
Organism: Vibrio sp. B1ASS3; assembly: GCF_905175355.1. Taxonomy (NCBI): domain Bacteria; kingdom Pseudomonadati; phylum Pseudomonadota; class Gammaproteobacteria; order Vibrionales; family Vibrionaceae; genus Vibrio; species Vibrio sp. B1ASS3. Next base: position 754,637 of record NZ_HG992743.1, read on the forward strand.
GAGTATGAGATAGCTCTTGCCACAGTTCGTCTGGCAGCGAGTCATCACGTGCCACCCAGACCTCGGCGTTGAAGCCGTCAGAAACTTGAGCGCAAGTCTTTTTGATTCGCTGTGCGGTTACGAGCAGGTTTTCGCAGTCTTTAAAAATCGCTTTCCCTGCTTCAGAGAGTGTTAGCTGATTGCCAGTACGAGTGAATAACTCGACGTCTAGGTCTTTCTCAAGCGCCTTAATTGCCATACTCAGCTTAGTACGATTGCAATCGAGTTGACGCGCAGCCTCCGAGACGGAGCCATACTCGGCAATGGTACAAAAGGCTTCAACTTGCGATAAGTTCATGATTAAAAAAGACCTAAACTGAAATGATGAGAATCGATAGCGTAGACGAATGAACGTACTGACGCCTAGAAAGATTATCGAAAAAAACACGGATTCGCCAGATAAGTCTATGGTGTTTTGGCGTTTTTGCGGTAATCTATGGGGGTTACAAGAAGTGAACATGGAGGCCACGATGGCACAAGATTGGGACGGCTTAGCAAAGAATTGGGAATCTAACCCAGCAACAGATCAATTTGCTCAGTCGGTGTTTGCACAGTTACAACAGCTTACTCAGCTTGATGGCATTAAAGTATTGGATTTTGGATGTGGGACAGGGCAGTTAAGCCAACTATTGTCGCCATCCACAAAAGAGATTGTGGCGCTGGATGCATCTGAAGCCATGATTGAAGAGCTTGATAAGAAAGAGCTAGAGAATGTAGAACCGGTTGTTGACGCATTGACGCGTGGTCTAGTCGCTCAGCACCCAGCATTCCGTGGTCAGTTTGACCTAGTTGTTGCTTCTTCAGTGTTGGCGTTCATCGAAGATTACGAAACGTCTCTAGAGATCGCTCACTCGTTACTCAACGCTGGTGGTCACTTCGTTCATTTTGATTGGATCGCAGATTCAGCAAAAGAAGGCTTCACGCTAGCGAAATCAGAGAACGCACTTATCAAAGCTGGCTTTACTGAGGTAGAAACGAAGAAGGTCTTCGAAATCACGTCAGACGGTCACACAATGTCAGTATTAATGGGCGTAGGTCGCCGTTAATCCCCGACAAAGAACATAAGGAAAGCGAGCTATTTAGCTCGCTTTTTTGTTTCCTTTGATTCGCTAGACAAAGGTGAGTTGTCGAATTTCTTCTAAAACGTTCGGATTCGCAATCGCACCTAAGTTCTCAACTTCCTTACCATTTATGACTTGTTTGACTGCAAGTTCTACCAACTTTCCTGAGCGTGTTTTAGGAATGTCGCTGATGGCGAAGATTTGGCTTGGCACGTGCCTTGGCGAGCAGGACGTTTTGAGACGCGACTTAATCTCTGATACTAATCCGTCATCTAAAGTGACACCCGAAGCGGTCTGCACAAACAGCCAAATTTGTTCGTTTCGCTCGATCTCTTTACCAACGGCAATGGAATCGACGATACCTTCAATGGCATTTACCTGCTGATAAATCTCCGCAGTGCCGATACGCACGCCTCCTGGATTCAACAATGCATCGCTACGACCGTAAAAAACGAATCCACCTTTGGTGCTACGCTCGACATCATCACCGTGATGCCAGATATCATCGAACTTGTCCCAATACGCATTGTGATAGCGCTCCCCTGTATCGTTCCAAAAGCCGACAGGGAAGTTAGGCATGGAATTGACACAGACGAGCTCACCGCGTTGTTCACTCACGTTTTGACCTTGCGAGTCAAACACTTGAACATCAATACCCAAGCCGGCGTACTGGCACTCACCACGATAAACAGGCGAGATAGGATTGCCTAATACAAAGCAGCCACAGATGTCTGTTCCGCCTGAAATAGAAGCCAAGTGCAGATCTTGCTTGATGTGTTGATACACGTAATCAAACTGCTCTGGATAAAGCACTGAGCCCGTAGAGCACAAAGTTCTTAAAGCAGGGAGAGAGTAATCTTGGATTGGTGACAGTCCGGCTTTTTCTATCGCCTCTAGGTACTTGGCGGCAGTACCAAAGAGACTCACCTCGGCGCGCTGAGCTAAATCCCACAACACATTAGGTGCTGGATAAACCGGGCTCCCGTCGAAAATCACCAAGCACGCGCCACTCGCTAGAGCAGATACGTGCCAGTTCCACATCATCCAACCACAAGTTGTGTAGTAAAAGACGCGGTCTTTAGGCTGAATATCTGAATGAAGTTGATGTTCTTTAAGATGATTAAGAATCGTACCGCCAACAGAATGCACGATGCACTTAGGCTTGCCCGTCGTGCCAGAGGAATAAAGCACAAACAGCGGACTATTGAATTCCACGCGAGTGTAATGCAACGGAGCTGGGGAATACTGATTAATGATGTTTTGCCAATCGTGAGTACAAACATCGCATTCGAACACATGCGGTTTGAGGTAACCGATCTGACATACTTGTTTCAGTCCATCAAGATGATCTGCGATGTGATGGTTCTTCTCTGACATATCGAAAGTTTTGCCGTTGAAGGTATAACCATCGCAGGTGAAGAGAACCTTTGGCTTCACTTGCCCGAAGCGCTCAATAACGCTTTCTACGCCAAAATCAGGGGAGGTGGACGTCCAAGTCGCTCCCAAGCTGGTGGTAGCAAGCATTGCAATAATGGTCTGTGGCATATGTGGTAAATAACCTGCAACCACATCGCCTTGCTTGATGCCACATTCGACTAACCATTGCTGAACGCTCGAGACCTCGTCACAAAGCTGCTTCCATGTGTAAGTCTGTTTGTCGCCGCGTTCGTTTTCAAACCAAATCGCCAGCTCATCCGCTTGTTGCTCTGCCAAACTGAGCAGGTTCTCTGCGTAGTTAACTTGAGCTTGAGGGAACCACACGGTATCTCGATTTTGCATTGGTGATTGCCAACGGCTTTCACCTTGTGCTTTTACGGTATCGCCTTTCGTGCCAATTAGGTCGCAAAATTGCCAAACCTCTTTCCAGAAATGCTCGTTATGCTCCAAAGACCATTGGTGCAAATCAGAGTAGTTTTTGAGCTCGAAACCCTGCCGATTAATGTGCTCGATAAACTGCGTGATATTGGCTTGCTCGATTCGATCTTCCGTCGGCTGCCAGACTTTGTTGCTCTCGCGCATAGCTCCCTCTATAACAAAGTTTTAACGTTTTCAGTCTGAGGTGAACCAGAAATAAAGTCAAACTCGTTGGAGAAACTAGCTCCTTATGTATATCAATGTGTTAGGTGTTTGTGTAAAGAAAATGTTACACCCGAATTTTGAGTGGAAAATGGTCAGGGGATTGGAAGGACAAAAGAGTGTAGATAGGCTTAATGTAAAGAATTTGTTAACGGAGATGTGCAATGACTCAGTATCATTCAAAACCCGTCGATCAGGATGGAAGGGTAGAATGGAGCCATGAAGAGGATGCCATTTGGCGCGACTTGGTAACAAGACAAATGAGCGTGATTCAAGACCGTGCATGCGACGCGTATCTACATGGACTCAAGCTACTCGATTTACCTCATGACCGCGTGCCACAACTACCCGAAATCAATCGTGTCTTGATGGAAACAACGGGCTGGCAAGTGGAGCCAGTACCTGCATTGATCGACTTTGATCGTTTCTTCAATTTGCTTGGCAATAAACGCTTCCCAGTCGCGACGTTTTTGAGAACGCGAGAAGAGTTTGATTACCTACAAGAGCCAGATTTCTTCCATGAGATTTTTGGTCATTGTGCCATGCTCACCAACCCTGATTTTGCCGCCTTTACCGAGCACTACGGACAGCTTGGACAAGCCGCGACACCAAAGCAGCGAGGGTACCTTGCGCGTCTATATTGGTTTACAGTCGAGTTCGGCTTGGTTCAAGAGGGTAACAAAACCAAGATCTACGGTGGCGGCATCCTTTCATCTCCGGGAGAAACCATCTATTCATTGGAAAGCGACATCGCGATTAGAGACGAGTTTGACCTGCAAACTGTGCTAAGAACCCCTTATCGCATCGACATCATGCAGCCGAAATACTACGTGATTGAAGATTTGTCCCAGCTTTTCCAAATTAGCCAACTGAATTTATTGAAACAAGCCGATCTAGCGATTGAAGCCGGATTGCTTCCACCACTTTTTGAACCAAAGGAACCTGCTCATGTTGAATGAACAAAAATGCGAAGCTTGTAGTATCGATGCCATTGCACTTAGTAAAGAGGAACAACAGTCTTTGCTGCTGCAATTATCAGATTGGCAGATCATTGAGAGAGATGAGATTCCTCAACTTGAGAAGGTCTACAAGTTTAAGAACTTCAAGCAAGCGTGGGCGTTTAGCAACAAGATTGCTGAGCTTGCAGAAGATGAATTCCATCACCCATCTATCTTGCTGGAGTGGGGCAAAGTGACCATCACGTGGTGGAGTCATTCTATTAAAGGTTTGCATAAGAACGACTTTATCTGTGCTTCGAAGTGCGATGCATTGGTGATTGAGGAATAGAGCTGAGTGATTATGTTCACTCGTTATAAACAAAAAGCGCCCGGACTTAAGTTCGGGCGCTTTACTTTTTTATTTTGTTCTCTTGAAGAGTGGGTATTAAAGCTCAATTCGAAACACAGACGTCGTGCCTGACACTTCATTGCCTACTGCGATAAAGTGTTGTCCGTTACGAGCAAAGTAGTTGATTGACTCTGGCGCCAGATCCCCTACTTCTGGATTGTAAGTGTCGTTCGCGCATTCGCCATCTTCCACTTCCGTACAAACGGGTTGGCTGTAATCACGACGGTTTACGTAATGCATGAACTGCGCTTGTTTCGGGTCTGTGATGTCATAAATCATGATGCCACCTTGGCGCTCCAAACCGATGAACGCATAATGACGACCATTGATTTGTGCTACTTCAATCGCTTCTGGCTCAATGCCTTTGTCGTCGCTGCGGTCATCGCCACTGTCATTGCTATCGTTGGTACTGTTGAAGTTTTTACCTTCATTCATTAGTGCGATGGTCGCGAAATCGTCACCACTATCGAAAACCAACTCACCGTTTTCATCCCAAATAGAGAATGAACGTGCGCCAAAGGCTTGAACATTGTCTTGCGCAGAAAGCGTTTGTTCAGGCTTAATCACTTTTAGACGCGCGAGTTGCTTGTTATCTTTTAGCGCCTCTGCCAGCGGGTGATCTGCTGCAACTTTTAGCTTCTTACCGCGCACTTCGTCAACATGGCTTAAACAGGTACCTTGCTGTGAAGTATATTCATCTGTACCGAGGTAATCGTCTTCATCCCACTTAAAGCCCGCTTGGTCACATAGAGCTTGTGTTGTTTTGAAGCCATATTCACGACCGTCACCTTCGTTGGCAGAGAGTATGTACGTTTTACCGTTTACCGAGTAGCTGTCGAGGGTATCTGGCATATACAGACCAACCAATTGTGGGTAGCTCTTAAAGTTGCCAATAATTTTGTCTTTGTTAGACGCATCCAGTTTTGAGTCAGACCAAGATTTCTCGCCTAGACCAACAATTTTCTCTACCGATTTGCTTTCAGGGTTTACAATTGCCATCGCGTTGTTTTCTTGCAGCGCAACGTAGATTTTACCGTTTTCAGCAAAGGTGAGGTATTCCGGCTCTAGATCCTGCGCCACCGTGGCATTTGGACCAGAGATTCGAACATCAGCTGGTAATTCAGGCTTACGTGCCCCATCAAACTCATTGAAACCAATCTGCGTGACTTCTGCTTGGTTTACGCCTTGGCTCAAGTCGATCAATGTGATGCTGCCTTCTGGATCGACACTATAGTCACCATTTGGCTCACCTTCGTTTGCTGTCGCAATGTATCTGCCATCTTTTGAGAAGCCAACCATGTCTGGCAGTGCGCCGGTAGGGAAGGTGGTGATCAGCGACAAATCATCTGAGCGGTATAAGCCAACAATGCCATTCGCCTGCTTATTACTGTTTTCAATCGCAACAGCGACTAAACCATTAAAGACAGCAACGCTGTTTGCCGCACCAATTTCAACGCCTGCCGCTTCACCTGCGCTGTTGAGATCGATGAATGCGGTTTGCGTTGGTGCGCCGTTGTCATCCATAGAAAGCACATCGACACGCTTTGCTTGAGCGTTGACCACGTATAGCTTGTCAGTACACGCATCATATTGAACGATTTCTGCTGCCGATGTATCGAATGGTGCGTCAGCGATAGACGTTCCCATAAAGGTCAAACCTTGGATGGATGTCTCCCCAGCAACAGGTGCTACCGATGCTTTACACTGAGCTGCAAACGAAGAGAGAGAATCGTCAGGTTGAGATGAACATGCGATGGCAAGTGAAGATAATGCCAATACGCCTATTGCCTTAAATGGGGTGGTCATGATATTTCCTTATTAAGCAGATACAATGTTGCTCAATGCACCTAAATTAGATATCTATTCATTCACTACAACAGTGAGGAATAGTGCATTGATTGATGTGTTATTAAATAAGGCTCTGAATATATTTATGATTTATGACTCTTATATTGGCTTTTGATGAAACAAATGTGTCAGTTTTAATCTGAACGTATGTCGAACACCTAAGATGAAAAGACACTAGGAACTAGAAATAATGGAACTTAAAGAATTTTTGGATGCGCTAGCGGCATCACCTGAGACAGTCGAATTTGAAACGACAATGGCAGCGATAGAGGCAAACTACGCGCTGAGAGATCCCCTCATAATTTCCCCAAAACGTAACCATGTGTGAATAGATTTTGAGTAAGCAGGGTTGCAGCCACGAGTGAGTCTTCCCTTGTTATTGTGTAGCCAGAATGCCGCAAAACTTCCATGCCTAAGCGAACTGTTGAGAGTACGTTTCGATTTCTGACTGTGTTAGCCTGGAAGTGCTTGTCCCAACCTTGTTTCTGAGCATGAACGCCCGCAAGCCAACATGTTAGTTGAAGCATCAGGGCGATTAGCAGCATGATATCAAAACGCTCTGAGCTGCTCGTTCGGCTATGGCGTAGGCCTAGTCCGTAGGCAGGACTTTTCAAGTCTCGGAAGGTTTCTTCAATCTGCATTCGCTTCGAATAGATATTAACAAGTTGTTTGGGTGTTCGAATTTCAACAGGTAAGTTAGTTGCTAGAATCCATGGCTCCTTTGCCGACGCTGAGTAGATTTTAGGTGACGGGTGGTGACAATGAGTCCGTGTCGAGCGCTGATTTTTTCGGCCTTTAGAGCGAGATTTATACAATAGAATTTGGCATGAGATTGGATTGCTTTTAGTCAGCCTCTTATAGCCTAAAGTCTTTGAGTGACTAGATGACATATCATGTAAGTTGCTGATAGGTTTCCAGTTTTCCGCTCCTAGGTCTGCATATTGTACTTTTCCTCTTACTCGACTTAACCAGTACCAACCCAGCTTCTCAACGGATTTATACCATGGCACTTTAAAGCCAGCATCACTGACAATGAGCGGTGTGGTGTTACTCGGTAGAATGCTCGCAAGGTCGGCTAGAAATTGGTCATGAGCTTTCTTTGAACATTGCTCTGAAAGCGGGAACGCTTTCTCATAAAGAGTAACAGAACGACCGTGTAGTGCGACTGAAGCTCGCAATACCATAAGCCGTTTTTGCTCACGGATATCAGACCAGTCAACAAGTACAATGGGCATCGTATTGCCCGAACAGATAAAGCTAGCATGCCAACGGTATACAGCGAGTCGCTCTTTGTGGAGGTGACGATTACCTAACAATCGGTCGATTCGTTTGATGTTATGTTTTGTTCTCGCTTTGGTTGGCAGGTTACGGCCAAGTTCGGTAAGAGTGAGAGTTTTACAGTCAAGTAAGGCGTGGCAAGCCAACGTTAAGCTGTTGAGTCGTTTTAAGTGTAATTCGGGGCAGAATTGGTAAAGAGAGTCGTGTAAAATATCGAGTTCGCACATTTTGTTGTCTGATTATTGATTTTTGGCGAAACCATTTGATCATATGACAAGATGTGTATCTACCTTAACTTAATGATTTTGATAAAAATCATTAGGGGATTCATCAGAACTACGCGTTTACGCCAGCGGCTTTTGTGAATGGTGAAACGCAGAACAATGCCGGTGAGAATAACGGCTCGTGCAAGATCTTCGCGTTTGGTCAATTGAATAACCTAAGCAAAGAGGCGACGCTAGCGTGTTTTGGTCGCTTCTACCGTGAAGATGTATTGGCACATCCAGAGAACAACGACCATCAAAACATTCGTAACTTTATGGTGACAGGTTGGGATGGTGTGAAGTTTGAATCCCAAGCGTTAGCGCAGAAATAGTTCGCAGACCTCACCTTCATTTCAATGATCGCCAGTCCGATACGTCCTATATTCGATAGGCTAGGCGACTGGCTTTTTCTCCAAACATTTACGACACAAACAAAGCTGCCCCGCATCTGGTTTTGGTAAATCTCTGGTCTCAATATCAAAGCACCAGCACGTCTCTTTCCCCGCAGCAATATCGCAGTGCGCGTTCGTGCCACACTCAGGACAAGAGTGGGTTGAATCATTTCCAACCAATTGCTCGATGATCGCGTCTCGTTGAGCATCAGACTTATCTTTCCACTGCACGATTTCTTCCATGGTTCGGTGACAGCCAGAACAGATTCCGCCGTTGTTTTTACAGGCTGCGCGGCAAGGTGACTTCATTATTTTTCTCGTTATGCTTTCCAGTAAGCGGCGTACTTTAACATGAAATTGTGCAGCGGGAAGCTCAATACTTGATTCAACAAAATATCCATTAGGTGAATAAATACTGGTCAAATTTATATGGAATGATAAACTGTATATTCAATTTTAGGAGGCGTCATGTTTAAACCGTATTTTAAGTGCATCACCTTGTCTGTTTTTATCGTTCTTTTGGCTGGTTGTGCCAGAGGTCCACAAGTCGATGAGACGAAATTTACTTCGTATGAGGATTTTCGACCGGGTCCTGAAGGCAGAGTCGATTTAGTGTGGGCAAGAGATGACATTAAAGATGCGCAAACATTAAAAGCCGTTCTAGATAAATACGACAGCGTACTGGTGGACCGTGTTTTTGTGGTTGTGAAAGATGCTGAGTTGGATGATGAGAGCATTAATGAATTGTCTGATTACATGGTGATGAGGCTCAAAGAGAAGATCTCGACCAATAAACGCATTGTGGATGAGCCAAGTGACTCAACACTTCGTTTGAGTATCGCGATCAGTAATGTGGAAACGCCCAATCCGATCTTAGCGGTAACAAGCTCTGTACTGCCTTTTGGTATTGGTGTTTCTACAATATCCAAGCTAACAACGGGCGAGCACACCAATGTGGGAGAGGCGACCATTGAACTGCTGGTAAGCGACTCCAAAACGGCGGAACCTATCTTTGCGGTGATAGACCGACATGTTGGCGATAAAGATTTGGATAACATTGTTGATGGGTTAAGTGGAGCGAAAGACGCAATCCACTGGTGGGTTAATCGATTATTTGTTACTTTCGACAACCAAGTTACCCAAATCTAAGTCGTTAGACAAAACGCCATGTTAGAAAAAGAAAATTTGATCAAACTCGCTCGAATGCAAATGCCGTTTGGCAAATACGCAGGGCGAGTACTGATTGATCTTCCAGAAGAATACCTACTCTGGTTTGATAAAAAAGGCTTTCCTGAAGGGGAGCTAGGTGAACTGCTAAAACTTTGCCTCGCCCTAAAAATTGAAGGCTTAGATAGTGTTGTTAAGCCTTTAAAGCGCATGTAACCTGCCACAGAAACTCCCTATTTTTGATTTAAAGAATTACCATGAATTTTGATATTAATGCACTGAAACACCACCAACTGGTCGAAGATGGTCAACTAGAAGGGTGCTACCTTCATCAACCTGCAAAGGGCAGTCAGCAAGATGACAAAGCGGTTTTGGCAGAACGCCAAGCGTTGGAAAAGATGGGGTACAAGGTGATACAGGTTCAAGCTAAAGGCGGGACCACAACGTTTGCCGAAGCGATGCAGGAGTTTGCAAAGAAGACTGGCCACCAGCCTCAGTAATAAGCGGATTCAACCGATTCAACGACCTTCAACCTTCTCGCAATACCCTCGGTTTCATACAAAAGAGTCAGACTATCAGGCTGACTCTTTTTTACCCCCTCGATTGCAAGTAATGCTGCTCGCCAGTTAACCGCAGCATTGCTCTTCTCATGGAATAATTTTCAGTTCATTCGGGTAATAAACGTCTGCTCATCATCTACAAAAGCGACAAATCCGCCGTGATAGATAAACACTCGCCCGCGCCCCTCGACTAAGCATGCTAGCTGTGGGTTTAAATCTTCGTCGTTATTTTGGCTTTCAAACGTGCCGGTATCCGTGATTACACCGTCGAGTGCAGGCAAATATCCATAAGTCCGTTTGGCTTGATCAATCAGGCTCAATTCACTGTCGATAGAGAAGCAAGAGGGGATCGCACCAGCATCTTCGATGAATATAGGTTTCAGTTCTTCAAAAGCTGTAATCACCAGCCAGTCGATGCCGTTAACATGATGGATAAACATAGAGTTGCTCGATAGTTTTGATGCGGGGATTCTATCATTATCAGTTGCAGAGCGTCGGAGAAATTTAGTTGTTAAAGGCGATAATTCTGCGCCATTTGCCGACATTTGGCCTGCCAACTGGAAACACGTTTGCTTCCGACAGTAAGTTACAACAAGTAATAGACACCTCTAAAAAATGTATGGTCCGCCCCGTTATTGCAACTACAATTTAGTAATAACGGAGTTGGTTTGCGCTAATGTATTCGGAGTCCACGTTGGGAACATTAACTTCCCGCTCCACGATGATATCCGCGCCAGATTATCCTTAAAAGCCCCAAAGCAACTAGGTGCTATTTTTTGTATCAGGTTACTAATCTGGCCGATCGACCGTTTTTGTCATCACGTTCATTGGCGTTGCAAACTTGGTTATGGCTATACAGCCTTAAAAGCTTGGCGGTGGTACAACACCGCCCAAGCTATTCTTGCTAGCTTATTGGCAAGTGCGACTACCACTACATTAAACGGCTTTGTTGCTCGTAAATTGACTAACCAATCTCCAAACACTTTTCCTGTTGTTTCTATCCTAGATAGCACGGACCTCGCTCCATGTATAAATAGAGCGCGAAGGTGTTTGTTCCCTCGTTTACTCATGCCTAATAGCTTTGATTTGCCACCCGTTGAATACTGCCTTGGAACGAGTCCTAGCCATGCAGCCATCTCGCGACCTCCACCAAAGTTTGAAGGAGAACTGATATTAGCCACACACAGCGTTGCTGTTAAATCACCAATACCAGGAATACTCTTCAAAAGCTCGGCATTTTCATTATTTTCAGTAATTGCTTTCAGTTTTCTATCTTGAGTAGATACTTGCTCATTTAGGTATTTATAGTGCTCATGAATCGAGAGCAACTCAGCGACCAGACTCGGTGGTAGTTTTATATCTTGCTCGGCCAACCACTGAAATAGCGCTTTCATCTTGGCATGGCCTTTAGGAAAACTCAGCCCAAACTCAAGTAGTATTGCTCCAATTCGGCTCATACAAGCCGTTCGTTCTTTGATATAACCATCCCTCACTCGATGGATAGCTGCGATTACCTGAGCTTCCTCTGACTTGGCAGAGACAAATCTCATGCTTGGTCGACTCGCTGCTTCTGCTATCGCAGCTGCATCAATAAAGTCGTTCTTGTTACCTTTGACGTAAGGTTTTACATATTGAGGCGGGATAAGTCGAACTCGATGCCCATAGGCTTCACACTTTCTCGCAAGCCAGTGAGCACCACCACAGGCTTCAAAAGCGATGATGGTAGGTTCAAGTACAGATAAGAAACGGAGTAGTTGGCTTCGACTAAACTTACGGCGAATAACGTCTTTGCCAGTGTGATTGTTACCAACCGCATGAAAGCAGTGCTTGCCTAAATCGATACCTAAGATGTGAATGGTAGACATATGGTTCACCTCGTTCTGAGAGCCTACTCTAAGCGTAGGGCTTGAGAGTGAGGCGGACCATATAATTAGCCCCGTTTAGTCCAAGGCTGTCAAGCGGGCTAAACGGGGCAAACAGAGCAACTAGGATAACTGCTCTGCGATGGTGTCCGGAAACGAAAATTAGAATCGCTTCCGAGATGAATTCTAGGAGTTTCTAGAGTGGTTTTGTCAGCAAAATGTCACGACTCGATACCATGCTGACAAGCTTATTTTTTATTTTTGAACAATAGCTTATAAAGCAGGCGAGTATTGTAGGAATGCGCTTAATACACTTACAAATAGCATAAAAAAACTCGCTATTTAAGCGAGCTTTATAACTAAAAATGTCAACCCAATCATGACGGGTCAGAAACGCGAATTAATGTTTGCGTTGTGGGCCGTTACGAACGATGTCTTTACCGTTGTCGTAAACGTGCTGAGAAACCCAGCGACCCATGATGAGTTGGTGTTGGTCACCTAATACAGCGACAAAAGGGCGGCCATCGGTGTTGGTTGTAGCCAATGCGACACCTGTTACGCCTTCAAGACCCAGTGCGCCACTTTCAATTAGGTGTAGGAAAGCTTCTAGCTCTTCCAATGTTTCTATTACGTGATTATCAATGTTCATCGTCTTCAATCTCTTCGAATTGTCGATATTCAATGGTCGCGTACTCTACCTAAGTTGCTTGCAGAAACCAAGGAAGGATTTGCATACAATAATGCTTGGCGTTATCACGCTAAATTGTTGTAAATTCGAATTTCAATCATACGTCGAACAAAAATTACAAAGAGTCACATTGATGAAGAAAGTGTTAATCACCGGTTTTGAACCATTTGGTGGCGAGTCAGTTAACCCTGCATTAGAAGCGGTAAAACGATTAGAAGGCAAAAAGCTCAACGGTGGTGAAGTGGTGATTTGCCAAGTGCCAGTAACCCGTTGTGAATCCATTGACACCGTGGTTAAGGCTATCGAGCAATACCAACCAGACATTGTCATCACAGTAGGGCAGGCTGCGGGACGAGCTGCGATTACACCAGAACGTGTGGCAATCAATGTAGACGACTTCCGTATTCCTGATAATGGCGGTCATCAACCAATCGATGAGCCAGTGGTTCAAGATGGTCCAGACGCTTACTTTACAACGCTACCCATCAAGGCGATGACAAACGTTTTACAGAACGCGAGCATTCCATGCCAAGTATCAAATACGGCAGGGACGTTTGTGTGCAATCACCTGTTTTATGGTATCCAGCATTACTTGCGTGATAAATCAGTACGTCACGGCTTTGTGCATATTCCTCTTTTGCCAGAACAAGATGCTTCAGGCAACCAGCCAACCATGTCGTTAGATGTCATCGTCGAAGGGTTAGCGCTATTAGCTCAAGCTGCGATTGACAACGAATCTGACATCGCAGTCACCGCAGGCCAAATTTGTTGATAATTCATTAACTGAGTTATTAAAAGGAAGTAAATAGTACCGAATAAGCCTTAATCATGATTCTGCCATCTAAAGGGTACGAAACTGTACTAACAAAAAACAATTTGATTGGCAGCATAGACTTTAGTACTTTTATTCAATCATTATTAAACCGCTTCAGTTGGCATATTTTTTTGTGGTTATATTTTATATGCTAATGATTTTTTTTGTTTAGCCTCTAATGTACAAAGAATCAAAGCATGAAGATGGATAATATATGGCTTATATTGTTAAACCATTAACATTTTGTACGTTACCTCTACAATATTCAACTTGGCTAGATTATTGGAAAGCCAAGAAGCAGATGGATCTAGGAGCTTGCTCTGTAATTCAATGTGTTGGCTCCGCAACAAGTGCTGTGCAGGTCCGAAGTCTAGGTAGAGAGACGACCTCGATTGTACCATTATGCAATCTTTGTGAAAGTGCAATTTTGTCGAATAGAACTTTAAAAGTTAACGGGCTTTATCTACTGGATACAACCGGAGATAAGTCTATTGATGCAAATGGTTAGATAAAATCAAGGGATAAAGGTAGACCTAACTAAAAATAACCAGGATAAATTACTTTTCGTACTTTTGCTCGTTAAGTGTTTTTGGGTGTTGCTCGATATTGAGTAAAACTCAATTTTTACAAAAATCAGAATTATATTTACTCCTACGACTACCAATAAGTTAAGCCTTTTTGATCTTTATAGAGTAAATACTTCTCGTTTAATATGTTTAAACAGACAAAGAGCTACTACACACAGCTGTAACATTGCCTCTTCTTTGATGACTAGCTGATATCTATTAATTCAAGCTTAGAGCGACTCATAGCTCGGTGTTTTTGTATCTGTTAAGTCGCTCAAATTTTGTGTGTTATGAAAGGAGTAGCATCGAGCTATAAAGTGAAAAGTCACAGGTATTCACTTTGAACTCTTGTTCAATAAAAAAGGCGAACTATCATGAAAAGCAATAGAAGTAAGATCATTGCCCTTTCCTCTGCGGTTGTTTTCGCTTTGGCTATTGCCGCTCTAAAATTCGAAAACACCCTCGGACTACTTCCTATCCTCGTTGCGATTGTCGCATTCTTTACCTGCGTGATTCATACCAGCATGCACCTGTCTGGTGTTAAAAATGCGGACGCATTCGGTTATTACCAGCAATCACAACAAACCAAAGCGAAAGCACTGCATAAAGGCTTAGACCCACGCGATAAAAAGCGTTGAAGCATGTCACATTCTCCGTATACTTTGGCAAAGCATTTAAAGCACAAGCTTGTCGGAGAAAAGCATGTCACATCGAGTACCTACCAACATACTGACGGGATTTCTGGGCGTCGGTAAAACCACAACTATTCTGAACTTACTGAAAAACAAACCAGAAAACGAAAACTGGGCTGTATTAGTGAATGAGTTTGGTGAGATAGGTATCGATGGCGCGATGATGACCGACCAAGGAGCGATGATTAAAGAAGTTCCGGGTGGTTGCATGTGTTGTACAGCGGGCGTTCCTATGTCTGTTGGTATCACGGCTTTGCTACGTCAAAATCCAGATCGCCTTCTTATCGAGCCAACGGGGTTGGGGCATCCAAAGCAAGTAGTTGCGACGTTAACGTCTGAGCAATATCTGCCTTATGTTGATCTTAAAGCAACGATCGCGCTGGTGGATCCACGTAACCTAAGTGACGAAAAATACCTTTCAAACAAGAACTTTGTTGATCAATTAGGCAGCGCCGATGTGGTTATCGGTAGCAAGGTTGACCTGTGTACCAGCCATGACATTGATGTGTTCAACGATTGGGTAACCGATCAAACGCCTTCTAAAGTGTTCAGCAAACTGATTCATGATGGTGACCTACCAATTGAAGTGTTGGACATTGAACGCGTACACGGCAGTGCATCTTCCCACATTGAAGCTCATCATCACGACCACGCGCATCAAGAGCCACAATTCCAATTACCTCCTGGTGAAGCCTTTATCCGTAAAGAGAACAAAGGGCAGGGTTACTTTAGCTGTGGTTGGTTGTTCGGGGCAGAATACACCTTTAATTTCGACCAACTGTTTTCAATGCTATCTAATCTTACGGCAGAGCGTATCAAAGCCGTAATGAATACTGACCAAGGCTGCTACGCATTCAATGTTGCGAATGGCATCGTATCTGTAAATCAGATGAGTTTAGAAGGCTTTGAATCTCGCATCGAAGTGATTGACTCACAATTGATGCCTTGGGATCAGTTAGAAGCGATCCTACTCAAGCTTTGTGGCATTGCTGAATAAACACGAATGAATACCTAACAAGGCCCGAGCAGATGCTTGGGTCTTTTTCTATAAATTTTCATTGTTGAGACGATAGAAAACTATCATCGTTTCAAGTCTATATATATGTGATTCGTATCACTATAATCGCCGGCTTTTCTCATCGAGCAAGAAACCGGAGACCACTTGAATCCCACCCTAACTTTCTCAGTAGTAAAGTTCTTTTGTTTACGCTTTGTCGCGATTTTCTTCCTGCTAGTCACCGTATTTGGCGGCATCATCCATTACGACAAGTCTGCATCGGAAAAAGCGGAGAAGAGTAATATTCGAGTTGAACAAAAGGCATTGCTAGAGGGCAAAAAGCAATACATCGAGTGGGTAATGGGCTCTGTTGTAAGAGAGACTGCTTTATTGTCGGATATCATGACGGCAAGACGAGTTTATGAGGTCGTTGAACTCCTGCCGAATGCAAAGCGAGAGGCGGAATTAACACGCCTGAGCACTATTCTAGAGGCTGTAAGCCAAAGAAAAGAAGTGTATGACCAACTCCGTTATCTCGATATGGACGGAAATGAAGTCGTGCGAATCAACTTCAATGATGGTCACGCTAAAGTTGTATCTAAAGATCAATTGCAAAATAAGCGTCATCGCTACTACTTCTCGAAAGCCTTGCAACTCGGCTGTCGTAAGATTTATGTGTCACCATTAGATTTGAATGTGGAGCATGGTCAAATTGAAGTACCGCTAAAGCCGATGATTCGCTTGGCAACGCCTGTTTATGATGATGCAGGCGAAAAGCGTGGCATCGTTGTTGTGAACTACCTTGCGAAATACCTAATGGAAGGCATGGCGCTATTCAATCTTGATATGGGGACCAACTATATGCTCCTCAATAAAGATGGTTACTTCTTGTTTAATAAACAAAATCGCGAGTCCGAGTTTGCGTTTATGTATAACCATCGAAAAGATGAGACGATTTACAATGCATTCCCACAGCTAGCGAATGAGATTCGAGATACGTTATCTGGTCAGATAGAAAGTGAAAATGGGATTATGACGATTGAATCGGTTGGAGCAGTCGATCGTATCAATCCATATTGTTTTCAGGAATATCATGTTAGTGAGAACAGCTCGACCGCTTGGAAGTTGGTTTCGTACGTTGATTTTGCCGATAGAAAAGAAATTTCTGGTTCGCAGTACGAGCGCAAATGGCTGATGCAAGTCGGCGTGGTGTTAAGCATTATTCTTGCTTACTTTATTGCGCGTTTTCAACTCCGTGCATTTATTGATAACCAACGTATTCATCATTTAGCCCATCATGACAGTCTTACGGGGCTTTTGAACCGAGCGGCGTTCCAAGCTGGAGCGACAGAAACCATATCGCAGAGTGTTAAAACTGGGAAGAAGGTTTGTTTGGTCTATCTTGATCTTGATGGTTTCAAGTTCATCAACGATGAATATGGGCATGCCGCAGGGGATAAAACCTTGGAGCATGTTGCGTCGGTAATGAATCGTATATTTGGAAGCAAAGCGTTACTCGCACGCTTAGGTGGTGATGAGTTCGCTATCTTGTTGAGCTCCCAAGAGCATATGCAAAACCCAGAGCACTATGCGGCGTCTTTGATTCAATTGATTCAAGATCCAATTGAAGTGTTACCAGATACCTTCCATCAAGTGACAACCTCGATTGGTGGCTGTTACACAAAAGGGCAAGATTGCACTCTAGAAGAGTTAATGCATCAGGCAGACATGGCAATGTACGAGGCGAAGAAGGCGGGTAAAAACCGTTATTTCTTCATCCAATAAGAGAAAACAGCGTTGAAAATATAAGGTGCTGAATCGGGAGACGCATAATTCCCCGAGTTTTTACGCCAACACACGAGAAAAGTGAGATAAATCACTTGAATTCGGGTATAGTGCACGGCTAAATTTTCAAAGCTATCTAGTGGTTTGTTTAAGGAATACGCTCAATGTCATTTTCATCTCAAGGTTTTGCGCCAGAAGTGGTTAAAGCACTGGCAGAATGCGGTTATGAGAAGTTAACGCCAATCCAACAGAAGGCGATTCCAATGGCTCGTCGTGGTCATGATATTTTCGCTACTGCACAAACAGGTACGGGTAAAACCGCAGCCTTTTCTTTGCCAATGATTCAACGTTTGTTGGATAGTGGTCGTAATGCGTCTCGTAAGACAGCACGTGCACTTATCATGGCTCCGACTCGTGAATTAGCAGAGCAAATCGCAGATAACATCAAAGCATACACTAAGTACACGAACCTCTCAGTGGCGGCGATCTTTGGTGGTCGTAAAATGTCCTCTCAGATTTCGGCTCTTGAGAACGGTGTAGATATTCTGGTTGCAACACCAGGGCGTCTAGAAGAGCACATTGAGCAAGGGAACGTTTCAGTAGCAAACATCGAGTTTCTTGTATTTGATGAAGCTGACCGAATCTTGGATATGGGCTTTATTAATGCCGTTCGTAAAATCATGTTAGATGTGGATACCGATCCACAGATCATGATGTTCTCTGCAACAACGTCGACCCAACTGAATGTACTAGCAAGAGATATTCTACGTAAGCCAAAGCGCATCGAAGTAGAGCGTGCGAACACAACAGCACAAACCGTTGCTCACGTGCTTTACCCAGTTGATCAAGAGCGTAAAACTGAGCTGCTTTCTGAACTTATTGGTCGTAAAAACTGGAAACAGGTATTGGTGTTTGTGAACTACAAAGAAACCGCAAACGACGTAGTAAAAGAGTTGAAACTCGATGGCATTAAAGCGGTAGTTTGTCACGGTGACCGCGCGCAAAGTGCTCGCCGTCGTGCTCTAGAAGAGTTCAAAACAGGCAAAGTACGCGTGATGGTGGCAACAGACGTCGCAGCGCGTGGCTTGGATATCGAAGACTTACCACACGTAGTGAACTACGACATGCCATTCCTTGCAGAAGACTATGTTCACCGTATTGGTCGTACGGGCCGTGCTGGTAAACAAGGTCATGCCGTTTCTTTTGTTAACCGTGAAGAAGAACTAACGGTAGTGCAGGTTGAAAATCTAATTCAACAACACATCCGTCGTATTGAACTAGCGGGCTATGAACCAAAGCAACGTGAATCTTACATCGAGAAGCTAAACTCTAAACCAGCATTCAAGAACCGCCAAGGTCGTCGTAACAACCCGAACCAATCGGCAACAGACCAAGGTTCTGCAGAGCGTCGCCTAGCCATGGTTAAACGCTTGAAAGCGCGTCGTTCAACTAAGTAACGAACAAAATATAAAAACGCCCCTCACGAGAGGGGCGTTTTTGTTTGTGTTGGTAAGCTTTTAGTTCATCCCAATGAAGTTGGGCTCTCCACGATAAATAATGCGGTCATTCCCACGATGAATTCCGAACGTGACTACCGTCGGTGGGTTATCTTCGTCCGCGTCACTCTTATCCCAATTGTATTTGAGCCAAGGTAAGTTATTGCCTGCACTGCTCAAGTCTAAATCGAAGCGAACTTGTTCTCGTGCTGAGTCAATCTGGCTCGCGACAATGTCATACGTTCTGCCTGCAAGCATGGTGCCTTCTCCGGATAACAAAGTGTTATCAGCAGGAGAATTAGACCAAATTGGTGTGCGCGTATGATGCTGCCCATTGGCTGTGGTTGCGCTGTCCTCAAAGTGGGTCACGAAGCGACCGTCTTGCCATACTTCGACGTCCAGTGGAACCTTGATTGTCATACCTTGGTTGCCACCAACGTCTTTAAAGTTGAGCCTGCCAAAACGGACATCTGGTTGCTGTTCTAAGATATGGAGATCATCAAAGAAGTGTATTTCGTCGACGACATTTGTGTGAATCAGGCCGATTTCACTCTGTGTTGATTTCGAGTCTTTGTTGAATGGCCCATCAGGGTAGTTTCCGTTAGTCTCATCCTTTTCCCAACAAGGACTATTGTCGCAAGTTGCATTGCCACTGGCTTTCTCTATTGTGAAAGTGCCAATGCTAGCATCACCAACCAAGTTCCATTCCACTGAGTTAGCAGGTGGTGGAATAAAGCGATCAACGTAGTTACTCAATTCACCTAAGTGTAAATGTTCGCGAAGGCTAGCATTGAAATGCACGTAGTTCTGAATATCTTCTTTCTTTGCATTAAGTGCGACCACGTCATAACTTACGCGCTCAAATGGCTGATTCATATAAATGAAGTCTTGCTTTGTTGGGTATGTCCATTTGACTTCACGCGCCGTGAAGTACTTAGCGTAAAAGCGGCCAACATTTCGATAGCCGGTGTTGACGGTCATATCTAAATACTGACTGTCCAAGTTAGCTTTAATCTTCAAGCTACCAACTTCTTCCCAGTACAAGCCGGAGAAGGTGTATTGAGAGTTTTCGCTTTCGATATGACTGCGAGTGAGTGATAAAGTACTTTCCAATAACTTCTTCGTCTGAGTCGCGGTTTCAGTGGGTGTTTTTTGCTCACTGCTTAAAACGATACTGGCTGCTGGCGCATCTTCCAACATGAAGTTTTGAGTGACATCAGCACTGCAGTAGCTTGTTGTATTAACTTCTCCAGTTAATGAACCGCCACTTTGCCAGACGATCGGCTTCACTGTGAGGGAAAAGTGTTCGCCGGCAGCAATAAAGCCCGGTCCACTTTCGGAAGTACCAGAGGCCAGTGCTGTTGAACCATCACAGATGGCTAGCGTCCAAGGTCGTGACTTCACATTAAATGTACCTACAACCTCTACCGAACCTTCATCTGGACACTCCTGAAAACCTGTACATTCGAAAGTATCGAAGAGCCTGACGGAGAACAGACCTGATTCATTGGTAATTAAACCATGACTGGACAGACCGTCTTTGAACTCCGCAGAGTAGCTGAAGTTTCCTTCGTTGCCGCCTACAGGTTTGATTAGAGGGTGGGTGACTTGGGGTGTTCCGTCGTAATTTGTCGCAATAATCTGTTCACCCGTTGCAGCACAAGCCAATAAACGCGTGTTCACAGTTTTTGATTTACCAGCAATAACATGGACTTCATCAAGTGAGCTCAGATCTTCTGCATAAGCTTCGAACATGTATGGCGTAAACATAAACTGTACCGTCTGCGCCTTGTTTATGTCATCGACCATTGTAAAGCTAAGGGTGTAGTTTACATCGAGCGAGATAGCGTTTATATCGTTAGGTACGACTTTGATGACTAACGTACCTTCGACTTTTGAGATAAAGTTAGAATCATCAATTTTCTGTTTGCCTTCAACCATCTCAAGCGTGAATAGGTCAGGATCGGAAAGGGAAGCTAGCACCTGAGCACTGGTGACCTCACCATTGTTGGTTGTGGTCACAGTAAACTGAGGCAACTCATCACCACACATCAACGCCATGTCTTCTGCTGGTGTTACAACGAGATCGAAGTCATCTTCTGATGGCCTTTCAATTGTACAATTAGGAATAACATCGGGCACGGGGCATGCTCTCGAAGGCGTAACGTAAGAACAATTGGGTTCTGATATGCCGCAATAACGATCAACGTTTCGAATGTTCTCCTCGTGGGCGTTTATCGTGCCGCAGATAGTACCATTTTGAATACTGGTCGCATGGAATGAACTGATGGCTTCTTTTTTCGCAAATATTGAGCTTGAACCTAAATCAAATAGTCCACTTTCACCTTGAGAATGAATTGTTCCATAAACATCGGCTCCAGAAAGTTCAATAATACTGTGCGAGTTAATATTGCCAACTATAAAGTTTGAACTCGCATTGACTGAGATTTCATGCCCTATGGCCTCGACATCACCACAGACGTTTGTGTTGTTTAGTGTGACAGTACTGTTACCTGATACTTTACCGTTTATAACGTTATAGTCGCCAACAGTAGTTACCATGCCCCCGACAGAATCGACCATTCCGTCAATGAGAGTGTTTTCCAGAACAACCGAATATTGCGAGTCTATACTTCCGTAGATCAGTGAATACTCGGCGTTATCCCCAAGGTTATTTTGAGAATTAACACCTACAGATAAAGATCGTAGATTGATTTTTTTTTCTGGGCTGCCAATTGTGTTGTTACCTAATAGAGTAATGCTGCTGAAGGACTCCAATATCGAATGGGAAGCGCCGGGTAATGACGAAACGATGCTTGAACCATGAGGTAACAATATACTGGTGGGGCAGTAAAGTGTTCGGCCTGTTTTAGTAAATGAGCTCTGATAGCAAATCTCATTTAAGCTTGTGATGTCAGCCAGGTCGTAAATTTTTGCCTGACCATAAACTGGGAAGAGAAGTGCTGTACCTAAAAGGCTAATAAAGCGCATCATCAAGTATCCTAAATCTAGTGGAACTTAATGGCACCAAGCGAGAGTGAGTAAAATACTCACAGAAAAGGCATAAGCGTTCTTATTTTGATTTTGTATGTCGCTTACTTATTGAACTGCGGTTTTTTTTTATTCGTATGTCATACCAAGTTCATATGTCAGGTATTAAAGCTTGAATGTGATCTTAGTTCAAGCCTTGAGGCTGAAGTGTGTCCCACTTTTGAGGGAATAAATTGTTAGAAAATAATAAGAAAGGGTGATGTTAGAGGTGATAGCTAAAGGTTAGAGATAAAGCCAAATCGGATGATGGCTCTATCTCTATAAAACTGACTAAGCGGCATGGTCAATCAACGGCGCCATTTGGTACAACTCTTCAAGAATCGCTTTGGTTTGCTTTGAGTAAATCAGGCGATCTCGATCACCGACTAACTGAATCGCTTTTATCTTTCCTGAAACCAAACACAGCCGAATGGTACGAAGTACCATCTGAATATCCAACGCAGGCGTGCCGTCTAAATTGTTTTTCGTTAATAGTGACGCTAAATCAATCGACATGACTATTTGATCGCAATGATCAAGATAATTGCCCACATGCTGCTTAAGATGATTGCGGTAGCGGAAAGTAAACTCTCGGTCTGTTACCCAATCACAACCTTGGTCTTCGGCGTATTCCCATGCTTCTTGCTTGGTTTCTTGTTCGCTCACACCTGCGAAAAATAGACGGACATTTTGGTAACGAGACAAGGCAAAGTGGAAGGCGGAGCCAATTCGCGGCTCCAGTGTCGCGTTGAGGTTTATTTTATGGCCAATATTGATGATACCTATTTCATCGTTATCACAAACAACGACCGGTAACATCGACAGAATAGCTTCAGTGCAATTTGATAGAACAACCGGAATAGAATGGCGTGACAAAGATAAGCTCAGGGCTTCTTGAAAGTCACCATTATCGATTTGGTGATGAGAAAAATGGCCAAGGTTAGCGGCAGAGACCTGATCATGTTGTTGGTAAAGCCAATCACTGGCATTTTCTAAACTTTGGTCAGCTAATTCAAACGTTCCATGGCTCATCGGGGCTAAATGCTCACATACCGTCATAAAAGAAAAAGGGTAGTGGTGGATAGGTTTACTAGCTCGATGAAGTTTGTAACGTTTGAAAAAGCTCAACATGGTGAATTACCTTTCTGGCGGCAACGCCCTCGCTGCCTGCAACACATGCAAAATGATACGCTGCTTATCCTTTTCGACTCGGTGGGCCGGAGCCATCACAGAGACTGCACCAATCAACTTACTTCCTTTCATGACTGGTGCGCTGATACCAGATACACCAGGATCAATTTCTGATGTACTAACAGCGTATCCGTTCTTACGGATGGTGCTGAGCTCTTGTTCCCACTCGCTGAGACGATGATCTTGCCCAAAATGACGCAAGATTTTTTCGCAACGGCTTTGAGGCATGAAAGCCAGCATCACCTTAGATGAGGCGCCACGAAGCAATGGTTGACTTTGACCCTGGACGTAGCTGCATCGAAGCGCCTGCATACTCTCTTTTTGTCTGACACAAAGCGCACGATAACCAGATGGCACCATATAAGCCGCCATTTCACCCGTTTGTTGAACCAAGCGAGCAAGGATGGTTTCCACCATATCCAAACCGTGCTGAGCGGTTTCATAGCTGTGCATTAACAGCAGGGCGGCAGGACCAACTACAAATGTTTTGTCGTGTACGCTTTCTTCAATCAGGTTCCACTCTTTAAGTAGCTTCAAGTGTCGATAAAGACTGCTCAAAGGCACATTCAGTTGTTCACTGAGCGTTTTCGCAGAGACTGGGAACTGACTAACTGCGACTTGCATTAGCAATTGCAGCGCCTTTTCGTTTACCTGATTAGCGTTGGCTTTGTTTGTCGTCATGAGCGTGTTGTAACGTGATAATGGGTAGGCAACAACTATAATTCTTAATAGCTGAGAAAAGGAAAATAATTAGAAATGGATATTCTCACACAGTGAGAAAATAGCCTATTAATGTTTTCTTTGCCTGAGTTGGGTGCCAACGGGAATCTGACTGACAAGGTATCCATGCCTTTGTGAACGACTTGGGAAGAAGTGAGATAGGCAAATTTTGTGTGAATTTCTCTTCACTCATCTCTATGAAAGCAAGAATGTTGATACACTCTGTCTCTGAAATGAGCCATGTATCAATAACTCATTGTTATGTTTGTACCTTTGTAGCTTGTTAACCATACTCAATCTGTAGTGCTGATTAGTGCCTCTGCTTACTCTGGAGCGTTTTAAGTGGTTGATGAGTAAGTGTTAATGGCTTTTTTCTTCCTTGTTCTTAAAGATAAGAGATAACTTCTAGATGATAAATAAAGAGCTTTTAAAAAAAGCCATCATATACTTGCTCCCGTTACCTCTTATTGTCGCGGAGGTGTTCTATTTAGCGCATCAAAGCGTCCAGCGAAATCTAGACCATATTCTTGATAAAAACCTTCAAGTTGCGGATGAAATTCTGTTTCAAATAGAGACAGAGAATCGGACCGCTCTGATTAATCCGGAACGTTGTGAAGCGATACAACAAAATTTGATGTTTGAAAGGCATATCGACGAGACCCTGATTGTAAAAGATGGTCAGATTATTTGTTCCTCGAAGTTGGGAGCAATGAAACGTCCGATGGACAACTATGTCCAGTTATATCGTAAAGGAGAGCTCACTTTAGGCCATATTACAGGCTACCCTGACCAAGTCTTATTTCTGATCACACCAAAAGAGGATGCTCCGGAATACCAAGCCGTTACTATCGTTGATAGAGACTACTTTGGCGCGACGATTGGCTATCGTAATGATGTACGTTTAAAGCGTTCTGCCATGTTTGTTGGTAAGGATTCCGCGCCTAAAGATGCTTCTATGAAGGGTGAAAATGCCGTGTCGCTCGGCTACTCAAAGTTGTTTGATTATGAGGCATTAGTGGAAGCCAGTGACTTTTACGTTGAGCAAAAACGCTTTTCTTACATCGTTTCTGCCATTCCTATTTTGCTCGCGTTTTACCTTTTGATCTTCATAATTAATCGCTTTATCGATCCTCAGCGAAGTCTTGTCTCCGAACTAAAAAAAGCACTCAAGAAGCGTGAGCTCGTGTTGTATTACCAACCTCAAGTGGATACCAGTACGGGAGAGACGTTTGGTTATGAAGCCTTGATCCGCTGGCCGCATAAACTGCGAGGCTTCATCTCTCCTGATGAATTTGTACCTGCGGCAGAAGAGAGCGGCTTAGTTGAATTACTTACCGACTTTGTCTTGGATAGAGCCTGTGAGGATTTCTCAAAAGAAAAGTTTGATTACCCGATTCATCTTGGTGTGAATGTCCCTCCGGGCTATTTCACGGGTTCTCATATAATAAGAAAAATTGAAACGATTCATCGCAAGTTGAAAGCGTACAACGTTGACCTCAGCATAGAGATTACCGAGAGGCAATTGATTGATGGCAACGCACGTAACCATATTACAGCGTTAAGGCTACATGGTATTCAGGTGCTCATTGATGACTTTGGTACAGGGCAGACCGCACTGGCGGTACTTCAACACATGAAGGTTGATTACCTGAAAATAGATAAATGCTTCATAGACACAATTGGCATTGAGAGCGTGAACTCTACGGTATTAAATGCAATTGTTCGTTTAGCAGGGGATTTACGAGTCGATTTGATTGCCGAAGGTGTAGAAACCCAAGAGCAGGCAGCACATTTAAAAATGCTCGGCGTGAAACTGCATCAAGGGTATTTATACGCCAAACCACTCCCATACGCGGAAGTGGTGGGCAGTAAATAGGGCTTTAATCGATGTAACCCTTATAGCAGTGAGTTTGCTCATCGAACTTAAACTCAAGATAGTTCTGAATGCTATCCAAGCCATCTTCTTGATAGTGGGAAACATAAAGAAGTTGGCTTAGGTTCTCTTTGGCAATCAGCTCTAGCGTGTTTTTCACCAGCACCCGTCCCAAGTAGTCCAAGCCTTGGTATGGCTCATCCAAAATCAACAGCGTCGGTTGTTTTACAATGGCTCGTGCAATCAGTAGTAAACGTTGTTGCCCGTATTCGAGTTGTTTAAAAGAGGTTTTCTCGTATTGTTCCATGTGGAGAATCGTCAGCCATTCTTTCGCAACGTTGATTTCTTTTTTGCTTGGTTGGGAATAGAGACCAATTGAGTCATAAAATCCGGATAAGATCACCTCTAAAGCGCTGCAATTGACGCGGTATTGGAGATGCAATGCCGAAGAAACCATACCAATATGTTGTTTGATTTCCCATATGGTCTCGCCAGTGCCGCGTTTCTTACCAAAGATATGGATGTCGTTACTGTAACACTGCGGATGATCGCCAAATATCAGCCCTAACAAGGTGCTTTTCCCGCAACCATTTGGCCCTTTTACTTGCCAGTGTTGACCTTTATCGATACGCCAGTTTAAGTCGGTGAAAATGGTCTTCTCGGTGTATTCCACCTTACCATTCTTTAGCTCAAAGATAGGATTATCGAAGTGCGTTGAATGCTGATGCTGACGAATCAAAGTCATCATCTCTTCGCTTTGTTTTTCTGACTGGGATTTGATCTGTGCGATGATAGGGTGATTATCCCAGCTTTGCTTGTCCATGGTGCTATCGAGTTTGCCACCATTAAACAGAGCAATGCGCTCTATCCAGTCAGGCATGTCAGATTCACGAGAGAAGGTAATCAGCATTTGTACTGATTGAGAGAGTGTTTGAAGGTAAGCCGTCAATGACGCACGGTGAGCGATATCTAAACCAGTGAACGGGTTATCTAGCAGAACGAGGTCAGGCTTGGTCGCAAGCGCTCGGGCAAGCATGACGCGTCGTGTTTCGCCGGTTGAAAGCACTCGAAAGCCGCTTTCAGTTAAGTGTGAAAGGTCGAGATCTTCAATCAGAGTCTGTGTGAAGGCTTTATCTTGGCAGACTTCAAAAATTAACTGGTAAACGGAACTACCTTGGTCAATACGGTCAAGAAAGTCGGTATCGTCCTTTTCTATCTCCAGTTCCAACAATCGCTGTTGCTCGGAAAGAGAGACCTGAGCAATATGGCAACGCTCGATGTTCAGTTGACCGGATTCAGGCTTGATTTCTCCACACAGTAAGTCCCCAAGCATCGAGCCAATATCGCCCTCAGAGCTAAAAATACCCCAAGATTGTCCGGCATCAATCTGCCAATCGTCGATAGAGAGAGTAGATGTGTTTTCCTTTGCAGTAAGCTGATGAAATTGAATCGGCATTGTGTCTGTCTTCCATGATTTATTGTTATCTTGCTCCTAGTTATAACAAGTCTTGAGTCTGCATAGAACGGATTGATGTGCAGATTTTTTCGTCTATTGCGATAAGTGGGGAGTTGGTCAGTAAATCTAGAAGAAGGTGAAAGGGAAGAGTATGTAGTGGGGGAGCAAGCCACTAAGGAATAAACAGTTCTGTATTTTACAAGATTCAAAACGACGAAAGCCTGTTGATTTCTCAACGGGCTTTCTAAATGTGGGGAGTTCGGGGACGCCTAGTCTGGGCTTGCATTCAAGGAGGGGTTTGGGCTAATCCCTTTAAAGCACTGAAATACGAAAGAGCCCGCTAATCTCTTAGCGGGCTCTTTACTGGAATGTGGCGGAGTGCTGGGGTCGCACTCGACTAGGGATTTAGAAATCCCGTAATTTTCCAAATGCTAAAACGACGAAAGCCTGTTGATTTCTCAACAGGCTTTCTAAATGTGGCGGAGAGATAGGGATTTGAACCCTAGATACGCTATTAACGTATGCCGGTTTTCAAGACCGGTGCTTTCAACCACTCAGCCATCTCTCCGTTGCGGGACGTATAATAGGGTGAGGTAGAAACGTTGTAAAGCATTGTTTTAATGAAAAAGAACTGTTTGCTTGTTTTGTGGTCACATCCATAGAGAGGATTAGTACGAAAGGGCACCAAAAAGGACAGTTGTTACAGTATTTTGTAGAGTATTTACTTTATGTTGTGGTTACTTAATAAAATAGTGTTTTATTGCTATCTTTATGAAAAATAAGAAGTAAATGACTTTGAGTATACATGTGTTCGCCCGAAAGTATTTGCAACATAGTGTGAGTTAATTCAAAATTAACTGGTATAGCCAGTTGTGCTTGAATTTATCGAAGGGTTTTTATGAAAGTCACGAATCTATTTAAAGACAAAGTTGGTGCGATTTCCGCTCACCAATCAGAGTTTATGAATTGGATGTCTCCAACGCTACGCGATTATTGGGGTGACTTTTTAGGTCGAGCACAAAGCAGCTTTCTTTTTTCTAAAGTACGTGATCACCAACAGCCAGCTGTAAATGAGGAAGTCATTTGTCAACCAGATCCAATTGTCCTAAAACCAGAAGCGCAAGTTCTATTTGATGAGCTAAGCGAGAAAGTGGGCGAAGTGATCCATGTGGGTGATTGGGTTCATGTATCTCAAGAACGTATTAACCAGTTTGGTTCGGTAACTGAAGATATGCAATGGATTCATACCGATCCAGAGCGTGCTTCAACAGAGTCTCCATTTAAGACTACGATTGCTCATGGTTTCCTTACGTTGGCGCTTTTGCCTAAGTTGACCGATTCTGTTGATCCAGAAAATCCAATGTTCCCAACAGCGAAATTGGTGGTGAATCTGGGTCTGAACCAAGTACGTTTCCCGTACCCAGTAAAAGCAGGCAACAACGTACGCGCATCGAGTACGCTAACTAAAATCACGCCAATCAAGAAAGGTCTTGAAATTGAGCGTGAAATCAAAGTAGAAATTGAAGGCATTCGTCGACCAGGCGCTGTGGTTGTTTCAGTGATTCAATTACACTTCTAATTGCATTCTAAGATTCAAACAAAAAAGAGAGCCGAATTTGGCTCTCTTTTTTTGTGTCTGCGGTTTATTGATTGAAGCTTTTCACTGGAGTGTAGCCGTAATCTGCAATCGCTTTTTGACCTTGTTCCGATTTCAGGAACTTCACGAAGTCTTTGCCGGCTTTATCCAGACCATTCACTTTGTACAGAACCAAGAATGGACGCGCCAATTTGTACTTGTGATTAGCGATGTTGCTTGCCGTCGGATCCGTGCCTTCAAACTGAATGGCTTTTATTGATCGATCAACAGAGCCAACCGAGATGAAGCCAATCGCATGTGGGTTATGGTTAACAATGGTTTTCACCATGCTGTTGCTGTTTACCACAAGATTGTTTGGGTTAATGTCTGAAACCAAACGGTTGTTGATGATCTTGGTAAGACCTAGCAAACTTTCAAAGCTGTAACGAGAGCCAGAAGAAGCTTCACGTGTTACCACAGCGATAGGTTGATCGTTACCGCCAACTTGTTTCCAGTTGTCGACTTTACCTTTATAGATATCAAACAGTTGTTGCTCCGAAAGGTTGGCTACAGAGTTAGTGCGGTTAACAACAACAGCAAGACCGTCATAAGCGATAGGGAACACGTTAAGATCTTCGCCTTTCTCGCTTTCCGTTAGATAACGCGAACTCATGCCAATCTCAACCACGCCTTTGTTCACCATCGTGATGCCTGCGCTTGAGCCAATACCCTGAACGGCAATGTAATCATCAGGGTGCGTTTTATTATACTCTTCAGCCAATACATCCATTACGCGTGCAACAGAGGTAGAACCTGAAATATTGACTTCTTTTGCCATAGCAGAAGGAAGGGACAGAGCCATGGCCAGTAAGGTCGCCACAGAAAGACGTAACATATTTAACTCCATATACGGTATATAGCAGCGCTCATCATATTTCGTTCAGGTTACACTTTTGTGAATGCAGATTGATATCCATAGCGAATGATCGATTGCGCTCGATTTATGTTGATAACTATCAATAATATCGGGTGGGTGGGTTTTACTGATTTGAAGCGAAAGAGGTGACGCAGTTAGCTTTTCGGCATCAAATGGGATGCTATTCTAGGTTTGAGCGGGCGCATGCCCCGATGGTGATTTCTGCCTCTCTCAGGCACTTGGGTATATACTAAGAACAACATATCAGGAGTACGCTCATGTCCGTGTCTCAAATGGCGACCAGTCGCTTGCACAAGTTGGTTCAAACGCTCTGCGCTAGGCGCAATGTCAATTTGCCAGTCGAAGCGCTAGGGAAGTGCTTATACGAGCCTATAGAGAACGGTGTCGAGCTTTATCATGCGCACTTCTTACTTGATTCACAACACAGTGAATACACGTCTCCCATCGCTAAAATTCTATTTGATGCTAAAACTCAGCTTTGGTGCTTTTATGTGCCGATCTATCGTGAAGAAGAATTGGTCTGGGTACCTTATGAAAAGCTACCGAGTAGTGAAACGCTTGAGGTGCTTCTCGCCGAATTAGAAAGCGACCCTCAAGCGTGTTTCTGGGATTAACAGATTTCTCTGCCTGCTAACGCGTAGCGTGCCAAGCGTTACTTTGCTATTTGGCTACGAAACTCTTTTGGCGTAATGCTGTAAATCGATTTAAATGCTGTACTAAAGTGGGCGGCACTCTTAAAGCCTGATTCAAATGCAATCTGAGTGATCGATTTCTGCGATACGCGCAGTTGTGTCGCAGCGTGGTTAATACGTTTCACCTTCAAAATGTGCGAGAACGAAAGGTTCTCCGCTGCCAATCTACGTTTTAATGTCGCGATAGACATGCTCATGTGCGTAGCTAAGGCTTCTAATGTGATGTCTTTCTCGATGTTCTTTTCGATGTACTTAATTGCCTTCTGAGAAGCGGTTAGGCTGCTTGCATCATCAATGATTGACAGTATGTCCGGCTGCACTTCGACCATCAATGAGAGTAGGGCTAGGGCAATATGACCCTGAGCGTACTGGGGCGCTTTATTGTCCGCTAACTCAATTAACGCGTCTTTAAGCTGTGCAATTGATGATTGGCTTTCTGAAGAGAAAGGGTAGAAGCGGCGTTCTTCAGCTTCTGACTGCACATTAGGATGCACAGATTTAAACTCACTAAACAAACCAATATCAAAGACGAGTGCGAGTGCTTTGAAATTGCCTGGTTTGGCTTCAGCACTACGCAAATCTGCGGAGTTATAAAGCGTAAAGTCTCCTGCGTTTAGTTCAATTTGTTCACCACTAGGCTGATTAATAACGAGTGAGCCTTCTTCAACAACGTATAGGCCGTTGTGTGTAGCGGTGTAGCGTTCACTTTTGCGAGCAGTGAAGTGATTAAAGCGAATGATCTCAATGTTCGGCATATTCGTTCTTATCTTTCTTGTATGACATACAAAAAAGGCGCTCATTTGAGCGCCTTTAAACTTCAATCGGTATTATTCACTCACAGTTTCTTCTGTTTGTGGTGCTGGTTTATCAGCGAATACCTGGGTCGGCTTTGCAACGATGCTGCGGTTCTCTTGGTTCACGTCTGCTAGAACGATTTCCAATGTGTCACCTAACTTGTATACCACTTCTTTGTCGATAGAAATGGTACCGTTGTCGCCGTTACACTCAATTCTTTCTTTATTATCAAGAATCAAGCTACCAGGAATAAAGGCTGCTGCGCCATTTTCGAGAAGTCGGACACGTGCACCAGCACGATTAATATCGAAAATCTCACCTGTGAAACACGTTTTCTTGTTTGGCTCGTCCGCTAGAGTGCGTGCGTATAGCCAATCAGACACGTTTCGCTCGGCAATTTTGTGGTGTTTGCGGTGCAGAGCCAGCTCTTCGCCCACTTCATCATCTGGCTTTTGAACTGGTTCTTTGTTCAAAATAACTGCCTTCAGCATGCGGTGATTGATCATGTCTCCGTATTTACGAATTGGTGAAGTCCAAGTCGCGTAGATATCAAGACCCATAGCGTAATGAGGAAGAGGTTGATTACCTACTTCACTGTACGTTTGGAACTTACGAATACGGTTGTCTAAGTATGACGTCTCTTGCTCACCTAACCAGCGGCGAAGTGCGGCAAAGCCTTCTAGTGTTGCGATAGATTCTGCAGTGAATTCTAGTGTGCCTTCTGGGTTAACCAGTTCAACCACTTCTTCGATCTTCTCTGCTTTTAGGCCTGCATGTGTGTTAAATACGCCAGTCTCGAACTTTTCACGTAGCGTACGGCCAGCACAGATGTTTGCAGTGATCATCGACTCTTCAACTAGGCGGTTTGCGCTACGACGCATGTCAGCGTGGATCGCTACCACATCGTTGTCTTCGCTTAGTTCGAAACGGTAGTCAGGACGATCTGGGAACACAACTGCGTTCTTTTCACGCCACTCAGCACGAGCACGAGAGAAGTCGAATAGGTCGCGTACAATCGTCGCAATCTCTTCTGATGGTTGCCATTTATCCGAGCTGCCGTTTTCTAGCCAGTCAGATACGTTGTCGTATGCTAGACGAGCGTGTGATTTGATGTTCGCTGCAAAGAAGTTGATGTCATCACCAATCACGCCATCTTTACTTACTGTTACTGTACAGCAGATAGCAGGGCGGACTTCGCCTTCAATCAGAGAACATAGGTTATCTGCTAGATCGCGAGGCAGCATTGGGATGTTACGACCTGGTAGGTAGATAGTGTAGCCACGTTCGCGAGCCACCTTATCCATATCGTCTTCAGGTGTGATGTACGCTGTTGGGTCTGCGATTGCGATAGTCAGCTCGAAATCGCTAGATTCTGTCTTCTTCGCGTACAGCGCATCGTCCATATCTTTGGTTGATTCACCATCGATAGTCACGAAAGGAACGTGAGTCATGTCTACACGTTCTAGATCCGCGTCGTCTTTCAGTTCCCAGTTCTCGATGCCTGCTGGCTCAGAGTTTGGTAGATCATTTTGAGCAAGCGTTACCCACCAAGGTGCAATCTTGTCGTTTGAATCGGTAATCTTCTCTGAAATTTCTACAAAGAAAGAGTTATCGCCTTTAAGTGGGTGGCGAATTAGATGCGCGACAACCCAGTCACCTTCTGCGAATTCATCAGGTTTTAGACCTTTCTTTAATTTCGCTTTAAGAGAAAGCTTTTTCAGCTGCGGGTGATCAGGTGCTACGTTTAGCTTGCCTTTGAACATTTTTACTCGGCCAATAAAGCGAGTTACGGCTTGTTCTAGCAGCTCTTGTGGTTCTGCGACTTCGCGTTCGTTTTCTGTGCGGATGATGGCAACTACTTTGTCGCCGTGCATGCACTTTTTCATGTACGCTGGTGGGATGAAGAAGCTGGTTTTACTGTCCACTTCCAGGAAGCCAAAGCCTTTATCAGTTGCTTTGATTGAGCCTTCTTTTTTAGGCAGGTTTTCTTGGATTTGCTGCTTAAGCTGAGCTAATAGCGGATTATCTTGAAACATCTTTTTTTTAACTTACCAATGGAATTGGGCACACTATAATCATTGCGCACTATTATTACTACCTAAAGCACACAAATTCGCTGTGAATTATTGATGAATTGAACAGCTTGTTGGTGCTTTTCTCTCCGGAGAA
Source organism: Vibrio sp. B1ASS3 (assembly GCF_905175355.1). Taxonomy (NCBI): domain Bacteria; kingdom Pseudomonadati; phylum Pseudomonadota; class Gammaproteobacteria; order Vibrionales; family Vibrionaceae; genus Vibrio; species Vibrio sp. B1ASS3. The sequence continues at coordinate 788,007 of NZ_HG992743.1, forward strand.
TCGGGGGAGAGGTGGAAATTTATGCGAATAATACCATTAGTGAGAATAAATTGTGATGTAATTCAATTTTTTCTAGCTTTTTTTATGCATTTAAGGAATAATCCGCCTCCCTTAGTCGTCCCTAATGGCTTATCGCGGTTGTGTACTGTGCTAATTCCTGTCTGAATGGATTTAGTAACTGGATGGATCAGTATCGAATTGGAAGAGCATATGGGACTGTTTTTTTGTTTAATTAAGTAGGATCCCAATGCAAGATTCTGTTATTCAATTCAGCGATTTATCTCTGAATGATTCTATCCTTTCTGCTCTAGACGGAATGGGTTTCGTGTCACCAACTCCAATTCAGGCTGCGGCAATCCCACACCTATTGGAAGGTGCTGACGCGCTGGGCAAGGCACAAACGGGTACAGGTAAAACGGCAGCATTCTCTCTGCCTCTTCTAAACAAGCTAGATCTTGATCAACGTAAACCACAAGCAATCGTTCTTGCTCCAACTCGTGAGCTAGCGATCCAGGTTGCGGCTGAAATGAAAAACCTTGGTAAAAACATCAAGGGTCTTAAAGTTCTAGAAATCTACGGTGGTGCATCTATCGTCGATCAAATGCGTGCTCTTAAAAACGGTGCACACGTTGTTGTTGGTACTCCTGGCCGTGTTCAAGACCTTATCAACCGTGAACGTCTACATCTTGACGAAGTAAATACTTTCGTACTTGATGAAGCGGACGAAATGCTAAACATGGGTTTCGTAGACGACGTAACTGCGATCATGGAGCACGCTCCAGAATCTGCACAGCGCGTTCTATTCTCTGCAACTATGCCTCCAATGCTGAAAAACATTGTTGAGCGCTTCCTACGTGAACCTGTAACAGTTGACGTTGCTGGTAAGAACCACACTGTAGACAAAGTTCAACAGCAGTTCTGGGTAGTGAAGGGTGTAGAGAAAGATGAAGCGATGTCTCGTCTTCTTGAAACTGAAGAAACTGACGCGTCAATCGTATTCGTACGTACTCGTCAAGACACTGAGCGTCTAGCTGATTGGCTATCTGCACGTGGCTTTAAAGCTGCTGCACTACACGGCGATATTCCTCAGTCTCTACGTGAGCGTACTGTTGATCACATTAAACAAGGTGTTATCGACATCCTAGTTGCAACTGACGTTGTTGCACGTGGTCTAGACGTTCCACGTATTACTCACGTATTCAACTACGACATCCCATTCGATGTTGAGTCTTACATCCACCGTATCGGTCGTACTGGCCGTGCTGGACGTAAAGGTAAAGCGATCCTTCTAGTTCGCACTAACCAAATCCGCATGCTTCGCACTATCGAGCGTGTAACTAAGTCATCTATGGAAGAAATCCAACTTCCTCTACGTGACCAAGTTGCTGAAGCTCGTCTAAGCAAGCTAGCTGCTGAACTGGAAGCTGAGAAAGAGCACAAGTCACTAGACAAATTCGCTGAGCTAGTAGAGAAACTACAAACTTCTCTTGAGATCGACCCAGCGATGCTTGCTGCAATGCTTCTTAAGCGTCAGCAAGGTAAACGTCCTCTATTCTACATTGGCGAAGACCCAATGGTTGAAGCGATTGAGCGTGACAAGCAACGTCGTAAAGAGCGCCGTGAAGGTGGTCGTGAAGGCGGCCGTAGCTTCAACACTCAAGATTGGGATACTTACCAGCTTCAAGTTGGTCGTGAGCAAGGTGTTCAAGTTAAAGACATCGTTGGCGCTCTAGCAAACGAACTAGGTCTTGGTAAAGGTTCTATCGGTGCGATCAAGCTAGCGCAAGGTCACACATTCGTTCAGCTACCTAAAGCAATGACTTCAGACGCTGCGAACAAGCTAAGCAAACTACGTATCCGTCAACAAGATGTTGGTGCTGTAGTATGTGACTTCGATGACTTCCGTGAGTCTCGTGGTGGTCGCCGTGACGGTGGTCGTCGCGATGGTGGTCGTCGTGATGGCGGCGGTTACCGTGGCAACCGTGAAGGCGGCAACCGTGGTGGTGAACGTCGTGAAGGCGGTCGTCGCGAAGGTGGCTTCCGTGGTAACCGCGATGGCAACCGTGATGGTAACCGTGAAGGTGGCGAACGTCGTTTCGATCGCAACCGTGGTGGTGATCACCGTGGTGCGCACCGTGGTGAACGTGGTCACGGCCGTGGTCGTCGCACGCAAGACGCATAATTGCTTAATCATTAAGTGAATTTAAAAACCGAGCCAAGTGCTCGGTTTTTTTATGCGCGTCGAATTCGATGTTGTTCTTCGTCGTGATTGTTCACCCAACTGATGACTTCGTTTAGCGGTAGAGCAGGGCAGAATAGATAGCCTTGGATGATGTCACAGCCTCGACTGCGTAAGAAGTGAAGTGTATCCATGTCTTGAACGCCTTCTGCAACCACTGAGTAACCAAGGCCGTGAGCGAGCGCTATGGTGTTTTCGACAATAGAGCGAGTGCCTTCAGTTTTGCTTGCGGTACTCAAAAAGGAACGGTCGATTTTGATTTGGTCGACAGGCAAGTCTCGCAATAGGGAGAGGGAAGAATAACCGGTGCCAAAATCATCTAAGCTAATTTTGATGCCCAGTCCTTTGATTTGATTGATAAGTGGGTTGAGCTCAAGCACGCGATCAATCGCCATCGTTTCGGTGATCTCGAGACTAATGAGATTTGCAAAGTTAGGATTTTCGCTAAGCATCCTATCGAGCCTAGCGAAAAGTAAATTTGAGGATAGATCTTTGGCTGATAGGTTTACGTGTACAGGCAAGCGAATGCCTTGTTCGATAAGGCTCAATAGATCTCTTTCGACTTGATCCAGCACCCACATGGTGATGTTGTGTACTTGATTGCTGCGTTCTGCAATTGGGATGAAGTCATTCGGTGAGATGTTTTTTCCGTTGCCATCACGCCATCGAATTACCGCTTCAAAGCCGACTGCAAGGTTGGTGTGAGCATCAATCAAAGGTTGGTAATAAAGCTGAAACTCTTCTTTTTCTAAAGCACATTGAATACGTGATGAGATTTCGAGTTGGTATTTAGCACCAACGTTCATGTCTTCATTGTAAAACGCCATTAACTGTCCGTTGCGCTTGGCATGGTACATCGCGATATCTGCACACTTAATAAGAAGATCGTTTGAGTCAGCATCAAAAGGAAATGTACTGATGCCAAAAACGACACGAGAAGAGACCTGAAATTCACCGAGATTGAAACGCTGAGACATCGCATTATCCAATCGTCCGACGAGGTTTGAGCCTGCGCTGTGTTCCGCACAAGAAGTGAGAATCACGAATTCGTCGCCGCCCACTCTAAAAATTTCGTCGTCTCCGGTCAGTTCTGTTTGAAGCCTTTGCCCGATTTGAATCAGCAGTAGGTCTCCACTGAAATGGCCCATCGCATCGTTGATCTGTTTGAAATTGACCACATCAAAAAGAATAACAGAGAAGGGGGCGCCTTCTTGGATGCGGTCATCAATTTGTTCAAAGCAGAACTTTCGATTTGGGAGCCCGGTAAGAGAGTCATGAACAGCATTGTGTTTCTCTCGCTCTGCGACCTTATGCAGCTCATTTATTGAATCGTTACTCCATTTGATGACGAGCACAACAAAAATGCTTCCACCAAATAGCAGTAGCGCCAATCCTGTTTCTAGTAGCGAAGCAACAGGTTTATTGATGATCTCATGAAGAAAGGCCGCGTAGGCAAATATGAACCCGGTGATTAAAATTAACAACACGATCCACCCTGGAACGTCTGTCTTCGAGCAAATACTTTTTGTCATCTGCCATCCCCAGCAGAGCAAAACTAGGCCTATTATGACCAATACAAAGGCAAATGTGGGCACGTTATTATCCCGACCTATTGATAGGTTTGTTAGTTTTTCATTCTCATTAAACAACGTAGCTCATACTTTAGGTTTTGTACAAATATGACTATTCATACATTTGTTGTAATAAGAGATATTTTTTAGTCTTCAAATAAAATCTAAACTTGTCATAGATCAACAAAAAATGTTCAACTAAAAAACTATTACTAAAAGATAGTTGAAAGATTAAAAAATTATTGAATAATAGAAGACACAAACAAGAAGTACGCAGCGCGGAAGCGCAATTACAACCTCTGCTCCACAACAGGAAACTATTTCATGTCTAATTCGTTTGTACTGGTGATCAACTCTGGTAGCTCATCACTAAAATTTGCAGTAATCGACTCTCAATCTGGCGATGCTGTGCTAAGTGGTCTGGGCGAATGCTTTGGTCTATCAGACGCTCGTATGAGCTGGAAATTCAACGGTGAGAAAAAGGAAGTCGCAATCGAAGGCGACGATAGCCATCACAAGATCGCTATTGGTAAGCTGGTAGGTTTAACCGAAGAGTTAGGTCTGGCTCAAGACATCGTGGCTGTAGGTCACCGTATCGTTCACGGTGGTGAGAAGTTCACACAAACTGTTCGCATTACTGAAGAAGTAACGGCTGAAATCGAAAAACTTGCAGACCTTGCTCCACTACATAACCCTGCAGGTGCTATCGGTATTCGCGCTGCTATCGAAGCGTTTCCAAGCCTTCCTCAGTTTGCTGTATTCGACACTGCATTCCACCAAACAATGCCTCAACGCGCATTCACTGGTGCTATCGCGAAAGAACTTTACACTGATTTCGGCGTACGTCGTTACGGTTTCCACGGCACTAGCCACTACTTCGTAAGCCGTGAAGCTGCGAAGATGATTAACAAGCCAGTGCAAGAATCTAGCTTCATTTCTGTTCACTTAGGTAATGGTGCTTCTGTTTGTGCAATTAACAACGGCGAGTCTGTTGATACGTCAATGGGCTTCACGCCTCTGTCTGGCCTAATGATGGGCACACGTTGTGGTGACCTTGACCCAGGCATCATTGAGTACCTTCTTAAGAAAGGTTGGTCTCAAGAGAAAGTGTTCAACTCTTTGAACAAAGCTTCTGGCTTCTTAGGTGTTTCTGGCCTAACAAGCGATGCACGCGGTATTTTGGAAGCGATGGAAGAGGGTCACGAAGGTGCAACTCTAGCATTCCAAGTATTTACATACCGTGTGTCTAAATACATTGCGTCTTACCTTGCTGCTCTTGATTCATTCGACGGCATCATCTTTACAGGCGGCATCGGCGAAAACTCAATGCCAATCCGTAGTGAAATCCTGAAGAATCTTAAACTTCTAGGTTTCGTTGAAGATGTGAAAGGTAACGAAGACGCTCGATTTGGTAACGCAGGTGTTGTTGCTACATCTGAGTTGCTTGGTGCGAAAGCGCTAGTTATTCCTACCAATGAAGAGTGGGTTATCGCTCAACAGTCGGTGGAACTGCTGTAAAACGGCAAAAATTTTGGGAACTAAGTCAAAGCCCTTTCCGGTTGGAAAGGGCTTTTTTTATGTTTAACTAAACAACACTTTCTTTCGGTGGTGTGTTACTTGATATGTATGTTGTTGTCGCGTCTGTCGTACATTTCCGGTGTGGTGTGTAGACCGCCTGCGTAACCCGCTTCTTCCAAGGTTTCCCTCACATCACGAACGTCAGCTGCGGTGACTGGCGTTTGCTGGTCGCCAAGGTGTTTGCGTACAAAGGTAATCAACTCTGCCAATCGAGCGTCAGAGAGGATGTCCTCAAAACTTGCCATTGGCATAAAGTTACGATCTGGGTCGATGTAAGTTGGCTGTAGGCCACGTACCGTTACTGCAATGGTGTTGAACGGGTCGCTGTGCATGATAATGCCGTTGTTCAAGAGCGTTGGTGCTATTGGGTCTCGCCCTTGACCATCGTTACCATGGCATGCTCCACATGTTTGCTTGTAGGTGGCATAGATTGGCTCTTGATAAGCCGCTTCATCAAACCCTTTAGGCTCTAAAGGAACGGCATCTGCGGCAATGAAGTTGTTTACGTCCCCATTGAGAAGATAGTAGGACATGGATTCAACGTCTTCGCGAGTCATTAAACTCAAACTGTTTTTGACCACGTCAGCCATCCCGGCAAAAGCAGTGCCTTTGTCTGAATGACCTGTGTGCAAGAAGTCGGTCAGTGTCTTTTCATCCCAACCACCCACGTACAGCTCCGTAGAGGTAATGTCAGGTGCGTTCCAGCCGTCTATCAAGTTACCTTGGAAGATGCGCTCAGGAATCAATGCTTGCGCAATATTACGCGGCGTGTGGCACTCTGAGCAGTGTCCTAAGCCTGCAACCCAGTATTTGCCTTTTTGCCACTTCTCTACGTCTTCCACCGTACCCTCAAGCTCTGAAGGTAGGCTGTAGTCGATAGGGTCGGTGTCCATAAAGACAATGTTCCAGCCAAGGAGACCAAGGCGAATGTTTGATGGGAACATCATGTGGTTTTCATCGTTACGACGGGCGACGGCAGGGATAGACTGCATATATTCCCACAAATCCGTCATGTCTTGTTCCGTGAGGTATTGATAAGAGGTGTAAGGCATCGCTGGGTACAAGTAACCATGTTTGCCTTTACCGTGTACCAGAGCATCACGAAAGTTGTCGTAATCGTATTCACCAATTCCTTCACTAGCATGAGGAGTAATATTGGTCGAATAGATGGTGCCAAATGGCGTAACAAACGGTAGACCGCCGGCAAAAGGTTCACCACCTTCTGCACTGTGACAAGCCACACAATCCCCCGCGTGTGCGAGATATTCACCACGTTCGACTGATTGAGCGTTAAGTGCTGCGAGTTTCTGCTCTTCCTCTTCGCCAGCTTTGCGAATGTAGGCTCCAATCGCGAGGATTTCGTGTTCTGAGAGTTGATTTTCAAACGCTGGCATCAAGTTATTTAAACCGTAATTGATGGTGTGCTGAATCTCTTCAATACTGCCACCATGAAGCCATACGCTGTCTGACAAATCTGGAACACCAGTTTGTTGATTGGCAAGTGAGCCATCGCCGTGACAAGAAGAACAATATTGAGCGAATAGGTTTTTACCTAATTCGATCTTCACTTCAGGTACGTTGCTGTGGCGTTGATTGAGCGACGCAAGATAGTAAGAAATCTTGTCCACTTCGTCCTTTCTCATCACTTCAACCCAACCGGGCATCGCACCGTTACGGCCTTTCGCGATGGAATGAATGACGGCTTCATCATCACCGCCGTACATCCATTCTTTGTCGATAAGGTTAGGGAAGTGTTTTTGACCTTGTGCATTATCTCTATGACAAGCTGCGCAATGGGTTTGAAACAACATACGACCGCTACGAACGATGTCGGCATCTTGCGCAAGTGCCGCCAAAGAGGTATCGGTTACTTGGCTGAATTGCTGGTCGAGTGTGGTTGATGGTGAGCTAAGTTTGTCGTCCGCTTGGTCATAGTTTGCCAAGCCTTTCCATTCACCAAGCCCCGGATACAGAACCAAATACCCCACAGAGAGTAAAAACGCGACAGCGTAACTAACGAAGAGGAGCTTAGGTGGTGGTGCGTCCTTTTCATCTATCCCATCAAAAGAGGCGATAGTGTGGTCTTGGTCCGCTTTGTGGTTACTTCGCCAATACTTTACGATAACGCCCACCATTAAGACGAAGAAGATTATGGTGCAGGCAACGGCCCACCAGTTCCAGAATGTGCTCATGGTGCCACCTCCTGTGCTGTATCTTGACCAAGGCTTTGAAGATAACGGATCAGCGCTTCGCCTTTGGTTTTACCGCGAACTTGTAAGCGCGCATCGGAAATTTCTTGGTCTGTGTATGGAACCCCTAGTATGCGTAGTGTCTCCATCTTGTCGCCAATTGTATCGCCCGAGAGTGTTTGTTCGAACAGCCAAGGGTAGGCCGGCATTATGGACGTTGGAATGACCTGACGAGGATCGATGAGATGCAATACATGCCATTGGTCAGAGTATTTACGGCCAAGATTGGTTAAGTCCGGACCTGTACGCTTTGAGCCCCATAGATTAGGGAATTCATAAATATCATCTGATTCTTTGTTTGCACGACCATTACGTTTGGTCTCCGGCTCTAGAGGACGAACCATCTGCGTGTGACAGACATGACACCCTTCACTCATGTAGATATCGCGACCAGCAAGCTCAATGGCGGTTAAAGGCTTGGCTAAACTGCCTTTGGCGATATCGTCAGTGCGAAGAATATTCGGCACAACCCAAACCGCGAGTGAGAAGGAGGCCACAACCACCGTAGTGATGATCAAGATGACCACTGAGTGAGTAAAGTCTTTGCTCATCTTATGCCTCCTTTGCCACTAACATCGATGGAGAACGCACGGTTTTGTACAAGTTGAATGCCATCAGGAATAAGCCAAGTACAAAGAGTGCACCCCCAAAGAACCGCAGGAACAACCATGGCGCTTTGAAGTTCATGGCTTCAATAAAGCTGTAAACCAGTTCGCCATTCTCGTTCTGAGTTAGCCACATGTAGCCTTCGCCAATGCCAGCAACCCATAGCGCGATGGCGTAAATCGCAACACCAGCATGCGCTAGCCAGAAATGCCACTTGATCAAACGCTTCGACCACAACTCGGTTTTGTTCCATAGACGAGGGATGAAGTAGTAGAACACCGCTATACCGGACATGCCTACCCAACCTAATGCCCCAGAATGAACGTGGCCGATGACCCATTCAGTGTTGTGCGCGAGCATATTGAACCAACGAATCGCCAGTAGAGGCCCTTCAAATGTAGCCAAGCAGTAGTAAAGAATGGCCGAGAAGAAGAACAGGCAAATGTAATCAGACTTGAGCTTCTCTTTGTTTTGAAGCAGCGTCATCGCACTGTTGAAAGCGCCAGCCCAAGATGGTAGCCAAAGAATGAGTGACATGATGATGCCGATGTTTTGCACCCAAATAGGTACCGATGAATAAACCAAATGGTGGGTACCTGCCCAAGTGTAAAAACCAACCAAGCCCCAAAAGTGGATAACAGACAAGCGGTAAGAGTAAATAGGGCGGTCTGCGGCTTTGGTATGAAGTAATAGTTCATACCTATCACACCTGCAGTCAGTAAGAAGCCCACTGCATTGTGACCCCACCACCATTGCACAATGGCGTCTTGCGCTCCGGCAAACACAGAATAGGACTTCATCAGAGAGACGGGCATAGCCAGATTGTTCACGATGAAGATCATCGCTATCACAATGATAAAGGCGGCGAAGAACCAGTTGGCAACGAAGATATGATCAACTTTCCGCTTGGCAATCGTGCCAAAGAACAACACTGCGTAGAGCACCCAGACTAAGACGATAAGAAGGTCGATCGGCCACTCTAACTCAGCGTACTCTTTTGATGTTGTGTAGCCTGCGGGCAGACTGATTAACGCCAAAAAGAGTACCAGTTGCCAACCCCAGAAAACCATCCAAGATAAGCTTTGGTTAAAGAGATTACAGCGTCCGGTGCGTTGAGCGATGTAGAGAGAGGTACCCATCAAAATGTTGACGACAAAGCCATATATCACGCCGGAAGTGTGTAGCGGTCTGAGTCGACCGAATTGGAAGTATTGAGAATCGAAGTTGAGTACTGGCCAATACAACTGTGCCGCGAGGATCACACCAATGATCATCCCGACGATAGCCCAAACTAACGATGCCAACACAAAATACTTCACAACTTTGGTGTTGTATTGAGTTGCTGCTTGTTCCATAAGAACGCTCCTCGTTTAAGGTTGAGCTTCTTTGCCTAGCTGAGAGTAATAGTGGGCAATGTCTTCAATGTCTTGATCAGAAAGCGCGTCGGCCTGCTGTTGCATTAGCACTGCGAGACCACTGGTTCGCTCCCTTGCTTTGTAGTCCTTTAGGGAAGAAATCAGATAGGTTTTGTTCTGGCCGCGTAAGTTTGGGTACGCATCAATGGTCGATATGCCATCGACACCATGACAAGTCATACAAACTTTCGCTTTTTCTTTGCCGACTTCGAATTGCTCATCACCTTCTGCAGCAAAGGTGAGGGGAGAGAAGCACACAGCGGCGACGAGAGCCGTCCTCAAAGCTGCGCTCATGTTTTGGGTGTTCTTTAATCTCATCACTGATTCCCTAGTAATTTGAATGCGTGTTTCACTAACTTGGGCGCTGATATTCCAGATTTTCACTGTTATTGGTGGCGTGAATGCACTGGCGTATTTTTTATAGTTGTAGGTTAAAGAGTAAGCAGGTACTGGCAATATCGCTACGTACGAGCCGATTTAGTTGTGAATTTAATTACTAATACGTGTGAGGCTTGTGGATTGGACAAAATCAATCTCAATAAAACTAAAGTGAAAAGAATCGCTTAGCGATACACATGTGAAAAGTGGTGAGTTTTATTGAATTAGAAGCGTTAAGCGGCGGTTTTGGAAAGAAGGCGTGAAATTGAAAACCGCTCATGATTTGAGGCAAGAGCGGTTGTGAAAGAGAGAGTTATAAAAACAAACTAACGTCCACGGTACATCATCATGTCGTAGATATGAGTGATGGAAATTGGGTCAGCCTCGATGCTGCCGATGCGTAATGAAGAGACAAGATTAAACAACGAACCAAGCACCATTGGCGCCAGAATAAGCAGGGCGATCAGAATGAAAAAGAGTACGGTTGAGTGTCTCATAAAGCACCTCCTGTCGTCTGTTCTACTGTGTTCCGATTTTAGCATTTTGAACACCAACAGATGATGAGATTATTCCGTATATTATTTGAGCTAAAACCTGATTGTGAGCGTTTTCGTTAACCACATAAACCACAAAAATAATGAAGGGATTTCACAGCAATTTACTCGATGAGAAGCATGTCACAATGTATACTGTGAGCGTTTCGCAAACGTTAACTTCCTCCAATCTAATTACACATCCTGTCAGCATTTGCGATGCAAATATAACTAGCTATCACGCATTAAAATCAATGATAAATAAACCCCTGACGAATCCCTCGCAGGGTCTTTTTTTGTGAGTAATTATGTTTAACTCAGAACGCAAAGCTGCATTCGTGCTCGTCGCTACTACGATGATCGCGGCATTAGGGTGGATCTTCTCCAAAGAAACCATTCAAGGTCTCCCACCATTCGGATTTATCGGTCTGCGATTCACCATCGCGTCACTGTGTTTGTTGCCTCTGTGTATCAAACCACTTCGTGCTGCCAATAAGAAAGATATTTTTGCCGCGGCAGGCGTAGGTGTGCTTTTAGGTGGCGCACTGATGTGTTGGATCTACGCGATTTCAATCAGTGACACGTTAGGTGAGGGCGCATTCATCATGAGCCTGTCAATGCTGTTCGTACCCATTGTCGCTTGGATTATGTTTCGTCAAAGACCTCAAAGAATTTTTTGGGTTTCACTGCCGATCGCGATTCTTGGCCTAGGATGTTTGTCTTTGGCTGGTGGTTGGCAACAATCTAGCAGTCAGCTTTGGTTCTTGGGCGCGGCTTTGATGCTCGCTTTGCACTTCAACGTAAACAGCAAGTATTCGCAAAAATTGCCTGTGTTGTTGCTAACCTGTATTCAGCTGTTCGTCACGGGTTTGATTGGTTTGCTGATTTCATCGTTGGTGGAAACGGTGCCAACAGAGGTAAGCACATCTATCTGGATTTGGTTTGCGTTGAGCACGCTTTTGGCAACCAGTCTACGTTACGTGATGCAAACCATGGGGCAAAAGTTTGTCCAAGCGGGTAACGCTGCACTGATTATGATCCTTGAACCTGTCTGGACTGTAATTCTGAGTGTGATTTGGTATGGCGAAGTGCTGACCTCTAATAAACTTGTCGGCTGCGCACTTATCTTATTCTCTTTGGTGATCTACCGAACTGGCGGTAAACTTCGCTTTCCCAAACGGGCGTAATTAAGTTTATAGAGCCAACGATTTCACCCTCGTTGGCTTTTTGTTCCTTTTCATTTCTAGGCAGGATGCTTTCCATGGCAAACACAGAACATCAAGAGACGCTGGATTCACTCGATAAAATCAGCGTGTGCTTGTATCGCTTTGGTATTACTTTGTTTGCTATGGCGCTGCTTGTTTTTTCGGTTCTTGTCTCTGGTGCAATTTCTAGTTCACCATTGGTTTACCAAACCTCAGTCATTGCGCTTTGTGTGGCTGGTGCGTTATCTGCCGCGAACGTTCACGTTTACAGCAAACACGTACGTGCCGTGATCAGTTGGGCGTCTTGGATTGGTTTGGTATTGATGGTGAGTGACTTGGAGTTTCAGCGCACTTGGTTAGGGCTTGGCTTTATCTTTGTGACCTTTTCGGGCATTGCGCTTAAAGAGTCTTTTTGCTTTAAAGTGCCAGGCTTGAAGATGGTGCCCGCGTTTCTCGCTGTAGCAACGTTTGCATTATGGTTTAACCTTCCAATCCTTGCTGCCATTACTATGTTGTTGGCTGGATTAGTCATGGGCTTTCTGTCTTTTGCTAAGTGGCGTATGCCGCTGCATTTTGATATCGGTATCAAAGCGAATTACGAGATCTAGTGCTGCTTTAACGCCAGTGAGACTTTTGAGGTCGGCTGGCGGTTTAACTCTTCGCTGATCATCCATCCGGCTTTTGCCAGCAACTCCAAATCTACTCCGGTCTCGATTCCTAAGCCTTGGCAAAGGTAGAGCACATCTTCGGTGGCAACATTACCTGACGCGCCATGAGCATAAGGGCAGCCACCAAGCCCAGCCACACTACTATCGATGGTATTGATGCCCATCGTTAAGGCTTGGTAGATATTCGCCAATGCTTGTCCCCATGTGTCGTGAAAATGCACCGCAAGCTTGTGGGTTGGGACTTTTACTTGCACGGCTTCTAACATTTTAGCGATGCGTATCGGCGTGCCTGTACCTATGGTGTCTCCAAGTGAAACCTCATAGCAGCCTAATTCCATCAGTAGGTTGGCGACTCTTGCGACTTGCTCGGGCTTGGTTGGTCCATCGTACGGGCAATCTGCCACGCAAGATAAGTAACCCCGAACGGGAATGTTATGCTTTGCTGCCAATTCCATTACTGGTTCAAAGCGGGTAAGACTATCCGCAATCGAGCAATTGATATTGTGTTGGCAAAAGCCCTCCGATGAGGAGGTGAAGATGGCGACTTGGGTAGCGCCGGCTTCCAATGCTTTCTCAAAGCCTTGCACATTAGGCGTTAGTGCTGAGTAGATGACGTTGTGGCGGCGGGTGATTTTCTTCATCACATCAAGCGAATCCGCCATTTGAGGTACCCATTTAGGCGACACAAAAGAGCCTGCCTCAATATGGGTGAGCCCTGTATCCGAGAGCAGGTCGATTAAGCGGATCTTGGCTTGCGTGGACACCGGTGATTCGTTTTGCAGACCGTCTCTCGCACCTACTTCGACAATATTTACCTTGTTTGGCAAATTCATTTTTTGCCCTTAGTTGGCTTGTTTATCCAACCCGGTTCTCGTTTCTCCAGAAAGGCTTGCAAGCCATCTTGTCCTTGCGGCGATACGCGAATGTCGGCGATAAGTTGGCTCGTGTACTGGATAAGCTGACCATCAATCGGATTTTGGTGGCATTGATGACACAAGGCTTTGGCTTTTCGCATCGCATCTGGGCTATTGATCAGCAACGAATCAATCAAGCTTTCTACCACGGCTTCGATTTTATCCAGCTTATGAACCTCATGCACAATGCCAAACTTTTCTGCTTTGTCAGCGTTAATTACTTCGGCGCTGAGTATGTAACGACGAGCTTGACGGTTGCCCATCGCTCGCATGACATAAGGAGAGATGGTTGCGGGAACCAGCCCCAGTTTGACTTCACTCAAGCAGAACTTCGCATTCTCCGCTGCGATTGCGATATCACAACAACAGATCAAGCCCAATGCACCACCAAAAGCGGAACCTTGCACAACCGCAATAGTAGGCTGAGGGAAAGCGTCCAATGTATGCATCAGACGTGCAAGGTTCTGCGCGTCTTCTAGGTTTTGCTTTCTGGTGCTACTTGCCATGGATTTCATCCAATTCAAATCAGCCCCAGAGGAGAAATGTTTGCCGTTTCCTCGAAGCACTAAGCAGCGAACATCAGTACGCAAGGCGAGGTAATCCAGTCTGTGGATCAGCAGATCAATCATGCAAGCATCAAACGCATTGTGCTTCTCTGTGCGATTGAGTGTAAGCGTTGCGACGCCGAATTCATCGACGTTCCAAAGTACTTCATCTTGTCGTTGGGTATTGGGGATAATACTCGGTTGATGATCCTGCATGTGACGTCCTTTCTTCTCTACATTGCTACATTCTGAATATGCCAAAGTTGCTGTCAGGAATTGGCGCATTGAGCGCGGCTTTTAAGGCTTGAGCCAATACTTGACGCGTCTCTTTCGGGTCGATAATGCCATCATCCCATAAACGCGCACTGGCGTAGTAGGGATGCCCCTGAGACTCATACAAGTCTACGATAGATTCTCGGAATGCACTTTCTTCGGGCTCTGGCCATTCTTCACCTTGGCGTTTTTTCACTTCTCGTCGCACTTGAGTGAGCACGCCTGCGGCTTGTTCTCCACCCATTACTGAGATTCGTGCGTTTGGCCACATCCACATCATGGTTGGGTCATAAGCACGACCGCACATGCCGTAGTTGCCTGCACCGTAAGAGCCGCCAATAATCACGGTGAACTTAGGCACATCCGCACACGCAACCGCCATCACCAGTTTCGCGCCGTGCTTGGCAATGCCTTCCGCCTCAAGCTTTTTGCCCACCATAAACCCAGTGATGTTTTGCAAGAACAGTAGGGGAATTTTGCGTTTGGCACACAGTTCAATAAAGTGCGCGCCTTTCTGTGAGGACTCAGAAAACAAGATGCCGTTGTTTGCCACAATGCCAATCAGATTGCCGTGGATTCGCGCAAAGCCACATACTAAGGTCTTGCCATAAAGTGCTTTGAATTCATCAAAATCTGAGTCATCGACCACACGAGCGATGATCTCTCGAACATCAAAAGACAAGCGCAGATTCGCATTGACGATGCCATACATCTCTTCTGCGTCATAACGTGGTGGCAAGACGGCTCTGTCGCTTTGGACAGGGAGTGATTGATTGGTATTGGAGACAGCTTCGCGCGCAAGCTGCAATGCATGTTGGTCGTTTTCCGCGTAGTAATCGGCAACGCCAGACTTGCGACAATGCACATCGGCACCGCCTAATTCTTCATCGGTGACGATCTCTCCGGTTGCGGCTTTTACCAGCGGGGGACCTGCTAAGAAGATGGTGCCTTGTTCTTTGACCATAATGGAAACGTCCGCCATCGCAGGTACATAAGCGCCACCAGCGGTACAAAGCCCCATAACCACTGCGACTTGAGGGATACCTTGTGCAGACATTCTGGCTTGATTGAAGAAAATACGTCCGAAGTGCTCCTTATCAGGAAAGACTTCCGCTTGATGAGGGAGATTTGCGCCACCAGAATCCACCAAATAGACGCAAGGTAATTGGCAACGTTGAGCGATCTCTTGCGCACGCAGATGCTTTTTAACCGTGAGTGGATAGTAGGTGCCGCCTTTGACGGAAGGATCATTGGCGATCACCATGCATTGAATGCCTTCAATGGTGCCAATGCCCGCGACGACACCTGCGCATGGAATTGATTCTTCGTAGACGTTCCACGCGGCGAATTGTCCGACTTCAAGAAACTCGCTGCCTTCATCTAAAAGGAGCATGACACGCTCACGAACGGGCAGTTTCCCTTTCAGGCGCTGGCGGTCGATGGCTTTTTGTCCGCCACCTTGCTTGATGGCTTTAATATTGGCATTAAGGTTGTTTACCAACTCGGTCATGACCGCTTTATTCGACAAAAACAGCTCGTCGGTTGGCTTGGTTTTACTTTTAATGATTGCCATAGTGACTTCCTTGTCGGTGGGTTAGCGAGACTCTTCGAACAACTCTCGTCCAATCAGCATGCGGCGGATTTCAGAAGTGCCAGCACCAATCTCATACAATTTGGCGTCACGGAGTAAACGCCCAGTCGCGTACTCGTTGATGTAGCCATTACCGCCCAATAGCTGAATAGCATCGAGGGACATTTGTGTGGCAAGTTCGGCGCTGTAAAGGATAACGCCAGCGGCATCTTTACGTGTACATTCTCCTCGGTCACAGGCGGCTGCGACAGCATAAACATAAGCTTTGGCGGCGTTCATGCGTGAATACATGTCAGCGAGCTTTCCTTGCACGAGTTGGAATTCACCGATGGATTTGCCGAACTGCTTGCGGTCATGAACATACGGAACCACTTCGTCCATACAGGCTTGCATGATGCCAAGCGGTCCAGCTGCTAATACCACGCGTTCGTAATCCAAGCCACTCATCAACACTTCGACACCACGGTTTAACTCTCCTAAAACATTTTCTTTTGGCACGACACAATCTTGGAACACCAATTCGCAGGTGTTGGAGCCGCGCATACCAAGTTTGTCGAGCTTCTGTGCATGGTTAAAGCCTTCAAACTCTCGCTCAATAATGAAAGCGGTGATGCCGCGAGAGCCGCCATTGGGATCGGTTTTCGCGTAAACCACTAAGGTATCGGCGTCGGGCCCATTGGTGATCCACATTTTGTTGCCGTTCATTAAAAAGTGGTCGCCTTTATCTTCGGCTCGTAGCTGCATACTAACCACATCAGAACCTGAGTTCGGCTCACTCATGGCTAGTGCACCGACGTGAGAACCATCAATGAGTTTAGGTAGGTACTTTTCTCGTTGAGCAGGAGAGCCATTGCGAAAGATTTGGTTAACACAAAGGTTGGAATGCGCGCCGTAACTGAGCGCGACAGACGCCGAAGCTCGGCTGATCTCTTCCATCGCGACAACGTGAGCAAGATAACCCATGCCTGCACCGCCAAACTCTTCGTCGACGGTTACGCCGAGCAAACCCATTTCACCAAACTTGGACCACAAATGATTGGGGAATTGGTTATCGCGGTCGATGTCTGAGGCGATGGGGGCGATATGCTCGGTGGCGAACGCATTGACGTGGTCTCGGAGCATATCGATGGTTTCACCAAGCCCAAAGTTGAGTGGGGTGTAGCTGCTTTTCATAACATTTCCCTGTTGAAAGTACTGCGTTTATTAGTACGGATAAGGTTCGAGTTACACTGCTTGGGCTTGGAAATTATGGTTATTCTTGTTTGTTTTCGTCGTTACAAGTTTTTAGTTATTGGCTGTTAGTTTTATTGTCGCTTAGCGCTTGCTTGCATCGCTCTTTGGCGGTTTCTAGCTCGTTCATTACAACGCTAATATCATCCAGTTGTTGCTGTAAGTGCGCTTGTTTTTCATCAATAATGGTTAGCATTTTAAGCAGCTGTCCATCGCTTTGTTGGGTATCGTAAAGCTCGAACAACTCTCGAATTTCCGCAAGCGAAAAGCCCAATCGCTTACCACGTAAAATCAGCTTGAGACGGATCTTATCTCTGCGTTGATACACGCGAATGTTGCCTTTTCGTTCCGGCTCTATCAGCCCGACATCCTCATAGAAACGAATGCTTCGGGTCGTGATGTCGAACTCTTTGGCGAGGTCACTTATCTTGAATTTATCCACTCGGTTTTTCCCTCTAATGAATAGTTTTGGCTTCTTAAAATCCCTTCAAGCCTTGAACTAAACGGGCTAGCTAAAAGCATGAGAGTAAAATTGTGTTGTTATTAATGTGTTTCTTTACGTTAACGTAAATGTTAGTGCTATGCTTACGTAAACGTCAAGAAAGCACAGTGCGAAAATTCATCGTTTTATGAGAGGCTGGAGTGATACCACATTCTGTGTGAAAGCTCCGTGGTAGCAGGTGTGAGAGATGAGTTCGTGAACTGTGAATTATCGTCAGAAGGGACGAAATCATGGGAAACGACATCTGGATTGTCAGTGCAAAGCGAACGCCAATCGGGCGCTTTCAAGGTCAGTTACAAGGTTATTCAGCGCCTCAATTAGGGGCATTTGCTATCAAAGCGGCAATGGACGCGAGCGGAGTTAGCGAAGTCGACGAAGTCTATATGGGCTGCGTACTACCTGCAGGGTGCGGACAAGCACCAGCCAGACAAGCAGCGCTAGGTGCAGATCTTCCGCTGACGACAGGCTGTACCACCATCAATAAAGTGTGTGGCTCTGGCATGAAAAGCGTCATGCTGGCTCACGATCTTATCAAAGCGGGCAGCATTCGCAGCGCCATCGCTGGTGGTATGGAAAGCATGACCAATGCGCCGTATCTGCTTAAAGAAGCACGTAATGGCATGCGAATGGGTCACCAATCTACCTATGACCATATGTTTCTCGACGGTCTTCAAGATGCGTATGAAGGGCACTTGATGGGAGTCTATGCGCAACAAACGGCTGACCGTTCTGAATTTACCCGTGAACAAATGGATGAATGGGCAATCCTATCCGCGACCAGAGCGCTGGAAGCGCAAGAGCAGCGTCTGTTTGACGACGAAATCTCGCCGATAGAAATCACGACTCGTCATGGCGCTTCAACTTTGGATTACGATGAACATCCACGCTCCATCAAGCTCGACAAGATCCCTCAACTCAAACCTGCGTTCGATACGAACGGCTCGGTGACGGCTGCAAACTCTAGTGCGATTTCCGATGGCGCAGCTGCCTTAGTATTAATGGACTCGCAGGTAGCACAGCATCAAGGTTTAACGCCATTAGCAATCATCAAAGGGCACTCGACCCACGCCAGAAAGCCCACCGAATTTACCCTCGCGCCCGTCTTTGCAATAGAGCAGTTGTTATCTCAACTCGATTGGTCAGTGGACGAGGTCGATCTTTGGGAGATCAACGAAGCTTTCGCCGTTGTCACGCAAATCGCGGTACGCCAGTTAGGCATCGATAAAGACAAAGTAAACATCAAAGGCGGTGCGTGTGCGCTTGGGCATCCAATTGGCGCAAGTGGAGCTCGTATTTTAGTGACCCTCATTCATAGCCTGCGCCAACTGCAATCGCTTGGTGTAGATGGCGACAACAACAATAAAAAGGTGATGCGAGGTGTTGCATCACTGTGTATCGGTGGTGGTGAAGCCACTGCTATTGGTATCGAGATACCGCTTTAATTCCAATTACGACAAACGTTAACAAAGGACTAGATTATGACTCGCACGGTTCCCTTATTCATCGATGGTGAGTTTCGTGAATCTCAAGCAACGGATTGGGTAGAAGTGACAAACCCTGCCACCAATGACGTGATTGCGCGCTTGCCATGCGCAACGGATGAAGAGATGCACGCGGCCATTGAGAGTGCAAAAGCCACCTTTACCTGTTGGAAAGATGTCGCTGTTTCGGAGCGTGCGCGTTTAATGCTGCGCTACCAACACCTACTGAAAGAACATCATGATGAATTGGCGACGCTGCTGTCTCACGAGACGGGCAAGATCTTTGCGGATGCAAAAGGGGATGTGTGGCGTGGTATCGAAGTGGTTGAGCAAGCTGCCAATATCGCCAGCAACATGATGGGAGAAACCGTCGAGAACGTTGCGACCGATATCGACAGCTACTCGCTGATTCAACCGCTTGGGGTGTGCTGCGGCATTACGCCGTTTAACTTCCCTGCCATGATCCCTTTGTGGATGTTCCCAATTGCGATTGCGAGCGGGAATACCTTTGTCCTGAAACCTTCTGAACAAGTGCCGCTAACGTCCATTCGCTTGGCTGAGTTGTTCGAAGAAGCGGGTGCACCAAAAGGTGTGCTGCAAATCGTGCACGGTCGTAAAGAGCAAGTCGACTTGTTGCTGAAACATCCCGACATCCAAGCCGTTTCTTTCGTTGGTTCTGTACCCGTAGCGCAATACATCTACATCACAGGCACACAGAACTTCAAACGTGTTCAAGCCTTTGCTGGCGCGAAAAACCACATGGTAGTAATGCCAGATGCGAACAAAAACCAAGTGGTGAACAACTTAGTTGGCTCTTCGGTTGGTGCGGCAGGGCAACGTTGTATGGCGATATCCGTTGCGGTGTTTGTAGGCAGTTCGAAAGAGTGGATTGCCGATTTAAAACAAGAAATGGCGAAAGTGCACCCCGGAGCTTGGGATGACGAAAATGCCGCGTATGGTCCTTTGATCAGCGCACAAGCAAAACAGCGCGTACTTAGTTTGATTGAAGAAGGCAAACAACAAGGCGCGGTGTGTGAACTTGATGGTAGCCAATGCGAAGTCGAAGGCTTCCCAGAGGGTAACTGGGTTGGTCCAACCTTATTCAGTGGCGTCACCACCGAAATGTCGATTTACACCCAAGAAATCTTCGGACCTGTTTTGGTGTGTATTGAGGTCGACACGTTACAAGAAGCGATAGATCTCGTAAATCGCAACCCATACGGCAATGGCACCTCTATCTTCACTGCGAATGGTGCGGCGGCGAGAAAGTATCAACATGAGATTCAAGTCGGACAGGTAGGTGTGAACGTTCCGATTCCCGTGCCTTTGCCATTCTTCTCATTTACGGGGTGGCGCGGCAGTTTTTACGGTGATTTGCACGCCTACGGCAAACAAGCGGTGCGCTTCTACACCGAGACCAAAACCGTGACGGCTCGTTGGTTTGATGACGATATCCCAATCGGTCCAAACCTCACTATTAACTTGCGCTAACGAAGTAAGGAGCTCATATGGATTTTGAACTCAACGAAGATCAACGTATGTTTGCCGACACCGCTCAGCAGTTTGCGGCAGAGCGTTTAGCGCCAATGGCAGCAGAGTGGGATGAGAAACAAATCTTCCCGAAAGACATTCTTCGAGAGGCAGGAGAACTCGGTTTCTTGAGCCTCTACACCCCAGAAGAGCAAGGTGGTTTGGGATTAAGCCGTTTGGATGCGTCTATCATTTTCGAGCAACTCTCCATGGGGTGCACATCGACCACCGCGTTTATGACCATTCACAACATGGTGACTTGGATGGTTGCGAGCTTTGCAACTGATGAAGTGAAAGACACGTTTTGCCCAAAACTCATTACGGGTGAATTTCTCGGATCTTATTGTTTAACCGAGCCAAACGCAGGCTCGGACGCGGCGTCTCTAACGACTTCTGCGACTAAGCAAGGCGAGAACTACATTCTCAATGGCGGCAAAACCTTTATCTCCGGCGCAGGCGATACTGAGGTTTTAGTCGTGATGGCGAGAACCGGCGATGCAGGTGCGAAAGGCGTATCTGCGTTTGTTGTCCCCGCCGATGCAGAAGGGATTAGCTACGGACGTAAAGAGCCGAAAATGGGTTGGAACAGTCAGCCTACACGCGCGGTGACTTTCGACAATGTTTCTATTCCTGCCTCACATTTACTCGGTGAAGAGGGGCAAGGGTTTGTGTTCGCCATGAAAGGTTTGGATGGTGGACGCATCAACATTGCGACCTGTTCTGTCGGTACGGCTCAACAAGCGCTGAATCAAGCGGCAAAGTACATGCAAGAACGTAAACAGTTCGGCAAATCATTAGCTCAATTCCAAGCATTGCAGTTCAAACTGGCAGACATGGCAACCGAGCTTGTCGCTGCTCGCCAACTGGTACGTTACGCCGCCAGCAAGTTAGACCGAGGTGACCCAGACGCCACGACTTATTGTGCCATGGCAAAACGCTTTGCAACCGATGTTGGTTTTCAAGTTTGTGACCAAGCACTGCAACTTTACGGTGGCTACGGTTACATCAAAGAATACCCAATGGAGCGCTATTTCCGTGATGTTCGAGTACACCAAATTTTGGAAGGTACTAACGAGATCATGCGGTTGATCATCGCGCGTCGATTGCTCGCAGAGGAGTCGGCATTGCTATAAATGCGCCGACAAGCTCTGCTTTTATTCATAAAGCTCAGGTCATTTTCACCAAGAAAGGAAAGGATTCAGAGATATGTCACTAACAGAACAACAAGCGATTCAACATACCATCAGCAATCATGTTGCGGTGGTGACCATGAACAACCCGCCCGCCAATACTTGGACGTCACAAAGCTTAACCGCGTTGAAAGAGTTAGTGCTGGCGTTAAACGACAATAAAGACGTTTACGCTCTAGTGCTCACAGGGAATGGTGAGAAGTTTTTCTCTGCAGGTGCAGACCTCAAGTTGTTTGCTGATGGCGATAAAGCGGTTGCGTTAGAGATGGCGCGTATCTTTGGCGAAGCCTTTGAAACGCTCTCTGCATTTCGAGGGGTTTCTATCGCTGCCATCAACGGTTACGCCATGGGAGGCGGATTAGAAGTCGCATTGGCATGTGATATTCGTGTGGTGGAAGAGCAAGCTGTGCTGGCACTGCCAGAGGCGAAAGTGGGCTTATTGCCTTGTGCTGGTGGTACGCAAAACCTAACCGCATTAGTCGGTGAAGGTTGGGCGAAACGCATCATATTGTGCGGCGAACAAGTCGGTGCAGCACAAGCGCGAGAACTTGGCTTAGCGGAAGAAGTGGTGGAAAAAGGTGGAGCGCTTAATAAAGCCATTGAGCTTGCAGAATCGGTTGCCAATCAATCGCCTTCTTCGGTAACCGCGTGCAAAGCGCTTATCCAAAACATGCGTTCAGCGCCACTCAAACATGGTCTGATTAAAGAGCGAGAACTGTTTCTAAACTTATTCGATACCGAAGATCAAACCGAGGGGGTTCGTGCCTTCTTAGAAAAACGTAAACCCAACTGGAAGAATCAATAGGAGGTCGCATGACAGGGAAAGTAACCATTAGCGAAATAGATTGCTTAGACGGCGTGCACCGAATTGGTATCGCGATGTTAGACAATACGGCTTCTTTGAATGCGCTGACTTACGACATGTTGGCAGAGCTCAACGACCAACTTATCGAATGGCAAGATGACCCTGATTTGGTGTGTGTCATCCTCAATGGAGCGGGTGAAAAAGCGTTTTGTGCAGGGGGCGATGTACGAACCATGTACCACGTCATGCACGAGAAAAGCAAAGAAGAAACCGCAGAGTTCTGTTCTAACTACTTCTCGCTCGAATACGAATGCGATTACCTGATTCATACCTACCAAAAGCCAATCATTGGCTGGGGAGAGGGCATTGTGATGGGCGGCGGCATGGGCTTGTTTATGGGCACCAGCCACAGGGTCGTCACCCCTAAATCTCGTCTCGCGATGCCAGAGATCAATATCGGTCTTTACCCAGACGTAGGTGGCACTTGGTTCTTAAGCCAAATCGACCCAGAGGTAGGTTTGTTCCTTGGTCTAACTGGTGCAATGGTGAATTCAAGTGACGCTGTCACTATAGGATTGGCGGAATGGTTGCTGCTGGAAGAGCAATATCCCGCACTGTTAGAAGAACTAAAACAAGTCGATTGGAGCTCTGCCGATGCCAAATCACTCGTCAGTGCGTTACTTCAATTGATGGAAGATCAAGTCATCGACAGCAAGCCGACAACTCAGATTTGCCCTTATCTCGACCAAATTAAAGAAGCCTGCAAAGGCTATGACTTAAATCAGATTGCCCAACGTATTCAAGCAATGGAAGGCGAGACTCAATGGCTTGAGAACGCACAAAAATCGTTTGTTGCGGGCAGTCCAATCACCGCACATATCTGTTTTAGACAAGTCAAAGAGTACCACCGTTTGTCGTTGGCGGATTGTTTCCGTCTAGAGCTTACCTTGTCAGTTCGCAGCGCATTACTCGGTGAGTTTGAAGAGGGCGTGCGCTCTCGATTAGTTGATAAAGATGGCAATCCAAAATGGATGTTTAACAGCGTCAGTGAAGTCGATGAGAGCGTCATCGACACCTTGTTCACTTCTCTTTGGTCAGAAGAGGAACATCCACTTGCACAGCTAGGAAAATAAGGAGAAACAACATGAGTACCATTGCATTTATTGGCTTGGGCAACATGGGTAGTCCAATGGCACAAAACCTATTGGCGTCAGGGTTTCACGTGCAAGTGTTCGATGTGGATGTGAATGCGGCGAGGCAACTCGAACCGTTTGGCGCAGTGGTCGCCAGTACGCTAGAAGAAGCCGTAGATGGCGCAGGAACAATCATCACCATGCTACCAGCAGGTGCACACGTGCGCGCGGTGTATTTGGGGGATTTACACGGTGGTGTCGGTCTTCTCAACATTGTGCAGGACAACGCATTGCTGATTGACTGTTCGACCATCGATCCAGATTCCGCACGCTTGGTGGCGAACGAAGCTCAGAACAAACGACTGTTGTTTGTCGATTCTCCCGTCTCCGGTGGTGTAGCAGGTGCAAAAGCAGCAGCGCTGACCTTTATTGTTGGTGGCTCGGATGAGGCGTTCTCCAAAGCCAATGCGATCTTGCAATACATGGGCAAGAACGTGTTCCACGCTGGTAAAGCGGGCGACGGTCAGATGGCAAAAATCTGTAATAACCTGATGTTGGGTATCTTGATGTCGGGAACCTGCGAGGCGCTCAATCTCGGTATTGACCATGGTCTCGACCCGAAAGTCTTATCCAATATCATGCTGCAAAGCTCTGGTCGAAACTGGGCGTTGGAACTCTATAACCCATGCCCCGGTGTGATGGACTCTGCACCAGCGAGCAATCAATACAACCCAGGCTTTATGAGCAAGTTGATGCTAAAAGATCTCGGCTTAGGCTTGGATGCGGCGCTGCAAACCAACTCTTCTGTTCCGATGGGCTCTTTGGCTCGTAATCTTTATGCATTCCATAACGCAGCAGGTCATGCAGAACTCGATTTCTCTAGCTTGTTTGAATTCTATAAGAACCAGAAGGGCTAACGGAGATATTTCCTATCAGGCGTTTGAGCATGGAAGTTATCCAGTAATGGAGTACAGATATGGATTTAAAAAACAGTGTCATTGCAATCACAGGTGCGGGGCAAGGACTAGGACAGATGATGGCGGTCAGCCTTGCTCAAGCGGGCGCGGATTTAGCATTGTTAGATGTTAACGAAACGGGACTGCTGAATACCCAAGAACAGTGCCGGATGCTCAGTGCCAAAGCATTGATCTATCGACTTGATGTGACCAATGAATCTGAAGTGGAGGATACCTTTAATGAGATTCTTCAAGACTTTGGGCAGCTAAATGGCTTAGTTAATAACGCTGGCGTTTTGCGAGATGGATTGTTAGTCAAAGCCAAAGACGGCGAGATCACCAAGATGTCGCTTGAGCAGTTCAACCTAGTGATGAACGTCAACGTCACAGGCACCTTCTTGTGTGGTCGAGAAGCGGCAGTCAAAATGATCGAGAGTGGCTCGAAAGGCGCCATCATCAACATCTCCAGCGTGGCGAGAGCGGGCAATATTGGGCAAACCAATTACTCTGCCTCTAAAGCAGCCGTCGCAACCATGGCAACAACATGGGCAAGAGAACTCGCCAGATACGGCATTCGCGCTGCTGCTATTGCACCCGGAGTCATCAAAACGGCGATGGCAGACCAAATGAAGCCAGAAGCCATAGACCGACTGCAAAAGATGATACCTGTCGGAAGGATGGGGGAGACGAGCGAGATTGCTCATGCCGTAAAATACATTCTCGAAAACGACTATTTCACTGGGCGGGTGCTCGAAGTGGATGGCGGAATAAGAATGTAGGGCTAGATCACTTTTCCCCTTATAGCGAGCGCTAGTTAAGTAGCGCTCGTTTCGTTTTAGTGACTTCATTCGATTAACAATTGAACCAAATAACGCTTCAAAAAAGTGCCTAGTATTAATCTGGTAAATTGGATTGCATGATTAGTTGTTTGTGCTGGAAATGCCATGTCAATAGTATGTGAATTCATAACTAAAGTGGTGTTTAAGATGTCGTTATTGGTTGTAATGGGCATCAGTGGCGTGCTTGGTTTAGAGTTGATTCCATTGCCGTTTATTCATTAAAGGAAAGTAAATCTGAGTTAACGATTGATGCCATCAGTAGTAGTGGTGAGAACAAAACCAATGAATGCGGAATCGGTGATCTATCTCACCAAACCTTAATCCAGATTAAAGTTTTGCCGCAGTTTCGGCGGTAAGGTTCGCGTCGCTCATCGCACTGAACAGAAATTCAGAGAAGGAACAGCCATGCTTTGTGTATCGCTGTTCCTTTTTCGTTCCTGCCCGGTAGTGATGCATCTAAAAAGACAGATTTTAAGAGGACTGGACTTGAGCATTTTGTTTTCAGAAGCCCGCATTGGCAACATGACACTAAAGAACCGCTTTGTACGTAGTGCAACGTGGGAAAATATGGCGACAGAAGACGGTCACATGACTGAGAAGTTGTACGACATTTATGAAGAACTTGCCAAAGGTGAAGTGGGTCTGATTGTTACTGGTTACGCAAACATCGTAGAAGAAGAGAAGCCGAACGCAGGCATGATGGGGATCTACAACGACTCTTTCATCGATGAATACAAAAAACTGACTGACCTTGTCCATGAGCATGACTCTAAGATCGTCATGCAGATTGCTTACGGCGGCACAAAAACAACATTCAATGTTGGCGAGCGTGTGATTTTTGCTCCAAGTGAAGTGCCAGAACGTGGCACCAAAACGGAAGGCAAAGCGATGACTCAAGATGAGATCGACTACATCGTTAAAGCATTTGCGCTAGCGAGTAAGCGTGCACAAGATTCTGGCTTTGATGGTGTAGAAATCCACGCGGCGCACACGTACCTAATCAACCAGTTCTTGAGCCCATATTACAATCGTCGCGAAGACCAATACGGCGGCAGCCTTGAGAACCGCATGCGTTTCCTTATGGAGATCTATGCCGAAACACGCAAGCTAGTTGGTGATGACTTCCCAATTCTGGTGAAACTGACAGCAACGGAGTTCTTCGATGGTGGTTTGACGTTCGATGAAACGCGCATTGTTTGTAAGAAGCTAGAGGAAGTGGGCGTGGATGCGATCATTGTATCGGGTAACATTCATGGCAACGCAAGCACCATGGTAGGTGAATCGTTCGACGGTTACACGCTACAAGAAGAGGGCTACTTCCACGAGTACGGGCAAGTGATCAGTCAAGATGTGAACGTACCTGTGATTACCGTAGGTGGCTTAAACGACTTCTGTGCGATCGAAGATTTGGCTGAAAACACCAAGATCCAATTCTTCGCGCTTTCTCGTCCGTTATTG
Organism: Vibrio sp. B1ASS3; assembly: GCF_905175355.1. Taxonomy (NCBI): domain Bacteria; kingdom Pseudomonadati; phylum Pseudomonadota; class Gammaproteobacteria; order Vibrionales; family Vibrionaceae; genus Vibrio; species Vibrio sp. B1ASS3. Next base: position 814,896 of record NZ_HG992743.1, read on the forward strand.
GCAGAGCCACAATTGATCAAGCGCTGGAAAGACGGTAACCGCGCCGAAGTGGACTGCGAACGTTGCTCTAAGTGTCGCACCAAGCGCGGCAACTTCTGCGTGGTTTACAAGCGCAGAAAGTAACGTGTTCTGACGTATAAAATTTAAAAAGCCCCTGATGCTTAACGTGTCAGGGGCTTTTTTAGTTGTGAGTTATGCCTACGCAGTTTCGACTTCTTCTTGGTAGTTCAAGTAGTGAATGCACAAATCATGAAACGCTTTTGCCTGAGGGGAGATGGTTCTATCCGTCAGAGTAAAGATGCCAACTTGCCTCTCCAAAGGCGGATCGATCAGTGGAATCCAAACCAGCCGAGTTTCGTTGGTCGGAAACGCTAATTTTGGCAAGGTGGTGACACCAATACCAAGTTCAAGAACGGAGAACAAAGACGTAATGTTCTCCACGGAATACAAAGCTTGTTCACTTAGCGCGCGTGCAGGCGTGGGATCGAGTAAGGTGCAAGTTCCGTTTCGAATAAAAGGTTGTTCTAACAGCGTTTGCCACTCAATCCCTTCTGGATGCTGAGCGATAGGGTTGTCCTTCAAACACACCACGCCAATGGGGTCAGAGATTAGCGGGGTAAACTCGATACCGCCTTCGTCTAAATGTGATGGGTTACCTAACGCTAAATCGACTTCACCTGATAACAAACGCGCTTCAACCCCAGCGGCGTTATCATCAATCAAACTGACTTCTACGTTTGGGTGTTGTTCGCAGAATGCGCCGAGCACACTAGGAATCAGCTTGGCTGCAACAGAAGGGACACTGGCGATGCGTACTCGACCTTGTTGTCCTGCAGCGGCGGCTTTTAGATCGTTATCAAGGGCGTTATAGATGTTGAGAAACTGAATGATCTTAGGCAAGCAGATCTCACCGAATGGAGTGAGTTTGGATTTGTTGCCCGGCTCAAATAGGGTTTGACCGAGTATTTTTTCCAGTTCTTTGATTGACGTTGACAGCGCAGCCTGAGAACGGTTCGCTCGATGTGACGCCGCTCTAAAACCACCTTCCTCGACCACCATCACAAAATGCTTTAATTGTTGAAGCTTGATACTCATGGCGAAACCTCTGCAATCCCTTTATTTACCTTAGTTTTAATAAGGTGATAGATTTTTCTTATCAAATGTAAAAAATTTACCGTTCGATTTATCGCCTGTCAATGTGCAGTATTTAACCATATTGAAACAAGGTTGTTACAAAGGTTGAAAGGCACGTGAATACTTCTACGAAAAAATACCCAGTCAAAACCGCATTGTTTGCCTCTAAAGCGCCGCTGGAATGGGCAATTGTTAACAATGGCACGTTATACACCGCGCAAATCCCGATTGATGATACAGGTGCTGTCGTGGAAGGCGGTATCGAAGCCCAAACTCGTCAAACTTTTAATAATCTCGTTCACACGTTGGAGTGTGCAGGGGAGTCTTTAGATTCTGTTCTGCAAGTGCTGATTTATGTGACGGATCGTGAGTACTTAAAAACGGTTAACCAAGTCTACGCTGAGTATTTTGAAGCGCCTTACCCTAATCGCGCCGCTATGGTTGTGGCAGGGCTGGCGCGTGAAGAGATGCTGGTGGAGTTTGTGGTGTACGCATCAGCGAGTCAGCCAGAGTAAAGAATAATAATCAAAGCCTCATCACCGGGCTTTGTCAGTGAGATTAGTGAGCTGGTGGCGATCACCAGACGTCAGGAAGAATAAGGACAGAGCAATGACTTTTATCAATAATGTTCAAGCAGAGAAATCTCTCTACATTGCAGGCGAATGGCAATCTGGCATTAGTACGATTGCGAACATTAACCCTTCAGACATCAGTGAGAACTTAGGCGATTTTGCTCAGGCGAGTGAAGGCCAAGTAGAGCAAGCCATTCAAGCAGCCAAAGTCGCACAGCCAGAGTGGGAAAAAACGCCAATTGAGCGTAAACAAGCGGTATTGCAGGCGATTGGCGATGAGCTGATTGCTCGTTGTGATGAGCTTGGCACGCTACTTTCACGTGAAGAAGGTAAGCCTTTTGCTGAAGGTCGCGGTGAAATCTACCGCGCCGGTCAATTCTTCCAATATTTCGCAGCGGAAGTGCTGCGTCAAATTGGCGATAACGCAGCTTCTGTCCGTCCAGGCGTTTCCGTTGAGGTGACTCGTGAAGCCGTCGGCGTTATCGCCATTATCTCTCCTTGGAATTTCCCAACTGCAACGGCTGCATGGAAAATCGCGCCAGCACTTGCTTTTGGTAATAGCGTCGTGTGGAAGCCCGCTAACCTAACGCCTGCTAGTGCGGTTGCACTGACTGAGATTATTCATCGTCAAGGTTTACCAGCAGGCACCTTCAACCTTGTGTTGGGCAGTGGCTCGCAAGTGGGTAACACGCTTATCAACTCGAAAGACGTAAATGGTGTGAGCTTTACTGGCTCTGTTGATACCGGACGTAAAGTAGCGGCAGCAACAGCACCGAATTTTGTTCGCTGCCAGTTAGAGATGGGTAGTAAGAACGCACTTGTGGTTGCTGATGATGCAGACATTCAAATCGCAGTTGAAGCGACCATTGCAGGCTCTTTCTCTGGAGCAGGTCAGAAGTGTACTGCGTCATCTCGTCTTGTCGTCATGGATGGCATTCACGATGCCTACGTGGAAGCACTGATCAAACGTATGAGCGAGCTTAAAGTCGGTCACGCCTTAGAAGAAGGCATCTTCATGGGGCCAGTGGTGGATGGAAACCAATTGAATGCGAACTTCGAATGGATTGAGAAAGCACGCCAAAGTGGCGCAGAGTTAGCGTTCGGTGGCGAGCGCTTGAACTTGAAGCACGACGGTTTCTACATGTCACCAACCCTTTTCCTCAATACGCAAAACAGTTGGGAAGTGAACCAAGAAGAAGTGTTTGCGCCAATGGCAAGCGTGATTCGAGTTTCAGACTTGGATGAAGCGATTGCTGTTGCGAACGATACTCGCTTTGGCTTGACGGGCGGCATCATCACGCAAAGCCTTCGTAATAGCGCCATCTTCAAACAACAAGCTCAAACTGGTTGTGTCATGGTCAACCTACCAACCGCAGGAACGGATTATCACGTGCCGTTTGGTGGCCGCAAAGAGTCGAGCTTTGGTCCACGCGAGCAAGGTCAATACGCAAAAGAATTCTACACCGTGGTGAAAACCGCTTATCAACGTCCTTACTAAGTGAAATAGGGCAGCCGAGGATTCCGCTGCCCAACCTTAAAGGCTCATTAACGTTTAAGGAGTGGTTATGTATCAACAACGGATTGTGATTGATGGATTGCAGTACTGCAATTGGGACCGAGAATACTTCCAAACGCTGAAGGCGAGCGGTATTACGGCTGTGCATGCAACGATTGTTTATCACGAAAATGCACGCGAGACCTTAACTCGCTTTGCCGAATGGAACCTGAGATTCGAACAAAATGCAGACCTGATTATGCCTATTTACTCGATGGCTGACGTCGAGAAAGCAAAGGCTGAGGGTAAGGTCGGGGTCTTTTTTGGTGCGCAGAATTGCTCTCCAATTGACGATGAAATCGGCTTAATAGAAGTCATGCGCCGTCAAGGTTTGCTGATTATGCAGCTGACCTATAACAACCAAAGCTTGCTGGCGACAGGGTGCTATGAGCAGAACGACTCTGGTGTCACGCGCTTTGGTAAACAAGCCATCGAAGAGATGAACCGTGTCGGGATGATCATCGATATGTCCCATAGTGCTGAGCGCTCAACGTTGGAAGCGATTGACCTTTCTTCACGTCCAATTTGTATTAGTCACGCAAACCCAACGTTTGCTCATGATGCTCTGCGCAACAAATCGAACAACGTCATTAGAGCGCTCACCGAACGTGGCGGCTTGATTGGCTTTAGTCTTTATCCATTCCATCTTCCAAACGGAAGCCAATGCACGCTAGAAGATTTTTGCCAAATGGTCGCGAAAACTGCTGACCTGTTCGGTGTGGATCATTTAGGCATCGGCAGTGATCTTTGTTTAAACCAACCACAGCAAGTGCTTGAGTGGATGCGCAACGGTCGTTGGTCCAAAGCGATGGATTATGGCGAAGGCTCAGCAAACAACGCTGGTTGGCCTGATGCGTTGCCTTGGTTTAGTGGCAGTAAAGGGATGGAGAACATTTACAACGGCTTAATGCGTCATGGATTCAGTGAATCCGAGGCAGGAAAAATCCTGGGTGAGAACTGGTTTAACTTCCTTAAAGAAGGGCTGGAGGCGAGCTAGGTCGTAACCCAAATAAACATGGAATAGCTCGCTCAAAAAATAATAACAAGGCGAGTGTTAAAGTCACTTTTTGTAGCCGTTAAGGCAGCTGCAATAAACCTCTGGAGTCAGAGTATGTCTGATCTAACCGATAGCATGAAAACTTCTGCGATGAGCGTGTCATCAAAGAAGCCACTAGCAACACACAATGACATTTCAGCAACTGAAAATTCACCGGACAAACTGGGTCTAAGCAATCCAGCACTTTGGTACAGTGGCGGCTTTATCGCCCTGTTCGTTGCCATCGCGCTTTATGATGGTGAACTGCTATCCACATTGGTAAACACAGGATTTGCGTGGTCAGTAAAAGTCTTCGGCCCATATTGGCAACTACTGCTTCTTCTCACTTTTCTTATTGGTCTTGGTTTGGCTGCAGGGCGAACAGGCAAGGTGATTTTAGGTGGCACGACCAAACCTGAAATGGATGGTTTTCGTTGGATGGCAATCATCTTCTGTACACTTTTAGCTGGTGGTGGCGTGTTTTGGGCGGCGGCAGAGCCTATCGCGCATTATGTGAGCCCTCCACCTTTGTATGGCGCACAAGATAATCCACAGCAGGGTGCAGTGAACGCACTATCGCAATCTTTCATGCACTGGGGTTTTCTAGCGTGGGCTATCGTTGGTAGTTTGACGTCTATCGTGGTCATGCATTTACACTACGATAAAGGACTACCGTTAAAACCTCGCATCTTGCTTTATCCTGTACTGGGCGAACGAGCGCTAAAAGGCCAGATAGGTGCGTTGATTGACGCATGTTGCATCATTGCCGTAGCGGCAGGAACCATTGGACCGATTGGCTTCTTAGGTTTGCAGGTTAGCTACGCGTTAAACGCCCTGTTTGATATCCCAGACGGCTTTACCACACAGTTAATCATCATTTTATTTGCGATTGTGTTGTACACAGTGTCTGCGCTGAGTGGTTTGAACCGTGGTATGCAAATGCTGAGTCGCTACAACGTGATTCTCGCACTGGCATTGATGGTTTACATCCTTCTATTTGGTCCAACAGATTTTATTTTCAATGGTTATATTCAAGGCGTGGGTACCATGCTGGATAACTTTATCCCAATGGCGACTTACCGTGGTGATGAAGGTTGGTTGAGCTGGTGGACAGTATTCTTCTGGGGCTGGTTCTTGGGCTACGGACCGATGATGGCAATCTTCATTGCACGTATCTCTCGCGGTCGCAGCATTCGTCAAATCATCTCGACGATCAGCATTGTTGCTCCGCTTACCACGTGTTTTTGGTTCACCATTGTTGGTGGCTCAGGCCTAGCGTTTGAAATTGCCAATCCGGGCAGTGTGAGCGCGGCATTTGAGGGCTTCAACTTACCGGGCGCGTTACTCGCAGTGACTCAACAACTACCGATGCCAATGTTGGTTTCCATCTTGTTCTTGATTTTGACCACCATCTTCATCGTTACCACCGGTGACTCAATGACGTACACCATCAGTGTTGTGATTAGTGGTGAGACAGAACCAAATGCGATTATTCGTACCTTCTGGGGCGTGGCTATGGGTATCACGGCGTTGATTCTCATCTCACTTGGCTCTGGCGGTATATCAGCCCTGCAATCCTTCATCGTGATTACAGCCGTTCCAGTGTCATTAATACTGTTGCCGTCACTTTGGAATGCGCCGCAAATCGCTATGAAGATGGCGAAAGAGCAAGGGCTATAACAACGGTTATAACAAAAAGATCAAACCCAATAACGTGGCGCTTGTGCGGGTGAGTCCTCCCCATACCCGCACAAGCCCTTATTCTTACAATAAAAAATAAGTGGTGAGCAAAATGGATGCACATCGTTCTACTTACACTGAAACAACACTTCGCAACGCTGCAATTGTGATGGCACCAGACAGGCTAGGGGCTATGCACCAAAATCGAATCAGCTTTGTGCGAAGCTTGATCCGAAAAATGGCGAGTCAGGAATGGCGAGTGAGCAAACATGAGTGGCAACTGTGTCCACGCGGTTTTGGTCATGTGATTTACAAATTAGCGACGCCGGAACACGTTTATCACTTGGTTGTGTTTTGCGATGAAATTGCTGATGAAGAGCGTAACGACCGAGTCATTGCTGAGAAATGGGACGTGACTTTTGCGTTGGTCAAAGGTGAGGTTAATGTTGAACTGTTAGAGCAACTTCGAGCCAATGTACCTTTGCAAGAAGCGGGGCGCAATCCAAACAACGTGCTTGTTCTTGCTCGTGCGAATAAAAGCGTTCGTGTGTTTGAGCACATTGTGAATGCACTTTCTAAAGGTGAGCAGCCAGAGCCTTCGGAACTGGCAGAAGTGGGGTATATCCTAAGAACCACCGCCGTTTATGGTAACGGTAAATTTGGCATTGCCGATTTTAAACTGCTAGAGAACAACCCTGATTTCAACCAGTCATTTAGTGCACAGATGTGTGCCGTTTATATGCTGCGTGAATTCAGCTTAGATTGGGTTCATTACCTTGCTGCGCAAAAGGGGGGAGATAACGCTATTGCACTTCACAAAGGTTTGCAGCGCTATCTTGGTGTGGGGAATGCAACTGGCTTGGGTATGGCGCCATATTTAATCAATCATCCATGTATCGTCGATCAATGGATGACATCACGTGAGCGTGCGATTGCCAACGTGCTTGCTATGCCATGTGAACCTAACGAGCTAGAGCAACCATTAAAAGCCCTGCTTAAAAAAGCACAGCGACACTTAGAGCAGGTAATAACAATCAATGAACATCAAGATCAGCTTAATCATCAAGCCATTGCTGATCTCCAAGCGCTACAAATTAACTTAAATGCTTTGATGGTAGAGCACTCGAATTGGGCAAGCTTGATCAAACAAACCACAACCATGAGTTTGGAAGCCCAAGAAATCCTAACTTCATGTTTGATCGAGCTTTACCCGTCTTTGGTTGATGAATTTGAAAACCAAATGAACACCGACGAATCACTCTCTATTCCTGGCGGAAAAAGCGTTCAAGATGTGTTGCAAATACTAGAGAGTAAATACCGTTGGTCAATCGATGCCGACTACACGTTACCAGAGAACAACTATTGGTTCTGGTATCGCTCGCAAGACAAAGAAGAACCGAGACTAGGCGTTCGTGGAGAAGAAATCGGTGAAGAACGTGAGTTGCCACTCGATATAGGGCGACAAGTGAACCGCCTTTACCAAGCGCTACAAACGTGCCAACCAGAAACATCGTTGGCGGAGTTCTTACTGCAGCATCCACAGTATCGTGCCATCACTCGTCGTGTATGGACGCTCGGCAACCGAGAAATGGGTGATATCCAGATGAACGTGCTACGTGAAGACGCACTGCCAATGCATCTACTGCGTTGTAAGTTGGCTATCTTTGGGGCAACCAAGTTTGATCCGCGTTCAGACCGATGGGTGCGCGTGACCTTTTTCCAAGGCGCACCATTGCTTGATGAGATTCAGGACCCGCGTTTCAGCGATACGTGGATTTTCCCAACCATGCCCGAGCGTGAAGAAATCGCGCAAAGCGACAATCAAAAAATCAGTGGAGGTTTTGCATTATGATCGTCTCGCATAACGAGCTGGTAGCAGCAGTAAACAAAGCTTTTCTTGGTATGCGCCGTCATTGCGGTGAAGCTGATGTGATTGCCAATATGGTTGCGGATCTGCAAATGGTGGGTTTGCACGGGGTGCGTCACTTCAACAACGCCAGCCTGTTTCTCAACTTAGATTCAGATTGCGCGGTCACTATTACGAGTAACACCGACTCTCATATCGAAGTCGAGTTACACAATGGCAGTATCGCCTGTCATTTACCGGCGGTGTTGGATTTTGCGCTTGAGAAAATGGTCAACAGCAAGAGCGTCACTATCACACTGAAACAATGCCACAATCGCTGGCTCGCATTTAGTGAGTTAGTTAGGCTCTCTGCCAAAGGCATTGCATGTCGTGCTCAGTGGGTTAATGGCACTAGTCCAAAGCGAACCTTGTATGTGCTAAACCGTGGACGAATTGCACCAGAAGTATTCTTTTCTGATCAGATCGAAGACAACAGTACCGATTATCACAATATGACGATAGAGCTTGCCGTAACGGATTTTGATATTGAAGCGAGCTCTCAAGGTTACGCAATTCATATTGATGGTGAAGAGCTGAGCCGTGCGCAGAAAACATCATGGGAAGAGGGCATCTTTGTCGAGGACGCAGAGTGGAACGCGCTTAAACAAACTGCCACGGTTTTCCTTGTCGAGAACAGTGAACGTTCGGTGCAAGGTGCTGGCGAATTAGCCTGATATTGATACATTAACGAATAAAAGTGTGAGGCTGCCCAAGGGTAGCCTTTTTTATTTTCCTAACCTTACTCTCTGGTTTATGTGTCTCTCTCCTCATTTATAATATTAAATATAACGTTTTTGAGTCATTATTATTACATTGGATTTATTTGACTTTGTTCTAACCAATAAATATGGTCGTTGTTTTTATTAGTCTCGCCAAAACTATTCTGTTACCTATTGTTTAAAACGTTGTTTATTATCATCTCATTTGTAATTTATCTATTCATAATTAATGCCTTTATATTCTAAGTGTTATTGTTTTTGGAAAATACCCTTTATTTAAATGTGGAATTAGGTGTTTGGTATAAACTATAGTATTACTTAGTCCTTTGAATTAAATAGGCTCCAGTGCTGTTAAAGCTCTTGTTTTATAGGCGGTCATTCAATTAGGATGGCATTCATTCTAAGTTAAAGTGCAATATTTGAATTTTGATTGTTATATTTGAAATCATAAAGTTAATTATGCTAAATTCCCCGTCCGACTTAGGGTTATTCCTCATTATATTCATCTAATCATTTAGTCTTAGTAGTATGGTGTATTTATAATTAGATAAAACAAACAATATTTTTAAACAAAAATAGCTAGTGATAAAAATAGCATTTCTTGATTTTATAAATGAGATCTTCTTTCCTAAAAAGAGTCATTGAAATAAATTTGTAATTTTCATTTTTACCAGTTTCATGAATTTATTTAATTGATGTATCACAACTATTTTATTGATCTTAATTATCGACTCCGGTGTGTTTTTTTCTGATAGATTCGACGCGAACACATCAAGGAGATAGATAAATGAAAATCAAGAAACGTCTGATAGCTATCGCTGTTGCAGGTGTCATGACGATGTCAGTTCATGCAGGTGAATCAGTGACATTGAATAAGCCAGTCAACTTTACCAACTTCTCTGGGCTTAATTCACAATTGGGTGTTAATAATGCATCGAGCTTTAAACAGGTTAAGAGTATTCACCTAAAAAAACGCGGTGTTTATAAAGTAAAGATTCAGCAAAACGTCTGGGGTATTCCTGTTTGGGGACATTCACTGAACGCAACCCAAAGCTTTAAAGGCGGCGCTTTAAAAGCCGTGCAAGGCAATTATTTGCGCGTTAACGACTTAGATCGAAGCTTTGTAAAGCCTAAGCTGAACCGAGCAGAAGCGTTAAAGGTTGCGTCAAAGAACCTCGAGAATAAAGGCATCGCAGGTAAGTTTCTAAGAAATGTCGAAGATGAGTTATTCATTTATCAAGATGGCAAACAAACACGATTGGTTTACGTGGTTTCTTATCTGCTAGCTAACAGCCTTCAACCTTCTCGCCCATTTACCATGTTAGATGCGCACAGTGGTGAAGTTATCGATCGTTGGGAAGGGATTGCTCATGCGCAAATCGGTACCGGCCCTGGTGGTAACGAAAAAACAGGCATGTATGAATACGGCACCGACTACCACTATCTCGATGTACAAGAAGATGGCAACAATTGTGTGATGGAGTCGGAGAACGTCATCACGGTTAACCTAAATGGTGCCACTGAAGGTTCTACACCTTACAGCTACGAGTGTCCTCGCAATGAATTTCAAGAAATTAACGGTGCTTACTCTCCACTGAACGATGCTCATTACTTTGGCAATATCGTATTCGACATGTACAAAAACTGGTTCGATACTGCGCCACTTACTTTCAAGTTAATGATGCGTGTTCACTACGGCACGGGTTATGAAAATGCCTTCTGGGACGGCCAAGCGATGACGTTTGGTGACGGTGAGAGTTATTTCTACCCATTGGTTAGTCTGGATGTTTCAGCCCACGAAGTGAGCCACGGCTTTACCGAGCAAAACTCGGGGCTAGTGTACGCAAACCAATCTGGTGGTATGAACGAAGCTTTCTCGGATATTGCAGGTGAAGCCGCAGAGTTCTACATGAAAGGTGAGAATGACTGGATGGTTGGCAAAGACATCTTCAAAGAGGAAGGGGCATTACGCTACATGGATGATCCTTCACGAGATGGTTCGTCTATCAACCATGCACAAGACTACTATGATGGTTTAAATGTGCATTACAGCTCGGGTGTTTTCAACAAAGCTTTCTATCACTTAGCAACGACATCCGGTTGGGATACCAAAAAGGCGTTTGAACTGTTTGTGCTCGCGAACCAAATTTACTGGTCACAAGACAGTGATTTTTGGCAAGGCGCATGTGGTGTGAAGAACGCAGCAAACGACCTAGGGTATGACGCCTCTGCGGTTATGGATGCATTTGCTGTTGTCGGTGTTGAGCCATGTGCAGAGCCACCGCTGCCGCCAGAGCCAGAATATCAGCGTCTTGAAAACGGCCAATCAGTCACAGTAAATGGCGCTACAGGGTCGAAAACCTATTTTGATATCGAAGTCCCAGAAGGCCAACCGCAGCTTACAATTAATCTAACCGTGCCAAATGGTGATCCAGATATTTACGTAGGCTTCGATTACGCGCCTTCTTCAACTGAAAATATTTGTTCTAGCTTGTCCGTTAGCGATGAAGTGTGTGTGATTGAGAACCCAGAGCAGGGGCGCTACACGGTGAACGTGTTTGGTTACGCTGAGTATGACAACGCGGAACTGACGGTAACGTACGACGATAGCAGTGCAAACCTTCCTCCAGTAGCGGAGTTTGATCAGTCTGTTTCTGGTAAAACAGTGACACTTCGCAGCACCAGTAGCGATAGCGACGGCAGCATTGTTTCTTACCAATGGAACCTAGGTGACGGCAGTTCGCAAACTGGCGAAATGGTGACGCACACTTACGCCGCAGCGGGTGATTATGCGGTGACATTAACCGTAACGGACGATGCAGGCAGTGCGACATCAACCACACAAACGGTAACGATTGAAGAAGGCCAAACAGATGCGTTCCCGCTGAAACTCAACTTCGGTAACAAGTTCCCGAATGGTAAGGCTCGCGTGAAGTTGTCTTGGAAGTACGACACCAACGATTACTTCATTGTTAAACGTAACGGTAAGAACGTTGGTGCAACAGACTTTAAGTCTTATGTGGACCAGTTTGAGCACAACGGCACTATCGACGTGGAATACCAAGTGTGTACTTCGGGCAACGTATGTTCTGAAACCAAGCGTTACCGATTCATCAAACCAAACAAATAACAACGCAATAGCAAAGGGCTCCAGACGGAGCCCTTTTTTCGTCAGTAAGGTTAGTAAAGGAAAATACCAACATGAAAAAGAGTCTTTTAGCATTGGCATTGTTGAGCGGTACGTTGAGCAGCAGTGTTGTAGCCAATGAATTGACCGAGCAAGAACAAGTTTGGATCACCACCGATGCGGATGCGTTGGATCTGATTACCAAACACGGAGCCACGGTTTATTCTGATTTCTTTGGTGCTCGTCCCGCCGTGGTCGCGAAAATATCGCCAGATCAGTTAGCGACGCTATCCAGTCACATGCATCATGAAAAGCATCGCTGTGGTGGTTATATGGTGCACCCAGACAAAGCCAGTGCATTGAAAGCCGCAACCATGCCAACCACATTGAAGACGTTTAACAAACCGATGATCAGCCACCATGACACGGTTGAAGCGCTCATCAATCAAGTAGAGCCGACGAACTTGGTGAAGACAATAGAAGGCATGACGTCATTTACCAATCGCTTTTATACCACCGCTACGGGTGTTGAAGCCTCTGATTGGTTGCTGGCGCGTTGGAGCCAAGAGATTGAAGGAGTCTCTTATGCTTTTGCGGAACAAATTTCCCATCGTGGCTACCCACAGAAATCCGTCGAAGTGACGTTACTGGGGGCAAAATATCCCAAAGAAATTGTTGTCGTGGGCGGACACCTAGACTCTACAGCTGGCGCATGGACAAAAGAGGGAACCGTTTCTCCGGGTGCCGATGACGATGCTTCGGGTATTGCAACGGTGACTGAGTCACTTCGCTTAATGATTGCCAGCGGTATCCAACCAGACAGAACCATCAAATTCTATGGCTATGCAGCGGAAGAAGTTGGGCTGAGAGGCTCGCAAGACATCGTTGAAATACTGAAAGACGAAAAAGCCAACGTGCTATCTGTGTTGCAATTAGACATGACCAATTACAGCGGTTCTGCGCATGATATTACGTTTATTACCGACTATACCGATAGCAACCTGACGGTATTTTTGTCTGAGTTGATTGATGTGTACACGCCTGAAATCACCTACCAGTTTGACCGTTGCGGGTATGCTTGTTCTGACCATGCCTCTTGGCACAATGCTGGTTATCCGGCAGCCATGCCATTCGAAAGTATGTTTGAAGACTACAACCCGAATATTCATACCCAATTTGATACGTTGGAAAATTCAGACCCGACTGCCTCGCATGCCAGTAACTTTGCAAAGCTTGCTATCGCCTATTTGATTGAATCAAGCATGGACAGCACGACTGGCGTGACCCCCTTACAAGATGGTGAACCTGTTGAGAATTTACGAGCAGGCTATGGAGAGGAGCAGTTCTTTAGTTTTGAAACTCAAGAGGAGGGGAAGGTGACCATTTCCTTGTCTGGGCCAAGAAGTGGCGATGCGGATCTCTTTGTGAAATACAACGATCAAGTGTCAGTCAGTAACTTTGATTGTCGTCCATTCCAAAATGGGAGCAATGAACAATGTGTTCTAAATAAACCCGCAGGAACGTTCAGCATTATGGTGCGAGGTTATCGCAATTTCGACCAAACCAGCCTTGTTGCGAGATTTGAAAAAACAACCAACTGATCGTAAAGAATTGTTCTCATAAAACTCTTAAATGCCGCATGACACAGTGCGGCATTTTTGTTTATTCGTTACGAGGGAAATGCTCCGCGCTTTGATTCTCGACTACGCTTTGTAGACGATCGCGAGTTGAATAGGAGAAACCCATGAGCACCTTGCAAATCGACATTGAAGAGAACAAACGTAATGCCATTGCTTTCTATGAAATGGCATATCGAGGAAACCCAAGAAAAGCGATCGAGCTCTACGTAGGGGACGAGTATATTCAGCACAACCCGTTAGTGGGTAATGGTCCTGATCCTTTTATCGCTTACTTCGAGAGAATGCAGGAAGAGTACCCAGAAAAAGACATTGCATTTGTTCGCGCAGTCGCAGAGGGCAATTTAGTAGCGCTGCATACGCACCAAACGTGGCCTGATGACGTGGAATACGTAACGATGGATTTCTTCCGCTTTGATTTAAATGGCAAGATTGTCGAGCATTGGGATGCCTTGCAAGAAATCCCGAAAGAGTCAGCAAACGGGAATACCATGTACTAACTTAACGTGCTTTGCCATGCAATGTAGTAATGTGACAATGTAAGCAAGGCAAAGCACTATAAACCGCGTAAAGCTTATTAGAACTGGTTGTCTAACCACTCACGTGTCACCGCGTCTAAATCTCGTCCTTCACGACTGATTTTGTAATCTAATTCCGCAATGATGTCGTTTGAGAAACGTAGCGCGTCCAGTCTGCTCAACTCATCTTGAGTAAATTTATCTGATTTGTTTTGGCGCAATAGCAAAACGGCTTTATCGACAATACCCAGCAAACCTTTTGGTTCTGCGATTTCTCGAATTGCGTACTTATAGTGGAGAAATTGAGGCTTCCAAAGTGGCACGACAACCCATTGTTTGTTCTCTACCGCCTTTTCAAATGCAGTAAAGCAGTCTTCTTCCGTCCCCGTATGGAAACGGTAACCCGCTTCGGTCAGCGAGTATTCGTCCATCATCTTAATCGAAAAGCGCGTGATGCCCGCTCCAGGGTTGATGCCTTGAATATCCGATTTCATCTTCGCCACGACTTCTGGTTTCGTCAGGTCGCTTACTTCTGATACCAACTCTTCAGGCACGTAATCGGGCACGCCCCAAAGCGCGTATGGTTCGTAGTGTAAGCCCAGTTCTAACAAGGGTTGTACTTCCTCTACCGAAGCTTTGTAAATGCCGTGACTTGATGGTAACCAAGCCGAAGAAAGCATATCGATTTCACCGGATTTGAGTTTTGAAAAGTTCTCTTCATGGGGTGAATAAACACGCTCAACCTCAAAGCCCACATCATTGAGCACGTGGCTAACAAGAGAAGCGGTAACGCGGTGGAAAGAGAGGTTAGTGACACCAAGTTTTATCGTTTTTGACGCGTGAGTACCAGTCATACTGAAATCCTTATTATGGAGCAGTGCGAAGGGGAGTCATGCACTGCTTTGTGACGGAAATAGTAGGCTTGTGGTGAAGAGGGATAAACAGCGCTGTCTTTGAGTCACTGTCAAAAATGATTTGATAATGTGGCAGGGAAAACTCACAAAAGAATGTACGGAAGAGATAAAGTAACGCCCACACTGATAGAGCTAAAGTCAGTGTGGACGTTGTGTTTACATTGGAGTGTTAGACATTTTGCGAGATCATTTAAATCGCTTTTTCTACCTACGCAGCCACGTCTGCCGATACCCATGTTTTCCATAGTTCAGGATAGGTTTCGAAGAAGTAGTACATCGCTTCTTCTGCGTCCGCTTGGTTATCTTCCATCCATGCAAGTAACTGGCTCATCTGCTGATTGGTGAACCCGCGTTTTTGCAAGTAGGCGTAAGCTTGTGGCTCTTTATTCGCAAAGGCTTCGGTTGTAACTGTATGAACCGGTGAAGGTGGGTACATAGTCACTTTTGGTGATTCACACTCAGGTTGCGTTGTACAGTTGCGGTATTCTTCCACATCTGTGCCGCTGCCGAAGTCGACTTTCACCATGTCATACTTGCCTAATACTGGCGTCGGTGACCAGTAATACCCGAACCAAGGTTTCTCACGTTCATAAGCTTTCGCGATAGTGCCAGCCAGCGCAGCGCCCGAACCCGGGTCAATCATATCGAAGCCGTGTTTCTCGAGTTCCATGGCATCAAACAGGTGACCAGAGGTGATTTGGCACGTCCAACCGGCAGGGCAGCTGTAAAAGGCGAATTTCTCATCATCTTCTGGGTGTTCAAACAACTTGGCGTGTTTAATCACACCTTCAATGGTTGCTAATTCCGGATACTGCTTCACCAGATAAGAAGGAACCCAAAAGCCTTCCTCGCCACCATTGATCAAAGATTCTCCAGCGATACGTAAGCGCTTGGCAGCGATACCTTTGTCTAACGCTTCCTTGATTCCGTTGGTCCATAGCTCAGGAGCAACATCCGGTTGGCCTTTCTCAATCATTGAGGTGCCAGTCGGTACGCTATCACCCGGGATAAGTTCTGCATCGCATTGATAGCCTTCATTAAGAATGAACTGGTCGATGTGCGCCATCAAACTCGCCGAGTTCCAGTTCATATCCGCTATGGTGATTTCACCACATTCACTAGCATAAGATTGAGCAGAAAAAGCGGACAGCAGCAAAACGGAAAGAACGGACGGTGTTGTCTTCATGTGACTGAATTCCCTTATCATTGTCATTTGATTCAGTATATACACAAGGTTTATGAAGATTCAGAGAATAGGGTGTTATCTGTGAAGTTGAAAACGAAGAGATTCAGAAGATTAAAACGTTAGACCCACGCTCTCCCGTTAACGCCGAAATCAGCAATTTGGATTGGGAGAGAGTGGAAGCAAGCGCTATGTTTGGCAAGCTTAATCAGTACAGCAAAAACAGACCTTCGTAACCACCGATTTCGATTTGCGACACGTAGTCACCGATGTTGCCGTCCTTGTCTACGGGCCTCATTGGCTCGTCTAACGTGATGGTGATTTTAGGCGCAGTGAAATAATCCGCGCTCTTGCCGAAAAAGTCGGTGCGGTACAACACTCTGCCTTTGCTAAACTCGCGTGCTAACACCATCTCTGTAGGGCCTTGGGCCACCACATTGTTCTCAGAGCGATACGCAAAGTAGGTGAACGTGGGAGAAACGTAAGTAATGCCATCTGGTAGATCTGCATGTACCACTTCGTTCATCGACGAATCACCAATAACCGTGTAATCCGCTGGGTAAGGCGTGCTGGTGGACATCATCAGTGGGATGGCCTCTGCATCCTCGGGGAGCTGATTGGCAGGCTCTCCCAAATCAACAGCAAGTAAGGTACTTGGTTGATACGCAATATTCTTTGGTACGCCTGCTTTCCAGAAGTTATCACCAGTGGTGTTATTACTTCCATATAGGTAACCATTATTCCACTGATTAAAGTAGCTGCACTCAGGGTGATGATTTAAGTAAAACGCCGCCAGTGCAGAGTATTGGTCTTGCTTCCAGTTATCTTCAGTGTTGCCAAAGTATTGCACTCGACCATAACGCGTGGTCGCTTGATAAATCACTTTCTGGCCCGCTTTGGCGAGTGCAGAGTTATCCCAAAACTTAGCTAAACCAGCATAGCCACTAAATCCAGTAGAAGGGAAAAGGTAATGCTCGCGTAAGTAAAGAGAACCAGCTTCAACTAAGTGGTTCTGTCCATTGCGACCGAATAAGTTTGCCGTGCCGATGTTGAGGCCAATTAACGCATCCGCATCCAACGTCACCAGTTTGTTTAAAAACGCCGAGAATTGCGCTTTGTAAGCATCGTCAGCAGCTTGGCTACCCGCCACCAAACCAAGTTCATCCACCGTACCACCGGAATAAACGTAGAACTGATTTGCTCCGAGTAACTTATTCGTATCGTCGTTGTACGCACCGTTTAAACCTTGCTTTGCCCATTTAGCTTGGTAATAGTGGTGCATTGCGTTGGCAAAATCGGGATTGCCTAGATGGGTTAATGCCCAAGAAGAGGTTTGGTTCCACATACGACCAAATGGAATAACACGTGACTCCCAACGAAATCGTGCTGTTGCATTCTTATTCGAGCGGTTTTTGTATTCATTCCAAGAAAGATAATTGTCTTGGTTGAGATCCGCAGATTTGTCGAAGCCACGAATCTTACGCCAGCGTTGAATGGTTTGACCTTCAGGTGTTGCCGTTGGAGCGTCGGTCAACTTAACGGTTTGGAAGCTGTTTTTGAGCTTTACTTCTTTTAGACGAGGGCGATTCTCGATGTTTTCGTCATGCCAAGTAATTTTCGCTACGTAAAGACGGCCGCCATCGCGTAAAAAGGTGGAGCCAAAGTACTGACCACCACCATAGGTCTGTCCGTTGCCATCGTGTGTTGTAGCGCGAACCCAATCCGAAGGAACAGACCAGTTTACCGTTTGGTTTTTAATCATGTTCTCAGTTTTGTCTTTTTTAATCGCGAAGCTTTTCCATTCTGTTACCTGACCAAAAGAGTCGATGGCAGAAGGGTATTCAATCGTGAAGCTGCCGCCTTGAGCAAATTGAGAGAACTTAAAGGTTAAGCGGTCGAACTTCTCTGAGTGATAAACATAGAGCGCGCCACCATTATTCGCCTGACCGAATACGTCAGCATCCCATGGTGGTTGTTGATATAGCCAAAAACCGGCGTGGTCAGCGCTGGCGGTATAACCAACGATCATCGGTTTTCGATTGAGTAAGGTATTTTCACCATGGCTAGAGTCTACCTCTGCGATGATGGTGTCTTCGGCAAAATGGAGAAAGTAATCCTCGTAATCAATCCCATTCAGTTCTGCCTCGTTGCGAATATCGTTTTCTACCCAACCCGCATTCAGCTCAAGCTTTTGGTTGTACATATAACCGATGGCTTGGACACGCTCGTTGTCAGCCTTGTTTGGGTAAGCACCAAACACAATATCGGCATTGTTAATTTCCCAATCGATCACATCATCAGCAGAGAGCGGGGCGTCTTGTAAATCGACACCTTGCTCATGTAACCCCGGTAAAACGACAGCAGTACCAGCCCAAGTAGTAGGCGAAAATAGGTTCAAAGAACCAAGCGCAAGCAGCGCAAAACGATATGGCTTCATTATTGAGTTGTCCCAATCAAAAAACTTCGATTACTCAAATTGCGAGTCAAATTACGAGGAAGTATTAGCGATCGGTCAGACCAATTCAAGAAAGCACTAGAACATCTCTCTTTTGATAAATTCTTTATAAGATGAATACGCTAAGCAAATCAGCTTTTTACAAAATGACTCCTGTTTGTCTCAATTTTAAGCCTTGAAGAAGTGGAGAAAAGCTACGCGAGATTTTTCTCAGAATGAGAGGGGAAAATGCTTATACAACCAGTTACTGTCTTTCGGAATGATACTCTCAATTAATGGCGCTGCAGAGCATCAGTTTAAGTCTCCAATGGAATTCTAAGCTATCGAAATTACGGGCTTTTTTGATCAACAAATACGGTTAAAACCTTACTCATTGCACCAGTCATATACTCTGCTGAGCTGGTTGTTTCTTATACAAAAAATTAACAATCTAAATTTTTATACATTTTTATTGCATAAAATCTCTTTCTTGCTAGTATAAGCTCCAGATGACAATTAATGCAGTATGGCAGCATGAGTATTCAAGTTAAAAGTATCAATAAGTCTTACGGCGATACCCAAGTTCTACACGATGTCAGTTTTAATTGTGAAAGCGGTGAAACGCTGGTGTTACTCGGTCCAAGTGGTGCAGGGAAAAGCTCTCTACTACGTGTTCTTAACCTTCTTGAAGGAGCGGATAACGGCCAGTTAAACATCGCTGATGACGCATTCGACTTTTCTACTGAAATCAAAGAGAAGCAAGGTTTAGCGCTTCGTCGTAAAGTGGGCATGGTGTTCCAACAGTACAACCTATGGCCACACATGACAGTGATGGAAAACCTGATTGAGGCTCCGGTAAAAGTCTCTGGCATGGATAAAGAAGAAGCGAAGAAGCAGGCAATGCAAATTCTCGCGACGCTGCATTTGGCAGACAAAGCGGATGCATGGCCGATGCAACTTTCTGGCGGTCAGCAACAACGTGTGGCGATTGCCCGCGCGCTGATGATGAAACCAGAAGTCTTGCTTTTTGATGAGCCTACCGCGGCGCTTGACCCTGAAATCACGAACCAAGTGGTCAAAATCATTAATGATTTAAGCGAAACCGGAATTACACAAGTAGTTGTGACCCACGAGGTGGATTTCGCCAAGAAAATCGCTAGCCATGTTCTATACCTAGAACAAGGACACATCGTAGAACACGGCACGCACGACGCATTTGTTAATCCGCAAACCACTCAGTTTGCCGATTACCTAAATCACTAAATTACGTTTTTAAAGTTCAGTCTATTTAACAGATAAGCTCGGCTGTCATTGCGAGTGTCAGCCCACTAAGTACACACGGAGTATTGCAATGAAAAAGATTTTACTAGCTTCACTAATCGGTCTTGTCTCAGCGAACGCAGCAGCACAAGAAGAGATCAAATTCGCGATGGAAGCGACTTACGCACCGTTCGAATACATGGATGAAAACAACCAAATTCAAGGTTTTGATGTAGATCTGGCGAACGCACTATGTAAAGAAATGGAAGCAAAATGTACTTTCCACAACCAATCTTTTGACAGCCTGATCCCTGCATTAAAATTCAAGCGTTACGATGCGGCTATCTCTGCAATGGATATTACTGACGCGCGTTTGGAGCAAGTGAACTTTTCTGACCCTTACTACGACAACTCAGCAGCATTTGTTTCTATCAAAGAAAAAGTGGCTGATCAAAAAGCACTAGAAGGTAAGCGTGTTGGTGTTCAAAACGGTTCAACACACCAAAGTTACCTGATTGAGCAAATGCCAGGTGTAACTGCGGTTCCTTACTCAAGCTACCAAGACGCATTCATCGATATGAAAAATGGTCGTATTGATTCTGTATTTGGTGACACAGCAGTCGTAGCAGAATGGTTCAAGAAAGAAGACAACCTAGCTTACGTGGGTGAGCACGTCACTAACCCTAAATACTTCGGTAACGGTTTCGGTATCGCAGTAAACAAAGGTAACGACGAGCTAGTGAACAAGCTGAACACAGCACTGAAAACAGTGAAAGCGAACGGCGAATACGACGTAATCTACAACAAGTACTTCGGTAAGTAATATGGCACTAACGGGTTACTCTTTATCGCTTGTTCAAGCTAGTTGGATGACTGTCCAGCTAGCCTTCACAAGCCTTTTCGTCGGTTTGATTCTGGCAGTGGTATTCGCCAGTGGTGAAATGTCTCGCCGCGTTTTCGTTAAATGGCCAATGACGGCGTTTGTGACGATTGTACGTGGCTTGCCAGAAATCCTTGTCGTGTTGTTCATCTATTTTGGTTCGACGCAGGTTCTGTTTTTAATCACCGGCGACTTTATTGAAGTTAGCCCGTTCTTGTCTGGCGTGGTGGCGTTGTCATTGATCTTCGCTTCTTATGCTTCTCAAACTCTACGTGGTGCATTAAAAGCGGTTGGAAGAGGGCAGAGAGAAGCAGCAAGTGCACTCGGCATCAGTCAAGCACACGCTTTTGTTCGCATTGTTTTGCCACAAGCAGTAAGACACGCACTACCAGGTTTAACTAACCAATGGTTGGTTCTGCTGAAAGATACCGCGCTTGTATCACTGATTGGCGTAACGGATTTGTTGAAACAAGCGCAGCTAACGTCTGCAGCGACCCATGAAGCGTTTACATGGTACGCAACTGCTGCGGCGATTTACTTAGGCATTACTTTGATTACGCAACGTGCCGTAAAACTGATTGATAAGAAGTTCTCAATTCAAGGCATGAGCATGGGACAGGAGGCGACCGCATGAACGAACAACACGTTTGGCAAATGCTGGATGGCTTAGGCACCAGCCTTCAATTGACCGCTGCTTCTTTGGTGGTAGGCTGTCTCTTAGCTCTGATGATGACGCTGACTCTGATCCTACGTACTCCGGGTTTGCATTGGGTAGGCCGTGGCATCATCACCTTGTTCACTGGTACACCTTTGTTGGTACAGATCTTCTTGGTGTACTACGGTCCGGGTCAGTTTGATGCAGTAAGAGAAAGCGTATTTTGGACATGGTTAAGCCAACCGTGGTTCTGTGCGATGTTAGCGCTAGCACTGAATACCGCGGCATACAGCACTCAGTTGTTCAAAGGGGCGTTTAACGCGATTCCTTCCGGTCAATGGCAAGCGTGTCGTGCATTAGGCATGAACAAAACCGCAACACTGAAAGTGCTGCTGCCATACGCCATTCGTCGCGCTGTTCCGGCTTACTCGAACGAAGTGATTTTGGTCTTCAAAGGTACGTCACTAGCAAGCACGATTACGATCATGGATTTGATGGGTTACGCGCAACGCATTAACGCACAAACCTACGATACGTTGACGGTATTTGGTATTGCAGGCGCATTTTATTTAACGGTAAATGGTGTGCTAACTCTCATTTTCCGTCAGGTAGAGAAGAAAGCATTGGCGTTCGAAGCCGCATAAACACATTTAGAAACAATTTGATTTTATAAATGCCCCTACTTAATGACTCTCGAGTAGGGGCATTTTTTATGATTGAAGCATATTAAAAGTGTCATATTTCTTGATGCTAAGTTCCTTCCATTCCCCGTTTATATGATTGCGGTGTTCTGTAAAGGACAACACACAACATAATGAACTAAATTGGGGAAAACCCTGTGAAAACAATAATTAATAATCTGTCTATACGAGCGCAACTTGTGTCGCTCTCTGCCGTGGTGTCTATTTTCTTCGTCTTGATTTATTCGATAAGTATCTATCGTTTAGATGTTGCCGCTGAGCGGTTAGTCGAAGCCAGAGACTCATCTTTTTCTACCATAAACTCCGTCTATAAGAATGAACTGATCACGGCGTACAACATTCGTTTGTTGTTCTCGAAAGCAGCGCAACGAGAGGAGTTTTACGAGCAATTCAATCGAGGTTTGAACGACTGGGCAAGAAGCATCAAAGATAAATACAGCGAGGACAAAAGCCGAGAAACGCAAGACCGCCTCGACAACTTTGAGCGCTACTACAATCACGTTTCAAAACTGGGCCAGATCACGTACCGTTTTCAAAATGGCGCTTTGTCTGAAGAAGCCTATGACGAATATTTCAGTCAAGCTGATGATTTAGCGTTTGAGCTGATCGATTCGCTGAATGACTTCATCGAGCAGGTCAACTTCAGCATTGATGAAGAGTTTGCGGATGTGGAATCGGACGTGTACCGCGATGAAATTATTGGTGCGATTCTTATGGCAATCGCAGTTGTGCTATCACTTGGTCTGGTGTTTATTGCCTCTGGTTACCTCTCTCTGCCAATCAAAGAAGTGGATACCAAGTTGAACCTTATGGCTGATGGCGATTTTCGTGTTCGAACCAATGTGAAAGGGAAGAATGAGATTGGCAGTTTGGCTAGTTCAATTAATCAAGTGAGCGAGTCTGTGGGTAGCGTTGTTCGTGAACTGAATGACAACGGCGAGCGTGTTGCCGCGTCTGCCTCTGAGCTTTCTTCAGTGATGCAGCACTCTAAAAAGAACATGGAACAAGAAAAGGCACAGTTTGATCAGATCAGCGTTGCGGTTACCGAGCTATCAAACACCTCGCAAGAAGTGAATAGTAATGCTCAAATGGCAGAAGAAGCCTCTCGCCTTGCGATTTCGAACATTACTCTAGGGCAAGAGCACGTAAATCGTTCGCAATCAGTGGGTGAAGATATGTCTCTCGCAATTCAAGAAGCTTCAATAAAAGTTGAGAAGCTTAATGAATACTCGCAGAGCATCAGCAACGTGATTGAAGTGATTGATAATATCTCCGGCCAGACAAATTTACTGGCACTCAATGCTGCGATTGAAGCCGCAAGAGCAGGAGATCAAGGCCGAGGGTTCGCCGTAGTTGCTGATGAAGTTCGTAGCTTAGCGGTACGTACTCAAGAGTCGACGTCAGAAATCTATGAGGCGGTTGAATACCTTCAAAGCCAGTCAGTTGAAGTCAGCCAACTGATGGAACAAAACGTTGAACTGATAGATCACAATCGCACCATAACGGAAGAAGTACGTTCTGCCTTTGGTCAAATTTCAGAGGCGGTGGAGAACATTTCCACACTTAATGCGCTGGTCAATACCGCCTCATCTGAACAAGCGGATGTAACCCAAGAAATTGCACAAAGTTTGGGGCAATTGAATGACATTGTCAGCCTCAATTTAGCGGGATCAGTCCAGTCCAATGTTGCAGCCGAAGAGTTAGCAGAAATGGCAGAAAACCAGAAGAATACTCTCAGCCGATTTAGCGCCTAATCGTTATTCTGAGTTCTAGCGATTTAATCCGTGCCTCTGCAATGCAGGGGCATTTTTGTGTCTACTATCTGGCGCTATCTTAAGCTGGAAAAATGAAGAGGTTTCGCCACACTTACTACAATAAACGGAAAAGGCTGAAACCATGGAAAGAAGGCACTTTTTAGCGCTGTGGACATTGTTGTTCGCACCCTCTTTAAAAGCGAAAACACCAATGCGGCCGACGCCAGCACAAACAGAAGGGCCATTTTATCCGGTAGTGGATATTCCTCTTCGTCAAAACTTGATTCTGCAATCAGAAGGCTTGGTCGGTGAACCTATCGTGTTGCAAGGCAGAGTAGTAGATACATCGGGAAACCCTGTCTCAGGCATCAAAGTAGAAATCTGGCAATGCGATGGGCAGGGGATTTACGATCATCCTAAGCAGCCAAATAATGATAAGTTTGATGCTCACTTTGCAGGCTTTGGCGCGGCAGAAACTCAATCGGATGGTCGCTACTTATTCCAGACTTTGTATCCTGTGCCTTATGCTTCTCGTCCGCCGCACATTCACGTTAAGTTGTGGCGGGATAACCAAGAGCTTCTGACCACCCAGCTGTACTTAAAAGGCAATACTGGTGATGAATGGTGGGGTGGCAAAGCCCGTGATTATCTACAGTTTGAAACCATACGAATCGACAGGCGATTAACGGGCGAATTCAACTTTGTGATTGGTTAGCGAATTCAGTTAAGCCATTAACTCAACCAATTGCGCCAAGCATTCTTTATCCAGTATCGGATGAGGCTCGACGCCCGTGACCAAAACGATATCCACGGAAGGCAGCGATGGCATATCGTCTAAGATCTTAAGATCCTCGCTAACGCTAATACTGCCCATCGCACCGATAGCCATGCTTGAACGTACAATCGCTCGTTGTGCCGAGGCCGTATTGCAACACGCCAGGAGTTGATAAGGGATACCACGTTTGGTTAATCCGTCTACCGCTGCCGCATGGTATTTGCAGTCGGTTTGGAATAGGGCTAGAGGGAGAGGTTGGGCGTTCTCGATGTCAAAATCAGGATGAGCAATCCACACGCCTTTGTCGCTTGCTAGCCAGTAACCTTCCTCACTGTCCGGTGCTCTTGTCACAATAGCGGCGTCTAGCTTTCCTTCATCAAGTTTTTCTCTCAAGGTGATGCTCGGCTCACTGAAGACTTGAATAGAACATGTTGGCTCAGATTGCTGTAATACGCGGATGACTTTAGGCAGGATATTATCGTTGTAATCCTCGGGGCAACCCAAGCGAAGAGGGCGCTTATTCTCATAACGTTTCACTTGTTTCAGCGCTTGATTGTGCAAGCTGACCAATTGCTCGGCGTGAGAGCGCAGTGCCAGCCCTGCTTCACTCAATACTAGGTTGCGACCTTCTTTTTCAAACAAACTGACGCTGAGTTCGTCTTCCAGCTTACGCATTTGTGCACTGAACGCTGATTGGGTGCGATTGATCTGCTTGGCTGCACGAGTGAAACTTCCCGTTTCGACAAAAGCCAGAAAGCTGCGTAACGCATCGATATCCATATCTAAAACTCATCCATCGTTTTTGTTGAGGTGTTCCATCAAAACTATCCGTTAGTCCCCTTAAATACAATCAGATATTGTGAATGGGTAATCAAAACACGAACCGCATGGAGGCGTCATGAAACTGTTTATTGCTAATCAAAACTACTCAAGCTGGTCACTTCGCGCATGGCTGATCTTTTCTCAATTCAAATTGGATGTGGAAGTCACTAAGCTGACGTTATTCACGGAGGATTTTTACAAGACCTTGGAAGGTATTACACCAACGGCGAAAGTACCTACCTTGGTGGATGGCGATGCAACCGTGTGGGATTCATTAGCGATTTTGGAATACGTAAACGAGCAATACCTGCAAGGTAAAGCATGGCCAAGCAACTCCGCAGAACGGGCTAAAGCACGCGCCATCGCTTCAGAAATGCACTCGGGTTTCTTTGATTTAAGAAACGAACTCCCAATGAATATCCGCGCGCGCAGAAAAGTCGATTTAACGGAGGGGGCGTGTAAGGATATTGCGCGTATTGATGCCATTTGGGCTGAGCAAGCCAAGCTGTATCCCAACGACTGGTTATTTGGAGAATGGTCGATTGCAGATGCCATGTATGCACCTGTGGCATTGCGTTTCCAAAATGGTTGGAAGAGGCGAGCCAAGAAACGGATATCGTAGAGGAAGATGAAGCAGGGGTAGAAGTTTAACGGCACTAGAGCCTCACGTGATGGGAGGCTCTATTCAAAAATACCTTATTTACTTTTCATACATTGAAGTACTTCTGTTCGCTCGAAATGATTTTCTTCTGCGTAGCTCCCCATTAAACACCCTGTATAAAAGAGAAAAGCATTTTTCAGAGCGTCTTTACTGTCAAACTTGCCCTTTTGTTTTTTGATTTCTCGCGCCATTAATGACTGGCAGCTCTTGGTATAAGGCTCAAGAGCTTGTTCACATTTACTGGTACTACTATCGAACCCAAAACAGCGCTGAAATGCGGTTTCTTTACAAACATAGCTAGAACCTTTGCTGAATAAGTTTTGCATGACCAGAGCTTCCTTGATTGAAGTGAGTTCTTTCGGATCATCCATATTGACTAGCTGGAAGGCTTTTTTTGCTACCACGCTATCGCGATAAAGTATCTCGAGTTTCCAACGGCCGGACACCAGCTCGCTTTTATCGCCGAAAT
Source organism: Vibrio sp. B1ASS3 (assembly GCF_905175355.1). Classification (NCBI taxonomy): domain Bacteria; kingdom Pseudomonadati; phylum Pseudomonadota; class Gammaproteobacteria; order Vibrionales; family Vibrionaceae; genus Vibrio; species Vibrio sp. B1ASS3. The sequence continues at coordinate 841,288 of NZ_HG992743.1, forward strand.
ACCACATCGCGAGGTTACGATCATGCTTAAACATGGTGTCAGGCCAAGTGGATTCGGTGAACCCTTTGCCCGTTTTAGGATCGACAATCTTCGGATGTGTCATCCGGACGGTAATTGGGAATTTGTTGGTTTTTGCAAGGCTAGGCTCTACTTCACCCTGTGCATTCTTGGGCAACGTAACCGAGTATCGAAAGCCTATGTATTGGCCGAGTTTTGGCATCACCATTTGTGTTGGAGTCACGGTGTACTCTTTTCCCTCTTGCGTTATTACACCCCCTTCAATAATGCTGACACGAGGAGATAGTAGGTTTGAGATGTTTTTCTCTTCGCTTGCTTGAGAGGTCGTCGTTAGAGCAGCGGCATAAGGTGAACCCTCGACTGAAAACAGATCAAACTCATGACCTTTAGGCAATGTAATATCATAGAGTGGGTTGTTGAATGCTGTGAACTTCTTCAAGGCCAGTTGTTGAGTCAGGTCCAGTTTGGTCAGTTTATTATTGTTTAGCTCGAGTGATGCTAAATTTGGGTTTTTACCCAACTGGAATTCGGCTAACTGGTTATAGTCTGCTTTGACTTCTTGCAACTGTGTCTGTTGGCTTAAGTCCAAACTGGTGAGCTTATTATTGCGCACGTTAAGGTGCTTAAGATTCGCGTTTTTCGACAAATCAATCTTTTGCAATTGGTTTGATTGAAGAGATACGTGCGAAAGCTTTGGGTTATGGCTTAAGTCGATCGTAGTTAGGCTGCCATTTCCAAGAAAGAGGGTCTTGAGTTCGGAGTTTTGGCTAACGTTAAGTTCTGTCAGTTTATGGGCGCTGAATCCAAGGTCACGCAACTGTGATAGGTGGCGAACGTCTATTTCTGCAATAGGCATTTTGTAGGCGTAGAGACTTTTCAGCTTCGAGTTCTTATTGATGTTGAGCTGTGTCAGGTTGTTTTCTGAAATAGTCAGAGTTTCAAGCTCTGGGTTATGAGAGAGATCGATATCTCTCAATTGGTTGTTCGCCAAGATCAGGCGTTTGAGCTTTGGATTATTTTTAGTATCAACGCTTTTAATATTGTTATTTAGGAGAATCAAGTCTTCTAGCGCAGGGAAAAATTTAATTTCTTCCACAGAGGTAATGTTATTGTTGGAGCAGTCGAGTTCGGTCAAAATGTTTGGTGAAGAAGCTTCGTAGCCAGAAAAGCAATCAGCAAAGTTTGGGTCGACAAACTGAATGTCACCAATGGTTTCTGGGGCGGAACCATAAGCAAAACCGGATAACGCCATACCACTTGTTGCCATCACCATTTTACTGGATAACCAGATTCGGTTTACCACTGACGCCTTCATATATGAATCCTTTTCGAAGTATTTTCTTTTTAGTTTTAGGCGCTCAATTGCCTTGCCGTTAGTGAATGCTGTTTCGACAATGAATAGAGCAACAATGAATAGATCTGCAGTAGTTTACGCAATTTCTCAAAATAAAACTGTAGGTAAACTACCGGAACTATTAGCTTTTTCATCTGAATTTTTCGAATGGTGATGAAGATAACGTCGGTGGGAGGGGGTATTTCGAAAGCAATTAAAGTAGCGGCGAATTGTGCAATGGGTGACAGGCAATATCTGTTATTTGTAAAACTACCTGACCGTGATGAAAGTCAGTTATGTGACCTTTAGATATGAGTCATAGAGACTTGATTGAGACGTAAAAATACGGAGTACAGATACCAGCGATAATATCCGTACTCCGTAGGCTTAATGCTTTTTAAGTGGAGTAAATGTAGTTAAGTTCGTTTTGACTAATTCCGTTGTGGTTGCGTCATAGCATCAACCACTTGTTCGATACTCAAAGAGCTGCCTTTTGTCGCAGGGAACTCTTTAAAGGTTTCGAGGAATTTGCGAACGATCGCTTGAGCTGGCACAAACATCCACATTTGATCTGCGTAGAAATGGCGAACATAAAGTGCAGAGTCTGGGCCTACTTCAAATGGGTCCATACGCAGGTTAACAATCAACGGCCAGCTAGGCGTTTTACGGTAAGCTTCGTTAATCGCACCTTCCATAATCGTAAAGTGGATTTTCCAATCTTTGTAACGCAGTGCATTTAAGTGACCACCGGCATCGAAGTAGAAGATCTCGTTACGTGCGCCCGTTTCGGCTTTACCAGTAAGTAGATCCAACTGGTTGTAACCATCAAGGTGCGCTTTAAAGGTCTTGTTGTTTGCCTTATGGCCTTTTAGCAGTTTCTCTTTGATATCTGGCTCACCAACGGCAGCAAGCAGTGTTGGCATCCAGTCTTCTTGAGAGAAGATATCGTTGATCACCGTACCTGGCTTGATTTGACCCGGCCAGCGAACCATCATAGGAACGCGGAAACCACCTTCCCAAGTTGTACCTTTCTCGCCTTTAAATGGTGTTGTACCACCATCTGGCCAAGTGAATTTCTCCGCACCATTGTCGGTACTGAAAATTACGATAGTGTTGTCAGCGACGCCAAGTTCGTCGAGCTTTTTCAGCATCACGCCAACTTGATCATCTAAATCCATCATGCCATCTGCATATAGGCCATAACCGGATTTGCCTTTGTATTCGTCGCTTAGGTGAGTCCAAACGTGCATACGAGTTGAGTTGTGCCAGATGAAGAAAGGTTTGTCTTCTTTTACCGCTTTTTCCATGAAGGCAAGGCTCGCTTCCATAAACTCACGGTCTACGTTTTCCATGCGTTTACGAGTCAGTGGACCTGTATCTTCGATCTTGCCATCTGCTGTGGATTTAAGAACGCCACGAGGGCCGAACTTTTTTCGGAATTCAGGATCTTTAGGGTAGAACTCTGATTCAGGCTCTTCTTCTGCATTCAAGTGGTAGAGGTTACCAAAGAACTCATCAAAACCGTGGTTAGTCGGTAAGTGTTCGTCTTGGTCACCCAAGTGGTTTTTACCAAACTGACCCGCGACATAACCGTGGTTCTTCAGCAGTTCGGCGATGGTTGGATCTTTAGCTTGAATCCCTTCCTTTGCGCCTGGCATGCCAATGGTAAGAAGACCGGTTCGGAATGGGTGCTGACCAAGAATGAAGGATGCACGACCCGCAGTACAGCTTTGTTGCGCGTAGGCATCAGTGAAAATGGCACCTTCCTTTGCGATGGTATCAATGTTTGGTGTACGACCGCCCATCATGCCGTTGTGGTAAGCGCTAATGTTGTAAACACCCACATCGTCGCCCCAAAATACCAAAATGTTGGGTTTATCTGCTGCTAGCAAACTGACAGGCGCGACCGCGCTCATCAATACAAGAAACTGTCTCAATATCCTGTTCATCGAGTCCTCCTGGACAATAAATAGAGTTCATTTCTTTTGGAGTAAGAGAATGCGAATTAACCGTAAAGCTGATCAGTGAATTGCCAAGTAAGCATAGTACACCTGATTGTTTTTTCGGCTTTAGATACGCTTTTCTTATGAATAGCAAGAGGAAGAAAAGTAGAGCAATCACAATGAAACTGCGGTGGACAAAGGATTTGGAGCGTTAAACGGCGTTAAAAATCATTTTTTATTTTGTTAGAAGTAGGTGTTTTTATGAGTCTCTGTACTTTTCTTTGTCTATCGAATTTGATGACAGGCACTTCTATTTTCAAACTATTTCTTCGCAAGCCCGAAGCTTCCATTACCTATTAAATTCTCGATTAGAAAAGGCTTAACGTTTAATTAAACATTAAGACGTCGCACTTCATCTCCTGCCGTTTTTGCCATTCAAATCAAACCACTTAGCCTGTAATTAATGCGCTTCAATCATAGCTAAAATGCAAAGTATTCATTTTACTCATACGGTCAAATCAATAATATTTTTGTGGTTATCGAATAAGGACATTGGTTTTCATATCAAAAACACTTGTGGTGCGCTGGCCGAACTGGAGGTGCCTTTGATATGAGAATTAATCTGTTAAAGGAAACTATTTATGGCTCAGTTAGTCGATGAAATTGTATTTCAATCAGGGGTCAAACTGCATAATCGTATCGTGATGGCACCGATGACGATTCAGTCTGCATTCTTTGATGGCGGCGTCACGCAAGAGATGATCAACTACTACGCGGCACGTTCTGGTGATGCAGGGGCTATCATTGTCGAGAGTGCGTTTGTAGAGAATTACGGTCGTGCTTTCCCTGGTGCGCTTGGTATTGATACCGACAGCAAAATCGCAGGTTTAACTAAACTTGCCGATGCGATTAAAGCAAAAGGCTCTAAAGCGATTCTGCAGATCTACCATGCGGGTCGTATGGCAAACCCTGAGTTCAATGGCGGACACCAACCGATTTCTGCAAGTCCTGTCGCTGCCCTACGTGACAATGCTGAAACACCACTTGAAATGACCAAAGAGCAAATCGAAGAGATGATCGAGCGCTTTGGTGATGCAGTAAATCGTGCAATCCTTGCTGGCTTCGATGGCGTTGAAATCCACGGTGCAAACACATACCTGATTCAGCAGTTCTTCTCGCCACACTCAAACCGTCGTAACGACAAATGGGGTGGCAACATTGAAAGACGTACTTCCTTCCCACTGGCTGTACTTGCAAAAACCAAGCAAGTGGCTGAGCAACATAACAAATCTGATTTCATCATCGGTTACCGCTTCTCTCCTGAAGAGATTGAACAACCGGGCATCCGCTTTGATGACACCATGTTCCTGCTAGATAAGCTTGCGACTCACGGCTTGGATTACTTCCATTTCTCAATGGGTAGCTGGTTACGTAACTCAATCGTTACGCCAGAAGACCAAGAGCCGCTAATCGACAAATACCGTAAGCTTCAATCTGAAAGTGTTGCGAAAGTACCAGTGATTGGAGTTGGTGGTATTGCTCAACGCAAAGATGCAGAAAACGCACTAGAGCAAGGTTACGACATGGTCAGTGTCGGTAAAGGTTATTTGGTTGAACCAACTTGGGCAAACAAAGCGCTTAACGATGAAACTTGCGCCGAATTCGCGGACATCGCGCAACAAGAAGCGCTGCAAATTCCAACGCCACTTTGGGAAATCATGGATTACATGATTGTGGACAGCGCAGCAGAAGCCTTGAAGCACCAACGCATCAAAGAGCTGCAGAACGTTCCAATCAAATTTAACTCAGGTGAATACACGGCGTATGGTCGCGGTCACAATGGTGACTTGCCTGTTACCGTAACGTTCTCTGAAGATAAAATCCTCGACATTGTGGTGGACTCTTCAAAAGAATCGGACGGCATCGCAAACCCAGCGTTTGAACGTATTCCTCAACAAATTCTTGATGGACAAACACTGAACATCGACGTGATTTCAGGCGCAACAGTCAGCAGCCAAGCAGTACTGGACGGCGTATCGAACGCGGTTGATCTGGCGGGCGGTAACTCAGAAGCACTGCGCTGCAAAGCCAAAGAAGCGGTGGCATGGTCATCGAAAACCATCGAAGAAACCGTGGATATTGTGGTTGTTGGTGGCGGCGGTGCCGGCTTGAGTGCAACGTTGACGGCACTAGATAAAGGTAAGTCGGTTATTTTGCTTGAGAAGTTCCCTGCAATCGGTGGTAACACGGTGCGTACTGGCGGTTGGGTGAACGCGGCAGAACCAAAATGGCAAGGTGATTTCCCAGCACTTCCTGGCGAAAAAGAAACCTTGATGCTGCTAGCGAAAACAGCGGAATCCGAGTTTGCGGGTGAGTACCTTGAAGATTTCAAAGTACTTAAAGCGCAACTGGACGGTTACTTCACGGACCTTGAGAACGGCAAGCAGTACTTGTTTGATTCTGTCGAATTACACCGCATTCAAACCTACCTTGGCGGCAAACGTACTGACCTGAACGGTGAATCGATTTACGGTCAATACGATTTGGTTGAAACCCTAACATCTCGCTCTATGGAATCCATTGATTGGTTGAGTGAAAAGGGCATTGATTTTGACCGTAGCGTTGTTGAGATTCCTGTTGGTGCCTTGTGGCGTCGTGCACACAAACCTAAGCGTCCAAAAGGCGTAGAGTTTGTCGACAAACTATCAAAACGCATTCAAGAACAAAACGGTCGCATCATCACAGATACACGTGCAACGGATTTGATGGTTGATAACGGTAAAGTAGTTGGCATCAAAGCGGTTCAAGCGGACGGTACTGAGCTTATCCTACATGTGAATCATGGTGTGGTGTTGGCTTCTGGTGGTTTCGGCGCAAACACTCAGATGATCAAAAAGTACAACACATACTGGAAAGAAATCGCGGACGACATCAAGACCACAAACTCACCAGCATTGGTTGGTGACGGCATCGAAATTGGTGAGAAAGCGGGCGCAGAATTAGTCGGCATGGGCTTTGTGCAATTAATGCCAGTTGGTGACCCTAAATCAGGTGCGCTGTTAACTGGTCTGATTGTGCCACCAGAGAACTTTGTATTCGTGAACAAGCAAGGTAAGCGCTTTGTTGATGAGTGTGGTAGCCGTGACGTACTTTCTGAGGCGTTCTTCGACAACGGTGGTCTGATCTACATGATTGCGGACGAGAACATTCGTCAAACCGCAGCGAATACGTCAGATGAAACCATCGAGCGCGAAATCAAAGAAGGCATCATTATTCAAGCTGACACGCTAGAAGAGTTGGCAGAGAAAATTGGAGTTCCGACGCAAGAGCTAACTAACACCATCGCACAATACAACGCTTGTGTGGATGCGGGGCAGGATCCTGAATTCCATAAGAGTGCGTTCGGTTTGAAAGTGGAAAAAGCACCGTTCTACGCAACGCCACGTCAGCCCTCGGTTCATCATACAATGGGCGGCTTGAAGATTGATACTAAGGCGCGAGTGATTGGTAAAGATGGCGAAGTTATTCAAGGTCTGTACGCAGCAGGCGAGGTTACGGGTGGTATCCACGCGGGCAACCGCCTCGGTGGTAACGCGCTGATCGATATCTTCACTTATGGTCGTATCGCTGGTGAGAGTGCATCTGATCTTGTTTAAGCACTCATTCAAGAGCGAAACAGAGCAAGATAAGTAATCAATAAGAGGGGAGTGGTGCTTCCCTCTTTTTCCGTATTTAGTGTTTGGAGAAATCGATGAGCACAAATAAATACAGCGCTAGATTTCAGATGATGGGCACCTTTATCGATGTGGTGGTGTATCACTCGAACGGTGAGCAACTGATAAGAGAAGCCTACGCGCAACTTGCCGATTATGCAGAGCGATTTACGGTCAATCAATCCGACTCTGAGCTGATGTGCGTCAACCAAAATGCGGGCATTGCGCCTGTGGTGGTAACAGATGACCTATTTGACCTGATTAAGCTTGCTAAACAATACAGTGAAGACACAAGAAACCCGTTTAACGTTGCAGTTGGTCCGCTTGTAAAAGCGTGGCGAATTGGTTTTAAGGATGCCAAAGTGCCGTCTCATGATGTGATTACCGACAAGTTATCCTTGGTCGATCCTACCAAGATCATTTTGAACGAAGATGACCACTCGGTGTTCTTAGCTCAAAAGGGGATGGAGATAGACTTGGGCGCGATTGCTAAAGGTTACTTCGCTGATCAGGTAAAGAACAAACTGGTTGAAGCAGGTGTACAAAGCGGTTTTATCAGTTTGGGTGGGAACGTACTGACCATCGGTCATTCGCCAGATAACAGCAACAAAGCACTGAGAGATCCCCTCATAATTTCCCCAAAACGTAACCATGTGTGAATAGATTTTGAGTAAGCAGGGTTGCAGCCACGAGTGAGTCTTCCCTTGTTATTGTGTAGCCAGAATGCCGCAAAACTTCCATGCCTAAGCGAACTGTTGAGAGTACGTTTCGATTTCTGACTGTGTTAGCCTGGAAGTGCTTGTCCCAACCTTGTTTCTGAGCATGAACGCCCGCAAGCCAACATGTTAGTTGAAGCATCAGGGCGATTAGCAGCATGATATCAAAACGCTCTGAGCTGCTCGTTCGGCTATGGCGTAGGCCTAGTCCGTAGGCAGGACTTTTCAAGTCTCGGAAGGTTTCTTCAATCTGCATTCGCTTCGAATAGATATTAACAAGTTGTTTGGGTGTTCGAATTTCAACAGGTAAGTTAGTTGCTAGAATCCATGGCTCCTTTGCCGACGCTGAGTAGATTTTAGGTGACGGGTGGTGACAATGAGTCCGTGTCGAGCGCTGATTTTTTCGGCCTTTAGAGCGAGATTTATACAATAGAATTTGGCATGAGATTGGATTGCTTTTAGTCAGCCTCTTATAGCCTAAAGTCTTTGAGTGACTAGATGACATATCATGTAAGTTGCTGATAGGTTTCCAGTTTTCCGCTCCTAGGTCTGCATATTGTACTTTTCCTCTTACTCGACTTAACCAGTACCAACCCAGCTTCTCAACGGATTTATACCATGGCACTTTAAAGCCAGCATCACTGACAATGAGCGGTGTGGTGTTACTCGGTAGAATGCTCGCAAGGTCGGCTAGAAATTGGTCATGAGCTTTCTTTGAACATTGCTCTGAAAGCGGGAACGCTTTCTCATAAAGAGTAACAGAACGACCGTGTAGTGCGACTGAAGCTCGCAATACCATAAGCCGTTTTTGCTCACGGATATCAGACCAGTCAACAAGTACAATGGGCATCGTATTGCCCGAACAGATAAAGCTAGCATGCCAACGGTATACAGCGAGTCGCTCTTTGTGGAGGTGACGATTACCTAACAATCGGTCGATTCGTTTGATGTTATGTTTTGTTCTCGCTTTGGTTGGCAGGTTACGGCCAAGTTCGGTAAGAGTGAGAGTTTTACAGTCAAGTAAGGCGTGGCAAGCCAACGTTAAGCTGTTGAGTCGTTTTAAGTGTAATTCGGGGCAGAATTGGTAAAGAGAGTCGTGTAAAATATCGAGTTCGCACATTTTGTTGTCTGATTATTGATTTTTGGCGAAACCATTTGATCATATGACAAGATGTGTATCTACCTTAACTTAATGATTTTGATAAAAATCATTAGGGGATTCATCAGAACAAAGCATGGAATGTGGGCATTCAGAACCCATTATCAGAGCGTGGTGACGTCGTTCGCGTCGTACCTTTACAAGGCATGTCGATGGTGACATCGGGTATCAATGAGCGATTTTTTGAGTTAAACGGACAGCGTTATCATCACTTGTTGGATGCAAGTACAGGTAAGCCGATTTCGACAGATATAGCCAGTTTGACGATTATCTCTCACCTGTCTGTCGATGGTGAAATTTGGAGTACCGCCGGCTTTTTATCAAGCGTAGAAGAATCAATGTCTTACTTAAATCAGCAACAGGGTATCGAGGCAGTGGTTGTTTCAAAGCAAGGTGAAGTGCACGTCACACAAGGGCTGATGGATTATAAAGGCTGTATTTTATTGCGCGAAGAGTCAGCTCTGGAAGAGTAAGATGAGGCAGAGATTCAAACCTGCCTCGTATCATTAAATTATCGCATTAGCGTTAATCGTCCGCACCGCATTTAGCGCACTCTTCGTACGTGCGTTCGCCTTCACTGATCACAACATAACTACCCACACATTGGTCACATAGCGCCAGTTTTGGGTAGGCAATTTTCTCTTTCTTAGACGTCGTGTCGCCTTCAGTTACGTAGTATTTTCGCATTGTCATGATTCATCAGCTGGTACAAGGGCGGCATTATATCCGGAATTGAAATGCGTTGGTGGATTTGTTCGTTTCGAAGGAAAATTTATCTACACAAACAAAAAGGAAAGCGACATGAATGCGGCTTTCCTTTGTTCTTCGTGGGTAGAGTGTCTAGGGACTAGCTCAATAGATCCACGATTGCTTTACCTACGCCGTGTGCGCTCGTTGGGTTTTGACCTGTGATTACTCGGTCGTCCACAATCACAAGCTCTTGCCATGGTTGCACTTTGGAATAACGCGCTGCGCCACGAGCAAGAGACTCTTCCAATAGGAATGGGATGTCGTTGATGGTGCCGAAGTCGATCTCTTCTTCGCGAGTGAAACCTGTTACTGATTTAGACGCAAGCAGCTTTTCGCCATTGCTAAGCGTGATCGGAAGAAGAGCGCCCGGACCATGACAAACTGCTGCCACAATACCGCCATCTTCATAGTGTTTTGCAGAAATCTTGGCAAAATCTTCGTTGCTCGCTAGGTCTGAAAGAAGACCAAAGCCACCCGGATAGAAGATCGCATCGTAGTTGTCACCGTTGATTTGTGACACTGGAATCGTGTTGTTGATGCGGTTCTGGAAATCATCATCCGCCAAGATTTTCTCGTTTACTGCGTCACCTTCGATGTCGGTTCCGTACAGTGGTGCTTGCCCGCCTTTGATAGAGGCAATGTCGTAATCGAAGCCTGCACCCAGTAGTTCGCTAAGGGCATGAGTGAGCTCTGGTGAGTAAGTTCCGTTTGCTTGGTCAGTTTCACCAAGGGTCGCATGGTTCGTCACAATGATGAGTACTTTCTTCATGATGGTTTCCTTTTTGGCTTACGTATATTTGTTGAACACCTTCATACTAATTGCTAAACAAATAAGTGATAATACGATTAATTGGCAAAACATTATTGCTATATAGCAAAGGTAAGTATGGACAGTTTTGAAGGCATCAATGAGTTTGTTACGGTGGCTGAGAGCTTAGGGTTTTCTGCAGCGGCAAAACAGCTAGGTTGCAGTACCAGTCATGTCAGTCGCCAAGTCACAAGATTAGAAGAGCGATTAGGTGTCGCCTTGTTAGCACGTTCGACAAGAATGGTGAGTCTAACGGAAGCAGGGCAAGCGTATTATCAACAGTGTAAAGAGCTGGTGATTGGGCTTCAGCAAGCCAATGAACAGCTCACCACGCAGCAAACTCAATTGAGCGGTACGTTACGCGTGAGTGCCGCTGGTGCGTTTTCTGAGAACCATGTAGCGCCTGCCTTGATGGCGTTTGCCAAGCAACATCCTAACCTCACGGTTGAAATTAACTTCAACACCAGCATGGTCAACTTTATTGAAGATGGTTTCGATTTTGCCATTCGTTATGGCAGGTTGAGTGATTCAGGCTTGGTTGCGAGAAAGCTGGTGGATCGTCCCATGGCTGCGGCAGCCAGTCAGCGTTATCTTGCTGAACATGGTTTGCCAACGCACCCCGAGCAACTCAAGCGTCATAGCTGCATTATTGCCAATAAGGACGTTTGGTTGTTTGAAAAAGACGGCAAGCCTTTAGATGGGGTAAAAGTGCAGGGCAGGTGGAAGAGCAATAACGCACACACGGTCTTGCAAGCCTGTGCAGAAGGATTAGGTGTGGCGTACTTACCGAAAAGCAGTTTCAACGATGCTATTTCGTCTGGTCGTTTGGTGCCAATCCTAGAGCCCTATTGGGGAAGCGGTAACAGCAGCTGGATTGTGTATCAGAATCGTCACTTTTTGCCTCTACGAGCGCGATTGGCTATCGATTTTCTACTTGAACATTTTGCCGATTGGCAGGAGTGATGATGCGCTGCCAATCGGTTTATTTATCCATTCATTAGACTATCAACATACTAACGTATCTACATGTTTTGATAGCTCGGTCCGCCGCCACCTTCTGGCGCTTTCCATGTGATGTTTTGCGAAGGATCTTTGATGTCACAGGTTTTGCAATGCACACAGTTTGCGGCATTGATTTGGAATGTTCGCTCGCCTTCGACTTCTACCACTTCATACACGCCAGCAGGGCAGTAGCGCTGGCTTGGCTCATCAAACTTCTTCAAATGGACTTGAATCGGAATATGAGGATAGGCGAGTTGCAAGTGGCAAGGCTGATTTTCTTCGTGTTGTGTTCCAGACAAAAATACCGATGAGGGTTTATCGAAGCTGATTACACCATCTGGTTTCGAGTATTGAATAGGTTGGCACTCATCAATTGGTTTCAGCTGTTCATGATCGTGCGAAGGATCTGTGACCGTCCAAGGTATTGGTTTCTTAACCAGAGGCTGCCACAGATTGTGTTCGAAGGTGGAAAGTGCGCCGCCGAGTACGCTGCCGAATTTGTGAATGTTCGCACCAAAGTTGCGTGTGTCACTAAGCTCTTCATACAACCATGAATCTTCAAACTTGGTTTGGTAATCCGGTTCCGAATTGGATTGTGTGAATGCTTCAGCAATGGCTTCTGCGGCTAACAAACCGGATTTCATCGCAGTATGGCTACCTTTGATCTTGGCGACGTTCAAGGTACCTGCATCACAGCCGATCAACAGACCGCCGGGGAATTGCTGTCTCGGCAGAGAACATAGTCCACCTTTCGCAATGGCTCTTGCGCCGTAAGCGATGCGTTGAGCGCCTTTCAAATGTTGTTCGATAGCAGGGTGGTGCTTAAAGCGTTGAAATTCGTCAAACGGACTCAAGTAAGGATTGCTGTAATTTAGGTCGACAATAAGCCCGACGGCGATTTGGTTGTTCTCCATGTGATAGAGAAAACCGCCCCCCGTGGTGTTGGATTCACTCAGAGGATACCCTGCGGAATGAATCACGCTGCCTGATTGGTCTCTAGCATCGGCAGGTAACTCCCAAATCTCTTTAAGCCCGAGCGCATGATGTTGCGGTTGTTTATCATCGTCTAAACCAAATCGTTGAATGAGCTCTTTACCAAGATGACCTCGGCACCCCTCGGCGAATACGGTGTATTTGGCTTTTAGCTCAATACCGGCTTCAAAGTTGGGTTTTGCTTCTCCTTTTTTGTCCAAGCCCATGTCGCTGGTGTTTACCCCTGTAACAGCGCCAAATGCATCGTAGTTAATTGTGGATGCGGCGAAACCGGGATAGACCTCGACACCAAGCGATTCTGCTTTTTCTGCTAACCAACGACACAAGTTCGCTAAGCTGATGACGTAGTTGTTTTCATCGTTAAGCATTGGGTTTGGTGTCAGAAAGTGAGGCACGCGGACGTGGTTGAGCTCTGTCGTAAGGTATAAGAAGGCGTCGTTTTTTACGAATGCCGAGAGAGGCGCGCCCATGCTCTGCCAGTCTGGAAAGAGTTCATCCAGCGCATGAGTCTCAAATACCGCGCCAGATAAAATGTGGGCGCCAACTTCTGAACCTTTTTCAACAACACAAATAGAAAGCGGCTCACCTTCACGCTCTTGATTGAGTTGCGCTAAGCGGCATGCTGCACTCAAACCTGCAGGTCCGGCGCCGACAATCACGACATCAAATTCCATGCATTCTCTTTCCATCTTCTTGCTTCCTTTATGCGAAACCTTTCTTTGTGTTTCAGGTGCTTCTTCTATTACGCAGTGCTCGTATAAAGAACTATAGTCCAGTTGACGTAAACGTAAACTAAACTAAGCTCAAATGGTAACGTCATAGGGCGTGATAAAGATTTTTTGTGACAATGTCACAATGCGTTTTTTGTTAGCAAAGTAATGAAAAGCCAAAGCTTTAACACAAATCTTTGTTACGCATGACCCAATTGCTAGGACGCGTATCGCTTTGCGATCTGCTAGGAGGGAATGTGAAAGTACTGGTTGCGATTAAACGTGTAATTGACCCTTACGTTAAAGTAAGAGTGAAATCTGATGGTTCCGGTGTGGAAACCAACAACGTGAAAATGACGATGAACCCATTCTGTGAAATCGCGGTGGAAGAGGCAGTACGCCTGAAAGAAACTGGGGTAGCAGAGGAGGTGTTGGTGGTGTCGATTGGTGACACCAGTTGTCAGGAACAATTGCGCTCAGCGCTTGCATTAGGTGCGGATCGTGCGATTCATATTGATGTTGAACAGTCACCAGAACCGCTTGCGGTCGCGAAGTTACTCAAAGCTGTGATGGAGCAAGAACAGGCTCAACTGGTGTTGTTGGGTAAACAGTCAATCGATACGGATAACAACCAAGTCGCGCAAATGATGGCAGCACTGACGAATCGTCCACAAGGGACATTTGCATCGGAAGTGAAAGTAGAAGGGGAAACGGTTCTAGTTACTCGAGAAATCGACGGTGGCTTAGAAACGCTCAAACTGGATCTGCCTGCGATCATCAGTACGGATTTGCGTTTGAATGAACCGCGTTACGCCTCGCTACCGAATATCATGAAAGCGAAGAAGAAGCCGCTATCAGTTATGACGCCAGACTTTTTTGGTGTGAGTGTTGAGCGCTCTCAGCAAGTGCTGGAAGTCATGACACCGCCTGCCCGTAAAGCTGGTGAGATGGTTGGCAGTGTGAACGAGTTAGTCGACAAGCTCAAAAATGAAGCGAAAGTGATTTAGGAGGCATAACCATGGAAAACAAACCGTTAGCAACCTTGGTCGTTGTAGAACACGATAACCAATCACTTTCAGCAGATACATTACGTGCGTTGAGCGCGGCTTCTCAAATTCAACAAAACGGTGCCTCTTTGCCTGTCACCGCCTTGTTAGTCGGACACCAATGTAGCTCAGTATTGAATGAGTTGAAGTGTGTGCAAGGTATCTCGCAGATCATCGCTATTGATGCTACTGAATATCAGCATGCATTGGCAGAAAACCTGTCTACTTTGATTGCCGAAGTTGGTCGGGATTATTCTCATATCCTAGCCCCTGCCAGTACCTTCGGTAAGAACTTGATGCCCCGTGTCGCTGCTTTACTGGATGTTGGGCAACTGTCAGATGTGATTGCAATTGAATCGCTCGATACGGTTGTTCGCCCTATCTATGCCGGTAATGCGTTAGCCAGAGTTCGTTCGGACGATGCTACCAAAGTGATGACGATTCGAAGTTCAGCGTTTGACGCAATTGCTGTGTCTGACTTACCAGTAATGGAGAATGTCGTGACGTTAGAAACGGTCATTAAGGCAGAGCACAGTGAGTTTGTTTCACAGCAAAAAGCGGAAAGCGAAAGACCAGAGCTACCAGCAGCAAACGTTGTGGTTTCTGGTGGTCGAGGGTTAGGCAGCAAAGAGAATTTTGCGCTGGTGGAACAACTTGCTGACAAGCTTGGTGGTGCAATTGGTGCATCACGCGCTGCGGTAGACGCAGGCTTTGTCTCTAACGATTTGCAAGTTGGGCAAACGGGTAAGATTGTCGCGCCTCAACTGTACATTGCCGTGGGTATTTCCGGAGCCATTCAGCATTTGGCAGGGATGAAAGATTCCAAGGTAATTGTGGCGATCAACAGTGATCCTGAAGCGCCAATCTTCCAAGTCTCAGACTATGGTTTGGTTGGTGATTTGTTTGAGATTATGCCGGAGTTGTTGGATAAGGTTTAAGTTCGCTATTTTTCGGGCGTCATTCCCTAGAGTGAAGAATGAACGAGTAGGGAGTCCCTTCTTGCTCGCTACCTTAAGTTGTCATTCTGAACAGCGAGGAACGAGTGTGATTCAGAATCTATTGTCAAAGTGCGCGGTTAGTTTATTGCTATAAAGGTGCTTCAGCTTTCGTTGTCATTAGATTCCTAGTCGCGCCTAGGCTTGCTGGAATGACGCGCTAGAGTTTCTTGTTAAGATTCAAATTCTTAAGTCGCTTTTTGCTAAGTGCAAACCAAACCGCCTCATTCCCTAGAGCGAAGAATGAGCGAGTAGGGAATCCCTTCATGCTCGCTACTTTAAGTTGTCATTCTGAACAGCGAGGAACGAGCGTGATTCAGAATCTGTTGTCAAAGCGTGTTGCGGGTTTGTGTCTATGAAGGTGCTTCAGCTTTCGTTGTCATTAGATTCCTAGTCGCGCTTAGGCTTGCTGGAATATCGCGTTAGAGTTTCTTCTTAAGAATCAGATTATTAGGGAGCTTTTGCTGAGTGAAAACCAAACAGCGTCATTCCCTAGAGCGAAGAGTGAGGGAGTAGGGAGTCTCTTCTTGCTCACTACTTTAAGTCGTCATTCTGAACAGCGAGGAACGAGCGTGATTCAGAATCTTTTCAAATTCAATCTCAAAACAAAAGGGCTTCCAATCAGAAGCCCTTTATTATTTATGACAAACATTGCTTAAACGCTCGCTTTTCTCAAGTGCTCTGCCAGTACTTTTGTGAACCTTGCTGCTTCACCGCCGGTACATGCACGGTGGTCAAACGTAATCGACAGCGGCATGGCTTTCACTGCCACAGCTTGCCCGTCTCGAATTACAACCTTCTCAATGATTCGACCTGCACCTACAATCGCAACTTGTGGCGGCGTGACCACTGGCGTTGCGTAAATGCCTGCAATCGCACCAAAGTTTGAAAGCGTAATTGTGGCGTGCTGTAACTGCTCACGACCAATCTTGCGTTCGCGTATGCCTTGTACGGTTTGATCTAACCAACGGCGTACTTCCTGAGGCTCATATTCGTCGGCATGTCGCAGAACAGGCACGTACAAACCGTGTCTACTGTCTACGGCAATACCAATATTCACCGTGCTGTGGACACAACGCGTCATGGTTTCTGCATCAAACCATGCATTCATGGCGGGTTCTTCCTGACATGCATGCACAATGGCTTGGACTAGACGAATACTGATGTCTTCACCTTGCTTCCAGCCATCTAAGACAGCTTCCTCAGTAATGGTCACTGCCGCGACATTGTGATGGGATTCCGCCATGGTCGACACCATGGTTCGGCGTGCGCCTTTAAGTACTTCTGTACCGGGACGTTGTTTGCCCGCTTCATCGTAGATATCGGCATCGACGATCAAACCATCCGGACCGCTGCCTTTGACCAACTCCAAATCCACACCCAGTTTCTTCGCCAATAAGCGAGCGGAAGGAAGCGCAGTGATGAGGTTATCTGGCGATGGATTGTGTTCGCCACCAATCCAGAAATCGTCCACATTGACGCTGTGTGCATGTTGGGAGACATTACCAACCACGGTTGCTGCATCGGCAGTTTGTTTCTGCTCGGAGACGGTCTGCTCTGCGCCCGTTTCATCGATTTCCAGAAGTAAAGCACCAATGTTGATTACGTCGCCTTCTTCACCATGACGACTCACGATGCGACCGCCATAAGGCGCAGGGACGTCCACGGTCGCTTTTGCGGTTTCGACGGTAAGCACCACTTGATCGAGCTTGACCATATCGCCGACACTGATATGCCATTTCACAATTTCTGACTCAGCGAGACCTTCGCCGAGATCGGGTAAGTTAAATGTCTTCATTTCCAATCCTCCACGAGTTCGCGCGCGGCGAGAACAATGTCTTCTTCCTGAATCATGTAATAATCTTCGTTGCGGTAGTACGGCATGATGGTATCCATGCCCGTGACGCGTTTTGGTGGTGCTTTGAGTAGGCACATCGCATGTTCTGCGGTTCTGGCTAGCAATTCTGAGCCGACACCACAGGTTTTGCTGGCTTCATGTACCACCAAGAGGCGTCCGGTTTTCTCTAGCGAACGGAAGATGGTCGCGGTATCAATGGGTTTGATGCTGGCTAAATCAATCACCTCAACTTCGATACCTTGATTGGACAGCGTTTGAGCCGCTTGCAGTGATTCGACCACGCATGCCCCCCAAGTCACTAACGTAATGTCGCGACCTTTGCGAAGGGTAAAGCAAGTGTCGAGAGGTAGCGCTTCGCCGTTATCCACCACTTCAGATTTCACCGTGCGATAGATACGTTTTGGCTCAAAGAACATCACCGGATCGTTGCTACGAATGGCTGCTAGGAGCAAACCATAAGCGCGTTGCGGTGATGAAGGAATCACAACCTTAAAACCTGCGGTGTGAGCGAACAACGCTTCGACACTTTCGGAGTGATGCTCTGGTGCATGAATACCGCCACCAAAGGGCGCGCGGAACACTGCAGGGCAGGTGAGTCGACCACGAGTACGGTTACGCATTCGTGCCGCGTGACACATCAAATGTTCCAATGCAGGGAAGACAAAGCCTTGGAATTGAAACTCTGCCACAGGTCGTAAACCTTGCGTTGCCATGCCGACAGTGACTCCGCCAATAAGCGCTTCAGCTAGAGGTGTGTCGATAACGCGCTTAAGACCGTATTTTTGTTTGAGTCCTACAGTGGCGCGGAATACACCGCCGTTGTCACCCACGTCTTCGCCAAGGACGATGACATTCGGATCGTGTTCCATTTCATGGTGCAGTGCGAGGTTCACTGCTTCAACTAGCGTGAGTTCAGCCATGTTTCCCTCCCTGCATTCGCATTGCTTTGTTGATTAGCTCATCCCTTTGCGAATGAAGCTCTTGGGGTAGGGATTCATAAAGGAAATCGAAGCCCGTTTCAGGTGCTTGATTTGGCATGTTGAGATAACGTTCAACGGCGAGTTCTACTTGTTCTTTACAGTGGGCTTGCCACTCTTGTTCTTTCTCGTTACTCCAAACGCCTTGATTGGTGAGAAAGGCTTTAAGTCGACGAACGGGTTCATATTGCCAAGCCGTTTGAACCTCATCCTCGTTACGATAACGGGTCGCGTCGTCGGCGGTGGTGTGATCGCTCAAGCGGTAACTTACTGCTTCAATTAACGTTGCGCCTTTGCCTTTTCTGGCTCGTTCAAGGGCGGTCATTGTTGCATCAAATACCGCGACGACATCGTTGCCATCCACCGTAATACCAGGAATGCCAGCACCTTTGGCTTTCTCTGAGAGAAATTCCGCAGCACATTGCAAGCTACGTGGCACGGAAATCGCCCATTGGTTGTTGTTCACCACAAAGACTAATGGGATGTTCCATGCGCCCGCACAGTTAATGGATTCAAGGAAGTCGCCTTTGGAAGTGCCGCCATCGCCGCACATCACCAAAGCCGCATCGTGATTGCCTTGGATTTTCAGTGCTGCTGCAACACCAACGGCATGGGTACACTGGGTTGCGATTGGGACACAGAAGGGCAGATCTTTGCTAGGAAAAGGGCTGCCTTCAGGAGCGAAGTCGCTGCCGCGTTCATCGCCTCCCCAGTATTGCAGGTTCTTTTCCATGCCTATACCACGACACCACATGGCGGGCATATCGCGATAATAAGGAACAAATACATCACTGGCTTTTAGCGCTCTGCCTACTGCTATCCCAACGGCTTCCGAGCCAAGGTGTGATGGGTAGGTGCCTAATTTACCAGTGCGTTGCAGGGCAACGGCTTTGTTATCGTAGGTGCGAGTTAATACCATGTCTTGGTAAAACCCGACCAATATTTCGAGATCAGCCCAGTTGGGTAGTTGGCTGACGAGGTTCCCATCATGGTCGATAAACCGATGCATGGGTAATGCCTGAACGTTCATCTCAAGCTCCTTTTGACGCTGCGGGTCTTTTGGACTGCAGCTGCTCATTGTTTCGATCTCAGCCTGTATGGGTACTCAGGCTTTGATATCAGCGCAAAAGGTCATACCTAGGATTGCAGTTGTTTTGATAGCTATCGACGCTTTTGGTGCTCGTCTCTCTAACAAAAGTGTGTTCTGGTAAAACACAAGGCGTCATTTATTACTGCTGTTTACACCGCCTAATCCAGTGATGAATCTTGGTATAACCAGATACAGTAAGTGTAAACAAATTGTTAAATTATGCTTTAATTTGAGTTGTAACCCACAGTAAAGTTTCGCTTACACCGTAGTTTTCTAGGATAAAATACTGCTTTTTTGAATTGTACGTTTTCGAAGTTGAAGGGAATCACTGAGTTTGACAGGAAATTTGTAATAAAATTATGCTGTAAAATTCGACAGGTTGAGTGATTTATCAACCATATTCGCGCAGATCCAGTAACACGTTAATCTCTCCGTCACGCTTTGACGATAGATTTGAATTTGTCGCTTCCCTCGATAGTTGAATGCAGGTAGTGTGGCGACTAATGAAAGTCAGTGATACGCATGGAGAAGTTATGTACCACATTCATGTTTACTTCCCGCTTCAGCAGCAGGATAAAGCTCAAGCCTTGAATGAGATCATTCGTCAAGAACGCCAAGATGTCTTGCGCGTTTTCCCTTTAGTGTGCAAGTTGGTTGGTCCACATAAGATGCCGATGTTTGAGCTGCATGTTGAATCGATAAGTGATGAGTTTATCGCATGGCTTGATACCATTCGTGGCGGTTTTTCGGTTTTGATTCATCCAGTCAGTGACAACGAGCTGCGTGATCATACCGAGCGTGCGATTTGGTTAGGTCGTGAGCTTGGCGTGTTTGAAGAAAAGCTCGAAGCATAATTCGTTTGGGTAGACCGTTTCTTTCCCTCCTATTTGGTCTATCCAGATTCAGCAATTCCGTCCATCGTGTGCTAAACCTTAATAACGGTAGTGATAAAGTAGTCACTGCCGTTTTGAGTATATTTATGATGTTTAACAATGCATTAAAACAAGATTAAGCACAAAAACAGGGAAGTGCAGTTTACGACCCCAACGCCATTGGCAGTGGAAAAGGACATTTCTGGAGGGGAAAGGGTATGCTTACAATACTCTTAGTAGCACTTGCGCTGTATATTTTCTGGTTGTTGTTTCGTAACGGTCCTGCGTTTGCAGAGCGAGTGCCGAACAAAAAACGTAACTGGGTCGGACCCACGTCAAATCAAAAAGAATGGCAGGGCTATTGCTCCGAGGTCTTTCAGCCATTCAGCTCTCAAACTACCTTTTATGCCATCGCATATTTTGCCAACTTTGTCGCTGCGGCAAACGCCATATCATGGTCGATAGTGTACGAGGGCGACTACTCCGTCATCATCAGTCGCTTTGGCAGCTACTTCATTCTCAACACGCACGATGCCTTGGTGATCTCTGGGTTTGTCGCACTGGCTTGTTTCATCATTAATTGGCAAATGGCGGTACACTGCGCGGGGATCATGAGCCAGTATTTGGTGCGAATCTTAATCATCAATCGTACGCGCTTCGTTGCGATTAGTTTGGTGTTCTGCAGTTACTTTGCCTACCTGCTGACTGTCGGCATTTTCTGGTTGTTCCACGATGGATACTCTATTTGGCATGGGCTTACGCTCACTCCGGTATTTCTGCTGTTGGCTTTGTTGCTTGCGGTTGTGTTGCCATCAATGAAGAAAGAACCTGTCGAGAAAGAGTAAGCGCCACTTATTTCATTGAGTTGCGGTAGTAATTCCATTGAGGTTGAGGTAGGATTGCCGACCTTTTTTTCGTCAGTGGGAGGACTTATGTATATCGGCTTTGACTACGGCACCGCGAACTGTTCGGTGGCGAAAATGGAACAAGGTGAACCGCAACTTTTAAACCTTGAAGGGAATAGCCCTTACATTCCTTCCACCCTTGCTGCACCAACGCGTGAGTCGGTGTCTGAACACTTGTTCCGCCATCGCAGCATCAAACCGTTCGATCAGGTTGGTGAGCAGGTTTTGCGTCGCGCGATCAACCTTAATCGTGAAGAAAGTATTGAACTTGAGCCAGAAGACATGGCGTTTGGTCAAGCGGCATTGAATCGCTACTTGGAAGATCCTCGCGATATCTATTACGTGAAATCACCAAAGTCTTTCCTTGGTGCTTCTGGTCTGCGTGATGTTCAGCTGAGTTTCTTTGAAGATCTGGTTTGCGCCATGATGGACAACATCAAAGCGCAAGCAGAGAACAGCGCACAGCAAATCATTACTGATGCGGTGATTGGTCGTCCGATCAACTTCCACGGTCGTGGCGGTGAGACGGCGAACATTCAAGCGGAAGGCATTCTTTTAAGGGCAGCAAAACGCGCTGGTTTTCAGAACATCGAATTCCAATTTGAACCGGTCGCCGCAGGTCTGGAATACGAAGCAACGCTAACCGAAGATAAAACCATACTAGTGGTCGATATCGGTGGTGGTACGACAGACTGTTCTTTGATTCAGATGGGGCCATCTTGGCGAGGTAAAGCCGACCGTACCGCCAGTCTGTTGGCGCACAGTGGTCAACGTATTGGTGGTAACGATTTGGATATCGCGTTGGCGTTCAAACAACTGATGTTCCCATTCGGTATGGAGAGCAAGATGGAATCGGGCATCATGATGCCAACCACGCAGTTCTGGAACCCAATTGCGATAAACAATGTGGAAGCGCAGAGCGATTTCTACTCACGTGAAAACTTATCGGCGTTGAAACTGCTGCACAAGCAAGCGCAAGAGCCTGAGAAGCTGGCTCGTTTGTTAGAGGTTTACCACGAGTCGCTGGGCTACAACATCGTGCGTCGTGCAGAAGAAGCCAAAGTCGCGTTGTCTGATCAAGCGTCTTACCGTGCGGGCATTAACTTGTTGTCTGAGTTGATTGAAGTCGATGTTCAACGTGATGAGATGATTGAAGCGATTGAATCACCGAAGAATAAGATGACGGCTTTGGTTACTGAAGCGGTAGAGCAAGCGGGCGTGAAACCGGATGCGATCTTTATGACGGGCGGTTCGGCGCGTTCACCTATTTTGCGTGATGCAGTGCAGACAGTATTGCCAAACATTCCAGTGGTGAGTGGCAACTACTTTGGCTCGGTCACCGCAGGTCTAGCGCGCTGGGCAGAGGTTTGTTTTAAGTAAGACCGAGTTAGCTGTTATTAGATTCCTGATCTCGCCTAGACTTGTCGGAATGACGAGGGGGGAGTTTGGCTGATGTGTGAGCACTAAGCCACTCAAACTTTGACAGAAGACTAAATAGGGTCATTCCCTAGAGCGAGGAACGAGCGAGTAGGGAATATCGAAAGTGCACATCAGTACAACCAAAGGTGCACACGGCTAGAATCATAGGTACCAAAAGAAAAACAGCCCGCTGAAGTAGCGGGCTGTTTTCGTTTAAGCGATTAATGGTGGTGCGTGTGCTTTTCCATGTGGTCTTTCTTCTCAACCGCCATTTCGACTTCCACTTTACCTGCTTTTTTGAACGTCAAAGTCACAGGGAAACGGTCGCCTTCTTTTAGCGTTTGGGTTGGGTTGAAGATCATGAGATGGAAGCTGCCAGGCTTGAATTCCACTTTTTGTTGAGGCTCTACTACGACTTCATCAATCTTAATCATCTTCATCATGCCGTCTTCTTTTGTGTGAGTATGAATCTCCACACGGTCAGCAATCGGTGTTGAAGCCGCGATCAGCGCGTCATCAGCGTCACCTAGGTTACTTAGCTGGAAGAAACCGCCAATCACTGGGGCATTTGGTGGCGCTTCACGGCTCCAAGGATGATCGATGTGAATCTTGCCTGCTTCGTATTCGTGAGCAAGGCCAAGTGGGCTTGCCAATAAAGCGACAAGAGCGATGGTTGTGGTTTTCATCAGTTTGATCATTTGTGTTTTCCTTTTTAAATCTGGCTGTTCTCTGTCGGTTCTTCGATAGGATTAATACGTTATGTTTATTTACCGACTACTTCGTTGAGTATTTAGGTGTGGAAAACACAAGGCGGAGATTGCTTGGGCGCTACGTATTTGTAAACTTTTCTTCCGCAAGCTGCGAAATGATAGGGAGTGAAAACATGCTTGGTGCGTCTTAACCAAGAGAGCGTGGTCAGATACAGACCGAACGCGATAGCAATAAAGAATTGCGCCGCTTGCAGCAATGGACATTCAAACTGAAACCCATCGTGCAGGTTAAGATCTTGAACAAATTCAGAATTGGGCAGCGCGTTGGCTTCAATTAGTTCGTTAATATCCACCCATTTAAAGCCATCAGCGGTACACAGCAACACCTTTTCATCTTGAACTTGGTTTAGCCAATTTTCGCTGTGGATTTGCGTAGGGTTCAGTGCCGCAGTCGACGTTAGGTACAGCTGAAACAGCACAGCGATGATGATCATGACTGCGCTTATCGCTTTCTTTCCATGCTGTGTTCTGAGTGTGTCCATACGACTTTTTATTATGAAGCGGAGATACGCTAATTGGCTGTAAGACTATGTTTCGGCGCAGGATAGTAACAAACGAACATCAAATTGTAATCGCGAGTTTATAAAAAGGTGATGTGAGTGTGTTTTATTTGTTTTGCGGTTTTTTATTCTGAGAACACATATCGCAAAGATTTATCGTTCGGAAAGCTTTCAAACCTATTGGTGCGCTGAATGTCGCAAATTGAGCTGGTGATTTTGCGTGCTAGAATCGCACTGATTCAATTCAAACTGATTATCTATTCCTCACTTGTTTTCCATTAACGGAATTATGACAGTAATTTAATAAAGGATACGGTATTCTCCGCACCTTTGTAGTTGCTTGAAGCGCCCGTCAAATAAGGGCTGCGGAATCTTAAGAAATTTCTCCAATGAAATACGAACAACAGATCGGATATCGATATCCTAAAGGTCGATTTGCTATGGTGAGCGTGTACGCGTTTACTGGCGCTGCGATTTTAGCATCGACTATTTTTTCTCTTTTACTGTTTTTGTCGATTGACGAAAACCCAATGATGCAGGCGCTATTTGGCGGTCTGGCCATCATCTTTGAAGCAGGCAAGTTTTACGCTTGGTATGAATACGGTGAGCGTCGCGCACACAGAAACTACACCGGAGCCCTCACGGCGTTAGTGTTCTATTTGGTGCTTGCCGCTATTTCTATCGGCGGCAGTATTGGTGGCATCAACAGTGCGACCAACAGCGCCCAAAATCATATCTCGGTAGAACAAGCGAAAGTGGAAGCCTACAACCGTCAGATTGCGTCAATCGATCAGCAGATTGAACTGAACAACATGGCGGCGCAAAAGTACATCGAGATGGAGCGTATCGCGACTGGCGTAACGCGCATTCAAGAGCAGAACAAAAAGCTACGTGAAGAGCAGCAACGTTTAGCAACAGAGCGAGATAGCTTACCGCCAGTGGCGCAAGGCTCGGTGATTGGCCTGATCGACAGCTTAGCGAAAGCATTTGGAACGACTTCTTCTCAAGCGCAGTTGGGCTTGGTGGTGTTCTTATCTATCTTGTTGGATTTCTTTGCTGCTTTCTTTGTGGGTTTGATTGGTGAAGAGAACCGCTTCCGCCATTTCTTCCGTCGTAACGATGGTATAACGCTAGCAAACGTTCGAGATATTGACCCAGAGCCAGCGGGATACTTGCCTCATATCAAAGAAGAAGCTGAGCCTGAAGCGCCACAAGAGCTTGAACCAGAAGAGCCAAAAACGTTATTAGAGCAGGTGAGTGATGCGTTAAAAGGTCACCAAATTACTTGCACCAAAAAAGCGGTGGCGAAGCAGTTCAGGCTCTCGGCAGAAGAAGTCGACAAAGTGTTTGAAGAGCTAGCCGAACTTGGTTTAGTCGGTAAGAAAGCCAACCACCATTACCACTGGATTGGTCAGGCCGAAGCGGCTTAAGCATAGCGAACGAAAAACAAAAGAGCGTCCAGATGGACGCTCTTTTTTTTACTTTAAACTAATGGTCACTTTAAACCAACAGCCACTTTATACCTATATTCACTTCAAACAAGTAGACACAAATCGATTCACATCAGGCTGAGATTAATCTGTGACGATCTTCTTAGTCGTGTTTTTAATTGGTTTCTTTTCTTTCTCTGGCATGGCCGCATCAACGGCTTTCCCAGCAAGCCCTTCGTCTGGCAGCGCTTCTTTACCGGCATCTACCGTCGTGTCTTTTAGGGCTTCTTTTGGTGTACATCGACCACCGACACCCACAACCGCTTTAGTGGCTGTTGCTTTAGCTGCTTTTTCTGCATCACAGTCTGGATTCAAAACACCTGCGTGCGCAGAGGTTGCGCCGAATAGGAGAAGAAGTAGGGCAAGGTTACGTTTGTTCATTACAGTTACCGTCTTCGTGTAAACATGAATTAAGTGTAACTGAGTGATGTGAGTTTGCAGGAAAAGAAAAGTGCCGCCGAAGCGACACTTGCGAGTTTCTGTTGTAATTTCGAAACTTTAGTCGTTCGCGAGTTCAATTTCTCTTGCGATATTTTGATCGTTAATTACTACGCCATCGACTTCGATCGTTGCACCATCTAATTGTGCTTCTTGCACGCCATCGAGCTGGGTATTGGTATCAATCACCACCGTTTTGGTTTGGAATTCTGGCCCATGATCGTTTTGGCAGGCCAGCACGAAAGTTCGGGAGTTTGCGTCGTAACTGTTTACTAAGCCTGTGCACTCAAAAGACTCCAATCGCTCTGGTGTGTTGTCGCTGTTTGTCGCCGCGAAACTGCTTGCTGAAGCACAAGCACCGAAAAGCATAATTAGAGGCAGTGTCATTTTACGCATTATTAATCCCTCATTTGGTCATACGTATCTGTTGTAAAAATTGAAAAGAAAAGACGATACGAGAGAGGGAAGAAGCACCACAAAGGCGGTGCTTCTTAGTTGTGTTTGTTGTACTTAATTCGACTTAGTCGTCGTGGCCTTCTGCTTCCACTTCACGTGCGATGTTTTGGTTATTGATGATGACACCTTCAACTTCTACTCGCGTACCGTTTAGGTTGTGTTTATTTAAGCCTTCAAAGCGAGTTTGGGCGTCAATCACAACGGTATTGTTTGCCATAACTTGGTCTGCGTCGTTTTCGCAGCGAGCTACTTGGAAGGTTTCAGCATTCACATCGTAATTAGAAACGATACCTTCACATTCGAACTCTTTACCTTGCCAGTTGCTGTCGTGGTCACCATCAAAATCAGGGCCATCGATTTCAATGTTTGTCGCTGTGCGAACGCCGTTCTTCATTACCGATGTTACTTCCACTTCTTGACCTTGTTTAAGATCCGCTTTAGTACCATCTTCAAAACGTGTTGCGTTGTCGACCGCAAAGTTGCCACGGTAGTTTAGTGAGAATTGGCTGTAATCGTTCGCAACCCATGTCACGATACCTTCTACATCATTGTCGCCAACAAGGCTGTCGTAGTTTTCTACTTCCACTTCTGTCGCAACAAACACGTCGCCTTGCATTGAGCCTTCAGCTTCAACCCATTGACCAACCTCTAGACCGTCAACTCGGTTGTAAGATACCGTTGTGTTTGCGCCAAGTTTGAACGTGCTGTTGTTTGCATCAATGCTTGAGATACGGCCTTCGATTTCGTCAGGACCAGTGATATCAAAATCAAATTTCACAACGGATAGCACTTTGTAACCAGCATCAGCAGTTGGTAGTGATGACACCATGACCCAATCGTTTAGCTCGATCTCGCTGCTCAAACCGTCAAACTGAAGTTCTACACCGTTAACTGTGAAGGTTTTGTTCGCATGATCAATCGCGGTTACCGTTCCAGTCATGGTTGGTTCTAGCGTAACGACGACGGGTTCATCTGTCGTGTTCGACGCTGCTTTTACTGCTGAGCCAACTTGCACCATCATGTTTGGATGTACTGCACCAAGGTTCATTTTTTGAGTGCCATACATGACTTCAGACACTCGGTAAGTGTAACCATTCACCGTGATGGTACTTGCTTCATCGTTTACTGATTCAACCGTACCGATTGCAGCGCTTGGCTTCACAACCGGTTGTGGTGTTGAACTACCGCCGTCACCAGAGCCGCCACAACCAGATAATGCCAAACCCACTGCCGCTACAAGCGCTAATTTTTTCATGATATCGACCTATTTTTGAAAGCTTATTTATGAATTTGGTTGTATCTTATGACGCGTATCGTGAAGTGATCGTGAAGAAACGTGAGCCTATGAAAATATTAATTGTCGACGATAATCACAATGTTTCAGAAACCATTGCCGATTATCTAGAACTCGAAGGAATGACCATTGATTGCGCTTACCACGGAGAGGCTGCGCTAAATTTAATTCAAGAAAATCATTACGATGTCATCATCATGGACATCATGATGCCAAAACTCGATGGCATCAGTACGGTTGAGAAACTACGCCAAGAACTTCTTTGTGGTACCCCAATTTTGTTCTTAACCGCCAAAGATACCTTAGATGACAAAGTGGCTGCCTTTAACGCGGGTGGCGATGATTATCTGATGAAGCCTTTTGCCATGCAGGAGCTGAGCTTGAGAGTTCATGCTCTGGCCAATCGAGGCCCAAGACAAGACATTGGTACATTGAAGTTTGCCGACATTAGTTTGGATGCTCGCACTGATGAAGTGACGCGCATGGGCAAACACATCAAGCTGAGTCGTATTCAAACCAAAATTCTCAAGTTGTTATTGAAGCGTGCACCGTCTGCGGTTTCTCGTACTGAAGTTATTGAGAATGTGTGGGGCGATGAACCGCCGGGCAGTGATGCGTTAAGAAGCCACATTTATGGTTTAAGAACGGCACTCGACAAGGGTTTTGATGATTCCAGATTAGAGACGATTCATGGACAAGGCTACCGACTCAAAGCATAAAGAATACCCGAGTATCTATCGCAAGATCCGCTGGGGTTTTGGCTTGATGACCTTTGCGATGTTCACCTTGTTTTGGTCATTAATCTACGTTGCTGAGAATAAACTCGAAGTATTGAGCTTGCACCACTGGCTTGATACCGAAGTGGCACTATACAAAGAAAACTACCAACAGATGGGGTGGGATGCGCCATTGCCAAATGTGATGGAGTTTGACTCGTATTGGAGTGAAGCGCCAACGCCTGATTGGTTGTTGTCGTTCAAGTTTCCGGGGTTCTACGAATACTTATTAGGTGAAGAAGATAAGCACTTCGTGGTGTTCGAGCATCCGTCCGGAAAAGGGCTAATGTACATCGTCTTCCAAGATGATTCCGATGACTACTTGGACGAATACGAAAGCTCGCTGCATCAATTTACTTTCTTCTTGGGTGGCTTGTTCTCCATCATCATGGTGGGCTATGGCGTTTACATGGTGCGTATTCTGTCTCGACCGTTGGCGAAGATCGAAGACAAGATTGGCAGAATGCCGCCGGACCAACCAACGTTTGAGGTTGATACCAAGTTCAGTGAAACACGCCATATCGAACAGACGCTGTTAGACAGCAAGAACGAGATCGCGGGCTACTTCAAACGAGAACAAGAGTTCAGCCGCTTTGCGTCACACGAGCTACGCACGCCAATCATGGTGATCAAAGGGTCTACCGATATTCTGAGCCGTGTGCCAGAGCAACTGCCCATCGCACAAAAGGCAATTACACGTATGCAGTCGGCTTGTGAAGAGATGCGAGTGTTAACGGAGGCCTTTTTGCTATTGGGTAAAGAGAAGGTAGAACCACAACATTACGCTGATCATGCGTTATTGCGTTGTTTGAACCAGCAGCTCGACGAACTCGCGCCGTTATTTGCCAAGCAAGGGGCGGAGTACAAGTTGGAAGAGACCAACAGTGGTATGGTGCATGCACCGGAAAGCTTCGTAACGATTGTCATCAATAACCTGATAAAAAACGCTTTCAGCTACAGTGTGGGTGATATAGAAATTGCTCTCAATGAGACACAGCTTATTATTGTGAATCGCCACGATGGCAATGAAACCTACAACGCTGGCTATGGATGTGGTTTGGTGATTGTCGAGCGTATCTGTGAGCGAATGAGTTGGCCATTTGAACTGGACGATGATGGCGTCAGGTTTACTGCAAAAATCGATTTTCGCTCTTAAACGCGGGCAAATTATTTAAAGCCAGAGAACGTACTCTGGCTTTTTTGTATCTAACTGCCAGTGAAACAAGAAAAAAATTCGATATCGATTAGACTCAAAAGAGTCAAAGTGAATTGGAAGGAGTGGTTATGCTCTCGTATCAGGTCAATCGAAGTATCGAAATTGAAAAGACACAAAGTGACATCATCGAGTACTTGAAAGACTTTACTCATTGGCCAGAGTGGTCGCCGTGGATCATTATGGAGCCAGAATGCGAACTCACCTACAGTGATGAACAAGGTGTGGTTGGTTCTGGGTATCAGTGGAATGGTCATCGTATCGGGACAGGGGCGATGGTACTTGAGAGCACACAAGAACACCGCCTAGATATGGAACTTCACTTCTTCCGACCATTCAAAAGCCACGCAAAAGTGACGTTTTTAGTGACGCCGTCACAGAGTGGCTGCACGGTTGAATGGATGATGCAATCGCGAGTACCTTGGTTTTTGTTCTTCTTGAAAAGCATGTTTAAGTCAATGATTGGTATGGATTATGACCGCGGACTTCGCATGCTGAAGAGTCAGATGGAAACGGGCCAAGTGCTGTCTCAACTTACCGACGTCGGTTCCCGCAAACAAAATGAAATTAACTACATTGGCTTAATGGGTTCCGGAACCATCCCAGAATTGGGGTCCGTCATGCAAGAGCATATGGCGCGACTGTACGAGATGGCAGAGCGAGAAAGCTTACCAGTGACAGGGGAGTTATTCTGTTACTACCTTTCTATGGACATGAAACAAGGTTATTTCGAGTTCATCACTTGCTTGCCAGTGAAAGCAGGCGTCGCAGCTACTGGCGATTTTGTGGCTGGGACGATCCCTGAGTGTGAAACTTATGTGGTTGAACACAAAGGCGAGTACTGGTTCTTAGGGAATGCCTGGTCGTTTGTCATGAATCTTACTCGACAAAACGGCATCAAAGTCAAAACCAAGCCATTGGGTATCGAGCGCTACCTGAACAATCCAAATGAAACCGATAAAGCAGATTTGTTGACGGAAGTGATTGTCTTCAAGAAATGATGTGCGTTGTAAAACTATGAAGCAACGCCATGTTTCATCCCAACTGCATGATAGTATTCGTTTATAAATTAGAACGATACACAAGTTGATGCGTGCCCTTGTGGCACCATCGTATTATGTCATGGATGAGATATGAAGCTTAAATACCCCCTAATTACTGCCTGCCTTTTTGCCACGCCTACCTTTGCAGATGATGCACCAAAGAACATTATATTTATGATCGGTGATGGCATGGGCCCTGCGTTTACTACCGCTTATCGTTATTACCACGATGATCCAAAAACCGAAGAGATTGAACCGACCATCTTCGATTCCATTTTGGTTGGTATGGCGAAAACATACCCTGATGACGTCACTTATGTTACCGACAGTGCGGCGAGCGCAACGGCTCTTAGTACAGGTGTGAAAAGTTACAACGGTGCGATTGCGGTGGATACCGATAAGCAGCCAATCAAAACCATGTTAGAGATGGCAAAAGAAGAAGGGATGACGACAGGCTTAGTGGCAACGTCACAAATTAACCATGCGACCCCAGCAAGTTTTGCAGCGCACAATGAATCCCGCCGAAACTACGATGCCATCGCCAATGACTACATCGACAACAAAGTGGATGACCAACTGCCAGTGGACTTACTGCTGGGTGGCGGTGTGCGCTATTTCGAGCGTGATGATCGCAACCTTGTCGATGAGTTCAAACAGCAAGGTTATCAGTACATCACGGATTTCAAACAATTGCCTGCTCTGCAAACCTTACCTGCATTAGGTTTGTTTGCAGACAAGGCCTTTCCGTTTGCACTGGATGAAAATCCAACACGATTAGAACAGATGACCAATAAAGCCTTGTCACTAATGCAGCGTCAGGACAATGGTTTCTTTGTCATGATTGAGGGGAGCCAGATCGACTGGTGTGGCCATGCGAATGATATAGCATGTGCAATGGCAGAGATGAGTGACTTTGCCAAGTCCGTAGAGTTAGCGAAAGCCTATGTGGATGGTCATCCCGATACTTTACTGGTGGTCACGGCGGATCACTCTACTGGCGGTTTAACGCTTGGCGCGAATGGACAGTATCAGTGGAATACTGAAGTGATCAAAGGCGTTCATAAAACCGCATGGCCTCTAGCGATGTCTCTTGCGCAGTCGAATGACATGATCGCGACATGGATTGAATCTGTCGATTGGCCTTTGTCCAAAGAGCAAGGTAGAAAACTGGCTTATGCGAAATTGAGTGAGGAGCCGGCAAAAACGCTCTACAAAGAAGTGAAAGCCATCATCAACGAGAAGAGCTATACCGGTTGGACAACAAAAGGGCACACTGCGGTTGACGTTCAAGTGTTCGCTTATGGCAAAGGTTCTGAGCAGTTTGTCGGTTCACAAAATAACACCGACATTGCCAAGAAGTTGATTTCATTCATCCAAGATTAACAGGGTAGATTGTTACGTGAACTTGCCGCCTAGATCACTGTTTTATGGGTAATTTTGCATGACAAATAGAGCGAATTAGCATAGCTTAGTTTTTGTGCAACATGCAGTGCGGAATCTTTGATGTGATGCGTATAGAGAATAAAGCAAACCCTTATGTAACCAGTAGTCAGCTCGATTTGAAAAACGCCAGTCGTTATATGAATCTGGCGTTTAAAGCGAATCGAATTGATGTGAGTGCAGAATTGAGCACCCAAACTGGAAAACCAACGATGGTAATCAAGAATGAGGATGGGGCGGTTGTGCGTCGCATTGATGGTCAAAAGATCATTAATAAAATGAACCACGTTGATACTTACGTCTGATGTGACACTTCAAAGTGAAAATGAACTAAACAAAAAATGCCTCAGCAATTGCTGAGGCATTATTTTTATCGCTCTATAACGTTAACTCAAGTGTTACGTCATAGTGCTCAGAGCCAACTTCTCTTTGCTAGAGAATTATTGTGCACGGAATTTACCGCTGTTAAGTTCAATTTTAGACGCTTTTACGCGACTGTCAGCATTCAAGTAATCGCTGATACCAAGCAGGTCTTGGCCTTCAGACGCTTTGAATACTGCAGACTCACCTTGTGCAAATACAACGTCAAGCTTGAGTTCTTTAGCCACGGCTTTCGCATCCGCTGGATTTTTCACGGTAACGAAAATCAGGCCGGTGGCTTTCGATACGTTGCTAAACGCGTTCTTAAACACTTCATCGCCTGCATGCAGTTCTGCCGCTTCTGAAAGGTTATCGACAGAAAGTTTGCGGTAATCTTGGCCGTTAATCTCGACGGCATCTGATGCTACAAACAGCTCAGGCGCAGGTTGTTCTGCTAGTTGTTGCTCTGCATGGACAGCGGTTGCCATAGTCGAAAGAGCCAGAATAGAAAATGTCATAAATTTCATGTGAATGACTCCTTAGTGACCGAAGATACGCATAGACCAGTTTTTAATAACACCAGGTTTTGCGTTGTTTGCCATCGGTACATCATAGATAGCTGAAGAGTTGAAATATGCAATGAATGAGAACACTTCATCACCGTTTGTATCGATAGCGCGTAGCGTCCATTCGCCTTTTGCGTCCTCACCGTAGAACTGGTTAGAAAGCAGAAGTTGATTCTCATAGCCTGTCACGTTTGGATCGAGCGATTGACCAACAAGGCCGTTACGCGGCGTTTGTAGAACAGAACGTGTGCCTGATGGAGAAATCAGTTCGATTGCCAAATCAGGCAGACGCGAGTGCTCAAGTGTGAGTTTCACCTGTACCGATTCAACCGTAATGTCATCGGTCACTGCGATAGCTGAAGAGCCGCCAACCAAGCTTGCATCTGGCACGCTGACTTCTGTCGCATTGCTTGCCCATGGAGTAATGATTTGTGCAGGCAGAACATTGTTTGTCATGCGAGCACGTTTCATAGCTTCATCAAGGTTAACCGCACCAAAGCCATAGAAGGTGTGGAAGTCGACGCCCGCTGCGTTTTTCTGCCATGGTGAAATTGCTTCGTAGCTCACCAGTTCACCTTGGTTGTTTACGAACTCAAGCTGAACGCCAGGGTGATCTTTGTCAGTCACGCTTGCGGTTTCTGCGAGCAGCGCACGCACATCACGAGCGGTTAGCGCATGGTTTGTCGACATAATTGCCGCAATCGCACCTGAAGTGTTTGGCGCAGCAGAAGAGGTACCATTCATCGTACTGGTGTAATTACAGCTCGGATCTTGCTCTGTACCACCGTGTAGGCCGTTAATACCAAGATCAGCGCTGGTGTTTTGCCCTTCTTCACAGCCCATCAAGTCGGTTGTGACCATAGCTGGGAAATCTTGACCATATTCACCTGCTGGTGCAGCAACCCAAACGTTAGCACCAACGGAAGAATAACTTGCACGCGTACCGTCGGCACGAAGCGCACTAGTGACTAGGTTGTAATAACTTGAGTTATCGTAAGATTGTGCCGAGTTGTGCATTGGTAGCCCTTGGTTACCGCCGCCTGCGAAGAAATCGCTTGGAAGCACAAAGAAACGACCAGTGTTGAAGTAGCGGTATCCATTACCTGCAGACTTCACGAAGACCGCACCTCGGCCCCAAGCATTGCTTTCGCTGACGTCCTTCATCACATCCATTTCAAGTTTGAACTGTGGGTCGTTCTCATCGAAAGGAATCGGTGTGATAGGGCTAAAGCCATAGCTTTGGTTGAATACGCGGACATCGCTAGTGGACGCGTCTGCACCGTGTGAAATCAACCAACCTTCAAGAGTTTGGTTAGCAAGCCAGTTAAAGCCCATTAGAGACGAGCGAGAAGCAACGCCGCGAACACCTTCACCGTTGTTACCAACCGCACTGATTAGGCCTGCAACAGCAGTACCGTGGCCATTTGCGTCTACTGGGTAATCGGCTGGGAATGGTGAATCTTCAACGAAGTTTCTGCTACCTGTGACTACGTTACCCGCAAGGTCTGGGTGGTCGATCTGTACACCAGAGTCAATGACTGCAACTTTTACGCCTACACCCGCAATACCCATTGCTTGTGTCAGTTTGGTGTTTAAGTCGTTACCCGCAACAGCAGGGTTAGCTGCAAATGCAGTTTGGCCTGTGTTATCTAGGTGCCATTGCTCAGAGTAGAGCGGATCATAAGCCGAGACGGCAGGTGAAATGCCTACTGCTAACATCGCAGCGAATAGGCGATTAATGCGTGTTTCCATTTGTGACCTCATGTCTTTGTTTGGAATTTTTGTCCCTGTTCGATACTCCTTTAAACAGGT
Organism: Vibrio sp. B1ASS3; assembly: GCF_905175355.1. Classification (NCBI taxonomy): domain Bacteria; kingdom Pseudomonadati; phylum Pseudomonadota; class Gammaproteobacteria; order Vibrionales; family Vibrionaceae; genus Vibrio; species Vibrio sp. B1ASS3. The sequence continues at coordinate 875,753 of NZ_HG992743.1, forward strand.
CTAAACAAAGCTAGCGGGTAAGAATGGAGACGAAAACTGTTTACATCTTATTTACTTTTGTTTTTCGACGCACGACATTATCTTGACGTTAAATGCTTGAAGTCACGGAAGATTCTAGATATTTGGAGAAAAGATTGCGTGTTTAAAAAGCAGGAAAATTAGAGTAATTTCCTGCTTTTTATGGAATGGGGTGATTTATATGGCAGGTTGTATGGTTGGCTCAGGTTCTGTAGGGGCTTGTTCTTTACGAGACAGCAACCCGTCAACCACTTTTTCTACATAGAACTTCTTGTATTCTTGATCGCACCAACGTTTGTTTAAGCCTCTGCGATTAAACTCAGCGCCAATGGCAACACGAGTTTGGTTGGATGCTCGATTGTAATACAGGGTTTCACATAGCTGTATGTTGCTCATCTGCTGAGCGTATACATTCACACTGCTGCTTCTCATTCCCAATTGTGCGGCTTGTTGATTGCTGCATGCGGCCAAAATGAATGGCGATAGGGCAGCAATAATCCATGTTTTCTTCATTGTGCTTTCTATGACGTCGAGTGAATTTTGAACTGGTTTCGTCCAGCTTGTTTGGCATCATACAGAGCTTGGTCAGCAGCGAAAAACCATTGATCCCACTCTTGTCTGATGGATTGCGCGCTTAACTCGTTAACCGCGCCGAGAGAGATTGTCGCGCCTAGAGAGTCTGAGTCAACCTCTAGGTTGTTGTTTTCAACTGCAAGTCTCAAACGGTCTAAGGTTTTTGCGCAGTCGTCGGCGTGGCGGATTTCAAATAATAAGACGAATTCTTCACCACCCCAGCGTACCAATAAGTCTCCAGAGCGAGTGGCTTCATCAAGGATACGCGCGACATGAGTCAGCATCTTGTCACCCAAGTCATGCCCGTATTGGTCGTTGAACGTTTTAAAGTGGTCAATATCAATCACGGCCAAGGCAAACTTACGGCCCGGGCTGTGTTTCGCCATGTTATCTAACCAATTCGGCAGATAGCGTCGGTTGTGGATCTTCGTCAATGGGTCTGTTGTGTTTTGTTGTGTTAACTCTTCATTGATCTTGTTCATTTGGCGAATGTAACGGAAGAGCCAAAAACCAATTGCAGCGACCACACAGAAGTAGAATATCTCTCGATAGCGTTGAGATTCTAACTCCGATGCTTGTAAGGCGTTTTTGGCTTCAAGCAATGTCAGTTCTTTCTGTGCCAGTTTCGCTTCTAAGTCGAGCTTAATGTTGATCATCTCTTCGCCATGAACATGACTAGAGAAGTTTCGCTCCAAACTACGCAGCTGCCCGAGGTAATCAAAGGCAGCTTCAAATCTTTTTAGCTCTTGATGGGCTCGGACTAGCACCAGCAACAAATCCATTTTCTGCTTTGTTTCAACGCTGGATGTCTGACTCAAATTGTCTAGTGCTAGCTTAGCGTTATCGATCGCTTTCTCGTATTGTTCATCAATCAAATAAGCTTCAGCAAACGCTTCATAACAAGAAGCCTTAATGCCTTTGTGCTTCTGCGGGTTTGGTAAATCGAGACATGCTTGAGCTAACTGAAGCGACTCATCCATTTTACCTAGGGTACTTAGTAACTGAGAAAGGTTAGACACCGAGTTGTGTTTGATTCGAACCGACCCCGTCTCCATAGAGAGCTTTGCCGCTCTTTGAAAGTAGCGTTCTGACTCTTGGTATTGTTCCATACCAAAATAAACCACACTTTGGTTTGCATACATAATGGCAAGGAACAAGCTGTTGTCATATTTGTACTTACTGCTTAGGTAGGTATCAATCGCTTGATCAAGATAGGTTTTTGCTCGTTTCCAGTCCGAAAGCTCCATATACAGAGAGGCGATGTTGTTGAGTGTCATCGCAGTCTGAATTTCAAACTCAGAATTTTCGAGAAGGTCGTAGGCGGTACGGTAGTGGCTTAATCCGGTTTGAACCTGAGCTCGTTGCACCTCTGCATTACCTAACCATCGATATGCTCGACCTTGGAGTGAGTCGTAGCCAATTTCACGGGAGATATTAATCACATCGTGCAAGAGCAATTCACCTTGCCAAACGTCATCCGCTTCGACTAAATCAACCGCTTTATTTAATTTGGCTTCAGCAACCACCCAAGGTAAGTCGTGGTCATGTCCAAATTCCACAAGGTCTGGGAGCTTAGGTAGGGGAACACCTTCGTAACGCTCTAGGTAGATGCGCGCGAAGTAATATAAAGCTTGCGCTTCTGGCGAGGCGTTTGCAGGCAGCGATAATTCACCAGACTTGATTGAGCGGGGTTTGCCGATGGAGTCAAAGTAAAACTTCAACATCGGATAATCTGCAGCAGCAATTTGTCGCTTTAGATAGCTTTCCTTTTTTGGAGCGTCAGAAGCGAAGCTATGTGGTGAGCACAACATCACACTCAGCACGACAGGAAATAAATATCGCAGCGTTTTTAACGGTAAAAGCATCAGACTGTTGATAGAAAAGCTGACTCTTATGATTGAAACACTTGATAAGTTTATCATTTCTTAACGGCGATTACCCATAGATTTAATAGTTTTCTCTTAGGAAATTACTATTGACCAAGTCAATAATAATAGGCATTTCAGAGATAAAACGTTTTAAAAACGACGTACATTTGAGTGTAGCAGTTAGATAAGGTGTTTTATGCCTTTGATTTAGGGCTGGGGGTTTGAAATCACAACTATAAAGTATAGAAAGAACTGAAAAGGAGTAGCGATAAGAGGGAAATGAGTCTTAAAAAATCGTTCGATCTCTAAAATTTCATCAGACTGTCATAAATATTTAATACTGGTATGTGTTGTGAAAAAAGGTGTTTTTAGACATAGTGTTATTAAGCCATGAAAAATTGGCTGTTCTAACAAAAAAGGAGATTGCCTATGCACAACGAAATGATTCAACCTTCCCACTTCGGTATTATCGGCCGCACTTGCATCGCGTCAGTGCTAATGATCGTGGGTGTTTTCACTTTCATGTAATGAGAGAATTACTCTCTACTACTGATTAGAAAACTGTAGCAAAATTCAGGGAATTACCTTAATAAAAAATAAGGTATTCCCCTGAAAATCCCATCTAAGTCTCTTTTCTTAACTCAACAAGCTAAAAACCAACGCACTTACTGCAACAATACCCGTCATCAGTACAAAGTATGTCGATACTTTTCCACGATATTTGTGCAGCGCTTTCACTTTGTATACCGACAACATCGGCATAATGAACAAGATCATCGCGATAACCGGGCCAGACAGTGCCTCCATCATCCCCAAAATGCTTGGGTTCATGATTGCCGCAATCCAAATAGACACGAATAGCACCACAACACTAATGTGATCAACACGGCGTTTCGGCATATCTGAATGCTTAGTGATCAAACCATTTAGACTTTCACGTGCGCCCAAAAAGTGGCCAAGGAAAGAAGAGGTGATCGCGACAAATGCCACAAGCGGACCAAGTGTTGCGATAAATGGGTTGTCCGTTGCGTTAGCTAAGTAAGAAAGCACAGAGACGTTCTGTGACTTTGCTTCTGCCAGTTGTTCTGGAGAAAGCGCCAAGACACAAGAAAACACAAACAGAAGAACAAATGCGATCAGCATGACGCTTGTACGGCGCAAGATAAGCTCCGATTTTACGTCCGCACCTTCTCCATAATGACGACGCTGTACATTTGCAAAGCTAGAGATTGCTGCCGCGTGGCTGAACGAGAAGATCACCACGGGAATCGCCAACCACATTGTGCTTGCGAAAGACGACATTTCTGGTGCATCCATCACTGGCATGCTCCAGTTTGGCATTAGATAAAATGAAAGAAACGCCAGAATCGCAACCAATGGGTAAACCATGATGGCAAACGCACGTAGCATCACCTTTTCACCCGCCATCATGATAGCAATTAAGCTAAACACCAATACGCCAGACAGTAGGGCACGCGGTAATGGCTCCATACCCGCTTGGTTGACCATGAAGCTGTCAACGGTGTTGGTAATACCTACACCATAGATAAGAAGAATCGGGAAGATAGAAAGAAAATACAGCAGCGAAATGGAACGGCCCGCTTTCGCGCCAAAGTGTTCTTCTACAACATCGGTAAAGTCTGCGTTTTTGATCTTTGATGACAGTACGAAACGAGCGAGGCCACGGTGCGCTAGGTAAGTCATTGGGTATGCAAGAATCGCCATGACAACCAGCGGCCAGAAACCACCAATACCAAGGTTTATTGGTAAGAACAGAATGCCAGCACCTACGGCAGTACCAAACAAGCTTAATACCCAATGAGTATCGTGTTTTGTCCAAGTATTTGTTGTGTTTAATTCACTAAAATTTAACGTATCTCGAGATTCTTTCACTTAAAACTCGCCTTTATAAAAATAATAATCGCGCGGATGTTATATGTTTTAGTGATTGTTATCACATTGGGCAAGTGGTGAATCGTGCTAGTGAAAAGGCAGGGCAGTAAACTATCGAACCATGAAAATTTGAAAAAAGCGATATATAGTTCCAGTTTGATATGTGTGGATTGAAACTATATCGCGAAATTTTCTGTTTTTATGGTTTTAGATGTCGTGGTTAAGCTTTGTTCGATAACATTGTAAGGTGGTCCGAAAGCGGCAGTGGTCTTGCGACCCCAAACCCTTGAGCAAACTGGATATTTAGCGCTTTCAGTGTATCGATATGATCTTCTGACTCGACAAACTCGGCAACCGTAACCAACTGCATGCTGCAGGCGACTTGGCTGATGGCTTGGACGATGATTCGATCATTTTCACTGTCGACAATGTTTTTCACGAATGAACCGTCCACTTTCAACACGTCAAGGGGAAGGCGACGCAAATAATCGAAGCTCGCATAACCGGTGCCAAAATCATCCAGCGCGATGGTGGAACCTGCTTCTCGAAGTCTGTTTAAGTTTTGAATTGCAATTGGTTCATTACGAAGTGCATCCGACTCAGTGATTTCAAAACACAGTTTGTTCATTGGGATCTGGTGTAGATTCGCTTCGGTTTGAATGTCTTCCGCTAAACCCTGTGAATTCAGCGCTTTGGCGGTCAGATTGATGGCACACCGCCCGATCGAGTTCCAATCTTCAATATGGTTTTTTAGCGCTTTGAAAGTGTTTTCGATTACCCATTTATCTAGCTCTCTTTCTAAACCGAACTCGTTGATCAAAGGGAAAAACTCGGCCGGAGACATAAGCTCCCCCTGCTTAGGTTTAAGGCGCAGCAAAATCTCAAAGTGGGCATTTTGAGTGTTATCCGATAGCGCTCGATACGGCTGACAATAGAGCTCAAACTCGTTTTCGCGAAAGCACTGTTGGATGAAGCTCAATTGGTTAAGTGTCTTATTTTCTTCTTGATTGTGTGTTACCCAGTTCACGCATGCGGTGTCGCGACCTTGTTGCTCGCACAGTTTGGAGATCAAAGGATCAAGATTGTGGTTTCCATAGATGGAAGCACACTGGATGGTACGCTTTACAAGGCTTACCGCGCTGTCGTCGAAGTAAAAATAGAATCGATCTAAAAGCCCAATCAGTTTGGATAACTCGCTTTCCATCTTAGGTAGTTTTGGGGCAAAACAGAGTAAACCACTGGCAAAAGGTGGCAGATAAGCGCGTTTTAAATGCTCGGTATTGGCAGCCAAATATTGGCTTAACTGTTTCATAAGTTGCGCGCGGCCTTGGTGCCCGAGACCGTTGAGCTTAGAAAGGGTGGGTTCAAGGTCAATGTAGATCAATGTCGCATGAGTTTGCGTTGCGACATCTTCTTTTAGTTGGGCGAGATTGTATAACCCCGTGAAGCTATCGATGCGTTCTTTTCGAATCGCATTACGTGTTGTGACATAGTTCTTTATTGTATGAGCACCAAGCATAAAAGTGAGCATGGTCAGTACAAACAAAACCAGCAACATCGCATAAACTTGTTCACGTGATATGAAACCTAGGTTGTAGCGGCTGATGATGTTCTCGACACAAACGAGCAATGTTGCAGCGCCAATCAGCATTGGACGAAGCAAGCCAAACTTTCCGAGCCCCATGCCGACCAAACACAGCAGCATTAAGCTAAGCGTATTCAGAGTCAACGGGTTTTGTGCCGAGATTCCGGCCACTAAAAACAGCGCACACACCATCAGCCACAGCCGATAATGCAAAGGGTTGGAGTAGGCCGCCATCATGGCACGATCAAGTTTTATGTAAGGCGCGTTTTCCCCATCAAGTACATAGCTAAGACCAAGGCTTAGCAGTGGGGTAAGTACCATCTGAGTCAGGATTGCGCTTAACACTGAGTAAGCGACAAACTCGAAAGAAAAGTCAGAGGATCCACCTAGCATTACACTGATCAACATGAGCAATGCGGTGTTTGCAATTGGATAGAGTATTCCGATAAACGCGGCGTAGTAGCCAAGTTTAACCGTGAAGTTGTACGCAGCAACGCGTTTTAAGGCTGCACGATACAATTGGCAAAACAACAAAGGCAGTGCGGGGAGCAACACAGAAAACAGCACCGTCATTTCCCATGGACGCTTGGAAAAGAATCCATAGTAAAACAGCAGTCCTGCCACGATAGTCGGGAGGACTCGCCAACTGTATCGCAGCGTTACGGTAACAACGAAAGCAGCCGTAAAAGAGAGTACGTGAACGCGATCTTGCGCAATCACATAGAAATTGGAGAGGCTATAGCTAACTTGTATTGCGCAAAAGATTAGGATTTGAATGCCTAAAAACTGCCACCACTTTTTATTTTTATAATCGAGCAAAGGGCTGATTTGTTCGAATCCAGACACCGACATTATCCACTCTAATTCTGACAACTAAATCGAAGCGCTGACGTAAACGCGAGTTCTTCATTTCCATGATGATTCGCCTAGCAAAATGAGCGTTGTTGCTCATGTTGGACGGTGTTCGCCCGTATTATTTTTATTATTTTTGTATATAAGAGCGGCGATTATTCAACAAAAAAGCGCTAACAATCAAATAAAAACTGGTACGACGTTCCGTTTATATGAAAGAGCTCTCATGGAAAGTCGCGCAGAATACTTCAATTTAGAGGTACGACTATCAATAAAATCGAAAGAAGTTCATGAAATCGTTAGGTTCCGTCTCATTTCGCCACTATATTTCGTTCGTCATGCCGTAAAAAGAAGAGACCACAATGAAGAGCACCTCAGCAGAAAAACAAGATTTAGTTGCACTATACGAGCTCGAACACAAGCTGTTTGGGCATCATGCGTATCCAAGATTCTTCTTCAGACAAGCATTTGATTGCTGGCAACAGGGATTGGTGGTTTCCAAACACGGCGAGCAAGTCACTGGCTATGTTTTGATGGCACAAAGTTATGAACAAAACACCCATTGGATCTTGTCACTTGCGGTAGATAGTCAGCATCGAGGAAAGGGGATTGCACGTTCGCTTGTGGAGAATGTGATCGCAAAAGCAAGTTCCGGTTCTGTTATTAAGTTAACTGTCGATCCAAACAATGCGCCGGCTTACAAGTTGTACACTTCGTTAGGCTTTAAGGTTCTGGAAAAAGAAGAAGATTATTTCGGTGATGGAGAGCCGAGACTGGTCATGGCACTAGCCCGTTAATCTTGCACTTCTGTGATTCACATTCGCACCTAATCAGTGCATTGCCAATGATAAAGCGAAAACGGATTTTGTTAAGTTATTGAAATTTAGTGTAATATAAATTGGCATCGGGTTTGCAATTTAGATTACGTTCATCGTTAACTCGATGCGCCGCTTTCCCTTAGCAGGCGGTTAAGCGGATAGGGTATTACTTTTTTGAGCTTTTATAGGCAATGCAGCCTCTCTCGTTTCGGGAGAGGTTTTTTTTCGCTTGTAGCTCGTCATTCTAAGGAAAGAATCAGGGGGCGGAATGTCGCAAGGATGCAAAAAAACCACTTGTCCCTATTGTGGTGTTGGATGTGGTGTCGAGGTCAATGCGAAAGGAATCGTTGGGGATGCGTGTCATCCTGCAAATGCGGGATCACTGTGCGTAAAGGGCGTCGCGTTGGCAGAGAGCTTGAATATGCCTTCGCGATTGCTGTATCCAAAGCTTGTCACCAAGCAGCGACCTCAAGGGCAAGAAGTACAATGGCAACAAGCCACGGATCTGATTGCAGAAAAGATTCATCAAGCGAAAGCAGAGTTTGGACCGGATTCCGTCGCGATGTACGTGTCAGGCCAGTTGTTGACGGAAGACTATTACGTCGCCAACAAACTCATGAAAGGCTATGTTGGCAGCGCAAACATCGATACGAACTCCCGTTTGTGTATGTCTTCGGCGGTTGCGGCTCATGTACGAGCATTTGGTGAAGATGTGGTTCCCGTCAATTACGATGATATTGATAAGACTGAGCTATTGATAATTTGCGGTGCTAATACCGCTTGGACGCATCCTGTTTTATTCCGACGTATTCAACAAGCGAGAGAAAACAATCCTAACCTCAAGTTGGTGGTCATTGACCCTCGTGAAACGGTCACAGCACAGCAAGCCGATTTGCATCTACCGATTAAAAACGATGGGGATGTATCACTTTTTAATGGGCTGCTTAAGTTTCTTATTGAGCAGCAATGCATTGATTCTGAATACATAAATTCCTATACCGACGGGTTTGATACACTTAAAGAAGAAGTTTCTGACTTGCGTTACGATGTCACTAATCTAACGTCTTCCATTGGGATTTCAGAAGAAAAACTCACGACATTCTTCCAATGGTTTGCGCAAAGCCCAACCGCAATCACGTTGTTTTGCCAAGGGGTTAACCAAGCCGAAAATGGTGTCGACAAAGGCAATGCCATTATTAATGCACACTTGGCGACAGGTAAAATTGCCAAGTCAGGTTGCGGGCCATTTTCTATTACAGGTCAGCCGAATGCGATGGGCGGGCGAGAAGTCGGAGGGTTGGCAAATCAATTAGCGGTTCATCGTACTTTTGATGCTAAATCTACCAAACAAGTGCAAACATTTTGGGACTCTCCAGAGATTGCCACTAAGCCCGGATTTAAAGCTGTTGAATTGTTTGAGGCGGTAGAGCGTGGTGAGATTAAAGTTCTGTGGATCATGGCAACCAATCCTGTTGTTTCTTTGCCAGATAACCAACTGGTAAAGCGTGCACTTGAGATTTGCCCGTTTGTGATTGTTTCAGATATTACTGCTGATTCGGATGTGGCGCATTACGCTGACTTGTTATTGCCCGCCGCTGGTTGGGGAGAAAAGCAGGGCATGGTGACGAACTCGGAGCGTCGGATCTCAAGACAACGTCAGTTTCAAAACCCTCCCGGTGAAGCAAAATCAGATTGGTGGGCGATCAGTCAAGTTGGACAAGCATTTTGTGCTTTGGAAAGTGCGCAGAATGGCTTTGCGTTTACTTCTGAACGAGCCGTGTTTAATGAATATGCAGCGATGACGGGCATAAATGCGAAGTCACCTTTGAAGTTAGACCTGTCTCACTACGCGAATTTAACAGAGCAAGAATACGAAGAGTGGATGCCGACCCAATGGGGAGGAGAGCGTCCTTTTGCTGATGGAATCTATTCGCACTTAGATGGTAAAGCGCGTTTTGTCGTGACTAGTGAATCTCCAACGCGTTTAGAGAGAACAAAAGGCTGGTGGCTCAATACGGGCAGACAACGTGACCAATGGCACACCATGACGCGAACAGGGCACATCGCACACCTTGCTGCCTCTGAGTTAGAACCAACCGTGTACATGAATACACTTTCCGCCACTCAAAATCGTTTAAAAGCAGGGCAACTCGCCAAACTGTTCCAGCCTGCTTCAAACACCAGTATTTATGCCAAAGTTGCCATTGATGACGGTTTAGGTTTTCAGGAGCTGTTTATGTCAATGCACTGGGCAGGTCGATATGGCGGAAAAAGCAGCGTTAACGCAATAGTAAACAGCGCGAAAGACCCTATTTCTGGTCAACCTGCGTTTAAGTCGTCTTATGTTGAAGTGCAAGACGCAGCGGTAAAAACCTACGGTATGTTCATCGGTACACAGTTTGATTCCGGCAAATTTCTCTACAGCGCATTTCAAGCAGAAAGCAATTTGGGCATTTGGCGCTTTGCACACGATAAGCGACCAAAGAAGCAGAGTTTTTGTCGAACGGAAAAGAGCCGCAGAATTACGATAGATATTGCCCAAGGTTGGCTAGCGGTGGATTACGACCTTGTTGGAGACGTTCGTATCATTCGCTCTGTTTTGGTGGTGTCTAGTGAACCGATTCAAACCGAGAACACCAACTTTACCGGCTTGATTGGCAAACCGATGGAGCTATCGCAACTGCTTACCATCACTCAATCGCAAAGCAGTGCCAAACTGGTTTGTAGTTGTTTCCGTGTCACTGATAAACAAATACATGACGCGATGGAGAAACAAGACTGCACGTCACTGACTCAACTTCAAAACAAACTCAAATGCGGCACTAACTGTGGCTCGTGCGTCTCTCAAATCAAACAAATGGTCGACAGCCATCAGCATCAAAAGGGCAAACAGCAAGCGAACCAGCAAAGTCTGGCGATTCAAATAAAGTAAGTCATAAAGAGGATAAGCACATGGAAGCGCCTTATCAAAAGTCTTGGTTTAAGAAAGGACAAGCGAGTCAGAATCAAGAACGCTCGTCTCACTTTTCTAAGCATGACCAAGCAAGCAAACTGAACCAACTTTTAGAAGACCATTCAATAGACCTCGACGCGAACCACAAAGGTTTTGTCTCGATAGTTGGAGCAGGGCCGCACGATCCTGACTTGTTAACGGTAAAGGCTGTAAAAGCGATTATGTCGGCAGAGGTTCTGTTGTACGACCGTTTGGTTAACAAAGATATTTTGGAGTTGGCTTCGCCACAAGCCGATTGGATTTACGTGGGCAAACGATGCGGACAACCTAGTATTGGTCAGGAAGAAATCTGTGACTTGATGGTATCGCTCGCTCAACAAGGAAAGCGAGTTGTGCGCTTAAAAGGGGGAGATCCTTTTGTATTTGGCCGTGGAGGTGAAGAGGCATTAGCACTCGTCAAACACTCTATCGCTTACGAAGTCATTCCCGGCATTACCGCTGCGATTGGATGTTCAGCAAACAGCTTGATTCCGCTGACTCATCGTGGCGTTGCTCGTAGCGTTACCTTTGTGACGGGGCAAGTGGTAACAGGCGCATTTGAAGCGTGGAGCCAACTGATGCAAAGCGGACAAACGTTAGTCTTCTATATGGGTTTAGAAAAATCATCGCAAATACAAACGGGTTTAATAGGCTCTGGTTTGAGAGAAGATTTTCCAGTCGCGATCATCACTCATGGTTGCAGTCCTCAACAACAAGTGCACGTTACCCAACTCAATCAGCTCAATGATTTATCGATTACACTTAAAGGCATGAGCCCAGCATTGATTGTGATGGGAGAAGTTGTCAAACTGCGCGAACAACTAATAGAAACCGTACAGTCAGTGACGGAATACGAGGGAATATGAGCAGCATTTTGGAATGTATTAGAACAGTCGGTCGCGGTGAACGTGGTAGAAAACCACTGAACTTTGACCAAGCGTTTCGAGTTATGGATGAATACCTAAACGGTGAGTGCGACGACGATCAGATGGCGATGTTATTGATGCTGAGCCGTGTACAGAACGAGACTCAACAAGAAATCGCTGGCTTTGTGAAAGCATTCCAATCCCGCATGCCTGCTATTGGTGCAGACATTGACTGGCCATGTTATGCAGGCAAACGTGAAGCGGCAGGTCAGCCTTGGCACCTGTTGGCAGCGAAGATCCTCGCCGATAATGGTCATAAAGTGCTGATGCACGGCTATCACGACCGTCAATCTGGTCGTTTGCATGCCGAAGATTACCTCGACAAGTTTGCTATCAAGAAAGCGGAATCAGCCGAAGACGCAAAACGTGTCTTAGACACACGAAACATCGTGTATCTGCCGCTGAGTGCGTTTGCTCCTCAAGCAGAAACCATGATCGGTTGGAAGAATCGTTATGGGCTTAGAACGCCGATTAATACTGTGGTCCGAGCATTGAATCCAGGGCAAGCAACGGTTGGTATTCGTGGTAGCTTCCATCCTGGATTCCAACAACTTCATGCTGAAGTCGAATACGAGATTGGTCAAACCGCTCACGCTGTTGTGTCATTCAAAGGGCAATCGGGTGAGTCCGAATACAATCCGAAAGTAAGCCAAACGGTATGGCTAAGCCAAACAACTGGCGTGACATCGCACTACTGGACGGAGCAAATGCTGTCTGAGGTGCCAATGCCTGCGAACTGCCCATTTGGGACGTCAGAAGATGACATGAACCAAATGGCGAATACGGTTCTCGCTACCATGACAGTGGTCTTGTTTGCACAAATGCACGACAGAGAAAAAGCATTCGAACGTGCCTTCTCTTACTGGCAAGCCTATTGTGGCCAACAATAACGCACTACTGTCAATTAATGTAAAACCAATGACGCAAAGTTGTTGAATCTGAATCCATTATCTATTGTTTGTAGAAAGGAAAAGATCCTAGCTCACCAATGATATATTTCGCCAGTCTGTTTCGTATGAGAGTGGTGAAATTGCAGTTCTAGCCTCAATCACCTTGGTTTTTATGTTCGATTGAGAATTTGAAATCCGTTTATGGTAAGACACAGAGGACATGGATAATGGTTCTAAAGCATACCACTCCGAGTAAAAAGGCTTCTCATCCCATTCCGCAAGAAGCTTTCGATTGGTACGATGAATATGCACACGGAAAGATCTCTCGCCGTGAGTTTATTAATAGGCTGGGTGGCCTTGCGGTGCTTGGTTTTAGCATGACAGCGCTTGTCGATGCTTTAACTCCGAATTACGCACTGGCAGAACAAGTTTCCTTTAATGATCCTGAAATCAAAGCAACTTACGAAACCTTTCCATCTCCAAATGGGCATGGAGAAGGGCGTGGTTATTTGGTGATGCCACAGAAGAAGACCTTAAAATCGCCGACTGTGTTGGTGATCCATGAAAACCGAGGTCTGAACCCTTATATCAAAGATGTCGCAAGACGACTTGCAAAAGACGGCTTTATTGCTTTCGCTCCAGACGCACTTTATCCACTTGGTGGCTATCCGGGGAACGATGATGAAGGTCGCGCCATGCAGAAAGAGATGGACAGAGCAAAGATAGAGCAAGATTTTATTGCGGCGGCTAATTTCATCAAACAGCATGAGGATGGGAACGGTAAGTTGGGGGCGGTCGGGTTCTGCTTCGGTGGCTACATTGTCAATATGCTTGCGGCGGTAATGCCAGAAGAGTTAGACGCTGGTGTGCCTTTCTACGGAACGCCAGCGGCGCAAGAAATTCAAAAGCAGGTCAAAGGCCCCTTGATGATTCACTTTGCAGGGCTCGATAAGCGTGTTAATGACACTTGGCCTGCTTATGAACAGCAATTGATCGCGACCGACGCGCAATACCAAGCCTTGATGTATGAAAATGTAAACCATGGCTTCCATAACGATTCAACAGCACGCTACGCACCAGAAGAAGCGGCACTCGCTTGGGAACGTACACTAGGCTTCTTCAAAGAACATCTCGCCTCTAGTTAAAACGCTTCAACTTTAGTTGGCACAGTCCTTGTTATGTCTTTCTTAATGAGTGAGATATAAACAAGGAATGTGCATGACTCAATCAACGTCAAAAACACCCGTCATAGTATGCTGTGCTGTGATAGCCTCCAAGAGCCTGTCTCTTGATCACAAGTCTAGTGATCAAGAGACATTGCGAGCTCGTAGCCTTCAAGGATGGTTTGCAGTTTAAACCATCCTTCCCATAGTGCCTTTATTGAAGCTCTGCCCGTCCTCTTGGTATCTTTCCAACCGCCTAATTTAGCAAGATTTCTGTACGCCCAGCTCATATCGGGTACTTCTTTAGGTAATGTCTTGCTTTCTAGTTTCAACCACAGCAGCTTCCAAGCTTTTGTGCCCAAGGCCTTTTCACAACTTTCTGTTGATAGCTCATCAACTTCTTTAATGAAACGTAACGCCAATAAACGAGTCGCAACAAAGGCATAGATGACACTTAACCTCTCTAAGTTACCTTTACTTTGGAGTCTTAGTGACTCCACATCCGTACCTTCACTTTTCCAGACTTTATGGAAGTCTTCAATCAGCCATCGACGCTCGTAATAACCGATAATTCTCATGGCGTCTTCAACGTTGTTTATTGGCTCCGACGTCAAGAGGTGCCATGCTAACTTGTCTTTTGATGCCCCTTGCTCAAGGCAACCAACATAATAAACAGGTATGCCTGCGTGCTCTTTTTGTTTGCCGGAGCCTTTAATGTCACCTGACCATATTTAACGTCAAGCTTTACATCTCTCGCTTTTCTCCCTCCTTTTGGGGGATGGTAAGCTCCTTTGTCTCGACACTTGGTAACGCTTGCGCATAGTCGTAAAGCTTTTGAGCGTGTTCTTCTAGACAACGACTTTGCATTGAGCGAACGACAAAGCGCTGCTGATGTTGACGTTTATAAGTTAAGTATTCGAATAGGTCTGCTTCTCGGTCACAGACCGAGATAACATCTAACATCTTATCCCCTAGGCGCTCAACGACACGGTGAGAAGCTTGCTCCCATTTGTAACTCTCTTTCTCCTCGTAAGGACGAGTCGCGTGTTGGTGCTTTTGCCCACGCTTAGTAATATCTCGGCTCCATCGTTGTTGCTCGATAAGACCAACAATGGTCTGACTTTGTGGTGCAAAAAGTAACGTCGAATGTACATGGAGAGCTCGAATTCTGTCGCCTTGATTCGTGTGCCCGAGTTCATCTTTTATACTTCGATGAGGAAAACAGAGCGTTGTTGTATCTTCAAGCGCGAGTAATTCCTCATGCTCGTTAGCTCGAGATACCGTTGATTGAAAACCTGCTTCAGCGATGTCTTTTGCATCGATGTTTTCATTGCGGATAAAGCGATATGCCCCTTCCATATCGGCGGGAGAAAAAGGAAGTTTAGCCACGGAGACTCCTGGTTGATTAGCAATGGAAGTCGCTAAACTGATGAGGCGTTGTGTTCTTCGAGGATCTTTAAGTTGTGCTTGTCCAAATTGTTCTTGCGCCCAAAGTTTAGCGTCTGAGTGTGTCATCTTAGTGTTTCAGTAAGGATTCTTAAGTGATCAGATCGCACACACTTGAAAGAGTTCAAAAAAAAATCCCTAAGCTACAAGCTTAGGGATTTGTGTATAAGAGACAGGCCGATTGGCCTGTCTCTTGATCACAAGTCTAGTGATCAAGAGACATTGCGAGCTCGTAGCCTTCAAGGATGGTTTGCAGTTTAAACCATCCTTCCCATAGTGCCTTTATTGAAGCTCTGCCCGTCCTCTTGGTATCTTTCCAACCGCCTAATTTAGCAAGATTTCTGTACGCCCAGCTCATATCGGGTACTTCTTTAGGTAATGTCTTGCTTTCTAGTTTCAACCACAGCAGCTTCCAAGCTTTTGTGCCCAAGGCCTTTTCACAACTTTCTGTTGATAGCTCATCAACTTCTTTAATGAAACGTCGCCAATAAACGAGTCGCAACAAAGGCATAGATGACACTTAACCTCTCTAAGTTACCTTTACTTTGGAGTCTTAGTGACTCCACATCCGTACCTTCACTTTTCCAGACTTTATGGAAGTCTTCAATCAGCCATCGACGCTCGTAATAACCGATAATTCTCATGGCGTCTTCAGCGTTGTTTATTGGCTCCGACGTCAAGAGGTGCCATGCTAACTTGTCTTTTGATGCCCCTTGCTCAAGGCAACCAACATAATAAACAGGTATGCCTGCGTGCTCTTTTTGTTTGCCGGAGCCTTTAATGTCACCTGACCATATTTAACGTCAAGCTTTACATCTCTCGCTTTTCTCCCTCCTTTTGGGGGATGGTAAGCTCCTTTGTCTCGACACTTGGTAACGCTTGCGCATAGTCGTAAAGCTTTTGAGCGTGTTCTTCTAGACAACGACTTTGCATTGAGCGAACGACAAAGCGCTGCTGATGTTGACGTTTATAAGTTGTATTCGAATAGGTCTGCTTCTCGGTCACAGACCGAGATAACATCTAACATCTTATCCCCTAGGCGCTCAACGACACGGCGAGAAGCTTGCTCCCATTTGTAACTCTCTTTCTCCTCGTAAGGACGAGTCGCGTGTTGGTGCTTTTGCCCACGCTTAGTAATATCTCGGCTCCATCGTTGTTGCTCTATAAGACCAACAATGGTCTGACTTTGTGGTGCAAAAAGTAACGTCGAATGTACATGGAGAGCTCGGGTTCTATTGCCTTGATTCGTGTGCCCGAGCTCTTCTTTTATACTTCGATGAGGAAAACTGAGCGTTGTTGTATCTTCAAGCGCAAGTAATTCTTCATGCTCTTTAGCTCGGGATACGGTTGATTGAAAGCCAGCTTCAGCGATGTCTTTTGCATCGATGTTTTCATTACGGATAAAGCGATATGCGCCTTCCATATCGGCGGGAGAAAAAGGAAGTTTAGCCACGGAGACTCCTGGTTGATTAGCAATGGAAGTCGCTAAACTGATGAGGCGTTGTGTTCTTCGAGGATCTTTAAGTTGTGCTTGTCCAAATTGTTCTTGCGCCCAAAGTTTAGCGTCTGAGTGTGTCATCTTAGTGTTTCAGTAAGGATTCTTAAGTGATCAGATCGCACACACTTGAAAGAGTTCAAAAAAAAATCCCTAAGCTACAAGCTTAGGGATTTGTGTATAAGAGACAGGCCGATTGGCAGCCTTTTGTTTATTCAGGACAAGGGAGTATTTTTAGGGTGTAGCTCTCATTTTCCGACTCCGGTGGGCCATATAGAATGCCACATTGAGTGAGGCTTGCCCGAGGATCGTCAGCTGCTGCTATTACCATTTCACGAGTAGTTGACCCTGCTGGGTGGTGAATTGTTTTCCAGTCTGAACCGTTTTCATTAAGGTTTTGCACTAGTAATTGCATTGCCTCGCTATCTGCGTCCGGATAGCCGTAAAGAAAAACACAACGCTTTGAGCCTCCAATCTCGCAGCCATCAAAGGGTAAGTCTGCCTGCGGGGTGTTTTTATCAAAGTTCGAAACGTAGCTTCGGTTCTCTAATCCTGCTACCGCCATTTTCCCATATCCAATTCCTAGACCTGAAGCGATTGCACCTTTCATACCTTCTAAACGAGCTTCGCGAGCATCGTCTTGAATGTTTAAAAAGCGTGGCGCGGCAGTGACAGCAAGGATGCCGAGAATTACGATAACAACAACAAGCTCAATTAAAGTAAAACCTGATTTTCTTTTCATAAACCATCTTTAAGTTAGGTTGATACGATAGTCTAATGTTTATGTGTTTTATGGTTCTATAGACTACTAAAGTTCATCTTTGGTGAATTTTATTGGTGTATTCACTCTAAATGGAGTGTGATTATAGTTCTGTATTTTTGTTCTTGATAGCATTCGTTTTATAAATGTTATGACAGGGCACCACTGATTTTGTAAGTCGCAAAATGTGAGACTTAAGAACTCAGATATTGAAACATTTTGATTGTGTTTTTAATGGCTTTGGTGAATCCTACGCGGGGTGAGAGTGAGGTATTGATAGGTGGTGTGTATTCAATCAACTCTCTAATAATTAATTAAAATATAAGATCATATCGATGGATTTCGATTCAACTAATTTGCTTGCAATAGGACTGATTTTCCTTGGCTCTTATGTTCAAACCGCCATTGGTTTTGGCCTCGCTATTGTGGCTGCGCCATTGTTGATTCTTTGGGCACCTGAATATGTACCTGCACCAATCTGTCTGGTGGCTCTGTTTATTTCATTAATGAACGCAATGAAGCACCGCAGCAGTGTTGAAATTGGTGGCCTAAAAATGGCTTTGATTGGTCGTGTGCCAGGCTCGCTAGCGGGTGGGGCGCTGTTGTTCTTTGTTTCCACTGAAGCACTCACACTTTGGATCGGTTTTCTCGTACTGTTTGCCGTAGCAGTAAGCGTACTCCCATTCCGTATTGAACCAACTCCCGGACGCATGACGTTCGCAGGCTTCTTCTCTGGTCTGTTTGGTACCAGTTCTGCGATTGGTGGTCCACCGATGGCTTTGCTATTGCAACATCAAGAAGCGAATCAGTTACGTGGTAACCTGTCTGCATTCTTCGTATTTAGCTCTATTATCTCTTTGATAGTCCAGATACCCGTTGGTTTCTTTAATCTTCATCATTTGGTGATCACGTTGCCATTGCTACCGGCTGCTGCATTTGGTTATTGGTTAGCAATCAAAACGACACAGTCATTGCCGAAAGAAAAGATTCGCTTTGGCGCACTTACGCTGTGTTTTGTTAGTGGAATTACCGCCGTGGTTCAAGGCCTAGCACTGTAAAGTTGAGTCATCGTTTCAAATTCGCTTTACAAGAGCACTTTGCTCTATAGAATCGCGTCACTTTTTATTTGTCGAGTTAGTTATGAACAGCAATCGTTACGGCAACTTTATGGCTGCATTGTCCTTCGTCATTTGGGGACTGTTGCCAATTTACTATCGCTTTTTACCAAACGCATCGATGGATGAACTGCTTGCGCTGCGTATTATTGGTTCAGTGCCTGTAGGTTTTGTTCTCGTTCTGGCGATCACGCGTCATATGCCAAAATGGTCTGCGATCTGGCAGGATAAAAAATCGCTTTGGTATACGTTTGTTGCCGGTAGCTTAATGTGTATTTCTTGGGGGGCATTCACTTGGGCATTAACGAACAACCGCGTCATTGATGCGAGCTTGGGCTTCTTTATTGGCCCATTAATCTCCGTTGCACTCGGCGTGTTTGTGTTGGGCGATAAGCTTTCAAAAGGGCAGTTCATTGCGATTCTTCTGGCGACCATCGGCGTGTTATATCAAGTTATCCAGTACGGTCAATTACCACTGGTCGCTCTGACAATGGGGATATTCTTCTCGCTTTATGGTCTGTTTAAGAAGAAGATTAACTTTGATTGGAGCACGACGCTGTTTATCGAAGCGGTAGTGCTGACGCCAATTGCACTCGCTTACTTAATCGTAAAACAAGTCACAGTGGGCGAGTTGGCCTCAACCGTGGATATGACCACTTTTATGCTCTACTTGGGTAGTGCGCCTGTGACACTTTTGCCGCTGATCTTCTATTCGATTGCGATTCGCATCACCAATTTATCGACGGTGGGGTTGATGCAGTACATTGAGCCAAGCTTGCAGTTTGTACTGGCTGTTGTGTTCTTTGGTGAGATGTTCGACAGCGTTAAAGCGGTGACTTTTGCCTTTATTTGGGTGGGACTTCTGTTCACGATCTTCGAGGGCATCGCTAAGCTATCAAAAAGAAAAAAGCTTGCTGACCACTCAATTTAGCCAATTCCTTCTTTAGATTCATAGGGCTAGCTTATATTTAATATATAGTTAGCCCTTAGTTTTCGTTATTCGAATGCTATCGCAATATCTAAAGAAGGAAGATTTATGATCACCGCTCTCTACGCATCCATTCTCGCTTTACTGCTCATCTGGCTCGCTTTTCAAGTCATCAAACAACGTCGAAGCAACAAAATCGCCTACGCTGACGGCGGCGTTGAAGCGCTTCAAATCGCCCGAAGTGCCCAAAGCAACGCAAGTGAATACATTCCTATTACTCTGATTCTAATGGCACTTGTCGAATACAACGGTGCATCAGTTTGGCTGATTCATCTTGCTGGTGTTGCATTCGTCATTGGACGCATTATTCATGCGCGCGGAATATTAGGTGAAGACTTAAAAGGGCGCGTGACCGGGATGAAGTTCACCTTCTTTACTATG
Organism: Vibrio sp. B1ASS3; assembly: GCF_905175355.1. Classification (NCBI taxonomy): domain Bacteria; kingdom Pseudomonadati; phylum Pseudomonadota; class Gammaproteobacteria; order Vibrionales; family Vibrionaceae; genus Vibrio; species Vibrio sp. B1ASS3. Next base: position 895,516 of record NZ_HG992743.1, read on the forward strand.
ATTGGTTTAGTGGTGCTAAACTTAATCTACTTACCTTACGGTAATTTATGGTAAAAAACGCGACTTACTTACCGCCAGCGTGGCTACTGGTTCTTATCGGATTGGTGCTAAATATCGCGGCGATCGTACTGACGAGCGTGGTGCTCGATAAACTAGGAAAAGAAACCAGTTTGTTGGCCGATCAAAAGGCCGACAACTTGTACTCCATTCAATTGGCGTGGAACAGTGTAGAAACGCTTGAGAGAAAGCGAGAAGTGTTGCTACTGCATCTCCATTTGTCGCAAAGCGAAGCGGTGTCTGAAGAGATGAATCAAGTCCTACAAGGACACCTTTCTGCATGGACGGGGGAAAAGGTTAGCGCCATTGAGATCACCCAACTGCCCAACCTTATGTCTGAAATCAATCAAGCTCAAACTAACTATCGAAACCGCATCGACAGTTACTACCTAGAAAACCTTGAGGTAACTGAAGTTATGTCGAGTTTGGAAGAAAAGATCGCATGGTACAAAAGCATTGGACTGTTTTTGCAAGTTTTTGGCTTAGCTTTGATTTTAGCGCGAGACCTTGCTCGTAAACCTTAATGGCCAATGTAACTTGTTTGCCATTTGCAAAAGATTGTTTGCAATATGCATATGATCTTATCTCGCAAGAGTGACTATTCGTTCAAATTAAGTGCAAATGGTTAAATAACAATCGGTTTGAGTGCGTCAGAAAGTTGGCATGCCTAATGCTTTAGTTATAGCGACCCTTTTAAGCCGAGGGTCACCTAGCCAACTGACGTTGTTAGTGAACCCAATTGTTCACACGTATATACAGCCAATCACATCTCTTGTGGTTGGCTTTTTTTTTGGTTCATCGCGGCTTTCCGGGGAAAGCCGCTTTTATCTTTAAGAAGAAGTAATCAGTATCTCGATAACCATATCCCATCCGCTTGATTAACTTTATCTTGTTATTTATCCCTTCAAGCGTACAGGTATTCAGCGGGTAGCTTGCCGAAGCAGTAATCCCATGAAGATATGGGCGGAGCTTTCGAGCAAACTCTTTTAGCGGCTTAATTCCACTCTCATTCACTTGCCCCAACCATACCTGCCATAAGTTTTTAGCCTGAAGTTCAGACTCGCAACGCCATAGCTCTTTTAATTGCGCACCCAGTAAGTAGGTTGTCATCAAGTCCTGATTCATATTCAATATTTCTGTGAGGTAGCTTTCCTGTTGTGTATTTAAATTATCCTTATTTTTCAATAATACCCAGCGCGAACGCTTGACCCATTGCCTTGCTTTTTTATCCTGTTTTAGCTTATTGGCTTGGTCGACTCTGACTCTATCCATCACTTCACGACCGAACTTAGCAACAACGTGGAACAAGTCATAAACGACACGGGCATTTGGGCAATGCTCTTGGACTTCAAGGTCAAAAGCCGTATTCATATCCATTGCTACTGCTTCGATATTTTTTCCGTGCTCGCCTAATTGTTCAAAGAACGGTCGAATATCCTTGCGGCTACGACCTAGCCCTATCCAGATAACCTGATGACTTTTCGCATCTGCAATGACCGTCGCATAGCGGTGTCCTTTAAAAATGGCGAACTCGTCCATGACGAGTTGCCTTAATTCACCCCATTCAACTTGCGGTACTACTTGTTGAAGCCGACGCTTATCTATCTCTTTGATTGTGTGCCAATGAACGCCTGTCACTTGGGCTATATGCTTAATAGGTAGCAGAGGTAACAACTGTTCTATATAGCTTCGTAGGCGGTTAGTGATACGAGCATAAGGCTCTAACCAAGATAGTTGTTCTGTTTTAATGCCGCAGTGGCTGCACTTGATGCGTCGGGTTTGAACGGACAGTTCAACGGGAGCTCCTAGCAGTGTGGCTTCCTTCACGTTACGCCACTGATACTCATGTATGGCTTGAGCTTTAAGCCCGCACGGACACCTAGCGATAGAGTTAGGTTTGAGAGTGAGCTTTATTAATGATGGAGTCTGATGAGACTTTACTATATGAAAGCCTTCCCAGAATGAAGATAGGAAAGTATGATTCGACATGAAAACGGTAGTTTGTGTAGGTTTTGTTTGGCGATAAAACTCTATCACTTACTGCCGTTTTTGTTTTCAGTTCCCGCTTATCCGCGATGAACCTTTTTTTTTCACAATCAATTCACGCTTTAATTGTTACAGTTTCCAGTCGAACAATGGCGATGGCTGTGGTAGTTTTCGCGCGCATATAAATTCTAATTGGTTGTATTAATGAAGAAAGTTGTACGTTTAGTTGGTGTTGTCTCTATTTTTGGCGCTCAATCAGCAAACGCGATGAGTGAAAAAGATTGGGACGTGCTTACCGATATCGGTGCTTATGGTTTGGTTGCAACGGCTGCCGCAGTACCTGCATATAAAGGGGACTGGGAAGGTTTTTGGCAAGCCGGTTTCAGTATTGGCGCTGCGTCAGGAATTGGTTTGATTGGTAAAACGACCATCGATGCGGAGCGCCCAGACAAAAGTGGTAATGACAGTTTCCCTTCTAACCATACGGCTAACGCTTTTGCTTCGGCGACAAACCTTTATTTACGTTATGGCTGGGAAGCGGGCTTACCTGCTTATGGGGTCGCGACTTTAGTTGGTGTTGGTCGAGTAGAGGCGAAGAAACACTATTGGCGCGATGTACTTGCTGGTGCCGCTTTAGGAACCTTGACCGCATACGTGTTCACTGACGCTTATGATGAAAATGTTCAGTTCGTTCCTTGGGTGACGAGCGAAGATATGGGCGTATCACTTACATACCGCTGGTAGTTTGAACTTTGAAAAACAAAAAGCCTCGGCATAAACCGCAATGTAGATCAGATAAGGATCGGTTGACCGATCCTTCTGCTGAGAGATAATCGGAAGCCTGTTTCTAGGCTTCCGATTTTTTATGTCTATCCAAAACTGTTTTGCCGATTTCCTCGAAGAAAATCCTGTTGATGTAGCTCAACTCACCACTTTCTCTGAACATATCCCAGATGAATGGGTTGTTAAGGCAGCTAGTCTTTCTGATAAGGCGACTATTCGCCGACGTCGGCTACCAAGTGACATGGTCTTGTGGTTAATTGTCGGCATGGCCTTCTTCCGTAATGAACCTATTGCCGAAGTTGCACGAAGAATGAATGTCTGTGCGGATGGCTTAGCCGATGAAGAGTTATTAGCAAAAAGTGCTTTAACTCAGGCAAGACAACGTTTAGGTAGAGCTGCACCAGAGTGGTTGTTTAAACAATGTGGGCGGACGTGGGGTCTTGAACGATACCGTGATGATACGTGGCAAGGATTACAAGTTTTTGCTGTAGACGGTGCTCTTTTTCGAACCGCAGATACCCCCGAACTTAGAGAGCACTTTGGCTCGGGTAATACCTCCAGCAACAGACAGACACCGCATCCAGTGCTAAGAGTTGTGACTATCATGAATGTCCGCTCTCATGTCATCGTTGACGCCGCTATAAGCCCCTATCGGCGTGGTGAAATCCCGCTTGCTATGCCCTTCATCGACTCCTTGCCAGATAACTCTGTGACGTTACTGGATAAAGGGTTTTACGGTGCAGACTTACTTCTCTCTCTTCAAAATAGCGGTATCAATAGGCATTGGTTGATACCAGCAAGGAAGGGGCTGAAATACACACTTCTAGATGAAGAAGAAAGTAATGACATGCTCATAGAAATGAAAGTCTCTCCGCAAGCTCGCAAAAAGAACCCTAGCTTACCTGAGAAATGGCAAGTCAGAGCGGTGACCTACGAAGTACAAGGTAAGCAGAAAACCGTTTTTACCTCCCTTCCTAGAACAAACTACGACGCGAAGGCAGTAGCCAAACTCTACCACGAGCGTTGGGAAATCGAATTGGGTTATCGTGATATCAAAAGCTCAATGCAACACAATACCTTAGTATTACGCAGCAAAACAGTAGACCTTGTTTATCAAGAACTCTGGGGGCTGTTGCTTGGTTATAACTTAGTAAGACGTGAAGCGAGTCAGGCCGCGGTTGAGCATGGAAGAATGCCGAATGAAATTAGCTTTAAATATGCTTGTCAGTTTATAGCGAGCCAACTGAAGGTGATGAGTAAAGCGATATCGCCAGGCAATACACCTAAGCGTTTAAAGAGTCTCAGGGGAGATCTATCCATCCTCTTTATAGACAAACGCCCTAAGCCTAATCGGCCTAGGGCGGTAAAAATATCAAAGACCCGATATCCTGTTAATCGCAAAGCAACTCCGCTTAAGTGAACTACATTGCGGCATAAACCGAGGCTTTGTTGTATCTGAATGTTAGCGTGTTCGCGTTTTAGAACTGAGCTTTAATCCAGATCATGCGGTGGTCAGAAGAAACATCTTTACCATTACCGTATTTACCAATGCGCTCATCGTTAAACAGTTTACGACCTTCTTCGTATGACGCAGCCCAGTAAACGCCAGAATCAACCACGTTTAGGTTTGCTGAAGGCATTGCATAGTCAACACCCAGACCGAACGTCGAAGTGATGCGGTTAGGGATTGGGTGAGTAGAACTGCTATCTACTGCGTGTTCTGCAGCACCGAAGCTAGTTGGGTAAAGCTCACCGTTCATCACTTCTTGGTTTACTAGTGGATCGTTATGGAATGCTTGCATGATTTCACTAAAGCCGTCGCCATCTAATGGATCAAGGTTTTGGTCACCCATCATGACGAATTTCGCACCTTCTGTCAGACCACCTTTGTTGCCAGCATCATCGTAAAAGTATTCTTTGCCTTGTACGTAGTGATGCCAGAACTCAACTTCAGCTCCGTTTTGAACTTTGTTCTTGCCTGGATCGAATACTGGTGGAGTAGGGTGAGACATCAGTAGGTGAACAACTTCGTCGCCTTTCTCGGTAGGAATAATAATTGGTGCATCTACGTGGTTTTTAGACGACAGGCGAACGACGTCCCACTCTTCATCAGTGTACCAATCGTCACCACACTTCATGCCATCTGGAATGGTTTGTGAACCGTCACAGATTGTGATTTTAGGGATTTCTGCGCCTTCCATGTCCTTCCATTTGAACTCTTGGAAAGTACGAGTGTTTTCTGTGTCGATCTCGTATTTAGACATCAACGCGAAAGCGTATTGGCCGTGGTAGAAGCCAAAGCCCCAAGCATCGCCAGGAAGCTGGCCAGCTGTGCCGTTGTTATCTAGGTCAAGACCACTGTTTAGGCCTGTGTTTGTTGAGTAAGACTCGGCGTAAGGGTACTCGATTGGCTCTAAGTTTGCTTCACCACCTGCACCGTTAAGGCTTTGCGCAACAGATAGGTAGTTATTTTGGAAACCTTCCAAAGCAACCATATCCTCACCAGTACCGTCGTTGTTGTATTCCGCCATCATAAGAACGTCAGGACGGTTCTTCTGAATGATTGCGGCAACGTTACGGATCTGAATGACTTTCTCAGCCATTGTTTTGTCTTCATCCGCGATAGTGCCATCAAGGTAAGCGGTGACAAGCTCAGTTTGTTTTGCTGGCTCTACTTGCATTTCAGCTACAAGGTCTTCAAAAGTACTGCGATCAAAAGAGAGGTTATAAGTGGCGATCTTTACTTCTTTAGGTTGAACATCTACGTATTCAGTGTCGTCATTACAGCCAGTTAAAAGCGCTGCACCAACAAGGAGAGCAAGAGGAGTTTTGATGTATTTCATGGGTATGTCATACCTTATAATTGGATTCGCGCAAATACTAAAGTTATCAGTAGCTTTTGTAAGCGATCTGGGTCACACAAACGATTGCGTAGTTACACGTTCGCTCAAGTTTTGTGTGATTAATGCAATAAATGCATCATTTTCAACAGCAGAAGGTTATATTCAAACTGTTAAATAATGATGTCTATTTTATTTAATGTGTTTGGATTTATATTTCATATTAATCAGTTTGGATAGACTTTGTTCGCTACTCATCTGAGTTTTAGTAGTGGGAAATTTTTCTTTATACTAGGCGTCTAACAGAAGTGAGGACGACCTCACCGCTCTTTTCTTTCTCGGGGACGACCCCAATCGTTAGGAATCTCTCAATGGCTTGGGCAATTCTTTTTCTTGCTGGTCTATGCGAAGTCGCATGGGCGGTCGGGCTAAAATACACCGAAGGTTTTAGTAAGTTTGCACCATCTGCATTCACTATTGGATTTATGGGGTTGAGCTTTTGGTTACTGGGTATCGCACTAAGAACGTTACCGCTAGGCGTTGCTTATGGAGTTTGGGTAGGTATTGGTGCGATAGGTACCGCAATTGCCAGTATCTATTTATTTAATGAGCCAGCCACGTTAATCAAGCTTATCAGTTTACTGCTCATTGTTACGGGTATCGCGGGTTTGAAGTTCGCAGCTTAGCGGTACAAATACAGCCAAAAGAAAAGCCAGAGTGATGCTCTGGCTTTATTCTTTTTCGATCAAACGAAACGTAAGTAGAAGGGCGATTGCTATCGTTTTATAAACGGCAACTTGAGATGCTGACCAAATACGTTGACCAGCGCGCCTGTTACGATTAATGCGCCACCTAAGTATGTCCACGCCGAAGGTAATTCACCAAAGAAAACGATGCCCAAAACGACAGAGAAAATGATCTGTACATAAGAATAAGCCGATGCTTTTCCTGCTTCTTGTGTTTGCATTGCTTTCGTGAGGCCCAGTTGTCCTATTTGTGTAAAGACGCCGACCAAAACGAGCATCATCGTCAGATACAAATCTGGCATGACGAATTGATCGCCAATCAAAAGAATCGATGCAGGCAGCGCCACCAACGGGAAGTAAAAAATGATCACCGAGCTGTCTTCGGTCTGACTTAACTTACGTACGATTACGTACGCGATGGAGCTACCAAAAGCACCTAAGATGGCGATCATCACACTGAACATGGGTAAAGCATGTTCGGCGTCTGGACCAGTTTCTGGCCTCACCATAACGTATACCCCAAGCAAACACAGGGCGATACAGATAAACGTCGAAGACTGGATACGTTCTTTAAGGAAGAAAACCGCAAGTAAGGCAGTAAATACAGGGTGGATGTACTGGAAAATGGTCGCTTCAGCTAGTGGTAGCGTTGTAACGGAATAGTACACGCACATCAAAGCCATGGTTCCTACAGCGCCTCGCGCGAAAAGGAGAGGCTTATTATTACCCCAAACCGAAATACCTTTGCGTTTTACATCAAGATAGCTGATCACCAATGAGACTAGTGCCCTCGCTGCTACGATTTCAAATACAGGAATGCGGTGCAAGCTAACATGTTTTACGGTGGCGGACATCAGTGCAAAGCCAAAAGCGGACAGCACCATAAAGCGCACGCCAATGGGAATCATCGAATTGATTGAGTTAGGCATCTTACTGCTCGTTTATTGAGGGAGATCGCACTTTAGCATACTAGACTGACAAAAAGATCAGCACCTTGTGATTAAGACTCCTGATCTTCTTGAAGCAAGGTAGACTGTCTCGTTCAGATATAAAAACAATAAATACATAAGGAGAAAGGGATGATTCCTATTCAAGCAACGCATGTGTCTGGTGTGGTGATTTCCGAATTCGACGGCATAAAGAAAATGCTGTTGTTAGAGCGAGTCAAAGGTGGTTATTGGTGTCATGTCGCTGGTGGTGTGGAAGAAGGGCGAAACTGGCTGGCAAGCCATCGTACGAGAGCTTAAGGAAGAGACACAAATCGAAGATGTAGAGCTCCATAGCGCCGATTTTTTAGAACAGTTTTATGAGGCACACAAGAATCGAATCATGGTCATTCCTTGTTTTGTCTTGTTCTGCAAACCGAATCAAATGGTGACGCTAAATCATGAACATACGGATTATCGTTGGTGTACATTACAAGAAGCCAAACAGCTCGCACCATTTGCCAATCAACATCAACTATACGAGCATGTATGGAAGCACTATGTTGAAAGCAAACCTTCACCATTCACAGTGATTAAACAAAAGTAGGTCAACAAGTTCTCCAGATGTACCAAGGATATGAAAAACACCAATTGCGACAAATCACAGAGCGCATATCCATTGAACCTTTATTGACAAAGCATGCGACGCCTTTGCTTGCTGCCGTGAATAAGAGCCGTGAACACTTGTCACAATATTTGCCTTGGACGGATTGGGTCACGAATCGCAGAGAGGCTGTCGCTTACATATCTCAACGTATTAACTCTAATGCGTTTGAGGCGTATTGGTTCGCCATTCGCCTCGATCAGAACTTTGTTGGTGTGCTCGGTTTGAAAGGCGTGAACCAAGAAACGGGTGTGGCGGAAGTGGGATATTGGCTCGCTGAACAGGGGTATGGTCATCGCATTATTGATCACGTTTTATCTGTTTTATTGCCATTGGTTCGTGAGCGAGGGCAAACAAGTGCGGTTCAATTCCATTGTATGGAAGGCAATGTTCCGAGCATCAAGATTGCAGAGCGAGCAGGGGCGGTATTAAAGGAATACATAGACCATGATTTTGAAATGCTCGACTCTCGTCAGAGGTTAGGAGTTTATGAGTTGGTATTTGAAGCACACCCAAGGACGAGCCATTCGCTAGAAGAGCGTGCATAACCGCAACAAATTTGAGCCTACTGGAAAAGGGGCGTGATGGTTGTAAATTGTTCGATTTAAGCCTTTGTCACAAATTACAAACTGCATTCCGGTTTTAGTGATAAGAAACTTATCATGTTCGAAAAGATAATCCATTATTGCAGCGATGAATGAGTACTCATTGGTATTTAGATATGGAAATTGCAATTAACCGGATCACGTGGCAGCAAGCCATGCCTATCCGACACCAAGTATTATGGCCTAACAAGCCTGTGGAACATTGCCACGTAGAGGGTGATGAAGAAGCAGAGCATTATGGTGCGTTTGTTGATGACGTTTTAGTCGGCGTTGCGTCGATATACCTTGACGACAATCAAGCTCGGCTGAGCAAGTTCGCCATATTACCTGACTATCAAGGGCAAGGTATTGGCTCTTCAATGGTTCGCTATATTTTGGTGAACTTGAAGCTATCTCCTGTTGAGTATTTTTGGTGTGATGCAAGAGAATCGGCGCTCATCTTTTACGAACGTTTTGGAATGCATACAGAAGGTGAACGTTTTTACAAATCGGAAGTGCCGTATTTTAAAATGAAGCTTGCGCTCTAATGAACAGAAATCTGAGTTTCAACTCTAACTTCCTAACCTCTTAAATAGTCACAATGTTGCACCTATGTTAAGTTTAAATCGTACATAAGTGCGACATTGCCAGTTGTCAGGGGTACAAGGAGAAAATCATGAATGCGATCGTAGACGTCGAAGTTGGTCAACTGCTGCAACAAAAGTTAGATAAGCTCAAAGCCGGATACAACACGGATCCTTATCCGAGCTTGGATTCGAGAAAGCAAAAGCTGACTCTCCTTAAACAAACCATCTTAAATAACCAGCAAGACTTGGTGGAAGCGTTAAGCGCCGATTTCGGTTATCGCTCTGAATTTGATACGGCTATGACGGATGTATTGCCGACGGTTGCGCAAATCAATTACACCCTGAAACGCCTCAATAAATGGTGTAAGCCAAGTCGTCGTCATGCAGGTTTGTTGCTTGCTCCTTCAAAAGTCACCGTTGAATATCAACCGGTTGGCGTGGTTGGCATCATTTCGCCTTGGAACTTCCCAGTCATTCTCAGTTTATCGCCATTAGTGACCGCGCTTGCAGCTGGTAACCGAGTGATGATGAAACTCTCTGAATTCACCCCTATGGCCAACAAAGTGATTTCTGAGATTTGTCGAGCATTGCCTGAAGATGTTGAAGTCGTAGAGGGCGAAGCGGAAGTTGCTCAAGCGTTCAGTAAATTGCCGTTTGATCATCTGCTGTTTACAGGATCAACCAACGTTGGTCGCGCGGTTGCTCGTGCTGCTGCTGAGAATTTAACTCCAATTACGTTGGAGCTCGGTGGTAAGTCACCGGTGATCGTGGCAGATGACGCTAACTTGAACAAAGCAGTTGATGCGATTCTATTTGGTAAATGCATCAATGCTGGACAAATCTGTGTTGCGCCAGATTATGCCTTTGTACCAGAGGGAAGAATCAACGAATTTGTCGCGCTGTTTCTACAACGTTTTGAAGCGTTGTACCTCAAAGGCCAAAACGACCAAGGCTTTACTCATATCATCAATCAGCGCCAGTACGATCGCTTAAAGGCAGTATTGGAAGATGCCAAAGCCAAGGGCGCGGAAATACATACCGTGTCCGAGACGAGCGTAGAAGGCCGACTACTATATCCGCACCTAGTGACCAATGTTTCGGAAGAGATGACCATTATGCAGGAAGAGATTTTTGGTCCTCTTATGCCAATCAAGCCTTACCGTGAGATCCAAGAGGCCATCGACTACATCAACCAGAATCAACGTCCACTTGCTCTGTACGTCATGTCAGAAGATAAGAACGTTATTGAGCGTATTACCCGTAATACCCACAGTGGCGGGGTTGGAGTGAACGACACGATTTTGCACGTTGGTGCGGAAGACGCGCCATTTGGTGGTATTGGTGAATCTGGTATCGGCCACTACCATGGCGAGGAAGGTTTTAGAACCTTTAGCCACGCCAAAACCATTCTAAATACACCAACGTGGTTACCGCGTGTAGGAGTGTTGATGGAAAGACGTGGCATGGCAATCAAAGCATTACAAAAGTTGTTTATGAGGTAAGTCGTACGCTTCGGAACTTCACTCATTAAAGCCGTCGGTAGGACGGCTTTTTCAATTCATGTAAGTTAAAATAATGGTAGTTAATGGAGTATTGAATAGGCATATGGAGCTGTATTTCTTAGGAACGTCCTCTGGGGTTCCAACTAAATCCCGTAATGTTTCTGCGACTGCTTTGCTGGAGAGCAAGGGAAAAGGGTGGTTTCTAGTTGACTGCGGAGAGGCGACTCAGCACCAATTGCTACACACTCCGTTATCACTTAATTATTTACGAGTTATTTGTATTACCCATATTCATGGTGACCATTGCTATGGCTTACCGGGCTTACTCGCCAGTGCAGGCATGAATAACCGTAAAGATCCTCTGACGATCATTGCCCCAGAGGGGATTAAACAGTGGTTTGAAGCGACTCAGGCGTTCACCAAACTCTATCTGCCATTTGAACTTCACTTCATTGAAGTAGAGCAGTTTGATTCGATTGAAATTGGTCAGTTTACGATTACCGCTACCGGACTTTCTCATCGCGTTCCTAGCTTTGCTTACTGTTTTGAAGAATCAGCCATTCGTATGTATCCAGACATTGAAAAACTTGAGCAATTGAACATACCGAGGGGACCTATCTGGGGAGAGCTTGTGCGGGGCAATGATGTGGAGTACCAAGGTCAAACCCTAATGAGTAAGGCGTTTACTAAGCTTGCACACCTTCCTAGAAAAGCGATCATTTGTGGTGATAACGACACACCAGAGAAGCTCGATAGTCTAATTGAAGGCGCGCATCTGTTGGTACACGAATCAACGTACTCAGAAGCGATGAAAGAGCGAGCAGGAGAAGTCGGTCACGCCTATTCCTCACAAGTCGCCAGTTATGCGCAGACAACACAAGTTCCGAGCTTGATTCTCACTCACTTTAGTCCTCGTTATCAATTCAGCCCTGAAGCGGAAGTGTCGATCGAGCAGATTCGGCAAGAAGCTCAAACCGCTTATTCTGGTCATCTCTTTCTTGCTCACGATCTCGCCCATTATCGAATTGACAGGGCGGGTTTGGTTGAGGAGATTAAAGACGCCAAGGATAAGGACGAATAAAGGCTCTTGTCGCGAAAGCAATTCTAAATGAAATCATCACAACAAGAGCCAACCTGTTCTAGATACCGCATTCATTGCAGCTTAAGACTAATGAAATACCTGACTACTAAAGCGTAGAAAACGACTTTCTCCCATCAGTTCGCGGAACGCTTCTTTATCTAACTTAATCAAGGTTTTATGATCGCCTGCTTCCAAATACACATGCTCTAAATTGGCGAGCATTTCATCGCAAATGGTTGCCATGTGATAAGCGCTACCCACTGGAGGTATCGCACCGTTATCGCAATCGGTAAACAAACGATAGACTTCTCTTTCTTTGATCAAATGGAAAGAAGCATTGAGCTCGTCATTCAATCGAGACAAGCTGATTTTATTATTCGCAGGCAAGACAGCCATCATATGACGACCTTGGTGATCTTCCAAAATCACACCTTTTGCCAAGTTATTGAGAGGGATACCCGCTGCAACACCGCTTTGCAGCGAACTATTACTATGACTGTGATTCACGGTTTGAAAGTGAATATGGTGCTCAGTCAAATAGTGGTCGAGCCGGGTTGACATGGTCATGTTAGCCTCCAGAGTGTTGAGACCCACATAAAGTATAGGTAAATCTCTATTCCCCTGACGCTTTACTTGAGCTGTTCTACGCTTACTGAAAGCCAACCACAGAGTATGGCATTGAAAAAGGGAAGCAAAATGAGCAAACCAGTAATAGCGGATAACAAACCCATCAAAGTTGAGCTTGTGCAAGGGCAAGAATATTACTTTTGTCGATGCGGGCGATCTAAGAACCAACCTTATTGTGATGGCTCCCATGCCGGAACCGATTTTAAACCCATGAGCTTTGTCGCTGAAAAGGATGAAGATGCGTATCTGTGCCAGTGTAAACACACCGCAAATGCGCCTTTCTGTGATGGGACGCATAAGCAGTTTACCTCTGAGCAAGTGGGACAAGAAGGTCCGGGTATCCAAGCCGGACATAACGAAATCCCAATTGCAGTGGCGACGCAAGAAGAACCCACAGTTGAGTTTATTCACCAATTGGCAAGAGAAGGGCTATCAAAGTTAGGGCATCATGGACCGATGACGGCGATGGGAGTGCCGAGAGACCAATTGCCACATTGGGATGAACTGCAAATGATGGTCGCACAAATGGCAACCAAACCTCTGATGGAGGATGTGCTAGTCAAAACTGAATTGGTAATTGGTCCCAAAGCGAAGAAGCCGTTAGTGCTCAAAATTCCGTTGTTTGTCTCTGACATGAGCTTTGGCGCGTTATCAGAAGAAGCCAAAATCTCACTCGCGAAAGGTGCGGAGTTAGCCGGAACCGGAATCTGCTCCGGAGAAGGTGGCATGTTACCAGAAGAACAAGCGGCGAACTCCCGTTATTTCTATGAACTAGCGAGTGCGCAATTTGGTTACGACGAATCTAAGTTGCTCAATGTTCAAGCCTTCCACTTCAAAGGTGGGCAGGGAGCAAAAACAGGGACTGGTGGTCATTTACCAGCCAATAAAAATGTGGGTAAAATATCGCAAGTGCGTGGCATTCCCGAAGGGCAATCTGCGATTTCACCACCGACGTTTAAAGATCTGCATACCGCAGAAGATTTCAAAAAGTTTGCAGATCGGGTACGTGAAGTGACAGGTGGTATCCCGATAGGCTTCAAGCTCAGTGCAAACCATATCGAAGAAGATATTCAATTCGCACTCGATGCCAGTGCGGACTACATCATTTTGGATGGTCGTGGAGGTGGCACGGGCGCAGCGCCTGCTATGTTCCGTGATCACATCAGCGTGCCAACCATTCCAGCTCTCGCTAGAGCAAGACGCTACCTGGATGCACAAGGTGTGAGTGACCGTGTCACGTTGATTGTCACGGGTGGACTGCGTGTTCCAATGGACTTTGTAAAAGCGATGGCGCTCGGTGCAGATGGCGTTGCGATTTCTAACAGTGCGATGCAGTCGATAGGTTGTGTAGCCGCGAGAATGTGTAATACAAACAATTGTCCAGCAGGCATTGCGACACAAAAAGCCGACTTAAGACAGCGGTTGAATGTGGATAAAGCCTCGGTTCAATTGAAGAACTTCTTTGAAGCCTCGGTTGAGTTGATGCAAGTGATGGCAAGAGCGTGTGGACACGATGATCTCAGCAAGTTCAATCAACACGACCTCGCCACTTGGAATCGCGATATGGCGTTGCTTTCTGGGGTGAAATACGCAGGCGTAGACAAGCCTTAATGTTTCTCTTGCTCTGATTCGTGCCTGTTTTACTGTGGCTGCATTTTGTACGATTGATAATTGAGCTCATATGGACCATAATATTAAGACCATTTGGTCTATAGGAGCTCAGTATGGCAACAGCAACATTAAAAAGCTTTAAACCGAAGCTGCCTCATAAGGCAAACTTTTGGTTTATGCTGGGCATTGAAGATGCCGAAACCGGCCGTACCGATGCGGTGCATAAAGGCTTTGAGCCAAAGGTATACCGTAATATCGTCGAGCGTGTGAAGCTTTCTCAAAGCGAATTCCAACACGTCACATTGATCCCGGTGAGCACTATCAAACGTCGACTCAAAAACGAAGAGCGCTTCAACACGCAAGAGAGTGATGCCATCTATCGTTTAGCGATGCTACTTAAGCTAGCAACAGAACTGTTTGATGATGAAGAACGCGCACTAGGTTGGATGCGAGAGAATGTTTATGGTTTGGGTGGAAAGCGCCCACTAGACATGGTTTCAACCACGGTTGATTTTGAAATCGTCAAAGATTTAATTGGACGACTAGAGCACGGGGTATTCTCGTAATATGAAGCTCTATCGACTGACTCAAAAGAAGTTCTCTGAGTCTCCATTTAGCCCAATCGGTGCTAAGCTGTACGGCGGGCGATGGAACTCCAAAGGAACCGAAGCACTGTATTTTTCTCAGTCCGAATCTCTTTGCTCGTTAGAAGTTTTCGTTCATGTAAACAACGATCCGGCGATCACCAAGCTTTACGATTTGTATCGTATCGAAATGCCAGAGTACTTAATTGCTGCACTGGATGACGAAGACTTGCCGGTCACTTGGCGCTCCATTCCTGCTAGTGAATCCACACAATACATTGGCGACCAGTTTCTCAACGATCCACATCCTGAGTTCGCTGCACTGCAAGTACCTTCGACAATTTCTCCTCGTGACAACAACTACGTCGTCAATCCAAATCATCCCAAGATGAAAGATATCCTGAAGAAAGCAGAGAAGCTTGATTTTGCTTTTGACCCACGAATCTTCAAATAAAAAAGCTCAGCGTTTGGGTTAGCGCTGAGCTTTCTTTTGTCATTGGGTTAATGCTGAACAGTCAGCTGTTGATTGTCACTCAACCCCTTCTGATAGCTACTCAATACAATTTCTGCGCCTTTGTAAGAGAGGTGGCTTGCATCGGTGTACATGGCATTGTTGCTGCCCACTTTCATTGCGCATTTGCCCCGTTGGCAGATGTAGTTAGTAAGGTCGACAAACTCGACATGTTCAAATTGGTCAAAGTACGTTGCCAGCGTCGCTACATGATGCGGGTGTGACTGCTTCGGCGAAAAGTCACATTCATTGCCTTTGTTGTCACCAAATAATTGCGCTTTCCATAAGCATTCGCCAATAGCATGCGGTGCAGAAGGTGTCGGACCAAAGACAACGATTTCTCTGTCTTCTAACTCGTTCAATAGATGGGTGAGCGAAGCTTGGTAGTCTTGCTTAGAGAGCTCTTTATTGAAGTTAGAAGAAATCACCACGCGTCGAATTGAAGGCGTATTCTGAATGGTTTCTACTGCATCGGTGAAGAAGCTTCGACACGATAGATTATTGACTCCTGCAATCATGTCGACATAACCCACCGCACAAGAATCTTGCGTAAGCTGGACAACTCCCGTTGGTGTGTCATTTGAGAGCTGCTGAACAAAGACCATGCTGTGGCTGTTACCCAATACTGCGACAGTAGGCTCAGAAGATGAAGAGCAGGTGTCATTGATGCTGGTGTTACCGTTACATGCAATGCCGTAGCCATTGTTTACACGCATGGCTTCAAAAAAAGCGCTACGGTCGGGAAAGCCTCCGTTTTTATGACCGACGACACCAAAAGCAAGCAGCGGCAGGGTGACTAACACAAGTGAGGCTGCAAGTGTGCTCATGCCGATTTTCTTGCGACTTCGGAAAGGCTTTTCAACAAAGCGCCAAGTTAGATAAGAAAAGGCAAATAGAGCGACAAGATAAAACGCGAGGCTGAACTCTTGTCCGGCAGTAAGTACGTAGCGATAAAAAACCAGCAACGGAATGTGCCATAAATAGAGGCTGTAACTGATCAACCCAACAAAAACCACCGATTTGAGACTTAAAGCTTTACCCAGCGTGTTGTCTTTGGATGAGAACAAGATAATAAGCGCGGTGCCAATCACAGGGATTAACAGCATGAGCCCAGCGCCATCTTTTGATTTATCAAACAACAAAGCAGAGGCGAGAACTAGCGTTAAACCAATCATTGCTAAGGTGTTGTTGGGTTTGATGACGGTTTTGCGCATCACTAGGGCAATCAGAGAGCCCGCCGCCAGTTCCCACGCACGAGAGAAAATCATGTAAAAGGCGAAATCCGGATCACCACTGGCGTACCAAATAGTCATCAGGCTTAGTGCAAACACCGCAATGAAAAAGGTCAGGTAAGACATGAGCTTGCCACGTGCCAGAAGCATAAGCAGAAGAGGGATTACAATGTAGTATTGTTCTTCTACACCTAAGCTCCAAGTATGAAAGAGCGGATTGGCTTGTTCTTCCAGCCCAAAATAATTGTGCCCTTTGAGGTAAAGCAAAACATTAGAAGCGGACAGAATGGAAGACACAGAAAACTCGCCCACCTCTTTGTGTGCATGTGGAAGGAACAACCACCAAGAGAGTAGGTAACATACTGCAATAACCAGCAGCAGTAAGGGCAGAATCCTACGAATACGGCGCTCGTAGAAATCAGCAAGGCTGAATTGGTTCTTATCCAAATCGTTTATCACAATTGTGGTAATTAAATAGCCACTGATCACGAAGAACACGTCTACGCCAATAAAGCCACCAGCGAACGCTTCGATGTCTGCGTGGAAGAAGATCACCAATATGACGGCAATCGCTCTTAATCCATCTATTTCTGCTCGGTAAGTCATCATCATCTCTCCCTAGTCAACAAACTCACTAACGCAAAATGCGCACCAAGAATTAGACTGATAAAATCAGTGAGTTAAAAACCATTCTGAAGATGAGAAGAGTTTTGCAGGGTGACTTCTTATATTGATTTTCATTTTGAAAATTTAAAACTCCGCGGTTTCTAGCAAAATGACGTGCTACGGATGTAAATCAAAGAACGGTTGAATGGAAGTTTTTATACTCGGAGCTAAGTGAACAAACTCAGAAACGAGGCTATGAGCCAAAACGATATTCAAGCCAAGATTGCTAGCTTTACTTGTATCGAAGAAGCTTTGGATTACTTCGATATTGGTTTTGACAGCCGCTTTATTGATAAACACAGAGTGGAGTTAGTGAAGCGCTTCAATGGCTATTTGATTCTGACTAAGCCTGAAGATTGGTTTGCGGCTCGCCGTGCATTAAAGAACGCATACTGCAAAGTGCAGCGAAGTTTGTTGGATAAAACCACACGCTCGGCTTGTCGTGGTTGCACTTCTTGTCAGCGTCGTTAGAACGCCTTTCAATACCCAAACCATAATGTCAGGCAACACTGGGCGCTAAAAAAAGAAACCCCGCAGATGCATTCAAACTCATCTGCGGGGTTTTTGTCTATTCAACTTGCCTATTTAACTAATTAAGCTGAACTAAGCTAGCTCAACGATTTAGTTTGCTTGATAAGTTGGGTAATCCAACAGACCTTTTTCGTTACCACCAAACAGCGTCGCAGGATCGTGAGCCGCTAGCGGGTAATCGTTCTTGATACGGTTCGGTAGGTCAGGGTTCGCGATGAACGGACGACCAAAGCCAACCATATCTGCCAAGCCACTTTCTAGAGCTTCAGCCGCTTTCTCTGTGTTGTAGCGACCAGCATAGATGATGGTGCCTTTATAAGCTTCACGAACAGCTGTTTTGAACTCAGCAGGCGTATCTGGTGCGTCATCCCAGTCTACTTCTGCAATGTGCATGTAAACAACGTTTAGCTTATCAAGCAGTGCCGCAGCAGCTGTGTAAGTTTCTACTGGAGTTTTATCTACAGTACCATTTAGTGACGTAAACGGAGCAAGACGAACACCAACGCGCTCAGCACCAATCGCTTGAGTCATCGCTTCAACCACTTCACCCAAGAAACGTAGACGGTTTTCAACTGAACCACCGTATTCATCTGTGCGGTTGTTTGCTTCAGAATCGATAAACTGGTTTACAAGATAGCCGTTCGCTGCGTGCAGCTCGATGCCATCAAAACCAGCTTCAATCGCATTCAATGCCGCTTGACGGTACTCTTCGATAACCACTTTAATGTCTTCTTTCGTCATCTCACGTGGTTCTACCACGTCAACAAAACCAGGCTCATCCGTGCCGTTATCGATAAACACTTTCACGTTTTCTGCTTTTAGTGCAGAAGAAGAAATTGGTTGCTCACCACCGATGTTGTCAGGGTGAGTTACACGGCCTACGTGCCAAAGCTGAGCGAAGATCGCTCCGCCTTTTGCATGTACAGCGTCAGTGACTTTTTTCCAACCTGCGATTTGTTCTTGGCTGTAAATACCCGGAGTCCAAGCGTAACCTTGACCCATAGGTGAAATCTGTGTGCCTTCTGCAACAATCAAACCCGCAGATGCGCGCTGTGCGTAGTACTCAGCCATCATGTCGTTTGCAACGTTGCCAGGTTGGCTTGCACGAGAGCGAGTCATTGGTGGCATAACGATACGGTTCTGAAGCGTTAGAGAACCAAGTTGCACAGGTTGAAATAATGTATCTTTCATGACTAACCTCGTTATTTGCTTGTTTGAATCAATTCGATTTGGTAACCGTCAGGGTCTTTAATGAATGCGATATGCGTTTCACCGCCTTTCATTGGACCTGGTTCACGAGTGACATTGCCACCAAGTGCTTTGATTTTGTCGCATGCAGCGTAAATATCTTCACAACCCAATGCCATGTGACCGAACGCATTACCTAGGTCATAGCTATCTGTGTCCCAGTTGTAAGTCAGTTCAATCGTCGCGCTGCCTGGTTGGTCTGCGTTACCGACAAACACGAGTGTGTAGCGGTATTCTGTGTTTTCGAAGCGATCAAGCTCGCTCATACCAAGAACTTTGGTGTAAAACTCGATAGACTTATCTAGGTCAGCCACGCGGATCATAGTGTGAAGAAATTTCATATTTAACCTTCTTATCTCGGCTTGTGAGGCGATGTCGGAGTGACAAAGGCATTTCAACAAGCAACGTTGTTGAAGCTAAAGATAAAGGCATTTCATGCAAACATGAAATTATCATTGATTATTGTTTGTATAATATTTTGTTATCGAGATCGTAGGGTATTTGATCATTTTGGTGGCTCATTAATCGAAGTAAAAGCGCGAGGCACTTTAACCTTTTATTTTTAATATAAATTACTTACAGTAATTGATTATTGGATTGAATGCATACTAATGAAAACAAAAGGACAGCGGATGAATGAATCAGTGTATCGTGCAATGTCTTGGCTGAAAGGAATACTGGATAAGCAAGATATTCGTTACCAGATTGTCGGAGGTTTCGCCGCCCACCTTCACGGTGGTTCTCGGCCTATTGCTGACATTGACCTCTATATAGAAAAAGAGGATGTACATGCGCTTCTACCGTTCTTTCAACCTTTTGTAAGTAAACCGCTTAAACACTACTGTGAAGAAGGGTGGGACTTAGAATACCTTCAACTGATTTATGAAAACCAGAAAATCGAAATTGGATTGACTCCGGGGACGAAGATTTTCAGCACCTCAAACCAGCAATGGGTATTGCTTGATATTAATTTGGCCGAATCCGTACAGCGCGATTTTCATGGGCTCACTTTGCCTGTCATCAATGCGAGTTCTCTCGTTGAGTACAAACGAATCCTCAATCGAGAAGTCGATCAAATCGATATCAAAGAGCTAGAAGAAATCCAACAAGCGGGTGGTGCTTAATCAAAAACTCAAACCAGAATTTAGAGAAATACAAGGCAACAAACTATGAAGAAAAGTAAGTTTCTATTGGCATTAATACTCGGCAGTTTGGCTGTAATACCGAGTGTATCAATGGCGAATGACCAAGTATTGAAGCAAGCTTATCAGTCGCAGCAAAGCGATGTACAAGTTCGAGGTTCTGGTGTAGTCATTCGTGTGTTACGAGATGATAACGTTGGCTCGAAACATCAAAAATTCATCCTTAAGTTAGAGTCCCGCCAAACGCTTTTGGTTGCTCACAATATTGACTTGGCTCCAAGAGTTGCGAATCTGAACGTTGGCGACCGTATTGAATTTAATGGTGAATATGAATGGAATTCAAAAGGTGGTGTTTTGCACTGGACGCACCACGATCCACAAGGACGCCATGAAGGTGGTTGGTTGAAACATAACGGTCGAACGTACCAATGAACATTGTTCCAGAGCTAGATTTAAGCCCAGCCGAGCATCTAGCCATCAAGCATTTGCGAAATGCCGCATTTCCCGAGCATCAGTCAGACCGATCTTATTACAAGCAGTTACCTCATTATCGTGCTCTTGAGTTTCAAGGTACAAAGCTGATTGGTTATATGGGGCTGGACTATCGAGTTATGAACTTGAATGAAGAGCCAATCAAAGTCTTGGGGATCATCGATTTATGCGTTGATACTGATTTCCAAGGGAAAGGGCTCGCTTCAACAATGCTTACTCGTGTTACAGAGTATGCCCAAGACAAAGACGTTGATTTCATCATTCTTGTGGCTGACGATCCTTCGCTTTATCTAAAAAACGGATTTCAGTGTTTAGAGGTAGAGGCGACTTGGATGAGAGTGCACGAACACAAAAATTATGGCGTCGCAGAAGAAAGGCTTAATGACCTTTATGTGAAACCATTGCGTGGTCAAATAGTGACAAAGGGTGCACTCGATTGGTTGGGGTATATGTACTAACCATCATAGAAAATATCGAATTAGACATGATTAAGGAAAGGATGCCATGAATATCTCTCTGAGAGAGGTTACGAAACAAAACTATGAACTCGTCTGCGACTTAGACGTAACGAAACCACAAGAAGAATTTGTAGCATGCAACATGTGGTCGCTGGTGGAGTCTTTCTACAATAAAGGCCATGTAGTTCGTGCAATCTATCTAGACGAGGAAGCCGTTGGTTTTTTCATGTGGGTTCATGAAGCAAGTGATAAAGTTTCTATTTGGCGTTTTATGGTCGATGCCAAACACCAAAACAAAGGGATAGGGCGAGTTGCATTAAAACTGGCAATAGAAGAAATCAAACAAGCGCCCAATCTCAAACAAATCGAGATCTGTTACAACCCGACTAATCCAGTCGCTAAGCCTTTCTACAGTCAGTTTGGTTTTGAAGAAGTTGGTATGGATGAAGATGGTGAAGATATGTTGGCAATCATCGAACTCTAACGCAGATACCATGAAAAAGGGGTCAGCACAGCTAACCCCTCTGATTCAGAATTTGAAAAACCGTAGTGGTCGCGTCTAGCTCCCTCTATCGGTCTTTCATTTTGCGTTTGTTACAGCAAGCAATAATTCGAGCTCTTCAGGTGTCAGTAAGTCTTTGTTTTTTAGGACTTCACTTTCTTCTAAAGAAAGCCGCGTCTGGCTTATTAAGTATTTTTTTTGAGTTGGCGTCAGATCCTTAAGCGAATCTATCAACTCTTTAAAATTTGTGTTGTTCATAGCCTAGCATTTCCAATTAACGTAATAATTTTTATTGTTTTGTCACTAATCCATGTTAGATAAGTAATCAGTTATCTGTTGGTTTATCGTAACCAACTCTTTATTAACTATAGCCAGATCCCCGCTATCTGGTGCGATATTATCTCTTGTGTGCTCCTCTATATTGTTAAGTGCTGATACTGCCGACTCCTCTCCAAAGCTTGAAAGGATGCCTTTTAAACTGTGTGACAATAGGAACAACTCAGGCCAATTTTGGTCTTGGTTAAGTTGATTAATACGCTCCAATCCATCTTCGTAGTCTTCCATATAGGTTGAGAAAACAGCAAAGATAATATCGACATCATTGTCCATATAAGTATTGAGTACTTCGAAATTGATCATTGCTCATCTCCACTGTGTGGCTTGTAGGTTAAAAGGGGTTGGCAACTGGGACGAGTAAGAGCCGGATAGGTAATCTTTGAGCCAGTTAGACCAATTGGGTGGTAAAGGACGCTGAGAAAGAAACTCAATGCTCTCGTCCAATATAATATCTGTGGCATCAATGCTGTTATCAGAGAGTTTTTTGAGACGCATTTCAGTTGAGAACGGGTACCTATCTCTCAAGCGTTTGTCGTCGTTGTCTCCTTGAGCGCATTGCTTCATCGGCACTCCAGACTTTGCTGCGAGTAGTGCCAGTAAGCTCTGTTTAATTGCGAATTCACCGAAGAAATCCATCAATGGAATCGCTTGTTTCAGCAAGGGTAACGGGGTTTTATTTGGTGTTGCATAGTAATAGCTGAGAGACTTCATCAGTTTTCTGTGCGCGTATTCTGGTCGCGCTTCAAGCAACAACAACTTGCATTGCATCATTTGCTTGAAGGCCGCTAAATCGACTTGCTGATTTCGGTTCAGTTGTTTCTCCGCCAGTAAGCAAAATTCATTCAGTTTTATAAGCACTTTTTTCTTCTCGTTGGCGCTCGAAAGCGTCTTGAAGTGCTCACTGATCAAATCAACATACGAATTCATTGCAGATAACCAGAGCGTATCAGTTGAAGAGACATTCGAGGCATACAGATACCCAACCTCGTATAGTCTTTCTATCTGTCCAAGCTTAGACACTATTCGAGAAACAGTGACCATACGTGCGCTACTGCTTGTTGTAAGCTCAAACGCTCGGTTTGCCAGAATGGACGCATTATTGTGCTGGCCAAGTGTTTCGTATAAACCAACGAGATTATCAATTGCTCTCAAACAAAGAGGGTTATGCGTGACATAATTTGCTAGTACGTCCACCGCTTCCCTGATCTTTCCTTGTTTATGTAGCAGAAAGGCTTCGGCGCAGATCCGGCTCGCGTGTTCTTTGTCATTGCAGAAGGGAAGAAAGTTCTCAAGCACATCAAACTGCTGAGTCTCGACCAAGGTATCGATAAGCAGTGATTCCACACAAACGCTCGTCGCATACTTTTTATGTAGGCGTGCTACTTCAGCGAGAGTTAGAGCACTACATTTACCCAGTGATTGACGTACTTCCGTAAGGTTATGCTGCTCTTGTAATGCAGCAAGCATCTTGTTCTTCAACGCTTTGGTTTGAAGTGGTTTGGTAAGAAGGTGTCTTACTCGGCCAGAGAGGGCAGTTAGTACCGTTTCCTGCGTTGCATCACCAGATATCATAAGAACCGCAGTGGTGTCAGAGATTAACTTGGCTCGGCTCATCAAATTGATCAAATCAAGCCCAGTCAATTTAGTCGACAAGTGATAGTCCATTACAATAAATGAGTAAAAGCGTGTTTTCACCGCGTTCAATGCTTCTTGCGCGCTATTCACACAAGTGATGTTTGCCAATTTTGCCCCGAGCGAAACCAGTTGATGCTTGATCAACGTCGCTGATGTGGAGCAGTCATCAATGACTAAAATGCTGATGTTATCGACTTCGATCTTCCCTGCGGTCAAACTTCTACCTATTTATACGGATTAGCACACTCTAAAATAAAGTTAGTCATCAGTTTGCATAAAGGCAAGTGGTTTTTGCGACAAAGAAGGGGCGATATGCCCCTCATCAACTTTTGTAGTCATTAACTCTGTTCTGCGTCACTTTCTAACCGTTTTAATAGCTCGTTCGCCTTTTTCATTGCACGCCTTGCACTCTTGGATTTTCGTTTATTCAGCAAGATATCGGAAAACTGAAGGTATTTATCAGCAGTTTGAAACCTAAGGTCGTTAATGTCTTGGAAACCTGGCGGAAAGTTCTCGGCAAACACATCAATGTCTTTTACTAACTTATCGAGATTTACTGTCGTGCGAGCCTGTTTTAGGCGGTAGTACAGTCCTTCAAACTCTTCTTGATAGAGAAGTCGAGCGGCATCCGAGGGGAAAGCAAGTGGGGTAGTGCTGTCTTTGGCTGTCTCATACAACTTCATTTCCAACACGGCATCTTTCATCGCATTGCTGAAAGCCAAGTTTTCTTGATGTTCTTCAGATTCGGAAAAGAACGTATTTCCAACCCTAATCAAGGTAACCAAAGCGGCAGCATCTCTCAGTTGAAGTGCGTCATTCAAATGCTGCCCAAATACTTCACTAGCCAGAGAGCTTGGTGTGAATGGGTATTCTTGGTGGATCTCTTGCAGCTCTTTCTTGAGATCATAGATCGATTTCTCACCTTCAACCTGAGCATAAACAGATTTTTCTAAGTGGCTGTTTATCTGACGTGCAATCGCAAGAAGCGTTGAATGTTTACTTGATTGAATATCCAATGCCAACACTTCAATTTTGTGTGAGTCAGGGTAGTAAACCTTTGCCTGTTGCAAGATAGATTCAATTTGGTCGTAATTTGGGTAAGTGGTGACATCGGAATTCAGTACATCATCAATTTTCGACTCAAACTCGCCCAAGAGGTGAGGCTTATACAGGCGTAGGAAACCAGCCTCAATCACAGGATGTAGCCCTTGTTTGTCATCTATTAACGCTTTTGTGTCTTCTGGTAATGTATTTAGTAACTGTTCGGCCAACTCGATCGTTTGCTCTTTCTCTGCCAGTGCTAGGTTTAGTTTGGAGATCGTACCTTGTTGCTGTTGATAGAACATGCCAAGTGCCGCCAATAAAGCGACACTAGTGGCAATACCAGAGTACAAAGGCCAACGGTTTGTATTGAGTCGCGCTTTTATGTCAACACAGTTCAAGCCTTGAGGCACGATTCCTGTCGCAAAAGCATTAGCGAATAGACTCCACTTTGAGAAGGGTAAATTAGTTGGCTTCCTCACTTTAATACCTTTCTTCAACGCTTCGTCGACAGGGGTACGGCCATAAGGATGCTTGCAGCTTAAAAGTTCAAAAGTGATACAGAAGAAGGCAAAAAGGTCGTCACTGAATTTAGGCTCTTTACCCGACAAAATGTCTAGTGACGCATAATTTGGTGTATAGCCAAGTGTGTCTGTATCTTGGGACTTCCGCTTAGCGGCGTATTGGTCATGTTTTAATTGCTGAGTTTTTGATACACCAAAATCTAACAGTTTCACTTTTCCCTCAGACGTGAGGATGACGTTGGCAGGTTTTAAATCGGCATGAACGACGCCGAGTGAATGCGCATACGACAACGCGTCCAGCGTTTGATTAAGAATCGATAGGGCAGCGTTGTATCTTAACCCGTCCGGTCGAGAGCGTTGAATTAGCCCTTCCAAAGTTTCACCATCAACGTACTCCATAACAAGGAAATAAATGTCGCCATCAACACCGAAGTCGTAAACGCGGATAATATTCGGGTGGCTTAATTTCTGAGTTTGTTGTGCTTCACGAATCAGCATGCGTGCGGTCTCAGGCTGCGAGGCATACTCATTCTGGAGAACTTTAAGTGCGACATATGGAGTATCAGAACCGGACGATTCGAGGATCTTGTCTTTCGCTAAAAAGACGTCACACAAACCACCATGACCAATTAAAGACTCGATTTCATACCGGTTTTTGATTGTCTCACCGAGTAAAGAATCAGGACCCTTTTTATGAGCGCTGTTCTCGAAGTTAGAGTGAGGGTTACCCACTGGTGGAATAGTGTTTTGATTATGAGACACTTTTGTATTTGTCTCATTATTATTTTGGGCTGAGCCTTCATTATTTATATTGCCCATCTTGTCGTTTGTATTTTCTCTTTTTTGAGTCTTTACAATTTTTGTTTTATCACCATTTGAATCTTTATTTATAGAATTGTTTTTACTTTGGTCGTCCATCACGAGGCTCCATATAAAATGATGGTGTGAATATATAATTCATCAACTAATGAAAAATAGTTAAATGTTGATTTCTCGGTAAAGCTAACATCGGTTTTTTGACGAATGAAAAATTTAGCGTCAAAAATTTGAACCTCGTTGTATATTTTGTTCTGGGTAATAATCCTCGATTGCTTTGCTGTAAATTTAATTCATTATTCACGTTCGTGAAATCTAATTATTATTTGATTGGGCATTATTAACTTTAGTGTTAATAAGATGTCGCCTAACTATTAAGAACTAAATTTATATATTAAGCAGTTCCTTTGGCGAGGTTTACATGACGTTGGTTTTAACCATTACGAGCTTTCATAAGTTCACACCAGAGATAGACAACGAATTCATTTTTGACGCGACAGGCGAGCATGAGAAAGTCAGTTTTGGTCGCTCAGAACAGTGTGATTGGACGTTGCCAGACCCTGAAAGAGTCATTTCAGGTAAGCATGGAGAGTTGATCAAGTTTGGTGACAAATATTTGATTAAAGACCTCTCCACTAATGGCACTTTTGTAAACAACGCAGTCAGCCCTGTTGGTCAAGGAAATGAATTAGCACTGAATCATGGTGATGTAGTGACCCTCGGCGATTATCAAATTCAAGTCAACCTTGAAGAGCGTCGAATTGACGACTCTTTAAATGAGGCTAATAAAATCAATGAATTAGGTGAGGAAGTGGCTATTGAAAACTTGGCTCACGACAACTTTGGTTTGAATGCCTCAGATCTATTAAAAGAGAGCGTTTCTTCCGAGTTTCAACTAGATATCGGTCTCATGGATGACT
The DNA here is from genome assembly GCF_905175355.1 of Vibrio sp. B1ASS3. Taxonomy (NCBI): domain Bacteria; kingdom Pseudomonadati; phylum Pseudomonadota; class Gammaproteobacteria; order Vibrionales; family Vibrionaceae; genus Vibrio; species Vibrio sp. B1ASS3. The sequence goes on from NZ_HG992743.1 coordinate 922,148, forward strand.
TTTTAGATGCACCTACATCTCACTCTCAAGATGACCGAGAAGAAGAAAAACTACCTTCTCATACTCCAATCTCACATGAGTTCGATGAGAAAAATGCACAGGCTTTTATTAGAGGTTTAGGTATCAATCCTAATATGGTCCCAGATGAAGGCAGTGAGCAATGGTTTGAGCAGTTAGGTCAATCGTTTTCCCTGATGCTATTAGGCTTAATGGAAACATTACACAATCGTGCTGAGTTTAAACAAAATAATCGTTTGAATCATACGGCGTTTAGAAAATCTGAAAACAACCCGTTAAAGTTCTCGGCTAATTTAGAAGACGCAATTCATAATTTATATAATCGTCAATCGGCAAGTTTTATGCGCGCTGATATTGCGATAAAAGAGGCGTTCTTTGATATTGAAAATCATGAGCGTGCCTTAATGAAAGGTGTCGAAGGTACTGTATCAAGTGTTATGTCATTAGTAGAGCCAGCAACGATTTATTCTGATGCGATGTCCAATGATAGTGTCTTAAATAAATTAATTCCGGCGAGAAAATATGCATGCAGTTGGAAAAAATTTGAAGGTATTCATCATCAATTGACAGATGAAGTTATAAATAAAGAATCGCCATTTTATTTAGAAGATTTTGCAAAGCATTATGAAAGCGCGCTAAAAACTAAAATTTAAGGGATGATGATGAAATCGATAATGAAAACTCTAGTTCTACTTTTTACTGCACTGCTTACGGGCTGCTCCGCTGCAAACCTTGTGGTTGCCCCTTACGCTGATTTAGAGCTAGCTGCAAAACATAACATCAACCCTGATTCAATGGTAGACCTTCCCCAGTCGTAATTTATGTGTTTGAGCTCACTTCTTCGACGGTGTTTGAAAGCCAAGATTTCTTTTCAATATATGAAAACTACGACACGGTTTTGGGGCCAGATTTAGTGAACAAGTATGAGATATCGCTAACGCCTGGCCAAGAAGAGGTTTATCACGCAAGTATGTCTGCTAAGACGAAATATCTTGGCTTAGTTGCTGCATTTCGAGATATAGAAAACTCAAATTGGCGACAGGTGATTAAGGTTGATCAAACTGGGTACAACACCTACCAAATTCAACTAGACGATTTGTCTTTGTTCGTTAACTAATCTTGATTGGCGATAAAATCATGACACATTACTCCCGCACAGCATGGTGTGAGGGGATGTTTTTACGTCCTCAACATTTTCAGCAAAGCGAACGTGCGATTGAACAAGAATTCAAGGGGCTAAATCGCTTTCAACACCCCTATAATTGGGGCGTTTACAAAGTCCGTGTTAACTCAAACAGTCTTAAAGAAGGGCTGGTGGAAGTTGAGAGTATAGACGCAATTCTGCCTGATATGACGGTCGTCCAACTACAGAATACGAGCGCTGAGCTCAGCCCTTTGAGCATTGAAAAAGGTACGCAAGACACGCTCGTTAAGCTAACCGTGCCGGCGAAGAGCTTGAAAGAGAAAATGGTCGCTGATGTTAGCGAAGGCTTGGTGTCGCGATATTTGTTGAAAGATATTGATGTTATTGATGTTCAGACAGGTCAAGACGAAGAGTGTATTCAAGTCGCATCATTGAACATGGCGTTGAAAGCGAATAATGAAAAGCTTTCTGGTTTTGTTGAATTGCCCATTCTAAAAGTTAAAGGGGTAACAAGTGAAGGCGTCGTTATCTTGGATGATGAATTCACGCCACCGAACCTAAATGCGCTTAATGATCAAGCCATGATGAACTGTCTTAAAAACGTCTCCGCAATGACTAAGATTCGTGCAGATGTTGTATCTCAACGCCTGCTTCAAGGAAAGATGGCTTCTGCATCAGCGGTGGACTTCATCATGCTACAAATGCTAAACCGATATGAGATGGTTCTTAAGCACCTAGGAAAATTAGATCAAATTCATCCGCTCGAGCTTATTACTTTATTGAAGGGCTACGTCGGCGAACTCTCGACATTTTCAAGCAAGACGAAACGTATCCCTGCGTTGTCTGATTATGATCATATAAACCTGACTCCTGTTGTTCAGGAACTTAACCAAGTGTTAAGCCAATATTTAAGCGTTGTACTCGACCAGACCGCTAATAAGTTACCGTTAGAGGCTCGCCAACTCGGTATACACGTCACACCATTACCAGACAAGCGACTACTTGATTCCAGTCAGTTCGTATTGGCTGTTAAGGCTGATACGAGCACCGAAGAGATTAGACGATTGGTACCTACGCAACTTAAGTTTGGGCCAGCAGAACAAATTCGTGACCTCATTAACAACCAGATCAATGGCATCAATGTTGCGCCACTCAATGTCGTTCCGAGGCAGATTCCTTATCAAACCGGGTACGTCTATTTTGAAGTCATCAAAAAAGGACCTTTCTGGAATAGGCTAAAAGAGAGTGGAGGCATCGCTCTACAGTTATCTGGCCAATTTCCAAATGCAGATATTGAGCTTTGGAGCATTAACCAATAACGGGTGACGTCACTATGGAACAGACAATTATTAAGCCAACGCCAGGCGGAAGGCCAGTAAGCGCTAAAGTATCTCAGCCACAATCGGCAGACAGTACCGTGGTGATTTCAAAAAGCACCGAGGTTGTGAACAATGACACGGTAGTCGCCTTTGGCACTAACCCAATACTGGCGGAAGCTAATGGCATCCTTTCTATCATTGGTCAGATAAGAGCAACGGCGATGCACTCTGATGTGTTCTTTTTAAAAGAAACGTTAGCGCAGAAATTAAGAGATTACGAGAATCGACTACGACAGAAAAACATTAACTTAGAAACGATAGATACGGCACGTTACTGTTTGTGTTGTGCTATTGATGAAGCGGTATTGAATACAAATTGGGGTAGCCAATCAGCTTGGAGTCACGATTCATTATTAACGTCGTTTTATTCTAGCAGCCAAGGTGGTGAGGCATTTTATCAACACCTTGAGAAATGTATCTCTTCTCCTGAGTCTCATATAGATCTTCTTGAGTTAATGTATGTTTGCTTGTCCTTGGGCTTTGTCGGTCAATATCGATTAGAGAAGAACGGACTCGAAGCGCATCGTCGTTTGAGAAAGCAGGTGATGGCGACGCTCAAAAATCATGGTCGAGGTCTGCAACAAGGCTTGAATGATAATGTTGAAGCCCGTCTTCTTAATGGTGCGCAAATCTCTGAACGAGCGCCTTTATGGGTTGTTTGCTCAGTCACACTTGCTTTGTTGGTGTGTATTTTTATGTACTTTAGTTATGACCTAAACAAAGCCTCCAACCAAACCTTTACCAACTTAATCAACTTGATCGCTCCGGCACAAGTCGAGTCAACGGCTCAAACTGATTCTCAAGTTACCGATATTGCTGAACGTGTTTCCATGTATCTCGCGACAGAAATAAGTAAAGGTTTAGTCACGGTCGACGCGCTTCCAGATCGAGTTCGAATCTCCATCAAAGCTCAAGATCTCTTTGAGTCTGGAAGTGCCGAGGTTGTTGAATACATTCAGCCCGTGATATCCAAATTGGCTCGAACCTTAGAGGCGACAGAAGGGAAAATCTTGGTCGCAGGACATACCGATGACAAGCCAATTTTTACCAGCAAATATCCTTCTAACTGGCACCTCTCTTTGGCTAGAGCCACCGCGATGTCTGAGCAGTTAATCGCGAATAGTGCGTTAGAAGGACGTGTGTTGCCTGAGGGGTTAGGGGATGCGAGGCCGTTGGTAGATAACACTAGCGACGAGAACCGAGCGCTTAATCGCCGTATCGAAATTGATCTAATGGTTGCGAACTAAGGAAAGTGAGATAAATGAGTATCCGAGAAGTAGGCAAAATCTTTACTCAACGCTGGTTTATCGGCTTAGTTGGTGTCGCAGCTTGTTCAATCTTTATATGGGCTGTTGGGCCCCTAATTACCGTCGCAGGTTATGAACCGTTAAAGACGGATTTTCAACGTCTCGTCAGTATTTTAGTGTTGGTTTTCGTTTGGGGGATCTTCAATCTTACGAAACAACACAAGCAAAAAGTAAAAGAAGACGAGAGTATTCAGACTTTGTTAGAAGTTGACTCTCAATCGGATAAAGAAGCCGCTTCTGAAATCAATGTCTTGCAAGATAGGATTGAAAAGGCAATTAAACTCGTGACTAAAACGCATAAAGGGAAACGCAGCCTTTATGAATTGCCTTGGTACGTTTTGATTGGTCCTCCTGGTACGGGTAAAACAACTGTTCTCAAGCAGTCTGGATTGGAATTTCCTTTGGCTGAGTCAATGGGTACAGATTCGGTCGCTGGGGTTGGTGGCACTCGACATTGCGATTGGTGGTTCGCGAACAAAGCGGTGTTAATTGATACTGCAGGGCGCTACACCACGCAAGACAGTCAGGAAAAGGTCGACTCAAAAGCTTGGCATGGGTTCCTTGGATTACTTAAAAAGTACCGAACCCAGAGGCCAATCAATGGCGCTATCGTGACGGTGAGTTTGGCCAGCATGATGTCGCAGACTCGCACTGAGCGCAGCTTGCACGCAAGAGCAATTAAGGCTCGTTTACAAGAGTTGAAAAATCAATTGGGCATGCAATTTCCAATCTACGTACTGCTTACTAAGATGGACCTCGTCGCAGGGTTCAATGAGTTTTTTTCTGACTTGAGTAAAGAAGAGCGAGACGATCTCTTTGGTTTTATGTTCCCTCAAGATTGCGAGGATGAGAAAGGCGTTATTTCTCTTTTTAATAAAGAGTTTCATCACCTATTAGAACGTCTTGATGCTCGAATGTTGAGGATTCTTGAAACTGAAGATGATCTTGATAAGCGTGCGCTTATCTTTGAGTTTCCAAAACAACTGCGTGTACTGCAGGCCAATTTAGACGAGTTTCTAACCGATATTTTTGCTCAAAACAGCTTTGAAGAACCGACTCTCATCCGTGGTGTGTTTATGGTGAGTTCAGTTCAAGAAGGGATCCCTGTTAGCCGTTTAATGAATGAGTCCACAAGTGGGTTGGGGCTTGGCAAGCTTGGGCTATCAATGAGCAGTCGAAGTTCTGATAGTTATTTTGTCAAAAACCTGTTTGATCGTGTGATTTTCAAAGAGCAATTGCTTGGTACTGTGAATCGTCATTATCAAAAACAGTCTAGTTGGCTTCATCGAGGCGTTTATATCGGATGTGCAGTAGCACTGGCCGGTGCCACGGGCGTTTGGTTCACCAGTTACCAGTGGAACGTGAACCTTATTAATCAAACCAATAAGCAGACTGACCATATCAACGCAATGATAGGCGCGGATAGCTTGGACTTTGATTCAGATATTATCAGTGCAATAGAAACGCTTGATCGCATCATGATGTTACCGCTCGGTAAACAAAGCGATTATGAAGACGAAACGGCGATCAAAAAGTTTGGCCTATATCAAGGGGATAAGGTCTCTCAAGCGGCGAACAACGCTTATACCTCTGCGTTAAATAAGCACTTTGCCCCTATGGTACTTAAGAGTCTTGTCTCTGAAATGGAAGGGAACCAAGAGCATCGTCAATATCTATACGAAACACTCAAAACTTATTTGATGCTGTTTAACCCAAATAAATATCAGCAAGAGGAAGTTCTGAGTTGGTTTGGTTTCTACTATGAACGTCATTACCCAGGTGTACTTAATGAGGTGCTAAGAGAGCGCTTAATGACGCACACTCGAAACTTGCTGGACAGCAATGAGCGAGGGCTTTCTTACGACGAATCATCGGTAGCGGAGGCTCGAGAAGTCTTAACGCAAATGTCTTTGCCGGAACGTGCTTACCAACGTATGAAGTTGCAGTTTGCGAAAAGCCATGTGCCTTCATTTAGGTTGACTGACGTTCTAGGACCGAAAGGTTTAGATCAGTTCGAACGAAACAGTGGTAAGCCACTATCGCAAGGTATTTCCGGTTTTTACACTTACAACGGATTCCATAGCATTTTTCAAATTCAAATTAACCGCACGGTAAAAAGTTTGATGGAGGAAAACTGGGTCTATGGGGACGATTTAAAAGCGCATGAGATTGACCATGCAAGCGCTATTCGAGGTGTACAAGAGCGCTATTACCAAGATTATATCAATGAGTGGAAAAACCTGATTGAAGACATCCAGCTTAAACAGGCGCCAAGTTTAGAGTTGGCTTCCGCTCAGGCGAGGGTGCTCTCTGGTGTCGAAAGGCCAATTGAATCACTACTGCGTGCGATTCAAAAAGAAGTGGGCTTAACGAAAGTGGCTTTGTCAGAAAACCAAAAAGCCGCCTCTGAGGTTGCGGGAAATGTAGCAAAGGTGAAGTTTTCAAATACGGCTGACAAGCTCGATCTGTATTTACCTGAGGAAAATGCATTTAACGTAGCCTTGCCCGGGAAAGAAGTGGAGCAACACTTTACTGAAATTCTACGTTTGGATGAGCAAGATTTTGACGACATTCAGCAAGCAATGGTTAATCTGCGTTCTTACTTGTCTGATCTATCAAGCTCGGGGAACAATCAAAAAATTGCTTACAAGAGTATCCTGGATGGAACGGTTACCCAAGATGTAGCAGCTTCTTTTGAGCGGGCGCGAGAGTTGCTACCAAAGCCATTTAATCAATGGTTAGGTAAGTTGTCTCAAGAGTCAGTGAAATTTGCTGAGAGTGGTTCTAAAGACCACCTAAACCAGCTGTGGCAAACGCAAGTAGTAAAACCGTATCGTCGCTCTATCGCAGGACGTTATCCCTTTGTTTCAAATGCGGCCAAGGAAGTGCGACTTAAAGATTTTAAACGTTTCTTCGGCTACGGCGGAACGATGGACTCTTTCTTTAAAGAGTATCTTGAACCATTTGTGGACACCTCCTCTAGACGCTGGAAACTTGAGAAAGAAATTGGTGTGAGACCTGAAACATTAGCGGTGTTTCAACAAGCAAAGCGCATTAGACAAACGTTCTTTGAATCTGATAACTCGCTGAGAGTGGAGTTTGGAATGAAGCCAGTCTATCTAGACCAACACATCACTCGCTTTGTATTTGAGTTAGGTGAACAAGACCTCGTTTATAAACATGGCCCAGCACGTGCTAAATCGTTGAGTTGGCCTGCAGGTCAAGATCAAACCCGAATCGTATTTACGCCGCCGGAATCAAAGCGAGAAATTGCCCATACATATGAGGGTGAATGGGGCATCTTTAGATTGCTAGACCAATCACTTAAAGCACGTCCGGAGTCACGGAAAGACAACATCGTGATGATTGATCTCAATGGTAATAAAGTTCAGTTGGAGCTGATCCCTTCGAGCACGGTAAACCCATTCTGGTCAAATGAAATGGAGAGGTTCCGATGTCCACAAACGCTTTAACTTCTTCTTGGGGATACATAGGAAAAATGCCGGCTAAAGGGGATTTCGTTAAAGACGGTTTGTCCCAAGAATTTACTGGTCGTTGGCACGACTGGCAGCAAGCAGTGATCGCCGTTAGCCGTGAGCAATTGGGAGAAAGCTGGAGTGAGTATTTTTTGACTGCTCCTATCTGGCATTTTGCGCTCGATGTTTCTTACATGGAAGACGCCACTTATATCGGCAGTGTCATTCCGAGTGTGGATTCGTCAGGTCGTTATTTCTTTTTTACGGTGGCGCGCGCAGTACAGGGACCTGCGGTGAACTACTGGCAACAGAGTGACTGGACACAGCATAGTCAGGACCTTGCAGTTGCCGTATTGAGTGATGAATTTGTTTTCGATGCGTGGGCACAAGGACTGACAGACTCTGACAATCTACCAACCGAAGAAGCAGACGTAAGCCAAGTTCCAACGATGGTTTATGAAAGTGAACTTTCCGCCATTTATCAGCATTCGTCGCAGCTATCAGTGAGCAACCTTTTGAATCGAATGATTGGTAAGGGTTACAAAACGCCTTGCTTTTGGTGGACAGACGGCTCGGACAACATCGAACCGTGCATGTTGGTGACATCTGGCTTGCCCTCGATAGGACAATATTCAGCAATGCTAGACGGCAATTGGCAAAAGTGGAACTGGTAGGAAGCGAAGAATGAATTGGAATTACTTTACTTTTGCTAAGACGCACCCAGGCAAAGTGCGACCTTATAACGAAGATGCCTTGCTTGAGATGTCTGAAGCTGGACTTTGGGTTGTAGCGGATGGAATGGGTGGACACAGTGCGGGGGATATTGCGAGTCAGATGTTAGTGGATCGTATCGCTCGCCATATCAAAGACAGCAAAACGACGAATATCGATGAACTAAGAACGGTTGTCCAGCAAGCAAACAAAGAGATTTTTGATTACGCACAAGCCCACTTAGAGGGCAAAACCATGGGAACGACTCTTGTCTTATTGTTTATGCAAGATGGCTACTTCCACTGTTTATGGGTAGGAGACAGCCGCATCTATCAACTCAGAGAAGGTCGCTTCTCCCAAAAAACCAGAGATCACAGTCAAGTCATGGATTTGGTTGAGCAAGGTCTATTGGCTTTTGAGGATGTAGAGTCACATCCACTGGCCAATGTCATTACACGAGCGATTGGTGTGGACGAAATTGTCACGATAGACCAAGTATCAGGCCAGCTTGCAGACGGTGACCAATTTCTTTTGTGCAGTGATGGATTATCAAAAGAACTAACCAACGACGAGATGCACAAGACACTTTATGCAGACTCGGTTAATCAGGCGGGCTTAGCTTTGATGCATTCTGCATTAGTGAGAGGTGCGAGTGACAATGTCACGTGTGCTTTGATCAAAGCCTGTTGTGAGAGAAGCGAGTTAGACGGACGAACACAAGACGATGCCACTATCCCAGTATTCTTGAGGAGCAAGTCGAATGGTTGATTCAAAAAGTGTATCTGACTCTAGCAGAGTATTCGATTGGTTGGCTCCGATTCTATTGCCAGTATCAGAAGAGCGCCCAACAGGTGTAGACCCACGCGAAGACGTGTCACCTCAATCAGCATACTACCGTTTAAAAGACAGTCGAATGGCGGCACGCAATGCTGAGCGTAATGCGATTATCGAAGAAGAGAGCATATTAACGCACACTAATTTGTGGCGTGTCTTTATTGACGAAGTTCCGGACATTCTTTCTCATCAATCAAAAGACTTAGAATTTGTTGCATGGTTAATTGAGGCCCTCACGCGTCTTTATGGATTTCGTGGCATGGGGGTTGGCTATGAAATTGCCTCAAACTTCATCGACAATTTTTGGGAACAACTGTATCCAATGCCTGATGAAGACGGGATGGAGACGCGTATCTCTTCCATTATTGGCCTAAATGGCATCGATAGTGAAGGAACGTTGATTTTTCCTTTAGCGTCCATTCCCCTTACTGACATGGGGGTAGAGCAACCGTACGCCTTTTGGGAATATCAGCAAGCGATTGAGCTAGAGAGACTTGATGAAGACAAGCGCCGCTATAAGGTCGAGCAGGGTGCTGTTGAAATGTCCAAGATTAACGACACGGTGAAATCTACATCTGACGAGTTTTATCGTGAACTTATCTCTGACCTTGAGTTTGCGATGGCTGCGTTTGGCCAATTTAGCCAAAAGCTTGATGATGCGGTTGGGGATGTTACCCCAAGCTCATACATTTCCAAAAAACTAGATTCAATACATTCGGCATTAAAGCATCTGTTGGGAGTTCGTTTTCAAACTCCATCAGAAGTGACTGAAGTTATTCAGCTCGATCCGACTGAGGAGCAGGAAGCACCAACGGTACAGGGGCAAAACGGCGCTTTATTGATGACAAACATGCAATCGCGTGAGCAAGCGATTGAGCAGTTACAAAAGGTGGCAGACTTCTTTAGAGAAAGTGAGCCTCATTCACCAGTTTCTTACTCCATCGAACAAATCATTCGTTGGTGTGGAATGCCTCTGCCGGAATTACTGGCGGAATTGATCTCCGACGGAGATGCAAAGAGAAGCTATTTCCGTTTAGTTGGCATAGCAGAACAAAATGAAAATTAAGAAAGGGAGAACGGTATGACGAGTATCCACTCGAAACTGTCACGAGTAAGGAAGCCTCGTGTTCACATTACCTATGATGTTGAAACTGAAGGAACAACGCTGAAAAAAGAGCTTCCTTTTGTTGTTGGTGTAATGGGCGATTTCGCAGGACAAAATACGGAAGCGCTGAAGCCACTCAAAGACCGTCGCTTTATTCAGATCGACAGAGATAACTTCGATGACGTTCTTAAGAAAATGAACCCATCGGTTAAGTTTAAGGTTGCCAACAAACTCGCGAAAGATGACTCTCAATTTGAAGTTGATCTGAGCTTCAAGTCGATGCAAGACTTTGAGCCAGCAGCGATCGTTAATCAAGTTGACCCACTGCGCCAGTTGATGGAAACACGCAATAAGCTACGTGACCTAATGACCAAGGTGGATCGTTCAGAAGAGTTGGAAAATATCCTTGAAGATGTCTTAAACAACACGGATAACTTAACCAAGCTGGCAGGCGAGCTAAAACTAGGTGACGCTCACCCAACGGATAATCCAGAGGGGGTGAAGTGATGACAACGCAAATTGAAAAGCAGCTTGATCCCACCGTTGGTGAGCAGACTTCCTCTTTTCTAGAGCAAGCGATTGGCGCAACAAAGCAAACAGAAGCTTCACGTGCTGAAGAGCTGATTAAGACGTTAACTGAAGAAGCAATGAAAGGCACGGTCTCGTGGAATAAGAACCTAACCGTGACTTTCCGTGAAGCGATCAACTTACTTGATCGTCAGATTTCTGAACAATTGTCCGAAGTCATGCACCACCCAGAACTGCAAAAACTTGAAGGATCTTGGCGTGGTTTGAACTACTTAGTCATGAACTCAGATACCAGCTCGACATTGAAAATTCGCATGATCAGCATGACGAAGAAAGAACTTCATAAAGATTTGAGCAAAGCGGTTGAGTTTGACCAAAGCCAGATCTTCAAAAAAGTTTATGAGTCGGAATTCGGCAGTGCCGGTGGTGAGCCATATGGTGCACTGATTGGTGATTACGAATTTACCAACCACCCAGAAGACATTGAATCACTTCGTTTAATGTCGAATGTGGCCGCGTCTGGTTTCTCTCCATTCTTATCTGCGGCTTCACCTGCATTGTTTGGTTTTGATGAGTGGACAGAGCTTTCTAAACCTCGCGATTTGGACAAAGTTTTCGAATCACTGGAATATGCTCAATGGCGTTCTTTCCGTGAAAGCGCAGATTCTCGTTTTGTAAGCTTGACCATGCCTAAAGTACTGGCGCGTTTGCCTTATGGACAAGCAACTTCGCCGGTGGAAGAGTTTGGCTTTGAAGAGTTTGACGTTGACTCAGTGTCGGGTATAGCAACGAATGCTGAACATAATGATTACTGTTGGATGAACTCTTCTTATGTGCTGGGCGCGAAGCTAACCGATGCATTCTCGAAATATGGCTTCTGTACCGCTATTCGTGGTGCAGAAGGTGGTGGCCGAGTAGATAACCTACCGACGCACTTCTTCATGAGCGATGACGGCGACCCGGATATGAAATGCCCGACAGAAATTGGCATTACGGACCGACGTGAAGCGGAACTAGGTAAACTTGGCTTCCTTCCTTTGTGCCACTATAAGAACACCAACTACGCGGTTTTCTTTGGTGCACAAACCTGCCAAAAAGCAGCTAATCACGATTCTCCTGATGCGACTGCGAATGCGGCCATTTCAGCACGCTTACCTTACATGATGGCAACGTCACGTTTTGCTCATTACTTGAAGGTCATGGCACGCGATAAGATTGGTAGCTTTATGGAAGCTGAAGACGTGGAGTCGTGGCTAAACCGTTGGATCTTAAGCTACGTGAATGCCTCAGAAGGTGGTGGTCAAGAAATCCGTGCGAAATACCCACTTGCCGATGCTCGTGTTCAAGTGAAAGAAATTCCGGGTGCGCCAGGTTCCTACAATGCTGTGGCATGGTTGAAGCCTTGGCTGCAAATGGAAGAGTTGACCACGTCACTACGCTTGGTCGCAAAGATCCCTCAATCGGGTGGTTAAATAATAGGTGGTTGGCCTTTGGGTCAACCACTCCTTCCACGCTTGGGGATAGAGATTGAGTATTAAAAATGACGATTTGGAATGGCTAACGATATGACATTGAATTTCTTAGACCCAAGTGAACTGAAACACGAGTTCAGTCCACTTGGGTGTGCGGAACTTGATAGTCACTGGGTTACTCAGTTTGTCGAGTCAGTAGATTCAATACATTCGGCAAAAATTTGGCTAGAGGGAACAAAAAGTTCAACTGTTGATGATTTTCAATATAGCGTGTTGATGGCAATCGATCAGATTGACCAAATATTGGAAGAGCAATTGAATGAGATTATTCATCATCAAGTGTTTCAAGCATTGGAAAAATCATGGTTAGGTGTTCGCTATCTGTGTGAGCAAACTGCCAGCCAATCCAGTGAGCCTGTGAAGATAAAAGTTCTTTCTGCAACATGGGATGAGGTCAGCAAAGATGCACTGAAAGCCATCGAGTTTGATCAATCTGCGCTGTTTAAATTGTTGTATCAGAATGAATATGGCATGCCGGGTGGTGAGCCTTTTGGGGTGGTGATAGGTGACTATGAACTAAGACATGACCCAACGAAAAATCACTTTGATCGAGATTTAACGGTGTTAAGTAAGGTTGCGCAAACTGCGGCAGCGGCATTCAGTCCATTCATTCTGTCTGCGCAGCCAAGTGTGTTTGGTGTTAATCGATTTTCAGAGCTGTCATCGACCACTGATATCGGTGCTCAGTTTGAACAAGTTGAGTACATAAAATGGCAAAAATTACGAGAATCGGAAGATGCTAAATTCCTCGGTATTGCTGCACCAAACGTGCTGTTTCGCTTGCCTTATACCAGAGACGGTTCTCGTATTGAAGGGTTTGATTTCGAAGAAGCGATCAATGATTCTGAGCGCGAATTGCAGTGGGGAAGTGCTGCGTTTTGTTTCGCTGCGATTGCGATTCGAACGTATCAAGAACATGGCTGGTTTACTCACATGAGGGGCGTTAAGCAAGGAGATTACACACAAGGAACAATTTTAGCGCCCACGCGAAGTTCAGTGCATTTCACTAGCAAAAGTACCCGTGATAGAAGTCCTTTGAACTTAAAAGTTTCAGAGCGCAAAGAAAAAGAAATATCGGATTGTGGATTTATCACCATGTCACCGGTTGCAGAAACCTACATGGTGGGGATGACATCCAGCGTGTCCATTTATAAGCCAAGACAATTCGAAGAGCAGCATATCACTATGAACGCCAAGTTGACCTCGATGCTGCAATACACGCTTTGTGTTTCACGAATCGCCCATTACATAAAGGTCATGGGGCGAGACAAAATCGGTGGTTATCAAGATGCAGATTCAATCCAACGAGACTTCCAAAAGTGGCTTCATCAATACACAACAGCCTCTGACGAAGCTTCGGATGAACTGAGGGCAAAGTACTGATGAATCCCCTAATGATTTTATCAAAATCATTAAGTTAAGGTAGATACACATCTTGTCATATGATCAAATGGTTTCGCCAAAAATCAATAATCAGACAACAAAATGTGCGAACTCGATATTTTACACGACTCTCTTTACCAATTCTGCCCCGAATTACACTTAAAACGACTCAACAGCTTAACGTTGGCTTGCCACGCCTTACTTGACTGTAAAACTCTCACTCTTACCGAACTTGGCCGTAACCTGCCAACCAAAGCGAGAACAAAACATAACATCAAACGAATCGACCGATTGTTAGGTAATCGTCACCTCCACAAAGAGCGACTCGCTGTATACCGTTGGCATGCTAGCTTTATCTGTTCGGGCAATACGATGCCCATTGTACTTGTTGACTGGTCTGATATCCGTGAGCAAAAACGGCTTATGGTATTGCGAGCTTCAGTCGCACTACACGGTCGTTCTGTTACTCTTTATGAGAAAGCGTTCCCGCTTTCAGAGCAATGTTCAAAGAAAGCTCATGACCAATTTCTAGCCGACCTTGCGAGCATTCTACCGAGTAACACCACACCGCTCATTGTCAGTGATGCTGGCTTTAAAGTGCCATGGTATAAATCCGTTGAGAAGCTGGGTTGGTACTGGTTAAGTCGAGTAAGAGGAAAAGTACAATATGCAGACCTAGGAGCGGAAAACTGGAAACCTATCAGCAACTTACATGATATGTCATCTAGTCACTCAAAGACTTTAGGCTATAAGAGGCTGACTAAAAGCAATCCAATCTCATGCCAAATTCTATTGTATAAATCTCGCTCTAAAGGCCGAAAAAATCAGCGCTCGACACGGACTCATTGTCACCACCCGTCACCTAAAATCTACTCAGCGTCGGCAAAGGAGCCATGGATTCTAGCAACTAACTTACCTGTTGAAATTCGAACACCCAAACAACTTGTTAATATCTATTCGAAGCGAATGCAGATTGAAGAAACCTTCCGAGACTTGAAAAGTCCTGCCTACGGACTAGGCCTACGCCATAGCCGAACGAGCAGCTCAGAGCGTTTTGATATCATGCTGCTAATCGCCCTGATGCTTCAACTAACATGTTGGCTTGCGGGCGTTCATGCTCAGAAACAAGGTTGGGACAAGCACTTCCAGGCTAACACAGTCAGAAATCGAAACGTACTCTCAACAGTTCGCTTAGGCATGGAAGTTTTGCGGCATTCTGGCTACACAATAACAAGGGAAGACTCACTCGTGGCTGCAACCCTGCTTACTCAAAATCTATTCACACATGGTTACGTTTTGGGGAAATTATGAGGGGATCTCTCAGGGCAAAGTACCCTTTAAATGAGGCAAACATCAGCGTTAAAGAAAAACGTGACTCCCCCGGACACTATTATTCGGTGGTTCATTTACGGCCTCATTTTCAACTCGACCAGATGGTGTCGGCAGTCAAACTTATTACGGAATTATCACCAGAAAAAGTGGTGTAAGGGAAGACAATGAAAACATGGAAAAATGCGCTTTCTGAGGGCAACTTACAACAGGCTATAACACTGATTATCGAAGACATTAAAGCTTCACCAAAAGATGCAGGGTTACGCAGTTCTTTTATTGAACTGTTGTGTATTGACGGTGATTTTGAACGTGCTGACGATCAGCTCATACAGTCGATAAAATTGTTCCCTGAATATTTATCTGGTGCGAGTCAGTTACGTCATATGGTGAAAGCGGCACAAGCGCGAAAAGACTTTACTGGTGGGGCTGCCACTGCACAGTTTATTGAATTTGATCAGCAGGCCAACGAGCTTGTTGTAGACCTTAATTTAGCCATCAAAAATGAAGAGTTTGACCATGGCTATGAACTCGCTCAGTCACTGGAAAACATGCGAGAGCAAAAGCCTTTCCTACAAGGAACTCGAGAGTTTGAGGATGTAAGAGATATTGACGATCGTTTATCCGGATACATCGAACTTTTCTCGACGGCAGGTAACTACTTTCTGGTGCCGATCAAAAACATTAAACATCTAGACATAAAGCAAGCGAGCTCAATGCTTGAACACATCTGGCGACCTGTTGAGTTTGACATTGAAGGCTTGGGTGAAGGTGAGGGGCATATGCCTCTGACTTACATTGATTCCATTACCGACGCGCAAAAACTTGGCCGAGAAACAGATTGGAGACAATTAGGTGAAAGTGAACTGTTTGTCGGCCTAGGTCAAAAATGTTGGCTTGTCGGTGATAAAGCACTGCCTATCTTTGAGCTGAACACCTTGTCAGAAAGCAAGGCATTGGCATAGAGGTTTTTATGCCATTGGTCGCTTCTTTACTCGACAAGCTGATCGATAACGATCCACATCTTAGAGAAGACAAGGATTTTCCGTTGGGTCAGCAAGCATTGGTCGACAATCTTCTAAGAGACTTGGAGTCTATGCTGAACAGCCGTATCGGTTGGACGGAAATTTCGGATGATCTCAGAGAAGTAAAGTCCTCAATTTTAAATTATGGATTACCTGACTTTTCGTCTATGCCATACAGCAGCAAGCAGGGGCAAGATCAACTGTGTGAAATCGTTCGTGATGCGATTTTAGAGTTTGAGCCTCGCCTAGAAAGCCCGAACGTTAGCATTCTAGATGAAAAGAGCGCAGTAGACAGAACCTTGAGACTAAAGATCAGCGCGACTTGTCTGATTGGCAATAACACACACGAAGTGACATTTAACTCAGAAGTAGAACCCGTGAGTTTAGGCATGAAGTTGAGCAGAATGAAATGAGTGACGAGTTTCTTAAGTATTACAACCGAGAGTTAGCTTACTTACGCCATAAAGGGCAAGAGTTTGGCGAGCAGTACCCCAAAATTGCTTCTCGATTGGGGATCAGTGAAGAGCAAGTCGATGACCCTCATGTGGAGAGGCTTCTTGAAGGCTGCGCTTTCATGACAGCTCGTATACGTCAAAGTCTCGATAACAGTTATCCGCAGTTTACGGAATCTTTGATGGGGCAGTTGCATCCGGATTTTCATGCGCCAATCCCTTCAATGTCGATCATTAAAATGAAATGTAATGAGTCGACCTCTGCTCCCTTTGATGTTTCTAAGGGGGAAAAGGTGATGGTTGGCGCGCCGGGTTACAAAGAATGTGAATTCAGAACGTGTTATGAGACAAGAATGTATCCCTTCGATATATCGGCAGGAACCTTTGAAAATGCCCCGATACAGCCGATTGGTTCTCCTTGGGAGCGTTCGTCTAAATCTGTACTTAAGGTAAAGATCAATGCTAATGATGGTGAGTCTGCATTAAGTGAGATTGGCGTCGAGACGCTCAGATTCTACCTCAATGGCCAAGCACAGCTTACTCAGCGGTTATATCAGCTATTGTTCCAAAGCCTAATCGGGATCTCTGTCTCGGTGAATGGTTGTGAGCAGGCTTCGTACACTCCACGTCACTGCCAAGCTGTCGGTTTTATCGATAGTCAACAAGTCGTGCCCTACAGCAAGCGAAGCTTTTCTTCTTCGAGGATGTTGGTGGAATATTTACACTTCCCCGAGAAGTTTATGTTCTTTGATGTCGTTGACTTAAATCTCGAAAAGCTAGGTATTAACGAGGAGTTGGAACTCAACTTTTACTTTGACTGCAATGATGACTGGCTCCCAAAGCAAGTTGACAAAGACAGTGTGTTATTAGGTTGTGTTCCCATCATCAATCTGTTCAAAACAACAATGGAGCCAAAGCGACTAGAGCCAGCCGAGTACGAATACCAACTGTCTCCACAATACCAAGAAGCAGAGAGCAACGAAGTGGTGTCTATTTCGAATGTCACGCTTAGGAATTGGAATAAAACATACGAGAACTTGCCCAGTTATTTTGCCGGTGAACACACTCATTACATGAACAAAAGCGAGATTTTTTGGGTCATGAGGCGAGAGGATAAGAATTGGGCAGGTGGGTTCGATGAACCGGGCCGAGAAAGCTACATTTCATTCGTGGATAAAAAGCACCGATTATTTGCTCCTGAAAGTCGTGAAAACTGGCTGATGTACGTACAGGCGGAATGTTGCAATCGAAACTTACCGCAGAAACTGCCTTTTGGTGGCGGCCTGCCAGAGGTCTCGCTACCGAGTGTCAATGACAATTTTGCTGAGCTTCGATGCCTTGTTTCTTTGTCAGAAACGGTGAGGCCGGAAATGGATGAGAGCACGCGTTGGCAACTAACCAAACTGCTTACCCTGACTCATTTTACCGATGAGGATGGACTCTCTACGCTCAAGCAATTACTCAACTTGTATGCGTTTACAGGTACAGCGGAAACGAAATCGCTGATCGATGCTCTCGTAAATTTCGAGTATCAGCAAACAACGGGAAGGGTCAACGAAAAAGGTAAAGTTGGATTTGCTCATGGTGTAAAGCTCATATTGACCGTCTCTGATCAAATGATATCTAAAGAGCAAGTCTTCCTTTTAGGTTGCGTCTTGTCGGTGTACTTCTCTCAGTTTGCGGAAGTAAACATTTTTACGCAGTTAGAAGTAAAACTGAAATCGACAGGCCAGTTATTTCATCGGTGGCCAGCACTGATCGGAAACAAAGCTTTATTATGAAACCAGAAGAATTCTTAATTCAGCTGAAAAAGCGACCGTTGTTCGAAGCGATTCACTTAATCGAGCAAGCGTTGCTTCGTTCGCAAGCTCAACTCGGCTCAGATGAGTTACCCAAGAAGGAGAAGCTTGAGTTAAAAGTAAACGCCTCATTGGGTTATGAGAATGCACAACTGGTTAATGCGACACTTTCTGAGCATAAAGTTTTCCTAGAAACGAACTTGCTTGGCTTAACGGGTGAGCAAGGTGTTTTACCAAGCTACTACAGTGAATTGGCCATAGGTCGTGAAAAGGCTGGTGATGGTGCAATGGTCGATTTCTATAACATTTTCAATCATCGCTTGTTGTCACTGTACTACCGAAGTTGGCAGCTAAGTCAATTTGCGGTGCAAGCACGTGAGCACAATAAGGGCGAACGAGCACCTCTATTGAGCAGTCTTGAAGCGGTAACTGGGCACGAAAAGCACCTGAACAATTACTATGCAGGATTGTTTGCGCAGAAAGGTCGCGGTAAAGGTGCGCTAAAAGACTTAATTGAGCACCTCACCGACTGTGAAGCTAAATTACACGAGCTTCAGGGGCAGTGGATGAGTGTATCGCAAGATGAGCAAACTAAGCTAGCTGGAGGATCATCGCCTGAAGGGCAGTTTGCTCAATTAGGGCGAGGAGCTTCTATCGGTGCCAAGGCATGGAATATCAATGCAGGAATTACGATTGAGCTGTTTCCGACGAACACATTACAGGTTGAGCAATTACTGCCAAATAAATCGAGCTTAGCAACCATAAAGTCAGTTGTGCAGGACTATGTTGGTAAGCATAAGCGCATTAATTGGAAGCTCACGACACGTCATAAACATTTACCTCAAGTTCGTCTTGTTAAAGGTTCTGGTCAATTAGGGATAGGAACCGTTTTGGCAAAACATAAACGAACCAAAGATCGAAAAATAACAATTACCATTAAGGGAATCAAAATGGCTTTACTCTCACTTTCAGCGTTGGTCGAAAGGTTATCACCTGTTGCACGAGAAACACTTGAGCAAGCAGCCGCTATGGCCAGTTCGCGTACTCACCATAGTATTGAAATGACGCATTGGTTACTCACCATTGTCCAAAATCCCAATCAAATCTATGCTGAAGTTTTCGATAAATTTAATGTTGACGCGCAGGTAGTTGAATCACAGCTACTATCTCAATTAGAAAAGTATAAAACAGGTTGTGAGTCAGTTCCGGGACTTTCAGCACATACAGTTTCGGTGATGCAAAACGCCATGATGGTCTCGACGATTGAGTTTCAAGCAACGGATCTTGATTGTATCCATCTGCTAAGTGCTTATTTGTCAGATGAAAGCTTGGCGAACGTGATGAACCAAGTCAGCACAGAGCTAGACAAAGTAGAGGCAAGTGCACTCCTTGGATTATCAGAGGCGAATTCGCCACATCAAGCTGGCGTTACTGGAACTAAAGGGTCGCACGCGGCGTTGGATCAGTTCACCGTGGATCTCACTGAACAAGCAAAGGCAGGGAAGATTGATCCAGTAGTTGGACGAGAGAATGAAATCCGTCTAATGATTGATATTTTGCTTAGAAGGCGTCAAAACAACCCAATTCTGACGGGTGAAGCTGGGGTCGGTAAAACAGCGGTTGTCGAAGGACTGGCTCAAAAAATCGTCGACGGAGATGTCCCTCCAGCGCTAGAAGGCGTTTCAATTAAGTCTCTTGATATGGCTCTGCTTCAAGCAGGAGCGGGCATGAAAGGCGAATTCGAAAATCGGTTAAAAAACGTAATTAAAGAGGTTAACGAGTCTTCCACGCCAATCATCCTTTTCATTGATGAAGCGCATGGTTTGATTGGTGGTGGCGGGCAAGCCGGTCAAGGTGACGCTGCGAACATTCTCAAACCCGCTCTGGCAAGAGGTGAGCTGCGAACGATAGCAGCAACGACCTGGGCGGAATACAAAAAATACTTTGAGAAAGACGCAGCCCTGACAAGACGATTTCAAGTCGTCAAAGTGGAAGAGCCAACGCCAGCGGTTGCCGTAAACATGTTACGTGGACTACTGAGTGTTATGGCTGAACACCATGGTGTTTACATCACCAGCGATGCTTTAGAAGCCGCTGTACAGCTCTCCTCGCGTTACATAAATGGAAGGCAGTTGCCAGACAAAGCCGTGTCCGTTTTAGATACCGCATGTTCCCGCGTAGCCTTGAGCCAAAATGCCATTCCGGGGTTGCTCGATAGCAAAAGGAAATCTGTTCAACTTAAACAAGACGAGTTAAAGCAGCTTGAGAAAGAGTTTCAATTTGGCTCGGAGAATACTGAATCAGTCCAGCGCATAAGACGAGATATTGATGAGTTATATACTCAGGTCTCTGACTTGGAGTTGCAATGGAACCAAGAACAAGCGTGGGTTGAACAAGCGATAGCGTTACGCGAAAAAATTGCTCTAGAACCATTAAGTGAAGATAAGAAAAAATTAATGGAAATCGAAAGCGACTTAAACGCGAGTGCGCAGCCTTTAGTGTTTTCCCATGTTAGCGAGGCTTTGATTGCTGAAGTGATATCAGACTGGACTGGGATTCCACTAGGCAAACTGCAAGATGATGAAATAAAAGCTGTTCTAAACCTAAAAGAGAGTTTAATCGAGAGGGTTGTTGGCCAAGACCACGCGCTAGAAATCATGTCTGAGGTGATCAAAACGGCGAGTGCGCAATTGACTGATGAATCCAAGCCAAACGGAGTGTTTTTATTAACTGGTCCAAGTGGTGTGGGTAAAACGGAATCTGCGTTAGCGATTGCGGAAAAAGTGTATGGTAGTGAGGACAACGTTACGACAATCAACATGTCGGAGTTCAAAGAAGAACACAAGGTCTCATTGTTGTTAGGTTCTCCTCCAGGATACGTGGGTTATGGTGAAGGTGGTGTATTAACCGAAGCCGTCAGACGTAAGCCGTATAGTGTAATACTGCTGGATGAAATGGAAAAAGCACACCCAGGAGTTCAAGATATTTTCTACCAAGTCTTTGATAAAGGGATAATTAAGGACGGCGAAGGCAGAGATATAGATTTCAAAAATACGATTATTATCATGACAGCGAATACAGGGACGGATACCACCATGTCACTGTTCGATGACCCAGAACTTGCTCCTGATCCAAGTGCACTAAAAGGCGCACTACAAGATGACTTACTAAACGACTTTAAGCCCGCCTTTTTGGGAAGAGTGAATGTCCTTCCGTATGTGCCTTTGGATAAGGAAGTACTTGCCCAAATTACACGCCTCAAGCTGAAAAAAGTTTCAGACAGGATCGAAAAACACTATTCGGCTGAACTTCATTTCAGTGATGCCCTTATAACCGACATAGTGAATAGCAGTAACGAGTCTGGGAGCGGGGCAAGAGTCGTGCAAACAACCATTGAAAATACGCTATTACCGAAGGTTTCTCATGAAATATTGAACGCTATTCTTAATGATAAGACATTTGAAATAATTAATGTTGAAGGTTCTGTTAAATCATTGAGTGTCTCACTTATTTAACAGTTTTTCTAAAGTAAAAATTATTTGAGAGTCGCTTCATAATAAACATTTTTGATCAGAAATAGCGCTTAATTTAATTCTTAATTAAAGATATAAAAGAGCGTATTTAAAATGAAGTTTTTGATACATAAATCATTAATTATCAAAATAAAATAGATAATTAAAACATTAAGCAATATGTCATTAATAATGCTATAGGAGATTAGCATGCAGTCTAACACGTATCTTAAATATGCAGATATTAAAGGTGAAGCAACTGCTGAGCAGTACAAGGATCTAATTACACTACTATCTGTAGATTGGAGTGTTGGTCGTGAAATTTCATCATTCACTGGTACTGCTATGGACCGTGAAGCAAGTGCAACACGTCTATACGACCTGACAATCACTAAGCTTCAAGACCGCGCGTCACCGGATCTATTTAAAGAAGCGACCATTGGTAAAGGTAAACCAGCTGTATTCCACATCACCAAGCAAGGTGAGAAAGTGGAAGAAATCATGAAAATCGAGCTTACAGATGCAATGATTTCAAACTATTCAGTGTCAATTCAAGATGACCGCCCAATTGAAACTATCACTATTTCATACACTGAAATGATGATGACAGTGACACCAACTGACGATAAGAACAACACATCTGCACCATTAGTATATGGCTACAGCGGTGTGAAAGGTCAACAAATGTAATTGAATTGCGGGAAGTCAACGCTTCCCGCTATTTTATAAAGAAGTATCTAATGAAAAAAGCGACACAGAAAAATAATTTTATTCGTATTTCTACACCATTTGGTACAGATGCCATTATTCTAAATTCATTTGAATATAAGGAAAAAGTATCAGATCTTTTTTCATTACATGCGCAAGCTTATTTCAACGGGCAACATGAAGAGCTCAATAATATTATTGGAAAAGAGGTTGTTATCGCTATGGACAATGATCCAAGTGTTAGCTTTCAACCTCGTTACTTTCATGGTGTCGTTTCACGAGCTAAGTTAGCAGGATCGCGGGTGACCACTGCTCATCAAGGTGAAAACTATCGAAATATCGATTTACTTATTGAGCCTAAAGTTCGCTTTGCCGATTATCGAGTCCACTCCCGTATTTTTCAAAACAAAGACATTAAAGAAATTGTGTCGGAAGTATTATCTGAGCATGACGTAAGCTTTAGCCTAAAGCTTACCAAGTCGTACTCTAAATATACTTATAAAGTTCAATATGAAGAATCTGATCTGGCATTTGTTGAACGACTTCTGTCTGAAGAAGGGATTGCTTACTGCTTCTCACATACAAATTCAGCACACATACTGGAATTGTTTGATGATCTTAACTTTTACATACCTGGCTCAGAGTTTCTTGTTGAACATACGACGGGAACAGGTCAAGCAAGCCACATTTACTCTTGGAATGAAACGCAAATACTGACGACAAAAGCCGCACACAAGTCCGGCTTTAATATGCTCAAGCCTTTATCACCTCCACAGAATCTTACTAGTGGATCTGCACAACTGTTTTCGGTGCCAAATAGTGAGCACTACGAATACTTAGCTGAAGCTGAAACTGACGATGAGTTTGTGTTGCGAAATACACACGCGATCGAATCGCTTCAGCAAGACGTTTATCAATGCAGTGGTGAATCAAGCTGCAGAACATTTGCTGTCGGCAAACTTTTTAAATTTAAAAAGCATGAGGATAAGACTCGAGTAGGAAAAGAGTATGTGCTTTCTTCTGTCGCACTTTCTGCTGCGGTATTTAACCAAACGGGACAGGGCGGTACATCGTCACAAGGTGTTAGAGTTTCGTTTCATTGCGTTGACTCAAACACCATTCTGCGCCCAAAAATGCAGAGGCTTAAACCGCAGATTAGAGGTTTGCAAACCGCAATTGTGACAGGAAACAAGGATGGCGAAATCTACGTCGATAAATTTGGCCGAATCAAAGTGCAGTTCCACTGGGATCGTGAAGGGCAATATGATGCGAACAGTTCATGTTGGATTCGAGTCGCTCAAGCCAGTGCTGGCAATGGCTGGGGGAGTGTATTCCATCCAAGAGTCGGACAAGAAGTTATCGTCGATTTTGTAAATGGAGACCCAGATCAGCCAATCGTAACTGGGGCTCTTTATAACGGTACCCAGCTAACACCTTATCAATTACCTGCTCAGGCTTCCCAAAGCGGCTATAAGTCCCGTTCAGTACAAAAAGGCAGCGACAAGTTCAATGAGTTGCGCTTTGAAGATAAACCCGGTGAAGAGCATGTTTATTTGCATGCTGAGAAGCTCTTTCAAATGGTGGTGGAAGACAATGCCGATATTGCTGTAGAAAACAATAAAAGTGAAAGGATTACCAATGATTTCATGCAAGAGGTTGGTAATAACGCGAGTCAGAAAGTAGGCAAGAACCAAGGGCTTGATATCGGTGAAGCTCTTGTCGTTAAAGCGGGTAAGAGCATTGAAATAAAGGTAGGAGGGGCGTCCATACAAATGTCTAGTTCTGGGGAGATCAACATTAAAGGCAACAAGATCTCTATTAATGGTTCAGCCATAGCACTTAAAGCTGGTCAAATTTCTCTTAACTAAAGGTGAGCAGATATGGGTAAACCAGCCGCGGTATTGGGGAGTCACCATATGTGCCCCAAAAAAACAAACAAAGTCCCTCATGTAGGTGGTCCTGTCGTTGTCGGTTCTCCAAACGTGAAGATTTCAGGTATTCCGGCTGCACGTCAGGGAGACAAGCTGTCTTGTGTGGGGCCTCCAGACACTATTTCATCCGGGTCTTCGAGCGTCAAATCAACGGAAAACCTGCGGCTAGGCTGGGAGACTCCACCGCGCATGGCGGTAAAATTGTCGCCGGTAACTCAGCAATATTAATTGGTGGGTAAATGGCGCTATTGTTTCAATCGCAACTTTGTATGCTGGGCGATCAAGCGTTTTCTGTAGAGCAATTGGAAAACAATACGCTAAGGCCATCAGAAAAAAACGAACTGATTCCACAAGCCAGGGAAAGCTCAGTCCTGCCTGCCTATGACAAATTAACTCACTATTCAAAAGCACTGTCTGAATGTGGTGTCGAAGGGCAAGTTTATCTTCTGTTACCAAAGCTATCGGACAAGGTTGAGCTTCAACGTATTACAACGCTGCTTCTTTCGGTGTTTCAACGAGTAGAACCACAACATTTGGCGTTATATCCGTATGGGAACGCGTCTTTTTTGATGGCGCTGAGTCGGATCCAACGAGCAGTAAAACAAACTAAACTATTATGGATTGTCGCTTTAAATGTTGCCGATGCTAAAGGGGAGCATGACTCATTAGTTGTCGCGCGTTGCTCCACGCAAAAACAGGGACTTATATTCAATAAGATCGCAATTGATCTTCAACTCGATAGTAACAACACCGCGGTTTCAAATGTCGTCAAGCAACTTGGAAAGTCGTGTGTAGAGGAGTTGGATGAATTGATGTTGTCAGCCGAAGGCGATGAGCCTGTGTGGCTGGAATCAATTCAATTCCTTTCTCCTTGGGTTAATAGAGACACCTCCTATCGGCTAATAGGTACCACGACTGGCCCTTTGGGGGCGAGTGGAGGGGTATTGAAGGCGATTTGTGCTTGCCTGCAGCCGAAAGAAACACACGATAAAAACTATTCAGGTATTCAGCTTGATATTGAGCGTGGTGGGTACGCCGTTGGTGCCACTTACCGCAGGGGTAGTGAGTAACTTACAAAATGAATATACAAAGGATTGTCAAACTCACATCTTTAAACGGAATCACGTTTTACTTTTCCTCGCAGCGACTTAGTACCGGCTCGGAACAAAGCTTTGCAACCGCTCGAAGTGCAGAAGCGTTTATTGAGAATTTTCATTTTTCCGATTTAGAGGAGCTCAGTGAAATTGCGTCATGGACAAGCATGAGTGCAACTTTTTCACATGAATACCAGACAAAGACTAAGTCTGAACTTCTTCAAATTATTGCTCAAGGATTACAAGAAAAAATCCTTTTTGCTATTGAGTTGCCTAAGACTGCGCCAAGCACATTTTATCCATCAGCCAACATACCTTCCCAAGTCATAAACCAACTGGCGAAGGTTGAGCGTAATAACTCGAACGCTACTCACTCAGGCACCAACACTGTCGCAAGTAATGGTAATCCTCAAGAAGAAAGTAGCAAAAGGCATGTAAAAGCAGGCGATCCTGTCTCCATGGTCACAGGGGAAGAAAATCTCTCATTGTCTGATGTCGTACTGCCGAATGGATTGGTTTGGTCACGAACGTATCGCTCATCGTTGTGCGATTCTGCTACCACGCTTGGCTTTGGTTGGAGACATATTTTTCAATATGAGCTAACAGACGTATTGGATGAAAAATCTAATATTACGGGGTGGCTGTTCATTGACGAAATGGGGGACACAATCCTATTTCCTAATGTCGCCAAAGGCGGAATTAGTTACCAAACTTATGTAGGTGCGAGTTGCCAGTATCATCACAGCGGTTATCGGTTAGTTACGTTAAGTAATGAAGCTCAAATCAAGTTTTTCTTAAAGAATGAGCAGTGGGTTGCTACTGAAATCCGTCTAGGTCATATGAAAACGGTAAATCTCGAATACTCTCGAAATCACCGTATCACCCATATATGCGTCAACCGACAAAACCAGCTTGAGCTCCAATACAATCATCAAGGCCAACTAATAGAGATTAGAAACCCAAAGACTCAACATTTGCTAGCCAAGTACGATTTCGATGTTGATGGGCGATTGATAGCTGCTCAGAATGAAAATGGTTTAATCGAACAATACCAATACGATGACACAAACCTAATTGTTAAACGAACGAGAGCTAGCGGGCTTTCTCATTACTTTACATGGTCTGGGCGAGGGCCTGATGCGCAATGCATAAAAAATTGGGCGGATGAAAGCGTTTATGATTACTCGTTTGAGTTTGATGGGACCGAATCCAAATACCGAAATTCACTTGGACACTGTTGGCACTATAAACACAATGAACAAGGTAAGTTGCTTGAGAGTGTAAGCCCTGAATCGAGATGTAGGGCATTTGAGTACGACTCACTCGGTAGATTAGTTTGTACTATCAATGCAGATCAGACATACACCCATCATAGCTACAACCCATTTGGCTTGCTCGAGAAAAACACACACTCGTCTGGGGCTACAGAGGGTTTTGAGTACAACGAATTTGGTCAATGCATTAAGCATCAATTTCCTGACGGTGAAATCGAGTTTAAAGAGTTCAATGCACTTGGTCAGCTCGTATGGCATCAACACAGTAATGGGCTTCAAGAACGCGCCGTATTCGATAAATATGGCAGACAAGTAGAAAGGAGTGCTGATACAGGATCTCGTACACAATGGTGGTGGAATGAGTCGCATCAGCTGTTAGCAAAAAAAGTCGATCAAAGCTTGATTCGCTATAGCTATGACGAGCGCGATCGAGTGAACGGAGTCGCTTACCCACATGGCCTTATAAGCGGATTTGAGCGCAATGAAAGCAACTTACTCACACGCCTATACTTCCAAAGCTCGGAAGATGGCACGTCTCGAGAGCATCGCTACCAATACGACGAAGTTGGGCGAGTTAAACAGCTTAATACGCCAAGAGGGACGACCCAAATTGTTTGGGGGAACTTTGCTCAACCAACGGAAATTGTTAAACCAGATCATAGCTCTTTTTCCTTCTCGTACGATGCGGAAAGGAACCTGATATCTATCGAGCGTTCTGACGGTTGCCAATACAAGTTTGCATACACTCCAGATGGCCAGATCAGCCAGACAATTAGCTTCGATCAAGTGCAAACAAACTACACCTATGACCGGGCTGAAAGATTAAGTGAAATCTTGCATTGTAGTGGTCGCATCTCTTTTGAGTATGACGAAGTTGGTCGCATCGCTAGGGTGAAAGCCCATGGCAAAAATAGCGGTGTTGAGGACCATTACCAACACACCTTAGGCGGCAAGTTAATCCGCGCGCACAACCATTTTTCAAATGTCTCCTATACGTATTTAGGTACAAAATTGGTAAGTGAAGAGCAGGGACGCTTTTCTTTCACCAATCAATACCAAGATAACGGCTTACTTCGCTCTCAATGTTATGACGACGGCACAGAGGTTATATATGAGCATGACCAATTTGGCACGGTATGCGGGTTAACGATTCATTCAAACGGCTCTGAAAGAGAAGATTCAATTAAGTTTGAATACGATGAATTACAACGTTTATCGATAATCACCTGTAGCGCGGGAAAAGAGCGGAGAGAGTTCGATGGAATAGGTCGCTTGAAGCGCCAAACATGGACTGGTTTTGAGCGTAAATACCATTTCAACGCACAGCATTTTCTTTCGCTCATCATCGACAGTGAAAAGGGAGCTCAGCATTATCAATATGATGAGCTCGGCCACTTAGAAAGAGTAAAGACAGAAACCTCTGAAGAGTCATACGTCTATGACAGTTTTGGCAACTTTAATGACGAAAGTGTACAGCGAGAACATGACCGTCTTATTGAATACCATGGCATCAAGTATGACTACGATGAACTAGGAAACAGAACTAGCAGTCAAGGAAATGGAGGAGAGCAGCATTGCACTTACGATGCTAAAGGGCAATTGATTGGTGTCGAAAGCGAAGGGCATTTATGTCAATTTGAATATGATGCGCTAGGTCGAAGAACGAAGAAAATCAGCGAAAACGGGACCACCGAATTTATTTGGCAAGGAAGTCATTTAGTCGGCGAGTATTCTCGTTCGGGTTATCGGTGGTATCTATATCAACCAAACAGTTTTGTTCCGCTTGCTCTTATTGAAAACGGTGAGTGTTATTTTTACCAATGTAATCAAATTGGAACTCCTGAACGTTTGGTGGACTCTATTGGGCAGGTAGTTTGGCAAGCAACATACGATACCTTTGGATTTGCTCACGTTGAAATCGAGACGGTTAAAAACAACCTTCGCTTACAGGGGCAGTACTTCGATATTGAGATTGGTCTGCACTACAACTTAGCACGATACTATGACCCTCAAATAGGTCGATTTATCCAACCCGATCCCCTAGGGCTGCTTGGCGGAACAAACCACTATCAATTTGCGCCAAATCCAGTTTCTTGGGTCGACCCCTTAGGTTTGTGTGCAAAAGAAGATACACCGACAGTTTTTGCCGGACATAATGATAATTCGCCTGAGAAGTCGGTGTATTACGCAATGGGGTCGGGGAATTATGAAAAGTTATCTCAGCATAAAAATTCTCAATATTTATTGATGAATGCTCCTTGCCCAAGCGTTTATGACTCTTCTAAATCGTTGGATATTAATGGCTTGTTTGAAGATTTTACTGTTGATAACTATGTCGCAGTAACGAGCAGTTTTGGTTATGCATACCCCAGTGAGTATGCGATAAGGCCAGTAGGGGCCACAGTAAGTCCCGAGACTATCTCACAAGTCAAGAATTTGAGTATTGCGGGTGCTTCCTTATTAGCAGTGCCTACTCTCTCAAAACTTAAGAAAAGCCCTAGGATAGCGGAACGGATCCCTAAAAAATATCAAACTTTGATCGATGATAGAGTAAACGTTATTGCTCAAGATACATCTCTTGCACCATGGACCAAAGAGAGTTTTTTAGATAGTAACTATAGAACTGTTAGGACAACAGAAGATATTAAAGTTTATAGAGTTTTTGGCGGATCAGCAAAACCAGGTGGTGCTTTCGTCACGACAGAGCCTGCTTTAAGCAAAATCCAAGCGAAAATCGATGCGGCATTATTACCAGAGTGGAAAAATACGCGTCAGTTTGAAGCAGAGATCATAATTCCAAAGGGAACTGTCCTTAGTGTTGGGAAAGTTGCTCCTCAAACGATAGTATCTTCAGGTACAATTTTAGCAGGAAATGTGGATCAAGTCTTAATGCCCTTGAATTGGCCTAAAGAGTGGGTTCAAACGGTTAGATTGTTAAGGCCATAGGATGTGTAAAATGTTGAAAAATTTACTAGTAGACCAGATTAAATATACGATTAAATTGCTTGATGATAAATACAAACGGTCAGGTGAAGTTATAATACTTGAGTATACAAATATGTATAAGGAGGTGCTTGCTTCAATTGAAAATGATGATTCAAATGACAGCGTAAAAATGAAAGCATTACGGTTGTTAAATCTCACTCGCGGCTATATGGAGAGCTCGTCTGATTATCAGCAAAAATTCTTAGATGAAATGTATAAAACAGAGAAATTAATAAGATCTTTTTAAATTAAGTAAATTATTTTGCGTTTTTTATCTGTTATTTTACTGGCCCTGTCAGGGGCATTTGCTTCAATGGCAGATGATTTTGACTCGATACTAACCATACTAACAAAAGAAGAGTACAAACATTGTATTGCATATCCTGAACATTTCGGTTCTCACTCTCTTAATGATTGTGCTGATTATATTTATGGAATGAACAATGTGCTCAACGATATTTGGTGGGATTCGAGTGTTGATAAAAACACCGTAATGTTCTTTGACTATTTGTGGGAGAATAGCGAAGAGATAGTTATGCTCGAAAACCCACTGATTAAGTTAAACTTGGCATTCCTGTTAGGGCAAACTTTATGGAGTGGGATGCCATGCAACCATTGTGAATCTCTGCGTTCCTATACAGTGTCGTATATTTTGAACGACAATATTGAAATAGTCGCTTCCTGACTGAGCGCCCTTGGAGTAGTAGGGCGATCTGATGATGTGTTTTTGCTAAGACCTATAATCTTGAAGGAGATGGAAGGGGTAGCTGAAAAAACTGTCAGAACAGCAACCAAGTTATTGAACGATAAAAAGTTAGTTAATGAATTTTTTGCTGAGCTATATCCTGAAATCGGGAGGGGGTCATTGAGAAGATATATAGAACGCTACATGAAGGATTAACGATTTTCGATCTTCAGTTTTTGTACACAAACCACATGAAAAGCTTACGAACTCACGATATCCTAGGGGGATAATAAGATAGCGCCATGTAGATGGCAGAAAGTGAATTCGAATGAAGTTTATCCATACCTCAGATTGGCACCTTGGCCGACAGTTTCATAACGTCTCTTTGCTTGACGATCAGCAAGCCGTTCTTGACCAGTTAATCCAATATATTGAAAACAACCCTGTTGATGCGGTGGTAGTTGCTGGTGATATTTATGACCGTTCTGTCCCACCAACCATTGCGATTGAACTACTTAACAAAGTAGTGAAGCGAATCTGTGGTGAGCTAAACACGCCGATGATTCTGATTTCTGGTAACCATGACGGTGCTGAGCGCCTAGGTTTTGGCTCAGAACAGATGAAAAATGCAGGTCTTCACATTATCAGTAACTTCGAAGACATGCTTACCCCTGTTGTTATTGAAACCGCAAGCGCAGGGCAAGTTGCTTTTTATGGCATGCCTTATAACGACCCTGAGCAAGTCCGTTTTGCCTATCAAGAACCCGTTTCGACCCACGATCAAGCGCACAAGTTACTTGCCGAGAAAATCACGGAGCAGTTCCAACCAGAACAACGCAACGTGTTAGTCAGCCACTGCTTTGTCGATGGTGCCATTGGGTCTGAATCTGAGCGTCCACTTTCGATTGGTGGTTCTGACCGCGTCAGTCACGAGCATTTCCTAAACTTTGATTATGTAGCGTTGGGGCATTTGCACCAGCCACAGAAAAAAGGCGAAGAGTACATTCGTTATTCTGGTTCACTTATGAAATACAGCTTTGGTGAACAAAACCAAAAGAAAGGTTTCACGCTGGTGGAAATTGACCAAAACGGTTTTGTCTCGGCAGAGCATATTGACCTTGCCGCACCTCATGAGATGCGAATCGTTGAAGGCGAACTTGAACAAGTAATAGAGCAGGGCAAAACCGATCCGAAAAACGAAGACTACCTGTTGGTACGTTTGATGGATAAGCACGCGATCTTAAACCCAATGGAAAAGCTACGTGCTGTTTACCCAAATGTTTTGCACCTAGAAAAACCGGGCATGTTAATTGGTGTCGAGCAGGAAATGGCGCAAGCGAAGTTGGCGAGAAGTGAGATAGACATGTTCCGAGATTTCTTTTCGGAAGCGCAAGACGGCCAATTATCGCAAGAACAAGATCAAGCGATCAGTGACATCATCAAACAACTTTCTCAGCAAGCTCAGTAAGGACCAAACATGAAACCCATTAAACTGACAATGCAGGCTTTTGGTCCGTTTGCTCAAACAGAAACGATTGAATTCGACAAGCTGGGAACTAACCCTCTGTTTCTTATCAATGGTCCTACTGGTTCGGGTAAAACCTCGATTCTCGATGCGATTTGTTTTGCGCTTTATGGTGAAACAACGGGTAACGAGCGCCAAGGTATTCAAATGCGTTGCGATATGGCAGCACCAACGTTATTGACCGAAGTGACGCTAGAGTTCTCTTTACACGGCAAGTCTTATCGAGTGATTCGCTCACCAGAACAAGAAGCACCAAAGGCGCGTGGTGAGGGCATGACGGTGCGTAAGCATACCGCAGCTTTGTATGAGATTACGGACGAAGAAAAGCTCATCACCAGCAAAACAACTCAAGTAAAGACAGAAGTGACCAATATCATTGGCTTGAACGAAACTCAGTTCCGCCAAGTGATGGTGTTGCCACAAGGTAAGTTTCGAGAGTTGTTACTTGCGACATCCAAAGAGCGGGAAGAGATTTTTGGTCAGCTATTCCAAACGGATATCTACAAGAAGATTGAATACGCACTGAAAGACAAAGCGAGTGCTATTAGCAAAGCCAAAGACGAGTTTGATAACCAAATTCGAGGCGCACTGCAGGTGGCTGGTGTTTCTTCAGAAGCGGAGTTGACAGAGCAGCGCGAAGCCTTATCTGTTCAATTTGAATCTGTACAAAAGCAAGAGCAAGAATCTCTGGCGCAATTAAATGCGGTAAAAACGGAACTGCAAAAAGCAGAAGCATTGAGCAATGAGTTCAAAAAGCGCGAGCAAGCCGAAATTGCATTGAAGCAACATTTGGAGCAGAGCGATGCTGTCTCATCACGTCAATTGCAGCTAGACAATGCGAAGAAGGCAAGCAAGGTTGAGTTGCCTTATGTCACGTTACAAAATGCCTCAAAGCAAACGCAAGAACTTGAGCAAAAGGTAGCTAAGCTTTCTCAAGATCTTACGGTGGCAAATGACGCGGTAAAATCCAAAGAAGGCGCATTGCAAACCGCGAAAGAACAAGCCGCACAATTGCCAAAACTGACAGAGCAGCAATACCAACTTGAAGGCATGAAAGTAAAGCTGGTTGAAAAGGCAGAGCTAGAGAAAGCCATTAACGCAGGTTTGACGCAAAAGTCGGAGTTTGAGGCAACGCTTAAGAAATATATCGCTCTGAAAGAGAAGTTAACGCTAGAGGCGCAACGAGGTCAGAGGTCACTGGATCAAGCCCGAGTCGATGTTGCAAGTATTGGCAGTGTCGAGGCAGAGATAACGCAGCAGCAACGTTTGATGCAAGACCTACAGAAGCTCACTGGCTTAAACCAAGAGCTGGCGAAATTGGATGCATTGACGCCTAGCAAACAAGCTTCGGTTGACCAAGCAAAAGCGCGATACGTAGAACTTCAACGCTCAGCAGATACACTTGAATTGAGCTGGCACAATGCTCAAGCTGCTGTATTGGCTCAGCGCTTACGGGCCGGTGAAATGTGTCCGGTGTGCGGTAGTGTAGAACACCCTCAACCCGCTCAATTTGTTGGTGAAGAGGTAACAAAAGAGCAAGTTCAGCGTGCTCGAAATACGGAGCGAGAAGGGCAAGTTGCGCTTAACCAATTGAGCAATCAATTGGAGCAGCACAATATCGCAGTCGGACAATACAAGCAGCAGATTGAGCAACTATCCGTTGAGCTTGGCCAAAACGCATCAATGGATTTAAGCGCGTTACAAGCGTCTATGCAGCAGCTCAATGAACGTTTACAGCAATTGTCATCGATTAACTTGGTTCAGCTGGAACAAAACGTCAATGAGTTAAACCAACGTTGTGTTACGGGGGAAGGTAAGATCAATGATCTGCAAAACCAGATGGCAGCAAACGAATCGACGGTGAAAGGGAACCAAGAGCAACTGGCTAAACTCTCGGCTTCGTTAGATGCTAAGTACTCATCTCTTGAAGTTCTTGAGCAAGACATTGTTGCGATTCAAAAACAGATTGCGGAGTTGAATACCGCATTCGAGTCTGCACAAAACCATTTACAACAAGCCGTGCTGGCGAAGACCAATATTGAAAGCCAACTGACAACTAATCAACAGTGGTTGAATGAGGCACTAGAGCGTTTGAACACAGCTAAAGCTGATTGGGCGCAAGCGTTGCAGGTGAGCGCATTCGAGGATGAAGCGCAATTCCTAGCATGTAAAGTTGATGAAGCCGAGATGCAGGTTTGGCAGCAAGAAATTGAGGCGTTCAAACAGACTCAAATCAAGCTAGAACAAACCTTGGCAGACTTGAGTTCCACGTTGAAAGACTTGGCGTTGCCTGATTTAGAAGGTCTTAACGTTAAATTAAACAGTCTTCAGCAAAGTTACGTTGAAGCGCGTAATCAGCTTGATAGCACGCGCTCTTTGTTTGAACGTATAGAGAAAGTCCGCAATGACATCGCGACGTTACATGATAAGAACACTAAGTTAGAAGACGAATATAAAGTGTTTGGTACCTTGTATGACGTTGCTAGCGGTAAAACGGGTAGTCGTATCAGTCTGCACCGATTTGTCCTTGGTGTGTTATTAGACGACGTGTTGATTCAAGCGTCACAGCGCTTAAGTCTGATGAGTAAAGGCCGCTATATCTTGGCTCGTAAAACCGAAGGCTTTAAAGGTGCAGCAGGACGAGGCTTGGATTTGGTAGTTGAGGATAGCTACACAGGTAAAACGCGCGATGTTGCGACGTTATCAGGTGGTGAATCTTTCATGGCAGCGTTGGCATTAGCGCTCGGTCTATCTGATGTTGTGCAGTCTTACAGTGGTGGTATTCGTTTAGATACACTGTTTATTGATGAAGGTTTTGGCAGCTTAGATCCGGAATCTTTGGATCTTGCGATTCAAACCTTGGTCGACTTACAACAAACGGGTCGGATGATTGGCGTGATTTCTCACGTATCCGAGCTGAAAGAGCAAATGGCGCAGCGCATTGATGTTGAACCGTCGCGACTTGGTTCTACAGTTTCTGTGAAGTCTCAGATGGCATTTGATTCTTAATCGGTAACGGTCAACGGTACTGGTAAACATTGATAAACAAAAAGCCCCGCTAGATTACGGTGTAAAATAGCGGGGCTAATTATATGGTCCGCCTCACTCTCAAGCCCTACGCTTAGAGTTGGCTCTCAGAACGAGGTGAACCATATGTCTACCATTCACATCTTAGGTATCGATTTAGGCAAGCACTGCTTTCATGCGGTTGGTAACAATCACACTGGCAAAGACGTTATTCGCCGTAAGTTTAGTCGAATCCAACTACTTCGTTTCTTATCTGTACTTGAACCTACCATCATCGCTTTTGAAGCCTGTGGTGGTGCTCACTGGCTTGCGAGAAAGTGTGAAGCCTATGGGCATCGAGTTCGACTTATCCCGCCTCAATATGTAAAACCTTACGTCAAAGGTAACAAGAACGACTTTATTGATGCAGCTGCGATAGCAGAAGCAGCGAGTCGACCAAGCATGAGATTTGTCTCTGCCAAGTCAGAGGAAGCTCAGGTAATCGCAGCTATCCATCGAGTGAGGGATGGTTATATAAAAGAACGAACGGCTTGTATGAGCCGAATTGGAGCAATACTACTTGAGTTTGGGCTGAGTTTTCCTAAAGGCCATGCCAAGATGAAAGCGCTATTTCAGTGGTTGGCCGAGCAAGATATAAAACTACCACCGAGTCTGGTCGCTGAGTTGCTCTCGATTCATGAGCACTATAAATACCTAAATGAGCAAGTATCTACTCAAGATAGAAAACTGAAAGCAATTACTGAAAATAATGAAAATGCCGAGCTTTTGAAGAGTATTCCTGGTATTGGTGATTTAACAGCAACGCTGTGTGTGGCTAATATCAGTTCTCCTTCAAACTTTGGTGGAGGTCGCGAGATGGCTGCATGGCTAGGACTCGTTCCAAGGCAGTATTCAACGGGTGGCAAATCAAAGCTATTAGGCATGAGTAAACGAGGGAACAAACACCTTCGCGCTCTATTTATACATGGAGCGAGGTCCGTGCTATCTAGGATAGAAACAACAGGAAAAGTGTTTGGAGATTGGTTAGTCAATTTACGAGCAACAAAGCCGTTTAATGTAGTGGTAGTCGCACTTGCCAATAAGCTAGCAAGAATAGCTTGGGCGGTGTTGTACCACCGCCAAGCTTTTAAGGCTGTATAGCCATAACCAAGTTTGCAACGCCAATGAACGTGATGACAAAAACGGTCGATCGGCCAGATTAGTAACCTGATACAAAAAATAGCACCTAGTTGCTTTGGGGCTTTTAAGGATAATCTGGCGCGGATATCATCGTGGAGCGGGAAGTTAATGTTCCCAACGTGGACTCCGAATACATTAGCGCAAACCAACTCCGTTATTACTAAATTGTAGTTGCAATAACGGGGCGGACCATACATTTTTGGTTCTCAGTCTCGAAGCATTTATTGTTCGCAGAAGCGACCTTCTTTCGGTGACTGCGTAATCGCATACTCACCATCAAGGTTGCGGTAAACAACCGTGTTCCAAACTGAACCGTCATTCAATTCAAACTCTATCGCGTAGTTCACACCACTCACAATTTGTGCATGAACGGACAAGATCTGTTTAAACGAAGAGAGAGTTTCCATTTTGTTTAGGACAAAGGCCATTGCCTTTTGAGCGTCTGGGGTAGCATCGAATTCGTTCCACCCACCTGGCATATTTCCTTGTGTACTACATACATCTGCCGAGGTTGTTGGCTGTGTCGCTTCATCTTGAGTTTTTTGCTGACATCCGACAAGCAAAACCAAGATTGCGCAAGCTGACACTGTTTTTAATTTCATAAAAATAACCTCTATTTATGCAAGCCCGCATTATATAGGTTGGCATTCCAGCCCAATGTCTACGTTGTGCAAACTTTTTATATGAACAGGGTTAAATCCTGATTAAATCGTTGCGAGTGACCTCCAAAAAATAGATTTTGGTTAACTTTTTGCCTGATTTTGATAGTAAGTCACGCTTGAGAGCGAACGCTAATTTTCAATTCATTTCGCGTCGTGAATTAAGATCACAATTATAAAATAGACATGGAAAACATAACTTTGCACGTGTATCTGTTTTCTCAATACGGCCATATAATCCAATCAAAATTCATTAGGCACCAATAGAAAGTGCTGAATGATTGTTGTGATGAAACAAAATGGATGAGAGGTAACACGATGAAGCAAAAAGCGCTATATCTAGCAGTAGCATTGGGTTTGAGTGGTCTTTCAAACGTAGCATCCGCTAATGAGATGGTGAATCCAGATGGTGGTGTCGTAGTCGGTTATTGGCATAACTGGTGCGATGGGGCTGGTTACAAGGGCGGTAACGCACCGTGTGTGACGCTGGATGAAGTTGATCCTATGTACAATGTGGTTAACGTCTCCTTTATGAAGGTGTTCAATACCAGTGAAGGCCGTATTCCTACCTTTAAGCTCGATCCAAATATTGGTCTTTCAGAACAACAATTTATTGATCAAATTGGCGCACTAAACCAACAAGGACGCGCCGTTCTTATTGCGCTTGGTGGTGCAGATGCACACGTTGAGCTGAAAACTGGCGATGAGCAAGCATTCGCACAAGAGATCATCCGCCTGACTGATAAATTCGGCTTTGATGGTCTGGATATCGATTTAGAGCAATCTGCAGTAACTGCGTCAGACAACCAAACCGTAATCCCAGCTGCACTTCGCCTTGTAAAAGAACACTACCAACAGCAGGGTAAAAACTTCCTAATTACGATGGCGCCTGAGTTTCCATACTTAACAGAAGGTGGCAAATACGTTCCTTATATTACTGGATTAGAAGGGTACTACGATTGGATCAACCCTCAGTTTTACAATCAAGGTGGTGATGGCATTTGGGTTGAAGGTGTGGGTTGGATTGCACAAAACAATGATGCGCTAAAACAAGAATTCATTTACTACATTTCAGACTCTCTATCGAACGGTACACGTGGTTTCCACAAAATTCCGCATGACAAATTGGTGTTTGGTATTCCATCTAACATTGATGCAGCCGCAACAGGCTTTGTACAAGACCCTCAAGATCTTTACGATGCGTTTGACCAACTTAAAGCGCAAGGGCAGGCACTTCGTGGCGTAATGACATGGTCGGTGAACTGGGATATGGGCACAGACAAGAATGGTCAGGCGTACGGTGAAAAGTTTGTGAAGGATTACGGTCCGTTCATCCATGGCCAGACTCCACCACCGCCAAGTGAAGGCGAACCGGTGTTCAGCGGCATCAGTGATGTTCGCGTGCATCACGGTAGTTCATTTGATCCGTATGCTGGTGTTACCGCGTCTGATAAAGAAGATGGAGACCTAACTAACAGCATCACTGTCGAAGGTTCAGTTGATGTGAACACCGTTGGCACATATGTTTTGGTTTACAGTGTAAAAGACAGCGACAACAATGAAACCAAGCAAAGCAGAACAGTTGTTGTTTACAGCCTAGTGCCTGAGTTTGAAGGTGTAACGGATACGACCATACAGCTTGGTGACGCATTTGACCCAATGGCAGGCGTAAAAGCGACGGATGCAGAAGACGGTGATTTGACTGATCAAGTTCGTGTTGAGGGCAGCGTAGATGTTAACGTGCTAGGTGTCTACGACTTGGTTTATCGAGTAACGGACAGTGCAAATCAGACTACGACAGCTCAACGCTCTGTGGTTGTTTCTGATGGCAGCAGTTACCCTCCGTATGAATCTGGAAAAACGTACGAAGCAGGTGACATTGTCACAGGTTC
The DNA here is from genome assembly GCF_905175355.1 of Vibrio sp. B1ASS3. Classification (NCBI taxonomy): domain Bacteria; kingdom Pseudomonadati; phylum Pseudomonadota; class Gammaproteobacteria; order Vibrionales; family Vibrionaceae; genus Vibrio; species Vibrio sp. B1ASS3. Next base: position 960,641 of record NZ_HG992743.1, read on the forward strand.
AGATGGTAACTTGTATCAGTGTAAACCGTGGCCATACACGGGCTGGTGTTCAAACCCTTCTTATGCACCTGGTGAAACCGTTTACTGGTCAGACGCATGGGATAAGTTGTAATTAGCTCATGAATTTAGGTATACCCAAGCAACCTCGAGGTGCTAGGTTCAGCGAGATTGACTTGGTTTGTAGACGCGGCGGCGATTTAAAGGTTTAGTGGGTCTAAATCAAGAATCGACAACAAAGTATACAAGCCAAGTCAACTCGCCCTCAGGGAGCGTGTCATTGACCCGATTACTGCGTCAAACAACTTGGAAAGAGCTCGCTATTCCGCTTCGTTGTTTTCCTTGCTTACTTTCGGTAAACAGGGAATCAATGACAACGCTCTGAATCAGCACCTTGAAGTCACTTGGGTATAGACCTCCTTAATTGGCTGTCTCTTGATCACAAGTCTAGTGATCAAGAGACATTGCGAGTTCGTGGCCTTCAAGGATGGTTTGTAGTTTAAACCATCCTTCCCAAAGTGCCTTTATTGAAGCTCTGCCCGTCCTCTTGGTATCTTTCCAACCGCCTAATTTAGCGAGATTCTTGTACGCCCAGCCCATATCCGGCGTTTCTTTAGGTAACGTCTTACTTTCTAGTTTCAACCACAGCAGCTTCCAAGCTTTTTTGCCCAAGACCTTTTCACAACTTTCTGTTGATAGCTCATCAACCTCTTTAATGAAGCGTAACGCCAATAAACGTGTCGCAACAAAGGCATAGATGACACTTAACCTCTCTAAGTTACCTTTACTTTGGAGTCTTAGTGACTCCACATCCGTACCTTCACTTTTCCAGACTTTATGGAAGTCTTCAATCAGCCATCGACGCTCGTAATAACCGATAATTCTCATGGCGTCTTCAGCGTTGTTTACTGGCTCCGACGTCAAGAGGTGCCATGCTAACTTGTCTTTTGATGTCCCTTGCTCAAGGCAACCAACATAATAAACAGGTATGCCTGCGTGCTCCTTTTTGTTTGCTGGAGCCTTTAATGTCACCTGACCATATTTAACATCAAGATTTACATCTCTCGCTTTTCTTCCTCCTTTTTGGGGGATGGTAAGCTCTTTTGTCTGGACGCTTGGTAACGCTTGCGCATAGTCGTAAAGCTTTTGAGCGTGCTCTTCTAGACAGCGGCTTTGCATTGAACGAACGACAAAACGCTGCTGATGTTGACGTTTATAAGTTAAGTATTCGAATAGGTCAGCTTCTCGGTCACAGACCGAGATAACATCTAACATCTTATCCCCTAGGCGCTCAACGACACGGCGAGAAGCTTGCTCCCATTTGTAACTCTCTTTCTCCTCGTAAGGACGAGTCGCGTGTTGGTGCTTTTGCCCACGCTTAGTAATATCTCGGCTCCATCGTTGTTGCTCTATAAGACCAACAATGGTCTGACTTTGTGGTGCAAAAAGTAACGTCGAATGTACATGGAGAGCTCGAATTCTGTCGCCTTGATTCGTGTGCCCGAGTTCATCTTTTATACTTCGATGAGGAAAACAGAGCGTTGTTGTATCTTCAAGCGCGAGTAATTCCTCATGCTCGTTAGCTCGAGATACCGTTGATTGAAAACCTGCTTCAGCGATGTCTTTTGCATCGATGTTTTCATTGCGGATAAAGCGATATGCCCCTTCCATATCGGCGGGAGAAAAAGGAAGTTTAGCCACGGAGACTCCTGGTTGATTAGCAATGGAAGTCGCTAAACTGATGAGGCGTTGTGTTCTTCGAGGGTCTTTAAGTTGTGCTTGTCCAAATTGTTCTTGTGCCCAAAGTTTAGCGTCTGAGTGTGTCATCTTAGTGTTTCAGTAAGGATTCTTAAGTGATCAGAGCGCACACACGTTAAAGAGTTCAAAAAAAATCCCCAAGCTATAAGCTTGGGGATTTGTGTATAAGAGACAGCCTTAATTGGAGGCTTTTTTATGCGCGTAACTTCACATCTTATTGAACCTACACTAGAACTTTAAAGCGTAATCATTAGTATCCCGCCTCCGCATTTTCCAGACTTACCTATAGTTGGAATGCGTCGCTCTTTGTCAATTTGGTACGGTCACCTAGGAGGATTTAATGAAAAGGATCAATGTAGTAGGCAGCAGTGGAAGCGGTAAATCGACGTTTTCAAAGCAGCTCGCAATGAAATTAGGTGTCACGTACATAGAAATGGACAGGTTGTTCTGGCTTCCCGATTGGAAAGAACTCGATGATGAGACGTTCTTCGATAAAGTCGTGGACGTAACTCAGCAAGACGCTTGGGTACTCGACGGGAACTACAGCCGAACACAACCATACAAATGGCAAAGGGTCGATACCATCATCTGGCTTGATTATTCACGTTCTATCACCACTTATCGCTCCGTCACTCGTGCTATCAAAAGGGCATGGACTCAAGAAGAGTTTTGGGAAGGAACTGGCAATAGAGAAAGCTTTAGAAAAGCGTTTTTGAGTAAGGATTCGATTATTTGGTGGTCGGTTAAGAATTACCGAAAGAATCGGAAGCGTTATCTAACTGAAAGAGGACTTAAAAGGTTCGCCTATCGAGTTCATCCACATCACTTCGCCCAAAATGGCACAAGATTTTCTTGGATCTCAAAATTTTATAAATAGATAAGTAACTTATTTAAGGGACTTTTTGGCAACGGCTCGCAGCTGTGTAAATCCTGACATTCCGCCTCCGCTAGATGATGAATACTAACCACGTTCCTGTCGTATTCATTGTGGAGGTATTATGATCGGTTACGAGGAAATGGCGATATCCGGCTACTTAGGTTGGTTACTCGCTGTTTTGTTGGTTTACCCCTTTGCCTATGTTGGTATTCATATCGGAGTATTCGATATAAAAGTTCGTACCAAAGTCAGCCGTTATTTCAATCGCTTTATATTCGCTTTGATTGCATTTTTACTGATTATGCATATGCAAACTGAAGTGGTTTACGGCAAGTACTTTCTTGGTCTTTGGGAAGCACAACAGTAACTCTGATCGCATTAATTCCCATCGCCTTGTGCTAAGTTGTCGAAATTGAACTAAAAATCGACAACTTAGCATGAAGCCATACGACCTTTATTTTCTTCATACTTCACCCGTACACATTCCACCTTTCTCCGAACTGATGACAGAGCTCGCACCTGATTTAAAAGTCGCACACTTTGCCGATGCTGACTTATTGGAACGTTTGGTTGCTGGGGAGGACGAATCTAAGGTGAAGCAATCAGTACAAGACAAAGTACGAGAGCTTTCTGAACAAGCAAACTTGGTGGTTTGTACCTGCTCCTCAATTGGTCGCTTTGCTGAATCACTTACGGAGCAGGGAATCAATGTTCAGCGTATCGACCGCGCGATGGGTGACCAAGCTGTAACTCATGAGCGAGTGTTGTTACTCGCGGCATTATCGACAACCATTGAGCCCAGCTTGGCGTTACTTGAGACAAGTGAGGGCAATTATATCCGTCAGTTAGATACGTTTGTGGTTGAAAGTGCTTGGGAACGCTTTCTCGACCAAGATTACCAAGGCTATTACGACAATATTAAAGCAGTAATAGAGAGAAAGGCTCGTGATTATGACGTAATTGTATTGGCGCAAGCTTCGATGTCAGGTGCTGCATCATTAGTTGATGTCGACATTCCAGTATTAAGCAGCCCACGTTTAGGCGTAAAAAGGGCAATTGAAACCTTAAGGATATTCCATGCAAATAACTAGTTGGATTCAGCTTTGCTTACGCGAGCTTGAAGGAGCGCCCATAAAAGAACATTCCGATTTCGAAGCGTCTTTTGCGGAGTCTGAACGTTTCTCAAAATGGAAGGCAAGCAAAAGAGAAGTACGCTTGGAGGAGGTGGGAGACCGTTGCTGGATCAAGAGCTGCACAGGTGGCTACATCACAGAGGTGCACTTGCATGCGGATGGTTCACTTGATGAATACACCTTGTTTGGACGCCTTCACACCAAAGGGCATTGGGAGCTAGAGGCTGGCGTACTTCATATCACGATCTACAAAGGTGAAAACACTTATGAACTTTCTGTTGTGGGAAACCGTGAACCTTCCATCCACTCTGCGATTGAATACAAAAATGGAGAAGTGCACTCCTATCTAAAACTGACTCCAATTTCTCAATAGCAATTTAACAAGGACGAGTACCACAATATGGACATTGTGTTTGTAAGGCATGGCGTGCCAGATTTTACGTTAGCGGATGAGCGGCAGATGACCCAACTTGAGAAGGACTATGCGCCGCTTTGCCGAGAGCATTTGCCTGTGTTGCAAGAAAAACTCAATCATTCAGTCTTCAATGATGCTGAAATCATCATCAGCTCTCCTTATACAAGAGCCCTTCAAACTGCAGAAATTCTGAATCGTCATCGCGATTTGCCTTTGTTTGTTGAGCATGACTTGAGAGAGTGGCGTGCGGACAAAGAAGGTGGCTACATTACATTGAATGAAAGAGACCGACGCTGGCTCGAATACCGAGAGCTGTTAAAAGCGGGTCTTCCAATGGCCGATAATCGCTACGAACATGTTGATGAGCTAAAAGCACGGGCTGAGTTGGTGCTGGATCGTTACCGCCAATATCGAAAGGTTGTTGTCGTGAGCCACTTTAATGTGTTTGAAGCACTACAAGGTTTCCAAGACGTAGGACTGTCCTGTGGAGAATTTCGATACATTAATTTCTGATCGAATTTTTATCTTCTATAGTAAAATCAGTCACTAACTTAATTTCAGGTTACTGTATGAAATCTCTTAAAACACTTTTACTTTTGTCCCTTGCAACGTTGTTTGGCTGTACGTCTATACCGGATGGCGTGGAGCCGGTCAATAACTTTGAACTTCAACCATATCTTGGCAAGTGGTATGAAATTGCGCGTCTTGATCACTCTTTTGAGCGCGGTTTATCGAATGTGACGGCTGAATACGAGCTTCGTGAGGATGGTGGCGTAACGGTTATCAACCGAGGTTATTCAGAAGAAGATAAAGAATGGACGCAAGCTGACGGCAAAGCGTATTTCGTTGATGGTGAAAACACAGGGCATTTAAAAGTGTCTTTCTTCGGTCCGTTTTATTCGTCTTACATCGTATTTGAGCTAGGTGAGAACTACGACTACGCGTTTATCTCTGGTTTCAATCACGACTACCTATGGCTACTGTCACGCACACCAACTGTCGATAAAGCAACGGTCGAGCGTTTCAAACAAGTAGCAAAAGAGAAAGGCTTTGCGTTGGACGAATTAATTCTCGTAGACCAAACCAAATAACACACGAAATGATCGCCTTATAACAACGACCTGTGCTTCATAAAACTCAGTGGTGTCTGTCCGGTTTGTTTCTTAAAGAACGCAATAAATGCGCTATCTGATGAGAACTCCAAACAATGGGCAACATCACTGACTTGTCTTTCTTCACATAAGAGCTCAATAGCCTTAAGTAGCCGCCATTGTTGACGCCAATCTTGATAAGACATGCCAGTCTCAGCCTTAAATAGGCGAGTGATAGTTTTGCTGCTCGCGCCAACGGTTTGTGACAGTTGGTTTAACTCAGGAGCTATAAAATCACCCTTGGTCATTGCCTTGCGAAACCCTGTTAAACGCCTATCAGAAGGCAAGGGTAAAGAGAATTCAAACTGCTTCGCTTGGTAAAACTCTTCCCAAAATAAAGTGCTCGTTGCCTGAGTTTTCGTTTCTTCAATATCCCACTCCCATAACGCCATTTTGTCGATCAGTGCTTTTAAAAGGTCGTTCACCTCAATCATCACTATCTCATCAGGGCAGGTGTATTTACTGCAATCGAAATAGAGTGAACGGTAAGCTACAACGTTGGTCATGACGGCTCTGTGAGAAGTATGCGGCGGAATCCACACCGCTTTGGTTGGAGGTAATATACAAATAGAGTTATCGAGTGCGAACGTCATGCATCCTTGTGGCGCATAAAGCAATTGTCCTTTCTTGTGTTCGTGCATACCGGAATCATGTTTGCCGACATCCGCTGCGATGCCAACTACACTCGCGGCAATTGCGTCCGCATCAAATCGAGTATTGTCTTCAATAATTGCCATTTGTCCGAATCTTGATGTTTTTGGTTTTAATGTTGTTAATGGGTAAAGCATAACGCCTTCTATACTGCACGCCAAGTTAAGTTCGTTACCCACTTAAGCCAACAAATACCGGCAGGGGTGGGACAGAGAGGTAAAAATGAAAACGAAACCTTCTATTGGATTGATGGTGGTGATGCTGATGTTTCCGCAAATTGTGGAGACCATATACAGCCCAGCGCTAGGTAATATTGCTCAGTCATTTGCTGTGACGTATTCGCAAGCAGCACAAACCCTATCTATCTATTTTTCTGCATTTGCTATTGGCGTGGTGGTTTGGGGAATCTTGGCAGATAAGTGGGGCAGACGCCCGACCATGCTGGCAGGGTTGCTGGTCTACGGCGTATCTGCTTTGGTCGCTATGCAAACAGAAAGCTTTGATGTGATGATGATAGCTCGCGCGTTCAGTGCTTTCGGTATTGCGGTTGGGTCGGTCGTGACACAAACCATGCTAAGAGACAGCTTTTCAGGCGATGAGCTAAGCAAAGTATTTAGCGTTATGGGTATGGGTATTTCCATTAGCCCAGTGATTGGCATGTTGCTCGGTGGTCAGTTAACAGCACTCGGTGGCTATCAGGTTGTGTTCTTTACATTGTTTATTTTGGCGCTTGTTTTGCTGTGCTACAACGCGGTTAATCTACCTGAAACACAAACTCAAAAACAGCCGCTAAACATAGGTTCATTACTTGGACGAATGTTGAAAGATGCTCAAATCTGGCAATCTGCGTTGTTGGTTGCGCTCTACAACATTGCTTTATTCGCATACTACCAATTAGGCGCATTCAGTTTTGAGCAGCTCGGACTAAGTTCTGAGCAGTTCGGATACAGCGGTGTGATATTAGGCGTTGGTACCTTAATCGGCAGTTTGATGAACAAATCATTGTTAGCAAAAGGTCGCTCACAAACGCATCTACTTTGGATTGCATCAGCATTTTTGATCATCGGAGGCCTCGGTGTTTTTATGTTGCAAACATCGATTTGGTTCTTGGCGCCAATGTTATTCATTGTGATGGCATTTGGTATCGCCATTCCAAATGTACTGAGTACCGCTTTGGTTGATTACAAGCAACAAGCGGGCAGTGCAGGGGCATTGCTAGGATTGATGTACTACTTGATGATTGGTTCAGGTCTAGGCTTAGCTGGAATGATTCAAAACCTTGGATTTGTTCTTATGTCGTGTGCAGCTTTGGTTTTATTGGTGACATTGTCACGCAAAGCTTAGCTGAAACGGTTGAAGAGACCAACAAAGAAAAGCCCTGCAAGTTATGCAGGGCTTTGTGTTATTGGTTTGAGTTTAACAGTCTGAAATTACGAACTATTAAATTCAAAGGTATTACTTAATCAGTCGAACAACCAAAGAGCCTGGTGCTCGGAGCGATTCAATGTTGTGGCTCAGTACCGTGCCTTCTGTTGGGGCTGTATAACGCTGAATCTCATCACCAAAGCTGTCGTATTGAATTGCAACCAATTGACCTTGTTCTACCTTATCCATCATCTTCACTTGTGGTAGTACAAAACCACCTAATTCAGCGCGAATGCTGATGATGTCTTTGCCTTCTAGGCAAGGCGTGCTCTCTGCAACTTCACCGGTCACTACGTCATGACGAGCAAGGATATTGAAGATGCCAGTCACGGTACGGTCAATCAGCTCTTGTTCTGTGTAACGACCCATGCCCACCTCGATGGTGATGCTTGGAATGCCGCTGTTGTTCCAGACGGTTTCAAGTACTCCAGTGTCACCCGGATCGTTAAGAATCGCATCTGGGTTAATGAGGCGAGCCATTTCTAGAGATTGCTCAATACGGAAATCGGCAAATACGTACAGCGGGTAAGCAGCACCAGTGGTTTGAGTGTGCAAATCAATCGCCAGCTCAGCGTTCGGCTTAAGAAGGTTATTCCATAAAGCAAACAGGAAGCGGTTTGCTTCGTTGCCATTTGCATCGCCAGGGAAGAAGCGGTTTAAGTTTGCAGGAGATGCATCAGGATCCGCAGAGAAGAAGTCGCGGCTGTGGTTCAGCATACCCGTTAGGTTGATGGTCGGAACGACAGTTACAGTACCTGCGATGTCTTTACCAATCAGTTCACGAGCGGTCTTTTGCGCCGCTAAAACACCGTTGTATTCATCACCATGAACACCTGCTGTGATCATGATTTTCTTGCCCGGTTTTTCGCCTTTGAAAACCAACACAGGCAAATGTTGCCATTGAGATAGGGCGTTGGTTGCGATACGGAACCAAAACTTGTGCTCGCCTGCAGGCAAGTCTTTTACGTCAAGAGATTGAATGACTTGATGACCTTGAATTACGTCATCCAGAAATTGTGTTGCCATTAAAGTTGTCACTCCAAAACATCTTACTTCGATGCTTGTTTGCCATACGGCTTGAATTAAAAAAGGCGAGAACTTGTCTCGCCTTATTCTTTATACCCAAACTCCGCTTTCGCGTTTAAGTTGCTTGGGGATATTGGTAATCAGTTTACGCAAAACCCATCACGTGAGCTGCGACGACGACAATGCTCGATAGGGTAAAGAGTAATAGCATAAAGCGCCAGCAGAATTTCGCCCAGTCACCCCAGTCGATACGACACACACCCAGTGTTGCCATTAGAGACGCTGAAGTAGGAACGATAACGTTAGTGAAACCGTCACCAAGTTGGAATGCTAGAACCGCAACCTGACGTGTAACGCCAGCGATGTCTGCAAGAGGAGACAAGAGAGGCATTGTCAGCGCTGCTTGACCAGAACCTGAAGTCACGAAGAAGTTGAAAATAGATTGGAAAACATACATCAACCAAGCCGCAGCAACGTCAGGAAGACCGCTGATTACGCCACCAGCGCTGTTCAGGATCGAGTTCAGTACGCTCGCTTCATCAGTAGTACCGCCACCTAGGATAAGCAATACACCTTTCGCACAACCAACCAATAGAGCAGGGGCAAGCATGATTGCTGCGCCTTCTTTAAATGCGTCAGCCGCACAGTTTAGCGTCATGCCGTTCAGACGGAAGATCGTACCGATAATCGCAACGACAAAGCCCATAGTGAAGAATTGAGACGCGATTTCTGGAATGTACCATGCGTTAGCCACTACGCCCCAAACAACCCATACTGTGGTTGCGATAACCGTAAGGATAACTAGGGTGTCACCTAGGTTCCAACGAGAATCGTGGTCACCTAGCTCTTGCTGACGGAAGTATTTGTCAGTGCGACGGCTGTAAGAAAGCTCAGGGTTTGCTTTGATACGCGCTGCATAGATCATAGTGAAAGCAATACCGATAAGTGTAAAGCCAGCCCACAGACCCATACGTACAGTCATACCAGACAGAACCGGAATACCAGCAATACCTTGCGCGATCGCTACCGAGAATGGGTTCATCCAAGACGTTGCAAAACCAATCTGAGTCGCAACGTAGGTCACCATTACTGTAGTAATACCATCGTAGCCAAGGCGAACCATTAGTGGCGCGATAATAATCGCAAATGCAACGGCTTCTTCACCCATACCAAATACTGCGCCGCCCAAAGAGAACAGCAAAAACAGAACTGGAATGAATAGCGCTTCGTTACCTTTGGTCTTGTCGATAAGGCGTAAGATACCGTTGTCGATTGTGCCTGTGCGCATTACCACACCAAATGCACCACCGATAACCAGCATGAACATGATAACGCCAATCGCGCTGCCCCATTTAGAGCCTGAAACCAGACCTTCGAATGGGAAGTTCATTAGACCAATGCCACCGCCTGAAGCGAACAGTCCAACCTTGTTGTAAACCAATTCACCGTTTTCGTCGGTTGCATAAGAGAAAGAAGATGGATCGATAACTGTGCGAGTTTTTTCTGCACCGTCGACCATGTAGGTCACCTGTTGGCTATCGAAATGACCAGCAGGGATTAAGTAGGTAAGAATCGCAGCAAGAATACCAACAATGAAGATCAAAATGAGGGTATCAGGCATCTGCCATGATTTAGGGGTTGCCGCCGATTCCGATGGCTGAGCGTGTGTGTGAGACATAACCTATTTCACGTCGAATTATAGAAAGCATGAAATATCGATAAAATAGAATAAAAAGTCAATATTAACTGAGTTGATGAACTATAAATTCATCAATAATTTGATCTGAAGAGGGTTGAGTTGCTTATCAATGATTTAATGGTTAATTGTTTTGGTTAGATGTTGTGCGAATGAAAACGGAGTTAGGACTTGTGGTGATTCACAAGCCCCATAATTATTCACTTTTCTGCATGAGGTGTTTGTTCTGAATAAAACGCGGCAACATCGCGCAAATCTTCATCATTCAGCATGCGTAACTGGGCTGCCATCATTTCTGCCAAAGGACCTAAGCGAAGCCCATCTTGATAGGCTTTCATAGAATCATACAGGTACTGAGCATTCTGACCGGCTAGGTTAGGGTAAGCGTCGTTTGTCGTCATGCCGTTCGAGCCATGACAGTAAACACAGCTTGGCGATTTGAGTTTGCCTTTATCAACGTCACCGAAAGGTTTCGCCACAACAGAGGAAGAGATAAGAAGAGACGTTAGAAGCACGTATCTAAGCATGAAATGCACTCATTGTAGTTCTTTAAAGCGCATAGAATAAAGCTTCCCCTTAGGGGAAGCTCAATGATCAAAATCAAGTTAAAGCAGAGATTTAAGGCTAGATAGGAAGGTATCGATGTCTTGTACCGAAATATCTTTGTGCGTCACGAAGCGGATTGGGTTTCCTGGAGTAATCGTGATGCCTTGCTCCTTCATCTTTTCTGCAATACCAGCGATATCCACTTGTGGATCAAGCTTGGCAAAGACGATGTTGGTTTGAACAAACTCTGGATTAACAGAGAAACCAGGCAATTCCGCTAAACCTTCCGCCAAGGTTTTTGCATTGATGTGGTCTTGTTTTAGTTGTTCTACTTGCTCGGTAAGGGCTAGTTTACCAGCTGCAGCAAGAATACCCGCTTGGCGCATACCACCGCCGACCATCTTTCTTAGGCGGCGTGCTTTTGCGATGTACTCTTTGCTACCAAGCAGTAGCGAACCAACAGGAGCTGCCAATCCTTTCGACAGACAGATAGTCATTGAATCAAAGTACTGACCAATCTCTTTCACTGGAACATCAAGCGCAACAGCTGCGTTGAATACGCGAGCGCCATCTAGGTGCATCTGCAAGTTATGTTTGTTTACGAACTCACGAGCCTCTGCAAGGTAAGAAAGAGGAATCACTTTACCGTTGATGGTGTTCTCTAAGCTAAGTAGGCGAGTACGTGCAAAGTGCGCGTCATCTGGCTTGATAGCAGCTTCTAGCTTATCGAATGGCAAAGTACCGTCTGGGTTGTTTTCAATCGGTTGAGGTTGAATAGACCCCAGTACCGCCGCGCCGCCAGCTTCGTACTTGTAGTTATGCGCTTGCTGACCACATAGGTATTCATCACCGCGCTCACAATGCGCCATTAAGCCAAGTAAGTTTGCTTGTGTACCAGAGGTCGTGAACATTGCCGCTTCAAAGCCCGCAAGCTCAGCCGCAAATTGCTCTAACTCGTTAACGGTTGGGTCATCACCGTACACATCATCGCCGACAGGAGCGGTAAACATTGCTTCACGCATTGCTTGTGTAGGTTGCGTAACGGTATCTGATCGAAAGTCCATAATTCTCTCCTCGGTCGAAAAGACCTAAATATAACCGCAAAGACGAGCTTTGCTTAGGCAAGCGATAGTTTTGGCATCCGTAATAATGCCTTGAATAATTTGTTGTTCGAGTTCTTCTCGTGACAATGTCACTACTTCAATAACTTCGTCGTCGTCACACTCGTATCGATTGGTTTTGTTCAGTTGTTCGGCAACAAACAAGTACTGGATTTCATCACAGAAACCAGCAAGAGGGGTAACTTGACCAAGCGATGTGAACTTTTCGGCGCTGTATCCTGTTTCTTCTTCCAACTCTCTTTGAGCACAGTGCAATGGATCTTCATCGCCTTCACGTGTGCCAGCAGGCAATTCAAGCAGCCATTTGTTAAGAGAGGGACGGAATTGATTAACAAGAACGATGTTGCCATCTGAAGTAATAGGTAAGATAACGGCAGCACCGGGGTGTTGGATAGTGGTATGTGTGATCATCCGACCAGTTGGTAGTTTAACTTCCTCTTCGACCAGAGAAATCTGCTTCCATTTATGAATTGTATTGCTCATGCAGTTGTGGATCCTAGCTGTAACCGCGCATTGACGTGTTTTGCACATTAACCACAAACCACCGGAAACAAAAGAAGAAAATGGTTTCATACTCTTGCGAAATCAGCACATTCAGTGAGTTATGTCTCATAAATGAAAACTATGGTTGCTCGCGCACGCGCGCGAAGAGCATCTGGTATAAACGAGGTTCACTAAAAAATACACTTGTAACAAAGTGATAACAAATGTATAAAATTATATATACAGCCTCAGTTCAACAGCCGGAGCTTCTATGATTCAACCATCTTTCGCATCTAATGCAGAAAAGGCGCTTCTTTCAGAGCGTATCAACAAGCTAGCGAAAGCGTTAACTGATGGCGTTTACGAACGCGAACACACCATCAAACTTTGTCTTCTTGCCGCTCTTGCCGGCGAAAGCGTCTTCCTTCTTGGTCCTCCAGGGATCGCAAAAAGCTTAATCGCAAAACGACTTATCCAAGCTTTTGATAATAGCAGTTATTTTGAATACCTCATGACACGTTTCTCAACACCCGAAGAAGTGTTTGGTCCATTGAGCATTCAAGAGCTAAAAGACAACGGTCGTTATGTCCGTCTTACTCAAGGGTACTTACCAACGGCGCAAGTCGTTTTCCTTGATGAGATTTGGAAAGCAGGTCCTGCCATTCTGAACACGCTTTTGACCGTTGTGAACGAAAAGACATTTAAGAACGGCAGCGATATTGAACGTGTACCGATGCGTCTTTTAGTTTCTGCGTCAAACGAGCTGCCAGATGAAGACAGCGGCTTAGACGCACTTTACGACCGTATGTTGGTGCGCGTGTTTGTAAACCGCATTCAGGATAAACAAAACTTCAAATCCATGCTGACAGTGGGTACGTCTCAAGAAGCGCAAGTTCCAGAGGGCTTGGCGATCACAGATGAAGAATACCACCGCTGGCAGCAACAGCTCGACAAGCTCACTCTGACCGACAACGCATTCGAAAAACTATTCCAACTAAAAACGATGTTGGAAACCAAAGTCGAGTCTGAGTTTGGCGATGCATCATTAACAGACATGTACGTGTCTGACCGCCGTTGGAAGAAAGCGGTGAAACTGCTTAAAGCGAGCGCGTTCTTCAATGGGCGTGACGAGATCAACCCACTTGATCTTCTGCTACTTCAAGATTGTTTATGGAACAGCCCTGAGTCACGCGATGTCGTTCGCGGTGTGATTCAAGAGTTCGCACTTAAACATGCCTTTGACCAGCAAGAAGCAGAGCAAGAGATCGAATACTGTCGTGAATCTTTGGTTGATGTACAGCATGAGCTTGAAGACAAATATCGCATGACGCTAAACGCAGAAGCCGCAACGGGTCTGCTTCGCAAAGAAACCATGAGCTTCGATACATCCAAAGCGAAAACTTACAAAGTAGGCGCGGCGGTGAATCTGGTTAAGCTGGTTATTCTGCAAAGCAACATGTCGGTGTCTGAATCAGAGAAAGGCGACAGCCGCTGGGTATACGTGCCAAAAGATGAGCTTGACCGAGTGATCAAAGAAGGTCATGGCGATGTGTATGGCTACGTAAACCAAAACACCAATATGTGTCGTCTGCGTTTTGATGTCGATGCCGCCAACAACCTAGTGATCCGTGACATTGCCAACCGTGGCGTGTTGGTGAGCTTGGTTACCCAACAAGGTTTGGATGTTGAGCTTTACCAAAAATGGTTGGCAGAAAGCGAAAAAGCAGTCAGCCAATTAAGTGAAGCTGAACATCATATGCGCAAGGTTAAAGCCAACTTCCATGGCGCATTACCACACAGTTTCGTGGATCCAGAGTTACCACGTCTAATGGAGTCGAGTCTGCAACAGGTGAGCCAGAGACTTGAGTCTATCCAAGGTGAAAGCGAGAAGATCATTCAACGCTTCAAAAACTTACATCAGTTTTTCTCTTAAGGAGACGACATGTTAGGTGCAGACGGACTCAACTTAGCGCTCATGGTGGCAGATTCAGGCATCATTGATAGTGCGGTTAACGATTTAATGGCGCGTTCACAAGTCATGATGATGGCAGAAAACCGAGGCATGAAATCCTCCGTGAAAAACCATCTGCTCAAATGGCGTGGCAACGTGAAAAAGCGCATGACGAAAGTCTGTGAGACAGAACGTTTTCAACAAGAACTCGCACTCTACCAAGAAGTTATCTATTGGGATGAGAACGAGTTCTTTGAACGCATTGATGACGTGATCAAGAAGCTTGAATGGCACTCGGCGTTTTACATGCAAGCGCGTCGCATGATGGAAAAGAACAAGGGCGTGAATAACCCAATGTTCCCTCATTACTTCTGTGACCAGTGGTATCAAAGCCTTGCAGAAGCAATCAAACAAGCGCAAGTCTCTGAGCTTGAAGAGAACAAAGAAAAAGTCCTTAACGACCTTTATCAGCGTATGGAAACCATGCGTAACATGGATAAAGTGACGGAGTCTGGTGACGAAGAAAGCGTAGGGCGTTTATGGGATATGGCGTCAGCTAAGTTAAGTAAAACTGACCTAATCGTGATGAAGCGCCACGCAGAGTTCCTTAAAAAGCACAAAGGCTTACAAGAAATCGCAGAACAGCTTGGTCGCATGGCTGGACAAGTGAATGATCCTGACCTTAATCGCGCGCCAGCAGAAGAGCTGCAAATGGTTGAGGAAAAGAGTGACGAGGCAACAGACGATATCGTCGGTATTCATGAAAGTGACGATCTCAACAAACTGCTCCCTAACGAAACCATGTTTTTGGCGTACCCAGAGCTGGAAGTGGTGTTCTACAAGTATTTGGTTGATAAACGCTTGATGAACTACCGCACGCAAGGTAAGTCTCGCACACTGCGTAAGGTAAAAGCGCACAAACCAGATCATAAAGCGGTCGACGTTGAAAAAGGACCGTTTATCGTTTGTGTTGATGCGTCAGGCTCGATGAGTGGCTTCCCAGAGCAATGTGCTAAGGCTATGGCTTATGCACTGATGCAAATCGCTTTGGCGGAGCAACGTGATTGTTATGTGATCATCTTCTCCACGGAGCACATTACTTACGAGCTAACTCGTCA
Source organism: Vibrio sp. B1ASS3 (assembly GCF_905175355.1). Lineage (NCBI taxonomy): Bacteria > Pseudomonadati > Pseudomonadota > Gammaproteobacteria > Vibrionales > Vibrionaceae > Vibrio > Vibrio sp. B1ASS3. The sequence goes on from NZ_HG992743.1 coordinate 975,989, forward strand.
GGATGGCTTACGTGAAGCTGCCGACTTTTTAACTTACAGCTTCCATGGTGGCACGGATTTGGAGCCAACGTTGATTAAATCCATCGATTTGATGAACAGCGACAAATACAAAAACGCCGACATGGTTGTGATTTCAGACTTCATTGCGCCAAAACAGCAAGATGAGTTGCTCGCAAAAGTCGATGCGTTAAAAGCGAAGAAGAACCGATTCCATGCCATTAGTTTGTCGAAGTACGGCAACCCAGCGTTAATGTCGATGTTTGACCACACTTGGTCTTACCATCCAAACGTAGTAGGACGCTTGTTTAAACGCGTTGCCAACGGTTAACCACGAGAGTTAAGAGAGAAAAGCGGCACTGATTGCCGCTTTTCTTTTGTCTATCTGTTTTGATTTGTCTTAACCAAAGTAAGTAAATCTGGACGGTTTAGGTCGAATTAACATCGGATTGGTTTAAAACAAAGCAAACAAACAGAAATTTTGGATTTTTGTTTGACTATATTTCCTGAATCCGTAAAGTAGCAACCAACGCAACGGGGCAGAGCCTTTAAGCGTAAACAATTTGGCGCCTTGGCAGAGTGGCTATGCAGCGGATTGCAAATCCGTGGACCTCGGTTCGACTCCGGGAGGCGCCTCCAAATTCTTAAAAAGAGACGTCTTTATGGCGTCTTTTTTTATACCTCAAATTCCTCTCGGTAAGCTCAATCATCCAATCTCATTTCTCTTGAAGTTAACTCGGCAACCAACTTAAAACGCAGTAAAAAATAATCGACGTCATTTGTGTGAATATGCTTCAAAGTTATGCAACTTAATGCCAATTTAATTTGTTGAATATGGAAGAGCTATCACTAGTGCGTTTTTTCAAGATTTGAAAATAAATCACATTTCTATGAATCTGTGAAATAACGTTCACCTCATTAAAAAGTACCACGCGCCTTTTGCCATCGAGCTTTGCGAACCTTATCAAGACCAGCAATTTGTTTATTTGTTTCATGAACTAACGTGGTAATCCGATCGGCTAATTTCTGTGATTAACACAGAATTATTTATCATTTATTTCAGTAGTCTAAATAAAACCCCTGTAGTGAAAAATTAGTCGTGACTAGCACGTTTCTGACGTGTGGTCCCGTTGGATAACAAGATATTTCAGGAGCAATAACGTGCTACGAACAAAGAAAACAATCGTCAGTATTCTCGTCTCAATGGCGATGATCTCAGGCTGCAATGACTCAGACAGTGACACGACTTCAACCAGTCCAATTCCTTATTTTGCAGAATGGACGGATGTCGACAGTGCCATCAAGAAAGACGATGCAATGGAAGCGGAAATCCAACGCATCCTTGCGTTAATGACGCTGGAAGAAAAGGTGGGGCAAATGATTCAGCCTGACCTTCGCGAAGTCACTCCTGAAGAAGCGAAAACCTATAAGTTAGGTTCTATTCTAAACGGCGGAGGCGGCTTCCCGAATGATGATAAATACTCAACCGCGCAAGATTGGGCGGACGAAGCGGATAAACTCTGGCTGGCACTAGAAGAAGCTTACGCAGAGAGAGGGTTCCGAATTCCTTTTATGTGGGCAACCGATGCGGTTCATGGCCACAACAACGTTTTTATGGCGACGGTTTTCCCTCATAACATTGGTTTGGGTGCAGCTCGTAACCCTGATCTGATTGAAGAAATAGGAAAAGCGACCGCAAGAGAGGTTGTTGCGACCGGTCTTGATTGGACATTCGCACCGACCGTTGCCACGCCACGTGATTATCGCTGGGGCCGTGTATACGAAGGTTACTCGGAAGATCCTGAAATCGTGTATGAATACGCGAAGCGCATGGTAGAGGGGATTCAAGGTGGTGAAGAAGGCTTAAAAGGAGACACCAACGTAATCTCCAACGTGAAGCACTGGGTCGGTGACGGTGGTACGTTGGGTGGCGTTGACCATGGTGAGAACCGTTACACAGAAGAGTATCTGCGTAACATCCATGCAATGGGCTACATAGGTGGCTTGAATGCAGGCGCACAAGTGGTGATGTCTTCGTTTAACTCATGGTGGAACGATGCGAACTACGACTCTATGGTCGGTATCGACGGTGCTGAGGATGGTGGCGATTACATGCAAAACCAGAAAATCCACGGCTCACAATACCTGATTACTGACGTCTTGAAGGGCAAATTAGGCTTTGACGGCTTAGTCGTCACAGATTGGAACGGACAAGGTGAGATCAACGGCTGTACAGCAGCAAACTGTCCGCAAGCTGTAATCGCAGGTAATGATGTGTTTATGGTGACCTCGCGTAACGATTGGCAAGCGTTCTACCAAAATGTGATTGACCAAGTAAACGCAGGCATTATCCCAATGTCTCGTATTGATGATGCCGTAACCCGTATTCTTCGCGTCAAAATGCGTGCAAACCTTTGGGAGAAACCTAAGCCATCTGAGCGTTCGTTAGCGGGTGACCAATCAGTACTTAGCGCGCCAGAACACGTTGCCATTGCCCGCCAAGCAGTTTCAGAATCGTTAGTTCTATTGAAGAACCAAGACCAAATTCTACCTTTGAAATCAGATGCGAAATTCTTGGTAACGGGTTCGGCTGCCAACGACATCACCAAACAAACTGGTGGTTGGTCGCTTACTTGGCAAGGTGATGGTAACACGATAGAGAAAGACTTCCCGAACGCACAAACGGTGCTTATGGCAATGCAGCAAGAAGTCGGTGAAGAAAACGTGTTTACTGATGCTTCTGCAACAACACCTGAAGAAGCTATTGCGCTTGTGGTTATCGGTGAAGATCCTTATGCAGAAATGTTTGGTGACATCAGCAAAGCACAAACACTTGAATTTTCGAAGCTAAAAGCCTCTTATCAAGCGGATCTTGATACGATCAAAGCGCTAAAAGAGCAGGGATACAAAGTGGTTACAGTATTCTTCTCTGGGCGTCCGCTTTACGTCAATGAAGAGATCAACAACTCTGATGCATTCGTTGCAGCTTGGCTGCCGGGAACGGAAGGTTTAGGTATTACTGATGTACTGTTCGCAAAAGATGGCGCGGATTTCAAAGGAAAGCTCTCTTACTCGTGGGGCGCAAAGAAGTGTTCGACCACAATCAACCGCAAGGCGCTCAATATCCCTAACTACACAACACCTATTGATGGCATAAACGGTGAGTTGATTGAGCAGGATATTGAAGGCGAACATAAGCCGTTATTCCCGTACGGTTATGGTTTGAACTACGCGAACCAGACTGATGTCCCAGCGCTGTATGAGGATTTAAGCGACATTCCACTCGATCAACGTGATTATGGTTGTGGTATGGACGAGCCAGACAACGGTATTGCTGAGTTCCCGTTAGAGATCTTCGGTAAAGACGCAAAAGGCGAGTTTGTTGCGAGAATGTCTGGCAGTGCGAATGGTTGGGCTGGCGTGGAAATCAGCAAAGACACCACCACAATTGGCTCAGTAACGACGAAAGGCATTAACTACGATGGCATGCAGCAGTCAGCAATCAACGTAAAATTCTCTGGAGAAACTGGCGACTTCGTTGGTAATTCAGCCGCGCAAATTTACATGCAAACGCCAGATGAAAAGGGTTCCGACTACAACAGTTACATGAATGCCGATTCAACTTTGGAGTTTGATATTCGCATGGTAACTACAGCGCCAGAGAGCTTAGTGCTGTCGACACACTGTGAGTATCCTTGTCGCGGTGAGGTAAACATCAACAAAGTCTTACCTGAACCGTCAGATAGCACTTGGACGACGGTCAAAGTACCGCTCCAGTGTTTGAAGGACACAGGGATGAGTTTCCAAATGTTGAACACGTCATTCTTGATGTATTCAACTGAGGCTGTGGAGTTTGATTTGGGTAAGATTCGTTATGTTCCGAACCCAGATGGATTACCTGAGGATGCAGTTAGCTGTGAAGACATGCTTGATGAAGCGCTACCACCATTGACGGGGGACATGTACAACATCATTACCGACTTTGGTGCGCAGATAAATACCTCAGACCAATACACGACAGAAGGTTGGGGACCTATCCCTGACGGTGAAACTCACATGACGGCAACACAAACTGCTGATGGTGCATCGGTTACTTATAACAACGCGAGTCCAGAGGCTTACAAAGGCCTGTTGCATTTTAACTTTGATGCACAGAACTTAGAAAACTTTGTTGAAGCGGGTTCGTTGGTGTTTACGGTGAACGTATCGACGTTGGGGACGCAAAAGCCTGACAACGATCAAACCGGATTGGTGTTGAAGCTGGCGAATGCTGATGGGGATACTGTTTTGTCACGGAATTGGCCGGGGAGAATATTACGCTGAATACGGATATTAAAGTGACCGTGCCAATGGCCAACTTCGCAGAGAAGTTTGATAACAAGTACTGGGCTCAAACCGTTAAAACTTTCACTATCTTCCCCGCATGGGCAAATACCCAAGCTGGCGTAGAGTTTGAAATCAGTGATATTCACTTCACGAAGTAAACAGACCATCTAGGAAAGTTACTCAATTAAGTCGAAACAAGGCGAGCCTCAATAGCTCGCCTTTCTCGTAGAGGAAGCCTTTAGAAGTCAAGTGTGAACTTTCTTGCGGCAATCTATGTGAAATCTCTTTAGAATGTCTACTTCGACAAGGAAGCAGTGAAGACACATGAGAAATACCGACGACTACATTATTTTCTATCATTTGGTTGAGCAAGGTTCATTCAGCGCCGCTGCAAGACAAATGGAACTTACTAAGTCGGTCGTCAGTAAGCGCATTGCCAAATTAGAGCAGGAGATAGGTGTTCAACTGCTTTATCGAACTACACGCACGCTTAAACTGACAGAAGCAGGGCAATCCTTCTTCGAACATGCTCGTAGTGTTTATCAAGCCGTCGCAACCGCCGAGGAGTCGATTGTTGGTTTAGGCAAGAGCCTATCAGGCAACATCAAGATTACCGTTCCGACCATCTCTGGTGAACTCATCCTTCCTACCGTTATTTCTGAATTCAACCAAGCTTATCCAGATATCAACATTGATATGGAACTGGACAATCGGTTTGCCGACATCGTCAACGAAGGTTTTGACCTTGCCATTCGTACCGGGGTTTTGCCTGACTCAAGCCTAATAGCACGCAAGCTCGTCGATGCAAACTGGATTGTGTGTGCATCGCCTAGGTACGTCGCCAAACATGGCAAACCCAAAACGCCGGACGATCTCACTAAGCACAACTGCTTGGTTTACGCCTATCAAGAGACAGGGGCTCGTGAGTGGGCTTTCAAGCGTGATGATGAGGTGTATCAGGTTAAGGTGGATGGGAATCTATGTACCAATAACTCATCTGCGTTACGTAACGTCGCTTTGCTGGGGCAAGGTATCATTTATGTGCCTCGGGTGCTGGTTTATGAAGACTTGCAGCAAGGTAAGCTGATTCAGTTGTTTAAAGACGAAACGGCTAAGTGCTTGGGTATTTATGCCGTGTACCCATACACCCGCCAGCAACCAGAAAAGATTAAGATCTTTATCGAGCATCTGTATCAGTGCTTTCAACGTCGTAGCCATCAATTCTAGTGGCTCAACTTTTCTCAAAGGAGTGATTCTCCTTTGATCGAACGGATTCGCTCTAAATTTTAAACTCACCAATCTATCGACTTTCTTCATTAACCGACAATGTCACAGCCATATAACGCTGCTATAATGTTATGGTGTTCATATGTTGTGGTTTTGTTTTGACTTAATTTTCTTTCAAGGTTAGGTATATAAGGGCTTGTTGACCCTTTTGACTTTCTTTTTCTTCGATATCGTGCACATTTGTTAACAATGTACTTTGCTATTGTTTCTTTTTGGAAACGATAAGTTTCTTTGTTGATTTTACAGTTCTGAGAATTTTAAGTAATTGAATATATGGGTAATTAATGTAGTTAACTTTATCTGGGCGTTGTTATCGGACTTTGGTGGCATGGACGTTCAGATTCGGACTACTTATATTGGCTGGGCATAATAACTAGAGATACGGATATGAAACAGAAGCAGCTCATCGACGCGTTTGTCACCATTGTCGGGGAAGAAAATGTCCTTACCGATCAAATCAAAACCAAGTATTACCGCAGCGGTTTTCGCTCAGGCAGCGGCACGGCGTTGGCGGTGGTTTTTCCTAAGACTCTGCTAGAGCAGTGGAAGGTCATCCAACAATGTGTGGACAATAATTGCATCATCATCATGCAAGCAGCCAAGACGGGCCTGACCGAAGGCTCTGCGCCAAATGGTAGTGATTATGACCGCGATGTGGTGGTGATCAATATTACCAAGATGAAGCAAATCTATCTGTTAGACGGCGGTAAGCAAGCAGTTTGTCTTCCGGGAGCAAGTTTACATTCGTTAGAAAAAGAGCTGCGAGCGGTTAATCGTGCGCCGCATTCAGTGATTGGTTCTTCCTCTCTTGGCGCAACCGTCGTGGGCGGTATTGCAAACAACTCTGGTGGCGCTTTGGTTAAACGTGGCCCTGCTTATACAGAGTTAGCCATATTCGCTCAGGTGGACAAAGACGGTAAGCTCAATCTTGTTAACCACCTTGGTATCGAAGGATTAGGCTCGACACCTGAAGAGATCTTACAGAACATTCAAGATGGTAACTTCGACCCAGATAAAGTGATTCATGATGAACGTATGGCGTCGGATAAAGAATACGACGAACGTGTTCGTGATGTGACTTCTGATATCCCATCGCGCTTTAATGCCGACGAACGTCGTCTGTACGAGGCGAGCGGTTGTGCGGGTAAGCTTGGCGTGTTCGCTGTTCGAGTCGATAGCTATCCAATCCCTGAGAAAGAGCAGGTGTTCTACCTAGGTACTAACGATCCAGATAAACTGACCAAGCTGAGAAAAGACTTCCTTACTCAATTCGAAAACTTACCAGAGATGGGAGAGTACCTTCACCGTGATATCTTTAACATGGCGGAGAAATACGGTAAAGATGTGTTCCTTTCTATCGATTTATTAGGCACAGACAATCTGCCTAAGATGTTCTCGCTTAAAGCTAAGGTTGAAAACTTCTTAGAGCGTGTTCCGTTGGTCAGCAAATACCTGCCAGACACTATTCTCTACTATGCGAGCAAGTTATTCCCGCAGCATCTTCCTAAGCGCATGTTGGAATACCGTGATAAGTACGAGCACCATCTTGTACTTAAAATGAGTGACGGCGGCATTGCCGAAGCGCAGAAATACCTAAAAGAGGTGTGGGCGGCTGAGCACGATAGTGACTTCTTCGAATGTACACCTGAAGAGGGCAAGAAAGCGTATTTACACCGTTTTGCAGCAGCAGGCGCAGCCATTCGTTACGAAACCATTCATCGCAAGGAAGTGGAAGACATTGTGGCTCTTGATGTTGCGTTACGACGTAACGATGAGGAATGGTTAGAAACATTACCTGAAGAAGTGAGTAAGAACTTGGTTAAGTCCCTCTATTACGGTCACTTTATGTGTTATGTTTTCCACCAAGACTATGTTTTCAAAAAGGGCACAGACACCAAGCTGATGAAGAAACTGATGCTGGAACACCTAAACAGTCGTGGCGCGAAGTACCCAGCAGAACACAACGTAGGGCACCTATACGAGGCAGAAAACTCGCTGCAAAAGTTCTACCATCAACTTGACCCGACCAATACCTTTAACCCAGGGATAGGTAAAATGGACCGCTACAAGCGCAACTGTAACTGCTGTGCTTAGAAGGTAAGAGTTTTGATTCTAAGAGCCGCTGACATACGCGGCTCTTTTTATTTGTACCTTTACAATCCACCAGAGATGACTGTTTAGAGGTAGATCACATGGAATCCAGCCTTTCAAATTAATAAGTCAGTATTGTGTGGCTTACTATCATTATGATTTAAAAATGCATTTTAAAAACTATCAGTTTTAATTATGAATTGTTTGGTTTTTAATCGTTCTGTTTGGTAATATTTCCTTCGCTAAATATTTAAAGGAAGTAATAATTATGAAATTGAGTTAATAATTATAAGGATTTTATATCCACATCGTTGCATTGGTTACTTACAGCGTCCTCCAAAATTAAAGTTAAGGTTAAAGTTAAATATAACTCAACATAACCTTGGGTTACTTACGCTTTAAATTTAATACCTATTACGTTCTATTTCTTTATATGTGCTTAGATACGCCATGTGAAGTTATAGTAATGTGCGTCACCCTTAGCTGATTTACATTCTGTAAAAATAGGTGAGGCTTTTATTGCTCATTGATTTTAGCAATGTCATGCTTGGTCGGACGGTCATCTGTAGTAGAGATGCAAGAAAATTAGTAACCCGTTTTGACTTGAATCATAAGTCACAAGACGTTGTTGTTTTCTATCCATAATAAGATATAAATCTAAAATATAATTATGTTTAATTTTAATAATTACTTACCAGTTAATGGCGTTAATTTAAATAAAAGATTCGTTCAAAAACTTGCTGTTATATCCCTTGCTATATTTTCGTCAAATATCTTAGCAGCATATATAAATGATGTAACGAACCAAAATAATCATCTACATCACCACCATACACATTATGATGTACATGAATCAAAAGAGAAATTGTTTGCTGATAAGAAAAATCTAAAACGAAAAATACAGCAGAAGAACTCAGACCTATTGGTCGCAATTGATAATTACAAGAATAATGATGGCGAAGCTAAATTACGTTATTTTTCAGAAGCATTAATGTTGCTCAAGTCGAGACAGGAAACTATTGCACAATTGGCTGACTTCGACTCAGACCTTGCAACAAAAGTCGCTTTTAACAACAAGCAGCGCAAGCTTATTCCATCAGAACTTCAAGGCTTTGTTGAGCAAGAGCAGCAGTTAGAAGGCGCTTTGGAAGTGTTTTATGAAGATGACGAAAAAACGCACTCCAGTCGTCTTCGTTATATCTTGAATTCTGGTAACGCACGTACCGAAATCAAATTTCCCCTTCATGCGTACGCGAAGCGCTTAAAGGATGGCGTCAAAGTACGCGCTAACGGCCTCAGCATCAAGCAAACGGGTAAGAAATTAGATGTATTAACATTGAACGAGGAGCCATCTAATTTATTGGTTTTGGCCGATGGTAGTAACACGATTTCTACAGCCGGAACTGATTCGACACAAGTGACCGCGAGTTCATTTGGTGAACAGCGTACTTTGGTGATGCTATTGAACTTTCTGGATAACACGCAGACACAGTGGTCAGTCGAAGAAACGCGAGAGCTTGTGTTCGGCCAAGTTAATGACTTTTATAAAGAAAACTCTGATAACCAAGTATGGTTAACGGGCGATGTCGCTGGTTACTATACCTTGCCAATGAATGCTACGTGCGACACTTGGACAATTCACACTACCGCTGAAGATGTTGCCCGAGACAATGGCATTAACTTTGGCAATTATGCTCGAATTGTTTACGTGTTTCCTGAAAACTCGACATGCGGTTGGACAGGCAAAGGAACCGTTGGCGGCAATCCCTCAAAAGCTTATGTGAATGGCTCTTTAACTCTGCGCACGGTAGGGCATGAACTTGGACACAACTTTGGCTTACATCACGCTATAGATCTCGATTGTGGCGCTGACATTGTCGGTGATCGATGTGCATCGGCAGAATATGGTGATGCGCTTGATATCATGGGTATGTCAGGCATCACTGGTCATTTTAATGCCTTTAGCAAGGAGCTCTTAGGCTGGATTAGTACAGACTCAGGAAAGGTTGTTTCTGTTGAGGTTGACGGCAGCTATTTACTTGAACCTGTTGAAACACCGCATATTGGTGGTGCCAAAGGATTGAAAATTAGACGTGGCACAGATGAAGTAACGGGTAAACCATTGTGGTATTACCTTGAGTATCGCCAAGCGATTGGGTTTGATAGCTTTGTTGAAGGCAAATCGGGCATTACGGATGGGGTAATTTTCCACTTAGCGACAGAAGATGACCCACAAAGTAACTTGATGCTAGATATGATTCCAAATAGTGGTCTGAGAGATCTTGATGAATCCGCTCTGCTTGTCGGCCAAACATATACTGATGTTCAAGCTGGTATTACCATTACGACGGAATGGGCAAATGCCAATGCAGCTAGCGTACATGTGACCTTTGATAATGAACAGTGTGTGCAAGCAAGCCCTTCAATTGATCTTGCATCCAGTCAAGTGGTGAGTGGCGTTGCTGGTTCTTCAGCCTCTTATAAGTTGAACGTGACGAACAACGATACGAATGCTTGCTCGTCAACGTCATTTAATGTGAGCGCAAATGTGCCATCTGGTTGGTCATCGACGCATGAGTCTTTGACACTGTCTTCTGGTGAGACGAAATCGGTAGAAATTAGCGTAGTGTCGAGTGATTCAGCACAAGAAGGCAGTTACGACATTCTGCTGAAGGCGGAAAATAGCACTGATTTAGCATTGGCCACCAGTATTCCAGCGGTTTATCAAATTGAACCAAGCGTTCAGACGTGTGAGATGGCTAATCCAACGTTAACGCTCGTTGCAAACTCAGCGGCGGAGTTCGAACCGGGAGCAATAGCTAACTACACCGCAACGATTACCAATAATGATAGCCAAGTGTGTGAGCCAGCAAATTTTCAAATCAATGCCAATGTGCCTGAAGGGTGGGTTACGACTAACAGCGTTGCTTCACTAGCTTCGGGTGAAACGACATCTATTAGTTTGAGTGTTACTTCTGACGTTTCGGCCGAAGCAGGAAGTTACAGTATTGATGCGATAGCAACCAACATGCTAGATGCTAGTTATAATGCGCGAGCGAGCAGCGTGTACAAAGTGGCTGAAGTGACGCCTACTTGTGAGCTAAGCCCTCCATTGTTGACCTTTTCTTCTTTGATTCAAGAGGGGGATGCCGGTGACACCTTGGTGTATTCCGCGACTTTCACGAGCCAGAATGGTCCTGAATGCGACTCTGTGTCATACACAATCTCTACGGATGTACCAAGTGGGTGGAGTAGCTCGACTCGCCAGCTATTGCTTGAGTCTGGACAGAAGGTGAGTGTTGAGTTGATGGTTACTTCTGCAGAGAATGCAACCGAGGGTGAGTATTCGATTCAAGTTCATGCGCTGTCAACGGAAAGCGGTGAAGACGTGGCTAATGGTGTTGTCGAATATCGCATCCTAGCGATCGCAAACTTATCTCCCATCGCTAACGACGACTCAGTTGTGTTGACGGCAAAAGAGGTGACCGAGATTGATGCGCTTGCAAATGATAGCGATCCTGAAGGAGACATACTGCAAGTCGTTGGCTTTACTCAAGGCTCTAAGGGAGCAGTCAGTTTAAACAGTTCTGGGCGCTTATTGTATTCACCGGCGAAGAAGTTTAAAGGGAGTGATAGCTTTAGCTACACCATATCTGATGGTCAAAATACAGCGACCGCAATGGTTTCCATCCAGTTAAGCAGCACGAGTGAGGGCGGTGGTAATAAGGGAAAAGGAAACAGTAAATAGAGTTTGTTGAGCTGCGCGATAGAGGAGGCAATAGCGAAAGTTATTGCCTCTTTTGGTTTATATTAGCGCTTAGTTAAACAGCTAGTTAGGCACTTTAAGAAGATCGTCAAACAGCGCGGAAAATACGTGATAATCTTGCGCACCAACAACCAGTTGTGCGCCGACTAATTGACCATCTTCAATACGTCCGACAACAAAACTTGGCGTCCCCCGAATACCAAGAGTGGATGCAAGGGCAATGTCGTTTTCTACATTTTTTGCCATTTGAGGATCTTCAAGACACGCGGAGAACTTGTCGATATCCAGCTTTAAGTCACTTGCGGTTTTTTGGTACAAAGCGGTATTTAAGTTGCGCATATTTGAAAACAAAGCGTGTCGCATTGGCCAATACTCGCCTTGCTTAAAGCTACAATTGGCAGCAATTGCGGCACCTTTAGCTTGTGGATGGAATCCCAGTGGAAAGTCTCTTGTTAAGTACTTAACTTTTCCTGAGTCGACATAGTTTTCTTTGATCTTTGCGAATGTGTTGTCGGTGAAGCGTTTGCAGTAAGGGCATTGGTAGTCAGAAAACTCGATGATCGCGATTGTCGCGTTGTCAGCGCCCATAGACGGAATGGTTCCATTGCCATCAAAATCTTTTTGATCGGGTAAAGTCCTGAATTTTGGTTTGGCCGCTTTGGCTGCATTTTCTTTAGCTAACTCAATGTCTGAGTTAATGCTTTCAACCTGCGCTTTTAAGTCTTTTACTTCTTGTCTTAATGCGGCTAATTCGGATTCCACTTTCTCATCATTGGCTGGTTGACAACCAATGACCAGCGCAATCGACAGCAGCATAACGTAAATGCTTTTTCCATACTTCAACATAGTGATATCCCCTTGTATGGATTGAGAAAAGGGGCAATGACGCTGCCCCTTTAATGTTAAGAACGTGAAGTTCTCTGTGTTGGTTACTCGACAGTGTTGACTTCGATAGATACGAAGTTGGTTAACGCATCACCATCATCGTCTTCAACCGTTGCTACAATACCGTCTAGTACACCTTGCGCTTGGAAGGTAATAGGATCGGTATTTTCCAGACCAGGTCGAAGTTCTACGGTAAACGCACAGGTGTAAACGTTGTTGCCTGAACCGCTGTAACCGAGCTCTTGTCCGATGTTACAAGGTGGATATGTCATACCACTGTGGGTGCCGCCTTGAGTATTAAAGATGGTAAAGTTGGCATTGCCATTACCATCGATAATATCAACGCCACGCAGAGTCAAACCAGTTAACTTGACATTGTCTACTTCAGACGTGTTGGTAAGTTGAATAATAACCAAACCACTCAATGCGAATGCAATATCCGTATCTGGAGCAAGTGGATCAAACGTTACTGTTGCATCATCCATCGCGCTTACACCTAGGCCGTCCTCGTCAGTACCATTAATAGTGGCAACGTTAACGTGGCTATCACCGGCATTACCTTGGACTTGTAATGTGATGGTACAGCTTGCTGTTTCGCCTGGGTCTAACTCAAACCCGTTTAACCCAGTTGGCGTGATAGCGCCGCCATTTTTCATGTCTACCATACAGTCGTCAGTGAGTGTTCCGAAACGGTTGTCATTTAGGCTAGAGAAGACCACAGTGTCGGATGTTGAGACGTCATCTATTGTGTCTTTGACCGTAAAGTAGAAGGTGTAATCAACATCTCTGAACAAGGTTGGATTATCGCCTGTCTCAAACACTGATGTTGGATTGGCTGTTTTTTCTAACGTAATCATAGAAGGAACATCCAGAACCATGATGGTGTGAGAATCCATAGCATTGGCTGTGTCATTCTCGTTGTCTCTCGCGGTTGCTGTCACTGTATTTGTGAAACTATCACCTGCATCGCCAGCAACAAAGACGCTTAGGGTACAGCTGTATGTTGCACCAAATGCTATCGTTACAGGGTTATCAAGACAGTCACTCTCAGCCCCAATTGCGCTTAGATCACCATAGATGGTGTCGACTAAGCTCACGAGTTCGATAGGAGAATCAAATGTACCGGAGTCGTTAGTCACTTCGAACGTAAATGTGACATTTTCTCCAGGCTCCAGTACTTCATTTTTATCCGCTGACTTAACAACGCTAATCGCTGGTGGGACATTCGTAATCTGAACTTGTCGTTCGACACTACAGCGATCGCCAAGTGCCGCGTTGCCAACTCCAACTGGACAAGTGTCGCCGTTTACCACAGGATCGCCGTTCTTGTCTTGTAATGTTACTTTGACAACGTCTTTATAGAGTTCAGGGTTTGGTATATCCGGAAGGTCACTATCTACGACAAAGACTTTGAACTCACAACTGTAGGTTGCGCTCGGAGCCACTTCATACAGAGGTGTACCGACTGGACAGTTAGTCGATGTCAGATAAACACCGTCAGCCATAGCAGGGCCTGAGGTCGCTCCCCAAAGATCGAAGCTAACGTCATAAGTGCCATCGCCGTTGATGTCGATTTCATCGGTTAATGCACTAATGAATAACGATGTTTGAGCGTTAGGGTTAGTGAAACTTAGATTAAAGGTAAACTCGCCGCCTGCTTCTGGGTGAGAGCTAGGCGCACCTTCAGATTTTACGATATCTGGTGGTGACGGTTTGATGAACACATCAATATTAAAGGTGTCACAGTTACATTTAGATTTGGTATTTGGGATCTGACCAGCGTACGGATCTTCATCGATCGTACAGTTATCTCGTTCTTGATTATCCCATGCTGCACAATAGGTAAAGTCGGCTCGGTTGTCGCCGTCGTTATCTGAACAGAGCATGGTAATGGTTTCGTTAAGTAGTGTGTATTCGTCCGGACCTAAAGCTTTAGTGATGTCACCACAAGCATCGCCATCTAACTGAGCATCAGCAGTCTCACCACTTCCTCCTGGCACGGGTAGAATCATGCTACAGTTTCTAAAGTTACCTTGAACGACCTGAGGGCTAGCCTCAGTTAAAGGAAGATAAAAGGTGGTGTCGTATCGTTCATTGGCGTTAGTTCGCACGGTAACGTCAGCTTGGAAAGAGAAGGTATCTCCAAGGTTACATTCTGCATTCGGATCGACGGGAATCACTTGCGTGATCTCGACGTCATTAGCGGTACAGTTTAAAGCATCTCTTGGTAATGAGTTTCCCGGCTCTTGCAAATAAGCATCTGCCATACAGAGTTTTTCTGTTGGTGAGAGGTTATAGGCTTCCGCTTGAGCAGGAGAATGACTCGTTACGCCATACAATGCCGCCGAGCTAACAAAGATGACACTTATCACTTTGCTTAATCGGCTGTGTATTAATCGTTCCATCATTGACCTTCTTTTTATTCGAAAGTTTGAACAAGAGGGCTATATGAACGCTGAGCAAACTTTCGTGTCCCCTTTAAAAAATGACACTTATCAGCGAGTTAAAAAACGAGCCCTCATTCCTTGACCAAACAACCTCTTGGGTGAATCTTGTTGGATTCACCGATGAGACAATGTGTTGGTTGCCCTCTGAAGAGCAAGAAATGAACCAAGTTCTATGTTATTGAATTTGCTAAATAATATTTATTAGGTGCTCAGAATAACTGTTAAGGCGTGTACAGGTTGTTCACTTGTGTTGAGTACCACTGAGTGGAAGTTGTTAAAAAGCGTTATTTATCAGTCAGGTAAGTCTTTTATGATAATTGTGCTTTTGGTGGACACAAGTTAACAGTTCGATCACTATTGCTGTTGCAAAGAAAGGGCGTTCAGAGAAGCACAGTATTTGCGCATGCCGATTATGATTTACTCAAAAAGAATGATTAATGTTCATTCGGTTGATAATTATAATAATTTTTGTTGACCTGAAATCTTAATCCGTTAAAGTACGCCTCGTTCTCACGGCGAAGGTCGTTAGAACTGATGGTGTCACCATCGCATTGATTGCGTTGCCCTGGTGGTGGAATTGGTAGACACAAGGGATTTAAAATCCCTCGACGTTCGCGTTGTGCCGGTTCAAGTCCGGCCCGGGGCACCATCCAAAAATTGAGTGGGTGAATTTAATATCCCGCCGTCGAGTTGACCGGCAGAGTGTCGGACCATAAATTCCGGCTCGGGACACCATCTCAAATTATGCGACACTAGCTCAGTTGGTAGAGCGCAACCTTGCCAAGGTTGAGGTCACGAGTTCGAACCTCGTGTGTCGCTCCAGTTGAGGCGCCTTGGCAGAGTGGCTATGCAGCGGATTGCAAATCCGTGGACCTCGGTTCGACTCCGGGAGGCGCCTCCATTCTTTTCGAAAGCTCGTCATTATGACGAGCTTTCTTCGTTTTAGCGCAATGGAATCGACGCGCGTTAATCCTTCTTTTTGCTGTTTACTTATTATCTCCTCCCTGATTATTTGATCGGGATTCAATAATTGCACTCAATTAGTTATTGGTTTTATAAATGTTATACATCTCAATAATTGTAGAGGGTGATTGGTGATAATTTCTCCACGATTGTAGTCCGAACTTTTTGTTGTACAACAGACGGTTAGTTGGATCTTTTCTTCCTGTCATGTTGGCTCTCTAAGCTCGAACTTCGTTCTAAAACGTGAGAGAAAAATAATGAAAACATTCAACCTTAAACCCACACTTTTACCTTTAACTTTGCTGCTCAGTTCGCCGGTAATGGCGGCTCAAAATGGAACCATGATGCAGTATTTCCATTGGTATGTGCCAAATGACGGTGCACTCTGGACGCAAGTTGAAAACAACGCGCCAGCACTATCTGACAACGGCTTTACCGCGTTATGGCTGCCGCCTGCCTATAAAGGTGCTGGTGGCAGCAACGACGTAGGTTATGGCGTTTACGATATGTATGACTTGGGGGAGTTTGATCAAAAAGGATCGGTGCGAACCAAATACGGTACTAAAGACCAATACCTCGATGCTATCAAAGCGGCGCACGCAAACAACATTCAAATTTATGGTGATGTGGTGTTTAACCACCGTGGCGGTGCGGATGGTAAATCGTGGGTCGACACCAAGCGAGTCGATTGGAACAACCGGAACATTGAGCTCGGCGACAAATGGATTGAAGCATGGGTCGAATTTAGCTTCCCGGGGCGTAACGACAAATACTCAGATTTCCATTGGACGTGGTATCACTTTGATGGCGTTGACTGGGACGACGCAGGTAAAGAAAAAGCGATCTTCAAATTTAAAGGCGATGGCAAAGCATGGGATTGGGAAGTCAGTTCTGAAAAAGGCAACTATGACTACCTCATGTACGCAGATTTAGACATGGACCACCCAGAAGTGAAGCAAGAGCTGAAAGACTGGGGCGAGTGGTACTTAAACATGACGGGTGTGGATGGCTTCCGAATGGACGCAGTCAAACACATCAAATATCAATACCTGCAAGAGTGGATCGATTACTTGCGACAGAAAACGGGCAAAGAGTTGTTTACTGTCGGTGAGTACTGGAACTACGACGTGAACAATCTGCACAACTTTATCACCAAGACGTCTGGCAGTATGTCATTGTTTGATGCACCGTTACACATGAACTTCTATAACGCTTCACGCTCAGGTGGTAACTTCGACATGCGTCGTATCATGGATGGTACCTTGATGAAGGACAACCCAGTGAAAGCAGTGACTCTGGTTGAGAACCACGATACGCAGCCTCTTCAAGCGCTAGAATCTCCAGTCGATTGGTGGTTCAAGCCTCTCGCGTATGCGTTTATCTTGTTACGTGAAGAGGGCTATCCGTCAGTCTTTTATGCTGATTACTACGGCGCGCAATACAGTGATAAAGGGCACGACATCAATATGGTGAAAGTGCCGTACATTGAGCAATTGGTGAAAGCTCGTAAAGATTATGCGCATGGTAAACAGCATTCTTACCTCGACCATTGGGACGTGATTGGCTGGACAAGAGAGGGGGATGCGGAACATCCTAACTCAATGGCGGTTATCATGAGCGATGGCCCTGGTGGAGCAAAATGGATGTACACAGGTTCGCCGAGCACTCGTTACGTCGACAAGCTAGGTATTCGGACTGAAGAAGTTTGGACGGATGCTAATGGATGGGCACAGTTCCCAGTGAACGGCGGTTCGGTTTCTGTTTGGGTTGGCGTTAAATAATCCAACTTTCAGACTTGCAGATGTGACGAATTTCGAAAATTGTTCGCATTTAATCAATGTCTTGTTTGATATTCATGAAACATATGCGTAACTTTATACCAAAGCATTATCACTAGGCAGATTAAGGAAAGGAATCTATGGCTGACGTTTTGATTGTTGCGATTGTATTCGGTGCAATATTTGGTGGTGGTATCGTTAAGCTGATTCTTAATCATCGTAAGGAAGTAAGAGCGTTAGAGATTTCTGAACGCAACCAGATGAGTCAAGAAGAGCGAGATGGTCTTAACAAGCAAGTAGAAGACCTAAAACAACGTGTTGAAGTATTAGAGCGCATCGTTACTGACAACAGATACCAACTTGATAAAGAAATTGCGTCTTTGTAATTCTGAACCAACAAGAAAGAGCCAGTTTAATACCGGCTCTTTTTGTATCTGCTTCTTTTTCCAAACTAAGTGAAGCGATTGACTACCGCTCATCAAAGAAGTCTTTGTTACGAATGTATTTGCTCATTAGATGGTAGGAGAAAGGGCGGATCAGCCAACTCACCAAAGAGCGTCCAAGACGCATCAATGTTGGCGTATTCTCATAAATTCTTCCGTTATAAAGCCAAAGCATTTTACCCACATGCCAGTAGAGAAAAGGTACTGGAGGCATAAAGGTGACAATGTCGATATCACAACAAATACGATAGGTTTTATGGCCTAACCCATACCGTTTTCTAAATGTCCAATCGCCAATTGCTGGCTGCCCAAATGTGACTACTCGTTTAATGCTTTTCGGGTACTTACGTTCGATATAGTCGGCAAAAACGCTGCCAATTGCGCCGCCCGATGAATGCCCAGTAATGGTGATGCGCTTACCCTGTAGAATCAGAGGTACAATGGTGGCTTCTAATCTCTCAATCACACTCAAACCGAGACGATCTTCATTTCTCGATGGTTGGCTTTCTTGGAATAACAAATGGTAGAAACCGGCATGGATGCGATAGTTGAGCCCAAGGCGCTTGCAGCTACGAGTCCACATGGCAAAGTTCAAAAGCCAATCGCTAATGCTGTGCGACCCCTTAATCACAACAACGACTTCTGTGCGCTTTTTACTCCACAGAACACGGATCATGGTTTTGCCAAACTCGTTTTTAATGATGCGCTGTCCATTAGGATCAAAACCATAGCGAGTCTGCCTAAAGACCCTAGGATAAGCGAGATTACAGAGCACAGCGTAGCGTTCGTATTGGTATCGTTTTAATGGCTTCACGTTTTTCTACTTAGTTTTAGTTAATGTAAAACTCTAGACGTGAAATATGAAAAGAACATGAATGGTTGTCATTAGGTAGGAAAATGAATTGATTTTTACTAGGAGTAGAGAGCGAGTACGTTGGCTGTTTCGATTCTTTTTCTAAATGCGGCCAAGTCTAGGAAGATCGTTTGCTTTGAGTTGTAGTGTTGGTCTTTTACGGCCTTGAGTAAGGCTTTGATAGCTTTCCTTTGAGGTTTTTCAAGATAAGATTGCGACTTTTGAAAACGGAAAAACGCTATTTGGCCTGAAGTGTCATTGAATATACCGAGACAATCTTGTAAGTGTTTGAGCTGTTTGATATTCGCCTTATGCTGAGCGCTATCATACAAAGGGGAAAAGTAATCTAGTAAATAGCGCAGCTTTTTGCATTCAATTCTTAACGCGTGAATTTTGCTATCTTTGCTTTCTGTCGTTAAACCATTGCTTACCTTAATTACCTTTTGAAAGTGCTGAGTAATTTTAAGATTGGCCAAATCCATCGCCTTTCCAACTTCGTGTTTGGGTTCGTACACGCGCGAGCGTTGAAGGCTGTTTTCGATGAGAATGCAGGTCTTATGGTAGCAATCAGACTTTAACCACTCAGACACCAGTTGTTGCTCCTTGGTTTGAAGGTTGGATATGTGAGCAAATACAGACTTTAGGGCCTCCTTTTGCTCTGGATGTTTGTTTAGATAGTGGGGAGTGTCAGAGACAAAAACGTCAAGATCGCGAAGCTGGTTCGTTTGCTTCATTAGGGTTCTGATATGGCGTTTCAATAGTCGATGTTCAAAAGGGGCAAAACGTCTTTTAAGAGCAAACTTAGGGAGTGGATACGACGTAAAGTGACTCGATATTGATGGTTGAACTCGGGGTCGTTTCCTCTTGCTACTCCCAATTCAAGCTGTCGTACATGGCGGAATTCATGGGCGAAAAACCGAGGTAAAGTGAAGCTCAAATCTGACTCCGTATGTAAGTCCCATGCAAAAGGTGGTTTCCGAAAAATTCCCATGATCCGTTTTCCTATTCTGATGTGGTTAAGTTTAGAATATTGCTTTCATACTCTCCCACTAAAGTGCATAACGTTTAGTGAGAAAGGCTAACGTTATGTTTTTATGGGATTGTCTTAATGCATTATTAAATCAGTAACATAATAATGTTGTTTTTATTATTCCTATTTCATAATGAAGTTCTTAAATATAAAATATTTAATAAGCATCAGTATGATTTGCAAAGCCTTATTTAAAAACTCTTAATTTTGATAACTTGGTTGGTTGAAATTTAAGCTATTTGTTTGTTAGTATCGCACTCACAATGAAATACAGTCATTATAATAAATGGATATAAAGCAGTGGATTAAGTCAGTTTTTCTAGGCTCTTCGTTCTAGAAACCTACCTTGATGAATTAAAGCGCGTCTATTGAGTTCTATTAGGCTCAATGTGTATCAGTTTGCTCCTTTTGATTGGACTGAACTGAGAGTCCGTGTGCTTTGAATGCCCCTTGTTTTCTGTCTTTACAGGCTGTAATTAACTAATGGAACCTCGCTTATATTTAGTGAGTAGTTTCGTGCACTTAAATAAATCTGACGCTTTGACATTGAAGTAAGTGAACGCAACAACATAGGAAATTACCACTTTATTAATCTTATTCTTTTAGTAACCGATTTAGTTTAATAGATTATCTCGTCTCTTTTTAATTCGAACCTATATTAATCGTCGAAATAATGAAGACGAGGGTCTGTTTTATTCTGTGGTAAAAGCAAGGCGATGTTTTTACTAGTTAATATATTTTGGCTTTGAGTGATTAAAGGCTAAATTTGAGGTCCATAAATTGAATTTATTCAACTCTACTAATATCTTGAGTTATATTTCTAACTTAAGGATGAAAGCAAAAGGAAAAGTTGCAATTTCTATTGCTGTTCTATTCACCATTTCTACATTTTCTACATTTTCTACATTTTCTACATTTTCTGCAATTGCAGGTGAAGTTTTACCTACGAAAGGTGAATAAAAGACGCTAGTTTTACTGGTCAATTTTCAAGAGAATCCCAATGAACAACCTTTAAGTGTTGAGCAAGCGGAGAGCCTTATATTCGGCGAAATAAACGACTTCTATCGTCAAGCATCCTTTGATCAAACGTGGTTATCTGGTGAGGTGGCGGGTTGGTTTACATTGCCGCTTTCCAACCAAGTCTGCGACTTTACTGCTGTTCAAAATGCTGCTGACGAAAAAGCAGTGGCAGCAGGCGTTCCTTTAGCAGATTACGACCGCATCATTTATTTAATGACACAAACAGCGTGTGGTGTCGCGGGTTCAGCCACACTAGAAGGTATTCCATCGAGAGCGCATATCAACGGAAACTTCTCTGCGACAAACATTACCCATGAACTTGGGCATAATTTTGGGCTACATCACTCTCGAGCGCTAGACTGCGGCGACCAAACATTAGGCGGGCAATGCGAGGTTCGTGAGTATGGCGATACCTATGACGTAATGGGTGGCCCTGATATTGGTTACTTTAATACGTTTCAGCGTGAACAATTGGGTTGGTTAGATGGTGAATATGCTGCTAAAACCATCGAATCAACGCAAGATGGTAATTACTCCATTGCTTACTATGAGTCCCAAGGTGAACAACCAATAACATTAAAAGTGCCTCGCGGAATAGATTCGGCTACTGGAAACATGCGTTGGTTCTATATCGAATACCGTCAGTCTGTTGGTTTTGATGACTTTCTTGATGGTCGTTCGTACTCTTTCTATCGTGGGGACGTAACGGATGCAATCATTATCCGTAGTGCCACTGAAGGAGATGCTCGAAGCAGCAATCTTCTGCATTTCAAGACGGATTCAGAATACAAAGCAGTATTTGGTCGTAACGATTGGTTTGACCCAGCAATGCCAGTCGGAGGCAGTTATACAGACCCAGAGTCGGGTGTTACTTTGAGCCTGACTAGCGCTGCGAACGGGACAGCTGAAATCAATGTTCATTTTGGCGACGACAACTCCGGTGAGGGCAGTACGTGTACGACTAATACCCCAAGCCTTGAAGTGACTCCATTGTCTGAGAGTGCGGTTTTTGCTGGTGCAAAAGTAGAGTATAAAGCACATATCACAAACCAAGATGGCGTTGATTGTGCGAGCACTACTTTTAATGTCAATGCAGCTGTACCTAATGGCTGGCAAGCGACAAATGGAGACATCACGTTGGCACCGGGCGAATCTGGTGACGTGTTATTTACCGTCACTTCATCAATCGATGCAACTGCAAAAGATTACTCAATTGCAGTATCGGTGAACCATAGTCAAGACGCGGAAGCGAATGTTGAAACCTCGGTTCTTTACACTGTGCTTGATGAAGGCGGTACACACCCAGAGCTTACTGCTGAAGATGACAGCGTGGTATTGACTGAGAAGCAAGCCGTCATCATTGACGTACTATCAAACGATAATATTGATGAACAAGTGCAAGTCACCATTGTTTCTTACTCGAACCCTAGCAAAGGTCGATTGGAGTTATTGTCGGATGGCACGTTCCGTTATAGTCCGGAAAATCGCTTAAAACACACAGATAGCTTCACTTACACCATTAGTGATGGTCACAATACTGCGACGGCAATGGTGAATATCACCTTACAAGAATCGTCGGGTGGTGGTGATGGCGGTGGAAACGGCAACGGTTCAAAGCCTGACAAAGGAAATAACAAGTAATCTGATGAAAATGCCCGGTAAACTCGCTACCGGGCATTTTTGTTGTGAGTTAACGATCATGTTGATGTTATTAATTCACCTTTGATAGTTACTCAGGACATTGAACTGGCTCTGGACAAGTAGGGCACAGAGTACATTCGGCGTATGCGGTCATCGCTTCGACGGTAGCGCCAAAGACCGTTTGACCCGCGGCATCGACAGTATCAGTAAACGCTGCCACTTGTTCACCAGGAAGAGGAAGTCCATCTGCTTCACCTGGGATTGGCTCATAATGACCAGTAAAGTCGGCACATTGAGCTGGAGTTAGAGTACCAATAAAGATAGGGTCTGAATCTTTGTTATCAATAACGACAACATCCTCTATCGTAATGTTCGAGGTATTACAAACGCTACCACTGTAGTTCACCTCTAATCCGTACTCATTAATACCAGTGTTCGCAAATCTGTTCACAACCACCACGTTACATTCTTTTTGCAGCGTTAATGAACCAGGAATGTTTTGGTTTGGACATTCCCAATCAGCGTTGTCAGATACCGCGATGTCACCTCCGCCAGCAAGAGCAGCAGTCACTTCTGCGTAGTTAGTGATACCATTTTGAGCAACTCGGAATGTAACGCTAAACTCTTGGTGATCACCGACGGCTAACGTGTCTAAGTTATAGACATGAACACCGTTATCTAGGTCTTCATTTACGGCTGTTGTGTCTGTAGCTACGATATCGTAAAGAGGCAATTGACCAATATTTTCTACTTTCAATAGGTAGTTATATTGTAGAGAGTCGCCGTTAACGATGTCACTGAAGGTACAAGTCTTCGTGATTTTGATTTCTGGTTTACCAGGGGTGTAACAAAAAGAGATATGACTTAAACCATAGAAATCGTCACTGTTACGCAAAGGGGAATGTAGCCCTGCATCGCTACTTAGCAGAAGTCCTTGGGAATAGTACTCATAAAGGTTACCAACTGGACCACCTTTAACGAAGATACCTTGGATGATCACTGGACTAGTGCCCTGATCCCAAGAAAACGTTTTTGCCCCTTCTTGGACAGATATTGTCACTTCCAATTCGCCATCGGAATAACCCCCATCAGCGACAGGTTCAATTTTGAACTCTTTTAAATCTGGCATCCCATAGAAGTCGGAACATGTTGGATTACCTTTATATTCGACGGGCTGGACACCGGCACTTGTCGGATCGCCAGCATCACCGCGTACACTATAAGCAGCGAATATTGCGCCTAAAACGAGCAACCATGCTAACGATTTAATCAGCTTTGAGCTCAGTATACTGGTACAGTTTAAATCCATAGAGTACCAGCACGTTTTGTTTGTTTGTTTCATAAAACCTCCGGCGGGTACAAATCCAAGAGTGCTCTTTGTACAACCGCATCGTTGTTCTTACTGAAATAAGTTAAGTACTGCATCGGGGTAGTTAGCATAGAGCGTTCCAATTTTAAGTGTTTGTATTTATTGATTAAAATATT
The DNA here is from genome assembly GCF_905175355.1 of Vibrio sp. B1ASS3. NCBI lineage: Bacteria > Pseudomonadati > Pseudomonadota > Gammaproteobacteria > Vibrionales > Vibrionaceae > Vibrio > Vibrio sp. B1ASS3. The sequence continues at coordinate 1,000,001 of NZ_HG992743.1, forward strand.
TTTGGGTTTAGAAGGTTTACAGTTAGGTGTTTACCTTTATTTTTGTTTGTTGCTTCGGGTAGGTGTAAGCAATTGAAATGGTGGTGCTTATCTGGAAATAGCGAAAGTGTTCACAAAATGAACAGAGTGTAACAGCGCAGAAATAGGTAACTAAAAAGCAACGGCCGCATTAGGCACTACGGTGAGAGAAAATGAGGCACAGACAGCGGATTATGAAATAAATTTCTAGCATGAATGAGTAACCGCTATGAAGGAAGTCCTAAGACAAAGCCAGATTAATCGTGTGAAGATTGTTCGAATTGTTCGTGGAATGATCTTAGAAGTCTGCTTTTTAACCGTATGAATAAAAAAGATAAAATTTGTTGTTGACCTAGAATCTTAATCCGTTAAAGTACGCCTCGTTCTCACGGCGAAGGTCGTTAGAGCAGGTGGTGTTACCATCGCATTGATTGCGTTGCCCTGGTGGTGGAATTGGTAGACACAAGGGATTTAAAATCCCTCGACGTTCGCGTTGTGCCGGTTCAAGTCCGGCCCGGGGCACCATCCGCTAATTGAGTGCGTGGATTTAATATCCCGTCGTCGAGTTGACCGGCCGAGTGTCGGACCATCAATTCCGGCCGGGGCACCATCTCTCATAGATTGAGATTTATAAGAGTCTCAGAGAACAACAATTCGGTAAGGCGCCTTGGCAGAGTGGCTATGCAGCGGATTGCAAATCCGTGGACCTCGGTTCGACTCCGGGAGGTGCCTCCATTCAACATCGATATTTAAAGAGTACCATCGCTCTAAGTGTTGAATGATAAACCGACAAGTTGCTGCTTTTTATATCGAACGACTCAGGCTTAGGTGTTTTCCTTTGACACTCACTGATAATTCCGTAAAGTAGCGGCCATCGAAAGGGGTAACCCAGACGACACATTTCAGAGTTTCTTTATTGAAACGCTATGGCGCCTTGGCAGAGTGGCTATGCAGCGGATTGCAAATCCGTGGACCTCGGTTCGATTCCGGGAGGCGCCTCCATTATCTTTCTTTTCCCCCGTAAATTGAATCCAAAGCCCTAGTTCAGACCTCTGACCATTGCAAATTCCCAACAAAACTAACCTCTTAGAACCCACAAAATCGTTACACTTGATCGTTATTTACGTAAGTAATTTCGACAGAACCCTCATTTTACACTTTTTGCCTTTCTCTTTAGTTCCCAAAACACCGATTCAACTGTATTAACAGAACGTTGTTAATTATAAACTGAGTGCATTACCAAAGGCTAATTGATAACATCATATATAACTTATTGTTAATATATGACATTGTTAGTTTTTGGCTCAGGATGAGCCCATTTTGTTTTAGGGAGAAGTACACGTGTTATCTCATTTAAGCAGGCCATTCGTAGCCTTAACGTTAAGTGCTGCGTCACTCACTGCTTTCGCAGCCTCAATGGCGAGTTATCCAGAAGGTTGGCAAGATTGGCCAGTGGTTAAAGAGTCACAAAACCTACCTGCAGACACTGTTCTGCCGCCTGACACCTCATTGTTTATTCAAGAATCCGTTCGAGCGTATAGCTGGATCAATAATGGTCAAGGATCACCACTCACGATCCGCGTAAACCCTCAGAAAATCGAACAATACAAAACTCACGGTCCATATACTGATGGTCCAACGGCTGTGGCTATTTCAGAAGTTGACGGGATCGTTTGGGTGACTGAGCATATCGGTGGCATGGCCATCTATGGTAGTTATGATCGTCAAGGCAAAGATATTAGCCATACTCATCCTTCTTTAGAGCCCTCATTTTGTCAGAGCTGCCACACGACATATCAGGACATTTGTATCAATGGTACATGTGCTGAGCCCGTTCTAGGTGTTTATAAAGACAAACAGTAGTTAATTGTGAGTAATCGAGTTTTCGGCTGGTTGACGATTAACCAGATGCTGTTTGTTTCGCATCTGGTGTTGGTTCTTTCCATTATCTTAGGTTTATCATTTACGCGTTTCCAAAGTGAATGGAACATGCGTATTGAGCATGCCGCGACCATGGCGAAAACCCATTTGTCTTCTCAAGTAACGTTTTTGTCTGGCTCGATAGCTGGTCGCAACTACGCCAACCTGATGATGCCATCGACGAAAGAAAACCTTAGAGCGATCGATGATCTTCTGTTTATTGAGATATCAGGTGTTTCAGATTACAAAACTCAAAATGTAGCAGTGCGTTACCTGTCTGAATCGAACCAAGTGTGGCGAATTGATGTCAGTGATCAAGAAGTTAAGGTCTTAAAAAACCAAAAGGCCAATCTGGTGAAAATGTTGTCGTTAACGCCAGATACGGAGGAGATCAAACGCAATAAACTTCAATACCTGATAAACAAAACCAATGTGGATTTAGCGTCACTCTCGGCCAGTCAAACGTTAAACCGGGAGACAGAACTTCCTTGGAATAAAAGTGCTTTGCAGCAATCAGATTTTTATTACGATTCAACTCTTTCTGTATTGCATGTCTGCATACCTTTAAGAAATATCAATGGTGGGTACATCTGGGCTGTGTTAGATGCGAGCGCATTGGACAACATTAAAGGTCACTTGATAAAAGAGCTGCTTAGTGAGGCGTTAACGGCGACACTGATTTCTATGGTGTTGATTTATATGGTCACAATATGGATAGTGAGTCCGCTTAAGCGTCTTTCTCAATCAATGAAGAAAGACATCGAAAAGATTGACCAATCACATATCCCAGAAATCACACGTTCAGATGAAATTGGTGAACTCGCACGTTCCTATTCAAGTTTAATTACCAAAATCAAAAACCAATTGAGGGTACTTCGCCAGCAAACGGATACGGATACCTTAACAGGGATTGGCTCACGTTATTTGTACAAGCGCAGTGCCCCAGTATTCGTGAATGAAACCCTTAGCCATATGAATTATGCCTGCTTTGTGTTGTGCGATATCGATAACTTCAAAAAGTTTAACGATACCTATGGACACACTGAAGGGGACAACGCCTTGTGTGATGTCGCTGAAGTCTTTCGTTCTCAGCTAGGTAAAGATCAACCTTCATTTCGCTTAGGCGGAGAGGAGTTTGCTTTGCTTGTCTACGGTAACACTTTAGACGTGTTGAACTCCAAAGTTGAGCACTTGAGACGAGCAGTCGAAACACTTGCCATCCCCCATATCAAAAACCTGCCATCTGAAGTTGTGACGATTTCAGTGGGTGCGGTTCCACTTACAAAAGTAACGCCACACCTTGATTTAGAAGCCTGTGAAAAAGCGCTAGAGCAAGCCTTTGAAGTTGCAGATAAGAACTTGTACACAGCAAAAGATAAAGGCCGAAACGTTGTCATTATGGCAGAGCCTATCAGCCTGTAGATTTTAGTTTCATTCCATTTAATTCGGCTGTTCGGCCATTTAAGACCAAAAAAGAGAAAGGAGTCTCGATGCATAACATCGGAGAGGATAAGCATAACTGTCACCCACAAACACGAGTCTGGGTCGACACAGATATCACGATCGGACATCACGATGGCTTTAAACTTTGTGATGTCGATGATGGATACGCGTTAGGTTTACTACTAAGAAGCCAAGAAGTCGATATCGTCGGAGTAAGCTCGACACTCGGCAATTGTGATGACATTGAAGTGACCACAAGTATTGCGAGAACTTTCATTAAAAAGTTTGGACCGACTTACCTTGAAGTGTCGCAAGGGAGTGCCACTTACTTAGACTCTACGAAAGATATTCCCCCGGCCGTCAACGATCTTGCCACTCAACTAGAACAAGAACCATTAACCATTCTTGCAATTGGCGCACTGACCAACATTGCTTTGCTCATTCGTCATTTCCCAGAACAAGCTAAGAATATTGAAAAAGTAGTGTGCGTAGCGGGTAGACGCACTACAGAGCAGCACTTTGTTGCCAGCAAACGCCAACCGAGACCATTTCGAGATTTGAACTTTGAAGTTGATCAGGCGGCTTTTCAAGTACTGCTCGATAGCGATATCCCAGTAACACTTGTCCCATTTGAAGCTTGCGCGCAAGTTTGGATTAACTTTAAAGAGCTTCATAAAATGAGCCACGGGAGCAGTCTTAGCCATTTCTTAGAGTCCCATTCCATTGCATGGTGCGCTGAGTGGGAGGTGATCTTTGGTGCGAAAGATGGCTTTATTCCTTTTGATATGGTGGCTGCCGCTTACGTTGTGAATCCTGAATGGTTTATTTCCCGCCATTGGAAATCAAAGGTAGAGCTCGCTGTGAGTGATACAGAGAAACACAAAGAGAAAGCGTATCTGATCTGTAACGAGTCGATAGAGCAGGGGCGAGAGCTCGAATATGTGGTCGAAGTGTCACCGGATGCGGAGCCGGAAATGCTCAAGCGTCTTGCAGAACGCGACATTGGTGCTTTCGTGCTTGGCTTATCTCACATCAATGTCATTGTTGATGATGTTGATTTGGCAGCGGATTACTATCAGCGCGTGCTTGGATTTGAGCGTGCAGTCGATGCTCAAAGTCAAAAGATGGATTACCGCAGTGTGAGTATGGCCGAGTTTAACCAAGATGCAGGGTTAGGTGGGCAAGATGTCGTTGTTGATGTGTTATTTGTAAAGCATCCTTACGCATCAGTCTATCTTGAATTGATGAAATATCACACGCCAGTTGGGACAACCGAAATACCACCTCAACCAAAAACCTACGATATAGGTGGCCCACGTCATATTGCCCTCGAAGTCTCAAACTGTAGTGAGGTGTTCCGATACTTGAAAGAGCAAGAGGGCGTAACCATGATTGATGACTCAGATAACTATCACCCAGAAAAATTGGACGGGTTCCCGATCTCGTTTTTCTACTGGATAGACAAATATGGCATTCAATGGGAAATGGAAGAAGGTCGTAGAGTAGGGACATCCCGCGGAATTATTTAACACAAACCTACGAAACCCACTTGAATCTGATTAAAAAGCAAGCGTTTAGTCGTTTGCTTTTTCTTTGTTATGAAGAAATATGACATTTATATTGGGTTGATATTAGTTGGGTTACAGAAATTTTGTTTGAATTACGAAAGCAAAGGTTTAAATACTGATTAAAAACTACTCCTACCCCTTTAGGGTAGTTTGATTCTGTAATTGATTTACATCATGTATTAATTTTCTTTCACATTTAACAATGCGCTCAGTGATAAGAACCTAACCCTTAGGAAGTACAATGAGCAAGTTGAAGCTAGTAGTCATCGGTAACGGCATGGTAGGCCACCGTTACATTGAAGACTTAGTCGAGAAAGCTGATATGTCTAATATGGACATTACGGTTTTCTGTGAAGAACCTCGTGTCGCATACGACCGTGTGCACCTTTCCTCTTACTTTTCTCACCATACTGCAGATGAACTTTCTTTAGTGAAAGAAGGCTTCTACGAGAAATACGGTATTAACATGCTGATCGGCGAACGCGCGATTAACATCAACCGTGAAAACCGCATTGTTTACTCAAGCACTGGTCGCGAAGTTCAATACGACAAGCTGATTCTTGCTACTGGCTCATTCCCATTTGTTCCACCTATCAAAGGTCACGAAAGCAAAGACTGTTTTGTTTACCGTACTATCGAAGATCTTAAAGCGATCGAAGCGTGTGCGAAGAAGAGCAAATCAGGCGTTGTTGTCGGTGGTGGTCTGCTAGGTCTTGAAGCAGCAGGCGCATTGAAAGCTCTGGGAGTAGAAACGCACGTTGTTGAGTTCGCACCAAAGCTAATGGCTGAGCAACTTGACCTTGCTGGTGGTAACCAACTTCGTCAAAAGATCGAGCGTATGGGCGTGAACGTTCACACCAGCAAAAATACGCTTGAGATTGCGGCAGAAGGCACAAACGCACGCAATGTTATGCGTTTTGCTGACGGTTCAGAGCTAGAAACAGACTTCATCGTATTCTCTGCAGGTATTCGTCCACAAGACAAACTAGCACGCCAAATGGAGCTAGAAGTGGCACCTCGTGGCGGTGTTGCTATCAACGACCATTGTCAGACTTCTGATGAGAACATCTACGCTATCGGTGAGTGTGCGTCTTGGAACGAAATGTTCTACGGCCTTGTTGCTCCAGGCTACAAGATGGCGACAGTTGCTGTTGATCACCTACTAGGTAACACAGAAAGCAAATTCGAAGGCGCTGACATGTCTGCGAAGCTGAAACTGTTGGGCGTGAAAGTAGGTTCAATTGGTGACGCGAACGGTCGTACTGAAGGCTGTAAGAGTTACGTTTACCAGAACGAAGAACAAGAAGTTTACAAACGTCTTATCGTTTCTGAAGACAACAAGAAACTGCTTGGTGCGGTTATGGTTGGCGATACGTCTGACTACGGCGATCTGCTTCAACTTATGTTGAACGAAATCGACCTACCAGAACACCCAGATGCATTGATCCTTCCTGCACACGCAGGCGCTGAGAAACCAGCACTAGGTGCAGACGCTCTACCAGAAAGCGCAGTGATCTGTTCATGTTTCGACGTGACAAAAGGCAAGATCGCACAAGCAGTTGCTGATGGCCACCACACATTGGGCGACATCAAAGCAGTGACTGGCGCAGGTACAGGCTGTGGTGGTTGTATTCCGCTCGTGACGTCTGTTCTAAATGCTGAGCTTGCTAAATCTGGCATCGAAGTGAAGAACGACGTGTGTGAGCACTTTGCATACTCACGCCAAGAGTTGTTCCACCTAATCCGCATTGAAGAGATCAAAACGTTTGATGAGCTTCTAGAGAAATACGGTAAAGGTTACGGCTGTGAAGTTTGTAAACCATTGGCTGGTTCTATCTTGGCTTCTTGCTGGGGTGAGCACATTCTTAAGCCACAACTGGTTAAACTGCACGACACGAACGATAACTTCCTAGGTAACATCCAAAAAGACGGTACTTACTCTGTTATCCCACGTATGGCGGGTGGTGAAGTAACACCTCAAGCACTGGGTGCGTTAGCGAACGTTGCTGCAGAATACAACCTATACACCAAAGTCACCGGCGCTCAACGTATTGGTCTGTTTGGTGCTCAAAAAGACGATCTTCCAGAGATCTGGCGCAAGCTTATCGACGCTGGTTTCGAAACAGGTCAAGCGTACGCAAAAGCACTTCGTATGGCGAAGACATGTGTTGGCTCAACATGGTGTCGTTATGGCGTTCAAGACTCTGTTGGTCTAGGTTCTTACATCGAGAACCGTTACAAAGGCATCCGTACTCCTCATAAGATGAAGTTCGGTGTTTCTGGCTGTACTCGTGAGTGTGCGGAAGCACAAGGTAAAGACTTAGGCATCATCGCAACTGACGCAGGCTGGAACATGTACGTATGTGGTAACGGTGGTATGAAGCCTCGTCACGCAGACCTACTAGCAAGCGATCTAGATAAAGAAACGCTAATCAAGTACATCGACCGCTTCATGATGTTCTACATCCGTACTGCTGCGCCACTACAACGCACATCAGTTTGGATGGAAAACATGGAAGGTGGCGTTGACTACCTACGCGAAGTGATTGTTAACGACAAACTTGGCATCAACGCTCAACTAGAAGCAGACGTAGCGAAGCTTGTAGACGAGTACGAGTGTGAGTGGACTGCGACCATCAACGACGAATCACAACTGACTCGCTTCGCGCACTTCATCAACTCTGACAAGCGCGATGAAAACGTCGTGTTTGTACAAGAGCGTGAACAGCACCGCCCAGCAACCTTCACGGAAAAACACCCTGAAGCGAAAGGCGACATCCTACACGTAGCAATCACTGAAGCATAAGGGAAGGTTGATTATGTCATTTGAAAAGATTTGCCAAATCAGCGACATCGTACCGGGCACGGGTGTTTGTGCACTGGTTGATGGTCAGCAAGTTGCAGTATTCCGCCCAACACAAGCAGAAGAGGTGCTGGCGATCAGCAACACAGACCCGTTCTTCCAATCAAACGTACTTTCTCGCGGTTTGATTTGTGAGCACCAAGGCGAGCTTTGGGTGGCAAGCCCACTTAAGAAGCAGCGCTTTAACCTGACAACAGGTGCGTGCATGGAAGACGAGCGTTTTAGCGTGAAAGCGTACAAAACGCGCGTAACCAACGGCGAAGTAGAAATTTCTGCATAAGCTTGGTTTCCATTCCCTCCTCTAAGGGGGAGGGAATGAACCGAAATCTAGATTTAATAGGTAAAGGCTTTCCGTGGTTCATCTGCGGGGACAGGGAAGCTAGGTGTTACTCAGCGGCAAGCCTTTCTCTATTCAATCTTTAATTTTTAACTTTCACTTTTGAATAAGGACACATTCATGTCTACTGATTATAAGCCTGCAGAATTCGTTCAAACCATGATCAACGTGGGTGAAGCGAAAACCAACACTAGCACTCGCGATTTGTTACTTCGCGGTACTATGGCGGGTATCATCCTATCGCTAGCGGTTGTTGTTGCTATTACCACTATGGTTCAAACCGGTATTGGCATCGTGGGTGCACTTGTTTTCCCAGTTGGTTTCGTGATTCTAAGTGTGATGGGTTACGACCTAGTAACCGGTGTTTTTGGTCTAGCGCCTCTGGCTAAGTTTGCAAACCGTCCTGGTATCACTTGGGGTCGTATCTTCCGTTGTTGGGGTCTTGTAGGCTTGGGTAACCTTATCGGTTCTCTAATCGTTGCTTACCTTGTGGCTATCTCACTAACAGGTAACTTCTCTCTAGAACTGAACGCAGTAGCGAAGAAATTCATCGCTGTTTCTACCGCACGTAGCCTTGGTTTTGAAAACATGGGTATGGACGGATGGATTACATGTTTCGTACGCGGCATCTTCTGTAACTTAATGGTGTGTCTAGGCGTTATCGGCAACATGACTGCACGTTCAGTGTCTGGTCGCGTAGCAATGATGTGGTTCCCAATCTTCATCTTCTTCGCTCTAGTATTTGAGCACACGGTAGTAAACATGTTCCTATTCCCATTAGGTATGATTCTAGGTGCTGATTTTGGTATCGCGACTTGGTTGAACTTCAACCTTATCCCAACCATCCTAGGTAACATTGTTGGTGGTCTAGTAATGACTTGTATTCCACTGTACCTAACTCACGCAAAAACTGCGCCTTCTATCAACGCTGAAGAAGAAGTAAAAGCACAACCTGCAATGGCTAAATAACCATTAACGGGTAATTCGCTTAATATGGTCCCGCTTCTGGATGGGCGGGACTATTCTCTAACTTGGATTTCAATTTTTAACTTTCACTTTCGCGATATATTTTATTGGTTTAGCTATAAAAAGTAATAACTCCTTAGAGTGGTTTTAGCCCTAAGTGCATAACTCGAGTGTTACTCTTTATATCTAAATTTTTCGATAGGCGTTGATATGACTACTGCTCACTCATCTTTAAACAGCGGCTTTGTTTCTCTTGTTGGTGCAGGTCCCGGTGATCCTGATTTGCTCACCGTAAAAGGCTTAAAAGCCATTCAAGCAGCTGAAGTTGTGGTGTACGACCGATTGGTGTCGAAAGACATTCTTGAATTGGCTCATGCATCAGCAGAGATGATCTACGTAGGCAAAAAATTGGACTTTCACTGTGTGCCTCAAGATCAAATCAATCAAATCTTGGTGCAAAAAGCGCAAGAGGGTAAGCGTGTTGTACGTCTGAAGGGCGGCGATTCATTTATCTTTGGCCGTGGTGGTGAAGAGCTAGAAGAATTAGCGGAATTTGGCATCAAATACGAAGTAGTTCCAGGTATCACAGCGGCAGCGGGTGCAACGGCTTACGCCGGTATTCCATTAACACACCGCGACCATGCGCAAAGCGTTCAATTTATCACTGGTCATGTACAAAAAGATGGTCGTGAGATTGAATGGCACTCGCTAGCGCAGTCAAACAACACGCTCGTTTTTTATATGGGTTTGAAGCAAAGCGGTCATATTATGGACAAGCTGATCACACATGGATTAGACCCAGAAATGTCATGCGCAATCATTGAGAATGGCACGCGCCCAGAACAACGAGTGTCCCAAGGTAAGTTGAACGAACTTTCTAGCATGGCAGAGCAAGCAGTGAGCCCAGCATTGATTGTGGTTGGTAGCGTTACTCAGCTGCACAACAAATTGGATTGGTTCGGCAAGTAACCGAAGACTTATTCTTAAGCACTAGATCGCGCAAGGACTGCGTTTCTGTTGCATCTCTCTTTTCCGCATTGGCATTTCATCGATAAGGTTGTTGATAAATTGCCAATCGGTCTTCGCTCCCCAGCGGTGCTTCTCTTCGCCATCTTTACCCAAAAGAATCGCAGTGTGTTGACCTGCTTTGACTTCGTAGAGAGCGGCCAGCATTTTCAAATCGAACTCTTCTTTTAACCATGAAGGTTCAGTAAAACCGTCCTCTGCAATCACTAAAGTGATCACGTCGCGGTCTTCCAATTCACATTCATTCATCAAGGCTTCGAGCAAAAACTGTTTTACGTGGTCGTCATTCGCAGGTGCAAAATACAACACGCTACGATGCGGCCAGTATTGGGCATGCGCTGGATAACCAAATACCGGGCTCGATATGAGGCATGAAAGCAACAGGGCAATGATTGTCTTACTCATGGCTTCACTCCTAGTAACGCGAATACCAAGTTATACGGTAAGTTTAGTGGAATTAGCTCATTGTGCTTTGGTGCAAAGTGGCATAGGGTATGCGGCAAACAAATAAAGCGTATTAAATAGATGAATTCTGAAAGCAAACAAAAGATCGCAATCTTAGTCGACGTACAAAACGTCTATTACACCTGTCGTGAAGCGTACCGCAGCAATTTTGATTACAACCAGTTTTGGTATGTCGCGACACAAGGGAAAGAAGTGGTGAGTGCACGAGCTTATGCAATTGCGAGTAACGATCCTAAGCAGCGCCAGTTCCACCATATTTTGCGTGGTGTTGGCTTTGAGGTGATGCTTAAACCTTACATTCAACGCCGTGACGGCAGTGCGAAAGGTGACTGGGATGTGGGTATCACGCTAGATGCGATTGAAATTGCCCCTGAAGTGGATGAAGTGATACTGGTATCAGGCGATGGTGATTTCAGTCTGCTGGTGGAACGCATTCAGCAACGCTTCAACAAGAAAGTCACTGTGTATGGGGTACCAAAGTTAACTTCCCAAACCTTGATTGATTGCGCGGACAACTTTGTTGCTGTCGATGAGGACTTTCTTCTTTAATCTCTCCTCACGGTATAGCTTCGAGAAAAAAGAAAGGGCGAGTCACTTCAGGCTGTACGCAAACGTACAATGACTCGCCCCATATTCTGTCTAATGAATAGGTTATGACGGAATGATCATTTGCCCTAGCAAGTAACCCAAACAACACGCACCAATCACGCCGATTAAACCCACAGACATGAATGAGTGGTTGAAGTACCACTTGCCAATCTTAGTCGTACCTGAGGTATCGAAGTTCACAGTCGCGATATCTGAAGGGTAGTTTGGAATAAAGAAGTAGCCGTAAACCGCTGGCATTAAACCGATAAGCAGTGCTGGCTCTAAACCTAGACCTAAACCGACCGGTAACATCATGCGAGCTGTCGCTGCTTGAGAGTTCACCACAACAGACACAATGAATAGTGCTAGTGCGAATGTCCAAGGGTAGTTGGTTACCATCTCTACGATGCCTGACTTAAACTGAGGCATTGCGTATTGGAAGTAAGTATCTGACATCCATGCAATACCGAAGATTGCAATCGCTGCCACCATACCTGACTTGAACACCACGCCATTTGGTACGTCTCGAGGATCAGTCTTAGTCGCTAGCAAAATGATACCGCCGAAGCAGAGCATCATCATTTGAATCACAACCGCCATACTGATTGGTTTTGCACCTTCAACGATAGTACGAACCTCTGGCCACATCGCAATAACGACAATCACAAGAATCGATAGGATGAACAGCAGAACAGAGTTACGAGCACTAGACGGCAGTACTTCATCCAAAGAGGTTGCCGTTGTGTTTAAGATCTTGTCGCGCCAAACCGGATCTTTCAGACGCTCTTGATACTCTTCATCGTCTTCAAGCTCTTTGCCGCGTTTCAAGCTGTAAAGAGACATCAGTAATGTACCGAACAAGGTCGCAGGCACTGTGACAAGAAGAATCGATAGCAAGGTAATTTCGTGTTGAATGTCAGAAAGCTGCGCTAGGTAGTAAACCACTGCCGCCGAAATCGGGGATGCTGTGATGGCGATTTGAGAGGCAACCGATGCTGCAGCCATTGGGCGCTCGGGACGAATGCCGTTTTTCAGCGCAACGTCGCCAATGATTGGCATGATGGAGTAAACCGCGTGACCAGTACCAAGTAGGAAAGTCATAAAGTAAGTCACGAACGGCGCAATAAGAGTCACACGTTTAGGGTTCTTACGTAGTACGCGTTCTGCCACCTGCAACATGTATTTTAAGCCACCTGCGGCTTCAAGAATGGAGGCACAAGTGACCACCGCGAGGATGATCAGCATTACCGTCACTGGCGGAGACGTTGGAGGCATCTTGAAAATGAAAACCTCAATGACTAAACCAATACCAGAAACGACACCAAGACCAATGCCGCCATACCGTGAGCCGATATACAGCATCACGAGCAAAAACAGAAACTCAAGATACAACATGTTTAATTTCCTTATTAGAAACAGGGACTTCTATTGTTTCGATATTGAAGGGAAAAATACTTAGCCTTGTTCACATTCCGTTTTATAAGAAACAGCAATGTCCAATAATTGGGAATAACTCACGCTGAGCCGTGTCAGTGTTAATAGTGGTTTGAAAGGGTGTTGAAGGAATGTTTGAATCGTCGTCAGCTAAGGTTACAGCGGTCCATTTTGGTGCCAGGATTTTCAGTGGTTTTGAGCGCTTTTTGGCCTAGATGATAATTTAAACGATAGGTGTTAGATTTTCAGGTGACTCAATGCCGAGTTAACCTTGGTTAAAATAAAAAAGCCGCGTTATGCGGCTTTTCTTTTATGCTTCGTCAGTTGTTTGAGCTTCTTCACTCACTTGCGAAGTTTGCTCAGCTGCTTTTTCTTCAGCTTCCATCTTCGCGCGCTCTGCTTTTGAGATATAGCGAGGCTTGTTGCTCTTATGAAGCTTTGCATTTTGTTTTTTCAACTTCGCTTTTAAGATCGAATTGATTTTCTTCTTGCGGTTCATGGTGTTGGTCCTTTAATTTAGCGGGGCAGGATAGTGATTTTTCCACCAAGTTACAAGCCTAATGGATCCCTTATGAAAACACTTATTACAGAACGCCTGACACTTCGTCTTGTTAGTGTAGAAGATGCGCCGTTTATTTTAGAACTCTACAATCAGCCTGACTTTTATCGCTTCGTCGGTGACAAGCAAATTCGCACCTTGGAAGAAGCAAAACGCTACATTCAAGACAACATGTTAAGGATGCAAGAACTCAAGGGCGTCAGTTTGCTGGTGGTAGAAACCAATCATGATAAACAACCTATAGGTATTTGTGGTTTGGTCAAACGCGACACATTAACGGCGTTTGATATTGGTTACGGTTATCTACCTAGCGCTTATGGCAAAGGTTACGCAAAAGAAGCAGCGAGTGTCGTGGTCGATTTTGCTCGGGACGAGATGAACATAGAAAACTTGGTCGCCATCACCAATAATGACAATAATCGTAGTATAAGTTTGCTAGAAAAATTGGGTTTTCAGTTTGAACGTGTCGAGCAGACTTACGATAATAGCCGTACATTGCAACTCTATACCATGAAGTTGTGACCAGATAAGCGGTAACTAAAGCTTTTTGGTTAGTGCCTTATTGTTAAGGTCTCTGAGCCAAAACTGCTTTAGATTGAGGAAAGAATGAGCGATATTTTATTAGGCAAACTCGCCACAGAATTTAAAACCGTTAAAGCGATGGTGGAGGTTTACTGTAAAGACCACCACGGCACCAAAGGTGAGTTGTGCGCGGAATGTCGCGAATTATTAGAATATGCGGAAGTACGGCTTGATCGTTGTCCTTACGGAGAAGACAAGCCGACTTGCAACAAATGTCCGATTCACTGTTACAAGCCAGAGCCCAAGGAACAAATGCGTTTAGTGATGCGTTATTCAGGGCCGAGAATGTTGCTTAAGCATCCAATCTTGGCAATTCGACACTTGATGCATGAGAAGCGCGAGGTGCCTGAAAAACCCGCTGCCAATGCGTCGAATCGCCACAAACGGATGAGTGCAGAGCGCGAGGCTAAGAAATCCTAGTCAACATAAGAATTAAGAAGTTGTCACGACCGTTAAGTTCTTAATCCAATACTTTTGTGTGTATCTGCGGTAACACAATGCCAATTTCACGACTTCTTCGGCGATCATAAGCGCATAAACGTATTTGAATTCCCAATCTAATACAAACGCAGCAATTGCACACAAAGGTAGGCCCGTCATCCACATCGCGATAAAGTCCATGCGTAAGCAAAAGACGTTATCGCCACCCGCACGAATAATACCGTTGATGATGATCATATTAAGCATGCGAAGCCAAATTGCGCTGCATAAGATCACGACCGCAGGCGCTGCAAGTGGGTAAAGCTCAGGGTTGTCTAAGTTCAAAGCAGCAATGATTAACTCTCGGTTTAGTAGCAGTAACGCACCAATAGAAATACCAAACACAAATACCGCTTTAATGAAGAAGCTTGCCATGTGCTGAGCTTGTTCAAAAGCATCACGCCCTAACGACTGCCCAATCATCACTGAACACGCGACCGATATACCAAAAAAGATGGAATAACATAGCGACTCAAACGGGCCTAACATGCTAAATACCGCGAGTTCTGTCGTGCCCATGTGACCAAAAATCATTTGATACACCATGGTGCCAATAGCCCATAGTAGCGCACCTAACGTCATTGGAAGCGCTAAGCGGCGGTAAGAAAGCCACAAAGAAGGGCGCTCAGAACCTTCTTTCACTTCCAATAACCAATGCTTACGCCAACGCATGTAGCCAACCATTGCCAGCACTTGGAACAGGCGAGAAATTGTTGTTGCTAGAGCCGCACCCGCAACGCCCATTGCTGGTACACCGAAACCACCTTTGATCAGCCAGAAGTTCAGTGCGATATTAAGAACAATCGTCACCGCGCCCATAAGTAAAGGAGTGACGGTGTCACCGGAAGAGCGCATGCTCGCTTCTAAAACAATAATGATATGAGTGAGTAACAGAACAGGGAACGCATACCAAAGATAGGTGGAGCCGAGTTCGATGACTTGCGTATCGTTGGTTTGTAGACGCATGATAAGTTCGCTACCGACAGTGATTATCAGGGTAACAGGAATCAAGACTTTTAAACCAAATCGAATCGCTATACCAGTAACAGTTTTTGCGCTTACTGCGTCATCACGTCCCCAATATTGAGCCACAAGCGTACCATTTGCGGACGCCAAACCTGCCATGATCATAATCGCGACAAAATGCCATTTTGATGCAATTCCCACAGCTGCGGTTGCTTCTTTACCAAAGTCACTAACCATGAGAACATCAGCCAAGGCGAGAATAGCCACCAACGCACTCTGGATCGCGACAGGGAAACCCAAGCGGATGATCTGCTTCAGTAGCCCGCTAGATAAAGAGTTGTCGCTGTTTTTGATGCCAATGTTGTTCGTCATAGTTACTCCTCGAAATTTGTGAGGAATATAAAGCCAATAGGGACAGAAATACATGTGCGAAAAACCACAAAACCTGTGCGAATCCGTCATCGAACAATTTGCCATCAAAACAGAGTGGCACGACGATGTGCATTTAGCACCCGCATGTAAAGAACGATTCCTGACTCTAACTGAAATCCCCGAATGGAAACGAGCTGATATCTTTATGGCGGGGCTGGCTGAACTGCGCGATGGTTACCATGTCGAGCGAGACAAAGTGGGCGTTCATACCTTGCTGTTTACCATTGAAGGTGGCGGTGTTTTGATTACACCGGATTTCGTTAAAGAAATTGAGCCTTATACGCTGACTATTTTGCCCGTGGATACGTGTTTTCGATTTGAAATGAATCCAAGTAAAGGACTCTGGAAGATGGTTTGGCTTCTGCCACAAAATACCGAGGCTTGGCAGCACCTTTCTGACTTGGGGCAAACTGTGGTGCCGTTTCGGGGCTCTGAGCAGGTATGGTCATTGATGACCTTACTCTATAACGAAATTGGGGGTCGAACGGGGTTTCGTCAGTTGTTGATCAGTGAAGTGCAGCGATTGGTAAAAAGTGTTGAAACCCCAATCAGTACATCGCTATCGCGCGTTCAAACACTCTTTAACGAAGTAGAAGGTCAGTTACACTTACCGTGGACCATTGCCGAAATGGCCAAGCAGTGTTTTATCAGTGAAGAGCAGTTCAACCGTTTATCTAAACAGCTTTTCAATATGAGTCCGCGAAGCAAGTTAATTGAGCTTCGTATGCACAAAGCCGCCGACTTGTTGCAGTATCCAGCTTGGTCAGTCGCTATGATTGCGAACCGTTTGGGCTATCGCGATCCTTACAACTTCACTCATCGATTTAAAAAGTTCTACGGCACATCACCAACGCGTTATCGCAAGAGGTTATTGGTGAATCAAAACCAATGAGTCGTTTTGATTTCTAATGATCACCTAATGATCGAGAAAGTAGAGAATTCAGAAACAAAAAAACGAGGGCATTGACCCTCGTTTTTGTTTGTCTTTTTGGAAAGGCTTGAATTACAAACCCGCTGCCATTTGATGTTTTGACTTGGTTGCTGCGATTAGCATGTAGATGCAAGTTGCAAGTAATGCTGCGAACAAGTAGCCCAACAAGCCGTGCATTTGACCCATGAACTTATCAGCAACCACTGGACCTGCTACCGAGCCAACGCTGTAGCTGAACAGCATGACTTGTGTTGCAGACACGATGAAACGCTCGTCCAAACCTTCACAACCCAGATTAATCGCAATTGGGTATAGTGCGAATGTTGCCATGCCCAATAGGAACAGTGCCGCTGCCAATACTACCGCTGACGAAGAAACGAAGGTCAGACCGATAGAGAAAATACCAAGGATACAGAAGAACGCCATTAGCACTGTACGCGCCATGTACTTGTTTAAGGTTGTCACCATTGGTTGAACCAGCATGCCGCCTAGGATCACTAGCGCCATTAGAGTGCCAATGTCTTGGTGGCTGATTTTGCGGTTTGCAAGCTCAACAGGCATCAAACCGTAAATCGCACCTAAAGTAAGACCAGACACTACACAACCAATGATCGCAGCGTGGCTTAGTTTAGAAATCTGTTTAAACGACAGTGCAGTCGATTCATGGCTGTTTGGTTGTTCACAATCGATGAACAGTAGCACTAGCATCGCCATTAAGATCAGTGTTGTGATGGCAATAAAAGGAACACCGCCGCTCACACCAAGGATACCGATACCAAACTGGCCCAGTGCAGAACCACCGTATAGTGACAGCATGTACAGGCTCAAGCGTTTAGCGCGTGATGCTTCATCACCAGACATTAGCCATGATTCAACAATGACAAATACGCCAGCGACCGCAATACCTGCGATAAAACGTGCGACAAGCCATACCATGCCGTTGGGGATAATAGGCAGTACGATGATCGTTAGTGAGAATGCAGCTAAGCTACCTACAAACGCTTTACGGTGACCAACGCTGCGAACGATACGTTCAAAGAACATTGCGCCGATCAATAGACCGCCATAGAACACACTCGCCAACCAACTCGCGTAATCAGCAGAGATGTTGTATTCACCAAGCATAAGAGGGATCAAGCTCATCAAATAGCCTGACGCCACTGCATAAAGAGACAGTGCTACGACAGGAACTGTGACTCGTGGTGATGCTGCAGGAATGGCTGTGTTTTCCAATGTTTTGCGCCTATAAGTTAAGTAAAAATCAGGGGTTATTCGGCGCGAATATGAGGCTAATTAATAGGCAAGTAAAACGATATATTTGAGTCGTTTCGACAAAAGAAATTTATCGAAATTCTATGGGGAAATGCTGCATAAAAACGCCAGCCTGTAAGCGAGGCTGGCGGAAGGGATTATTTGCTAAGTGCTTGATTTAACCACTGATCGAATTGAGTCTTCGGTAGGGCGCCGTTGATCATATCCACGCGCTGGCCATTCTTGAAAACCATAATGGTTGGGATGCTACGAATACCAAATTGAGCGGCAAGCTGCTGTTGCGCTTCGGTATCAATCTTGACAAAACGAGCGTTTCCGGTCTGTTCTTGTGCCACATCCGAGAAAACCGGCGCAAAACCAACACATGGATTGCACCATGGTGCCAAAATCCACCACAACTGGCGTGTTACTTTCTAGCAGCGCCGAGAAGTTATCGACAGTACCTTCTATCGGTGCACCATCAAACAGGGCGTTTTTGCATTTACCGCAACTTGCAGCTTCTGCAACTCGCTCATTAGGGACACGATTTAAACCGCCACAAGACGGGCAACGAGTTTTAAACGATGACATGACTTCTTCCTTTATGACAACTTGATGAAAACATGACTTACCAGTCAGCCTCATAATTTGTATACTTATTTTTTAGCCTGCCGAATTATAAGACGGCAAGTCTGTATTTGGACCCGAACAGGTTCTAAGAAATTTCATTAAAATACAACAATAAATAGGTCTGCGATGACAAATTACTACGCTGAAATTACCGGTTGGGGAAAATGTCTTCCACCAGCCACGCTCTCTAACGATGACCTTAGCACTTTCCTTGAAACTTCAGATGAATGGATTCGCACCCGTACTGGTATTGAAAACCGTCGCATCAGCCACGTAAACACGTCTGACATGGCAACGGTAGCCGCGCAACACGCGATGGCTCGTGCAGGTGTAGAAGCGAGTGACATCGACCTAATCATTGTTGCGACATGCTCTCCTGATTCTCTTATTCCAAACATTGCTTCTAAGGTTCAGCAAAACCTTGGTATTCGCTCTGCTGCTGCATTCGATTTAAACGCGGCATGTACTGGCTTCGTATACGGCCTAGAAACAGGCACACGTTTGATTCAATCGGGCAACTACAGAAACGCAATCATTATTGGTGCTGAGCGTCTTTCTTTCTACATCGACTGGGCAATGCGCGATACTGCTGTACTGTTCGGCGATGGTGCAGGGGCCGTTGTTCTGACTCGTACAGAACAAGAAACTGGTCTACTGCAATCGCAAATTGGTTGTGATGCAAAAGGGCGCGACATCCTATCCGTACCTAAGTTTGGTACATGCATGGATCGCTTTGCGGAAGACAACGGTTACTGGGACTTCAACTTTGTAGGTCAAGAGATCTTCAAACGCGCCGTAAAAGGCATGGGTCTAGCGGCGAAAACGGTTCTGAAAGCTTCAGAACTAACCACAGATCAAATCGACGTGGTAATCCCGCACCAAGCAAACATTCGTATCATCCAAACACTGTGTGACCTTTCTGGTATCCCACAAGAAAAAGCGTTTGTGAACATCCAAAACTACGGCAACACTTCGGCAGCGACGGTGCCAATCGCATTGTGTGAAGCGCTAGAACAAGGTCGTGTTAAGCCAGGCGACAACATGTTATTAGCAGCGTTCGGTGCTGGCCTAACATGGGGTGCAGCTGTGTTGAAGTGGGGTGACCGCGTAACGCCTATTGCTGAAAGCGATGCTGCGTTACCTGAGAGTGACAAGTCTGCACTTGAGCTACTAGAGCGTGCTATTAAGCTTTGTAATGAACGCCCACGTGGTGAAGACGCATAACTAGCGCTAGCGGCTAACTGGTCAAAACAAATAATAAGCGAAAGGGAGCACAGTGCTCCCTTTTTTGTGCTTATCTCGCACGCGTTAAGGCGTTACGACATAAAGCCGAGATTTGATGAAGAGAAGTTTCGAATGTTAGGGAACACGTAATCCAACGCTGCGCCATCGGTAATGCCCATCCATTGAGCTAGCGTTGCACCCACTTGATCAGTACCGATTTTCGGAATCAAACGTCCTTTCGAGTAATCATCTTCGCCATCCAATACCAATTCAGGCCATGTTCCAATTGGCTTCGACCCGTTAACCGCGCCACCCATAATAAACTGATGTCCGCCCCAACCGTGGTCTGTACCGTTACCGTTGTTTGTCATGCGGCGGCCAAAGTCAGACATGGTAAATGTAGTGACATTGTCACGCATTCCAAGTGCATCGATTGCTCGATACATGGCAAACAGGTTTGTCGCCAAGTCTCCTAATAATGCAGGGTGTTTCGACAGTTGCGAATCATGAACGTCATAACCAGTATGTTTAACGAAGAACACTTGTTGCTGTTGATTCAAGTGGCTTTGGCTCGCAATCAATTTGTAGACCGTCTGCATTTGCTTCCCGAGCGTGGTAGAGGAAAACAGCGGTGCATCTTCTACATTGTGCAGTTGCTCTGCTAATACGCCGCTCATGGTCATAGACTCATCAACCATCAGATTAAAGTGGCCACTGAATGGATTATTAGGAGAAGTCGCCAAGAGTTGGTCATAGACCTCTTTGTAAAGTGGGTTGCCAATCGCGCTCAGCTGAACAGCTCGGTCTTTCTTAAGCACGGTTTGTCGGTGTTCAAGTGAACGTAACCACAAGGAATCACCATGAACACTGTACAGCGGCGTAATCTCTGAGTGTGAGCTCATGACATCAAGCATTCTTCCTGCCCAGCCTAGGTTTGTGAAAGTGTTCATGCCGCCTCGCATTAAGGTGTTGCTTTGCGAGTTGTGAGAAAAAAGCTGATCAGGCAAAGTAACCTCACCAGATTCAATCATCTGTTTCGTCATGGGTTGCTCAAGGACACCACTGTTAAGAACGACAGTGGCATCACCGTTATCGAACATTTCAGACAGTCGCGCTAACTTTGGATGCATACCCAAGGGTACCGTATTGCCTTGGTTGTCTGTGGCATTTAACCCAATAGGTATAATGCTGTTTTTGGCAACAGAGAGTTTGCCTCTCACATTGGCGTATTGGTCGTAATGGAAGTCGGATAAGGGTAGGAAAGTATTAATAGCATCATTACCGCCAGACAAATACACACAGATAAGCGCACGAAAATCATTGGTTTGTGAAGCCATTGCATAACCTGGTAAACCCACGGAAGCCATAGCACCCAAAGAAGCCGTACTTTTCATAAAATTGCGTCGTGAAAGTTTCATAAGTCGCTCCTAATTTTGAATGTAGAATTCGCTGCCAGAAATCGCGGTGAAAATCACTAAGGCAAGTTTGGTGGTGGGAACATAATTGGTTTTGTATTTGTTGAGTGCGTTGTGCATGATTTGTTTTAGCTGCGGAGAAGCCGTGCCCGCAAAGAAACGCACATCGATGGCCTCAACCAATGCCTCATGATCATCAAGCAACTCGTACAACTCAGTCATATCCAATGAGTAAGTAGAGCTAGAACCTTTACGGACGCTGTAAAGCATGAAGTTAACCAACTCTGTATATACCGACCAATCCAATAGTTCGTACTCAGGCGAAACCATTCCGGTAAACACAAAGTCGGCTGAAGGCTGATAATCGGGTGAATAGAAGTTAAACACAGAGGGTGACCTTAATGGTCCTTGATTGGCGATGTTCATCAAGGATACCGCGCCATCGTATCGTGCAGCGTCGAGTGTAAAGCCCGCCGCGCGATGGAAATTGGTGAGCACCAAGATTGGCTCTTTTACTTTTATTGGGCGAATGGATTTTTTTCCGCGAGCCTCGTCATCAAGTAAGATCGCTCGAATGACAGCATTCAAATCACCCTTCACATCATTGCCATTGTTATTGAACACGGTTGCGACTCTTGCAATGTATTCAGGTGTTGGATTAGAGGTCACAAAGCGTTGGATGAGCAGTTTAGAGACAAACGGCCCGATATTGTCGTGACTCATCAAAATATCAATGACACGTTCCAGTTCCTCTTCGGCGGTCAGTCCCGCAGGTATCTTGCTTCCGAGTACGTGTTTTTCACCAGTGTCGTGGCGGTTTTTAATCACGCGCATAGGCTTAACAAACGCGGTGTCTGACTTGTTCCAACCCGTCAGCGCGCGTGCGAGTTCTTGTATGTCTGTTTGCGTGTAGGTCGCGAGCGCATGCCCAGTTTCTAAATCGTATTTGACGCTGCCGTCTAAGTTCAATTGATACAAACCGATGGTGAACAGTTGCATCAATTCACGAGCAAAGTTTTCATCTGGAAGTGCGCCTGTCGCCGCGTTTGCTTTTGCGCTTCCCATCATCGACAAATAGTTTCCCATGGCAGGGTGCATAGCGGTTTTTAGCAACAAGTCACGATAGTTGCCAAAGGCATTTTCGACCAGTAAGTCATAATAATTGACCAGACTTTCCGGCTTGCTACCGAGTAGGCCGCCATATCGGGATACAACAAGAACTTGGCTAAGAGCAAAGGCCATTCTTTGTCTGAGTTGATCTTCGGAAGTGAGGACTATTTGATACCAAGCGTTTTCTCGGTTTGCTTGTGCCCCTTTACTAAAAGACGTGAAGTAAAGATCACTGTGATAAGTAGGAGGGAGAAGTATTTGTTCTGTAATCCATTCCTCGTAATTGGTTTGGTTTATTTGGTCGATCAAAGCAGGAGTGGGACCAAATGTGGTTTGATATAGAAAGCGTGCAGTTGGTAGATCTGGATCGTCTTCGTCCGCCGATACTGGTCCTACAAAAAACAACAGCATGGCAACAAAACCTAGCACCCAACAAGAAATCTCATTCTGTTTCTGACGTCTCATAGTTAACTCGCTTACCCAAAGGAACGACTTAAATCCATTTAACGGGAGTAAAATGAAGCTCATAGTGAGCTGTAAAATAAAGTAACGAAATCAAGCAGCTGCAGAGCGGAGTATAGACGGGAAAATTCACTAACAAAGTATGATTTCTCAGAAAATAATCTGGATTCAAAAATGTAGGCTCACGTTTGGTTTGATAAATATCTGATAGATAAGCGCCAAAACTGCCTTGTTAAACTTCAAATTAATTATGAAATTTTTAAGCAAGCTTTCATGTTTTGCCTGTTTTTATCATTCGAACACTCAATGGTTGGCTTGTTGATATATCACTTAGTTTGGTTGAATTGAGCCTTTAAAGAAAATAGATAAAAAAAACATGCCAGAGTGTTTACTTTACTGATCGATTTATTAATTAAGTTGCATAAAGCGTGAATGAGCTCACGATTGTACATAAATTACACAAACAAATGCGATCAGTAACTAACATTTACCGGGTCGATAAGTTCGACACGGTTCAATCCGCAGCTAGTAAAGAGGAGAGGTAATAGCTGCACCATAAATGTTGGATAGGAGAGCACACATGGAAGCTCGCAAAACTATGCTCGCTGTTGTTATTGCATCTACGGTCGCTGCGTGTGGCAGTGATGACAATGATGAGAGCGCCAGTCAAACGTACACACTTAATGGTACCGTCGTGGATGGGTACATCTATAACGCCTTAGTCTGGATGGACATCGATAGAGATGGTGAGCCAGATGCCGATGAACCTCAGGCAAACACTGGTCTTGATGGTACATATTCATTTCAAATTTCAGAAGCACAAAAGGACGCCTTAGTGGGTGTGCCGATTTTGGCTCAGTTAACGAACGACTCTGTCGATGTCGGGACTGAACCCCCAACTACGATGGAAGAGTTAGAGCAGAAAATCGCTGCCAATGAAGCAGAGAAAGTCTTTGAAGATGCTGAAGATGGGCA
The DNA here is from genome assembly GCF_905175355.1 of Vibrio sp. B1ASS3. NCBI lineage: Bacteria > Pseudomonadati > Pseudomonadota > Gammaproteobacteria > Vibrionales > Vibrionaceae > Vibrio > Vibrio sp. B1ASS3. The sequence continues at coordinate 1,023,646 of NZ_HG992743.1, forward strand.
CGCCATTGTTCTTGGGATGCCACCTTTAACACAAGCCGACTTTGATGATCTTGAAGACGGTGAACTCGATGGTCAGGTCATCAACCCTTTTACTACCCAAGTTCATGAAGAGCTGACATCTCGAGTAAGCGCCGTTCTGGAAGATCAAAACCTCGATGAGTTGAGTGATGAGGAAATAGCAGCGCTGCTTGTTTCGCTTGGGAGCCTGGTGAACCAAGCAATTGACGATGCAGTCGACGAGTTAAAAGAAGAGCTCGAAGATAGCACCTTGACCGATGAAGAACTTAAAGACCGTTTGATGGGTGATTTTATCGCTGAAGGCGACACAGGCGAAATTCTCGAACTAGCTGAAAGTAAAGTCGACGAGCGCGTATCGGATGAGCGAGTTGCCGAAGAGCTAGAAGATGAATACCCCGACGGTAAGGTGACCCATTACTCGTATACAGACAGTTACTACGGTACGCCGGACAACATGGATATCTCATTAGACTTCACGGTCGAAGGCAGTGAAACGGAGATCGTCGATGAAACCGCGAACACATTGACCTATCAAGCCACGGCTACAGAGTATTATGAACGAGCCGGCGTAAAAACGGTGTTCAGTACATTTACAGAGGAAGCGGTGCAGAACCTCGATGACGGTACCTTCACGGCCAAGATTACGTTTAAAGCAGACTTGAACTTCGATGGCGAGTTTGATTTTACCAGCCATGTATATGATGTCGGTGTCGCAGATGAGGGGGAGACTCGCGGTCAGTGGGAATTTACCCGTTACGTTGATGAATCCAATCCTGCCGATTCTGGTGGTGACAGCGTCACTACGGATGATTCAGAACGTGAGTTAAGTTACAGCACGGTGGATTTGTTTGCAGAAGCGGTCATGGCCGGCGATATGTCTGGTGTGGACTTACTTCAAACCATGGTTGAGGTAGAAGAAACAACGGCGGATTATGATTACGAATCTCGTGAATTTAAAGAGTACGACCTAGACGCTGCAGTTCCGCTAGAAGCGGCCACCTATGCGCAAGTTCGTGAGCGATGGGACTATGTGGATGGTGGGAACAAAGAAGTCATCATGCATGACTGGGATGCAGACGGTTCAGTTAATGAAACGACAACAAGTATGAACAATGCCGATGGCTCCGAGTCATACACGAAAGCAGGCCCGGTTTGGAACTGGGATGGTTCAGTTAGCTTCGAATACCAAGTCAATTATTGGGAAGAATATACCTATACCAAGGGTGCCAACGACGACGGTCAGAAAATCGAAACGAGTGTTGGTGGCAAATATATTCTCGATGAAGCTAACGCGGTCAAGAAAGTTGATGAGAATGGCGATGGTATGATGTTCAACCGTTGGGACGAAGTGAAAACCTATTGGTCAGAGACAGATATTCGTACTCATGTTGAATGGCAACACTTTGCAATTGAAGGGTATGACTACACCTTTAATGATGGTGGACAAAAATACAGTACTCTGATCAACGACAATTACACAGGTTATCCTGAATACGTCGGTCCTTATATTGAAGACTTAGACGAACTCGTCGACGGTTGGCTCGAAGAAGGACTGTCTGAACAAGCGATCTGGTTGCGAGTCATTGGTGAGTCTATCCGTGGCGTGAGCCGCAGTGAGGGTTACGATTACTGCGAGGTCAATGCGACTGGTGAATCAGTCAATGCCGCGTTGTTGGCGACAGAGCTGACAAACTGTGGTGGACTTCAACCATTAACGGCGGATGACGTTGTCGATTCAAGACTGACGAGACGCAAAGGAAACGGAGTCGAAGTTCGGTTCTGGGATATCTATGAAGGTGGTATGGCCGATCGCGAGACTTGGAAAGCCGATGGCAATACTGAAAACCTCGGTTGGGATTGGAGTATCACCTCAGAAGGTTACTTAAGGTTAAGCAAAGGAGACGATTTTGTCCGTTTGATTGCGCCTTACTTCAAAGGTGAATATGGCGCTGCCGTTATTATCTTTGACGAGTACTCAGATACAAGTATGAACGAAATGTGGAGTACGTATTTTGTCGATACTGTGGATTTATACATACCACCGCAACCTGAGTAAAATAGCCAAGTTGCTTGCAGCATCGATAACGAAATAAGCACAAGAGCTTAAACTAAAAAGCCGCTCACTCATTGTATTAACACGAGTGCGCGGCTTTTGGTTTTTAACGGTTTAGGCTGAACGGTTTATTTTCTCGCTAGCTTGTGATGCGCTCTAGAAAAATGATCGGCACAGAATGCACCAACAATGGAAAGCTCACCTGCCAAGCATAAACCTGCAGCGACTTCTGCTAACGCCTTTGCTTTGCCATTGCCGTGCAAGCCAAGGATATCCAAACACGCTTTCTGAGTTGGTAGGCCAGTACCGCCACCAACGGTGCCAACCATGATGTTTGGCAAAGTTACAGAGGTATACAGGTTGCCGTGAGAATCCACATCCATTCTAGTAATACCAACCGCAGATTCTGCAACGCACGCTGCATCTTGTCCGCAGGCGATGTACAAAGCGGTGAGGGCATTGGCGTAGTGTGCATTAATACCGATAGTGCCACTTAGCAATCCACCAACAGTATTCATTTTGCCAAATTTCACCATCGCCTCTGGTGTGGTGTGCAGGTATTTCTCGACCAAAGCTGCAGGAATCGTCACTTCAGCTGAGACTTTTTTACCGCGAACAGATCGTAAAGTGTGGGCGTTGGCTTTTTTATCACCAGACAAGTTGCCGTCAAGGTAAGCATCAGCCGGCGCGACTGGACTGTGTTCAAGAATGTAATGGAAGACTTTGTGTGTCGCGATGGTCACCATGTTCTGGCCAGACGCGTCGCCCGTTACGTATTCAAACACTAAGTAAACATGATTGCCTTCGATGTTAACGTTGATGTCTTTCAGCTTGCCGTGCGTGGTGGTGGATTCCGCTTCTTTACGGAAGATATCGTATTGAGTCACCACCCAACTGACGAACTGCGCTGCTTCTGCAAGTGATTGGAAACCAAACACCGGAGTACGACTCACGCCTTCGCTGATCAAAAGCGTACTTGCGCCACCAGCTGCGGTAATCAAGTTCGCGCCGCGGTTATAAGAGGCAACGAGCGCGGCTTCTGTTGTTGCGAGTGGTACTAGGTAGTCGTCATTCGCGAACAAGCCGTTAATACGTAGAGGCCCAGCAACACCGACAGGGACGTTAACCGTACCAATAAAGTGTTCAATGTTGTTGGCGTATTGGTCGAAATGCGATTGTGTGAAAGGATCCAGAAGAAGATCTTTGTCCGTCATGGATTCGAGTACTTTCCAACGGCGTTCAATGTGCTTTTCCGTCAGACCCGCACTGAGGCAAAGTTTCTTTTCTGGCTTGTGGTATTTCGGTTCTAATGCCGATTGTACTTTTCCGCAGGTTTCATTATCAGAGAGTGCAGAGCTATTCCTTGCGCTGTCTAAATTTAATTTCGGCATACAAACGTTTCTTTATTCATTTGGTTTGGAATTGTAGTGATACAAAACGTGATTACAATCCCGCGTATACGTTTTGCAACAAAAGGCTGCTCAGCTTCAAACTGATGAACATTCGGCTTGACCAATAGATAGAGCGTTATCCATTGGCCGACAAAAACGATATTTGGGCTAACTAATACGGTATGTTATTGAAAATTAGATAAAAGCTAATATGGAAGCGGGACTGAGAAGTAAAAGGCAATGAACAAACCACTTAATTTCTTCTTATTGTAAAAATTGTGCAAAGTGGGCGAACTACTCTAATTTGAGACTTCAAATATTGAGATTGGAATGTGGTCGGGTGGCGTAAAATGGTAAATAACTTGGTTTACGCCACGGCATAATAGCCCCACGTTTTCAATTGAGGGTAACGTATGATTGTTTACTTTCGAGTTCAGGACGTGGAAGTGCTGTGTGATGAAATAGACCTCGCAACACTGATGCAGGCCAAGCTCAAACAATTACCAAGTACCAAGCCTCAAATGGACTGAGCAGTATAACGTCACGAAGTGCTGGATGCGTTCAGCGCAATAGACTGTTTATACACTTTAGGAGATAACCCGGACACTCTTTTAAAGGCGCGCGAAAAGTGCGAAATACTGGTGTAACCAAGTTGATTGGATATATAGGTGAGAGAGTGTCCTTCTTCCATCAATTCGCAAGAAACAGAGAACATCAATGACTCTTTAATATGTCGGAAAGAAGTCCCTTCATTCTTTAACTTTCTTTGAAAGGTTCGAACAGAATAGCTCAGCAACTGAGCCGCTTCTTCTATCGACAAATTACGCTCACGCACATAAGGGCGCAGGAGTTCAAACACGCTATCGGTAAAACTGGTATGCCACTGAATCTGACTTGGTTCAGCGCCTAACTGTGAGTCCGATATTTGGATTGGTACGTTAAGAATGTCCGCGGGAATGTAAACACCGGTCTTCTCTTGACCCACAAATATCTGGCACTGGCTAGGAACAACACTTTTTACGATATCACTGTGGCTGCCTTGCAGGCGTACCTTGTTTGGGTACCAAGCGGTTTTGGTCAAAATGCTGATGAGTTCGATAATGTAAATCACGGCAAACGCTTCAGACCAATCCGCGATTTGAGTGTCTTTTTGTTCTGAGAAACGACAGAACCAGGCGTGGCCATGATGGGTTTCGAAAGAAACGTTACTGCCAGGTGAGTCTAAACTGAAGATTTCATCAATGTGCTGCATTGAATCGCCGATGGTTTGAAATGGCACAAACTGATGCAAGACATTGGGTATAACGCGGCGACGAAAGACTAACACCAGTAAGTCGGTGAATTTCGTTACGCCAAGTTGAGAAGAAGTGAGATGAATTAAACGTTTTATCGATTCAGACGGAATGTAGTCGCTCTCAGTTTGGAATAAGTCCGCAGGTAAGCCAGCGTCACTAAGTAGCTTATGCTTGTCCAAGCCATAGTCAGCAAAGACTTCGACTAGGATTCGAGCATAGTTAGTCTGAATGACAGGTAGATGAAACGTTTGATTTGGCATTTTTGCGGATACTCCTTTATCACTGTTTTATCTTAGCGCATAACGCACGGTTTTAGATATAGCTCGCTATTTATTATTCAATTAATTGAAGGTTGAGCAGGACGGTATATTCTTAAAATGTTCAATCTATTCAATGGCAAGGGGAAAACATGTCCGAGAACGAAAAACAACAACAGCCAACGGAAGTGGCGGATAATAACGAGGCAAGTAAAAACGACAAGGTGAAGAAGGTCACTAACTATCTCATTTTGTTTATTGTCGTCATGCTCGGGTTCAGTATTGTGGCAGATCGGATTATCCCAGTAACCGATAATGCACGAGTAAAAGGCTACATCGTTCCGATTAAACCTCAGGTCTCTGGTAACGTTCTAGATATTAGAGTTCGCCCGAATCAACTGGTGGAAGAAGGTGATGAGCTGGCCATTTTAGACAAGTCTGATTACGAAATAGCAGTAAAACAAGCTGAAGAGAATTTAGAGATCGCTGGCCAAAACGTCGGAGCACAAACCGCTTCTATTGCTTCCGCTCAAGCGCGATTGACTTCCGCAATAGTAGAACGTCAGAACACCGAAGCTCAAGGCAATCGAATTCTTGCGATGGCAGAGAAAGGTGTGGTGTCGAAATCAGACGCTGATAAAGCAAGAGCGGCATTGGCAACCGCAAGAGCGAACGTAGTAAATGCAGAAGCGGATCTTGAAAAAGCGAAACAACAACTTGGCGCAGAAGGTGAAGAGAACAGCCAAGTTAAAGCAGCATTGCTGGCACTTGAGCAAGCTCAACTGAATCTAGAACGTACTGTGATTCGGGCGCCAACTCAAGGTGGTGTTTCAAACTTCAGCTTGACCGAAGGTTTCTATGCTTCAGTAGGTCAGCCAATCATGACGTTTGTATCGACAGAAGACATTTGGATTGAGGCTTATTTCCGAGAAAACAGTCTAGGCAACGTGAGCGTTGGTGATGAGGTGGAAATCGCATTGGATTTCGCTCCGGGTAAGGTTATCAAAGGCAAAGTCAGCAGTATTGACTGGGGTGTGGATTGGGGACAAAACCAACAAGCCGGTAAGCTCGCGCAAGCTAATCAACAAACTGGTTGGTTACGTCAAACGCAGATGCTTCCGATTGCAATCGAGTTTGACCGCAGTGAAACGAGCGGAATGCTTCGTGTTGGTGGACAAGCAGATGTGATTGTCTACAGCAGCGATAACTTTATCTTTAACGCGGTTGGCAAACTTTGGATTCGTCTACTGAGTGTATTGTCTTATGTCCGATAACGTGAGCATTGATAACGCCACGCAACGCCGGATATTACGTTTTACTTTTGGTGTCGCGCTGGCGGTATTTCTTGCGGCTTGGTTGAATTGGTCACTGGCGTTTGTCGCGCCAGTGTTCACCGCGAAGTTCCTCGTGGACAAACCCAAAGCCCACAAAGAAACCGTGTATGAGTTGCTTTTGGCAATGATTGCGACAATGGGGCTAGGGTTGCTGTTATCGGGTGGCATTACGCAATTCCCAATCATTCTGTTATTGGCCGTTGGGTTAATGATGATATGGGGTTACTACCTGTTTACAGACCCTAAGTGGAATTTATTTGCGACGATATTGATGATAGCGGTGCTTATGCTGCCATTTATGGCGATAGGCAACCCCGCAATGTCAATTTATCTCGCAGGTGGCTTGGCAACATCAGGGGCGGTGGCGGTATTCATTTACACCCTGATGCACATTTATCTACCGGAACCTGAAAGTAAATTTGAAGGTTACGCAGAGCCGCCAATAAGCAAAAAACAACGTTGGAATGCAGCATTCAGAGCAATGTTGATTTCCTTTCCCTTGGTGTGCTTCTTCTTTGTTTTTCAAATCTCAGAAGCTTTGCTCACCATGATGTTCGTTGCGCTGTTGTCTTTGATGATTACTTCAGAGAAGTCCGTCAAATTGAGCGCGTTCTTGATCATCAGTAACGGAATCGGTGGTGTACTCGCCATCCTCGCGTTTTCTATCCTCGCGATTGTTCCGAACATTTGGTTTTACACCGCCTTCATCGCTTTGTTGGCTGTAGTGATAGGAACCAAGATATACACAGTGCCAGAGAAGGCGCCGGTGTTCGCCACTGCATTCAGTACGCTACTTGTTCTGATCGGCAGTACGTTGATGAGCTCTGGCGACATCGACAGCAACACATTTATCCGAATCTTCCAGTTGGTGATGGTTGGGACATACATGATTGTCGCCTCACTCTTTCTGGAAACCCGACAATGGAAGTTTTTGCAAACATAACACTTAACTTACAGTGAAAAGGTAACGCTATGAAAGCTTCAAATGATTTCTCTAAACAGGCGATAGACGCCGCAATCAAGATCGGAGCCGTAGCGTTACTGATCTGGTGGTGTTTCTCTATCCTCAGCCCATTCATTATGCTGGTTGTGTGGGGTGGCATTATTGCTATCGCGCTCTACCCAGTCATGATGTCTCTTCATAATCGCTTAGGTATTTCCAAAGGCAAGGCGAGTGCGCTCCTCAGTACGATAGGCGTCTTGTTGCTTCTGATTCCACTGATTGCTCTTTCATCTGGCCTTTACACCAGTGGTACTGAGGTTGTTACAGGTCTACAGGATGGCACGCTCGTTGTGCCTAAGCCTCAAGAGAGCCTGAAGGAAATCCCATTGGTGGGTGACAAACTCTATGTCGCGATCAACTACGCATCGACCAATATGGAAGGCTTCTTGGTTAATTATGGCGAGCAAGTAAAAGGTTTTCTTTCTCAAGCCGCATCTATCGTTGGTTCCGTAAGCGGTGGTTTCATCCAGTTCATTATCTCGACCATGATTGCAGGTGCGTTCATGAGTAATGCTGAAGTGTGCCAGAAAGGCTTTACCAAGTTGGCTGACCGTCTAACTAACAAGAAAGGCGAAGCGTTGATTGATCTTTCAAAATCGACCGTTCGAAGTGTGGTGCAAGGCGTAATTGGTGTCGCGTTAATTCAATCTGTTATGGCAGGTGTTGGTATGGTCGCGGTCGGCGTTCCTGCAGCTGCACTTTGGATGGTTGCCGTGATTCTGATTGCGATTGTTCAGTTGCCTCCAATTCTGGCATTGATCCCTGCGATTATTTACGTGTTTAGTGTCGAATCGACACTGGTTGCTGGCATCTTCCTAGTTTGGTGTATTTTGGTGAGCGCGAGTGATGCTGTACTGAAACCAGTTCTTCTAAGCCGTGGTTCTGACACGCCGATGCTTGTGACACTGTTGGGAGCACTGGGTGGTATGGCAATGTCTGGTATCGTCGGTCTGTTCGTTGGCGCCGTGGTTCTAAGTCTGACTTACCAGTTAATGGTGAACTGGTTAGATGAAGATGACACTGAAGAAAACAAAGCACTGAGCATTGACCATAAAGCGAAGGAGGAAGACAAAGTAGAGGTAGCATCATGAAACCGATGACCAGGGAAGATAACTTTTACTTTTTGTTTTTCGCACTCATTGCGTTGTTTTTCGGTTGTGCTGTGATGCATCAGTTTTATCCAGATGGGCAGGAATTTGTGCTTGCTCTTTTGGTGGTGACACTAGGCGCTTCTATTGTTGGTATCAACAAGAAGAACAAAACCAACCGAACATGGTATGGCGTGCTACTGATTGTCGCCGTCATCTCCTATGGGATGTCGTTCTTAGAGCATTTAGATCTGTCCATTTTAACGCTAGGTGCGTTATTGGTGTTCTTGTTTTCGCACATATACTCGGCGCTAAAGCAGGTGGTGTTAACCAAGTCAGTAACGACAAACCACATCATAGGTTCGATTTGCATCTATCTACTACTGGGGCTTGCGTGGGCGGTGATCTACTTGTTGGTGTTGGAGTTTTTCCCAAGCTCTTTCACAGGATTAGAAGCAAAACCTTGGCTGTCGAACTTGTTTAATGCTTTGTACTTTAGCTTTATCACATTAACGACAGTGGGCTATGGTGACATTTCACCAACGGTTCCAGTGGCTCAGTTCTTCGTTTTCTTTGAAGCGATAGTCGGGAGCTTTTACTTGGCCATCATGGTGGCAAGTTTGGTGAGTATTCGTTTAGCTCAAGCACAGAGTGAGTAAACAAATGAATGGTTTGAATGGCGGAGCTGAAAAGTCTCCGCCATTTTTGTTTTAAGAGGAGATGAACTTAGCCATTAAATGCACGAGCTACGCGACCTTCACAGCTGAGCGTGTAGTTCCCTACATAAGCAGGGATGAAAGCCGATTGCCCTTTGCCAAGCACCAATGTTTCGCCGCTTTCTGCAAGCAGCGTTACGTCCGCATCGATTGGCATTAAGATTTCTGCACTGGTCATCTCGACTTGTTGATCTTTTGGCTCTTGGAACACAGAGAACTTGAAGTCTTGTACAGGGACAGGGAAGTTGTGCTCACAGTCTTTGATTTCTGCTTTGGTTAGCAGCGTGTTCATTGGCTTTGGAATAAAGTCGGTACACTTAACCAGTTCCTCCACATCCATGTGTTTTGGTGTTAAACCAGCGCGAAGTACGTTGTCTGAGTTCGCCATGATTTCCAGACCAGTGCCTTTAATGTAAGCATGAGGTGTTCTTGCGCTCAGGAACATGGCTTCACTGGGTTTAAGAGTAATAACATTCAGCAGTAATGGGGCAAACAAACCCACGTCATTCGGGTATTGCTCTGCAAGGTCTAAAATCAATCCGCACATAGGGCGTACTTGGTTGGCTGCTGCGTAACTTAATAAGTGATCCACTGCGTTAGCCTTGCGAGCCTCTTCCATGGAGAGAATCTCTACGAAGAACTGACACAACCCATCTTGGTTGGGGTTGCGCTCAAACTGTTCTAGGTAGCCGTTAATCTCTGGAATGTCACACAGACGGAACTCAGCGATGATTTCATCAAACGGACGAAAGCCATTCATTGCTTGATATTCCGTTAGGGCGTAAACGAGCTCTGGCTTGTGGTTTGCATCTTTGTAATTACGATTGAATGCACTCAGCGGGACACTTAGCTGTTGTTCATTTGCATAACCGAGCTCTGCATCTTGCTTGTTTGGGTGCACTTGAATAGACAAGGCTTTATCCGCCGCAAGAATCTTGAAAAGGAAAGGTAGGTCACCAAATACTTCAGCCGTGTTTTGGGATAGAAACGCTGAAGGATCTTGTTTGATCAATTCTGATAACGACACATTTGTAGTTCCTTGATTGACGATAGAGCAACCATTCGGATGGGTGCCCATCCAAACTTCGGCTTGAGGTTGCTGAGCTTCGTTAGCGAAGCCAAACAAATCGTGGATAGCCGTGCGGCTTCCCCAGTCGTAGTTTTGGATCTTATTGTCCATTTTGAAGAAGCATTTTGATGAAATAGTATTCGAATTCATGAATTTTACCCGTAGAAATCCCTCCGAACTGAATCGGAAGCAAAAAATAGTGGAGATTAGACGGGTGAGCCGGTTAACTCACCCTAAGAGGTGTAGAAGTCGCTTCTACAATCAGATGTCTACAACCTAAGCTTAGGAGCGAGCGGCTTTCTTGAAGGTTGAGCCTGTAAGAACGGTAATAACAACAAGCCAATAACGGCTGCGCATACCGAGATAGTGATAAAGAACCCAGTCCAACTGTATTCTTCAAGAATCAATGCCAATGGATAGCCAGAAAGTGCAGCACCCATGTAAGCAAACAAACCAACAAAGCCCGTTGCTGCACCAGCGGAATCTTTGTGTGAACATTCCGCTGCCGCCATGCCAATCAACATTTGTGGACCAAACACAAAGAAGCCAATAGAAAACAGTCCCGCAGCTTGGAACGCGAAGTTGGTTAATGGCATCAACCACAGTGCAGCAACAGATAGGAATATACCTGCGGCAAACAATAGGTTCATCGGGCCTCGGTTACCACCGAACAGTTTATCCGAGCCCCAACCAGCCACCAGAGAACCAACAAAGCCACCGATTTCAAACATCGACAATGCCGCGTTAGCATTGATTAGACTGTAGTGGTGTTGTTCTGTCAGGTACAAGTTACCCCAGTCATTAATGGCGGTGCGCACGATATAAACCAGTACATAGCTGAATGCGAGCAACCAAATATACTTGTTGTTGAACACGTATTGTTTGAGGATTTCTTTATAACTCAGACCTTGTCCGTGATTTTCTTGAGCGAGTTCTAACTTGTCATCACGCCATTGACCAACTGTCGGCAGTCCTTGAGTGGTCGGTTTATCGCGCAAGCGCCAACAAACAATCACACCTAGAATCACGCCGATTACGCCCGGTACGATAAAACCTTCTCGCCAGCTGTAATGGAATGTGAGAAACCCAACGAGTAGGGGAATTAAAGCGCCGCCTACGTTATGCGCCGTGTTCCAAATTGCCCACAAGAAGCCACGTTCTGAACGCGAATACCACGTCGTAAGTAACTTAGAGCACGAGGGCCAGCCCCAACCTTGGAACCAGGCGTTCATCACCCACAGGGCAGCGAGTGCAACCAAAGAGCTAGAGAAACCAAACGCGATATTGATAAGGCCCGTCGCGATTAAACCGACACCCATAAAAAAGCGAGGGTTAGAACGGTCAGAAATGGTGCCCGAGATAAACTTCGACAAACCATAGGTGATGTAGAAAAGCGTACCAATCATACCGATATCGGCTTTATCTAAACCTAAATCAGCAATCATTGCGGGTGCAGCGTAGTTGAAGGTTTTACGAGTGAAGTAAAAGCCTGCATAACCAAGATACATACCCAGCATGATGTGCAGACGCCAATAACGATAGCGTTCATCCACTTGGTCTTTGCTAAGGGGAGCTTGGTTGTAGCTCGGAGACTGAAATAATCCAAACATGCTCGTTACACCTTAGGTAATGTGATGGCGATTTGTGTGCCATCCACATGATCGTTCAAAGAGTAGATATACATTTTGCCGCCAAGTGCTTGCACGCGTTCTTGCATGCCGCGAACACCCATGCCTTTCATGCAGTCTTCGGTTTTGAAACCAATGCCGTTGTCTGCAATGTTCAACGAAATGTTCTCGTCAATAGACAGCTCGATAACAATAGACGTCGCATTCGCGTATTTAGCTGCGTTGTTTAACGCTTCTTGGCATAAACGGAATAGGGTGACTTTTAGCGTGTCGCCTAAAGACTCATAGTCACCTTGCCAATCGAGCACAACGCGAGTGCCGTGATTGTCGAACTCCATTTCACGGGTTAACTGGTGAACGGAGTCTTTCAAATCCAAATCATCGAGCATTTTCGGACGCAGTTTGCTCAGCAAATGTTTAGTGGTGTCATAAACATTGAGTGATAGGTTCTCGATCATATCGGCACAACGTGTGTTCATTTCGGCGTTATCGACCCGCTTAATGATGCTCGCTTGGGTACGAATCGCCGTGATGTTCTGACCAATCTCATCGTGCAGTTCTCTTGCCACGTCACGACGCACCGACTCTTCCGCTTGAATGAGTTGTCGAGACAAAGTTTGGTTTCTCGACAATTCGCCACGCAGCTTTTGGTTAAGATCTTTTTGTTTCTGAACCGCTAAACCGAGCATGATGCCCGTTAAGGTTTGGGCCGAAAGGGACAACAGCAGGTCAGTGATTTCCAGATTCGAAACACCACTTCGCGCAGCGATCAAGGCAATACTGTTTAACATGGTCGCAAGCAGAGCGCCTTGCCAGCCGTAGCGTAGCGCAAGCACAATGATTGGTATCGCCATGCAAAAAGGCGCGAAGCGTTTTAACTCATCCGGCAAGCTGGTTTGAACCAAAATGCTGGCAATCAACAGCACGCTATAAAGCAGAATATGACGAACTTTGAATTGAACTTCATTCGCCAGTAGATTCGAAGTCAACGGTGACCAAGGGCTTTGGAAGAGATAGTTCCAAAGCAAATAGCACATTGGCAGAACCAACAAACCGCCCGCAATGCTCGCTAACCACGCCATGTAGACAGATTGAACGTGATAACCAACCGCAAGTACGTTAATGCAAGACGTCACGAGCAACACGACCGCCATCACCGCTAAGTGTTGATTCTGATCGCCTTTGTAATAACGTTTAGCAAGGTAAACAACCGGAATGCTCAATACGCTGGCCACCAACACCATCAGCCATTGTGGTTGTTCAAGAAGTAGAGCAAGAGCCACGGTCAATCCCCATTCAGCGAGATAAATCGTTGCCCAATACTTTGTACGCGTGTGCAGTGTTAGACCCAAACGCAACGCGAAGGGAAACAACAAGATCGCCAGTTCGGCATCGTTCACAAAGTAATAAGCGATCACCCACAGACAGAACCACGAGCATGCTGTCATGAATAAACCGCAAATAGAGGTGATGGTGTAGCTGCGCATTAAAATGACTCTTGCGAGAACAGTTTGGCGAGTTCAACGTTGTTCTTTACGCCAAGCTTATCCATGGCGTTTGCACGGTGAACGTGAACGGTTTTATGGCTTAAGCCAAGCTCAGTGGCGATAGACTTCACATCCAAGCCACGAGCCAGCAATTGGCAGACTTCGTTTTCTCGGCGAGTCAATTGAGTCAGCGTCGCCGCTTTGTCACTTGGTGTGGCGAGCTTCAATGCAATATCAGGCGTTAGGTAACAACCGCCTGAAGCACTGGTTCTTACGGCTTGAATTAACTCGTCAGGGCTACAACGTTTACTTAGGTAACCTTTTGCGCCGAGTTTAAGTGACTTTTCAACCATTGCTGGCGAGTCATGTACGCTCAACATGACACAAGCAATACCAGAAGGGATTTCGGAGAGTAGGGTAAGCCCACTTTCGTCTGCCATCGAGATATCTAGGATAACCACATTTGCCTTGCACGCAGGTAATCCCACTCGAGCTTCTGCTACCGAGCTAAATTCACCTACAACATTCATGTCTGTTTCAAGGCTCAGCAATTGAGCAAATCCAGAACGAACAATGACATGGTCATCAACAAGCGCTACGTTAATCATCTTAAATACCAAACTTCAGCAATACACAAACGAAAATGAGCTCTCAAAGAGCTCAATAAAAACCTACTATGATACTAAATTGACCAAGTTTATTTAATGATCTAGCGCGCTTTGACTAGCAAAGCGCGCTGTTTGATTAAGCTTGGTTTTCTGCGAGTTCAAGCTTCTTCTTGTTTTGACGAATCTTTTTCTCTTCTGCAATAGCAACGAAAGCAAGCAAAACAATACAAATCACTGCTGAGGTATCTAGGGCAGCGAACGTACCTTTCCAACCGGTTAGACCAAAGATTGGTGTGCCATCTGCAATCATACCAAGACCCAATTTCGCGAAGCTGTCACCAATTAGGTAAGCGAATGTGCCTTTTACGCCGTCTGCCACACTGATTGCTTTCTTAGGAACAAAGCCAACCGCGGCAACACCGATAAGCAGTTGAGGACCAAACACTAGGAAGCCAAGAACAAATAGCGACGCTAGGTACATGAACTCACTGGTTGCGTGTTGGTAGAACTCAAGTGATACGATGATCAAACCCAAAGAAACACAAGCCACTAGCGCACGGCGACCGTTTGCAAGGTCAGACAGGTAACCCCACATCAAAGTACCCACAAGCGCACCCACTTCGAATAGGGTAAAGCCAGAGATTGCTGCTTCTTTTGATAGACCAAGTTCTTGGTATGCGTAAACCGTTGACCATTGGTCGATACCGATACGCACGATGTAAAGGAAGATGTTTGCGAAGCAAAGTAGCCAGATCACTTTGTTTTTCAGAACGTACTCAACAAAGATCTCTTTCTTAGTCATTTGATTGCCTTCAGCCGCTTCGTCTTCTTCGCTGACTGCTTCATCAAATAGCTCTTCTACTTTACCTAGGCCGTAGGCTTCAGGAGAGTCGTTACCATAGCGCATACCGATGAAACCAACGATGATCGCAATGATAGAAGGGAACACGAACATGCCGATCACGTGACCGTCAAACAAGTAGTTAGCACCAAACAGAGCCACACCTGCAGCACCTGCACCACCTACGTTGTGAGACATGTTCCAAAGGCCTAGGTAAGAACCACGCTTGTTACGCGGTGTCCACTTAGTAATGGTTGAGTAACTAGAAGGACCACCAGTACTTTGGAAGAAACCACTTAGTGCGTAGAACGCCACCATCAAGAACAAGCTCGCGCTGCCACCACCCATGCTGAAACTGAAACCAAGCATTGCCAGGCCAGAAAGGATAAGCATGAAAGGAAGGAACTGCTTGGTGTTTTTGCCATCGGCGTAGTAGGAAACTACGGTCTTACCGATGCCGTAAGTAATCGAGAAACCCAGACCAATCAAGCCTAGATCTGTCATCGACAAACCGTAAGTAGAAATCATGTCGTTTTGCGCGACGTTGAAGTTTTTACGGATCAGGTACATAGTCAAATAGCCAATAAATACCACTAGGTAAGATTGGATAAATGGTTTGAACCACATTTTTCTACGTACTTCGACAGGAAGGTCGAGGGTAGGCTTCCGGACTTGTTCAAGGAATTTTAACATCGTGAACTCTCTTGTATTAGTGTGATGCACTTGCGTGCTCGCTTTCTTTTAGCTGTCGGCGATTTTAGAGAGTCCTCTTTTGAACCACATGAGAGGAGGGCTTAGATCGACTAGGAAAAATTCCTAGAAAACGATTGCTGATTAAGAAAGCGTGAAAATCATCACATTCATAGAAATATAAATAGCGCTTAAAAAGTGGATAAAACGCATTTGTGGCGCGAACTGGCAAGTATTCGCTCTGGCGCTGATCTATGTTGAAGGCCGATATTGGTTGGCTTGTTTGTTCGGAGTGAGTCACTTCTCAATATCAAATTGCACTTAGATTGCTATTGATGACAGCTCGGAAGTTTGTGCATAAACTAGAATAATCCTTGGTATTTTAAGATGATAGCTTGCATGCCCAATACAGATATTCCTTTGGTTCACTCGGAAGAAGTAAAGCTTTTTGCCACGATGCTCAATGAGCTTGATGGAGATATTCATTCATTACTTGAATCCGCCCGAATGCCACAGGATATCTTGTCTAACCAATCCCTTGACGCGTTTGTTCCCGAGAGCGCGCTAAAAGCAGTTTTCCAAACGTTAGGTGAACGCGCATCACCAGAGAAGTTTGCCTTGCTTACTTGGACACTTTGTCACGACATCTACGTTCCTAGATTTGCGAATCAAATTACTCAAACTCACTCGCTAAAAGCAGCCCTAGAAGATGTATCCCAACTGCTTAAACAAATCTCCGATAACGTGAGTATTTCTGTTCAATCACGCGGCGGGAAGTGGTGGCTGGTCAGAGAAAAACAAAACGCAGAGAGAGAATGGTTCCGCTACGCAGAAATGTTCTCCGCAATGTTCATGAATGAGTTGCTCAAAAAGCTTGTTGGCCCCCGATGGCGATTGGCAGAAGTCGGGATTCAAGATGTAGAAGCCGAGCCTTTCAATCTGTTGCCGGGTATGAAGAGCGCGCAGTTCTTTACTGGTAGACCGGTTACTGCAATCTCAATCCCTAATGAATGGATTAACCAGCCGATTGCTTTCACGCCATCTCAAGCGGCGCCAAGTACAAGTTTTCGGGGGGAGGATGATAAGTTCAGTGACGCGTTAGCAAGGGCGCTGACGCCTTATCTCTCGATGGGTAAGATCTCTATTCAGTTTGCTGGCGAGTTGATTGACATGAATGCTCGCACCATACAAAGGCGGCTAGCGAATGAGGATACGACGTATAGAGAAGTGATAGAAGGCTTGGTGCTTAAACAAACGCTAGAGCTTTTGGCGGACCGAGACCTAAGTATCACGCATATTGCGCTCAAAACAGGCTACTCCGATTCTGCTCATTTCACGCGTGCATTTAAGCGAATGATGAATCTCACGCCTAAAGCGTACCGCCAATCTTTGTCTTAATTACTTACACATAAAACCTCTGAATAATCGGAGGTTTTCGTCTCAACTCACATTTCTATAACAATATCCGCATGTTGTCGTGTAAAGGCAATTAAACCACCTTGAAAGTCGTCATTATGACTTCTATGTTTTTAACGTAAGTCGTCTGTTTCATATGTGTTTTTATCTGATCAGTTGTTTTTGGTGATCACTGAAATAGACGCCCTCATAACGCCGCTGTTTAAACAGGGAGGTTATAGGAAATGGACCCCAACTATCCAAAAACATAGGTGTAATAATGACAATTTCTAAGAAGAGCCTTTCTTTAGTTGCGCTATCTTGTGCGTTCGCCCTCAATGCCAATGCAGCCTCAACGCTGTTTACCAACGTCGATGTTTTCAATGGCACGGATGAAAAGCTACTGCAAAACCAGAACGTATTGGTTGTCGATAACTTAATCAAAGAGATTTCGGCTAAACCGATAAAAACCGACAAGCAAACCACGACGATTAACGGCGAAGGCTTAACCATGATCCCTGGCTTGATCGACATGCATTCCCACATGTGTATTCAGGAAGGCATGTTGGTAGGTCGAGATGGTTACGATCAAATGGCAATGGGGGCTCGTGCCCACGTTTCCATGATGCAGTACCTCGACCAAGGTTTTACCACAGCTCGTGACGCAGGCTGTAACATTCTTGGTATGGCAAAAGCCATCAACAATGGTTTGCTAGAAGGCCCACGGCTATTCCCAGCGGGCGGTTTCTTGAGTCAAACTGGCGGTCACGCAGATACCGGCAGCTTCAATGATGTACCAGGGCGCGTTGACGATCTTGAACGCCACGGCTTTGGTTATATCGTTGATGGTGAAACAGAGGCGCGTCGCGCTGCGCGTCAGAACCTACGTTCGGGGGCAACTCAAATCAAGATCATGGCTGGCGGCGGTGTCGCAAGTGAGTTTGACCCAATCCATATGACGCAATTCTCGAAAGAAGAAATGGAAGCGATTGTGGGTGTAGCGGAAGACTATGGCACTTATGTCATGGCACACGCCTATCATGACCGTTCGGTTAATCGTGCCATTGATGCAGGAGTGAGAGTTATCGAGCATAACTTCCTTATCTCTGAGGAAACCATCAAGCGAATGAAAGAGAAGGGTGTGGCACTTTCTGCGCAAGCGGTGATGTCTCTCGAAGCCTTTGCAGAACCAGAAAAGATCACCTTCTTTAGTCCAGATCAAAAAGCCAAAGCGACCAAAGTAAACGAAGGCGCAAAACAGATGTTTGAGTGGGCGCGTAAATACGACCTTTTGATTGTGACTGGCGGCGATATGTTTGGTCCGGCTTACAATACACGCCAAGCAGACAATATGGTTTGGATGGAGAAAGTCGGATTTACTCCTTATCAAATCATGAAGATGGGCACATCAAACGCAGCAGAAGTGCTTAGTTGGTCGGGTGGTATGAATCCATATAAATACGGCAAATTGGGCGTCGTAGAGTCTGGTGCATATGCAGATGTGGTGCTGGTGGACGGAAATCCTCTGGAGGACATCACAGTTCTTAACGATTACCAAGATAAATTCAAAGTAATTATGAAAGACGGCAAGATCCACAAGAACACCTTGTAGTAAACTCTGCAATCAGTTTGGGGGCATACGTTGTCCCCAAATTTTTCTCTAAAAGACAAAGAACTATTCAAGGGAACGTATGAAGAAGTACCTATTGGCTGGCTTAGTTTTGCTGGCTTCATCAAATGTATCCGCCGATCAATTAAGCTGGGAGCAATTGCTGCCGGTGAATGTTCCTCAGATTGAAGACCCATTTGTAAAACTCACAGACCAACAACTTTTTGAACTGGGCTCTCTTGCAAGATATCGCGATTCTCAAAATCTTAATGAGCAACAAAAGCAAACCATGAAAGAACTGGAAGACAGTTTAAAAGCTGACGACTTAGACATTGAGTGGTTGTTCAAAAAGCGCAACGAAATTACTGAACATCGTCGTATGTTGGCATCAATGCCAAACACAACACTAACAGAAGAAACTTATGAAATTCCTGGCTTTGTTACGCCGGTAGAATTTAACAATGACGTTGTCACAAAATTCTTCCTTGTTCCAACCATGGGTGCATGTATCCATACACCTCCGCCACCTGCAAACCAGATTGTATTGGTTGATTATCCAAAAGGTTTGAAACTGACTTCTCTTTACGAACCAATTTGGGTGAAAGGGGATCTGCATGTGAAAAAGACCAAAGCAGACGTTTCATACTCTGATGGTGCTGCGAACGTAGAAACTATCTACCAAATGGATGAGGTTTCTATCCGACCTTATCGATAAGAGTACATATCGAAAATACATAAAAGCAGTGAGCTGTCGCTTAATGGCAATTTTCAAAACTCTGAGTCATTAAAATCTCTTTCTAGAAATCAATTTAATGAGAACCCAGACATGAAAGTAACTGTTCCAAAGCTTAGTTTTATCGCTCTTTCACTTGTAATGGCATCATCGGTTCACGCGGCGAACTTTGGCAGCCCTGATACGGTGGACAATACTATTGCAGAAAATGCTCGAGAAAAACGCTCATGGCGTGAGTCATTAGCAGAGGAACATAATGTTACTTTCGGTCTGGACTATCAGTTCCTTGGTCTAACGACCTCAGACCCTCAAAGTGGTGGTGAAGATACAGCAAGCGCTGGTGTTGTTCGCTTTTACGGTAGTTGGAATCTTGTTGGGCTTGAATCTGGCAACACGGGCGGATTGGTTTGGAAAGTCGAACACCGCCATGCTTATAGCGATTTGTCACCGAAAGAGTTTAGCTTTATCGGTAATGGGTTAGGCTACGCAGGGATGATTGGTCCAGCATACAGTGATCAAGGGGCTCGTCTAACCAACCTATATTGGAAGCAAAAGCTCAACGGTGGCAAAACTTCCTTCATGGTGGGTTTTCTAGATACAACTGACTACGTTGATGCCTATGCATTAGCAAGCCCTTGGACCGGATTTACTAACCTTGCATTCAGCACTGGTGGCGGTTCCATTGGTCTACCGGATGATGGGATTCTGGGCTTAGCCGTGGGACACATGCTGACTGATAACTTATATATGGTTGCAGGCGTCGCAGATGGTAAAGGGCGTTCAGATGAGCCATTTGATGGCTTCGATACCTTATTCAACGATCATAAATTGTTTACGACGTTCGAGCTGGGTTGGACGGCTTCACAAGACCAAATCTATACCGACAATGTTCACCTAACGGCTTGGCATTTGGATGGCGATACGCAACATAACCTCACGAATAAAGACAGCGGACAGGGTATTAACTTTTCAGCAAGCTACTTTGCTACAGAGCAATTAATGCCATTTGTTCGCGGTGGTTTCTCGGAAGGTGATGTAGCGCTTTATGATCGCTCCCTAACGGTGGGGATTGGTTACTTTGGTTTAGGCAAGCCAACAAACAACCTAGGTTTTGCGGTTAACTGGAGCCATGTTAACGATAACCTAGAGCACGCTTATGGTGTAGATGACTCTGAACAGTTCACTGCCGAGCTTTACTACAACGTGCAGTTGAACGACTACATCCAAATCACTCCGGATATTCAGTACATCAAAGACCCAGCATTTTCGAACAAAAGCAGCACTTGGGTATTAGGTCTTCGTGCGCGAATATTCATCTAGATGAATATGCTTATTTGCCTTACTAAGAATAACTGTATATAAATACAGTTATTCTTGTTTTGGGTTAATTTTGCTATCGCAAAGAGAAAGGGAAAGGCAATGAACATCGCGTTAAGAGACAAAATCATTCAGGTGTGTAAGAAGAAAATAGAGCAGAAAGGCGACAATGTTGGCGTGTCCTTTTATGCCTTTTTCGCTAATAAGAATGACAATCCTGAGTTATTGATGAAAGCGGCGACTTGGTGGATTCAAATTCATCAACTCGACCACTTCGAAAAAGCGACCAAGATTATTCAATTAGTCGAATCCGAAATGTAAAAAGGGGCACATTACGTGCCCCTTTTTTATTTTCAGCCCTAAACCACCTACTTCAGTAGGTGGTTATCATCCGTTTCGGCTTTGCCTGTAAAACTACTCATGCTAAATGCGTCTTTGATTTTTCCAGAAGTCAAAGAGGACAAATAACATGAGTAGATACAATCAAGCTTCCCACGTATTTTGGCGATGTCAATACCATATAGTGTGGACTCCAAAGTATCGATTTAGGATCTTGAAGAACAATATAGGTAAAGAAGTTTATCGATGTATTTATGTTTACTGTAATCAACTTGGATGTGAAGTAGTAGAGTTAAACATACAAGTTGACCACGTGCATTTAGTAGTAAAGATTCCACCAAAGCTATCGATATCCAAGTTGATGGGGGTATTGAAAGGCAAAATAGCCTTAAAGCTATTTAGTAAGTTCCCTCATCTTAGGAAGAACAGGCTTTGGGGTAATCACTTTTGGCAAAGAGGCTATTTTGTCGATAGTGTTGGAATCAATGAAGAAATCATACGCCGATATGTAAGACATCAAGAGAAGCAAGAGCGAGTAGAGCAGCACCAGTTGGCGTTGGATTAAACAAAGGCCCCCTTTTAGGGGGCTCACACAAAGCCACCTTCTTTAGAAGGTGGTAATTTACTTTCAGCCCTAAACCTTAGATTTTTAGAATCAGAGATTAAGCTTTTGCGAACTTGTAAGTACGGTAACCGCCAAGTAGGTTACGTGCTTTAAACCCTGAGTTGACCAGTTGACGATAGGCGACGTTACCGCGCAAACCGACCTGACAATAAATCACGATCTCTTTGTCTTTCGGCAGTTCATTCATACGTTGGCGAAGCTGGTCGACAGGAATATTGATCGCGCCTTCAATGAAGCCTACAGATTCCAATTCTCCCGGGTTACGTACATCAAGCAGCACTTGGTTTTCTGACAGGTTGTCGATTTCATCAAAATGAATCGCTGTTGCGTCACCTTTAATGATGTTGTTCGCAACGAACGCTGCTTGGTTAATCACATCTTTCGCTGAACCATAAGGTGGCGCGTAAGTTAGCTCAAGGTGTTGTAATTGTTCTACCGTCATACCTGCACGCTGAGCAACTGCCATTACGTCGATACGTTTATCAACGCCATCTTTACCTACAGCTTGTGCTCCTAAAATCTTTCCGGTTGCTGGATCAAACAACATTTTGAACGACACAGTTTCTGCGCCAGGGTAGTAGCTGGCATGGCTTGCTGTGTGGACATACACTTTTTCATAAGCGATGTTTTCACGTTTAAGCTGCTTCTCGTTTTTACCAGTGGAAGCGATGGCCAAATTAAAGATCTTACAGATCGCCGTGCCTTGTGTTCCTTGATAAGTTTCTTGGCGGCCAAGCATGTTGTCTGCTGCCATACGACCTTGACGGTTTGCCGGACCTGCCAACGGAACAAGTGTTTGTTCGCCAGTGACAAAGTCTTTCTCTTCAACCGCATCACCAACAGCATAGATTGAAGGATCGCTGCTCTGCATGTACTCGTTGGTGTAAATACCGCCTAGCGCACCAATTTGAAGACCGGCTTCTTGTGCGAGTTTTGTCTCAGGGCGAACACCGATCGCCATGATCAGGATATCGGTATCAAGTTGATCACCATTGTTTAGAGACAGTGTCAGCATTCCTTGAAGGTGTTGGTGCGTGTCATCTTCACCCGCTTCAGTGTTAGCGACAGATTGGTTCGCAACATATTCAACAGAAGATAGAGCAACGCCTAAACGCAGGTCGATGCCTTTTTCGCGAATTTCAGCATGAGCAAAGCCAGCCATTTCTCGGTCAACGGGCGTCATCACTTGATCCGCCATTTCAACCAATGTGATTTTTACACCAAGCTGGTGGAAGGCTTCCATCATTTCCAAACCGATAAAACCACCGCCAACGACGGTAGCGTGTTCAACTTTGTTGGTTTCGATCGTCTTAATGATGCGATCCATGTCTGGAATATTACGCAGCGAATGCGTTAACGGGTTATCAATACCCGGAATAGGCGGCACTACTGGACCTGCACCAGGGCTAAGTAGAAGGAAGTCGTAACTCTCTTGGTATTCAGAGCCATCAAGTAGGTTCTTAACCGTAACCGTTTTATCTTGGCGGTTAATTGAAACCACTTCGTTCATCACACGAACATCAACATTGAAACGCGCTAAAAAGCTCTCAGGCGTTTGAAGAAGCAGTTTGCTGCGTTCTTGGATATCGCCACCAATGTGGTACGGCAAGCCACAGTTTGCAAATGACACAAATGGACCGCGTTCAAACATAATGATTTCTGCGTCTTCACTAAGACGACGAGCGCGAGCTGCTGCAGATGCACCGCCAGCAACACCACCAATAATCACGATTTTGCTCATGGATTTCTCCTACTGAATGATCGAAAACGCCTACACCTTACTTAAATAAATTAGTCATGTCTAATGTTAATTTAGCTACATTAGCATTGACTTAATAATATTAATTAGTAATATCTAATAAAACTTAACGTATTGATGAAGGGGCATAAGAATGGGCGACAGTATGCTACAAAGCGCGACCGAAGCGAGTGAGCTACTTAAAATTATGGCTCATCCGGAGCGCTTAATCGTGATGTGCAAGCTAATTCAAGGCGAAAAAGGGGTCGGTGAACTGTTTGAAGGCTCAACATTAAGCCAATCAGCCTTTTCACAACACCTCACCGTATTGAGAAAACACGACATCATCAAAGCTCGAAAGGTGTCTCAGCAGGTGTTTTATTCGATTTCTGATGGAAGAGTCGCTCCGCTGATCGAAGCGTTTAACCAAATTTTCTGTAAGCAATAATTCAAACTTTATATTGGTGATTGTTATGTTTGAAGTTCCTTGGATGTCGCTTTTGGGCGGCGTAATGGTTGGCGCATCAGCGGTAATATTGATGCTCTTCACTGGTAAGACAGCGGGAATCAGCGGGATCTTAAATGGCGCGATTGAGAATACAGATCGCGTTTGGCGAATTGTGTTCTTAATTGCGATGGCATTAGGCGGTGTGTTTGCTGTTTATGCCCTTGGCGGACACGTACCAACTGAGTACAGCGGTTCTCTTGGTTTGGTTGTCGTTGCTGGTTTACTGGTTGGGGTAGGTACACGTATTGGTAATGGTTGTACAAGTGGTCATGGTATTTGCGGAATGGGGCGTTTCTCTATCCGTTCTGTTGTCGCGACGTGTACTTTTATGGCAACAGCTATGTTGACCGTCTTGCTAATATCGTAAGGAATAGTGTCGTTATGAAAACTGACGTAATGAAAAGTATTAAACAAATTTCCATTGTTGCATTTTCTGGTGTGCTCTTCGGCATTGGTATGGTGATTTCCGGTATGGCAGACCCGGCAAAAGTGATCGGCTTTCTCGATATTACCGGTTCATGGGACCCAAGCTTGGCCTTCGTTATGGGCGGAGCACTTGCGGTGTTCGTTCCTGCTTATCTGTTATTAATAAAGCCAAGAAGCGAATCTGTGTTTGGTGATGAGATTGTATGTCCAACTTCTAAAACGATAGACAAAAAGCTAGTTGGTGGTGCAGCACTGTTTGGTGTTGGTTGGGGCTTATTGGGTGTGTGTCCTGGTCCTGCGGTTGCCAGCCTTTTTACTGGCAACGTACAAGTTCTGCTCTTTATAGCGGCAATGTTGGTTGGGTCATTCACCGCTAAAAGAGTGGTTCATCGCTAAAGAAAGTATCAACGTTAAAAAGAGAGCGTCGTAGACACCGGGCAATGATCACTCAGTTTGTAGTCGAGCACATCTTGTGTTTTGAAAACGGTTTGAACACCAGACGACGCCTTTAAATCACCACTCACAATAATGTGGTCTATCACCGAGCGGAATTGGTGGGTTTTATTCGGATTACGATTAGAACGCACTTTACATTCCGCTTTGGTATTTTTGGTCACTAACTTAGCATCGGTCTTGTCCGATAGTACTTCCCATAACCAATCTCCTCGATAACCCAAATTGTGGTTAAAGTCGCCAAGCACAACATATTGTTGTTTGTTGTCTTCGCGCGCTTTTATCCACTTAGCTAGTGCCTGTCCTTGTTGTTTCACTATCTTACAGTCTCGGTTATTGCGATATGCGCCACTGCAACCCGCTTTTAGATGCACAGAGAGTAGGTGAGTCTCGTTGTCTTGGTTTGGATTCAAAACAAGGTAGCTGGCGAAGCGGAGCTTGCTGTTGCCTCGTGTAATAGAAAAGTCAGGTTTGTCTAATACGGTTACGCCATTACGCACCGCGAAACCTGTGTATTGATTGGTATCGTTGAACTGAAGATGTCGATTAGAGGCGTTCGCACGATCAGACAGATAAATAGTGAAGTCATTACCAACAGCTTTTTGGATGGCAGCAGCACTTTCGACTTCTTGAAAAGCAAGAATGTCGGCTTGTGTTTTATCCACATAGTGGGTCAGTTTTTCAAAATCTTGTGGTGTTCTCGAAACTTTTCCACCATCTATAGATAACCATTCAATATTCCAACTGGTTAAGTTGATGGAATTTTGAGCGAATGAAAGAGAACTAAAAAGTAATATCGTCGTAACAAAAAGTGATCGCATTTTGGTCTGTTGCACTCCTATTATTTAGCGCATTCCTTTCCATCCTTTATCCTATAAGACCTCGAAAAAAAGCAAGTGGATTTCGCTCCAATTTTGCAATTTTCACAGTTTTCTTCGCAACTGAGATCAACGCCAATAAGATCGATTTGTTCTTGTTCGCTACCCATTTTTTATTGATCAAAATCAATGTTTTCAATTGGTGCTTCTCGTTAAATACGCCACAATATATTGTGTCATCAGAATAAGAAATAACCCCATATAGTGTATTTGTGGATAACTCTGTGAGTATTTTGGGGTAAGGAGAAAAAGTGAAACCAATCGTAATCAAGCGTGACGGCTCAAGAGCTCCGTTTAACAGGGATCGTATTCAAGCAGCAGTAGAAGCAGCAGCGGAAAACAAAGACAAAGATGTCGCCATTTATGCACTAAATGTTGCTCTGGCAGTTGAGTTACAGCTTCAGGATCACGATGAAGTTCACATCCATGAGATTCAAGACTTAGTCGAGAATGAACTCATGCAAGGTCCTTACAAAGCCCTAGCACGTTCTTACATCGAATACCGCCA
Source organism: Vibrio sp. B1ASS3 (assembly GCF_905175355.1). Lineage (NCBI taxonomy): Bacteria > Pseudomonadati > Pseudomonadota > Gammaproteobacteria > Vibrionales > Vibrionaceae > Vibrio > Vibrio sp. B1ASS3. Next base: position 1,049,653 of record NZ_HG992743.1, read on the forward strand.
CGATCGCGACATCGCTCGTGAAAAACAAAGCGCATTGACTCGCGAAATCGAAGGTCTGATTGAAGAAAGCAACCTAGACCTAATCAACGAGAACGCGAACAAAGACGGTAAAGTAATCCCGACTCAACGTGACTTGTTGGCAGGTATCGTAGCGAAACACTACGCGAAGACACACATCCTTCCACGCGATGTGGTTCAAGCACACGAAGTAGGTGACATTCACTACCACGATTTGGATTACGCTCCGTTCTTCCCAATGTTTAACTGTATGCTTATCGATCTTAAAGGCATGCTTACGCACGGCTTTAAAATGGGTAACGCTGAGATTGATACGCCAAAATCAATCTCGACTGCAACAGCAGTAACGGCACAGATCATTGCTCAAGTAGCGAGCCACATTTACGGCGGTACAACCATCAACCGTATTGATGAAGTTCTAGAACCGTACGTAATCACAAGCTACGAGAAACACCTAGAGATCGCAAAAGAGTGGAACATTGCTGAGCCAGAAGAGTTCGCAAAAGCGCGCACTGAGAAAGAGTGTTACGACGCGTTCCAATCTCTAGAATACGAAGTAAACACGCTACACACGGCGAACGGTCAAACCCCATTCGTTACGTTCGGTTTTGGTCTTGGTACAAGCTGGGCTTCACGCCTTATCCAGAAATCGATTCTGAAGAACCGTATTGCAGGTCTAGGTAAGAACCGTAAAACAGCGGTATTCCCTAAACTGGTATTCGGCATCAAAGATGGCTTGAACCACAAATCAGAAGATCCAAACTACGACATCAAGCAACTTGCGCTTGAGTGTGCGTCTAAGCGTATGTACCCAGACATTCTTAACTACGACAAAGTAGTGGAAGTAACGGGTTCATTCAAAACCCCAATGGGCTGTCGTAGCTTCCTTGGTACTTACGAAGAAAACGGCGAGCTGATTCACGAAGGTCGTAACAACCTTGGCGTAGTGAGCTTGAACCTTCCTCGTATCGCTATCCGTGCAAACGGCAGCGAAGAGAAATTCTACGAGCTTCTAAACGATCGCCTACGTCTTGCTCGTAAAGCGCTAGAGACACGTATCACTCGTCTAGAAAACGTGAAAGCACGTGTTGCACCAATCCTTTACATGGAAGGTGCGTGTGGTGTTCGCCTGAAAGCTGACGACTCAATCGCAGATATCTTCAAGAATGGTCGTGCGTCTATTTCTCTTGGTTACATCGGTGTACACGAGACAATTAACGCGCTATTCGGTACAGAAGCGCACGTTTACGATGACGCTGTGCTGCGTGAAAAAGCAGTAGCGATCATCAAGCACCTGAAAGACACAGTAAACGGTTGGGCAGAAGATACTGGTTACGGTTTCAGCCTATACGCAACGCCAAGTGAAAACCTATGTAGCCGTTTCTGCCGCATCGACGCGAAAGAGTTCGGCGTTATTGAAGGCGTAACAGACAAAGGTTACTACACCAACAGCTTCCACCTAGATGTTGAGAAAAAGGTGAACCCATACGACAAGATCGACTTTGAGATGCCTTACCCAGAAATCTCAAGCGGCGGCTTTATCTGTTACGGCGAGTTCCCGAACATGCAACGTAACGTTGAAGCACTAGAAAACGTATGGGACTACAGTTACACCCGCGTACCTTACTACGGTACAAACACTCCAATTGATGAGTGTTACGAGTGTGGCTACAACGGTGAATTTGACTGTACAAGTAAAGGCTTCACTTGCCCAAGCTGTGGCAACCATGATTCAACCAAAGTGTCAGTGACACGTCGTGTTTGTGGCTACCTAGGCAGCCCAGATGCACGTCCGTTTAACTTCGGTAAGCAAGAAGAAGTGAAGCGTCGAGTTAAACACCTGTAAGGTTTACTTAAGCTCAAACCCAATAATGAAAATCAACCTGTCGTGGGTTGATTTTCTTTTCTAGCCAGCAAAACAAGGCACGATTATGAACTACCACCAATATTATCCAATTGACGTTGTTAACGGACCAGGTACACGCTGCACGCTATTTGTGTCGGGCTGTGTACACCAGTGCCGCGGCTGTTATAACCAGTCGACGCAACGCTTGGATTCTGGTGTGTTTTTCACGCAAGAAGCAGAAGACAAAATCATTGCAGACCTAAACGACACGCGTATCAAACGCCGTGGTTTATCTCTGTCTGGTGGTGACCCTTTGCATCCAGCGAACGTGCCGCACATTCTTAAGCTTGTAAAACGCGTAAGAGAAGAGTGCCCAGGCAAAGATATTTGGGTTTGGACAGGTTACACGCTTGAAGAGCTCGACGATGCGCAGCGTGAAGTGACGCAATACATCGACACATTAATCGATGGCAAATACGAGCAAGATAAACGAGACCTCAATCTAGAATGGCGAGGCAGCTCGAATCAAATCATCCATCGATTCACTGAGCTTTAAGCGTTCCAACTCAAGAAAAGCCAAACATAAAAAGGGCACATTCGGATATTTCGAATGTGCCCTTTTGGTGTGAGTTCTTTTAAAGCTTTGATTGATGAAATCGTTCGGTGTGAGGCTTGACTCAACAACTATAGCACAACGTTACAGTTACGCCGTCACACTAGAGTCATCATCAACTATGTTGTTAATCCATCGCTTAGACTGAATTCGGTGTGTGGTCAGAATACCTTTTACTAATTCTTCGACCAGTAGGGACATCAACACCCAATGCAGTGGTAAACCTAACACCATCCCTGTGTAGTAGGTAAGCGGAATACCAATCGCCCATTGACCAAACGTGTCGATGAAAATGCTATAGCGAATATCAGCGCCACTCTTTAATACGCCTCCAATACCAACCATATTAAACACGCGCAGTATCATGCCTAATGCGAGCACCAAACATACATTTAACGCCATTTGTTTGTCTGTGAGCGGGCTCATCTCTAACAAATTCAAAATCAAAGGCGAGCAAATCCATACGGCAAAGAACAAAATGGTTGCCAATACTGCGCTCGTTAATACATACCACCACGCGGTTTTCTCTACACGGTCATATTGTTGGGCTCCAATGTCATTCCCAAGCAGCACAGATGCGGCAACAGCGAATCCCATAAAGGTTGAAATCAATACCCCTTCAATTGGTGATAGGAACGAGATAATCGCCAGTTCGGTTACGCCCAATTGGCCGTAAATGATGCTGTAGACTATTAATCCGCCAGTCCACAACGCATCGTGGATTAACATTGGCATAGAGACTTTGAAATATTTGTTTCGATACTTCTTTACTGTGCCTTCACGCCAATCTGAAAGAGTAGGGAGCAGATGGGAATACCGACGACAAAAGAAGTAAACCAGTACCGCAGTTTGGAAAAAGCGTGAGATAAATGTACCGACTGCAGCCCCAAATACACCCCATTGTGGAAATCCTAGCAAGCCAAAGATCAAAACCGCATTAAGGAAAACGTTCACGATGATAGCGGCAATACTAACGTAAGTCGGCATCTTTGCCTCACCGACGGATCTCAAAACCGACTCAATAGGAACGACAACTGCCGTGCCTATCAAACTCAAACCTGTGACGACTAAATATTCTCTCGCATAGCCAACATACTCAGGATCGTCCGCCATAAAAGAGACGATCTCTTTGTCATAAACCACATACAGCCAGATGAATGGCAGAGTTACCACCAGCGAAATAAACCAAGATTGCGCTAGCGTTCTACGTATGCCAGCAAGGTTTCCAGAGCCATAATATTGGGAGGCTAAAACCGCTACTGCACCACACAATCCAAACACTACGGCGAGATTAAAGAAAAAGATTCGGTTACCAACGCCAACCGCTGCTGTCGCAGACTCACCTAACTGACTCACCATAAAAATATCGATGGCACCGAGTAACGAAAACAGCATGGATTGCAGTGACACAGGTACACCGATCGCAATCAGTTTTTTCCAAAATGCTTTGTCTATGTATTGACGTGTTAAGAGCATCGCATTTCTCCTCTAAGAACAATGCGAGTAGTTTATCCGTATGATTTGACGGTGTATTTTTCAAAGACATCCAAAAGTTTTGTCAAACTATCCAGTCTTTATCGATGCTTTGATAAAACACGTTTGCCTTAAGTGCATTTGTGAGTTGTCGTCCCATGGAAGAAAAACAAGAACGCTACGCTATTTCAGATAAGACCTATCAAGAATTTGTCGATCACACTCGAGTACTTGCCCTCGAAGAAAGAGGGATCGTCCAATGCGGCATCGCGACTTGCCGAGATTTCTTTTCGGTTTATCGCAAAAACCAGAAGAAACACATGTTGCTGTATACGGTTCGTGGAAAAGGCTGGTTAGAGAGCGGAGCTTGTCGTTATGAACTTGAGCCAGGATCATTAGTGATCGTGCCAGCAGGCATTGAAAATGGCTTTGGGATGGAAGACGAGACATGGCAAATCGCATGGGTGTTTCTTTCCCAATATAAAGAGTGGGAAATGGTGAATGACGATATCGACTATCAACTAACTCCAGCGCCAGAGGTGATGTATTCCTGTATTCAAACCCTATTGCGTAGCATCAATTTGCCCATAGATTACGGTGGTGAGGTAGGGGCGCATAGCGTTGCTCAACTAGAGCTTATGTTAAACATGCCGCACTCTGACGCGCTTTCAAGAAACCAATTAAAACTGCGTCGTGTATTCGATTTGGTTCAACGACAGCTCCACAAAGATTGGACAGTAGAGCAACTTGCCGCACTTTATCCTTGTTCAGAGCCTCACTTACATCGCCTGACGCAACAGCAGTTTGGTCGAAGCCCAATGGCACACTTAACTCGTATGCGAATGGAATACGCAGCCCGTTTGTTGAGATCGACTGAGTGGTCCATTCAACATATTGGTGAAATAGTTGGTTATCCAACTGGAGCAAACTTTAGCACTCGGTTCAAAGCATGGTCGTCAATGACCCCTCGTGAGTTCAGGAAAAATGGCAAACTCGATATCAATTACAATGAGTGAATCGTTCTTTTTGTGACCGATTGAGTTCATAAAATTCCGCAGTCACCAGAATTTTGTACTCTAATTGGCGAAATGAGTAAAAAATCATTTCGCCATTGTTAGCGAAAGTGTTACCGTGAGGTTCGATACTTGAATTTCAAAGGGTTATGACTTTCATGTTTTCTAATCTACCAACTCCCGTATTAGATCCCATTTTGTCTCTTTCCGTCGCATACCGCGGCGATGAACGTCCAAACAAGGTTGACCTTGGTATTGGCGTATACAAAAACAGCGCTGGTGAAACGCCAATCATGAAAGCCATTCAAATGGCACAAGAAGTGGTTGTCGAAAACCAGAAGACCAAGTCTTACGTTGGCCTTGCTGGCTGTGAAGAATTCAACCAAAGCATGATCGATTTGCTTCTGACTGGCACGTCAGCAACAGATCGCGTGGCTGCGATTCAAACGCCTGGTGCGAGTGGTGCGTTACGTATGCTGGGTGACCTAATGAAGGTTGCACAACCAGATACAACGGTTTGGATTTCAAACCCAAGCTACGTAAACCACAAGCCAGTGATGGAAGCGGCTGGGCTTAGAGTGAAGTTCTACCATTACTTCTCTCCAGAAACCAAGCAAGTTGATACTGCGAAAATGCTAGAAGACCTTTCTAAAGCAGGTCCTTCTGACGTGGTTCTTCTGCATGGTTGCTGCCACAACCCAACGGGTGCAGACATCGACTTCTCTGCATGGCAAGCGATTACAGAGCTTTCGCAAAAGAACGGTTTTACTCCGTTTGTAGATATTGCTTACCAAGGTTTTGGTGACGGTCTAGAAGAAGATGCAAAAGGTCTTCGCTTTATGGCCGACAATGTTGAAGAAATGCTGATCACGACTTCATGTTCGAAGAACTTTGGTCTGTACCGCGAGCGTACTGGTGCAGCGATTGTAATCGGTAAAAATGCAAAAGATGTGGCGAATGCGAAAGGCAAACTGCTTACGTTAGCGCGTTCAACATACACTATGCCGCCAGATCACGGTGCAGCATTAGTGAAAACTATCCTTCAAGATGTAAATCTTACTTCCGTTTGGAAACAAGAATTGAACGAAATGCAGCAACGCTTGCTAAACCTTCGTCAAACTTTGTGTAACGAATTGAGAAACAACCATAATACAGATCAATTTGATTTCATTGAGAGCCACAAAGGCATGTTTACTGTGCTAGGCTTTAGTGAAAACCAAATGGCGCAACTGCGTGAAGATTATGGCATTTATGGTGTCGGTGATGGTCGTATCAACATCGCTGGTTTAACCGAAACTCATATTCCTTACGTTGCTGACGCTATCCAAAAAGTATCTCAACGTTAATTGGGAGAGTTAATGAAGAACTGGAAACTGATTCTGCCGCTAATGATGAGCGGCGGTCTTATCGCTTGTACGTCGACACCGACGACCACTGAGCCCGTTGAGCCAGAAACACCAGTCGTTGAGCAACCGGTTGAAACACCGGATGTGAAACCTGAAGTAGAACCGAAACCTGAGGTGAAGCCGGAACAAAAACCGGAAACTAAGCCTGAGAAGAAACCAGAACCAAAGCCAGAAAAACCAGCTAAGGTACAAAAAACACCTGATGGTATGTTGATTCTGGGCGCTGAAGAGTGGGTCCACATTCCAGCTATCAACCAGACGTTCAAAGGACGTGTTGATACTGGCGCAACGACATCATCGATCAGTGCTACTGAAGTAGTTCCATTTGAGCGTGATGGCAAAGACTGGGTTCAGTTCAAAATCGACATCAATGGCAAGGCGAGCAAAGAGTTCAAACTGCCTGTTGAGCGTTGGGCCAAGATTCGTCAATCTTCATCTGAAGACGTAGATAAGCGTCCCGTCGTTTTAGCTTACATCCAAGTCGGTGACTTAAAAGAGCAAACCGAGTTTACGTTAACAGAACGTGGTCACATGAAGTTCCCAATTTTGTTAGGTCGTAGCTTCTTCCGTGATGTAGCCGTTGTGGATGTATCTAAGAAATACGTTCAGAACAAACCAAGCGGCAAATAACTTACTGTTAAGCGCTTAACGTAATAACAAAAAAGCCTCTCAATCGAGAGGCTTTTTTAATTTTAATCAATCACTTATTGGTATTAATAAGCAAAACGCGCAGAAAGAACAAGCTGTTGACCATACGTGCCATTGTCTTTTAAATCTGCACCCAACGACAGTTGTTGTGTTGAATGGAAGCGAGCACCAAGGTTGTAGATGGTTTTAGAATCATCATTGTCGATCAACTGGCCAATACGACCGTGTAATTCAACGTTCTGCATAAACCAAATACGTGTGCCAATGTTAACTTCGGTTTTCCATTCGTCACCATCACCATTGTCTTTTTTAATGTTGTGGACCAACATTTGGCCGAAGATATCCGCGAACTGACCAGCAGGGCCATTAAAACCAATACCACCTGCAATGTCCCAATCGCCGCTGAACTCACTATCGGCACGGCCTACAAAGTGTGTGTTTTCAGTGAAGTAGGTTGTTACTTCTCCACCAAACGTACCTGGGCTAGTACCCATGCGGAATTCCATCGTGTTGTAGTTGAAGTTGTTTGCATGTGCAGATAGCGGCAAAACAGCGCACAAACCAAAGGCAGCAACCTTTAGAGCTTTACCTAACATGGGTGTCTCCGGGCAAGAAAATAATACGAACGAAAAAAAGGTCTGCAAAATGCAGACCAAGATTTACAAAGTATCATTTTAGGCGTTTCCCGTCACCTAATGCACTAGGACAAAGTGCGTATGATTTTTCAGTTCAATGTTGTGCAGCTCAATTGAGCGGCGAAAAGGCAAAATTACATAACAACAAGGTGTTCTACTTCAATCTCTGGCTTGCTGCCGCCTTCAAACTCGCCAAACAGACGTACTTTTGTCGTTTGGTCAATTGGCGTCGTTAGGCGGATGTCGTCGTCCAGCTCAACCATGATTTCACCAGAGCCGTCGCTAAAGATAAATTGGTCGGCACGAGTTTGACGAAGTAGGTTGCCTTCAACAACCACGTCTTTCTCAGTGAACATGCTTGAGTCTTTAATCAATGCATCGACTTTCTCAACGGTAACAGGGCCATTAAATTGAATGCTTGATTGGCCATGGTTGTGGTCTTTAGCCATTGCAACAGTAGGAGCGATAGCAAGTGCAGCGATAGTAGCGATAACAGTGTTTTTCATAATTTGGTTTCTCTATACAGGTGTTCGTTTTTGATGGTGCTATTAAAACAAACCTTATTTGAACCATTACTGATTCGAACATTCATATTCGATTCATTTTCTTGAGTCCTATGCTGAGATAACGTTATGATTGTTCACCTTCTTTTTTCTCTTATTAAACGTTCATGAAATCACCAATCCCTTCATTAATGGTTCAAGGTACAACTTCAGATGCCGGAAAAAGCGTTCTTGTGGCAGGTTTATGCCGGGTATTAGCCCGCAAAGGGATAAAGGTTGCCCCATTCAAGCCACAGAATATGGCTTTAAACAGTGCGGTAACCAAAGATGGCGGAGAGATTGGTCGTGCTCAAGCGGTTCAGGCACAAGCTTGCAACGTTGAGCCTACGGTTCACATGAATCCTGTGCTGATTAAGCCTAACAGTGATACCGGTGCTCAGATCATCTTACAAGGCAAAGCGTTGTCGAATATGGACGCTGTCGGCTTTCATGATTACAAGAAAGTGGCAATGGGAACGGTGCTGGATTCATTCGCAAAGCTAACAGATGAATTCGAATCCGTGATGATTGAAGGCGCTGGTAGTCCTGCGGAAATCAACTTAAGAGAAAATGACATCGCAAACATGGGCTTTGCAGAAGAAGCCGACGTTCCGGTCATTATTATTGCGGATATCGACCGTGGTGGTGTGTTTGCCCATCTGTATGGAACGCTGGCGTTACTATCCGAATCTGAACAAGCTCGCGTTAAAGGCTTCGTTATAAATCGCTTCCGTGGCGACATCAGCTTGCTTGAATCTGGTCTTGATTGGCTAGAAGAGAAAACGGGCAAGCCTGTACTCGGTGTATTGCCGTATCTTCACGGATTAAACCTTGAAGCGGAAGATGCCATTACGGCACAGCAAGAGCTGTCTTCACAAGTGAAACTCAATGTTGTGGTACCAGTATTAACGCGCATCAGTAATCATACCGATTTTGATGTGTTGCGCCTAAATCCAGACATTAATCTTCGCTATGTGGGTAAAGGCGAAAAGATCGATAAAGCCGATCTCGTGGTCCTACCGGGCACTAAGTCAGTTCGAGACGATTTGGATTACCTACGTAGCCAAGGTTGGGATAAAGACATTCAACGCCACATCCGTCTGGGCGGTAAAGTCATTGGCATCTGTGGTGGTTACCAGATGCTTGGCAACGTAATTGATGACCCAAATGGCGTAGAAGGCCAGCCTGGTCGCAGTGAAGGTCTTGGTTTGTTAGACATCACGACAACTCTAACCGACAGTAAACAGCTTACTCATTCCCAAGCAGATCTATCCCTAAACGGCAAAACAGCCAAAGTGAAGGGTTATGAAATTCATGTAGGAAGAAGTGAAGTGCAGGGCGCTCAACCTCTCAAGTTAAATTCTGGTGAGTCAGAAGGAGCGCTGAGTGAATGTGGCCAAATTATGGGAACCTACCTACACGGGTTCTTCGATGAGGCAGATGTGCTGAGCTTGGTATCTGAGTGGGTAAACGGTACTCAAATCAAACAACAAGACTTTGAAGAGTTAAAAGAACAAGGCATTAATCGCATTGCGGATGCGATAGAACAACATATGAATCTTGACTTTCTGTTCAAATAAATCCAGTTTTTAACTGTTTGAAGCATAAATAAAAGTGGGCACGTTGTTCCACAATATCTTTTTCTGCCTGTCTAGCACCGGAGTGTTTTTATGAAAGCATGGAAGATTCATGCTTGCCTAGCGGCAATACTGAGCGTTTCATCAGCAGCAAACGCAACGACCGATTTAAAAGTCTATGCGGCTTCGTCAATGACCAATGCGATTGACGATATCGCGCAAAAATTTGAACAACAATACGACGTAAAAGTCACACCAGTATACGGCGGGTCTTCATCCATCGCTCGCCAAATTCTAAACGGCGCACCAGCTGATGTGTTTATCTCTGCAAACACTAAGTGGATGAACTACTTGGTAAAATCAAAAGCGGTCAAGAGTGACAATGTCACTGAACTGGTTCGTAATAGTCTGGTTCTTATCGCACCTAAAGCTTCAACCGTCACTTCATTTAACTTTTCAGACGCCAATGCATGGGGCCAAGCTTTAGAGGGCAATCGCCTTGCGCTAGGTAACCCAGTCTCGGTTCCTGCGGGCATGTATGCGCGAGAATCTCTTACTAACCTTGGTGTTTGGAAACAACTTGAGCGACAAGTAGCGCCAGCGAAAAACGTTCGACTCGCCTTAGCATTAGTTGAACGCGGTGAAGCGCCACTTGGTGTGGTTTACAAAACGGATGCGCTTTTAACAGATAAAGTAAAAGTGGTCGGTGAATTTGCCAATAACACCCACGCTGATATCGTCTATCCAGCGGCTATCGTTAAAGACTCGACGCAATCAGAACAATTCTTCGAATATTTGAAATCTGACGATGCCAAACAAGTGTTTGCGCAGTACGGTTTTCAATAAAAAGGGCCCAGAGTGACAGAACTTGAATACCAAGCCTTAATGTTAAGCCTAAAAGTTGGCGCGTATGCCGTCGTGTGGCTTATTCCATTGGGCGTCGCTCTTGCTTGGTTGCTTTCACGAAAAGAGTTTATCGGCAAATCCATTCTCGACAGCCTCATTCATTTGCCCTTGGTTTTACCACCAGTAGTGATCGGCTATCTACTGCTGATCTCTCTAGGTCGCCAAGGCGTTTTGGGTAACTGGCTATTTGAACACTTTGGTCTGGTGTTCAGTTTCAATTGGAAGGGCGCAGTTATCGCTTGTATCGTCGTTGCATTGCCTCTAATGGTGCGCTCCGTTCGCCTTAGCTTAGATAACGTTGATCCTAAACTCGAACACGCCGCATCAACGCTAGGCGCGTCACCTTTCAAAGTCTTCCTAACTATTACGCTACCTTTAACGATTCCCGGCATCATTACTGGCACTATGCTGTCTTTTGCTCGCAGCTTAGGAGAGTTTGGGGCAACGATCAGTTTTGTCTCAAACATTCCCGGAGAGACACAAACCATTCCTTTAGCGATGTACAACTTCATAGAAACACCCGGAGCTGAGATGGAAGCCGCGCGCTTATGCATCATTTCTATTGTTTTGGCTCTGTCGACGTTAATGATTTCAGAATGGTTAAATCGCAAAGCTGCAGCGCGTCTGGGAGCTAAGCGATGAGCATAGTAATTCAATTTAAACAATCACTTGGTGAAACTGATTTTGATATCGACCTATCGTTACCGGGTAACGGAATAAGCGCGTTATTTGGCCGTTCTGGAGCCGGAAAGACCACACTAATCAACGTTATCAGCGGGTTGGTCACGCCAAAGCAAGGTAAAGTGTCGATTGGTGAATACGTTCTTTTCGATAGTGATACCGGAATAAATTTACCCACGCACAAACGCAAAATCGGTTATGTATTTCAAGACTCGCGCTTGTTCCCGCATTACTCCGTGAAAGGTAACTTGCTCTACGGCGTAGCCGAAAAAGACGATGATTACTTTGATAAAGTGATAGAGCTGCTCGCGATTAAGCCGCTATTAAAGCGCTTTCCAATCTCGTTATCCGGCGGTGAAAAGCAGCGTGTCGCTATTGCTCGAGCCTTGCTATCAAAGCCAAATCTACTATTGATGGATGAGCCTTTAGCGTCATTGGATATGCCACGTAAGCGTGAAGTCATGCCATTTTTGGAAGAGTTGTCTGAGCAGGTCAATATTCCTATCGTCTACGTTACCCATAGCTTGCAAGAGATCCTGCGTTTAGCGCAGCACCTGTCGATTCTCGATAAAGGCAGAATCATGACTTCAGGTAAATTAGAAGAGGTATGGGCATCTCATGCTATGCGTCCTTGGCAATCATTCTCAGACCACAGCAGCTTGTTTGAAGGCAAGATCGCGACACACCACGAGAAATACGCGTTAACGTGCGTGAAACTCGCCCCAAGCGCTTGTCTGTGGGTTCAAAAAGTGGATGGGGAGCCAGATACGCCAATCCGACTGCAAGTGCGTGCAAACGACGTTTCCATCGCGCTAGAGAAGCCAGTCTCAACATCGATTCGAAACGTACTACCAGCGACTGTGGCATCAATAGAGGCGTTCTCTGCTGGGGAAGATAAGCAAAGTATCACAGTCTCGTTAAAGCTTGATGAAGATTGCCATTTATGGGCGACGATAACACCGTGGGCATTGGATGATCTTAATTTGAAAGTCGGTGATGAGGTTTATGCTCAAGTTAAAGGCGTAAGTGTCACGCAACGCGATATTGCTTTGGCGCACCATTAAGCTTTCTAAACCGTAGATACACAAAAGGCCGCAGGGTGCGGCCTTTATTATTAAAGAAAGTGTCGGAATTACTTCGCGAAAACTTCTTTGAATTCACGCTTAAGAAGAGGGTCACGACGTGCTTTCTTAAGTTGCTTAACCATGTCTTTTACACAGTTGTGTAGAACATTGTCTAGCAGTTGAGCACGGTAGTCTTCTTTATCTTCATCTGTCATGTTTTCTGGCAGGTTAAGAGTCGGGAATTCTTCCATTACATTCAGACCAGCAAAAGCTTGGCCAACAGAAACTAGAGCGTGGAACTGCTCGAAGTTGTCTAGAATGTTTTGTGCACTTCCTGGCATTTCATCCCAAGATGCACGAACAGCTTCTTCAGACACTTCATGGATAGAGGTAACCATCTCGAACATTTGCTCTGGAACTTCATCGAATTCGATAACTTTACGTAGTTCTGGAGAAATAGCTTCTAGATCGATTTTTTTGCTTTCGTTGTTAGTTGCTTCTGACATCATGAGTCCTGTTAGTACATAAGAGCGCACGTAATTTGTAGTGCGTAATGTAACCAGATTAAAGTGTCTCTAGTTACAAAAGGCGGGAATATTAATACCAAATGCGTCAAATAGCTACCATAAGAACTATTTGATTACGTGACCGTTCAACAAAAAAATATAGCACTAAATTTGTCGCGTAATGCAACAACCTCGTGTGTATGATATATGTTTAATAAAGACTGATAAAAAGAATGGAACGCGCTATGCAACCGACAGGGACATCGATGCGCATTCTCTTAGTTGATGACGTTCAGCTAGATCGAATGCAGTTGGCAATCCGATTAAAACAACAAGGTCACATTGTTAAAGCCGTTGGTAGCGGGATGGAAGCCCTCAATACCTATGAGAGTTTCGACCCTGAACTCGTGCTGCTGGATATTGCGATGCCAGACATGAACGGCTTCGAAGTCTCACTTCATATCAGAGAAACATTTCCTGACTGGATTCCAATTATCTTCTTAAGCAGTCACGAAGAGCCAGAAATGATCGCGAAAGCAATCGAAGCGGGCGGTGATGACTATTTGATTAAGCCTGTTGATAAGCTTGTTCTAAACTCTAAGTTAATGGCAATGCAGCGAATTGCGCACATGCGTCGTGAGTTAAAGCAAGCCACCGCACAGCTCGAAGAGATGAATTCACGTTTGCAACAACAAGCAAATGAAGATGGCCTGACTAAACTCTACAACCGTCGTTATATTGATCAGAAGCTCGAAACCATGATTGCGTGGCACGGTCGTCACCACATGCCGATGGCGCTAATTCTTCTTGATGTCGATTTCTTTAAGCCGTTTAACGATAACTACGGCCATATAGAGGGGGATCGCTGTCTACAAGCCATCGCGAATCAGTTAAAAGCAACCTTCTGTCGTTCTGGTGAATATGTGGGGCGTTATGGAGGGGAAGAGTTTGTCATCTTGCTTAATAGCACAGATGCGCAGACCGCCGAAAAAGAAGCTGAGCGTGTACAAGAAGCCATGTACTTCCTAGATTATCCTCATGCGTATTCAAGCGTCGCAAATAGAGTGACAGTGTCACAGGGGGTGTTTGCATTTCAACCAACAGGTAAGGATAATGTCGCCGAATTGTACGCGACAGCAGATAGGGCGCTATATACGTCCAAATCGCTTGGAAGAAACACGTACACGGTGGTAAATGCAAGTTAAATCAAAAGGATAAGATGAAATATGCTTTAGTGACATTGTCACTTATTTCAATGGCAACTCACGCCAGCCCTGTTCAACAAACTTTGCAGAAAGAGTTTGAGCGTAACTTTGCCATCGGTATCGTCCTATCAGACAGTGATGTGTTCACCCTTGGCTTTCACGACTTTGACCCTAACAAATACCTCGACATAGACAACGAAGACATAGGAACGCAAGACTCCGTTGACTTAAGAAAACAAGTTGCTATTTCCACACTTCCTTATCATCTCTCTCTCACTGACGACGAGCAATCCCCAACAAAGTACAATTTAAAAGGGCGCTTGTATGCATTGGGAATCGATCAAGACGTTCATATAAATGAAGACAAAACCCCTGATCGAAACAAAGAGCTTATCCTAGGTTCTTATACCGAACTCGAACGCCAAAACAAACTTACAGAACATCTCACGTTGAGCACCGCCGCTGGCGCTCATCTTATGTATTATCGCAACGAGTATGACTACCGAAGTGATGCTATCAGTGACTTGAGGCCCTTTTTAGATGGCGTATTCCTGAATACGGATGCGTGGGCTATTGTGGGTGAAGTGAACGCCGAACTGAAGTATTTAGAAAACGAGCATTGGGGTAAATGGTATGTTTGGTCGTCTCCACATTATTTCTACGGTAAGGGATGGGGAGAAGGCAATAACGGGGATGTCGGCAACCCAGAAGGCTGGTATTGGGTCAACGGGGTAAAGTTATTCTATGACTTTACCAAGGTAGGCCGAACCGTCCAGTCCGTTTATACCAGCTTTAACCGAGTTGATGTAGGTGGAGACACGAGCAAACCGATGAACACGTCGCATTACTATGAAGCGAGTGTCGGTTGGCTGATGACACCACCTTTTAAGTCAGATTGGATTGATAACGTCGGTCTGGGGCTGACCATTAACTATGGCAGCGCGCTAAAAGGCGGCAGTTTAGTGTTGTTCTTTAATCAAGAGTAGTTTTTATAAGCGTTAGGCGTGGCAGTACTTCACACAGTTTCTGCCCGCTTTTTTGGCTTTATACAAAGCTTCATCCGCAAGCTTAATGACATCTGCAGGGTTGCGTGCACTGCGACTGTCTGCAACACCAAAGCTTGCTGTAACTGACACCGTTTTCTTCTTCGAATCTGCACTACCGCGTTTTTTACGACCTTGCTTGTTGTCGTCAGGGCGGGTGTCTTGGTCACGAAGAATCATTTCATATTGCGCTATCAATTCACGAACTTCTTCTAAATGCGCTTCACAGTCTTCCGTATATTTGCCTTTGAATACAATGGTGAACTCCTCGCCACCAAAGCGGTAAACTTTCGCGCCACCTTGTGTCTTCATTAGGCGTGATGCGACCATTTTTAACACGTCATCGCCTGTGTCATGACCATAGGTATCATTGAACTTTTTAAAGTGGTCAACGTCTAGCATCGCAATAGTAAATTTACGTCCCATGTGTTTAAGCTCAAGATCCAGCGCACGGCGGCTTGGAATCAGCGTCAAACTGTCGGTAAAAGCCAATTGATGACTAGCCGAAGTAGAGTAGATGATGATCAAAAGACCTGTCAGCGTAAACATCGTGCTCGAAATATACTGAACGTCAAAGAAGATAAACGTTGCTGATGCAAGCACCATCGCAGAGTAGGTCATGGCGTGAATGATCTTGTTTTTCTTTAAGACCAAGATACCCAGAAAACACACGATGCCAATGCAATACAACACCAAGACGAGTGGTAACTTAGAAAGCGTCGGCACGATAAACAAAATACCGTTTGTCCATTCGTCAAATCCACCTTCGACGTAATACGTCAAAGTCACGTAGGACCAAAATACGAACATGATCAGCATGAACACGTAAGTCAACGTCGCTCTTGAATCAAAACCTTCTTTATTGAAGATGAACACCGCGAGAAATGAAACGGGTAACAAGCTCGCTAGTATGGTCAGCTCTAAAAGCGCAGTTCCGGTTTGAAGAGGGACTTGAAGGCGATATTGAATCACAAAGTAGGCAAAGAGCATGGCGATACAAACCATGGACTCTCGGCCTTGCTTGAACGAATAACACATCAACAACGCACAACCGAGTAAAATGTACGGCAAATTCGCAGCAATTCCCCAGTTAGATTGCGTCATCTGAATGATGTTATCCATACCCAAACTGACTACGCCCAACAACAAGATTGGGAATAGGAATCGAAAGCCTGGGGAGGTCATTAAAGATGAAACCATCTACTGCAAATTACCTGAAAATAGTTGAATATATCTAGTGAGTTACGTTAAGCATTCAATTAATACCGTGTGCAAACAGTATAAATTCTGTAACTTTCAAAACTAACAAGAATACGTGTATTTGGGAATTTTCCAAGTGTTTTACAGCGAACGCTTACAAAAAGAGAGAGGTTGATTAAATTAAGAGCAATCAACGAGTTGCACGTTAGTCCCGACTGCTATACTTTCAAAGTGTTGAACAAAGGAGAAAAATCGATGCAGATCAGTTCAGACGTACACAATTACATGGAAACATTGGTTGGGCAGGTGCTTGCCTCAGAGCAATACGTGGAGCAGTTCGACAATGAACAATTGGCAGATATTGCGTGTTTAGCGCTCATTCAACTTAAGCCAGTATACATTCGTCATGACATCGATTTTTTGTCTGCACTTCCAGAGCGTAAACTGGCTCAATTCAAACAAAGTGTCGATGTGGCGGTTGAGAACGCAGCAGTGATGATTCAGGAAGACAGACGCAAAAATCGTAACAATGATGTGCCTGTAATTTTGTCGCATACCAGTTATGATGAAGACAAAGAACTGGATTGGTTCGAGAAACCGATCCTCAACGTCAACATAAAGTAATTGATGCTCACCACTGTATAGGAAACGACCTATAAGAGAGTGGGCATACCCAAGGAGGAACCGTGGGATTCTTTTCGCGCTTGTTTGGTGGCAGTGACAAAGCTGCCGAAGTAAAAACCGTTGAACCAGTAGAATACAAAGGCTACTTAATTTACCAAGAAAGCCTTTCAGAAGGTGGCCAGTACCGCATCGCAGGGCGTATCGAAAAAGATTTCGACGGAGAAGTGAAATCACACCGTTTTATCCGTTCAGATTTGCTAGGTTCAGAGCAAGATGCCAACGAACTGATGCTAAAAAAATCGCAGATGTTTATCGACCAAATGGGTGAAAAGATCTTCGATTAAGAAATCACTGCAACTTGATTCGAATCATCTTAAAGAGAGCCATTAGTGTATATGCTGATGGCTCTCTTTCTTTTTTAGGCTTAAATATCTGTAAAACAAGCAGTTAGCAGACATCTGGTTAGACCTCTGCTTAGTGATGCAAATCGTTGTTATTTTTCAGCGCGAAGTGGAGAATCATTCATTACGTGGCGTTATATGTAATGAAATTTAGTATTTTTATTACAAAACACTTGAAGTCACGATTGACGTTAGATAAAAACAGAATAATAACAGGACTGTTAGTCAAGAAGTGACTGTGCAAATGGGTGACCCCAAACACCATCATTCGTTTGTATTTATCTTGCGTAGTAAACAGATAGAAATAAAAAAGAATTAGAGTAGAGCGACGCTCTGTTTTGGGACTAATTTATTGATATGTATACAAGGAGTATGCGTTTTGCAAATCGGTGTACCTAGAGAAATACTCGCGGGTGAATCGCGAGTAGCTGCATCACCAAAATCGGTTGAGCAGTTAATTAAGTTGGGGTTCGATGTCGCAATCGAATCACAAGCGGGGGGGCTAGCCAGTTTCGATGATGCCGCTTATGAAGCTGCAGGGGCGAAAATTGTATCTAGTGAAGAAGTATGGACATCAGGCTTAATCCTTAAAGTCAATGCGCCACTCGTAGATGAAGAAAAAGGCATCGACGAAATCGCATTACTGCAAGATGGCGCGACATTGGTTAGCTTCATCTGGCCTGCTCAAAATGCAGAGTTAATGGAACAACTCTCTAGCAAGAACATCAACGTTCTCGCAATGGACGCGGTTCCTCGTATTTCTCGTGCTCAAGCATTAGACGCACTCTCTTCTATGGCGAACATTGCCGGTTACCGTGCAGTGGTTGAAGCCGCTCATGAATTCGGTCGATTCTTCACTGGTCAAATCACCGCTGCTGGTAAAGTACCGCCTGCGAAAGTATTGGTTGCAGGTGCAGGTGTAGCAGGTCTTGCTGCTATCGGTGCAGCAGGTAGCCTTGGTGCTATCGTTCGTTCTTTTGACGTTCGTCCTGAAGTAAAAGAGCAAGTTGAATCGATGGGCGCAGAGTTCCTAACGGTAGACTTCAAAGAAGACTCTGGTTCAGGTGACGGCTACGCAAAAGAAATGTCGGATGAATTCAACAAGAAAGCAGCTGAGCTTTACGCTGAGCAAGCGAAAGATGTTGATATCATCATTACAACTGCACTGATTCCTGGCAGACCAGCGCCAACGCTTATCACCAAAGAGATGGTTGATAGCATGAAAGCGGGCAGTGTGATCGTTGACCTTGCTGCTGCAAACGGTGGTAACTGCGAATACACAGTAAAAGATCAAGTTATTACCACGGCTAACGGCGTGAAAATCGTTGGTTACACTGACATGGTAGGCCGTCTGCCAACGCAATCTTCTCAGCTTTACGCAACCAACCTTGTAAACCTTCTTAAACTGCTTTGCAAAGAGAAAGATGGCAACATCAATATCGACTTCGAAGACGTTGTGCTTCGTGGCGTAACAGTAGTAAAAGAGGGCGAAGTGACATGGCCTGCGCCACCAATTCAGGTTTCAGCACAGCCGCAAGCCAAACCGAAAGAACCCGTTAAACCTCAACCTAAAGTTGAAGAACCTACGTCACCACTGAAGAAATTTGGTGCTCTAGCTGTTGGTTTAGGTGCCTTTGCTTGGGTTGCCTCTGTTGCTCCGGCTGCATTCCTATCTCATTTCACCGTATTCGTACTGGCGTGTGTAGTAGGTTACTACGTAGTTTGGAACGTAACACATGCACTGCACACACCGCTTATGTCTGTAACCAACGCGATTTCAGGCATCATCGTAGTAGGTGCACTGCTGCAAATTGGTCAGGGTAATGGTGTCGTTACCTTCCTATCATTCATTGCTGTACTCATTGCGAGCATTAACATCTTTGGTGGCTTTACCGTAACCAAACGTATGCTCGAAATGTTCCGCAAAGATAAATAATAGGAGTGACCAATGTCTGCAGGATTAGTACAAGCGGCATACATCATTGCTGCGCTATTTTTCATCTTAAGTCTCGCGGGACTTTCTAAACAAGAATCGGCAAGAAACGGTAACTACTATGGTATTGCGGGTATGGCGATTGCGCTTATTGCGACAATCTTTAGCCCGAATGCGGAAGGTTTTGTTTGGGTCATCATCGCGATGGTCATCGGTGGTAGCATCGGTATCCACTACGCGAAGAAAGTAGAAATGACTCAAATGCCAGAACTGGTTGCGATCCTACACAGCTTTGTAGGTATGGCAGCAGTCTTGGTAGGTTACAACAGTTACCTAGAGCCACCAGCACCAGTTTCAACTGACCTAGCTGGTATGCACGCTGAACACGTAATTCACCTAGTGGAAGTCTTCCTTGGTGTGTTCATCGGTGCGGTAACCTTCACTGGTTCAGTCGTTGCTTTCGGTAAGCTACGCGGCACGATCTCTTCTTCGCCACTTAACTTGCCTCACAAACACAAAATGAACCTTGCGGCGATCGTCGTTTCTACGCTTCTTATGATTTACTTCGTAAAAGCGGACGGCAGCATGTTCGCACTGATCGTAATGACGCTGATTGCTTTTGCATTCGGTTACCACTTGGTAGCGTCTATCGGTGGTGCAGATATGCCAGTTGTAGTTTCAATGCTGAACTCATACTCAGGTTGGGCAGCAGCGGCAGCAGGTTTCATGCTTGCAAACGACCTATTGATCGTGACAGGTGCATTGGTAGGTTCTTCTGGTGCGATCCTTTCTTACATCATGTGTAAAGCAATGAACCGCTCGTTCATCAGCGTTATCGCTGGCGGCTTCGGTCAAGAAGTTGTGATTTCAAGTGATGAAGAGCAGGGCGAGCATCGCGAAACTTCAGCAGAAGAAGTAGCAGAAATGCTGAAGAACTCAAAATCAGTGATCATCACTCCGGGATACGGCATGGCAGTAGCTCAAGCGCAATACCCAGTGCATGAGATTACTGAGAAGCTACGCGCGCAAGGTATTGAAGTTCGCTTCGGTATTCACCCAGTAGCGGGCCGTCTACCTGGTCACATGAACGTACTGCTAGCGGAAGCAAAAGTGCCTTACGATATCGTGCTAGAAATGGACGAAATAAACGATGACTTCCCAGAAACAGATACCGTTCTTGTCATCGGTGCAAACGACACGGTTAACCCGGCAGCTCTTGAAGATCCAAACAGCCCAATTGCAGGCATGCCTGTACTAGAAGTTTGGAACGCGCAAAACGTAGTCGTATTCAAGCGTTCAATGAATACAGGTTACGCAGGTGTACAGAACCCACTGTTCTTTAAAGAAAACACCTCAATGCTGTTCGGTGATGCGAAAGAAAGCGTCGAGGCAATTTTCAAAGCACTTTAATATAATTTGCTTTAAAACTAATCAAGGCCAGCATTCGCTGGCCTTTTTTTGTGCGCTTTCAATGTTATAGTACTGCAAATCCTTAAGCCGTCTAATGTCATTTGCTTGTTTATTGATGTATAGTTCTGGCTAATATAATTAGTAACGGTAACAGTTTGATTAAACAGTTTTTGCTACGTTCTGCCTTAATGCTGCCAATTTTTTCGGCACCCGCATTTGCAGATTCATTACCAGAACGAATAGATACGTTTACAGAGCTATTTAATTACGAAGTGGCTCTTAAATCGTATGACATACGCATACTGCAGTCTAACTATCCGACCAAGTTACTGTCGCCGGATTCGATGTTGCCTCAAACGGCAGATTATCCGCTGAAAGACATTCAGCAGCTGTACCGTTTAGCGAACACGTGTCGCGGAAAATTACCATTAAGTCCTTTAATTACTGAACCTTTAGTCTTTACACGTGCCTTATGTAAGGGGACGCAACTTACGCCACGTTGGTTCTCGCGCAGCGGTTTAATTCACCCAGGTGGTGGTACCTACGCAGCACGTTATGCAGAGAAGTATCCTGAGCTGCGTCCTAAGCTTGCTCAGTACATGCATATCAAAGAGCGAAAAAACGACGAAGGGGACGAGCTACTCGAAAGCCTACAGAATATGGATGATGACGCGATCAACGCTCTCATCGCTGGCGCGAGTATGTTTATTGAACGAAAAGAGTTGTGGTTACGCCGTGGCGACCATTACTTTGTATTCGCTAAAAACGTCTGGCAGGAGAACGTAGCAAACGCTGGTCTGTCTTACGGTTTAGCATCAGAAAGCCGAAGCTGCTTCGTAAAGCGTGGCAACATTTGTTGGGATGTCGAAGATCACTCGCAAGTGTTGCGGATCAGTATGATCATCCTCGTGATTGCCAATATTTTGTTGGTGATTGGTTGGGCAGTGTATCGTTGGAACAGTAAACGGGAAGAAATGCGCAGCCGAATGTTGGTACTGCAAATTCTAACGCACGAACTGAGAACGCCGATCGCATCGCTGTCTTTAACAGTTGAGGGTTTCCGTCGCGAATTTGAACATCTGCCCGAAAGTGTTTATGACGAATTTCGCCGATTGTGTGAAGATACGCGCCGATTACGCCAATTAGCAGAGGCAAGTAAGGATTATTTGCAATCTGATAACCAAATGCTTGCAACAGACTGGGTTCCATCCGTTGCAGAATGGCTAGAATATAAGATTGAAGAAGAATTTGATAACGCTGTACTTTTCAAAATAAATGAAGATGTAGCTGCTAAAGTTAACGTGTATTGGCTCGGGACCTGTATCGATAACTTGCTACGTAACGCATTGAAGTATGGTGAAGCACCGGTTGAGCTATGTGTAGAAACCAGTGCAGATAAAATCATTATCCAAGTCATCGATGCCGGCAGTTTAACTGCGAAAGATTGGGCAAACCTAAGAAAACCGTTCGTGAGTAAGAGCGGCTTAGGACTTGGACTAACAATAGTTGAATCAATGGTAGGCCGCATGGGCGGAAAAATGTCCCTGATGGGACCACCTACAACCTTTATATTGGAGATACCTTGTGAAACAGACACTGCTTCTCGTTGAGGACGATAAAAACTTGGCTGACGGCCTGTTAGTAAGCCTGGAACAAGCAGGATATGAGTGTTTACATGTGGAGCGTATTTCAGACGTTGAGCCACAATGGAAAAAGGCTGACTTAGTCATTCTGGATCGCCAACTACCAGACGGCGATTCTGTACAATCTCTTCCTGAATGGAAAAAAATTAAAGATATCCCAGTAATCCTGCTAACAGCATTGGTTACTGTTAAAGATAAAGTAGCGGGCCTAGACTCTGGCGCAAACGACTACTTGACTAAACCTTTCGCTGAAGCGGAGCTATTTGCTCGCATTCGTGCACAACTACGTGCACCAGATTCAGCAGAGCAAGGTAACGCTGATAAAGTGATGACAAAAGACCTAGAGATCGACCGTGCAACACGCGAAGTCGTATTTAAAGGTGAAATGATCACACTGACTCGTACAGAGTTTGACTTGTTGTTGTTCCTAGCATCAAACCTAGGCCGTGTATTTACACGTGACGAATTGCTTGACCACGTATGGGGTTACAACCATTTCCCAACAACGCGTACAGTTGATACTCACGTACTTCAGCTTCGCCAAAAACTGCCTGGTCTTGAAATCGAAACGCTTCGTGGCGTTGGCTACAAGATGAAAGCGTAAGAGCAAGAATGAAAACACTACTTCCTGTAGTTCTATCATTACTGTTAATGAAACCAGTCCATGCAACGGACTGGTTTCAAACAAACACACCTCTCACACAAGCGCACCAACATCTCCTAGAAGATGACCTTGGTGGCATGTTCAATTCCCTGGTCGAACTCTGGCAAAGTGAACCCAATAAAGAGCTAAGACCGCATCTTAATGACTTGCTTGCTCAATCATTATCTAAAGACTGTGGTAAATCCCTTACTGGTGTAACACTGCCTGATTGGATCAGCGGTATTAACGTTATTCGTCAGACTATTCAGAGTCCCGGTCGTGATACTTACCGCTTAGTGGTGAAGTTACGTGCAACCACCGATATTGAAGACATTTCGTTTCGTCGTTGGGTTGATAGCTCAATCTCTGCGGATGCCTCATTTAACTATGAAGAGCCGCAAGAGGGCACAGAACTTGCGAATGAACGAAACTTCCTTAAGCGCTATAACTTAACCGGTAAGCTAGACGCAGGGTTGTACCATCTCTCTATCACCACAAAAGACAAGCGCACTTATCGCACTTGGGTGATTTTGGGTGACTCAAACTCATCGCAATATGTTCGTTGGACATCTAAAGAGAATTGGAAGGTCGAAAAGAGCGCATTACGAAATCCGCACTGTCCATTGCCACAACTCGAAGTCGGTTTATACGATTATGTTGAAGGGCAATACGATCAGGTTTGGAAAAAGACCTACGAGTCTAACTATCCAAATGCACTCGAGCTTGAAGGCATCCCTAACGACCGCTATGTGTTAGCTGTGAGCATTAACAGTCGCCGTTGGCAAGGGGACATTATTGTGGAGCAAGCTCAAACTATTAGTCGAACTTATGATGTTTCTCTCGAAGAATAGTTAAAGAAATTACACTTGTGCCGATATAAGTTCAGGAAGAACAAAAACACAAGTGTAGTATGAAGACACAATACAAAATTTTAGCCACCACAATGACTGCTGCGCTATTCTCTGGCGCGGCTTCTGCTGCTACTTACGCAGTCGAGGCACGCAGTGATGCGATGGGTGGCGTTGGCACCGTATCTGCCTCTTACCTAACAGCACCATTCTTTAACCCAGCCCTTACCGCGATTTACCGACGTAATGATGATGCTGGTATGATCGTACCGAGCTTTGGTATCAACTATAACGACCAAGATGGTTTAATCGATGAGATTGAGCGCATTGGTAAACTTAATGACCCTACAGATATCGTCAATTCACTGAACGCCATTGATGGGCAGAAGATGGACTTCGATTTGGGCGGCGTTGTGGCAGTTGGTATCCCTAATCGATTTTTATCGGCAACGGCTTACGGCAAGCTTTACACTGAATCCTTTGTAGCTCCGGAAGTTGATACTTCGGTTCCAGCCGATTCTCTCAAAAACAGTTATGTTCGCGGTGTTTCAATCGGTGTAGCAGAAGCGGGGATCTCACTCGCGAAGTACACCAACTTCATGAACCAGCACTTGTCATTTGGTATCACACCTAAACTTCAGCGCATTTACACATATTCATACGCGACAAGCTTTGCTGCGTTCGATACTAAAGATCTACGTGAAAATGAAACCGAAGAAACCATGTTCAACTTGGACGCTGGCGCTCTTTGGTTCTTCGGTCCGTATCGATTAGGTATTTCTGCGAAGAACTTGATTGGCCGAGATGTGAAAACCAAGTCATTCACATACAACAGCGACACAATCCAATCCTATGAATACAGCATGCGACCTGTTTACACCGTTGGTGCAGGTTACGTAGCGGATTACTTTAGCTTCAGTGTTGATTACGACCTAAATGAAGAGAAGAAGTTCTCTACCTTTGATGACAACACACAAATGCTTCGTGCGGGTTTTGAAATCGATGTACTACGCCAGCTCGCGCTTCGCGGCGGTTACATGAAAAACCTAGCTCGTTCAGACGACGAGGGCACGATTACTGCGGGTATTGGATTATCACCACTCAACCTAATAGAGATGGATATTGCCGCTCAATACACCAATGAAAACGCAATGGGCGCTTCAATTAATTTCCTTGCGACCTACTAAGCGAATCGTTATAGTCAGCTCCTCACATTGAGGAGCTTTTTTATGTTTGACGATTTACCACCTCTGTCCCATCAAGAACAGCAACAAGCTGTAGAACGTATTCAAGAGCTAATGCAAAAGGGTACCAGTACCGCAGCAGCGATTAAGATCGTTGCAGAGCAAATTCGAGCAGAATACGCAGCAAAGAAACAAGACTAAGAAATTACGAAGAGCAGGGCACAGACCCTGCTTTTTTACGCCTGTCGTATACCCAACCAAAGCAGACAACTCACCACCTTTCTTCTAACAAAACATTCCGTTACCACGTCACACCAATAAGCCAGAAGTACAGTAGGAACCTCTACCATAATCAGTTAGTAAAATTTTACTAACTTCAATTAACTGTCACTTTTAAAATGCAGAGGAAAACACCGCCCATAGAGGGCAACGCCAATAAAAACCATAAAATACAGCGAGTTAACAAAGAACAAAAGACTAACGTAGAATTATGCGAAGCATGATTTTGTAATTAAATTACAAAGGCCAATTTGAGCGAGTGAGTGGGTAGTGGAATATTCTGCAAAAATCTAAAAGAGACACCGTCACTTTGATGCTTACTTAGTTAAGTTCGATATAAAGGGAACTTTGAGGACAGTAAGTGCTTGCGGACTAACATCCATTAATCCAACAGCACTCACCCAAAACAGCAAATCCTAAATGCGTGAATAGAAAGAAATCGGATTGGACGGATGTACAGTTAGTGCTGTTATTTTTAAGAAAATGATCATTGGGCAACACAGCGAGGCAGAGCGATTCTGGAACCTCTTTTACTTACGTGTTACGTCGTAACGTACTGTGTGACGAAAAGAAATAGAGCATAAGCCGCTCGTACTATGAGTAGCGATCTGAGAAGGGAAGTTCGGTTTGACTACCTGATTTTGCTTCAATACAGAAGCTCAGTGGTGAGTTCTCGAAAGAAAATAGAAGAATGTAAGTAGGGTTGAGTTATGTATGGTCGGTCTAATCATTGTGTAATGAGGATCAGTAAAACGCTTAAACCTTCCGAGCGAGTTCAGACCCACACTAATGACGATTTACACAGCGGGCAGTGAACCAATACATTTGGCAGGTCGATTGACCTCGACAGGCTTCCAATTCGTTTTCATCGACGTCCACCAAAATCAAGAAGCCTTAAAAAGCCGAACCTTAGCGATGGGGTTCGGCTTTTTACTTTAAATCTTATGCATATAGTTTTAATCGACTCTTGAAAGAAGGATAATGCACAATAGAGTTATAACTTCAGAATTAATTGGATGAAGCACGGTGCGAAAATGTTAAATGAACTCACAAATATAGAAGTCATTAAACTTACTCTGGGAGCCGCTTCGGTAGTAACGGGGTTCGCTGGAGCTTGGTTCGGTGCCGTACTTGCTTTAAGAAAAAACAAACAAGAAAAGGTGTGGGATGAAAAAAGGGAACTTTACAGTCGGGTAATTGTGGCGTCAGAAGATATCCTTTATTGGGCCGAACAAGTTAGAGCAGAAAGATGTGGAGAGTATACAAACAGTATAGACTCAAACGTAAACGAATCATTCAGAGAGATTGAAAAGAGCGCAGTTACAGGTCGTTTAGTCATGAACGATAGATTCTACGGCGTGCTTAAGAGCCTCAACGATAAACTTCAGGTTGAAAACTTCAGATCTCACGAAGACTATCTTGAGTCGATGGATAATCCCAGCTCAGAGCATCGATTTAGACATGCATTAAATATAAGGGATATAGTTTCAAATCATCTTGAATCATTAATCGACGCGGCGAAAGAGGATATGCCGAACAAAAAATGGCGATGGTTAAGAGTCGTAAAAAGCAAATACAAAGTCATTAACTAAAAGTATGAGTTTATATGGTTGAGATATGGAATCATTATTAAGTGTAAGTAGTCTCGTTGCTGCAATATCCGGTGCTTTAGGGGCTTATTTCGGTGCGTACTTGAAAGAAAAAGCAAAAAATAAAGCCATTCAAGAAGACTTGAAAGAGTTACAAAAGCAACTTAAAGAAAATACGTTAATTGTTGAACGAGTTCGCACAGATTTCGGCGAAAAAGCATGGATAAGTCAGCAAGTCTGGGGGAAAAAGCAAGAAGCATATCACGCAATATTTGGTCTATTGCTACATATTAAACGTTACGTCGAGCATCAAGTTTTAGAATTTGAAGAATGGGAATATATTCATAGATATCACCCTTATTTTCAGAACTTTGATAAATCTCATGAAGAGGGGCTTCGAGCTATGTGGGAAAAAGACCGCAAAGATTTTGAAGAACTAAGAAAAGAACCAGATAGTGAAGAACTCACAAGGGAGCTCAAGACTAAATATGACGATGCAATTCTAGAGTTACTCCAAATTGTTGAATTAGAGGCTATCTATATTAGTTCAGAAATTCCGATAGAGCTAAATAACATGAGAGATGAGCTCGGTAAGACTTACGATGCAGAAGACTGGGACGAGCACTTCTCAAGGCTTGCATCACAAATGGATGAAACCATTAATAAGGTTAGAGAGATTAGTCGCGTAGAACTAAAACTATGAAGATTAACACCAACTAACGACGCTTACTTGGTATCCATTCGGCGGCTTTCATTCGATGGCCGCCTTTAAACGGCAACACGTTTTCTTTTGCAGGATAGACCTTTGGCTGGTCTATGTGCCCAAACTTTTCTAGAAGCTGACGATGCTCGTCACGCCAGAACACAAAGCTTTCCAATTATTTAGGGCTGAACTCACGGCCAGACGGCGTAATGATGATGGCGCGTTTCTCACAGACACGAAAGGCAGACCAACGTAAATCGTTAGGCAACTAACCAAGCGACTTAATCAGCATTAGTTTTCTTGCCATTGGAATGATTGGAACAGAGCCAACGAGTCATCGTCGGTTTGGACAACTGAAAGTATTCAGCGCCTTGCTTGATGGATTTAAACTCACGCCAAAAGAGTGTGCGAAATGATTCGTGAAAGATCACAATGCTGGAGTTAATACAATGAAGCGATAATTATCTTTTTTACTGAAGGTAATCAGCAACGGCTAAAGTCTTAAAAGGAAAGAATGCTGTTAATCTTAGGAGGACATTTTAAAATGGCTCAAGCCGGACATTACTATCTGGGACTTACACCTTGAGTTCGCATTATGTATAAAAGGGTTAATAGGGGGTTAGACTGGTGCGCGAGACTGTAAAGCATTGATTAGGCGAGGGTTTACGGTCTTTTCATCAAGTAAACCGTACACAACATCTTGATCATCGAGTTCTAATAAGTCGGCAATTTTAAACGCCATTTCCCAATCAAGTACACTGCGTCCATTGCGGTAGTTGCTAATTCTACTAGACCCAACGTCCAAAAACTTAGCCAACTGATAGTCAGAGGTAAGCTCTAACTGGGTTTTCAGTTGGTCTAAAAGCACGTTTGTATAATTAGTCATGTTCCCACATCCCTTCACTGTATTGTTAAATTTTAGTGGATAGTATTGCTTCTTTCACTAACGCAAGCGACTTGCGCGGCCAAAAAGATTTCCTTAACGTTATTTTTGAGACAGGAAATCAACAGCTTGCGGAGGCTAGAACATGGAACGTATCGTTACCAACCCCATTCACTTACCTTGCCCAGATATGGCAGGGTGCAAAAACCCAGACCCAAATAAAACGGCTAATTCGTTGCGTAAAGTTGCAGAGTTACGCCAGAAGTTTGCAGAGCATTTCCCAAAGAAAGAGCAAACCTACATTCCAGCACGTTTTCGTCAGGGAGTAGTAGCATGAATATTAGTATCTGGAAATCTCGCCGCAACAAAAACCAGCTTGTTGCATCGCAAAGCAACGGAATTCATATCTACTTCGATAGTTTTGAACTCGAAACCGTCGAAGCATCATTATGGCTTTACCAAGGCAGCGTGTTAGTGGCGTGCTTTGAGGCGAAAAGCGACACCTTAAACGAATTAACAAAAACGGCTCAACGCATGTTTGCTAACGGTGCTCAAAATCATGGCGCACCGCTAAACGATTTCCGCAAGCAAGATGAAGCGTCCCAAGTGGGCGCGGATTCTTCCTTTGTGGAGGCGTAACCGTGAAGCATCTTTATGAGGCGCAAGAACCGCGCCCATTCACCAATCAACTAAGCCCACAAGATGTGGGCTTTATAACGGCTTTAGCTCAAGACGTCACCATCACTGAGAAAAACATTACCGCTATCGAAAGCGTTTTTTTAGTGCTGAAAATACCCAGAGTCTCGATTCAGAGTTGCAAAAGCTTAAAGCTTTGGAGCAAATCCACTTCATTCGCACACAACAAAGTGCTGAACTTGGGCGCGAAGCGCTGGACGAAGTCCAGAAAAGACTAGGCTCGTCAAAGGGCGCAAAAGTCGGACACGGAAAACGAAAGCAGATAGACCGCTTAATTACCCGTTCTCGACGCTTGCCGCCGCGCCACAAAACAGAATCGTTTTGTGGCGACAACGTGACCGATGAATATCGAGCACGCCCAGAATCGCAGACAGGCTGGATTCTGAACGAAAACAAACGCTTGGAATGGCAACCAATCGGCAAAAGTCGCGCTTATTTGATGCGCCGAAGCTGGGCAAAACAAACCAAGATGCAAGTGAAGTTTCACCCAAGCCCATCGGACGCGCCAGCGCCGCAAAGTGGTGAGCGATTCACAGAAAAACTGACGCCTCGCGCTGTAAAGAAAATCTTTGAAGCGGGCGCATATGTCGCAGCGTGTCACGGTGGATTCAGCACATTTCTCACTTTGACGTTTTCCCCAAAACAGCGCGAGCGCATCTTTGGCGGTGAGGCTGTGACGGATGAAGGTCTGCCATATTGCCCAATCCAGACCACGATTGGCGCGGAGGTTTCCCGCTTCTTGGATGGTTTGAAGAAGATGTACCAGCGCGGTTTCGAATATGCGGCAACCGATGCCAACCAGCTTGGGCTTGATGGTAACAAAATCAAAGTGTCGGGTAGGTTGGGACGCGCTTTAAAAGCCGCTTGGAAAGATGACGACGGCATCAAGCACGTGAAAGAGATTCACGGCGCAACGAAAAAGCCTTTTGACTTCCATTATATCTGGGTTGCCGAGTCGCCAGCCAATGAAGACGGTGAACCAAACCCGCATGTACATGTACTTTTGAACTGGCGTGTTGAAAAACATCACTTTGCTGGCTGGGCTAAACGCATCGAGCAGCTTTGGGGTAATGGCATGGCGCACCTAGAGAAAATCAAATTCAGTGAAGCCGCCGCCGGATATCTGATTAAAGCGGTGGGCTATGCCGCCAAGGGTGATAACGCCGACCAAGGGCTAATCAAAGGCAACCGTTACAACATTTCACGCTGTAGCCGCGCACCTGATTGGGACGTTTTAGCCTCGTTCGAGGTAGACAACATGACGGGCATTATTAAGGAGTGTGGCTACATGTTGGAGCAATGGCGCAAGCCAATGCAGCGCGAAATCAAGCGCAAACAAATCAAGAAAGATGAAACGATTAAAGCCATCGACATCAATAAAAAGCAGGGCAAAGTCAGCGCGGTGGTGAAACTTAATCACCTGATCAAACGACTCGATACCGAAGCGCGAGAACTGCGCCAAGAAATCAAGCAGCGCGGCACGTTCGCCAGTAGTCAAAACCAATTTTCTATCGTGTTTGAAGGTGACGACGCTCAAAGCAAAGCTGATGATTTTCTTTACTGGGCGCATGGTGCGCGAGGTTGGTCAATGAAGTGCTCTATTGAAACATTGGGTAATGATATTGAGCTATACCGCGCCAGTGCAACGCATTTGTATGGCGAACAATTTGAACGCTTTCAACTCAGCCAAGCCAATTGGAAAAGCCAGCTACAGCAACCTATACCACCGGAGCCCGATTTCAACACCATAAAGAGCAATAACATGGCGGAGTACCTTGATTATTGCCGTTCTATTTAGCCCGTTTGAGCACTTGCTTGCGAAATGATTTCAGCAAACTAGGAAAGGAAACCCAATGAGCAACATCGACAAAATCACCGATGCAATGGAAAAGGAAGTAAAGCGCAGCAAGGGCGGCGTGTTTTGGCGCCTCTTGTTGGTCTGGATGAAAGAAGTGAACAAACAAATCCAGAAGAAACCCGACACCGACGAACTAACAGCCGAGGTTAACTAAATGAAAATGCTATCTCTTAACGAATGTCACCAAGCTATTGCGGCTCTGGACGCTGCCGACAAACTGAACGCCAGTGTTGAAAAGGAATTGAGCCAGTTTAAAGACTTGGACACCAACGCGATAATCAAGCGTGCCAGCAAGATGCTTATGACGGGTAACTTTACGCTTGAAGCATTTGGTTTAAATCCGGCGTTATTCACCCATATCGAGCAACTAACCAAACTCAACAATGTGGCGCGTGAGAAGTACCGCGCCTGTGTTGAAGCTAACATTGAACAGCTTTCTGATGTTGAGGCGGTTGCCGATGAGTAAACATCCAAACCCAATTCGCGGGCACGTTTCGTGCCCAGTTTGTAGCAGTCCGTCAACCGTTCACCGTGTCGGTGAAGGCAAGCTGATTGCCGAAGGTGAGCCAACCAAAAACGGGCGTAATTTGGGGCTGCTTTATTACAAATGTCCAAGCTGCGGCAACAGTCCAATGAGCAAAAGCATTAACTCATTTGTCGAATCCAACATGGTGGAATCGGTAGACCAACTGAACACGCCAGAGTTGAGTGACGCCGTCACTAATGAGGGCGATATTTCAACGGTTGAGCCAGTGGTTGAAACCGTTGAAAGCACTGATACGCCTAGCTTAGAGCAAAGTGAAGTGGTAACGGTTGAAACGCTAGATAGTGAACAGCCAATGCCCGTTAAAAAGCGTGTCTTTCCGGTTAAAAAGGTCTTGGCTGGGCTGGCAATTATTGCGCTTTTGCTTTGGGCAGTACGCCAACTGATACCAACCAAAAAACCAACCGAACAGGGAGAGCCAATCAATGCAGGGTGAACTTGAAAACCAACCGGAGCACGATGATTGGGGCGACTTTTCAGCGGTTATCAGTGGACTAGAAGAAACCGAAACCACCACTGTGATTGATGCGCCAACCGAAGCCGCCAACGACGAAAAGCCAGCGGGTGAAATGTTCGAAGGGGCGCTGTCTGTCCTGTTTACCATTGCCGAGCAAGCAACCAGCATCATTTCGGGTGTGGACTTTGAATTCGATGAAAAAGGCAAAGCGGCAGTGATTGATGCTGCCTTGCCAGTGCTTGAAAAGCATGGTGACACGGTCACTTCTCTGTTCGGTAATTACATGGAAGAAGCCGTGTTAGGTTTGGCGGTGCTGTCTTTGGTCTACAGCGCGAAAAAGACCATGACACACCAAAAGGAACTGTTAGCCATAGAGGAGAAAAAACAGCGTGAGCAAAACCAAAAAGACGCCGCTTAAATTCCCTAATCCGGTGAACTCGAACCCGTCACACGATGCTGAGCATGTGATTTATGTGGCGGGTACTGGCGGGGGTAAAACCTCCGCCGTTAAGCACTTGGGATTAGTACCGAAAGCCGCGCAAGCGGTTTTTTTTGACCCATACCGAAACTATGCGGGTGCGAAGTATCGCGGGCAAATGTGCCTTGAAACCTCATCACGTGTCGCGTTCGTCAAAGCCTTGGTGTTAGCGCGTAAGCGTGGCAAGTCGTTCAAGTTGGCGTATGTACCCAGTGAGGGTGCGTGCGGTGATGAATTGGAGTTTTTCAGTGCTGCGGTGTGGGCGGTCGGTAATGGCGACGCTGACCGTCTGCACGTGGTGATTGAAGAACTCGCCAGTTGTGTGGAGACGTCCGGCAAACTCAAAGGCAAAGCGGGCGAACTGTGGCGTGGTGGCCGTCAATATGGTCTGGTGCTGCATTCGATTTTCCAACGTGGACAGGAAGTGCCGAAAACCGTCACCGAGCAATCACCCGTTTGGTGGATTGGCGCTGTTAACTCGATGGCTGACGCTCGTTGGCTTGCTGATAAAAAGGGCTTGTGTGTCGAAACGCTGGCAGGGTTGAAATCTGCCAAGCACAACAAAGCCGCGATAGGTAAACCCATTGCCGAATATTTATTGGTTCGTGATGGTATCGGCAACGTCGAAAAGTCCTCGTTTAACTGCCTGACGGGTAAGATTCACGGCTAATTTCAACGCTCATTCAACCTATAGGTTAGCCACTTAACCTATAGGTTGCTCCAACTTCCCAGCCTTTCAAATTCCTTGTTTCATGAATGCACTTTTTAACCGTGTGCAACCGAAAGGAACAACATGAAACAGCAACATAAAAACCTATTGATGGCGCTCATCATCACGCTAATCGTGATTGCGGCTATCAACAACATCAGCGTACTGACTCCGGTGCGTGAGACTCTAAACGGCGACAAAGGATGGTTCTAAATGGAAGCGCTAAAACAGCCTTTTAACCCTCGTCCTCGTGAACTTGATCCAGTGGAAGGTGTGAACTGGGGCAACCAAGCCACGCTGCGATTGGTATCGGGTCCAACTTATCAAAACATTGAGCTGGTGACTGATATTACCGACCCGTCAGACATTGAGCGCATCACTGTGAAAGTGAACGGTCGTGAAATCGTGAACGTAACCGCGCAAGACTTGATTGACTTGCAAGAGCACAAAAAAGAGTACGTGCAACAAGGTCGTTACGTGCTCAACTTCTCTGATATGTCGATGCGCACCAAGCTGGGTATCCGTACAGGTGAGCTAGTAACCCTACAAGGTGAAATCTGGTTTATGTACATCCAGCTAAAAGCTAAGTCTGGTCAAGCTGCGCCAATGATTCGAGCTCGTGCTCATACGACAGCAGCGCAATCACAACGCATCTACATGCCTCGTATCTACTCACAAACATGGTATGCAGCCTCTAGCGGTCGTACACCGTTTGACTTTGCCGAGCGTAGCGCGGCGCTGTCTCTAAAGCGTGTTCATTTGAAAGACGCAACGATTGAGCGTGTGCGTGTTCTACGTGATGAGCGCGAAGAACTGAACGTCAACAAAGCCGATAACGCTTATGACTTGGCGGCAGCGGGTCGTGAGCAAAATGCGGGCTTCTTCTCGATGGACTTCACGCGCTGCGGCTTTGGCAGTGAAGCACGTTTGCCAACGGCAGCCATGAAGCAACTCGCGTTCGAAGTCGAAAAGACGGCGGCGGGCAGTATTCCGGTACTGATTGAAGCCATCGAACAAGTGTCTGTGCCTACAGCGCAGTAAGGGGGCGTTATGGTGATGGCGCAGGAAACGTGGGGCGGTGTTTGGGATGGCGTTTTAGAAGCGGGCGGTGAACTGCTAACAGACGTAACCAGCATTGGCAAAGATTGGCTCGGCATCAAACTGCAAAATGAAGCGCAGCGCGTCGAGTCCAGCAACCCCGACGAACAGCGCAAGCACAATAACGACTACCAGCAACCAACGGG
This sequence comes from Vibrio sp. B1ASS3, assembly GCF_905175355.1. NCBI lineage: Bacteria > Pseudomonadati > Pseudomonadota > Gammaproteobacteria > Vibrionales > Vibrionaceae > Vibrio > Vibrio sp. B1ASS3. The sequence continues at coordinate 1,084,155 of NZ_HG992743.1, forward strand.
TGAGCCTGTTCATACCTCCGCTTTTGCGGGGGTAAACCCGACTTATCTCGCTATGGGTGCGGTGCTCTTACTGGTGCTTTTGTTAGTGGTATTTACCGCTAAGGGGAAGAAGTAATGCCGCTCATTCCATATCTGATTGCAGGTGCGGTGGGTGCATGGGCAGGCATCAAGGTTACGGGCGGTTTTGACCGCATCGGCTTGGTGCTTGGCTTACTTCTGGTGTGTTACATCCTCTACAAGAAAGGATTCAAGCTGTGATAGGTGGACCACTTACTAATTCTGGCTCAATGCCAATCAATGCGGGCGCCGGTCCCGCGACCAGTGGCTCAAAAGGTCAGGCAAATGGCAGCCTTTCAATGGGCAACATCAACATGGGCGGCAGTGGTATCGACCGCATCACGTTGATTGCCATTGTGATGGCGTTATTGGTGGGGCTGTGGCTATGGAAAAAGAAGTAATTCAAGTCATGACCCATTCAGCGCGTGCGCTTGGCGAACTCAAGCCAGCGTTTCGCGCTGTGCCTAACGAATACAAGGAGCTGTGCAAAGCCGTCAAGGAAGGGCGCGTGTCTTTGTATCGCTTAACCAGTGATAAGTGCGACTTGCTGATTGCGGGCGAACGTGATGGTGACAGCTATTACCTATGGGCGGTTGTCGGTCACGGCTTGGCATCGGGTATCAAGCAACTGTGTAAAACCGTGAAAGCGGCGGGCATTGGCTCACTGGTTGCGGATACCGCTTTTGAAGGTGTGGCGCGTTTGGTTCGTCGCCTTGGCGTCACACAAAAACACGATGGCGATTTCATTCGCCTCGATTTGGAGGGCTTTTAGATGGGACGTTCCAAGTCCAAATCAACCAGCACCAACAATACAACCAACGTCAGCGGTCAAAATGCCATTGATGGCGATAACCTTGGGGTGGCGCTGTCCGGCGTTAATAACTCCACGATTAACGCCAACATGACCATGACCGACCACGGCGCCATTGATGCGGCGTTGGCATTAGGTGAAGAAGCGTTTCACCTTGGCGGGGAAATGATTGATAGCAACGAGCGGGTGACGCTTGAAGCGATGGACATGAACCGCGACATGGCAGAAACCGCCATTGATGAAGTTGCCGATTTTGCGGGGGCATCGCTGAAAACCTACGCTTCAACGAACAGTGAAAACCTCAACATGTTGGCGGGGCTGGCTGGCAACCAAGCGGCGCAGAACTCGAAGAATCTCGAATCAATGATGGATCTTGCCAAGTTCAATAAGGACGGCGGGCAAGTGGAAACCAGCAAGATGATGATGGCCGTTGCCATTGTGTTGGTACTGATGCTTGGCTTTGTAATGGTGAAACGATGAATACCACTCTTATTGCGGGACAACAAATCCCGCTTACTCCAGACGGCAATTGGCTGTATTTGAAAGCGGCGCAAGGTGAAATTGATGTTTATCGAGAAGTCAGCGGTGAGCGCGTCACGCTTGGGCAGTCGTCCGTATTTAACGTGGGTGAAGGTAAGCAGCTAGGGCGCTTGCTTATCTCAAGCCGCATTGATAACGAAATCGAAATCCAGTTTGGTTTTGGTACGTTCACGCCGCCAGTGGAAGGTCAAAGCGTGGTGATTCAAGCGCTGCCAAGTGTCGAGATTAACGCCTTGCCACCAATGCAGATTGCAGAAAATCAGCAAGTCGCTATCAGTGCATTGCCATCGGTACAAATCAACCAACTGCCAGCGGTGAGCATTGCTGCCAATCAACAACTGGCGGTCAGCCAATTGCCAGCGCTTCACCTAGCGTCATTGCCTCCGGTAGCGCTGGACGGGGAGCAGTCGGTAAAGATTGCCACCATGCCCGCCGTTCGTATCTCTGCCGCGCAAATTGTTCGTGTCGCAGAAGAAGCCAGCAGCGAGTTAATCACCGAAGCGGTGAGCACTTTCCCGCACAACATTGCCCAAAAGGACACCCGCAAAGCCATCACCATCAAGGCAGCTAAGACCAACACGGAATCGGTGTTTGTCGATGCCTTTGAGTTGGAAGCGGGCGAACGTATCGAAATCGCCAGCAAAGCCGCCATGACGTTAACAGGCGCGGCGGGCGACAAAGTCACACTAATGGAGATTTAAAGCATGGGAGTTATTCGCTCAAATCTGCCAAACGGCAGCCCACGCAACAAAATCGAATATCTAGCTGACTTGCTAGATTCAATGGGAACGGGTGAAACCGTTATCAATCTACTGCCAAATGGCGAAATCAATCTTAATACGCATAGTTTGCCAACGGCGCCAACTATCAGCGTAAAAACAACTCAACCCGTAAACCCAAACGCAACCATTGAGTTTGGTCGCAATGCTGTAAGCGGTATTTATGGCTGGGGCTTAGAGCTTGCCACCTCAAAAGATACAACGGGCTGGGTGAAGCATGAAAGCAGCATCAAGAGCAGCTACAGTCACCCATCTATTCCCGCAACCAATGGCGTGCTGCGCTGTAGCATTGGGGGCGATGGTGTGGCTTATAGTGTGTTTAGCGCGCCCCAAGGCGGTAAAGCGCATAATGCTCTCAAAGCTCGCGTCCTTGTTGGCGCTTCGGCCAATGCCAATATCACTGTTGGTATTGCTCGCGTACTCATCGACGAAAACACGGGTGAAATCAGCATCACCAAAGTGATGGATAACCAATATCACCGCATGGAAACCAAAGCCAAGGCCGAGCACTACATTACGCCAACATGGATTGAAACGCCGGAGCTCGTTTGCCAGTTTGACGGGGGTGCTGGCTTGTTTGTTGTCTATGTGCATGTAACCAATGATACGTCATTCATGATTTACGGCGCAGAAGCCTGGCACGCGTCCGTTGGTCATTTAGCACAGGGCGATGCTGTGACATTGCCCAATCCAGTGGCAATGACGGCTTATCACAATTACACCCGCATGCTGAAAAGTAGCAACGCCGAGTACATATCAGGCCGCCGCTATAAGTGGAGCTTTAGTCGTCATTATCACTTTGCGTTTCACCCTAAGCACCATTTAACACTGTGGCACAGCATGAGCTATCAAAACGGGTTTAGCGCCGACATTGTGGAATATGGGAGCAATTACGTGGTGATTGAATACTCTCAAGCAATGTTTGATTGGCTTACTGACAATCAATCGCTGAGTGTGGCTTATACCGCGATTCCGGTCTGCATTAACTTTTACGGTTAACGCTTATGCCTCTGTTTTTAATCGTATTTGTCATTCTAGGAATGGGAGCTTTTACCATGACAACCACATCAAGCGTTCGCGGGGTGCGCATCAATAACCCGCTTAACATTCGTATTGCTGGCAACGCATGGAAAGGCAAGGTGACGCCGTCACGCGATAAGGCATTCGAAACCTTTAAAGCACCTGAATGGGGCTTTCGTGCGGGTGCTGTCTTGCTGCGCAATTACCAGCAACGGCATGAGCTGTTCACGCTAAGTGAAATCATTCACCGATTCGCGCCACCAATCGAGAACAAAACCCACAATTACGCGCAGTTCGTTGCGGGTCGTGTTGGGGTTGGTATCGATGAGCGCATTGATTTGGTCAACAACATGCCGCTATTGGTCGAAGTCCTGCACGCCATGAGCATCATGGAAGTCGGGCGCCATTACAGCAAAGACACCGTGATTAAAGGTGTGAAACTGATTTAGGGAGAAATCAAACATGTTTGAACGTTCAACATTAAAAGGCTTGGCGTTATTAGGTTCAGTCGTCGCTGCAGCGACAGGCTACGGACATTTATTCAGTGTCGAAATCACCGAAACGGGCGTACACCTCGGCGGTGCGATTGGCTTGGCAATTCCGGCGGTTATCGGTGTTTATGAAGCGCTGCCGGACAGCTGGAAACCGACCAAAAGTGTAGGGGGCTTGGATGGAAGCCGCCCTAGTTAACGCTTTATCTGGTTTGGGCTTTTCGTCTGAATCGCTTGTGATGTTTGCGCTTATGGGGATGAATCTGAAATACCAGATTGCTATCAACAAGCAACTCACCAAAGGACTGCAAGATGTTAGAGAAAGCGTGTTAGTTCTTAAAGCTAAAAACGAGAAGGGAAGTCACTAATCCATCAAAAGAATATAAAACTAGTTGAGCACATGACAAAAACCACAGTAATATAGTGGTTATACATAAAAATCATTCGAGGTTTATCAATGAGTTATTTTGTTATGTGCACTTTTGATTTATTTAATGCGACATCAGCAGACTATGAGAATGCCTATTCTGTTCTGGAGGATCACGGTTTAAAAACATCATTAACTTCTAGTAGTGGAAAAACTGTTGATTTACCGAACACGACAGCTGCAGGTTTATTTACTGGTGAAAAATGCGCATCGATAGGAGATGACATTCTTCAAAGGGTGAAGGAAGGGTTTAACGCGAAAGGATTAAAGTATAAGGTTTTTGTCACCGTAGCTGACGGATATGCTTGGAGACACTCGAAAAACTAATTGTTACTAACTCGCCCTTAACGTCCTGAAAGACTGCATCTTTACCATCAGTCTTTCAGGATTATATAAATTAAGCCATTAACTCATTTCTTTTTATAACCTTATATTTTTCAATGTTTTTTTAACTCACCCCCTTGGAATAATGTGCAAAAAGCCTCATATAACTTAAGTCCTGAATTGCTATAGGGACAAGTAACCAAACATTTTTACGCGAGGCTTTATTAATGCATGATTACGCAATATTTAACCATTCTCGTTCTTTTATTGGACGTTACCTTGGGCTGGCTTCGTTTGTACTAGCCTCAGCTCTAACCTCAATGTTTGCCGCACTATCTGTACTGACTGGTACAGTTCTTTTCGCTGGAGCTAGTGTTACTTCCGCTTTAGTTTATTTAATACTTCATTGGCTCTTCAACCGTGTGGCATGGAAGATCAAATGGTTTGAAATTCCCGACATAAGCGGGGTTTGGTTAGTAAGAGGAGAAACATTAAACGATGATGGCACCGTTCGTTATCACTGGGAAGGTGAGCTAGATATAAGCCAAACATGGGAAAAAATCCTGATTTCACAAGAAACAGCCAAGAGTGAAAGTAATAGTTATACAGCAACCCTTGCCAAGCTCAACACAACAAAAGGCGGCAGTATCCTTCATTACAGTTACAAAAACACACCTAAAAGTGACCAATACCATGAACTCCAGCATCACACAGGGTACTGTGAGATCAAGTTTGCTCAAGATGCAAAGAGCGCCGAAGCAGCTTATTTCAACAGCAACGGAAGACGAACGTTCGGAAAAATGTACCTAACTAAGAAGGAAGCATAAGATGATTGATTTTGAAAAACGCTTGAGCAGCTTGAAAGATAGACGCCAAGGGGCGTTAGCAAGAGCTACTTTAGATAAAATTGCTCTAAATAAGTCGTTAGGTCTTGAGTCATCGAGTCTGGATGATCGAAAAACCGAGGATTATGAAGCGTTAACTCAAAGTGCAGCTATTAAATATACGATTGGAGCAATGAGTGCTGTAGATGATAAGTCGACGCAAGTTTCTATTAGTGAAGGAGAACGTGTTGCAAGCACGTTAGTCAGTCTATTAGAGACTGATGGCATTAATACTTGTTTTCGAATGCAAGGCTCAGTGCCGTTGGATGTTCACATAAAAGGGCACTCTGATGTAGACATGCTGATCCTTTTAAGAGATATCTTTATTTATGAAACACCATGTGCCACAGGTGTTAATTACTACCCTGCAAGTGACCAACGAGCAATGGTTGATATCGTTAAAGAACTTCGAGAAAAGTGTGAAGAAAAACTGACATCTCGCTATTTTGTTGCTGATGTAGATTGTAATAAAGCGAAAAGTATCGAGATGAGCGGCGGCAGCTTGAGAAGAAAAGTAGATATCGTACCGTCATGTTGGTACAACAATATTGACTTTCAACTAACTGGCGACGAAACAGAAAGGCAAGTCCGTATTTACAATAAAGAAGAGCATAAGCTAATAGGTAACTCACCGTTTAAGCACATTAAGCTAGTTGACCAAAAAGACAAACTTTACAACGGAAACTTGAAAAAATGTGTCCGATTGGTAAAAAACTTAGTAGCCGACATGCCTGAATACAAAAAAACGACGGCTAAAAAGCTTTCCAGCTTTGACATTGTCGGCATTGTTTACAATATGAATGATCTGTTGCAAGCCAGCACCTATACTCCTTTAGCACTGGTTAACGCGTTACGTATCCAGTTCGGTCTCCTTAAACTTATTGAAGCAACGAGAGATATAAAGGTTCCTGACGGCTCAAGAAAAGTTCTTGATTCTGAAGAAAAAATAGAGGCGCTAGGGGTAATTTATGACGAAATTTTAGCTTTATCAGAAGCTCTAAACAAAGACATTGACCCTTGGAGCTCGTCATACAAGCCAGAACGTCTTACTGAAAAGGTTATTTGGTTTTAACTTTTGACGGTGTCCACTTGGCGGCTTTCATTCGATGGCCGCCACGAAAAGGTAAGACGTTTTCTTTTGCTGGGTAGACCTTCGGTTGGTCTATATGTCCAAACTTTTCGACAAGCTGGCGGTGCTCATCACGCCAGAACACAAAACTTTCCAATTCTTTCGGACTGAACTCACGACCAGACGGCGTGATGATGATGGCGCGTTTCTCACACACGAAAGCCAGACCAACGTAAATCATTAGGCAAGTAACCAAGCGACTTAATCAGCATGAGTTTTTCTGCCATTGGATTGATTGGAACAGTGCCATCAAGCCAACGGGTAATCGTCGGTTTGGACACGTGAAAATATTCAGCGCCTTGCTTGATGGATTTAAACTCACGCCAAAAGAGTGTGCGGAATGACTCGTGAAACATGACAACGCTCGCATATTGGATAACTGACTAAAATTAATTTTCTTGTTGTTTTTGCCGATACGGAACGCTTCATAATGTTGCGGTCGGGGATTTCGGCGTTTTTCGTAGATTGCACAAAACAATCGTTAGGAATAGTACAAGTAACTTGAGTTATGGAAACTCACAAAATTAAAAATTACAGCTTGGTTATCAGACACTTATGAAACGCTTAATCAAATAGTTAGCCTTTGTTAACAATCACCCCTCAAGTGCGCATTATGTATATTATGTTAAATTATATATCCATGTACGCCAATTCTTCTCTAGTTTGGTCTCCTATCCCTCTCAGATTTTAAAATACAGCGCTTTTTGGCGGTGTCATTAAACATAACCGTGATTTACCATAAAATAGCTAATATGGATCTATCAATCTACGATTGCTCGCTCTGCTATTAGCTGGTTTTCTTTGACGGACAATTTGTGTTTATCGTTCTGCACTGATTGTTATCTGCCGTTTCGCTCTACAAGTCATCACACAAACTACAGATACAAAAAGAGCGTCAATTGAGACGCTCTTTAAAATCTACTGAACAGTTTGAATTAACCACCGGCTAATTTTACTGTCATGCCTTTCTTCTCAAGATGTGCTTTGATCTTGTCACGAGCATCACCTTGAATTTCGATGTTGCCATCTTTTACAGAGCCACCGCAACCGCAGACTTTCTTAAGTTCAGCGGCTAACAGTTTTAGTGGCGCGTCATCCATATCCAAACCAGTTACGATACAAACGCCTTTGCCTTTGCGGCCTTTAGTTTGCTTTTGAATACGAACAATACCGTCGCCTTTAGGACGTTCGACTTTTTCTTCTTCTGGTTTGATTCGACCAGTTTCTGTTGAATATACGAGAGTCATACTCTTATTTCTTTTGTTGTTGTGCTTGTAGCGCTTTTTGTTTCGCAACCAAATACGCTTCGATATGGCGTTGAATCGCAGGCTTCGCGCCCTTGATCAATTTGCCATTGAACATACAGTACCAAGCGTTAGGCTCGCCTGTGTCGTTCTTTATCGTGTAGCCGTTAAATACTTCAGATTGAGGATTGTTAGTGCTTTGCGCTCTTTGCCCCAGAGTTGCGAACTCTTTTGGGTCAATAATAGAAGCAGTGTCACACCACCAATCTATGCTCTTTTTTACCGCCGTCAAACTGCCTTGTAAAACGTGGTTTTTGATCTTTACCTTCCAAACGCTACCATCAGGTCCGCCCGATTGCAGGTTAAAACCTCTATAATTTGAAATTGCCATACCACTGAGCCATCTATTTAATGCTTTGATACAATCATAAATGCAACTGAGTAATATTCAAACTTTAACGCTGTGACATTACTCAGTTATGCTTAGGTTTACCACAAAATGAATGACGGTAACGTTAGTTAGATTGCAGTATGAATACAATCTGCTAGGAATTCGTGGAATTTGTGACCGTTGTTTTGCAGCATTTTAGGGAACATCGAAATCGGCGTCATACCCGGGAACGTGTTTACTTCGTTTAAGTAGATTTCATCATCTTCTGTTAAAAAGAAGTCGATGCGCGATAAATGACGTAAATTCATTTGCTTAAACACAGTTTCTGAAGCCACGCGAATCGCTTCTACCTGTTCTTCCGTTAGGTTTTTCGCTTCTACTTCAGTCAATGAATGGCTCGAGCTGCTGTACTTTTCATCGTACGAGTAGAAAGCACCATCAGGCGCAATCACTTCGCCAGGCTTAGTGATGAATAGCTGACCATTCATCTCATAAGCTGCGACTTCCAGTTCACGAGGCTTGACTGATTTTTCTACCAATACTTGCTCTGAGAAACCAAATGCATCGTTAACGGCTTGCGATAAAGCTTCCTTTTCAGTGACGCTGTAACAGCCAACTGAAGAACCTTGACGAGCCGCTTTGACAAACACTTTACCCCATTTATCAAACGCTTGTGACGCTTGTTCATGGGCTTGTTCATCATTACGCGTTAAGAAAAGGTATGGTGTGTTTGAGATACCAATCGCATCGTACCAAAGCTTTGATGTGATCTTATTGAAGCTGTTGCTGCTCGCTTCAGGCCCACAACCTAGGTAAGGAATACCCGCGATTTCAAACATAGATTGGATATCACCAGTTTCACCCGGGAAACCGTGGATACAAGGGACAATGAAATCGATATCTAGGTTAAGGTTGTCTGAGCAAAGCTTTTTGGTATTAAGGTCCAAATAAACCAGTTCACCTTGGTTTGTCACCCAACCTTCATTTTTGATTTCTACGCGCGTCACGCTTACGTTTTCGATCAGATTTAACTGTTGCTCTACAAAGTTTGCAGAAAGCAGTGAAATCTCGTGCTCAGATGAGCCGCCACCGCATAGTAAAAGGATATTTTTGATCATGAATCAATCTTTCCGTGATTTCCAAAAGATACTATTCAGTATGATAAACCTTTGAGTAGTAACGTACAGTAATTTTACTGTGAGGAATACTGTTCGAATAGGAATTAACCAAAGAAAGAAGGGAGCATTTTGCTCCCTTCCCTTGTTCAATTAGTTTAGCTTGTTAAGCGTTGGATATGCCGAGTTTTTAATGGCATCAATGCTCTTAACGAAAGGCTTAAGTTGCTGGAAATGACTCGGTAATGTTGAGATCGCATTCTTCGCTTCTGCGCTTGTTGCGTAATCACCGTAAAGCACTGAGAACCATTTCGTGCCGTTTACCACTTTGTAGTTTTCCCAGATTGGCTGGCCGTTTTGAGGAAGTTGACGTGCAAACTGGTCAACTTTCGCTTGGCTACCTACAGCAACAACTTGAATGGTGTAACCAAAGCGCTGGATACCCGCTTGTTTCTTGCTAGGCGGAATGATCTTAACTGGTTTCGCCTGATCTTTAGGGGTTAGTTTCACCACCTTTTTCTCTTCAGGCTTCGCAGTCATTTTTACAACTGTTGGTTCTACGTCTTTCTCAACCACTGCGTTCTCAGACGACATAATTGGTTTAGAAATTGACTGAGATTGGTAGTCTTCTCGGTAGCTTTCTGACGTTACGTCAGTGATGTAAGTTTCCGATGCACAAGCAGAAAGCAGTACAGACAAGCCGATGATTGCGATTTTTTTCATGAAGTAACAAACGCTCTGGATAAATATTACGATAAATCATGCCGATAGCAGGCTATTTTATCAAGCACCAAACACAATAAACTGTGATTTTGATGTGATGAGTGACACAAACTCTGTACGCTTGGCTCAGTTTTAAGCCAATGTCTGACCTGTTCATATTTCAACAGTGACTTATTCGTTTATGATTGTATGAGGAATGACCAACCGTTCTCGGTGTCACTGGCCAAGGAGTCACAATGAACAAACTACAAAAACTCTTTAAACCGAATTCTGTTGCAGTGATTGGTGCTTCTCAAAAAGAACTGCGCGCCGGCCAAATCGTAATGCGAAATTTACTACAGAGTGGCTTTGGTGGCGCTATCATGCCCGTCACACCGAAATACAAATCAGTCTCCGGCGTGATTGCTTATCCAAACGTGGCTTCCCTGCCCTATACGCCTGATATTGCCATACTCTGCACCAATGTTTCTCGCAATAAACAGCTGTTGAAAGAGCTTGATGAACGCGGGACTGAGTTTGCAATTGTCATCTCTGACGATGCAGAAAGCTTAGATCTCTCAGACTTGAACATTCGTGTGCTTGGCCCTAACAGTCTCGGCATCATTCTACCTTGGCATCACTTTAACTGTTCCTTTTCTCCTGTTGCGGCGAAACCAGGAAAGATCGCCTTTATTTCGCAGTCCGCAGCGGTGTGTACGACCGTGTTGGATTGGGCGAATGATAAAAACATCGGTTTCTCTTCATTCATCTCTATTGGGCAAGGCCAAGATATCGACTTTGCTGAGCTGCTTGACTATTTGAGTATGGATGGCAAAACAGAAGCGATTTTGCTTTATGTCGACTCGATTAAAGATGCACGACGATTTATGTCCGCAGCACGAGCAGCTTCTCGTAATCGACGCATCTTAGTGCTTAAAGCAGGACGTTCGACTCAAGCTCGTACGCTTGGAGAAAAAGATATAGATTCTCTCGACGTTATCTATGATTCAGCAATCAGAAGAACCGGTATGCTGCGTGTTGGTAATACACACGAATTATTCGCCGCAGTTGAAACGCTCACACATTCAGTCCCGCTACGAGGTGAACGTCTCGCGATAGTAACCAATGGCGGTGGCCCAGCAGTGATGGCCGTTGACACCTTATTAGATAGAGGTGGCAAGCTAGCAACGTTAGATGAAGATTCTATCGCTAATCTGCGTGGTCAATTGCCGGATAGTTGGCGAGGTGTAAATCCAATCGACTTAGCTGGCGACGCAACGAAAAAGCGATACGTCGATACCATCAACGCATTGATGAACAATGACTGCGCTGATGCGATTTTGATTATGCACAGCCCTTCGGCTGTCTCAGATTCGTTAGAGACAGCAAACGCAGTAATCAAAGCCATACAAGCGCATCCGAGACATAAACATTTTAATATTCTCACCAATTGGTCTGGTGAACAGACCTCTAGAGAAGCACGCTTAGCATTCACGCAAGCAGGCATTCCAACCTACCGAACACCAGAGAGTGCGGTCGTTGCTTACATGCACTTAGTCGAGTACAGACGAAACCAGAAACAACTGATGGAAACACCGACTACGGCGGAACCGCTCCATTCCGGCAGTGTGAGTTCTGCTCGCGAATGGGTGAATGAGCAACTACTGGATAAAAACACAGTTACATTAGATACACACCAAACAAGCCCCCTATTTGAGCAGTTTGGTTTTGATATTCTCCCGACTTGGATTGCTTCAGAAGTCACAGAAGCCGTTCATATGGCAGAGAATATTGGCTATCCGGTTGCAGTAAAGCTTCGGTCTCCAGATATTGCTCATAAATCAGATGTACATGGTGTCGCGCTTAACCTGCGCAATAGCCAAGAAGTATCTAGCGCCGCGCAAGCCATTTTAGATACCGCTAAGCTCAGTTACCCTGCAGCCAACCTTCAAGGCCTTTTAGTACAAGGGATGGCAAAGCTTGGTAGCGCAGAGGAGTTGCGTGTCAGTATTGCCGTGGATAAGGTTTTTGGCCCTGTAATCTTACTTGGACAAGGTGGTTCAGACTGGAACATTACTCAAGATGCCGTTGCAGCCCTGCCACCACTGAACATGAATCTGGCGCGCTATCTGATCGTCATAGCGCTCAAATCAGGCAAGGTGCGGCTGCAGAAACACAAAGACGCTCTAGACATCACAGAGCTGTCAAAATTCTTGGTGCGAATCTCTCAGATGGCCGTTGAACTACCAGAAATAGAAAGACTGGATATTCATCCAGTACTGGTGTCTGGTAGCGATTTAACCATCATCGATGCGGACGTTACGCTGAAGAAATACGAAGGCGACGCGCAAGAACGATTAGCTATCCGCCCTTTCCCTGCCGAGTTCGTGGAGACGGTGACCTTACGAGATGGGCAACCTATTTTGCTTCGTCCAATCTTACCAGAAGACGAACCAATCCATGCGCAGTTCATCAATAGCGTATCTAAGGAAGATTTATATAACCGATTCTTCTCTGACGTCGGCGAGTTCAACCATGAGGCACTCGCGAATCTGACACAAATCGATTATGACCGAGAGATGGCTTTTGTCGCCGTTGCATTCGATGAAAATGGACCTTCCATTATCGGTGTGGCGAGAGCGTTAATAACACCGGACAATAGCGACGCAGAATTTGCGATTTTAGTTCGTTCAGATTTGAAAGGAAAAGGATTGGGTAAACTGTTGATGCAAAAGATCATCAGTTACTGCCAAATCAAAGGGACCAAACAGATGTCTGGTATGACGATGCCCACTAACCGCGGGATGCTGTCACTTGCGCAAAGTTTAGGTTTCGAATTGGATGTTCAGTTTGCAGATGGCACTGCCGATATGGTTTTACCTTTGAATTAATTGTGTTCATCTACTGATGAAGTAACAAAAGAAAGGACGCATCGCCGCGTCCTTTTCTTTATTCCTGTACAAATTAGTGACAAGGTCACTTCATTTTCCAGTTTTTCTTTAGGTATTGTACGCACCAAGACTTCGCTTCACCCATCGTATTTCTACGCCAAGCTAGGATGATATCTATCGGCTTACTTTCTGCGCCATCAATGTACTTGAGCTGACCGCTTTCTACCAAAGGCTGTGCAACTTGCGTTGGCAAGGTACCGATCCCTAGTCCCGATAATAGAGCTTCAACCTTTGCTGAAAAGTTAGTAACGGTCAGACGTGGTTGTTTTTGCATTACATTGATCGACAGCGCTGGTTGTTCTCGCGCAGTATCTGCAATGGCTATGACTCGATACTTTTCCCTTGCCGCGTCATCAAATTCCCCACTGCGTTTATGAACATAATGATCAGCCGCTGCTACCCAAACCATACTTAGTTTGCCAATTTTTTCTGCTTTTACATCTTGTGGGAGCGTATCTAAAGCTGGACAAACCAATAAATCTGAACGCCCGGTATTTAATGATTCCCAACTGCCAGCAAGAATCTCTTCTTGCAGTCGGATCCGTGTACTACTCACATTGGACAACGCATCAACCATAGGGAAGAAATTTGCGATAGGAATAATGCCATCGAACGCAACGGTAATATCCAACTCCCAACCATTCGCTAACAAGGTAGCATCATTGACGAGTTTTTCGCTTGCTTGAAGGATTGCCCTGCCACGCTCAAGTATTAACTTACCGGCTTCGGTGAAATGTGCTTTATGACCAGAACGGTCGAAAATGATGATATCAAGGTCTTGCTCTAGCTTTTGAATCTGATAACTCAACGAAGACGGTGCGCGGTCTAACTCGTTGGCTGCAGCAGCAAAACTTCCTCTTCTATCAATGGCATCCAAGATATGAAGTGCTTCTAACGTGATTGGACTCTGCACAATAACTCCCTATTTATGTGATAGCTATCACAGTAGTGGTATTTGAAAAATCACTCAAAAAAACGACTTTAGACAATATAACACATTGATTATCAAAGACTAGGCGGTGCGTAGTACAAATTTCCATTGATAAAAACAACATTAAACAACAATGGTAATGATAGTAATTACCATTTAGATCCACTAAGATGCCGCACGTTGTTATTGCCTATTATGGATTTAAGGTATTAAAGCCAATGTATAAAAAATCAATTTTATCAGCCTCTATTGTCATCGCCCTCTCCCAAGGCGCTTACGCTGAAGAAACATCAACGTTCAATGAAGTCGTTGTTTCTGCCACTCGTACTAACCAAACTATGGATACTGTAGCAGCTTCTGTTGCCGTTGTTTCTGAGAAAGATCTCGAAGAAAACATGGCAAAAGATCTTAATGATGTATTCGAATACACACCAGGCGTTACTGTTAACGGTACTCAACGTCAAGGTGTTCAAAGCATTAACATTCGCGGCATGGAAGGCAAGCGAGTGAAAATCTTGGTAGACGGAGCTTCTCAGCCAGGTGTATTCGACGGCGGTCCATACTCTTTCATTAACTCTAGCGCCGTGACTGTCGACCCTGACATGCTAAAAAGCGTTGAGATTGTAAAAGGTGCGGCTTCTAGTTTGCACGGTAGTGATGCTATCGGTGGCGTTGTTGCATTTGAAACGAAAGATCCAAGTGACTTCTTGAAGGACGGCAAAGACTTTGGTGGCCAAGCTAAGCTTTCTTACTCTTCTGAAGATAACTCGTTTGCAGAGCACATTGCGGTTGCGAAACGATTTGATAATCTTGAAGCATTGGTGGCATACACACGCCGTGACGGTTCTGAACTACAAAACTTTTCTAAAGCGCCTTACGACGACTACTCAGTGACGGACCAAGATTACTACAAAAACGATTTGTTGGTTAAATTGCAGTCACAATTGAATGAAGACCATCGTTTGGAGTTTTTGGGTGAAGTAATTTACAACCAAACGGACTCAGACATCGCGAGTTCTTCATACAAAAACTTCAATGCAGAAGACCAAACTAAGCAAAACCGTCTTGGTTTGAAACACATCTGGTTTGCTGATTTAGCTATCTCAGACACGATCACTTCTCAGCTAACTTGGACAAGTAAAGAAGAAAACGGTGTAACAAACCGCTTTAAAGAAGCAAGTCCTGGCTTCCCACCGTGGGTTCCGCCTAATGGTGATAACCAGCAGAAAAAAGACTACGAATACACTGAAGACAAGATCGAATTTGAAACTCAGTTAGACAAAGAGATTCAAAACCACTACTTGGTTTACGGCCTGTCTTACAAACACAGCGACATCAGCAACACAAACCGCGAGTTTAACTCTGATCCAGGCACGCCTGACACGGTTTACATTTACACGCCAGATGCTAAAGAACAAAGCTTTGGTTTATTCTTGCAAGATGAAATCGCACTACTTAACGACAAGTTAATCTTAACTCCTGGTGTACGTTACGATTACTTCTCTACTGATCCATCAGATACCTCTGAAGAGTCATTCAAGAAGTTCAGCGATTCTGCGTTTACTGGCCGTCTAGGTGCAACATATAAGCTGTCTCAACCAGGTACGGTATTCGCTCAAGTAAGCCAAGGTTTCCGTGCACCATCATTTGATGAGCTTTACTACACGTACGACAACCCAGGACACGGTTACACTAACCGCCCTAACCCAGACCTAGAGTCTGAAAAGAGCTTGTCTTACGAATTAGGTTACCGTCATAACACAGCAGCGTCGGCTACAGAGTTCGCACTTTACTACAGTGATTTCACCGACTTCATTGATCAAACATCATCGAGTAATGGTGGTCTAACTGAATACACGTTCATCAACATCAATGAAGCTACAGTAAAAGGTGTCGAGCTGTCTAATAGCCTTGACTGGCACGCTATTGCTAGCCTTCCTAAAGGTGTAACGACTCGTCTAGCTGCAGCGTACACTGAAGGTGAAGATGGTGATGGTAATCCGCTTAATAGTGTGAACCCTTGGAATGCGGTTGCTGCAGTAAACTACGATTCACCAAACGCACTTTGGGGTACAAGCTTAAAAGTTAACTACACAGCGAAGAAGTCTAACAGTGATATCAACTCAGATGGTGACAATGGCGGAACTCAAGACCAAGTTGCACTACCATCAGCGACAGTTGTTGATCTAACGGCCTACTACAAGCCAATGAAAGACCTAACCGTTCGTGCAGGTGTGATGAACTTGACGAATGAAGAGTACTACTTGTGGAACGATGTACGTGGTGAAACTGAGCTAAGCCGTGATATCACGCAAGCAGAGCGTAACTACAACATTAGTGTCAAATACGAGTTCTAAGTGTTACAAACACAAAAAAGCCAGCATTATGCTGGCTTTTTTTATGTGCTTTCATTTCAAAAATGTTAAGAAAAGAATGAAAAATGAAAGACTATTGTTTTGCCATCTCTTTTTTCACCATTACTGCTGCTGCAACGATGAATGCGATGATTAAACCAAGTTCCATGAACTACCCCGAATAGTTTAATGAAAATTTACGACCTAAATTAAGATTCGCACATAGTTTAGCATTTCTATTTATCGAAGCTACCTTTTAACCAGTAATTTACGAATTTTTCCGATTTAGATCAAAAAAGGCGCAGAAGTGCGCCTTTTTGTTATAAAAGTGTAAAACTTGAAGTTTTAAGCGTCTGGATAACCTTGAGGGTTATTTGACTGCCAGCGCCAAGTATCACTCGTCATCTCTTCAAGTGTACGGGTCGCCTTCCAACCGAGTTCGTTTGCTGCTTTTGAAGGATCCGCCCAACACTCTGCGATATCGCCAGGACGGCGATCCACCAGCTTAAACGGAACTTCTTTGCCAGAAGCGGCTTCAAACGCTTTCACCATTTCCAATACGCTGTAGCCATTACCTGTACCCAGGTTATAGATATGTAGGCCTGCTTTGTTGCCTACTTTATCAAGAGCAGCAACGTGACCATCAGAAAGATCCATTACGTGGATGTAATCACGAACACCTGTACCATCTTTAGTTGGGTAATCACTACCAAATACCGACAGGAATTCACGACGACCGACCGCAACTTGAGAAACGAACGGCATCAAGTTATTAGGAATGCCTTGTGGATCTTCGCCAAGCTCACCGGTTGGGTGTGAACCAACAGGGTTGAAGTAACGCAGAAGTGTGATGCTCCAATCTGGATTCGCTTTTTGGAAATCCGTTAGACACTCTTCTACCATCAACTTACTGCGACCGTATGGGTTGGTCGCACTTGTTGGGAAGTCTTCCATAATTGGCACAGAAGCTGGATCACCGTAAACCGTTGCTGAAGAGCTAAATACGATCGATTTAACGCCGGCTTCGCGCATAGCATCAACAAGAACAAGCGTACCATTTACGTTGTTATCGTAATATTCAAGTGGCTTTTCTACCGACTCACCAACCGCTTTAAGACCAGCAAAATGGATAACGGCTTCAATGTTGTGTGTTGTCATTGCATCAACAAGCGCTGCTTTGTCGCGAATGTCTGCTTCAATGAATACTGGTTTTACGCCACAAACCTTTTCGATGCGCTCAAGCACAGTTGGTTTACTATTGTAAAGGTTATCGAGGATAACTGGTGTCATACCAGCTTCGATCATTTGAATACAAGTGTGGCTGCCAATGTAGCCCATACCACCCGTAACAAGTACTTTCATTTTATCATTCCTTCTGACGCGAATCGGGCTAGTCTAAAGGTTTCTAGCCCGTTTTTAAACTGTATCTGGGGATTCGCAACCCATTAAAATTGCTTGGCCTTTACCGGCCTTCTTCGCTTGATACATGGCAGTATCTGCGCTTTTAAGAATTCGGGTAGCGTCACGCTCGTTAACACCCACCAATTTCACACCGATACTAACGCCAACTTTCAACAAAGAACCACGATACTCTATTGGAGCACAAATCGTTTCTAATAACTGCTCTGCAATCCTAGTCACCACTTTTTGATTGGCTGGATTCACTAACATGACAAATTCATCACCAGACAAACGAGCAATCAAATCACTGTGTCTTGTGGCTCCAGTCATACGTTTAGCGACAATCTTAAGCACTTCATCCCCAGCATCATGACCATAAGTATCGTTGATACCCTTAAAACCGTCCAAGTCGAGATAAAGTACCGCAAACTCGTCACGCAGATAGCCTGATCTTTGTACTAATTCTTCCAATTCGAAATGGAACTTTGAACGGTTAGCAAGTCCCGTCAACGGATCGTGATGCGCTAAGTATTCTAAACGCTCCATCTCTTTTGCACTTGAAAGGTCGGTTAGGATTATCACCATATCGAACGAGTTCTGATCTTCACTCTTAATGATACGATTCACTCTCGCAAACATTGGTATAAGCTGGCCTAGATGGTTTTTTTCTATTACTTCACCTTGCCACATTCCATAGTTTTCAATCGATTCGATGATACTTGGCATCATTGCTTGCAGTTTCCGCCAGCGAATTGATTTTATAAACGGCTGTCCAACCAATTGTTCGGCGGTCAAACCAATCAACTTTGTCACCGCCGGGTTTACCATCGTAATAACCCCAAGATGGTTGAGAACAACTAAGCCATCTTGACTGCTTTCAAATACACGCCCGGCAACTCGTTGTCGGTTCATCGCTTCTTCGATCTCGGTGATATCCTGAATCACAAAAAGAAGATAGCCGTGTTTTGCTAATCGGCGACTGGTTAAACTTAATTGCTGTTCATCTTCTGCATTTTGTAGATGGATGTCGTCACACTCTAAGCCTCGACTTAAAATTTGTCCTAACTCATTTGGCGCTTTAGTTTGGATCAAGTCGCAGATATTTGCCGTTTCTAATCCATGGTAAGTCTTTTCGAAAATCCTCTGCGTTGCCTTATTACAGTGAATTACGCGACCTAAGTTATCCGTTACGATAAGCGCATCTTGAATCGAATCTACCACTTCTTCTGCAAACGCTTTACGACGTTCCAGCACTTCCAAACTGTGTTTACGTTGTTTTTCTAGTCTTTTTTGCTTGTCTACCATCAGATTCAGAGTAGCCACGAGTTGCCCTACTTCATCTTTTGAACGGTGACTAATGCGGCCACTCAAATGATGGCCATTAGCGAAGTCTTGGAGTGCTTGATTGACTTCCACTAGAGGGCGAAGAACACGACGCTCGACACCGATATAAAAGGTAACGCCACCAGCAAGAAGAATGATTAGGAACAGAAGCCCATCTTGCAATAGCGCATCTCTTACCTGCATCAAAGGACGTTGAGACAATGTGACTCTAATCGTTCCAATCACCTGTCCGTCATGGATTATCGGTTCAAGCACATAAAGAAAATGAGCAGATAACGCATACCCCATTGCATGCAGATGACTTCGCTCATGCTTTGTTGGCGAAGGCGCTGAAAAACCGTCGAGAGCAAAAATCGCAAATGGTTGATTTTCTTTGTCGTAAAGCTTAACGCGTGATACGTTTGGCTCCTTCAGAAAGTCAGCCAAAATAGATTGCGCTTTTTGCTTGTTCTTTGTGGCCAGCGCATCTTTAATTGAGTGAGATACGTCATTGATGAGCACTTTTGTTTGTTCAACAAGTTCATGTTTTGCTGACTGGTAGGTGATGTACGATGTGTAACTTTGAGATGTAACAAAGATGACCGTGATGAAAACGAGAATCGGCCATATTAGCTTTGCTCTTAATGACATATATATTCCTGTCGCAGAAAGCAACCAAAAGAACAAAAGGGTTGCTATGCAAACTATTACACAAAAAGAAGAGCCAAGACTAACACGACAGGCACTGAAATGAACCTAAAATTCTCAGATATTAGACTGATTAATCATGATTTTCTTGAAAATTCGGATCATTTCAAATTCCCAGTCGATCATTTATGGCGTATTTTTTCGAACACCTGCTTGAAAAATGACGTTAGTCACTGAACCAAAACGTAATTTCCTTGCATTTTTAAGCATACTTTGGACACAATAAACGTATGACATTGAACAACCAGCAACTAACACTAAACTGCGATATGGGCGAAAGCTATGGCGCATGGACCATGGGTGCAGATGAAAGCGTAATGCCTTTCATAGACATGGCGAACATTGCTTGTGGCTTCCACGCGTCTGATCCTAATGTCATGCACGATACCATTACCCTCGCTAATCAACATGACGTTGAAATTGGTGCGCATCCTGGTTATCCAGACTTACAAGGGTTTGGACGCCGCAGCTTAAAGATGACCTACGAAGAAATCACTAATATGGTGATTTACCAAGTTGGCGCACTCCAGGCTCTGTGTAAGGCACAATATACTGATATTGGTTACATCAAGCCTCACGGAGCACTCTACAACGACATGATGCTAAGTGATGGTATTTTCTTAGCGGTCGTTAAAGCGGCAGCCCTGTTTAAAGTGCCTCTTATGATATTGGCGTCCCAAGAAAACGAAAAATACTTAGAAATTGCCGATGATTTTGATGTACCTCTACTCTTCGAAGCATTCGCGGACCGCCTTTATCAAGATGACGGGTTACTAACGCCAAGAACACAAGCTAATGCGGTACTAAACAGCGAACATGCAATACTAGAACAAGTCAGAATGCTGGCAGAATCAGGTCGAGTAAAAACGACATCTGGGCAATATATTTTGTTAGAGGCCGACACGATTTGTGTACATGGCGATAATGATGAATCTATCGCGTTGATTCAAAAAATTCGTCAGAGTCTCTACACCGGAGGAAATTAATGAATCAAGGGCAGTTTTCGATCTCTCCTATATCTGAATGCAGCATTCTAATTCGCTTTGATGAAACTATTACTGTTGAGCACATAGGCGAGTTAGCACATCAAATTGTAGATAAACTCAATCTCATCGTAATGAATGTGGTTCCTTCTTACCGCACCATTTTGATTGACTACCTGCCCTTTAGAGTTCAAGAGTCTGTGATACTCCAAACGCTCAATGAGATCGTGAGCCGCTTTGACGTTCAGTCTATGGACAACAAACAGCCGAACTACATTTCTATTCCCGTTTATTATTCGAATGAAACGGCTCTCGATTTGGAACGATTTCAACAAAATGGGCTATCAATGGACAAGCTTATTGAACTGCATACCAAGCCTGTTTATACCGTTTCAGCCATTGGGTTCGCTCCGGGCTTTGCTTTTCTGTCGGATGTAAGTCCAGAACTTCACATGCCAAGACACCATACACCTCGTACCAATGTACCTGCCGGAAGCGTGGCGATTGCCGACAGTAAAACCGCAGTCTATCCATCCGACAGCCCTGGTGGATGGAACATCATAGGCCGTACGCCAATCTCGTTATTCACTGATACTCCACCCTTCATCCCTTTTGAGGTTGGTGACAAGGTCACGTTTGGTTCAATATCCAAACAAGAGTTTGTCAGTTTAGGAGGCGTTTTATGGGCTTCGTAGGATTGTTAGTAGAAAAGCCGGGCCCACTCTCTTTGATTCAAGATTTTGGTCGTTTTGGCCTTGCTCATATTGGGATAACTCAAAGCGGCCCTGTCGATGATTATGCTTACAGTTGGTCGAATCATCTTCTAGGCAACCCCGTTAACTGCTCTGTTATCGAAATCACATTGGGTAATGCGAGCTTTAAAGCCCTAGCCGATTGTCATTTGGCCCTTTGTGGCGGTGATCTTAATGCATCAGTAAACGGTGAGCCTATCTCTAATTGGTCTGACTTTTGCCTCAGAAAAGGCCAGACACTTAAGTTCGGAATGCCAAAGAATGGTTTACGTGCGTATCTTGCTGTTAAAGGCGGATTTAGTGTTGAGAAACACCTAGGGAGCACGTCTACGGTAGTGAGAGAATCTCTCGGCGGTATGACAAAAGATGGTGAGCCTTTGAAAGCCGGAGATATTATTAGCTTTGAGCCACACTCGCTTCCAACGTCAAAACCCAAACAGATGACGTTCCGATTTAAACCAGATTACAACTTGCCATTAAAACTGAGAGTGATCGAAGGCTACCAGTTCGAAGATTTTTCCCAGCAGTCTATTGATGATTTCTATTCTGCTAGCTTTAAGATATCACCCAATTCAAATCGTATGGGTTATCGTCTTGAGGGTAAAACGATACAGCCGCCCTATGACGGCGTGCTTTCAGAAGGTATTGCACTGGGCTCTATTCAGATTCCAAACGATGGCAACCCGATCGTCTTATTGAACGACCACCAGACCATTGGTGGCTATCCGAAGTTTGGTTGTGTCGCAAGAATTGATCTGCCACGCTTGGCGCAAGCTAAACCCGGGCAAGCAGTGAGTTTCGCCAGAGGAGACAGACAAGGCCTGCAAGATGTGTGGTGTCAATGGGCTCAGTTTTTTGGTTACTAAGCCCATCTAAAGTCGTCATTAAATTGTGAGCGCTACATCCCGTAGCGCTCTGCCAATGCTTTTGGATAACCGCGCTCTTGAGTGAGTTTTACCGCAAACTGCTCTATGTCTTCTTCACTCCAATGTACCGTTACAGGATGTTCAAGTTCCACATTGGCATTCGGAGCTATATCAAACCAATATTGCGCCATTTTCTGAGCTGCTAGTAGCGTTGAAGAAGCTTTAACTACTTCAATTCGAGCATAGTTGTTGTCTTCAAATGTCACGTCTGCTGCACGCAATACAGGGTCAGTACCTGGGATTTGCTGCGCACCGAACAGTGCTTTCCCGCCTTTCACTGCACTTTGATAATCCGGAATGAATTGAGACATATGCTTAATCGCATTATCAGTACGCTCATCGAGGATCTCTTGTCGCCACCCGTTGCGTATTTTTGACAGTAAACTGGTTGGTAACTCAGGTTGTGCAGAAATGTTTGAGCTTTCCACCAAACCATCATCAAACAGCGTGATGCCTTTGGTCATTCCATGTAATTGGAAGTAACCATCACCGTAGGGCGTTAATTGAGCCATGCCTTTGTCTGTACCGCGAGGGCCATGGAAGATCACTTCTGGCCATTGTTGAGTACATTCATTCCAACGGGTAACGTAAGCCGCTTTGAATTCGACAAGTCGATCGCGCTTTACGCCAATCGCATCATCAACTGCGCCGGTCTCAAAGCCACAAGCATTAACTAAGTAATCACAACGTAGTGTCTTTTGTTCATCAGCTTGAAGGTAAGCCAGTTCCCAATCAGAGCCACTCCAATGGGTGTGTTTTAGCTCTGCTTGCGTCAGTACATCAACATTAGGAAGTTGTTCTAGCGTCATGTTCGCTACAGCTGCAAGCCTAAATACGCTCCATCCGTATTCCTGAACAGCGACCACTGGATACTTGAGCGCATCAAGGTCTGCGTGCTGAGCAAACGGGATAGCCCACTCGTCAATGCTTTGCGGGTGTTGTGGCTGTACAAGCTTAGAAAGCGCCATGAGGGCCTCTTTGGAGTACAACTTGTAATACTCGTCTGGTTCTCCCAACACCTGATTACTTGTGTCTTGTTCAACCAGAGATTGATAAGCACGTTTAATTACTTCTAATCGAGGTAATAATGCTTCTGGGTCTCCTCCATCTGAATGAGGCACGGCAATGATGGTAGGACGAATGTTCAGTGAATGTGGATACAATCGGATTGTGTCGATCGATTGAGTCAGAAGATCCAAACATTGCTGTTCGGAAATCTCACGATAAAGGTTTCCGCCTGCGTGTAGGTGGCAGATCGGAGGTCCATTTACTAATGAGACCCCTTTCTCGAGAATGGAGACTTTAAAACCTAACTCGGCAAAGTGGATTGCCGCGGTAGAGCCAGCGACACCGCCACCAACAATAGCGATGTGTTTATCTTTACGATTTGGAAACTCAGACTTCATTGCTTCACTGAAATTTTATAAGGAGAAATCTTTACTTAATGTGGATTCTACTCGGGTTTGACTATGATTAAAATCACAAAAAGTTCATGGGTTTGCATTTGTTAAAGGTATACGCGAAAAGTTACTTTCGAGAGCAAAAAATTTCCGAAAAAAGTGCTTGACGAGGTTGTTGGGAAAGCCCGATTTTGACCCTTTGTGAATAATAATTTAACGCTAACACCCATGGCGTAAAGCCTGCGGAAACACCCCACTTTATTAACACTTCAGTTATCCCAAAAGTTATCCACTGTTTTTGTGGATAACTAAAATAAAACTGTCATGGAGTGCTTCCGTTTTGCCTTATTACAAGCTAATTAAGTGTTTACTGGCGTTAACAATCTTTTCAAAAGACTCATAACGACCAAGGCGAGAACGGCAAACGTAGCAAATGGTAAAGCTATCCACAATTCTGGGTGGATTTGCGCATTCAACTCGAAGCCATACTTCATCACCGCAGCGACACAAAGCTCGGCTGCAAAAACCGCCACACCACTTGCGACGAGAGCCATAATTCCGTATTCCGCCCACAATGTCGTGTTAATCCGTTTTTTGCTAGACCCGAGAGTTCGGTAAAGTCGAATTTCTTGCTGACGTTGAGACAAGCTCAATCGAAGCAATGTGAATATCAACAATAAGCCAGCGACAACGCCTAACAACGCCAAGATGGTAATGGCTGACACAATCTGCTGAATAAGCTCTTGGATTTTATCGCCCATCGTTCGTATATCTAGCACTGAAACAGTTGGGTGCTCACGTGACATAGATGCCAAGAGCGCTTCATTCTCTTCGCCAATGCGGTAACTAATCAGGTAAGAACCTGGCAAGCTCGCCATAACATCCGAAGAAAAAATAAAGTAGAAGTTTGGCTTCATATCTCGCCATTCAACATGACGAATGCTGTCGACTGTCGCATCGAAGTTCTGACTGTTGATCACAAATCGTAATTTGTCGCCCAACTCAATGCCAAGCTCACTGGCCACTTCTGCTTCTACCGATACGCTACCTTTGTTGGTCCACTCTCCAGAAAGAATGTCATTGTACTCTGGTAGAGAATCTCCCCAAGTAAGGTTGAGTTCACGACTCACCGCATCAGAGCCCTGACCTTCAGATTTGATCTCTTTGACGCTCACGTCATTAATCTCAGCCAACCGTCCTCGAATGATCGGGAAAGCTTGTGACCGCGTCACGCCATTTTTGTCCAACGTTTCCACATAGCTATCAAGTTCGTAATCAGCGATGTTCAATGCAAAGACGTTAGGTGCATCCGCTGGGAGTGTTCTCGCCCAATCAGCAAGTATGTCACTACGTACAAGCCAGATAATAGAAAGCAACATCAATGACAGTGATAATGCACCAAACTGCAATCCACTTGTCACGGGCGTACGGTTGATGCGACTTAAGGCTAATTTCATTGCAGGTCGAGTTGAAACGCGAGCGAACAACTTGGTCAACATCACACTCATTATTGCGAGTACAACAAACAATGCGGCGATTCCCGCAAGTACAATCCAAACGAGTGTGTTGTTCGCGTAAAGGATAAGCAATGGCACCACAGGAACCAACACTAGCCACATACGCTTCCATGAACGTTTACCTGAACCTTGCTGCAGAACTTCTAAAGCCGGCGTTTTGATCAAACCAAGTAACGGAATCCCCAGCGCAGGAACCGTAATCAGAACCGCTGAAACAACAGAAACTAAAAACGGAGTGACACCGTAACTAGGTAGTGGATTTGGCAGCAAGTCCTTGAGTGGAATTCGTAACAAATACTCCAAACCACTACCCAGCAACAAGCCCACAATGCTTGCACTGACCAGCAAAATGGTAACTTGAATCAATAACCACTTTTCAATCCAACGACGACTCGCACCTAAGCTTTTCAACATCGCGATGGTTTGTGTCCGGCTGTTTACGTAGCTTTGACACGTCAAAACCAAGGTCGTTGCCGCCATGATGATGACAATCGCTACCGTCAAAGAAAGGTATTGCGTTGTACGTTCAAACACCTCATTGCTTCGACTTGCCGTATCCTGAGTACGCCAACGGTCACTTGGCGAAAGTTCAGTGCTGTCTTGCAGTTGCGTCAGTGTTGCATCATCCCCTTTAAGGAATAAGCGATATTGTACTCGGCTACCTACCTGAATAGCGCCAGTTTTATCAACGTCGCTATTGTGGATGTAAGCAGAAGGCATTTGTTGGAAAGGGTTGAAACTCAATCCTGGCTCCATCAAAACGGCACCGGAAACCGTGAAATCGGCGTCGCCTATAGTGACAATGTCACCCTTATCAACATCCAATTGTGCCATGATGCGCTCATCCAACCACAACTGATTTGGCTTTATGTGCCCTGATGAGTCATTGTCCAAAACCAAGTCACCCATCAATGGGTATTGCTCATCGACTCCGCGTACCGAGATAAGCTGCATACCATTATCGCTGAATGCCATGGTTGCAAAGCGCGTCATGGTCGAGCGCTCAAGCTCTTTAGTTGAAGTGAGAAGCGTATCCGGAATAGGGTTTGCTGAAACAAACACGGCATCGGCTGTTAATGCATCTTTGCCTTGCTTAACGATGACCTGCTCCATTCGTTCTGCCAACGCAGACAAAGCAAAAATACTGGCTATAACAAGAATGAGTGCGACACTAATCGGCCACAAGTTACCTTGACGTATTTCCCCAAAGCTCCAACCAACCAAGCTTTTATTCGGCGACTGATGAGCTTTTTTATTTGATGCAGAGCTTTGTTCACTTGAGGAGATCACGGACATAGCACCTCCTCTTTTAGCTCACCCGCTTCCATACGGTAGACACGGTCACAGCGACTCGCTAAATGACTGTCATGCGTAACTAAGATCAGCGTCGTGCCATGCTGCTCATTAAGATCGAATAGAAGCTCAATGACTTTCTCTGCCGTTTGATGATCAAGGTTGCCCGTTGGTTCATCGGCGAATAACAGTTCTGGCTGAGTCATGAATGCGCGAGCTAGAGCAACTCGTTGTTGTTCACCACCGGATAACTGACTTGGCAAATGGTCAAGACGCTTCTCAAGCCCTACCGCAGTCAGTAGTTCTGTCGCTCGTGCATCATCTTCAGATTCACCACGTAAAAGACATGGAAGAGTAACGTTACGTAGTGCACTCAAACTCGGGATTAACAAGAAGCTTTGAAACACAAATCCCAGTGAATCTGCGCGGATTTTAGCGCGAGCTTCATCGTCCAGTTTAGATAGCTCTTGTCCAAGTAACGTGATTTCACCAGACGTCGGCGTATCTAGCCCAGCAAGCAGCGTCATGAGCGTCGATTTACCGGCACCAGAGGTGCCAACGATAGCAATCTTCTCACCCTTTCTAATGTCAACATTTACATTTTTAAGGATTGTTAATTGCTCTTGATTAGTAGAGACTTGTTTAGAAACTAAATTAGCTTGAACAATAGGTGCTTTAAGTACAGGTGTTTGCATGATTCGTATACTTTCCTTAGTTCTCTTTTTCTGCCTTTCCGCCACCGCACATGCGAGCGAAAAGGTACTTGTTTTGGGCGACAGCTTGAGCGCTGGTTATCAAATGCCGATTGAGAAGAGCTGGCCTAGCTTACTTCCTGATGCCTTATTAGAACACGGCCAAGATGTAAAAGTTGTAAACGGCAGCATCTCCGGAGACACCACTGGCAATGGCTTAGCTCGTTTACCCTCTCTTCTTGAGCAACACACACCGGATCTTGTTCTTATCGAACTCGGCGCTAACGATGGCCTTCGTGGTTTTCCACCTAATGTTATTACGTCGAACTTATCGAAAATGATTACCATGATCAAAGATTCTGGTGCGGATGTTGTCATGATGCAAATCCGCGTCCCGCCAAACTATGGTAAGCGATACAGTGATATGTTCTACGATATCTATCCGAAACTCGCCGAGCATCAACAAGTCGCGTTAATGCCATTCTTTTTAGAGCACGTCATCGTCAAACCAGAATGGATGATGGACGATGGCCTGCACCCTAAACCGGAAGCTCAACCTTTCATTGCCGACTTCGTCGCCGAAGAATTGGTTAAACATCTCTAATTTTACTGGTCTAGCTCAATAAGTTTTACCTAACTTTACGTTACCCTGTCGAAAGTATTATTCACCAAGGTTAGATAATAAAAATGCAAATAGAACCGTTGATTCAAGGTGTTGTAGCTCGTTCGGCACATCCGTATGGGTGCCGCGCTTCCATCAAAGAGCAAATTGAATACGTTAAACAAGCTCCGCAGATCAAAAATGGCCCCAAGCGTGTTTTGATCATCGGTGCTTCTTCAGGTTTTGGCTTGGCCGCCCGTATCGCCCTTACATTTGGTGGTGCTGAAGCAGACACCATTGGCGTCTCATTTGAACGCGGTCCGTCAGACAAAAGTGTCGGTAGTGCTGGTTGGTACAACAACATCTTTTTTAAAGAAGAAGCCATTCATCATGGACGCACTGCAGTAAACATCGTTGGTGATGCTTTCTCAGACTCAGTTCGCAGCCAAGTTATTGAAGCCATTGAAACCTACTTTGAGGGTGAAGTAGATTTAGTGATTTACAGCTTAGCAACAGGCGTTCGCCCTAAGCCTGAATCTGAAGAATTTTGGCGTAGTGTCATTAAGCCAATTGGAGAATCGGTAACGGGCGCTTCAATCATGCTGGAAAACGATCAATGGGTAGAGTCCACATTGGCGCCAGCAACAGAAGTAGAAGCAGAAGCCACGATTAAAGTAATGGGTGGTGAAGACTGGGAAAGCTGGATAGACACACTGATCAACTCAGAATCTGTTGCCAAGGGTTGTAAGACGATTGCCTTTTCTTACATGGGCCCTGAAGTTACACACCCAATTTACCTAGATGGTACGTTAGGCCGAGCAAAAGTTGACCTTCACCAAACCAGCCATGCATTGAACATGAAGATGGCGAACTTTGGCGGCGCTGCCTACGCAACAGTCTGTAAAGCGCTCGTCACCAAGGCAAGTGTGTTCATCCCTGCCCTAAGCCCTTATCTACTTGCGCTATACCGCGTAATGAAAGAGAAAGGTACTCACGAGCGTTGTATTGAGCAAATGCAACGTCTGTTCACGACAAAGCTTTACGACCAAAGCAAAGTACCCGTTGATGGCGAACGCTTGATTCGTATCGATGATCTTGAGTTAGATCCTCAAGTGCAAGAAGAAGTTTCTGCACTTTTAGAGCAAATGAACGCAGACAACTTCGCTGATATCGGTGATTACGACGGCTTTAAAGGCGAGTTTATGAAATTGAACGGCTTTAACTTTGAGGGTGTCGATTATGCTCAAGACATCTCAATGAAGACTCTGAAAGCATTAAAGCCTTAATTTAAAGCGTCTCACTATTGAGATAGTGCCAAGTAATTCAAAGTCCTGAAAGGTTTTCGGGACTTTTTTTGTTTCCGAATCCGCCCCCCCTATACTTTAAATAAACGAGTGGTTAAATAACGAGCTCGCGCAAAAACAAAAACGATATTCATTCACAGGACGTGAAATTACGGGAAAGGATGACCTATATGGGTACATTGCAAACATTAGATTACGAAATACCCGAATCCATGCGGAAAAGCTGGCAAAATATCGTCAACCTGCTCGCGCGCATCGCGGATGTCCCAACGACGCTGATCATGCGTATCCACCCAAACCACATTGAAGTAAATACCTCCAGCGAGACTGATAACAACCCTTACAAAGTCGGTGACAAAGAAGAACTAGGTCATGGCCTTTACTGTGAGCATGTCATTAAAAACAAACGCGAACTCATCGTTCCTAATGCGCTCATTGATGACGAGTGGAAAGACAATCCTGATATTAAGCTCGGCATGATCTCGTATTGTGGCTTACCACTCTATTGGCCAAACGGGGAAACGTTCGGCACCATCTGTATGCTCGATACCAAAGAGAATCAGTACAATGACACCTACCGAGAACTATTGAGCACATTTAAAGAATCTATAGAGGCTCAACTAGCCGTCGTTTTCCAACAACATAAGCTACTGCGCTTAAATAACGAACTGAAAAATAGAGTCGAGAATAGAACGACGGACCTCGCCCAACTTAGCTACTCGCTAACAAAAGAAATTGATCGACGTAAGGCCGCAGAGAAGCAAGTAAGCTATCAACAAACCCACGATCATGGGACGGGCTTTTTAAACCGCGTAGCACTTGAAGAAGTGTTAGACCACATCTTAGAAACCATGGACCATGACCAACAATCTTTGGTGGTGATTAACGTCGGTTTTAGTAACGCGCGCAGTATCGAAACAAAATACGGATTTGAAGCCTTTGACGAGGTATTGAAAGAGTTTCGCTTCCGCCTAGGCCACAACGAATCCAGTTATTTTGTGACTGGTCGTCCAAGTTCAAACGACTTGGTGATTGTTGTCTCTGGTGAAGATATCGAATCAAAAGTCCAACACTTACTTGAAGACATCACCCATGTTAGCGTCGGCAACTTCCACATTGATGAAAACGAAGTCCACCTTCACTCTTATATTGGCGTCGTTCAAGCGCACAGAAGCAGTCACGCCAAACAACTGCTGCAAAACGCCTGTTATGCTATGTTGCTATGTAAAGAGTCTGGTGAATCGTACAACTACTTCTGTGAGAGCCACACTCAAGAACTGAACAATCACAATCAGCTTGAAAGCTACCTATTACAAGCCGTTCGCAACGACGACTTAATGCTTTACTTCCAACCTAAGGTACTTCCACATACGCACAAATGGATAGGTGCCGAAGCACTACTGCGATGGCGTCATCCTGTCTTGGGTGATGTATCCAACGAAGCATTAATTCACATGGCTGAACAAAACGGATTGATTTTCGAAGTCGGCTCTTTTGTCTTGAGAACCGCGATTGATAAAGCCAAACAGTGGTCTGAGCTGGTGGACAATTTCAAGATTGCAGTGAACGTGTCTCCGATCCAATTACAAAACGTTAATTTCGCTGAGCAAATAGAACACCTCCTTGAAACCTTCCACCTGCCGGCACACTTCCTAGAGTTAGAGGTGACTGAAAGTGCGTTGATTGCAGATGAAGTCGTGGCTCGTAACACATTGAATAAATTACATAACCTTGGAGTGACACTGTCACTTGATGACTTTGGCACGGGGTACGCATCATTCAGTTATCTGAAAAAATACCCTTTTGACGCGATTAAGATCGACAAAAGCTTTGTTCAACAAATGGAGAAATCTGATGACGACAGAGCCATCATTTGTTCAATCATACACATTGCGAAAAAGCTCGATCTACAAGTGGTCATAGAAGGCATTGAATCAGCCCAACAAGAGCAGTTTTTGATCAATGAAGGCTGCGATATTGGACAAGGCTTTTTGTATGGTAAACCTATGCCGTGCAATGAATTTGAACAAAGTTTGTTTAATCAAAACCTTTTAGGTGGTCAATACACCTATTCTTCCTAAGCATTTCCTTTACTCTGCAGGCGGTGGTTTCTATAATCGCCGCCCGCTTCCAATAAAAAGGCCATTATCTTCATGGATCAGTTGACTGCCACGCTTAAGAAAATCGAAAAGCAGAACTACCGCGCATACCAACAAATCAAGGGTCAATACGACTTCGGTGATTTCGACTTGTACATTGATTACGTTCAAGGCGACCCATACGCATCTGCTTCTCGTCTACGTGCAACTCGCGCGTGGTCTTTAACCGGTCTTGAGTGGCTAAAAGACGAATCACCTGCATTTCAGCGTGCGGCTCGTGACTTTATTGCTCGAAGCTTTGATGACTTTGCGAAACAAGAGAACGCAGTATCAATCTCTTTAAGCGGCCAAACCGTTCTAGACAACACAGCAGTGCTATTCACTGAAGAAGGCATTGAACTTCGCTTCCGCGTTAACTTGCCTGCAGAAGGTCGTTCTGTTCTTGGTAAGAAAGCCAACAACATCCTTAGTTTCTACTTGCCGAAGTTTATCCGTCGCGCGACGCTAGAGCGTGAGCTGAACAAAGATGCGTTGATTGAGCACTGTAAAGTGATTGAAGACCAAGCATCTCTACGTGAACAGCTAGAGGCGAACAACTTGGTTGCTTTTGTGGCGAATGGCAGCATCCTTCCACGTATCGCAGGTAACTGTGACTTGCCGATGAAAGACGCGGTTGAGTTCAAAGCGCCAGAATCCCTTCAAGTTACGCTACATGCGCCTAACAAAGGCTACGTAACGGGTTTGGGTATCCCTAAAGGCATTACTTTGATTGTTGGTGGTGGTTTCCATGGTAAATCGACGTTGTTGAATGCCGTTGAACGCTCTATCTACGATCACATTCCTGGCGATGGCCGCGAATACATCGTGACAGATGGAAATGCGATGAAGATTCGTGCGGAAGATGGTCGTTGTGTTCATCACTTGAACCTATCGAACTACATCAATCACTTGCCAATGGACAAAGACACGGCTGATTTCTCTACACAAGACGCATCGGGTTCTACCTCTCAAGCGGCTTGGCTACAAGAGTCTATTGAAGCAGGTGCAAGTTCTTTGCTTATCGATGAAGATACTTCAGCAACCAACTTTATGATCCGTGATGAGCGCATGCAGGCGTTGGTAGCAAAAGGTGATGAGCCAATTACACCATTAGTTGACCGTATCGGCCAGTTACGTGATGAGCTAGAGATCTCGACCATCATCGTTATGGGTGGTTCTGGCGACTACCTAGACGTTGCAGATACCGTAATCCAAATGCACGACTACCAAGCGGTTGATGTAACTGAAAAAGCAAAACAAGTGATTGCTCAGCACCCTACTCAGCGTCATAACGAATCTGAAGAAAGTCTGCAAACGTTCCGCCCTCGTGCGTTGAACCGAGTAGCACTGATGAACATTCTGACAGACGGTAAGTTCCGCGTGAACGCGAAAGGCAAAGATTCTCTTCGCTTTGGTAAAGAGTTCGCAGACCTAAGTGCACTTGAACAACTAGAATCCGCAGATGAAGTAAACACGATTGGTTGGTTGTGGTTCCAAATTGCCCAACTTCCGGGTTGGTGTAACCACCCAGCAAAAGAAATCGAAGACATGCTTTCTGGCGAATGGCAAGCGACACTACCTAAACAAGGTGACTTAGCAAAACCACGCACATTGGATGTAATGGCAGCCCTAAACCGCATGCGTAAGTCTCAGTTCAAACCTTCTCGTTAGTACTGGACAAGACAAATAGCAAAAGGCAGCGATGAACGCTGCCTTTTTTGTATCTAGCTGATAGGTAAAAGGATAAATAACGTTACACTGTGACTAACGTTTGTTTTATCCGCTACGCAGTACATTCCAAGCCTCGCAGAGAATACGAAACCTATCTGCATCACCGTTCTCTCGATCTGGGTGCCACCGTAATGCAAGCTTTCTCCACTGCTTACGAATATCCGCCCGAGTCGCCTCCGAACCCAACTCAAATAAACTTAACGCTTTCGCTCGATCCAAATCGCTAAAACTGCTTCCGCCAATGTAGCGTTGATATCGACTCCAAAAATCATTGAGCAGTCTACGTACCTCGCCTTCATCGGCTTCGTAATTTTTCCAATCAAGGTAGTACTCTCTGAGTGGGTCATTAATGTCGATGCTGTGACGGGAAGCTTCAATTGCAGACATTAGCACAATGTTCATCGCTTCAATTTGTAGCCAACCGTCTGGATAAAGCGTTTCTTGCAGTTGATAGAGCGCGTTCATCAACAAGAAATTGCGCTTAAAGAGGTCTTTATCCGGAGATGGATCTAACTGAGGAATATAATCGTGCTCACTGAGCTCTTGCGCAAGTGTGTGCACCTTCCAACTCGTTGGTTGTTTACGGAGAATTTCTAGAATCGGCCACAACAATGGATTTTCCATGTATTGCTGACCGTTTTGGCAAACGTCGAATTGTTCGTCCATGTATCCCCTAACCGTTTTAAGTACCTGTTATTAAAGCTAGTCAATTTGTACCATAAAGACAAAAAGGCTGACAGTCATAAACCATCAGCCTTTTGAAGGAGGATCTCGTTAGCTTAAATAACGCCAAGTTCTCTTAGGCGCTCCATTAGGTAGCTATGCGCTGTGTAACGCTCAGACAAAACCGTATCTGGCTTCGGGTGTAGGAACAATGGAAGCGAGATACGAGACTTCTCTTGACGGCCACCCGTTGGGTTAATCACACGGTGAGTCGTGGATGGGAAGTAACCACCAGATGCTTCTTGCAGCATGTCACCGATGTTAATGATCAAATTACCAAAGTCACATGGCACATCTAACCAATCACCTTCTTTGCTCTTTACCTGAAGGCCAGGTTCGTTTGCTGCTGGCAGAACAGTCAGCAAGTTAATGTCTTCATGTGCTGCCGCACGAATCGCACCTGGTTCCTCTTCGCCCGTCATTGGTGGGTAATGCAGAACGCGTAGTAGTGTTTTGTCGCTGTTGTTGATCATTTCAGACAACGCGATAGAGAATTTCTCTTGAACCTCTTTTGGTGCATACTCTTCCACCCATCCAAGAAGCTCTTGAGCAAAGGCATTTGCGCGCTCGTAGTACTCAAGAATTTCTTCTCTAAGTTGCTCTGGCATTTGACCCCAAGGGTAAACATGGAAGTACTCTTTAATGTCTTTAACTGAGTGCCCCTTCGCGACTTCAGAAACTGATGGTGGAAAATAACCGTCTTGTGTTTCAACATTAAATTGGAAGTCGTTTTTTTGTTCAGAACAGAAGAACTCGTACCAATTTTTGTAAATAGACTCGACGAGCTCTTGTGGAATTGGATGGTTCTTAAGAACACCAAAGCCCGTTTCGCGCAGTGAGGTGACGAACTGTTGAGCAGCATCGTCAGCAAGATAATCGACAGTTTCCAGTTTCATGACTTTACTTCTTTTTTATTAGACTGAGCGGTGAATTCTATGGATGGCCATGTTGTAAATCAAACTTTAATGAAATGTTTACGCGCAAACGTTTTATTGTTGAGCAGTTTGGCAATATATCAACATAAAAAGTAAGCATCTCCCCGACAAAATAAACAATTGCACACTGTACAATTAAGTGTAATCATAATCACAGATTTCAATTGAAGGATCAATTTCTCTATGAAAAGTACTTCTACCTTATTGGGTTTAACGATTTTCTACGCCGTTGTTTTTTTGTTTTCTGCCTTAGAGCCAAGCTCTCGCGCGGTGTGGTTTGCAGAGATCGTTCCAGCCATCGGTATTCTCATTGCCATTTGGGCGCTTTCCATTCGTTACCAATTCAGCAATACCGCTTATGTACTGATGTTTATCTGGCTTTGTCTTCATACCATTGGTGCCAAATACACGTTTGCAGAGGTTCCGTTTGATTGGTTCAACAACTTAATTGGCTCGGAGCGCAATAACTTTGACCGTGTAGCTCACTTCTCGATTGGCTTATACGCTTACCCGATTGCTGAATATCTAATTAATAAGAAAAAGATCAGTGTTGGATTTGCTTGTTGGTTTGCTTTGTTTGCCATTATGTCTTTGGCAGCTGGCTACGAGATCATCGAATGGTGGTATGCGGAAATTGCAGGCGGTGATGAGGGAATTGCCTTCCTGGGATCGCAAGGCGATATTTGGGATGCCCAGAAAGACATGTTATGTGACACCATGGGTGCGATATTGTCGTTGCTTCTACTGACAACTCAACGTCGACTGGCGAAGCCACTCTAAATAAGGGTTAAAACCTTCTACAATTGGGACCTGTACGATCTGAGCCACCTCATATTCGTGCAGGTCTTTTATTTTGTCTTCGACCAATGCGTATAAGTCTTTGCGTGTTTTAATGATCAACAACCACTCATTATCGCTACACACTTCCCCTTTCCACACATAATGGCTCTCTATTGCCATGGTCTGTATACAAGCAGCAAGTTGACCTTCCAACAAACCTTTGATGATCTCGTCTCGGTTCTTCTGCGTGCCAGCGGTACTCAATACCATGCAGTATTCATGTTGTTCGCTCATAACTGACTCTTATTTCATCGTCACCTTGCCGCCAATCATCTTGTAGGCAGGTGTTCCTCTTACTAACGTGTCTCTTGCAAACTCTTGTTCACAACCCGGGCAAATGCAAGGTGTGTTGGTGAAATCTTCAACAATGCGTTCTTTAAAGCACTTCACTAATGCCCCTTTACCGCCTTTGCGATATTTAAACAGCTGCGTTTTACATTTTGCACAAAATATCTCAACCGTTTTGGTCGGTTGCTTCTTATTCGGTTTCGCCATCTTTCTCTATCTTCGGTTTTACCCACACGGTACTGAAATCAAACCAACCTAAGGCGTTACATTTGGCGTTTTGCAGCGCACCGCTGTGGTCTTTGTTCACGCCTAACCAACAGTGGAACATCGGGATCACTTGGCAGCT
This sequence comes from Vibrio sp. B1ASS3, assembly GCF_905175355.1. Classification (NCBI taxonomy): domain Bacteria; kingdom Pseudomonadati; phylum Pseudomonadota; class Gammaproteobacteria; order Vibrionales; family Vibrionaceae; genus Vibrio; species Vibrio sp. B1ASS3. Next base: position 1,120,206 of record NZ_HG992743.1, read on the forward strand.
CTTTACCAGTTGTCTGCCTAACTCTCGGGCAGGAAAATCCGTGTGTTGCCCCGCTCTCCATTGATCCACCAGCGTTGACCAACCGGAGAAATCATAACCCGCACTAAACTTATCAATATCGCTGTAATCCAACAGCCAACCTGCAAGTGCGTCGTTACGGTTGGTCGCAATGCCCATTGCTTTGATCCAAATATCCACTTCTTCTGGTGAAGGCGGCTGAGTATCGTAACGAATGAACTCCACATCAATTCCATGTGGCTTGAGCAAGGTTTTGATCGCTTTAGCAATAACAGGAAACATAGGGTGTTTCTTTTGGTAAGCGACACAAATGGTTTTCTCTTTCTGGGGCGCGTCACCGGACATTGTCGGTTTAAGGTCAATCCACCCAGGCTTTAATCCAAATGCTTGCAGCACTCCTAGTTCAATGACCTTGTCTTGGGGAACATGGGAGTACACTTGGTAGCTGTTCAAGGTTTGACTCAAAAACTCCGCCCATCTTGGGTCTTTTGCGATACCTGTATTTTTATTCAGTAGTAGGAAAGTACAACCGGGATCGAGCTCGACTTCATCCGTCGACGCTTGTTTATCCATTTGTGGCTTAGTCAAACTTGGGTAAACCATCGAAGAATACGCCTCGTCGATTACCCACACTTCAACTTGATCCAAGAGTGGACGCAAACCAAAATAGCCATCAAACGCCGTCAGAATTAAGCGTTTGTCATCATTGACTTTAACTTGGAATGGGCCTGTGCCGATTGGCTTTCTATCGAATTCTTCTGAACGTAAGTTGCTTGGTAATAAGACTTTGGCTTGTGACTCACTCAATGCAAGTGGCAGGTACTTATCCGGGCGTACTAGATGGATGTCTACCGTCCAAGGCTCTGGAGAGATGACCTTTTCTATGTGAGAGAACAAGTTGAGTTCGCTTAACGCCCCAATACTTTCGATAACGCAATCTGTCGTCAGCAGTTCGCCATTATGAAAACGAACCCCACGACGTAGATAGAAACGCCAATGTGTATCTGAAAGTGCTTCCCAGTAATGCGCTAAATCGGGTTGAAGCTGCTCGTTGTCGTCGAGTTTCGTAAGGCCACTGAACACCTGACGCGCGATATGCTGCTCTGAACGGCGCATTGGCTTTTGCGGGTTCAACATAGAAAGCGGTCTGTAATAAGGTAAACGAACGACCTGCTCACCTTGTCGATGTTGCAGACCTAAATAGCCCTGAATAACCTGAGTGAGCTTAGCTGCATCGTTGTCGAGCGCTTCAAGGGCTTGACCTATTTTCCCTTCGTCTAAGTAACGACGTGCAAGGTTCTCACTTACATCGCTACGATTGCGCTTGAAGATCAGTTTAGAAAGCTTGCCTCGACCTGCGGCAGGATGCCATTCGATCCACCCTTCTTCCTCTAGTTTATTGAGGACGATTCGAGCGTTTCGACGAGTACAAAAGAGTGCTTCGGTAATGTCTTCGAGCTGAACATCCGTGTCATTACCAGAAAATTTTTCAAACAGCGTTTCAAACTGAACGCGTAAACGAGGGCTACTCATAAAGAGGAAATTTTAGTTTTCATAACGATAAACTAAGTTTCCTCATTTTTTGTGAAAAGTGCAAACTCAGACGTGCAAATTATTGAATGTCGATACCAATTTCTTGCGCTAGTTGGCGTAATTGATCTTCATCGTCGAGTTTGATCGACCATTTCGTTTCCGCACCATGAGCCAAAACAACATTCGCACCACGTCCAAGTAGCTGAATTGCATCAGTTTGTGCTTGCAAAGTAACCATCGCGCTACCCGTAAGTTTGATAACAATTTCACGCTGCGTTGCTATGATTTTTCCTAAAGAGAATTCAATGACCATATGAGTATTCTCTTACTGAACTTGTTTTTCTTTCGGATGTTTTACTGCGATCGTCAAACGGCTCGTACAAACCAGACGTCCGCGTTCATCGGTGATTTCGATTTGCCACACTTGTGTAGACACGCCCAAATGAACAGGCTTTGCGGTACCAATAACATGGCCACTGCGCATCGCACGAACATGGTTTGCATTAATGTCCAAACCAACACAGTAACAGCCTTCCTCAACACAGAAATTCGCAGCAAGTGAACCAAGCGTTTCCGCAAGTACAACAGACGCACCACCATGCAGCATACCCAATGGTTGGTGCGTAAAGCTGCACACAGGCATGGTCGCGCTCAGTGAATCATCAGTGAAATCGGTATAGACGATTTGCAGATGCTCCATCATGGTATTTTTTGACGTGGCGTTAAGAATGTCTAAGTTAATTGGCTTTTTCCAAATACTCATTTTTCGCTCTTATCTCGTCCCGTATCGCACTGGACGGTTTATCTATGAAAAGTGCGCCTAGCATAGTCCTGATCGCATCGCGACTTCAAGGTCAAACGCAAGTCTCAACGTGATCAACATAATGACTTAACGTTTCTTTACTAAGCGTTATACTATTGGTACAAAACAAAAAATATTTATATGGACCCCGCTATGAGAACATGGATTAAAGCCTCAGTACTTTTGACCGTTGCAGGTCTAACAGCGTGTAGCTCTTCGCCCACTGGCCGTAACCAAATTTTGATGTTTTCCGACCAAGAGATGTCATCGCTCGGCGCAAAGTCATTCGACCAAATGAAGAAAGAGATACCAATCAGTAAAGACAAAAAGACCAATGCCTACGTTCAATGTGTTGCGAAACAAATCACCGACACGATTCCGCCTCAAGCAGGCTTCAAAGAATGGGAAGTGGTTGTGTTTGACAGCCCTCAGGTAAACGCCTTTGCTTTACCGGGCGGTAAAATTGGTGTTTATACCGGCTTACTGAAAGTGGCGAAAAACCAAGATCAACTTGCAACGGTAATCGGTCACGAAGTCGCACACGTTTTAGCTGATCACAGTAATGAGCGTTTGTCTCAAAGCCAGTTAGCCAATGCAGGGCTATCACTTGCTAATGTTGCAATCGGTGCGTCTGAATACAAGCAATACCAGCAGATGACGATGGCGGCGCTTGGTGTGGGTGTTCAATACGGTGTGATTCTTCCTTATGGACGAACTCAAGAATCTGAAGCCGATATTGTTGGCCTTGGATTTATGGCAAAAGCTGGCTTCGATCCTAACCAAAGTGTCGATCTTTGGAAAAACATGAGCGTTGCAGGTGGTGCTCAACCACCAGAGTTTTTCTCAACTCACCCATCGCACAGCACTCGTATTAGAGATCTACAGGCAACCATTAAAACGCTGCCAGCATCTAACGTTAAAGCACCCAAGTGTGGTTGATTCAAAACCCAAGGCATTCTAACTAAGAACTATCCTTAAGCCGCAAACAAGAAGAGCTCCATTTCGGAGCTCTTTTTATACGTCTATGTTTTTACTTATTGCGTCTACGTACCTAAGATCTGCAAAGGCAAGCTTAACAAGCTGTCTCCTAACCCAGCGAAGTACCAAATGATGGCAATAAAGCCACCGATAGAAACTAAGTACCAAGCAAACGAGAACAGTTGCCCATATCGGGTTAATGGCAGCAAATGACTGTGGTGTCGAGTTCGCCATTCCATTACCACCTCTAACATCCCCATCAATAGCAAGAAACCAAGCAACGTTAAGCCGAAGGTGTAACTGATGTAGATGCCAAGCAACGCCGTGACAATACTCCCTGCCAAACCAATCCATGTATTCATTGAAAAAGTGATACTTTTAAGAACATGTCCGCCATCTAATGGCAAGATCGGCAGCAAGTTGAAGAGGTTTAACAAGGCGTTAAACACAGCAAGGCCCGCAAAGATCATCTCCCCTGTCATCCAATATAAGACGGTGAATAGAATGCTGAGGACTAACCCAAAGAACGGGCCCATGATGGAAATAACCACATCTTGCCAACGTGTGTTTATCTTTTCATCGCTTAGCGCTAAGCCACCTAAAAATGGGATGAGATAAATGCCTTTGGTCTTCATGCCAAAGTACTTCATCGCTCGGATATGGCCATATTCGTGAAAAACCAAACATGCCACCAATGCAAGGGCGAACTCAATCGAAAACAGCCATGAGTATGCCGCAAGGCTTGCAGAGGCTAACGCCACCTTAATGACCTTCGCGCTTTTCAACGCTTTCATGCCGAGCGACACAATACCAATTAGACTAAAACGCTTTTCTGCCGGTGGCGGTTCGACCGGTACTTGGCGTTCGATGTCTTTTTCGTCACGAGTCCCTTCGACAACCAGTGAGTCATTCACTGTCGCTTGATACTTAAAGTCAAATGGCTGCCAGTTTAGTTCACAGCTCAATTGGCAATGTAAAACGTCCTCTCCAGCAGTGAGCTTGAACTCATGCTCTGTCTTGCCTGAGTCATCATCGCTCGCAGCAATCTGCGAAACTAAGGTGTTATCCCAAAACAGTTGTTGCCAACCCGCCATAGAGCCTTCAAGCCTGAGCGACTTTCCTAAAAATTCAATGTGTAGTAATTCCAACGCGATTTCCAATGCGATAAACACAAAGTGCGAATTATGCCTGCAATGGCACCGAACGAAAAGCATGTTAACAACACGTATTTGATTGGCTTTTAATCATAAGATTTACAAAACAACTCTGGTCATACCATTCTTTACAAAAATATCACCATAATACATGACCTTATTAATTGCGGTTTGACCTATGCATCAAATTTAAAACGCAATATACGTCTGATCTTTGACAAGTTAACAAACATACAATTAACATTATATTTACATTACAGTTGTAAATCGAACCGACAGCAACTGGTGTAAAAGGCACACAACAAATACAAAGACTTCGGTCTAATATAATGACACCCTAGGAGGGTCAAGGATGAACAAGAAGCACTGCTCTCTGCTTACAATTTCAATATTGTTTGCGTGTAATGCCCAGTCTGCGGGCTTTCAGGTGGCCGAACACTCGGCTTCTGGTCTTGGTAGAGCATTTTCAGGTGAAGGCGCAGTAGCCGACAATGCGAGCGTATTAGCCCGCAACCCAGCTGCGATGACACTTTTTAAAGAAGCTCAATTTTCAGGCGCGCTGTCTGTCGTCGATCCTGAAGTTAACGTCTATGACACTTTCCATAAAGAACACGCGAATGACGTTGCCCCACTACAAATCGTTCCGGCTGGCTACTACATCAGCCCAATCAACGACAAATGGGCTTGGGGTATTGGCATGTTCACAACCTACGGTGTCGCGACCGATTACCCAGATGACATTTCTGCTGGTGACATGGCGGGTGATACTTCCCTACTTTCAGTCAACATTAACCCGAATATTGCTTACCGCATCAACGAACAATTTAGCGTTGGTGGTGGTATTAACATTGTTTACGCGCATGCAGAGCTTACTCGCCACAAAGGCTCATTGGCGCCGCTATTTGGCCCAGGAAGCAAAAAATCTGACAACCTAATCGGCATGGAAGGCGATACTTTCGCTTTCGGTTGGAACATTGGTGCCCTTTACGAATTGAATGAAAACAACCGTTTTGGATTCGGTTACCGTTCCAAAGTGGATTTAGACTTCGATGAAGGTGAATTTAGCAGCTATGACTCTGGCATTGCTAATGCGTCAAAAGTCGATGGCCGTTTACAAATCTCTCTCCCATCCATTATCGAATTGTCTGCATTCCATCAATTAAATGATAAATGGGCGATCCACTACGGATGGCAACAGACAGACTGGAGCACATTTAAAGAGCTAAAAGCAACCAGTAAAGACTGTGTTGATGGCGTTTGCTTCTTTAAACCTGAGAAATATGAAGACAACAACCGTTACTCCTTCGGTGGTACATACACACTAAACAATCAATGGACACTTCGCGCTGGTATCGCATACGACGAGCAAGCAGGTGAAGCAACATTGAGTATCCCTGATAGCGACCGTTTCTGGTACAGCGCAGGCGTGACTTATGCAATGAAAGAGAACCTAACCTTCGATGCAGGTTTTGCTTTTGTTAAGAGTAAGTCCGGCTCGTTCACTGAAACCAACGCAGCAGATCAAGAGATCACATTCGACTCAGAAGGTACTGCTTACATCAGTGCTGTTCAAGTGAACTACACCTTCAAATAATCAGGATTAACGGAGTAAACCAATGAAACACACGTTTAAACTATCACTGCTTTGTTCTGCAATCCTACTTGCAGGTTGTGGTGACGATACCTCTAGCTCGGGCACATCGGATACCGTCACGTTTGAGCCAGCAGTTCAAGCGCTTCTTGACCGTAACACGTCTATCAGCTTTACACTTCAAGGTGCCAATGCAGATGTTCCTGCACCATCTTACCTATTGATGGATACAACAGACGGAACACTTGGTCTTCCTACCGGTGGTGATGATGCTCTAACTAACCCGTTAGCGGCAATGAACACCATGGATGGTTGGTCAACATCAATGCCTATCGTACTAAACTTCAACGGCGATGGTTTCGCTGATGGCCTTGTTACGTCAGGCGTTAGCGTTATTAAGATCAACCAACGCTTGACTGATTGGGATGGTGCTTCAAACCCAATTGAAAAAGTACTAACGCTTGGTACAGATTTCGTTGTGCAAGCAAGTGGTAACTCGCTTTACATCCAATTCATGAATTCTCTCGATGAATCTGGCGAATATATTTTCGCAGTAACTCAAGCGATTCAGGATGTTAACGGCAACCCTATCGGCACTTCAGGCAGCTACGCGACTGGTAAATCAAAAGAGATTGTCTACGAGACTGGTGACCTAGCTTCAGTACAAGCGGCAACAACCGCTGTAGAAGGCATTTTCGGCCTAGCAAGCGTGAACCCAGCTGACATCGTTTACTCTTCATGGTTTAGCACCCAGTCTGTCGGCGATACGCTTGCTGCAGTAAAAGGCGTGACAGCAACAGGCTTTGCTACAGGTGCAAATACGTTAAACACGGTTTACAAGAACGATGCGAATGAAGGTTCTGTAGATTTAGCAACAGCATACACAATGACATTGGGTACAACGCAAGACTTTGTTACTGCACTAGATGCCGATGAAGATTTCAACAAATACATCAGCGATCTGGATGCTGCTAAGACGGCAATCAAAGGTTTGTACGCTGGTGCAATGGTGGATGTGAATGTCACTCAGGGTGTAGTGCGACTACCACATTACCTAGAGAAAGGCGCAGACTGGAACATGCAGCCTATGGTTTCTGCAATGCCTAGCCTAGCGAAGCTAAGTGCAGCCTTGGCAGATCCTGCAGAGCAAGCGAACATGGTTCAACAACTGTCTACTGGTGTATTTGCTGATGATCCTGTTGATGTGACCAAGCTAGCAACCGACCCAACCGAGCAGTTGAAACTGGTTGGTTCTACGCTGTTCCTATCAGACGGCACTCAACTAGATAGCGACCGCATTATTACTCGATACTCTCCAGTGCCTGTGGTTAAATCATTAGAAGACGTGGAGTTCCTACTGTTTACGCCAGAAACTGGTACTCCTACAGATGTTGTGATTTACCAACACGGTATTACGTCAGCCAAAGAAAATGCTTACTCTTTTGCGTTCAACATGGTGAAAGCCGGTGTTGCTGTTATCGCAATTGACCTGCCTATCCACGGTACTCGTAGCCTAGATGACCAACGCTCTGCAAATGCGGATGTACTGGCTTACCTAAACCTGTCTAACCTAGCGGTAGCGCGTGATAACCTTCGCCAAAGCGTGCTTGATGTTCTTGGTCTACGTGCAAGCTTAGTTGTTTCAGCGCAAGCTGGCCTTCTGGCAAGCAGCCCGCTTCAAGGCTTTAATCCAATGACGGGTTCAAAAGTGAAGATGCTTGGTCACTCATTGGGTGGCATTGTTGGTACTTCTGCTGTAGCGGCAGCGAACAACACATTGGGTAGCCCAACGGCAGACGCGTTGTACACGTTCAGCGGTGCATCAATTCAAAACGCAGGTGGCCAAATTGGTAACCTACTGCTTGGTTCGTCTAACTTTGGCCCACAGATCAAACACAACTTGGCTTATGCAGCATCAACTGAGTACGCGAGCTACGCTGATGCATCTTGTGCAGAGCTATCAGATAAAGCGTGTTACGAAGCATTTGAGCAAGTAGCAACAGAAGCACAATTAGCAGCACTTGAGTCTGGCTTCTCTAGCTTTATCTACGCCGCGCAGACGACGCTAGATACGGTTGATCCATTTACTAACGCGAGTGACCTAATGGCTTCAGGTTCGCTATCAACACCATTCTTTATGACAGAAGTCGATGGTGACGATACTGTGCCAAACAACGTAGCCAATGCACCGTTTGCGGGTACTGAACCTCTAGCAGCGAAACTAGGACTAACAACTGTAAACAGTTCGAACACAACCGTGTCTCCTTCAGCGAGCTTTGTACAGTTCAATGCAACTGCGACACACAGTACATTCGCTTCTCCTGGCGGTACGTTAGCGGACCTAGACCATCATGTAGAGATGCAGATGGAAAATGCTGACTTCCTAATGGACGATATGCTAACGGGTGTAACTAACACCGCTGTACTTAAGTAAGCATCGTTACCAAACCAAAGCCCAGTTTCGACTGGGCTTTTTCGTTTCTGTTCTATTCAAACCCACTCATATTTCCTCTGCTATAGTTAAAACGTTGTCTTTGTCTAACTTACTTGTTTAAAAAGGAAAACTTATGCGCGTATTGACCGTTATTGCTACTGCACTACTTCTTGCCGCTTGCGGCAGCAGCCAATACCTAATGTCAACGAATGAAGGGAAAATCATTACCTCTTACGGCAAGCCGGACTTAAATGAAGATACTGGTATGTACGAGTACGAGGACGTGGATGGCAAAGAAATGAGTATTTCGAAAGACCAAGTCGTGCAGATTATTGAACGATAAAACGACATGCCCTCTGGAAATCAGGGGGCACTTTCCATTCATTTTGAATAACTTTACCCCTCAGCAATAACATTCACCAATGCAACTGATTCATCACTCAAAGCAATCAACACCCTTATTTATATTCTAGATATTATTTGTTTAGCCAATATTTTACATCTTCACCTCTTTCAGGTTGGAATATTGTAAAATCTCGCCTTTAATTCTCTAACACCCTTTTATTTCTCAGGATAAAGTGGATAATACCGCCACCAAAAAACATTACTAAGGTGAGTCCTTATGTCTATCGAAGCTACTCTGCTTGCTCGCTGCGAGTCAAAATGTGAACTGTGTTCTTCTGAATCTCAACTAACAGCATTTGCTGTTCCACCACACGGTAACGTGACGGTTGATACTGCTATCATGGTTTGTGATAAGTGTCTTGGTGAGATCGAAGATCCTAAAGACATTAACCACTGGCGCTGCTTGAACGACAGCATGTGGAGTCAGGTTCCTGCGGTACAAGTAACTGCATGGCGCCAACTTACTCGCCTAAACACAGAAAGCTGGGCTCAAGACGCTCTTGACATGATGTACATGGAAGAAGAGCAAATGAACTGGGCTATGAAAGGTATGTCTGCTGACGATAAAACTGTTGACTGCAACGGCACTGAACTTAAGAAAGGTGACGATGTAACAGTAATCAAAGACCTACCAGTTAAAGGTACAAACCAAGTAATCAAACAAGGTACTGTTATTCGCGGTATCAGCCTTGGTGATGACCCTAAACTTGTTTCAGGTAAGGCAAACGGTGGTCAGTCAATGTACGTGATCGCTGAGTACTGCCGTAAGAAGTAATCTCAACATTACTTTCGAATTAAACGGGGTTCCAATCGGGACCCCGTTTTCGTTCCTGGTGTTCTGCACCTTTCGGTTATCTAACTCACTACTTATCTGCCTATTTACTCCGCCTATCCTTTTCCGTTAGTCACTTTCGCTCATCGCTATTTTCATTTAAGGTTCAACCAGGAAGAATTTAGATGGATTGTAGTATGAAGAAGTTAACTATCCTTGACGGCGGTATGGGAAGAGAACTGAAACGCATGGGTGCCCCATTCTCTCAACCACTTTGGAGCGCACAAGCTCTGATTGAATCGCCAGAATTCGTTTACCAAGCGCATAACAACTTTATCCACGCTGGCGCAGAGATCATCATCGCCAACAGTTATGCCTGTGTGCCATTCCACCTTGGACAAGCTCTTTACGATCAGAAAGGCGGTGACCTAGCACGTTTTGCAGCCCAAATTGCTCGTGAATGTGCAGATAAGTCATCGACACTCGTTCAAGTAGCAGGTTGTATTCCACCAGCGTTTGGTAGTTATCGACCAGATCTGTTCGAACCCAAATTAGGTGAAATCATTTTCAGGACTTTGTTTGAAGCTCAAGAGGATTACGTTGATCTTTGGTTAGCAGAGACCATTTGCAGCCTTGAAGAGCTAACGTGTTTACAAAGCGTGTTCGCACGCAGCACCAAACCTACTGCGTATGCCTTTTCTTTAATGATGATTCATTGGAAACCGCATTGTTGCGCTCTGGGGAAACCGTTATTCAAGCCATTGAACACATTGTACAAAGCGCAGATAACACCAATACCATCAGTGTTTACTTTAACTGTTCAGTACCTGAAGTAATGACAAAAGCTGTCAGTGATACCAAAGCAGTTTTAAACCAACATAAGCTCGACATTGAAATTGGGGTTTACGCGAACAACTTCACCGCAATCAAATCTAACCACGAAGCTAATAGCGCATTACAATCGATGCGGGAGCTATCACCAGAAGAGTACCTGACTTTTGCGCAAGAGTGGCATCAACGCGGGGCTACCATTATAGGTGGGTGCTGCGGTATTGGACCAGAACACATCAAAGCGCTTTCGGATTGGAAGGCGTCCCTCTAATTCGTTTATCGAATCTCACCCGCGACAGTCTGAACACGATTAAAGGTCCCCGGCTCAGTCACCCACGCAGCAACAGCATCAATGTTCTTGATGGGTTGATTGAGCTTAAACCTCCACTTTCCATTCTTTGAGCGACCTTGTTGCTTCTCTAATGCGACAAAATCATGTTCTAGTACTGTACCTCTGTTTTCACCGCGCTTAACCGGCGTGGTTTCATTACTTGAGAGAAACACAATCGTTGCGTCATACGTACCATTCTCTTCAAATCGTAGAGTGAATTGGTTGCCAGAGCGCTCTAGTGCTAGTGATTGGGCTTTCTCGTTGTCGTTGCTGGGTAATACGCGCTTGCGCCAATTGAAAAAACCGCGCCACTCTTCACTATCAACGACAAATGCCGGAGTATAGACACTCCCTACCGCGCCATAAGCACGATACAAACGTTGCAACTGCGAGAATTCAGGCTTTGCGAATTTGTCTTTCCAGCCAAGATAGTCCCAATAATCAACGTGGTAGGCAACGGGAATGTACTTTCCCCACAAATCAGGGTTGGATTCAAACGTAGAAAGGTATTTGTCTGCTGGTGGACAACTTGAGCAACCTTCGGAGGTAAACAGTTCTATCACTTGTGCGGGCTGTCCTTCATGAACCCAACTTTGTGATGCTGAAAGACTGGTAATAGCAGCAAGTGCAATCGCGTTAATCATAGACAGCTCCTTTTCTTTGATACTGACTATGACCGTGCTAGCGACAGATAGCTTTCAATGCGGTTTTAGATGTGGCGATTTCAGATACAAAAATGCCGGCGATTAAGCCGGCATTTCGAATTCGCTTTCCATTCAGATTAACGGTACATACCGATGTCTTTCTGAATGTGTGCAGATAGGTCTTCTGCGTAGTAGCTGCGAGGTGCAGAGTTGTCTACGAAAAGAATATCTAGTAAGTGAGCAATCAATCCTTTGAAGTTAACCGCGTAGGTCTTCTTGTCCATAGAGGTTGGTAAAGCTACATTTGTCATTTGCATTGCTTGTGCCATGATTGCCTCTCTTTAAAAGCAGTAAATTGTTTTGTTGGTTGTATATTAGTCATTTTTTCTCTGAGCAAAAAATGACAAAATTTGGTTATTCAGATTAGTTTTTCTTATAAAACAAATTCGTTACAAACCATAGGAATACAAAATCCAACTAACTGCATATTTATTCAACAAAGCGAATCTTTAGTTGAATAACTTGGATTTACATAAGTAAACCCAAGTTTATTTGCAACATTTAATTAACCAAATAATCTTTTAAAGGATTTTGCATTTACAAAAAACTTAAGAGTTTTGATTAGTAATTTTAACGCTAGAACTATTGGTTTCTTTGTTCTTATAGATAGAAGCAATAACCGCTGTCGTCATCACTGTCACTAGGAAAGTTAATGACCAAACCGTTGGGATCTCGTATTGCGTGCCAACCAGTAGCATCTTCACACCAATGAACATCATGATCACTGACAGCGCTGGTTTTAGGTACACAAACTTGTCCAACATTGCTTGCAGTACAAAGTACAGAGAACGTAAGCCAAGCAGAGCAAACACGTTAGCCGCTAATACCAAGAATGGTTCACGCGTTACTGCAAAGATTGCAGGGATCGAATCCAGTGCAAACATCACGTCCATCACCGCAATCACACCAACAACAATCAACATTGGCGTTGCAACCCACTTACCTGCTTGTTTCAAGATCAGGTGGTTACCTTGATACTCTTCTGTCACTGGTAAGAATTTACGAATGAACTGCTCAGGGTATGGGTTCACCTCTTCTTCTTCGCCTTTATCTCGCGCCAGTTTAATACCAGTCCAAATTAGGAATGCTGCGAATAGGTAAAGCACCCAATGGTATTGAGCAAGTAATTGAGCACCTACTGCGATCATGATTGCACGTAGAACTAACGCACCAATCACACCCCACAATAGAGCGCGTGGACGCAAATGCTCTGGCACCTTGTATTGCGCAAAGATGATTGCGAACACAAACAAGTTATCGACACTTAACGATTTCTCAAGCAAGTAACCAGTTAAGAATGATATGGTCGCTTTTTCGTGAGTATAAACGCTATGAGGCGCGTAATAATCCCAAAAGAAATAGATAGAGCCTGCAAAGACAAACGCTAATAAGAACCAGAATACGCTCCAACCAATTGCTTTTTTCATGGTAATCACGCCGCCACGAGTCTGATAGATATCGAGAGCGACTAAAACCAAAGTAAATAGGCCGAATACACCGTACATTGTCAGTGATTCTTGCAGTGGAACAGACTGGGATAATTGGGTGGTATTTTCGATAAGAGACATGCTTCCTCCCATGCGGAAGGACATTATTCGGGCTGACCTTCCGCAAACAATACAAACCAACAGTCACATTACCCATGTGTCTGCTAGTCAATGAATGCGTTGGTCTCGTTGAAGTGATCACATGACGAATCAAGTGACACCTTTATTTACCGGATAAGCTGATGCTTAACGAGATGACGATAAATAAACTTGCGCTAACTACTCCCCAAACGCCGCCATCATACCCCTGCTTGCGTCGATATCCAACAAAAAATCGTTATCGATAACAACAAAGTATTTTGTGAAGAATGTTTATCAACGTCATGAATTTGAAGCGGTTCAGATACAAAAAAGGAGCACTTATGCGCCCCTCATTTGTTGAATAGTCGATCCTTTAAAAACCAGCTAACGGTACAAAGTAAACCAGTGTTGACCAAACTGCGACCCAAGCAACGACAACCGCTGCGTCAGCCCAATCTTTTTTCCACATACTCTCTTCCCTCTTAATCGCATGTGCATCAGGAAGGCAGCAAAAAGGATACCAATAACGGTTATTGATTCTTCTGCGAGTAAAGTTTGTGACCTTGGTTCAAACAGCTTGGTTCATCCGTAAGTAATTCAATAAAGCAATCCGCCATGGAGAGGTTGCTAACGAAGCCTTCGCCTTTCATATCCAGCAACGCCTCATAGCCCTCTTTGCCTTTCATGGTATAAGCGGACGAAGCACCACGATACCAAGCCTCATCGTCAATCTGACACCAACGCTTACCATCAAAAATTTCTAGGTTTTTAATACGTTGACCTTTTGGAGCGTCTGCTTGGTATTCAAAATTCAAGTTATGTGTATATGGGTAGCTGCCAGAACCGGTACCTTCAACGCCGTTGTTCAGCGCATTATTGATTGCGCCTTCTAATGCTAGGCGAACCACTTTACCCTGCACGTCATAACAACCGATTGGAACGGCAAATGGCAACAATCGTCCGGCAACATCTGCCACAGTAATATTTCCCGGATTGAGAGAAGTACGCACGCCTCCCGCATTATGAATTGCAAATTGAACGTTGTGGCCACGCTTGTTAAGCGCATACAAGAAAGAGTGTGCGACTGCCGGAGCAAGTTCGCTTCCACCAAATTCATCAGGAACACGCACATGACGTTTCTTTTCTGCCACATTGGCAATCACTTGTGACTGAAGCTTACGTACTCTCGGGATGTACTTGTCGCTTAAGATCGCTTGTGTTTCTGGGTGCTTTTTACAAACGACCACGTTTGGTTGACCATGAATAAAGTCACACGCTTCTTCGAACACACCTTGGTCAAGTTGCTCATTTAGTGTCGAATCCCAGAAAATGCGTCTTCCGAGTAGCAACTCATTTTGACCACTTAACATGTTCGCTTTGCCGCTTTCATCAAATTCCAGAACGCAGTGCCCCATGGTTAATGCGTGATAACCGGCTTGTACAACATAAGTATCGTTGACTTTAACACCATAAGGGTCGTCTTCGCCTAAACCGATCGCCGTGAAGTTACCTTGTAACCTATGACTATGACCTCCCACAATAATACCAATGCCATCCACTTGCGCTGCGAGCTCTAAATCCCCTTCATAACCTAAGTGACTCAAAAGGATGATGTTTTTGATGCCCGCTTGATGAATTTGTTCAACAGTATGTCTTGCCGTTTCAATAGCAGAGATAAATGGCGTATCGGCATCTGGGTTGGCAATGTCGCTCATCTTGTCGATAGACAGACCAAAGATGGCAACTTTCTCTCCGTGAAACTCTTTCACCAGATATTGCGCGCTTTGAGTTGTCGTATCGAAGCTCAATACGTTATTGCAATCGCCCATGCGGTGATCTTTTGTTGGCAATTCATTTGATAGGTCCCAGTTACCGGCAAGCAGCGGGAAGTTGGTACGCTGACAAAACAAAGCAACGGGCTCATTACCCATATCCAGCTCGTGATTGCCTAAAGCCATCGCATCGATGTTTAGCGCGTTTAATAAGTCGGCGTTTGCTTTGCCTTTAAATAACGAAAAATACAACGTGCCTTGGAAACAGTCGCCAGCATGAAGAAACAGCATGCCCTGACCTTGGCGCTGTGCATCATCGCGAAGCTGCTCTACGCGCGTTGCAATACGTGAAAATCCACCAGCGCTCACGTAAGGCTCTAGTGTACGTTCGTTATCAATATTGAGTTTTAGCTGTAATGACGTTGGCTCAAAGTAGGAATGAGTGTCATTGATGTGTGCCAGTTTGATTCTGACTGGCTTATGATTTTTATTCATTGTCATCTTCTCTCTTTTCATTCCTTTTAATTATTAGAACTGAATCATGACAGAATCATGAATTTTATGAAACAGAGAAATTGTCATTTCATTTTAACGTGATCAAGATTCATCTTACGTACGAATTTGAAAGTGACTGTACGCCTAAACGGTCTGTATTCATAGGTTGATTGCTCTTAAATTTGTGAACTGAGCTTAACTTGCCTAGATCAATTTCATATATGCTTAGGAGAAGCAAAAGAACCCTCGATAATTCAAATAATTGCAAGGAGGAGCGAGATGAGACTAGAACGCATCGAAATCTCTGGGTTTAGAGGCATCAAACGCCTTTCACTCTCTTTTGACGAGCTGACAACTCTGATCGGCGAAAACACTTGGGGCAAGTCTTCCCTTCTTGATGCCCTATCCCTCGCACTGCCAGCTGATGGCTCGCTTTATCAATTTGAAATGACGGATTTTCACGTCGATTACGCCATTTCTCATCCACAGACGCAACACCTTCAAATCGTCTTGTGTTTCAAAGCTCAAGATAAGCAAGAGGTCAACGCGGGGCGTTATCGCCGGATAAAACCAACTTGGTGTATAAATGCTGATAACGAGAACGTCATCTACTATCGCTTAAGTGCGACGCGCGATGGACACCATATTACCACCAAATATGCATTTTTAGACTGTGATGGTGAACCTAAGCAGCTTCACCATTCAGAAAAGCTCGCAATTGAATTGATGACGTTACACCCAGTAATCCGACTACGCGATTCGCGTCGATTCCCACAACCCAACCACATTAATGGTGAAAATAAGAACGCCCGCATTGAGAAGCGCATTAACAATACATGCCGCCGCTTGTTTGCCATGCCGGGCCATGTAAATAAAGGCGAAGTACGAAGTAGTTTAGATTCGATGCAAACCCTAGTGGAGCATTACTTCGCTTTCAGAAGCGTAAAAAAAGGCAACCCTCGAAAACCACGCGATGGACTCTTTTATGCCAGCCCTTCTTCAGACAAAGGCTTACCGCAGTTTTTGAAAGAGACAAACAACAAACAATCACGTCTATTGTTAATGGGTTTGCTTAACGCTTACCTTCAAGCAAAAGGACCGACCGATTTAAGACGTTGCGCTCGACCGATTTTGATCATCGAAGATCCAGAAGGACGTTTGCACCCTACCCATCTCTCTCGTGCTTGGAGCTTGTTGCAACTTCTTCCGATGCAGAAGATTCTAACGACAAACAGTGCTCGATTGCTTGGATCGGTTCCTCTCGCCTCAATACGTCGGTTAATGCGCTTGTCTGACCGTACCATTGCAAAATCACTCAACACTAATCGATTCAGTGTCGATCAATTGCGTCGCATTGGCTTCCATATTCGCTTTCACCGTGCAGGCGCTTTATTTGCTCGCTGTTGGTTGCTAGTCGAGGGCGAAACCGAGGTCTGGTTGTTCAACGAATTAGCTCGTCAATGCGGGTATGATTTGGCCGCAGAGGGCGTGCAGATTGTTGAGTTTGCTCAATCGGGATTGAAGTCACTGGTCAAAGTTGCGAAGGAATTCGGCATTGATTGGCACGTGGTAACAGATGGAGATCCTGCAGGTAAGAAATACGCCCATACTGTTCGCGCACATCTGGAAAATGACCAAGAACGTCATCGATTAACAGAACTTCCAGACAGAGACATTGAGCACTTCCTTTACAACAATGGCTTTGAATTATTCTTTAAGGACATTATCAAAGTTCCTCATGATCATCCCATGCCCGCCAAGAAAGTTGTAAGTCGTGTTTTGAAAAAACAGGCCAAGCCAGATTTAGCCTTAGCGATAGTCGCAAACTGTGAAGAGAGAGGAATGGAATGCATTCCTGTACTCCTTCGCTGGACGCTTAAACGCGTGGTAACCATGGCAAATGGCAACACGTGACAACTCGAAGACAAAAAAAAGCACACCAATTGGGTGTGCTTGTATCAAGAATCAGTAATTTTGATTAACGGTATTGAGCGGGATAAGTCTCAACACACAGCGGATACAAATAAGATCGGGGGTTCACTACTGTACTTGCTCAGCAAGCGAAGAAGTAGCGGCTGATTTCGCATGTAACCAAAGTCCTGTTGCTTTCATTAGGTAACCAAACACACCACCTAAAATCAGCGATGGCACCACAAGTTGCCAATTGCCGTCTGCAGCAAAAGTCGCGCATGAGCCAATGAAAGTACCAGGGATATACGCCAACCAAGCTTGCTTAGCTTGAATACACATGAAAAACGCAACCACAGCAGTAATTACATAGCCAAGAATCTCTAGCCCTGCATAAGTCGAACCGTAGATGATCACCATCGCCCAGAAAACACCACTCATGTTGGTGATTAAGCTAATTCCTAAGCCTTTCAAGCCACTTGTCGGGGATGCAAAGTAACTTGTACAGCCAAGAAAGCCAGCCCAAGATAATAGGCCTAGGGAGATCGCGATCCAGCCCCACACGCCAGAGAGAATGCCAGTGGTAATAGAGATTGCTAAAAGTGTTGTCATGGTATTCTTACCCGCTTGCTAGTTTCGTACCGTTATGGTTCGAAAACTGCCTTCATACATTGAAATCAGGCAGTCAATACTAGGCATATAGATCGAATACTTCGGTGATTACGATCACATTAAAGTTTATATCGTTTCATTTTTTACACGTTAAATTTGACGCAACCGATAAATCAACAGATTTCGAAAATAACAAAGTCACAATAAATTGGGCGAACCGAGCAATAAATGACAAAAAAGGCCCTGCGAGATGCAGAGCCTTTTCTAAGATACGATCATTTTGTTTCGAATATCGCTTAAAGCACTGAAGGTTTACCCTTCATCATGCGTAAGCCTTCACGCTTAATGCAATCAACCAGCGGGTTTTCCGCCATATCGGCACGCCAGATAAATGACAACGTTCGATCCATCTTTAAATCAGGTACGTTCAATGCAACCAAATCACCGGCTTCGATGTAACGTTCTACATCAAGGTATGGTAGACACGTTAAGTATTGGCCATTCGATACTAAACTTCTGAGTACTGGCACGTGTTCATATTCGCGCCATACATCCAAATCTTCAATAAGATGGTGAATTGAACTATCAAAAATCTTGCGAGTTCCAGAGCCGTGTTCACGCAATACCCATTTTGCTTGCTCTAGTTGCGCTAGGCTCACAGACGAGTTACGCGCAAATGGATGGTGAGACGCTGCAACTACGGTAAGATGGTCACGACACCAAATCTCTTGGTGTAAACGGTTGTCATCGCAGCGACCTTCAATAACGCCTAGGTCGTATTTGTAATCTAGAACACCATCAATGACTGCTTGCGTACTTTGCACGCCTAACGAAATTCGCATCTCTGGAAAGTCGTTATCAATGATACTGATAAGGTCAGGAACCAAGTGTTCTGCCGGCGTTTGACTCGCACCTAATCGAATATGTCCACTCAGCAAATGTTGCTCATAAAATCCCATTTCGATTTGCAGTGCGTCTTGTAACAAACGCTTTGCTTTCGGCCTTAACCACATCCCCCAATGCGTTAACGCCATTTGCTTGCCTTGCCTTTCAAATAAAGGTCTGCCAAGCATTTTTTCTAACTGAGCGAGCGACATACTCGTCGCTGATTGTGTCAGAGCCAGTTTATCTGCGGCCTGGCTTACACTGCCGGTATCTGCAACTGCGTCAAAAACCGCTAATTGCTTAAGTGAGTAGCGCAAAGTTTCCTCCCTAATTGGCGAGTATTCACCATACTCTCGCAACCCCAAAAATACTGCGTTAATACGCAATGAAGTTCATTTTACCTGCCTTGAAAAACTTATCAAATAATTTGATGAGGATTCTAAATATTATCAATTTTACCTGTAGCTCTGACCTGCTTAATCTGGATATGCGGTTCGGGAACACCGCAACAAAAACAATAACACCTTCACTTTCGAGTACAGAAAACACTCGAGTTCATTAACCAAGGAGTTCATATGGAACCACAGACTAAGGAGTCATTATGGCGGTGACCAGCCCTCAAAATCACCAGTATTTCTCTCCAAAAGAGATGATGGCTGAAGCTGAGAAGTTTGCCCTTAGCAAAGCAAACAAAACCAGCGGCATGACACTGGGTTTGGCAATTATGGCAGGCGCATTCATCGGTTTAGCATTCTTGTTTTACATTACAGTGACAACAGGTAGTGCGGACGCAGGTTGGGGGCTTAGCCGTCTTGCAGGTGGTTTAGCATTCAGTATGGGTTTGATACTCATCGTCATTTGTGGTGGTGAGTTGTTTACCAGCTCAGTGCTTTCGAGCATCTCATGGGCAAACAAACAAATCTCATTCGGCAAAATGTTGTCGATTTGGGGCAAGGTTTATGTAGGTAACTTCATCGGTGCGATGTTCCTACTTGCATTGGTAAGCGCTGCTGGCTTGTACCAGATGGATGCGGGTCAATGGGGTTTAAACGCACTAAACATTGCACAGCACAAGCTACACCACACATTGGTACAAGCATTTGCACTGGGCATTCTATGTAACTTATTGGTTTGTCTTGCTATTTGGCTAACGTTCAGTTCTGCAAATGCAATGACAAAAGCAGCGATGACCATCATGCCAGTGGCAATGTTCGTCAGCAGTGGCTTTGAGCACTGTGTAGCAAACATGTTCATGGTACCGCTAGGCATCGTAATCGCGAATTTCGCACCGGAAACTTTCTGGACTTCGGTTGGCGTATCGGCTTCTCAATACGCAGACCTAAATGTTAGCCACTTTATCACTGCAAACTTAATTCCAGTGACTCTGGGCAACATTGTTGGCGGCGCTGTGTTAGTTGGCTTAGCTAACTGGTGTATCTACCGTCGACCAGAACTAAAAGCAGCAAAAATTTCATCCATTACAAACACTACAACACTAATGTCAGTTAAGGAAACCACTATGAAAAACGCATCAATTGTAAAAGAAATCATGAACCCGAGCCCAGTTACTCTGAGCGTAGAAATGCCAGTTTCAACTGCACTAGATACCCTATTGGACAACAATCTAATCAGTGCTCCTGTTGTTGACATCGACAATCGTTTGGTTGGTTTCTTCTCAGCGCACGACGTAATGGTTGAATTGTGGTGCCAAGATTACATCCCTGCTCAAGAACAAAAAGTGGTAGATTTGATGAGCCGTGACGTTGTAGCGATTGACGCTGGTGACCGTTTAGTGGATGTAGTTGAGTTCCTATGTATCGATAAAGAACAACTTTACCCAACAACAAGTATGGGCATGGCGACGCGCTTTACTTCTCTTTCTCTTGAAGAGCGTGCTAAGAGCATCAAAGTAAGCAAGCCACAAGTGCTTCCTGTATTAGAAAACGGTTTGATGGTTGGTGTAGTAACACGTAACGAAGTACTAAAAGCACTACGTCCAGTTTACGGCGAACGTCTAAACCTAGTTGAAGACAAAGTACTAGAAACTGCATAAGACTATTACAACGAATAACTAGCAACTAACAAGAAAAGTTGGCACCAATAAAAAAAGCGCTCTATTTAGAGCGCTTTCTTCATTTATGTCGTTAAGAACGAGGTATAGCGAGAGGAGCTAGAGGAGCTAGAAGTTACTTCTTAACACCTTCGATGTGCAGTTCCATATCAACATAGCTTGAAGAACCCATTACAGGAATTTCAAAATCAGCAAGCTCAAGACGAGTTTGACCGATGAAGCCTGCACGCTCACCACCCCATGGGTCGTTACCTGCACCAACAAATTCCGCTTCGATTGTGATTGGTTTCGTTACACCATGAAGAGTAAGGTCACCCGTTACATCTAGTTTACCGTCACCTTTGTCTACAACTTTTGTACTCTTGAACGTCGCTTCGCTGTATTTACCTGCGTCGATGAAGTCGCCGCTACGGATGTGCTTGTCACGCTCAGCATGGTTTGAATCAAGGCTTGTCGTATCAACCACTACGTTTACTTTAGAGTCAGCGATGTTATTTTCATCAAAAGAAAAGTCACCAGAAAATGTATTAAAACGACCTTTGATGAAACTGTAACCTAGGTGGCTAACTTTGAAGTTGATTGATGCGTGAGCACCTTTAGTATCGATAACATAATCTGCAGCGTTAGCACCAAACGGTAGTGCCATAGCGATTGCTAATCCTGTAGCGAAAAGTGACTTTTTCATTTTGAAGCTCCTAACATTTTTCTTAATGTGTTGTCTTTATCGATAAAGTGATGTTTGAGTGCAGCAGCAGCATGCAATCCAGCCATTAGGATCACAGCCCAAGCTGCATAAAAGTGGATTTCACCTGCAATGTCTGATTGACCAGGGAATAACTCCCCTGCGCTTGGTACGGTAAACCAGTTAAACACTTCGATACCGCGACCATCAGATGTTGAGATGAGGTAACCTGAAACAAAGATAGTAATAAGCAACAGGTACATAACCCCATGTGCGGCTTTTGCTGCAACTACCTCGTAAGGTTTACCTTCTACTTTTGGTGACGCCGTCACATATTTCCATACGATGCGACCTAAAGTGAGTATTGCCAGTAAAATGCCCACAGAGCGGTGATAATGTGGTGCGGTTTGGTACCATTCACTGTAGTAGCTTAAATCGACCATCCACAGACCCACAGCAAACAAGCCGATAATGCAAAGCGCTGAAATCCAATGCATCGCTCTCGCCGGCACGTTGTAGTTCTTTACCAGTGTTTCCATCTCACGTTCCTAGATATTTTCCTAAGTTGATGTTGAGCAAGAAACACAACATTAACTTATTTGCTTTGTATGCAACAGATTATTTACCATCCTTTACATCAAACCAATAATACCTTTTTAAACAACTTGTTCGAAAAATTAGAAGGAACTTCAAACCATTTAAAAATCGGACACTTAGAGTTGAACTTCTTGCTCTATCTCATACAGTTCATCTGTCATTTTTAACATGCGTCGTTCAATCACGGTTTTGGCGTCTTCGATGCCCTTGTTGTAGTAGATAGGCGCTAATTTTTCAGTGATGAAGTCAATCAAAAACTCACTGTCGAACTGGCCTATTTCCACTTCCAACTCATCTTGCATGTAATCTTGTATCGCTGTCGCCAATGCTTCTTTTTGTGCTCTTTCTAGTTTGATCATATTTTACCTGCGGAACTCTATTCTCAATTTTGATGTTTAGATCAAGAAGTTGCCTATCTAAATTAGTCTATCCTAAAAGGACTATGCTAACCTTTCGCCGTTCTATTTGTTAACCGTTAAGGGATATTCTTTGCTACTCGACTTAGTCATCCAAAGTGTCAATGATTTTCAGGACGATTGTCTCAAACTGTGTGAGAAGCATTATCCTGCGGTACATAACCAAGGTATGAGTGAACACCATCTAGGCCTCGCATTTGCTCGACGCATGGAACACACTTTTCGTCACTTTGGTCATAGCAGTACCATCAAACCTATTGAAGTACTTGATGCCCCCGACCTGCCTCACCACTACCGAATCTCATCTGAAATTGGAACGGTTTGGGTATTGAGCCACCATTTAGTCAGCGCTGGTAACTCATGCCGAGAGAACCTACTCTCCTCGATAACGGAATGGCAAAGTGAATATGGTTATGCCCTGCAGCCTAACGACCTATTGTTTTTAGTCAGCGATCATTGGATCAGTCGCAGCAAAACCAGCCGTGAGCTGTTGCACTGGTGGATGGGAGAATTACCAGAACCGATTAACGAGTATACAGAGCAAGGTATTACCCTGTTTACCAGCGAATCACAGCTGACTCATTCATTAGATACACGTTTTGGGATCAGCCCTTGTTACATCAAATTCGGCCACCCTTTACGACGTTCCAATAAACAACAACAGGTAAGAAAGTACATTCAGCTGTATGCGGTTTTACAGTGGTAGCATCAAATAGCAACGGGTAGATTATCAGTTCATTCAGCGATTTGTTTGAGGCGGGTCGATATTTCTGAGTGTGTTGAGCTATCTCGCTTGCCTTGCCTACGCTCCCCGCTTAGATTCAAGAAACTAAAGTAAAACTAGATGCACAACAATCAGTTAAGCATCAATACAGTGTCTTGGTCTAGGTTACAACAATAATGATGAGTATCTCGCAGCTGCTTAGCTGCATTTTAAAACAAGTAGATGGTCAGTACATCGCGCAATATAAACAACTGACATTGCGTAGCGTGTTTCAACCTATTTATCAAAAAGATCTTTCCATTATCGGTCTAGAAGCCTTGGTTCGTATTAGTAACCAAGACGGCTTAATGATTCGACCTGACCAGTTCTTTCAATCCACTACGATTCCTACAGAAGATCAAATCAACGTTGAGCGACTAAGCCGTCTCATTCACATCAGTAACTTTGGTCAATCCAAATTCCGCAATAAAAAGCTTTTTCTCAACGTGCTACCAAAAGCGGCAGAAATGCTCGCAAAAGACATTTCCTATAGTAACTTGTTAAAGCAGTCCATTATTGAAGCGGATTTGTGCCGTGAACAGATTGTGATGGAATTGGTAGAGCTCGATGCGAGCGACGAAAACTTCTTATACAAAGCAACAAAAGAGCTAAGCGATAACGGCTATTTATTGGCAATAGACGACTACGGTATTGATGCTTCAACAATAGAACGCGTTAGGTGTGTAAAACCCAACATCATTAAAATCGATCGTTCGTTGTTATTGAGATATGAGAATGGTGATTTTTCTTGTTTGATGGAAGCGTTGTCTTTGGCAAAAGATATTCGCTCAAAAACCGTTATAGAAGGAATTGAAACCGAGCATCAACTTAACTTAATGAAAAAGCTCGGTTTCGATATGTATCAAGGCTACTTATTGGCAATGCCACAAACGCTTGAAGCCTACCGGGAAGCAAAGACGGCATAATCAGAGTTACTGATGAATACCATCATCTTTTTATTTTCGGTTCTTACCACGGTTTTTATGAATCGCCAGTTTCGCCTTCATCTTGCGTTTTTCTGATGAACGACTCTTACGACGACCACCGCCATTACGCTCCGGTTCAACCTCTTCGATTAAACTCGGTTCAAAACCTTCCAACCATTCTTGCGGCAAACGTTGATCAAGCAGGTTTTCTATAGCATGCAATAGATACTCTTCGTCGCGGCTCATCAAAGAAACGGCCAAACCAGATTTACCTGCACGACCAGTACGACCGATGCGGTGAACATAATCTTCGGCTTTGAATGGCATGTCGAAATTAACTACTTGTTCTAACTCTTGAATGTCCAAACCACGAGCCGCTACATCCGTCGCGATCAGCGCACGTACTTTGCCTTCTTTGAATTCATCAAGCGCACGTTGACGCGCACCTTGTGATTTATCGCCGTTGATAGAAACCGCTTTGATGCCATCCAGCTTAAGCTCTTTGGCCAACTCATCACTGCCTTGTTTGGTTTTTGTAAACACCAACACTTGCTGCCAGTTACGAGAACCAATCAAGTAAGCAAGTAGCTCACGCTTGCGCTTTTTATCGACTGGATAAACCATCTGCTTAACGGTTTCTGCGGTCGTGTTTGCTGGAGAGACTTCCACCTCAACCGGAGAATCCATCAGTTTGTACGCGATGGTTTTGATACGCTTCTCAAATGTTGCTGAGAACAACATAATCTGTTTATCTTGAGGTAGGCGACGAAGAATGCGTTGTAGATCTGGCCAGAAGCCCATGTCTAACATGCGGTCTGCTTCATCAAGCACAAGAACACCAGTTTTAGAGATGTTTACATTGCCGTTAAACAAATGGTCAAGCAAGCGGCCAGGCGTCGCGATCAGAATGTCTGCGCCCTCTTCCAGCTTTCTCTTTTGTACGCCAATGCTCGTACCACCATAAACACAAACAATTTTAAGATCGGTGTTTGCTGAGTACTGCGTCAGGTTATCCATCACTTGCTGAGCAAGTTCACGCGTTGGCACGAGAATCAGTGCTTGCGGTGTTCCGTTTCGTTTCTTGTGCTGAACCGTTTGAATTATCGGCAAACCAAATGCAGCCGTTTTACCTGTACCGGTTTGAGCGGCAGCCAGTAGATCTTTACCTTCCAAAACATGCGGAATCGACTTTTCCTGAACAGGTGTCGGGGTAACGATATTCATACCGCTTAGGGTATCAACCAACTGTTGTTCAATGCCAAGATCAGCGAAATTAACGGACATGATAAACCTCATAATTTTTGGAGCGCAGAGTTTACCAGAGCCCCTTTGGTCATACTACCTTTAGCAGTCAAGACGTTATGAATTAATTAACTGTTGGTGATACTCAGCGGATTGACGCAACACATCTTGATATAGCGCAGCAAATTTCGCTTCCAATTGCTCATATTCATTGTCCAAAACTTCGAACGTTGTCGTTAAGTCAGCCATTCTTGGGCTTCTTTGGGACATTCGATGAAGAGCAAATTCGATGTTTTCTAAGTCTTGATATGACTGTAGCCAACCGCCCCTCCACATTCGGCTGTGAAGCATTAAAAATCGCGGTGGAAGATCGTCAGAGATTTGTTTGTTCACTTCGCTATATGCATAACGAACGAAGGAATCTAAGGATTGCGGGCTGAATGTGCGCCAATGTTTCGCTAAACAATGGTCCCAAAACATATCAAGTGCGATGGGTGCGAAACGTCGAGCGACACCTGTGAAGTGCGGTTTGCATTCTTCAACAAGAGCATGATGGTCTGTAATGCGATCAACGAAACGGTGGAGTTTGATGCCATTGGAAATATCAGTCTGATATTGCTTGCTTGGATCTCCCTTTACGAAATCTCCAAGCAAGTTTCCCATTAAATGGCTATTACAGTGATCTGCAATATGCAGGTGGGCTAGAAAGTTCATTAGACGCTGTGAGTGGCCTTTTGGCTCGTCTTACATGAACTTAGTATAACGTCTGTTGTGACGCGATGAGAGTACTAATTGTACTTATTCGGCTTCGTCTTCTGAGCCAATGTAGTCCGAGAGGATAATACCGATTTCAAGAGCATCTAGCATCTCTAGGCATTCGTCGTTTTGATATTGGTCGCTCATTGTGACCTCCTTTGTTTTACATCTCCTGAAGCTGCTTGCTTCAATCTCTACTGCCATTTCTTTTCTTCATCGATGACAGCAACTCCTTTTTATAGCCTTTATATGACACATTCATGACAGCGAGAAGTAAAGTTTTAGAAAGCTATGACAGAAATCATAAGTAAACGTTTGCTCTAATAACACCCTCTCGTTCATTAATTGCATTAAATTGCACCCACCCTTTCTTTAACAAACTGTCAGTATTTATTTAGTTTTTTGTCATTTATGGAGACGACGTACCGTTATAAGCGATCATAGATCTCATATTTTGAAATCTATCAACCTCTCGTTACATATTTTGCTGATAACCATCGCATATTTTGTTTCGATATATCTCTAAGTTTGTTCATCCCCTTTTCATCTCAAATGGAGCTATAAATGAGAGAAGTTGAGTTTAGAACGATAGACAGGTTATTTATCAAGATGTCTATCAACGACAAAATGTGGGTCATTTTCCTTCTATTCCTAGTGACTTTAACTTCAGTGGCGGGAAGCCGTTATTTCAATGATATTCAACAGTTTGAGCAGCAATCTATCCTAGCGGCAGAAGCGAAGCTCTCAGGCGTAGTTCAAGCTCAAGTACAAAACGTGGCAAGCGTGAATGGTGTGGTAAACGTGAGCAACGTTAATGATGCCAAATTCAACAACGGCACCGTGACGGTTTATGCGAAGCTGAGTTCAGGTCAGGCAATCCAACTGACAGAAAACCTTTCACGCCAGTTTGAGCAAGCAAAATCTGACGCTTTAACCTCTTTCCTTCTTAGCTTGCTTTGGATGGTACCATTCGCCCTTTTCACTTACTGGGTTGCGACTTTCCTTGGTGGTGCGCTTTGGGTGCTATACACCACTACGCAGAAAATTGGAGAAGGTGACTTAACTTCTCGCCTAGGTTTTCATCCGGGTCGTGATGAGTTTGGCACGATTGGTTGCGCACTAGATAAATCAATGGATACGCTGACAGAACTTGTCAACAATGTAAAAGACAATGCCAACACGTTAAGTGAGACATCCGCTGCGTTTGAGCAAGACATGAAGCTCAGTGAAACGCAAATCGCACATCAATACCAGACGCTGGATTCTGTTGCGACAGCGATGGAAGAGATGACGGCTTCAGCAAAAGAAGTCTCAAGTATCTCTCAGCAAGCTACGTTGCAATCAGATCAAGATGCTCAGCAAATCGAAAATAGCCGTAGTCGGGTTCAAAGCGTCATTTCAGAAATCGAAACACTATCCAGTTACATCGAACAAGCATCCGCATCTGTTAGCAGTTTGAACGAAAACACGACACAGATTAACGATGTGATTACCACGATTAACGCGATTTCAGAACAAACTAACCTTCTCGCGTTAAATGCAGCTATTGAAGCGGCGCGCGCTGGTGAACAAGGTCGTGGTTTTGCCGTAGTGGCGGATGAAGTTCGTACCCTTGCTAGCCGCACGCAACAGGCAACCGTCGAAATCCAAGCGATGATCGAGAAATTGCAAACGGAAAGCCAGAACATTGCGTCTATCACTGACCGTACGGTTCAACAAGCACAAACAAGCAGTCAGTTGATAGATGAGATTGGTGGTGACGTCACTGCAATTGCCGACTCTGCACGTTCATTAATGGATATGAGTATTCAGATTTCAACATCTGCAGAAGAACAAAGTGCCGTCGCGAATGACATCGCTTCTGAGCTGTCTGACATTCGTTCGCAATCCAATACTATTCGTGAAGTTGCCGAACAATCGACAACTGGTGTGGCAAACTTAACCAAAGCTTCTCAATCCCTTGGCGAAATATTGAAGCGATACCGAACAGCCTAAAACTCGAACACGCTAAAAAAGCTCCCAAAGTGGAGCTTTTTTTATGCTCGAACAACGGCAACGGGCAAAAAGCAACCATTAGATTGTCGAGGGAAAGCGAGCGGAAAAATAATTAAATCAAGCGTTCGATGAGTGCTTGTTTAATTTACTTTGAAGTGAATCGAAATAATTCTCTGAATTCGACTAAAGAATGTTCAAAGGTTAGGTGTTCGGCTATTCTAGATCTTGCCAATTTAATTTTGCTGCTGGTGAACAATATGAATAATTACAACAAAACAAAAGACACTGAAGATCTCCAGTGTCCACTCTGCCAATGCGATGAATATCTGATTTCATCCGATGGTGAAAAATTCACATGTGCCTCTTGCGGGTTTCATACAAAAAACTTTTCTTCCATCCAGTGCTTACATCAAACTCCTTACCTACAAACTAAATTTAAACACATCCATAGTTTGAGTAATATTTGTCACTAAACTGAGCAGCCTAAGAGCTGCTCTTTTAGTTCATCTAGATGGGAAATTTGAATAACACGTTCGTCATCGACCAAGTTAATCGGTGCGCCGTTGTATAGTTGTACGGTTTTTATGCCAGCGTTAAGCCCTGCTTCAACGCCTTTCGGCGTGTCATCAATGTACAAGCAATCACTTGGTAAAAAACCCATATTCATCGCGCTGTACATGATCAAGTCTGGTTCAGGCTTCCAGCTGTTCGCATCGAACGCAGAGAACACTTTGCCTTTAAACGCATCAAGTAGCCCCGTCAACTCAAGCGAGTATTCTATTTTGTCTTTTGGTCCATTTGACGCCACGCAATACTCAATATTGTGCGAATCTAAAAACTGGATAAGTCGTTTCGCACCGTCCATTGGTTTTAAATGACGGACAAACAGTTTCTGTAACTCGTCACGGTACTGCGGCTCTAGTACATCAATCGGAACATTTAAGTTCATCAACTCTTTAGTGTCACGAAGGATATCCGCAAGCTTACCGCCTCTGAAGTGTTCTACGCATTCACTAAAACTCATCTCTGCACCGTATTGGCCAAAGACGTTCACTAGGGCCTGACAACACAAGCGTTCACTGTCTACTAGTGTGCCATCGCAATCAAAGATGACACATTTTATATTGTTAATAGCCATACGCCCTTCCCCCCGACGCTGAATATCTTAAAGACTTTAGCTGACCAATTTAATTGGCCTTATTGACTTATTTATTTATACTAAATATGTATCAACATGATAGGTAAGTTTAGAAATGTTTAAACGACAGACTTGGCATTTCGTAGAAATGAGAAAGAGGAATTAATGATTTTTTAAGCGAGATCACCGAATGAAGCCCCTAAATTAAGAAATATGAAACTTCACTCGGTACAAAGGAAAGGATTAAACTTCAGAATCTGGATATAAATAACGCACTTCTATAAAGTCGTCCAAATTATCCAATAACAATTGGCTCAGCGTTGGATCAAAGTGTTTACCTTTTTCACGCGTAAACAGATCCACAACTTCTTCAACCGTCCAAGCTCGCTTATAACAGCGTTCACTCAGTAAGGCGTCAAAAACATCGGCAATCGCCACAATACGTGCAAACAGATGAATCTCCTCACCTTTTAGGCCATTCGGATAACCCGTACCGTCCCAACGCTCATGGTGTTCATGAGCAACAATGGCGGCCAACTTAGTGATTTCGCCTTCACGATTGTTCAGCAATTCATAACCTTTCACCGTATGGCGCTTCATGATTTCCCATTCAGCCTCATCTAACTTGCCACTTTTGTCCAAGATAGATTCAGGAACCGAAATCTTACCAACGTCATGCATTGGGCTGATGACTTCAATCATCTCAACTTCACGATGGCTTAACCCGCAAAACTCAGCCAAGGTCGCAGACAATCTAGCAACACGTTTAACGTGCTGTCCTGTCTCACCAGAGCGCGATTCAATCGCCTCGCCAAGAACGTGAATCATCTCCTTTTGAACGCTCAAGGTGCGCTTTTGTAAGGTCACGATCTTGCGGTTCTTCTGATCGATCACCTTACGCTGGCGAATGGTCATAAACTGACTAACAATGACCAAAGAAAGCAGAACTATCAGCGCACAAGCAAAGAGCAACAGTTTGATATTAACTTTAACTGCAGGAGGCGGTGCATTGATAATGTGGGCTGATTTAGGAATGTCGTAGCGACTGATACCATATTTTTGAATAGCCACGAAATCTAATACGGCTTCAGAAATCAATTCGTTCTCGGTTTTGGTCATCGATAGACCCAACTTGGCAGCCATTAGCTCTGCGGCTTCGTGACCATATTGCTTCGAACGATTTAAGAATCCCCCCAAGATACCCGGTTCTTCTAGGTACATTTCCCACAAGACAAATACAGGAGCAACACTTTTAGCGCCAATAACGTGTGCCACTTCTTGGTAAGAATGGTAATGGCCTTGTTCCGCTTCTGTGTTGAAATGAGTCAGCAGCACGGCATCATTTGGGTTAATCTTTGAAAGCCGATCCGCAGCTTCAGCCAAAGGTTCATCCCGAAGCTCAATCAAATTGATTTGTGGAAACTTCTTCATCTCTTCTACAACACGAGCATGAACCAGTTCCGATGTCATGCTTCTGTCGGCGAGATAATACAAGTTCTTTATCTGAGGACGTAGCTTAATGATGAGCTTGATGTTTTCGATAACTTTATCTTGTTCATACAAGATACTACCGGAAGTGCTTAAAGAATCTAACGTTGCTTGTGTGTTATTGATGCCAACGGCCACTAAAGGTACAGAGCGTTCGTCGTTTGGTAAGTAACGTTTAGAAAATTCTAATGCAGCGTCGTCCGAGATGATGATGCCGTCAAACTTGTAGTTTTGATATTTAAGCTGCAGATAATTGGCCATGTTTTGAAAATAGCCATCTGAATGCACGCGCTTAGCGTCTAGGTATTCGATCGATAGTTTGACTTCGCTGTTGGTCTGCTCAAAGCCCTCTTCGACACCACGTTGAATGTCATTGGTCCATTGGTATGAGGGCTCATACGAATGTAAAACCAGTACTTTTTTGATTTCCCAATCCGTTTGGTCAGCATTGACTGCGGCCGTCCCTAGGCATAGAAATAGAGCCAATAAACGCGTCAAACGCATAACCATGTGTCGCCCAGCCGAGAAAGAATGTTGTTGCACATATTAAATGCCAAATCCCCATCTGGGACCGACATTGATCAATTTTCTACAACTATTGTTTCACACAACTTTTGATCGTCGTTCAATTTTTTCGCCAAATCACACACAAACTGCGATTTATCCAAGTTTTGAGAAACGGTAATGTCAGAAACAAGTGTGTTGCCTTCATATTGGCTGACAATTGCAGCTGCTACAGCCTCGCCTTGTTTAAAACCGACATAAAGCTCAAACTCAGGTGTCAAAATGATCTGAGTTAAGTATTCGACGATCATTTCTTGCTCGTGCTTATCCGACCAACGTTGTGACTGTAGAATCGAAAACATCACGGTAAGCCTATGAAAATCAACAAGGAAGATGTCGTCCCCTGTTAACTCTTGCCCGTTTTCTAAAAGCGTAGTTTTATCGACAGCATCGTAGGTTAAAGCGTCGAGCATACGAGTATAGATGGCTCGCCCTTCAATGCTTTCTTTAGTAGGAAATTCGACTTCTACTAAATCATGCAACCACGCATTTTTTCTGTTGATGCTTTCTAATTGTTGTTGGTTCATTTTCTTACCTTAAGCGCTGCAAGCCTAGTGTTTTACAGCGAATGAAAAACAGGACTTTGATTAGAAATGTAGGCGTCATCTGTTCTGGAGCGGTACATTAGCATGAAGCCTCTTACAAACCTAGCTAAACTCCTGAGGTAACGCCAAATTTTGTTTTAAGTGTGTGCGTCTGATAAATTGAATTAATAAATTAGCCTAATTAAGGGATGAAAAATGAAGAAAAGCTTGCTTGCTTTGGGTTTGGTAACTGTTCTGGCTGGGTGTAGTGATAATGAAGTGGGTGACGTATCACTGGGTATGTTCACAATGAAAGACATCAAAATCGGCCACCTACAAGACGAAGTCGTGACGGGTGTAACCTGTCATATTGCTTCTATCGAGGCGAATTTAAGCCTGTCTGATCCAAGTGACAGTTCTATTTCATGTCGTCAAACAGGTGACATCACGCCAGAGATGATTGCAAAGATTGATAAAAGCAAATCTGGTGAAGTCGTCTTCAAGAAGTCAAAAAGCATCTTCTTCAAGACCATGAAAGTACGTCGCATCTACGATCCAGAAAACCAAACGCTACTTTACTTGTCTTACACAACCAAAGAGACAGAAGGCAGTTTCAAACATAGCTTATCAACTGTTCCTCTATATGGCACAAAAGCTTATGTAGAACCGACTGTAACTCCTACAAATTAACCCCAATTTGTGTGTAAAAACAGCAGCCCGTTGAATTTTTCAGCGGGCAAATTTCTTTGCAAGAAAACGGAACGATTTTCAAAATTTTGTGATACAATCCCGCCTCTTTTTTTCTCACTCAAGAACAAGCATGAAGTTTCCTGGTCAGCGAAAATCTAAACACTACTTTCCAACTCACGCTCGAGATCCATTAGTAAACCAAATTCGACAAGCACCGAAATTGTACCGCCCTACGGTCGTTGGTGTGGGTCAAACCATCGTAGATATCGAAGCGCGCGTAGATGATGCGTTTTTAGAAAAATACAACCTAAGTAAAGGACATTCTCTCGTTCTTGAAGAGAGCAAAGCGGACGCACTGTACGAAGAGCTAGTAGAACAAGGCCTGATTACTCACCAATACCCAGGTGACACTATCGGTAACACTCTTCACAACTACTCCGTGCTTGCGGACAGCAAATCAGTGCTACTCGGCGTTATGTCAAAGAACATTCAAGTTGGTTCTTTCGCTTACCGTTACCTGTGCCGTACCTCTTCTCGTATGAACCTAAACCACCTACAAACCGTAGATGGTCCAATTGGTCGTTGTTACACGTTGATCACTCACGATGGCGAACGTACTTTCGCGATCAACGAAGGTCACATGAACAAACTCTCTCCAGAGAGCATTCCAGAAGAAGTATTTACCAAAGCATCTGCTCTGGTTGTTTCTTCTTACCTAATGCGTGGTAAAGAAGAAGATCAAATGCCTCAAGCCGTTCAACGTGCGATTGAGTTTGCTAAGAAGCACGAGGTCCCTGTAGTACTGACGCTTGGTACTAAGTATGTGATCGAAGGCAACGCTGAATGGTGGCAAGAGTACATTCGCGAGAACGTATCTGTTGTTGCAATGAACGAAGAAGAAGGCGCAGCACTGACAGGCGAAGGCGATCCACTTGCAGCAGCGAATAAAGCGCTTGAATGGGTAGATCTAGTTCTTTGTACTGCAGGTCCTGACGGTCTTTACATGGCGGGTTACACTGATGAGAAAGTGAAACGCGAAACGACGCACGATATTCTTGAAGGCTCTATTGAAGAGTTCAACAAGTTTGAGTTTAGCCGTGCAATGCGTAAAGACGATTGCCAAAACCCAATGAAAGTGTACTCACACATTGGCCCTTACCTTGGTGGTCCACTTGAGATCAAGAACACCAACGGTGCAGGTGATGCAGCATTGTCAGCGCTTCTACACGACATGGCGGCGAACTCATTCCACCATAAAGAAGTGCCAAACTCTGAAAAACACGAAGTACGCTGCCTAACTTACTCTTCTCTATCTCAGATCTGTAAGTACGCAAACCGTGTAAGCTACGAGGTGTTAACTCAGCACTCTCCTCGCTTATCACGTGCACTACCAGAGCGTGAAGATAGCCTAGAAGAAACCTACTGGGATCGCTAAGAACCAAGTACTTAGAGCAATAAATATGCGAAGGTCACCATTTGGTGGCCTTTTTGTTTTGATCTAGCGCAGTAATTAGTGGTTTTTGTTATGATGTAGCACGCTAAGGCGCACGAACTGCTTTACACCTCGTTTTTTACCAGTATTATTCTCGCGCAAACGTTTGCGCAACACTTGCTAAGTCTTTTGCTTACTTGATGTTGAACGCCACGTGTTAGCCATTTTTTTGGAGTATCCATGCAGTCTGATATTGAAATTTGCCGAAACACACCGTTGTCTTCTATCGCTACCGTCGCTGCCAATGCCGGTCTTTTACCACAAGAGTTAGATACACACGGAAAACACAAAGCTAAAGTTCATCCCCAATGTCTTGATCGCTTAAACGCAAATCAAGACGGCAAGTTGGTGTTGGTTACTGCAATTACACCTACCCCTCTGGGTGAAGGTAAAACCGTAACTACAATCGGCCTTTCTCAAGGTTTATCTAAGATCAACCAATCTGTAATGGCGTGTATCCGTCAACCATCAATGGGGCCAGTCTTTGGTGTCAAAGGTGGCGCTGCAGGTGGTGGTTATTCCCAAGTTGCACCAATGGATGAGTTAAACCTACATCTAACCGGTGATATTCACGCGGTAACAGCGGCACATAACTTGGCCTCTGCTGCATTAGATGCTCGCCTTTATCATGAACAACGTGAAGGCTACGAGGCGTTCGAAGCCCGTACTGGCTTAAAAGCATTGAAAATCGATGTTGAGCGAATCACTTGGAAACGCGTGATGGACCACAACGACCGTGCACTGCGCATGGTTAAGATTGGACTAAATGAAGAAGGAAAAACCATTAACGGCTTTGAGCGCGAAGAAGGTTTTGATATCTCTGCCGCTTCTGAGCTAATGGCGATCCTCGCTTTAGCTAAAGACTTAAAAGATCTGCGCCAACGCATTGGCCGTATCGTCGTGGCTTACAACTTAGATGGCCTTCCAGTGACAACTGAAGACTTGCAAGTTGCTGGTGCAATGGCGGTTACACTAAAAGAGACGATTGCACCAACTTTGATGCAAACACTAGAAGGTGTGCCAACCCTAATCCACGCGGGTCCATTTGCGAACATCGCTCACGGCAACTCTTCTATCATCGCAGACCAAATTGCACTAAAGCTTTCTAGTTACGTTGTCACTGAGGCGGGTTTTGGCTCAGACATGGGATTCGAGAAAGCGTGTAACATTAAAGCGCCTGCTGCGGGTCGTGCACCAGATTGTGTCGTGATTGTCGCTACGTTACGTGGTTTAAAAGCAAACTCAGGTCACTATGATCTGCGCCCAGGTATGGCCATTCCGGATTCAATTTTCAATCCAGACCAAGCTGCACTTGAAGCAGGATTTGAAAACTTAAAGTGGCACATTAACAATGTCCATAAATACGGTATCCCTGCCGTGGTTGCCATCAACCAATTCCCACAAGATTCTCAGCAAGAATTGGCAGTACTTAAGGCGTTGATTCATGAATTTAACCCGGAAGTAAAGGTGGCCGTCAGCACAGCATTTGGTCAAGGTGGTGAAGGAGCCATAGAACTAGCGCAACACGTTGTTGAAACGTGTGAACAAGCTTCTGATTTCCGCCCTCTTTACCGCAAAGAGCAAACTCTAAAAGAGAAACTCATGGCCGTTTGCGAAGCGGGTTACGGCGCTGCAAACATTGAAATGAGTGAACTCGCGACACAACAGCTAAAGCACTTTGAACAATTGGGCTTTGATGAACTAGCGGTATGCATTGCGAAAACGCCGCTCTCCATTACCACTGATTCAGCTATAAAAGGAGCGCCAAGTGGCTTTAGCGTTCCTATTCGTGAGCTACGCTTATGTGCAGGTGCTGGTTTTGTTTACGCGCTTTCAGGTAATGTTATGACCATGCCTGGTTTACCGGATAAACCCGCGTTCATGAATCTCGATCTTGACGATCAAGGCAATATTATCGGCCTTTCATAGCGTTAAACGTTTATCTCAAACAAACAGGAGCCATGGTGCTCCTGTTTTCATTTTAAATGACCGCTAATTTATTGTTTTTAAAGCCCTTTACACTGTAAACTGAAACCACCAAATTAAAGTATTTACTTTATTTCACCAATTCGGTGCAGCAACAATTTCCTCACTCCCTAATATAGTGCAATAAATAATACCCCACCTCTAAAGGGCATTGATTTTATTAACAAAATCCAATGGCTCGAATCTTGTACTACGTTATATAGCACTACCATTTATAAGTTCAAAGGACACTCAACAACGTCACTCGAAAGCCACCAGCAGTTGGCTAACTCCTCAGGCTTTAAGTTGCTTTCGATGTACGTAACATAAGGGAAAGGGAACATTATGCAAGACGCACTCGCAGTAATCTTAGCTGGCGGTATGGGATCAAGGTTGAGCCCTCTTACCGATGACAGAGCCAAACCAGCCGTTCCATTTGGCGGTAAATATCGCATTATTGATTTCACACTAACTAATTGTCTTCATTCAGGTTTAAGAAAGATTTTAGTGTTAACTCAATACAAATCACACTCGCTACAAAAGCACTTGCGAGATGGTTGGTCGATCTTCAATCCCGAACTTGGTGAATACATCACTGCAGTTCCACCTCAAATGCGCAAAGGTGGTGCATGGTATGAAGGCACAGCAGATGCCATTTACCACAACATGTGGCTATTATCTCGAAACGACGCCAAGTATGTCGTCGTTCTGTCCGGCGACCACATTTATCGCATGGACTACGCAGCAATGCTGGAAGAGCACAAAGAAAACGGCGCGAAGTTAACGGTCGCATGTATGGATGTGCCTGTCGAAGAAGCAACTGCATTTGGCGTAATGGGCATTAAAGAGAATGGTTTGGTCGAGTCCTTTGTCGAGAAGCCGAAGAACCCACCTACTCTTCCTAACGACCCAACGCAGAGTCTAGCGTCTATGGGGATTTACATCTTCGATATGGAAGTTTTGCAAGATGCGCTTGAAGAGGACGCAAAACTCGACGATTCAAGTCACGACTTTGGCAAAGACATCATTCCAAAACTCATCGATTCTCAATCAGTTTATGCTTACAAATTCTGTGGTAGTAAAGGACGTGTAGACAAAGACTGTTACTGGCGCGATGTCGGTACCATTGACTCTTTCTATGAAGCCAATAT
This sequence comes from Vibrio sp. B1ASS3, assembly GCF_905175355.1. Lineage (NCBI taxonomy): Bacteria > Pseudomonadati > Pseudomonadota > Gammaproteobacteria > Vibrionales > Vibrionaceae > Vibrio > Vibrio sp. B1ASS3. The sequence continues at coordinate 1,157,459 of NZ_HG992743.1, forward strand.
GGACTTGTTAGAACCCGTCCCACCAATGAACTTATACCAACCAAACTGGGCGATTCGCACTTACGAAGCTCAGTTTCCGCCAGCAAGAACGGTATCTTCTGCGACTGGTAATGAAGGTATTTTCATTAATTCCATCATTGCAAACGGCGTAATTAACTCGGGCGGTTCAGTTCAGCATTCGGTTATTGCTTCTAATGTACGCATTCACGACAGCGCGACGGTAGTCGACAGTATTATCTTTGACGATGTCGAAGTTGGTGAAGGTAGTCAGCTGGTAAGTTGTATCATCGATAAGCATGTTCGCATCCCGCCGCACACTCAAATCGGCATGAACAAAATTGAAGATGCAAAACGATTCCATGTGTCAGAAAAAGGCATTGTCGTGATCCCAGAAGGCTATGAGTTCTGACCTTTGCACTCAGCTATTCGTCATAGCAACTCCCAACGCTCCACCAAATAAAAAGCGCGCGATGTGAATCGCGCGCTTTTACTGTCCAACTAATCTGGATTAGACATTACATACTGTAGACCAGCTACCATCGCTACCCGGCTCTGATGCAGTCCACCAGTTTGCTTGGTATACCACACCATTGTGAATCACTTTATCACCTTGGTTAGCGTGGCTTGGGTTACCTTGCCAATCTGTTTGCGGAAGATCTGGGTAAGTAACTAGACCCGTAGTATCACATGTACCCGGCTCAGTACCACCGCCGCCACCAGTACCAGAGTTTAGGTCACCAATTGGTAGGTCTGGTTGTTCAAACTTGAACGCAAACTCTTTACCGCCAGAAATCACCGTGTAGTTAGCTGGACCAGAGATTGGTAGGTAGTAAACCATATCAAGTTCGTAAGTGCCGCCCGCTGGTAGGTCTTTCCATGCAGGTAGAGAGAAAGATACGCGGTGCATTACGCCATCCAAACCACCAATGTTGTTCGCACGAGTATGACCAGAAGCAATCACACTTAGACCGCCGCCAGACTGATCTTTCGCGTTATCTGGTGCAGATACAGGAATATCGAACTGGAATTCTGTACCACCAGGAATCGCTTGACCCGTGTTGTTTGTGAACGTGATCTTAGGGTTGATTGGGTAGTTTTGGTCACCGACTTTGAAGCCACCAACACTCACTGCAATGTCTACTGCTTCGGTTGGGATTGCACCAGTTGCGATCTTGTTACCGTAAGGCGTTGCAGACTTAAACTTGTCGTAAATCGCTTTAGTCATAGTGTTACCCATGTGGTATTCACCATTGCCCGCAGCACAAGCTTGTTCTGTTGCATCAATCGTCGTACGGTTACCGTTCGCGTCTAGTACGTAACAGTTATAGTCACCTGCTAGCTCCCAGAACATGATGCCGCCGATTTCTTTGTCGATAACGTAGTCCGCTTTCACTTCAACAGACGCTTTGTCCTCTGTTGATAGGAATACGCTCTTCTCTGCATTCCATAGCCAAGGGGCTACAGCAACATCATCGTAATGACGCGTGTAAGAACCGACAAACTTATCGGAAGGATCATTTACAGGGTCAAGACCGTAAGCTTGAGCGTAAGAACCCCAAATGCCCTTCTCTAGGTTCTTCGCGTGCCACATTGGGTTTGAACCTGCGCCCATTTCGTTGCCTTTAGGGTCAGTATCATGCCACATGTTATCGATACCGATAGCGCCGTGACCACAGTTGTTCTTCTCTCCTTCGCCAGTGCCTGGAGCACACTCTGATTGATTAGGAAGTGCAGCGCGGCCCCATAGACCGTTATCACCACCAGTTACACCTTGCCAACCACGGGTGTAGTAAGGCACACCAATGTTAATACGACCTGCTGGCATAGAGCCACGGAAGTAATGGTAAGCCCAGTCAGTGTTCAAGTAACCGATACCGCCGTAAGCAGCCGTGCCGTACACGTTCCATTGAGCAAGCTCAGAGTCTTTACCCGTATCGAACAATGCCGCGTTGTGGCCAACGTGGTCGTTCCAAGCACCATGCAAATCGTAAGTCATAATGTTCACGTAATCGAGGTACTTAGTGACGTCGAACGTTTCCATACCACGCAATAGGTAACCTGAAGAAGGCGCTGCGATAGTCAGCATGTAGTGGATGCCATCTTGTGCAGACGCCGCATCCAATTTCTCACGCAGAACTTTCATTAGCTCTTGGTAAGAAGCCCATAGGTATGGACGACGTGGTTCCATAAAGTCTTTATCGTAAGGGTTACCAGCGCCCGCCATTGATGTTGGGTACTCGTAGTCGATGTCTAAACCGTCGAATTTGTAGGTACGCATCATTTCAACAGCAGACGTAGCGAACTTCTCGATACCCGCGTGGTTAATAGAACCATCCGCGTTGGTTGTCATGGTGTAGAAACCACCGTCAGCAACGCGGTTGCCATCAGCACCGAAGTGACCGCCTGTTTCAGCCCAACCACCAATTGAAATCAGTGTTTTAACGTCATGTTTTTGCTTGTAAGTTGCTAGCGCACCGAAGTGACCTTTAAAGCCAAGTGCTGGATCTACTTCTACGCCCGGCCAAGTTTTACCTGTTGCCGGGTTCGTTGGATCTGTCACATCACCAACGTTTACTTTGCCGTCTGAACCAATACTGACGAACGCGTAGTTAATGTGGGTAAGTTGATCCCATGGAATGTCTTTTACTAAGTAAGCGGCTTGTGGGTCATCGCCACTGCGCCAGCTAGTGAAGTAACCGATCACACGACGTGGGTGATCAGCCCCCATTAATTCACGACCCTCTTCATCGTAAATTGTACAGTAAGGGACATCGACACCAGCCGTTTGGTAGAGGCCGTCAGGACGACAATTCGATGTGATTGCACCGCCATTTACTGTCAGAGATACAAGAGAAGAATCTGTTGTTGCGCCTGCATCGTCTGTCGCTTTCGCGTAAATAGAAACACTGCCCGCTTGTGCTGGCGTGAAATCTACCGCGTATGGTGCTGTTGTTACTGTACCAACAAGAGAACCGGCAGCAAAGAATTCAACTTTCGCCACTGTACCATCCGCATCAGCGGCATTAGCTGTAACGGTAACCGTCGCGCCTAGTTCAACAGAAGTCGCTGAAAGAGCGACATCTACAGTCGGCGCTTCATTACCCGGTTGACCCGCGTTTACTGTTAGCGTTACGGCACTCGCGACACTAACAGCGTTTTTATCATCATACGCTTTAGTCGAGAATTCGTGGGCACCTTCAGTCGCCGTCCATGAAGCAGTGAAAGGTGCTGCGGTAGAGGTACCGACTAATGCGCCATCAACAAAGAATTCAACCTTACTAATTGAACCATCCGTGTCAGCAGCGTCTGCAGCAAGATTTACAACATCTCCGGCAGTTATAGAAGCCGATGCACTAGGGGATGTTAACGTCACAGTAGGCACTTCATTAACTGGAGGATCTACAGGGCCAGTGCCACTACAAGCACCTAGATTTTCCCACTCACCCCATTCACCTGCTTGCGCTGGATTATTGTTTTGAGTCCAGTAGCGCGCTTTATAAGCGTTACCTTCGTGTTGAACTTGGTCACCGCCGTTATAAACCTTCGACGAATCCCAAACTTCTAGAGGTGCACAATCAACCGCTGCATAGCTGTTGAAGGCCATTAGACAAGACGCAGTTAATGTACTGAGTGTAAAGGCACTCTTCACTGCTTTCCCACTTCTAAGGTGCATATTGCTCTTCCTTAAGTTATTGTTAATACAATACAAAATACGCTTAACTAACACGTATAGTTACTTTTGTTTCGACGTAAAATAACTTAAGTACAAGTGCAGCATTTCACACTATGTATTTATAAATTTTCAGCAGCACCTCTCAAGAATCCACTAAATGATTGCAACAATTAACACCTTATTTTGCACCAACAACTAATTTCATTGCCCAAATAAATATATCGATCGCAATTTATTAAAAAAGACAAAAAAAGTCCTACTTTTGAAATAAAGATCACTAAGCCTTTGTTGATCTGGGTGTTTCGTTGAAGTGTCGCTTGTACTCTCGACTGAACTGTGATGGGCTGCTGTAACCCACAAGGCGCGCAGCATCGTTCACTCGGCGCCCCTCTAACTGAATCAATTCACGTGCCTTGTTTAAACGCACCTTTTTGATGTATTGCAAAGGCGACTCTAGAGTCACACTTCTAAACGCTTGGTGGAATGCAGAGACACTCATGTTCGCTTCTTCAGCCAAGGTTTGGACATTGAGTTGTTCGTGGTATTCCTGATGAACACGGTTTAGCGCTTTTGCTACCCTTGCGTAAGAACCTTCTTGGTGTGCGAGCTCAAACAGAACATGACCAGATTCACTCACCAGCGTGCGGTACACAATTTCTTCTAACAGCATGTCACCGAGCATTGCGACTTCAAGATCGCTGCATAATGCCGTCATAAGGCGTTTGCACGCATCCAACATTTGGTCGTTCATGCGTACCGATTTCAACCCACAGCGAGTGTCATCCTCACAAACATTACTGAAGCGTTGTGATTCCAACTTCTTGACCAACTTTTGCAGCATGGCGGGAGAAATGTCGATGGAGATGCCCAATAAAGGCTCATCGTCAACAGCAATCGCTTCACACTCAAGTGGCATGGGTACACCGACAACCAAATAGTCATCTGGGCCATAACGTACTGGTGTTTGGCCAATGTGAATGTTTTTGTAGCCTTGTCCTAAAACGATGATGCCAGACTGATACACAAACGGTTGGCGATTGTTCCCTTTGCTACTGCGGTAGAACCATACCCCATCAATGGCGGTTTCTTTGATGCCCTCTAAATCGTCTAAACCAAATTTAGTGGCGTATTGCTGCATGATCTCAGCAAGTGTCTTCATCTTGTCACTCCAATAGTTATGCACGCACTATACTTGGAGTTCTGATTACAGTTCCAGCATAAGAAACGCACATTTGTAGAAATAGGCAATAAATTTGCAGAAATCGGCCTACTCGTTCTCACAAACGCGTACTAATATGCATGTATTCACTCTCCTCACATTGGAAGCAAGAGGTCTAATAATGAACTTTTCATACGTCAACCCAACTCAAATCTTCTTCGGCCAAGGCCAAATCGCAGCAATCAAAGAAGCGATCCCTGCCGATCAAAAAGTGCTCGTTATCTACGGTGGTGGTTCTATTAAAAAGAACGGTGTTTACGACCAAGTAGCACAAGCATTAGAAGGCCGCGAATGGCTTGAGTTTTCAGGTGTAGAGCCAAATCCAACAAAAGAGACATTAGATAAAGCGGTTGCTATCGTAAAAGAGCAAAACGTTGATTTTATCCTAGCTGTTGGTGGTGGTTCAGTTATCGATGGTTCTAAGTACGTTGCAGCATCTGCAAAATACGACGGTGACGGTTGGGACATCATGGTAGGCAAACATCAAGTAACAGAAGCAACGCCGCTTGCTGCGATTCTTACTTTGCCTGCAACAGGTTCTGAGTCAAACATGGGCGCAGTAATCACTAAGAAAGAAACCCAAGATAAATTGGCATTTCTAGCGCCTGCTGTTCAACCAAAATTTGCCGTGCTTGATCCAGACGTAATGAAAACTCTACCAGAGCGTCAGCTTATCAACGGCCTAGTTGATGCGTGGGTGCACGTATGTGAGCAATACCTAACGCTGCCAACTGGCGCAATGGTTCAAGACGGTTACGCAGAAGCGCTACTTAAAAACCTAAAAGTATTGGGTGATCAGTTCGCAGAACGTGATAACGACCAATGGCGTGCGAACCTAATGTGGACAGCAAACCAAGCATTGAACGGTCTAATCGGTAGCGGCGTTCCTCAAGATTGGGCAACGCACATGATTGGCCACGAGCTGACTGCACTATGGCACGTAGACCACGCTCGTTCACTAGCGATCATTCAACCATCTCTACTTCGTAACCAAATGGAATTCAAACGTCCTAAGCTTGAGCAAATGGGTCGTAACGTATTTGGCTTGGCAGAAGGTGAAGATTTGGCAGAACGCACAATCCAATCGATTGAAGCTTTCTACCATCAGCTAGAAGTCGCGACTCAACTGGAAGGTTACGGTGATGACCGTCAAGCAGCTATCGATGCTGTGATTGATCAACTGAACAAACACGGCATGACGGTTCTTGGCGAAAACCAAGCAATCGACCTAGAAAACAGCCGTAAAATTCTAGAACTTGCCGTTGCATAACGACTCGAGCTATTAAATTACTGCCTTTTGACGGCATTGTGTCTACACGGACACAATGCCGTTTTTTTATGTTAATTTAGCGCAACATTGACAACTCGATAAATATTGAACTTTTCTGCTAGAAAACTAACAAATAAGCGATGGTTCGATGTTGTTATGTAAGCCGATGACCAAAAACAAACCAAGTGCTTACTATTCGAAGTGTCATTTTTTAGCTTGCTCATAAAAAGATGAGCGTTTAGTCGTCTATTCAAGAGTTATTCGTATGTGGCTGATTGTCATAGCTTGTGCGTTCATACATATCATCAGTATTAAGACTGGCCCAAAGTGGCTATTCTTTTTGACCAAACCGCTTCCGATCGTCGCCATGATTGGAATGCTACTCCTATCACCTTCAAATCACCTTCCCTACACTCAGTGGATCATCGCCGGTCTGTCAATTTCGCTTATCGGTGACTTAGTCATGATGCACCCGAAAGACAAGTTCATTCTCGGTATTAAGCTATTTTGCCTAGCATTAATTTGTTACGCCTTAGGCTTCATTAATATGGCAGCTTGGCACTTTACACCTTGGTTGCCTTTTGCGGTGTTCGGCGTCGGCCTCTGCGCTTATTTCTTCTTTAAACCCGATTTGGGGAAAGAGAAATGGTCTGTCGCGAGTTACATCTTCGTCCTCATGACTATGTTGTGGATGTCGATGGAGTACTACGCCAGTGGTAAAACCCAATCTTCCGCATTTGCAGTTTTAGGCAGCTTTGTCTTTACTTTATCCGGTGCGGTTTTGGCGTTTGAACGCTTCGGTGGCACGTCGATTTTCTCTCGACAAGTGGTCATGACCACCTACTATTCCGCCCAATATTTAATCACGATGTCCGTGTTCGCCATAGTGATCCGTTTCCTCTAAAACTGACTATATTATCGGTTAGTTTTATCACAAGTTATTTGCTCACCAGTTGGACAGTTTATGCTTGATTAACAGGTGCAATACGGTTAATAACTTGTTATTGTAGAAAGAAATTTATTCTAAAAGTTGGCAGCCTTGAAAGAGAAAAATATCGTTGTTGAGTTCAGCGGCGTAAACAAGTGGTATGGTGAATATCACGCCCTCAAAGACATTAATTTTTCAGTACACACCGGTGAAATCGTTGTTGTTTGTGGCCCTTCCGGTTCAGGTAAATCAACACTCATTCGTTGTATCAACCACTTAGAATCCATCCAAGAAGGTGAACTCAGCGTCTTCGAACAACCAGCCGATTCTAAAGCTCAAAAACCTGGCAAAGTCGGCATGGTGTTCCAGCACTTTCATCTGTTTCCACATCTTACCGTGTTAGAAAACCTCACTCTTGCTCCTATCCGCACGTTAAAGCTATCCAAACAAGAAGCGGAAGAACGTGCAATGCATTATCTCAAGCGCGTGAACATCGAAGAGCAAGCCAATAAGTATCCAATTCAACTTTCTGGTGGTCAGCAGCAACGTGTTGCTATCGCGCGTTCCCTTTGTATGGAGCCCGATCTATTGTTGTTTGATGAACCGACTTCGGCACTCGATCCTGAGATGATCAACGAAGTGCTAGACGTGATGGTGGAACTCGCACAAAGCGGCATGACCATGATTTGTGTGACGCACGAAATGGGCTTTGCTAAGAAAGTGGCGAATCGAGTGGTGTTTATGGACGAAGGTGAAATCATCGAGATGAACTCCCCAGTAGCCCTTTTCGAAACACCGCAGCATCCACGAACCCAAGCGTTTTTGAATCAGATTCTGAGCTACTAGCCTATGGTAATTCGAATCCTAAAACCTGTTTTACAAGCCATATTACAAATCGCCATTCTATTGATAGCGATCGTGTGGGTACTCGATTCCGGCGCACAAGCGATGGGGTACCAATGGCAATGGGAGCGCGTACCCGATTACATCGCCTTTTACGAAGATGGTGAGTGGTGGCCAGCGGAATTGGTCGACGGTCTTATCGTCACCTTAAAAATTTCGGCGATCAGTCTTTTCTTCACACTAGTGATTGGTTTCGTCACCGCATTATTGCGACTCAGCAACTCAAAAGTTGGTAACGCGATCGGCACCGCTTATGTCGAGTTGATTCGCAATACCCCACTACTGGTGCAAATATACCTACTCTATTTCGTGTTTGGCCCCGTCATTGGGTTAGATAGATTCAGTACCGCTGTTTTAGCACTGTCACTATTCCAAGGTGCTTATACCGCAGAAATCTTCCGTGCGGGCTTAAACAGCATTCCAAAAGGTCAGTTTGAAGCCGCCAAAACCTTAGGTTTATCCCCTTTGTTTGCCTACAAAGACGTGATTCTTCCACAGGTACTTCAACGCACTTTGCCACCCTTGACTAACGAAGTGGTGTCACTGATTAAGAACTCTTCAATCGTCAGTGTGATGGCAATATTCGACCTGACAACCGAGGCGAGAAACATCGTATCTGAAACGGCGATGCCGTTTGAGATTTGGTTTACTGTGGCAGCAATCTACCTGGCTCTCACATTATCACTTTCTGGCTTATCCGCTTGGCTAGAACACAAACTAGGAGCCAGTTGGCGCAAATTATAAGGAGATAACATGAAGTTATTCAAAGCGACCATTACTGCATTATTAGGGCTTGCAATTGCTTTACCTTCATTAGCCAATGAAGAAGCAGCGACACCAAACGTTGATCAAATCAAAGAGCGTGGCACGCTGCGCGTTGGTATGTCGACATTTGTACCTTGGGCAATGCGTAATAAACAAGGTGAGTTGATTGGTTTTGAAATCGATGTGGCGAAGCGACTCGCAGCGGATACAGGCTTAAAAGTTGAGTTTGTACCGACAGCGTGGGATGGCATCATCCCTGCTCTTCTTGCTAAGAAATTCGACGTAATCATTGGCGGCATGTCGATTACGCCAGAACGTTCAAAGAGCGTATTGTTTACTGAACCTTACTCGCACTCAGGCGTTCAAGTAGCAGCAAACAAAGAGCTAGCGGCGGGCTTTAGTGAGTTTTCAGACTTTGACTCTCGCCGTGTGAAAATTGCCGCTCGTCGTGGCGCGTTCACTGTGCAAGTAGCGCGTGAGACTTTCCCTAAAGCGAAGATCCTTCAGTTTGATGACGATGCACAAGCATTCCAAGAAGTATTGAACGGCAACGCACACGCAGTAATTGCATCAAGCCCGAAACCGGAACATGAAGCGATCAAACATGCTGACAAGCTGTTCATTCCATTTACTGAGCGTCTATCCAAAGGTAATGAGGCATTTGCTGTTCGTCTAGGTGAAGAAGATAAGAAAGCCTTCTTCAACGAGTGGATTGAAGCTCGTACCCAAGACGGTTGGCTAGATGAGCGTTACGAGTACTGGTTCTCAACGCTAGATTGGCAAGACCAAGTTGCACAAGGTCAGTAACCTAAATCGTCGCAATAATTAACAACACCGACTCGTACTGCGGGTCGGTTTTCTTCTTTACTATCGGAGTTAAACCTTGAGCGGACAAACCACCACTCGCGTTGCACCAACCAAAGCAAAATCAGGCTTCTTCTTAAGTCGTTTTAACCTACTCGATTGGGTACTGCTTGCCATCTGCGCGTTGGCTGGGGTTTGGCTCTATCATCGTTCTACCGTCGGCGTAAACTACATCTGGCATTGGAAAGAAGCAATCGACCTCTTGTTCACCCCAAGAGCAGATGGCGGCTTGCCGTATTTCTTCCAAGGCTTAATCTCAACACTACGCTTGAGCCTTTGGGGCATCATTTTTGCTCTCGTATTAGGTACATTGCTTGGGTTAGCGCGTTTTTCAAATACAGTTTGGTTGCGCACGCCTGCCAACGCATTTATTCAATTGGTACGAAACATTCCACCTTTGGTGTTCGTATTCATCTTCTACTTTTTCATCTCTAATCAGTTAATCCCATTACTTGGCTTGGAAGACCTTCTCCGTAACTATCGCGGCGAACCTAACGCGGTTCAGCACTTCTTCTTTGGCCCTGCTAACCTATGGGAAAACCTTGCGTCCGGAGTGCTTTGTGTGGGTTTGCTCTCTTCTGCCTACATTGCTGAAGTGGTTCGTGCCGGTTTGCAGAGCGTCGATAAAGGCCAGTGGGAAGCGGCTGACTCGCTTGGTCTATCTCGTTGGGTGAAATACCGTTTCATCATCGCGCCACAGGTGCTAAAAGCGATTACACCCGCACTTGCAGGACAAACCATTTCACTGGTTAAAGACACCTCCATCGTTTCGCTGATCTCGATTCAAGAAATGACCTTTGTCGGCACAGAGATGGCTAACTCCTCAGGCTACATTTTCGAAATCTGGCTAATTGTCGGCTTCGTTTACTTCCTGATTTGTTTCGGTCTATCAATGTTTTTTAGATACATCGAGAAAAAATCGGAATCTATTTCAAATTAACTCAATAGGCTTCAAAAATAAGACAGCGTAGCGCTTCAAATCGGAATTCCATCCTGTTACAGTCGTTTTCATGCTAATTTTTTGGCGTTTTTCATGGAGTTAAAGAAGCAGTCCGACTACGAGCAGTACATAAGGCAGGACAGCCTTGGCGAATACTACGTTGTGCTCAATCAATACACTTTCCACAGTGTTTATCAGCCTATTTTTGATAAACACCAACAAATGATCGGGATGGAAGCCCTGCTGCGTATTCGTGGTGCAGATGGCACGAATATTCGACCGGATCTCTTCTTTGCTGATGCCAGCATCGATACTTACTTCCGACTTTGTATTGAATTTCTCTCCCGTGCGATTCATATCCGTAACTTTGCTCGTCACTTTGCAGGTTCACCAATAAAGCTGTTTCTTAATGTCATGCCACAAACCTTGCTGACGCTGACCAAAGACATGGGCTTTAAAGACAATGGCCTGCTCTACAAACGATTGTTTGAGTTAGGTATGGAACCTTCTGATGTGGTCTTTGAAGTCGTTGAGGAATCTTGCGGTGATACAGAACTTTTGATTCAAGCAGTGCAACTCATGAGAGCAAACGGCTTCTTATTTGCGATTGATGATTTTGGCTCTCACCATTCAGATATGTCACGTGTTAAGCAGCTTTGCCCAGACATCATTAAAATAGATCGCTCTTACCTACTCGATTATTGCTCTGGTGACACATTAGCGATCGCCAATGCAGTAGAGCTTGCTGAAGAGATGAACGCAAAAGTGGTCATCGAAGGTGTCGAAGAGAATACACAGCTTTCAGCCATGCAAGCACTAAACTTGGATTACTACCAAGGCTTTTATCTTGCGAAACCAAACTCGATTCACCATTGGACTGAGCAAAAAGAAACAGCCAAAGTGCTACATTAAACGCGTTACCACAGATACAGATTAAATTGCTTTAGATACAAAAGCGCCGCCAAGGTTACTCACCAAGGCGGCGCTTTTATGTTTACGTCGATTTTAATATCGAAACAAATCGCTTAGAAGAAGTCGATAGAGTTACGACCACTTTTAGGATCGCGTGCAACCTGCGGCTTTTCCTCTTTCTTGCCTTTCTTAGCAGATTGAGACAATGCTTCTTTTTGTGCTTTACGCTCTTTGTGCGCTGCTTTACGACCGGTAGATTTAGGGCCTTTAGCACTTGGTTTGTCGTTCTTTTTCGAGCGAGACTTTTCTTTACGTGCCGCTTGCGCTTCTTTCTTCGCCTTCTTCTCTGCTTTTTCTTCAGCAGTTTCAGGTTCGGTTACTGGCGCGTCACATACCACAACGTAGTACTCTTGGTTAAATTCGAAGAAATCACCGTCGTACATTTTGCGACGTTTACGAGTTTCTAGCTCACCGTTTACGGCAACGTAACCTTCTTCGATGATGTGTTTTGCTTCACCACCACCACTCACCAAGTTCGCGATTTTGAAAAGCTTGTACAGCTCAATTGGGTGCGCATCAACGTCGATACCGATCGCTTCGATCTCAATCTCTTCGCCTTCTAAATACTCTTCGTGTTCGTAATCTTGGGTCATGTTCGTTACTCATTTTTCTTGATGAACGGAGTTTAAACGGAATGCGTACAAATAGAAACGTGATCTTCACTCATCTTGTCCAATTGGGTATATACTCACCCAATAACTCCTTGAACGAGCGATATTTTGTCTAATAAGAACCACATTACCTTTGCCACCGCCAACCTGTTTAACTTTGTTGCACCACCTGGCGCGTATTACGACTTCGAGAACATTTATTCTCGCGACGATTGGCAGGACAAACTCGCTTGGACCAAATCGCAGTTCGAACAACTTAATCCCGACATCATCGGCTTGCAAGAAGTGTTCAGCATCGAAGAAACCAAAACCTTCTTTGCTGAAATGGGTTATGAACACTTTGCTTGTGTCGATACGCCGCACATTGAAGGCGATTACATTTATTCTCGCCCAGTGGTTGCAGTGGCCTCGCGTTTTCCGATTGAAAGCTTTGAAGCGGTCACGTTCGATAAAGACGCGCTCAATGCCTTTGGTGATATCGACGCTCCACCTTTTAGCCGCAAACCCGTCCGTGCCTGTGTTGTTCACCCAATTATTGGTCATATCTCTGTATACGTCACACATTTGAAGTCACAGCGCCCTGCCGATTCAACCACTCCAGAACAAGCGAGCAGACCAATTGCCCGTTGGCTATCTACGCAACAACGTGGTTGGGAAGCGGCAATGCTGCGTGACGCAATGCAAAGGCAGTATGCTTTGAATCCAATGCCGACAGTATTAATGGGTGATATGAACCAAGGCATCACTTCAACCAGCGTTAACAATGTCTTGACTGAGCATTATGGTGACAGCGTCATTGATTTACAACTCAACGACGGATGGGAATTGCAAGTAACGCCCTCATTGGAGTCACGACCAGCAACGCACTATCACTTTGCGAAAGGAAACGTGTTGGATTACATCTTGTTGTCGCAAGAGTTTGATGCGTACGCCAATGTATCAATAGCAGAAGTCACGAACTACCAAGTGCTGGATGCGCACTTAATCAATCCGTCTTTTGAGAGAGATAAAAACGCCAGCGACCACGCATTTGTGGCGCTGACGGTAGAAATTAAGTTTTAGCGTCGGTGTGGCGCTTTACAATCTTACGCGGAATCAACTCTACACCCGCTTTATAGCGTTTAGCTGAGGCATTAAGCGCCAACTCCATTGCGCTGTCGGCAATCAGCTCAAACTGCTGTGGAAGAGAGTTGATTTTGATTGGAAGGAAATCGAGCAAGCGGTTATCACCAAACGTGGCCAAACGTACTTTGCCCATCAACTCTGGCTTTTCTAGCATCACGTCTAACACGCCTTCTAATAAGGTGTAAGACATGGTCACCACAGCATCCGGCAGCTTGCCCTTTGCGATCCAGCCCTCAAGCACCTTCTTGCCTTCTTCACGGGAGAAGTGCTGACCATAGCCAACCAAAACGCCAGTGCTACCTTGCTGACAAGCCGAACGGAAACCAAGTTCACGCTCTTTAGAGACTTGCAGTTCTTCTAACGCACCAATCAAACCAATCGAATCAATCTCTGAAGACAATACCGATTCTGTTAACTCAAACGCCGCATCAAAGTCTTCACTGATCACACAACAGAAGTGCTCATCATCCATTGGACGGTCAAGTGCGATAACGGGCGTGCCCGAGTTTTGCAGCTTAAGATAATATTCGCTGGCTGCTGGCATACTGCTCGCAACGAATAGCGCATCAATACGACGACTCACAAGCGCCTCTGCAACCTTTTGCTCGGTTTGCGGATCATCATCAGAACAGCCAATCAAAATTTGGTAGCCCGCTTTACGCGAGTTCTGTTCAATCAGTTTTGCTAAACGTGCGTAACTGGTGTTCTCTAAATCTGGAATGATCAAACCGAACGAACGTGAGTTGCCCGCTCTTAAAGAAGATGCTGCGTGATCCGGTTTGTAATTGTACTGCTCAACCACCGCCATGACTTTCTTTTGAGTCTTTTCGCTGATGCGGTATTTCTGCGCTTTTCCGTTAATCACATAGCTTGCCGTGGTCTTTGAAACCCCAGCTAATTTCGCTATTTCATCCAGTGTCATATTCTAAGCCCTATTCTGTGCGCGGGATCATATTAATACATCAACGATCCTTCGATAAGTTGAATTATATGCTGAACCGATTCAGTATAAAAGCTGAAAGGATTCAGCAAAACTCAAAAATTGACGAGAATCACCAAAATCAAGCAATACAGTCTCCCTTTGCTAGGCTTTAAAAGCATTGAGACACTGAGTGGTTAAGTTTCGATTTTAAAAACAGTTTCGCTGAGTGTTTTAAAAAATTTAACCAAGTGCTGAATCGATTCAGTTTCTTTTGTTCAGCAAATTGTTGTTAAGCAAAACCGTCTCGAATAGAGAAATGACGAACAAAGACACGTTCAGCAACTATAGATAAACGGCGTTACGCAAACAAAGTACTGCGTAGCCAAGATGAATTAGAAATAGATACCTTAAGGCTGGAGAAGCACCATGCTTAAGCTAAGTAAGAACGACATTACCCTATCTCAATCCGCTACAGATAAGTTTGAAGCGATCAAAAGCATCGCTCAGAGCCTGACAGACAAAGGTCTGGTTGAACAAGGCTATGTAGAAGGCATGCTAAACCGTGAAAACCAGAACTCTACTTTTCTAGGTAACGGTATCGCGATTCCACACGGCACGACTGACACGCGCTCAATGGTGAAAACCACGGGCGTTGCTGTTCACCACTTCCCAGAAGGTGTTGAATGGGGCGACGGCAACACAGTTTACGTTGCTATCGGTATTGCAGCGAAATCAGACGAGCACTTGGGCATTCTTAAGCAGCTAACAAAAGTATTGGGTGCGGACGGCGTTGAAGAGCGTCTACGCAATGCGAAAAATGAAGACGACATCATTGCCCTACTTCACGGCGACGTTCAGCTAGAAGCGGATTTCGATGCTTCTCTCATTCAACTTCTATTCCCAGCAAGCGACATGATTCAAATGAGCGCGGTAGCTGGCGGCCTACTAAAAAACACAGGTTGTGCAGGTACGGAGTTCGTTGCAGATCTAGTAACAAAAACGCCAACGCATCTAGGCCAAGGTCTATGGCTTGTTGGTAGTGATAAACAAGTAACTCGCACTGGCGTTTCTTTTGTATCAACAGCCAATGATTGTGAGTTTGAAGGCGAGAAAGTGCGTGCTCTAGTTGCATTTGCAGCTTGCAACAACGCTCACCAATCTATCCTAAGCACAATTTCAAAGCTTGTGTTTAACAACGAACACAGCAAATTGCTTGATGCTTCTGCTGAGCAGATCCTTGCACTGTTCAAAGGCGAAGAAATGGCAACTGAAGCGGCCGAAGATGGCAACACAGCAATCTTCAAAATCAAAAACGCTCACGGCCTACACGCTCGTCCTGGCGCAATGCTAGTTGCTGAAGCGAAGAAGTTCGAATCTACCATTCGTGTGGCAAACCTAGATGGCGACGGCAAAGCGGTAAACGCGAAGAGCCTAATGAAAGTTATCGCGCTAGGCGTGAAACACGGTCACCAGCTTCAATTCTCTGCTGAAGGTCCAGATGCTGCACAAGCACTTGAGTCAATCGGCAAAGCAATCGCATCTGGTCTTGGCGAAGGTTAAGGGGCGAGAGAATGACAGTATTGAAAACCAACAAAGTCGTTACCATCACGCTTAACCCTGCCCTTGACCTAACAGGTTCGCTGGACTCAATTAAAGTGGGTTCTGTCAGCCTAGTTGAAAAGAGCAACCTACACGCGGCCGGTAAAGGCGTAAACGTAGCGAAAGTTCTTAGTGACCTAGGTGCAGACGTTACAGCGACGGGCTTTCTTGGCAAAGACAACCCTGAGTTGTTCCACCAGCTATTTAGCGATATCAAGGTTAAAAACGAGTTCGTTGAAGTCGAAGGCGCAACTCGCATCAACGTGAAATTGGTTGAAGCAGATGGCCAAGTAAGCGACATCAACTTCCCTGGCGTTCAAGTTACGGCAGAAGAAATCGCGCGCTTTGAAGAAACCCTATTCCGCCTTGCAGAAACACACGATTACTTTGTATTGGCAGGCAGCCTACCGGGGGGGGTTACTGCAGAGCAATGCGCAGCATGGATTGAAAAACTGCATCAGCAAGGCAAGAAAGTCTTGTTCGATAGCAGCAAAGCGGCACTACGCGTAGGCATCGACGCTCACCCTTGGTTGATCAAACCAAACGACGAAGAGCTAAGTGACTTTGTCGGCGAGCACCTTGCAACGCCAGAACAATGCCAAGAAGCAGCGCAAACGCTAAGCGATAAAGGCATCGAGAACATCGTAGTCTCTATGGGTGCAGACGGCGTGATGTGGCTTAACCAAGGCGAATGGTTGCGTGCTCAACCACCACGAATGAATGTAGTAAGCACTGTTGGTGCTGGCGATACGCTTGTTGCTGGCTTGTGCTGGGGTCACATGCAAGTGATGCCGAAAAACGATTTACTGCGCTTCGCTACCGCGCTTTCTGCCCTAGCAGTAAGCCAAGTTGGCGTTGGCCTAACCAGTCAGGAAGAACTGGAGAACATCAAGCTCCAAACGCAAGTAACCGAGCTTTACCCTAATACGAACTTAGACAAAAACTAAGGAACAGAAGGTTATCAGTATGAATATTGCCATTATTACAGCTTGTCCAAGTGTAACTATTCACCCATGAGCTATTGACGACGGTTTACGCTAAAAATACTGGCGCCTGATAATCAACTTTCAACATGTGATGTTCGACGATTTCACGCAGCCATTTATAAGCAGAGACCTGCTGAAGTTTGGCTGTTTCTATCAGCGAGAACATTCGTTCGCGGAACTGGTCGCCTCGATATGAGCGAGTCACGTAACAACACTTCCTCATCAGTATGTAATTACGGAGAACTCGCTCCGCTGCGTTGTTTGTTAACGGGCACTCGGAGTCGTCCATAAACCGCCAGACCATAGCATCATCAGCGATGAGATTTCGACATCTACCTCGATATCGTTTTGAGCATTGATAACTACCCAATTTGAGCCAATGAAGCCAGCTCTTTCGTAACCGCCTGAGTCGGCGGTAATATTGGCTTTCGGTAATTTCTTCTTCGATATATCGGTGATGACACCTGAATACGCTATGAGCGATTAAAGCGAGTTTGTCTCCGATTTTTTGGTTTTCAGGACAAACGCTTTCCTCGATAGCGATGACGTTCCTTAATATGTGAGCCCAGCATAATTGGCGCTTAGATTCGTCGATATATTTGTAGGCAGAATATTGGTCAGTCACTAAAAGGTGTGAAACCGCTTCACCAAGTAGTCGTTTGGCAGCATGTTGGTTTCTTCCGCTGTTAATTTGGAAAAAGGCTACGTTATTGCTGAGTGCGGCCCACATCCAGCGTTTATCATTATTGCGCTGATGTGAAGTCTCATCAGCCATAATCAGTTTAGATGCTTTTACTGTGTCATGGATTTGAGTATGAGTATCAGCTAAGTATTCAGTGACTCGTCCTTGCGCCGCAGATATTGCACCTGTTGAGAAGTTAAGCTGGAAGACGTCTTTCAGCATAGATTGTATTTTACCTATGCTTTGGTGGTGCTGCGTCGCTTGGATTGCGATAAAGCTATGTAGATTTGGCCCCATTTGAACATCGGGCACAGACTCTGGAAGCTCCGCTTGATGCTTATCACCACACCATGAGCACTCGCCTTTAAAAATTTGATGTTCAACAAGCGTGTATGAGATATCTGGCAAGTCAAAGATTTGGTGTCGTTTATAAGGTTTTCTATTTGGAATAACACACCCACCGCAGTGGCATATCTTATTCGGTAAATATTGCTCAACCGAGGCGCTCTCTTCAATAGGATGAAGCAGTCGGCGATTGCCTTTATGACCTGGTTGAGCTCCTTGCTTTTTTCCAGATTTCTTCCGATTCGGCGAAGTATTTTTAGCTTTATTATGCAGGGGTTGTTGAGATGATGGCACAGAAGAGTTGCGACTATTTTGGTTTAGCCTATCTTCAAGCTCAGCCAACTTATTCCATAAAAAGTGGATGATATCTTTCGCCTCTTCAGGCGAATCGAAATCTGGCGGTGGAGGTAATGTTTTCTTATTCATACCTCCAGATTGCCACCACAAAAAGATCACTCAAGTTGAATGTGGGATCAAGTTAACTCAGTCACATAAATTTGCTGTCAATAGCTCCTGGGTGAATAGTTACGTCCAAGTGGTGTTGCGAACAGCATCATTGCGGCAGGTCTACTAGAACAAGCAGCGGCGAAGCTGGGTTGGAACGCAAAGATTGAATGCCAATCAAGCGTGGTTGAACCAACACTGCTGACAGACGCTGACATTGAACAAGCAGAAGCGATCGTAATTGCGGCTAACACTCCAGTTGATACTTCTCGTTTCGTAGGTAAAAAAGTCTACCAAGCAAATATCAGCACCGTAGCGAAAGACGCATCCGCTTTCTTACAAACTGCGGTTGAAAGTGCAGCAACGCTAGAGCAAGCAACCACAGTTACAGCACAAGTAGCAGCACCAGCAGAAAGCGCCTCTGCAACGAAGAAGATTGTTGCTATCACAGCATGTCCAACCGGCGTTGCACACACCTTCATGGCAGCAGAAGCGCTAGAGGAAGAAGGCAAACGTCGTGGTCACCAAATCAAAGTGGAAACGCGTGGCTCAGTAGGTGCAAAAAACCAACTGACTGACCAAGAAATCGCAGACGCAGATTTGGTCATCATCGCAGCAGACATCGAAGTACCTCTTGACCGCTTCAACGGCAAGAAGATGTACCGCACCAAAACAGGTCCAGCACTGAAGAAAACAGCGGAAGAAATGGACAAAGCGTTTGAACAAGCAAGCGTATACCAACACTCTGGCTCTTCTAGCGCATCATCAGCGACAGAAGAGAAGAAAGGCGCGTACAAACACCTAATGACAGGTGTATCTCACATGCTTCCAGTTGTGGTTGCCGGTGGTTTGATCATCGCCCTATCCTTCGTATTTGGTATCGAAGCGTTTAAAGAAGAAGGCACGCTAGCAGCAGCGCTTATGAACATAGGTGGTGGCTCTGCATTCGCATTGATGATCCCAGTTCTTGCTGGTTACATCGCCTTCTCAATTGCTGACCGTCCGGGTCTGGCTCCGGGTCTAGTTGGCGGTATGCTAGCAAGCTCAACTGGTGCAGGTTTCCTTGGTGGTATCGCAGCAGGTTTCATCGCAGGTTACGCTGCTAAGTTCCTTGCCGACAAAGTAAAACTTCCACAATCAATGGAAGCACTTAAACCGATCCTTATCATCCCGTTCGTGGCGACATTGTTCACGGGTCTTGTGATGATTTACATCGTGGGTGGTCCAGTATCTGGCATCATGAGCGGCCTAACTGATTTCCTAAACAACATGGGTTCAGACAGTGCGGTTCTACTAGGTATTATCCTTGGCGCGATGATGTGTTTCGACCTTGGTGGTCCAGTAAACAAAGCCGCATACGCATTCGGTGTAGGTCTATTGGCTTCACAAACTTACGCGCCAATGGCTGCAATCATGGCAGCAGGTATGACACCGGCACTAGGTATGGGTCTTGCGACGTTCATTGCTAAGAACAAGTTCGAGCAAAGCGAGCGTGAAGCAGGTAAAGCATCATTCGTTCTTGGCCTGTGCTTCATCTCTGAAGGTGCAATCCCATTCGCAGCGAAAGATCCAATGCGCGTAATCCCATCATGTATGGCAGGTGGCGCACTAACAGGTGCTCTATCAATGCTGTTCGGTGCAAAACTGATGGCACCACACGGTGGTTTGTTCGTACTGCTTATCCCTAACGCAATCTCACCAGTGCTAATGTACTTGGTAGCAATTGCAGCAGGTACAGCGGTAACAGGTTTCACTTACGCGTTCCTAAAGAACAAAGCAGAAGCGAAACAAGAAGCAGCTGCTTAATCGTGACTAACTCGCTTAGACGGTTCTAAGCAACGATTAACAATGCCTCCCTCGATTTGGCATTCGACACCTCCCTCTAGCCTCGGCATTGGGAGGTGTTTTTTATTGAGCAATAAGCGGAATCTAACGGACGCTAAATCCGATAGCAGATAAAGTTACTCTCTTCTGTTTCGCTCTGATTGAAAAAGAACAGTTGTTCATCCTCCACTTTGTAAATGAAGTCCGTTTTTGTGCCCACGTATGAGTTCATGTCTCTTACGAAAACTTCACTCTCCGTTGGCTGTTCATTCCAGCTGACTTTCTGATAATCCACCGTCAACGCATGCCCATCCACTTGATACTTGCCGTTGTAAACCAGTTCATATTCTTTGCTTTCGCCCTTTTTCGTTAGCAAGGAGCCTTTCTGGAAAATGTACATGTCTCTATCCGAGCTAAACACCACGACAGAACGGTCACTGATATTTTCATAACGTCGGTAACCTGTAGTAATAAAGTCTTCTTCAAACGTTGCACACGCCCAGCGCGAACCAGTAATTTCATCGGATTGGAAATACTTTTGGTGAACAACCACGCCCACGAGTCCCGTTGCCAATGCAATATTAAGTACGAGGAGTTTGTTTATCCGCATATTGCATCCGCCCTGCTCATGCTCTCTAAGACCGTTTCTTTCAAGGTGTCGATATCGAGAGAAAACTTAATGTAGTTGACGTTCTTATTGCTGTTTTTGGCGAAAGCAAACGCACGCAAAATATGTGCTCCTTCTCGGTAAGCCGATTCAGATACGCGCAAATACACGATGGCCGGGCACACTGGAAACACTTCATCATTGAGGCTCTTTGCCAAAGCCGAAAGATCTAACTCATCATGATTTTGGTCGTAAAAGTAGAAGTCCGTTTCAGACACAGAAAAGTGTTGGTAGTCCGAATCATCAAGAAAATCAGGATGTGGCACAAACGGACGAAAATAAAGCACAGAGACAATCGCGATAATCAGGAAAGCCGTCATCAATATCGGAGTTAAACTAAATGCCTTATCTCGCGATTCAGATTCTTGTTTGGGCGCTGCTTTGACTTGAGGTTCAACATCATCAATTTCGAGCGTTTGGAGTTCCGGTATCTCAACTTTCTGTTTGATGGGTTTCACATCCTCATCAACTTCCAGTAAATAGCCAATTTTACTCACCGTTTTAATCTGTACGCCTTGTGCGTTCAACTGAGCCAGTTTCTTTCTTAAACCGGAAATCACATTGGTTAATGCTTGATCGGTCACGACTGAGCCATCCCAACAGATTTCGAACAACGCCTCACGAGTCACATGCACGCCCTGCTTTTCTATCAGCAAGTTCAATACTTGGTATGGCAGCGGTCTTAGGGGAACATCATCGCCGCCTGAATTGGACAGTTTCCTTGTCGTCGGATCGAGGATTAAATTGGCGAAATAAATTCTATGCATACAGGCTCACTACTTTCTCAACTCCTTGAATTATAGGTTAGGTTTCTCAAACCATTCGAAAAACCAAATCAACCTCATCACACCAACATAAAGCGTCCAGTTTGGACGTAATCAAGGATTCAAACATCGATTTCTTGTTATGCATACCTTCCAATCACACAAAAAACACACAATTGCCTAAGTGACTAAATCAATGGGAATTATTTGGTTTTTGTTTGCTTTTTGTTTAGTTTTTCAGCGCCTCATTTAGATAATGAACACCGTTTTAAATATAAAAAGACAGACAGTCATACAGAGGTAACTATGAAAAACACAATCATCCTTTTATCCGCTCTTTTTAGCGTTTGTGCTCAAGCAAATGGTTCGCAAGATGTCTCAGGTTTTTATCTTGGAGGCGGTGTGGGTAACAACACGTTTAGTGATGATAACCCGTTTACAAAAGTGGATGACAACGGCACCGCGTTCAAAATCATTGGTGGTTATCAGTTCAACCGTATCGTTGCGGTTGAAACGCAGTACACCAATTATGGTGATTTTAAGATCGTAGATACGGCTTATGATTTAAGTGCGAGCAACGTCTCGGTAGCGGCGAATATTGGTTACTCATTCAATAATGGCCTGCGCCCTTTCGCAACCTTTGGTTTGGGTTACATGTCTGTTGATATTCCGACGACAGACAATGAAGACGATTTATCCCTACGTATCGGTGCAGGTCTGGAATACACGCCAATTCAATTAGAAAACATCACCTTTCGCGCGGCGTATGAAATGGACCATTTCACAGTAAAACCGAAAGGTTCAAGTCTGGATACAGACGTACAGATTGGCTCTTTCTATGCGGGCGCTACCTATAAGTTCTAAACTGGCTAGGTTCTAACGCAGCCTAAGCTCTAAAAAACAATAGAAATAAAAGCAAACACATAGAAACCACAAAGGGCGAACTCTTATGATAAGTGTTCGCCCTTTTCTTGTTTAAGTTGGCAGTGTTTAAACCGACAATTTATTGCATTGGTTCAGATTCGATATCCACGTCGCCGCTGCTCAAGTTCACCGTTGCATTGTACACACTGTGCGGGTCGCCATGATGCTTAAAGGTAAAGTGATAAACGTTCGCTGGCGTCCAGATCTCTTTATCGTCGACAGGCAGAATGTCGTAACCGTCTTGTTGGTAAAGCTCGGTAGCCATCACATACGCGATTGCTGTTTGTACTTGAGTGTTGTGGTCGTATTTTGGCTCGACAGATGGGTTACTTGGGTAAGAGTCACCATTAAAGCTCATTTGACGGTAAGCACCATTACTCCACACTACAAAGTCTTGCCAACCGTTACTGTAGCTGTCAATGAGTGCAATTGGTGTTCTAGTTACCGACATGCGGTTCAGTACTTTGCCGTTGTTATCGAACATATACGCCGTGCAACCACCACTTCCGCAGAAGAAACGGTCTTGGAATAGCACCAAATGCTCTGCTGTGCCGTCACTATTCAAATCCGCTGATCCAGTAACATAACGAATTTTATCTGTTTCTAAAGAAAGGCCCTGTGGCATCAGAACGCTTTGGTCGATCCAAGTTGCAATTGTGGCTGCATCCGCGCTTTTTAATTCTACTGGCGCTTGAGAGTCTGCGTTATCGGTAGAGATGCCGTCTGTTGAAGAACAGCCAATTAGCGTTAGTGAGCCTAAAAGGAAGAGTCCGTGTAATCCGCGATTGTTCATTTGCGTTCGCTCTTTTATTGATGATGTGCTCTTAGTATACGCAAGATTTATCAATCGCTTGTAAGAAAATCATAAAAATCAGTGAGGTGTACACTAAAGCACCACCCCTGCTTTTCGCCTTCATTCTCTTCTCGACTCTACACTCTCGCATCTCGCATCTCGCATCTCGCATCTTAATTCTCTCCGATCAAAAAAGCCCTGAGGAAAGTCCCCAGGGCTAGGCAGGAATCTGACAATAATAAAAGTCAGGAAGTCCCTTATGCAGTGGTTGGTTTGATCTTAAACAGAATTGCAAACATGACTGGTACAACAATCAGAGTCAAAACTGTAGCAAAACCAAGGCCTGCCATAATCGTAATCGCCATTGATCCGAAGAATGCATCAAACACCAATGGAATCATACCGAGGATGGTGGTCAGTGCCGCCATACTTACTGGTCGAACGCGGCTAATCGCACTATCGACAATCGCTAAGTAAGGATCTTTGCCCGACTCCAACTCAAGATTGATTTGGTCTAGAAGTACGATACCGTTTTTCAGAATCATACCGCTCAAACTCAATAGACCAAGGAACGCGGTAAAGCTGAATGGCATATTCGTGGTTAACAAACCAAACGACACACCGATGATAGACAGCGGAACGGTGAACCAAATAACCAGTGGCTTCTTCAGTGAGTTAAACAGCAGCATAGTAATGATGAACATCAACAGGTAACCCATTGGCAGTGAGCCAAACAGACCTTCTTGTGCATCTTTCGATGACTCGTACTCACCACCCCAAGTGATTTCGTACCCTTCTGGAATATGCAGTGCCATCACTTTTGGTTGAACACGAGCAAACAAGCTTGCCGCTGTATCGTCACTCAGTACATCGTGGTCAGCCAGTACCGTTAGAGTACGCTTTCGGTCACGACGCTGAATTAATGGCTCTTCCCAATCCAGTTTCACTCCATCAATCACTTGGTCTACTGGAATGTAGCTTTGAAGCGATGGACTCCAGATATTCACGTTCTGCAGTGATTCAAAATCCACACGTTCCGCTTCTGGCAGACGCGTCATGATAGGCAAAATGTGCGTACCATCGCGAAGGAAGCCAAGTGTGCTGCCACCAAACGCCATTTGCAGTGTGCTTGAAAGATCTTCTTTCGAGATGCCCAAGCGACGTGCTTTAGATTCGTTGAATACAGGCACTAGCTCTTTAGTGCGCTCACGCCAGTCATGACGGATATTACGAGCACCCGGGTCAGTATGAAGAATATCTTCTACTTGTACCGCAAGCTCACGTAGCACTTGTGGATCTGGGCCAGTAATACGCGCTTCAATCTTTGACGCTGGTGACGGGCCGAATTCCATCAACTTGAACTGGAACGTTGGCTTGTCGAACGTCTTCGCTAGGTTGTCGTCCAACTTGTGCAGCAGCTCAAACATGTTCTCACGGTCCGTGGTACGAACTTGGAACTGTGCGTAGGCTTCGTAACTCTTCTCTGGTTGGTAAGTCAGAGCGAAACGCTGCAAACCTTGACCAATCGACGCTGAAACGAAATCAATGTTGTCTTGAGTGCGAATGTAGCTTTCTACTTCTTCCGCTTTCTTGATGGTCTCGCGAATGTCTGTGCCTTCTGGCATCCACATATCAACGTAGAACATCGGCGTGTTGGATGGCGGGAAGAACTGTTGCTTCACACTACCAAACGCAACCACAGCACCAACGAGCAATGCCACCATGCCTGCTACCGTTAACCAACGGAAACGCAACGCAAATTTAAGAGACGCACCAAACGCGACGAACAACCAACCTTTATATGGGTCTTCGTCTTCTGCATCTGCATTCTTGTCTTCTTCTTTCAATAGAAGGTCTGCAAGGAATGGCGTTAGCGTAATCGCCGTAATCCAGCTCAAGAATAGTGAGAAGCATAGAACCCAGAACAGAGAACCCATGAACTCACCGGTCGCGTCTTGTGACAGACCGATAGGCGCAAACGCGGTAATAGCAATGACTGTCGCACCAAGCAGCGGCCACTGAGTTTGCTTTACGATATCTGTAGCTGCTTGAACTTTGGTTCGTCCTTTCTTAAGGCCAACCAATATCCCCTCGACCACCACGATGGCGTTGTCCACCAGCATACCGAGTGCAATGATCAGTGCACCAAGTGAGATACGGTGCAGCTCAATGTTGTTGTAGTTCATCAAGATGAAGGTGCCAAATACCGTCAACAACAGCACCAAACCGATGATCACACCACTACGTAAACCCATGGTGAACAGCAATACGATGATTACGATAGCAACGGCTTCTGCCAAGCTAATAACAAACGCTTTAACTGAATCGTCCACTTCTTGTGATTGGTTGTAGAAGTAGTTCATATCGATACCAGCTGGCTTGATGGTCTCAAGGCTTGCTAGTTCTGCTTCAATACGTTGACCGACTTCTACTACGTTTACGCCAGAGGCAAACGAAATACCAATGTTGATTGCTTTCTTACCGTTGTATAGCAGCACATTGCCCGGCTTTTCTTGAATGCCACGGCTGATGGTTGCAACGTCTTTCAAGCGAATCAGGTTACCCGTATCACGACCATGAATAATCAGGTTTTCTAGTGCTTCAACCGTGTTTAACGTACCGCTTGGGCGAATAATAAGGCTCTCGCCGTTTACCATTACCTCACCCGCAGAAACCACATTGTTCTGTTGGTTCAGCAAGCCAGAGATTACGTTCATGTCGAGGTTTAGAGCCGCCAAGCGATCCAAGGAAATCTCAACAAACAGCATCTCTTGTTGGTCGCCAGCGATATCAACTTTACCCACACCATCGATCAGTTCGAGTTCACGTGTGAGTTGGTCTGCGTAACGTTTCAGTTCTACGTAATCGTAGTCGTCACCCGTTAGCATCAGCATCACACCGTATACGTCGCCAAAGTCATCTATGATTTGCAGAGATTGAACGCCTTGCGGCAAAGTTGGTTGCAGATCGTTGATTTTACGGCGCATTTCATCCCAGATTTGCGGCAATTCATCCGGACCGTAGTCCATCTTCATGCTCACCATAATCTGAGACATACCACTAGA
Source organism: Vibrio sp. B1ASS3 (assembly GCF_905175355.1). Taxonomy (NCBI): domain Bacteria; kingdom Pseudomonadati; phylum Pseudomonadota; class Gammaproteobacteria; order Vibrionales; family Vibrionaceae; genus Vibrio; species Vibrio sp. B1ASS3. The sequence continues at coordinate 1,183,744 of NZ_HG992743.1, forward strand.
GGACGTCGACGTGATCTTATCGATATAAGGCAGCTTACGAATCTCCTTCTCAAGCGGATACGTCAGCTCTTCTTCTACTTCTTTAGAAGTCGCACCAGGATAAGTCGCAATCACCATCGCATCTTTGATGGTAAATGCAGGGTCTTCCAACCGACCCAGTTCTAGGAACGAAGTCACGCCGCCGATCGCTAGAATAACGATGAACAGCCAGCTGATGACTTTGTTCTTAATTGAGTATTCAGCAATGCTCATTATTGTTGTTTCTCCACCACATCCACATGCTTACCTTCGCGCAGTTTGCGTAAGCTGGAATTCACTAATACATCGCCTTGAGCAACACCTGATGACACAATTGCGCCTTCGCCATTCACTTGGTCGATAGACACTTCAACTTTAGTGACAGTGTCACCGTTTAATTTCCAAACGAAAAACTCACCAGCATGACTGCCCGCTTGAAGTGCCGTCATTGGGATGTTGTAGCCATCAATGGAAGTAATGCCCGCTGCTACCATGTCTACTGCAACGCTTACGCTAGTACCCGGCAGAATCTCTTGCTCAGGTTGTGGCATGGTTAAATACATTTGGTAAGTTTGCGTTTGTGCGTTTGGCTCACTTGTGTGCTCTAAGTAATCCAAAGAGTAAGATTTCGCGTCACCCGAGAACGTGGCTTGAGGCTGGTAGCTCATGCTTTGCGTATTTGGATTTACCATCGCAAGTACGTTGTCTGACAATTCGATACGAACGTACACTTTGTCGCTCTGATAAAGGTTGAGAACCGGCTCACCAATCGCCACACGCTCAAAACGCTCTTTGAAAACATCCGAAACCTTGCCCGCGAACGGTGCAAACAAACGTGTGTAGTTCAATTGGTTTGTCGCGTTGTAGAAGTTTGCTTCCGCCAGTTCTTTGTTTGCTGTTAGTTCATCCAGCTCCGCTTTTGAAATCATTTGGCGGTCATGCAGCTCTTCACCACGTTTAAGCTGACGAATCGCAAGCGTGTATTGTGCTTCTGCATCGTTTACTGCTTGCTTCTCTTTGCTGTCGTCTAGCTTGGCGATCATCTGGCCTTGTTTCACCGTGTCACCCGCCTTTACTAACACATGCTGAACTTCGCCTGCGCGACGGAATGCAATTGGCGTTTGCTCGGCAGGCACAACCTGACCTTTAAATGTGCGGTATTGGCTTTTTACTGGTACATCGACAGCAACCGTAGAAACATACAAAGGTTGCTCTGTGGTCACTTCGTCTGTGCTGTTACAACCGGTGAGTACCGCCAGTGCGATAGCCGATACTGTGAATAATGAACGTTTCATTAGATACCTTCCTCACGAACCCAAGCTTTCACAACTTGGCCTTCCACTAACCGTTCAACACCTGCGATAACCACGTAGTCGTTGTTATCTAAACCAGACTCCACAGCGCCATTAGCACTTAGTGACAATGTCACCTTATTTACTTGTTGTGTATCGCTGTCCATGACCCAAACTTCACCATGAGCCGCGTCTTTCGACACCCAGGCTGCATTTGGCAGCATCATGGCCTTAGAAACGTTTTGCTTCGCAATGTGTACTTGCCCTGTCATTCCCGTTAGCAAGTTACGATCAGACGGACGCGTAATCGTCACGATCGCTTCGTAGCTGTTGGTATCGGCATTGGGTTGAGTAGAGATTTCTTTGAATTTGCCTTGGATGCGGTTGTTTGGTTCGCTGTCCATCGTCACCCACATCTCTGCGTCTTTAAGTGAGTTCAACGACACCGCTTCGGCGTAAGTCACAGGCAAAGTAAACGACACATCCAAAGTGGTGTTGTCGATTAGGTTTAGGATTTCTTGCTTAGCAGCAACCACTTGGTATGGCTTCACGTAGGTATAAGACACCACACCATCAAACGGCGCGTGAATCTCTGTGTAGCTCAAATCGGTTTTCGCTTGCTCTAGGTTTGCCAGTGCCGCTTTGTATTGCGTTTCTTGTTGATCGTAACTGTCTGTACTGATCAGCTTCTTGTTGTACAAGCTTTTCGAGCGTTCCCATTGGGTTTTCGCTAGTGCGTACTGCGCTTGTGATGCATCAAGAGCTAACTGCAAGTCTTTTGGGTCTAGCGTTGCAAGTACATCGCCCTGCTTCACCTCTTCTCCCATTCTCACGATCAACTTCTCAATTTCGCCACCTACCTGAAATGAAAGTTGGGCTCTGTACGTTGCATCTATTCGTGCAAGGAATGCATCGGAATCGGCAACAGTCAGATCATTAACAGCAAGTAATTTTACAGGTTTGATTAATGGCTCAGACGGTTCTGATACGGCTTTGTTACACCCTGTCAGCATCGTGGCGAGGCTCAATGCCACCGCTGCTCCGATAAATGTGCGCTTTAAGTATTGTTTTCGCACTGGCTTTCTCCATCGACTTTATATTTACTACACAGGTGTACAGTATATGTATAACGAAAAAATGATCAACATATTTTCCACGTGGACAATAAAATAATTAGGCAAACTGTCCGGTTTCTGGTAAAAATAGGCGCGTTGATTAATATTCGGGAAAATTCGAACTATGACAGAAAGAAAGCAAGGCCGTAGAAGTGCTGAAGCCGCTGAGCAAACTAAGTGCCTGATTCTAAGAGTCGCGGCAGATATGTTCTGTGAGTTAGGGTACGACCGAGTCTCGCTTCGAAACATCAGTGAGAAAGCTGGTGTGTCCCATAGTTTGATTCGCCACCACTTCGGCAGCAAAGAGAAGATCTGGCAAGCCGTCAGCGATGGCATGGACGAATTCATGCAAAGCTACATGGCGCAGTTGGTAAGCGAAATGCCAGCGAATACGCCATCGAATCAAAAAATCTACCTGTTCATGGTAAGAATGCTGGCGTTTGCACTCGTTAACCCGCACCCAGTTCAAATGATTGCCGATGCGATTCGCCAAGGCGACGATGCATTATTGCAATACTTCTTAAGATCTAAAGATGAATTCGCGGCGATCTTTACCGACCTATTTGCTGACTACAACGTAGAATACCCAGAGCATCGCATTGACCAATGGGAATCAAAGTGGCAAATGCTGGTGTTTGCACATGGTGCGATTAGCCTAGCGCCTATGATGCAAGAGACGTGGCCAGAAGATGCAGACAATCGCGAGAAAATGCTGATCAACCACTGGGAATTGTTCAACACCATCATGGCAAGCCAGTTTAGCGTGAACAAAGAAGACATGATTCACCCAAGCAAGCTGAGTGAAGTTGTGATTGAAATGTGTTGCCCTATCGAAGAACTCACTGCATAAGTTGAGCTTTCAAAAGAACATAAAAAATGCCGAGCAATGTGCTCGGCATTTTTGTTTGTGCTTGTCGATTCAGAGAGGAAACTTAATGGAACCTACGTTCTGATGGTTAGATTCCTAGTTTTGTTTAGGCTCGCTGGAATAACGAGCCTTATTTAACTCTCTAAATCAATGAATTAGCTTAATTAACCACGGTAGTAGCGTTGTGGTACGAACGGCATTTTTTCTACCGTCATTGGTAGCATCTTGCCACGTACTTCTGCAAACAGCTCTGTACCGATAGCCGCTAGATCTGCGCGTACGTAACCCATTGATACTGGCTTGCCTGCGTTAGGGCCTGCTGTACCACTTGTTACCACACCAATCTTGTTACCGTCTGCGTCGAACAGCTCAGCACCTTCACGAACTGGCGCTTTAGTTTGACCAACCAAGCCAATACGCTTACGTGCAACGTCTTTCGTTTCGATCTGCTTAAGAATGATGTCAGCACCAGGGAAGCCACCTACACGCTCGCCATCTGCGCGACGTACTTTTTGTATGCCCCATAGTAGGCTTGCTTCAACAGGCGTTGTTGTTGTGTCTAAGTCATGACCGTACAGACACAGACCACATTCAAGACGAAGTGAGTCACGAGCACCAAGGCCAATCCACTCTACTTCTTCTTCACCTGTGAGTTTACGAGCCAGCTCATCTGCTTTGTCCGCAGGAACAGAGATTTCGTAACCGTCTTCGCCAGTGTAACCACTACGAGAAACAATGCACTCAACGCCTAGTAGTTCAACTTTGCGAACATCCATAAATAGCATCTCTGCTACTTCTGGTGCGAAACGCGCTAGTACTTCTGCCGCTTTAGGGCCTTGAATCGCAAGCAGTGCGCGATCATCAATGATCTCTAGCTCGATGCCAGAAGGAAGATGCGCCTGAAGGTGTGCAATGTCTTGCTCTTTACATGCTGCGTTCACAACAACAAACAGGTGATCGCCAAGGTTAGCCACCATCAAGTCGTCCATAATGCCGCCCTGCTCATTAGTAAAGAAAGCATAACGTTGCTTGCCCGCACCTAGGTCAACAATATCAACCGGAACCAGTGTCTCTAAGAACGCTGCTGCGCCATCACCAATCAAACGAAGTTGACCCATGTGAGAAACATCGAACAGACCTGCTGCATCACGAGTGTGTAAGTGTTCTTTCTTTACGCCTAGTGGGTATTGAACTGGCATGTCGTAACCCGCGAACGGGACCATCTTTGCGCCTACTTCAACATGAAGTGCATGCAGTGGTGTTTTCAGAAGTTCTTGAGTCATTTTCGTCTCCATTTAGATAGACCCGATGATGCTGTCGGCATTCAATGTGTTTCCAATAATAAACACGCTTGATTCAATTTTGCACGAACAAGACATCGCTCGACTTTCAAAAGTGTGACTTTTAACATTTTAATCACAACAAAACGCACAAAAAAGGCGCTCTGTTGAGTGAGATATCATCAACAGAGCGCCATCATAACGCATTCAAAACCGATAGCAAACGTTTGCTTTCACTATAGGAAATTTACAACTATTTATCACTATTTGGCAGTCACCCACAAAATGTGCGCGTCTTCTTCACTCACACTGGTCAACATATGACCCATGTTCGCATCGTAATACACACTGTCGCCTTCGCTTAATACAACAGGCTCATAGAACTCAGAATAAAACATCACCTCACCTGATAAGATGAGTAAAAACTCTTCCCCATCATGGCGAACCCAGTCTTTGTATTCGTCAAAACTACGGGCACGAATTTGGCTCTTAAAAGGCATCATTTTCTTATTGGAAAGTTGAGTCGCCAACAGCTCGTGTTCGTAGGTTTGGGTTGGGTGTGGTTTACCCTCTTTTTTCTTGGTTACATCCCTGCGCCCTGTAGCGACCTTTTTTCTAGGTGGTTCAAACAGTTGCGGCATATCAATTTGTAAGCCATGCGCTAATTTTTGCATCGCTTGAAACGTTGGAGAAATCTGTTCGTTCTCGATCTTACTCAGCGTAGAACGCGCAAGGCCAGTTCGTTGGCTCGCTTCTTCTAACGTAATACCAAGTTTAGAGCGGATATCTTTAATGCGCTGACCGAGCTTAAGCGGTTCAATATTCTGGTCTTGCTGCTCTTTCGCCAACGTCATTGACGGGTATTCATCGTAAATACTTTCTGCCATAAATCCCTCTGTAAATATCCTTTATTCCTTCCTATTAGCATTGTGCATGAAGCCTATAGTGGATAAAAGTCCACCGAGTTAATTAAAGCGTGCTCTTGTTAACAAAACCAGAAATCTCGTTTCCTATAGGAAATTTTTGGTTGATTGTTCGTGCCGCAAGCGCTATGTTACCAACTTGTTAGATGTAGAGATGCACATTTCCGTAAGAGATTGGACAAGAGAAACCACAATCCGACGGAGTTTTGCCCACTTATTCGGGCCGAAAGTTCACTCTGTTCTGCTATGCAGTTCAGCTGTTTTGAGGACAAATGAGCCACCATCGCAATCAAACAACTATTTCTACTGCGGGTTCATTTTCAGATTTGGAAGGTCAACTACCATGAACAAGAGTTACCCTAACCACAGCTTGGAAAACTTTTTCTCTACCAACCTCTCTGCGACAGATGACGCTGTCTTTGCTGGAATTCAGGCAGAATTCGCTCGCCAAAACGAACAAATCGAACTTATCGCTTCTGAGAACATCGTTTCTAAAGCGGTAATGCAAGCTCAAGGCACATGCCTAACAAACAAATACGCTGAAGGTTACCCAGGTCGCCGTTACTATGGTGGTTGTGAGCACGTAGATACAGTGGAAGCCATTGCTATCGAACGCGCGAAAAAACTTTTCAATTGTGAATACGCAAACGTTCAACCACACTCAGGCGCACAAGCAAACGGCGCAGTAAAACTGGCACTACTTCAGCCTGGCGACACCATTCTTGGTATGTCTCTAGACGCAGGTGGCCACCTAACACACGGTGCTCGCCCAGCACTTTCTGGTAAATGGTTTAACGCAGTTCAATACGGCGTTGACCGCGAAACACTAGAAATCAACTACGAAGACGTTCGCCAACTGGCACTTGAGCACCAACCTAAAATGATCATCGCAGGTGGTAGTGCAATTCCACGCACTATCGACTTCGCTAAATTCCGTGAAATCGCAGACGAAGTAAACGCGATTCTTATGGTCGACATGGCACACATCGCCGGTCTTATCGCAACAGGCGCGCACCCTAGCCCGCTTCCTCACGCACACGTTGTTACAACTACAACGCACAAAACACTGCGTGGCCCACGTGGCGGTATGATTCTGACCAACCACGAAGACATCATTAAGAAAATCAACTCAGCGGTATTCCCAGGTCTGCAAGGCGGTCCTCTGATGCACGTGATTGCGTCTAAAGCAGTCGCGTTCGGTGAGGCGCTTGGTCCTGAATTCAAAACTTATATTGATTCAGTGATCAACAACGCAAAAGTTCTGGCGGAAGTATTGCAAACTCGCGGTTGCGACATCGTAACCGGTGGTACAGACACGCACTTGATGCTGGTTGACCTTCGCCCTAAAGGCTTGAAAGGTAACAAAGCGGAAGAAGCACTAGAGCGTGCAGGTATCACGTGTAACAAAAATGGCATCCCATTCGACACAGAGAAGCCTATGATTACATCGGGCATCCGTTTAGGAACGCCTGCGGGTACAAGCCGCGGCTTTGGCGCTGAAGAATTCAAACTCATCGGTAATTGGATTGGTGACGTACTGGACGGTTTGGTGAACAACCCTGAAGGTGACGCAGAAGTAGAAAAACGCGTACGCAAGCAAGTGAAAGAGCTTTGCAGTCGTTACCCTCTTTACCAATAAAAGATTTATTAAATCAGAAACTATCCTGACAAGTTATTTGGAGATTAAGCAATGGACAAAACACTGAAGTTTACAGATAGCCACGAGTGGGTACGTGACAACGGTGACGGCACAGTAACTATCGGTATTTCAGAGCACGCTCAAGAGATGCTAGGTGACGTAGTTTTCGTTGACCTACCAGACGTGGAAGATGAAGTCGAAGCGGGCGAAAGCTTTTCTTTGGTTGAGTCAGTAAAAGCAGCTTCAGACATCTACTCACCAATCACAGGCGAAGTAGTTGAAATCAACGAAGAGCTAGAAGACAGCCCAGAGCTAATCAACGAAGAACCATACGAAGGTGGTTGGATTGTGAAAGTGAAGCTTTCAAACCCATCTGAGTTGGATGACTTAAAAGATGCGGAAGAATACCTAAGCTCTATTGAAGAAGAGTAATTAGGATGAGACGAAAGCTGTCCCCTAGCATAACGATTAGTGGACAGCTTTTTTTCTAGGTTCGGACGTATAATTTAATTTATCAGTAACGCAAATCCGTTACCCGAGCCAAGGAGTAGGTAAAGGACAATGACTGAATTACTTCAAAGCCTCAGCACACAAAACGAGTTCGTTGCTCGCCACAACGGACCAAACAAATCTGACCAACAGAAAATGTTGGAAGCGATCAACGCAGTTAGCCTAGATTCGCTTATCGACGAAACCGTTCCAGCACAAATTCGCCTAGAGCAGCCAATGAGCTTGGCAGAAGCGAAAAGCGAAGCAGACATGCTGGCAGCAATGCGTGAGTTCGCCGATCAGAACCAAGTTAAACGTACATTCATTGGTCAGGGTTACTACAACACCTTCACGCCAAACGTAATCCTACGTAACGTGATGGAAAACCCGGGCTGGTACACCGCTTACACCCCTTACCAACCAGAGATCTCACAAGGTCGTCTAGAAGCACTTCTAAACTACCAACAAATGGTGATGGATCTTACTGGTATGGAAATCGCAAACGCGTCATTGCTCGATGAAGCAACGGCAGCAGCAGAAGCGATGACACTTTGTAAGCGTGCGGGTAAGAGCAAGAGTAACGTATTCTTCGTTGCTGACGACGTTCACCCACAAACCATCGAAGTAGTAAAAACTCGTGCGAAATTCATCGGCTTTGAAGTCCTAGTTGGTTCTCTAGAATCACTACCAGAGCAAGACGTATTCGGCGCGCTAGTTCAATACCCAGGCACAACAGGTGAAGTTCGTGACCTAACGGACATCATCGCAAAAGCGCAAGCGAACAAAACACTAGTAACCGTAGCGACTGACCTATTGGCTTCTGCCCTACTGAAACCTGCAGGTGAAATGGGCGCAGACGTAGCAATCGGCTCAGCACAACGTTTCGGCGTTCCTATGGGTTACGGCGGTCCACACGCAGCCTTCATGGCAACACGTGACAAGCACAAGCGTACAATGCCAGGTCGTGTTATCGGTGTTTCTATCGATACTAACGGCAACCAAGCACTGCGCATGGCAATGCAAACGCGTGAGCAACACATCCGTCGTGAAAAAGCGACATCAAACATCTGTACCGCTCAAGCTCTACTAGCGAACATGGCGTCTTTCTACGCGGTTTACCACGGCGCAGAAGGTCTACGCACGATTGCTCGTCGTACGCACCACATGACCGCTATCCTAGCTGCTGGTCTAACGAAAGGCGGCTTCGAGCTTGCTCACAACAGCTTCTTCGACACCATCACCATCAATACTGGTGCACAAACTGAAGACCTATACGCGAAAGCACTAGCAGCAGACATCAACCTACGTAAGTTGGGTACTCAGCTAGGTGTAAGCTTTGACGAAACCACAACCGTGGCAGACGTAGAAGCCCTATTTGCAGTATTCGGTGTGAAAGAAGAAGTCGCAGCACTATCAACGGAAATCGCAGGCAACGAATTTGCAGCGATTCCAGAAGCACTGCGCCGCACAACAGAATACCTAACGCACCCTGTGTTTAACACGCACCACAGCGAAACACAGATGATGCGTTACCTAAAACAGCTAGAGAACAAAGACTTCTCGCTAACGCACGGCATGATCCCACTGGGCAGCTGTACGATGAAGCTGAACGCAGCAGCAGAGATGATTCCAGTAACGTGGCCTGAGTTTGGTTCGATCCACCCGTTCGCACCAGCAGAACAAGCAGCCGGTTACGCAGCACTAGCAAAAGATCTGAAAGAGAAGCTATGTGAAATCACAGGCTACGACGCATTCTCACTGCAACCAAACTCTGGTGCATCTGGTGAGTACGCAGGTCTTATCGCTATTCAACGCTACCACGAAAGCCGTGGCGAAGGTCACCGCAACGTATGTTTGATCCCAAGCTCTGCGCACGGTACTAACCCTGCGACAGCGTCTATGGTGTCAATGAAAGTGGTTGTTGTTAAGTGTGATGAAGAAGGTAACATCGACGTCACTGACCTAGCAGCGAAAATCGAGAAGCACAAAGACAACCTATCAAGCATCATGATCACTTACCCTTCTACGCACGGCGTATACGAAGAGCAAGTGAAAGAAGTGTGTGAAATGGTTCATGCCGCGGGCGGTCAGGTTTACCTAGACGGCGCAAACATGAACGCACAGGTTGGTCTAACAACGCCGGGCTTCATCGGCTCTGACGTTTCTCACCTAAACCTACACAAAACCTTCTGTATCCCACACGGTGGTGGCGGTCCGGGTATGGGTCCTATCGGTGTGAAATCGCACCTAGCACCTTTCCTACCGGGTCACATTGAAAATGGTGCAGACGGCGAAAACTTCGCAGTGTCCGCAGCGGATATGGGTAGCGCGTCTATCCTGCCTATATCTTGGGCTTACATCGCGATGATGGGCGACGCTGGCCTAACAGACGCAACGAAAGTAGCGATTCTGAACGCGAACTACGTGATGGAGCAATTGCGCCCTCACTACCCTGTTCTTTACCGTGGCTCTAACGGCCGTGTAGCGCACGAATGTATTATCGATATTCGTCCACTAAAAGAAGAAACAGGCATCAGCGAAGAAGACATCGCGAAGCGTCTAATGGACTACGGTTTCCACGCACCAACCATGTCGTTCCCTGTAGCAGGCACGCTAATGGTTGAGCCAACGGAATCGGAAGACCTAGAAGAGCTAGACCGCTTCTGTGATGCGATGATCGCAATCCGTGAAGAGATGACAAAGGTTAAGAACGGTGAATGGCCGCTAGATAACAACCCGCTTGTTAACGCGCCACACACTCAAGTTGACCTAGCGAAAGATGAATGGGATCGTCCATACTCTCGCGAGCTTGGCTGCTTCCCTTCTAAAGCAACTAAATCTTGGAAGTACTGGCCAACAGTAAACCGCGTAGATAACGTATACGGCGACCGTAACCTAATCTGCTCGTGCCCAAGCATCGATAACTACGAAGATTAATTTTTGTAGAATCTAAATAGACAAAGGCGAACCGATTGGTTCGCCTTTTTGTTTTTGAGTAAAAGCTTGACTGTGATTTATAAAATTACTAACTCATTAATTAAATAGGATATGTTAAATAGATATATGAGTATCTGAATTAACGCTCCAATCCCTAATGCTAGTGGGAAATAAAGTGCAAAAGCAGCCTTAGTACTGGGTGTTAGCACTTCTTTTTCAATATGGAACACCACCATTTGACAGGATACGCTCTGCATCTCGGTCATAACTGTCAGCTAGCTCCCTTAATGTCAAAGCTAACCGTTGGTATCCAGCATTCTCAACTTCATCTGCTCGTTCTCGATATTTGTCTGCTAGGTCTCTCTCTGGTTTAGCTTCGGGGTCAACTGTGTGAACTCCTCGTGAATTGAAAACCCCAGTACGATATCCATCTCTTAGACTAGAACGCTCTCTGCTATTCATTGCATTTGCTATCACTGGATGTATCCACAAATTATTGCCCCCGGCAGGAGAGTGAACAAGTACATCACCAAGCTGAATCAACGCGACATCATAATGTCCTGATGCTTTTACAATCTCTTCCATTGTCGCAAGCCATGCTGTGAATTCTTCCGGGTTAAATTCCCGGTTTGGTTTAGTGCCTGGAACAGTTCGCCATGCAGAGAGCAAACGATATGCGTTAGTGGCAATCTTCCGACTCTGTTCGGTTGGTTCAACCGCATCAGCTTTAACGCCCTTCGCTCGATATATGAGCTGAATCAACTCGCAGAAAAAGCTCGGAGTAGACGCCAACCTTCTTTCCAAGGTAACAGGAGAGCCTTCAGAATGCTGACCCAACAATGAAACGTATGCCCATTCAACCTGAAAAAGTTTATCTTCGTCTGTATTGCTATTCTGTTGAAGCGACTTAATAATTTGTGTGATGTGATAACTATCGACTCTCCCTACCTGGTCCTCTGACTGCACGAGCGCCAGTAGAGCCTCACACGCTATGTCAGTGTTTAGCCCCTTGTTATCACGTGCATTTCTCGACAGTCCATTAATTACAGCGCTTGGGCGGTCATATTTTAGAAGCTTTGATAGAGCAAAGTCTGCGTCATCTTCTGTATCGTATGTATTAACCTCTGTATTTCTCCAGTATTCATGCTCATTCTCACCAAGCAAATGCGTGGCTCTTTCCCATGCGTCTTTAGTAAAAGGCAATGCGCAGAGCAAGTTGGCTATTTGTTTAGGACTCCATTCAGTCATGTCTATACAATCAAACCATTGCCAGCCATCCTTAAACCTACGACGCCAAACATATGAAGAAACCATGGACCATTTCTTTTGCTCTTTCATATCTAACCAGCTAGGCAGCAGCTTTGTATCAAAGTCGAGGCTATCAAAATCTGCAAGCACACTCCCAACTAGGTGGGAGCTGTTCACCGTTGACGAAAACTCTAGCACCTTGTTGATACCACCTTCAGCTAAGATTTCTTCAACCGCAGCCCTACGCATTAGGAATAGTCTTTCCTGCTCTTCTCGCCAATTACCATCACCTTTATACAGGTGAGTGTCTGATTCTGAGAACAGCATACTATGTAACAAACTTGGGTCATTTGGTGCTAACTTAGTAGCAATCTCATCCAATGGCAAAAGGCGCTCTTCCCCGATCGACCATTCAGCTTCAGGGAAGCGGCGGTGGCGTGCAATAAGTTTGCACAGTCTACTCCAAATTGGTAACCGATCCTGTTCGGGCAAGTTCAAACAAGAGTCCGACAACAACCTATCTCTCAACGTATCCGATGCTGGTGATGGTAAGCGATCATAGTTTCCAATCAGTGATGCGAGCTTCTCAACATCGAACTCTGCTTGCTCAACTATTAGCTCAGCGCAGAATCGAACTTGCTCCCAATATTCGTCGTTTGTGACCCCTTTCTCCCAACCTTCAGGAAATATATTTTTCCAAACAGGTTTGTGAGTTCCTGATGTTGTGGAGTATTGATTAGGCAACAAACTTTCTAACAACTTCCATGCGACTTCAGGTTGCTCGGAGCATATTGTTCTCAAAGCGACCTGTCGCTTCTCAACTGAAGCTAACGTATGAGGCATCCATGGTAGGAAAATATCCGTCAACGAGTTTCCCGGTCTATTTGCCCAGTTACCCCCAGGATCATGTGACGCTATCTCCGCCAGAACCACTGCAACTCGACTAAGGTGAACTTCATCCCAGGCAATACCTTCAAGCGCCCACAACAAACCAGCGATATAATTTCTACCAAATACGCCAACGTCTTCTTGCTTAAATAGAGCATCTAATGGAGATGGGGAAATGGACATAGCATTCTCTACAGCTGAAATAAATTCGCCTGGGTCAGCTTCAGAGAGATTTGGAAGCAAGTTGTGGAGGCTCCCCCACCGCAGCCAATCACTATTTTCAAACAGTTCGCGGATTGATAACGCCGCGATGCCATCAGCCTTACCAAAACTGCAATTTTCTAGTAGAGCGTTCTGACTCCCCACTAGTGCTAACGTTTCAGTTAGTCCCTCACGTAAATTGTTGGAGTGTGGAAACACCTTGCCATAAACTGCTGCTGCGTATCGCTCATCACTTGGTAATTCAAACGACGGGTCATTGACACACAGGACTTCTAATGCCGAACTTTTCAAAGTATCCAAGTGGTCATCAAAAATTCTACCTCCTAAGACTTGCCATGATTGCAAACGCTCCTTGAATGTCCACAATCCATTCTTGTATATCAAAGGAGTATCGTGAACCTGTAACGTTTCTCTCAAGTCAACTATCCAATCACTATACTTTTCACCAACCACCTGACTAACCACTTCAAGATCTGCTTCGTTAGATTCGTTCCAGCTACCAATGAGCATTGCCAGAGCCAACTTTGAGGCTGAAGAATGTTGATTCCAATCTGTAACGATAAGTTCATCAACGACTTCAACTTCATCGATAGCATCTTCCTTGATAAAGCCCTTCGGAATATAGTTAATCTCAGGATCTCTAAAATGACTGACTAAATCTTCAGATAAAGTTTCAGTTGTGATGGTTCCAGCATACTGATTGAAATCTTGAACTTCGCTTAAAATCTGGTACCAGATTTTATCTGGGATGTCCTTATTAAACTGGGAAATGTGCGAATGTAATAAGGATGAAACAACACTTCCCTTTTTGGCCAGATCATAGCCAAGCAAATGGAAATGCTTCAAAAACTCGTACAAGTCGATGTTGTTAACATCATAACCACCATTGGCGGTTTTTAACTGTACTTTAAAAGCTTCAAGCTTAGCTCTAACTGTATCCGAACAGAAGTTAGCACGAGCTACCTGAGTAAGAAATTCGTCAACATCACGAGTGTGACGAGCCTGCTCCAAGAGACCATTTACTCCATCAGTATCCGTTGCATTAATCGGCCCAGTGATTAACGCGATGATATCTTTTCCTTTAGTAAAGAGTTCAGTATTGTTGAAGTCATTCCATGCAGCCTGAATAACTTCCGCAAAAAGTGAGCTTTTTGCGGTGATCGCGATAGAATTTTTAACTTGCCCGAGCAATCGACGCCTTTCGTTATTTGCAGGGTTTTCCACAAAAACAATCAGGTCATCCGTTCCGTAGCCTGAAATTGCTCCTTGTAATTTAATCTCTACAATTGGCCACGCAGGTAAACAAGGTGCATAGCCACCACTAAGCATCAAGGTGACAAATGTAGCCTGAATGTTAGCCTCGAACCTTGAACCGCCGCTACCAGTCGAAAAAGCGTTACTAAGCTGTTTTCCATCCTGTGACATTGTTATCTATTTCCTATGAACTAATGTTCGTTTAATTCTGTAATACACATTACCGGCAACATAAAAAATAAGTCAAAAGTTGTTCTCTACGATTGATTCAAGATGCCACAACAACCAATATCTACTAGGCCAACTTTATATGACTTGATTGTTATCAATAAGCTTGTGAATTATAAGAAAACTTATTACTAGTAGAAGATCATTGCTTAGATGCATGTGTACCAATGTACTAAAAGGCGTTCGCCGCAAAAGAAATGCTCGACTATTTGTATAGATATCTCTGCTCATCTTATTTATGAATTCTTACTTGACGTCATTTCAATAACGCCCCCCAAACTTGCTCTGTTATTAGAACCTAACGCGCGGTAGGTAGATTCCTAGTCTCGCCTAGGCTCGCTGGAATGACTCATCAGAAACACCGAGTGTAGTGGTTCAGCTTTTGCGCTGAATTTGAGTGACCCACTAAACACTGAGCTTCATGATCGAAAAAGGCGAACCGTGTGGCTCGCCTTCTTAGTAGTGCATGAGGTAACTGAGTTGGACTGAGCCGTTTATTAGGGTGTTAAACCTAAGCTAATCACGAATAGGTTGTTCCTATCTTCCTTAGTTACCAGTCAGATTATTGCTCTTTACCACTGCGACGTAGTTCTCAATCACTGGGTGATCGAACTGTTCCGATTCGTACATTACCCAGCGTTGGGCGACGGTCAGGTCAGTAAACGAACCATCCTTAAAATCACCATGCCAACGTACATCAAATTCAGCGGCATATTTACCTCTGCCAAGGTAAGAGACATCAACACTCTCGATATCGTGGTCGTCAGACAGCGCTAAGTCATGTATCCAATGGTGCTAGTCCATAAACTCATTTTAAGAAAAATCTTAGTTTAACGGACTGACATCGTTGCCTAATTGGCTTTTTACTTCCGTTTCTGGCTATCCATGTTCACGCTCCAATCCCTAATGTAAAGCTTCGGATTTGATAATTAGAGGGCGTATAGAACACTAGTTAAACGACCAATATTCCAATTACAATTCACGCGATGGAACTAGAACAACTCTCACTTTATAAACTCATGAATGACAACATCAGCATTGTCTTGGACTGACTCGTTGCCAATTATCTCTGGCCAATATGTCACTTGATTTGCCAATTTGCCTGTTAGTCCTTTTTCACTGCCCCACCAGATACCAGATTCAAAAGCCTCTATATTTAACATCACATCGACATAGCGTTTAGCCCCCACTTCTACAGAATGGGCTCTACCAAGGAGTTGCATTAGCCGCATTGTGGCATTGGTCGCCCACTTTTGATACCAAGGAAAAGCATCAGCTCCAGACGTACCCGCAGCCATTCCTGGATCAATAGTAACGAACCTAAAGTTCTTATGTTTGCGTGCCATACTCATGGTCCATAGGGCACCCATAAGTTTTACGGAACCATAGTGGTCGGTATAAGCCTTGTTATTGGCAAATTTTTCTCCATTTACGACCGACATCCACTCTTTTATAGATCCTTCTGTAATTGGAGGTTTCGCTGCGCCAATCTCAGGAGCACCTCTGGCCGCAAAGCTGGCGACATACATGACCGAGCCTCCTGTGTTTAACTTGCCGTTATCCATTAAAAGCTCAGCCAAATGGGTGTTTCCTAACACATTTACTGCAAAGGTAAAAATAACTCCGTCATTTGTTAGTTTTGTGGGCTCAGAGCCGCCTGCACCACCAGCATTCAGTACAATGCCATCGACTTTGGCGTCAAGATTCTCAGCCGCTTTTCGACATGATTCTAAGTCACTCACATCTACTATTAATGTTTCGAAAATTTTCTTGCCTGTTAGTTCTTCTAATTGATGAAGCGCCTCTGCAGCTCGCGTTTCACTTCGACATGCCAAAATAATTTTGGAAATACCTTTTCTTTGGGCGAACTGTCTAGCAGCCTCGAAACCAAGCCCAGAGTTAGCGCCGGTGATTAAAATTGAAGAATAAGTCATATCGAACACCTAGTGTTGGGGATAGAAGATTAGAAGTGAAAGAGCTGTTGATATATTAAAAAAGATTAATGACTCAAATTTTAGTTCATTAAATTCTTACGCAGCGAACACTGAACATATACTCTTTTGAGCTAGTGGCACGACGAATTTCGCCTTTGTGCGAGTTCCACCACGAGTAAGCCAATGTGCGAATAATACCTTTAGAGTCAGAAGCGCTATCTGCAGTCCAAAACTCGGTGTAAGCACCTTCAGTGATATAAAAACCGTTCCACTTCACACCAGCAGGCCTTGCGAAAAACTTATGTTTATTGACCAATGATTGGTCCACTTTTTTAAATGGTCCGTCAGTTTGCGCCTCTTTCAGTTGCAAACCAATATCTTGGTCACCACCGCGCCAACCCTCTTGGTGAAGCTCCTCTTCAGACATACCGATGCTTCGCTCAAGCGTCTTCCAATCTTCGTCAGTTGCGACTCTCCAACCTCCAGGGCAAAGGTTTCTCTCATCAGCAACGTCATGCCAATTGTAAAGTCGACCGTACTTTAACAAGTTAGCTTCGTCATCGTTTGGAATGACGCCAGATCGCACCGCAGAGCCATCTTGGAATCGAGTACTTCTTAATCCTTCGGCTAACCAAACCTGATCGCCGATGGTCACCGTTCTATAGATGTTACCTTCTGCGTCCTGCACAGTGTCTTCTAATTGATAAAGCGCATTATTGATGCCATTCGCAGAGGTTGTAGCAGCAAGGACCATACTGACTCCTGTAGATAAAATGATATTTTTCACGACAAGTAACCTTTCATTGGCGTAGTGTTATTACTATATCTATCACTTTGTATCTAAACTAGGCGAAATACTCTTGAAAAAATGCCTATTTGTATCACGCATGGATTCTAAGCTATCTCGTTGTATGGTTCGATAACTAGGTAATATTCTCCATAATGTCCTTCGACTGGCTCCATTGTTTAGGCGATTGACCAAACATGCGCTTAAACTCTCGGCTAAATTGAGAGGAGCTCGCATACCCTACCGCCATCGCCGTCTCGTTAACGCTCATCCCTGAAGCTATCTTCATAGCGGCTTTGTTTAGGCGCATCGACTTCATAAATTGGATTGGGGACATACGCGTTGCTTGTTTGAATTTGCGATGGAAAACTGCACGACTCATATTAACGACAGAAGCGAGTTCTTCGATGGTAACGTTCTTACTAAGATTAAGTGATAGATACTCAATCGACTTAGCGATTTCGTTGCCAATACCAAACGCTCTTCTTGCAGAAATGCCTGCGTCGCCTTTCAAGACTGCGTAGTAGAATTCGCGTAGGCGACTTTCACCCAAGATCGCGGTATCTGCGCTGTTCTCGCAAAGTTGGAGTAACCTTAGCAGCGCATCAGAAAAGGTGTCATCCCAGTTAGCTAATGACATACCAGGCGGTTGTGAACTACTTTTGGGTAATTTTATTGCGCCAACAGTACTTTCCATTTCAATAGCCAGTTCTGTCATCACCTTGGTATCTAGAGATATATAGACTCCCAATAATGGATCTTCTGAAGAAGCTTCAGGTGTCCCCGCTTCAACGGGCAGAGATACCGTGCAGCACATGTATTGACTGTTGTCATAGATGTAATGTTCGCCCTCAAGAATCGCTTCTTTCTTGCCACTCAATATTACAACCACCGCCGGTTCATATACCGCTGGCGCACAAGGAATCGAGTGCGTCACTCGGAACAGGTTGACACCCTTGATTCCCGTTTCGATGATGCCGTCTTCGGTGATACGGCTCTCTACTATTTGTTTAATTCTCTGTTTCATTTTTAGCTACGATGTTTACGTTGATACAAATAGGCACATTTTCGAGATCATTTATTCCACTTAGACAATCCCACGAGAGATATAGTCAAATCTACCTAACGATAGCCCCTCCAATAACAGCTTGCAAATACAGTTCACCATTAGCAGCGAGCTCCACAAGATCGAAGAGACTCACACGATGACGATTCGACGACTTGGCAAAAAACTGATTGTAGAGAACCCTGCGCTCACAAATTGTCATGATTCAGCCACTGAGTCTGAATTAGAGTTAGCCCACAAACATCAAACCCGAGAGATCAAAAAAGGCGAACCACTTGGCTCGCCTCTTTTGTCAGTAAGGATTTGTTAGCTCGTTTTTGATGCCGCGTGCTGCGCTACCATAAACGCGATGACTTCTTCGTTTAGGCAAGATTTGCTGATGTATTGGCGCTGTTTACCAAGGTGAAGGATTAAGCCCAAATCAGTTTGTTCGAGTTGATCGATTTCATTCCAAGCGAGGCTGCGGTCAACTTTACCGCTTTTGTAGCGTACGCCCTCTGCATTCACATCAAAAACCACTTTGCTGCCACGGCTTGAACTGATGGTTTGACGCCACAGCCACCAAGTTCTTTTGAAGTAAACGCTGCACGCTTCAATCACACTCAATACGATAAAGAACCAACCGACATAACCGTTAGGTAGCAGTTCAAACTCCAATAAAACCACACCAAAGACAAGAAACAGTATCCCTTTTAGATATGCCTGTGGGAACTTCGTTGGCTGGCTTGTTTGATCATAACACTCAGCAAAGAAAGGTTTGTCGAGTATATATTCTGTAGTGAATTCGAAATCTTTAGACATGTATGGTTACTTCAAGGCTTCTGTAAATGAGTAATCTTGGTTGCACTCTCGCAACGCGTGCATTGTAGCGCGTCTCGGGACTTATCTTTAGTCCTTTTGATTCTGTTTTGTAAATCAATGATACCGCCACACTAAAAGACCTCGGTGCACTTGCCAAGATCAAACAAGGCGAACCATTTGGCTCGCCTTGTTAATTAGTGACCTATGTGACTTATTGAGGTTTTCTACTTTAGAGGGTCGTTGTCTGGCAATGCACTGTGTATCCATACTGCCAGTCGGTGTTTGATGCTTGCGCCGTCTAGCTTGCTTTCCGGTAGTGGTGTGATCTGTTTGGCATCAACCAAGAATAGGTAAATCGCTTTTACTCTTAGAGGTTGTGGTGACTGAGGAAGGTCAAAACCTTGTAGCTTCGCCATCTTCCCACCAATCTCTAGTGCCTTCTTAACCAGTTTGTCTTCATTGTGAAGCTTGGAGCTTTTTGACATTGATAAATCCTCTTCTTCGCTTCAATTAAGAATACATGAAGTGTCACGTATGGCGTGTTAGTACGCTCGCATATTGATAAGTTTATGCCTTACAACTCGGTAAGTGCTTAAAAATCAATCATAATTTCGTACCTTCTATCTCGCGTTGCTTTATAGAAGCCAACCACAAAGCGTTAACAGCATCACCTCTAGAAACTCTTAATGCGAGATCAACGACGGATAAAAAATATACCGTTCAGTTTCGACCAATATCATGTTCTCGTGATGAAAGAAGAAGAAATTTCATTGGATTCGATATGTTCATATATGCTTATGCCTGTGAACTATAATCAATAAGATTCCACGCATTCTATAAATAACAAAGGACTGTGTTATGCCACGAACGTTAGAACAGGCTGTTCAAATTTTAGACCGAGACTTAGAAGAGTTTCTCAACCTCTTCCCACTATCGATATTCAGTGCAGGTCAACAAAAAGGGGTCGTTAGATACTATTTGTACTCTCTCGGCGAAACGGCACTCGGGCTTAATCACGGGGTACCAATGACAGAGACGAAATTACGCCTTGGCCCTAAATCGTTAGCCAAAAATTCAAAATCACTTCAATGCATTCATATCCCTGTCTCGAAGTATCAACAACTCAAACCCGAATCCATTTCAAAAGTCACCCATTATGATGCGGCCGATTTCCTTGTGACGACACAGTTAGTGGGATGTACATTCGCTATTCGTAATTCCAAAGACGGAGGACTCGAGTTTTTACACGTTCAACCACAGGGCAATATGGACGGCGTAAGCGTTCAGCAGGAAATGCAAAAAACCTTTGAGGTGTCGATGGGTAAAGGGAATGGAACCGGCACGACTTACGGTCAAAATATGCGGGTTAGCGTGATGGGGGCGCGTCGTAATGGCCTTTGGACTGTCTATGCACAACACATTGATAGTAGTAACAATGTAATTAAGGTTGAGTGCATTTATCGACAACCAAGTACGGTGGCTTACGTGGATTAGCCTTCCCCATCTAGGTTCTTTACTCACTACTCCAAAAAGCAAAGAATGTGAGTTGGCCAAATAGGTTGACTCACTTCCCTATCTCTTCCGTAACAACCTTTCCTTTCAAACTCTTCTCGTGACTTATTGCTGTACTCAAAAAGTTATCAATATTAGACATCAGCAGCCTGCTGCATAAACTTGGCTTCAGCCTTTGAGTAACACTGCTCACCAACGTAGATTTCACTTTCTAGCAAATACATGCCTCGCTTACTCTTGATGCAATGCGCTTCCACTCGGATAGAACGATTGAGAGGGATAGGTTTGATAAAGCGCACCTCTAGCTTAGCCGTCATTGCGCAGATATCTTGGGCGAAAAGGCAGTGTGTCATGGCAGTATCGTGCAGCGCACTGATGGCACCGCCTTGCATTACGCCTTGATAGCCTTGAACCTTTTCTGTCGGCACGATTTGTCCCTGCACGCCACCACTCGGCATTGCAATAAATTGAATCGTATCGTGCGCGTTGAAAAACGGCTGGCAGCAGACTGCGCAATGTTGGTGGTTTCTAGGAGCGCGAATAGACATAAAGACCTCTGAGTTTGAGATTGTCTGTGGAACAAAACAGAATGAGTAAAGAGAACAAAGAAAAGAAGCGTTAGACTTGGCGAGCGACTGACATGGTGAATTTCTTTATCTATTTGAGGCATTCACTTTATGCCCTGTAATTAGCATATGCCAATAACAAAAAGTGAGAAATTAGGTTCCATCGAGCTGGATGCCTTCGCCAAAGAATCACTCTCTTATCGAAACTGACTCACCACTGGTTTCACGTACCAAAGTCGCTTACTATGCCAAGTACCTATAACGC
The DNA here is from genome assembly GCF_905175355.1 of Vibrio sp. B1ASS3. Lineage (NCBI taxonomy): Bacteria > Pseudomonadati > Pseudomonadota > Gammaproteobacteria > Vibrionales > Vibrionaceae > Vibrio > Vibrio sp. B1ASS3. The sequence continues at coordinate 1,205,076 of NZ_HG992743.1, forward strand.
TTTGTGAGCCACTCATGAGCAGTAAAAATAATAAAAATCTCGGCATTCTTCTTAAGCTCAACACCTTCGTTTCACCTTATAAATGGCGTGTTGCTGCTGCCTTAGTTGCCCTTATCGCCACAGCCAGCCTAACGCTATCTGTCGGCTACGGCGTGCGCATTCTTATAGACCAAGGCTTTGCTCAGCAATCGCTGCAAGAACTCACCAATGCGATTCAATTTATCGTCGGTGTGACGCTGTGTATCGCGGTGGGGACGTTTTTCCGTTTCTATCTGGTTTCTTCTGTGGGCGAACGCGTCAGCGCGGACATTCGTCTTGCAGTGTTTAACCATGTGATTACGCTGCATCCTAGTTATTTTGAGACCAATAGTAGCGGCGATATTATGTCTCGGCTCACCACTGACACGACGTTGCTGCAAAGCATTATTGGGTCATCATTTTCTATGGCGATGCGTAGCGCGCTTATGTGTGTTGGTGCGATCATCATGTTGTTCGCAACCAACTTTAAGCTCACTTTGATTGTGCTGGCTTCTGTGCCATTCGTACTGGTTCCGATTTTGGTTTATGGAAGACGAGTACGTGCCCTATCACGCCAAAGCCAAGACACCATGGCCGACGTCGGCAGCTATGCAGGCGAAGCGATTGAGCACATCAAAACGGTTCAAAGCTTTAGCTCAGAGCAACATGAACGCGCGGCGTTTGCTGTCGAAGTAGAAAAAGCTTACGAGGTGGGTAGACAGCGAGTAAAACAGCGCGCGATTCTGATTTCTGGTGTTATCGTCATTGTATTCAGCGCCATTGCTGGCATGCTTTGGGTTGGTGCATACCGCCACAAAGTAGTTCATTCATTTTTATTACATATCCCCTTCCATTTGACTTGTAGCCAGAGTAATAAAAAACACCTCATTCTTTGAGATTATTTACCCATAAATTCCCTGATATACGCAAATGTATTACCTTACCACTAGTGCTATGCTCATCCAATGAGTATACAACACTTCGATAGTAACAAGCTTGCGCCATCACCATAGTAAATACAGTGCCAAGCTTACATGTTTTTTTGCGCTGTTGATGTTAGCTGCTAACTGTCTTATTTCATTGTAAAGAGATAGCCCGTCAAAACCAAGGCGTAGTTGACGTCTAGCTAAAGGTTGGCTTTGTTGCTTAATTCGGTGAGAAGACATGGCAGTCCCATGTTGAACGCTTCTTAAACAACATACTGAGTTTCAGGCATACCAAGCCCTGTTAGCTTGTTCAGCGCTTTGATCATGGCATAAGTTTCGCCAACCTGAGCGTTGTAGTTTCTTAAGCTTAATTTTCCACCTAACAACTGTTTCACCCGATGCATTGTTGTCTCTGATAGTGAGCGCTTATGATAGCCATACCGCTTTTTCCACTTCTCGTTGGAACCGTAGAGCTTCTGGCAACCTACTGCTAAATTTCGAGGGTGTCCTTGCTCCCAGAAGGCTGCCCCTTCTCGTGGCGGAATGAGCGGAACTGCTCCCTTGATTCGTATAGCATCGTGACAACTCCTTGTGTCATAAGCACCATCACCTGATATCTCGATGATTTTACGACGTGTCTGCTTGAGTAAGTTGGGGAGCACTTCGGCATCGGTTACGTTCGATAAACTCAGCTCTGCTGCGATTATCTCGTGGGTGCTCGTATCTACTGCGATATGCAACTTACGCCATACTCTGCGCTTCCCATCAGTACCATGCTTCTTAGCCTTCCATTCACCTTCGCCATAAACTTTGAGGCCAGTGGCATCAATTGCCAGGTGTTGTATCGCACCTCTGGTTTTAGTTTTAAATGAAATCTCAACTTCCTTGGCTCGACGGCTTATACAGGTGTAGTGTGGACAAACTAGCGGGATATTAGCTAGCTTAAATACAGAGTCTAGAAAACCTTGTAGCGCTCTCAATGGCATAGAGAAAATGCGTTTCACCATCAGTGCAGTAGTAATGGCTAAGTCGCTGAACCGGCGAGGTCTACCACGCTTGCCTTGTTTGTTTTGTTTCCACTCAGCTATCGTTTCCTCATCAATCCAAAAGGTCAGAGAACCACGGTTGATTAAGGCTTTGTTGTACTGCTTCCAGTTAGTTGTTTTGTAACGAGGTTTAGGCATGAGGCTACGACGATTGATGGGTGTAGCCGATCAGATCGTAGCTTCTAGATTTAGTTCCATCGATTTAAGCAACAAAGCCACGTTCTGGTCATTGACGGCGTCTGTTTTAATACCGTTGATCTGTTCTGAAATATCAAAACCAATCTCTTTTAACACGTCCCATCGAGCATTTCTTTCTCGAATTAACACAGCCACCTGAGACAAGGAATTTGCAAAGCTGTCGGTTAATGCATTTAACTGCTCTTGATTAACATAACCAAGTTGCGTCAAATACAATTTCCACTCGTCGAGCTTTGATTCAAACTGCTGATAGTCTCGCTCATTATTGGTCAATAAGTATTCTGTCCCTTCTTGTGTTAGCGCTTTAAACACCAAGGTGGCGTCAGCAAGTTCCGCGCGATATTGCGTTACATCGGTCGCTTCAGAAAGGCGTTTTTCTAACTTTGATTCCACTTGCTTTTGAAAAGAGACAAGTTCGGCAACCTTTAGATCTCGCTCTTTCATTAAGCGAGAAACGTCATTTAGATTATCCATGTAGCGAACCAATTCAGCAGTCACTTTTTCAAATCGAGTTTTACGCTCTGGATCGAAGGCATTTTCAGCCTGTTTTTGTGCTTCGGTAAGGGCTAATTTTAACGCATCCATAGATCGAGAAAAAAAATTGAGGATCGCGATTCGTCCGATATGTCAGTGCATTGGTTCGAGCGGTTAAAAGGTTTGTTTCGATTTCGGTTGCTTCAAACGCAGTGGTATTGATGGTTTGAAAATGAATAAAATTATTGTTGATGTGTTTGGTGGTAACAATACCAACCGCGGTGATTGCAAATAGCACCAAAATAACGGCACTTAAAATCAGGTAAAACTTATGTTTTATTTTTTTAATCTTGTTTAGCATTCCGCCTAACTCCGTGAGAACAGCAAGAATGAAATACTAAAAACCCATGGATTTAGGTGCAAACTGGCCAATCAAAGCGAAACACCCTATCTATCTGTTATTATTGAATTTATATCAGAATATCAGCTTTTTCCGACGAGAAACAAAGATTGATACGTCAATGTAAGACCGTCATTCTCTCACGCGCTATCTAATTGATTCTATTATTTTTAGCGTGACACTTTCTCACATACGAGACACACCCTTTCAAATAATGAAATTGTCATTTTCACCCACTCCTCACAGATTTTTCCTACAATCCTACCTCGTTAAATAAGTGCTGAAAGGAAGCGGCAAGTAAATTGAAATATAAGGTGAGGCACAAATATGAATAACGTTCTTATTATCGACGACCAACCGTTATATAGCGAAGCGCTCGCTTCTCTTGTTCAAACCGCTTTCCAATCTGTTAACGTCGTGGAGTCAACAGACAGCGCTGAAGTTATGGAAATTATTCGTAACCAACCTGTAGATTTGGTTATTTTAGACGTCGTACTAGGTGATCGAGACGGCATGCGCTTGGCTAAGAACATATTAGCGACAGGCTATCAAGGCAAAATCTTGTTTATTTCTTCTCGTGATTATTCAAGTTTGTCTAAAGCCGCATTTGAAATGGGCGCACACGGCTTTTTAAATAAGAATGAAGCGAAAGCCACCATTATGGATGCGATCGTGAGCGTAACGCGTGGATATTCGATGTTTAAAGCGACGCATAACCAATCATCGGGTAACGTCACTTTATCTAACCGAGAAGCGATGGTATTTCACTACCTTGCACAAGGTTACTCAAATAAGAAGATCTCTGAACAACTGTCACTGAGTGCTAAAACCATCAGCACCTACAAAACTCGCATCTTGAAGAAATATCATGCCGAGTCTGTCGTAGAGCTTCTTAATACTCTTCCTCAAGAAGAATGTGGCAGTCTTTGCTGTTAGTTTTGTTCAGACACTCAGTTTAGGTAATTACGTATCTCGCGATGGCATCAGTTAATAACTGGTGCATCGAGTTGTAGCGATGAGTTTGTTTCATCTGCACCACAACTTTCGGACGCCCCTCTGGGTAGAAGGTTTCCGGTACTGGAATAAAATTAAAACCATCTATCGGTTTTTGATACTCAAGCAAAATTGTCGCTGCTGCCCTTTTTCTGATTACCTTTAATAAGCTGGTGATGTTTCCGATAGTCGCGACTCGGTCAATATTTAATCCGCTCTGCTCAAGCGCTCGCTTCGTCACTTGCTCCCTATCCTTCCAACCCGCTAATTCCAGTAGGATAAATTTAAGCTCACACGCTTTCTCTATATCGTGAATACCCAGCTCTTCTGGAACCACAACAACAGCAGGCGCGTAGCCAATAAACTGTTGATGGATCGTTTTAGGATATTCTTCATTAAAGTAATGCAATTGCATATCGACTTTATCTTCCAGAATATCGGCGATGGTGTTGTCTGTACTGCTTGCAACATTCACGTAAGCATTGGGAAACAAATCCATCAGGTCACCTAAAAGCAAGTGACCAAACGATTGCTGTGCAGATTGTGGCAAACAGATAGTAATGCTTTTATCGTAAGACAAAGGATCAAATTCACGTCGTACCAAACAAGACTCAAGCTGATCGAGCGCACTTGTGATTTCTGGCAGTTTTCGTTTTAAGTAGTCGGTGGGTTCAAAGTGATGAGCGTGCCGAATGAAAAGCTCATCTTCCAGTTGTGTTCGTAAACGAGTCAGGTATTTACTGATTGATGCTTCGCTTTTCCCTAGTGCTTTCGCAACAGGCTTAAGTTGGCGATGTCGCTCTAGCAGCACCAGTATTTTGAGGAGGTTTAGGTCTAGATCTTTATTCACAGCGCGGTTACCAAATAGAATCAAAGATTAAAATTGTGATTTTTATAATTACCTTCAGCCAAATACAAAGAAAGCAGCCTTTGCATAGGCTGCTTTACTATAGAAGACCAAAGTCACGTTTTGGTCAAGTTTATCAAACTCTTATATCGCCACTTACTGACATTTAAGTCATTTACTGCGATTTGCAGACATAAGACACTGTCTCAATTTAGCATCGCTTTCGCTTACATTCGTATAGATCTTCATCTGCACGCATGATGACATCTTGCAAAGATTCATGCTCGCTACTTACCGCTAATCCAGTACTTACTCTGATATCTACCTCCATTTTCTTTAATGGGTTGTCCTTAACTACATCTTGTAACTTCTTCTCTAACATAGATGCTTTGCTAGCGCTGCAACCCGGTAAGATAGCCACAAATTCATCTCCCCCGGTTCTAACCAAGTAGTCTGTGGTCCTGAATACTTTGCGCATTGCCTCTGCGATAATCACGATAACCTCATCACCCACGTGATGCCCAAACTTGTCGTTAATTCGTTTGATTCTGTCACCGTCAATGGCAATAACAGAATATGGTGCGGTTCTTAACTTGCGCTTAAATAGCTCTTCTCGAAATACTTTCCGATTGAAGAGTCCCGTCAGTTCATCTTTGGTTGCGTTTGAGATGGCATTGGCCAATTCGACTCGTTTCTCTCTTGTTTCTTGTACCTTGGAAAAGTAGGCAAAGGCGACTGTGAAGTAGATCAAAAATAAAAACGAATAATCAATAACGACTTTACTCAATGGGTAGTCGTAAACAATTAGGTTATTGTTGTCTGCCATGTAAGTTTGACTATACGCAAAGTGTGGCCAAGGATAACCAGGAAAGAACAGCAATATATGCTTGTAACCATTATTGATGTTGACATCAATCGCCTTCCCTTCCTGATACAGTGAATTCAGATACACTTGCTCTCCGAATTCACCAACCAATTTCCCGTTCAGATACACAGGACTCATGATGGTGAATGCCATCGCTCCCGAATAAGGCGTTTTGAACGGGTTAGATATTAGAATTCGGTCCGTTAACTGATCATTCCAAGCCGACAACAAACAGGAGTAGTTCTTTTTACACCACTCTTCATTGAATTCGACACGTTCTTCACGATCCAAACCCTCCACAGGGTGGTCGAAAATCAGCTTATTCCCCCGTGTAAGAACGGAAATAAAGCAGAATACCTTCACGGTCATAGATACTTGAAATAAACCGCTCAGCTTCATGCATCGCTTTACGTGCGATAGCCTCTACAAAATCTAACTCTTTATCTTCGCCTAATGGATATACGGAGTCTGGAAAGTTGTATTCCGTGCTATCAATAACGTCTTGCGCGCTTTTATTCGCGTACGCATCAAGCTTTTCTTCTGTCAGTAAACCAAGCATGATCACTTTCTGCTTCATCTAGTCACGCTTTCCGTATACAAGCCGAACTGCTTTACTTCATAGGAGATCACCAGCGCCCCTATCAGCGTTATCGATGTCATGAACAGAAGTGAAGACACGAACAACGACAGGTATAAGTTTTTTAGCTTCATCCTGAACCTCTTCGTGCGTTATGTATCGGCAACTTTCGTCAGTTCAACGATGTTTTTTACATTGAACTTATCCAGAACGCGTCGCTTGTAGGTGCTAACAGTCTTGTCACTGATAGACAGGACATCTGCGATATCTCGGTTACTCTTCCCTTGCAGTAGTAACTTCATGACGGCGCTTTCACGGCTGGATAACGTCGGTACATTTCGATGTTCTTCTACCGTTTGTTTGAATTTGAAGAACGAGTACCCTTTCGCTACGGCTTCTATCGCATCTTTCAAAATTTCATGGTTTTCGGACTTACACACATAACCATCAGCGCCCGAGCGAAACGCCATTTGACTGTACATGTGGCTGGTCTCAGCAGAGAAGAAGATGACCTTGCCACTGAAACCATGAGATTTAATACGCTTATAAAAATCGTACCCATCACAGTCCGCGAGATTCACATCCAAAATGAGCAGACCGATATCCGATTCTTTCAGTGTTTTTAGTGCGTCTTTTGAGCTTGTTGCCGTCATAACTTCATTTGCAATGCCTAGGCTTTCGACCAAGGATTTAATAGCAATGCAAACCAGTGGGTGATCATCAAAGATCAAGCAGTTCATTTTATTCATCATTCTTTTCGTTCAATATCGTTATTGCTTCTAATGGCATAGGTTTATCGATGTAATAGCCTTGGCACACATCAACGGTGTATTGGCGCATGGCCTCTAGCGTCACCTCGTCTTCCACCCCCTCTGCGACGACGCTAATGTTTAAGCTTTTTGCTAGTGCGCATATCGCTAACACTATGTTTTTCTTTTTCGGGTCATGAACTAACCCTTGAACGAATGAACGGTCGATTTTCAGCTCGTTGAAAGGCAATTGAGCAAGCTTTTCTAACGAGGATGAACCGGTACCGAAATCATCAATACTGATCGTTACTCCATTCATTCGAAATTTAAGTAGGTTCTTGTAGAGCGCTGGACTGGTTTGAAATGTGTCTCGCTCTGTTATCTCTATCGTAAATCGGTCCGGACTGATGCCATGCTCCTGACAACGGAAGATAAATTGGTTCGCAAATTCCGCGTCTTCTAGGTTGTCATGATCGACATTGAGGGAGACATGTTGCTTGAGTCCGCGATTTTTCATGTCGTATAACGCGTTGCTAAACACTGCATCAAATAACTCTGCTGATAAGTGACAACGTTCCACGATCGAAAGGAAATTATGCGGAGCGAGCACGCCGTAAATCGGATGAAACCAACGAGCAAGCGCCTCATAACCGATAATCTCGCCGGAGTTGGCATCTGCTAAAGGTTGGTAATAGTTTTTGACTTTACCCTCAGCCAATGCGAACAAAAACTCTTGGTCCTGAACGCAGATATCTTGTTGGAAATGTGTATTTTTAGCCGGCTCAAGCCCCGACCTTCTTAGCATTTCGACTACTTGGCTTTCATCGTAGGGTTTAAGTAACTTACCCAGAACTTCAAAACTGAACGTCTCACACATGGCGCGTACAGCCGTGACGATTGTCAGTTCCATCGCACTGACCAGCACGACTTTGCCGCGATAACCAATCTGGTTAAGCATTTCCATCATGTCGATGCCATCTTTGTTTGGCATTTGCAGATCACAGAAGATAATGTCGATATTCGCCGATTTTGCGTGGGCAATGGCTTTATCGACGTCATCGAATGACGCAACGTCTACGTCGTGACGCAGCAACATTTGCTTTAACAGCGTAATTTGCAGTGGATGGTCATCAATCACCATCGCGTTTAGTGGTTTATTCATGAGCTTTTATCCAATGTTCTGCGAGGTTGATTTCTTGTTCGATTCGGTCAATAAGGCCAGTGACATGTGATTCAAAGTCGGCGTCGCTCGCCTGCTCTGCTTCAACACACAGTTCGGCTAAAATGCTAACGCCAATGGCACCGAGTGCTCCTTTAATGCCGTGGATAATGCGTTTTTTCTCTAATTTACTTTCTGCTTGTTTTAAGTTGGAAACGTCTTGTGTCATCGAGCTTTTAAACACATTCGCGATCTCATGCGCATCTTGCTTCCTAAATTTCTCGATCCACTCAGGCCACTTCGCCTCTTTTTCCTGACCAAGGTAAGGCAGCAGCTTCGACTTGAGTTTTTCTAAGTCATAAGGCTTGTATAAGATGTCATCAATTCCGATGTTTTTGGCTCGCTCATTGGCTAAGCGAGAATCCTCTGCTGTCACGCCAATTACAGGGATCGAAGCGTGCTCTGGTGTTGCTTTGAGCTTCTTCACTAGCTCAAAGCCATCCATCTCTGGCATATGGAAATCGGTCAGCACTAAGATCACTTGATCGTCACGGTTAACGTATTGCCACGCTTCTAACCCGTTACTGACGATCACAGGCTCAATGCCAAGCTCTCGCAGTTGCATCGTAATCACGCTTTGGTTAATCGGGTTATCTTCTGCAACCAAAACCGAACCGTGCTTCCAATACACATCACTGAGTTTTTTAGTTTGCTTTGGCTTCAATGAACAATCTTGTGTTAACAGCGCCAAAAGTGTGTCGGGGTACTTAGCGTCTGAAGGAGAAAGCTCACATTCGCGGTTCTCCCCACACACCAAATTGAGACCTTGGAATTTGCCTTGAGATGAAAACTTACCCGCCAAGCATGGCGCTACATCCGTAGACTCCATTCCCCAAACCAGACACCAATCACGCACATTCGCAGGTAAGGTTGGTGAGAAGGTATAACGAATGGCCTCTTGCGGTTCGGCTTCGCAGAAAATCACTGGTAGCTTCACCACCATTGTCGTGCCTAGGCCGAATTGGGAATCGATGCAGAGATCCCCGCCCATGCATTCCACAAGGCGGTCAACAATGCTCAAGCCCAGCCCAGTGCCACCGTACTTACGTGTGATCGTGTCATCGGCTTGCACGAACGGTTGAAGAATGCCGTCAAGCTGTGTCTCCGTCATGCCGATACCTGTGTCTGCAATCTTCAGGATCAACTGCCCTTCATTCATAGCAACGCTGACGCTGATTTCACCATCGGTGGTAAATTTCACCGCGTTAGACAGTAAGTTTGTGGTGATCTGAACCAAACGCACGGCATCAACTTTCAACCAAGGGTTCACAAACGGTTTGAAAGTCACACGGTAATCCAAACCTTTGCTTACGGCCTTTGGCTCGAAGCTACGCACAACATCACTGAGTGTGGTCACCACATTGGTTTTGGTCGGCGTGACTTTTAATTGTCCCGCTTCAAGCTTGGAGTAATCAAGAACCTCATCCACCAGTAGGTTCAAGTGATTAAGAGAACGCATCGCTTGAGTGATGAGTTCTTTACTAGACTCTCGATTCGTCTGACGGGTCAACAAGTCCAACAAGCCATGTGCTGCAGACAGCGGAGTTCTCAGCTCGTGGCTCATTGTCGCCAAAAAGTTTTCTCGCGCACGAACCGCTGTTTGTGCCTTCTCTTGGGCATCAATGAGCGCAAACTCTCGCTCTTTTTGCTCGGTGATGTCTTGTAAAACGGTTAGAACGAACTTCTTCTTACTGCTCGGTGAAAGAATCGATTTACGCTCTCGATAAACATGCTGAATACCGAGCTTACAAGCATTGGATGCGGTCGTATCCGATATACGCTTTCCTGCAATCACTTGGCGCAGTTCGCGTACGTTATCCACCAGGAGTTTCGCCCCTTTTCGGCTTTGAATCGTACAGCCTTTGCAGCGATTATTGCGGTACAAAGAACAGTTGCTCATCTGGATCTGGTTGTCTTCACCGTGGATAAAAACAATGCTGTTGATCTCTTGTATTATCTCCATCAGCCACTGTTTTTCTTTTTCTTCGTTGGTCGCGTTGAGCTCAGCCAGGTTCACTTTTAACTTAAGATGAGCCAGAACGAAGTAAACAATAGCAAGCAAGATGACGAACACCACCGCGACAAACAGAACGATGGTAAAGATATGCTCTTCGTCGTATCCATAGACCAAGTTGAAGTTACGGTATGTACGGTTGAGTTTGTCTATCTCTTTGGCATCGATCGTGTCGATGATGCTGTCGAGGATCTTCTTTAACTTGGTGTTGTGGTTTGCTACAGCAAAAGCAATAGAAAGCGTAAGGACGTCTTTCTCGCTGATAAGCAGCCCATCGATATTATCTTGCGCAATCATGCTGTGAACGATGTCGTCCGGGACATAAGCGACATAGATCTCCCCCGATTTCAAATCGCTAAGCAACTGCTTTAAATCGTCGTAACGAGTGAAACGCTCTTCTTTCCATGAATCTAGATTCACCAACCCCTGCTTCTTTAGGCTCATTAATATGCCCGATTTCGCATCGTGAGGCGGATGACTGTCTACATCGAGCGCTTCAATCGCGACAAAGTTGTTGTGCATAAAAGGTTTGGTGATGAGCCAATCTGAAGAACGCGCATGATCTACGTAGGCGACAGGAACAATGTCGGCGCTAAATGCAGTCAAACCACTGTTTAAGCTGCTGCTAGGTTTTAAATACTCAAACTTGAGTCCCGTCCTAGATTGAATGAGGTCAATAAAATCCGGTAGGAAGCCATCTAAACGACCAGTGTGCGCATTTCTGAACAGAAACGGGAACGCCTCTTCGCTACTGCTGTAAGTGATGGTCTCTTTGTTCTTGAGATCACGGCGATATTCCACCAGCAACTTGTCGTTGACGTGATAAGGATTTTTCGATGCAACAGAGCGAATGTTTTTACCATTGCGCTCCCAGCTTAGAATGCGGTCGATTCTATCGACAAGCGCTTGGTTTTCCTTAGAGGTAATAAAGCTCACATCCTCCTCGTTTAACCAACTTGGGATATCAACCGAGCCATTCACAATGTCGTTCTGATCTAGATATTGGTTGATCGCGACATAGGTTGAGATCAGCGCATTTGCACGGCCAGCTCTCACCTCTTCAAATGCTTTGGCTCGTGTTTGAACTTCGCGAATTTTGGTTGCGCCCATTTCTTTCAGGAACTCGCAATAGACGGTTCCTACCACGCATACCCATTGCAGTTCTCGAGGGTCACGTTTGTAATAACTGTTTTCACGATACCAAACCGCAACAGTGCTAGAGAAAAAAGGCTCTGAGAAAATGAATCGCTCCTCGCGCTCCGGGGTTTTACTAAAACCGACAGCCCCATCAATCTTGCCACTTTCAATATCATTAAGGATATCGGGAATGTTGTGATAAGAGCGCAGAATAAGCTTGAGATTGAGAACCTTCGCAATGTTCGTCAGGTACTCTAGGTTAATACCATAGAAGGCGTTCACCTTGATGCCGGCATTAGGGTCATCGGACATTTGTGCGATCACGCCAACCACAACGACATCACTTGGTTCTTCCGCAGCGAGAGAATAGTTTGAAGACGCAATTCCGATGAATGCGGCAAAAAATACAACAGTTTTTCTTAGAATGCTGAACATAACGACTTCCACAACTTGGGAGGTCAGACTAATTTGCACAGCTTAAATGTCAAACTTCGCGACTAGGCAAATTAATGTTATCTTATTGATTAAATGCTAATTTTTTACGGTTAGTAAGGGCATTCTGACAACATTATCCACCTTGGACTACAACGAAATTGCGTTTACCATCTCATCATCAACACGAAACTGTTTGCACAACAAATAAACAGCATAACGTGCGTCGCAATAAACTAAAAAGTATAATTCGACACCATTTTATGATGAAAAAAAGGCCACGCTGGTTAAGTGTGGCCTTGATGATTATTCAACCAGACATGCTATTTCATTAAGACAATGAAACTGATTTTTCCCGTTATTCTTGGCTAGATACATCGCCATATCGGCTTCATTGATTTTCTCGTCCAATGTCGAACCGTCTTCTCTCGACCAATAACTCACACCGATGCTGGCAGAGATGTCACACGTTACGTCACCAAACTGAAATGGCTTGGATAAACTTTCTATGATGCGTTGTGCAATTGGCTTACAACTTGTCGCATCCCTTACGGCAATCAAAAACTCATAACCAGCCAAACGCGAAACTAAATCTCTACGGGCAACGCAGTTCATCAAGCGTTGAGCAACGACTTTGAGCAGTTGATCGCCTATCGCGTGCCCATATTTATCATTGACGGCTTTAAATCCATCTAAGTCAACAAACAAGATATGCTGAGAAGCACCGATATCGTGCTTTTCTTGCAGACGGCGCATTGCTTTAGAGCGGTTTGCAAGCCCAGTAAGCGGGTCATGATTCGCTTGGTAGTTCAAACGCTTCAATTCAATATCAATGGTGAGATCAGTAAAGGAAACCACAAAGGCTTCTGCTCGGCCCGCTTCACTCTTCAATACACGTACTTTCAACTCACAAGGCATCACCCGCCCTTGTTGGTTTTTGAGCTCTACGTGCGTCTTGTAGTGCCCAGTTTTGAGCAATCGCAGTTTGACGGCCTTTGTTACTTCAAAAGGCGACAACAGCTCTAACGTTTTTAACGCATCTACTTCACCAAACCACTGTGTCGCGGCGTGGTTTTGAGTTTGAGTGGCTAATGCTCGATTAAGCACTAAGATTGCGTCTTGGTTTTGATCGAACATCAGATCCAACAACTTTCGTCGCTGCTCGGAAAGCGTTTGCTCCGTGATATCTTGCAACTGAATCAGACTGCTCTTTTCCGTGTCCATTGGATTACAAGAGATGAGATAACGTTTGGTCTTATCCAAACTGCGAACTTCAACACCTTTTACGGTGGTGTGCGTGTCGATGGCAAACATCACACGCTCAATTTTTGACAGAGGCTCAAAGCGGCTCACGAGCAAACGTCTGATTTCAGAGTTAACCTCCATGCCTCGTAATTCTTTAGACGCAATCGGGTTAAAGTACGTCACCCTATGACTCGAAGAAACCACCAGGACGCAACGCTGCATTGCATCGAGCGCACTGTGTATATAACGGTTTTTGTCCTCAACGCGTTTTAAAACCTGTGCGACCTGAGACTCACGCTCTGCCAAGCTCATGGTCATTTCATTAAAGCACTCTGTCAGCTTCCCTACTTCATCCTGGTGGTAAACAGGCAGAGCTTTACGAATCACCCCGACTTTACTCATATGCTCTATTGAGCGATGCAGAGACAAAAGCGGCAACGAAATAAGTGAGTGCAGCAGCTTCGCCAACGCCCATGCACACATAGACAGCAGCATCACGATAACGCCAAGCGATAACCACATTTTGCGCTCATTGATGAGTAAGTTTTCTAACGATACCCAGATCTCTAACGCGCCAAGCTTTTCATCACCTAAGACCACATCATAATGACGCATCACGACATTAAGGTGCGAGCATTTCAAGGTACGGCTTTGCCATTCACAGCCTTTTGGTAGATCTTCAATAGATGCGATGGTTTTATCATATTGATTCACCACCAGCGCTGAAATCACATCAGGATCAAAACTCAAGTTAATCAGTTGTTCTTTCGCGGTGTATGAATCGTCAAACATCAATGCTGCTTGAAGTGTATTCGCAACCCCCTGACCAAGAATATTGGTACGACGCTCTAACGCGCTTTCTTGGGCTAGGACTAAGTATTGAATGGCAAGCGTACCAAGACCTATAACTATGAGAGTAATCATAAGCCAAGTTGGAAGCATCATTTTGTGACGCAGTGGCAATCGAGCGAGACGGGAGCGAATCATGGCACCACCCCATCTTCGACTAGAATCGATATACTGAGCAACTGTGCCCGAAGCTGTACTTGAGTGGGTGCCACATGGTCGCGCGATACCATAGGGCGGATGCGGTTATTCACTTTCACAAATGCAACCATTCCTCCCATCAAAACAAACTGTTCACCATTGCTGATTAACAACGAATGAGGATAAGTTTCTCTCAGCGTTTCAATCTGGGAAGACTTCGCTTGTGGAATATAAAGAATATGGCAAGTACTCGGCTTTACATCGCTCGACAGGTCATAGTAACGAGAGAGCTGAGGCTTGCGAGCAACAATGCGTTTTAAATGCTCAGCGACGGAGTCACCCTCAGACACACAATATTCTACAGGCGCAATAGACTTGCCTGTTGCCCCCCAATCGGCGAGTAAAGCAAATCGGTACAAGTAGACCGCTTTCAAATCGGCATCGTCATACTGGCCGAACGCGAACGTCGCACTCAATAGTGCCCATAAGGTTATGCCCCATTTAAAGGCCGAACTCTTCTCGAATCGTCTCACCATCTGGCGTAATCCCAATCTAGCGTCAACCAATACTGTGTGCCATTAGCAAAAGAGTTGTAATTGTTAGGAAACTCTTTGCTTTGGTCAGCCCCTAAGTTCTCGACCGACGCGGTAATCTCTGGCATACAATCGTTGTACTGCCAGCTTAGAGATGCATCAAAGGAAACGACTTCAGGCCAGTTGTAGTCTTTATTGGCAACAGACACTGGATTCAATGCGGACTCGTAATCTTCATGCAGTTCCGATTCAGAAACATATTGACCACTGACACTTACCCACCATTGCGGTGTGATGTCCCACATTACTTGTGCATTCACAAAGTGGTTTGGCTCATTTTCAATCATTCGTTTTACAGCATCATTATTCGAGCAGATGGCACCTTCACAATGACCAACAATTCGCTTATAGCTGTAGTTTGCGTTGATTTGGAGATCATCGCGGGGTTGCCATTTGACTGCGACCTCTCCACCAAAGCTTTCGCTCCATATCGGGTCAATCAGCTTAGATGTATATTGCTCCACCACAGTGCCAATAGTTCCCGGAGATGAGCCCTCCGCGATAATGTTTTGAGTCGCAGATTCAGTTTTATAAACGCGAATGTTTTCATGTCGGGTGTAAAAGGCACCGATGCTGAATTGCAAACGGTGTGCATCCCAAAAACGATAACCAAGTTCATACGTAGATACAGACTCGACATCCAGATCTTCATTGCCTTTAAGCAACGTACTGTAGTAGTAATCGTAATAGTTGTTATCGCTGAACATTACGTTCTGCATGTATTGGTTTTCACGCAGGTAAGTACTCAACTCAAGGCGTGACGGCGTCACTATCGTTTTCCCCCAACCTGCCCAAATTCTTTGGTTGCTTGCAAGTTCATAACTCAAGCGAACTTGCGGTTGCGGATCGATATCGTGAGTCAGGTTATTGTATTGCCAACGGTTGCCCAACGTTAACTTGGTCTTGTCCATGACGGAAATATTCCAGTTCATGTACAAGCCATAAGACTGGTTAAGAAAATCAGGGTCTTCCGCTACACGTAAATAAGGCATTGTCACCTCATCACGCTTTGAAAAGGTGCCAAATTGCTCGTCAATCAGGCGTACGTTGCCACCAAGGGTTAACTCGGTACCCCATAAATCAGAGAAAGTGTAATGTGAATCAAGATCGGTTCTGAAAAACTGGGCATTAGCATGAGTACTGTCGTTAGAGCTGTAGGTAAACCAAACTTCGTTTTCCCAGCTGTCACCATTGGCGCGATCAAAAATATGATGGCCACCAACGAAGTACTCTTGCATCGTCATTTCGGTTTCAAAAGAACGCATGGGCTCTGCACCAGGCATGATGAAATGCGGTTGGAAGTTACCCCAGTTGTAATCTTCACGGGAACGAATGCCACCGCCCTGAACACTCAATGTATGTTCATGTTTCTGATAATCCAAACGACCACCGAAGCGCTCGTTATACACATTGAAATGCTGAAACGGCTGTACACGTGCTTCATCGCTGGTCCACGGCATGTGATCAACGAACTCGCCGTAAAGACTGTAGTTTGCGTATTCACCAGCAGAGCCCGCATGATGGAGCTGATATTCACTGTAATCGTAGTTTCCGAAACTGGCTGACACCTTCCCTTTTGCCGCACCGTCTGCTTCTTTTGTGATGACGTTAATAACACCGGTTACGGCGTTGCCGCCCCATACTGTGCCAACTGGACCGAGTACAATTTCGATCTGAGCTATGTTGTCCATACTGACGGGGATTAAATCCCAATCCACACCAGAAGACATCGGGTTAAACACACTACGACCATCAACCATGACCAGCATTTTATTGTTCAAGGTTTCATTTTTGCCACGCACGGTTACACCCCAATCGTAATTGGAGTATTTCGCAACATGCAGTCCGGGTGCCAAAGATAACGCATCAGCCACAGAACGCGCACCAGAGCGTTTAATCTCTTTTGCGGTAATGACATATACAGACGCGGGTGTATCTGCGAGGGATTGCGAGGTTCGAGTGGCCGAAACAACCTTGGTTTCAGCCAAGGAGCACAATGGCATTTCTAGTAAAGAATCTAGATCATAGTTAGCAGAGGCAGGAGCAACAGCTCCGAACATGGATGCAATCACGAGGTTTAACGACAAACGCATAGGGGTATTTCTCAACGTTTGAACGCAAAAAATGGTATCTGGGGGAAGAGGTTCAAACGTTAAATTACAGTGTATCTATATGAGTACAGTGTACCATTTGCCCTAATGTGGTTCATTTTAAACCAACGCCAATTACGCTGAGTTATTTTTGTCGAGACGATTAATTGATGTGCCAGATGGTCGGTGTTGGGGGTAGAGAGTAAAAAAGCGCCTAAAGGCGCTTATTGTATATGACTTACCTGGAAAATAGCTCACGAGCTTAACTGTCTATGCATCATAGTTATTGGTTTACAGCAAATTAATGCATCATCAGATAGTGAAAGTAAAGACCGCAATATTATTGCTTACTATTTAAGGATAATAAGCGAGCGCATTACTTCGCACTCGCTATGCTGCTAACCGAAACGATGCTCTATTATTGTTGGGGATTGTTTAGACAATTCCTCTGCCAAATCAGGTGAAAACCTTAAGACGCCTTCTTCATAAACAATACCGTAGCTATCATGCCCAGTATCATATTGGCTTTGGAGAACAGCAGGTAAAAAAACATACATGTTTTCAAAACCTTCGCCATTTGCTTCATAAGAAAGTACAGTTTGCGAACAAAAATCGGAAGGCACCTTTAAAGTATCCCTAACAAACACTCCAGGTGTTGGGAAGAAAACGAGAACTAAATCAGCAACTTTAGGGAACAGTGAACTCGAGATGGTTTCCTGAAACATACCATTTTGCTTATATTTCTGCTCTATCATGCAAACTCCATAGGAATGAATTCAATACCAGTAACACCTTCAGCCTCAAGCGCGACCTTAACACGCTCACTTACATAGTAAGGGTCTTTATAAGTTGATAAGGTGAAGCAATCATGCTCGATATTCGCTGATTTAAATTTATCTAAGTCTAGAATCTCTTCCAAAACACTAGAATATCCGCCCAGTGTTTTACTGAAATCCTCTGCCTCAGAGGCATCAGGATCGAGTAGATCATAATGAGCCGTCACATTAATGAAAGCAAACTCAGTTAAGACATTATCATTTTTTACGTCGACAGGGATGAACTGTATACCTCTAAACCCTTTATCAAAAAAACTTGTTGTACTTTTTTACTTGCCAACATTCCTATGGGAACTTTTAAAAAATCAGATACTCCTTTTTCGTCATACTGCGTGTTCAAATAAACTGTTGGCTTATTTTTTAAGTACTTAAATTGAGGTTGGTAGTATTGAAGTACAGAGTTCCATGGGCTTTTGACAGTAAACGTCCCTTCGCCTGATTCGAACTTTTCAAACATTAAGTAATAATTCATTTTAATAACCTAGCAATAAAAAGCGAATGCACTTTAGTGCACTCGCTATGTTGCTAGCCGAATCGATGCTCTATTGTTGTAAGAGATTGTTTTGACAAAGCCTCAGCCAAATCAGGTGAAAACCTTAAAACGCCCTCTCCATAGACAATACCGTGACTAGCATTACCAGCGTCATACTGACTTTGAAGAACAGCAGGTAAAAAAACATACATATTTTCGAACACTTCGCCACTTTTCTCATAATATGCAGCCATTTGTGCATAGAATGTATTTGGAACGTTCACAGTATCCCGAACAAAGATTCCAGGAGAAGGGAAAAAAACTAAGACTAAATCAGCTATTTTAGGAAATAATGACTTCGAGTCAGTCTCCTGAAACATACCTTCTTGCTGAAACTTTTGCTCTATCATGCAAACTCCATAGGAACAAATTCAATACCCGTTACTCTTTTAGCTTCTAAAGCTGTCTTTACGTCCTCACTTATGAAACAAGCTAACTTATAATTTGATAAAGTAAAACAGTCATGTTTTATTTCTGCTTCGAGAAACTTACTCTTATCTATCAAAACATCAGAAACTCTACCATATCCACCGTAAATACTTTTAAACCTCTTCGCTTTCGATGCATTGGGCTCAAGTAAATCGTAGCTAGCAACGTAATTCATAAACGAGAAACTAGACTCTACACCTTCATTGTGAACTTCTACCGGAATGAACTGAATACCTTTAAAGCCATTCATTTCAAATACTTCTTGAACTTTACTACTAGCTAAATATCCGAGTGCAATTTTTAAAAAATCAGACATGCCTCTCTCTTCATAAGTCTCGTCTACCGTTAACACGGGTTTATGAGTTAATAACTTAAATTGAGCTGTGTAAGAATCTAATTGCTGAGGCTCTTGTTCAGAAAACGAGCCTTCACCTTTTTCGAATTTCCCAAATAATAAATAGTATTTCATACCTAAACACCTAGCTTTGATGCAACTTTACCTTTGTAAGTAATACGTTTGAGTTTTCCATTTCGAGTCACTCTGAAGTCGTGATGTAACTCTATGTTTTTCCTAGAATTCAATCTGTGAATGCATGTTTCGCTTTGTGCAGTTATTGATGCATGAGTTAATTGATTACAACACCCTTTCCCACCACTATCATAAGTATCATGAAATTTATCATTCAATGCGCCGTTTCGACTAAATGTAATTATATCTTCATATATATCATTACTAATATCTATTAGTTCATCACATATATCTTTTGCTGCCGCCTTATCACAATAGTACGACGCATGGATAGCATCTGAGACCAATTTCAACTGCGTTTTCACGTTTATTGTGTAAGGACTAGGATGCGGACCACTATGCAAAGGTAGTTCATAAAAACATGCTAATTCTGGAATAGTCGGAAGGACAACAATATTGTGCCAATCATTTAGCTCATAGCCGAGAGCAGGTAATTTTTTATACAATAGCGAATTATTTTTCATTTCATCTACGGTAATTATATGATGAGCAGCTAATATACTCCCTACAGAAAACTTTTGTCCCTGCTCTATAACACCAGCTAACTGTGCTTGAATGAACTGTCGTTTCGCCTCTCCCTTATCCCAAAGATGTTGTGGTCTTTTGTAAGCTCTCCCATCAGGCGCTAAGTCATAGCATCTGGCATATAACGGATGTATATAAGGAGAGGAACTAAGTCTTCCATTTTGCTCTTTCAAAAAGACCCAAGGATATTGTTTGTTCTTTTTTGTTCCTCGTTTTACGAATCCAAATTCACTGTCACTTTTTTTATAGTACTTCCCTTTAAAGCCTTTCTCTTTGCAATAATTAGCAGCGGAATCACCTTGTTTTTTCTTTCCTACCTTTTTATCGCAGAGCCAACACTCATCAGGCTTCTTATTTTTCTTATCTTGACTTACTTTTTCATCATGTTGTGGAGACTCCGCACTTCCTTTACTAGAGTGAGACCCAGCATTGGATTTGTTTTTTCCTCTTTTTAAGCTGAGATCAACCTTGTCTTTCAAAAACATTAGAGCATCAGGTATGTGCTGCTGGGCTTGCTTTTCAACAGTTTCAACTTGAACTTTGAAATTGATAATTTCAGTTGCATACTCGTTGTAACCAAATAGCGAAGCTTTTTTCGCCAATTCATCAAGAACTTCAGTAAAACTAAAAATTGTTTCGGAAATAATTTGAAGGACTTCGAACTTGATGGCGTTCCAATCAAGATTCAAGATAAACTTCTCAACATCACCTTTACCATACTCCCGAAGCATTGCGAAAAGGTCATCTCTAGACTTATCGTGCTTTACTGCTTTACCGACGCCTTTCATGACAGAACCTATCGTCGGTACTGCACCAATACCCGATAATGCGAGATCTAACCACGCATCTGCGTTGTTTTGGTTTTCTTCTTCCGTCAAAAATAGAATGTTTGCTGTTATATCCCTGGCATCTAGCACTTGGTCAATACCGGGAATTACTCCCAGCATTGTATTTAACATTATCTGACCAGTTGTAGGATCTTTATTAAAGTCCCCTACAATGACACCCCATAACCAACCTCTTACAGTCGAAGCCTGATTTCTGGTGGCTTCCCAAAAACCAACTTCTCCTATTTTGGTCTGTTCGATCAACAAATGAGGATCAAAACTATTTTTATAAAATGGGTTTTCGTTAATGTACTTTTCATCTGGTTTAAAGTCTCTAATATCCTCTCCATACTCAATCTCAAATATGCCCTTAGAAATACCGGAGATCGTTGCTGAACCCTTTGTATCGAGGATACCTTCAAACACAGAACCTGAAGAGTCCGTCAACTTATAAGGGGCTTGAAAACCTTCACCATCATCGTAAGTTACCTTAACAACAACCGTATACGTCCCTTCCTGATCTTCCGTAACAGAAACCGATGGATTTTGAGCGCCACCCAAACACATGGTATTGGCTTTGTTCATGGTCATTTGATCGGATAGGCGACATACGCCCTTGCCTTCAAACTTAACCGTTGGTGAGGCTGAAATGAATTTTGCTTCGGCTTCTATGGTGCCAGATGCAACGCCTTTTTTGTCGCCGCCCGCATCACCGGTACTTTTTGAGAATGTACTGCCTTTGATTGCGACACTGTTGCCACCGTCCATAGAGATAGTCGTTGTGCCACCAGCAAGGTCTGCTGATTTAGCATTGTTGCCATAAGGGATAGGAACGATCGGCTTGCCGACCTTCGTTAAACAAACATCTGGGAGCGTTGCATTCGCTTCACCACCTGAGCCTTTATGAACTATCGAAAGTCCATTTGCACCAACTGTTACGCCCATAACCAATCCATTTGAATTTTGTTGATTGAATAATAAAAGAGATCGCATATTGCAATCTCTCTAAATGACTAGTGAATTTCACTAAACCGCTAGTGAAATTCACGACAAAGCTTAAAACTGGCAGAAGATCTCATTTCGAGATCTTCTGTTTATCGATACACTTCAAGCAATTGCTGGAACTTTAAATCTATAACGATGTAGGTCGCGGCATACATGATCGCGAAGGTTATCGCACTGATGCCTAAAATCAGTTTGGGTGAAATCACCCTTTTTAACGGTTTCTTGAGGTATTTAGCCTTAAGGTTAACGAGAGAGACTTTCTCTTGCTCTGCCAAACGTTCGTCACGTACTAAGCGATAAATGGTATTGCCGATTTCTGCGAGTTTTTCGTTTCCGCGTTCTTCACGGCCGTATTTGCCCTGAAAGCCAAGTTGAAGCAGCAAATACAGAAACTCGATAACGTGACGATACTTGCGTGGGTCTGCTTTTAAACGCTCGAGAATAACGAAGAACTTATCACCGCCAGATGTTTCGTTGTGGAACTCTGACAACAAACTGTTCTGGCTCCAATGGCTATTAGCGCCCCACTCTTGTCGGCAAACCGATTCATCAATCGCAGCACACAAACAGTATCGGATGACCAAAATGGATGCGCGATCCAATTCCATTTCATTGAGCTTACGTTCACCTTTTCTTATCTCGCGAGCCACTTGTTCACGAAACGGCATTGGGTCATCAAGCCAAGGAATCGACGACATACAAGACAAACTGGCTATCAACCATGAGAACTGATCGACCAAAGGGTTGATGCCCATGTTTTCGATGTTTAGGTCTTGTACCGCGATATTACGAGACAAGTCAGGCGCTGGCATCACCTCCATCGGTTTGCCAGGCTCTGGTTGGAATAAGACTACGGTGACATCGGTTTCTGCATAACTCATAGACGAACAGCCCATAGTTGCAACGACAAGTTAGCAAAGTCGCCGGCTACGTGAACCGCTATCGCAGCAGTGTTTTTCAGTGCCACCCACTCTTCGCCTGTCTTATCCAGTTCGAAGTAGGTGTAGCCAGCGTGGTAAGGCAACGCACGAGGCACAACTGGCATTGGTTTTATCTCGATACCTGGCAGTTGCAGATTGATCAAGTCACGAATGTTGTCGATAGAACCGATCTTCGTTTGGCTAACAAACTGGGTGTGAAGAACATCCAAAGTAACATCTGCTTTAACCGCAAGGATAAAGGTCGTTGTGTCGATGATCTTACTGTCTGGAATCGCTGCAGTTCTAATACCGTAGTTTTGGTCTTTCAACGTCAGTGGGATTGCGCGTTGCTCTGACATCACACTTAACGTCATTTTTGCGCTATCAAGCGTACGCGATAGACAACTGGTTAAGTCGCCATGGTTGTACTTAGTGAACTCGACTGGTCGACGAGATGCAGAACACAAGGTTGAAAGCTCGCCTTCTGCTTGAAGAAGAATGCGATAAAACGACTCAGGGTGAATACCTTCTGCACTGGCGAAATGCCAAAACAATGGTTCATATCGGTTGAGAGCTTGAAGCAGCATAAAATCAGAAACTGAAGATACACCTTGCTGGTCAACAACACCTAAACGCTGAACGATAGACTCTGCGCGATGTTTCAACATAGAGGCAAACTCGGTTGCGAACTTGTTCAGTACAGTTGAAGCATGAATATCAATACAAGTCGGAATAAAGCTATCATCTAAGATGACACTGCCATCTGGCTTCACTTCTGAGATCTTTAGAATTGGAATAGATGTGTACGCACTCTTGTCTTCATGGTCATACATCAAGCAAAAGTTAAGCTTACCGACCACGATGTTTGCCATGTCTTCCGAATCATAACAAGCGTCGACTGCTTCTTGCGATTCCATCGTATAACGAGCACCGTCTTTCTTAGTGCCGAATAGTTCAGAACGCTCAGAGGGTAATGGACAACAAAGATAAACCACTTTATCGGCAATTGAAGGATCGACATCTTTTACTTCTGGTAGTTCAGCGAGCAGCGGCAGGTCAAAAGGCGTTCGGTCTTGAAGAATGCCTTCAGCGCGGGTAATACCAATTTTGCCCAGCGCTAACAGCTGAGAGTTAATCTCTAAACGCTTAATTCCCCAATGCAAAGGCGATGCATTAGCGCTCAACATACTCGACAGTTTACTTTGCGAACGATCGAGTTGCTGAAAGTGCTGCGGCTTCATGAACATTCCATCTTGCCAAACAACTGGATTGTATAAAGACATGATTTTATTCCTTAAAAGTAAACTTGTTCAATGCCGCGAGTGTTGTCAGAAATTAACTCACTGCCTTCTAACTTAAGTTTGATGTAGTACTCGCTCTTCTCTTCAATCACTTCAACTTTGCGCCAAGAAGAGCCATCAATATCGCGAAACGCTACCGAAAATCCGACAGCGCGAGTGGCAGGGTCAAGCTCCAAAAATTCATGGATTTTGTCACCCGGTTGCATTTGGTATTCGTAACGTTTGATGTATTCATCGCCTAACGACGCTTTGTCGTTTTCAAACAGTGCGAAGAAATCTAAGCTGCGAAATAGCACTGGTGATGTCAGTTCATGAACACGCAAAATAACTGGGGAGGATTGACCACCTTCACGAACATTAAGCACAGAAGATGCCTCAATCACTAATTCGACTGAGGACGTTTCGGGTGTAATTCCCGTTGATTCTTTAAATTGGTCCCACATGGAACAACCGGATAGCAAAGCACATCCGAGCAACATCGCAATACTACGCATGACTTCCCTTAATCGCTTTGGTGTAGTTTTTCTTGATCAGACCTTTCAATGACATCTCATTCATCTGGCGACGGTTATTGGCGTAAAACTCCACATATTCACCCCACAACTTTGATTTAGTGGTGAACATAGATTTACTTGCCACATCGCTTGCAAACGTGACAGGGTCATTCGTCTCTGACTGCTCGATCAGCAACTCATTGAGTGCCTTATTAAAAATAATTTGATGGTCGTTGAGCTCATCCAACATTTGCTCTACCAATTCGTTAGGAGATAGAAGGTTCTGGCTGTTTAGCGTCAACATCAGTTCCGCAAGATTCGAATCCGCTTCAGTTAATCCCTGTTCACCTTTAAGTGATTCCACCTCATGAAGGTCTTTTTGCAAATTGTCGATACACAGACGAAGACACGTTCCCATTTGCTTAAACAGCAAGGCTTCGTCGCTGATCAAATCTGGATTACTGATCCCTAAACCTTCGTAGAAGGCTTTACTAATGTCAGAGGAAGCGCCTTCTTTCTCTGGGTTCAACGATTCATTGCTAACAAAGCCCACTTTCGTTTCTGTAACTTTTGATTCTTGCTGAGCAGATTGCGTCGAAGGAATAAAGGCTTGTGTTACCTCCTCCCATTTCTGACCAACAGGTTCTGTTTTTTGTACCGACTGTTGGACTGGTGGTGGAGTTGGTTGTTCAAATTGTTGTGGGCGAGATTGGTGTACTTCAGGTTGTACTTTCTCAGCTTGAGAGATAAACGCTTCAGAGTTGTCTGTTCTCTCTGAATTCACAAAATCTTCAGGAATAAAACTGTTTTCTCGACGAGGCTGTGTTTCTGGTTCAACAGATGCATTACTCGTGGCGGTTCCAGCCAACCAATCTTCTGGAATTAGGTTCGGAATATCGAATTCAGAGTGGATACTGAAACTATCATCCACAACTTGTCTTGTGTTTTCGATTGGCTTAGTTTGCACGGCCTCAGGCTTTTCGACATCACGGATAAGATGGTCATCTTCACGCTGCATCGAAAACTTAAGATGTGCAATAGGATCATCGCTGTCCACATCGTCCTGTTTCGTTTCCATGAACAGGTCTTCTAACGCGCCGACTTTTTCGTCTTCCTCAACGACAGCCTCACCCAAATTAACTAGCGGATCATTTGAGACACGTTCTGGAGCAATATCGGCAGCAATATCTTGAGCCGCTGAAACATGCTCTAAAGAAACACCAATTTCGTACTGGCCAAGGGATACCACGTCACCGTCGACAATCGAAACTGGTTGGTTTTTAAGAATCTTATTGCCGTTTACCATAGTGCCATTGGTTGACACATCACTGATGTAATATGTGTCGCCGTAAACACTAATAAGGCAGTGGGTCCCGGAGATAAAACGATTATGGTCAGTTAAAGGCAGTGTACAACTTGGCGCACGCCCTACTGAGCCACCACCTTCGGGCATTTCAATATGCTTAGCGCCCGTATATTCCTCCGGGCACTTTGAAATGAATAGGACTAGCTGATGTGTTTGCATTGCTAAACCTTAAAATAGTAAAGAGACAGAAAGCTCTACCCCACCAACTCCGTCATTGACTACCGGAAGAATGTAGGAAGCTTGAGGAATAATCTGAATATGTGCATCTGGGTTACTGCCCAGTTTGATTGCAGTGCCGAGAGTAACAACTGCACCAAGTTCGAATTGGTCGATGTCATCAATACTTTCGTAACGAAAGCCATCCGAGTCTACTTTCCAGCGATTCGAATACTGCGAGTAACCAAGAGAAAGCCCGGCGCCAACGTATGGAGTAAAGATACTCCAAGAGCTCAGTGCGTATTGAGGAACGACACGAAGCTCATAGTTTGTGACCTCTTGGTAAATCCCATTTGAAGGAGCGTCAACATCCTCTGTAAGGTAATTAAGACCAAGCCACCAGCGCCAGCGGTTGTTGTTTTCGTCGATCGGACGTGTGTGCACAAGACCATACCGCAACGTATCTACGTCTCCGCTAGAACCTTCGTCATAGTCAATGCTCTCAATCGTAAGCATACTGACCGAGCCACCATACCGCTCACCTTTCGCGACAGCAAAAGTAGAGAACAAACACATGGCTGAGATTAGCCCAACTTGACTTGGTTTTAGCATTTCATCCCTCTTGGAAAACCTAGTAATAATATTCAGGGACGAAAGATATCAAGTCTCTTTTCTTTTTCAATATGGTTAAAAATAGCCCCATTAAATAAGGCAAATTACCTATAAATAAAAGCAATATAACTACTGATATATTCATAAAATCGGCAAAGGTTATTTGTACAGATATTGTGGTCACAATCAAAACAACTAAATTAGCGCGCTCTTAATTAGAAAACCCACTATCATCTAGATTCAGAAATGTTAAACAAATGATTAGTTTTCGATATTGAGACACTTTCGAGACCGACATTGTCTTAATTTTAATAATTTGATCTTAATTCAAAAAAATAACTTTTCTCATAACTACGCTTAATATTAGGAAATCCATTAATTTCATTTTTTGTCTCAACAATTGGAATATACATCACTAAAGCTAATACCAAACAAATCAACATAACCGACTTTTTTTTGTGAAGGAACGTCACACTAAGTTAATTTATATTGATTTAGATATTATTTAAGATTCAAATTCTTTCTTTTGCCTATAAAATCCCTCAAAAAAAGATGATAGCAGTGCATTTATAATTAAATGGTCAACTTCTGCCTTCCATATAATCAGTTGGAATTAAAAAAATATGTTTTTCAGCGACTTCACTCGAAGACCGATCGATGAAAGTAACCCTAGTGGATCAAATCCTAATGGCTTAGATGATTTTGACGAAATAAAGCGTCAAATAAATAACTTAAATAAAGTAACCGGAAGAGTCTCATGGAAGACTGTTCAGACTCTGTCAAAGAAGATTCTTAGCACTCAAGGTAAAGACTTTCGATGTAGCTGTTACTTTACGGTAGCCGCCACCCACAACGATGGCTTAAAAGGCTTAGTTGAGGGTTTGAACTCGTTGCTTGATTTGTGTGTCGTGTATTGGTACACCGCCTACCCTGAACACGCAAAGGCTAATGCTCGTATCAGTGCCATCGAATGGATGGTTGAATACACCGAGAAACGAATCAAAAAACAACGAGTTTTACCAGAAGAACTTCCTCTCATCGAAGCGGCACATCAATTATGTTTACGCATCGAGGAAGAGTTGCGTCTTCACTATGGCATTAAGGCTCCATCTTTTGGTCGTATTCGTCGTATCTTGAATCAATGGATTGAAGAGATTAAGGAAGCGAAAGCCAAAGAAGTCATGGCATTAGAAGCGAAGCAAACTAAGCCAGAGCCGCCTAAACCAGTCACTGGAATTAAAGTTGATATCGCACCACCACCGAAGACCAATGCGAAACATATACCACCAGCTCAAGAGCCTGAAACATCCAAATCAAGCCGCGTTGTGCTGCTCTCCGTGGTTGGACTACTGGGTGCGGCTTTGGCTTCTCACTTTATTTATAAGCAACATCAGTTTCAGACACTAAAAGTTGAGATTGAGCATGCCTCTTTGACAGAGCTGACGAACATCGTCGGCTCATTTAGCGTTGAAAACAAAGATCACTCCCTCTCTTTACGTTCAGCAACGATAGAACGATTAGATACGTTGATGACGGATTGGACGCTCGATCCTGTAAAAGTAAGCAGAGTAAATACGATTGATGAGCTCACTCATGAATTGACGGAAATCTACCCTGACTCATCTTCGGCTCAACAACTTCGTGAGAATTTTTTAGATCAACGTTCTCGTTTCGAAAATGAATTCGATGTCATATACAAACGCTTTACCTATGCTAGGACGGTATTCGCTAATGTCGCTAATCAGAATTCAGATAAAGACTCTAAGAAGGCGTATGAGTATAGCAATTCGCTATTTCCCCTTCTGGGTCGAATAGAGTTTGCAGAAAAAAATGCGCAGCAAAAGGAAATTGAGCGCTCCCTCCTTTTACTGAACACCTACCTATATAAGATTAATCAGTTAAAAACTGCGTCAAACGACAATAAATAACAATACAAGTAAAGAAGTTATAGGCTTATGTTCAAACAAAAAATACTAAGAAACCCGATCGTGGTTTCTACCATAGTGGCTTTAATCTTGGCTGTAATATTTGCAGCAGTATATTTATTCTTACTCGAAGATGCAGATAAGCTTTATCTATGGATTGGTCTAGGAGTCATTGCTACCTTTTATCTTATATTCCAGTTTTCACTGTGGCTTAAGAAAAAGAACAACTCAAAAGCACAACGTTTAGAAACCGAAGAAGAGGCGCTTTCAATGGTGATTCGCCCTCTTCTTTCTAACGCTGGAAAAAAGCCAATTTATCTAATGATTGGTAATAAAGGTTCTGGACGACGCCAATTTTTGTTTAACTCCAGTGCGATTAAACCGATGGACCGTTCTCGTACGGCAAAAAATGACTTCTTTGAATGGTATGAGTCTGACAGTGCCGTTTATGTCAAACCAGACCAACGCCTCGTATTTCAAGAGGTATCCAGTAGCGACGCATCACTGTGGAATACATTCGTTGATGAAGTTATTCGTCATCGCCCAAGAAAACCATTTTCTGGATGTCTATTCTTTACAGACTTTGAATTCATGATCGTTTCAGAATCAGAACAAAAAGACTACACGATTACTGCCCTGTTGCAGAGACTAAGCTCTATCAGCGAGAAAACGTCTTCAGCACTGCCTGTTTACATGATGATGTCTAAGCTTGATAAGCTAGATGGTTTCAAAGAATACGTTCATTTCAGCTCTCTTAAGACTCGAGTAGAGTTTCTTTCCATTCCTTTAAAAGAAGCGAAAGGCGTAATCACTGAGTACTATCGTGACGGATTCCGTAACTTAGTGAAAGTGCTGGAAACGAATGCGTTAGACGCATCCGCAAACTCAGCGGATATCGACGAAAAACAAGCCATTCTTGCTTTCCCAAAACAGTTTGAACTTTGCCAAGCAGAAATTAGTTATGTACTTGAACGCCTTTGTGATGCAAACAGTGGTGTTTACTCTCTCGATATTCGTGAGATCTTCTTCTGTTCTAGCTTGCAAGGCGGTCGTAAGTACAACTTGTTGGCGAAAAGCTGCAGCAATTACTTCAATTTGCCGATCATTGCTTCTGAGCACACACAACTTACAGAAACCCCTTACTTCTCTCGTTTCTTGATTGATTCTCAGATCTTACCGGAGAGCGACTTTGCGGGAGAAAACAAAACGTATCTGCGCTTGATTCAGCGCCAAAGCCATTTAGCTATGCTGGCATCAGTTATTCTATTAGCTGGCGGCGGCTATTTCTTTGTCACAACACTAGATAGCAACTTACGTGTGATTAACCAACTGCTCGGCATTGACGACAAAGGGCAGGTAGAACAAGAAGCAAGCTTTAATCAGCTATTAGTGAGTGCGACTCGTGCAATTCAACCTTCATACAGCGCATGGTTAGAAGGTTCTCGTGCGCTTGATGAAGAAGTACTACCTTTGAACATCAGCCGCTTGGACCAAACGACAAGACTGGCCTACGAAGCACTGCTCAAAGAAGTCTCACAACAGCTCATGCCAGTTGTTGAGAAAGGCTACCGTCTGGAACTGACTCATAATCAGCACGACATTACTGCGACACTGCCTTTACTCAAAGGCTACTTAATGCTGAATGATCCATCCAAGCGCGATATTCAATTCCTACGTCGTCAGACGCTACAAACACTGAACGATTTGAGTGACAAACCAGATGTTGTGAATCAGGCAATGCGTTACTTGGATGCTTATTTCCGTACCCAGTTTGCCCCTGTCGACATCAACATGGACATTGTTCGCGCTACTCGACGCTCATTGCTTGCTCACTCTAACGTAGATCTTGTTTATGCTGGTATATTGAACCAAGCAGATGCCATCGACCTTGGTACGCTCGATCTTCAACGCGCGGTTGGCTTCGAATTCAATAACGTTTTCAACGAACCACTCGACGATAACCGCTTGGTCATCGATAAGGTTTACACTTCAACAGGCTTTAGTACCTTCTATCGCCCTCGTGTGGATTTGATGTCACAACAAGTGATCAGTGACAACTGGGTTCTTGGTTTATCTAACCACGTGATCCCTACGAAACAAGAGCAGGATGCGTTTAAGACACAGGTACGTAAGAAATACACCGATGACTACATCAACTACTGGCGTAATGCACTGAGTGAACTGAAAGTACAGCACTACAGCAATGTGGGCGACTTAACGAATGCAATCGACCTGATTTCCGGTCCGTCTTCTCCAATGACCACTGTATTAAAACAAGTGTACGCGAACACCCAGTTTTCTCCGGTTGGTGAAAAGAATGCATTAATTGCCAATGTAAACCCTAAGCTAGCGGAAGTTGCAGATACGGCCTCAGAAGCAGTAGAAGAAGCCGTACAGCCAGATTACTTACTGATGAAACGTGTTGAGCAAGCCTTCCACTTGTTAAACCAACTTCAAGTCAGTGAGACACCTAACTCCCCTACTCCATGGGATGAAACCATTGCAGCGTTAAGCCGTGTTCGTACTTACATGAAAGACATCGCTGATGCACCAGATCCACAAATGGCCGCACTTGCAGCAGCCCAACACCGCATGAACAGTACAGAAGCGGATCCGCTTATCAAACTGAAGCAGATCGCGCAGAAGTCTCCAGAGCCAGTGCGTAGTTGGTTACTTGATGTGGTACAGCAAAGCTGGTCAGTGATGATTGCTGAGTCCGCAAAAGGCATTCAAACCCAATGGTACAGCGAGATTTACACCAAATTTAAAGAGCTAGGGCTTGGTAAATACCCATTTGATCTGAACGCGACAGAAGAGATCTCAATTGAAGACTTCGAGCTGTTGTTCGCATCAGGTGGTTTATTAGACACGTTTATTCAGAAGAACTTCGCACCGTTTTACGATACTAACTTGTGGACACCAAAACAGGTAGATGGCGAAACCATGCCTCTTTCTCCTGCCCTATTGGTGCAATTGCGCAACTACAACGTTATCCGCGATACGTTAATCAATAAGAGCACAAACCGTGTTTACATCCCGTTCAGTGCGAAAGTACTAGACCTTGATTCGAGTGCTATCAGAGCCAGTCTGAAAATTTCAGACACTGATATCAACTACTATCATGGTCCGAGCCGAATTCGTGAAATGGAGTGGCCGCCGCAGAACGGTGACTTCAATATAAGAATCACGATCCAAGATGTGACAGACGAAGGCAAACAACACGTTCTAAATAAGAGTGGTCAGTGGGCGATATACAGATTGCTAGGTGATTCGACCCTGACAAACACTCATAACGGTAGCTTCGTCAGTGACATAAAAGTGTCAGGAAGGGATTTGAGCCTTCGTATCACCCCTTTGACACAGAAAAACCCATTCACTCTAGCTGAGCTGTATAACTTTACACTCCCAGAGTCGATTTAATAACAATATAAAAACCAGAATAGGCAGAACACATGATTTCAAACATGACTTTACAAGGCTTAGACAAGTTAGATCGTAAAATACTTTCCAGTCTGTTATCTAACGGGCGAGAGTCGATTGCGAATCTATCTCGAAATATCGGTTTGTCTCGTACTGCTGTTGCAGAAAGAATTAATAGATTGGAAAAAACGGGGATTATAAAAGGCTACACTGCACAAATCCGCGTTGAAAATGAAGGTCGCAAAGCTGCCAGCTACCTACTGATTTCTTGCGAAAAGGGCAAAAAAAACGACGTAACAAATGCCCTTAAAGAAATTCCAGAGGTACGACTGACAAGCGTTGTAGGTGGTAGCTTCGATATTATCGCGCTTATAGAAGCACCAGACCTTCAGTCTATTCACCATCTATGTAATGAGATTGAATCTTTTAGCGGTATTCAGAAGCTCGACACGACGGTTGTTCTTCATCAACCAATCAGCCGATAAGTTTTTGGTTCCCGCCAAATATTCTATACAGACGAAAAAGCCGCGAACAACTCGCGGCTTTATTGTAACTGGCGTTTTCCCCATCATATGCTAAGCATTAGATGCTGCCAATCAGGCGAATCTTAGCGTCTTTGTCACCCGGATTACCAAGCCAAAATGTTTGCCCTAACTGGTTCCCTTCCCCATTCCCCAGTTGGTTTTCAGGGATAGTATCGAGGTTAACCGTTAACTTAAGATCCCAAGACATCGGGTCACGCAAAATAAAACGCATCAAACCTACTAAGGTTTTATGTAACTCACCATCGTATGAAAACTGCTTAAAAGTTTCAAAATCAATGTTGTCGATGCACAAATTAAACTTACCGTTTAAGTCTGCAATGCTTTGCCCCAAATGTAAGCTTTGACCCAACACACAATTGGAACGGTTTAGTTTGTTTCGCTGACTCTCAGCAATTTCAACACGCCTATATACCCACTCTTCGATACGGACACTAGGTAACGAAAAGTAGTGTGAAACTATACCTGAAATCAACTTAGGAGAACGTGTGCGTGTGGACAGTTGATTCACGTAAGAGAGAATTTTCGCTCGATCTAACTCAGCGACGTCGCAATCTTGCATTACGCCGGATAGACCAGCCAAATGCAGTATACGCCCGGAAAAAGCGTCGTTCGCACCACTTTGATACTGTACATGGTAACGGTATTTCTTCCATACGCGATATAGCAAACTGGTATAGCGATTATGGAAGAAATCAAAAAAGTCTTTTACCGGATTGTCATCTGGGTCTCGCCCTGCAAGTTTCTCAGTATAAGAAGCTGGCAGTGGTGAGCTAGAACCATGCAATCCAAGAAAGTTCGTTTCTACGCGTGAATACTGCTGCCCGTTTCTTTCCATATGAGTGATAAAGTCCATATCACTCTTCGGAAAACACAGATTTGGCGACACACTGAACTCAATGCGTTCTTGATGGAAGTATTTGTTCTCACCGACCGCGACAAAATTGGAATTTGGCTCAAGTTGGTAGTGTTTCTCCAACAAAAGCACCGCTTGGTAGAAGCTAAACTCATTCGACTTATCAGAAAGTGTATTAATCATAGAATCGTCTGCTGTCCAATCAGGCTTGCCCAGTTGTACACTTCGCCAGTGGCTTCATCAAACACCTCCAGTTCAGTAAAAGAGTTCACACTCGAATACAGACGGATGAATTCGTTCAGTACCGTTGCCATAAGGAACATATCGCCTTCATTCACGAAGAACTTAGAGTTAGTCACCAACTTGAATTGGTTACCACGTACAGAAACGCCACGGAATACGCGGTCAATTGGTTTCATCTCTGACGAGATAATGCCATCAAGTCGATGAATCGACGCGCGGTGGGCTTGTCTATCGACACGAGAATGGAAGTCGTAAGTCGAGAGCAACACTTTCAACACATCGATATTCGCTAAAGACAAGTAGTTGAGCGACATGTTAGCAATCAGCTGCCATTGAAGCTCGCCGTTCACCTGAGGGCTTACCGATTGTGTTGGCTTAGTGATGTTTTTAAACGTCGCATACGTTGGTGACTTGTGGGTCGCGTAAGTGATGTCACCCACAGAAAGACGTTCTGCCAAATCCGCGTTGCTGCATTGCAGTTTCATCAATACGGTTTCAGTCCCAAGATCCGCAATGTCGCCATTGTGAGTATGGAATGAGATATAGCGCTCTAACCCTCTTCCGCTAACTCGCTCACCTACTTTGGATTTGTAGAACTCTCGCTTATCACGTTGGTTGATTTGGTGCTCAAACGACTCAAATTCGATTAACGGTTTACGGCGGCGTTCGTCCTTGCTCCAACTTTCCACTTGCTCAATCCCATACACTTCATAGTGTTCTTGAGTATTGCTTTGAGGGCGAACTTTATATTCATTACGGCGATGCTCTAGACGAATTGGATCACCGTCTTTTTGGAACAGGTTCACCGCAGGCGTGCAGTGCAACCTTAAGTGTTTATCTTTAAGCACCACTTCTGAAGGCAAAGCACGCTTAAAGTGGAATTTGATTTTGACCGTGCTACGTTGCGGAATGCCTTTTAACCACTCTAATCCCTTGATGTCGAAGAACATGAACTTATCTGGCAAAGAGAAGAATTCTTGTAGCAAGCGGTAACCTGCGAAGGAGTTTTTGCTGTAAGGCAGCAGCGCCTCATCTTCTTCATGCCCTACTGGCTTAACGTATTCTGGACCAAGACGATGTTTGTAGCCGCCACCGACATCCAGTTCAACGTAATCCAAATAACGGAATAACCATAAAAACACCGTGCGAGTGATATGAATCTCACCATGCAGGTGTAGGCGCAGCGTATCTAAACCGATACGAGACAGCTCAAGGCCATGCTCCGTCGATAACGTCACATCAATCGCTGAACTGGTGCGGCTGTTGGTTTGTTCGATATTAGTGATCGTGATTGGATACAGATTCACATCGTAGCAAGTGCGGAACAAACACTGCGTTCCTTCTACTTGTTCACTCGCCATCTCCGCGCCACGTTTCACCACGGTTTTCTCAGTAACACTTCCCGTATGTGGTTTCAGCTCGCTGATGCATAAAGACGGAATTGAACGCATGTAATGCGGCCAGAGCAAAGTCATCAGAGATTGCGTCAGCTCGGGCAGTTCGTCGTCAATCTTTTCACGGATACGTCCGGTCAGAAAAGCAAAACCTTCAAGCAGTCGCTCGACGTCTGGATCGAAGGTTCCTTCAGAGAGAAAGTGAGTTAACTTCGGGTGATATTTGGCAAACTCACTACCCGACTCGCGCAAATACGTGAGTTCATCTTGAAAGTATTTACTGTTACTCAAGTGGCACCTACTAAACGTTAAATTGGCCGTCGGTTCCCATGTAGACATCGATCGACATTGGGACTTTACCGCCGTTATGGGAAACTTCGCCGCGAATACCAAAGCCAAGTTGTAATGGGTTATGGTGGTCTTCACGGTAATGAACCTCGACATTCAGCAGTCGGGGCTCAAAGCGTTCTATGGTTGATGTGATGTTTTTTTGAATGTGGCGAACGAGGTTTGTGTTATTGGAAAGCACATCGTTGAAATCAGGCAGGCCGTACTCATCATCAATCATGGCGTTGCCAGAATGTGTGTTCAATAAGTCGGCAAGGTGCGAATGAATAGACTCAATCAGATGCTTGTGAGACACCACTTTCTCGTAGCAGTTTTTTGGCTCACCCAATTCAATCCGTTCTAGAAGACGATAACCTTTTTCCATGTTCGGTCCTACGAAAAAAGCAGCCAGTCTTCACTGGCTGCTTGATGGTTTCAGTAATGGGTTATTGGTCTAGTTTACCAACTAGAGACAAGTCGAAGCTTGCGCCCATGTACTTGAAGTGAGGACGTACAGACATCGATACTTTGTACCAACCTGGATCGCCTTCTACGTCTGATACCTCTACCTTCGCAGCGCGAAGTGGACGGCGACCACGAACTTCCGCTGGCGGGTTCTCCTGGTCAGAAACGTATTGACGGATCCACTTGTTCAGTTCGATTTCTAGGTCAGAACGCTCTTTCCAAGAACCGATTTGCTCACGCTGTAGCACTTTGATGTAGTGCGCCAGACGGTTGATGATGAACATGTAAGGAAGCTGAGTACCCAGCTTGTAGTTCATCTCTGCTTGTTTGCCTTCAGGCGTGTTCGCAAACACTTTTGGTTTTTGAACAGAGTTTGCAGAGAAGAACGCCGCGTTGTCAGAACCTTTACGCATGGTTAGAGCAATGAAGCCCTCTTCCGCTAGTTCGTACTCACGACGGTCAGAAACAAGGATCTCAGTTGGGATCTTAGTTTCGATTTGACCCATTGCTTCAAAGTTGTAAACCGGTAGGTCTTGAACCGCACCACCACTTTGAGGACCAATGATGTTCGGACACCAGCGGTATTTAGCGAATGACTCACTGATCTTAGATGCCATCGCGTACGCTGAGTTGCCCCATAGGTAGTTGTCGTGGCTGTCTGTTACCTTCTCATCGTAGTCAAACGCCTTAATTGGGTTATCTTCTACAGAGTAAGGTGTACGTAGCATGAAGCGAGACGTACATAGACCTAGGTAACGCGCATCTTCGTGCTCACGCAGACCACGCCATTTCGCGTACTGTGGACCTTCGAATACAGACTTAAGATCTTTTAGGTTTGGTAGCTCTTCGTAGCTGTCTAGACCAAAGAATTTAGCCGATGCAGACGTGATGAACGGTGCGTGAGACATTGCACCCACGTTCGCCATGTATTCCATCAGTTTGATGTCAGGCGTTGATGCTGACATGTCAAAATCACAGATTACTGCACCAACAGGTTTACCACCGAATTGGCCGTATTCACGTGTGTAGATCTGCTTGTAAAGACCAGACTTCACCACTTCTGGTGCGTCTTCGAAGTCATCAAGAACTTCGTCTTTCTTCGCTGAGATCAATTCAATTTGAATGTTCTCACGGAAGTCAGTGTGGTCAACAAGGTACTTAAGACCACGCCACGTAGATTCAACCGCTTGAACTTCTTCGCTGTGAAGAATCGCATCAACCTGGTTCGACAGTTTTTGGTCGATTTCAGAGATCATCAGATCAACCAAAGATTGGTCTACTTTCTCTGTGTTCGAGCTGCTTAGTAGCTCACTGATGAATGCTTCTACGCCGCGTTTTGCAACGTCAAAACCTTCATCACTTGGCTTTAAACGAGTTTCATTAAGAATGCTATCCAGAAGTGAGCCTGATTCAACTAAGGCTGCTTCTTGTTCTGGCGCTTGTGCTTCTGCAGACATGATATCCCTTACTCTTCTTTCGCTTCTTGGTCGGCGCCAATGCTTAGTTCATCCAACAGTTTCTTTCTCGCTTCTTCGTCTTGAAGAACCGATGCGATCTTCTTACGGAACGCAGGAACGTTTCCTAGAGGACCTTTCAATGCAACCAAGGCTTCGCGAAGTTCAAGCAAGCTGTTTAGCTCAGGTACGCTTTTCGCGATTGCTTCAGGAGAGAAGTCCTTCATGTTTTGGAACGTCAGATCAACGCCGATTTGACCACCTTCTTCTTCAGAAAGACGGTTTTCAACATTCACTTTAACGTTTGGAGACATGCCTTCTAGCACTTCGTTAAAGTTGTCTTTATCGATATTGATTGGAGTACGTTCTTCGATTGGCGTCTCATCTGCACGTGCAGTAAAGTCGCCAACTACCATCATGCTCAGCGGCAGCTCTACGTCATCTTGCGTATCACCAGTTGCTGGAACATAACGGATATTAATTCGCTCTTTAGGAGCCACCGAGCCGTCACGTGACATAATTAGTTCCTTATTTAACTCTTTAATTAGTCATAAATTGCTTTCCACTCTTCATACTTCTCAGGCAAAAGATCCTTACTTCTGAATAACTGATGGAGTGTTTTTCGAATCAGGTCTTCCAACTGTGACGATAAGTGGGGTTCCCAGCTCGCGAGATTAAACGCTTTTTGTACTTCCCAACCCTTCTCAAGATAAGGCAGACACAACGGGTATAATCCAACAGACTGGTAAGCTGCTATCAATTGTAAATACAGCATAAACTGTCCACGTCCCGAGCTATCCAGCTCGAGTTTGCGGGCAAGTTCTGCGGCATATTCCCCTAGGTTTTCTAGAGTGATATCCTCCATCGGCAGCGAGTCTTCTTGCGAAATAACAACCGTTTGAACAACGGATTGAGACGTCGAAGAAGTTGCATCCTGAGTCGATAACCAGCTCAAGGTCGCTTCATCTGCAATGGTAAAGAATTCTTAAATGAGAGGTGCTCGATGCCCTCTAGCGAATCAACAAAACGCTGCACTTCTTGTTTCACAGCCGTCGCTGCATCGTCGAAGCCCAAATTAATGAGCATCGAATACACGAAGTAATGACCTGTCAGCCAAAACGGCGCATCCGTTAGTGTGCGCTCCAAACGTTTAATGATGTCGAT
Organism: Vibrio sp. B1ASS3; assembly: GCF_905175355.1. Taxonomy (NCBI): domain Bacteria; kingdom Pseudomonadati; phylum Pseudomonadota; class Gammaproteobacteria; order Vibrionales; family Vibrionaceae; genus Vibrio; species Vibrio sp. B1ASS3. The sequence goes on from NZ_HG992743.1 coordinate 1,243,208, forward strand.
GTCGCTTTCTTGATTGGCTTTGTCTCTGTATTCCGCCTGTTGATCGGAAGACACTGCCAAGCTCAATGGCGTTTGATTGTTTTGATGATCAGGCAGACCATCAATATCATCCCAAGTCAGATGACGATAAATTCGGTAAGCCAGCGGATCACTTGGATTTGCATGAAGCATGACTTCTGCAACCTTCTTCAAGGTGCGCTTAGAAGCCGTCGGTGAAGAGAAGTCCGTATCGACATCCACTTCTTTTGCTACCGCTTTCTTAACTGGTGCAGGTTTAGGGGCCGGCGTAACCGTCTTTGCTGGAGCGGTTTGCACTTCGCTCTGTGCCGGCTTTTCTACTGCGGCAGACTGTGCAGTTGGCGTAGATATCGCCTGTTCAACAGTGACCGATGCGTCATCTATTTGGTCATCAGCCGCAGCTTGTTGAGATAAGACGTTGAGCTGAGTGCGAATCTCAAAGAAATCCGCTTCTGAGTCTTGGTAAACATCGTCGAATTGTCGCTGAACCTCTTCAATGGTCGAAATACAGCTTGAAACCAACTCCCATGACTGAGCACTTTCTGCTAACTTACCGCTTACCAATTTAAACTGATGGTTCAGCCATTCGACCGCGCCATCTCTGCCCCGCTTTCGCGAAGGATACAGTTCAACGCCAAAGCGATTTAACGCCTCACTAAGCAGCTTTAGACCTTGCTCAAAGCCTTGAAGACCAAACTCTTCCGTTAGCGCGCGTACAAGGTAACAAATGGCTTTTAAGTCTTTGCTATGGTGCTCTAGCACTTCAGTCGCATGCGTTTTTACGACGCCCCAATCGACCGTTTCACCAAACAGGGAACCGAATTTCTTTACTTCAGATTCCATCATCTCGTAGCAAAACTCGTAGCGAGCATCTTCACCCACCGGCGTTGCATCAGAGATAGGGGCCAATAAGCGTTCGATATCGATAACAGACATTAGCCTCTCCCCTCTGCTAGATAATCTCTCAGAGCGCGTTCAACGGCGATTGCACCGCGTGCCGGGCGAGAAAGTTGATGACTTTTATCGATAGAATCCGTAGCCATGCTCTCAAGCAGATCGGTAATTTCACTAAACTTCTTCGGCGCGTTTCGCTCAAGGTCAGCCAGTGAATCGTGCAATTTTTGCTTATCAAACACCGACTGTTCAGTCACGGTGCTAAATAGAATGTATTCGCTACGAGCAACAATCAGATCCTTGACCTTTTTGTTCAGCGCCGGCGTGTTACCAAAATAACTCTTAGCGGCCTTCGCCTCTTCAATGGCTTTGGTGTAGTAATGATCTTTTGCGTGCTGCTCGATAGAGTCGTTGATGTTTGCCATCACCTTGTTTGGCAACACTTGGCTGTAGAAGTAAGCTTCCGATTGATTTAGCAACCAAGCCGCTTTCATCTCTTCGTCAGCCAACTTAGCTTCACCATCAAGGATTAGATTAGCAATCTGCTCGTCTTTGCTTCCCGCAACAGCAGAGATTTTCATCGAATCAACCGACGCGACATTCAAACCTGCCATTACTTTGGTTAAGGTTTTGTCTGCGTATGGGAATAAAGCACCATCATCGACCAATTTTTCTCGTAACGTCACCAACTCTTTACGCAAATCTACTAGCGTCTTCGGTAAGTCATCCGCTAGAGCTTGATAAGAGGTCAATTGCGCCTGATTATTTTTGTACAGCTTAGACAGTTTCATTTGCTGCACTTGGTAGGCTTCACGATAAGGTGCCGTCGACATGACGTCTTTTTCCATATCATTGAGCGCCTGCTCAATCGCCCAAGGAGGCTGAGCCAAGAAAGAAGCGGTTTGTGCTGGTTTGATCGTACTCGCCAAAGGAGTTTCGTTTTGTGAAATTGTCGGTTCCGACTTCACAATCGTTTTCCACTCAGGCTGGCTTTGTTCGTATAAGTAATGGCCTGTAATTGCCATCACGCTCAATACCAAGCTAGCTTCGAGCACTTTAAAGCGACCGTAGCCGGCTTTGTCTTGCGGTTTACAATGCGTCAGCAATAAGTCGGCATTACGCAAGCTGCTGAAAATCGGCGCATTCGACTGTGAATCAATAGATTGAGTGTCAATGCGTGCAAGTTGCTGTGCAAAAGAAATCGCAGTGTAGCCATGCCCTCTTGGGTTATTAATCACTTGCTTAAGCAGCTTCCAAATATGGTTTGGAATTAATGCCGGACGCTTGCGATCTTTTAATTGCTTGTGCCAAGCGTCACCAAAGATCGAACCAATAAATAAATGGCCCGTCAGTAATGCAAGTGAATAAACATCGTCTTGTGGCTCGGTTGTACCTGTCTCAAGATAAAGAGGTGAAGCGTAACTTAAACTTGCCTCAGCATGAGACTCATTTTCACCGATGTAGCGCGCGGCACCAAAGTCGATCAACTTAACGTAGTCGCCCTCACTAACAAGAACATTTGACGGCTTTATATCAAGATGGCAAATACCTCGGGTATGCATAAACTCCAGCGCACCCGCAAGTTGATACACTAACCAAGCAATGTGGTCGTGGCGAAAACCTTTAGAGGAATGGCGTTCCATCTTCTCTGCCAGTGATTCACCTTGAATCCACTCGTACATTAAATATGGGCGTTCGAATTCGTTACCGATCTTAATAAAATCAGCGACGCTTGGGTGCTGAGAGAGCTCTAATCTGCTTGCTTCATTGACCAACATTTTATTGGCAATATCTGGGGCGTCTTCATTGACGACTTTACAGCAGATTTGTTTTTCTGGTTGACCCTTTTTGGCGAGATGATAGACGGTCGTCCTACCATTTTTCGATAACAGTGTGTCTAGCACATCAAATTGTGAAAAAAGTACATACTCAAGCTTTGGCTTATTTTTTTGCGCCAATCTTTGCTCGTTCTGTTTCTTTTTCTCAATGGCTTTAACAACCAATTGATCAATATAACCTTTGGCTGCTCCCTGCTTATCAGACACTTTGCACTCTTTTATCGAACAAATATTATTAGGCCGAAATAATATTTGCTGAAACATCCTTGTTTCAAGGCTGGTATTTAAAACGAACAGTAACGCTATTACTTTAGTTATAATTACTAAGTTATTAGACTCTTTGACTTACGCTTTCACTACATAAGTTATGTTGTTTTCATCGATTAAATACCTTACCGAGATTATGAGAGCATTTTAATAAGGTTTTGCGTGTTGTTTCGTACTAGCACGCCAGTAATTGAAGCAACCCTTTGTCGCCATTAAAATCAAACATTAATAGCGATGCAGGTTGGTTAAAATGATGATTTTTAACCGTAAATCCAATCAAAGCGAGTGAAGAACTACTGCCCATCGTGCCCCATAACTCATTGATAAGCTGCGGCTGTTCTGGATTGGTGAAACGTTCTGCTTTGGCCCCCAATGCAAAGCCGTAATCTTCCGTGTGCATACGGAGATTCGTCATATCGGAATACACTTCACCAAATGAATCGAGCTTTTTACTCGCGCGCTGAACAAGGCGAAACATGCCTCTTCGGTCTGACGTATTTAATTCCGTATCAATATAGCCAAGCTGCGCTTGAGGTTTAAGTTTCAATGTTTCTACCGTATTTCTTCGGCAGAGAATTAAACCAGCCCCTCCCTCACTCGGAATAATGCCCCACGGATTATTGGTACTCATGACCATGGCATCATCAATGAGCGCTTGCATCGTATCCACCATAGAATCGACGCTAATACACATCATGGCATCGTATTTATCCAAAGACTTCATAGCCTGTAGCACGAAGCTAGGCCCACTGGTATGCACTGCTTCGACCACAGAAAGAAAGTCAGAATAGTCACTTTCACCAAGCCATTCTTGCATCTTCACTAATGAAATTGTCGTTGGCACAGCAATAAGTAATGGAATCGGCTTCAAAGAACGAGGTAACTGCGCTAGCAAGGAATCCAGTAAATTTGCAGTTAATTCGCACGCTTTTTCAAATAACGCGCTCTCTTTTGTGTACTCGATTTTGGCAAAGGTAAAACGCTCAATGCCGTCTTTACCAACCACTTGATCAAATCTGGCTAAATCAGCGTTTGCGACACTGGTTGCGATATCCAGATTCATGCCAGTAGGTGTCATCACTTCCATCCCCAGTACGTAACGGCCTGTTGAATTATGCATGCTCGCTTACCTCTTCCAACTTAGTGATCGATGTCGACACCAGCAAATGCTCTTTCCCCTGACAAGGAAACGCCGCGGTGTAACTGATTGATATGGTTTTCTTTTCAGCATCCACGAATAAGGTGTACATCGCCATATCAGCTTGGTAGCTGTTGTCTTTGAACGTCGCGATTGCGCGATATTTCTCTTTAGGAATTCGGAATGAAAGCGTGTCATCATGACAGAAACCACTCATCATCAAGCGCTCACCACCATGAAGAAAGCCTTTGCATTGTTGGTCAACAGGCGCGCTTTGTAAGAACCGCTTATCAAAGTCGAGCGGTAACATTGGCTTGCGGTTTTCAATCCAATCCTCATCAAATGTCCCCGCTAGTTTTTGGCGCGATTCAAAGAATGGAGGAACAGGACCAAAGCCCGCTACGCGAAGGTTTTTCGAAGTAGAACTCCACTCTTCTCTCGGGTAGAAAACCGAAGGCACTTTCTGTTCGAGCAGTTCTTTGTTGGAATCGGCAACGCCGCCACCAACTCGGTTACGTAAATCACCACCAATTGCACAGGTGTAATCTATGTCTTTTTCAATAAAGGGAATAGGCTTACTGAGCGTGATACTGCCACCATGTTCAACCCAAACGCGTTCACCATGAATCGCGAGGGTTTTATCAATGTGGCCATCAATCAACACGCGACACTCTTGGTATGTCACTGGCTTTTTCGCGTAGCTGCGCGCTTTGCCGTAAACAAGCACATCTGTGTTGTCTTTGGTATACGCAAACTCGTGGTCAACTTTCATCGCAGAGAAACCTTCTTCGCCCAAATATTGGGGATCATCAAAGATTTCACTTTCACCTAATTCGTGCCAAACCACACCATCGAATTGCCAAGTACGTTTGGCGACCACAACCCACACTTCATCGCCGTTTTCGTCACGTTGAAAACGACCTTTAAGTGATAGCTCAGGGTGCGCCTCAATATCCCATAACTGCATTGCTATTCCTTAAGTTGAATCGTTCGCTCGCAGAAGGTGCGGCCTTTAAATTGTTGAAGTTCCAGTCTTGCTGATGAATCGGCATCGCCATATCCCAAGGTACGTAAGCTCTGGATTGAATGCAGATTTGGCGCCATAACCAATCGCGGAACAGCACATCAACGTTGGCATCTTGCATCGCAGCTAAAGTAGACTCGAAGCTCAATGCGTAACCCAAACGGCTTGGTAGATTTTGGATGTGTTTTTCATCTTCCACCCATTCATTGAGCAGGTCGACGATCTCTTCCCACTCATATTCAACACCAACGTCTTCGGGAGTAAGGGGTAGAAGCTTTCCGTAAACCACATACAAAGCTTGAATCCAAGTTTCACCGTCATCTTCTTCCAGAGTTTCCAAGTGCTCGATGATTTCTGGCACTAACTTCCAATCACCACTCAGGGCAAAATCAACGGGAGCTAATGAAGAGGAAATATCAAACGCTTCAAACTCTTTAAGCTCTAATAGCTTCGCGAAGGTCAGTACTTGAGCAGAAGGCAAACCACTCGGCACAATACCAAAACACTGACGGAACCAGGTGCCTCTGTCGCGCTTAGTGATCAAACGTTCAAACAGATATTGTTCAGAGTTCGCATTGTCATTAATCCATTCAATCCCCTCTTCCACATCTTGCAATGCCAGTAGAGGTAGCGCGATATTAGAACGAATAATTTCCGATTTGTGCCAACGTTTAATTAACGCAACACTCAAAGCTTGACGCAGACGCAAGCACTCGAAGTACAACGTACTCGATTTTGCCTTCCCCTCAATCAGTTCAGACATCACGCTATCAATGTGTTCAACTGGAGATTGCGTGACAATGACCATAGCCGTTTTAGTATCTAACGCTTCGAGTAAGCTCAATCCACATAAAAGGTTATCCAACTCAGAGCCCAACTCACCCTGAAGCATCAACCAGCCGTAGATTTCTGGCTCTTGGCCTCTTAATTGATGAATCAAGCCCGGTGCTAATCGATAAAACGACAAGTACACCTGCTTGAGCTCTTCAATTTGACGCTCAATCAGTTTGAGATACTCCAACTCACGACTTGGATAGCCCCGCTTGTGAATTTGAATTCGCTGCTTGATTAAAAATCCGATGCTTTCAGAAGCAATGGACAGCTTTTCATTACAAAAGCTCAGCCAAGTTGGCGGTAATTGGGAAAGGTCGTTCACAGCACGCTCAGCTCTTGCTAACACGCCTTCGACTTCTTGATTGGTTATTGGTGCCTTTAGGTGCTCGACACCGATTCTTTGTCGCATCTACTTATCCGTTTTTAGCGTGCGATAACGCGATTGCAATTAGTTAACTCGAGTGGCTAGTCAATTCGTTACCACGAGATAAAGAGTTAAAACGAGCTAACTAGTTAATTGCGATCGTTCCGCCTTGAATTTTTTGTGCTTTCTCTGCTTGAGAAGTGACGTATTTCGCTTTAGTGGTAATTCGGCCATCACGCCCGCTGTAGCGAGTTTCTGTCTCACCACTTCTGACGATCAGTTCTTGCTCGGTCTCGATGACCATCTTCTTTGCTCGCAGTACAAACTCCTCAGAGTCGTCCAGAATGGAGAAGAAAATGTCTGTCACGAGAGGCAAGCTTAAGTCGTCGTTCAAAAATTCGATTCGACAACTTAATCGATTATCGATAGCCATTTGAAGTTCAGAGCGGCGAAATCCACGCCCTAACCTTGCGGTAAGTGGTTGGTTAAATGGGTTGCCATCAAAATCAACGCGAACACTGCCCGTTGATTCGTTGATAGCGACTATGGTTCCAAAACGCGAAAAGCAAGCCGGTGAATCGGCTTGCTGCTTCGTGATGGTTTCTGTAATAAGAGGTTGTTTTTCCATCATTAGTTAATCGCTACGTTACCACCTTTCACGACGACTTTATCGCTACCTTCAATGGTGATTGAAGAACCAGAGAGCTTGATTGAACCGTCGCTGTTCATCACTAATGAAGAACCGCCGGTTTTCAGCACAATCTTGTCACCACTGATGATTTGCGTTGCGCCATCGGCTTTGTATGACGTATTACCTTTCACCGACACGGTTAAGTTGCCGCCAACGGTTTGGTTATCATCCGCACCAATGTCTGAGCTCTTCGATGCACCAACCGTTAAGTTGCTGTTCTCACCCACATCCAGATCATCATTCTTACCAATCTTAGTCGTGCGGTTATCACCAATTTCCAAATCAGAATTGTTTTTCACATACTGAGTTTCGTTGGCGTTGTAAGTGACAGTGACATCTTGCTCTACGGTTTCCGTAAAGGTGCTGTTTACTTGTGTTGTCTTGTGACCATCAATGGTTTCTTTGTGATCACCGTGTACTTCGTTAGTTTGATGACGCGCTACCTTTAAGAACTCATCCTGACCGATATCTCGGTAACGGTTGTTGAGTACTTTCGTCGACATGTCTTTTTGAGCGTGAATGTAGACTTCTTCTTGGTTCGCTTCGTCCTCAAAGCTCAGTTCGTTGTAGCCTGTGCCTTTGTGCGTTTGAGTACGGAACGTGGTACGCGTTTTGTTTTCTGGCAACGAGTATGGAGGGAAATGCAGGCCGTTATAAACCGCGCCTGTCACTAGCGGACGGTCTGGGTCCCCTTCAAGGAAGGTTACTACAACTTCATGGCCAATACGTGGCAAATAAACCGCACCCCAAGTTGGAGCCGCCATAGATTGGCTAACGCGAATCCAACAACTCGCATGTTCATCATTATCGCCATAGCGATCCCAATGGAACTGAACTTTGATTCGTCCAAGCTTATCGGTGTAGATCTCTTCGCCTGCAGGGCCTACGACAACAGCGGTTTGCGGGCCATCAACAAGTGGCGCTGCCATTTTTGGTGCTTTAAATACCACATCGCGTGGAATACAAGAAAACTGGTTGTAGTAGGTAGTCGGCATCCCACTGGTTTCGTCTTCATGCACTTGTGGATCTTGCCCAGTGTGCATGACGGAAAGCATGATGTAATCACGGTTAATTTCTGAACGAGGATGTTCGCCGATATTGAAGCTGTAACCAGACGCCAAACGCATTACATCACTGCTTGCTTCCACTTGTTGGTTGTCCACAATGTGCTCAGACATCCATTCCGTCGTTCTCACCTGCCCCATCGCAGGATCAACATAACGACCTGGGTAATCGAACTGCTTCAAATCTTGGTCAAGGTCACCCGCGTGCGTCATCTCTTGCGGGATCTTTGGCTGCTCGTAGTTGTAATCCGTGTACGTAACCTGACCAGTTCGAACGCGGTTAACAAGCTCTAGGTCAGAGATGTGCTCGCGATCTGCAACACCGCCGCCGTCAGCGTGGAACACAATGGGCCCGATGTATGATGCATTGATTGGTGAGCTCACCAAGGGCGCGATCGCATCGTTACTATCAACAATCACCATGGTGTGGTTTGAATCGGTATGGTCGAAGTAATACCACATACCGTGCTCAGCCATCATTCGTTGAACGAAGTGCAAGTCAGATTCGCGATATTGCAGAACGTATTCTTTTGGAGGGTAAGTACCCGAAACTTCAAATCGGTAATCAGTGACCGCTCCATCATCTAACACTTCCGTGATGATGTCTTGCGCTGACTTTTGTTGGAAAATGCGACAATCTTGGCGCTGAGATAAGAACCAAGCTTGAGGAACCAAAACCAATTGATAGCGAGAAAAACGACGCCCCGTACCTAGGTAACGAACTTCGTTTACTACGCCGTTGAATACGCGCGCAGCACCTACACCCTGTCCATAAAGAGTCAGCGTGCCCGCTTTACGAATTAGAGCATCAAAAGAGATATCTGGATCAAGTGAAAGTAATGAGAGACTGATGTGAAAAGGCTTCGAAAGCTCTTCATTCACTTGAAAGCTTTCTACTCGAAACTCGTGCCCACACCCTGGCACTTCAAATTTAAATTCTACGTCATTCACCATATCTTTTACCTGATACAAATAATCGAATTAGGGCCAACAATTGTTGGCCCTGAATCTTTACGCAAAAAGCAATTATGCTTCGCGTGGAGCACGCCAGTCGTCGTTACCAGCTGTACCACAGTTTTCGTGAGTTACTTCGATTGCACGGTAAGTCAGCTTAAGAACTTCTTCTGTCACGCGGTCTGCAGTTGCAGCATCTTGACAGTGGTTCATGCGAGTTTGGATATCTACAAGTAGCGCATCAATCAGTTTGATTGAGTAGTAGTGCTCTTGCTTACCTTGAACTGATGTACGGTAGAAACGAATCACACACTCAGGAAGTTTTTCACCAGATACTAGTGCGTTGAATAGTAGTGGAGAAGAACGGTCTTGAACTTTAGTTACAACAAGTGGGCGGTGTACACGTTGACCTGTTGGCTGACCGCTTTGTGGGTCACGTGGCACTGTTAGTACGTGGTCTAGCTCTTGTACTAGGAACTCATCAACGTGAGCTTCTTGCCAAGTGTTACCTACAGAATCTGCAGAGTAAGTATCTTTAGTGATGTGACCTTGAGTTTCACCTTGGATAGACATATATGCTGGAGTTGGCATCGTTATTTCCTTTTCTAAAATCTGTTTTGTTTAAATCACCAAATCGCTTATCACCGCGACTACTTGGTATAATCAAACTCCATGCCAACTTTTATAAACCTTTAAATACAACAACTTAGAGAAAAATCAGCTTTATTTATCAATTTATTAAGTACAATTTATTGGATGAAAAACCAAAAAGTTGGATTCAAATAATAATAAATTGTTTCGATTATAAAAAGTGAAAATAACCATATATTTAAGGCAGAATAAAGTTAATAACACTGGCAATTTAGGCATATTAACCAATAATTAATTCAGAATAACAATGAATATTTATCAGTGGTAAATGTTCACACTAATATCATCATTAAAATCACCAACAAACGATAGTCAAAATATCTTGATAAAAAAACCGCACTGTCACTTTTAGTATAATAGCCGCTACCTCTTTTCCTCTAAAGAATAAAATGGCTATGATAAATATAAACCTTTCTTCATTAATTCAGCGTCTACACCCGATTGCAAAAGTGGCATTAGAAGACGCCGCTGCACTTGCAGTCTCTGAAAAAGCAAACGAAGTTCAAATTGAGCATTATTTACTGAGTCTATTAGAAAGGCCAAATAGTGATTTTGACGTCTTATTAAGTCATTTTGATTGTTCTGAGAACTTATTAAGACAATCGGTTCGATCCACACTCGACACCAACGCCAAAGGAAATGGCAGCAAACCTGTTTTTTCTGCTTTATTAATCGAATGGTTACAAGAAAGCTGGCTGGTTTCTTCTTTAGATCTATCCGAAACACAAATCCGCTCTGGCGCCCTACTCCTTACTCTTGTTAGCAACCCTCTCCGTTACGGTCAACATGGTTACGCCTCTATCCTTGAAGCGGTAAACCCTGACAGCCTTAAGCGTAACTTTGCAGAGCTAACCAGCCACTCTATTGAGGCACAAGTAGCGACTTCTGAGAAAACACAAGCTCGTGAAGATGGTTCCGCACTGAGCAAGTTCACGACCGACTTCACTGGTAAAGCACGCAAAGGCGAAATCGACCCTGTTTTCTGCCGCGACCAAGAAATCCGCCAAATCGTGGACATTCTTGCTCGTCGCCGTAAAAACAACCCTATTGCTGTTGGTGAGCCGGGCGTTGGTAAAACCGCAGTAGTAGAAGGCTTGGCACTTAAAATTGTACAAGGTGACGTACCAGACAACCTCAAAGGTGTTGAGCTTTACGGCTTGGACATGGGTCTTCTTCAGGCAGGTGCAAGCGTAAAAGGTGAATTCGAAAAACGCCTAAACGCGGTATTGGATGAAGTGAAAAACTCGCCAACCCCTATCATTCTTTTCATCGATGAAGCACACACCCTTGTTGGTGGTGGTAACCAAGCGGGTGGCAGCGACGCTGCAAACTTGTTAAAACCTGCCCTAGCACGTGGTGAAGTGAAAACCATCGCTGCAACAACATGGTCGGAATACAAGAAGTACTTCGAGAAAGATCCTGCCCTTGCGCGTCGTTTCCAATTGGTAAAACTTGACGAACCGTCTCCTGAACAAGCAGCATTGATCATTCGTGGTCTTCGCCCTGCATACGAGAAGTCACACAATGTTTACGTGCGTGATGACGCCATCACTGCTGCGGCAGCACTTTCTGCTCGCTACATCTCCGGCCGTCAACTGCCAGACAAAGCGATCGATGTGCTAGATACTGCGTGTGCACGAGTGAACATCAGCCTTAATGCCATTCCTGCTTCTGTTGAGACTCTGCAGCAAGAACTTGCAGCTCAACAGCGCGAGCTAGAAGCTCTTGAGCGTGATGCTCTGCAGCAAACTGGCGACAAGCACAGCCTTGCTAATATTCCAGATCTAAAACTGGCAATGGAAGCAACGAAAAAAGAGCTGGCAGAGCAAGAAGCGCAATGGCACAAAGAAAAAGAGCAGATCCAAGAGATGATTTCTCTACGCTCTCGCTTGCATGAACTGGTCTTTGGCGAAACAAATGAAGAAGAGCTTGTTGCAGACGAAGATTCAGAACAAGAGCAAGACGTTTCTCCATATGCAGAAATGGATGAAGAAGCCGTTCGCATTGCAATTTCAGCCTGCCAAGAGCAGTTAGACGCAATCCGCAATGGCAACCCACTGGTTCACTTTGAAGTGGGTCCAGATGAAGTTAGCCACGTGATCTCGGACTGGACCGGTATTCCAATGGGTAAGATGCTTCAAGACGAAGCAGAAACCACGCTAAAACTGAAAGAAAGCCTAACACAAAGCATCAAAGGCCAAGAATACGCAATTGATGCACTGTCTGAAGGCATTCAAACTGCAAAAGCAGGCCTAGGCAACCCAGACGCACCGACGGGCGTATTCCTACTGGTTGGCCCAAGTGGTGTGGGTAAAACCGAAACGGCTCGTGCGATCGCTGATCAAATGTTTGGTGGTGAGCGCTTTATGACGACCATCAACATGTCTGAGTTCCAAGAGAAGCACACGGTATCTCGCCTAATCGGTTCGCCTCCGGGTTACGTAGGTTACGGTGAAGGCGGCATGCTGACAGAAGCGGTACGTCAGCGTCCATATTCTGTTGTACTTCTTGATGAAGTAGAAAAAGCCGATCCAGAAGTGTTGAACCTGTTCTACCAAGTGTTCGACAAAGGTACGCTGAACGACGGCGAAGGCCGCACCATCGACTTCAAGAACACGCTGATCATCATGACCAGTAACCTTGCAACGCACGAGATCGAATCTTTAGTTCATCAATCAAAAGACATCGATGCAAACATCATCGCAGAAGCTATCCGCCCTACTTTGAACCAACACTTCAAACCGGCGCTATTGGCACGTATGTCGGTACTGCCATTTGTTCCGCTGTCTGATGAAGCAATGACAGAAATCATTCACCACAAGTTGAACAAAGTTTCTCAGCGTCTACAGAGCCATCACAAGCTGTCTCTGAGCTACGAAGAAAGTTTGGTTGAGTTCGTACTAGGTAACTGTCGCCTTGCTGAAACGGGCGCGCGTAACATCGACGCGGTTATCAACCGTCAGTTACTGCCTCAGCTATCGACTCAGCTACTAGTGCATGACAAGGATGATTCACATACGCAAATCGAAGTGTCTGTCGATGAGCAAGGAACACTAACCTATGCGTTCAGCTAACCATAGCGAACTTAGCAACGCCCTACTTGCGATCAGTCAGTCTTTGGCTGATCGCAGCCAGCTTACCCAAACCTTGGATGCTGTGTTGACCGCTGCGAGACAAATGACCCTCGCAAAGCACGGCATCATTTATGTTTTGGACCAGACTGGCCAGGCGTTGATTCCAAGTACCGCTCACCATAACGATAAAACGATTGTTTCCCACCCTTGGGAGGCATTGCAGATTGATTCCGCTAGTGAGAACGACCCATTTAACTTTGCCATTCGCAATGGTGAAGTGGTATTGATTAACGAGTTGTATAAGTACAACGGCTATGACTGTGACAGCATCTATCAAACTGAGCAGACGCTAGGGCTAAAAAGCGAGAACTTACTGGCTTGGCCTTTGATTGATAGCGAAAGTAAGACCATTGGACTCTTGGTCTTGCTCGATTTAAGTGTTATCGACAATGAGGCTGCATTGACTGAGTTTTGTCGCATGGCGGCGAGTAATATTCGCCAAGCCGTTTGGTTAGAGCAATATGGGCAAGTGATTAAGAGCCTCAGTGCCGATAATCAAGCCCTAGTGCGTGAGAACACTCAGCTCAAAAAGCGCACCCAAAAAACCTATCAGGGCCCTATTGCAGAGAGCGAAGAAATGCTCAATGTCTTGAATCGTCTTGATAAGGTGCTATCTCTTCCTGTCGACGTTCTGTTGCGTGGTGAAACTGGTGCCGGTAAAGAGGTGATCGCGAAATACATTCACGAAAACTCTAACCGAGCAGAACAACCTTTGATCGTTCAAAACTGTGCGGCTATTCCAGAGCAGTTATTGGAATCTGAGCTTTTTGGGCATAAGAAAGGTTCATTTACGGGCGCAGACAAAGACAAAGTCGGCCTGTTTGAAGCAGCCAACGGCGGCACACTGTTCTTGGATGAGATTGGTGATATGCCAATGCTACTGCAGGCAAAATTGCTGCGTGTGCTACAAGAACGTAAAGTTCGCCCAATCGGCACCAGCAAAGAGATTGAAGTGGACGTGCGCGTTATCGCCGCTACTCACTGTAATCTGATGCAGCAAATCAAAGATGGCGGATTCCGTGCCGATTTGTTCTATCGCTTGAATGTCTTCCCGATTACATTGCCGCCTTTAAGAGCACGCAAGTCGGACATCCTCCCTCTCGCAGAGCACTTCGTGCAACACACCACAAACACGCTAGGTTTACCGCAAGCGCCAGGGTTAAGTGCCAACGTCCGTAAACAGCTTCTTGCGTACCCATACCCAGGTAACGTGCGTGAGCTCAAAAACATCATCGAACGCTCGGTACTGCTGTCCGATTTTGAAACCATCACTCACATCGAATTTGGTGAACAAATTCCACAAGATACGCCAAGTGTTGAAGTAAAAGCGGCATCACCTGCCCCAGAACAACCTGCTTACGAGCCAGCACAAGCGGATTTAGAAGACGCTTCAATGGGCCTTAAGGACGTTGTCAGCCAATACGAGCGCACAGTGATCATCGATTGCTTAAATGCCTGTAATTGGCACACCAAGAAGGCCGCAGAGCAATTGGCACTTCCAATGAGTACCCTTAACCACAAGATGAAGAAATACGATATTTCTGCAGCTGGTTAAGCGAGAAGCGAGAAGCGAGAAGCGAGAAGCGAGAAGCGAGAAGCGAGAAGCGAGAAGCGAGAAAATCTTACTTCAGTTTCCATTGATAAGAAAAGAAAAACCGCCCGAAGGCGGTTTTTTTTATTTTCCATCAAACAACCACTTTTTGAGTATTTGCTCTCGTTGTGCAGATAGTGGAAGCTCCTTCGCTACTGAGTAATCTTTCATGATTGGTTCCGCATTCATCCAAACACTCAAAGGGGTAGCCTTATGGGACATCTTACTACGGTTTAAACTTGCTAAGTTGGAATCAGCATCGTCAGTCGTTCCTGCAGTATATTCAGAAATAGCTTTAAACTCCTTCTCACTCATCTCATACCAACTCTGGTTGTAATGGATTTCTCGCGAGTTGAACAAAGTTGGCGCCGTTGAATCTATAGCTCGAACAGGGAGCCTTTGTGATGAAGCGTTTAAAGATAGTCCAGCTTTCCCATCAATATCGAGCATGATGTATGGGGCATCGTTTCCTCTAGTAATAAACGGGCGTAAGCCAGTCATCTCTTTCCCGGTTGCATTAATGTATTTTAATGATATCTCGACTGCGTATAGATCAGTGTCGACAAAGTCTGGTGATAAAACACCTTCCTTAACCACCAAGTCGTTTACAAGCTTACTTAGGTTGCTAGAAAGATGATCCGATACCTCACTCAGGCTTTGCGGTATTGATTTAGGTTTGAATGACACCTCTTTCTTCTCGAGGTTCACTTCTACCTTTCCTAATGGATACAAATCTACATCTTGATGTTCAAAATTATAGAGACCTCTTGCATCGTTTGCTTTCAAACGAATGTCCACGGGTAAGCGGTGACGGTCAAACCCTCCTCGCTCAAGTATTTGTTCTACATTTTCAACAGATTTTGTACTGACGATGAGCAACAACTTCGTTGCTTTTTCAGAAGTACCATAGGATGGCTGCTTCTTCGTCCAGCCGATCGCCTCCATTATATCGTCGTGCTTACTTCCGGGAATGAGGCTCTTCACGCTAGCGTCATAAATGTACAAATTTGCCTTAGCATCTGAGAATAGCTCCGGATATTCGACCGCTTTTTTGCCCGCTCTTGCTAAGAAAGTTTTCTCATATAAGAATTCATGCTCTTTTGACATAGTTAAATTAAAGATGGATGCCTTATCCGTACTAGAGGTAATCTCCTTACCGTCTTGAGTTTTAAGTACGAGCTCTCTCTTATACGTTAACTTTGATTCTGTTTTACTGACATTTGGTACACCGACTTCTAGAAGGTAACGCATCACATAAGCCGCTGAGTGCTGTTCATCTACCTGACCAAACACCGACTTCCATTCTTTGCTACCGTAGTCATCAGCAATAGGTTTGATGCCACTCATGATGTTGCATCCAAAGTAATAAGTAGGACTTACAACAACACCGTATAGTGTCGTATCTGTCTCTAACATTTGTTTCTCTGTTAAATACGCCCTCTCAGTTTCAACTAGTGATTCCGGTGCAATTTCACGAACATATTCAGTAGTGTAAGACCCAAAATCGTCAAAGAACCTATTTTGCCGCACAGGTCTAACACCCACAGGCACAAGAGTAAGCAAACCTTCTTCTTTGAACTTGGTCAGCGTTTCATCCTTCATATCAAGAATAATAAGTACTCTAATTGGCATAGTCGGCGTAATGGCTTCACCGCTATTAACCCTGTCTTCGAGTGGGAGCCATTCATCATTGACTTTTACGGAAACCATATGCCCAGCAAACATAGAGTCATCGAGCTTAGATAAATCGGGCGCTTTTAACAGAGATCTAAGCTTAGTTAAACTAGGGTCCGCAACAGTATGTATAGGACAGAATTTTTGATATACCTGCGATTGTTCAAGCGCTTTTACCCCAACCTGAGATTGCTTCGCTCGGTATGTTACGTAACTCGTCATTGCAGCAAAACTCAGCACACTTTCCGAAGCACTACGGTAAATATTCTTTGTTTCTAGCCAAGCTTCATCAAGGTGGAAAGAAGGAAGCCAAGTCCCCCCCAAATCCCAATCATCACTTAAAAGATAGGTCTTTATATAGCCTTCAATATCAAGATCTCTTTGCCCTGACGTCAAGTGATTAACCGCGTAATATTCCGAAATGTAATTCGTTGTTTTGTTCTCTTCTTTTATTTGAGATTCAAGTAGAAGCAATCGCAGCAGCCCATTGAGCGCTATAGCGCGTTTTATATATGCCTTGCCAACAACACTCAGTTCATCGAACGCAGGTAAACCGCGATACAGTAACGCCTGTCCTACCACATCAAATTCAGAAAAACGTTTCTGCTTCTCTTTGTATTCTTCTACTTCTTTATTAAGAATTTTGGCTGCACCATCCAAAGTAGAAACCAAGGTTTCGCCTGACCAATACAACCCATATGCTAACGCAGCTCCTGGACCAAGCATTGGCGCAGCAAAGCCTAATGCAATATCAAAGGCTTGGCCGGAAAATTTCCAAATTTCCTCATGGACTTTCATCTCTGCTAAAACCGCTTTCTGTCGATTTTTCTCCAGAGCTAGCAGCCAACTTCTACAAGCAGGATATTCAAAAGCAGAGTTGAGGTAGAACTTCATCTCCGCTCGACGACTTAAGCGTCTATTGCTCGTATCATTATCGGCATAAACGCCTTTACCTAGGGCAGATATTCGATGCTCCCACTTAATAGCATCAGCGCCAAGATCTTCTAAAATAGAAGATTTAAGCGCCGCAGCACGTTTTTTTGAGAGTTTAGTGTTGTATTCCATCGAGCCAATATCACACGTATATCCTTCAATGTTCAGCAACATTTCTGATTCTGTATTACGCAGATATTCAGCCACTTTAGAAACGAGCTTCTTATCGGAATTGGTTAGTTCATCATTTGCACTATCAAATTCAAAAAACAGTGTGAGATAGCTTGCCTCACCCTCTTTTGCCTGTTTTTTTTCTAATAGCGGACTACCATTAACAGTACTTTATGACTTACACTTTTATCAGAGAATGCTTCAAGGAGCGCTTTTTTATGCTCCGCTTCAGACTCAAGCAGTGCCTGACGATCTTTTTCATCACTCAATAAAAGTGTTGATATTACCGATTGTGTTTTCTGACCATATTCCTTTGATTTATCAATATAGGCGTTAAACGCCGACTCGGAATTCTCAATACCTTTCGGAATTTCAAGGCCACTAGAAACAAGCTCTGCAAAGCCAAAAGGCTTATCAAGTACATATTCAATAGCTCGAGCGGCTGGCTTTAAAGGGGTTAAAATCTTATCGTCAACCTTATGCCAGAAATGCTGTAACGCCGGTGGAATCGTATAAATGCTAGGTATTGGGCTCCCAAGATGGTTTGACCAGTTAAGAGCGCTTGCTAAGTCAGAAATAGGCGTAAGTGTACCTTGTGCAGGTGGCTTGAGGTTTTGCGCAAAATCTAACAACGCCTTCGCTTTAGCATCAATACCGACCGCGAGTTTTAAAGCATTTAAGAGCGGATCTCCAGCTTGTACTCGATTCAAACCAGCGCTAAACGCTTTATGGACCGTCGTCATACTGAATGGGTCCATCACACCAGAAGCTGACGCGGCTATCACCTCTTTATATTTACCAATTGAATTGAGAATATTAATCGACGGTTGCACACCATTGGCAGGTTTGTTTTCGCTAGTGTAAGGTAGATTTTTACTCCAATCGAGCCAGCCTTTAAACGTGTCTGGCGCATGTTGAAACAGTGACTCTTCAACAGAAATAGGATCACCAGACAAAATGATGCTGCGCCCTGCTATTGAATAAATAGGCAAGTGTAAGACTTGCTCAGATAATGAGTAACAATTGTTTGGGATATTTAACTTGGCAACCTGAGCCATTTGGCTGTCCGACGATTCACGCTTTGCGCTCCAATATCGCTTAATTCCTTCTAAATCTATATCAAAGCGAACTAATTGCTTAATTTGGTCATCCTCATCTAGGTGACCGCCCGTGATCCAAAATGTGGCGACATATTGAGTCACCTCTTCTGCATCTTGGGCGTCACTCGCTTGGTTGGCAATATCATAGTATGTTACCGGCCTTACTCGGCTAATGATTTTATTGCCAAAATCCTCAGTATCTCCTTTGATGATTAAGTTTTCTGGCTGTCCGGACAAAGTAACTTCCGCGCCCTCAAAATAGTCGGCAGAGAAGAAAAGATTGATAGTCCAAACTTGAGGAATGCGTAGATAATAAAAATTATGATTATAGTTTTTGCTATAAATTTTTTCATACAGGCGTTTATACGCGCCTTTATTTTGCCCAAACTGCGCTTCTGCCGCTTCAGCTTTATGGATAAAAAACTCGGCTAATTCGGGCGCTAAAAATGTTCTTTCGGCTGAATCCTTGCTCAAATCCTCTTCGATTTGCCAGTCTTCTACAGAGGATAAACGTATCGCTTTTCCTTGCGAGCTGACCACTTCTTTAGCTAATTTAGCTAATCGCTCAGTCCAAGCTGTATCTTCAGACATAACCGCAGCGGGAATTAAGTAAGGTGGGATATAGACGGGTTTTAGCTTATCAGTCGTACTAGAAATCAATAGTGGCGAAGAAGGCTTGTTCCCAGCAAGATCTTCAACCGATTGAACCTTGGTATTCCAACCTTGTAGCCGGCCTGACGAATCACTGAAGTATAATGGTGACTCATTCTTACTATTGCTACCATCCGCAGTTTGACCAACTGTTAACTCTGGAAGGGCCAGCGTAAAACCGGGTAATGGATAGAGCCCATTGCCAGTAATGGCCTTTCCATTTGGTCCGACCAACTGCCCCATCAAATAGAGAGAGTGCTGTTCAATCTTAGCCCTAGCCATGATTACGCTCCTCTAGAACGGTTCTTGCTTTTTTGATGTCAGCATAACTTGGTAGCGGATAGAGTGACTCACTCCAATTATCCGCTTCTTTATGCTCAATTACATAACGGCTAAAGCCTAAACCAAACGCAGATAGTCTTTCTCCATTCACACCATATGTATATATCATTTCTGTAGTAGGGCTATTCTCAGTGGGTTGGTGTAATACGCGGGTAATATTTCGACCATGAGCGGGGATGAACCACATATCACCGCCGTTGAAAGCCAACAAATCCACTGTAGCTCGGAAGTTACCCATTTTTTTAGATGGTCTTCCCGAGCTGTACACCTTCCCTCCACCCTCACCACCGAGGCAATAAAAGCCATCTCCATACTTTCCGCCCCAAACATTACAATCGTAACTATCCGGAGTAAAATCACCGCGATCGATCAGTTTTAAGGTTTTGGCATCGAACACAAATGTGTTACCGCACTTTGGAACATCACTCTCCCCAAACGTTTCGAGATACTCTTCTTTCCTGCCTTTACAGCCAAATCCCGCTAAACTCGGATTAAAACTCAAATAGATGGCTTGCTCTGATTGGCTCATGTAAGGCTGAGCAAAAGAGGTCAAGTACTCTGCCCATGAACCATTCACATCGGTAAATTTTACTACCTCTTTGGTGTCTAGCTTAACCCGCAGAAGTTCATCGCTTTTTTTCACAACAACTTGTGTGCTGTCCGTATCCCACATAATGTCGTGGCGAGTTACACCAGACACCTCACTAATGTTTGTTACTTCTCCGTTATCTAGATCGTACAACACAGTGCTACTTTTCTGAGGGACAACAAGATAGCGGCCGTTAGGCGACCGTGACATATATTTAGCATAATCAATCCCAGTATTTGGCGCGGGCGGTAATATCCCTTCAGGGATCAGCAACTGAGGGTTAGTACCATCAATGTTTAATGCCCAGTAACTGACCTTTGACTTGTCTTCTCGGTTTTCGACTGTAAACAGCACCTGAGGGAGTTTCACATTCTCAGTATTCCAATCAGCAACTTTCGGATTTATTGGGAGTTTAAATTCATAATCATGAAGCCAACTCTTAGTGTCTCCTCGATTTGTATCCAACCAATCGGCTAACAGCTCGATTCGAGCTTTCTCATCAAAGTAAGGTTTAGTGGCAATGTAACCAACACCTGCGGCGACAATAGTCGTCAAACCCAAGCCGAGTAATATTTTCTTTTTCATTCTTAATCCATTTTCTAGTTGGGTTATAAAGACCAATCCAGCACTAATGACTCAAAACGTTGTTTTTCTTCTGTTGTCATACCTTTAGGCTTATCGTTTAACTGAGCCTTTGGCGGGGGTTCAGTAGCGCTCTCAGGTTCAACAAATAAATCGTTGTAAGCAACCCGATCAAAAAGTATGTGACGACTGTCTGAGTCTTGGTCATGTACCAGGGACATAGTAAAGACCCCGTCCAATGGCAGCCCGCTTAATAAAGCTTGCTGCCAATCGTGGTCTTCCCCTTCATAAAACTCTAAATCAAAGACGTCTTTATAATCGCTATTGTGATCGATCACATAGAGTGAATTCAAAGCGGTGATGCCAGATGTACCAACATCCACCCGGAATAATAGGCCACTGTTTTTTCCATCGACATAAGCAATCACGGTGTTGCTCTGGTCATAGCTGCGAACGATGGCCTGTTGATCACTCAGCCATGGCATGTCGTCTTCGGTAACTTTGTGGATGGTTGCGCTGTCTATATCGGAAGTATATTCTTTTGCACTGAATGACTGTGCGTCACTGTAACTGCTTAATTCATCTAATGGCGTGCTGGATTTATCTAGCAAAGCAGCATCCGATTCTAATGCTTCAATTTGAGCAAAGCGCTTTTGCTTTGGTGAGAAAATGATCTTGAGTCCATTTTCTCCCTGTTGGACTTCACCCGATATTTTGTAAGGTGCCCAGAAATGCGCCATGGCAAAACCGCTTGCGCTTCTTTGTATTACCTGAGGTGTGTCTTTTTTCTTTTCTTCTTGCTCTAGGGTACGGTAATACTCGACGTCAACATCTTGGTAGTAACCTTTCTCGTTTATGACCATCTCACGCCAAAGCTTCCCTTTCCAGAACACATAAAGGAAACCACCACGCAAATCAGAAGCTTTTGCTTTGTCGTTGCTACCATCTAAGTAAGCCAATGGTCTCACCGGCACCAACACGTTATCCCACTCATCCATCTGAGTTTCTTTATCAACGGGTTGCAGGTTCTCTGCGAGTTTAAGCAAGATCGGCTGAGGCTGGTCGGAACAAGGGATTTTGATATAGAGCGTTTTGCCCTCAGCTTCGAGATCTTTAAATGTCGCTAGGCTGCGGTGTTTGTTTTCTGTATCGGCCTTGCCTACAGTAACTTTTTCTTTTTGAGCGTCGGTTTTTCCCAACATCAAACATGCTGCATTGCTAGACCACTGCCCCGCAAACTCGACAACAATTTTTTGGTCTGGGCTTGGCTCAGAAGGTACATGCGTGTAACTGCGAACTAGAGCAACATCGTCAGTAACCTGCTTGTAACCCGCTTTAAAAACTTTGCTTTCATTCGAAGCTGATACAGAGTCAACGAGTGTTTTAAGTCTAGGGAAGCTTTGTAACTGAGAGTCCGTTAATGGCGACCTACGAGCAAAGGAAGATAAGGAGACCCAACTACCTTTCCCAAGTTCGGCTCTGATCGCTGCTAGCAAACCGCTGGTCGTTTTTTTAGAAGAAAGAGAAATCTTTTGCGCAAACTCTTTAGGGAGGTTTCTAAGGATGTCATCTGAATTTCGCAAACGCGAAAGCTGCCCTATACACTCGTCTGGTGTAAGAACATAAGATAGCTCACTGGAGGATAGCTTCGAGCTAGGTATAAATTTGCAAACTAAATGCATTTGAATTCTCCACAACCAACATCGTATATATGGTTGCGGTGACATTTAAGCTGATAAGGCTTACAAGTACGATTTGGTGCGCTAATGCTACTAATTTAATTTATAACATTCAATCACATAGAAAAATCAACAAATAAGCTAAAAGCCACCCAAAAGACACATTCGCTAGCAAATAAGTCATTTTAACTACAGAACAAGACAAAATAACTAGACATTGAAATCAAAAAGAAGGATTAAAATAAAAGGGATTTTTTTATTTTTTTGGGCAGAAGTTAACAGTTTCGATACAGACAATAAGGGAGCGAAGAAAGGCTCTAAAGCAATGACCTTCCTCAGTAACAATAAATAATAGAATTGCTACTGAGGAAGTATGAATAAAAAAGGTGAGTGCGTGTCACACCCACAAAAACGCGTAACCGCTTTGAAGTGATGCTAGGCTGGTGTCACTTCATTACGATTACACAACTGTCAGGTAGTACCCTACCTTATGCAGAACTCTATACTTGGGGTATAGCGATGGATGTAACTATATAATATTGCGACATATTCTCAACGTGGCATATTCACCACCACATTCTGGAATTAACCACCACAATCACACCAATACCATCTAAAAACAAAATAGATATAGTCATTCTAGATATTTGACCTTGTATAAAGACCATCAAATCATCTGTCGCAATTATTAGAAAAAGCTAATCATTTGACTTAGATCACTTAACACCAAGTAAAAAGAAAGCGAGCTAAATGCTCGCTTTGTATTACGCAACCTTTTTCAAGGCTATATCTTCCTTATCTCTATACAGATAATCAGAGACGGAAAGCACTTTAACGATAGTGCTCGAATAATTAAAAGTCGTGTTGACCTCGGTAGCACTTGCAGATAGCGAATTGGTGCCATTTGAATAGACAGTAATAGTGCCCTCTTTCAAAGAAGACAAATCTAGATCAACGGTCCATGTTCCATCACTGAGCACAGATACATTACCAGTAGTTGGTTTATCATCAGCGTCAACAGCTCTGATTTCTATTATTTCACCCTCTCTGAAGCGAGTACTTGTTCCATTAACAGTTACTGTTGTATTACCAGACACATCACTGATGGTTACCATAGTGATCGTTGGTGTAATTGGCATTGAGTGGCTGCTGTCATCTGCGCCTGTGTTACCAGACAAATCTTGGTAGTCTTTCACCACCAAGCCTACGGTCAGCTCTGACGTGACGGGCACGACAACGTCACCAGTCCAGACTTTCGCATCCGCTGTCTTAGTCAGTGTGATGGCGGAACCACCCAGCTCTGCACTCGCTGCTTGCAGCGCTTTATCGAACTCCAGTGTGACCGTGACATTTTGCCCTTCCAACTGGTGCGTTGGATTGAAGGTCGCACTGGTCAAGGTTGGCAATGCCTGCGATAGCGTTAAGGTGCTCGTTTCTGTCACCTCGACGTTAGATGCGTTGGTCCCCGTCACCACCACGTTGTAGGTGCCATTTGGCTCTCCACTGATGTCCATCGCGTTGCTCGTCCAAGCCCCGCCGCTTTGCACCGTGGCATTGCTGCTCACGATAGCCGTTTCACTGCCTTGCGCTTTGATTTCTACGCTCACCGTTTGGCCTTCAAAGCGTGTTGACGTCCCCGCAATCTGCAATGAGGCCGCATTAGTTCCATCCACATTGCCTACTGGCGTGATCGCCAAGGTTGGGGTAATTGGCATTGAGTGGCTGCTGTCATCTGCGCCTGTGTTACCAGACAAATCTTGGTAGTCTTTCACCACCAAGCCTACGGTCAGCTCTGACGTGACGGGCACGACAACGTCACCAGTCCAGACTTTCGCATCCGCTGTCTTAGTCAGTGTGATGGCGGAACCACCCAGCTCTGCACTCGCTGCTTGCAGCGCTTTATCGAACTCCAGTGTGACCGTGACATTTTGCCCTTCCAACTGGTGCGTTGGATTGAAGGTCGCACTGGTCAAGGTTGGCAATGCCTGCGATAGCGTTAAGGTGCTCGTTTCTGTCACCTCGACGTTAGATGCGTTGGTCCCCGTCACCACCACGTTGTAGGTGCCATTTGGCTCTCCACTGATGTCCATCGCGTTGCTCGTCCAAGCCCCGCCGCTTTGCACCGTGGCATTGCTGCTCACGATAGCCGTTTCACTGCCTTGCGCTTTGATTTCTACGCTCACCGTTTGGCCTTCAAAGCGTGTTGACGTCCCCGCAATCTGCAATGAGGCCGCATTAGTTCCATCCACATTGCCTACTGGCGTGATCGCCAAGGTTGGGGTAATTGGCATTGAGTGGCTGCTGTCATCTGCGCCTGTGTTACCAGACAAATCTTGGTAGTCTTTCACCACCAAGCCTACGGTCAGCTCTGACGTGACGGGCACGACAACGTCACCAGTCCAGACTTTCGCATCCGCTGTCTTAGTCAGTGTGATGGCGGAACCACCCAGCTCTGCACTCGCTGCTTGCAGCGCTTTATCGAACTCCAGTGTGACCGTGACATTTTGCCCTTCCAACTGGTGCGTTGGATTGAAGGTCGCACTGGTCAAGGTTGGCAATGCCTGCGATAGCGTTAAGGTGCTCGTTTCTGTCACCTCGACGTTAGATGCGTTGGTCCCCGTCACCACCACGTTGTAGGTGCCATTTGGCTCTCCACTGATGTCCATCGCGTTGCTCGTCCAAGCCCCGCCGCTTTGCACCGTGGCATTGCTGCTCACGATAGCCGTTTCACTGCCTTGCGCTTTGATTTCTACGCTCACCGTTTGGCCATCAAAACGTGTTGACGTCCCCGCAATCTGCAATGAGGCCGCATTAGTGCCATCCACATTGCCTACTGGCGTGATCACCAAGGTTGGGGTAATTGGCAATTCATACGATGTATTGTCCTCACCCACATTACCTACTAGGTCTTTATATTGACTCACCACTAGGCCAACACCGAGTTCTGGTACGTCTGGGACATTAACGGTTCCGGTCCAAACTTTCTTATCAGCAGGATCAGCCGTTAGCGAAGTAACATTGTTCGCTCCTAATGTTGCCGTTGCTTCTTGTAACTCTTTGTCAAACTCAAGCTTAATGTCTACTGCCTTTCCGATTTCTTGATGCAGAGGATCAAACGTTACTTTAGTAAGCGTAGGTAACACACCTTCGACCCCCAGAACCAAACTATCCCCTTTTCCGGGGATAGTGTTGATGCTCTTATAGCTCTCATCATCGACCCGAATGGTTATGTCTTTATTTTCTCTTTCTGGTGTTATGTATTTGACTGTCCAAGTTATGTTGTCGGTGGTACTCCAAGATAAAGGTTTTAACTCACCGCCATTATTCTCATCTAACTTTACGTCTGAAATATCAAATTCTGTGACTTCTTCAGTAAACGTAAACGTAAGTGGGACTTCGACGCCACCAGCCAAAGGTGTGCTTGCTGTAGTCGATATTGTTAGCTCAGGGACTGTTGCTGCTTCTACTTTGTATGTTGTCGTTTTTTCCGTTTGATTGCTGACTGCATCAGACGCGATTACTTTTATCGTGTAATCTCCTGGCGATAATAAGTAGTGGAACACATAAGGGTCGCCATCGTTAGTAGGTTCAGTGATTGACTGTGGCCCTACTGGTAGACCCGAACCATTATCAGCCGTTGATGTTACCGAACTTAAGTTTTTATCAGTCACATCAGCAGTTACATCCAACTTATATTTATCATCCGTCGGCGTCATAGAAACTTGATCCGCAGTGATACCAGTGATAACCGGTAACTCATGATCAACAACAGATTCGATACCTTTGGCATCATAAGTCTTATTAAAAAGCTTAAAGTCTGTAACAGCACGTCCCATTGAGTCAGTGACTGTCACTTTGTATATGTATTCAGCTTGGTCATCAATTGCAAAATCCATGGTACCAGTCGCGCTTGACGACGCGACTCTTCCCTCAAAATTAAGCTTATCTCCGGATGTTGGAACCATATCAATGGAATAATGAGTTGCCTTGACATGCTCCCCCTCTGTAGACGTAATCGTGAACGATTGACTTTCTTTAGTGAATGCTAGCTTGCCTCCCAGCAAGCTAGTCATGTCATTAAATGAGAGGGTAATAGTCGGCACTGTCAGATCAATATCGAGTGTCTGGTTTTCACTCCAACCCACTTTATCCGTAGCTTGAATGCTAACTCGAAGCTGACTTAACCCTTCTAATTCAGTTTTCGGAAGTTCAAAATAGAGATGCGAGTTATCCACACCTGCGTCTTTGTTGAAAACATGACTCGGGTTCGTTGTTGTATATTTGACAGTAGCGATACCGCTGCCTTCATCTCTGATAGAAAACAGAAATCTAACCAAACTAGGGTCTGTAGGTGATTCACTGACAGTAACATCGCTATCAATTATTGGTTTGCTGTTATCAACCATCACGTCAACTTTGGCTGAACTTGAATCCTCCCATACATCAAGCGCTTGAATGGACGGACTGATCACCTGACCATCTAAAGTGTCACTAAGAGGCGCTTTAAACGTAGAGCACGAGTAATCATCTCCGCAGTCATTAAATCGTGAGAAATTATTAGGGTTATCTTTTAAGCTATATGACTGACCATCCACTGTGGCAATGAGATTTTCTAGGATTGAGTTATTCCCAACCTTCACTTTGAAGTCCATTGAAAGTTCTGAACCTCGGATAATACTATCGTTCTCAGGGTTCGTTATTTCGATCTGAACTGAACCAGGTGGCGGCAACAACAACTCTAACGCATGATC
This sequence comes from Vibrio sp. B1ASS3, assembly GCF_905175355.1. NCBI lineage: Bacteria > Pseudomonadati > Pseudomonadota > Gammaproteobacteria > Vibrionales > Vibrionaceae > Vibrio > Vibrio sp. B1ASS3. The sequence continues at coordinate 1,270,142 of NZ_HG992743.1, forward strand.
AGGAGCTGCATTACCTGCTCTATCGGAAAGGTTCTTGATAGTATAAAGATGCTTTGATACCCCTGAAGCGATAATGTCTGAATAAAGCTCAGTATAAGTGCACGTAGTGAGATCTGCACTAGTACTACAACTTTTCGGCTCAAACATTAGGTTGAACTTGCTTCTTACCAGTACAGGACGCTTAGTTAGCTCAGTGTTCACTCCGGATAAATTATCTTTAAAGTTCATAGTGATACTTAAGATTTTGTTTCCATCAGCATCGAAACCAACGTTGTTGCTATCAAGCTGGTAGGTATCTTCCTGAGCGGTTGGCGCCTCAATATCCATCATGCTGAAGCTGAATTTACTGACGGTCTCTGTATCATTCTGACCAACAGTTCTGGTGATTAGAACAACAGGGTTTACGGACATATTCACATCTGTCGTTACATCGCACTTGTAGCTTTCTTGCGGATTGCTGATCACACCAGAATACGCATTACTTGAGCCATCATCAGGGACTTCCGTCGACGTATAGTTTTCTCTGACCCAGCATTCAAGAGTTTTCGCCTTAACGTCACCAACTGGATTAAAGACTACACTCAGAGTCTTGCCAGAAATATGAGCTTGGAAGTTCTCAGGTTGAGCAACTGATAGCACCACACCTTCACGTTGAACGTTTATGGTTTCGGATCTTTCAGTTACAGGGCGATCTCCGGTGTTGTATAAAACATTGTTGTATACTTTAAATTTCAACTCGTAGCTACCGTCATTAGAAAGCTCGGCAGAAGTTAGCCTGCCTTTCCATTTTCCAGACTCCTCTTCGCTGAATTGTATACTGTTTGTTGTATCACCGTATTTATAAGTAGCTTCTACTTGAGGAATGCCACTTGCGTCCTCAGCATCGATGGTAATGATCACCGAATCATTACGTGTAATTAATCCATTTGTAATCTCTGTCCCATCTTCATAAGAAAACGACACACTCTTTATGGTAGGCAGCTTATTTTGAACCCTAATTTCATAGTCTATTTCCGTGGTATTTCCACGAACATCAGCACCCTTCAGTCTTATAATTCTAGTGGAGCTATCACCGTCATTTTGTCCGCCTAAGTTGACCTTCATATCCTCTTCGACTTGAGTATCGGGATTAGAAGGTGTGTCGATAAAACTATTGAATTTCAGGGTATCTTTGTTTACCCCTTCAGTAGATGGCGCACCTGTTTCATTCAAGTCTTGAGCATAAAGAGTAAAGACATAATCACCACGATAGTAACTTTCAGGCTTAAACCCATTCAGTTGTAAGTCAGGTCCTTCCCGATCCAAGATTATGCTTCTTGCCTCTGTATCGGAATAAAAGCCATATTCATCTATCGCTTTAACAAATAGATCAGCTCTATTGTTCTCATCGATCGTAATATTGCCACTTTGAGTACTATTGATCTCAATATCGAAAGGCTGAGAAGGGTCTTTAGGTTCAATTGAGCGTATCGCTTCACTGCTTCCAACCTGCCAAACTTCTACTTTGCTCACTTTTGAATCATCTTTCACAGAAGTTAAGCTAACTTTAAAGTTCGGACCTAACACTCCACTCTTGCCAGAGTTGCTGTCAACCACCCAAGGAGTAGCAAGCTCAATCTCAGGGCCTTTATTATCTACTTGAAAAATGAACTCACCAGTTGCTTCAGCTTTAGGATACGCGCTGTCAATCGCCTTGACATAGAACGTATTTGTATCTTCATATCTAAATGCGTCGGCGACTAGACGTACCTCTACATTAGGTTGGGTACCAAATAGATAGGGCTCTTCACTCTCAACTGGTTCAGTTTCATAATGCTGCAACGTAAAACGCTTACCAAACTGAGTTTTCATATCCACTTGTACTTCACTCAGTGGACTTAAGTCACCGGCGTCAATATCAGGAACCCACGCTGAGTTCCCTCCCAACCGTTGGTCAATTACCCCACCGTTTACTGCAGGTGCTTCCGAGTCAATTAGTATGTCGAATTTAGGCACATTCACAGTTTGCTGGTTAACTAGGTTTCCTAGGTTATCTTCAGCATTAACATTGACTTTCCAGTTACCATCGCCAGGATAGATAACTTTGCCTTGGCTCTCACAAAGTACTCCTGTACAAAGTTTTACAACAAATGCATCTTGTTGATTGCTAGCGAATTGCTCGCTCGAATATTCAACGGTCGCGTTGTTCGAATAGTTCACAAATGACAAGCTTCTTTTGTCTAATTGGTCACCAACTACATCTTCGACTTTGAAGGTTAATTCATGCACAGAATTCGCGTTCAAGTAAACATCTTCCCCGATAGGGTTTTTATCTGGACCTATAGGAGGAATGTAACTCGCTTTCGGATAGTCGTTATCGACGAACAAGCGTTCAACAAGAGGCTCGGCCTCAGTATATCCATTGCCTTTGGTATCGAATGCCGCTGTCTCTAGCGCAAACTCGATGATATCGGTGAGATCTGTTGATTCTGTATTCAGGGTAAAGAAGTACTCTTTTCTAAATTTATTACTATCGCCAGATTCTTGTGGTTTAAGTTCCAATGGAATTTCAGTATTAGGGTCTCCCATTGCATACCACATACTTTGGAATTTCGGGGCTTGGTCACCTTCCTCTACAACCCCAGATGGATCTTCTAACACTACTCTAGATACCACTTCACCCGCAATATAGCGCTTGTTGCCAACCATTGTTTCACGGCCAGTCTCTATTGTTAGTGTTTGTTTCGGAGGATAAATATCAATACTACCGCCACCACTATCAAAGATATTGTCTTCGCCAAGTTTAGGATTAGCCGTAGAAATATCATCGGCATAAAGCTGAGCAATATTATCTGGGATGCCGTATTTTTCAGTCATGATATCGTAGTAAGACTGAGCAAGGTCTTTGCGGTAGGTATCAGAGTCGAACTCGTAATCATCCAATTTGATTTGATTCCCACCAGCGCCAATTCCGTTTGCTTTACCATCGTAGCTAAGATCGTCATAAATAGCGGAGGCGAAATCAGAAGAGTTATTACGAGGTGTGTCCTGAGCTAAGTCGTCAATGGCTTCAACAAGAAAACGATGCAGGTAGTCGTTAGAGAGATCGCTAGGAATTGGCTCCTTAAGCATCTCGTTTGTAGCGTAAGCCGTTACGGTTGGATCGAATCCGAAGAATGAGTCATTACCGCCAGCTAGCGCGTATTTCACATCCGTAAGAATTTGCGAGGCGCGTTCTGACGTTTTGTCACCAGCTTCTACTTGATTCCAACGATAATCAAACAAACCTGTCTGGTAAGTGGCAAGCTCGGTCACGTAATACGTATTCGAACCGTCAAGTTCAAAATATGCGCCGATATTGGCATTGTTTAGATTAACGCTCGCTTTTGCGCCTGCATCGTCCTTCCATTGATAGTAGTGAGGGTCTGTCCCTTCTACACCAATTAAACGTACTCGCATGAATTCATAATTGACAACGTCAGTCGTGGTCTCACACGAAGCAACATCAAGCGCGCTAGTTTGATCACTTTCTGGCTGCTGAATAGTGGTACAACTTGCTAGAGAGGTGAATTCACCATTTGGGTTCAAACCTTCTAATTGCACACGCGCCCCAATGAAAGGAGTCACAACCGTCATCGTAGGTAGGTCAAAACTGCTTCGGAAATAAACTTCTTGAGTCGCACTTTCGTTGTCGGATTCGTCGATGGTTTGAATCACCAGTTTCTGGCTGGCGTTTTCTGAAACGTTTTTAAAACCATCACCAAGCACCTCTTTTACGAAAGGAACGTAGTAAATAACCTCATCGACTCTGCCTTCGCTATCCAAAATAGTCTCGTGAGGGATACTCGCGGTGATAGTGTCCGTCGAGGCCAAGGTTTGTGTTGTGTTTTGAAATGCGTAGTTGTTGTCATTGTTTTGGCTTACGTAGTACTTCACGACTAGTTTAAGCTTGTCGGCACTTGAGCCTAAAACAGTATCAGAGTTCACATCGGAAACTCGAACTCGTACGTAAGGGATCTTATTCTGTTTTAACAGGTTAACGTTAAAGTTCGCGAAATCAACGCCATCAATTGATTTCAAGCCAGAAGCAGCATAGACATAATCGATCTTCAAGTAGTCCCTACTCGACTGAACATTGTCTGATGTATAAGTATCTTGCGTGTAAACCCCTTCGTACGTAGACCTTTCTCCATCGACGGTTACATTGACATAGTTCATCGATGTCCCTTCTGGGTACGTAATGATCTGAGCAGGCGCTTGATCGTCACGGCTTACTGCATGCTGGTATTCACCGACGTTGTCTTTGGTATCAGTAGCCTTAACATCGAACGTAGTCGTAGATAAGAATTCGTCCGTCGAATAGGCTTTACTAAATTCACAAGCACTGCCCGACTCTGCCGTTACAGGAGTACAAGCCACATCTTCTGGGAGGCCGCTTTTAAATGAAACGCTGACAGACTTAATGTCTTGAGACGCTTCTTTTACTATGCCTTTTAATACGTACTCTTGAAGTTCGTTGTTGATAGCGCTTGCAGAAGTAACAGAGATGACCGGTGCATCATTATCCCACTCGAAATTTACGTAATGGCCAGAATTGCTACCAGGAACAAGTTCATTGCCTAAAACGTCTGCCGTGTAAAACACCAAACGAGCAGCAGTCACATTAGAAAGGCCAGTGTCTGAGTCAACCTCAACGGCATCAATAGCTTTTGTATCGACACTTACTTTGATGTTTGTTTCACGAACACCAACTTCAAATCCGCTTGCGTCTACCGAACAAAACTCACTGCCAGAAGTCTGTTGGTCGTTACATTTGAATTCACCCGACCAAGCACCATGTAATTGATATTGCACATAAGCAGAAACAGATTGAACACCGATTTCGTCATTAAGTCTGATATCTACGCTATCTGTTCTTGCTAATACATCACTATCGGTGCGCGTTACGGTTGGTGGTGTTGTATCGATTTCGGTTTCATCGCGTGGTGGAATAACACCATCGGTCGTACCATGGCTTCCCAAGTCATTAATTTTTTGACTAAAAGCAACGTAATCATCAGCATCCGTACCTGAGATATTAAGCTCTGGGTCGTTCACTACAATCAAAACGTGTTGAGAAAGATCTTGAGTGTATATGTCGCTGGTAATTCTCTGCTGACCAAACGTAAGCGGCGTCACTGCACCTGTCGAGTCACTGATTTCTAAGCCGTCTAGAAGACCATCAGCGATGACATCACGAAATTGAATGTCAGCAAAATGCATTGAGGTATAGACGTTATCTTCTGACTGACCGTATTTTTTAATAAGGTCATAAGAAAATGAAGAGTATGCTGTTAACAAAGCCCCGTATTGGTGACCAGGAGTGGCAAAGCTACTTTGACCACCTTTCGTTATGTCAATCGGAGTGGTTTCATTGACATTGAACCCGTACATGCCATTGATACTATCTAAGGCTTCAGAGACCGCATCTGAGCCAGATTCCCCACCAGAAATCTTATACTTAGCTAAACCAGAAACGATATTAGTCAGTGGTGTGAGCATTAATTTCTGATCACTACCTTCACTAAAATTCACTACCCCTTCTAGGCGCAAAGTCTTGCCCGCACTCGATGACACAATTTCTTTTGTGAGAGGATCGGTGTAGCTACCTTGCTGCGCGACGACATACAAAGGCATCGAAGAGGATTCGAATTCAAGCTTGTAATCACCAAAGGCATCAGAAGTCGTGCTTGCAAGCAATCTGCCGACTTTTCCATCCTTGTATTCAAACACCTCGATCTTGGCGCCATTGACCGGAGCGTCAAAAACGTTACCTGAGATGCTTCCTGTATTCCTAGCTGGCGGTGTATTGTCACCACCATCCCCACCGCCACATGCACTCAATAAAAGTGAAGCAGCCATGAGACCTAACGTTGGTTTTAGCGTATTTTTAGTGAACATAGTAATTTGGCAGAGTATATTTTGCCGCGATTATATTATTGTCTAGGATTTTCTCAACGTGACAAAATAACCATAAAATCAAACATAAACGCTAAGAAAATAGGTAGTTTTAAACCTCTTTAGCAGCGCTACTTCACATCTATCGTTATTTAGTTAGTAAAAACACAGGAATTGGCTATAACGGCGTGTAAGATTTTATTTTAAATATTATACTCCCCTCAATTTTTCGCCTTTAAGCATAATTTCGATTTAATGACAAGTTTAATATTAAGACAACATACACAAAACATTGCTCTACCCCTTGTGCTCATTGCATTCGTCATCATTGCCGGCGTATCTTTTACTCATCACCTACTTACTCCTGAAGAGCAACCAAGCGCAGCCCCAAAAAAAACTCAAGCTATTGTTTCTAATAAAGTAATCCACAGTAACATCGAACACATCTACGAGACGTACTTTCAGCGAACCAAGATCACCACAGGCGTGATCGATTACTCTTTCGTGACTTCTTTGATTAATGCAGGATTATCTCAGCGAGAGATAAAATCTTTGATAAAATTAATCGAAAATGAATTCGACATTATTGGTTCGGTAAGAAAAGGGGACAAGTTCTCAATAAAAACCCGAACCAATAGTTATAATGAAAAATACATCAGTTCTTTTTACTATTCCGGTAGTAAAAGAGACTTCTTTGTTATTAACGATGGCGACAACAACGCTTACGATGAATATGGCAATAAGTTAATTCGAAAGCCATATTATTCATTTCCACTAGCGAAAAAGTACAAAGTTAGCTCTGGTTTTAATTTGAAGCGAAAACATCCAGTAACAGGTTTAATTGCACCACACTTAGGTACTGATTACGCCGTCCCAATTGGAACACCAATACAGAGCATTGCAGATGGTGTCGTCGTAAAGTCACGCTACAATCGTTTTGCCGGTAATTACATTAATATCCGCCACACCAACGGTTCCATGTCTCGTTACTTACACCTGTCTCGTAGCGATGTTCGTGTGGGTGACCACGTAACGAAAGGACAAACCATTGGCCGAACTGGTAATACGGGAAGAACAACAGGCCCTCACCTGCACTTAGAATTAATTGTGGATGGTGTGCCTGTTGATTACGCTCGTTACATCCGCACTAACCCTGCTCCACCGGTGAACATGCAAATGATCTTAGCTGCAAGAACTGAGCGCGCAGAACTGATCAACGAACTACTCGACTCCGCCTCTTAACGCCCTCTTGTCTCTTCTAATTCAGCTCATTGCGGCATAGTTTTCTACGTCACAATGAGCTGGTTACGCTTGAAAGAAAACACCCTTCGACTTGAAAGTAATCGAATTGCCGCAAAAACAGGACTTAAGCCCCTAAATATCTGTCTGTCAGTCTGCTCTAACATTTCCGCTCTCTCAATAAAGTGTTAAGATCCTCACATGACTCGCTGTAGTGGTAACGAGTGGTGATGATTATCCCACTCCCTAAACATCCCCATAAATGATGTAACTAAGCTAAGTAACCCACCAGCATAACCATGAAACAATAAGGCGATTTTTCAAATGGTTAACAACTCTATCCAGTGGTTCCCGGGCCACATGCATAAAGCACAAAAAGAGATTGCAGAAGCGATCCCTCAAATAGATGTCATTATTGAAGTGCTTGATGCTCGTATCCCTTTTAGTAGTGAAAACCCTATGATCGCGGAGCTCAAGGGCGATAAGCCAGTAGTAAAAGTGCTTAACAAACGTGATCTTGCGGACCCGGAGTTAACTCAAGTTTGGATTGACCACTTCGAGAAAGAGCACAACGTAAAAGCGATTGCTATTACCACCTCTCAACAGGCTGAAGTCCTAAAAATTATGGAGTTGGTACGTAAACTTGCCCCGCATCGTGAAGAAATTGGCAAGAACATTCGTACCATGATCATGGGTATTCCAAACGTTGGTAAATCCACCATTATCAATGCGTTGGCGGGTCGAACTATCGCAGTGACAGGCAACCAACCAGCGGTTACACGTCGTCAGCAACGCATTAACCTTCAAAATGGTATCGTTCTTTCTGACACTCCGGGGATCCTGTGGCCAAAAGTAGAAAACCCACACAGTGGCTTCCGTCTTGCTGCAACCGGCGCGGTAAAGGACACTGCAATGGAATACGATGAAGTCGCGTTCTACACGGTGGAATACCTAGCGGCTCACTACCCTGAAAAGCTAAAAGAGCGTTACCAAATCGACGAACTGCCACAATCGGATATCGAGATGATGGAAGAGATCGGTCGTCGCCGCGGTGCATTACGTGCTGGCGGACGAGTAGACCTTCACAAAGTATCCGAGATCCTTCTTCATGAACTTCGTCAGGGCACATTGGGACAAATCACTCTTGAACTGCCTGAGATGATCACTCAAGAATTGATTGAAGTAGAGATTGAAACCGCTCGTAAAGAAGAAGAAAAAGCAAAACGCAAAGAAGAACGTCGTAAGCGTTACCTTCGTAATAAGCGATAATCCCCCTCTTAACTTCCTTCCTAAGGCACGTGATACACGTGCCTTTTTTTATGCTTAAATTTTTTTCATTGCAGTGCAAAAGAGCGACGCTTTTCTCATTATTTATGGAATGAAAACCACTAAACGTAGCGCTACCCTCATCCCCTAACAATTTGCCCTCCAGTTAAATTTTGTAGGAAAAGTCGAACAAAATCATAAATATTAATTATGTGTTTTAACGGTTATTTTTTAAGCGCGATCTTAGTTAGACCCCCGAATGGTAAGGAGTTACAAAGCTCACCCAATCCTTAAATGCCGAGTTTGCAGGCGCACGCAAACTTATGCAACTTGGCTAATGACACCTCACTCATATTAGTCAAACTATATAACTGTCAGCGCTGGCGTTTTTCTGTATTACGAAGAGAACTTATTATGAGTGATAAACTGAAAACGAAACGACTTCCTTCTTTTGTTGAGGAACGCCTGGACTTTTATATTCAAGATCTGATTGAACAGAACGAGAACCAAAAGCACTTGGTATTAGGGAAACGACCGCAACCCGAAGCTGTGGTCATGCAGAGTAACGATTACTTATCGCTATCTCATAACCAACAGATTCAAAAAGCTCACCGAGATGCGATATCTGAGCATGATGATAACGTCGTTATGTCTGCGATTTTCTTGCAAGATGATGATTCGAAGCCTGCATTTGAAACGCAGCTTGCGGATTACGTCGGCATGGGGAGTTGCTTGCTTTCCCAATCGGGATGGGCGGCGAATATAGGATTGTTGCAGACCATTTGTCCACCTGAAACGCCGGTCTATATCGACTTCTTTGCGCATATGTCATTGTGGGAAGGTATTAGGGCCGCAGGAGCACAAGCGCATCCGTTCATGCACAACAACATGAGCCACTTGCGCAAGCAGATCCAGCGTCATGGCTCAGGTGTTATCGTGGTAGATTCGGTCTATAGCACGATAGGCACGATCGCCCCACTCCACGACATCTACGAAATGGCGCGTGAGTTTGATTGTGCTTTAGTGGTGGATGAATCCCACTCGTTAGGAACACACGGGCCTAACGGCTCTGGCTTGGTAAAAGCGCTGGAACTCACTGATCAAGTAGATTTCATTACTGTCAGTCTGGCAAAAACCTTTGCTTATCGAGCAGGAGCGATTCTCGGCCCAGAAAAACTGGCACGAACGTTGCCATTCGTTGCGTTCCCGGCCATTTTTAGTTCAACGGTTCTGCCACAAGAAGTAATTCGACTAGAAAAAACGCTCGAAGTGATTAAAGACGCCGATGATAAACGAACTATGTTGTTCAATCGCGCTAAAGAGCTCAGAACGGGCCTTAAGCAAATTGGTTTCAATATCCGCAGCGAATCACAGATTATCGCGTTAGAGTGCGGTAGCGAGCGTAATACCGAGCGTGTACGTGACTTCTTGGAAGAACGTAATGTCTTTGGCGCTGTATTTTGTCGCCCGGCAACGGGAAAGAATAAAAACATTATTCGATTCTCAATCAACGCCGACATGACGTCTCGTGACATTGACCATGTGCTGACAGCATGTCAGGAAGCATATAACCATCCAGAACTAGAGTTTGTTTAACAGATCATAAACGGCACGTTTGAATGGAAGCTTGTGACTGCCGAAAACAAAGAGCTCAGCGTTATGCTGAGCTCTATTATGACTTTTTTTGTTCCCTCGTGGTGATACTGGGCTAACAACACGAGGAGTTAAGACGACTAGGTTAAGAACGCTGGGTTATATCCAATTAGCAATTTTGTCGAACAGCCTGTTCTTATCGGCTGGTTTCACGATGAAATCCGACATCCCCGATGAGCCAATCTTATCTAGTGTAATCGGTGAACTGTCGCCAGTATGCGCAATGATAGGCACCGTTGAATACGCCTTATTTGAACCTCGAATTCGACGAGACGCCTCCACACCATCCATCACTGGCATTTCAATGTCCATTAAAATCAAATCGACATCGTTCGCATCTAACGCATTGATTGCTTGCTGACCATCTTCTTTCTGAATCACGTCAAAGCCCTGCTTCTCAAGCAACATAGCCGTAAACTTGCGTAAAGACTCGTTGTCGTCCACCACCATAATGGTGCGCTTGTTTGTCGAATCCAGAGGTTTCACCGGCATCACTGGCACTACGTAGTTTGCATCATAGAGAAGACGGTCGATGGTTGCTCTGGTATTCAGCAGCCATGCTTGAGTTTCTACCCAAATCGGTTCGAAAGACACGTTTCTTGCGCGTTGAATTGGATGGTGCTCAAAGAGATACACGATTCGTGCTTCAGTAAAAGAGAGCAAAGATTCAACTTTATCAAGGTGACTCCCTCGCACGTCTAAGCTTTCCATGTCGATCAGTATTAAATCAAACTCGAATTCATACTCTTTCTTCTTCATCATCGCCGGCACATCAAGTACCGTGAGTTCGAATCCCATAAAGCGCGCAATATCAGTTACTTTAGATACTAAAATGTTTTGCTCACTCACAAACAAAATCGTTTTTAGCTTCGTTAATTCACTCTTAATCTCTTTGACTGCGTTTGAGCCAATGGTTGGGAACGTCATGGTAAATTGTGACCACTCGCCGACTTCCGATTGACAACGGATATCGCCACCAAACGAGCGCATCACTTTCTTACAGAAAGGCAAACCAAGGCCGTAGTTTCCGGATTTACCCGTGGTATAAAAGTCTTGGAAAATACTCTGAAGTACATCCGGAGAAATGCCTGAACCATTATCTGTCACCACGATTTGGTTAGTGAACTCATCGCTATACATGGTGACGTGAATATGGAAATCTTCGGAACTACGATGATGGAACGCATTCTTGAATAGGTTGTACATAACATACTTAAGCAACGTATCGCTGCCCAAGAAATCGAACTCGCTTCTTACGTCTAAAGAGATCGCAAAACGGTCGGTGGAACGTTTGTAACTGAAACTTTCGATCGCACTCTCGACAACGGTTTGTGCTGAATGCTTTTTGAATGTTGAGCGAGATACACGGTTCTCATCAATTGAAGTAAGCAGCAAATCAATGGTTTCATTCCCTGAGTGGATGATCTTCATCGCGTCACTGCTAACTTCTCGTAACAGTGTCACGTCTTCATCGCTTAATGTGTATTGCGCCTTCTTGCCCTCTTTTGGATTTGGCAGAACCGATTGAATAACATCAATAGAAGTCAGCAAACCGCTCAGTGGGTTTCGCATCTCATGTGCAATGCCGGCACCAAAAGATTTCGCCAATGATACTTTTGCTTCGTGCTCAACCTGATTTCTAAAGTAGAACAAGTTACCGAACAGATAGATAAACAAGAAGATTGGCACATGCGTCCAATCCATTGTGAGTTCGAGGTGGAACCCTTGCGCTATCCAAGCGAAGAATGTCGCAAGCCCAATACCGGCAAAGGTCTGAGCAAACATGACCCAAGTGATATGGACGAGCAGAATATGAAGAAATATCGCCGACATAAACGACATCACCCATACATTCGACCAGTTGTTCATCAGCAACATGTAAAAGAAGAAACAAGGTAAGCAGAGCGTTATGGCGACCTGATAATAAGCGGGTAAAAACCGACGCCATTCAAATGGCACACGGTTACGATAAATGATACCGAAGAATAAAATTGAGCAAAGGACACGAAGTGGCAGGTTTTCGTATGGTTGTGGGAACATAAATGCCCAGACCACGTAGTAAATTGGAAAGCCGACAAAACCCATCCATCCTACAAGGGTAAGATTGGGTTCTGCGTACTGATATACTTTGCGAATCGCGTCCATATTTACTTTATCTACTGAGCCTAGCGTTTACTGATTTTGTGTTTTGCATTGTTTTGTTTATATTTGCTTTCCAATTATATATTAGTTAACGCACATAAGCAGTGAGACATTAATCAAATATTTCGCGACGCTCTACTTTAAATTCAGCACGTTATATTCACAAAACTAATAGTTAGGCAAATTTGATTGTTAATTCAACAGAAAATGGGATGTAACGCAAAGCCTTGTACATGAATGCCGTGCAACATACACACAGCGAAGCAACCCACTCTCTCCTATTCAACTTATCAAACAAGGACACCTATGCAATCAATAGCAATCAATAGCAATCAAAAATGTCGTATTCGATGTAGGTAATGTGTTAGTGAGATGGTCGCCATTAGAAATTGTAAGGCTGACATTTGGCAATGATGTCGACGCCGAGGCGTTAGCCAAAGACTTGTTTATGAGCACTATCTGGTTAGATTTGAACAAAGGGCTTATTACTGAAGCACAAGCTAAACAGCGATATCAATCGGAAAAAGCACTTTCAGATAGCGAAGTCGAACGTTTCTTTTACTACGTGAAACACACTCAATTACTGATGTATGGCAGTGTCGAGCTTCTTAAACGCATCAAAGCCGCAGGATATAACGTGTTTGCACTGACCGACAACGTGGTAGAGATCGTTGAATTCCTCAAAGCCACTTATGATTTTTGGCCACTATTTGAAGGCGCGGCGGTATCTGCAGAACTGGGGTTATTAAAGCCTCAGCCAGAGATTTATCAAAGCTTGTTGGAAACCCATCAACTCCTCGCGCAAGAAACCGTGTTCCTTGATGATATGCCTTATAACGTTGAAGGGGCACGAGCGGTAGGATTGGCGGCAATTCAATTTAAACATGCAGAACAGCCCCCTCTGGCAGGATAGTTGTCACTGTTAAAATTTAACCAGTTTGGGCGGTAAAGAATGAATTTTGTCTCGTATTCCAGCAGAAAGAAAAGAAGCTATATTGAAGAAACTACTGCCTCCATACTCCATGTCGGTAAGCCAGGTTTCAAAAGAAGAAGGTATTAGTACAGCAACCCTGTATCATTGGCGACAGCAACTCAGACGTTCAGGAGCCGCTGTGCCAAATAGCAATACTTCATCAGAGCAGTGGTCTGCTCAAACTAAACTTGCCATCGTCGCTGAAACTTACTCGATGACCGAGAATGAACTCAGCCAATATTGTCGTGAAAAAGGCCTGTTCCCCGAGCAAGTGGAAAACTGGCGAAGCGAATGTATGCAAGGCTTCATGTCGAGTAAAGAGCGTGAAGCCGAAGCTAAGAAACAAGCGAAAGCCGACAAGCTTGAAATTAAAGAGCTGAAAAAAGAACTACGACACAAAGAAAAGGCGCTCGCTGAAACCGCAGCTCTGTTAGTCCTGCGAAAAAAGCTGAGAGCCTTTTACGGGGAAGAGCCAGAGGACGACTAACCTCAACCGATGAAAGGCAGTGCTTGGTTGGTCTTATACACGAGGCTAGACAAAGTGGTTGCCGTTTAGAGCCAGCTTGCCATGAAGCCCAAATCGACCTGAGAACTTATCGGCGTTGGTATCAGCAAGGTGAAGTTCAAGCTGACAAAAGGCCAATATGTACTAGGCCAGAGCCAGCGAATAAGCTATCACAACAAGAGCGGGATGCGATTATAGAGGTCTGTAATCGCTCGGAATACGCTAGTCTACCACCGACTCAAATCGTTCCGACGCTTCTTGATAAAGGCGAGTATATCGCCTCTGAAGCGAGCTACTATCGGGTTCTGAGAGCGCAAGGTCAACTTCATAATCGAGGGCGTCAGAGAAGTCGGCAAAAACCACCTAAGCCAACAAGTTATACAGCAACAGGACCGAACCAAGTCTATACATGGGATATTACTTACTTGCCTTCAAGAGTTCGTGGACAGCACTACTATCTGTACGTAATAGAAGATATCTACAGCCGCAAAATCGTTGGTTATGATGTCTATGAATGTGAGTGTGGTGAGCTAGCGTCACAGTTATTGCAACGAACGTTGATGCGTGAACAATGCTTTAATCAACCGCTGGTGCTGCACTCGGATAATGGAGCACCAATGAAATCACTGACGTTCAAAGCAAAAATGGATGAGCTAGGCATTACCTCATCTTATAGTCGCCCAAGAGTAAGCGATGATAACCCGTATGTGGAGTCACTGTTCCGAACGGTAAAGTATATGCCGAGTTGGCCAACAAAAGGCTTTGAACAGTTGGATGCGAGTCGCTGTTGGGTTGAGGCTTTTGTACGTTGGTACAATACGGAACACAAGCATAGCAAGATAAATTATGTGACACCTTCACAGCGACACAATGGTAAAGACCGAGAGATTTTAGAGCGTCGCGCAAAGGTGTTACTTGCAGCAAAGCGCAAGAATCCAGAGCGATGGTCAGATGATATTAGGAACTGTGAGCCAGCTGGAGTGGTTCACTTAAATCCAGATAAAGAAGCCGCTTAATAAGTAAGCGAATGATGACAACTACCTTGAAAAACGCCGACAGTGTGAACATGAATTAAAAGCGATGGGATTACGCTTTTAGAGTGGCAAGAACTAAAAAGAGCAGCACGTCGCTGCTCTTTTCTGAATTAGGCTTCTTGTTACAACCGTTACGAGTAAACGACGTTTTCTTCTATACCATTAACCAGTGATTGTGCATTTGACCAACGGAACACTTTCTCAAGGACTTCACCTCCACCAGGCGCTTTCCAGTTGCGTTCTTGGCATTCTTGTCCACCAATATGCTGGTAGAACTGGATTGCTGGTTCATTTTGAGAAATCACTTCAAGGTACAAACCACTGTCTTTAAAATATTGTTGTTGCCATTCTGCAACCGCTAATAGTAGTTGCTTCCCGATCCCGCGACCGCGATAACTGTCATCCACATGAAGCGCTTCAATAAAACTGCCGCGTTCAAAATCATGATTCCCAAACACACAAACAAAACCAAGAAGAAGCCCGCCCTCTTCGGCTAACACCACATGCTGGTTGAATGGTGGGTTGGTTAAGCGAGTTTGCCAAATCAACAATTTGTCGTCGATGGCTTCGCTATCAAGGTAACCATCACTTAGCATACCACGGTAGTGACGCTTCCAACTGTCCACGTGCAACTGCGCGATGCGTTCATAATCCTTATATTTCGCTAATCGTAATTCCATTACGTATTCCTATGTTCTTTTATTGCTTCTCTAACGAGCTTTGGCATTTTCCACCTCTTTAACTACATATTTTTGGCAGATTTTACAAATCTATAGCCACAGCTCATTGATTAATACTACTCATTATTCGTTTAAAAGCAAAAAATCCCACTGACTACACCAGATTATTGCGAGTTTGGCCTTAGCGATAGAACTGTCACAACTCGAAACAAAGTCGCCTAACTTTAGTTTGACTTACACGTGTACGCTGATATTCTAGCGAACAGTTGTTAGCTCAAAGTTAGGGACACATCGTGACGCATAATAAACCGCCCATTATCTGGTTGAATATATTGATATTTTCTGCCAGTTTTATTCTGACTTTTGTTGTATTGCCTTGGTATGCATACCACTACGGATTAGGTTGGGAACATCTGATCTGGGGTATCATCGCCTTTAGTTTTACCAATCTCTCCATTACCGCGGGTTATCACCGTTTGTGGAGCCACAAAACCTATGAAGCCCACCCAGTTTTACGATTCATCTTTGCCATCGGTGGTGCTTTTTCTCTTCAAAACAGTGCAATGCATTGGTCTTCTGATCATCGTGTTCACCACAAACATGTGGATGACAATGACAAAGACCCGTATTCAGCGAAACGCGGATTTTGGTACTCGCATATTGGTTGGATGCTTCGCGATTACAACAAGTCAAAAGAGAACGAGTACACGAACTGCCGTGATTTGAAACGAGACAAGATCGTTGCATGGCAGCACAAGTATTACGTTCCTTTGGCCATTGCGACTAATATTGGCTCCCCTCTTGCACTAGGCCTTATCTATGGTGATATCTGGGGAATGTTCCTGATCGTTGGTGCCGCTCGCCTGTTCTTGAGCCATCACACCACTTTCTTCATCAACTCGTTGGCGCATGTTTGGGGTAAACAGACTTTTACCGACAAAAACACCGCTCGTGATAATGGCATCTTAGCCTTCTTCACTTTTGGTGAGGGTTATCATAACTTCCACCACATCTTTGAGAACGATTACCGAAATGGTGTGTACTGGTGGCATTACGACCCGACTAAATGGCTGATCAAATCATGCTCTTGGCTTGGGTTAACAACCAAACTTCGTACGACATCGACTTTCCGTATCGAAAAAGCGCGCGCAACTCAGTTGCTGAAAAAGGCAAAAGAAAAGTTAGAAACGAAACCGAATAGCCAATCGATTCGTGACCAACTTCAGCAGGAATTCGATGCACTCGTACACCACATGCAAGAATATTATGAAGCGCGAAAAGAAGTGCTTGGTGAGAAAACAGCAACCGTAGTGAAAAAGTACGAACGTTCCGTATCAAAGCTGAAATACGAACAAATTAAGGAAGAATTTGAACGTCAACAACGCAGTTGGAACCTCTTGGTGCGACGCTACGCATAACGTGTAACTCGCGCTTCAATATAAAGACGTCAAAACAAAAGCTCCGTTAATTCGGAGCTTTTTTGTTCAATCAAGTCCCTTTAACGTGATCTAGCTCGAACTATCGCTTTTCCCACTTTTTAATCATTTCGTACGATTTTTATTCGACAAATTGTTCATATTTTCGTTTCTTTAAAAACAACAAAACCAGTACATAACACCTGAAAAACGTAATTTAAACAATATAATCCAACGCAATTATTTATTAATCTATTATTTGTTTTAGATCATGCTAGCTCTAATTTAGTCTCGTGCCACAGGAAAGAATTCTGTAAATTCTCTGACATAAACTGAAACAGTTTCTTTCTTTTTTTCATAATATCTGGAGACAACCCTATGTTAGAGCTCTTAATTGGCTTGGTAGTGACCATTGCTGTGGGTTATTTCATTGTCAAAGGCTACAAGGCCGCTGGCGTGTTATTAACCGCAGGTATTAGTTTGCTTCTTATGACTGGCATTCTTGGCCATGACGTTCTGCCATCAAAAGTAACCTCAACGGGTAATATGGTGACGGACGCACTAGAGTACGTAAAATACATGCTTCAATACCGTGGCGGCGGCCTTGGTATGCAAATCATGCTACTTTGTGGCTTCGCGTCTTACATGACCCACATCGGCGCAAACAATGTAGTAGTAAAACAGTTCTCTAAACCGCTTTCTGTTATCAAGTCTCCATACGTCCTTTTGGTAGCGGCTTACATCGTTGCATGTTTGATGTCTCTTGCAGTGAGTTCAGCAACAGGTCTAGGCGTGCTATTAATGGCTACCCTATTCCCAATGATGACAGCAATGGGTATCTCTCGCCCTGCTGCGGTAGCAGTGTGTGCTTCACCAGCGGCAATCATCCTTTCACCAACTTCTGGTGACGTGGTTATCGCGGCAGAAAAATCTGGCCTAGCGCTTGACGTGTTCGCGGTTCAAACCGTACTGCCTGTGTCTATTTGTGCAATCATCGTAATGGCTGCAGCAGCTTTCTTCTGGAATAAATACCTAGATAAGAAAGACAACACGCCAATGGAAAAGATTGACGTATCTGAGATCAAAGCAGATGCGCCAGCGTTCTATGCGGTTCTTCCTTTCCTACCAATCATCGGCGTATTCCTATTCAATGGTCGTACGATTCCTGGCCTGACTCTAGACATCTACACTATCGTGGTAGGTTCTATCTTCTTGGGCGCTGTGATTCACTATGTGGTGAACAAATTTGACGGTAAGAAGTCGCTTGAGGATCTTGATTCTTGTTATGCGGGCATGGCAGATGCGTTTAAAGGCGTGGTAATGCTGTTGGTTGCAGCGGGTGTATTCGCGCAAGGTCTTATGTCAATTGGTGCTATCGATAACCTACTACACCTTGCAGACAACGCAGGTGCTGGCGGTATCGCGTTAATGCTTATCCTAACCGGTCTAACTGTTGCTGCTGCGATTGCGACGGGTTCTGGTAACGCTCCATTCTACGCGTTCGTAGAGCTTGCTCCTTCTCTGGCTGCGAAGATGGGTCTTAACCCTGCGTTCCTAATCATCCCAATGCTACAAGCATCTAACCTAGGCCGTACTATCTCACCAGTATCTGGTGTAATCGTTGCGACTTCTGGTATGGCAAACATCAGTCCGTTCGAAGTAGTGAAACGTACATCAGTGCCAGTTCTTGCAGGTCTGATTACGGTGATCATCGGTACTATGGTGCTTGTACCAATGACGGCATAAACTGCGGTTACATCGCGCTAATCAACAAAGGCTCGGCTTCTACGTCGAGCCTTTTTTTATTCTACGATTCTTCCTTTACGCCCTTCTCTTCTTCATCCATCAGCCATCGTTTTATTAAGCAATGCGTTCCATATTTTCAAAGTGCTCCACATTCTCAGCAGTCTGATTTGCTTACTATCTCAACAGCTTATATAAAAATCTCATACATTCACAAAATGGAACTTACTATGACTTCACTTATTGTTTTTATCGTCATCATTTTGCTTATCGCGGTGTTTGCGGTCAGTATTTACAACAAGCTAGTGACGCTACGTAATCGCTTCAAAAACAGCTTTGCTCAGATTGAAGTACAGTTGAAACGACGTTACGACTTGATCCCAAACCTTGTTAGCACCGCAAAAGGCTACATGGAGCATGAGAAAGAAACGTTTGAGCGAGTGATTCAAGCTCGAAACCAAGCGATATCTCGTTTAAAAGCAGCCAGTAACGCACCAGACAGCGACGCAGCCATCAGTCAATTAGCACAAGCAGAAGGCATGCTACAAAACGCGCTAGGTAAGCTAAATGTGGTTGTAGAGGCGTATCCAGAACTGAAAGCCAACGAAACCATGAGCCAACTGCAAGAAGAGTTAACTAGCACAGAGAATAAAGTCGCTTTTGCTCGCCAAGCCTTTAATGATGCAGTCACCAGTTACAACACCTACAAGCAAACTTTCCCTCCTGTCTTGTTTGCCAATATGTTTGGTTTCCAAGACGGCAAGTTGTTGGAATTTGCAGATACTGAAGCCATCCAAGAAGCGCCTAAGGTTGAGTTCTAATGAATTTCTTTGACCATCAAGATACCGCGCGACAACGCACCGGGCTTTTGGTGTTTCTGTTTTCCTTAGCGGTATTTGTCATTACGGGTTTGGTCAGCGTCCTATCGATTGGTATTTACTATGGGGTGACGGGTGAGCCATTTGATCAAAACACGGCCATTAGCTATGTCTTACTGTGCTTTGCGGGTGTCGTGTTGATCGTAGCAATAAGTTCGATGATTCGCCTATCTGACTTATCTTCGAACGGTGGCCGAGGCGTTGCAGAAAGCATCGGTGGTAAGCTGATCTCTTCCAACACGATAGATGCCAAACACAGGCGACTTCTTAACGTGGTAGAAGAAATGGCGATCGCGTCAGGAATTCCCGTTCCTCCTGTTTATGTGATGCAGGAAGAGCGCGGTATCAACGCGTTTGCCGCAGGCATGAGTATTGATGATGCTGTAATCGGTGTCACGCAAGGCGCACTAGACACCTTCACACGTGATGAATTACAAGGCGTGATTGCTCATGAGTTCAGCCACATCTTAAACGGTGACATGCGCATGAACACACGTTTAATCGGGGTACTCTTCGGCATCACTTGCATTGCCCATTTCGGTCATCTGGTGTTAGACAACACACACCACACCAGTCGCGTATCACGAAGCTCTTCCGATTCAGATAAAGGCTTTGCCGTCATTATGTTGATAGCGATTGTATGCTTGATTCTAGGCTGGGTTGGCACTTTGTTTGGTTCAATGATCAAAGCGGCAATCTCAAGACAAAGGGAGTTCTTAGCCGATGCGAGTGCGGTTCAGTTTACCCGTAACGATCAAGGCATCGCTGGCGCTTTAAAAAGATAGGTGGTTGCAACGCTGGGTCTTATCTTAACGCCAAAGCAAGCAGCCAAATGAGCCATATGATGTTTGGTCAAAGCAACTTATCTGGCTTTACTGGCCTATTTGCTACTCACCCACCACTTGAAGAAAGGATTCGCCGAATTGAGCCTAATTGGGATGACAGCTTTTTGAGTAAAAGTCGTAGCCAAGGAGCAACTTTTGGTAATGAACAAGTCAGTGGATTTGCGTCGGATGCCGACTTTAGTCCCCAAGACTTAGGTAGCCAGGACGTTGAGCCACAAAGTGTCGCGCCAACTTCCTCAGAGTTAAGTGAGACAGGGAAACAACTCATTAGCCAATTGCCACAAGACTTGGTCGACATAGCACGTGAGCCTTATAGCGCTCGTTTTATTGCGTTGCAGCTGATTTTTGATGGAAGCGAAGTGCAGCGTGAGATGATCAAAGGTCATATTCCAATGGTGTCGCACGCGAAGTTATTACCTTGGTTAGATTACAAATTACCAACCCATTTGCGCCTTCCTCTTTTGGAGCTAGCGATCCCTGCCCTAAAAGCACTCAGTGAAGGCCAAAAGAACCGGCTGTGTGAAGTGCTGCGTGAATTATCACAAACTGACAATCATTACTCTCTCGGTGAGTGGTGCATCATTAATTTACTTGAGAAGCAACTCATCGCACCTCTTGGGTTTACTCGTCAGAACAAAACCCTTAAGCAACTGGAAGAAAGTGTACATTGGTTGCTGAGGGAGCTCGCTTGGGTCAGCCACTCAGAGCCACAAGCGGCGCAACGCGCATTTAATTCAGCCCTAACGTCTTTAGGTTTCGCAGAAGTAACGTTAGAGCCTGCAAACAAGAATTGGCGCTTGAGCCGCGCTGCATTAGAACTGTTGCTGCAACTGAAGCCCGTTCAACGACGCCAGTTCGTTAAAGCATGCCGCTTGGCCATTGAATCGGATGGGAAGATCACCGTTGCAGAAGGCGAATTGTATCGAGTGATAGCATGCTTTTTGGAAGTACCAGAGCCTCCGCTGACTGTGACGCTTTAAACACAAAAACGCCAGCGATAATCGCTGGCGTTTTTGTGTTCATCAATTGATTACTTTGATTAAGCCGCTTTGAAGCGCTCAGGAATCTTGGTGATGCTTTGACGGTAGCTGAACCATAGGTAGGTTACTGCTAGTGAGAAGAACAAGTAAGACAAAGCAAATACGATTGGAGACGTAATCAGCTCAGCTGACATACCCCACATCACACCAACCACAGTAATCGTCAATTTAGACAACATGCCACAGATCAGTAAGAACAAAGCAAGCTGTGGGAAACGCGAACTACGGAATGCGAAGAAGTAGCAGCTACCTACTGCAAGCGATGCAATAGAAAGACCTAGCATGAATGAATGGATGTGATCTGCTGATGCGACACCTGCAGAAACAGAAGCCATAAGTAATAGGAACAATTTCATAAGTCACCTCACTACAAGTAGAGAAAAGCATCCTTTCATTAATGAAAACTCATTTTGCGCCCTATTTTGCTTATCTATTTAGCAATTACAAGCACATTTTTTGCTCACTTTGTGTTCAACCCTCCCTTTCGAATCTAGTTATTACAAGCGGTTAACATTCTCGAATTTATAAACCCTTTAGATCCTGCACTTACAAAAAGCAGTCTCTATTTTGGCCACTTTTATTACATAACATTAACACTTAAACACTTTGAAACTTTTTGCTTAAACTGTGAGCCAAACACCCATGCTCGAGCTATCAACCTTGTTTCACTTAGGATCTCACTACCAAACCAAAGCTTCTTTACGTTAGATCAACATTTTCTTCATATGTAAAACGCTCTCATTACAATCATTTTTAATGTTTCAAATTATTTTTAGCCATAGGGGTAAAAAGAGATTCCAATCACACATTTATTGGTTATAATCCGCGCTCATTACGTTATGTGTTGAAAAACGCAAACTTATTTTGAGTAAACCCTATCTTTAAACCGACCCCTCTTTGCTATCTGCCAAGAGGTATTACTGAGAACAAAAATGAGCAAGATTGATAAAGCTATGCGCATCCTGTTAGCAGGATTCTGTATCAACCTTTGTCTTGGCATCCTGTATGCTTGGAGTGTATTCAACAAAGCACTAGTGACTGAGTCAGGCTGGAGCGCAGCAGAAGCATCTGCACCTTACGCGACTGCAACTATTACTTTCTCTATCTGTCTTCTTGTTGCAGGTATTCTTCAAGACCGTATGGGTCCACGTTTGATCCTAATCCTAGGTACTGTTCTAACAGGTCTAGGCATGATCGCGTCTGGTTTTGTTAACTCACCACTAATGCTGAACATCACTTTCGGTGTAATCACTGGTGCAGGTATCGGTTTTGGTTACGCGTGTCTTTCTCCTTCAGCAATGAAGTGGTTCCACGCATCTAAGAAAGGTATGGTTAACGGCATCATCGCAGCAGGTTTCGGTCTAGCAGCTATCTACCTAGCTCCTGTGACTTCTGCGCTGATCGACAGCATGGGCATCCAAACAAGCTTCCTAGTTCTTGGCGTTGGTATCCTTGCTATCGCTGTTCCTCTAGCAGCAACAATCAACAACCCACCAGCGGATTACACGCCAGCAGAACCTAAAGTAAAAGAAGGTCAAGCACCTAAGGTTGTTAAGAAGTCTGACGACCTAACTTGGAAAGCAATGCTTAAAACGCCACAGTTCTACTCTCTATGGATCATGTACGCGTTCGCAGCTTCTGTTGGTCTTATGATCATCGGTAACATCACGACTATCGCAAGCGTTCAAGCGAACCTACCAAACGCGGTTTACCTAGCGTCTATCCTTGCGGTATTTAACTCAGGCGGTCGTGTAGCGGCAGGTATGCTTGCAGACAAGATCGGTGGCGTACGTACTCTTCTTCTAGCGTTCGTTCTACAGGGCATCAACATGGTTCTGTTCGCAACGTTCAAAACTGAGTTCACGCTAATCATCGGTACAGCAATCGCAGCTGTAGGTTACGGTACGCTTCTAGCAGTATTCCCTACTCTAACGGCTGAATTCTACGGTCTGAAGAACTACGGTACTAACTACGGCGTGCTTTACACAGCATGGGGTATCGGTGGTGCAATCGGTGCAGCTGTTGTTGGTTTCTCGATGACTAACGGTGACGGCTACGGTCTTGCTTACACTATTTCAGCAGTAATGATGGCAGTGTGTATCGTACTAGCATTCATCACTAAGCCACTGACTGAAGCGAAAGTAGCACAACTGAAAAACGCTTAATCGCCAGTCCAGTTCTATTTATCTAATAGATCTGCAGAAATTGATTCGAAAAAGGCTTAACCTATGGGTTAAGCCTTTTTTATTGTTAGTTGGTTATGGAAAACACAGTCGAACTCGCGCCAGATTACTATCTCGATAACTTCTTTAAGCTCACACAGCACGCTACCGAGTGGTACAGCGATTTACTTAGCCAAGATGAACACCAATGGCTATCGGCGTTTGAGAGCTTAAACAAACCCGCACAGTGCCTTCTTGTTCGTCTTTACAGCCGTAAAGGGTGCTGGTTTCGTAGCGACAAACTCAACTATCAAGAAATCGAGAACATCCAGTCGGCTTTGGGCGAATTGGCAGCTCATGATTTTGTCTCGCTCTCCCCTGACCTAACGATACAGGAATTAGCAGCGAATCTATTGACCAAGCCAGAGATCGTCACTCTCTATCCTGAGCATCCTAAATCCCTCAAGAAAGAGGCATTAGTGGCATGCCTAAGTGAAGAGCGTTTCGAGCTATTTGAGGCTCTGGATTTCACGGTGATTAAGCTTAACTCCGCACACATGATTGATGTTTTGCTGACACTGTTTTTTGCGAATACTCATCAAGACCTCAGCCAGTTCGTGCTTGATGACTTAGGCTTACACCAATTCGAACAATACCAGTTAAGTAAAGCGCGTCGATTCTTCGAGAGTAGAGAGCAAATCGACCGGCTTATTGAACTCAGCCAACTCTCCAACCTTTATTGGCAATGCGACAGAAAACAAAAAGCGAACCTCGATATTCTTATCGAAGCAATACCAGAACAGGTTGAACATCGCTACGTCGACCGTAAACGCGAGCACATGATTAACGACATTGCCCGTGATTACGAACGCATAAACGAACTTGAGATGGCAATTGCGCTGTTTGAGACGACCACACTCGCGCCAAGCCGAGAACGTCGTGCTCGCATCTACGACAAGTTAGAACAAAACGATTTATTTAGTGACATTGTCACGGAAATGCTCACCCACCCTATTGATGTCTCTGAGTTTGAGGTGGCACAGAAGCTCGAACAACGCATTAAACGTAAACAAGGCTTGAAAGTCCCGAGAGCCACCAAGCCAAAATGCAGCGAATACCACATCGAATTGGATCTATCCCAGCAACGTGTGGAGTTGGCAACCAAAGCGCATTTCGAAAGTTTAGGTTGGACCGTCTTCTATTCCGAGAATACCCTACTCAACAGCTTATTAGGATTAACTTTGTGGGATGCGATTTTTGCACCGATAGAAGGCGCATTCATTAACGCTTATCAACATCGACCATTGGATTTGTATCACGCCGTTTTTGCCGATAAAAGAAAGCAGCTTATCGAGAATGCGCTTGAGCAAATTCAACAAGGGAATACACAAGCGTTGTTTGGGAAATACAGAGATAAAGTTGGAATTAGCAATCCCTTCGTCAGTTGGGCATACGTGAACGAAGAGCTGATATCCCTCGCACTTGAACACATCCCTAATGCCCTGTTGGTCGAACTGTTTAACGTGCAGTTAAGTGACCTAAAACTCTATCGAAACGGTATGCCGGACTTGATTGCTTTTAAAGATGGGAAGTTTGAATGGATAGAAGTGAAAGGTCCGGGCGATAAACTCCAAGATAACCAATGGCGTTGGATCAAGGAGTTCAATCGCCTCAATGTGCCGTTCTCAGTCTGTTATGTAACGGCACAAGCTTAGAAAGGTCTTAGCTGCTTACTTTGGCGTTCTTCTGACCTTTCTTCTCTTTCAATTGATCAATCACGTAGCTTGGTGCGACTTTCTCTAGTTCGCCCAAGCACTCGTCCGTTTTCGGGTTGTCATAACGAACATAAATGTCGCAAACCGCATAAAGTTGCTCTGGCGCACCAGAGATCAAATACGCTTGCTCAAAAGACTTCACCGATTTGTCTAGGTTGTAGTCTTCTTGCAATACGCCATTGAGATACCAGTAGTAGCTGTTATCTTTTGCCATGTTGGCCGCTTTTTCGATTTCTGTCGCTGCATTCTTCTTCTCATCCAAACGTACTAGTGTCAGCGCTTTCGAATAGTGCAAAGACGCATTATCAGGATGAAGTTTGATCGCAGAATCCAGCGTCTTCACTGCATCGGCATCGCGTTGCTGCGCTCGGTAGTTATCGGCCAAGCTTAACCAGATTTGTGGATTCTCCGGCTGATTGGTCACCAAAGCTTGATAGATTTTATCCGCTTTATCCCACTCATGGTGCCAACGATAAACATCCGCTAACAGCAGTTTGGAGCCGTCATCTTTCTTGTGCTCTAAGTAGCTGATCAGTTCAGCAACCGGCGCTTCCAGCGTTTGCTGTTGCTCGCTGCTCACGTTGGAAAAGTCACGCACTAAGTTGGTCGCAGCAGTAATACGGACCATGGCCTCTGGATCGCTCAACAGTGGCTCAATCATGCGCCAGCGATGTTCAATCGTGTAAGGTTCTGCTCCCACAATCGCGGCTTCACGAACCGCAGGATCTTGGTCTTGAAGGCTGCGTGCAACTGCCACCAGCGCGTTTTGACTTGGGTATTTTGCCAACTCATGCAACGCTTCAATGCGCTTTTCTACTGGTTGTTTCACGTCTTGAGCTTGATAAGACCACTTCGCAACCACTTGCTGTGGCGACATCTGTGCTGAATGGGTTTCCTCAGCGCTTGTCACGCTGGCAGAAGAAACTTGGTCTGGAGCCAACAAGGTTTCATCCTGCGCGGCAACAGATTGGCTTACGGTGACGCCTAGAGCGATGGCTAATAACGTTTTTGAGAATGTCATATCAATCCCCTTAAAATTTGGTTTCGAATACAGGACGCTTCGCCGCTTGTTGGCGTAACACTGCATCACTGTATTTGCCATGTGCCACAGGGTTACCCGTTGCACGAAGAATGTATGCCATTGCCTTATCAGCATGAGAGAAGAACTTTTTCCAACCTGCACACAGGTAGTTCAACCCAGGTTCACCGTCTTTAGTGCGAATGAAACGGTTTTTCGGACACTCGCCGTAGCAAGCGAATTGGTAATCACACTGTTGGCATTGCTTGGTTAGCGAGCGAGTCTTGGCAAAGCCAAACTTTTGTTGCTCAGGACCATACGCCAACGTGTCTAATTTTTCGTGGTGGATGTTGCCAATCTTGTATTCTGGATAAACGTAGTGGTCACAAGCGAAAACATCACCGTTTGGTTCCATTGCCAAGCCTTTGCCACAAATCTCGCCGAGCGTACAAAGTGGGTTTTTACGCCCCATCCAAGTCTCTACACTCGCTTCGAAGTACTGAACAAACACCGTGCCAATGTCGTGCTGAATCCACTCATCAAAAATCGCGATAAGAAAGTTACCCCACGCCTCGTCTGCCACACACCATGGTTCAACCACAGAATCTTTGTGACCAGGAATAAGACGCTTGTCGCCTTGTTTCAGCTGCTCTTGCGGCTCCCATGTTTGAGGTGCGGTAGTACGGAACGTTTTCTGTTCTACGATGGGAATAAACTGCATTTGCGGAGAACGCACTTCATCACGTAGGAATCGGTACACCTCAAGAGGATTGCGGCTGGTTAGATTGTTTACACAAGTCAGCGTTGCGAACTTCACTTCATGTTTGTGCAGCAGTTCAACAGCCTTCATTACTTGATTAAACGTGCCACGGCCTGCGCGGTTGGTTCGGTAAGCGTTGTGCATCATTTCTGGCCCGTCGATACTCAAACCAACCAAGAAGTTATTTGCTTTTAGAAATGCACACCAATCGTCGTTGAGCAACGTGCCATTGGTTTGTAAGTCGTTTGAAATGACCACGCCTTCAGGCTTGTACTTAGATTGAAACTCAACAATCTTTTTAAAGTAATCCAAGCCCAACATCGTTGGTTCACCACCCTGCCAAGAGAAGATGATTTCCGGCGTGTTCTGCCCTTCAATGTACTGACGAATATAGGTTTCTAACGTCTCTTCATCCATCACAGGCGTGCAGCCTTTTTTGTACTCAAGTAAGTCCTGTTTGCTGAGGTAATAGCAGTAAGTGCAATCAATGTTACAAGCCGCCCCAATAGGCTTTGCCATGACATGTAAGCGCTTAGAGGCTTTACCGTTGAACTGAGGACCTTGAGTAATGTGCATACGTCACCTTTTTCGTTATGAAATGCAGCTGAGAACGCTCATAAGCGTGCCATTCTCACCTTGATGACCTAATCATAAATCCCATTAATACAAGAGGCTTGTTATACCGTTTATAACCTTTTTTCATAGCGTTTATTGCTAATATTTGTCGTGACTTTTTTGGCGAGAAACTATTGATGAAATCATTTAAAAGCAAATCGTTAACCGCACTTTCTATTCTATCATTCAGCGTATTAATGAGTGGTTGTGCGACTCAATCACCACACCCTATCGCGCTCAACATTGATCAAGACATGGTGTTGGTTGAAGGCGGTTCATTTGTCATGGGATCGAACAGCGACTCCGCCAAGAAGGCAGAAACCCCAGCACGTGAAGTAAAGGTAGACGGCTTCTACATTTCCAAATTCGAGGTCACTCAAGAGTTGTTTGAATCTGTCATGGGTTCTTCAATGAGTTACTTCCAAGGCGCAGACATCCCAGTTAACAACTTGAGTTGGCAACAGGCGAATTACTTCATCGAGAAGTTGAACGAACTGACCGGTGAAAACTACCGCTTACCGACAGAAGCGGAATGGGAGTTTGCCGCAAAAGGCGGTAACAAGAGCCAAGGTTTCACTTACGCAGGCTCAAACAACATTGTTGATGTGGCGTGGTATGCCGACAACTCCAAAAACCAAGCTCACCCCGTTGGTCAAAAGCAGCCTAATGAACTTGGTCTGTATGACATGACAGGTAACGTTGGTGAGTTCGTGATCGACGCGTATGACGGCACCTTCTACCGTTATGGTCCAACCGAGAATCCAAACAACGCTAAAGACGAAAAAGCCGGCCTAGCACACAAGTCCGTACGAGGTGGCAGCTTTGCCTATGATTCTGATGAATCAGAGAATTTCCGTCGAGATTTCGCAAGCCAGTCTATAATTATGTCGGACATGGGACTTCGCCTTGCTAAAGATGCTGATTAAGCACGATTACGCATGAGAAGCGACGTTACTGCCCCTTTGCGCATTCTTACCAATTAACACGTCTCTTGGTTAGGGAAATGGTTAGGGAAAGAGGCTAAATCCACGTTGTTCTCATTTACGTTTCACCTCAAATGTATACAAACAATACATTCAAACTTAGGTAAATAATAATATGAAGAAACACATCTGTGCCCTTGCAGTCTTATCTGGTTTATCGTTCTCAGCGATGGCTTTAGATTGCTACCCAAGCTTGCTACCTTCTTGGAAAGATGGAGCAAGTAAGACCGCCATCGTAAACTACGTTGACCAATCTTTGGATACCACAAAATCGACATTCATCCCTGAGCAAGATCGTATTGCCGTGTTCGATAACGACGGTACGCTGTGGTCTGAAAAACCTTTCTACTTCCAGCTGGCCTATGCGCTAGACGAAGTGAAAATCATGGCAAAAGACCACCCAGAATGGAAGACGCAAGAGCCGTTCAAATCAGTATTGAACGATGACATCGAAGGCGTCTTTAAGGGCGGTGAAAAAGCACTGCTTGAGATTGTTAAAGTCACTCACAGCGGCATGACGGTTGAAGAATACCAAGAGAAAGTCGCACAGTGGCTGAAAGCTGCAAAAGATCCACGTTTTGGTAAGGCGTATACCGAACTGACTTACAAACCAATGCGTGAAATGGTGACCTATCTTCAAGAACACGGCTTTAAGACCTACATCGTCTCTGGTGGCGGCGTGGACTTTATGCGTGTTTGGGCACCAGAAGTGTACGGCATCCCTGAAGAACAAATCATTGGTAGCGCACTAAAATACAAGTACGACTACAACGACGGTAAGCCAACTGTGACTAAGTTAGGTGAAATCCTAACGATTGATGACAAAGCCGGGAAAGTGGAAAACATTCAACACATCATCGGTAAGAAACCGGTTCTCGCAATTGGTAACTCAGACGGTGACCACGCGATGATGCAGTGGGCAACCAGTCAGCCAAACTCGATGGCGATGATCGTTCACCACACCGATGAAGATCGTGAGTGGAAATACGACCGTAAATCCAGCGTCGGCCACTTAGATAAAGCGATGGATGAAGCCAACCAACGCGATAACTGGCATCTTATCGACATGAAAAACGAATGGTGCACCGTCTACTAACACCATGACGACTTCTTTAAAGCTCCCCTTCTTGGGCAATGTAGATCAGATAAGGATCGGTTGACCGATCCTTCTGCTGAGAGATAATCGGAAGTCTGTTTCTAGGCTTCCGATTTTTTATGTCTATCCAAAACTGTTTTGCCGATTTCCTCGAAGAAAATCCTGTTGATGTAGCTCAACTCACTACTTTCTCTGAACATATTCCAGATGAATGGGTTGTTAAGGCGGCCAGTCTTTCTGATAAAGCGACTATTCGCCGACGTCGATTACCAAGTGACATGGTCTTGTGGTTAATTGTCGGCATGGCCTTCTTTCGTAATGAACCTATTGCCGAAGTTGCACGAAGAATGAATGTCTGTGCGGATGGCTTAGCTGATGAAGAGTTATTAGCAAAAAGTGCTTTAACTCAGGCAAGACAACGTTTAGGTAGAGCTGCACCAGAGTGGTTGTTTAAACAATGTGGGCGGACGTGGGGTCTTGAACGATACCGTGATGATACGTGGCAAGGATTACAAGTTTTTGCTGTAGACGGTGCTCTTTTTCGAACCGCGGATACCCCCGAACTTAGAGAGCACTTTGGCTCAGGTAATACCTCTAGCAACAGACAGACACCGCATCCAGTGCTAAGAGTTGTGACCATAATGAATGTCCGCTCTCATGTCATCGCTGATGCCGCCATAAGCCCCTATCGGCGTGGTGAAATCCCACTTGCTATGCCCTTCATCGACTCTTTGCCAGATAACTCTGTGACGCTACTAGATAAAGGGTTTTACGGTGCGGACTTACTTCTCTCTCTTCAAAATAGCGGTATTAATAGACATTGGTTGATACCAGCAAGGAAGGGGTTGAAATACACTCTTTTAGATGAAGAAGAAAGTAATGACATGGTCATCGAAATGAACGTCTCACCGCAAGCTCGCAAAAAGAATCCTAGCTTACCTGAAAAATGGCAAGTCAGAGCGGTGACCTATGAAGTACAAGGTAAGCAGAAAACTGTTTTTACCTCCCTTCCTAGGACAAACTACGACGCGAAAGCGGTAGCTGAACTTTATCACGAACGTTGGGAAATCGAATTAGGTTATCGTGATATCAAAAGCTCAATGCAACACAATGCCTTAGTATTACGTAGTAGAACAGTAGACCTTGTTTATCAAGAACTCTGGGGGCTGTTGCTTGGTTATAACTTAGTAAGACGTGAAGCGAGTCAGGCAGCAGTTGAGCATGGAAGAATGCCGAATGAAATTAGCTTTAAATACGCTTGTCAGTTTATAGCGAGTCAACTGAAAGTGATGAGTAAAGCGTTATCGCTAGGCAATACACCGAAGCGTTTAAAGAGTCTCAGGGGAGACTTATCCATCCTCTTTATAGACAAACGCCCTAAGCCTAATCGGCCTAGGGCGGTAAAAATGTCAAAGACTCGCTACCCAGTTAATCGCAAAGCAGCTCCGCTTAAGTGAACTACATTGCCCCTTCTTGGGGAGTTTTTTTATTCATTTTCAATCGTTAGCCTTTTCTTCACGATCACTTCACGACTCTTCACACACAATGCCTCCCATCAAAACGAAGAGGTAAAAACAGAATGAAAAGAACAGTCCTGACGATTCTAGCAGCAAGCTCATTTTCGGTAGCAGCAGCGCCTTATGTGGGTTTGGAGTATGGATTCGGCACCACCGACCACGATTTTGAAACATCTTTTGACGCTGACGGTGTGAATCTAAACCCTGAATTGGAAGACGGTATTTTTGGTGGCTTTGTTGGCTACTCTATCAACGACTCTTGGGCGGTAGAACTGGGTTACAACCAATTTGAGCTAGAAGATAGCCGTTCAAAGAACCTAGGCATCCAAAATATTGATGGAAAAGACTACCACCGCGAAATGGAATGGGATTCATCCATCAAAGCAAAACAAATCACTCTTGCTCCTGTGTTTAGCTACGCATTAAACGACAAATGGACCACCAAAGTAAAAGCGGGCCTGAGCTACACACAATACGAATCGAAAGCCGGTAAGTACGAAGAGCACGAACTGGTTTCAAATGACGATGTGGAAATGAGCAAAACACTTTTCCACAGCACAGAAAAGAATAACGAGTTGGGTGCCGTGTTCTCTGTTGGTGCGGAATACAAAATCTTCCCTCAATTGACCATCGGCGCAAATGCGAAGTACCAACTTGATAGCTACGCAAACACAGCATCAATCAACGTAGGTTCTACTTACTATTTCTAAATTAGGAAGCCATTAGCATGAAAAAACTGATTCTTGCGTCAATGCTCGCCCTACTTTCAGGCTCAGCATTGGCTGCCTTTACCGGTCCTGAAACCGCTGCAATCAATACCGTCAAAGAAGCACAAAAAGCGGCTGATGACAGCTATGTGTTGCTAACGGGTAACATTGTGCAAGCGTTAGGCAATGAGACTTACCTATTTAAAGACAACACGGGTGAAATCCAAGTGGAGATCGACAACGAAGACTGGATGGGGCAAGACGTGTCACCAAAAGATCAAGTTGCTATCCGTGGTGAAGTGGATTCGGAATGGACTAAAACTCAAATTGAAGTTGATACCATTCAGAAGCTTTAAGCACTAGCGATTATCCCTTGTTCCAATTAAGCAAAAGCCACCTTTATCGGTGGCTTTTCGTTTTTCTAGTGAACACTCAAGCAAGGGCAATGTGGCGGAAGCACCAAGCGAATGCTTCGTGGTTTGACATCAAATCGAATCTTATTAGAACGGTAAGGCTCGCCGTCTAAGTTCAATGGTAGCGTTTTAGGAAAATCAATCTCCAACCAACTCGCCTGAGTATGCTTAACAAACTGCCCAGTCTCGGTTGGGTTTTGAATTTCATCAATCACTTGAGGTAGCTCATGGGGCAAGAATGGATGCACCAAAGTAATGTCCATTAAACCATCATCAATAAGCGCGTTTGGCGCGAGCTCTTGTCCACCGCCAGCTAAACGACTATTACAAAACGCGCCAACGAGAATTTCTCCCTGATAACTGCCCTGCTCTATCGTCAACGAGCCATCATAAGGTTTAAACCCCAGCGCTTTTACTAGTCCTGTTAATGTGTAAGCGCCACCACCTAAAAAGTTCTTCAGCTCTACGGGCGTCTCTGCGGTAATCTCTGCGCCAAAACCTGCCGCTGCAATATTCATAAAATAACGGTCGTTGGCTTGAACGCTATCTACCGCAACGGCGTCACCATTGACCGCGAGCTCAATGGACTCTCGAATCGTAGTTGGGATTTTTGTTGCCGTCGCGAAATCATTCGCCGTCCCCATAGGGATAATGGCCAACTCAGGTCTAGCATTTGAGTTTACCTGGTTGAGCGCTGTAACTGCTTCGTTGACAGTCCCATCACCACCCGCGACAACAATACGTCTAATGCCTTCATTGACCGCTTCTTTAACTAAGCGCCCCATGTCTGCAGACTCCCAAGTCACACGAACTTGCAAATCTACACCCTGCTCTCGCATTCGCATGATCTCGTTACGAAGTTCAGGGGTTCCGGCTTTCTTACCGTTTAGAATGGCACGTATTGTCTTCATGCTCGCTCCTCGTTATCGAATCGTTTTACCCGCTTGTTTTAGCTGAGCTCTTAACCATTGATGCGCGCTTTCATTACTGCGGCTAGAGTGCCAAATCGCACAAAGGTCATGCACACTGTCATTAAAAGGCAACGGCACGGCTTTGATGTCATAGGTTTTTGAGAAGTGTTCGATGGTCGACAGTGGCAACATACCGATGTATTCACTGCCGTTGATCACTGGCAACATTTCCATTGCACCCGCCGCGCGATACACAATGTTGCGACTCGCCAAATCTTCAATGTCTTCACCCGTTAACAAACTATTTCGAGCGTGCCAACGAGACACAACAACGTGTTCTTCCGCCAAGAATTGCTCAACTGAACAGGAATCTTGAATGCGCGGGTGCTCAGAGCTGCATACCACCATCAAACGCTCAGAAAAGATTGGGTCCATTTTTAATACCGTTCGCCCACGTGGCGGCAAATCGATGATCAAATCGTATCTTTGTAAACGTAAGTCGCTTTCGTAATCTTCGGTAAACAGCGGATGCACTTCTAACCCGATATTAGGGGCTTGCTCGCGGATCTGACGCATCAGTTGTGGCATCAACTCATAGCTCGCTACAGATACACAGGCGATCGAAAAAATGCGGTTAGAAACTTTAGGATCGAAACTGCTAGAAGCGGAAAGCGTAGAAGTGAAGTTTTTTAACGCAGCAACCATTGCGGGATAGATATCCATCGCAAAGCTGGTTGGCTCGACGCCAGAAGTACTTCTGTGGAAAAGTGGTTCATCGTAGATATCACGCAGACGAGCCAGTGCTTTGCTCACCGCAGGTTGGCTGATATCAAGACGAGCAGCGGCCTTAGACAGGTTCTGCTCTTCGTAAATCGCCACAAAAATTGGGATAAGGTTTAAATCGGTGCTCTTCATTTTGCAAACATAAAACAGGACATGGTCTTATTTTAGCTAACAGTATGATAGTTAACGACTCAGAACACCGGATTTGAGCGTCTATGCATGTTTTCGCGAGTTTTAACCTCGCATTGACGAAGAATATTCTGAAAATCGCTCAGGATTTTCCTAGGTAAGGGGTTAAAAAGGCACTCACCTCTTCGCCACACAAACCAATTTCCACTTCTACGCCACCTTCTTTTAGGATGTCGATACCACGACCAGCGTTACGTGGGTCAGGATCTAACATAGCAACCACCACTTTTTTGATGCCGCAAGTCACTAAGGTTTTTGCGCAAGCAGGTGTACGTCCAACAAACGAACACGGCTCTAGTGTTACGTACGCGGTCACGTCACTTAAATTGCCGGTGTAAGCCTTGAGAGCTTCAACTTCTGCATGATTGCCACCAATCGCCTGTGTATGCCCCTCTGATACGATTTCACCGTCTTTGACCAGCACGCAACCAACAGGTGGGTTTGGTTGACAAGCAGGCAGCGCTTTACGTGACACTTCCAACGCACGAAGCATAAATTGTTGGCTCATTTGGATCTGATACTCGTTATTCAAAATTTGGGTGATGGATTCTAACGCCAGCATGCTTTCCTCGCTATATAAAAGTGTTTGCAAAGCTCTTACGTTTGGCCTCTCCAAACAAATCAATCCCTTTATGATTTTCACAAAAAATAAAACGGGGCGAACCGAAGTTGCCCCGTTGATTACCACTCTTCAGACCGCATTCCGAAAAAGTGACTAACGAATTCTCATCGTTAGTTCTACTGCACGAAGTTGCGCCAATGCTTTGTTCAACTCCATGTGTGCCTGTGCAAAGCTGATGTCGTCCACATGCGCGCGAATGTTTTCTTCCGCCGCTCTGCGAGCTTCTTCCGCCCTTGCTTTGTCGATGTCTTTACCGTGAAGCGCAGTATCCGCTAGCACAGTAACCACATCGGGTTGGACTTCGACCAAACCACCAGAGACATACAGAATCTCTTCAGGCTTAGACAAGTCACCAGTAATACGAGCAACACCCGGCTTGATTTTACTGATCAGTGGCGAGTGACCTGGACGAATACCTAACTCACCATCCGCACCCGCTACCGCAATCGCGTGTGCCGGACCTGAGTAAAGTGTGCCCTCTGCACTTACCACATTCAGCTGAAACGTATTTTGTGAAACCGCTATGGCCATATTGCCTCCCGCGCTTTACAGTTTTTTCGCTTTTTCAAGCACTTCGTCGATGTTGCCGCAGTACATAAATGCCTGCTCTGGGATGTCATCGTACTGACCATCAAGCAGCGCTTTAAAGCCTGCAATGGTGTCTTTCAGTGGAACGAATACACCCGGTTGACCCGTAAACACTTCAGCTACGTGGTAAGGCTGAGTTAGGAAACGTTCAACTTTACGAGCACGAGATACCAAGCGCTTATCTTCTTCAGACAGTTCATCCATACCTAGGATGGCAATGATGTCTTTTAGCTCTTTGTAACGTTGCAGCGTTTGCTGAACTTTACGCGCCACATCGTAGTGCTCTTGACCAACCACTTGAGGATCAAGCTGACGTGACGTCGAATCCAATGGGTCAATCGCTGGGTACAGACCCAAAGCAGCGATGTTACGAGACAGAACAACGGTCGCATCCAAGTGCGCAAACGTGGTTGCTGGCGATGGGTCGGTCAAGTCATCCGCTGGTACGTAAACCGCTTGGATAGACGTGATAGAACCATTCTTAGTCGACGTGATACGCTCTTGAAGCACACCCATCTCTTCTGCCAGTGTTGGTTGGTAACCTACCGCAGATGGCATACGACCAAGCAATGCCGATACCTCAGTACCTGCCAAGGTGTAACGGTAAATGTTATCCACGAACAACAGTACATCACGACCTTCATCACGGAAACGTTCTGCGATGGTCAAGCCTGTTAGCGCAACACGTAGACGGTTACCCGGTGGCTCGTTCATCTGACCATAAACCATGGCTACTTTGTCGAGAACGCCCGCTTCCTTCATTTCGTAGTAGAAGTCGTTACCCTCACGAGTACGTTCACCTACACCGGTAAATACCGACAAACCTGAGTGAGCTTTAGCAATGTTATTGATAAGCTCCATCATGTTTACCGTCTTACCTACACCCGCACCACCGAACAGACCGATCTTACCGCCCTTCGCGAACGGACAAATCAAGTCGATAACTTTAACGCCCGTTTCTAGTAGCGCAGTGCTGTTAGATTGCTCTTCGTAGCTTGGTGCATCACGGTGAATTTCGTAAGACACTTGCTCACCGATTGGACCGCATTCATCGATTGGATGACCCAACACGTTCATGATACGACCTAGAGTTTCTTCACCCACAGGTACCGTGATTGGGTTTCCCGTAGATTCCACTTTTAAGCCACGTTTCAGGCCATCTGAAGAACCCATTGCGATACAGCGAACCACACCGCCGCCCAACTGTTGCTGAACTTCCAGCATCAGTGAGCCATCGCTGCCATCGTTGATTTTCAGTGCATCGTATACTTTTGGGCCTTTGCCTTGTTCGAACTCGACGTCGACCACCGCACCGATGACTTTGACGATTTTGCCAATACTCATAATTTAAACCTCAAATTCTCTCTCTAAACCGCTTGTGCGCCGGATACAATTTCACTCAACTCTTGAGTAATCGCCGCTTGACGCGCTTTGTTGTAAACCAGCTGTAGGTCTTCAATCAGTTGCGCTGCGTTATCCGTCGCGGCAGACATTGCCATCATCCGCGCGGCTTGTTCACAAGCGATACTCTCAACCACACCCTGATAAACCAGTGATTCCACATAGCGTTGAATCAGGTGGTTGAGAATGTCTTGAGGAGACTGCTCGTAGAGGTAATCCCAACGAGCCTCTTTATCACGTGAAATGTCTTCTTTCGGGAACGGCAGCATTTGCAATACCGTTGGTTTTTGCACCATAGTGTTTACAAACTGGTTGTAAACAAGGAACAAGCGGTCGATTTTGCCTTCGGAGTAGTGCTCCATCATGGCATTAACCGCACCCAACATATCTTCCAGTTTTGGTGCATCACCAAGCCCAGAAGTCTGTGCCATTACTTTCCCGAGGGACTGGAAAAAGCTGATTGCTTTCGAACCAATGAGCGTCGTATCTACTTCAACGCCCTTCTCTTGCCAGTCCTGCATTTCTGCCAATACTTTTTTGAACAAGTTACTGTTCAGGCCACCACACAAACCTCGATCGGATGAGATGATGATGTAAGCCACTCGCTTCACTTCACGTTCTTGAAGGAAAGGATGGCTGTACTCCAGCGTACCGGACGAGACGTGACCGATAACCTTACGCATGTTCTCTGCGTAAGGACGGGACGCCTGCATGTTCTCCTGCACTTTGCGCATCTTGCTGGCGGCGACCATTTGCATCGCACTCGTAATCTTTTGCGTGCTACTCACGCTAGCAATTTTGGTGCGAATCTCTTTGGTATTTGCCATAACGGACTCCAGTTAGTGGTCCTACGATTGCAGCGCAGTGAACTCTTTCAGCAAGCTGTGTAGCTCACTCTCGATCTCGTCGTTGTAATCACCGGATTGGTTGATCTTGTCCAGTAGCGGCTGCGCGTTTGTTCGACCAAATGCCATCAACTCTTCTTCAAAACGAGAGATTTGGTTTAGTGCCACATCAGTGAGGTAGCCCTTCTCTGCTGCAAAGATCGCCAGTGCTTGCTCAGCAACCGTCATTGGTGCGTACTGTTTCTGCTTCATGAGTTCCGTTACTTTCTCACCGTGGTCAAGCTGACGACGTGTCGCTTCATCTAGGTCAGAAGAGAACTGAGCAAATGCGGCCAATTCACGGTATTGCGCCAACGCGGTACGAATACCACCCGACAGTTTCTTGATCACTTTGGTTTGCGCTGCACCACCTACACGAGATACCGAGATACCTGGGTCAACCGCTGGACGTAAGCCTGAGTTGAATAGCTGAGTTTGTAGGAAGATTTGACCATCGGTAATCGAGATTACGTTGGTTGGTACGAACGCCGATACGTCACCCGCTTGGGTTTCGATGATTGGCAGTGCGGTTAGAGAACCTGTTTTGCCTTTTACTTCACCGTTAGTGAATCGCTCAACGTATTCTTCGTTAACACGTGCTGCACGCTCTAGAAGACGTGAGTGGAGATAGAAAACATCACCCGGGAAGGCTTCACGACCTGGTGGACGTTTTAGCAGTAGTGAGATTTGACGGTAAGCCACCGCCTGTTTTGATAGGTCATCGTAGACAATCAGCGCATCTTCACCACGGTCACGGAAGTATTCGCCCATGGTACAACCTGCGTATGGCGCTAGGTATTGCAACGCTGCTGCTTCTGATGCTGACGCTACCACCACAATGGTGTTTTCTAGTGCGCCGTGTTCTTCTAGCTTGCGAACCACGTTGGCAATGGTCGATGCTTTTTGACCAATTGCAACGTAAATACATTTAACGCCCAGTTCTTTTTGGTTGATGATGGCATCAATCGCCATCGCGGTTTTACCTGTCTGACGGTCACCGATGATCAACTCACGTTGACCACGACCGATTGGCACCATGGAGTCTACCGCTTTGTAACCGGTTTGGATTGGCTGGTCGACAGACTTACGGTCGATAACACCAGGGGCAATCACCTCAACCGGGTCCATACGGTCGAATGACACTGCACCTTTACCATCGATTGGTTGACCTAGCGTGTTCACTACACGACCTAGCAAACCGTTACCGACTGGCACTTCAAGAATACGACCAGTGCCTTTTACTTTCATCCCTTCTGACAAGTCCGCATATGGGCCCATCACAACGGCGCCGACGGAATGACGCTCTAAGTTCAGTGCCAACGCAAAGCGGTTATCTGGAAGTTCTAGCATCTCGCCTTGCATAACATCTGCAAGACCGTGAATTGTGATGATGCCGTCACTCACAGAGACGATAGTACCTTCATTTCTCGCTTCACTTTCGAGGTTGAAGTTAACAATTCGCTCTCTGATTAATTCACTGATTTCATTTGAATTTAATTGCATTTCTATACCCCGTTACACATGTAGGTTGGTCGCCAATCGGCTTAGGTTGGTGAGGACACTGCCGTCATACACGGTCTGCCCTGCTGTGATCACCACACCACCTACAAGGGATGGATCCAGTTGTGTTTCTAGTGTGATGGCTTTACCGTACTTTTCGGTTAACGCTTGTTTAAGCCTTACCATCTGTTCCTCATCCAGAGGTTCTGAAACACGCACTGTTACTGTCATGGTTCGTTCGTAATCCGCTTTCATCTCTTGGAACTGAACATTTACTTCACTGAGCGCTTTTAGGCGCTTGTTCTCTTCCATAATGCGAAGAAAATTCTCGAAGTTTTGATTCAACCATTCACCACCAGCATGAAGAATCAGATCCAACAATGGTTGTTCAGAACCGTCTTCATCAAGGTCATTCAAGACCAGAAGCGTGTTAGGTTGTTCCAAGACCACTTGGGTAATCGCAAACATTTGTTGCCAATCGTCCAAGCATTCTGCGTCGCGTGCGTAATCAAACGCCGCTTTTGCGTAGGGTTGAGCTACCACTGTCAATTCGGACATGTGCCCTCCTACATTTCGTTGATGAAGCGGTTCACCAAGTCGCGGTTAGCCGAGCTATCCAGATTGCGATTAATCAGCTTGCTGGCACTTTCAATCACCAGATCCGCCATTTCATCTTTCAGCTCTTGGCGAACTTTGCTGCGTTCGCTTTCCACTTCTGCTTTGCCTTCTGCGACAATGCGCGCTTTCTCTTGATTTGCCAGATCAACCGCTTCCGCAACCATCTGTTCTTGTCGTTGCTTACCCTGGTTGATGATGGCTTGAGCTTTAGAGCGAGCTTCTGTCAGCAGCGCTTCACCATTCGCTTTTGCAAGTTCTAACTCTTGTGCTGCTTTTTCTGTTTGCTCAAGACCTTGGGCAATTTCAGCACGACGCTCATCAAGCAGTTTTACAAGTGGTGGCCAGACATATTTCATGCACAGCCAAACGAAAATCACGAAGGAGATCGCCTGACCAAACATTGAGGCATTTAAGTTCATAGCACCCTCTCTTCTATAACGTTATGAAAATTATTAATTCGAATTACGCTACAGCGAAGATGATGTACAAGCCGATACCTACACCGATCATTGGCACCGCGTCCACAAGACCCATCATGATGAAGAATTGAGTACGAAGCATTGGGGTCAAATCAGGTTGACGAGCCACACCTTCAAGGTATTTACCTGCAAGGTTACCGATACCTGCTGCGGCACCCGCTGCACCAAGACCGATCAGTAGTGCACCCGCCACGTAAAGAACTGCGCTAACGATATCCATAACAACTCCTAGAATTGAATTTTTTAATTAAGAAACAAGATTTTTGAAATTAATGCTCTTCAACAGCCATGCCGAGATAAACCACGGTCAGTACCATAAAAATAAATGCTTGAAGAACAACAATAAGAATGTGGAACAGTGCCCAAGGAACACTTAGTGCCCATTGCATCCACCACGGCATTAATGCAATTAGAATGAAGATCATTTCACCTGCATACATATTGCCAAACAATCGAAGACCTAAAGATATTGGTTTAGAAATTAACGTTACCAATTCAAGAACTAAGTTCACTGGATATAACAATGGATGTGAAAATGGTTGAGTAGTTAACTCTTTAATAAAACCTTTCACGCCTTTGTTTTTAAACGTATAACCCAACACCAAAATAAATACGCCTAATGCCATCGACATCGTAATATTGACGTCGGCAGATGGTAAGTCACGGAAGTGTTCAACGCCTACAGCACGAGTAAGTGCAGGAATTAAATCAATCGGTAACAAATCCACGGCATTCATTAATAACACCCAAACAAATATTGTCAGTGCTAAAGGACCAATTAACTTGTCCTTGGCTTGAAATATTTCTTTTACGATATCATCGACGAACTCAAATATTATCTCGATCAAACACTGGAATCGTCCTGGTACTCCTTTCGTTCCTTTCGTCACCGCATAACGGAATGAAAGGATGAAAACGAGCCCCGTCAGCCAGACCATGATCATGGAATCAAGGTTAATTCCAAACCAACCGTCGCCGGCGGTGAGAAAGGTCAGGTGGTGCTCAATATATTCATGAGCGGACTGGACAGTCTCCATTTATGCCTTCCTTTCGAAGCGGTCTCTGAACAGCGGCGTTAAGAAGTGACCAAACATCGTCACACAAAAGCCTATCAGGACCACGATGTTGCGAAGAGCCATAAATCGAAACGTCAAAACAAACATCACAATGGTGTAAATGACTTTGATATTTCGACTCAGATGCATGAGGTCACGCAAACTCTCTTCTGGTTTCACCCTAGATTTAATGGACGCGAATACCATGCCGAACAGAGATGGAAGAATCGCGATAAGCCCCCCAGTAATCGCTGACTCAGCACTGAGAGAGCCGCTTCGCATGTACTCATACGCGATGAATACCAGACCCAAAGTTGCTTGAGCAATCAGAATCCTCTTGCCTGCCACCAATATTGGATCGTCGTGAATATTAGCTTCCATAAATCACCCTTTAAAATAATTTCGAATTAAACTTCTGATAATTAAACTTCACAAAATAAAGCTGCCTAGTGACGACGAATTATATTAAGATAAATTTAATACACAGAATTAAATTTAATCTGATAATTATTATTCACATATTTAAAAATCAAAACGGAATCACTCCGTATTTCCGTTTCCCCAGAAATATACACCGATAATTTTAATAATCTAAATCGAAAAACTTGCAAATTATCATTCCATTTTTGAAGTGTTATTTTATTTGAACAAACCAAAAATGAAATATACATTGATTAAGCCGTCTTTATCAGGGTTAAGACGAAAAGCTTGTCACATGGAAGTGACACTCCATAAGAAAGGAATTAAAGTGATTTTAGGTTATATATTTTCAAATATAACAGTTGTAAATATATAGCCGATTAATAAACCTGTTTAATATCGCAATGAAATACCTTTTAAATAGAAGTTTAAAAGATAAGAATTAAATATATTTGAAATATATTATTTCTTTACGTCAGTTGTAGCACGTTAAAATAGACATCCCATTTACTTATTGCGATTGAAAAGAACAAAAAAAAGGACGCTGAATCAGCGTCCTTTTTCGTTTTTACTTCTTATTACTTGCCTGCTTATCGAGTTGCGGCAAGGCCTTTGGTATCGCCCACTTAAGGCGTTTTGGCTTCAGCGCTTGTATCCCTTTCCAAAGCGCATTCATCAAGCTTGCGTCCTCCTGCCCCTCTTGTAGGCGCTGTGAACGCTTCTGCCAAACGTCAGTGTTACTGGCCTTACTCATTTCAAGACCACCTGTGTTGCTTCTCAGCTGCTTATACAAGCTTGCTCGAGCAGCGCCCCATCGATTCGCTTTCACCATTCGTCTGAATGCCAACCAAGGCGGCGTAGGACGAGAACGATAATAACGGTGAATGCTCAAGGCGGCGATAACGAGAACAAATAGCGTCACTGCGCTGCCAATCAACCAGCCCGAATAAGCTCTAACAAACGATTTGAATGTATGCTTGGCTTTGAAGGTCTTGCCCTCAATCACCACCGTTTCCAACTCTTTACTCTTGCTGTTCCACCATTGGAACTTGTGTTCCGGCAAGGTGAACTCACCGCCCTGTTGGATCACATACACACTTTCTTCTATTCGACTCGATTGGTAATCGCCACGTGTTTGCTTATCGTCTAAGCGGTTTGGTTGAGGATATGCTTGATAACTGGCAGTAGAATCATTGGATAACAAGTCTGGAAGCAAGACTGACAAACTGTCTTGTGCGTTGATCGTTATGGTGCGAGTGATTGCATCACCGACTTTCAGCTCATCGTTAGACGTTGTCCATTTCTGATCCACACTCACCTTAGTCGAGGTAAACCACGCAGAGTCATCACTGAGTAACCCAGAAGGCATAGACGCTTCGAACTTAATTGGCTGCGTATAAAGCGTACCAGCCACTTTTGAACCATCAGGCGCAGAGACTTGCACACCCACGGCGACAGGTGGAATCACAAACTGCCCTGAGGCTTGTGGATACAAAGTTATTTCCCAACGCTGACGAGACCACGTTTGCCCCCCTTTACGCTCGGTATAGTTGGTTGCTAATTGGTTGCGCTGCTTTGCAATCACGTTGGGGATTTCTACGCTGCCAATGCGTGTACCACCAGTGAACCAACGAGGCGTTGCAACTTCGATGTACAAGATCACCTGCTCATTCACACTGAACTTATGGGCTTCCTTCGTATCGGCCCCTGCTCCCTGCTTGCCAACCCACGCTAATAACTCTACGTCATTGCTGCGCTGCAAGTCTTGAATATCTTGTGCGTTCGCCAAACCAGTAAAAAGCAAAGTAAACATCATCAAGATGGTGCTTAGACGCCCAACCATGGAGTCAACGCCAAGTTTGAATGCATTCATCATTGTGCTTGCTCCTCTTCTTGTTGTCGTTGCGGTTGTGGCTGCGGTTCCGTTTTCACGGGCTCACGCAGTTGAATTTGGAATTTAGCGCGCAAAAAGTACTTGGGATCGGCCTCCACGCGTTTTAACCACTTATCCGCCAGTTCTTGGCTGCCAAGGATTTCGTTCGCATTGAGTTTCTCTTTCAGCATTAATTCAGCAGCGGTTTTTTCGTCTGCCCCATCTGCCGTTTGCGGGTTGTCACCCAGTTCAAACGACTCTTCGGGTCCGTCTGTTGTC
This sequence comes from Vibrio sp. B1ASS3, assembly GCF_905175355.1. Taxonomy (NCBI): domain Bacteria; kingdom Pseudomonadati; phylum Pseudomonadota; class Gammaproteobacteria; order Vibrionales; family Vibrionaceae; genus Vibrio; species Vibrio sp. B1ASS3. The sequence continues at coordinate 1,314,119 of NZ_HG992743.1, forward strand.
CCCGCTTGGCTTTCACTGGTGCGGTTTATCTCTTCGACAATGCCACCAATGACTTTTAGGTTGTGCTCGACGTCTGGTCGCAATTGCTCACTCAAGGTGTCTTTGTCTGCCAGTGTTTGCAACAAATTACGTGCGGCCAAATACTCACGTTGACGTGCCAACGCACTCGCAGCGTTGTACAAGCCATAGTCTTTTACCGCATCTGATGGATCGTTTTGCATCTCCAAGAAAGCGGTATGAGCCAGTTTGTATTCGCCTGCGTAGTAATAAGCTGTCCCTTTACGCAACGGATCCGTAAAGTGCTTTGCTGCCTCAAGGTATTCGTTTTTGTTGAACAAACGTTGCCCTTGTTGATTTGGCGTGAGCCATAAATCCCACCACCATTGAGATGCTTTATCCCAGACGGTTACCTCTTGCACCACTTCAGGCTTATCCGCTTTGAGCGAGACGGTTTCCGCCATTGCTTTTGGCGTCATAAACAAAGACGTTGATACCATAGCCACCACACACCATTGCACTAGCCAGCCTTTACGGAACCAAAGCATCATAATGAGAGCAATTGGGAACAACAGTTGATAGCCCATGTCTTTCCAAGGCATTGATGATTCGCCATTGAGTTGCATGTTTCGCTCAACAAAACGGTTCAGCTTGTCTATGTCGCTGTTGTCTATCGTCACTTCAACAAGGCGTCCACCTGTCGCGCTGGCAAGATTATTTAACGAGTCCAAATCGACCGGGTTGTTAGAAACAATGTCCGAGTTACCCGCAGCCAAGATAAGCAATTGATAAGGCTTGTCTGCAAAGTAGTTTTTGTAAGCGGTAATGGTTGCCGGATTGACGCCATCCGTAACCAACAGAACCGTAGAACCCGGTTGGCCTTGTAATTGTTGGTCAATCAAAGGCAACGCCGTTTCAGCAAGTTTACCTTCAACTGGCATGATTTCTGGTGTTATCGCCGCTAGAAACGGTTCGAATACTTTGCTGTCTTGCGTCACAGGCATTGCGACATGAGCAGAACCCGCATACACAACCAACCCAGTGCTACCACCTTTTCGTGCTGCCAATAGGTCACGGATCTTTTGCTTTGAGCGTTCCAAACGGCTTGGCGGAAGATCTTTTTGCAACATCGAATCGTTGTTATCTAACACCACCAGCATGGAGGCTTTGTCTTCGCCAAACGGTGAAGCTTGGCGCTCCCAAGAAGGCCCAGCACAGATGATGATGGCAATCGCTACTATCACCATAAGCAGCTTGAGCGGCAGTTGCTTTCGCCAACCATAGTCGCCAATCGTCAGGGCTTTGCGTAAGTGTTCTGGAAGAATGTCTTTCCAGCTTGGTTTGGATTCTTCTCGCCACCTCAACCAAAGCAAAAGAAACATCGGGATGAACGCCAATAGCCACATTGGACGAATGAAATGGAACTGTGTGACAAACTGTTCTAGCCCCATACTAGAGAAAGGAGAATTAAACATGGCGCCCTCCTTCTACTTTTGCTTCTGTAGAACCTTCACTGTTCACTGATAGGCGGCGACGCTTGAATGTCGCCAACGAGAACGCGGTTAGGTACATCGCAACCACCAAAACCATTAAGTAATGATGCAAACTTTGCTTAGGACGGTAAGTGGTACTCTCATAAAGCTGTGGCTCTAACTTACCAATCTCATCATAGGCTTTAGCAAGTTCGTCACGGTTGAGCGCTTCAAACGCCTCACCACCGGATTCTTTGGCAATACGTTTGATCGTATTCATATCTAGTGCAGTTTCACCCACGGTTTGTGGATCACCCATTGCAATCACGTGGATACGTACATCTTTGGCTTTCGCGACTTTCGCCGCATCAATCGGCTCAACGAAGCTTCCGGTATCATTACCATCCGTTAGAACAATGGCGACTTTTTCTTTGCTCTCTTCTACGTCGGTACGCGACTTTTCGCTTTGCTCAAACACCTTAATCGCCAAACCAATTGCATCACCTAAGTGAGTGCTTTGCCCAGCCATCGCCACATCCGTTTGGTTAAGCAACTCTAGCCATACTTTTTGATCGGGCGTGAATGGCGTTTGCACAAATGCCGCATCGCCGAACAAGATCAAACCTAAGCGGTCGCCTTTGCGCGTTTTGGCAAAGTCACTCAAAACTTCTTTGGCTGCATCGAGACGAGAGATCTTCTCACCGGTTTTGGATGTGAAGTCTTGCTCTGCCATTGAGCCAGACAAATCTACAACGACCATAACATCACGCCCCAAGCTTTCACGCACCTGTGGCTCACCAAGCACTGTCGGCTTTGCCATTGCGGTCACGACCAAAAGCCAAGAGATGATGAGCGTTGCGCGCTGCCACCAACTAGGAGTGAGTTGGCTTGCGCCTTCTGACGGCGTTTCACCAATGGCGTCCACAAGCTGACTAAAGAACGGCACTTTGATGGCCATTTGTTTGGTGCGGTAAGCTGGAACGAGGAAATACACCACCAAAGGCAGCGGTAAGATGATGAACCAAAGCGGATGCTCAAATTCAATGCTGCTCATGCCAAGCCATGAGGCAAGAAGATCACCCATGGCGACCTCCTTTTAATGCACGCGCTTTGTAGGCAAGCGTGCGCTTTTCAATGTTGTGAGCGTTCTCATCGTGCTCTTTCACCCACTCAGTTGCGCGTTCAAGAAGTTGTAAACGCTCTGTTTTTTCCAGTTCAATACTTGGGTCAACGATACTTTGCAGCCATCGCTTCGAGACTTCGTCATCAAACATTTTATGCTTAGGGTTAAGCTCATCTAACTTGCGCAGGAACGCAGTGTCAAACAAGCGAGCATGAGAGCTATCAAGATGAATCAAGACGATTTTCAGAATCGAGAACAGCGCTTTCGGCATGCTGGCGTCATCTGGAGTCAAACGAGAAATCGCTTCAATAGCTTCTTTACGGTAACGGTTATCCCACCAGTGGTGTGCCAGTCGGTAGCCGACATGCATGAGTACAATCGCACCGACAATTGCAAGGATCTTCCAACCAATGGTTTGCGGCACCCAGCTTACGCTTTCTGGCACCGCGACATCATGCAGCTCACGCAGAATATACGTGCTTGGAGGCGTGTGTAAGTCTGTCATTTATCGACCTCCAACGAGTTTTTGGAATTGAGTAATGTGGTCACCGGTTGTATCGATTTCGATATGAGGCAGCTTTTTGATCGCCATGAGTTGTGCCAATGATTGACGTTGTAACTGAGCTTTCTCAACCAAGCTGGCGCTGGCTGCATCGACTTTGGCTTTACTGTCTAGGTTTAGCTGGTAACGACCATCACCAATAACCCATTTCACTTTCGCCAAATCTTGAGGAAGCGACTGCTCTAAAGGATCGCTTACCATCACCGCGAGAACATCGTTGTGCTGTTGAAGCTGCTTAAGATGATCAAGATGGTGCTCTTCGCAATCGCGCCAATCACTGATGAAAATCAGCGTGGATTGTTTTAGCTTCATCCGTTTAATGAGCTCAATCCATTTACTAAACGTCACTTTGTCTGAATCTAACGAGTCCACATTTAAGCGCTGGTTGGCTTGAGAGAGTCGTTTCAGTTGAGCGAGCAAATCGTTTTGGGAACGCTGAGCTTTGCTGTGATATAAAGCAGAGTCAGAGGCGATAACAAACCCGACTCGGTCACCGTCTTTCAATACTCGCCAACCACACATAGCCGCCACTTCAGCAGCAACCACAGATTTCATGACCTCGGTAGAGGCGAAAAACATCGCACTGCGCTGATCTACACAAACAATCACATTACGATCTTTTTCTTCGGTGTAACTGCGCACATGAGGCTTGCCTGTGCGCATGGTGACTTTCCAGTCGAGGTTTCGGATGTCGTCCCCTAGTTGGTAGTGACGCAGTTCTTCAAAGTTCAAACCACGTCCGCGGAACAATGAGTTATGACGACCAGAAAGCACACTGCCCGCTTTTAAGTGAGGCAGTAAGCTGAAGGATTCGGCTTGCGCTTGTAAACGCACCAAGCGTGAGTAATCGCAATACAAGCGAGGGTCGAGCCCTTGGGATTGAGGAGCAAGCGTTGGCTTTGCCATAGTCCCTCCCGCTTATCCGATTTCTACACAATCAAGCAACTCTTGCACTACACGTTGATGATCAACACCATCGGCAAGCGCATCGTAAGAAAGTGAGAAGCGATGTCCCAGCACCGAAGGCACCATTGCACGCACATCATCAGGCGTTACATGGTCACGCCCTTGTAGCCACGCATAAGCGCGCGCACATTTGTCTAAGGCAATAGAGGCACGAGGGCTTGAGCCAATTTCAATCCATTTTTGTAGCTGAGAATCGGCGTAACGCTCCGGTTTACGTGTCGCCATGACTAGCGCCACAATGTAGTTCTCGACTAAATCGGAAACAGTAATGTTTGGTAATTGGCGTCGCGCTTCAATAACGAGCTCTGGTTCAATGTGTTGTGGCGTCACTAATTCGCTACTGGTTTCTGAACCCAACTCTTCGCTGCGCACCAAGCGAATAATGTCACGCTCTGCTTCATCTTCTGGGTAGTCGACAGTCACTTTCATAATAAAGCGGTCCATCTGCGCTTCTGGCAATGGGTAAGTACCCTCTTGTTCAACTGGGTTTTGTGTTGCAAGTACCATGAACAACTCAGGCAAAACGTGGGTCTTATCACCCACCGTAATCGTACCTTCTGCCATCGCTTCTAGCAGTGCAGCTTGTACTTTTGCTGGCGCACGGTTCACTTCATCCGCCAACACAATGCTGTTGAAGATTGGTCCCGGTTGGAAGTGCAACTGAGGCTTACCATCCAACTCTTGGTACACTTCGGTACCTGTTACGTCTGAAGGTAATAAGTCGGGAGTAAACTGAATACGACCAAAGCTGGTGTTAAGTAGGTTTGCAAGTGACTTTACCGAGCGCGTTTTTGCCGTTCCCGGTAAGCCCTCTAAAAGTACGTGACCATTGGTCAGTAACCCTATCACTAAAGCCTGAACCACATGGCTTTGTCCAATGACGCTTTTTTCAGTTTGTTCGATTAATTCATTAATGGCTTGTTGTGCGTGGTTCATAGTCTACCTATTGAGTTTACGGGAGCCTGAGCGTTAAAAGTTGAGTATAAGACTGAAAGTAATAACTAAAGGTTATATTCGCTATATTCACCTGAGTTGTAAGACTTTATTAACCTTGATATGCCAACCAGAATTGGCAGCGAATGGTCAAAGAACATTTTTATTCCCGGACACAAGTAGTTTAGACCAGCCTCACCATTCGGCGCGGTAAGTAGCCGATTTTTTGGGCATTCTCCCCAGCAATACTTCAAATATGGGCAATCAAGGCAGTATTGCGGCAAAGAAGACTTTTTCGCCATGCCAAAGCTGTATTGACGAGTCGAGATTGCAATTTCATTCAGAGATCGGTCATGAATGTTAGCCAGCTGGTATTCCGGATAAACGTAGTGATCACAGCTAAACACGTCTCCATTGTGTTCAATCGCTAGTCCTTTGCCGCAGAACTCTGCACTAACACACAACTGCGAAGGCATCCCCATCACTTGCGCGACGGCGGTTTCGAACAGGTTGACCAAGACTCTACCAAGATCGTTGTTCACCCACTCTTCAAATACAGCAATAAGAAACTCGCCCCACTCTTCTGCATCGACCGACCAATCCGTAACGACCGACATCAAATGCCCCGGCTTTGCTAATTCGCTGCCAAGTTTTGGCGACATGTTTTCTTTCCAAAAATGGGGAGCGGTTTGAGTGAAAGAGCGAGGTTCAACACAAGGTGTGAATTGGATATAAGTGACGCCGAGTTCTTGAGTAAGAAAGCGATACACTTCGAGCGGATATTTGGCGTTAAAGCGGTTTACTGTCACCAACGCATTGAATGACACATTATGACGCTTCATCAGATCAACGGCTTGCATGACGCGTTGAAAGGTCGGTTTACCACTTCGGGTTTTGCGGTATTTATCGTGGATAAATTCAGGGCCATCTATCGATAGACCAACCAGAAAACCATGGTCATGCAGAAACTGACACCAAGTCTCGTTCAATAAAAGACCATTAGTTTGAAGGTCGTTTTCGATGCGAACGCCCGGCTTAGCGTATTTGTTCTGCAGTTCGACGATCTTCTTGAAGTAATCCAATCCCAACAGTGTTGGCTCACCACCCTGCCAAGAAAACACAATCTCGTCACCGTCTTGGCTTTCGATATAGCTCTTTATGAATGCCTCAAGTGTTGCATCATCCATTTTTGGCTGAGTACCTTGATTGAGTAATTCATCTTTATGCAGATAAAAACAGTACTGACAATCGATATTGCATTTCGCCCCGCCCGGTTTCGCCATCACGTGAAAACGTCGTTCAACTTTTTCACTGTTAGATGCAAACGCCGTTTTGAGGGGAGTTAATGCCATTTGAGTGGTATGAATGTGAGTTTGTTTTTTCATAAAGAACGATCTCGAAAGCAGAAGAAAGTCAGCGCCCAAGTTGGGCGCTGTATTTAAGGACAATAACTAGGGTCTATCGACCTATGGACAAAACGTTATTTCGGAACAAACGAGCCCGGAGCCATACGCGGCGGGTACTCTTTGAAGGTTTCCATGACCTCTTTTACTTTTTCGACCGCAGGCATCATCAAGAATGAACGTTCGTACATCCAACGGTCGTAACCCATACCAGTATCACCACGCTCAAATGGGTCGATACTCAAATCATAGATTTGTGGTACACGGAGTTTGGTAAATGGTTTCTTCCAGATATCCAAACCTGTTTCGTTTTCTTGGATCATGAAGTGGTATTTGTATTTACCGTAGCGTAGAGCCAGTAAATCGCCGTCATCACTCCAGTAAACAAACTCGTTGCGAGCAGACTTGTCCGTTTTACCTGTTAGGTATGGCAGTTGGTTGTAACCGTCTAAGTGAACGTTGTAGTTCATATCGCCCACTTTCTTGCCTTTCAACAGCTCTTCTTTGACGTTGCTGTTGCCCGCGGCAGCGACCAATGTTGGTAAGAAGTCTTCCAGAGACACAATGCCGTTAAACGTCGTGCCCGCTTGGATATGACCCGGCCACTTAATTACTGCAGGAACGCGGAAGCCACCTTCCCAGCCAGTGTTTTTCTCACTACGGAATGGCGTCATACCCGCGTCTGGCCACAAGTTGATCATTGGACCATTATCTGTGGTGTAAACAATGATGGTGTTGTCATCGACGCCAAGCTCTTTAATCTTATTGAGCAAGTGGCCAATTTGATCATCGTGTTGCTTCACACCATCGGCGTAGAAACCTGCGCCTGTTTTACCTTTGTAGTCGTCTGGAACGTGCGTGAAGTTGTGCATGCGCGTGGTGTTAAACCACGTAAAGAATGGCTTGTCGGCTTTGACTTGTTTCTCGATAAACTTCTCAGCTTCATCTAGGAACTCGTCATCAACCGTTTCCATGCGTTTGCGCGTCAATGGACCCGTGTCTTCAATCTTGCCATCCGCATAAGAGTGGATCACACCACGAGGACCGAACTTCTTCTTGAATTCAGGATCTTGTGGGTAGTCTACGTTCTCCGGCTCTTCTTCCGCATTTAAGTGGTAAAGGTTGCCAAAGAACTCGTCGAAACCGTGGTTGGTCGGCAAGTGTTCATCGCGGTCGCCAAGGTGGTTTTTACCAAATTGACCCGTTGCGTAACCAAGGTCACGTAGCAATGTCGCAATAGTTGGATCTTTCTCAGAAATCCCTTCTTTCGCTCCTGGCAAACCTACCTTAGACAAGCCGGTACGTTTTGGCATTTGTCCCGTGATGAACGCAGAGCGACCTGCGGTTGAGCTTTGCTGAGCGTAGAAGTTCGTAAACTTAGCACCGTCTCTTGCAATGCTATCAATGTTTGGTGTGCTGTAAGCCAGCATGCCACCGTTGTATGCACTCAAGTTCCAGTAACCGACATCGTCACCAAAGATAACAAGAATGTTAGGCTGTTCTGCCGAATAAGCGGTCGCTGATGCCGCTCCAATCGCAAGCGTGCAAGCGTTTAATACCAGCTTCTTGCCGCGTTTTTTATCGTGGTTTGCCATAAAAGGGCTCCATAAATCCGTTGCTGCTAATCTTGGTAGAAAATCAGATACCAAGATTTGATTAAGATAAAACTTGTTATTTGACGGATAAATAGAGTTCAGATACGTTGATATATAAATTTAGTTTATGGGTAACAAGATGGACTTAAACTTGATTCAAACATTTTTGGTGGTGGCAGAGTATCAGTCCTACACCAAAGCGGCCGACCATTTAGGCCTTACGCAACCTGCGGTGAGCGCTTCGATTAAACGGCTCGAACAAGTGGTCGGAAAACAGCTTTTCGTCAAACAAGGACGAGGGATCGCCCCTACTTCGACCGCGTATCAACTCATGCCGCAGTTTCGTCAGGCAGTGAGCATCGTAGACAACGCCATTTCAGAAAGAACCACTTTTCAAGTCTGCTGCTCCGAAACCTTACTCCACAGTTTAAATCCGATTGAAAACGTGGTTTTCCACGAGTCTCCACCGGAAAAGTACTTGTTGTTTGAACAAATTCGTCAGCAAAAAATGGACTTGGTGATTGATACCATCATCACCAAAGACTCCGCTTTCGTGATTGAAAACGCCTACAATGAACCCGCAATGATCATCTGCCGTCAAAGTCACCCAAGAATCCAAGGGACGTTGAGTCGGGAGGATTTTTATCGCGAAAATCACTGTATGTTTTCAGGTAAATGGAATAACACTTCTGGCTTCGAACAGCTGGCAAAAGAGCCTATTCAGGAGCGAAATGTAGAGATCGTAACGTCATCTTTGGCAGGCATGGCAATGTACGTTGCACAGCGAGATTGCTTAGGTGTTGTTTCTCGTTCGTTTGCGATGAAATGGAGTAAGGCACTCAAGTTACAGGTCCTTGAGTGCCCAATTGAAATCGACCATATTCCTTATAAGTTCGTGTATCACAAGCGTGATGAGCACAATCCTGCTCATCAACGCTTAAGGGAACAGGTCAAGCAACAACTTGAGTTTGCCCATGCCGCTCCTATTGATTTATAGACGCTCTTAAACGCTGAATCACATCAGCTGGCGCAAACTCTCCTAGTTGCTTCAAACACTGCTCAAAAGCAAATGCAACTGAGCCATCTTTGTAGTTTCTAGCCAGCACCCCACATTCCGCAAACAAGTGCTGTGGGTTGCCTCCCACTTTGTAAGCGGTGTTCAACGCTTTGCTGGCCGCAAGCACGTCTGATTTCTCCAGAGCGAGCCCATAAACATACCAATACTGTGGGTTTCGCTCTGCGGTTTCCGCTGCTTGTTTTAGGTATTGGTTGGCTTTCACACTGTCACCCACTCGCAACCAAGCTAATCCTGCACTGTATGGCAAAGCACTCGATTTCGGCTGAGCTTCAATCCCTTCCATCAAGGTTTCTAATGCTTTTTTGTCGTTGCCCTGCGCACGATACAAGTCGGCTAAGTTTGCATAGCTGTTCTCGAAATAAGGTTCTATTTCAATCGCCTTTTGGTAAGACGCAATGGCTTTGTCTGTGTCACCAAGGTCTCGATAGACATTCGCTAGGTTCGTTCGCCCAAAGCCTCGGTCAGCATTAAAGCGTTGGATTGCCATGTAGTCTTCCAATGGCTGTTTGATCTTGTCACGCTGCAGAAGATTCATTTCCGGATAATGGCGAACCAATGCACCTGCGGCTTCTGCACGCACAGATAAGACAGGATCGCTCAGTAATGGTTCGAGGATTTGCCAGCGGTCACTGAACTCATAACCAGAAGACCCAGCAACAGCGCCTAGACGAATCATGTCACTTTCATGCTTCACCGCACGAGCCAGAGATACCAAGGTATTTTGACCAGTATTGCCGCCCATGCGCTCTAACGCAGAGGCACGAATAATGTCACTCAACGATGAGTCTTGAGCGGAATACGCTAACGCATCAGGCGCGCCGCGATGACCAATAGAATCGGCGTAGAATGCCACTGCAAAGTGTTGTTGGTTACGGTATTTCGAATTCGGGAACCACTCGCCTATTTTCTGATCCGCCCACTGGTTGGTTTCGTCTTCATGGCATGATGTACAGACGTTTGGCGTATTGATGTGTTGGCTTAGATCCGGACGTGGCACATGCCAACTGTGGTCACGACGCGGGTCAACTTGCATGTAGGTCGTTTCCGGCATGTGACAAGTGGTGCATTGAGATGCCTCGGTATTTGCCTCATGGAACGTGTGATTCTCCGGCATGTAGTCAGATGCAATATGGCACTGAGCACAAACCGCTTCTTCAGGGATTTTTAACTCTGCGGTATGAGGGTCGTGACAGTTGGTACAGGTTACCCCTTTCTCTGCCATGGCTGACTGTAAAAATGAGCCATAAACGTAATCTTCATCGTAGATTTGACCATCGTGATAATAGAGCTCTGGTGTAATTAAGCTGAGGCGATATTTATCTAGGAACGAGCCTTTAACGTGGTCTGCACTTTCATTTAACTGTGTACGACGACTATGGCACTGCGCACAGGTTTGAACTTGATGAGTCATCGCGATTTCTTTTGGCTGGAGCGTACTGTGCCCTTCTTCGTAGACCCACTCTTTTACTGCCATACCTAAATCTCGGTCAAAACCATAGTGGTTCGCTGAGGCGATTGTATTCCCCGATTTTTCCGCTTGTTTGGCAAGCTCTACGTGTTCACTGGCTGGGCCATGACATGCTTCGCAACCGACATTGATTTCTGACCAGGTCGTCGAATACGTATTGGCTGTTGCATCGTAGTTTTTTTCTAGATTGGTTGAATGGCAATCGGCGCACATGAAGTTCCAATTCTGACCCGTGTTCGTCCAGTAGAACTCATCTTTTGGGGTGGTATCGGGATAAAGATGGAACCAGCGCTGTCCGCCTTCTTGCTTGGTTCTCGAATCCCAAGCGAAAGGAATTAACTGCACACGTCCGTCTTCGAATTCCACCATGTATTGTTGAAGCGGCTCCCACGCAAAGGTGTAGCTGATTTTGTAGTCATGCCACTCACCATCAGGCCCTTGGATATTGACCCAATACTCTTCCCCTTTTCGATAGAAGCGATTTGGCTTCCCTTCAAAGGTGAATGTGTGGTCATCAAAGTCACCGAGAACAGATTCCGCATCGGCGTGACGCATCGCCATATCGTGATGAGAACCTTGCCACGCTTCGGTTTCTTTCTTGTGGCAATCAATACACGCTTCACTACCAACGTAGGTAAGCGTTGAGGAATCGATTGATTTAGGTGTGTCCGTCCCTACTCGCTGCTCAACAAGAGGTTCTTGTGAAGAAAGCGTTTCTTGTGCAAACAGAGAAAAACTGACGAGCGCTGCTAGGCCGATCAGAGCCTGCTTCCAACATGCCCACTGAGTCATAACTGTCCTTGTGTGTGATTCTTTTTATTCTAAAAACAAATATAGTTGAGATTTTGAGCAAAATGACTGAAATGTAAGAAAAACTTCCAGCCGACATCACAAAGAGGCTCATTGAGCCCCTTCGTTTTATTAACTAATAAATCTATTGATGGTGATTCTCTTGAAGCTTTTCCATTACTTGATCAAGAGAGAAGCTAGCTGCCTTCTGTCTTGGAGGGAATTCTTCAAACGTCGCCAAGAATTTACCCACATAGGCTTGCGCAGGAACCAGCATATAGGCATGGTCAAGAACCCAATCGTAGTATGTATTAGAAGTCACATCCGCCACTTCGTATGGGTCCATACGTAGGTTAAAGATTTTAGGTACTCGCAGTGGCGTAAACGGTTCTGCCCAAAGACGAAGTGTGCCTTGTGCACGTTGCTCTAAGAACACGATTTTCCAATTATGGTAACGAAGTGAACTCAAATCGCCGTCATCAGTGAAGTAGAAGATCTCTTCACGAGGGCCTTGTTCTGCTTTACCGGTTAAGTACGGCAAGAAGTTGTAACCATCAAGGTGGACTTTGAATTCTTTATCACCAGCAGTATGACCTTTCAACAGTTTTTGTTTGATTTGGTCATCACCTGCCGCAGCAAGTAGTGTTGGCATCCAGTCCATGTGGTGCATGATTTCGTTAGAAACAGTGCCTGGTTCAATCTTACCCGGCCAACGAACCATCGCAGGAACACGGTATGCCCCTTCCCAGTTGGTGTTCTTCTCTCCACGGTATGGCGTTGTACCTGCATCAGGCCACGAGTTCATATGTGGGCCATTGTCAGTCGAGTAGAATACGATGGTGTTGTCTGTAATGCCTAGATCATCCACTTTCTTCAACAGCTGACCTACGTGGTTATCATGTTCAACCATCCCGTCTGCATAAAAGCTGATGCCAGTGCGGCCAAGGTTGTCCTCTTTGACGTGAGTACGAAAGTGCATGCGCGTTGCATTCCACCAAACGAAAAACGGTTTCTCAGCCTTTACTGCACGATCCATAAAATCAAGCGCCGCGTCTAATGTTTCTTCGTCAACGGTTTCCATGCGCTTACGCGTTAATGGCCCCGTATCTTCAATCTTACCGTCAGCGAAAGACTTAATGACACCACGAGGGCCAAACTTCTTACGAAACTCCGGATCTTTCGGGTAATCCACATTCTCAGGTTCTTCCTCGGCATTCAGGTGGTAAAGGTTGCCAAAGAACTCATCAAACCCGTGATTCGTAGGAAGGTGCTCGTCCTTATCACCTAAGTGGTTTTTACCAAACTGACCTGTCATATATCCCATAGGCTTGAGCATTTCTGCAATCGTTGCGTCTTCAGCCTGTAGCCCTAAATCAGCCCCCGGAAGACCAACTTTACTCAAACCTGTTCTCAGAACCGATTGTCCAGTAATGAAGGTCGAGCGACCAGCAGTACAAGATTGTTCACCGTAGTAATCGGTAAACATCATGCCTTCGTTGGCAATGCGGTCGATGTTAGGCGTTTTGTATCCCATTAATCCAAATGTATAGGCACTGATATTCGATTGACCAATATCATCGCCCCAAATGACCAATATATTCGGTTTCTCTGCGGCAAAACTACTACTCGTCGCCCCAATAAACGCTGTGGTAAGAATGGCTAATCGGCGTTTCAAACCGTATTTCGTTCTCATATAAACCTCTGTTTAGTAATGTAATGTGCCTCCTGCACAACAAATTTATATTTCACGAATCAATGAGACCAATAGGCATAAAATAAATCTCACCCAAACTTAATGCCTAGCGAATTAGGCATTTCGTCCAGTGATATAAGCAAAATAACAAGACGCCATTTTCTACTCTAAAACCGTATGGCACTTGGTTTAACGTGGGGTTAACGATGATGACAAAAGCTGAATCCAAGGCAAAAAAAAGGTTCATCGCGGATAAGCGGGAACTGAAAACAAAAACGGCAGTAAGTGATAGAGTTTTATCGCCAAACAAAACCTACACAAACTACCGTTTTCATGTCGAATCATACTTTCCTATCTTCATTCTGGGAAGGCTTTCATATAGTAAAGTCTCATCAGACTCCATCATTAATAAAGCTCACTCTCAAACCTAACTCTATCGCTAGGTGTCCGTGCGGGCTTAAAGCTCAAGCCATACATGAGTATCAGTGGCGTAACGTGAAGGAAGCCACACTGCTAGGAGCTCCCGTTGAACTGTCCGTTCAAACCCGACGCATCAAGTGCAGCCACTGCGGCATTAAAACAGAACAACTATCTTGGTTAGAGCCTTATGCTCGTATCACTAACCGCCTACGAAGCTATATAGAACAGTTGTTACCTCTGCTACCTATTAAGCATATAGCCCAAGTGACAGGCGTTCATTGGCACACAATCAAAGAGATAGATAAGCGTCGGCTTCAACAAGTAGTACCGCAAGTTGAATGGGGTGAATTAAGGCAACTCGTCATGGACGAGTTCGCCATTTTTAAAGGACACCGCTATGCGACGGTCATTGCAGATGCGAAAAGTCATCAGGTTATCTGGATAGGACTAGGTCGTAGCCGCAAGGACATTCGCCCGTTCTTTGAACAGCTAGGTGAGCATGGCAAAAATATCGAAGCAGTAGCAATGGATATGAATACGGCTTTTGACCTTGAAGTCCAAGCGCATTGCCCAAATGCCCGTATCGTTTACGACTTGTTCCACGTTGTTGCTAAGTTCGGTCGTGAAGTGATGGATAGAGTCAGGGTGGACCAAGCCAATAAGCTAAAACAAGATAAAAAAGCAAGGCAATGGGTCAAGCGCTCGCGCTGGGTGTTATTGAAAAATAAGGATAATTTAAATACACAACAGGAAAGCTACCTCACTGAAATACTGAATATGAATCAGGACTTGATGACGACCTACTTACTGGGTGCGCAATTAAAAGAGCTATGGCGTTGCGAGTCTGAACTTCAGGCTAAAAACTTATGGCAGGTATGGTTGGGGCAAGTGAATGAGAGTGGAATTAAGCCGCTAAAAGAGTTTGCTCGAAAGCTCCGCCCATATCTTCATGGGATTACTGCTTCGGCAAGCTACCCGCTGAATACCTGTACGCTTGAAGGGATAAATAACAAGATAAAGTTAATCAAGCGGATGGGATATGGTTATCGAGATACTGATTACTTCTTCTTAAAGATAAAAGCGGCTTTCCCCGGAAAGCCGCGATGAACCAAAAAAAAGAGGCTCCGAAGAGCCCCGCATTTGGTTGCAATCAATTTATTTATTGTGACTTTCCTGCAACTTCTCCATCACCTGATCAAGTGAGAAACTTGCTGCTTTTTGTCGCGGTGGGAATTCTTCGAACGTTGCCAAGAATTTACCCACATAAGCTTGTGCTGGAACCAACATGTATGCGTGGTCAATCAACCAGTCGTAGTATGTATTCGACGTGATGTCCGCTACTTCGTATGGGTCCATGCGTAGGTTGAAGATCTTAGGCACACGTAATGGTGTAAACGGTTCAGCCCAGATACGTAGTGTTCCTTTTGCACGCTGCTCTAGGAATACAATCTTCCAGTTGCGGAAGCGAAGTGAACTCAAATCACCATCATCAGTGAAGTAGAAGATCTCTTCACGTGGGCCTTTCTCTTCTTTACCAGTTAGGTAAGGCAAGAAGTTGTACCCATCAAGATGGTTCTTAAATGTCTTATCACCTGCCGTGTAGCCTTTTAGCAGCTTCTCTTTGATTTGATCATCACCAGCAGCGGCTAGGAGCGTTGGCATCCAGTCCATGTGGTGCATAATTTCGTTGGAAACGCTGCCCGCTTCAATCTTACCAGGCCAACGAACCATTGCAGGAACACGGAACGCACCTTCCCAGTTGGTATTCTTCTCACCACGGAATGGCGTTGTACCCGCATCTGGCCAAGAGTTCATGTGCGGGCCGTTATCGGTTGAGTAGAATACGATGGTGTTGTCTTTGATGCCCAAGTCATCCACTTTTTTCAGCAGCTCGCCTACTTGGTTATCGTGTTCTACCATACCGTCGGCATAAAAACTGATGCCTGTTTTACCCAAGTTTTCTTCTTTCACGTGCGTACGGAAGTGCATACGTGTTGCGTTCCACCAGACAAAGAAAGGCTTGTCTGCTTTCACCGCTCGATCCATAAAATCAAGTGCCGCATCTAACGTTTCTCCATCCACCGTTTCCATACGCTTACGCGTTAGAGGACCGGTATCTTCGATTTTGCCGTCCGCAAAGGATTTAATCACACCGCGAGGACCGAATTTTTTACGGAATTCTGGATCTTTCGGGTAGTCCACATTCTCAGGTTCTTCCTCGGCGTTCAAATGGTAAAGGTTGCCAAAAAATTCGTCGAAGCCGTGATTGGTTGGAAGGTGTTCGTCTTTGTCGCCAAGGTGGTTTTTACCAAACTGACCTGTCATATAGCCCAGTGGTTTAAGCATTTCTGCAATCGTTGCATCTTCCGCCTGAAGACCTAAATCGGCACCAGGAAGGCCAACCTTACTTAAGCCAGTTCTCAATACCGTTTGTCCGGTAATGAAGGTAGAACGGCCTGCAGTACAAGATTGCTCGCCGTAATAGTCGGTGAACATCATGCCTTCTTTCGCAATGCTATCGATGTTCGGTGTTTTGTATCCCATTAAGCCAAATGTGTACGCACTGATATTAGATTGACCGATATCATCACCCCAAATGACCAGAATATTCGGTTTCTCTGCTGCGATACTGCTACTTGTCGCGCCGATAAAAGCAGCGGCAAGAATCGCTAATCGGCGTTTCACGCCATAATTCGCTGTCATATAAACCTCTGTATGTAATAGAAAAGTGCATCCTGCACACAAACGTATAGCTCACAAAATAGACTAATGCGAATCAAATAGCATAATTACACTTTAGTTAAAACTAAGGTCTTATATCCCTATTTAGAAAGCGGATTAACGTGACCTGAGTCTCGCTTCAGTTTTCCCCACAAATCCTAAGGTCGAAACAATCAACTGATAAAACAACAAGTTATTTCTCTACATAACTTATGGTTATAAACACTATAAAGCGACATTCTTCAATTGCATCATTAACTTAATAGCCAACGAAGCATGGGCGGTACCTAAGCTTCTTTTCCAACTTACAACCAATTTGGAGTTTTTATGGCTAACCAAATGAGCAAGCTGGCTGTCGGTCTCGGCGTACTGGCAACCTCAAGCGCAGCAGTGGCAGCAGACAAACCAAACATCCTAGCGATCTTTGGTGATGATGTTGGTTACTGGAACATCAGTGCATACAACCAAGGTATGATGGGTTACGAAACCCCGAATATCGACCGTATTGCAAACGAGGGTGCACTATTTACTGATCACTACGGTCAGCAATCTTGTACTGCAGGCCGTGCAGCATTTATCACAGGCCAAGAACCGTTCCGTACTGGCTTGCTTACAATCGGTATGCCAGGCTCTACTCACGGTATCCCTGATTGGGCACCGACCATTGCAGACCTGCTTAAAGGTCAAGGCTACATGACGGCTCAGTTTGGTAAGAACCACTTAGGTGACCAAGACCAACACTTGCCAACTAACCACGGTTTCGACGAGTTCTTCGGTAACCTTTATCACCTCAATGCTGAAGAAGAACCAGAAACTTACTACTACCCGAAAGATCCTGAGTTCCGTAAAAACTACGGCCCTCGTGGTGTAATCAAGTCTTTTGCTGACGGTAAGATTGAAGATACAGGCCCAATGACGCGTAAGCGTATGGAGCACGCGGATGAAGAATTCCTAGAAACGTCACTGGCGTTCATGGAAAAAGCCGTGAAAGCAGACAAGCCATTCTTCATCTGGCACAACACCACTCGTATGCACGTTTGGACTCGTCTACAAGAGAAATACCAAGGTAAATCAGGTGTAAGTATCTACGCTGACGGTATGCTTGAGCACGATGACCAAGTAGGTGTTCTACTGGACAAACTTGATGAGCTAGGTGTTGCTGATAACACCATCGTTATCTACTCAACCGATAACGGTGCGGAGACAGTAACATGGCCTGACGGTGGTGCAACACCATTCCACGGTGAGAAAGGTACCACTTGGGAAGGCGGTATGCGTGTACCTCAACTTGTTCGTTGGCCTGGCGTAATTGAACCAGGTACTAAGATAAACGAAATGATGGCGCACCAAGACTGGCTACCAACACTAATGGCTGCAGCTGGCGTTCCTGACGTGAAAGAGAAGCTAGCGAAAGGCTACAAAGCGAACGGTAAAGACTGGCGCGTACACATCGACGGTTACAACTTCATGCCTTACTTCCAAGGTAAGGAAGAGAAAGGCCCTCGTGAGTCACTACTTTACTTTACAGCGAACGGCGAGCTAAACGCAGTACGTTGGAATGACTGGAAACTGAACTTCGCGGTTCTTGAAGGTGATATCTCTAACGCGATTCGCTTCTCTCCAAACTGGCCACAAATCATCCACCTACGTGCTGACCCATTCGAGAAAGCACCACACGAATCAGGTATGTACCTGCGCTGGATGGCTGACAACATGTGGTTGTTCGTACCTATCCAAGACGTTCTTGGTGAATTCTTCAAGACGCTGCCAGATTACCCAATGCAGCAAGGTCAGATGATGAACCCAGCGTCGATTAGCTACCAATCTCTTGGCCTGCAAGGCAAGATGAAGCAGCTAGAGCAACTTCAGCAAGAAGTTAAAAAAATGAACTAGTTTCTTTTGCAACTACCGAAAAAGCCCACCAATTTAGGTGGGCTTTCTTTTTGTTTTTCGCGACTAATCCCGCTTCTTTTTGGTATTTGGCGACTTATTTTGCTTTAATTAACGCAAATTCAATTTACTCAAAATAACTCAATGAATTTACGTTTAATTTTCACACTGTGTATCGCCACTCTGTTTGCAGGTTGTGCGACCTATGCGGGCCTAAACTACGACAAACTGTTTGGCCCTGAAGAAGTGCGTGAGCGTACTGTTGCTCTTAAGACACCGCAAGCGGACTTCTTTCAACATGAAGTAAAACCTATCGTCGATAATCGATGTGTGGTTTGCCATGCCTGCTACGATGCCCCTTGTCAGTTAAAACTCTCTTCCGTAGAAGGCATCGACCGTGGTGCAAGCAAAGCTTTGGTTTACGAAGGCACACGCTTGACCGCAGCAGCCCCAACTCGCTTATTTGAAGACGCGCAAACTACGCAAGAATGGCGTGATGCTGGCTTCCATCCTGTGCTCAACGAGCGTGAGCAGAGCATGGCGGCTAATATGGATGCAGGTTTGATTGCTCGTATGTTGCAACAAAAGGAACGTCATCCACTCCCTGATCAAGTTCAATTAGAAGGCTTCGATTTTTCTATCGACCGTGAACAAACGTGTCCGACGATAGAAGAGTACGCAAAATACGAACAAGACAACCCGACATGGGGAATGCCTTTCGGAATGCCGAACCTAACGGCGATAGAATATCAAACGCTCATGCTTTGGCTGGAAAATGGCGGCATCATGAATGCGCATATCCCGCTTACCGAGCAACAAAAAGCTGAGGTTCAGAAATACGAGACGCTGCTGAACAAGAGTTCTCGCAAAAACCAACTCGCCGCTCGTTATATTTACGAACACCTTTTCTTATCGCACCTGTTCTTTTCTGAACTGGATGGTGAACAACCACGATTCTTCACTCTCGTGCGCTCTTCGACGCCACCGGGAGAGCCAGTAAAACGCATCACAACGCGTCGTCCTTATGATGATCCGGGTGTTGAGCGCGTGTACTACCGCATCATTCCTGAGCAAGGCACTATTGTCGACAAGACGCACATGCCGTTTGCGCTGAACAAACAACGTATCGAGAACTGGAAAAAATGGTTCATCGATGCCGATTACGAAGTGGCGAAATTACCAAGCTACGAGCCTGAAATCGCCGCTAACCCAATGACCGCATTCATCGATTTGCCTGTGAAGTCTCGCTTCAAATTCATGTTGGACAACGCTCAGAACACCATCATGGCTTACATCAAAGGCCCAGTATGTCGTGGTCAGCTGGCGTTAAACGTAATCAATGATCGCTTCTGGGTATTCTTCCTAGACCCAGACAAAGCGGACATTCCTGAAGTGAACGAGTTCTATCGCTCACAGGCAGCGAACCTAAAACTTCCCGGCGAACTTGAAAGCAATACTGTTCCCGTTACCAACTGGGTGAAATACTCGCGTCAGCAAGCACGCTACCTAGAAGCCAAATCTGATTTCATCAACAAATGGTTTAAGAACGGTGAGCACCTATCGACCGACGTAATTTGGGACGGCAACGGTACAAATCCAAATGCTGCTCTTACAGTCTTCCGTCACTTTGACAGCGCGTCTGTGGTGCAAGGCTTGGTAGGTGAACAACCGAAAACGGCTTGGGTTTTGGACTATGCTCTGCTTGAACGTATCCACTACCTACTTGTTGCCGGTTTCGATGTGTACGGTAACTTTGGCCACCAGCTGATTACCCGAATGTTCATGGACTTCTTACGCCTTGAAGGGGAAAGTAACTTTATTGCCCTACTTCCTGCTGATATGCGCCACCAAGAACATTCAAGTTGGTATCAGGACCAACCGCGTCAACTGAGTGACTTCTTACAACGCAACGTTGCACCATTTAGCCAACCGACCAGTGTGGTGTATCACACCGACGATCCTAAATCGGAGCTATTGGATATTCTGCGCAAGCAAGTATCACCAGTCTTGTTGCCACGATACGACATCATTGATACCGCGCTTACCGTGGAGAATGAGCAGCAATTGGCGAGCATCAACCAAGTTCGTGGTGAAGGGCTAAAAACGGTACCGCAAATCACAATGTTGATGGTACGCAGCAAATCTGGTGAAGATGAGCTTTTCACTCTTATTCATAACAACGCTCACATCAACATTTCTAGCTTGTTTGATGAGGAGAGCAATCGAGACTTCGCAAACGATGACATGACCATTGTTAGAGGCGTGGTTGGCAGCTATCCAGCGGCGTTTTTCTCAATCGAAGAAGATCAAGTAAAAGAATTTGTCGATCAATTTAGCACTCTTAAATCCGAGGATGATTACGTTAAGTTACTGGATAATTTTGCTATTCGCCGAAGCTCTGAAAAGTTCTGGCCATTTAGCGATCGTATCCACGATTGGTATCGTACAAAACAACCGATCGAATTTGGTTTACTTGACTATAATCGTTTTGAGAATCGATGATGATTTAAGGGGGTTCTCATGAGTATCCGAGACAACATCGCCGCTCTCGAGCAACAGATATACGTTGCCTGCTCAGAGGGGGATTACGACACGGTCAACATGCTTGAGCACCAACTCGAATACTTGCGTGGCAGAATGGAACATCCGTTCGAAGATGATCCTTATGCTCTAGACACTCGGTTCGAGTGGGAAGATGATCTGACCGAATAGAAAAAAACCTCCGGCGCAAACCGGAGGTTTTTGTATATAAGTGGCGCTGAAATCAAACGAGTGACGTTATTCAGCCATTAGCTCATCCAGCGCAATCACTGAATCACTCACCTGCCCTTTCAAGTCCGCTCTAAGCATTGTGTAAGCCTCTAATGACTCTGATGCAACCTCGATGCTCTGACACGTATTCATTAGAGCCGTCAAACCTAAACTGCCTGCGCTGCCTTTTAGTTTGTGAGCGAGATCTTTTACTGCGCGGCTTTCACCATTTTGTGCAGAACTTTCCATTTGGCTCAAAACATCAGCGCTGGTTTGTCGGAACAGGTCGATGATGTGAAGCATTTTCTCTTTGCCCAAAATCTTCATGTCTGACTGAATCACATTAGGGTTGATGATAACCATCGCTGGCTCCTCTGCTGTTAGGTCTGTTGTGACGGACACAGTGTCGTTGTCACTTGTTGTAATTATCTCATCCTGAGCAAGGCACTCCCCACTTTGGGGAAGCAGTAATTGTTTGCCATCCAACATATCTTGGATGAGTGCAGAAAGCGCTTCTTTTTCCATCGGCTTAGGCAGATATCCGTCAAAGCCCGCCGCCAAATAACTTTCCACTTCTTCAGCGAATACATGGGCAGAAACTGCCACCATTGGCGTTGGATTGAGTGCTTTATCCGAAGGCTTATTGCGCTCGATACGTTTGAGGCGGTGGATTAAATCAGCACCATTGCAATCTGGCAAGTTGATATCGACCAATGCAATGTCGAAATCATGCTTGTCAATGATCTGCTCCGCCTCTAATCCATTTTCTGCCAAAATAACTTCGTGTCCCATGCTCTCCAAGAAGCCTTCCGCTACCACACGGTTCACTGGGTTATCTTCCACAACAAGGACCTTCGCTCGAATTTTACAACGCGCACTAGCAAACGATACGGTTTCTACCGGTTCGCTTTCCTCTAAAGGAATAGAAAACCAGAAACGACTACCGTGCCCCTCGTCTGAGTCTACTTCCAAGCAGCCACCCATCGCTTGGATAATGCGTCGACTGATCGCTAAACCTAATCCGGTTCCGCCGGTTTGATTCATGCCGCCTTCAGCCTGAGTGAAGGCATCAAACAACGTCTTTTGATCTTTCTTGGCAATACCGATACCCGTATCAGAAACTTCAAATAGCACCTGAGTTTCATCTTCTGGATTCAAGCTAACGTAGATATCGATTTCCCCCTGCTCGGTAAACTTAATTGCGTTACCAACAAGATTGTTCAACACCTGATTGATACGAATGACATCACCTTTCCAGTAGCGGCCTACATCGCTTTCAATGTGGTAAGAGAACAGCAGTTTTTTCTCTTGTGCTTTGCCGTTCATCAATTGGAACGTATCTTCTACCATCTGGTGTAAATCAAAGCCTAAGCTACGTATTTCCAAATGTCCCGCTTCGATTTTCGAGTAATCCAACACATCGTTCAAAATCGCCAGTAGCGTTTTACCACTGCGGTTGATGATTTCAGCGTAACGTTTCTGAATCGGGTTCAAACCAGAATCAATCAATAAACGCGCGGTACCAAGAACACCATTCATTGGGGTACGAATTTCATGGCTCATGGTGGCCAAGAAGGCCGATTTCGCACGGCTTGCTTGTTCCGCTTGTTTGCGTGCTTTTGCATGGTTCAGCACTTCTTCGTTCAAGCGTCGGTTCGCTTGTTTCAACTGAGAAGTGCGCTGTTCGATCAATTCTTCTAAGTGCTCTTTGTGCTCTTCCAACTCACGTTTCGCTTGCGCTTCACCTTCTGCCACAACTTTTAATGCTTGTGCGGTGTTTCTCGCCGTGATGATCGCCTGGCCCATGTGTGCTAACTCATCTTTGCCCTTCACTTCCAGCTCTACGGCGAGGTTACCCTGCGCAACCGAAAGCAATGCAGATGAGTATTCACCTAGGCGTTTGATAACCGAAACGTAAACCACACGCCAAAGGATGAGTACAACAATAATCAAACCGATGATTGAAATTACCGTCAGTGACCACTGTGCGAACTTGAGCGTACTTGTCAGCTTTTCAACGGCAATTCTGGTTGTTTTATTAGAATCATCCACCAGCTTGTTTACTGTCCCGTTTAGCTCAGAAAAGAGTTCGAGGGTTTTCTGCATTAGTTGCTGAGATTGCTCGTTGTTCTCATACTGCTGAAGTAAAATAGTGAACACCACCTGACGCTTGCCAAGTTCGGTAAGCAATTGACCCATTTGCTCTGAACGCGTCGGATCTTCTACCGCAAGCACGCGGCGCTTCATGATTTTCAGGTTGTCTTCAAAGGCGGTTTGAATTTGTTGGATACGGTCAACGTTGGTGAGCGTGCGCGCTTCTTCAATTTGGTTAAGCATTTTGAACGCCAGCAAGTGCAGTTCATGAAGTCGTTCTGTCAGGTCTAGATCGACTTCAACAAGAGCATCCAAAGCTTGGAATGCCTGCGCTTTCTTATTAGCGTCAAGAAGATCATAAATGTGCGTTACGTTCGCGACAGCAATCGTGCTGGTGTTTTGAACTTGGGTACGAGTCAACTGCTCTAGCTCTTCACTCAGCAAGCGCATTTCTTCTACGCGCGTGTCGATCTCTTTCGTCAACCAAAGCTTGCGTTCTACTGTAACGCCTAGCTCTGCCAAGTTATCAATGACGTTCTGGACATTGTTTTCCAATGCTTCAAGTAGCTTGGAGTCAAACGACTCACTGCCAAGCTCTTTAATATGCGTAAGTAACGATTCAAGCTGTTCAAAAAGAACGCGCCCAGCTTCTTTACGTTCTTGCTCATTCTGAGCATTAGAGAGCATTTGTACCGACGAGATAATTCGTGTACTGAGCTCAGAAACTTGTCGAGCTTCTAGCATTGCCGGAATGGCACTGTCCACGACGTTCCTTTCTGTTTTTGCTACCAGAGAAAACCCTGATACACCGATTAATGCTGATATCATCACCAGCATTGCCATCGCAATGAAAGACAACAGCAGTTTTCGACCGATGCTTGCAGTAGCTAGCAACATATTTTCCTGACCTTAATGTTCGTGTTCGGCGACATATTACGTTATATTTTGCAGTGTTTACTTAATCTATGCCAACGAACTTCATTTCATGGTTATAAATCAGCGTTCATTTCGCACAATTTTCAAGCATTCTACACTCGCATTGTCACTTTTCGCTTCAGTGCCTACTTTTGCGGCTGAGAAAATCTGTGCCATATACCCTCATTTAAAGGATTCATACTGGTTGTCAGTAAACTATGGAATGGTTTCCGAAGCGGAAAAACTCGGTGTTGACCTTCGTGTTCTCGAAGCGGGCGGCTACCCGAACAAAACTCGTCAGGAACAACAACTCGCTTTGTGTACCCAATGGGGCGCAGATGCCATAATTCTTGGCACCGTTGATCCGCAAGCCTACGAACACAATCTACAAAGTTGGGTTGGTAAGACACCTGTTTTTGCCACCGTCAATCAACTTGATCTCGACGAAGAGCAATCAAAGTTACTCAAAGGCGTTGTCGGTGTTGACTGGTACTGGATGGGCTATGAAGCGGGTAAATACCTTGCAGAGAAGCACCCGAAAGGATCAGGCAAAACCAATATCGCTCTTTTATTGGGCCCTAGAACCCGTGGTGGAACAAAGCCTGTCACAACTGGTTTTTACGAAGCCATTAAAGACAGCGACATTCGTATCGTCGATTCGTATTGGGCAGATAACGACAAAGAGCTTCAACGTAACCTTGTGCAGCGTGTCATTGATATGGGCAACATTGATTACATTGTTGGCAGCGCAGTAGCGATTGAGGCTGCCATCAGCGAGTTGCGCAGTGCAGAAAAGACCGAGGAAATTGGTTTGGTTTCTGTGTACCTAAGTCATGGTGTTTATCGTGGCTTGTTGCGCCACAAAGTTTTATTCGCACCAACAGACAAAATGGTGGAACAAGGTCGCCTTTCTGTCATGCAGGCAGTGCACTACTTACGTCATCAACCGTATGAAAAACACGCTTCTCCAACCATTAAAGCGCTGACGCCAAAGACGCTTCATGACGACACAATTAAAGATTCGTTATCTCCGTCAGAATATAGGCCTACATTCAGCGTTAAGGCTGTTGATTGATTGGCAAAAAACGTGTTTTATTGGATGCAGCGAATTTAAAATCATAAAAACGGAAATAACTTGATGCAAAAAACAACTCGTACCATGCCAGCGCACAAACATGTGGCATTGGTTGCCCACGACAACTGCAAACCTGAATTGCTTCGTTGGGTAAAAGAGAACAAAGAGAAGCTGCAAAGCCACTTCTTGTACGCGACCGGCACAACAGGTCACATGCTGAGTAAAGAAACTGGCCTTGCTATCAAGAGCATGATCAGCGGCCCAATGGGGGGCGATCAACAACTTGGCGCTTTGATTTCTGAAGGCAACATTGACGTGCTTGTGTTCTTCTGGGATCCACTGAATGCGGTTCCTCATGACCCTGATGTAAAAGCCCTACTGCGTATTGCAAGCGTATGGAATATTCCTGTAGCAACGAACCGTGCGACTGCTAAATTCCTATTCAACTCTCCGCTGATCGATCAAGAAGTGGATATTGAAGTACCAGACTACGAAGCATACCTTGCTGAACGCACGTAATTCCTATTAACGACGCTTCCAAATACAACAAAGGCGATACTCAGTATCGCCTTTGTTTTACCCAAGAAATGGGAAGGTATTATCTTGAAGTAACAATCGGATAGTCGCCATTCACCAGTTCTTGTACAAAAGCAGAACCTGCACCTGTGTGGGTGATCCAAACCTTCTCTTTCGCACGAGTTAACGCAACATAGAACAAACGTCGTTCTTCTGCATAAGGGAATTTATCTTTCGACTCACTCAATGCCCCATCGATATGTGCTTGCTTCTTCTTCGCTGGGAATTGACCTTCATCCACCGACAGAATAATCACAAAGTCAGCTTCTCTGCCCTTACTCGCATGACACGTCATAAAGCGAATCTCAAGGTTCGGGAAACGCTTCAACCAATCGTCATATAGATCGGGTTTGTGATAATGGTTTCGCCCTAACAGAAGCACCGACTTAGTTTTCTTCGCTTGTTGGTTCAGTTGGTCAAGGATCTTCTCAACTTGGTTGCTTGGTGCAGTATGAACACTCTTCTGTTTACGCTGCTTGTGGCTGTTAAGCGTCTTCGGCAATTGAGATGGGTTCTCTTGAACAAAGGTATTCGCTACATCACCAATTTGGTTATTGAAGCGATAGGTCGTGTCTAGGTGATGCACAGTTGAATGTGTAAAACGCTCTTGGAAACCAGTAGTCAAATCCACATCTGCACCTGCGAACTGATAAATCGCCTGCCAGTCATCACCCACTGCAAACAAAGTCGCTCCAGTTTGCTTCTCGGTTGATGCACATAACGCTTCAATCAACGCTAAGCGGTCTGGTGAGATGTCTTGGTATTCGTCCACCATTATAAAGCGCCAAGGTGAAATGAATTTACCTTTCGTCACGTAATCTGTCGCGCGGCTGATCATGGTTGGAAAATCAACCTGATTGGTTTCTTTAAGCATCTTTTGCCACGCACTAAAACATGGCCAACAGAGTGCTAGCTCACTGTTCAAACGCGTGTAATCTTGATGATTCACAAGCTTTTCTTGAACTTGTTTCTTAGTTAAACCAACGGCAGCCAACTGCGAAAGTTGGTTATCGAGCCAAGCAATCAGTTTCGGGTTTTCTGAGTGGCTACCAAGCTCATCATCGCCTTTCAAGTAGGCAATTGGCCATTTATCTAAATGCTTTTGCCAACGCTTAAAGTTGGTTGGCGTCATCCAATGCTTCTTAAGCCAATCAATGCACCATGCAGAACGTTGGTTGTCGTCCAAAGCAAGCGGGCTAATTTCAACCGGTTGAGTCTCAACTTGATTAAGGATACGTAAGCCAAGTTGGTGGAAAGTATTCACTCGCACGTTTTCAGCCGCGAGCCCCACTTTATCGACCAATCGCTCTTTCATCTCTTTCGCGGCATCACGACCAAATGCCAACATCAATAACTCTTCTGCCTGCGCTTGGTGGCTCTGAAGTAAATACGCCACGCGAGCGGTCAGCACGCTGGTTTTACCGGAGCCCGCCCCTGCAAGCACAAGGTTATGATCATCATTGAGCAACACAGCATGCTGCTGGGAAAGGTTGAGCGGTGAAGACTCAATACGGCTAAACAGAACTTCCCAGTTCGGACGTTCATTCTCCAGCCACTCATGGTTGCGTTCACTCAAGGTCTGAGAGGTCTCAGACAGCCATGGTTCAATCTCTGCCATACGCTTAGGCATACGCATTTTTGCTTCGATCAAGCTGGTTTTGATTTCAACAAGTTCGCCGTTAAGTTGGTCGACCCAATTTTGCACTCGCGAGTGCGAGAGATAAGCAGGAAGATGCTTGAGTTGATACAATTCGTCTTCCCACTTAGGGAGGTATTCAGCAAGTTTTCGACACTGAGTATTGTGCCAGTCTTGATATTGACGAACCGCTTCGACCGCAAATTTACGACATTGTGGCCAAGGCAAACCTTGCACTAACCAGCTTTGCTGCTTGCCATCTTGTTCATGAGCGAAAAACTGCAGAGAGCTCCAGAGCAAACCGCGTTTAACGCCAACTTTGCCATTCCAAATCGTAAATGGGATGTGCTCTTCACTGCCGACTGAACTTAATAAAACACTGTTTTCTTTTATTTCGACTTGGTAATACTCATTTTGAATAAAAAACTGTGCTTTATTGGTGGCAGTAAGCTGCATGAAAGGTGCGCCTTTTGATAGAGAAGTTCTCGTTTTATATCATTTTAGTCAGTTAAATTGTAGCGATGGATGAAGCACAAATCGCCTTCTGTCGGTATTCTTAATTAAAATTCACATTACTGTTGAATTTGTGAACAGCGGTTCGTTCATGATTCTCTCTCAACAAGTTAAGTCAATGACAATTCTGTTGATTTCCTGAGCAAGTGACGTTTTTTATTAAATTAGGTCATAAACACGCTATAGTGAGTTTGTTAAAATTCTCCTGTTTTCCACCGGCAACGAAAGGCGCATCGTGCAAGCTGCTTTAAAACTTCGCCTCTATTGGGCAAACAAAACCATTAACTACAGCATTCTGATTCTTATCACTCTTTTGGGCGTGGTGATTCCTGCTTGGTATTTTAAGCAACATACCTTGATTACTCCTCTTATCTTAGGCGTGATTGCTGCCGCTTTGGCTGAGAGCGACGACAGTTTCACGGGCAGGATAAAAGCGCTCATTCTTACCTTTATCTGTTTCGCCGTCGCTGCTTTCTCAATTGAGATCTTATTTGATACGCCGTGGGCTTTTGCCATCGGCCTGTTTGTCTCGACGTTCGGCTTTATTATGCTTGGCGCTATTGGGCCTAAATACGCTAGCATCGCGTTCGGCTCTTTATTGATTGCCATCTACACCATGCTTGGGGCTCATGAAAGCACCAATATTTGGTTCCAACCATTGCTGCTATTGACTGGTGCTGCGTGGTACTACTTTATGTCGATGATTTGGCAGATGTTCTGGCCACTTCAACCTGTTCAACAAAGCTTGGCAACGGTGTTCTTACAAATTGCCAACTACCTTGATGCCAAAGCGAAACTGTTCCACCCGGTCACAAACCTAACTCCACAGCCTATGCGCATCGAGGCAGCGAAGCTAAATGCTGCGACCGTTAATGCACTGAATGCTTGTAAAGCAACGCTATTAAGCCGTTCTAAGCGCGGTCATATCGATGGTCCAAGCGACCGATTCCTTAATATTTACTTTATTGCACAAGACATTCACGAGCGCGTGAGTTCAAGCCACTATCGATACCAAGATTTGGCTACTGAGTTTGAGCGCTCAGACGTTTTGTTCCGCTTTAAGTACTTACTGGAGTCTCAAGCGCAAGCTTGTCGCGATATTGCTCATGCGATTCGACTAGGTAACGAATACACCCATACTGATCAATCGATTCTTGCATTGGCAGAGCTACAAAACTCCTTGGGCTACTTGGAAGAACAAGAACAAAGCCATTGGAAGCGTTTATTGGCTCAGCTTACTTACCTGTTCAATAACCTAGCGACGGTAGAAAAACAGCTCAGCAACATTAATAACCCAGACGCGGAGCGGCTCGAAGAAGATGTGCTGGATGATACGAACCCACATACGCTGAAAGCCATGTGGCAACGCATCTCAGCGAATTTACATAAAGACTCGATGCTGTTCCGCCACGCACTGCGCATGTCGATTGCCCTAACTGCCGGTTACGGAATTATCCAAGCGTTCGACATTGACCGAGGTTACTGGATTCTGCTTACCACGCTATTTGTTTGCCAACCTAACTACAGCGCAACACGACAAAAGCTTACCGCCCGCGTTATCGGGACACTCGCAGGTTTGTTGATTGGTGTGCCCCTGCTGACCTTCTTCCCTTCTCAAGAAAGCCAGTTGGTCTTTATTGTCATCTCTGGGGTGATGTTCTTTGCGTTTCGCATCAACAACTATGGTTATGCGACCGGCTTTATTACCCTACTCGTGTTGTTCCTGTTTAACCAATTAGGCGAAGGCTACGCCGTGGTACTGCCTCGACTTGCTGATACCTTGATTGGCTGTGTGTTGGCGGTTGGCGCTGTTTTAGTCATTCTGCCGGACTGGCAATCGAAGCGCCTGCATAAAGTGATGTCCGACGCGATAGATGCCAATAAGCAATACCTTGGTCAGATCATCGGCCAGTATCGGATTGGTAAGAAAGATAACTTAAGCTACCGAATCGCTCGTCGTCAGGCACACAACACTGATGCCAACCTCTCTTCCGCGATCAGCACCATGTTGGCGGAACCGGGGAAATATCGAACGGCAGTGGATGAAAGTTTCCGTTTCTTGACGTTGAATCATGCAATGTTGAGTTATATCTCAGCATTAGGTGCGCATCGGACTCGGATTGACGATGAATCCATCCACCAGCTTGTTCTTGATGCTCATCGGTGTATTCAACAACATTTGGACGTGTTACATCAACAATTGCATCACAACAGCGAAGAGTGTGATTTGTCGTCGATCGACGATACCAATTTGGAACAACGCCTGAATGAATGGCGTGATGAAGATGATCATTCTGCTCGAATGGTGCTTCAGCAATTGCACCTCATCTACCGCATGCTGCCTGAGCTACACTCTCTTGCTTCTAAGTTTGCCGTTCGTGTGAACTAAACAAGCCTCTTGAACCAATGAGGCATATTAAAGGGGTAGACTATGATTCTACCCCTTTATGATTACCGCCTTTATTCATAGGAAAAGTCTTACAAGTTACTTGAGGCTTACTGACATTACTCGGACAAAAAAACACCATTCAAAAACTAACCTAAGAATATTAGAACATTCTTTAATTGTGACCATGGAGGTCGCTGAGGTGGGTGGATGAAGGAGAAGCCCGAGAAATGTGAGGAGATCGAAATGACTACTCAACAGTTTAATGAACTGAGACAAAAGATTAATGAGCTGACAGCGAGCCAATTAAAGTCGCTTCAGGGTGACATTAGCCAATCGCTTAACAAAAAGGAAAGCCCGCTTCTTTCTAACGAAGAACGCGATATGCTTTCAAAACTGTTTGCATAATCAAACCGTTCGAATAAAGAACTTGCACGAAATTGCAACACTTCCTATGCTAACAAAAGCATAACAAGTGAGAGAGTTAACATGCCAGTATCAGGAATTCAGTCCGGATATAATATGATTCAGCTGTCGCAGAAGATGGCTGAAGGTGCTGCGCATGAAATTCAACAAGACTTTGTGAAAGAAAACGATTTAGCGTTTAACAAAGTTGACCTCGTCAAAGACAACGAGCTCAATTTCAATAAAGTTTCCTCTGAATTGCCTTCAAATCCAATCGAAACGCTCGTTAACTTAACTCAAGCTGCAAGCTATAACCGAATCGGTGCATCAGTTGTTGATAAGAACAATGAAGTGATCGGCAGCCTACTCGACATTCACGTTTAAACAACGCTTCAAATATCAATCAGCACACTGCTTTTTATACCAGACACAAAAAAGCGCGATAACTCTATGAGCTATCGCGCTTTTGCTTTTAGGCTGCGTTAACCATTGGCAAGCACATTATTGTTTAGTAATGACTCAACGATCTCGTTTGAACTCAGACCGTTAAAGTCCAGCGCATCACCTAAGTGTTCAACCACGATGGTTTGATGCACATTGGTGTCGGTCGTGATGTTCAACGATACCGCTTCTGTAGATGCGTCATAATCCGCTGAGATATGTCCTAACAGATCATCCATATCGATCATTGGGCTGTTCAGGTCAGAGATCACTTCACGTAAATCAATCATGTCTTCGTTCACCGTAAAGTCAGTGATGGTATCCACTGCCCCTTCATCAACCGAATCCACTGTCCACTTGAAGGTATCGCTGCCGTCACCACCAGTTAGGATGTCTGAGCCTAGACCACCGATAAGCACATCATCACCATCGCCACCTACGATAAGGTCGTCGCCTTCCCCACCGATTAAGTTAATGCCTGTGTCTCCACCAACTAGATAACTGTCGTCCGTTGCGCTTGACTGATCAATATCGTCGTTATCACCGCTCACATCCAAACTAATTTGGACAGGCGAAGACTGCGCTTCATCACCATTCGATTCTGTTGATATCGCAGTAACCGAAATGTCGTAAGAACCGATATCAATACCACTGTTGGTATCCGTCGCTACAATTTCTAGTGTATCAATTTCATCACTTGGTACTGTCCAAGTGGTGCCATCGAAGCTAATGCCTGATGGAGAAACACCGCTTGTCACCTCTGCACTAGCAGGTACACCCGTTAGTTCCAGTGAAAGCACCTCGTCAATGTCGGTCAACGCCGCCATGATGCCCACAATTGCAAGGCCTTGACTGCTCGCGGTTTGGCTAGCAGCAATTTGACGAATGTAGTTAAACTGAGGATCGATACCCAGTGTTGGGGCATCAGCCACAGGGGTCACATTGATGGTGAAGTCTTGATTCGCTTCCAATGCTGTACCCGATGCATTTTCAAAGTACACGCCGTTGTCTTCGACTTTCACCGATAAGGTGATAGAAGCGGCATCAACGTCTCCTGCATCCACAAAAACGCCCTCAGAAGCATCTGTCGCACCAAGAACGGAGTTAATGTTATCTGGTGTACCCATTAGGATAATTTCACCAAACATTCCCGCACCTACAGTGACACCGCTGCCTGCCGGCGGCTCAACACGAACGTCACCTTCAGTCACCGCTAGAGTCACCGTCATGATTTCGTTCGCCTGTGCACCAGTGAAGTCGATGTCACTTACACTAATTCCCGTAATTTTCTGGCCATCGGCTTCGTTGATCGTATCCGTTACCGACGTAGCTGTGATTTCAGGTGCATCATTGGTTGCTTCAACATTCAACACCGCTGTGCCAGCAATTGTGATTGGGTCTGGCGCACCGTTAGTGGTTCCGTCATCTGTGATTTCATAAGTGAAATTAACGTCACCAAAGAAATCTGCAGCAGGTTCAAACGTCCATTCTGTCGCATTAATTTGCGTTAACGTACCCGCCGAAGGATCCGCCAGAGCAACACTACTAATGGTCAAGTTGTCCGATTCAGGGTCGCTCGCATTACTCAGAAGTTCTGTCGCAGTAATCGTCACTGCGCCACCATCTTCTTCCGTGCTGCTTAGCGTTACTTCAGATGTCACCGGAGAATCGTTCACCTCGGTGACTTCAAAGGTTGCCGTTCCTGACACTGTCTGAGGATCCGAAGTACCATTCGTCGTACCGTCATCGGTAATGGTATAAGTCAGATTCACCGTGCCGTTGTAGCCCGGAGCTGGTGTAAATGACCATGTACCTGAGACGTTATCGAAATCCAATGTACCGCTACTTGGGTCGACCAATTGAACGCTACTCACTGTCAACGTGTCGTTCTCAATATCAGAGGCATTCGCCAACAAATCAGCTTGGGTAATCTCAACCGCCGCACTGTCTTCCGCAACATCAGAAAGTGTCACTTCAGACGTTGTTGGTGCATCGTTTACTTCCGTTACATTGAAAGACGCGCTGCCATTAACCGATTTAGGATCGGATGCACCATCTGTCGTGCCATCATCTGTAATGGTGTACGTGATTTCAACTGGACCGTTGTAATCTGGCGCTGGAGTAAACTCCCACTCACCAGTACCGCTGTTGAAAGTAATGCTACCCGAACTTGGATCGGTTAACTGAACATTACTAACAGTGAGGTTGTCGTTTTCTACGTCTGTCGCATTCGCAATAAGATCCGCTTCAGAGATAGAGAACACACCACTGTCTTCTTCAATATCCGGTAGCGTCACTGGCGTAGTTTCTGGGGTATCGTTCACCGCTGTCACTTCAATATTGAAGCTGCTGCTGTTGGTATTTAGGGTGTCATCTACCCCACCAATCACGATACCTTCATTGCCTTGGTCATCGACAGTCACGTCCACCTGAACGTCACCAAAGAAGTTCAGGTCTGGATTGAACTCAATCAGGCCGTCTGCAATGGCATTGTTTAGATCGGCCACAGTGCCTTTCAGTTCAACGGAGTCCGTACCATCACCGCTCACGGTTAGGTTGTAAGTGGTGATGAGCGTTGGGTTGAGCTCCAAGATACCGCTGTCTACGTTAACATTGAGCACATACTCAGCGTTCGGATCATCTAACACCGCATCAACGTCTGTGATGCTGAAGCCATCAAGCAGTAACGGAGTATCCTCTTGCGTTTCAACATCCACTGTATTCACGAACTCTGGGCGGTCGTTAACAGCTTCTACCTCGACATTAACGTCGAACTCTTTCGGTGTGCCTAGGCTTTGACTTCCATCTAAGCCAGTATCAACGGCCTGCACTTTAAACTCTAATGTGCCATTCCAAGAGTTATCGTTGCGATCGCCAGAGTTAAAGACCACTTTATCCAGATCTTGAGCATCAATCTCTAGAACGAACACACCGCCACCTAGGTCGGCAAATGTAGTGCCGTCGGTAAGTTCAATGCTTGCACCATCTGGCACATTCGCGATTTCTACACGAAGTGTTTCTGGATCGTTTTCTTCATAATTCGCACCATCACCAATCGACTCTTGGTTATCAACCACAAGAGCATTGATATTGATTTCAATGTCTTCACCCTCATTACCTGAAACTAAGGTATCTGGGTTAACATCAACATCATCACCAATTGGCTCAATGGTGACTTTGAAGCTGCCAGTGTGCTCTGTCGGTACTTTGAGCAGTTCTTCTTGAGTAAATACCGTAATACCAATATCAACTTCACCACTGAAGTTCTTTGGAGGTTGAATCTGAATCCCACTTAAATCAATCGACGTTTGGCTCGGATCACTCAGCTGAATACTCCATTCACCACCACCGTTGTTTTTCACTGTAAAGTCAGATGAGTTTGAAATCACAATAAAGTCAGTTGGCAACCCTGTTAGTTTCAAGGAAACAAACTCTTCCGAGCCATCGTTGTCATTTAAGCTAACCGTAAGCCCAGAGCCAGACTGACTGAGTGATATCAACGTGTCTTCATCACCCGTAATTTCAACTGGTTGTGTCGGATCCGCACCACTGATCGTTATCTCATCGACAACAGGTGTAATCTCAAACGACACATTATCAGTGAAGGTCCGAACATCCGTATCATCACCAGGATTAATCAAGGTTGTATCATCAATGATCGCTGTATCAGTGATCTCCCCTTCGATATTAATCTGAACGGTATTTTGACCACCGCCTACTGGGTAGTTTTCTTTCGGCTTAAACAGCACTTCATCTAGAGCACCTGCAGCAATTTCAGCAGCACTGAATTCGATGCTGGTACCCAATGAGTTGCCACTCGCGTCAACAAACTCACCTAACGTCGTATCGTCAAGCGTGAGTTTAATGCTGGTAAGTGTTTCTCTACCTGATTGTAAGTTGTTGCGATTGTCTGCAAAGTCGACGTTCAAGTTAAGTTGAATCAAACCATCTTCGTAGCCA
Source organism: Vibrio sp. B1ASS3 (assembly GCF_905175355.1). Classification (NCBI taxonomy): domain Bacteria; kingdom Pseudomonadati; phylum Pseudomonadota; class Gammaproteobacteria; order Vibrionales; family Vibrionaceae; genus Vibrio; species Vibrio sp. B1ASS3. The sequence goes on from NZ_HG992743.1 coordinate 1,348,981, forward strand.
ATACCATCGTTAGTCGGAACATCATTGTTAAGGTCGTTCACTGGTTGCTTGTCAGCATCTAGACCGAGCGTGCCCGTAATATCGACCGTAACATCTGGTGTCACATTGTTATCTAATGGTTGGTCACCAGATGAACTTGGCACGTCAGCGATTGGCAATACTTGAACCGGAATGAGCTCGGTGATCATCTTCTCATCACCAGAATCGGTATCCGTGGTGACAAAAGTAACTGGCAGCGTAAAGTCTCCCGCCCAGTCACGTGCGACCGTCAATGTGAGTCCATCTAGACCAGTTATGTTTCCGCTCGCATCAACTGTCGCTTGGAATACAAACTTACCATCGACAAAATCAACGTCTGAACCACTTATTGTTAGGCCCGGTGCAACATTTGGCGATGATGGGTCAATAACAAGAGTAAGGACATCCTCAACACCATCGGCATTGACTGTTGTGACTTTTGCGGCCAACTGAGTACCGAAATCGACAACATTATCTTCGTTGCCATCAATCTGAACGGTATCATCCACTTCAATTTCTGCAGCAACGCTCGTTTGCGGCGTAATTGTGGTCGGGAATTCTAACGTAATATCAGTCTGACGCTGTACCGTCGCATCTTCTTCTACAGTGTCTTCGCCAAGGTCATTAACCAAAGCAAAAATCGTCAAACCAATAGAAGAGATGCCACCATTATCCGCATCATCACTGTCGTCGTTAGGAGTCAGGTCTAAGCCTGCTGGCGCGATAATCGTAAAGTTTTCTTCGTCAGTGATCGTCCAACGGCCATTACCTTCATTCGACGCACCAACAATAATCAACTGGTCGAGTACTTCTGGGTCAATGTTGTTGAATTGCACAACAAGTTGGGTGACCACCTCATCAGACGAACTATCAAACTCTTGATACTTGATGATGTTGGCACCGGTTTGTCCGCCTGCACTGGTATTAATGGTGAAATCGATGTGACCTTGAGCATCAGCCCGAACTACATCGGTCGTTGTACCACCCGATTCTTCAACCAGTAGACGAGTTTGATCAGCGACATCACCTGTTAAGTCCTCTGGTTCAACAACCGGATTCACTTGAACATTGACTGTACCGTTAATCACGGTAGATGCGATGCCCTCACCCGGATTGCCTGAGTCGACATACTCTGCATCAATTTCTTTCACCGTCACCTGTGTACTCAAGCTAAAGTCAGTACTTGAGTCCTGTTCAAGCTGGACTTGAATATAGCCATCTTGAGTGATTCTGGCAGAGAAGTCTTGCTCTGATTCGTTAGTTCCCGGAGTGAGCGTGATGCTGCCACCTGTCACGGTTTGCGCGACACCGTCAACATAAACAGTACTGCCATTTGGGAAACCACTAATTGTTAGAGCAGCAAAGAATTCGTCCGCATCCGGGCTTTGCGTTGCTGTCGGCTCCCAATCAATATTAATGCGCGTGTCTTCGTTGCCTTCAGAGCTAACAACATAGTTGTCTTGAGCATCAATCACAGGGGCAACTTTAACGCGGATTTCACCAGTTACCTCACGCGTATGACCATCGTTCTCAGTCACGATAGTAGTTGCTGTGATGGTAATATTTTCTGTCGATGACGCTTCAGGTCGAATAACGATGCCCGAGTTTACGTTAACATTGGTAATGTTTGCTTCGTAAATCGGTTGGCCTGCTCCATCGTATCCAACAAACGTCAGGTCGATAGAGGCACCATCGTTATCAAACAGTTCTACACCATCAGGGATATTAGACAGCAGTACCGTGATGGATTCTGAACTATCAGCGGGATTGTCTTTCAGCTCTCCTGAAACCACGCTAAACGCGAGATCAACTTGACCGTTCTCATCGATTTCGGCTTCGATTCCTCGAACGGTACCATCATCGAACACATTCCAAATGCCAGTTTTATCGTTCAGTTCGATGTCTGGGATATCCGCAACACCTTTCACCGATACAATCACCGATTGCGTGCCCAAAGAACGAATGTCCTGAGCGGCGCCCCCCGATAGAGAGGCGTTATCTTTCACAATACCTTCTACATCAAACGTGAAGTCTTCGTTACTGTGTAATGGAGGAAGCACTTCAACATTAGCAAGGCTTGATTCTGGAATTTCGTAGTAAAGAACATTACCGCCACTGTCTGTAACTGCATTGATTTGGCTTGGATTTGCTGTATCAAGCCAAACCAACGTCACACCATCAATGGAGAAATTGTCAATGCGTACAAACAGTTCTTCAGAGCCATCAATATCATCTGATGGGCTCATCGTAATGACCTCGCTCAACTGAAGCGGATCGTGGTCTGTCACAGGGTCGACGGTATCTTGAGTTCGAGCGTTATCCTCAAAAATGTTGATGCGATTTACCACAAAGTCTGCTTGGTCAGCGACAGGGTTAACGTCAATCACAATTTCTTCGGTTTCAGAACGCGCTGTTTCTTTGCCCGTCAGAGGGTTATTACTCTCAGTCGTAATCGCGGTTACATCTAGCTTAATTTGGCCAGAGAAGTGCTCCGAAGGATCCACTTCAACCTCGTCAATACGACTCGCATCCACTAGGTATTTGCCACCCGCTTCAGGAATAGGTGTACCATCTGAATAAACCAACGTCGCATTGTCTCCACCCTCGGTAAAGACAAGTTCATATACGATGGACTCTGGGTTGCTGATATCTTGCGTGTTCGCTTCAATGTCTAACTCAACATTGTTGCCATCTTCATCAACGGTGTAATCGAAGGTGCTGCTAGCGTTCCATGTTGCAATATCTGCAACCGCATCAACTTCAATATCCAAGCGACCATTAATCGTATGGTCTGGCGTACCATTGTTAAGAATTTCCACACGGATACGAGGATCGATACCAGAAGCATCGGTTGACGAATGGCGATCTGGTACAAAGTACAAGTTATCTAGCGAGACAAGCTCACCATTGAATGACTGCTCGACATTTGATGCATCAAGAACAACCGTATTACCGACAGGTGTTAGTTCAATGTAGTTGCCGCTACCGTCTCGATAATAGAACGTACCGTTGTGGGTACTGGCATCTCGAATAGTGATGTCACCTAGGCTCTCGTTACGATCGATATCATGCAAATCGATAACCAAATCGACTTTCGCCGGCGTTACATCCAAGGTTGATAGGTTATCTTGGGTATTTGCAGAATCCACGCCTGCGACAACACCACCACGACCTTGGTCCTCAAATGCAGTGACGGTTGACGTATTAATCTGCGCATTTCGGTCCGTGATTGAGATATCAACATCTGCATCACTAGTATCACCGTCACCATCGGTTGCAACGACGTTGATGGTGAAATCAATCGAATCGGTTTCTGTATGGTCAAGATCGTCATTCGGACGGAAAGACACGCGGCCGTCAGTTCGAACAATCAAACGACCGATTTCTGTATCCACTCCGTCAAGAACCTTGTGAACGAACACAATTTGGTTGCTGCCGTTCAAATCAACAGAATCCGAGTCAACACCGTTTTGCTTGAAGTAAATGCCTGAATCATCAGCCGAGAATGAAGTCACCTGTGCGCCGTCAGCACCAAGATCATCATCACCTTCTACAGGGTCTCGGAATAAGCGAACCGTGCGGTTTCCTTGTCCCTCAACACGTGAAATAGACGCATCGTACAAGGTTGGAACATCATCGGTAATCGTCACTGGTAAGTTAATACCGGCTGTATCGCCATCGACATCGGTCGCGAAGACTGGAAGATCGAGTATGAGTGCATCTTCGCCTTGGGTTGAGTGGTCTAGCGCACCCTCAAGCGTAAACTTGTAAGAGCCGTCAGCGTTCAAAACTAGCGTGAACACTGAGTTACCATCCGGTGTTTGACCTTGATAAGTAAAGTTGTTGTTGCTTACCGCGGTTTGAACTAACGTCACCGCGAGACCACCTGAAGTGACTCCCGGGATCGGGTTAGAAGTAAGATCCAACTGGTAAGAGACAACCGTATCTGCCCCTTCAACCGTATCGAAATTACCTGTTGCTTCTAGGCTGTCTTTGTTGGTTGCCTGAGAGCCATTAGCGAGATCATCCTCGTCAACAGCCAAAGCATCTGCTGATGTAATTTCAGGAATGTCATCAACAATGGTGATTGGAAGGTTCAGTGATGATGACGTATCACCATCAAAATCTGTCACTGTAATTGGGATATCAATGACAAGGTTGTTTTCACCTTGAACAGCATCATGGTCGATTGGTCCCAATAGTTCAAATTGGTAACTGTCGTTATTCGCATCAAGAGACAACGTGAAGATCTTAGTTGATGTACCAGTGATGACCGCTTCGTAACTGGTTACACCACCAACCGAGCTCACCACATTCAACTCGATGCTGTTGCCGTTCGAAGTTAAGCCAGACACAACGGCATTGAGGTCAGAAACTTGGTAACTGACAATCTCATCCGCACCATCAACGACTTCAAATCCACCGGTTAATACCGTTGAATCGCTACTTGTCGTGTCTGAGCCACCAGCAAGATCATCTTCATCGACTGTTTGTTGGCTAGAGTCTGTCACTTTCACAATCGCTGGAACATCGTCCACCACGGTGATCGGCAAGGTGATGTTATTGGACACATCGCCGTCAAAATCGGTCGCGTTGACTGGGAAGTTGATGACTAACGAGTTCTCATCGTTACCCGTAGGATGATCAAGTGCGCCCAACAGTTCAAATTCATAACTGTCTGCTGAACCATTTAGCGTCAGTTTAAAGACGGTGTCCGTCGTACCTTGTACATAAGCTCGGTACTCAATCACACCGTTTGAGTTTGAAAACTCAACCAACTCAAGCGGTTGACCACCTGACGTAAGTCCAGAAACAGGCGACGTTAAGCTATCCAACTGGAAGCTAACGATAGAGTCGGCACCATCCGTAACGTCAAAGTTGCCACCAATGATATTGGATTCTGGCGTGTCGTCCGAACCTTGGCTTGGAATATCATCCTCATCCACAGACAAGGTACTACCAGAGCTAATAGCATCAATGGTTGGTTTGTCATCTACGATGGTCACTGGCAAGGTCGCAGTGATGGTATCGTTGTCGCCATCTGTAATCTTCACAGGTAGATTCAACAAAATCTCATCAGAGTTAACCGCGTGATCTAACTGACCAGATAACTCAAAGTCGTATTTACCATCTTGATGAAGTGTCAACGTGAAGATCGTCACTCCACCCGGAGTTTGTCCCACGTAAACAAGCGCGTCAGCAGTTGAGGCACTAGCGTCTTGAGAAAGTGTTACCTCTTCTCCACCCGATTTCAGATTCGGGATAGGATTTGAGCTCAGATCCAATTCGAAAGCATCAATACCATCTGCGCTAGTGACTTCGAACTCACCTGATACCGTTAATGGCTCTTTCGTTCCATCAGAACCAAGAGGTAAGTCATCTTCGTCGACACGTAGACTTTCAATATTGGTAACCACTGGAACATCGTCCACTACGGTAATTGGCAATGTGAAGGCTGGTGAAGTATCACCATCATTGTCTGTCGCCGTCACAGGGAGGTTAATAACAATCTCGTTTTGCTGATTACCATCTGGATGATCAAGCGGCTTCTGTAAATCGAACTCATAGGTGTTATTCGTTGCATCCAACGTCAGTTCGAACACCACTTCAGCAGGATTGCCAGCGACACCTTGGTATACGTTCACGCCGTTTGCGCTAGAAGACCGAACTAAGGTGATAGCTTCACCATCTGAAGTCAGTGACGCAACAGGCGTGGTCAGGTCACTCAGTTGAATAGAAGCAACTTGGTCAGCACCTTCGGTGATATCAAAAGTACCTGAAATAACAGTATCTTCTGCACTTGCAGCATCCGTACCTGCTGGTAGGTCATCTTCATCAACAGTCTGTTCACTGCCTGCTAGTAAACCATCAATGGTCGGAACATCATCCACAACCGTAATTGGTAAGGTGATGTTGTTCGACACGTCTCCATCAAAGTCAGTCGCGTTTATCGGTAAATTGATGACCAGTTCATTTTGGCCATCAGCATTTGGATGATCGAGAGGAGCAAGCAAATCGAACGTGTAGCTATCATCAGAAGCATCGAGAGTCACACGGAATACTGGTGTCGTCGTGCCATCGATACGAGCTTCGTAAACTGAAACGCCACCTGCGTTTGATACTTCAACCATAACCAGAGATTGACCACCAGAGGTCAGGCCTTGTACTGGCATCGTCAGGTCAGAAACGCTGTACTCCACAATGCCATCAGAGCCATCAGTCGCGATGAAGTTACCTGCAATGCTGTTCGACTGCGTACCATCAGATCCGACTGTTGGGATATCGTCCTCGTCAACCGTTTGCACACTTGTTGCTTCGATGCCACCAAGTGTCGGTTTGTCATCAACGATCTTGACAGGAATTGTCTCAGCAGACGTGTCGCCATCAAAGTCGGTTGCGATGATTGGGAAGTTCAGTGTCAGCTCGTCACTATCTACCGCGTGGTCGATTGGACCTTCTAGCGTGAAGTTATAAGAGCCATCGGTATTCACTGTCAGCGTAAAGACCGCTTCAGTCCCCGCTGCCGCTTCGTAAGTAAAGCTACCATCGCCGTTTGCGGTTTCCGTCAGTGTGACTGCCACGCCTTGTGATGTGAGTCCAGCTACTGGTGTTGCAGAAGCATCGAGCTGATAGCTCACCACTCGGTCCGAGCCTTGTGTGGTGGTGAAGTTGCCATCGATTGAAATCGGGTCAGTCTGATCTGAGCCAATCGTGCTTAAGTCATCTTCATCAACGGTAATCGCATCGACATCGGTAATAGCCGGTTTATCATCCACGATGGTGACTGGGATCGTTTCTGTGGTGGTATCACCATCAAAATCCGTCGCGATGATTGGGAAGTTCAGTGTCAGCTCATCACTGTTGGTCGCATGGTCGATTGGACCTTGAAGCGTGAAGTTGTATGAACCATCCGTATTCACGGTCAGCGTGAAGACAGCATCGGTTCCCGCAGTTGCTTCATAAGTGAAGCTACCGTCGCCGTTTGCAGTTTCCGTCAGCGTCACTGCCACACCTTGCGATGTTAGGCCATCAACTGGCGTTGCAGCCGCATCCAATTGGTAGCTTACTACCCCGTCAGAGCCTTGCGTTGTAGTGAAGTTGCCATCGATTGAAATTGGATCTGAGCCATCAGAGCCAATCGTCGCTAGGTCATCTTCATCCACACGGATTGCGTCTACGTCAGTGATGGTTGGTTTATCATCAACGATGGTGACAGGTAGTGTTTCCGTCGACGTGTCGCCATCAAAATCTGTTGCGATAATCGGGAAGTCGATTTGTAGACTGTCACTATTCACCGCATGGTCTAGTGGGCCCTGCAGAGTAAAGGTGTAGCTGCCGTCTGGCTTCACCACCAATTCAAATACGTCATTGCCATTTGCTGTGGCAGTGTAAGTAAAGCTGCCGTCGCCGTTAGCAGTTTCAGCAAGCACGACAGGCTCACCATGAGAGGTCAACCCTGCTACTGGATCTGCCGTTGCATCAAGCTGGTATTTAACAACGCTGTCTGAGCCTTCAGTTGTGCTGAAAGAGCCCGACATAAACGCATCATCGTTTTGGTCTGAGCCAATTGTAGCGAGATCATCTTCGTCTACTTTCAGTGGAACAACGTTATTAATGGTTGGAACGTCATCAGTAATCGTGACTGGAATGGTCGCGGTCGTCGTATCGCCATCAAAGTCTGTTGCAATGATTGGGAAGTTCAGTACTAACTCGTCGCTGTTTAACGCGTGATCGATTGGCCCTTCCAGACGGAAGTCATATGTACCGTCAGCATTCACATTCATGGTGAAGACAGGATTGCCATCCGCAGTTGCCACGTAAGTGAAGCTGCCATCGGCATTCGCAGTCTCTACCAAAATAACAGGCTCACCTTGAGAAGTTAAACCTGAAACAGGATCAGAAGTTGAATCAAGTTGGTAGCTCACCACTCGGTCTGAACCTTGAGTAGTCGTAAACGCGCCTTCAACAAACACAGCGTCAGTTTGGTCTGAGCCAATACCTGATAAATCATCTTCGTCTACAGCCAGAGGCACGACATTATCAATGATTGGTGCATCATCCGTAATCGTGACTGGAATGGTTGCCGAAGTCGTATCACCATCAAAATCGGTGGCAATAATTGGGAAATCAATCGTCAGGCTGTCGCTGTTAGCTGCATGGTCAATCGGACCTTGCAGCGTAAAGTCGTACGTACCATCTGTTGCGACATTCAACGTGAAGACAGGATTGCCGTCAGCGGTCGCAACATAAGTAAAGCTGCCGTCGCCATTCGCGGTTTCCACCAAGATAATCGCCTCACCTTGAGAGGTCAGCCCCGCAACAGGATCAGCGGTTGAATCCAGTTGATAGCTCACCACTCGGTCAGAGCCTTGAGTGGTGGTAAACGCGCCTTCAACGAACAGATCGCCGCCAGGGTCGGAACCCACACCGCTAAGGTCATCTTCATCGACACTCAACGCATCCACCGCTGTGATGGTCGGTACATCATCAACAATCGTGACTGGAATGGTTTCTGTGACAGTGTCGCCATCAAAGTCGGTTGCGATAATTGGGAAGTTCAGTGTCAGCTCATCACTATCAACAGCGTGATCAATTGGCCCTTCAAGCGTGAAGTTATAAGAGCCATCAGTATTCACTGTCAGCGTAAAGACCGCATCAGAGCCCGCTGTTGCTTCGTAGGTAAAGCTACCATCACCATTTGCGGTTTCTGTCAGTGTGACAGCCACGCCTTGCGACGTTAAACCGTCAACCGGTGTTGCAGAAGCATCAAGCTGGTAACTCACCACTCGGTCTGAACCTTGTGTGGTGGTGAAGTTACCATCAATAGAAATCGGATTGCTTTGGTCTGAGCCAATTGACGCTAGATCATCTTCATCAACCGTGATTGCGTCGACGTCAGTAATAACTGGCTTATCGTCCACGATCGTCACAGGGATAGTGGCGTTTGTGGTATCGCCATCAAAGTCGGTCGCGATGATTGGGAAGTTGAGCGTCAACTCGTCACTATCTACCGCGTGGTCGATTGGACCTTCTAGCGTGAAGTTGTAAGAGCCATCAGTATTCACTGTCAGCGTAAAGACCGCTTCAGTACCCGCTGTCGCCTCGTAAGTGAAGCTTCCATCACCGTTTGCGGTTTCAGTCAGCGTGACGGCCGCGCCTTGTGATGTGAGTCCAGCCACTGGTGTTGCAGACGCGTCAAGCTGATAGCTCACCACTCGGTCAGAGCCTTGTGTGGTAGTGAAGTTGCCATCGATTGAAATCGGGTCAGTCTGATCTGAACCAATCGTGCCTAAATCATCTTCATCAACGGTAATTGCATCGACATCGGTAATGGTTGGCTTATCATCCACGATGGTAACAGGCAGTACGATTTGGCTTGTGTCACCATCGAAATCGGTAGCAATAACACTAAAATCAAGGGTTAAGCTATCGCTATTTGCCGCATGGTCGATTGGACCTTGCAGCTCAAAACTGTACGAGCCATCAGTATTCAAAATTAATGTGAAAACTGCACTGCCATTTGCCGTTGCGCTGTAGGTGTAACTGCCGTCTGCATTTTGCGTTTCGGCAATGGAGACGGTTTGACCTTGAGATTGCAGGCCATTTAAAGGATCAGCGTTTACATCCAACTGATACTGTACGACGCCATCAGAACCCTGAGTCGTCGTGAACTGACCTTCAACCAGCGTTGGCTGTGATTGGTCAGAGCCCACCGAACTTAAGTCATCTTCATCGACGGTAAGAGCAACAACGTCGTTAATGGTTGGCACATCATCAGCAATGGTTACCGGTAAAACGAGTGAACTGGTGTCACCGTCAAAGTCCGTTGCGACAATATTGAAGTCTAAAGTTAAGCTATCACTACCCACAGCATGATCAATTGGACCTTCAAGGGTAAATGAATAAGAACCGTCAGGGTTCACTTGTAAGGTGAAGATAGCGTCCCCTTCTGCTGTTGCAGAATAGGTAAAGCTGCCATCTGAATTGGTTGTTTCCGTCAGAGAGATAGATCGACCCTGTGATTCCAACCCATTGAGTGGATCAGTGCTGCTCTCTAATTGATAACTTACGACACGGTCTGAGCCCTGAGTCGTCGTGAAGTTGCCTTGCGCGAGCACAGAGTCGCTTTGATCGGAGCCTATGCTTGATAAATCATCTTCATCGACGGCTAGCGCATCAACGCCATCAATCGTAGGAACGTCATCTTGAACTTGAATGACAACTTGCGCCGCTTCTGGTGTGTTCGAACCGTCGGTAATCGAGGAGCGGTCGCCATCTGCATCTACCGCATAAACTGGCAGTGAGAAAGTAAGCGAGTCATCATTAGCACCCGTATGGTCGAGTTGTTCATACAAGTTGAATTGGTATTCGCCCAATGCAGGCGCATCAATCGCCACATCAAATACGGTAATACGCACACCATCCAGCTCGATGAAGCCTTCGTAAGTACGTACGCCGTTACTCTCGGACGCTAGTTCTAGTTGAACAACCTGCCCTTGAGATTGAAGTTCTCCACCAACATTAAACTCTGTAGGTTCCAACTCATAGTGATCAATGATGTCACTTCCGACCGCTGTCGTGATCGACCCAGTCCCACTTGTTACTGTCGCGCCTTCCTGTGAACCTTGGTCAACACCCGCCTCGTCTAAAGACAATCCCGTCACGTTCTCAATCACTGGATTATCGCCATCGAGGATGGTCATCGTAAAGATGTTGCTTGCCGTATCTTGGTCAAAGTCGACGATTGTGGTTGGCAAAGAGAGCTCAATCGTATCTTCACCGTTTGTTTGTTCTAACGGCTTAAATTGCTCAAATTGGTAGGTACCATCAGTATTCAGACTGATGGTTAAGACGGTTTCATTCGAGCCAGCAATGGACAAGGTGATAGTACTGCCGTCTTCAGAGAGTACCGCTTCTGTCGCCTGATTATCACTCAGTAGGCCATCAAATTGACTAAGTCCTTCTTGATTAAACGTGACCGTTGCCAATTGATCACTACCAATATCAACAAAGGTGCCAGTGATTGGTGTAGAAGAAGACTCAACGTTTTCAAAAGTAACGTTTTGCGGCGCAGGATCATCGCCATCAATAACGGTTGTCGTAAAGTCAATAGGCGCTTGAATGCTGTTACCACCAATATCTGCGCCTGTAATATCAAAAGCAATATTGATTTGATCACCGACGATCGATACTTGGCCATCAGCAACAGACGCAACATGGTCAATACCTTGGCTAATCGTGGTAACGACCTCTAACTCTAAATCACGGCCTAAAGATGTCGCTTCGATCTCGATACGAAGCACTTCGTTACCTTCTTGAGTACCGATAATGGCATTTTGCGCTTCGTCATAAACGAACGCCACTGGCTGACCACCAGAGGTAATATCACTGTTAAGCTCAGTTAACAAAGACTCTAAAGAAGACGTTTCAGGTACAAATGAAGCAGTATCAAGTGCGAGATCCCCTGCTTCAACCAGCACATTAGATGAAATGGTTTGCGGGTAGCTTGATAGAGAAATTGAGCCTTCTGTTACTTGAGAAGAGAGAGACTGACCGCCGTCAGCAAAAATGGTGATGTCGAGGCCATCAATGTCATCATCGGTTTCGGTATCACCGCTTGGAGCCGATGTCTCGAAGAAGGTTGATGCGAGTACTTCAGGATTGTTGTACTCAATGGTAACAAAGCCCGCATTCGCAGAACCGGAACCACCACCTCCGCCAGGACCTGCAGCGGTTGCTTCTAAAATGGCGGTAGGGTCGGCACCTTCCAAAATGGCTTGTTGAATCGCAGCCACGTCTTCTGCACCAAACTCAGCGTCTGCCGCTGCCGTTGGGTCAACATTGACTTGTCCGTCAACAGGCGCTTGAACGACCGCTTCCGTCGGTGCTGCTTCAGGTGTCGGCGCTGGTATGCACGCCACACAATTCTCGTCTACTAGATAGAGAGAACCTTCCGCTATCACTTCAATTGAAGCGCCATTTTCCGTGATGATTATATCACCCGGAACCAATACATCTCCGACGTTAATCGCTCTAACCTTCCCCTCAAGGTTTAAAGCGTAAACATCCCCTTTGACAGCATCTACTAATACTTCCTGCGGCACAGCTTGTGTACTCATCTGACCCCCGCTAAATGGCTAACGTCTTAACGTTAGACCTTTATAAATTATTTTAGTTTATCGGAATGTGATTCACATTTTCTCATAGGTCGATTTAACTAACTATTGAGTCAATAAACAATCATATTTTGCACTTTCGTTAATCAGTAGAAACGAAATCAGTATATAGTCACAATTATGTGACACCTTAACCAGAGTGATACCACAACCAAGCATATGAAAATAATAGACTATTAATAAAAGCTTAGTATTTATAAATAAAAAGACGAAGTGACGTGAAATTATGAAGTTAAAACTAATCCGCCCGTACCGATAAGAAGCGGCAAAAATGCGAACAGAATATCGTAGCTTGAAGATCGTTTCGCAAGTCGGATAAGGAAAGGTGAAGAGAAAAACATTACCATCAAATACTGAACGACATAGTCAGAAGGAATAAGAATCAGCATCAAGACATGTGTTAATACGTGGATAGCCACTCCCCACGAATGAGGTTTGGTACGCATCATCAAGGCAAATGAAAACAGAAAGCTAATGGCAACAGGCATAAATTACACTTAATTAATAATAATTCTCATTTTCAATATTATGTTATTGTCCTTATTCCTTCAACTCAGTTTTGTCTATTGTTTGTATCGCTATTATCAATCAACATAATAAGTAAAATTATCAATGAATTTTTTCCTAAACGTTTGCGTAATCGCTAACCTTCTCTTAACCTTGATTTGAGGCTTTCATCACGGTTTTTCCATTGCTATAGTTCACCCATCAAAACGAACAAGACCATTCGAGGCATGGAGCTTCCTCGTTAATCTCAAGATGAGAAGAAGTGGTACCGACAAAATTCGGCAGATTTAAGAGGGTCAAATAATGGAAATGAACATGGTTGAGATTCTAGGCTACGCGGCTTCTATCATGGTTGCTATCTCACTAACTATGAAAGATATCGTTAAGCTTCGTATCCTTAACTTTATCGGCTGTGCACTTTTCACAGCGTACGGTTTGATGATCGATTCATGGCCAGTAGTTCTAACTAACGGTTTTATTGCATGTGTTAACGTGTACTTCCTTGCTAAAATGCAGCAGGAAAAAAAAAGCCTAGCGCCTGAAGAAGCCTAGGAAAAACGATTTTGGAAAGCCCGTAAGTATCATGCTTACGGGCTTTTTTGTTTTTGGTCGCGAGTCTCGATTCGCTTTCGCTAGCGTATCCAGTTCAACTTCAGAGTTTCGCGGCGGGAGAACATTTCTACATGAACCGACACAACGCCCTTCACTTTTTCTAATGACTCTTCAGAGTCCGCCTCACAAGTTATCAGTAAACGGTCCCCTTCTAACTTAAACTCCGTATTTCCAACAGGAAATGTCACCAAACCTTTTTCATCATTCCAAGTCGCCGGCACTTTACGTGCGAAGTGGCGACACAAAGTCACGAGATATTTCGCCGCATGCTCACTTTCAATTACAGTGGTTTCTTTGATCAATTTCAGTCCCTCGTCCCTTTCATAAAAAAGAGCTCTCGTACGAGAGCCAAACATCTAAGGTTGTTGTTATTGCCCTTAGAGTTAGAATTGATAAGCGGCAGACAACTTGTAGTTACGCCCTGGTTCGTAATCGTCTAACGTAATCCCCCTTGCTGTGCCTGAGCGAGAGGCGTGGGATGTGTGGAGCTCATCAAATACGTTATCAATACCAAAGGTGACCGATAGCCCGTCAACGTTAGAAGGTACCCATTGTGCATACAAGTTATGAACATCGTAACAGTCTTTCTTAGGTTGACCGTCAAACACGTTATCTTCCTCAAGCACAAACATTGAACTCCAGCCGAAAATGGTTTCTAGCGAATCAGATTGGTAATCCAGCGTTAAAGCGATGCTGTCACCCATGTCAATACTACGGCCATTACCACCCGCTACTGGGCCGCCCGTATCTTTGTTCTTTGTATCCGACTTAGAGTAAGACAGCTTGCTGCCAAAGCTTTCGTAACCATAGAAAGCACTCGCTTCAAAACCTTTGATCTCGACATCACCTTCATTGTAAATAAGGTATGTTTGAGTCGCTCCTTGATACGCTTCTGCAATGTAGTCATCAATATCGGTTTGGAACACGGTTAGGTTTGCGCCAAATGTGTGTTCATTTACCGTCTTATTGAAACGAACACCACCTTGGGTGTTGAGTCCCGTTTCTGGCTTCAAACCATCTTGTAGATAAGCCACATCTTGGTAAGCAATAAAGGTTTCCATTAACTCTGGACCTTTAAACAGCGAGCGAGAACTTGCAAACAACGTCCAGTCTTGTGTTACTGCCCACTCTGCCGCTAGTGCCCAGGTCACCTCGTCGTAATCGTTGTTACCTGTTTCTGCTTTGCGTTGGTAGTCGTCAAATCGTAGGCCAGCTGTGATCGAAAGCGCGTCCGAAATAAAGAATTGGTCTTCGACGAACAAAGCTGTAGAAACTGCAGATTCATCCATGAACTTGCTGCTGCCATAGTAACTTTCAGAAGTCTTATCCATGTAATCAAGGCCGTAAGTCGCGCGATGATCAAAGTTCCCCAGAGTGAGCAATGATTGGAATTTTGCGCTTAAGCCAATGTTCTGATTTTTCGCGGTATTTTTCGATAAGCGGTTTGCTGGCCAACGCGGCGCCATGACAGATTCATCACGGACGATTTCGGTTGCAGTGTTATATAACGTGACGTCCCCTTGGTGTTGCTCACCACGAAGCTCATAACTTAATGTGACCGTGTCACGATCATAATCGGTTGGAATCAGAAGCTCACTCGACAAACCGTTATTGGCATCACCAGACATATCAGGGCGTGGGTTGTAATCACCACTGTCACGATACATATCGTATGAGATTTCTAGTCGGTGAATATCGCCAAACTCATAACCGAGCTTACCTAAGATGTTGTAAACATCCCCTTCCGCACCAAAGGTTTTGTTACCATCACCATCTTTAAAGTCATCACGTGTTACGTAGTGACCATAGACCATCGCGTCCACGTTTTCAGACAGCAATCCATATAGCGTTAGAGAACCTTGTTGGTTGTCGTTAGACGCATAACCGCCATAAACGCGAGCACCAAAGTTTTCATCGTAACGCAGCAGATCACGAGCATCTTTAGTCTCAAAGTACACCGAACCGCCAAGACCGCTTTGGGTAACTGAGTTATTACCCACTTGGATATCTGCTGACTTTAGAATGTCTGGGTTGAGTGTAAGGTTACCAATATGGTGGAACATATTGGCGTGCTGAGAGGCACCGTCTAAACGGATATCAAGATCGGTTTCACCCAGACCACGAATCGTAATACGTTGATTGACAGAGTGTGTACCACCTACGTCAACGCCAGGAATATCACGAAGCAAATCAGACATGTGGTCAGCTTGTTTAAGCGACATGTCGTCGGCAAACATTGATTCGGTGTTACTGGATACCTTCGTGCCCCACACCACTACCTCTTCGAAATGAGAATCTTGATCTTGGGCTAAAGCAGGATGAGCAAGTGCCACCCCGACTGCTAGGCATAGGCTTGAAAGCTTAATTGGTGAGCTAACTGGGCTTTCCATAAACGTCTCCCTAAATATAAATGATAATAATTCTCATGCATGATAGGATCGCTATTGATAAATACAAAGACGAATCACTTATGCGAAATCGCATAGGTGTTATGAGGAAACGTCAAATGGCGGAAGAGACCAAAAAAAGAACTAAAATTGCCAAAGTGGCTCTAACCAAAAAGCTTGAGCAGACGGAAAAACAGATCATTGTAACCCAAGGTCAAAGCAACCAAACCCAACTCGCGGAAGGTCAATTCCTCTCCTACCAATACAACGACCAAATCTTTGTTCATGGCGGACGTTGCATTGAATTAGTCGATTCGAATATCGTTTCAACCGCACATTCTGCACTACTGATTACCATTCTGTTGGAAGGGAAACTTTCTTTTGGTTACGATGACCTCCAATTTGATTTTGATGCAAGCAAAGCCCCACAAGGCGTAGTTGTTAACCTAGCTAAGCCTGCAAACTTCCGCCGCTCGCTGATTCAAAACAACCGAATGAATAAGATTAATATTCTTATTAAGCCACATTGGTTGGAATCGAGAATGGCGGGACGTTGCGGTCACAAGCGCTTTATTGAAACTCACCAAGCCTTTTACACACTGAAGCTTAACGAGACGTTAATTGATTTGACACGAGCTCTCACTCAACATGAGTCTCCGACAAACATGAAAGATCGTATAGCGGTAGAGAGTTTAATTTACCAAGTGCTCTCCCACTCTATCGGGCAAATGCCAGACGACTACTGCGCAGAGTGTGAAGAGAAAAAGCGTTCTGGCGATGCTCGAATCGAGGATGTCGTCAGTTATATTGAGACGCACCTCGAAGAGGATTTAACCTTAGAGCGCTTAGCAGAACAGTTCTCGATGAGCGTCTCTAACCTCCAGCGTCGCTTTAAACAATCTTTTAATATGACCATCAACGGTTACATCCGTCACCGCCGGTTGGAGATTGCTCGTCAGCATTTGGAGCGTGGATTAGTCACCATCACAGAAGCTGCATATGAGGCGGGTTACCACCACCCATCGAACTTTACCAACGCCTTCAAGAAAGTGTTTGGTGTTCCGCCGCACGAGGTCGTAAACAGCCATTGATGGTATTCGTGTCAACGCCACAAAATAGGTTTGCTCTCAAAGCCATTTGGGAAGATAAACACTTGGCGTTATACTCGCGAGAAAGGTTTTCTGAAATACAGAGGTCATCATGAATATTGGTGCAGTTGCGAAATTAACAGGGTTGTCTTCTAAGTCGATTCGTATGTACGAAGACAAAGGCATCATCTCGTCACCAGCTCGCAGCGATTCAGGCTATCGCGAATATTCTGACAAACACATCCAAGAGCTCAACCTTGTTTCCCGAGCGAAAAACGCAGGATTCTCACTACAAGAATGCAAAGAATTTGTGCAACTAGCGCACAATCCAAATCGCAAGAGCAGCGAAGTGAAAGCGCGTACGATGGATAAGCTTCATGAGGTTGAGCAAAAGATCGCTCACTTGTTGGAGATTAAAAAGCAATTAGAAGGTTGGGTTTCATCTTGCCCAGGCGATGCCGAGAGCCGATGTCCAATCATTGACGAGCTCACCAAGTAAGCTCGCCAACATTTCTCATTTCGTTTTAATTTAATGAATGTAGCTTTAATGGTAAGTGCACATACGCTTGCCATTAAGCTCAATGATATTAAAAGGTGTCTCGTAGATATCTTCTAGCGTGGATGCCTGAATCACCTCCTCTACTTTGCCAGTCGCAACCACTTTGCCCTTCTTCAACGCAAGGATCTCGTCGGAGTAACAAGCCGCAAAGTTAATATCATGAATCACTACGACCATGGCTTTATTCATATCGTGAGCAAGGCGCTGAACGACTTTCATGATCTGCAATGAGTGTTTTATATCAAGATTATTCAATGGCTCATCAAGGAAAACATAGTCCGTATCTTGGGCAATCACCATCGCAATAAACGCCAGCTGTCGTTGACCACCACTCAATTCATCTAAGAATTTATCTTGAATTTCTTTCAGGTCTAAGTAGTCAATTGCTTGCTCGATGATCGCATGGTCATCTTTGGACAAGTTGCCTTTTGAATAAGGGAATCGCCCAAACGAGACCAATTCTTTTACGGTAAAACGCATCGTGATCGTGTTTGCTTGGCGCAACACCGCCAGTTTTTTTGCGAGCTCTTTGGTGTCCCATTCTGCAATCTCTTTGCAGTCGATCATGACACTACCACCATCTCGCTCGGTCAATCGTGACGCCATGGACAGCAAGGTACTCTTTCCTGCTCCGTTTGGACCAATAATCGATGTCACCTTCCCTTTCTCAAATTGGGTATCCGCACCATCAACCACTTTGTTGGAACCAAATGCTTTGGTTAATTTATCTATAACTATCATGTTTATACGACTTTGTTTTTCAGCAGTAGATACAAGAAGTAGATACCACCAATAAAGTTAATCACCACGCTCAGCGTCGTTTCAAATGAAAATAGGTTTTCTATAATCCACTGCCCCGACAACAAGGCACAAATTGCCATCAATGAACAACCGACTAACAAGGTACGATGCTGGTAAGAGTGGAACATTTCACGGCTCAAGTTCGTCACCAATAAACCAAAGAACATGATTGGCCCGACCAAAGCCGTCGAAATGGCAATGAGAACCGCAGAGAGAATAAATACATTGCGCGTCACTTTAGGGACATCAACCCCTAGACTCTTAGCATTGTCTTGGTCTAGCCAAAAAACATCTAAAGTGCGATGCATGCGATACAACAACCAGCAAGCGATGAACAATATTGGCGAACTGAGATACACCAAGTTCACCTTCACATTGTTGAAGCTGGCGTACAGTTTAGATTGCACAAACGCAAAGGTATTTGGGTCGATCAGAAGGGAGAAGAACACCGCAATATTGCTAAACAACTGCCCAAAGATCAGCCCAACTAACAGCAAAGTGATAAGACTGCGGCCGCCTTTTGAAAAATAAAACCCAAACAGCAACAGCGAAAATCCCACCATAACCAGTACAGCAATCGAGAAGTTGATGTAGACATTCAGAACGAGCGCGCTTAAACCACCAAACAACAAAACGATCAACACTTGCGTCAACACATACAACGCATCAAACCCCATGATGCTTGGAGTAAGAATCCGGTTGTGGGTAATGGTTTGGAACACCAATGAAGATTGAGCAATCGCAATACCCGCCAACACCATGGCTAGCACTTTAGGCACACGTCGCGACAAAAAGTACTGGTAGTTATCTGCCGTTAAGCCAATGCCAATAAACAAAAACGCAAAAAGCAGCGCGACGGCTGCCAATAAGAACAGTTTCTTGAAATCACGCACTTTGCTTACCTCGCAGCAACATCGCGATAAACACCACTCCGCCCAAGATGCTGATCACGATTGAAATCGGCATTTCATGAGGGAAGATGATCAATCGGCTAACCAAGTCACACGCCAAAACCAGTATTGCCCCATACATGGCAGTAAGCGGGATATTGCGTTTAAGATTGTCGCCATAGAAGTAACTGACTAAGTTTGGAACAATAAGTCCAAGAAACGGCAGTTGACCAACGATCATCACAACACTGGCAGACATTACCGATACCAAAAGTACACCTAACGTCACCACTTGCTGATAATTAAGACCAAGGTTTACTGCAAAGTCTTTACCAATGCCAACAGCAGAGATACGCGCAGCAAATAGGTAACTTAAAAGGGCGACGGGAACAGCAATGTAAAGCAGCTCAAAGTCACCACGTAAAATGTTGGCAAAATTCGCCACACTCCATGCAGACAGGCTTTGCAGCGCATCGTATTTGTAGGCAATGAAGGTAGTAACGGCGTCAACAACGTTACCAAAGATGATGCCGACAAGCGGTACAAACACGACACTTTTGAATTGGATGCGTTGAATGAACTGGACGAACATCAAGGTACCCAGAATAGAGACAGCAAAGACAAGCCAAAGCTGTTCGCCATTACCAAAAAACACCACACTCATTACGTAACCGAGCATGGCACACTCAATCGTGCCCGTTGTTGAAGGCGCGGCGAATCGGTTTTGGCTAATTTGCTGCATCACTAATCCAGCGATGCTCAGCCCTGCTCCAGCAAGAAGAATGGCAAATAAACGCGGAATTCGGCTAGTAAAGAAGAGTTCTATTGCTTTTGCATCGCCCGAAAACAACTGTTGGGGTGTCATATTTGCCACCCCAACAAACAACGATGCGACGCTTAGAACAATAAGAACAAGCAATAACTTTTTCAAAGTTAACCTCAGCTAGCTTTTTACAGATCGATCGTGTGTTTGATTTCACTCACCATCTTTTCCGTTGCGGTTACGCCAGACATTGCTAAGTACCAAGCATCAACATCTAGGAAGGTAATTTTCTTGTTCTTGTAAGCCGAAGTTGCTTTAACCAAATCGTTATCCAACGCTTTAGCGAGGTCATTGTCAGACTTTGCATGAAGTGAGTTTCTATCAATGACTAGAATATTTTTCGGGTTAGCTTCGCGGATAAACTCGTAAGAAATGACGTCACCGTGCGTGCCTGTTTTGAGGTTCTTCACTGTTTCAGTAAAGCCAAAATCTGTGTAAATCGCGCCAAAACGAGACTTCGCACCGAATGCACTGATGTTGTCTCCGATACTCAAAATCGTGAGCGCATCATTATTATTGGTTTGGTTGTATTCGCGAATCGCCTTGAACTGTGCATCCAAGTTTTCGATCTTTTGCTCAACCTTATCCTCTATGTTGAAGATCTTACCAAGATTACGCCATTGTGCTTTTGTGCCCTGCCAGTAATCTTCTTTCTCTCCTGATGCAAAAACGACTGTTGGTGCAATTTCACTTAACTCATCGTATTTCGATGAACCACGAGGACCAACCAAAATCAAATCTGGTTTTTGCATATAGATGGTTTCGAAATCTGGTTCAAACAAACTACCAGCAGAGGTGTAATTGTCTTTATTGTATTTCGATAAGTATTTAGGAAGATGCGAGGCATTCGAGACTGCAACAGGGTCGATATTAAAGCTATCGAGCATATCAAGAGGGCCAAAGCCAATCACAACAACACGCTTTGGTGATTGTTCGACTTCTGTCGTTCCCATGTAGTGATCGATTTTGACGGTTGCAGCAAAAGCAGGTGAGATTGTGAGCAGCGAAACAAGAGCCGCACTGACGAGTTTTTCCATTATTTTAAACCTTAAATGAGATCCGTTATCATGCGCATTCGCAATATATCGTTACTCACATAGGCATTCAACCGATTATTTAATAACTTTACATTCGTTACACTTCTAAATTGGCTTAATAAATCAACAAATTACACTGTACCTATATCGGATTTGAGACGGTAAGCGCAAAATAATAATTTTCATGTTTATCTCGTGATCGAGTGCTTATACTTCAAAACAAGTCTTATCAAAAAGGATTAGAAAATGAAGAAGTTAGCATTAATGGTTTTTGTCGCAGCGCAACTGATGGCTTGTACAGAGGTGGGCAGTGAAGCGTGGTGTAACGACATGAAAGAAAAACCAAAAGGCGAATGGACCGCTAACGAAGCGTCTGATTTTGCTAAAAATTGTGTTTTTAAATCAGAATAAACACACAGTATTCTGATTGATTAACAGATAAACCAGATAGCCCGCAGCTTTTATTTTTAAAATGGAATCGTGCGGGCTATTCATAGGCATCAAGAAACGCTTTCAGTGCAAGTTCATCAACAATCTCTAGCCCTTGCTCACCCTTTCTAATCAAACCCTTGTCCATTAAATCTTTCACCGCTCGGCGATAAACACGCCCGGAAGTGCCAAATCTTTCGGCTTCTTGGTTTACTTTGCCAAATCCCCCCAACAAGGTATTGGTCTGTTTTTGCACCAACAAATCATAAGCAATGTTGTAAGTAATTGGGTGTAACAAGCGATTGGTGTAGATGTCCATTGAATCCTGATAATCCTCCGCCAAAGCAGAGGCAAAGAAGAACATCATGTCAGGTTGTTGATGCAACGCCTCAGCCAGTTTTTGAATACAGATGATATCCACTTGCATGTGTTCATCAGCTACCACATTCCATTGGCAAGGCGTTTGGGTGAAGTACTCCATTTCACCATAGATGTGATAATCGCAATTGGCTTCGCCCAGCTGGAAACGTCGTCCATTAGCTGCAATGATGCTCATCGAAACTCGACCAACTGGCACAACATAAAGATATTGAAGTTGTTCACCTTGGCGAAGGATCTCTTCACCAGAGTCAAAGTATCGACTGCCGATTTGGCATTGATAGATTAAGTCACGAAACTCAGCACTTTTCTGTTCTAGAAAGCTTTTGAAACGTCCAGTCGGATAAGGGCTTATTTTCACGTGAGTTTCTCTTTAATGACAACAATCTCAAATAGATTGTACTCGCTAGAATCGTTTGATGACAGCCAATAAAAAAGCGACCCCAAGGTGCCGCTTATAAAATTGACTAAGCTGTGATCTGGTTAACTCTGTGTAATTAAGGCTTCAAGAGCAGCGTAAGACGCTAAACGCTCCCCTTCCATCATCACTTGCGCTTCGTCGACGTACTGCCCTACGCCTTCTTTCACATCCTGCTGATACAAAACCACATTGTTCAAGATGGAAGCGACATTCAGACCACGCAGTCGACCGACAGTAAACAGAGCTGAGGTTTCCATATCCGCACCGAGAATACCTTTCTTGCTCCAGTACTCGCAGATCGCTTCTTCGTCGTCGGTATAGAAGCTGTCATGGGAGCGAACCACACCTAAATGATAGCGCACCTCTTTTTCGGCTAGATAGCTGTCCAGCGCTTTCAGTAACGAAAAGCTTGCGTAAGCCGGATACGAAGAGCGAACGTACGCTTTCGAGCCACCTTCGTCTCTTACTGCGCCTTCAGCCACAATCAACTCACCAAGTTGGATGTTGGATTGCATTGCGCCAGCAGAACCCACTCGAATCACGTCTGTCACACCACACTGTTTTAGTTCTTCAACGGCAATGATCATCGAAGGTGCTCCGATACCTGTACTGCAAACAGATACTCGTTGACCTCGGTATGTTCCCGTAAACACTCGATACTCACGGTTTTCAGAGACCAATTCTGCGTTATCAAACAACGTGGCAATACGGTTTGCTCGGTCTGGCTCACCACAGACGATCACTCGAGGTGCTATTTGGGTGCTATCTACGCCAATATGAGGTTGTTTCATCATTGGCTTAACCTTGAGTTGTCGCTTGAGTTAGGGTCTTCTCACAGTTGCGTTTTGCGCTACGTGCCCACTCTCTTGTGCCGTTTGCTGCGATGAACATGAGAATCGCGTATTGAACCGACATTGCGTACACACCTTGTGTCGCGTAAATACCAACGCTGATGATGTTGATTACGACCCAAAGAATCCAGTTCTCAACGTACTTACGTGTCATCAAGATTTGCGCCACGATAGAAAGCACGGTCATGGTTGCATCCCAGAATGGGAAAGCATCTGGCTCTAAGACTGGCTCAGACAAACCTGCACCGAACACATTTAGCGTATCAACGGCAATGTTAGCCAACGTAAAGAAGAATGGGTCGATGTAAATCGTTAACATCGCAATCGCAACAATGCTTACTGAACCTGTCGCGATCAGCTTCTGCTTGCTTAACCAACGAACCTCAAGTGTCTCACCTTGTGCATTTGGTCTTGTCCATGCATACCAACCATAGATGTTGGCGCAGAAGAAGAAAAGTTGAAGCAGAAGCAATCCGTAAAGCTGAATCTGGAAAAAGATAACGGCAAAAAGTGTTACGTTCAGCAGACCGAACAAGTAGTTAATGGTTTTTTCTTGGCTCGCAAACCAAATACAAAGCAGACCGAAAACCGTACCAAACGCTTCGATCCAGCTCATTGCATAGCCATCACCAATAGGAATATTAACAAGGGTGTTGTTGATGTCTAACAGGGCAAATAGGTCCATGAAGATGTCCTTTATTATTGTGCTTGGGATGCGCTCATCTTATTGCCTCGCAGCAAACAAAAAGGAGGACATTTGTCCTCCCTTTGATGTATCCGATCATAAATCAGATCAATAATTGTTTTATATTGTAGTGTTCCCACTACGCAGTAATGGTTTAAGACTCTAAACCCGAATAACGTTTTTTAAACGCCGATGCCGAAGCAAAGAGTAATGTTGCTAAAAGAGTAATAACAAAGCCGATTGAGAATTCAAAAGCTTCGTTGACTAATAGTTGATAGCAACTTAATAAAAAAATGAACGCAACCGCTGTAACATTCAAACGATGAAACCAAGGGTGTTTCACCGAGAACTTCGCGTATCCCTTTGACAACATATTGCTAATCCACCGAATATATAATTAACACTTCTATTTATAATGAAAGTTAATACTAAGCCTTTCTCATACAAAGAGAAATAATTTATTACTAATTTCTAGCAAAATGTCACAACGGAAAGCGAGGGCTATTGACTAGACACAACCTTCACACTGTTACGCTCAACCAATGTAGGTTCAAGCTGTACAACCTGAGCTTCATCAGATTTATCATCCAGTTTTCGCAATAAGGTTTCGACTGCGGCTTGTCCTAGACGGTATTTCGGTTGGTGAATTGTTGTCAGAGATGGAGACATGAATTTGGCGATATGGATGTCATCGTAGCCAATAATGGATAACTGCTCTGGAATTTTAATTCCTAGCTCGTTAGCCGCGTTAATTACGCCCATTGCCATCATGTCGTTGGAGACAAAAATCGAGCTTGGTAACGGACCACGTTCTGCCATTTTCTTGAAGGCTTGATAACCACCCTCACATTCAAAGTCAGATTCAACAATCCAGTTTGCATTGAATTCAAGCTCAGCTTCGATCATCGCTCGCTTGTAGCCTTCGTAACGCATTTGCGCTTGATGCTTGATTAGTGGACCTGTAATACAACCAATCTCTTGGTGGCCGCAGTCGATAAGGTATTTAGCTGCAAGATAACCACCACGAAGTGAGTTGTCTTGGATCTTATCGCTGGTGAACAGCATTGGGCCCCAGTCCATGACTACAACCGGAATATCAGGATAGCGCTCGAATACATCAATACGCTCCCCCTCTAACGATGAACACATCAAAATCAGGCCATCAACGCGCTTTTGCAATAGCGTATTGATAGATTCACGCATTCGCTCGTTATCGCCTTCTGTGTTACACAGGATCAGGCTGTAGCCTTTGTGGTAGCAACTGCGCTCAACACCTTTTACCACTTCACCGAAAAATGGGTTGGTTGAGGTAGTCACCAGCATACCAATGGTTTTGGTACGATTGACTTTAAGACTACGCGCCAAAGCAGATGGCGCGTAGTAATTGAGTTCTTTGGCAGCGTTGTTGACTCGTTCCGAGATCTCTTCGCTGACAAAGCGAGTTTTGTTAATAACATGGCTCACAGTTGAAGTGGAAACCCCTGCCAGTTTTGCGATGTCTTTCATCGTTGCCATGTTATTACTCCTTAATTAGTTTTTAACCAGAAACTCCTCAACCTCTTTGCGGGTTGGAATGGAGGTTTGCGCGCCAAAGCGAGTTACTGAGATCGCTGCTGCTGCGTGGGCAAACTTAATCGCCGATTCTAAAGGTAAGTCTTCCAATAAACCAGTGACTAATGCCCCATTAAACGTATCGCCCGCCGCAGTGGTATCTGTTGCTTCTACGCGGAAGCCAGGAATGATTTCACCACGACCGTTTTGACTCAGCCAAACTCCTTTCGCACCGAGCGTGATCATGACGATTTCAATGCCTTTCGAATGCAGGATGTTCGCCGCTTCTTGTGCACTGTCATCGTCTGTTACCGTCACACCTGTTAGCACTTCCGCTTCCGTTTCATTTGGTGTAATCACATCGATGCAAGACAGTAATTCGTCTGACAACTCGCGAGCTGGTGCAGGATTAAGAATCACGTTGGTTTTAGCACCTTTCGCGATTCGCGCAGCTTTCTCGATACCGCACATTGGCGTTTCTAGTTGCATCAACAAGTAATCAGCCTGACGAATGCGCTCTAGATCAGGCTCAATCGCCTCTGCTGTCAGCTTTGCGTTGGCCTCTGCTGAGATACAAATACTGTTCTCGCCGCTATCCGCCACTTGAATCATGGCAATGCCCGTTGGGCAGTTTGGCTGCATCTTCACACCAGTGATGTCGATGCCATCCATTTTGAAGTTCTCACGAATGTTGATGCCGAATGAATCATCACCCACACACGCAATAAAACCGATGTCTGCGTTTAATCGAGCTGCCGCTACAGCTTGGTTGGCACCCTTGCCACCTGGGATAACTTGATAGTTGCGACCATGCAGCGTCTCGCCTGGGCGAGGGAAAGAAGGCACTTGAAGAACATGGTCAGCGTTTACACTACCTAACACCACTAACTTATTCATACGGTTATCCTCGGTTCTGATTGAACCCTTTATATTTGAACAGGAGTAATAGGTTTACGCTCTTTGAAAAAACGTAAGCGTATTACGATTCAGTAAGTTTTAATTTTCTAACGTACCACTTTCGTTGTTTGGAATGACCCAACACACTCATTGGGTCATTCCGTTATCTTCAACAAAGAAGAATCACTGAGTCAGGCTCTAAACTTACTTAGTCACGACTTTAAGCGGAACAGGAATGTACTCCTCAACCTTCTCGCCTTTCAATACTTTCGCTGCAGTTTCTACCCCCAAAGCACCTATAAGGTCTGGTTGCTGTGCGATAGTCGCAGCTAGCTTGCCACGGTTTACAGCAGCGATACCATCATCAGTACCGTCGAAGCCTACGATCATTACGTCTTTACCTGATGCCTGAACTGCGCGAAGCGCACCAAGTGCCATCTCATCATTCTGAGCAAATACCGCTTGAACGTCTGGGTTCGCTGCAAGCAAGTTTTCCATAACGTTCAGACCTTTAGTACGGTCAAAATCAGCAGGTTGGCTTGCTAGTAGCTCCATGTTGCTGCCCTTAACTGCTGTCATGAAACCTTCACCACGTTCACGCGCCGCAGACGTACCGGCAATACCTTCTAGTTGGATAACTTTCGCTTTCTCACCTACTTTTTCCATGATGTAGTGACCAGCCATTTCGCCACCAACTACGTTGTCAGATGCGATGTGGCTCACTACGTCACCGCGGCTTGCACCACGGTCTAGTGTCAACACAGGGATCTTAGAACGGTTCGCCATACGAATCGCGTTTGACACAGCGTCTGAATCTGTTGGGTTAATCAGAATCGCTTTTACGCCACGAATCGTTAGGTCTTCGATGTTCGATAGTTCTTTACTCGGGTCATTTTGCGAGTCCAGTACAATCAAGTCATATCCCAGTTCTTTCGCTTTCGCTTCTGCACCGTCTTTCATCGTTACGAAGAACGGGTTATTCAGTGTAGAAACTACTATCGCCATTGTATCTTGAGCGTGCGCCGCTACCGATACAGTTGAAGAAAGAAGTGCAGCAGAGATAAGAGTTGCGAGTTTTTTCATCGTTCTAGTCCTTTGTGTAGGGTGAGCCAGCACACGTCCTCTGGCTCGATTTGTATTCAGGATTTAGTGGAGCTCTTTATTTTAAATATCAATTACTTGTTTTTGTTGTCTACCAGTACTGCTAGCAAAATAACCACTGCTTTCGCAATCATTTGGTAGTAAGAAGAAACATCGAGTAGGTTCAGCGCGTTGTTTAGGAAGCCGATGATCAGAGCACCAATCAAGGTTCCCATGATGCGACCTTTACCGCCCATCAAACTGGTGCCGCCAAGAACCACTGCTGCGATAGCATCTAGCTCGTAACCCATACCTGCTGTTGGCTGCGCGGAAGAAAGGCGTGTTGCTGATTCGTTGCCACCAAGTGCGTACACGTAGCGACCAAAGCGAGTGTGGTTCAGTAGGTACCAAGCCGCAGCAAAGACAATCACCATCAACCAAACAGGAACTGGGATACCAAGTGCGTAACCTGTACCGAACCATGCAAATGCGTCTGCTGTATCGGTAAAGCCCGTTGAGATAGGACGACCGTCTGTGTAAACCATGGTTACACCGCGTAGTAACGTCATAGTAACCAGTGTTGCGATAAAGGCTTGAACCTTACCTTTGGCAATGATGATACCGCTGATCGCACCCAGTGCCGCACCAGCAAACAGCGCTGTCGGAACCGCGATAAGAACAGGCACTTCTAACGCAATCATGCTCGCCGCGAAAGCACCACATAACGCAAGTACAGAACCAACACTTAGGTCGATGCCTGCAGTCAAGATAACCAGCGTCATACCTACCGCGATGATTGCGTTGACTGAGGTTTGACGAAGAATATTAAGAATGTTGTCTACCGTAAAAAAGTTCGGGTTCAAGAATGACACAACAACAATCAAGAAAATCAGTGCAATCAGTGACTTTTGCTCAATCAGCCACTCTTTGGTGAACAACTTTTTGCTGTTCGCTTCGGTTGGTTTGCTCATGGTCTTAGTACTCATGCTGCTTCCTCATTGATCTTTCTGCCTACGGCACAAGCGAGTAATGTTTCTTGGTCGGCGTCTTTCGCATCGAATTCGCCAGTAATACGACCTTCGTGCATCACCATGATGCGGTCACTCATGCCTAGCACTTCAGGCATCTCAGAAGAAACCAAGATGATGCTCATGCCATCGGCTTTAAATTTGTTGATTAGCTGGTAGATTTCTTTCTTCGCGCCTACATCGACGCCGCGGGTTGGCTCATCCAGAATCAGAACTTTAGGTTTGGTCATCAACCCTTTTGCGATTGCTACTTTCTGCTGGTTACCACCAGAAAGGTTGCCAATGATTTGGTCTCGAGTCGGCGTTTTGATGTTGAACAGTTTGATGAAGTCTTCCACCGCCACGACTTCTTCGCCATGTTGGATTTGGAAGCCTTTGGTGAGTTTATCCAGTGCGCACAGAGACATATTCTCCTTCACGGATAACCCCAGCACCAAGCCATTGCCTTTACGATCTTCAGAGATGTAAGCAATGCCATTCGCCAAACCATCTTGTGGGCTAACCGGGTTAATGGTCTTGTTGTCTAAGTTGATGACGCCACGCTCACTTGGTAGCGCGCCGTAAATCACCTTCATCAATTCAGTACGCCCTGCGCCCATCAAGCCCGATACGCCAAGGATCTCACCGCGTTGAAGAGTGAAGCTAATGTCGTGAACACCGGAACCCGTCAAACCAATCACTTCAAGACAAACGTCACCATGCGTCACATCGATACGTGGATATTGTTCTTCCAACTTACGACCAACCATCATTTCGATGAGTCCATCTTCGTTGGTGTCTTTAACTTGGCATTCGCCGATGAACTTACCGTCACGTAACACAGTAATGTCATCACAGATTTCGAAGATTTCTTTCAGGCGGTGTGAGATGTAAACGATGCCGCAGCCTTGGTCTCGAAGTTCGTTAATCACTTTAAACAGCGATTCCGTCTCTTTGTCGGTTAACGCATCCGTTGGTTCATCCATGATGATGACTTTGGACTCGAAAGACAGTGCTTTCGCAATCTCAACCATTTGTTGCTCACCAAGGCTCAAATCACCAAGCAGCGTTTTCGATGAGTGCTTTACGTTAAGGCGTTGAAGCAACTTGTCTGCTTCTTCATACATCTTGCCCCACTGAATACGCCCCATCGTGCCGGTAAACTCACGACCTAGATAGATGTTTTCGGCAATCGTTAGCTCCGGGATCAAGTTCAATTCTTGGTGAATGATACTGATGCCGGCTTCTTGCGAGTCTCGTGGACCTTTAAACGCTGCTGGCTGACCTTGATATTCGATGCTTCCTGCATCCATGTGGTAGATGCCCGTTAACACTTTCATCAAGGTCGACTTACCTGCCCCGTTCTCGCCCATCAACGCCATCACACGACCTGGGTATACGTTAAGGCTGGCTTTATCCAACGCCTTAACACCCGGGAACGCTTTCTCGATGTCGCTCAGTTGTAGAATGGCTTGAGTCATAATTTGTCCTCAATTAGTTGTGGCTCAAAACACCACGCCGGCTTGGAAAATCACGTTCGCGTAAGGTGTGCACTCGCCTGTTCTCACAACAGCGCGGCTTTGTTCTGTGCGAGCTTTAAAATCTTCATGCGATACATAGCTGATCGCGATTTGTTTGCCTGTTTGCTCACTTTCTTTGGTTAGCTCAGTGATTAAAGCATCATGGTGAACTGGGCTAACTTTGGCGAATTCTTCAGCAATGATGACCCCTTCAATTTGGGACTCAGACAGAATCACGCGAACGGTATCTAGAAAGCCAGGGACTCCGTGCGTCAACGCTAAATCAATGCGTTGTACATGATCAGGAATTGGCAAACCCGCGTCACAAATGGTGATTTCGTCGGTATGACCCAGCGTCGCCACCAAGTAAGAAATTTCTGAGTTAATTAGGGTACTTTTTTTCATCTCATCGACCTTTCGGTTACACGTTCATACAACTTTGAGTTTCATTTCTTAGTATTGACAGAAAACTCATCGAAACGTTTCGATGCAATAATAGGACGGCAATGAAAATTGGCTAGTGACAGATCGATAAGGTGTGAGAATGATCCGTAATTGAACCTTATGTGATGAAGAAAAAGATATTGGGGTCACATTTCACCATCGAAACGTTTCGATGAGACAAAAAACCATAAGAGGGAGACTGTCATAGCTGTATTACTCATTTGCACATTCATCCTGCAAATGTGTTTTGAGCTTTTGAAACGGTACAAATATGTCTAAAGTTTGAGACTTCTTCTGGTCAATCTCGTAAAAAACCGCACACAGCATCACAAATTAAGTAAGGGTGTCTGACTTTCGAAAATCACCCACTTACAATTTGAAAAACACAGAAATACTATCGTCATCCGTTCGGAACCTTTAAGTAGGGAACGTTTGTAGGGACACAAACGGAAATTGAAGAACCATAATGAAACTAAGCAATAGAGTTGTTTTGCTTGTCGCGCCAGTCATTCTTATTAGCGCGTTGGTGTCGAGTTACATCATTTATAGCATTCAAAAAGTCACATTGATCAAGCGAGAAGACAGCTACATTCAGCTGCAAATGGAGAAGCTCGCAGGACAATTTCGTCAAGCCAATATCTTCCTTAACAGTTACGCCTATACCCTAGGGAAAAGTGAAGTTTTACAGGATTACTTCGTTAACCACGAAGACCCGAACCGAGAACGACAGCTATTCAACCGATTGGATGAAACAGTGGAAGTGCTAAGCCATGGTTATAATGGCGATGCAAACATGGCAATACTGGATGGCGACCAACACCTACTCTACTACACCGAGAATCAGTTTTATGAGTCCAACGGCAGCGTCGATCCTAAGATCCTCGAATACGTAGAAAAGAGCTATGCCCAGCACGGTAAAACCAGCCATACCGGCTTTATTTACAACTCAAGTGGGCAAAGCATACTCCTGCAGTACGAACTGTTTGATAAGCGAACGGGCGAGCACCCACCCAGCTTTGATCCTCACAACGCATTCTTTGTTGTCGTCTCCGTCTCACTCGAAGCTTTTAATGACATTAAACACGAAATCGAATTTGATACCCACAGTGTCATCACATTTTCTGACAAACCGATTCACCTAGATATCCCCCTAGCCCAAACTATTGAACTCTTACCCCATTTCCACGCAATTTTGTCACCGGCAGAGTATTTAATGTGGAATAAGGTCGATAAGGTCTGGTTGGAGCTGGCTCTTTCGTTTGGTATAGCATCGTTTTGTACCATCACTTTGATTGTCTTAGTCTTGTATCGTTACGTGCTCAGCCCGGTATCGAAACTGGACAAACAACTGCGCGAAATAGAAGCAAACAAGCGCACTAATATTGAAAAGCTAAACAGTGATGATGAAATTGGTCGCCTCTCTTCGCGCTTCTTCGACATGTACGAAGAACTCAATAACATCTATCATAAAACCAAGCACTTGGCTGAAACAGATCACCTAACTCAACTCGCGAACCGTCACCGTTTTCATGAATTGGCAACTCGCGAGTTAGCCGATCCCTCTGAGCAACTTTGGGTTGTTTACATCGACCTAGACAACTTCAAGTACGTGAACGACAAATACGGCCACGAATTGGGTGACAAGTTATTACAAGTCTTCTCTCGCCACATAAAAAACGTCTGTCAGAAGTTTACCCAGCAACACAACAGCCCTTGTTTTGGCGCTCGCTTGTCTGGCGATGAGTTCGCCATCCTACTGAGTACAAACCAAAAGAAAGCCGACATACCAGATATGTTCGCTTCAGAGTTACTCAAACCCATCCATAATCTGAGCCAATCTTCGACAAATTCGTTTCCGGTGACGGCAAGTGTTGGTATTGCTCAATATCCAAGAGATGGCGCTGATATTGCCAAGTTGCTTTCAAGTGCAGATGCGGCGATGTACCAAGCAAAACGCGGCGGAAAAAACCGATACGCCTACTATTCCGCGGCGCTCAATATTGAAGCTCAGCGCCGTAGCCAGATCGAACGCGCTTTGCGTAAAGCCAATGTGGAAGACGAATTCCATTTGGTTTTCCAGCCATACATGAACAGTCACGCCAATGAAATCGAGGGGCTGGAGGTTCTCTTACGTTGGGAAGCGGAAGGAATTGGTTCAATTCCACCGAAGGAATTCATCCCTATTGCGGAACAAACCGGGTTGTTCGAGAAAATCGACCGCTGGGTATTTGCGAACGCAATGGAAGAATACCACCAGCTTAAGAGTATTTTTGGCAAGGACATCATTTTATCCATTAACCTATCATCAGCAGAGCTGAACTCCCTATCGATGGCCGAGTTCATCCACGACAAAGCGAAGCAAAACGGTGTGCCCCCTTACTGTATTGAGTTGGAAATAACAGAAACCTTCGCCGCAGACCAACAAGGTACTGCTCTGCTCGATGAACTAGCCCAACTTGGCTATAAACTGGCGATTGACGACTTTGGCTCAGGTTATACCTCATTAACGCAATTGGTTCAGTACCCCGTTCAGAAAATCAAATTCGACCGAGAATTTCTGCTCACCTTGATGAACACTGACAACGGCCACGTTATCAAACCAATCATTGAACTGTGCCATGCGCAAAATAAGAAGGTAACGGCAGAAGGTATTGAGCATAACGTGATGCACGAATGGCTATCTTCATATCGCTGTGACTTCATGCAAGGCTACTTGTTTGGTAAGCCCATGAACAAAGAGCAGCTTGATCAGTGGTGGAAATCAGCTAACGACCAACCTTTCACTCGTTCTGATATTGCGTAGCTTAACGGCTTATATCGTTCATTACAGAGCAATTGAAACCCAACAAAAAAAGCAGCACCGCGTGTGCTGCTTTTTTGTGTTCTCAAAAGACTATTTAGCCTAGTGAACGTTTTCTCACATGCGCTTTAGCATATTAAGGGTAATGTTTGCTGAGTTGTCGGCCGTTGCTTTTTTAAGATCTGAATAGACAACATCTGCCGAGCCATCTGCTTTGTCTGAAATCGTACGGATAACCACATAAGGTACTTTGAACGCATCTGCTACTTGGCCTAACGCAGCACCTTCCATTTCCACAGCCATTGCGTTGTATTCTTGGTAGATACCTGTCACCTTCACTTTGCTTGCAATGAATTGGTCACCAGATGCGATAACGCCACGGTAAACACTCTCTTTACCAAGCGTATCAACGGCTGCATCAAATGCGTATTTTTGCAGTGTTTTATCTGCGTAGAAGTAACGCTCTTCGTAATCAGGCAGTAGACCTTTCGGCATATTGAATGCGGTTAGGTCAACATCATGTTGAACCAAACGTGTAGAGACCACTACATCGAGTGGATCCAATTTAGGGTCGCTAGCACCAGCAATACCCGTAAAGATCAGTTGGTCAACACCGAAAGATTCGATCAGAAGAGTGGTCGTCATTGCCGCATTGACCTTACCTACACCAGATTTCGTCACGACAACGGTTTTGCCCTCAAG
This sequence comes from Vibrio sp. B1ASS3, assembly GCF_905175355.1. Classification (NCBI taxonomy): domain Bacteria; kingdom Pseudomonadati; phylum Pseudomonadota; class Gammaproteobacteria; order Vibrionales; family Vibrionaceae; genus Vibrio; species Vibrio sp. B1ASS3. The sequence goes on from NZ_HG992743.1 coordinate 1,382,644, forward strand.
CTCACCCGTGTAAAAGCGATGGCTACCAATTTTCTTTACTTGTTGGTTTTGGATTTTTGGTAATAGCGCTTCAACTTCGACATCCATCGCACCGACAATACCGATGGTCGAACCTGCAACGGAAGGAAGTGAGTACGCAGCAAGCATTAGAGCAAGAGATTTCTTCAACATGGGAATCCTGAAATGAAATATGCGCCACCAAAGTGTGACGCGACGCAAATTATACAATACATCCCCAAGAGAGCAATCGTTTGTATCAATCGACTAATACTGATTGATTAAGAAATTCTCAATTAATGAGAACGACTTAGCCATTTTTACTTTTTAAAGGAGAAACCACACGATCTTTAACCCGGATCGTCGGCATAAAATAATCGCAAGCTGCACGGTTCGCGTCCGTTGGATGACCCCAAGCCCCGCAAATATCAGCGCTGCTCTTCTGTCTCGTAAACTGGCGACATTGTCCGCATCGATAATTCATAACTCTTCCTTGAGTGGTTTAATCCTGTCGTTCAATTCTGTAGAGAATTACGCTTCATTCAGCGCAACTTCCACAGCGGCCTTAGCGTGAATCTCTGTTGTATCGTAAAGCTTCACGTCTGTGTGTTGAGGTTCAACTAACATCGCAATCTCAGTACAACCAAGAATGACCGCTTCAGCGCCCTCTTCAACTAACTTATCGATAATAGTGAGGTACTGTTGACGAGAATCCTCACGCACTTCTCCTTTGCACAGCTCGTTATAGATAACCTCATGAACAATCGTTTGGTCATCTGAACTCGGTACGACGACATCAATACCAAATTTATCGATGAGTCGCTGCTTATAGAAGTCTTGCTCCATGGTAAAACGCGTACCGAGCAAACCAACCTTCTTAATGCCATCCGCCACCAGCTTCTCAGCGGTCGCATCAGCAATATGAACAAGCGGTACATTGACAGCTTGCTGAATTTGGTCCGCGACTTTATGCATGGTATTAGTACAAATCAGAATGAAGTCCGCACCGCCTGCTTCCACCGATTTTGCTGCTTGGGAGAGAATCGTAGCCGTGTCGTCCCATCGACCTTGATGTTGAAGTGTTTCAATTTCAGCGAAATCGACACTGTACAAACAGACTTTTCCTGAATGTAAACCGCCTAAACGCGCTTTCACCTCACGGTTAATGATTTGGTAATAGTTCGAAGTGGATTCCCATGACATACCACCAATTAGACCTATCGTTTTCATTTTCTTCCTTAATCGACGTGTACTTGAAAATCTTCACTGTAAAAAGCATCGAAGACCATTTCAATATCTCTTGGTAAAACTCGGCTCTGTGAAAGTGGTGGAATCTTATGCTGCGCGAAGAAATCGATTTCCGACACTTCAATGTTCTCTTTAGGTTCACCAGAAACGTATTCACACAAAAAGAACATCTTGTAGATGTGGAATGGATAAGGCGGCTGATAGTCATGCATGGCTCTGTCGCGAATCGCAATCAGCTTCGGTTTCGCAACCACGAGGCCAGACTCCTCCAACACTTCGCGCACCACCCCACTACTTGGCGTTTCACATACGTCAGCCCAACCACCAGGCAACGTCCACCCTCCGTCTTCGCGCTCTCTTACGAGAAGTATCTTGCCATCTTTTATCACCCCAGCACGTAGGTCGACTTTGGGCGTAGGATAACCCGTTTCAGGGATAAACAAGTTTTGAATATCGGCAACTGACTTATCGCTGATGTCAGCAAACATCTGATGAGCGATGTCTTCTACCATTTTGAATCGTTCTAGATCGTAAGCATCTTTACTGTATGCTTCCCCTGCTTGAGCAATAGCCTGGAGCTGCTTTGCCCAATCTAACCACTTCGACATACACTTCCCTTTTTTCAACTTACCTTTGCAGAAACTAGCATAACCAACTGAAAGCAAAGTTTATTTTTGATCAAGTTTTCGCAAAGTATTTATCCGCTATATTTTGTTCACAAGATAGTTCGAATATTTTCGATATTTACAATTCAATCAAAAACATTATTACTCGTCACAAATATTATTTATGGAACTTCATCTATTAAACACGGTTCTTAGCGCTGTATTTAATCGAAGATATTCACTTAATGCGACGCGATCGACTTCCGTCGAGACTGGTGCATTTATTATTGGATACCAGTTAACAGATTCCGCTTCTAAACTCTGAATATCACCTTTCCAATTGGTCACCACATAATAGTGAATCAATTGCAGTTCTGTAGTTGGGTGATATAAAGAACATAAATAACCATATTGAAGTGGCTTGATATTGAGCTCTTCTTCCAATTCTCTAAACAACGTTTGTTGTTGCGTTTCGTTAAACTCCATATGACCGCCGGGTATTGCTATTGCCCCAGGGTCAGATTCCTTGTCCTTTGCTCTAGTTTCCAGCAACACTTGATCGCCCTTAACTAAGATAAATGAGACACACTCATGAACTTCCATCTTCATCGCCCTTTGATAACAGTTTTCTAGCAAACTAACATAAATCATTTCGATGATGTGAACAGCAATAGTCAATAAATTGACCACATACAACAACCTAGCTACACGTTTAGTTGAATATGCAGAATTAGGTATTCGCTTAATCTATCAATTGTCTGTAGCCGGGTAATGATTTGTTACGACTAGGATCACAGTCTAAAAAAATTTTGCACAATGCTAAGTATGAAATAAATACATTGAATTCAAACGGTATTTTTATTTCATTTATAATTAAACGACGTTTTATTAGCACCACTGCTTAGTAAATCACGGTAAACACAGTTTTATTAATTACCCAAATCGGCTAGTATTTGTCTTGAAGATTTTTAAAGTCATCGATTAACCTCTCAATGTTGATTAATTTCAGCGAGTTAGTTGGCAGAACTCTACCAAATACCAAAAATGGTTCGGTAATACGTGTCACTACGCATAATAGGAAACGTTGAGAATAGAATTAAATTGATGTGCATGCTGTATTAACGACTGCAAGACGCAATCGCTGAATTTGCTACACCAAGAGTTTTATTTAGTACAAATGAAAAAGCTATTTTTATTATTGATATGGACATCGCTTACGGTTTCACCTTTTGCCTTTGCTCACCACTCATCAGCGAAAGCAACTGAAACTAAAGCTACCAAGCAACTTGTTGAAAAGACATTTAAAGAAGCCAATTTGGAAGGGGTCATCGACTTCAGTTTATTCAACGATGCATTTTTAGCTTACAAAAAAGCACATGACCGTAAAAAGCCAGTATTAACCATCATCGACTACAGTAAACCCTCTACAGAAAAACGCTTTTATGTGGTCGATTTAGATAAGAAAAAACTTATCTTTAATACCTATGTTTCTCACGGCGTAAATAGTGGTAAAAAGACTGCGACAAAGTTTTCTAACGTAGTGAACTCCCGTAAGACTTCTTTAGGTACGTTTTTAACTGATACCACTTACTATGGTTCTAACGGATACTCGCTGCGACTCGATGGATTAACATCTGGTGTCAACGACAAGGCACGTGAGCGTTACATCGTGGTTCATGGCGCAGACTACGCAAACCCTTCTTTTATCAAGAAAAATGGCTATCTTGGTCGCAGTTGGGGTTGCCCAGCACTGCCGCAAAAGTTATCGCGAGAAATCATTGACACCATTAAAGGTGGCAGCGTTATCTACGCAAGTGCTTAATGCAGCTTTTACCAAGTTCAAAAAGGGAGCAGATTTGCTCCCTTTTTTAATAGACAAAAAACTGTTCATCCTGTTAACAAGTCGCTAGTATACGCAAGCGCCACCAATTGGCAGCAAACGAATGTCGATTCCATCTTGTGTTAGGGTTAGTTTTGGTTCACGTATTTCGCCTACTGCTTTTGTTGTCACTCTCCCTGTTTTCAGGGCAGATGTCTGCTGCGCAAAATCATGAATCTGCAGATACCAACTACACCGCTTCCGATACGTTCTACAAACTTACGCAACATGACTATCATGAGTTAAAAGTCCCTTATCGAGTTTGGAATACTCGTGACGCTTGGAGCCCTGATGGTTACTACCGCCACTTAAAGCGCGACCTGTTAGGTCTACTGCCTTGTCGTCGAGCTTCTGGCAACGATGGCGAATTGACATTGAGCGTCCTACCCGAGTATCACCTTCTGGTCGCTTTTTTGTCCCCACCCTTATTGGATATCGCACTCAAAGCCACACCTTTGCCAAGTCGTGCACAGTTATCGGCAAGCAAAAGTGCATTTCATCTTCCGGGGTGGAAGCAAGCCAATTTACTTTACGTGTTTAAACACAGTCGCGACGCTTAGCTCGCACATTGACTGTACTGACATTAATACGGATACCTTCAGTACTAGCCAAGGATGATCTCATCTTTACCCTGAATTAACTCGAGATCCTGATTATGAAAAAAATCGCGACTATCGCCGTTTTGGCTCTAACAACCTTATTCGCTGCGACGTCACAAGCAGCAAAACCTGAAGATATGAGTAATAGTGCGCTTCTAGAGTGTGCAAATGCTTCTAACGCTCGTGCAGCCGTTCCTGAGCATCGTGCTATGTTTCGTCATTACTTAATGGCTGAGCGCGGCTATACATTCAGCCAACTGTCTTCTGCGGAGACTGAGTTCAAAGCACAAGGCATGGATGAAACGAAGATGGAACAGTTCTACAAAACTGAGTGTAAGGAAGCAGGCGAATACCTTTACAACATCGGTTACTGATTCGCGCTCATTGCAAGCAATGTAAATACAGAAAAAGGCGCTGTGATAGCGCCTTTTTTTGCTTTTCAAATTTCTTACCAGAACAATTATGGCAGTTGCGGAGTTGTTTTTGATTTGCTCCAAGCCTTACGCACTTTCACCAATACAAAGCTCATGATGGCAATGGTTAGGGTAATAACCGGTGCAGCCATCAATCCCATGGTCACAATCTTGTTTAGCTTTTCTGGCAACAATGGTAGCAACAAGCCAAGACCGCACAGTAGTAGTGTCCAAAGAATCGCGCTGAGCCACGCAAAGTAATGGAACTTACTAACTCGGTTCACACGTAATCCCATCATCAATGGCAGCAACGAGCGCACCACCGGAATAAAACGCGCACAAAACAGCGCAATCAAACCATGCTTACCCAGCAACATGTCCACTTGTTCTAAGCGCTTCGCTGGTACTGCATTCACCCAGCCTTGTACTTTCGGCAAGCGGTTTAGCCATTTACCTTGCAGATATGCTGCCCAACTGCCCATTGCTGCGCTGACAACAATCACCAACATGATCATAACTGGGTCAAGCACTCCAACCGCTGCCAATGTACCAGAAAGTACTACCACGCTGTCACACGGGAATGGGGCTGCGGGGATAAACCCACTTTCAAGGAAAATAAGTGCACCAACTACAAAGTAAATCAACCCTGCACTACCCGGCGCCATTAGCGCGGTAAAGTCTTGGTGCCACAACGCAAACAGCACCTGAGTAATCGAATCAAACATAGCAAACTCCTAAACATCACAATTAAATTTAAAAACAGATGAATAGGCATCACCTAGCATGCATGAAGCGATAAATGAGATTAGATTCTTGCCCTGTTCCAAGTCGATATTTCGAGCGAGGATAAAAGACATCAATAACGGGCATAGCCACTTTAGATACAAAGCGTTTATTAGAATCCGCAACTACCGTTAGCCAACGCGCAGGTACTACATCAAAGTCATCAGATTCTGGTGATGTATTGGAATGGTTAACGCGCAATGCGTTTCGACTGAATAAGCTGGCGGCAATTTTACGAGATGGTGAGAATGGTGCTTTCTCAAGATGCGCTTCACCATCAATCAAAGAAGAGGTGTAGCTGACCGCGAGGGAAAGTTTTGGCGACGGTGAAGCCTGACTCAAACCAAAAGCCATCAGCGCAACAAAAAGCCCTAATACACAGACTAAGTAAGCACGCACAGAATTCACCTAAACCACAACAATACGCTGTTGTAACTCCGTGCGTGCAAATTTGCAATTCAAATTCTCAATCGGTAGTAAAAAGAGAGTTTTGCAAACCTTTGCTAGCGCTATTTGATGAAAATTTATCCTTCTATTTATTTTTTACCGTAGGGGTAGTTTTCAAACATCTTCGTCACTTCTTCCGAGATTAACTCGTCACGCTTTTCCGTGCTCATTGATTCGGTTAACTTGCGGCTAGAAACACCCTTCCACACCACTTGATTGGCTTTGGTGTCGACAAGTTCAACAACAAGCTTGCCGTACTTCTTCTCTTTATAACGCTCAGGGCTAGAAGTGATCACGCCAAAGCTGTTCCATCCATAACCAACGCTAAAGCTAGAACTCGATGACACCAATTCGGACTCTTTGATGATGTCGTGATGCACATAAAGGTCACCGCCGCTTTGCACGCGCGACAATCCTTTTGATTCCAGTTGAGCAGCCAATCCCTGCTCGATTCTTCGTGCGTCCAAACTGGTTGGGGTTTCAGACTGCTCACCAAAATCAAACGTTTTGTAGGATGAGAAATCCGCTTGCTTGTCGACGTCTGTCGTCACTGTTGTACAAGCCGTTACCGAGACAGCAAACAGTGTTGCCAGTAAACCTTTCCACATACCCTTTCTCCTCTGTATTATCGTGCCGGTCTCTCTCGGCAAATGGTGGTATTCGTTTTTACGTGTGTGGGAAAAAATTGAATCATTTCAACATTTAGTCTTGACCATGAATGCCAAGTGTTCAAATTCAAGACGCGAGAGAGACGAAGAACAGAGTAAATAACTGCCTGAGAAAGAAAACAGATCAATATTTGGAGTTACCTATCGCCAACGTCATCGTGCGCTTTTTGAGCGAATTGGTATTTATTTGCTCATTAAGCAACTCATTGAGCAAAAAAGACTTTTCTTTTGAATTTAATCTGGCATATTGGATGAGTCCTATCGATGCGCGGGCATCGTATAATGGCTATTACCTCAGCCTTCCAAGCTGATGATGCGGGTTCGATAAATGTAGACCCAAAATCATACTTTAACTAACAGGTGAGTGAGTGAATTGCTTATCTTATTGGGCTTGAAGGACACCGCAAGTAAGGCAAGCTAAAGTATATTTACTTTTAGTTTGAAAATGACCTTACTTTATGCTCTACTCTAGAGCATAGACAATTTGATTAGTCACTCCAGATTTATGAGTGTACTCTGAGCGCGTATCGTATAATGGTAATACCTCAGCCTTCCAAGCTGATGCTGCGAGTTCGATTCTCGCTACGCGCTCAGAGTACACTTTTTCCTTTTAGCTCGATCAGCTACTACTCTCTCCCTATCAATACTAGAAATATAGTCATATCTCGTGTGATGCTGTATTTGAAGTCATGCTCTACACTGTTACCTAAAGTTTGCTTCGGGTGAACGGTTGGCACTCCTGTCGCTATCCGCGATTGGTTTGTTTGATATAGCGGTAAAGTGTGGCAATTCCTATCCCAGCAGCCTTCGCTGCTTTCTCCTTACTCATCCCTTTTTCAACATACTTCAACGCTTCTATGCATTTGTTTATCGTCGATTGAGTTTGTTGTTTACCTTTGTATTTTCCTTCTGCCTTTGCTCTCTCTATGCCAATGAACTGCTTTTCTAGCATTTGCTCACGTTGCATTTGGGCAACGGCTGAAAGAGTGGTGACAACTAATTGACCAGTCGCACTGGTGATGTCGATACTTCCTAAGTCGGCAATGAAAATTTTGATCCCGTCAGATTTGCATCTATCAATTAAGTCGAGCACATCACGAGTGCAACGACCCAGTCTGTCGATTGATTGAGTGACAATCTGATCTTGAGGCTTTAGTGAATCCATCAGCCTTTGCCACTGCTCTCGGTCAGTTGTATTTTTAGCACTGACTTTCTCACTAAAGATTTTGTCGAAGTTAAAACCTGTCGATTTAAGCAACGCTATCTGCTGTTCAAGGTTCTGCTCTAAGGTACTAACCCTTGCATATCCGTATATCGCCATAATGCACATACCTCTATCATTAACATAGTTATAAGATAAATCTATCATATAGGTTTATCAATCTCTAAATGATAGTGGAATGACATCCTGTCTTTGGCTCATACCTATCTGATAGGTAAGAAAATGTGGTTCACCTCAGAAAGTACCGTAATGATCATCATACTGAGAACCTTTATTGAACAACGCTAATGTTAAATGCCTTTTGCCTAACTAATTGGTGAATATGACTATTCTAATTTTCTCGTAAAACCAGTATGTTGGAGTGTTAGGAAGTTATCAGGCAGCGAAGCATGAAGAAACCACTCGATCAGGTAAGAATTAGAGGCGCAGGCTATAAACCTGTTTTGGATGATGTCCCTCAATACACGCCATCGACAGAACGGGTAAAAGACACACCAGAGCCAACACCTACCCATGAGTGTAATATTAAAATACTTTGTACACTTGAAGAACTAAATCAGCTTCAGGTGGGAGTTTGGTCTTTGGCTAAAACATCGAACGAGCCTAAAGTCATGAGTTGGACTAAAAAAGCAACGCAAGAGAGTGAGGTGTTACTTTCGGCTAAGTGCTTATCCAATGAAGAAAAGAGCTTACTTCATGATGTATTTGTTGATGCTGGTCATATTACTCAGCAAACTATCACACCGAAGCCTATTAACTCATCACATATACATGCTGAGTACATCCCTGTTAAGTTAATGGTGCAAGTTTCAGAAAGCGGCTTAGCTTGGGCTACACATGGTTACTATTACCACTTCCTTGATGGAGTATTAGCCAAAGAATACAAAGTGGCGGGTGATGATCGTTGGTCTTTTTATCTGACTCGTTCAAAAGCCCTCTTTTTGTCTGATGAACTATTATCTGACCATCATTACACTTCTATTTTATTGCCTTATAAGCTAGAAGAGAAATCGCTGCCACCTCAACATATTCTTTTTAGAACTGAAAAACTGACATCTGAAGAGCTAGCAAATATTAACCATGCATGGCTTGAAGAGAACGCAGTTACATTAGATATTGAACAGCTCGTTTCTATTCGACAAACAGATCTTCTGGAGCGTCCAAAAGATACTGAGTCACAAAGCGACTTTAAAGAAAAGTCAGCCCCAACTCACACAGTTAAGACTCACGTTGATACAGGGCAAAGCGAAACTTGGACAGATATTGCAGCTCAGTATGGACTTGCTCCCAAGGAACTACTGACACTAAATCCTCTTTATGAACAAGACCCATTATCGCTAAAAGTCGGCGATAAACTTCAAGTAAGGGAGTGGCAAGCACCAGAACAATGCAGCATATCGGATCAACCACATCCGATAAAAACCATTGAAAAAGCCCATTCTTTAGGTGATGTATGGGGAAAATATCAACATACGACCATCAATGATAAGTTGGTTAATATTTCCCAAGATCAAAGCGTGTCGGCTAACACTCCTGTTATCAACGCCACTCACACGTATTGGCCTGCCTATAACTTCCTTGCTAAAGAAGGTGAAAAACAGATAGAGGTGATTTATCGCAGCCAGACAGCAGAGATCGCGATCTTTACGCCTGAAGAGTGGAAAAAACTGTTTGAGATTTGGGACTTCAATGGTGATGTTAAGACCGTCAAAGACTCGCTAACAGGGTTATATAATGCCAGAGAAACTGCCAAAGCACTTGGTGGCTTGGGTGTGACCGCTATTGTCAAAAACATCGATGGTGTCGAGTATCTCTATTTAAATAATTACGATAAGTTTAAACAGACAATTTTGCATGGTGGCGTCTTCCGTGCCGATAACCCTCAAGTGGTGAAAATGGGAATGGGTGCTCTTGATTCAGTTAAAGGCATGACCCGTTACGTGAAAACTTACGCCCCAGCCGAATTTCTTCTTGGCTCAGGGATCAATGGTCTTAAATATCTATTAACCGATGACTATACACTAAGAGAATTAGGTGTTGATGAAGCTAAGCTTTTGGTTCATGCGGTAAGTGTTGCTGGTACTGCTTTAGTTTTGGGTAAAATCGTCGCATTTGGAGCAGGATTGTTATCACTTCCTGTAACGGTTCCCGTATCTTTAAGTATCCTTGCTTTCTCTGCTTTTGGGGTATGGTTTATTGATAAAGAGACTGATTTTGAGAAAAGACTAGTGGAGGCTGTCGTTGATGAATTCGATGGCGAATAAAATAGGTTGTATCGCTTTTGTTTTAACTGCATTCGCAATTTCGGTTATTACTTGGTGGGTTTATTGGCAATTTTATGTTGTACAAATTTTTAATCCTTCATCGGAATTAGTTGCTGATCCGCTATATTTTATGTCAATAATCTTTGGAGTGTCTGGTTCTATTCTTGGCATAACCACGCTGTTATCTTTACCTTTAATTACATACGTTTGGTATAAACAAGCTGAAATAACGTTAACTCCGCAGCCAATGAAAATGCGTTATTTTACTCTGCGAAATATAAAGAAGTTTTTTCTTATAGTAGCAATCATCGGCGGTGGTTTTTCCTTCGTGTCTAACATCATCTTACTTCACAAGATCATTCCTGATAACGGCTATGTGCTTTGCCCGAAAAAGATCGGCTACAAAAAGAATTTACTTCGAGACTACGTTCTAGATGTCAGCCAGTGTGAAAAGTTTTAGGTAGGAAAGAGTTCTTACTCAGAGAAGGTTCACGGTGACGCTGAGCCTTATTTTTGGCGTGAACAACGCTTGGTGTTTAATTCGAGAAAGGTTTTATAGTTTGCAAGATAGTATAAATGCAATTGATGACCTAGATGTTAGTAATAAGTGGAAGCGCCGTTTTCATCTATTGAAAAATCTAGGGGCAGATGAACTCAGCCATGCTTTGATTCTGAAGAGTGAAGCATATAGGGCATTGTCTTTTAAAGAACGTATCTCTTTTATTTCTAATTTTGCTGCGTTTTTTGGTGGTTTTATATACTACTTTTATAAGCGTATGCATCTAAAAGGCTTGGTAATTCTTTCTTTATCTATGCTTTGGATAGCTGCTCTAGCAGGAATTGAGTTTGTCAGTGGTGTCGTCATTCCTGATGTGGTTTTTTGGAGTTTATCAGCGTGCTTGTGCTCCCAGTGGGCTAACTATGACCTGTATCGAAAAACATTCCATAGCGAGCAACTATGGGATTGGATTCCAGCGCGGTGGCGAAATAAATCAAGTGTTCTTTGGTTTCTAGCTCTGTGTGCAACAATCTGGGGTGGTTCAATTTACTACACTGCTACGCATACATACTCAACTTATGCGGCATATGATGATCCAAATGCTCTACGTATTCCTTGTGGCTCATTCGTGATGTTTGCCACTCAAGAAGAAGTTGATAGCTATGGTCGAGATGTCATTTGCAATCAGTAACTCCGACTTGACTCGGTGACGACGATATTCAGACTTAAAATGACTAGGTAATATAAGCAGATGCTGAATCGCCTTTACTTTCACCTTGAGCAACGGAAGATATTGTATCAGGGTAAAGAAGATATAAGCCCTGAAGTTGCTAAGGCAATGTTTTCAAAGCTGAATACGGGGTACTACACGTCACAGGAAGAAGAGTTCATCATGAAGCTGTTTGTGAAGAAGTCCTTTCTAAACAAACGAAATGGTGAATATGAGTTTATTAAGAAAAGTAAACCTTATAAGCCGAATGTTATCCCCAAAAATATTCGGATTCTCTTTCTATCGATTGCGGCTGGGTTAGTGCTCTATGGTTTGTTTGGTATTAACCACGGAGAAATTTACTTACCTTCCAAACGAGGGCATGGCATTACTTTTGTCGGTGATTCTCTTTATGTTTTATTTGGCTCTTTTGTGATGCTTGCTATCGCCTGTATCATTATTGTCGTGGATCACTACGATAAGAGGAATAACGAGCACCTCTATGATTTAGCGTTAAAAGGGCTTGGCTATGTCAGCTTAGCCTTCTACATCGCGGCTTGTATTTGGAGCTTTGCGAGTTAAAAGGCTTCGCAAGCTGCGTGAACGCAGCAGCTACGATATTGATTAACTCACTCTTTGCCATTGATTTCGAAGTGTGACGACAGGTCTCTCTCTTTGATTGGTGGCATAGAGGTACTCTTCGTGGATCAGCTTGTCCAGCCAAGTTCTGCGCTTGTACCGTGCGCTCAAGCTCGTTACTGCTTTTTTGAAGTTCGCTTCGGAGCCAACGATATGCAGTTCATCTTCTGTTCGAGTTATCGCAGTATATAACCACGCACGGTCAACCATTGGTGCGCCATCCAATGCCACTATGGTTCGTTTAAATTGAGAGCCTTGCGCTTTATGTAGCGTGATCGAGTAGGCGCGTTTCAACGAATCAAAGAGTGCTCTGGTCAGGTTGACCTCTTTGCCGTCATCCGTTCTTACTCGACCTAGGTGATTCCCTCTTGACTCAATGCTTTCTAATACGCCAAGCGTGCCGTTTTGAACGCCTGCTTGGTAGTCATTGATGGTAAATATCACAGGGTCATTGATTCTAAAGTCTGTCTCTAGTTTTTCATTACTGTACATATGAACATACATGGCTGCGCCATCAGGATTTACCATCTTTTGGCAGGATTCGTTAATTTCTGAAGTGATCTTTATTGAGGAAGAGACCACTTGACTGTCTGAGGGAGCCTCTGAGTAAAGCCTTGTACAGGTCTCCACGATATCTTCGTCACGGACGGGATGAAAATGAATGCATCCTGTACTCAACTCTAGCGGTACGATCCCATCATTGACTGATTTTGAGTATTCGGGTATTCCAGAGGATTCAGATTGCCTTTGCACAATATCAAGCTTCACGACAGAAATAAGCTCTGAATCAATCATGTCAGACAGCACTAAACCTGAGCCGATGGACGGTAGCTGGTCACGGTCTCCGACAAGCAAGAAGCGAACTGACGGATCTGAATGCGTCACAATCTTATACATGGTGTGCAGATCAAGCATAGAAGCTTCATCGATAACAATAAGGTTTTTGCCTGCGCCGATAGGTGGCTCTCTTAAAAACCTTGCTATCGTTGATGTTGGTAGCTCGATTGATTCATGCAGCCGCATCGCGGCTCTGCCAGAGAGTGCCATCGGATAAATGTTGTATTTCAATGCGGAGTAAGCTTTTAAAACCGTTTTTAGTATGGTGGTTTTTCCTGTACCTGCACCGCCAGTGATAATGGAAATGTGGTGTGACAAGGCTTCTTTGACTGCAAGCTGTTGTTTATTTGCGAGCGTAAAAGGTAATTCATTGATGGCTTGATGCATTGCCGTTTCAGTTGTGTAGTTCCACTTAGCTTCAGAGGTGACGAGCTTCACTAACCTTTTTGCGATCACCGCTTCTGTGACGTACATCCCTACAGGATGATAGTGTTGGGTATCAGGGTCGATGCGGAAGGATAATTTATGTCCTGCCACTTGCATGGCTTTATCGACAACGTCATAGCTGCGCATTATATCAAACAACTTGCTTCTTAGTTCTCCCTTTGTCATGTACGTATGCCCTGAGCGGGTATGGTTACGTATCGTTTGCTCTATCGCAGCAATAAATCGGATATCTGCGTGGCGTTCGATATGAAAGTAAGAGCGAGCAATCTCATCGGCATCTTTGAAGTTCATACCGAAGGTCACAAGTAAGTAGGGATTGTCCTTTAACTCTTCAACGACTGTATCTTTATGATATTTGAAGAGCTTTTGCTGTATCGCAGGCGGTATACCATGAGAGCAAAACCATTCCGTGTACTTTAGGGTTTGATATTTTTCAAAGCCTGCAATGAGTGCAACCGCCGATTTTTCGGTGAGAATACTCAGTAACGGGTTCAGTTGTTGTTTCTCAAGGATCTCAAAGATTCTCGAACCATAGGTGCGCCACAACTCTTTGGCTTTACTTATACCAATACCAACAAAATCACGCTCTTTCGAAATAAAGTTCACAAACTCATTGGAGGCTGATGGCAATACCAGCTTCACACGCTTTGGATTGATGAAGTCAAAGCGTTTAAGTTGATAATGCCCTCGCAAGTCATCAACTATCACGAAATCTCCCGTGATCTGAACGCATTGACCTTCAGAAGGGGCAAAATCCATGACATTCACAGGGCAGCGAACCAGCACATAAGATTTGGCTGAGACCATTTCAGGTTGTGATTTGCGTATGAAGATTCCTGTGAACTGAGCTTCTTTGCTGGTTTCAAAATGGATAGCTGTTATCTCCATATAGGCGGTCATCATAGCTCCACCCCCATACCCATTTCGCTCATGATTTCTTTTAGCTCTTCAAAGCGCTTTAATTCAGCTCTAAGGCGCTGGTTCTCTTCTTCAAGCTCTCTGAGTCGATTTGTATCCACATGGCGCTGAGAAGCGCCCTGATCGTATTTCTTCGGTGAATCCTGAGCGACTTTGCCTGACTCCGTGAGAGCGGGCAGAATATTTTTCTCTCTAAGCTCTGTTTCTAGCTCTTCCAGCAATGCTTTAATTTTCGGGTTTTGCCGCAATGCCGAAAGCCCTACGCCTGATTGAGCGGATAGCTCCGCTCTTGCGAGATTATGTGTTTTAGCATTTACAAGTGGCAGCCAAGTTTTAGAGTCGTAAATCTTACAACCATTGGCGTCCAATGGAGTTTTGCTACTTAACCACGTTTCGAATTTTGAGGCATTTTTATCGCCACTAGAGAGCTTTTTGTCGGCATCTTCTGTTAAACCAAAATCACTCATGAGACCGTCCCGTTAAAGCATCAGTAATGTATTTCCATTCGTCACTGCGAAACAGGACTTGCTTCCGAGAATTGCTGACGATTTTTAACACCGTTTTTTCATTTCGAGTTTCGGTTTGGAAGTATTCAGGAAACTGCTCTGGTAGATTAACTAACTTTGATATTATCTGAGCGAACAGAGCATCTTCGGCTGAGGTGTCTGAAATTACCTCTAATGTCGGAAGCCCTTTTTTAGCAGTCGTTTGGTGCGAGAGCGCAAGGCTAATGGGTTGCTTTCTCGATTGTTCCTGTAGTTTGGCGGTTAATACTTTTCTTTCATTCTCTAAAGCTTGCACCTGCATTTGAAGTGTTCTGACATAAGCTCTTGATTTAGGATCTAATTGATCTACAGGAAAACTCACTTCGCTCCGTTGACTTACTGGAGCCTTATTTTTAGCACCCATGCGTTTATCTTGTTCAATCACATAGAAGGAGATAAACGCCTTAAAATTTACATTATTTGCAATAGATTGATATTTAGGGGGAACGCTCTCTTTCTCTGTTTTTTCAAACAGATCTGAGTTGTCAACGTTTTGGATGAAAGCGGCAATCGTTGAGTTGTTTATTTTCGCACCTGAAGCCAGCATGGTTTTGGCTGCTTTTCTTATGTTTCGGAGTGACATCTTCGAAATGGGCGTACCACACTTCTCTTCACATTGAGCGAAAAGTGCTTCTTCTTCATCTCTGAATTTTTGTTCAATGTCATTGAGTTGTTGTGTCATCTCAAATGTTCTCCTCTAACATATGATGCGTAAGGCTTTTTTGATTTTTGGGTAATGTTAGTTGTTGATCGATCATTGACTGAAGTAAGTTGGCGGCTTTTGTGACCTTCTCCAGTTTGAGTTGGCTGATCTCCATTAATCGTCCGTCAGACAAGGCCGCTATCTCACTTTGACTGAAGTGCTCATTCAAATAATCAGCGAGTTTTAAAGCACCTTTGTTCGCTAAGTGTTTATCTTTGATCCGTGCAAACAAAAAGGAAGAATCAAGGTGACTCACGATAGTATCTAAAAACTCTCGTAACGCCCTGGCTGGGTTTTCTGGAATAGGAACGGAGCCTTTCGGAAGAAGGTACGCTTGTTCAACTATCGTGTGTATTAATTGATACTCTGAACCTGACTTCAAGTTGGCGGTGATATTCACATCTCCGATCAAGGCGGGTTTATTGCCTGACTCGGTATCGTTTGTGTCCCGAAGTTCTTCCGACTGTAACACAGCTAGATAACGGTTCTTCCATGCCTTCATTAAAGGGATTAGCGATTCTTCGATACCCTTAATGCTGGATTGAGTAGAAGTGATTTTGACATTAAGTCTTTGTCGTTCTTCAGGGGTCTCGGCATCTTCTAGCGCCCATTCAATCTCTTCAACACACTCATTGAGGTACTGGATTTCTTTACTGGATTCTTTTAAAACAAACATGATTCGATTCAGCTCCATGATTTGTTCAATCAAAAAATCAAAACCAGTTAGCCAGAATCGACAATTACCACACCCGCCCTGAACAGGAACAAATGCATTATCTTCCTCTGGGTGAGGCATACCTTCTGAGCATCCTGCGCAACCTTTGCCACCGAGAGGACACATCCCGCCCTCGACAGGGGCGAAGGTTGCGATATTTCGATGGTTTAAATCAATATCTGAGGAATGGTCATTGGGAGCAAATAGTTGTCTTTTGTCTTGTCCTAGCAGGACTTTATCACTGGCTGATGGTGCGTATGGCGTGGACTCGTTTGCTTGCAGAATGCTTTCCTTTATGACATCCGATTCTGCTTTGCTATAACCCAAGGTCATGAAAATAGAAGCGTGTCCAGCGATAAACTCCGAGACGATATGTAAAGGCACGCCAATATCGAGTAAATGAGAAATCCCAGCTACTCGTAATGTATGGATATCAAAGATAGATTTTCCATCCGCATCCGTTAGCGTGACATCAAGCCCTTCTTGTCGAAGTTGCTTTTCTGTTTCTAAACACAGCTCATCAAAAATGCGTTCAATTTTATACTTACTGATCGGTGGGTGGGTAATAATGTGCTTACCACTGAGTTTGTAGCTGACAGTTTCTGTTAAGTCTCTGAATACAGGCAGTATAAACGGAACATTTGCCATGACATTTCTGGCATTGGTAATACGCTCTCTATCGGATGGAAGATGGTCGAACCTTAGAGGCTGCGCATCGGCTGAATATTGTTCAAGCCATTGAAGTTGCTCAAATAATACATTGTATGGATGATTTAAGCTTTTCTCATAGGTGTGTTGAGGATTAGATATGTAAGGCCAAGGGATCTCATATCCATTTTTTTCATCAGGCGACCACATCTGAGTTTTGTTCGTATTGATATAAATGGAAAAGTCGGAATCTCCCGACATCAATCGGTTTGATGGGCGTTGTAAAACGCCAACGGCACCGCCATTCACATCCCATTGTGTTCGATGGTATTCACTTTCAAAATGCTTCAAAGGGGATAGGTTTTCTTTAAAGCTTTTGGTTGTCGGGTCAAAGATCTCTTGGTCAAAGTAGCCTTGATCTAACCAACGAGCCTGAACGCCTCGTATCGGCAACAATAACAAAAAAGCGAGAGAGGCGGCTCTGGAAGGGCAAAATACATATTGTTGAGACTCTGGATCTAGGAAATGGTCAGTACGCCCTTTGGCATGATGGCTATTAAGAGCTGCGAGTGAAATTTGCTCTGCCCACTGGTACGTTGGTACACCTTTGCTATCAAAGCCACAAAGTATTTCTACCATTTTATCGACAACCATTGACGTGATTCTGGCTCTTGGTGTTTTTGAGCGTCTTCCTCGACCTGTAAAGTCTACTTTGGGTAGATTTTTAAATGGTGATTCAACATCTCGCTCTTCCAACTTCAGTGTGTTTGCTACGCCGCGATAAAAACTTTTTGCTAGCCCCCATCGGTGTCTTTTGGTCTTCTTGGATTTGACGCTTTGAGTGTTATTGATGTAGTCAAAATAACACTCAGACGCATTTATAAATGGAGAGGGAGTGTATAAATCAATTGGCTTTACATCCCAAGGGCTTAGCGCCCCACGGTATTGAACCGCCCATTTTACAAAATGCATGATGTCAGATTTATAACCATCTGACGTCAATTTTTGTTGATGGAATATTGATAAAGCATCTTGCCATGCATCGGGCAGCGGTTGCGCTACTACACCGATAGGGATATCTGCTGCTGACTCAACAGTAACAGCGCCATTTCTTTCAACCATCTTATAGCGTTCATACCAATGTAATGAATTTGAGTCTTGCTGCTTATAAATGGTGTCGCACATCTCCAGAGGGTATCCTAACCCTACGGACTGTGTAAGCTGCTCCATTATCTTTCGATAACCAAGTCTTGTCGCTCTATCCTCATCGAATAAATAGCCACAAAGTAGTCGAATTTGTATCGGAAAATTCAACGTTTGCCCGATGGATGTGCAAAAGATAAATCGAGACCAAAGAGAGGTTAGAATAGACTTACGATCACTACTGAAAGCTTGCGTGATTGCGTTATCAATATCATTAGAAGCGAGAGCGCGAAATTGTAGTCGTGGTGTTTTCTTCGAATAAGCGGGAAGCCAGCTTTTTGTCACGGTTCCATAAGACAGCAGCTTGAGGTAGATATTTCGATACAGCGAAGACTTTCGTCGATTGGTTTCTGCCAGATGTTCGCCACTAAAAATCAATAAGCAGTCAGCGTCACCTAGTATTGAAATTAAGTCATTGGCAGTCTTTTTACGTTTAACATCATCAAGTTGCTCTATGCACCATAGTATTTGTTCTGCAATGTGACCACATCCCAACTTGCTTATAGCGTGTTTTCTGCTTAGCAGTAATGCAGGGAAAAGGTTGATGTCAAGCTTTGCCAAGGCTTCTTCTGTGATCGCATCAGCCCAAGCTTCAAACATCATCAACTCATCAATGATCTTACCAATGACCTCTTCGACTTCGTCTGTTGTAAGACTGAAAATATAGCCTCGCAATGACTTTCTATTTTTTACGGGACTTTTCTCCGCATAAGACGCCAACCAAGCATCAAGAGCTTTGTTTCCTGTAGCTGACATCAAAGTAAAGTTACGAGATTTAGACTTGTTAGCATGAAACTGACGGTAAAAATCTAAAGAGAGTTGAATGAGCGCTTGTTTAAAAGCAGCCATGAGATTTTTTTCAATATGCTCTATTAGCACTGATGCATTCGTGTTTTGAAAGCGTAAGTTAGAGGAAAGATTTACCAGTATTGGATCTTCATTTTCTTTAAATGAAGGGACTTGAATTAAAGCGCCTGAGAGTGTTCCTGCTGCGTGTAGTTCAAGTAAGTGAGCATTATCTTTAATGATGATATCTGGTGTCATGATTATCTCAGCCAGTTGTTTGGATACTGGTATTTAAAGTGTTGGTCGAAATCTGCCACAGCAGGAAGGTCTAATGGGACATCGGATGGTTCGCCAATATGCTTATGATGAGCAAGTAGCAGTTCGTGACGAACGGTAGCATCCGATAAGTGGTAGTAGATCTGCGTACTGGAAATCTGACTGTGATGCAGCATCCCTTGAAGCTTTGTGATGTCTATCTTCAACACAGTGGCGCAATAAAATCCGAATAAATGCCTTAATGAATGCAAACCATAGCCTTTTCCTGCCAGCCCCATTTTTGCGAGTGAACGTTTTAATGAGGCATTGATAGCGGATATCGTAAGAGGCAACCCATACTCATCGTCGGTTATTTTGATGAACAGCCAAGGATGCCACGGCCAGCCATTAGGGTTTGCTTTTCCTGTACTAGGGTTGCGATAAATGTAGGTGTTCATATATTCTTCAAACACTTTAGCGGCATAACGACCTATTTCTGGGGAGCACCAGAACACTTCGCCATCTCTGCTTGATGCTTCCGAAGGGGTAAACGATGCTTCTAAAAACGTCATTCCTTTAAAACCAGAATGCAACCCGTCATTACGATTCAATACCTGATCTCTGGTTTGTAGGTGCCTTAGTGGGTGATTTGGTGGTAACTGCTCATTCGCGTAATTCTCTTCCATGTATTCTTTTCTGGTGGTTTTCCTGATGTTGCCATCAGAATCTTTCCACGAGATTTCACCATAAGTCGGGTCATCCAGGCGAACTCGAAGCATATGATTGTTATCGATACCAATAACATCATCAAAAAAGGTATGTAGAGGTTCAGATCTTCGAAGAGAGCCTCCGCCATACATCAAAAACACTAATTTATCTCTGGGATTGCCAAGGGTCTCTATTAGCTCTATAAAACGGTCAGCGGGAAAACACTTATTTATTCTGTCTTGTAAGCGCTTCGCTCGCTTATGGACTCGGTCTTCTCGAACAGAAATAGAAAATTCTTCTTTTTCATGCTCTTGAGCTGGGAAAAGGTGTAATAAAGCGTCCCAACCTGAACGTTGTTTAAAGGCAAGGTACTTTTCATAAGAGGATAGAAAGACAGTTTCAGAAGGATTTAACCTGTCAGCACCGTGAAATGCACTTTGAAACTTATCAAAATCATTAATGTGTCGAAGGTACGTTGTTTTTATGCTTTTGGCTTTGACGGGCTTCCAGCCAAGAAAGGCTAATTTGAGATAAGAATCGGATGTTAACGTACAGAACTGATCTGTCCCAAACATCTTAGCATCAAGAAACTTTTCAATTAGTCGATTGGTATCATAATCGTCACCTTCATGGATGGTGAGCACTTTATGGAAATTATACAAATGACCAATTGCTCTCATTGCTTCTTCTAGTGATGAAGGAGTGATTCCTTGCTTTATCATCCCGCTGATCCATTGGTTAACACCAATTGCAGGCTCTCCATCAAAAAACATGATAGGGATATCGAACTTGGGGTATTCGGTGGTTCTGACCCACTTGATTGAATAAAAACTGAAGAAATCCATCATAATCCCTTAAAGTACAGAAGTATTAAAGTATGATGCAGATGTCTTGATTTTGAAAGGTGTTTTTACTAGAATTATTTTTTGTTGCAATGTGAGATCTTACTGCTATAATGCGCCGAACTCTTCTTAAGGAAATGACTAACAAGGCTTAAGAGCATAATTCTCAGCGCTTTGAAGTTTCTAAAGCGGAGAGTATAGGGCAACATAAAGTATATCGTTTTAGGTCTACCTTTTTCGATTCCCGCTGCCCGCTCCAAGCTTTCCCTTAAGTTAATCTTTTTCTCAGATTTCCCAAATCTATCCTTTAAATTCTTACTTCACTGCTTTCACGCTGTGGCTGTAATCAATCTCTTGTATTTGCTACCCCAAACTGCAGGCATAAAAAAGCCCCTGCAAAATACAGGGGCGCGTCTTCGTTATAATGTTCCCCATATCTTTGGGGTTAATCCAACTGAAGTGTCGTGAACGTGTCGTTTTTCAGCCCGCCACCAGCGCGTTTCTTCATGGTGACTTCGACCGATCGCTTCCCTTCATTGACGCGATAACGTATGGCTTGAGCAAGGTATTTGTCATTTCGCTTCAAGTCTCTAGCGTCAATCTTTAACGTACGATTTTGACGATTTACCGTGCAGCGATAATCCCAATCATTTTTGCCATTTTTCAAAGCCAGCAAAATACGTTGACCTGACGTTCCCGCCGTTTTAATCCCGCGGGGCTGCTTTTCTATCGCCAGTGCTAACCCTGCTTTACACAGCTGATCTGCACTAAAAGCAGGTGCTGCGTATGCGTACCCAGAGCTGAGCATAGCGGCGGTCATCGTTACAATTGAGAAAACTCGATTAAATGCCATCGTCCGTCCCTTAAAACTTACAAAACACCGTACGCATTAAAACAACATTACCGAATACTGTCAAGAATAAATGGTATGGCGTTTAGTTAACCATAAGAAACCGCTATTCCAAGGTGTCAGACGGAGGCGCAAACAAACACCGCCAGCGCTGACGCCAAGATAAGTTTGGACGAGTCACTTCTTTGAACATGTCTTTCCATTCTGCAAACGTCACGGTAATAGGATTAAAGCTGTTAACAGGTTTTGAGATGCCATAACGAACCGTTTCAACTTCTGGCTCGAATGTACCGAACATGCGGTCCCAGATGATCAGCACGCCAGCGTAATTCTTATCGATATATTGACGATTCACACCATGATGAACGCGGTGATGAGATGGCGTATTGAAGACCCATTCTAAAGGGCCAAGAGAACGAATCGACTGAGTATGAACAAAGAATTGCAGACCAAGATTGAGCAGTACAACAAACACCACCCACTTAGGATCAAAACCAATAATGACCAGTGGCAACCAGAACAACCACATGCCTGCCAATGGGTACATTAGGCTTTGACGAAATGCGGTACTGAAGTTCATGCGCTCTGAACTGTGGTGCACCACATGTGCTGCCCACATCCAACGGATACGATGACTTGCTCGGTGGAACCAGTAATAGAAAAAGTCTTGCAAAACCATTAGCAGTAGGAAGGTAGAAACCGTCATCTCGATATCAAATAAGCGCCAACCAAACCACCATAAGTACAGCTTGGCGATAAGCAACCCTGTTAAGATATCTGTCGCTTGATGAAGCCCTGCCAATACAAAGTTACACACCACTTCGGGTAAATAATATCGAGCACTCTCAGGTAATCTTCCACCACGCTGTCCAAACCAATATTCTGCAGCAATGCAGAGAAAGAATATTGGCGCGAGCAACATCAACAATAACTCAGGATGTTCCGTAATTTGTGACCATTCCATAGTCCGTTCCTACCATTTCGCGTAGTGATCTTCGGTGAGTCCCATCACCTCTTCAAGTTCGTGTTTAATACCATTGCCATCAATCAAATAGCCAGAAAAGTAACCAACAAACTGACGAAAGTTACTCTTTAAAAACCAAAAGTTCTTTTTCTCTGAGCGTTGGTTTTTAGGTTTGAAGATCAAGTCGATGCGCTTGTCTTGTGAGGTAATTCTCCATGACGCTTCTTGATGCAGGCGAGAAAATTCGAATTGGACAGGTGGCATCAAATGCCGTTCACCATCAATCCAAATCACGTTTTCACAATGCCCGGTTTCGTTGACTCCAGCAGCAAAGTTCAGCCCTATCCTTTTACCTTCACAATGATGATTAATGCTCGCCCATCGCCAACTGGTTTCCCGTCGCATATACCCGGCAGAGAAGTCATACCCAGCGACTGCGTTGGTTAAATCTTGTGGTTGCCCTTTCACACTCATTTCACCTTGAACAGCGAGCGCGTTGTGTTTTTGGGTGTAGGTCCAACCGGAATACGCGGTTGGCGTGCAGAGCATCAACGGCAAGCTTTCTGACTCAGGTTTTAACCTCAAATCAGCTTGAATAAGGTCTGTTGAAAGCTGTATGTGCCAGAGTCCATGTTCAATCTTGAATTGAATGGCATCGTTAGCGAGATAGGCGTGGCTGTTCCAGCTAGAAGGTTGTGTTTGATAACCCATGTTGAGCGGCTTTAGCCACTGCTGTTCAACGAGCTCATGAGTTTCTGTATCAAACACATAGCAAAAGCCAGACGCCAAATAGCGAATATCGGCAATCGCAACACCAATGATGTATTTCTCTGTCACGATCGAGACAAACAGGAACTGTTTATAGTCGAATCGCTTTCGCCAACTCGATGCAGGTAGGTCCAACTCATTAAGATACTGAAACGCATCCAACTGAAGTGATTCGGGAATCGATGCTAAATGACCAAATTGAGGTAATCCATTCGCTTGAATAAAGGGATTCAAAGGTGTTTGCACATCCATGCTCGCTATTAATCAATGACACACCATTCGATATTAACATTAATTTAACAACAAACAGTTTGCGCCACTGCACAACATTGGTTCAGTTCTCGGCTTCAAATGAGCTGAAATGTGAAACCAGTCACCCATATTCAAACCATTGAACGGTTAATTAGAGCTTTAACTTAGGTTGGATGAAATCAAGGAAAGCGGAAATGCGCAATGAGACGGATGAAGATTTGTAGTAAACCGCGTTGATCTGTTCACGACCAGTATTAGTGATTTTGTCTGATTCCAATATCGGCACCAAGCGCCCCTCTTCCATGTCTTTACGCACCATAAAACCGGACAAACACGCAATGCCATTGCCTGCTAGCGCCAGTTGGCGAATGGTCTCACCGTTACTGGAAAGCAAATTTGGCTCTATCTCTGGTGCGCCTTTTAATGGCAGTTTGTTGAGGATCTTCGGCTCAGTGAATCCGATAATGTCGTGATGAGCAAGGTCAGTTGGCTTTTGTGGAATCCCTCTGTGTTTGAGGTAATCCGGTGAGGCAACCAAATACAACTCGCTCTTACCCAGCGCTCTTGCATGCAAAGTAGAATCAGACAGTTTACCGATACGAATCGCCACATCGGTGCGCTTTTCTAATAGATCAACGAAACCTTCGTTGGACGTAAGCTCCAATTCAATCTGCGGATAGGCTTCACGGAAAGGTTTAATCAGGTCAACAAGTTGATGGAAGACGAATGGACTTGCGGCATCCACACGCAGCGTCCCTTGAGGCGTTTCTCCTAATGAAAGAATGCACTCTTCCGCCTGCTGAATGTACTGCATTGCGGTGCGCACATGCTCGACAAATCGGCGACCTTCATCGGTTAACTCAACGCGGCGTGTGGTGCGGTTTAGTAAAGAAACGCCAAGCTGTTGTTCAAGACGACTGACTGAACGAGAAACTCTCGCCACTTGCACATCTAGTGCTTCTGCCGCAGCGGAAAAGCCACCACAGTCTACAACCGTTAATAGGATTTCTAGATCATCGGAACGCGTTAACATCGTCTTACCTCACTTTTGTTGCTATAACCATAATTGATGAGAGACTTTTGTCAATATTGAAATAATCTAAACGACGCTAATCGAGAATTTCAGTCACGACTTCGGTCTTTACGGAATTGGCGATAAAACAGTTCTCATGCGCTAGATGATGCATTTTTTCTAACTGTTCACGTGTCGGCTGTTTATCTCCAGAAAAAACGATGCGTGGTCTCAGCACAACTTTAGAAACCCACTCTTTACCCTTGTCTCCTGCAGTCAGTTCCCCAATTGCTTCGTCCACGTACGAATCAATTACGTAGCGACGCTTAGCGGCAATAGAAAGGAAAACCAACATATGACAACTCGATAACGCAGCAATAAACGCTTCTTCTGGATCGACGTTTTCTTCTACCGAAAGTGGTAGCGGGACAACTTGAGGAGATGGGGATGCCGGAACGGTAACGCCGCCGTCAAACTGCCAGACGTGTGCTCGGCTGTATTGATTGTCGCTAAAGATTTCGTTGGCCTGACGTTGCCATCGGATAACTGCGGTGTGTGTACTCATTACCATCCCTTGCGCTGTGGGGCTTTGCCTAATAAGGCGACTTTCCATGAATAAGACCCAGTAAACCACAGTACAAAGCGTGCCCCAAGAGCAGGGATGAAATACGTGCGCTAAGCCATTAAATCACCTGATTTGTGTCTGCCTGTTGTTTGCGAGATTGGTCAATAAGACGTTGCCCTTGATGCACATTCACCTGCAATCGGTTAATCAACTTTTGCAGTTGTTCAATATCCGGAATTTGTTCGTTCTTAACTTGGATTTCAATTTCAAGCGCTTGATTTGCTAGCGTATCCAAACCTAAGTTTAGCGCCATGCCTTTGGTGGTATGCAAGGTACTGTGGAGCGCTTCAAGATCTTCCGCCATGAAGAATTCAATCAACTCATCGACCGACTTCTCAAAGTCATTCACTATGCTTTCTAGTAAATCCACCAAGGCTTCCGGTTCCTGTTTGAGGATTTCGACCGTTTCTGAGTGAGTCAGTTCCTCTTCGGTCAGTCTCAGCCTCTCAATCGGCTCACGATGCAATTGAACAATATTGTCAGCTTGCTCTGGTGCATCATCACCTTGGGTCGGTAAACGCGAAGCAAACTGTTTGAGTGCGTCAGCAAAACTCTCTCGTTGAAGCGGTTTGGTCAGTACATGGTCCGCCCCTGCTTTAATAAAGTTATCGTGCGCTTCTCTGAACACATCGGCGGTATAAGCAAACAATAAGGTATTCACGCCAAGTTTTTCACGAATAAAGCGCGTCGCCTCAACTCCGTTCATCTCCGGCATGTGATTATCCATAAGAATCAAATCATATTGGTTCTCTCGTGCTTTCTTAGTCGCAATTAGACCATTCTCAGCAATCTCGACCGTATGCCCTAGCTTCTCACAGAATCCTTTCGCCACAATCGCATTGACTCGGTTGTCCTCGGCTAGAAGAATGTGCAGGTTACGTTTGTTTTCGCGCTGAACTTTGACTTTGGTATCCGCCGATTTAGGTAACGCTTTCTCTTCCCAAGGTATTGGGAGTTCGACTAAAAACTGAGTACCAATGCTCTCTACACTCTTAAGCTTGACCTCACCACCCATCAATTCCGTTAGTTTTTTCACAATCGCTAAACCAAGCCCTGTGCCACCAAACTTACGTGTGGTGGAGGTATCCGCTTGCTCGAAGGAGTTGAAGATACGGTCTTGCTTGTCCGCCGGGATACCGATGCCCGTATCATTGATAGACAGCAATAAGCGCTTTCTTGATTCATCCAACTCCGCTCGAATCAGTACATGCCCATCACTGGTGAACTTGACCGCATTACCTGCCAGATTAAACAGGATCTGTCGAATGCGCGCACAGTCACCATTAAACTCGATGTTTTCTGGTACTTCGTTCTCGACGTAAAGCTGAATGTTTTTCTCTTCAATTAAAGGCTGAATCGCACTACAAACCGGGGTGAGCACCTGGGGTAAATTAAATGGTGTGGCTTCAAGCTCCAACTTGTTCTCTTCAACTTTGGAGAAATCCAATATGTCATTAAGAATCGTCATCAGATGCTGACCAGAGTCCAAAATAACCTGAATGTGCTCTTTTGTCCCCTTCTCCTTGGTCTCACTGGCGATGATTTGCGAAATACCTAACACCCCATTCATTGGCGTTCTTAGCTCATGGCTCATGGTTGCTAAGAATTGTGATTTGGCTTTTGCTGCCCGCTCCGCTTTTTCTGTGGCTTCGGTTAAGTCGTCATTGAGTTGCTTCAGTTTGTTCACGCGGTGTTGAGTTTGCAGCACAAATACCGCTACCAAAGAGGTAATGGATAACAAAACAAACACCCACGTAAGCATTGCTTCTCGCTGAGCAATCTCTAAAAGTTGATGCTCCGAGTATTCAACAAATTCAAAATAGTGACTCTCTAAAATACGATTCGTTAAAAGTTCAATCTTACGTTCGCTACTGCGTAACCGCTCGAGGAATAAAGCAATGTTCTTGTTTTGTATGTTGTCATTTTGCAGGCCAACTTCGGTCATAAATTCAAAGTAATGTTGCTCTAACCAAGCATCTTCTGTGTTGACAGAGAACTGTTCTTTATAAATGTTTTTCAGAGTAAACAATTCATAATGGTTTGCGACCTGTAACCCTATCAACATGTCGAGTATCTTTGTCACTTCTTGCACTTTCCCGTCAAACTGCACCACTATGCTTCGTACACGGTGTTTACTAGAAGTAAACGCAAACCACGTAGACTGATTCACGTCTTTGACCATCTGCTCAGCGGCTATTTCCAATTCCACCAAGCCTTCCGTCAAATGATGATTACTACGTTGATCCAACTTGTAACGGTTCACCACCTTATCCCGTTCTTCTATTAGGTGGTGCCCGATTTCCGACAAAGGCCCATGCAGTGCCTGTGTGTTTTTCGAGTTAACGTGCGTCATATAAGCTAAAGACAACATGACCATTATTGCAACGAGCAGAAGTGCGTTGACTATTCTGAATCTATTCATTCTCAAACACCTCCAAAATCGATGGTCTAGGCGCTGTTAATGTATGAAGAAACGCTTCTATATCTGCTGCATCACGATCACTAAGCCGCATACCAAGTTCTGACTCCGCCATGATTTGAATTGCGTCTTCAAGAGTGTTTACCCGTCCGTTGTGAAAGTAAGGTGCAGTTTGAGTCACATTGCGCAGGCTGGTAACACGAAAATAGTACTGGTCCATTCCGTCTTCTGTTCTTAAGAAGGAGCCCGTATCTGAATCGACCTCTTTGAAGTAATCAAAATGCTGCACCATTGCACCACCTATATTCTTGCCTTGATGGCACAAGGCACACCCAACCTCCTGAAACACCTTCCATCCCCGATGTTCCTTTTCATTGAGAACATGCTTATTACCTTGCAGGAATGCGTCGAAGCGAGCTCCTGGCGTCTGCATCGCTTTAAGAAATTCGACAATGGCAAGCTTTATATTTTCGGTGTCCACAGCAAGGTTATCCGCTTGCGTAAAAAGAATTTGATAACTTGGTTGGCTTCGCACGTAATCTTGGACAACTAGCCAACTAGAATCCATCCCAGTCGGGTTCATGAGTGGTCCATCAATTTGTTTCATTAAGGAGTTTTTGCTCGCATCCCAAAGGTAGCGGTAATTCAGTGATACATTAAAAATAGTTGGCGGATTTCGAGTTCCTGTACCTTTTACGCCAGGGGTAAGCGCATCTTTGGTTGCACCATTTGTTTGTAAATCATGGCACGATTCACAGCTAACATTTCCATTAGAGGAAAGGTTCTTATCTCGGAATAAATGCCATCCTATCCTTGCTAAACCCACGTCAATTTTCGGGTCACCTTCGATGGGAGGGATCAACATGTGCTCACCACTATGATCATCATGTTGGTCATAATGTGGTGCTGTATGTCCCCCTAAAGAAACAAAAAAAGCCATCAAACACAATATCGCGATGGAGCGACCTGTTTTTCTCATGTTTAGACATTCCTTATTTACCTCTCATTATGAACTTAGTTGCTTTCAAGTTTTTTTCCATTACGGCTCGTGGGGATATTGAGCTTCCTCTCATAACTTATTGATAATTAATCGTCCTGATCCTCTCAGAACTCATCGAGTTGTATATCAAGCGTATGTTGTCGACAAGACAAACAACCTTGATTGGAGAACGCGGTGAAAACCTATACGATTCCGCCCCATTTTGAATTCGGTTCTTGGCTGGAAAACATAAAATAGTGAAACTGTTCGCATTCATTGCTGCACTACTTACCACTCTGTCATTCAATGCATCTGCTCGTGATTTCTTAAACGCAGAAGACAGAACATTTCTGGACAATCAAAGCACATTAAAAGTCGGTGTACTTGAAGGAGATTGGCTACCTTACTGGGGTGATCTTGCCTCAAAAGAAGGCATCAATATCGAGTACGCAGAGGCCATGCTGCACGACTTAAATATCGAGGCAGAATACGTCCCGTATAGAACGTTAAATACACTATTCGATGGCTTAGAGAACGGAGAGATAGACCTCACCGTTGGCTTTGTTGCAACCAAAAAGCGCGCAGAACGATTCCTGTACTCTGATCCGATATTCCACACATTGAGACTGGTTTGGCTGCGTGACAGCGCATTAGAGAATACCCCGCTAGACGAGCTCAAATGGGTATGTGTGCAAGATTCAAGTGCGTGTGATCAGATTGATGCACTTGGGTTTAAACATGTCCATTCTGTGCGTAATAACATGATGATGACGGCATCACTCAACAGTGGTGCAGCCGATGCTGCCGTTGTCGGTTTGTCTACATTGAGCTCTTATGGATTCAAAAACCCGAAAGGTGAACTGACGGGTAAGGTCGTATACAACAAGTCCCTCACTCCGGGAGAAGTAACGATTTTTACCGGAAAAGAATCTACTCAGCTGATGGACATCATCACTAAGTACATCAAGCACTCGAAAGAATCCAAACACAGTCGTGTTCACATCGAAGCCAACATCAACATTCTGCACAATGAATTGATGCTCGATATTCTTGAGCAGCAACAAGGTCATCAGACCGTACGTTACACAATTCAAGATAATGTGTATCCGCTCTCTTATCTCGATCCTAAAACGGGTGAGCTCAAAGGCTATGTTCATGATTTGCTGAAACTGATGGAGCAAAAAAGCATGATCAAATTCGAATACGTGCCAGCCAATGGGCGCGATGTGGATTTGATGTTGGAAGAAAAGATCGTCGACCTACTGCCTGCGCGCAATATTAAGCTAACGGACAAGGAACGTTTCATCACCACTAGATCTCTTAGTGTTCTCCAATATGGTTTTGTTAAGTCATTAAGTAAAAACAATAAAAACTCAATTGCTATCCTCGATCGTTCAGGAAACTTTTACCCACATTTTCTCGACTACCCAAATTATCAGTACGCGTTGGTATATCGCGACTTTGATTCCTTAATCGATGCAATGCAAAGAGGTGATGTATCCCATGCATTTGTAAATCAAAGTCTTATCGACAATCACTTCTACGATAGTCAAGGCGTTAGATTCGTCTCAACTGAGCCTCCTAAGGATATTCAATTGAGAATAAAGTTGGGCATGGAACTGAGAAAAGACTCCGAGTTCTTACGTCGCGTATTGAACACCGTATTGAAAATCACCACAGACGCCGAGTTAAAGCAACTCATGGAGCGTCATGACAAAGTCACCGTTCACTATGGGGTCGACAAAGAAACCGTAGTGATTTGGGCGCTAGTCGGTGTCTGCGTATTGTTGGTTTCAGTGCTGATTTACATTCTGAGAACCGGGCATCTGACTCGTAAGATCAAGCGTAAGGAGTACGAGACCAAAGTACGTCAGCGACAAAACCGATGGTTGTCTTCGGTGCTTGATCATATCCCTCATAAGATTTTGATCTCGGATGATAACCACCAGCAAATCTTAGCCAACAAGCCGTACTTATCGATGCTGCAACGATGTAATACCGACAGCAACATCACAGATGAACAGCGCGAATTGGTTTTGAAGTTGACCAAAGATACGGACTACCCAGTACCGGATGAAATCGTCACGACGCTCTGCTCTCTTAGTAAAAAGCATTACCGAGTAAGAAGGCAGTCTCTCCTTCATCCAGAAGAAGGAACCCGCTTTCATATGACGGTGTTTGATGACATCACGGAGCTGAAAAAGAAAGAGTGTGCATTGAAAGCCTCCAACCTCAAAGCCATGCAAGCCATTGAGGCGCGAGAGCACTTTCTTGCGGTGATCAGCCATGAACTGAGAACCCCTATCGCTGCCATGCTCGGACTGATGGAACTGTTGGAACAAGACCTCGACCGCCCAGAAAGCAAAGAGCTTCTGAAAAGTGCTATGTTGTCGGCTGAGCGTTTACAGCTGCACGTAAACGACATTCTCGACTTCTCGAAAGTGGATGCGAACCAACTTCAGTTGGATGTGCACAGTGGCAATGTTTATGAAGAGCTTGGCTCAAGTTTACGCAGCTTTGAAAAAGCAGTAGAACAAAAGGCTTTAGTGTTTGAAGTGAATTGGCAACCGACGCCTTACGCCTTGGTGAATCTCGACTGGCTGCGCGTTAACCAGATCATCAACAACCTACTGAGTAATGCCGTTAAGTTCACAGACAAAGGCAAAATCAGTGTGAACATTCATGTCTGCGCAAATGAGCTTGTGTTCTCAGTGCACGACACCGGATGTGGCATGAGCAAGACTCAATTAGATGCCCTATTCCAACCATTTGTGCAGGGTGACAAGAGTATCAGCCGTCGTTTTGGTGGCACAGGTCTTGGTATGTCTATTGTGAAAAAGCTGGTCGACATCATGACCGGCACGATTGAGGTGAGCAGTAAACAAGGCAAAGAGACAGAAATTACCGTGCGTTTGCCAATGACCAGTCAGCCTCTCGACCTAACGGGAATGGGACCAATTTACACCGAAGACAAACAGATACAACGTTGGCTAAATACTTGGCAGGTAACGCTCGATGAGTTTGAACTCAAGCATCATGTCATTGAGCCAGAACCGCACTACTCCAATGTTTATCCTGACCTTATTCAGCAAAAGCTGAACACAACTTCGACGATGTCAAATCATTGGACACAACCGACAACCTGCCAATGGCAAGGTCGAGTTTTAGTGGTTGATGACGATGCTATCAACCGACTGTTGTTTAAGCGCCAGTTTGAAAAGCTTGGTGTGTGTTGCCAATTGGCAGCGAGCGGGAGTGAGGCGATTGAGTTGTTGAAGCAGGCTCAAGATGACGATGCTTTCGCGCCAATCAGTTTGATTATAAGTGATTGCCATATGCCGGATATGGATGGCTATCAACTTACACAAAAGCTCAAAGCGAGCAGCGAATTTGCCTCACTGCCCGTCGTGGGTTGCACGGCAGAAAACTCTCGTAATGTGATTGAGAAAGCGGAGCAAAACGGCATGGAGTCGGTCTTGTTCAAGCCCTATAACTTGGACGATCTCAAAGCCTTGTGTGAGCAGTATTTGGCGATGTCCTTTTCTAACGAAACTCAAAGTGACTGGTTGGATGCCTATCACCATGAAGAAAAAGCAGAAATGGCACTCGTGGTATGTGAAGCGCTGAGTAACGACATCGCATTGATTCATTCAGGCGAAGAGAGTCTTAAGTCTGTCGCGCACCGAATTAAAGGCTCTGCCGCCGCCTTGAATTTGACTCAATTGAAGCACAGTGCCCAGCAGTGTGAAGCGCTCATAGGTACAGAGCAAGAACAGCAAGCGCGCACCGCTTTACTTAACGAATTAGAAACCATCATAGCCACCACAAAACAATGGCTAGATTTGAGTGAGAACAACTAATTGAACATTTTGATTGTTGAAGATGACCGACTACAAGCAACCAATCTCAAGATTCTGCTTAATCGTCTTTTTAATGGCTCAATCACCATCGTACATCGTGGCTCTGAGGTCAGCGAAATCTGTACCGACCAAGCTGTAGATTTGATGTTCTGCGACATCGACCTACCCGATATCAATGGCGTGGACTTGCTGTGCACGCTGTCGGAAAAAACGCGTCCAAAAGGCGTGGTGATTTTGAGTGCGATGAATCAGGATGTGGTCGAAATCACTTACAACATGTGTTTGTCGGCAGGCTATGACTTTGTACGCGCACTCACTAAACCGATTTCTTGTGAACAGCTAAGCCAGATATTGACGGCGTTCCAGCAGTACACAATCGAAGAAGAAGTCGTTGCGCTGCCTGTGCTGATGAACACAACAGATATCGATTCCGCGTTCCAACAAGGTTGGTTTCATAACTACTACCAGCCGCAATACTCCGTAGTCGATAACCGTTTGGTTGGACTAGAAGCGTTGGTGCGCTGCTTTCACCCAGAACATGGCGTGTTAGCTCCGGCTCAGTTTTTAAGTGAGATCCAAACACGTAATGAACTCGATAAACTGTTTTGGTTGGTTCTGGAAAACGCCTTACGGGATTTGGCAAAGCTCAACACAAGCGTGAGTTTGTCGGTCAACATGAACCAAAAGACGCTTAAACAACCGATGAGCGAACGATTTTTCGGTTTGTGCGACCAATACCAGATTGCTCCAGAACGAGTGACGTTAGAGCTGACAGAAGATGAGGTCTACGATTCAGACGTGGTTTCGTTAGCCAACTTAGCTAACTTGCGCCTAAGAGGTGTCGGTTTGGCGATTGATGATTTTGGTACGGGTTACTCTTCTCTCAGTCAACTGGCGATTTTGCCGTACACGGAATTGAAGATTGATCGCCAATTCATCAAAAATGCGCTAACCAATTTTAAGAGCCAACAACTGACCATCTCTAGCTTACAACTGGCAAAGTCACTGGGATTAAAGTCGGTAGCCGAAGGCGTCGAAGACCATGAAACGCTTTACTATCTTCGTCAAATTGGCGTCGACCTGTATCAAGGTTTTGTGCGCAGCCGTCC
The DNA here is from genome assembly GCF_905175355.1 of Vibrio sp. B1ASS3. NCBI lineage: Bacteria > Pseudomonadati > Pseudomonadota > Gammaproteobacteria > Vibrionales > Vibrionaceae > Vibrio > Vibrio sp. B1ASS3. The sequence continues at coordinate 1,416,061 of NZ_HG992743.1, forward strand.
TGTCCCGTTTGAGCAACTGGAAGCTTTGTTCTAATTCAATCTAAGTGGCATATGGCCTGCCCTCGCCGCTTAGATTTTGTTTGATGAATCACTTTGAAATGAATACCAAATCTTTCTCACAATACAATGTGCTCATTGTCGATGATGCGCCCATCGTAGTGCTCACACTACGTAACATGCTGACCAAACTTGGTTTCTCTGATAAACGCATTTTCACCGTTCGTCTTGCTAAGGGTGCGATTTCAATCGCCCATCAAGAGCGCATTGATCTGATCATTTGTGACTATAACTTTGGTCGCGGCATGAACGGCAAACAGCTCTTTGAAGAGTTAAAACACCTTAAGCTCTTGAGCCATGACACTGTGTTTATTCTGGTAACAGGGGAAAGCTCTGCCACTATCGTACGTGCAATCATTGAGCTCAAGCCCGACGAGTATCTACTTAAGCCCTTTAACTCAATCACGTTAAAAGAGCGCATTTCAGGCGCGGTAAAGCGTAAAAACACCTTAAAAGCCATCTATGAAGCAGAGCTGAAGAACGATGCTCACGCTGGCTTAGAAGCGTGCGATGAGTTAGCACCCTTCCACCCGGAATACTTCTTCATCATTGAGAAATTCCGCGCAGATTTCTTAACGCGCCTAAAGCTGCATCACGAAGCCAAAATCGTCTACGAACAAGTCATTGAACGCAAAGACGTTAACTGGGCAAAGATTGGCTTGGCGAACACGCTTGTCTCTCTGGGTGAAAACGACGAAGCACAACGCCTAGTACGTACCTTGCTAGAAGAGTCTCCGAACAATGTTGAAGTCCGTGAATGTGCCGCAAACTTCAACATGCTTAACCGTGAAGTGCCGATTGCAATCAGACACTTAGAGCTAGCAAACAGCTTGGTTGAAGGCAATTCAGAACGTGAACTGGTGATCGTTAACTTGTGCCTAGCAGAGCACGATTATCACTCAGCATTACAGCACTATCACGCGTACATCGAGATCAACAAAGATACCTATCGCAACAACACCTTCTCTAAGCTGAATTTGATTCGAATTTTGCTTTATTGTGTGCGAAAGCTAGAAGGTCGTGAGGATTTGCTGGCTCAGACAAAAAGCCTGTTTAAATCCATCACTAATGGCCCAGAAAACAAGACAATTAAAGACGAGTTGGATTTGATTGCCGCACACATTGCGATTGAGGAAAACCAGTACGTTGCAGCGTTTAAAGTACTCAGTGATTTGTATCGTCGTAAGCCTTTCGCTCACTTTTATGCGCAGTTTCACCTCGCTTGGTTATTGCATGAGATGAACTTCGAATCTGAATTTTCTCAAGCCATCACTTGGTGTTTTGAAAACCTACAAACCGACTCAAGCGATACCATTCTATCGAGTAAAATTGCTCTTGGTCGTTCTTTAGAAACCGACAACGCGGAGCGCCAAGCTTGGATGCAAGAACAGTACAAGAAGATTCGTGCAGCCGAGCAAGATTACCAAGCTTTGATCGACGCATTAATTGAGCTTCAAGCACGTTGTCCGCTGCTAAGAACCGTGTGTATTAACATCATCAAAGTGCTAACACGAGCTTTTCCGAGCAACAAATCGTCATTAGAGGTCGAACTGCTCATCAAGCGCTGCGACAACATTGTGAAGCAATTGGTTTCTAGTGAAGAGCTTGAGAAGAGCAGCTACGACAAGTTTCTTTTTCTGGCTCAAGATCGATGTCGACAGATGTCTGTGGTGAACACTCCACCTACGCAACCAGAACTGGCAAACTAGACAACAAAAAGGGGCTCGATGCCCCTTTCATTTCGGATTACAGGTTGAAGAAACGATTAATCCAAGTCACCTCACCGAACGCAATCAAATCGTAGATAGTGAAGAACACTGCACAGATAACGGCAAGCTTCACCAATCGAATCGCAATTAACATCATAACTTCCCACTTATCTTCTTGTCTGAGTGTCGTTGATTCTTCGCAGTTTACTGGTTTTCTTACGAACCACAACGCATGAAAACCCAGATTACGTGACAAAGTGTGTAACACAGCGAACGTCCCACCTTTGTACATTTGCTTATACATTTGGGTGCAAAGGATAAATCCATCCTCTCATCCACTCGTATCTATACTTTAAATAGTGTTTTGATAAGTCCCAGTGGTAACACAAGGAGGGCTGTATGAAACAGATACGATTGTGGCTTCTTCCTCTACTCTTGTTTGCCAGCCAAGCGCTAGCGAGCACAGTTTGGGTATTGCCAATCAAAGGCGCAATTGGTCCTGCTCTGAGTGATTATCTGTCGCGAGAGATTGAAGAGGCTCAGCAAAACGGCGTCGACCTCATCATTCTAAAAATGGATACCCCCGGCGGACTTGATAGCTCAATGAGAGACATTATTCACGCCATCACCACCTCTTCCGTACCCATTGCAACTTGGGTTGGTCCGTCAGGCTCTCGGGCAGCCAGCGCTGGCACCTACATTCTGCTCGCAAGTCATGTCGCTGCGATGGCAGAAGCCACTAATTTAGGCTCAGCCACTCCCGTTTCACTAGGCGGAACACCACAGCAACCTTCTAGTACCGACGACAAAGACAGCGACGAATCGAATGATGAATCATCAGGTAAAAACTCCGATGAAGTGCCTGCTAAAACCGCGATGGAAAAGAAAGTCATTAATGACGCCAGAGCATACATCAAAGGCTTGGCTCGCTTGCATGGCAGAAACGCAGCGTGGGCAGAGAAAGCCGTCAGCGAAGCTGCAAACATAGACGCTTCAGAAGCGTTAGAGTTAAACGTTATTGATTACATTGCTAATTCGCCCGAAGACTTGGTCACCACCATCAATGGCACAGAGGTCAAAGTGAACGGCAAGCCATATAAGCTGACGTTAGATAACCCAACGTGGGTCGAGCGCGTCCCAGACTGGCGTGCGGAAATGTTAGCGGTGATCACCAATCCCAACGTGGCTTATATCCTGATGCTGATTGGTATTTACGGACTGTTACTAGAGTTCTACAACCCTGGCATTGGCTTGCCTGGTGTGCTCGGTGGGATATGCTTGTTACTCGCCATGTATGCCCTACAAATGATGCCTGTGAACTACGTTGGTTTAGGGTTACTGCTGCTCGGTATTGCTCTGATGATTGCTGAAGCCTTTAACCCGAGCTTTGGCATACTCGGCTTAGGTGGCGTCGTTGCGTTTGTTCTCGGCTCCATCTTCCTAATGGACAGCGACATCCCCGGCTTCCAAATCGCTCTGCCACTAATCATTGGTATCGCTGTTTTCTCTGCTGGCTTAATCGTGATTACCGTTGGCTTGCTTCTAAAAATTCGCAGCAAAAAAGCCACCACCGGACTAGAAACCTACCCGGGTAAACTCGCCGTTGTGAGCGATGATTTTGTAGATGGAACAGGGCTTGTCCAACTGGATGGTGCTTTGTGGCAAGCCAAAGCTGACGCACAGCTCAAACAAGGAGACCACGTCACCGTGGTAACCATAAAAGGGTTGACCCTAACCGTGAAACCCAGTGACCGCCCTAAGGAATAGGAGGCGCTTATGATGCTCTACACTGTTGCCGTTATCATTGTTTTATTGGTTGCACTGGCAACGCAAATGTTCAAGGTGCTGCGTGAGTACGAGCGCGGCGTGGTGTTCTTCCTCGGTCGCTTCCAAGAAGTGAAAGGACCGGGTTTGATCATCTTAATTCCTTTCATTCAACAAATGGTTCGTGTCGACTTACGCACCATCGTATTGGATGTTCCGACTCAAGATTTGATCACCCGTGACAACGTATCGGTTAGAGTCAATGCCGTGGTTTATTTCCGAGTTGTCGACCCACAAATGGCGATCAATAACATCGAAAGCTACAGCGATGCCACCAGCCAGTTAGCACAGACAACGTTACGTTCTGTACTTGGTCAGCATGAACTGGATGAGTTGCTTTCTGAACGTGAACGCCTCAACAAAGATCTGCAATCCATTCTCGACCAGCAAACTGACGATTGGGGTATCAAGATCGCAACGGTTGAGGTGAAACACGTCGACCTTAACGACAGCATGGTGCGCGCCCTTGCCCGCCAAGCCGAAGCAGAGCGTAACCGCCGTGCGAAGGTCATCCACGCAACTGGTGAGTTGGAAGCTTCCAACAAGCTAAAAGAAGCGGCAGAAATGCTTAACGAAGCACCTAACGCCTTACAGCTTCGATACATGCAAACACTCACTGAGATCACCACAGACAAGACATCGACCATCATCTTCCCGATGCCGATTAATCTCGTCGAAGCGGTCTCTGATATCGCCAAAGCTGTGAAGAAGAATCAGGGAGAGTTGGAAGAAGGGAACGAGTAAGCGTAGTAGCCGCTATAGAGGAAAGTAGAAAAAGGAAAAAGGGAGTAGCTGTGTTCTACTCCCTTTACGAATTCACCATTGATTGAACTTATGCATCGGTGCACTCTTTCTTCATAATTGCTAATCCAGTTTCAAAGCAGTGCCGCCACGCGTACTCCACCCTTTCATCAAAATCAGGATCACATTGGGCGACGGTTTCTAACAGGCTGTCAAACCAGACATCAATGTCTTCAGGGGCGACGCCAATATTATTGTGTCCGTGCTTATTGCCGTATTTCCTCATCATGTCACGAGCGTCTGTTGAGGTGTCTGCCATCATCACAAACACGATAGACCCTTTAAGCATCCGGATTTGCTTCTTCATGTCCACGCCATCGAACTTTTGTCTGAAGTTTTCACCTTTCGACCAAAAGTTCTCATAGAACAAATCAAAGAAGTCCTCATGGATTACGCAGCGTTCGTAGCTGTCGTTAAATACCTCGATTACGTTCATACCCTAGCCTCTAGCCAACTTATCTATTTTCATTATGAATGTAATTTGATAATCCTACCAAGCTCGTTGGTGTTTTCTGTGATTTCTGAACGTCAGCGTACGGAGAATGCCAACCTGCCTTTTTGGCGTTCAAATTCGATTTTCAATAAAAAATAGAAAGTGATTTAAACGAAACACGTATTATCAATTCGATAAAAGTCGATATTATGGACTCACTTTCGAGGTACGCATGGTTGTCGATGCTAAGCGCATCCTCATTTGTCTAATAATATTAAGAGGATATAAACGTGTCTCATCAAATCATTACAGACCTAAACAACCGTTACACAGCTAAAAAATACGACGAAGAGAAGCGCATCTCTCAAGAAGATATGGCAATCATCAAAGAAGCAATCCGCCTATCTGCGTCTTCTATCAACTCTCAGCCTTGGAAATTCATCGTAATTGAGAGCGACGAAGCGAAACAGCGTTTCCATGACACGTTTGCTAACATGCACCAGTTCAACCAACCGCACGCGAAAGCAGCATCCCACACTATTCTGCTAGCGTACGATCCAAAATTCACTAAAGAGAAATTTGCGAAGCGTGTTGATGCTGAAGTAACTTCTGGTCACCTACCAGCAGACATGTACGACATGTTCATGGGTGCTTACGCATTTGCTGAAGCAAACACAGATGAAAACGGCTACAACGGCGGCTGGACGAAAGCGCAAGTTTACATCGCGCTTGGTAACCTACTGCACACACTAGCGCGTCTAGGTATCGACTCTACTCCAATGGAAGGTGTTGACCCAACACTGATCGGCGAAGAGTTCAAAGCAGAACTAGACGGTCACGTATGTGAAGTTGCACTAGCAATCGGCTACCACAAAGACGGCGAAGATTACAACCACGGCCTACCTAAGGCGCGTCTAAACATGGATGACGTAATTACTACTCTTTAATGAGTATCGTCTCCTAGCTCCTTGGTTCCTAGCCTAGAGCCTAGTTATCTAAATCATTGTTCAAATTGAAAGAGCCGTACTTCTTAGTGTCTTAGTCTAAGAGTACGGCTCTTTTTTTGTTTTGCTGAGGGGGAATCAACAAACGTTTGAGATAAGAAACAGCTACGCCACTTGCTTGGACTTAAAGTTGCCAAGCAGCGCATCGTACAACTCGTTGTCACTCAATACGCCCACTAACTTGTTCTCTTCAACTAGCAAGATAGGTTGATTGCTACGTTGCTTCAGTTCAATCGCCTCACGCATGCTGATGTCTGGATTAGCTTGAACGACCGTGCTTTCGCCGATGTCATCGAGCGTGGTTGAATCACTTTCCCAATTCACCAATGACTTATCGGAATCCACCAGCGTTACACCTTTCGGCTCTTGCTCGACCCAAATCTGCTTATCTGCACACACCAATACGCGGTCATTTTGCTGCATAAGCTCGGTGCTGGCTTGCATCAATGAACGACCTTTCAAAACATTGAGCGGATTCGTGTGAGCCACAAAGTCCGCCACATACTCATTTTCTGGAGCAAGGATGATTTGCTCAGGCTTGCCGTGTTGAATCAGTTTGCCCGATTCCATAATGGCAATGTTGTTACCGATTTTCAGCGCTTCATCTAAGTCATGGCTCACAAACAAAATCGTCTTGTTGAGCTTCTCTTGCAGTTGAATCAATTCATCTTGAAGCTGAGCACGAATCAGTGGATCGAGCGCAGAGAACGGCTCATCCATCAACAAGATATCGGTATCCATAGCAAAGGCGCGAGCCAAGCCAACACGCTGCTGCATACCGCCAGAGAGCTCATGCGGGAACTTGCTCTCCCACTCGCTCAGCCCAACCATTTCAAGTTGTTCACGCGCTTTTTTACGTCGCTCAGCTTTGCCAATGCCCTGCATCTCAAGGCCAAATGCCACGTTATCCAATACAGTCAACCACGGCATAAGCGCAAACTTTTGGAACACCATCGACACGCGATGAGTACGTAGGTTACGCAGAGTCTGTTCGTCGCAGTTGGCAAGCTCTACCATATCGTCGCCATCTTTGATTTTGAGTGAGCCACGAGAGATCTCATTCAAACCATTAACGGCACGAAGCAAACTGGATTTACCCGAACCAGAAAGCCCCATCAATACACAGATCTCACCTTGTTTGACACTCATTGAGACCTTATCAACACCAACCACTTGTCCGGTTTCATCAATGATCTCTTGGCGAGATTTGCCTTGGTCTAGTAGCGCTAATGCTTGCTCTTGCTGCTGACCAAACACAACGTCGAGGTTTTCAATCGTAATTGCATCCATGTTATGCCTCCTTTTGGTTTGGCGCCTTACACAGGCGGTCGAGAATAATCGCGACCAAAACAATCGCTAAACCGGCTTCAAAGCCTTGAGAAATGTTCACTGTGTTCAGTGCTCGTACGACTGGTTTACCCAGACCATCAGCACCGACTAGCGCAGCAATCACCACCATAGAAAGCGATAACATGATGCACTGGGTCACACCCGCCATAATGCTTGGCAAGGCTGCTGGGAGTTCGACTTTGAATAGCAATTTCATGCGGCTGGCACCAAAGGCTTTACCCGCTTCAATCAACTCTTCTGGCACTTTGGTGATACCAAGGTAAGTCAGACGAATTGGCGCAGCAATGGCAAAGATAATCGTGGAAATCAGCCCCGGAACGATGCCCAAACCAAACAGTACCAATGTTGGGATCAGATACACAAACGTTGGTACGGTCTGCATTAAATCGAGTATCGGGCGCAATAAGGTATACAACCACGGGCGATGCGCCGCCATGATGCCCAGCGGCACGCCAATTAATACGGAAATCGTTGTCGCAGCGAAGACGAGAACAAAGGTTTCCAGCATTTCTTGCCAGTAGCCGAGGTTAAGAATGGTCAGCAGCGCCAGCACGATAAACACAACTAAAGGAATGCTGCGGTGTAGGAACCACGCAATCGCTGCGGTCATGATGATCGGTGCTGCCGGTGGCATCCATTTGAAAATATCCACCACGAATAGAATGATGGTTTCGAGAAAAATAGAGATAGCATCAAAGAAACCCGACGCGTTCATGGTTAACCAATCTACGCCTGTTTCCATCCATTCGCCCAACGGAAGTTTGTTGTCCGTAATAAAATTCACAATAAAACCTTTGTGTTAAAAGGCGGGCATCGCTGCCCACCTTTTCCTAAAGAGAGGAATGATTAAGCGTTTGTTTTTAGGTAAGAAGTAATCGCTTGTTTTGCGTCTTTGCCATCCAGCGTCTTCACGCCTTCTAGCCACGCTTCGAATTGTTGTGGGTTAGCATTCAACCATTCTTGCGCCGCTTTCGCTGGCTTTTGTTTTTGGTTAAGAATCGCTTCCATCAACTGGTTTTCCATTTCTAGGCTGAACTCTAGGTTCTTAAGCAGTTGACCCACGTTTTGACACTCAGATAGGTAATCTTGGCGCACGTTGGTGTAAACATTTGCACCACCATAGTTAGGTCCAAAGAAGTCGTCACCACCAGATAGGTACTCCATCTCAACATTGCTGTTCATTGGGTGCGGAGCCCAACCTAGGTAAACGATCCATTGGTTACGACGCACTGCGCGAGACACCTGAGACACCATACCTGCTTCGCTTGATTCCACTAGGCTGAAGTCTTTCAAGCCGAATGCATCGCTGTCGATCATATCTTGGATCAAACGGTTGCCATCGTTGCCCGGCTCAATGCCGTAGATGCGGTCTTTAAATTTGTCGGCATGTTTTACCAAGTCAGCAAAGCTTTTCACGCCTGCGTCATACACATACTTTGGCACGGCTAGAGTGTATTTCGCGCCCTCTAGGTTTGCGCGAACGGTTTCCACTGTGCTAGCTTCACGATATTTGGCGATATCGCCTTCCATGGTTGGCATCCAGTTACCTAGGAATACGTCAATGTCGCCGTTTGCCATTGAAGAGTACGTTACAGGTACAGACAAAAGATCGGTCTTGGTTTTGTAGCCCAAGCCTTTTAACAATTCAGAGGTAACAGCAGTGGTCGCTGTAATGTCCGTCCAGCCTACATCGGCAAATCGAACGGTTTCACATTGGTTAGCGTAAGCACCTGTCGCTACTGCACTCAGCGCGATAGATGAAAAGATTTTTGTCATCGTAGACATGTTTAAATTCCTTGTAATGATTACTGACTTTATGAGATTGAGCTTAAGTCTCTTTTCGGCGGACGCATTCTTTGCGTCTCTTGCCAGTTCGGAGCAATCCAAACCGGTGTGTTATTCGATTCTTCGAGTACGTTCCCTAAGATCATGTCCGCGGCTCGCTCTGCGACCATGATGGTTGGGGCGTTTAAGTTGCCATTCGGAATCGTTGGGAAGATGGATGAATCCACTACGCGCAAGCCTTCAATGCCGCGCACTTGGCAGGCTTCATTCAGAACTGCCATTGGGTCATCGTCTGCGCCCATTTTGCAGCTACACGATGGGTGGTAAGCACTTTCTACATTTTGCTTCACCCATTCATCAATCGCTTCATCGCTGGTGATGTTCAGACCCGGTTGAATTTCTTCACCGCGGAACGCATCCATTGCAGGTTGATTGAGGATTTCACGCGTTAAACGAATACAGTCTCGCCAATCCTGCTTATCTTGTTCCGTCGAGATGTAGTTGAACTCGATTTTTGGTTTGTCATTTGGGTTGGCAGAAACCACTTCGACACTGCCGCGGCTCTCTGGTTTGTTTGGACCAACATGCACTTGGAAGCCATGACCATCAAACGCAGCACGACCGTCATAACGCATTGCTGCTGGTAGGAAGTGATATTGAATGTTTGGCGATTTCAAGCCTTCACGAGAACGGATGAACGCACACGATTCAAAGTGGTTAGTTGCGCCCAGACCTTTGCGCGTCAAAATCCACTCCGTACCAATCAAACCCTTGCTGATCAAACCTAACTTGCTGTTGAGCGTTATAGGCTGTTTGCAGTGATACTGGAAGTACACTTCAAGGTGGTCTTGCAAGTTCTTACCCACGCCTTCTAGTGCGTGTTTCACTTCAATGCCCGCTTTTTCAAGCACAGTCTTAGGACCAATACCCGAAAGTTGCAGCAGTTGTACCGAGCCGATAGAACCTGCGCTCGACACAAGCTCTTTGTTGGCAAAGCACTGTTTGATTTTGCCAGATTGCTCGAACTCAATGCCGACCGCTTTCTTGCCTTCAAGCAAAATGCGATGAGCGGTCACGCCTTTCATCAAGGTGAAGTTACTGCGCTTTTTTGCACGGCTTAAGTAAGCGTTAGAGGTAGAAGCGCGCACGCCTTTATCTACCGTCATGTGCATCGGACCGAAGCCTTCTTGCTGATAACCATTGTAATCTTGCGTTTCTGGGTAGCCTGCATCTTTACCCGCTTCGATAAACGCTTGGTAAAGTGGATTCAACTTCATGTCGTTGCCGTTACACGTCCCAACAGGACCACTGTCGCCACGGTATTCGTCTGCGCCGCCTGTCCATGTTTCCGCTTTACGAAAGTACGGCAGACAAGCTTGGTAGTTCCAGCCTTTTGCACCTTCCGCTTCCCATTCGTCAAAGTCACAAGCATGACCACGAACATAAACCATGCCATTGATCGAAGAGCTACCGCCTAACACTTTGCCGCGTGGACAATGCAGTTGGCGTCCGTCTAACCCCTCTTCCGCTACAGTTTCAAACTGCCATGCGTACTTTTCAGTGTTCATCGGGTAAGACAGCGCCGTTGGCATTTGGATGAAGGTGCTCTTGTCTGAGCCACCTGCTTCCAGCAGTAAGACTTGGTGCTGACCGCTTTCACTCAGGCGATCCGCCAAAACACAGCCTGCCGAGCCAGCACCGACGATGATGTAATCGTAATGTTGTTGCATTACAAATCCTCCAGACTGATTACGCGTAAGGGCTGTCGAAATCACCCAAATGCACTAGCACGCTCTTGGTTTGGGTGTAATGCTTAAGGGTTTCAACGCCGTTCTCACGTCCAATACCAGACAGTTTGTAACCGCCAACGGGCATTTCAGCAGGAGAGTCACCCCAGGTGTTAATCCAACAGATTCCTGCTTGGATTTGATGAATGACGCGGTGTGCACGGGAGAGGTTTTGCGTGAACACGCCCGCTGCAAGTCCGTAATCGGTGTTGTTAGCACGAGCAATCACTTCGTCTTCGTCACTGAACTTAAGCACTGACATTACGGGACCAAAGATCTCTTGCTGCACATGCGGCATGTCGTCTTCGCAATCAGTGAAAACCGTTGGCACAACAAAATTGCCGCTCGCCAAACCGTTTTCTGTGACTTTGTAGCCGCCGGTTAGTAGCGTTGCTTTGCATGCTTTCGCTTGTTCAATTGCGGAAAGGACTTTTGATTCGTGCTCTTTGGAAATTAGCGCGCCAATTTGGGTGTGCTCATCAAGCGGATCGCCAACCACCAGCAGTTCAGTACGCTTCTTAAGTTGAGCGACGAAATCGTCATAAATACCTTCATGAACGAACACGCGAGTACCGTGTGTACAAACCTCACCTTGGGTGTAGAAGTTTGCAACCATTGCAGCAGAAACCGCATCGTCTAGCTTGGCATCATCAAAAATGATCATTGGAGACTTACCGCCAAGCTCCATTGTGACTTGCTTCAGCGTCGCGGCGCTGTCACCCATCACGACTTTGCCCGTACCCGATTCACCCGTGAAAGAGACTTTAGCGATGTCAGGATGTGCGGTGAGCATCTGCCCTACTCGGTAATCACCTTGAATGACGTTGAACACACCATCTGGCAATCCCGCTTCGCTGTAGATTTCTGCCAGTTTGAGTGCGGTTAACGGGGTTTCTTCTGATGGTTTAAAGATCATCGCATTACCCGCAGCAAGTGCAGGGGCAGATTTCCACATCGCGATTTGAATTGGGTAGTTCCACGCACCTATGCCCGCGCAAATACCCAGAGGCTCACGGCGAGTGTAGAAGAACTGTGATTCATTCAACGGTTGCTGTTCGCCATGCATGCTAGGCGCAAGACCTGCGTAGTACTCGATCACATCCGCGCCCGTTGCAATGTCTACACAATTCGCTTCTTGAATTGGTTTGCCTGTATCCGCAACTTCTAGCGCCGCCAGTTCATCGTTTCTTTCACGAAGTAGCGCCACCGCTTTAAGCAAAATGCGACTGCGTTCTGTCGCCGTCATGGCAGACCAAATCGCAAAACCGCGCTTGGCAGATTCAATTGCCGCTTGCATATCTTGCTGGTTAGCCAGCTTCACATTCGCAAGCGGCTCACCATTGGTGGGATTGTATGTGGTGAAGTGTTCTTCTGAGCATCCTAGGTGCATGGCACCATCGATGTAGTGTGCTTTCATATCCATTTGAAGGTTTGACTCTTTATTTTTGTTTTGAGTAGAACGTGAGTTGTTTGTCGAGATAGTCGTTAATGATGACGCGAGCTTTCTCGGCATCGATGCCTTGCGGGTTGAGCGTTCCGCGCAGCCAAATGCCATCAATCAGTGACGCAATACCATGCGCTACTAGCTCTGCTTGGTCTTGATCCAGCAAAGCTTTTAATTCTTTTTTTAGATGAGAAAGGAGTCGTCGTTCATTCACTCGTTGCAGACGTTTGAGTTGCACGTCATGCATGGAGTAAGACCAGAATGCCAACCAAGTTTTTGCCACTTGGTTCTCGGCTTGAAAACCCACAAAGTTGCCGTCGATGATGGCATTAATACGTTGATGATGCGCATCAGCTGGCAGCTGGCTTAGGTTCTCTTTGATGGTGGCAGAAAGCTGACGCAGGATCTCACGCATGGTTTCTTCTAACAGACCGTGCTTTCCACCGAAATAGTGATTAATGATCCCCGTTGATACCCCTGCTTCTTTGCTGATCAACGAGATACTCGCAGCGTGTAAACCAACTCTGTCGATGACCGACATCGTCGCTTTGACCAGCTGCGGTTTTCTGATTTCAGGCATCCCAACCTTGGGCATTTTGCATCCTTGTTATTTTTAATTGAACGGTTAGTTAAATATAAAATGCCTCAAATTTAGTTCGAACTCAAACTAATTATCTAAAAAAATGACAGTAACAGCCGAATTATTTCGACAACAATCATTATTAAAACATCTATAAAATAGAGATAAAGACAGATTTACCGTTCTAAAAATCAAAAGTTAAGCAATTAATAATCATGCACTTAAAAACAAAAACACAACATTTACTTACTTAAACACCTCGACTATGCAGTACCATGCAAAATCACAACCAAACCAAATAGCATTGACATCAAATATTTATTACACATTGCAATTTCAAAGAACTTAATCAATCAAGAATGCTGCCCCTTCACTCAACTTGTTATCAAATGTAAACAAACCCCACCTTTCTTTCCCCTTTTTTCAAATGGGTTCACTGGATCGCTTCTCCCCTCACTTCTACTGCAAATTGATTCGCTTGCTCGTCACAACTGCATACTCGATTTCGACCCAGTGTTTTTGCTCGATAAAGTGCTTGGTCTGCCGGCTTTGTTGCTTAAATCGATGGAACTAAATCTAGAAGCTACGATCTGATCGGCTACACCCATCAATCGTCGTAGCCTCATGCCTAAACCTCGTTACAAAACAACTAACTGGAAGCAGTACAACAAAGCCTTAATCAACCGTGGTTCTCTGACCTTTTGGATTGATGAGGAAACGATAGCTGAGTGGAAACAAAACAAACAAGGCAAGCGTGGTAGACCTCGCCGGTTCAGCGACTTAGCCATTACTACTGCACTGATGGTGAAACGCATTTTCTCTATGCCATTGAGAGCGCTACAAGGTTTTCTAGACTCTGTATTTAAGCTAGCTAATATCCCGCTAGTTTGTCCACACTACACCTGTATAAGCCGTCGAGCCAAGGAAGTTGAGATTTCATTTAAAACTAAAACCAGAGGTGCGATACAACACCTGGCAATTGATGCCACTGGCCTCAAAGTTTATGGCGAAGGTGAATGGAAGGCTAAGAAGCATGGTACTGATGGGAAGCGCAGAGTATGGCGTAAGTTGCATATCGCAGTAGATACGAGCACCCACGAGATAATCGCAGCAGAGCTGAGTTTATCGAACGTAACCGATGCCGAAGTGCTCCCCAACTTACTCAAGCAGACACGTCGTAAAATCATCGAGATATCAGGTGATGGTGCTTATGACACAAGGAGTTGTCACGATGCTATACGAATCAAGGGAGCAGTTCCGCTCATTCCGCCACGAGAAGGGGCAGCCTTCTGGGAGCAAGGACACCCTCGAAATTTAGCAGTAGGTTGCCAGAAGCTCTACGGTTCCAACGAGAAGTGGAAAAAGCGGTATGGCTATCATAAGCGCTCACTATCAGAGACAACAATGCATCGGGTGAAACAGTTGTTAGGTGGAAAATTAAGCTTAAGAAACTACAACGCTCAGGTTGGCGAAACTTATGCCATGATCAAAGCGCTGAACAAGCTAACAGGGCTTGGTATGCCTGAAACTCAGTATGTTGTTTAAGAAGCGTTCAACATGGGACTGCCATGTCTTCTCACCGAATTAAGCAACAAAGCCTGGTCTGCCCTCCGATAACTCTGCTCTACCGAGCGATTTATTAACGTAATACCACTACTGATCGTAATACCTAATGTGCTTCGGGAATGGATGGTTTCTTTAAGTCGATATATTGCTTCAAACGCATTGCGCGTGGTGGTTTCCGGCATAATGATCGCGAACTCTTCTCCACCAACGCGAGCGATAATGTCGGTCTCTCGACTCTGCTCCTGCATCAAACTCCCCAGTTCTTTGAGCACTTCGTCCCCAACATCGTGGCCATGTTGATCGTTAATTTGCTTGAAGTGATCAATATCGAGAATCGCAAGTGTGGTATTCGAAGCTCCATAGCGATCCGCGATGTTTGCATAGCGGGCAAGCTCTTTATCAAAACGACGGCGGTTCCAACACCCCGTCAGCGAGTCTTTTTCTGCTAGCTTTTTTAGTTTGTTCTCTAGACGAACGCGGCGGCTTATATCTCGGAAGCTCACTACGTAGCGGGCGCTCATTCCCATCCCCATTTGATAATGGGTGACATGAGTGTCGAGTGTTAAACGATCTCCAAAACGATTGATGATATCGATCTCGCCCTTCCAATGCGCCTTCGCTCCTAGCTTCCCAAATGCGTTATTGAGAGCGCTAAAGCCATATAAAGAAAGGTTTTCACCATTCAGTTGATTACGGGTATAACCAATTAACTTTGCAAAACTTTTATTCGCAAAATCGATACGCTGATGCTGATTAAGAATCACCACCCCAGTCACTGAATGCGCCGCAATACTCGCAATCTTTTCGTCAATGCGTTCACTTTCTAAGTGGTAGTTGCGCAATACCATCAATAAACCGATGACGAACAGCAACAATGCCTGCCAACTGTAATCATGTGTGAGCGTGTAAATCCCCCAGCCAGTCAGTGTCAATAGGTAAACAAACGGAAGTAACTTGCGCTTGGTATCGTTAGTAAATTTTCTCGCATTCATAATGCGTGCTCCGAATAACTCGATGAGCAAAGGTTATTGAATTCAGGTTGTTAAGATTTACCACTTTGCGCCACACCCTGATCACTGACATGCCGCTGACAAACCGTCATCGCTATTCGTTTCTTCGTAAATGTCGCTTAATGGCAATTTTTAGACGTCGTTGCCCTTTATCTTATTCATCAACTTGATTGAATTAGGAAAGAGAAATGAAAGCACGTAATGCCCTTTTGATTTTACTTACAAGCACTATTGGTTTTAACGCTTATGCGATTACCGACGCAAGCAAGATTGGCGCAAATGCAGGAGCGATGAGTTACTGCTACGATCGCGTCGCCTCTGGTAAAGATAAATCGAAATACCGTTTATTGAAGCTGAAAACAATGGAAAAGTATCAAGACCTAGACAGCGGTGACCGAGCAAGAGCCCTAGTAATGAAGAAAGCCGCTGAAGATGGAGAATATCTTGGCGACCCACTGGATAAATCACGATGCAATAGCTTAAGAAAGATGTTGTTTGTAAAATACTAATCGAACCAGATTCCTTAAAGCCATCACTGTTTAGTGGTGGCTTTTTTGTATCTTTAATCCACTCATTACAAATTCACCCCAGCTATTTATAGCCATTCAAATTGATATTACTTTTTTATCTTTACGTGCAAAGTGGCGCCAAATGGTAAGTCCCCATTCACGCTTATTTCTACTATACCGCTACAGGGTATGCATTGAGCGACAGGAGTCCCCCACTTAAAAAATGAGAGACCAACATGACTTACGCAGAGTACAAACAAACTGATCTACACACTTGTCTAACCGTTGCTGGTGAGCTGATGCTGACTATTGGTAAAGTTGCCTTCAAGACCATAAAAATTTTATTCAAAGCCTTTGCTTGGTTGGCAATCAAAACTTACCGCTATGTGATGAAGTAAGCTGATTCGAACTCACTCTGTCACATTACTTTTAACTAGAACCGCGCCTTTCAAGGTGCGGTTTTTTATATGTCCTATCCCCAAGTTCAATTCCCTATCGCACCCTTCTTTCTCCTCGCTCCTTCTTTGCACTTGGCGCTCAGAACACAGTTAACCAATGCAGGTTATGAAAAAATTAAGAAGAGAAACGGTACCTCTTATTTGCTCCTATGCTGAACAATTTGAAGCGCTTTCCTTTTCTTTATAGGGAGCTAGGTTAATGAAAAACTCAATGCTAGAAGCATGCTGAGGCACTCTGGATAGGCAGTCTAAAAAGACTAACAAGGGGCTTTAGATCTCAACATGAGATGATCTTGTGACGATATTGGTAGGAAGGTTTGACTGCTTTAGAGCTGGGTTAAGGTTGAGTCTAAAAACTGTTCGCAAGTTGAGCTTCACTTTTCTTAATACGCAAAAAAGGCGCTCAGTGAGCGCCTTTGATTGGGATGTGTAATGACTTATAGCGTGTTCTTGTGCACGACACCGTCTTTCATGATCAACTTCTGTGTCTCTGTGTCTCTGTGTTTGCCACACATTCCACACCTTCTAGAGGGTTGCCATCGACGATCAACAAGTCAGCGTAAGCACCTTCCACGATTTGACCTAACTTACCTTCTTGGTATGGGTGTTGGTAAGTGGACATCTCGAACAAACGACCACAGTTTGACGTTGCCATACGAAGTGCCGTGATGGTATCGAACGTTTTCTCAATCGCTCCCAGTTCATTTAGCTGTGTTGCATGAACATTTGTCTCACCAACGCAGTCTGTACCAAACGCAAGGTTCTGAATATCGTACTTCTTGATTAGCTCAGCAGACTTAAACATCGCTTTACCTACGCGTTCGGTTTTACGGTAAGTTTCCTCATTCGGTAGTGGGATTTTGCGCTCGGCGATTAATGAGGATGTAAAGTATGAAGGGATCACCCAAATGCCTTTTTCTTTAATCGTCTGAGCGATATCGTCATCCATAATCGTTGCGTGTTCGAACGACATCACGCCTGCCTCAGCAGCTCTGCGCATCGCATCTGGCGTATGAATGTGTGCCGCGACATAAGTACCATAGTCGCTCGCTGCTTCTACCGCTGCTTTCATCTCATCAAGCGTGTATTGCAGCGTATCAAGTGGGTCAAAGGTAGAAGACGCACCGCCACCAGCCATGATTTTGATTTGTGACGCGCCCTTAAATAACTGTTCACGAACGGCTCTTAATACTTCTGCACGACCATCTGCCACTTTCATCGCGCCTAGCTTCATCATTGGCGAATCTTCGTGGCCATTCGCTAAACGCTCTTGAGCTTGGTTTTGGCGATAGTCTGCATGACCACTCGTTTGCGAGATGGCTGCCATTGAAGGCAAAATTCGCGGACCTTTTGCATAACCATTATCGATGCTGTTTTTCAAACCTAGTGTGTTACCTGCCACATCACGAATGGTCGTGAAACCGCGCATCAACATCTCTTCTGAGATTTTCGCTGATCGAATCGCGACTTCTTCACGTGTCATGGTGTCAATCACATTAAATGGTGCTGACAGCGTGATGTGTACGTGCGCATCAATCAGACCAGGCATCACCGTTTTGCCTTCGGCATCGATGATTTGCTCAGCATTCGAGTCATCCACTTTCCCGATTTGTGTGATTAAGTTGTTTTCAATCAGAAGGTCCACGTTCTTCAGAAGTTGCTCATCCACACCGTTAAACACGTTTGCATTTTTAATTACGATACTCATGGTTTCTATCTCCGAGTCAGTTGTCTCAATACAGGTGCATCATATCGAGTGACCCGGAAATAGAATTGCCATTTCGCGACAGTCAAATCATTCAAGACTTAAGTAAGTTTTCGTGATAGATTCCGTCGCCATTTAAATATGCATGACCACTCTTATTAACCTATTGTGCGGATAATCCCCGTTATGTTTTCTCAATCTGTCATTGAACAACTGAAATACTATGTCTACTTCTTACGAGACCCGCGTGACGGCAAGGTGTTCTACGTTGGTAAAGGCAAAGGTAATCGAATCTTTAACCATGCAGAATGTGCATTAGAAAGTGAAAGCTCAAGCGACAAACTTGACACTATACGAAGCATTTTAAGTGCAGGCTACAAAGTAGAGCACTATGTCTTAAGGCATGGATTAGAAGAAGTTGCCGCATTTGAAGTCGAAGCAGCATTAATCGATTTTATAGGCTTAACCAACCTGTCTAACTCACAGGGAGGCCATTACTCTAGCGATTTTGGCATCAAAACGACTGATGAGATTATCGCTATGTATAGTGCTGACCCACTAGACACTTCGTTACCGATCGTACTGATAAACATCAATAGAAAGTACTATCGCGAAATTACGCAAGAAGAACTTTATGACGCAACCCGAGAAGCTTGGGTCATTGGCAGCAAGCGTGATAGAGCAACTTACGCAGTCGCTACCTATCGTGGTTTAACTCGCGAAGTTTACAAAATTCAGTCTTGGTATCCTGTCGATATTGAAGGAAAAGAACGTTGGGGTTTTATTGGTGAGTTAGCGAGTGACGCTGTTCGAGAACAGCTTCGCTATAAAGCCATTTCTTCGTACTTCCCTCAAGGCGCAGCAAACCCAATTAAATACCTAAACTGTGATGCACCTTTATCTGTTGTTCAAACGACGCCGTCACAAAAAGTCGTACAAGCTCCCATTGATTCAGCGGAAAAGAACTTAAACCTCATTGTTCATATTCAGAAAGGCAAAGAAAAATATGGTTATGAATGGGGAACTCGCCAAGCATGGAAGTGCGGGGAAAAAGCGCATCGAGTAAAACGCATAATCGGTGTCGTAAAAGGTAAAGTCGCGTGTATCGTAGACGGTGTCAGCGCCGAAATATCAACTCCGATATCCAACCCGAACCACGATACGGGTTGCGAAGGTCGCTATGTGTTCCTTGGTGGTACATGCTTCAGTGAAAAAGATTTTTGTGAAGGAACACAAAGGGCATTGATGTTTAAAAAGATATCGGGGCTTGGCCAAGGTCACCGCTATCTAACCGATGAAGAGTTACTGTCCTGCATTGATTGACAAACTAAGAGCCGCGGTTGTCGGCTCTTAGTTCACTGTAATCTAAGCATGATTTCTAGTTTCGATCATATCTACGGTAGGTACTCTAGCGATGTCGGAAGATTCAGCCCTCCTAAAATCACGCAGATTACACAAGTTACATTCAAGCTCACAGTTCGCCAAACATTCGAGCTTTTCCTTCACCTTCTTCAATAGGACAGGGTTAGATATCGACTTGATTATATTATGCCTTAGTAAGTAAACACCCATACTGCCCTTCTCTTTTGGTGGGTAGTATTTTACCTCTTCAGCATTAAAGACTAACTTACTGAAAGCGACCAACGGTTGAAAATCAACAACAAAGAAGTAAGCATAATCTTTCTTACTTGAATAACGAATTAAGTAATAACAGAGTGCTTGAACAATCAACTCAAAATAATGAGCGGAACTTGTATAGTATCCGACACCAATGAGACAACTTTTTTCCGCTTCTTCCTGAGGGATATTAATAAAGGAAGGAAGACCATTAATTCCATCAATATTGACGATGCCATACCAATGACCAACAATGGCCTCTTGTTCGTTTTTAATCAAAACGCATTGATATTTAACATCATTGCCTTTGTCTTGCAGATCCCGATAAAAACGCACCAAAGGCGATATATTATGATTAAACTCTTTAAACATATCCGCGTATTCATTTAAAGATAACGACTTGATCTCGCTCCTTGGCGGTCCTGACACCTTTCGGTATGACAGGTTCGATATTGAAAAATCAAGGGCTTTTACCAAAGTACTGATCACGACATCATGCTTGTTGGAATAACGAACTTTGGATAGATCCATCCGTGATAGCACTTGTACTAAGTCCATTTCCAAGCACTTTGCGATATAGAGTTGTTTGTAGATTGGTGGCACGCTTTTACCAGTAAACCACCGACTCAAGGTAATCGAGTCTAATCCTTTGAACTCTTCGTAATAGTTGTTTTGCAGTAAAGCAATAACATCTTTTCGAGAAATGCCTCTCGTTTCAACCCAACGACTTAACTCGTCTTTAAAGCAATACGCCATATGACTCCCCCTTTCAATTAAAATATCCATTACTGACATGAGTATTTAGAACAGATATCGCATTACTCCTACAGAGCATTTCTATTGATGCTCTTTATTGAATAATGCAGCTAACTATTAAAGGAGGTTATTTAATTTTATCTTTTTTAGATATATGCTCGCACCACTCTCAGAATTTTCTGACGGCATATAGAGAACCACAGAAAACATGAGAGACTCGTTCCGTGTCGTTTTTGATTATTTTTTAAAGGGTATTTAACTAAACACCGTTCCTCTGAAAGATGAGAGACTACTCATTGCAATTTTACTCTCCCTGATTTGAGTAGTAGGTTCCGATGGAAAGTAAAATCCATTTTCTCGAGTACGGCCTCGGCAGAAGTCCGACCGCAACAACGCCCAATGCTTATTGCTACTATTTTCCGGAGCCTTTGTTGCAGCAGCGAGCCAAAACTCACACGCCAATCCCCACTCATATTCCCTTTCATTTGCAGCCGCTTGTTTCGCCAACTCAAGATAATCTTTATTAGGCACATTTTCCTCCGTGAGCCAGTAACAAAAAGTCATCTTAAGGAATGGATAAGGGCCATAAATAGCATTCGCGAAAGATTTAGCTTCAACAATGCAACTTTTATGATTTTAGACCGAATGACAAACTCTACGCGAACGTGGTTATCTCATGATCGCCCAACTTGGAACCTGAACATGTTTGTTGATAGTAAGGTGACGCATGTATATCACCAAGACGATTGCCCCCACCGCACTGAAGTCAGCAAACTGCGGCACAAAAGACAAGACAATTGCGTGCATTGTACAACCTATCGCCACAGGAATAGCGTAAAGCTCTTTAGATAAAAACAGGGTTGGACGCTGAATCAAAACGTCTCTGACTATCCCACCACCTACCGCAGTAATTACTCCCAAGAGAATAGGAGCAACGGGTAAACCAAAACCTAAGCTCCACGCTTTTTCTGTTCCTTGAATTGAGAACATTGCTAACGCTACAGAATCGACATACAGATTGACTTTATTCATCCAATTTTTCTTTATGAGAGGAAAGCAAATAAATCCAATCAAGCCACTCGCTATGGCAATCCAGACGAGATAAATATCTTGAGACCAAAATACCGGAACATCTAGCATACAGTCTCGTATGGTGCCCCCTCCAACAGCGGTGGTGACGGCTAAAACCAGCACGGTAAAAACATCGGTTTTCTTTTCACTTGCAGCAAAAACTGCTGACAAAGCAAAAGAAGCCGTACCGAGAACCGTAATGGTCTCAATCAAAAAAACTGTCGTAATAAACATGTCCACACTCTCTCGCCAGCAAAACATAGGAAGGATTTCGGGTGAAGATTGGCCTCACCCGCCATTGTCATTAGTGGTGACACACGCCTAAATGTTCTAGCGCAGTGTGTAGGCAACACTCATAGTGATGAACTTGCTCATCATTAAGTATGCCGCGTGGGTTCGTCACGGTGTCGTTCAATGAAACATACTCACGACCCGCTTTTTTGTTCTCAAATTCTGCTTTAACTTGTTTTAATAAATCAGTATTTATCATCAACTCTAACCCTTGTGCTGCAAGGACGTGTGCCGCATTCAGCCCTGCTTTCTGACCAATACTCATACCGTTACAAGCCGTACAACCCCATTGATGTGGTGGAATATGCAAAGGCCAAGCCGCGTAAACAATTCCCATTGTTGGAACATTCCAGCTAATATCCCCAACATCCGTTGAGCCACCGACTTCAATACCTTGTGGTACATCCATCACATCGGTCGCTAAACCGTCTTCAGGCTTACCCATTTCTCGTTGAATGCTCTTAGCGAATTCTTGCTCCTCTTGCGTCCAACTCAATGGAAAATAACGATTCAGATGCTCGGTGATAGAGCTAGCTAATACATCATTTGGCAAACAGTCGTAGATACCGCCTAGGTTGGTCACCTCCGTTGTGGTTTGAGTCGCCAATGCCGCACCTTTTGCAATGTCCTCTAACCACGCTTTGTGTTGACGAACATTCTCCGCGCTTTTGCCTCGGTAACGCACTAACACTTTTGCATAGTCAGGCACCACATTCACAGCCGAACCGCCATTAAGGATCTGATAATGGAGGCGACCTGTTGGCTCCAATTGCTCTCGCATCATGTTGGCCGCAACAATAAATACTTCCGCAGCATGAAGCGCGCTTCGGCCGTCCCAAGGAGCAGCACCAGCGTGCGCCGTGACACCGTGCCACTCGACGATAAGATCGATAGAAGCGGTAGAATGGAAGTTTACTGCCGCGTTCACCATAGCTGGGTGGTTATGCAGACATACGTCAAGCTCATCAAACACACCAGTCGCTGCCATGTAGTTCTTACCATTTAGTGATTCTTCTGCAGGACAGCCGTAAACCTTGATTGTGCCTTGAATGCCCTCTTTATCCATATGTTGCTTGAGTGCAATTGCAGCACCAATTGAAGAAGAACTAATTAGGTTATGACCACAACCATGACCATTTGTGTTGCCGCTTTTAGCCGGTGTTTTGTGAGGAACCGTGTCATTGCCCAAATCTGGCAAAGCGTCAAATTCGACAAGGTAGCCAACCACAGGCTTGCCCTGCCCCCACGTCGCCACCCACGATGTTGCTAGGTCAGCAATATTGCGCTGTTCAATAGTGAAACCATGCGCTTCAAGAACAGAGCTTTCTAACGCCGAGCTTTCAAACTCTTCGTAGCTGAGCTCTGCATAATCCCAGACCTGAGATGCCATTCCCCAAATAACCTCTGATAGTTGCTCTACTTCGCGGTCAATATTGGTGTAATCAGTCATTGTGTTTACCTTATTGGTGATTTGATATGGAAATAATTCGCAGCACCATTGGTTCATCGCCATGTCCTGCGTGTTGATGCAGTCCATATTAGCGATGAATTTAAAACGCAATAAATGCGTTATGACGGATGTTATCCGTCCAAATTAACTCGACTGCGTCACAGCAATAAGCTTCATAAATGGCAGTTTATAAGCGTAGTGATAGGTTTTAGATAGGCGACATCGAGGAAAAGGAAGTATCCAATATGAGCACCAGCATTGAACAGTTACTGGCATTTGTGACGGTGTACGAAGAGCGATCCTTTAGCAAAGCAGCAGCCAAACTCGGTAAACATCGCACGACAACAGGCCAAGTGATCGCCAACATGGAAGATATTCTCGCGGTAGAACTGTTTGAGAGAATTGGTCGTAATGTCGAACCAACCGAAGAAGGGCACTTGCTCTACCATTACGCCAAAGCAACGATTGCGCAATCTGACACCTTCGACAAAATCGCCCTTAGCTTGGCCTATGGAGGATTGGAGGGAATCACCTTTGCCCACTCAAGCGTTGTGCCCCACGGGATGCTCGCGACCATTCGAATGCAGCTTGCTAACGACTTCCCGAATATGAAGGTGAATTTTCTAGTAAAAACAAAAGCGGAAGTTGAGGAGGGTATTAATAATGGCGATATTCATTTTGGTTTAGTACACATTGATCAAGGCAAAGGAATGTATGGTAAAGACGCTACCTTTATCGGTCATATGGAATTTTTGCCGTTCGTTAAAAAAGGCAGTCCCCTCACCCAATTGCCAGATGATGAAGTATTAAATGCGCTCAGAACTACCAGACAATTTGTTCTTAGAGCATTTGTGCATGAAGGGTTAAAAGAAAAACTCATTGTATCGGCAGACAACGAAGAAGTTGATCAACTCGCACTCACGATCAAACTCATTCAATGTGGCTTAGGCTGGGCATGGTTACCAAAGGTGCTTTCAGAGTCTCAATACGTCACAGAAAACTTGCAGCCACTTAAACCTCGAGAACTCAAGCATGGACTAAAATTCTCTTTTGCTTTGTGGAATCCGCACTCTAAGCAAATTCTTGAAATCAAAAAGTCGGTACTTAAAGCAGTAGATGATTACATCGACCATTTTAAAGCAGTGCAACTGAATCATGTGTAAAGAAAATACAGGAACAAAAAAGCCAGCGTTGAATCCATCAACACTGGCTTTTGTTTAGTTAGACCGAAACGGGAATCAGTCTACAAAATACGGCAGCTGTTCTTCAGTCAGACCGCTATCTTTCGCAAAGTCAGTATGCTCAGTTACATTGCTTACATTCCAGCTGGTTAAATCACGGCTCATTTCAGCAGCACCAGAGAACATACGCCACATAAATGTTACATTCGACGTATCCCAATGGCTAATATCTTGATTAAACGAAGAAGCGCCTGCAAACATCTCATTCATATTGGTCACATTCGATGTATCCCAATGACCTATATCTTGGTTAAAGGCTTTGGCTGTATCAAACATCCCTCCCATCCCCGTCACATTCGAAGTATCCCAATCACCTATATCTTGGTTAAAGGTTTTGGCATTACTAAACATACTACCCATATCCTTGACATTAGATGTATCCCAATTACCTATATCTTGGTTAAAGGCTTGGGCTTCCCAAAACATTCCAGCCATATCCGTCACATTCGATGTATCCCAACGGCCTATATCTTTATTGAACGCTCTGGCACTTGTAAACATAAAAGCCATACCCGTCACATTCGATGTATCCCAATTGCCTATATCTTGGTTAAAGGCCTGGGCTTCATTAAACATTCCAGCCATATCCGTCACATTCGATGTATCCCAGTTACCTATATCTTGGTTAAAGGCTTCTGTACCCACAAACATATGGAGCATATCCGTCACATTCGATGTATCCCAATGCCCGATATCTTGGTTAAAGGCTTTGGCAAATCTAAACATGCCACTCATATTTTTTACTTTTGATGTATCCCAGCGTCCGATATCTTGGTTAAAAGCTTCAGCTTGCCAAAACATACGCCACATAGATGTTACATTCGACGTATCCCAATAACCTATATCTTGGTTAAAGGCCTGAGCTCCATAAAACATTCTATCCATATCCGTCACATTCGACGTATCCCAATGGCCTATATTTTGGTTAAAGGCTTTGGCGTTATAAAACACCTCTGTCATATCTTTTACTTTCGATGTATCCCAGTGGCCTATATCTTGGTTAAAAGCTTCAGCACCATCAAACATTTGGCGCATTCCTTTGACATTCGATGTGTCCCAGTGCCCGATATCTTGGTTAAAAGCTTCAGCACGCGAAAACATTGAACTCATATAAATGACGTTCGATGTATCCCAGTAGCCTATGTCTTGGTTAAAAGCTTCAGCCCCCGAAAACATTGAACTCATATGAGTGACGTTCGATGTATCCCAGTGGCCTATATCTTGGTTAAAAGCATTAGCTTCGAAAAACATCCCACTCATACGTGTAACATTCGATGTATCCCAATCACTAATATCAGCATTAAACGTTTTACGACTTTGAAATACATAAGTCATATCCGTCACCTGTGTGGTGCACAAGCGGATATGACCTTGCTCTAAATTATCTAACAAAGTCTTATTTTTGATTAGAGTGTTATCCACCACTATATAAACTTTGCCATTCTCAAACATCACGGAGTTAACAGGTTGGTCAGGGCATTTTACTGAGATATCAGCAGCAAAAACGGTTTGACTGGCAAGCGCGGCTGCGCCCACTAGAAGTGAGGTTATGGTTCTTTTCATTGTATTTTCCTAGGGTTGAATAGACGTTATTTAGAAAAAGTTGGAAGGTTATCTTCAGACAGGCCACTGCCTTTGGCGAAATCGATATGGCGTGAGACGCGCTTGACGTTCCAGTGGGTTAAGTCTTGGTCAAAGCGCTTAGCGCCGGAGAACATACGGTCCATGTTAGTAACACGGGAAGTATCCCAGCGGCTGATGTCTTGATTGAAGTATTTGTCTTTAGCGAACAGGTCACTCATGTCTGTTACGTGAGTGGTGCAGAGCAAAATGTTGCCATCCAGAAAGTTTTGCCAGTAGTCTGAATTGCGGATTAGCGTGTCATTGACGACCACAAACAATTCATCTTCTTGAACCATCACGGTTCCTGGTTTGTTGGACTCACAGGTGACTGTTTCAGGCTCACTAGCATAGGCTTGGCTACAACTTAGTAGCGCGCAGGCGGAAATAATCGAACGTAGCTTCATGATTAAGATATCCGTGTCTTATAAAACGAATCTCGATCATATAAAAAGCAATTTTGTCAGTTTCACTAATAGAGGCTTTAAATTAACTAAATCAATAAAAATGCATTCTTTAGCCCAATAAATACCTCACATTAATAACAGAATTCATTATAAAGAGAGAACTTTGTGAGACGTTCCGATAATTGTGCTGAATATCATCAGTGTATTTTCCAACCTTTACTTAATTAACGACTATTCACCGTATCAGTACACGTACTTTTAGGCATTTCGTTTTTGATCAAAAAAGAGCCGCAAACTGCGGCTCTTTATCTATTTCGTTGTATTTCAGAAAAGCTTATTCTTTACCGAATACGTTGTTTTCTTGCTCTTGTACGCGGATGAACGTAGTACGCTTGGTTAGCTCTTTAAGCTTTGCTGCGCCTACGTATGTACATGTTGAGCGAACACCGCCAAGGATGTCTTGGATAGTACCGTGAACGCTGCCACGGAATGGTAGAAGTACGGTTTTACCTTCAGCTGCGCGGTAGCCAGCAACACCACCAGAGTGCTTGTCCATCGCGCTCTTCGACGACATTCCATA
This sequence comes from Vibrio sp. B1ASS3, assembly GCF_905175355.1. Lineage (NCBI taxonomy): Bacteria > Pseudomonadati > Pseudomonadota > Gammaproteobacteria > Vibrionales > Vibrionaceae > Vibrio > Vibrio sp. B1ASS3. The sequence goes on from NZ_HG992743.1 coordinate 1,443,116, forward strand.
GAATTTCATGAACTGCTTGCCGTCTTGCTCGATCACTTCGCCGCCTGACTCTTCGTGACCTGCTAGCATACCGCCTAGCATTACGAAGTCAGCGCCGCCGCCGAATGCTTTTGCAACATCACCCGCACATGAACAGCCACCGTCACCGATGATCATGCCGCCAAGGCCGTGTGCAGCGTCACCACACTCGATGATTGCAGAAAGTTGTGGGTAACCAACACCTGTTTTAACACGTGTAGTACATACAGAACCTGGGCCGATACCCACTTTAACGATGTCTGCACCCGCTAGGATTAGCTCTTCACACATGTCGCCAGTTACTACGTTACCTGCAGAGATAACTTTGTCTGAGAATGCAGCACGTACACGTTGTACGTACTCGACTAGGTGCTCTGAGTAACCGTTCGCGATATCGATACAGATGAAGATAAACTCATCAGAGATCGCCATGATATCTTTGGTTTTTTGGAAGTCTGCATCAGACGTACCCGTAGACACCATAACGTTGTTTAGCGTTGTTTTGTCAGCTGTTTTCGCAAACTCTGCCCAGTCTTCTACTGTGTAGTGTTTGTGAACAGCGGTCATTACACCATGCTCTGCTAGTGCCTTCGCCATTGCGAAGCTACCAACCGAATCCATGTTCGCCGCAATTACAGGTACACCAGACCATTGACGGCCACTGTGCTTGAATGTAAAATCGCGGGTTAAATTTACTTGAGAACGGCTCTTAAGGGTTGAACGTTTCGGGCGAAACAGTACATCTTTGAAACCTAACTTAAGTTCTTGTTCGATACGCATTGTGTAATTCCTTGATTCATAAGTATATGTGTCATCTCAGAGTGCGTAGTGAAGTCGTTGGCAGACGAGTTCACTGTTCTTCGGACACAAAAAAACCGGAGCGTTGGCAGACGCTCCGGTTTTCAGCATTATAGGTCGTGATTTATTTCCTACAAGTCTGATATTTGAATTTTTTTTGTGATACCATCTTGGAAATCGCATATCAAAAACACCTCACCACTCTCCCAAACCATAACTTTATCAACAATATCAAACAGTTAAATCCACCCTCTATTTAATCCTTTGCGCAAACCTTTGCGTTAAACAACGGGAATTTTACCGTTCAACCCCTCATAAACGGTCAAAATTACACCAAACGATACTTATTAGTCGGTTTGTACAAGAATAATTTTCTAATTTTTTTCACGCTCCACATCACTTTTCTGCCACTTTTTGAGTGTATCAAGCACGCACTAGCTCTCTGTAACGTTTATAGCGCATCGAAGTGATTCAATAACGTCACTTGCTAATAACCCAATTTCGCCTTTTTGTTGAACATTAATGTCCGCAGCGTGACTATGGAGCATCACTCCCAAACGTGCAGCAACAGCAATAGGTAACCCTTTGGCAAGCAGTGCGGCAATTACACCGGATAACACATCCCCCATACCGCCACTGGCCATTCCCGGATTTCCGGCAAGACAAACGTACATTCTCACACCATCATAGATAAGTGTACCCGCCCCTTTAAGGACTACAACACCACCATAACGTTCATGAAGTTGTCTTGCTGCGGCAAAGCGATCTTGCTCTATGTCCTTTGTAGAGACATTAAGTAAACGTGCTGCCTCTCCTGGATGTGGCGTCATAATGCGTTGCTCATCTCGTAAAACCACGACGTCATTACGCTGATTCAGCATCGCAAGAATGTTCAACCCGTCGGCATCAACGACTTTCAGTTTGTGCTGCTGAGATAAGTATTGATAGGCTTGATGCGCCCATTCATCCTCACCGAAACCGGGACCGAAAGCCAAGACATTCGCCCAACGTGTCCGTTTAATCAGTTCGTTATCTGCCTCTTTTAACTCATCAAGCGTAATAGCCTGACTCATGACTTCTGGCGAGCCAACTTGCAATGGCAACAATGAGCTTGGGTGTGTGAGAGCGGCGGTTAACCCTGCCCCTGTTCTTGCTGCGGCTGAGGCGCACAAACGAATGGCGCCAGACATGCCTTGATTACCGCCTACACATAAGAGCTTGCCATTATTCCCTTTGTGGGCTGTGGCTTTTCTTTTTGGTCGTAGCCTTTTGATGATTTGATGATCGACGCCCAAGGCACTTTCTTCCTCAATCGACTCGAACTCAACGTTTACACCTAAACCAGAAAAATGCAGCTCACCAACGTAGTCTCTCGCCTGCGCTGTACATAAACCTTGCTTCACACCAATAAAGGTCACCGTATGATCCGCTTGTATGGCATCTCCGAGCACGGAACCAGTGTCTGCACTTAACCCCGAAGGAATATCGATTGAGATGACTGGACAATGAATTTGATTAACTTGATCAAGGTAGCGACGATACTCATGCCTTACTTCACCAGAAAGCCCTGTACCAAGCATGGCATCGATGATCACATCCGCCTCTAAAAGTGCAGTGTGCCAATCATCCCAAGAGCTATTCTCGCCATCCACAGATTGCCAATCTTCAAACGCTCGCAACGCATCCCCTTTCAATGATGTGATGTCGCCTAGCTGGAAGACACGAACATTCAACTGTACCTGTTTGGCAAGCGTGGCAAACACGTATCCGTCGCCACCATTATTGCCTTTGCCGCAGACCACCAGCACGGTTCGCGCCCTTGGGTAAAGATGAAGAAATCGTTCGTATACCGCCATCCCTGCACGCTGCATTAGGCTGTACATTGAGACGCCTGCCATTTGAGCGGCGAGTATTTCTCCGTTTCTGACTTGCTCTGCGGTGTAGAGCTTAAGGGCGAGATTAAAGTCCATATTGAGATTCTGCGTTTTAGAAGACACGATTTAAGTATACGAAAAAGCCGAGGCGAACCTCGGCTTTTGCTGTGTTTATTTTCTCAAGCTTTATTTTTGCTGCTGCGACATCAAGGCTTCGGCAGTTGCATCTTGAATCGACAAGAACAGCGAGTTAATTTTCCCTGTTGGGGTTCGCATTGGGTTTAGCGTCACGTTTTGGTACATAAACTCTGCTTGTTGCGTCACTGGTCGAACATTGCGGCAACGGAACAAATACGGTCGCTGACGCCACGTGATAAAGCTTCGACACCCCAAATCGTAAACAGGCTTAGTTTTCAACTTGAACCACTCTTGCGGGATCTCAGGGAAGATATCAAAGATCGAACGACCAATTGCCTCGTGAGATTGCAAACCGCTGTGGTGAGTCATAAAGCCATTCCAGACTTGAACATTGTAATCTTTATCGATAACAACTAAGCCCATGTCGACATTTTGAACCATGTCGACCATCCAATGGAATTGTTCAAATTCTGCAGGTAAGTTCAGCATTAGAAATCCTCCATTAGGTACGACAGTTTGTTATCCAGCAACGGCAGTGACTCATCAACAAACATGAACAGTAGATCACAACGGATAGAGGTGCCTTCAATGTTGTAGCTGACCTCGAATGTCATGGTTCGGCTAAATGCACCTGTTGTCGACTCGATAATAGAATCGATGGAAATATGCTGACCAAGCAGCACTGGTGAACTCTGGAAAAAGCGGACTTCAGACTGTTCGCCCAAACCATTCAAGAATGATCCAACCAAGATATTGGAAATGTCCATCAACAGCTCTAGTTCTTCCAACTCTTCGCTGTCTGCTGGCACCTTCATCAGTTTCTTAAGATCAGAAACACTGGAGTCGCTCAAGATCACTAACGCTTCGCCGGCAATACCCTCACCACAAAAGCCTTGGCAAACACCAGAGACATTGTCGTGAGAGGCGAGATCACGCAAAGCCATGTGCAGTTCACTGACTTCAAAGATATTTACGTTTGGCAATGGAAGCTGAACAAATACATCAAAGTGTCGAGCGAGCGCATCCGCTGCACGACCAATAGAAACGTTCGCCACTTCCATATAGATGTCGCGACGGCGGAGAATAGGCAACTCTATGGTCGTCGGTGTGATGACTTGTGGTCGATCATTTGGTTCGATCAGCTCTTTTAACGTCGCTTTAAGCTCATCTTTACCAATCGGCTTTTGAATAAACGCTTTCGCACCGAGAGCAAACACACGCTCTTTTGCTTTTGGCTGAATATCACCAGACACAACCACGACGGGCGTTTGAATGCCCAAGCGTTTCATGTTTTCTAATGTTTCAAAACCGTCCATCTCTGGCATGGTGAGGTCAAGAAACATCAGTTTAAATTCTTTTTGCGCTAACTCTTCAAGCGCATTTTTACCATGGATGGCAAATGTCACGTCTGCATTCAATGTTGCTGGCAGTGATCTTGCCATCTGTTTGCGTGCTAACGCAGAATCATCACAGATGAGTACAGGAAAAGACATGCTACCACCTTTAAATATTCAACAATCTGCGCGGGATTCTACCAGATTGTTACTGCTACACAGACTAAGAGTCTTCGTTTTTTGTTTACTGGGTAAGCATACGCAATATGAATAGTTGAGTGAACCAATGAACTAAGAAAAAGTTCGATTCCCTATACATTTAGTGACATCAGTCAGGAATGATTAAAAGTTCTACAAGGCTTGATACGCAAGGGGTTGCGTTTATAAAGTTGCTGCCATTTAAGATAAACAGAAGTAAAAAAGGCACCCTCTTTGGAGTGCCTCAGTCTTTTGTTCACTGGTCGCTTTCTATGGCACACCGTGACCTTTTGATGCAACCCAAACTCGGTACCATTGCTCACGAGTTAGCTCAATGCTTAGCGCGTTAACTGCACTATGCACACGCTCGATTTTACCAGAACCAATAATTGGCATCGGCTTAGAAGGCAAGCGACGTACCCAAGCGTAAATCACTTCGTCGATGCTGTTTGCACCCACTTCTTCTCGGATAGCTTCTAGCTCGTTACGAACACGAACCGCTTGCTCCGTGTCACCAGTAAAGATGGAACCACCACCTAAACATGACCATGCCATTGGACGAACACGATGCGTTTGAAGTAGGTCTAGCGTACCATCGTGTGCCACTTCAAAGTTCAGTGGGTTGATTTCCACTTGGTTAGTCACAAGAGGTTTGCTTAAACGAGATTGAAGAAGCTCGAATTGGCGAGGCGTGAAGTTAGAAACACCAAAGTGCTTAACTTTGCCCACTTTATGTAGCTCAGAGAACGCTTCTGCAACCTCGTCAGCATCCATCAACACGTCTGGACGATGGATAAGAAGAACATCAATCTCGTCGACTTTTAGTCGCTCAAGCGAGTTGTTAACGGATTGATAGATGTGCGCAGCACTGGTGTCGTAGTGGTTAATCTTACGCTCTGGCGTTTTGTCACCACACAAGTTGATGTCGCACTTTGTCACGATCTGAATTTGCTCACGAACGCTTTTGTCCAGTGCGAGTGCTTCACCAAACAGCGCTTCACATTCGTAGTTACCGTAGATGTCAGCGTGATCGACGGTAGTAATACCTAACTCAATGTGTTGCTTTAGGAACGACAAACGCTCTTGCGCCGTCATGCCCCAATCTACTGCACGCCAATAACCTTGTACCAGTTCAGAAAACTCTGGACCGTTTGGTGCAGTCACAACTTTTGCAACCATGGGTTTATCTCCTTTTCTTAATCTGCTTTCATCCTAGTCTTGTTTTACCGCTCGCTCAACGGGTAAACTTTCGCAATTCGAACTGGAGTACGAAATATGTCTTTTGCCCAACGACTCGCGACATTAATTGGCGAAGAAAGCATCAGTGGATTTGCGCGACGTGTGGACGTCTCTGAAGCTTTGATTCGCAAATACCTCAAAGGCAGCGAACCAAGCTTAGCTAAAGCGAATCAAATCGCCATGCGAGCCAACTGTTCACTGGAATGGTTAGCCACAGGTTGCGGCTATTTATACCGTCAAGCGGAAGTCGTGGACATGGAGGCCTATAAACTAGCGTTCCAACACGTGATGAATGGAACGATATCAGAAGAGGAAGAAGCCAAGCACCGTAAGTTGGTAGCGGGTTATCAGTACCTACGAGCACACAAAAAGTCAGATGGTTTTTTGGATGAATCCGCGATGGCGACCTTTCTTTCGTTGCATGATGAAAACAAGACCGCGCAAAACTAAGCCTTTAAACGATGTTTGTATCGCGACGCTTTAACTTCCGCTTTAAAAGCGCTCAACCTTAAGCTCAATCATTTCGCCATCACTGTTTAACGTGACATGCACTCTCGGTGTTGGCGATTCAAACTCTTCAGCTAACACCCAATCAATACTTCGTGGCGCTTGCTGAGGGTAGCGGTTGATAAACAGAATCAGAGCTTTGTCGACAGCTTCTGGCGAGTTTTGTTTTAAGGCCGCAGCTATATCGTACTGCTCGCCCTGTATGTTAATTCGCTTCATCACCAAGCCATCTTTTCTCAGATTCAGTATCACACCACTCAAGTTTTGAGGTTGATAGTCCGTGAGAAAGTTCAGACGAATCGCTTTTTCTTCTATCGTTGCTTCTCCGTAAAGGTGCTGATGGTAATAATGAAAATCATCCAAGCATAATGCTCCTTCGCTTTCCTGCGTCTCACATCCGTACCAGTCACCACCCTCTTGCAAGGTTTGTTGAACCTCAGCGACAGGCGCTTCAGATAACATGATTTGCCACCATGCATCTCGTGCGTTAGCGGTATGAGAAAACAAACTTAAAGAAAGAAGCAGGAACAATGAGAAACGCAACATAGGGGTACTATCGATTTGACTCGAGAAGATGAATGAAAGAGCTTTATCTTTGCTGTAAGTAAAGCGAGAAGCAAGTGACTATGTCGGATTTCAGACACAAAAAAAGCGGACCTTCTAGCCCGCATCAATCTTTGTATAAAGCATAAACCGCGTAGTCCATCACGCTGAGAACCATTACGAGATAGCAGAATAGCATACCATTTATATTTATCAACACTTCATACGGTTATTATTAGACAACTGTGCAAACACTTATATAGGCGAAGTAGTGAATAGGCTTGCAGTTTAGACAGGCATTAAAAAGGCGCACTTTTGCGTGCGCCTCTGCCTCGTGACTCAATCGTGAGTATGCGAATCGGGAAGTCTATTGATGCATCCCGAACAAATAACGAGGAATTTCTGTAGGGTTTGAATCCATCCAAATTGTGTGTAAAACCTCACATCCCTCCTTCTGAAGCAGTCATGTTGCTTTACATTTAAAGCATGGTTCATTTTGCTCAGAAAACAAGGTTACTCGATAAAAAAATAGCGTGAGATATGGGATCAATAGCACAATATTTATCAATATTTGCACAATAGACGCTTGAACTGCTCAATAGTGGAAAGCTAAATTGCATCTTTATTGATTAGGTCTAGACTCTCGTGAGCGTATAATTTCTTTCGTCCCTTCCAATTAGTAGTCTAGGAGAATCTGTTAATGACCAAACGCGAGAGAATTGTGAAATCTGTGTTAGCGCACGTACCTAAAGATGCGATTAACCAGTTTGTCTCTCGAGGGTCAACGCCAACATCATTTTCCGTCCTCTTTATGGCCGCGATCGTTGGTACGTTAGCAGGTCTTGTCGGCACCTACTTCGAAATTGCCGTTCACTTTGTTTCAGAAACTCGTACCGAGTGGTTAAAAAGCGAAATCGGTAGCGTACTGCCTTTGTGGCTTGCTGCGATTCTAATCAGTGCAACCTTGGCATTTATCGGTTACTACCTTGTTCACCGTTTTGCGCCTGAAGCATCTGGCTCAGGCATTCCTGAGATCGAAGGTGCAATGGATAACATTCGTCCAGTGCGCTGGTGGCGAGTCATCCCTGTGAAGTTCTTCGGCGGTATGGGTGCGCTTGGTTCGGGTATGGTTTTAGGTCGCGAAGGTCCTACTGTACAAATGGGCGGCGCCGTTGGTCGTATGGTCACTGACATCTTCCGTATTAAAGACGATGATACACGCCACTCATTATTAGCTTCTGGTGCTGCTGGTGGCTTGGCTGCTGCCTTTAACGCACCATTAGCAGGCATTATGTTTGTGGTTGAGGAAATGCGCCCTCAATTTCGCTACTCGTTGATTTCTATCCGAGCGGTGATCATTTCAGCGATCATGGCAAACATTGTATTTCGCGCCATTAATGGCCAAGCCGCCGTTATCACCATGCCGCAGTATCAATCGCCAGAGTTACAATCACTATGGCTATTCCTATTGCTTGGTTCTCTATTTGGTGTATTTGGTGTCATCTTCAACAAGCTGGTGACTATCGCACAAGACAGCTTTGTTGCTCTGCATAAAAACGACCGTAAACGCTACCTAATCACAGGCACTGTATTGGGTGGTGTGTTTGGCCTACTACTGCTTTATGTTCCTCAACTTACTGGTGGTGGTATTGGTTTGATTCCGGACATTACCAACGGTAACTACTCAATCTCGATCTTGGTGATGCTGTTTGTTGGTCGTGTTATCACAACCTTACTCTGTTTTGGTTCAGGTGCTCCGGGCGGTATCTTCGCACCAATGTTGGCGCTGGGTACGCTATTTGGCTACGCGTTTGGCGCAAGTGCAGACATGTTATTGCCTTCTCTCACGATTGAACCTGGCGTGTTTGCCATTGCCGGTATGGGGGCGTTATTCGCAGCGACAGTGCGTGCTCCAATCACTGGCATCTTGCTGGTTATCGAGATGACAAATAACTACTACTTAATTCTGCCTCTCATCATTACTAGCTTAGGCGCGGTAATCGTAGCGCAGTTACTTGGTGGGCAACCGATTTACAGCCAGTTGCTACATCGTACGCTTAAAAATGACAAGCTACGTCAGCAAGACCTACCGGAAAACCAAGCCTAACTTAATATCGGCTCCAAATTATCTTCCACATAAGATGTTAGTTTGGAGCCAGTAATTCTGCGTTTTTGCATCTCTCTACAAAATTTCCCTACCAAACTCACAAAATTCCCATTCTCTGATATTTACTTATAATATTTAAGGGTAACGACTCATGAATATTGTTAGTATTCTCGCCTCAAATTAGAGTGATTCATCCAATCTCGGAGTAGTTTTGAACTGGAGAAGACTTGTACAGTTTTACAGTGTCCCGCCTTCGCAAGCGGCTTTGGCACTGGGTATGATAGGGCTTGGACAAGCTTGGGCTTTATACATTCCTGACATTGGCGAACCGATAAGACCATTTCTTGCTGCACTTGGTGCATTGCTCCTCACTCCAGTTCTCCTAAAATACGCCACCAGCCCTCGTCTGTTTATGGCGGACATCAAACACCCGCTAAGTGGTAGTTTAATGGCTCCAATGAGCATGGCCTTACTCGTGCTGTGTGACTACCTTGCGGCAGTAGCACCAATTATTGCGTATCCATTGTGGTTTGTGGCGGTCTTACTTCACTTTACGATGATGGTGTTGTTCTTTGGCTTCCAGATCATGAACTTCAAGATGTCGAACATCGTGCCAAGTTGGTTCTTATATCCTGTTGGCTTGATCAGCTCTTCCCTCGCAGGTTCTCAATTCGGCCATAATGTGTTTTCTGAAACCTTGGCAATGATGTGCATTGGTATCTACTTCTTCATGTTGCCATTAGTGCTATATCGCTTGGTGTTCTTTGGTTCCCTGCCACGCCGCGCACGCCCAACATTGGCGATCATGGCGGCACCAGTAAACTTGTCTTTAGCAGCATATTTGGTCAACTTTGGCGAACCAGACCCGATTCTGACAGGCGCATTGGCAGGCATCGCAATCACCATGACGTTGCTGATTTACCTGTGTTACTTCCGCTTAATGCGTTTGAAGTTCCAGCCATCTATTGCGGCCGTGACCTTCCCTTCCGTTATTAGTGCTATTGCGATGCATCGCCTCACCACCTTTTTTGCTGAGTCTCATCCCCACTGGCATTGGTTGCACGATTTTGGATTCCTAGAGTTAAGCATTGCCACTGTGCTTGTCGTTTGGGTTTCTGCTGGTTATGTAAAAATGTACTGGCCAGAACTGGTAAGAACGCCTTCAAAACAGACATAAAAAAACGACCTCATTACGAGGTCGTTTTCTTTTGTTCTTAGCAAGCTCATGCCCGATAAACATTACTCAATACACATTGGCCGATACATTGAGTTAGCCGATAAACTTGGCCATAAAGTTGCTGATATTGGTCACGCTTGATGCCGCCATCACCACGACAATTGCAACGCCCGTCAGCGTTAAATAGGCTGGGTGTTTGTAGTCACCTACGATGTCTTTTCTGCGTGTCGCCACCAGCACCATACCTAAAACGATTGGCAGAATAATACTGTTAACAAGGCCAGCCAGCATTAGCAGCAGAATCGGCATGTTCATCGTCACAGTGCCAAGCGATGTGATGATAATGAAACCGACACACCATGCTTTCTCGTTGCGAGCCACAACTGGGAAGAGTGTTTTGATAAGGGAAATCGCCATGTACGAGTTGCCCACAACTGAGGTAATCGAAGCAACAAACAACACCAAACCAAAGATAAAGTAACCTACTTCACCTGCACCTTGACGAAACGCGTCTGCGGCGGGGTTTGCAGAATCCAAAGTCGCGCCTGTTGCAATCACACCAAACACTGCCATAAACAACAGGATGCGAATCACCACGGCAATAGAAATACCTGCCCAAGCTGCCGTCTTGATAGCGGGTACGTTCTCTTTACCTTGCAAGCCGATATCAACCAAACGCTGTGCGCCTGTGTAATAGCCACCGACTGCGCCACCAACAATAGTCAACGTCGGTAATAGCAGGCTACCAACATCAGTAGGCATTACTGCTGCGCTCAAGGTCTCCCCCATTGGCGGCAAACTGGTCATCGCAACGTACGCAATTAAGATGATCATAAACAAGCCAAGGTAGCGTGCCATTTGATCCATGCGCTTAGAAGCGTTGTGCACCACAAACAGCAAACAACCAACTACGCCTGTGAAGAGAGCACCCCAAGTTGTATCCACACCCGTTAGTACGTTAATACCGAGCGCAGAGCCACTTACGTTACCGAAGTTAAATGCAACCGCGCCAAGAGCCAACAGAATGCCCACCACGTAGCCCATCCCCGGTGCAACTTTGTTGGCAATGTCTTGAATGCGCATACCAGACACACCTACGATGCGCCATAAGTTCATCACAATACCAAAGGTGATAAACATGGATGCAAACACAGGGAATGCCATGTCGATTTTGTAGATATTGGTGAAGACCGCTGTTTGGGTCAAAAAGCCAGGTCCAACAGACGTGGTCGCCATTAAGAACGCGACACTAAGAATTGCTTTCTTTTGCCAACTGTTTTCCGATGCTTGAATCGAAGCGGGAGCAGTCGAGTTGATGGTGGTTTGTGTGGTCATGCCAAATCTCAATTTTGTTGCCTTTCTACTATTAGAAAACAGAAAGACAACTGACCGAGATCAGCTGAGCTTGAAGAATCAAATTGGGCAGAACGAATAGAGAAGTGAACCTTCGCAACCGTTTGCTGGGCGCGGATATTAAGTCTATCGCATGTGACTGTCAACACAGAAATCGATAAATGATTTTTGTCGTTTTCATTCTCAAATCATTATTCATTTCAGACAGATACAAAAAAAGGATGGCGTTTGCCATCCTCTTAGAATAGTGCTTGGTTATTTAGCGTAAACCGTGCAGAAACTCGGCACGCGTTGCTGGGTTGCTTTTGAAGATGCCACCCAATGCTGTTGTTGTCGTTTCGCTGGTTGCATCCATCACACCGCGAGATTTCACACAGTAGTGTGTTGCGTCAATCGTCACTGCCACATCATCAGACTCAAGCAACGTTTGAAGTGCAACAAGAATCTGCTGAGTCATACGCTCTTGAACTTGTGGACGCTGGGCAAAGAAGCGAACGATACGGTTGATCTTTGATAGGCCAATGATCTTGCCACGTGGAATGTAAGCCACAGCCGCCTTGCCATCAATGGTCACAAGGTGGTGTTCACAAGTGCTGGTCACGGTAATGTCCTTCACGCGAACCATCTCGCTCACGTTCATCTTGTTTTCAATCACCGTGATTTTCGGGAAGTTGGAATAATCCAGACCAGAGAAGATTTCGTCGACGTACATCTTAGCAATGCGGTGAGGGGTTTCTTCTAGGCTATCGTCGGTAAGGTCAAGTTGAAGCAGACCTAAGATCTCACGCATGTGGTGTTCGATCTTCTCTTTCTTCTCTTCACGACTTACGTTGTTTGGACGCATTGGCGTTTCCAAACCGCGTTGCTCTAGCGCTTCTTTTACTAACTTCGCTGACTCGCTAAGACCTGACATTCCACTTCCTCTTTTGTTACTTCCGCTTCAATACAAACCCAATCAAAATTGCATTCATATTTTTCGCTTTGAGCTGCTCAGTTTCGTGTCTTTACACCAAGTCACATCAAATATAGGTACTGAGCTGATTTTATTGAGCTCCGCGGGCTTTTTACCCCTTTCGGATGGCTGACAAGGATACTCGGATTTTTGAATAATTACACCCATATTTTATAGGTGGACATTCTTACTCGGTCCCCTTTTTATGGTAAAGTTGCCACAAAACAAAAGAACACAGGATTTTCTCAATGGGCTGCTGCGACGCACCTGGCTTGATGCCAATTGAAGAAGCGATGGACAAAATGCTATCGCGAATCAAACCTATCCAAACAACGCTTTCTCTTCCACTTGCTGACGCACTCGGTTTTGTACTGGCAGAAGACATCTTGTCTCCTATTCACGTACCGCCATTCGATAACTCAGCAATGGATGGCTACGCTATTCGCATTCAAGATCTTGAGTCATCTTCTGTATTGCCTCTGGCAGGTAAATCATTTGCTGGACAACCTTTTGAAGGTGAATGGCCTCAAGGTACCTGTGTTCGCATCATGACTGGCGCAAAAATCCCACAGGGTTGTGATGCCGTTATCATGCAAGAAAACACAGAAGTAACGGATGCTGGTATTCAGTTCAACCAAACCGACGTGAAGCCGCAAAACAACATCCGCCCAACAGGTGACGACATCAAACAAGGCGACATCGTACTGGCAAAAGGCGCACGTTTAACACCTCGCGATATTCCGATGATTGCGTCTCTTGGTGTGAGCCATGTGACAGTAGTACGTAAGCCAAAAGTTGCTTTCTTCTCTACTGGTGATGAACTTAAACCATTGGGCGAGCCCCTAGACGAAGGTCAGATCTACGACAGCAACCGTTACGGTATTAAACCGCTTATTGAAAACTTCGGTTGTGAAGCCGTTGATCTTGGCATCATTCCAGATTGCCCAGAGACTCTGAAAGCGACCTTTGAACAAGCGCAAACGTTGGCTGATGTGGTTGTTACATCTGGTGGTGTTAGCGTCGGCGAAGCGGATTACACCAAAGACATTCTTGAAGAACTTGGTGAAATCGGTTTCTGGAAGCTAGCAATCAAGCCGGGTAAACCTTTCGCGTTTGGTAAGCTAAGCACTGCTTGGTTCTGTGGACTGCCGGGTAACCCTGTTTCCGCAGTTCTGACTATGTACGTGCTTGTTCAACCAATGCTGGCAAAACTTGCAGGCCATACAGAATGGAAAGCACCCGAATCTATTCCAGCAACAACCAAAACCGCCTTTAAGAAAGCGCCAGGTCGTACCGATTACCAACGTGGTATCTATACATTGGAAGATGGCAAGTTTGTCGTTGAAACAACCGGTAACCAAAGCTCTGGTGCATTCCGTTCAATGAGCCTAGCGAACTGTTTTGTTGTATTGGAACGTGAACGCGGCCGAGTTGAAGCGGGCGAAACGGTTCAGATTCAACTGTTCAACTCAACCCTTTACTAGGAAGTCGTTGTGGATATTCTTTCCGATCAGGAAATGCTGCGTTACAACCGCCAAATCATTCTTCGTCAGTTTGACTTTGAAGGACAAGAAGCACTCAAACAAGCATCGGTATTGATGCTTGGTGCTGGCGGTTTAGGCTGCGCATCAAGCCAATATTTGGCCACTGCTGGTGTCGGTAAAATCACACTGATTGATGATGATATCGTCGAGTTGTCTAACCTTCAGCGCCAAGTGCTACACCACGATGCGGATATTGGTCGTAAGAAGGTAGACTCGGCAGCCGATGCACTACGTGAGCTCAACCCGCACATCATTGTAGATACCATCGCAAAACGTCTTGATGATACAGCGTTAGAAAGCCTGATTAAGCAGCACACTATTGTTGTCGATGCATCAGATAACGTCGATACGCGTAATCAACTTAATCGCCTATGTTTTGCTACCAAAACACCGCTAATTTCAGGCGCGGCCATTCGTATGGAAGGCCAAGTGAGTGTGTTTACTTACGATGATCCAGCACAACCATGTTACCAGTGCTTAAGTGCCCTCTTTGGCAGCGGTGCGTTAAGTTGTGTCGAAGCCGGAGTCATGGCTCCTGTTGTGGGTATTGTTGGCGCAGTACAAGCGATGGAAGCGATTAAAGTGATTGCTGATTACGGCCAACCAAAGAAAGGCAAAATTCTGATTTTGGACGCGCTCAGCATGTCTTGGCGAGAAATGAATCTGATGAAAATGCCCACCTGTCCGGTTTGTAGTTAGTTCTAAACCGCTAATCATTCCCAAAAAGCCCAACTCGATGTTGGGCTTTTTTCTCATTTTGACAATCAGATTTAAAACCCTTCTTCTTACAAATATTAAATCACTAAAATTCAACAGCTTAAAAGTTGGCACATTCCTTTCATTGCATATATCACGAACCAATGAGAGGGCGAATTATGAAAAGGACATCACTACTACTTGGGTCTCTAATAGCGAGCGCTTATGCACAAGCGGCGCCATTTGACACATGCCCAAGCAAAGCATACCTATTCCAATCAACCCCGGTTCAAATCTATGGCGTCAATTTGGTTACAGGTTCTACGACTCTTTTAGAGGACGACACAGGTTTGGCTTCGGGCATTAACGGTGTAGGCTTTAACTTCACTGACCGTTATATCTACGGCTACGACACCACAAACAAAAAGATTGTTCGTCTTGGTCAAGACTTCCAAGCAGAAACGCTTGATGTTTCGGGCCTTCCTACCGACCACACGTTTTACGTAGGTGACGTTTACAACCACGTCTACTACTTGTACCGCAAAGGCAAAGGACTTTTCTCCATTGACCTTTCTCCGCTCGATTCTGATCCAAATGCGACATTAAGCATCGTGAAGATCAGTTCAACAGCGACTGTGAACCTAACCGACTTTGCATTCCATCCAGGCGACGGTTCCCTTTACGGCATCGACAATAACTCTGGAGTGCTGTACCAATTCAACCCATCAAATGGTAATACGACTGCGATAGGTGATACAGGCGAGTTAGGCACATTTGGTGCTGGTTACTTCGATGTGAACGGCAACTACTACGTGTCACGTAACCAAGACGGCAAAATCTATCGTGTTGACCTTTCGGAAGGTAACGCAGCCAATATCGCAGCAGGTATCGTTCCAGCGGTTGAGTTTGTATCCAACGGTCCAAGCTCAAGCCAAAATGATGGTGCACGCTGTGCAAATGCTCCAGTGATTGACGAAGACGAGCCAATCGATTTTGGTGATGCTCCTGACAGCTACCACACAACACTTGCGTCAAACGGCCCTCGCCACGAAGTGGACGGTGTAACTTGGCTTGGTTCTGTCGCGCCAGATGGTGATGCCGACGGTCAAGCAAACGACAACTCTGTGGGCACCGCTGATGAAGATGGTGTTGGTTTTGTATCCGCACTTGACCCAGGTTTAAGTTCAATAGTGAATGTGACGGCTTCCACTTCTGGCTACCTATCAGCATGGTTTGACTGGAACCGCGATGGTGACTTTGATGATGAAGGCGAACAAATCTTTACTGACGAATTACTGTCTGCGGGTAATAATCCCCTACCGTTTGTCGTTTCAACCGCTGCAACGGAAGGTTCAAGCTGGAGTCGATTCCGCTTTAGCCAACAAACCGGATTAAACTACGATGGTGGTTCGACATCTGGTGAGGTGGAAGATTACCCAATTACCATCACTGGTAATGGCTACTCAGTGGAATACTTCCCGAGTGCAGAAGATTACGCCACCGTGGCTTATGAAGATAATTGGCCATACACCGCAGACTACGACATGAACGATGTGGTCGTGAAATTCCGCATCACTGAAACCAGTCTTGCTGGTCATGTTGAGAATATCCAGATTACAGGTGACCTAGCGGCTTACGGCGCAAGCTACAAAAATGGCTTCGCAATCCGACTACCGGGTGTATTGAGAAGCTCGATTGAAAATGGATTAACGACGCTATCCTTCAATGGTGTAGAGCAAGCATCTAATGGCTTGGAAAGTATTTCTGATGAAGCAATTTTCATCATCAGTGAAGACTTAAGCACACACGCGGCGAGCAGCTGTAGCTACTTCCGCACAGAGTCTGGCTGTGATGAAAACGTTTCACTCACCTTTACTTTGAATGTGTACTTCACTGAAGGATCTGACCGTTCAGCCATTCAAGCCATGCCATACGACCCGTTCATCTTTGCAACACCGGGCACTTACCATGGCGATGGTATTACCTTCCAACCAGGTCGTAAATGGGAAGTTCACTTAGCAGACCAAGCACCTACAGAACAGTTTGATGACCAAAACCTCTTCGGTGTCGGCGTCGATGCAAGTGACCCAGCACAAGGTGTGTACTTCAAAACAGCCAACAACTTACCTTGGGCACTGTTGATAGTAGAAGATTGGGATTGGCCGCTAGAGCGTGTAGACATGGTCGATGCATACCCTCAATTCCAAACTTGGGCTGAGTCTGGTGGCGAACTAAGCACAGATTGGCACACCGCTCCAACACCTAACAAATGCTACATTCCATAGGGAGATAACATTATGAAAGCACTTATCACAATCATCATGGGATTAGCACTAACAGCTTGTGGCGGAGGCGGTGGCGGCGGAGGTGGTGGTAACAGCACACCTCCACCAACCCAAACCACCGTGCCAGAGGAAGATACTACCCAGCAGGAAGAAACGACCGAAGAAGAGACAACGGTAACAGTAGAAGAAGATGCAACTATGCAGGATCTAGTAGTACCAGATGACTTTAGCTACAACCCAGTGACGGAAGGTACGCTCAATGTAGACATCAGTGGTTTCTCTTCACAACGAGCACACCTAAGCGTATACAAAGAGTTTGTAGAGAACAGTTCAGGTAACTACGATGCAAGATACCCAAGTAAAGTCGCATCGGTTCCACTCAACAACGGTGCAGCAAACGTCGACTTTAATGTCTCTGATAGCCAAGGCAGCCTGCTTGTTGAGATTTGGTTCTATGACGGTAGTGACCCAATTCAGAAAGTGATTACTTCTGGAGACAACACTTGGACCATGTAACTGGGTAAATTGAAGGCATAGCGAAAGCAGCCTTTCAGAACAAATCTTCAATCTTTAACTTAAAAATCGCATCGTTCTTTTGAACATGCGATTTTTTTGTTGTAAAACAGTAGGATTAATCATCGAGCGGGAAAACACGTTGGACAACCCGAAAACCTTCATTTTGGTCTTTGTTGCTGCCATCGTCGCATTATGTTTGGCTCTGTGGCTAACATCTTCTGATGAAACACAAACCATCACCGCAAAAGTGATTTCAAATACCCTGACACAATCCCTCGATGGGCAAAGACGCTATCTCACCGTCGAATCAGAGGTACTCGGAACAAAGCGTGTTGCAGTTCCAACCTCTGTACATTGTCCTGAAGGTGCCTTAGTGACATTCAACCAAGCTACGGATTCACTCTTCGAGCAACCGCTCACGTTTTTAAACTGCGAATGAGCCTACTCTTCGAATTCATGTCAAACGTCATACTACTTTGAGGAAATGAAAAACAATGCAAGCACTGATCAGTACTGATGAACTCAATAGCCTTCTCGGCCAACCTAACGTCAAGCTCCTCGACGCTAGTATTGCGTTTCAAATCCCTTCTGAAGGCAAAAAGATCCAAGATAAGTGGATTGCAAATACTTTACGCTTTGATTACGACAATGACTTTTGCTTACCCGGCTCCTCCCTACCGCATATGATGCCAACAGAAGAAGGCTTCAACCAAAGTGCGCAACAACTCGGTTTGAACAACGAAGACTTGATTGTGGTTTATGACAACTCTGGCACTTTAGCGGCACCAAGAGCTTGGTGGATGTTCAAAGCCATGGGGCATGACAATGTCCGAGTCTTAAACGGCGGCCTTCCTGCTTGGATTGAAGCAGGACTCCCTGCCGAAAGTGCCCTATCGCAACCAAGCGAAGAAGGCAACTTTGCGGGCAAACTCAACCCAAATGCCTTTTTGAGTGCACAAGATGTTCTTGCTCATTCAACCAATAAAAGTGCCAATATCATCGATGCCAGAGCCAAAGCCCGCTTCCTTGGTGAAGTGCCTGAGCCACGAGAAGGTCTACGTAGTGGGCACATTCCAAATTCGGTTTGCTTACCGTTTCAAGAACTCTTAACCAACGGTCACATTAAACCGAATTCAGAGTTGCAACAGATATTTAGCGCACTAACAATAGATAGTGATAATTCAATCATTTTTAGTTGCGGCTCCGGTGTGACCGCATGCATTTTATTACTCGCGGCGTATCAAATTGGTCTGGACAATCTGTCGGTGTACGACGGTTCTTGGACCGAATGGGGCGCTGACCACTCTCTACCTATCGAGCGTTAAGATCAGGAGCAGTAAAACGATATGATCGGCTTAAAGAAGAACATTTGGACGCTCTATATGACACTGTTTGCTATCAGTGTCGGATTGTTCTCTCTGTTTGGTCACTATCATTACGAATCCACTCTCGATAAATATAAGGACAAGCAACTCCTTCAGTTGGAGTTGTTTGCTTCTTCTGTCGATTCTCTATTCAAAGGGCAAGAAACGCTGTTAGAAGTCGTTGGGCATCAACTAATTGACCAAAACGATTTCACTCGCACCGCGTCATTACAAATGCGCCCTTTGCTTGATGACTTGATGGATATCCATCCCGCCATCGCCGCTTTTGGCCTGACGAATCCTGAAGGGGATTATCTTGCCATTAGTTCTAATCTGGATTTACAAAAGCTCCACAACCTCAAGCAAGATCCTCAGACTAAACAGACTTTCGAAGCCGCACTGCAATCTGAGCACATGGTCGTTGGTAGAACCTATTTCATGCCCGCGCTCGATTCATTAGTGATTCCAATTCGAAAAGCGATTCGAGATAAAAGTGGTAAGGTGCTGGCGGTGATGACAGCAGGCTTCAACATGAACTCGTCTTTGGTGTTCAGAAATGATGTGCACGCCAACAAACACAATCGCGTGTCTTTGGTCCGAGAGGACGGCTACCTAACCTTTACCTCAGCAGAACAAGCAAGTCTATTCAGTTATACCCTTCCTGCTGATGGGCACAAAAAATCCATTGTTTTTGAACAGGTTGAGAAAAAGTACGGGTGGAGTCGAGAAACCGTCAAAGCGTTATCTGGTGCGGTCAATATTGTTGCTGATGATCCAAGAATTAATCAACTCGTCACGCTGAAGTACCTGCCAGATTACAAGTTGTGGGCCTCGTCTTCTACTGACCTACGCTACATCCAAAGTGGTTTTTTTGACCAATTTGCGCTGTATTCCATTGTCTTTCTTTTTATCCAAGCGGGTTTTTACGCACTCGTTCGCTCTATTGCCAACAACGAACTGGCGACACGCCAAAAGCTCCTTTACCAAGCGCATCATGATCACCTAACGTTGCTGCCAAATCGCGAATATCTCAGAACACATATCAAAAGTTGGTTAAGCGAGTCTTCAACGCCATTTACTCTGATGTTCATCGACATCGATAACTTTAAATCGGTCAACGACACTCATGGGCACGAGTTCGGCGACGAAGTGTTGAAGCAAATCGCACTGCGCTTGAAAAGCTTCGACAGTGATGGTCGATTGATTGTCAGAGAAGCCAGCGATGAGTTCATACTGCTCGTCAACCGTACCGATGAAAATGCCGTGCGAACGCTGGCAAGTGATCTGATTCATTACTTGTCCGAGCCTTACCTTGTGAACGAAAACCAGTTTCTATTGAGTTGCAGCATCGGTGTTGCCCTCTACCCTTCACACGGCAAAAATTTAGACGCATTGCTTCGCTCGGCAGATATCGCGATGTATCAAGCGAAAAAAGAGCGTAATGCATACAGTGTGTTCGACCAACAAATGCAAGCCAAACACCTACATAAAATGAAGATTGAACAACGTTTGAGGTTAGCGATAGAACGACAAAATCTGTTCCTAGTTTATCAACCACAATTAAACGTCAGCGGTGAAATCTATGGTGTTGAAGCCCTAATTCGTTGGCAAGATGAAGAGCTGGGTTTTGTTCCACCAAATGAATTTATCCCCGTAGCGGAAAGCTCAGGCTTGATGGTGAGACTGGGTGAATTAATCATCGAGAAAAGTTTGGTCGATATGGCTCGCCTAACCAACCTAGCCGCTCAACCAATTCAAATGTCGATAAACATCTCGGTCAAACAGTTCATACAGGTCAACTTTATCGACGACTTAGTGGCATTGATTGATAAACATGGGGTCGACCAACATCGCATCACACTCGAAATCACCGAGAACTTATTTATTGAAGACCTCAACAAGTTTGCCCCGATTTGCGAACGCTTACACACTCTAGGCTTCAAGATTTCTCTGGATGATTTTGGGACGGGCTACTCTTCACTTTCGATGCTCAAAGCGTTGCCGATCGATGAAGTCAAAATCGATAAGAGCTTTGTCGACAATATCGAGGACGACGAGAAAGCACTGAACATGGTGCAAAACATCATTGCTATCGGTAAAAACTTTGGGATGAAAGTGCTTGCTGAAGGGGTTGAAACACGTCAGCAACGCGACCAACTTACTGCTTGTGGCTGTGATTTGATTCAAGGCTACTTCTATTCCAAGCCCTTGCCTTTTGAGCAATTGATTAGCTTCGCCGCAGAGAGCCAAAACGAAAAAGCCGTCGAACGATAGCGACGGCTTGATTTACTTAGCTATAGTGTAAGGGGAAGAGACTAGTTCTGCATTTCCTTATACATCACTTCGACTAACTCCCCTTTCGGATCTCCTGATAGTTCCCATGTAAAGATCCCACCAAGATTTGATTGCTTCGCCCAGTCTGCTTTGGCTTTTATAGAGCGCTGATCTTCGAATGAGATGAACACCTTCTTATCTGGGTTCCACAGGTAAGGCGCTTGAGCTTGCTCGTCATATTTGTACTCATATCCCTGTTTCGTGCTGTAGTTCTTCATCAGATCCCAGAACATGAAGTAGCCATTCTCACCAGTACCGAACTGTGCGCCTTGCTCAGAAACTAGGTCTTGAGTTGGTAAACCTCCAGAAAAATCTTTGGTACCTTGCCAGCCACGACCGTAGAACGCCGCACCAATCACTAGCTTTTCACTCGGAATGCCCAACTCAATCATTTGATTAATAAACACGTCTGCGCCCATCCCCCACCAACTGCGGTCGGTCGCATGTAGGTTAGTTGTATGCCCTGTCTGCTGTCCCCAACCGCCAAGGAAGTCGTAAGTCATCGCAAACATGTTGGTTAGGTAAGGCTGCGCCGCTTTCCAATCGATGCCCGCCGCTTTTGGACCAACACCCACCGCAGTTGAAAGCTCGTACTCACGCTTAGTCTTTTTCGCTAGAGTATCTAAATCGCCACGCATGGTTTTGACTAGATATGTGAAGGCGTCACGTTCAAGCGCTTTCTGCTCATCTGTAAGCTTGGTATCTGGATTCCAAGGTGAAGTCGTTAAACCGCCGCCACCTGGGTATTCCCAATCCAAGTCAATGCCATCAAAGAAATCATATTGAGCAATCAACTCAACAGCCGTTTTAGAGAACTGATCCATCGCTTGCTGGTTTTTAGCCATTGCGTGGAAAGGTTCAGACATGGTCCAACCGCCAAAAGAAGGGAGAATTTTCAGATCAGGGTGTTGCTTCTTAAGTTCGGCTAATTGAGCGAAGTGTCCTTTATATGGAACGTCGACAGAGACCGGACCAAAGTCTTTTTCAAGTGCCGCCTCTGTGTCAACCAGAATCGCGGTATACGGATCTTTGCCTTCACATTGCTTAGCAACTAACTTTTGCACTGTCTCAGATGCGCCAGTATGAGGGCCACACATGCTCAAAAACGCATAGATGATATGGGTCAGGTTATCAGCTGGGATGTCTTTTACTGTATATGGGTTGTCTGCATTAGCGTATTGCCAGTCAGCAAAATAGCCTGCAACGACTTTTTGCTCGGCGTGTGCCATGCCTGTTAACCCCGTTAATAAAGCAGCTGCGAGAAGTGTCTTTTTCATAATTTCCTCCAGAGTAATCAACTACAAATTACTCCTGAGGATTATTTTTAACTTGGAAACGAAATCAGGCTGCGAGTCATTTATAAATCCTCTCAGCCTGATTACATAGTTTGCATATTATTTGTGCTAAACCTCTGATGTACTGTTGCCGTGCATCTGCTCATCCAAGTTAAGAACCGTCAGTGCGTTACTAACGCTGGTAGCAATAACATCTATCGCGCCAGTTCTTAAAGCACCTAGTAGTGCGAGTGGCTTACTGTTTTCCGCCGCAATCGCAATCACTTCTGCAATCGGTCTAAACTCTTCAATACCTAAACCGATCACTCGGTCACTCATCACTGTGTTTGCGACGTTGCCGTGGATATCAAAGAAGTCGTAGCCAGCAAAGTCCCCGACGACACCTTGCATTAAACGGGATTGCACCACTTCATCTGGAGTGAACCATCCAAGGTCGACCATATAGCTGTTTTCACTCATATCGCCGATACCGACAAGGGCTACATCTGCTTTACGTGCAAGATCGAGCGTTTGTTTGACCGTAGCATTTTGCATGAAGGCAATTTTCTGCTCTCGGTTTTCAGCGTAAGCCGGTGCATAAAGGGTTTCGGAGGTTCCGCCATATTTCTTAGCAAACTGTCGGCAAATGTGGTCGGCGTTAAACATACCGCCACGAGGGTGGATCCCGCCGATACCACACACAAACTTACAATCACGCGGCGTAATAACACCAATGTGGTGAGCCACGGAAGATACGTTACGCCCTTGCCCAACCGTTACTACCATGCCGTTCTTGAGCGTGCTAGTGAGATAGTTAGAGACCAAACCTGACACTTGAAGGCGCTGCGCTTCTTCATTGGGCTGATCTAATGCCACCAGCGCACGTTTCACACCAAAGCGGTCAATCAAGCGTTGCTCGATCTTGGCGCTGAACACTGGATGGTACTTTACGGTGATTTCAACAATCCCCTCATCACGTGCCTGTTTGAGCATTCGCCCTACTTTGGCACGAGAAATGGAAAATTTTCTGGATATCTCTTCCTGTGTTGCACCATCTTGATAATAAGCAACGGAAATCTCCGTTAGTAAGTCTGTGCTTTCAATAGAAATATCTTGGTTAGAACTGCTCATGGTTTTTCTCGCCCTTTTAGAGGATCGACATTGTATGCATTAGTGAGCATCCGCTCATTGACTTAGCATATGTTACCCTCCAATTTTACTGCGACATTTGCTCACTGCAATGACATTTTCTCACTGCGTAATTTTATTAATATCAGCACTGCTCAAGCCTTGAACAATAAGGGCAAACGTTTATTTCGGCCATGCTCTGAACACACAGCAAAAAAACGTTGATGAACTTCACTTAAAGTCGGTTTCGGCGATTGACTTTCAGCATGGATAGGATAAATATGGATTCATCATTTACTCAGCTACCGATCAAATGTTCATAGCAAATGTTCGGTACCGAAATTTTCCGTAGTTGGCTGAGCAGATGTCTCGTTAAATATGATGAGACGATTAGCCGACACGCTTGCAAATGCACAAGCTGTGGTATTGAAAGCCACACTTAAGCCCATTTATATAGGATGATCGATTATGAGCAACAAGTTAGAGCAACTTCGTAAACTAACAACTGTAGTAGCGGACACTGGTGAAATTGACGCAATCAAAAAGTACCAACCTGAAGATGCAACAACGAACCCATCTCTTATCCTAAAAGCGGCTCAAATCGAAGAGTACGCACCTCTAATCGACGCTTCTATCGAATACGCAAAAGCACAAAGCAACGACAAAGCACAACAAGTTCAAGACACTTGTGACATGCTTGCTGTAAACATCGGTAAAGAAATCCTAAAAACAATCCCAGGTCGTATCTCTACTGAAGTAGATGCTCGTCTATCTTACGACATGGAAGGCAGCGTAGCGAAAGCACGTCAATTAGTGAAAATGTACAACGATGCAGGCATCACTAACGACCGTATCCTTATTAAATTAGCTTCAACTTGGGAAGGTATCCGCGCAGCTGAGATCCTAGAAAAAGAAGGCATTAACTGTAACCTAACGCTTCTATTCTCATTCGCTCAGGCTCGTGCTTGTGCTGAAGCTGGCGTATTCCTAATTTCTCCATTCGTTGGTCGCATCATGGACTGGTACAAAGCGAAAGAAGGTCGTGACTTCGAAGCTCAAGAAGATCCAGGCGTACTATCAGTTACAACAATCTACAACTACTACAAAGAATACGGCTACAACACAGTAGTTATGGGTGCAAGCTTCCGTAACATCGGCGAGATCCTAGAACTTGCAGGTTGTGACCGTCTAACTATCGCTCCTGCTCTACTTGCAGAGCTAGAAGCAGCGGAAGGCGAAGTTGTTGAGAAACTGGTTGATTCTAAAGGCGCGAAAGAGCGTCCAGCAGCAATGACTCACGCTGAATTCCTATGGGATCACAACCAAGATGCAATGGCTGTTGAGAAACTGGCTGAAGGTATCCGTAACTTCGCTGTTGACCAAGGTAAACTAGAAGCAATGATCGAAGCTAAGCTTTAATTGCTTACCAAAAGCGAGTAGCCAGTCTACTCGCTTTTAGCATCAGCGTTTTACTCAAAAAATTCTATTTGAACTGGTTTCGACGAGTTCCCTCTATTTAAATCAAATATCGAGAAGTAAATACTATGGATCGTAAATATCTAGCTAATGCAATCCGTGCACTAAGCATGGACGGTGTTCAACAAGCTAACTCTGGTCACCCAGGTGCACCTATGGGTATGGCTGACATCGCTGAAGTTCTTTGGCGCTCTCACCTAAACCACAACCCATCAAACCCAGAGTGGGCTGACCGCGACCGTTTCGTACTGTCTAACGGCCACGGCTCTATGCTTATCTACTCTCTACTGCACCTTGCAGGCTACGAGCTATCTATCGACGATCTTAAGAACTTCCGTCAGCTTCACTCTAAGACTCCTGGTCACCCAGAGTACGGCTACGCACCTGGTATCGAGACAACAACCGGTCCTCTAGGTCAAGGCATCACTAACGCTGTTGGTATGGCAATGGCTGAGAAAGCACTTGCGGCTCAGTTCAACAAAGAAGGCCACGACATCGTTGACCACTTCACTTACGTATTCATGGGTGATGGCTGTCTGATGGAAGGTATCTCGCACGAGGCTTGTTCTCTTGCTGGTACACTAGGCCTTGGCAAACTGATCGCATTCTGGGATGACAACGGCATCTCTATCGACGGTCACGTTGAAGGTTGGTTCTCTGACGACACGCCTAAGCGTTTTGAATCTTACGGCTGGCACGTAATCCCTGCTGTAGATGGTCACAATTCTGAAGCGATCAACGCAGCAATCGAAGCGGCAAAAGCAGATCCACGCCCTACGCTTATCTGTACTAAAACTATCATCGGTTTTGGTTCACCAAACAAATCTGGTTCACACGACTGTCACGGTGCGCCACTAGGTGCTGAAGAAATTGCAGCGACACGTAAAGAACTAGGTTGGGAGCACGGTCCTTTTGAAATTCCGCAGGAAGTCTACGCAGAGTGGTCAGCGAAAGAAGCAGGCGCAGCTAAGGAAGCAGCGTGGGACGAGAAATTTGCAGCTTATGAAGCAGCGTACCCTGAGCTGGCAGCTGAATTCAAACGCCGCGTAAACGGTGATCTACCGGCTGAGTGGGAAGAGAAAGCAAACCAAATCATTGCTGACCTTCAAGCAAACCCAGCAAACATCGCATCACGTAAAGCATCTCAAAACGCACTAGAAGCGTTTGGTCAAATGCTTCCAGAGTTCATGGGCGGCTCTGCTGACCTAGCGCCTTCTAACCTAACCATGTGGTCTGGTTCTAAGTCTCTAGAAGCGAACGATTTCTCTGGTAACTACATCCACTACGGTGTACGTGAATTCGGTATGACTGCGATCATGAACGGTATCGCGCTACATGGCGGTTTCGTTCCTTACGGCGCAACATTCCTAATGTTCATGGAATACGCTCGTAACGCTATGCGTATGGCTGCTCTGATGAAAGTTCAGAACATCCAAGTTTACACGCACGACTCTATCGGTCTTGGCGAAGATGGCCCAACTCACCAACCGGTTGAGCAAATCGCGTCTCTACGTCTGACTCCAAACATGAGCACATGGCGTCCATGTGACCAAGTTGAGTCTGCAGTAGCATGGAAACTAGCAATTGAACGTAAAGATGGCCCATCGGCGCTTATCTTCTCTCGTCAAAACCTAGCGCAACAAGAGCGTACAGCTCAGCAAGTTGCTGATATCGCTAAGGGTGGTTACATCCTGAAAGACAGCGAAGGCAAGCCTGAACTAATCCTAATCGCGACAGGTTCTGAAGTTGAACTAGCAGTGAAAGCAGCAGAGCAACTAACCGCTGAAGGTAAGAAAGTACGTGTTGTTTCAATGCCTGCAACAGATACATTCGACAAACAAGACGCAGCTTACCGTGAGTCAGTACTACCATCAGACGTAACGGCACGTATCGCTATCGAAGCGGGCATTGCTGACTTCTGGTATAAGTACGTTGGCTTCGACGGTCGCATCATCGGTATGACAACATTCGGTGAATCTGCGCCAGCTGACCAACTGTTCGAAATGTTTGGTTTCACTGTAGAAAACGCAGTAAACACAGCAAAAGAACTGCTAGCTTAATCGCTGAGTATTATCAGTTTTCTCTATTGCGAATTTGAAAACTGAAAAGCCCCGCTTCGGCGGGGCTTTATTTTATCTAATCATTTTTCAATAACGATTCTGCTAGCTGGTTTGAATCACTTCTCTTCAAATTGAATAGCAAGTCGATAGAAGTCTTGAACTTGATCTTTCAACTGCTTACTGTTTTGTTCTACAGAATGTGTAGCCGCTAAGTTCTGCTCTGCTGTCGACGCAATAGAATGAATGTGCTGATTCACGTCGCTAGAAAGCTGTAACTGCTTATTGGCAGAGTCCGCGACATTCACCATCAAACCACTCATGGTTTGCATCATTTGTTCTACCTCAGACAGACGCGCTGCACTTTGTTCAGCCACTTGCGAACAGGTATCTGTTTGATCTTTATTAGCGATGATATCCTTCTGCCAGCCTTGAATCGTCATTAGCATAGCTTCAATCGATGCTTTAATTTGCTCAGTCGCATTCGAGGTACGTCCAGAAAGCGCCCTCACCTCATCAGCCACAACAGCAAAGCCACGACCTTGTTCACCCGCTCGCGCTGCCTCAATTGCAGCATTGAGTGCTAGCAGATTAGTTTGATCGGCAATTCCACCAATCTCTTCCATTAATTGACTGACCTTTTGTGCTTGGTCACTCAATTGATACGTTGTTTCTGTCGCTTTCTCAGCTTGTAAGCTCAGTTGCGCTAGGTTGGTATGAGTTTGGTCGATGGTCTCTTTCGCCATTAAGCAAGATTTCAAAGTATCATCAATCAGCAGATGAGCATCGTGGGTGCTGGATGAAACCGAGTTCGCTGATGCCTCCATCGAGTCAGCAGCATCACGAACTTCATGAATGTCTTTGTTCTGCTGCGTCAAAGCAGTAAGTACTTCTGCTGTGGTATGACTTAACTCTTCAGCGCAATTTTGGAGCGGTCTTGCCGAGTCCGTCATACGACCCAAAACGGTACGAATACGAGCAGAAAGCATTTTGATGTGAAAGTCCGCGATAGAGAATGGCTTATTACCGGAATACACCAAGCGACTCACACTGTCGTATTGTGCTTGCAGTTTTTTAAACTGTTGCGGCGTATCAATGAGTTCTTGGCGGAATAACACGGTAAGCACGCCTGCCGGTAATAATGTCGCAAGCCAAGCGAGTGGCCCTTCAAGTGATAAAGCAAAGCTAGTGACCGGTGCGGCTAATGCCCCTAGAAGAATCGCATAGCGTAGTGTTTCATTTAACTTCAGTGACCATGCACGTCCCGACTTCTCTGCTTTCAAAAGCTCTTGGTAAGCCTTAGAAGCGATATCAACCCATTCACGCTTTGGTTTCACACGAACCGATTGATAGCCCACCATTTGATGACCTTCATAGATTGGGGTTACGTAAGCATCGACCCAATAGTAACCACCCGACTTCGTACTGTTCTTTACAATTCCGCGCCACGCTTTGCCTTGTTTTAGGCGAGCCCACATATCACCAAAAGCGGCTTTGGGCATATCTCCGTGGCGAACGATATTGTGGTTTTGTCCGAGCAGTTCGTCGTGGCTGTATTCTGCGATTCGACAAAACGCATCATTACAGTAAGTAATGACACCTTTGAGATCGGTGGTTGAGACCAGCTCGTCGGAATCTCCTACAAGGGTTTCTTGAGCTTTATTGGAAGTTGAGACTGACATAGATGAGGCTTCTATAGTTTTTATTAAATTGCGACAGGTTATATACACGATTGTTATATTTATTACAAAATGCTAGAGAAAAAACCTTGCAGATGCGACATTTCAAGCTCGAAAAACTTACTTAGATAACAATAATTAACCAATTATTTTGTAGGTTGTGAGCCGATAGACAAAAAAACCCAGCGTACATAACTGGGTCTTATAAAATCTTGAAGTTGATTTATGCAACTTGAGATTCAGAGTTGTTATTCGCCTTGATAAAAAATATTCCCATCACCAATAGGACAAAAGGCAGAACGTACAAATTTAAGTTCTGCCATCCTACGTTAGATTCCAACCAACCTGACAAAAGCGCAGTAACGGTGACGCAGCTGAACACGAAAAACTCATTAAACGCCTGCGCTTTACTCTTGTTCTTTGCTTCATAACTCTGGCTAAACAAGCTTGTGGCGGCGATAAACATGAAATTCCATCCAACCCCGAGTAAGATCAACGCGGTACTGAAATGCCAAATAGAAAGTCCATGCATGTTAATCGCAATACACGCAATAAACAGTACTCCACCAGCTAAGATCATCTTCTTCGCCCCAAACTTCTCGATCAAACTGCCCGTAAAGAAAGCAGGAACAAACATGCCCAAGACATGCCATTCAATCACACCAGCCGCTCTGGTGAAGTCAAAGCCACAACCAATCATCGCCAATGGAGTTGCTGTCATCAGAATATTCATGACAGCATAGGCAACCATCGCGGCTAGAACTGCGATCATAAAGTTAGGACGGCGAACAATGACTTTTAGCGAGTCTGTTTTTAAATGTGAATTCTGGGTGTGTGCCGGGGGGAATCGAATCGTTTGAAGCAAAATGAGGGCGGTAACATACAAACCAATCAATACAGCAAAAGCACTAATATACAGTCCATCGCTTGACCACTTTTGTGAATAGACAGCGAGGTTTGGCCCCAATACTGCGGCAAGTACCCCACCCGCCATGGAAATAGAAATTGCGCGGTGCCTCGCAGATTCATCACAAACTTCAATCGCAGCAAATCGATAGAGCGTACCAAACCCAATCCCTACACCTAATAAAAACGTAGAAGCACAAAACAAAGTGAAGTTTTCTAACGAAAGCGCATAAGTTGCTAATGAAGCGCCAAAGATGCCAATAACGTTACCCAAGCTAAAACCTAGACGACGCCCTAGTTTTCCCATAATTAAGGCAGCAGGAATCGTCGCTGACATTAAGCCTAGAAATTGCAACGCTACTGGCAGAGTAATCATGCTTGAAGAAGGAGCGATTTGCTTTCCGATGAGCGCGATGACTGAGATTAAGAGAATGTTCCCTGTCATTAATAAAGCTTGGCAAAGTGACAATAGCCAGACGTTTCTGTTCATCTCATTCCTTGAGTGTTTTTTAATCGATGCCCACACCATAACGGATTTAAAACTAAAACACATGACTTATGTGCAACACGTTTATTCTTGTTTTGGTTTAGTTGGATATAACCGATTTCATTCTATGTTTGCAGGACATTAAAAAAGCCAGCAAGTTGCTGGCTTTTATGAACACGAAATATTGATGCTTACTTAGCGCGACGAGCTTTTACAGCATCTGATAACTGACGAAGAACGGTTTCCGTATCTTCCCAACCAATACATGCATCTGTAATAGATTGGCCGTAGTTAGCGACTTTGCCGTCTACTAAGTCTTGGCGACCTTCAACAAGGTGAGACTCAATCATCACACCAAAGATTGCGTCTTCGCCGCCAGAAATCTGCTCTGAAACATCATCAGAAACCAGCATTTGACGCTTAAATTGCTTAGAGCTGTTTGCGTGGCTGAAGTCGATCATGACTTTCTTCGGCAGACCCGCAGCATCTAGCTCATCTTTGATTTGTGCTACATGAGACGCGCTGTAGTTTGGCTCTTTACCGCCACGTAAAATGATGTGACAGTCAGGGTTACCTGCTGTTTCTACGATTGCAGAGTGGCCGTATTTTGTCACTGATAAGAAGTGGTGAGATGCGCTTGCAGAGCGGATTGCGTCGCTAGCGATCTTGATGTTGCCATCAGTACCGTTTTTAAAGCCAACTGGGCAAGACAAACCTGACGCTAGCTCACGGTGTACCTGAGATTCGGTCGTACGTGCACCGATAGCACCCCAACTAATAAGGTCAGCGACATACTGTGGCGTGATCATATCTAGGAATTCACTTGCTGTAGGAAGGCCCATGTCAGTAAGGTCAAGCAACAGCTTACGCCCAATACGAAGACCATCATTCAGCTTGTAAGTATCATTTAGGTACGGGTCGTTGATTAGACCTTTCCAACCAACCGTTGTACGTGGCTTTTCAAAGTAAACACGCATGACCACTTCAAGTTGCTCACCTAATTCATCACGAAGCACTTTGAGCTTTTTGCCGTACTCGACAGCAGCTTCTGGATCGTGGATAGAACATGGACCAACGATCACAAGCAGACGGTCATCTTTACCTTCAAGAATATTGTGGATGGCATTACGACATTCAAAAGTGGTTGTGGAAGCAGTTTCGGTTGCCGGAAATTTCTCAAGCACTGCAACAGGTGGCAATAGCTCTTTTACTTTATTAATTCTTACATCATCAGTTTGAAACATTACTTCTACTTCCTAATTACTATCCCAGACCCACTAATTTGCCCAAACTTTACTCAGTGCAACATTGTTCACAAAGCAAGCAATAATAAGGGCTGTGGGCTTATTTAATTGTGTCAATGCAAGTAACTTATCGGCTTAGAAGAACAGTTGCAATCACTTTTTTTAAAAAATGCAAATTAACACTCTATGTTCAAAACAAAACACAGTGTAAATTTTAATGTACAGAAAAAGTTCAAAATAATCATATATTTTCCTGTAACTTTGAAAAAGTTGTCTACAATGTAAGAAATATCAGAAGTTTGTGAGGGAGTTCGCGACTAAAAGTGTAGCAAGATCTAAGATATTGTTGCTTGATGTTAAATTAAATGACTATTAAACTAATTTCTTATAACTACCTAGTTTTACTCAAATTGTTAAAACAAAGTAGAAATTAATATGCAATCAATACAAGGAAACACTATGAAAAAGTAGCAATTGCAGTAGCAGCAGTGGTAGCTGGTGGTTTAATTAACTCTGCTCAAGCTGAAATGTATATCGGGGGCAAAGTAGGCATGACTACACTAGATGATGCTTGCTATTTAAACAGCCCTTGTGATGATGATGCTTTCGGTGCCGGAATGCACATCGGTTACGACTTTACCGATATCATTGGTCTTGAGTACGGCGTTGATTACTTAGGTAACTACGAAGCTAACTTCAAGTCAGGGGCTAATACGGCTAACACAATTGATGGTGATCTATGGGCGCTAACGCTTGCACCTAAATTCAATTGGCACTTAAACGACACGTGGAACCTATTCGCGAAAGTCGGTGGTGCTTACATGATCTCTGGTGACGAGAAAGACATCGTTCCTACAGGTTCATTGGGTGCGGAATACACTATCGATAGAAACTGGAGCGTTCGTGCAGAGTACCAACGTTACCAAGATATTTCTGACGACGTTCTAGATGATATGGACGCTAACTTCTTCGGCATCGGCGTTAACTACAAGTTCGCAGCAGCACCTGTTGTAGCAGCAGTAGTAACAGAAGAGGTGATGGAAGAAGAACCAGTAATGATGACGAAGACGCACAAAGAAGAGTACGGTACAGGTACGTTTGAATTCGACAGTGCGACACTTACTGATTCAGTATCTGAGCGTCTAGACAACTTCGTTAACTTCTTGAACGAGTACCCACAAGCTCAAGTTGAAATCACTGGTTACACAGATAGCTCTGGTCCAGCAGCATACAACCAAAAACTGTCTGAGCGTCGTGCTCAATCTGTTGCAGATTACCTAATCGCAGCAGGTATCGATGCAGACCGATTCACAGTTAAAGGCATGGGTGAAGAGAACCCTGTAGCTGACAACAGCACTCACGAAGGTCGCGAGAAGAACCGTCGTGTTGAAGTTGTAGTTCCTGAGTTCCAATACGAAGAACTAGTTCAACCAGAATAAGAGTTACCGCTCTAATTTCTAGTCTAAGGGATGTTTCGGCATCCCTTTTTGTTTGCCTCTTATTTGTTCACTTCAGTACCATTTGCCGCTAAGACTCTCTCAACTCGCTCACTGTCTAAATCAAACTTCTTATTTGCTCCGTCATAACACTTCTGGTTCTAGCTCTTATGTCAAAGGCGACAGTTTAAGCTCATAGATTAAGGATTTGTTCAGCAAGACTTGACGGAGTTCAACGAAAAGCCGTGTGGCAGTTCTTCATGAGCCCCCTCCTCTCTCCCGTTGCTAACTAAAGCGTGATTCATAAATCCTCAGCTTTAGCACAAGCGCTCAAAAAGGTATTTATCAAAAGGTTTGGTTTACACCGCAAAATGATTAGATATAAAGACCAACAAAAAACCGCACCTGATCAGTGCGGTTTGACGAAACAAAGAAGAGAGCGTCTATAGCGAGAAGATCAAACCAAGATAATGGTCTGCCAACAAAGCAACAAATAAAGCGAGTAAGTGATAAATGGAGAATTTGAATGTTTCCATAGCGCTGTTTTGTTCAGGTGAGAACTTCAATTTCCACGCATGATACATAAAGCCAATGTTAAGAAGCAAAGAAGAGAAAAGATAAACCGAACCGACCATCCCCACCAGCACAGGCAGAATACAAACGAGCGTGAGTAAAACTGTGTACAGAAGAATCGAAGTTTTGGTGTACTCAATACCATGGGTGACCGGGAGCATTGGAATATCCACTTTTCGATAATCTTCGACTCGATGAATCGCCAATGCCCAGAAATGAGGTGGCGTCCATATAAAGATAATCATCACCAAAAGCCAAGCATGGGCGTGTAACTCTCCCGTAACTGCGGTCCATCCTAAAAGTGGCGGCATAGCACCTGCAATTCCAGCAATTACAATATTTTGTGGGGTCGCTCGTTTGAGGTACATGGTGTAAACCACCGCGTAACCGAGCAAGCTTAAAAACGTCATCCAAGCTGTTAACGGATTAACCAGTGCATACAAAAGTACAAAACCAACAACACCTAACGTAACAGCAAACAACGCGACTGATAACGGATTCGTGTCACCAGAAGGCAGAGGACGCTTATGAGTTCGGGCCATTCGCGCATCAATTCGGCGATCGATGAGATGATTAAACGCTGCCGCGGAGCCGGCCATTAAGCCAATTCCGATAAGGCCTATCGCCGCTTGTAGCCAAGGAAAACTGGCCACCGGCGCTAAGCTCATTCCGACAATGGCGGTAATCAACATAAGCGCGACGACTTTGGGCTTTGTTAGTTTTAAATAAGTTGACCCGAACTTTTTCTTACCACTTTCTAGAGGTAACGCGATTTCTTTACTCATAGCGAACTCCTTTCGCTTGATGACTCCAACGAGCTTTACCCTGCCATAGGTAGAACTGACTAACACAGATAAGTGAAAGCATGACCGCTGCGCCTAAATTGTGCGCGACTGCCGCATAGATAGGAAGTTGGAACACAACATTACTTACGCCCAATAGGATTTGGCAAACCAAAGCTAAGCCAATCCATACACCCAAGCGCTGAGAATGGTGTGAGTCTTGTTTTAATAGTAATACGCAGTAAATCAGCACAACACATGCGGTAATGATGGCACCAATACGATGGCTGACATGAATTGTCATTCGAGCTGGGTAATCTAGGACACCAAACTCATAGTTATCAAACCCTGTTTGCCAGAAAGAAAACGCCTCTTTCCAAGACAAGTAACTGGTCCAGTTCCCCTCACAAATCGGTAAAGCGGTGCACATAAGAGCGGCGTAGTTGGATGATGTCCAACCACCAAGCAAGACCTGTGTTAACACTACGCCAAAAGCGATCAAGGAAAAGGTTCTTACGTTTTTGGAAGATGGCGAAAAGTAGAGGCTGTTCTGAGACTTTATCTGACAATAGAACACCGCTTGGAGAGCAAGCAATGTAAATCCGCCCAGTAGGTGCAGCATTACAATTACTGGCATGAGTTTTAAAGTCACGGTCCACATCCCCAATGCTGCCTGACCAATAACTAAGACGCAGAGTAAAACCGGAATCGTCGCATCGACACGTTCAGCCCTAACGGCAACAATCGCCATCATCAAAATCACGAGCCCCAAGGTGCCCGCGAAATAACGATGAATCATCTCCAGCCAAGCCTTTCCCTGTTCCACTGCTCGTTCTGGAAATAATGCATTCGCTCGAGAAACTTCAGCATCGGTTTGAGGAACGAGTAATTGACCATAACATCCCGGCCAATCTGGGCACCCTAAACCCGCATCAGCAAGGCG
Source organism: Vibrio sp. B1ASS3 (assembly GCF_905175355.1). Classification (NCBI taxonomy): domain Bacteria; kingdom Pseudomonadati; phylum Pseudomonadota; class Gammaproteobacteria; order Vibrionales; family Vibrionaceae; genus Vibrio; species Vibrio sp. B1ASS3. Next base: position 1,478,078 of record NZ_HG992743.1, read on the forward strand.
TGTGTATGCACCTAGCATAATGACGACGAGGGTAAGACAAAGACTGAACTTAACTAAACGTTTTAACGCCATATCACTCTCTCCCTAACCTACACGTGATAACTTCAATAGTTTTCGTAGATCCGCCAAAACGTCTTTACTTAGTTGCACCAAATCCTCGTTGGCCTCCGGTGTATACGCCATCACAAGCTGTCCTAACGGATCAACGATCAGCATTTGGCCTGCTTGTACTTTTTCCGACAACGAATCATTCATTTGCATCACCATCATCTTTTCGCTCGTACTAGCTGCCTGCTTTGATGTCCAGATAACTGGGACGACTCGCTCTTGGTACTTGCCCAATGCAATATGACTCTGCTGCATGAGGTGAAGTTGTTGCTGACACTGTTCTTGGCAATCAGAAGGCAACACATAAGCCAATTGCCACCCTTTTTCACTCAGAGGCGATGTCTGCCCCAATTGTTCAAATGTGGTGTAAGGCTCCACCAGCTCACCTCTATTGGTCACACCTGTTTCGTACCAGCCTTGACTAAGCACTACTTTGGCAATAACGGCCGGGAGGGCAAAAAGAACAATGAGCGATAACAGTACAATTCTTCCTCTCGTGACTGCTGATGTCATATCTCACCTCCTTGTGAGCGTGAACTTTTGAACCATCGAATGAAGATCATCACCGTGATAAGCAGAAATGCTCCCGCCATAGCAAACCATTGAAAGGAATAACCAAAATGCTTAGCACTGGTTAATGGCAAAGGATTCCATGGGAAAGAATACGGCCATCGGACTAAATTATCTGGCTGAACAACGGTTGGCATTAATTCGACATTGAGTAACTGGCTCAGTTGATTAATGTTGAGGTTTTGCACGCGTATCGTATCGCCAACTTCTGCCATTAAGTCAGAACTCAAAAGGTTCATCGATTTACGATATAAACGCCCAGTAACCTCGTAAGGAGCTTGTAAAGTTTCCACTTTAGGTAGCACAGAGCGTGAAGCTTCCCCTTTGACAAACCCTAACTCTAGGAGGGTCAATGTGGTTGGGTCTTGCGTCAAGGAAACGACTTGAAACGCTAAATACCCCACTGCCCCTTCATACGTCTGGTTATCTAAAAGGATGACCGGAAGTGCCTCCGGCGTCACATTGGCTTTCACCTTAATGCCAATCACACTCTCCTCACGCCAATCATTGTTCTCCAGTACAGTGCGTATATCCTGATAAGGTGCGTTCGCTCTTGCCAAAATAGCTTGTTCTAAAAGCTGCTTTTCGTTACCGCGTTCGAGCTGCCAGAAGCCCAGTTTGACCAATAGAGAAAACACGACCACAGTTAAACAAACAGCAATCCAAACCCATTTCGATAACATCAAAAACGAAACCGGAGGTGCCATGTCCACCGTATTTCTGTTCAAATTAACGCTTGTTCTTTTGCTGCTTTTCATCATCTTTAACCTCGCAAAAGCGCTTATCGAAATGGTTCGCGAAGACCCAGAGGACTCATCGAAAAAAAGCAAACCAATGAGCCATTATCTCGGTCGTCGTGTCATGTTTTCTGCGTTAGTCGTGATACTCCTTCTGATTGCTCTAGGGGCAGGCTGGATCGCCCCTAACCCTCGTCCTTACTAGTTTTACAGGACATAAACAAAAACAAATAAACACAGCCAAACCACGTCTACAAAGTGCCAATACCAGCTACCCGCTTGGAACGCAAAATGGTTTTTAGGTGAAAAGTGATCCTTGGCGATGCGAAACAGCAATACGATGAGGAAGATGGTTCCGAGGCAAACGTGCAAACCATGGAAGCCCGTGAGCATAAAGAAGGTATTGCCATAAACGCCCGATTGCAGTGTCAGCCCAATATCTTGATAAGCATGAGCATACTCAACCGCTTGGTAGTAGAGGAAGAAACCCGCTAAGACAATGGTAATCTCCAACCAAACAATTAATGCTGTTCGCTTATCTTGTTCTAAGCTGATGTGTGCCATATGTAACGTAATCGAAGACAATAGCAGCAAAATCGTATTGGTTAATGGAATGCCTTGCCACGGCATTGCTTGGGTCGTATCACCACCCGGTGTGGTAGTGAGTGGCCATATCGCCTCAAAAGCTGGCCACAACACTTCATGAGTCATGACATTGTTATCTGCGCCACCTAACCAAGGCACGGAAATCATTCTTGCGTAGAACAGAGCACCAAAGAACGCACCAAAGAACATGATTTCTGAAAAGATGAACCAGCTCATCCCTTGTCGAAATGAACGGGTGATTTGCGCGCTGTATTTTCCGGTAAGGGACTCGGTGATAACGTTGCTGAACCACCCAGCCAACATGTAAAGCAAAAACAGCATACCAACCGCAAGAATAATGCCTCCTAGCGTCCCAACCGCACCGTCACTTTGAGTGCCTTGAACGGTCATTCCAGCACCGACAGCGACAAGAAATAACGCAAATGCCCCAACAATAGGCCAACTGCTTTGTGCGGGAACATAATAGGTGTCAGGCTTGTTACTCATGAGTTCTCTCCTTACAGACGCGCTTTGGTTTGAGGCGTTAAGGTCTGTTTCTCACTCCCTGAGAGGCTAGCTGTCGAAGACTCGCCCGATTGAGGAGGAAATTTGTAGAGTGTGTAAGACAAGGTCAATGTATGAATTGAATCCGGCACGTCCGGCTCAATGTAGAAAATCAAAGGCATACTCGCTTGTTGCTTACCTTCCAATGGTTGTTGATTAAAGCAAAAACACTCGATCTTATTGAAGTAAGCCGCACCAGTACCCGGCGATACGGAGGGCACAGCTTGACCTACTAAATTTTCACTGCTTTGATTAAGAGCAAGATATTCCGTTTGAATCACTTCGCCGGGATGAACATCCATGGATACAACTTTTGGTTTGAATTCCCAAGGCATGTCTGGACTGACGTGCGCCATAAATTCCACACGAATCGTTCTACTGATGTCCGCTTGCATGCCTGTTGGCTGAATCGCTGCAACCTCACTGGTTTTACCGTTAATACCCAATGCATCGCACATAATGTCGTAGAGTGGTACCAAGGCAAAACCGAAGCCGAACATCATTGCTGTCGCTAACAGCAACTTGATAGTGAGTTTCTTATTAGATGAATTACCTTGCATCTCGCTCACCTCACTCTTTTCTTAGTCGACTTTTGGCGGCGTTGTGAACGTGTGGTGTGGCGCTGGACTTGGTACTGTCCACTCTAGACCTTCTGCTCTCTCCCATGGCTTGGCTGGTGCTTTTTCACCACCACGGATGCATTTAATCACTAACCACAAGAAGATCAGTTGAGAGAGACCAAAGGCAAAGCCACCTATCGATACGATTTGGTTTATGTCCGCAAACTGGATGGCGTAATCAGGAATACGTCTTGGCATCCCCGCTAAACCCAAGAAGTGCATTGGGAAGAACAATACGTTGACCGAGATGATGGAACACCAGAAATGCCACAGACTCAGCTTGTGGTCATACATATTGCCCGTCCACTTCGGTAGCCAGTAATACGCCGCCGCCATAATCGAGAACACCGCACCAGATACCAAGACATAATGGAAATGTGCGACAACAAAGTAAGTATCATGGTATTGGAAGTCCGCAGGCACAATTGCCAGCATCAGACCTGAGAAACCACCTATTGTGAATAAGACAATAAACGCGATGGCAAATAACATCGGTGTCTCAAACGTCATTGCACCTCGCCACATGGTCGCCACCCAGTTAAACACCTTCACCCCAGTTGGTACCGCAATCAGCATGGTGCAATACATAAAGAAGAGTTCGGCGAATACTGGCATACCCGTGGTGAACATATGATGCGCCCACACTAGGAATGAAAGCAGCGCAATACTACAGGTAGCGTAAACCATCGAATGGTAACCAAACAGTTTCTTGCCGCTAAACGCAGGGATGATTGCCGAAACAATACCAAACGAAGGCAAGATCATGATGTACACCTCTGGGTGACCAAAGAACCAGAAGATGTGTTGGAACATCACCGGGTCACCGCCACCAGCGGCATCAAAGAAGCTGGTACCGAAGTATTTGTCGGTCAATACCATGGTCACCGCACCAGCTAATACGGGCATTACCGCGATCAGCAAGAATGCCGTGATTAGCCAAGTCCAAACAAACATTGGCAGCTTGAACCATGTCATGCCCGGTGCACGCATGTTTACAATAGTCACTATGACGTTAATAGCACCCATGATGGAACTGATACCCATGATATGGACTGAGAAAACAAACAACGCCGTACTGTCAGGACCGTAGGTTGTAGAAAGAGGCGCGTAGAAAGTCCACCCGAAATCAGGACCACCACCCGGTAAGAACAAAGAGCCGATCAAAATGAGGAAAGCAAAAGGTAAGATCCAAAAGCTCAAGTTGTTCATTCGTGGTAACGCCATATCTGGAGCGCCAATCATCATTGGGATCATCCAGTTAGCTAAGCCGGTAAACGCAGGCATGACGGCACCAAATACCATCACCAAACCATGCACGGTCGTCATTTGGTTGAAGAACTGAGGGTCAACCAATTGCAAACCCGGTTGGAACAACTCAGCGCGAATGATCATCGCCATCGCACCGCCAGTGAGGAACATGGCAAAACTAAACCATAAATAAAGCGTACCGATGTCTTTATGACTGGTGGAATAAAGCCAACGCGTTAGCCCTTTTGGTGTGTGATGATGACCGTGGTCGTCTTCAATCGCAATGGTGGTGTTTGCGGTCGTTTGCGCTTCTGCAGGAGCAGACTTCACCGCTTTTTCAATTGGCTTACTCATATTTCCTCCTTGGCACTTTCTTGTGCCTTAAAGGCGTTAACATCGGATGCTTGAACGGTATCGCCAGTGTCATTTCCCCAAGCATTTCGTTGATAGGTAATAACAGCAGCAATTTCTTGGTCGCTAAGTTGGTTAGCAAAAGCTTGCATCGCTGTCCCTGCACGTCCGTTCACTAATACGTCGATGTGAGCCATAACCGGGCCTTTAGCTATTTCGCTGCCTTTAATCGCCGGGAATGCGCCCGGAATGCCTTCACCATTGGCTTGATGGCACACGGCACAGCGCGCGGTGTAAATCGACTCGCCTTGTCCCATCAAGTCTTCCATTGAAAGGTCTTGCGTTAGTGCTTCTTGTGCAGCCGCTTTTTGTAATGCAATTTCTTGTTTCTTGTCTGCCATCCATTGGTCGAAATCGTCTTCCGCCATCGCATGAACGACAACCGGCATGAAACCATGTGCTCGACCACAAAGCTCTGCACACTGACCGCGATACACACCCGGTTCGTCAATCTTGGTCCAAGCTTCATTGATAAAGCCTGGAATCGTATCTTTCTTAACTGCGAAGTCAGGCACCCACCAAGAGTGGATTACGTCATCAGACGTCATTAAGAAACGAACTTTACGATTGATTGGTAAAACGAGCGGGTTGTCTACTTCGAGTAAGTAGTGCGCCCCTTTCGCTTCGATGCCATCAATTTCTTTCTGGCTGGTAGCAAGCAGGCTGAAGAATTCGACGTCCTCACCGAAGTAACTGTAATGCCACTTCCATTGGGAGCCCGTAATCTTCACAGTGAGGTCAGATTGACTGGTATCCTCCATCGCCACCAACGTTTTTGTTGCAGGAATCGCCATGGCAATGAGGATAATGACGGGAATGATGGTCCAGATAATCTCCACTTTGGTACTTTCATGGAAATTTGCCGCAACTGCCCCTTTTGACTTGCGGTGTCGGAAGATGGAATAGAACATCACACCAAACACCACAAAGGCGATGGCACAACAAATGTAGAAGATCAGCATATGTAATTCATACACTTGCTCACTGATCCCTGTGACACCTCTCGTCATGTTGTAATCGTTTTGCTCTGACCAACTGTACGAAGAAAATGTGATAAAAATCACATTCGTTAATAAGGCTAGAGTAGTCGCTAATCTTTTCAAAAGATCTCTCCTCTGCTCAGCCGCTGCGCTTGCGCGAGCTTCCTTGTTTCCCGATGCAAATATCGAACAAATTTACAAAAAATCACAAAAACTACGATTTCAATGCACTTTGTTATATTTATGTTAAAAGGCTAGTTATAGTTCAATAGTTCTTCAAGAAATAAAATGTGAATAAATTCTGTACAGAGAGAAAAATAAATTCGGTTTATCGATTGCCCTCTTTGAAATGTAATTGAGAACCATTTACATTAATAAAAAGAAAACATTGGGACACTTTCCTGATAAAAGTGTCTAAACAAGTAGGCTCCCCCTGCTAAGGAAAGATGAATATGACAACACAAATTACTCAATGGCTAGCACGAGATCCTGACCCAAAAACTCGTGAAGAGCTTCAGCACCTAGTCGATGCGAATAACGAACAAGAACTGACAGATCGATTTGGCTCACGCTTAGCATTTGGTACGGCAGGTCTGCGCGGTAAAGTTGGTGCTGGTCCAAATCGCATGAACCGTTTGGTGATTCAAGAGACAGCAACTGGTCTCGGTCACTATCTGATTGGACAAGTGAAAGACGCATCGTCTCGTGGTGTTGTTATTGGTTACGATGGTCGCCCAGATTCACAACAGTTCGCACACGATACAGCTTCCGTACTTACTGCTTTAGGCATCAAGGTTTACCTAACCTATAAAGTAGCGGCCACACCAATTGTTGCTTTTGGTGTTCGCGAGTTAAATGCAGCAGCTGCTGTGGTGGTTACCGCAAGCCACAACCCGCCTGAGTACAACGGCTTTAAAGTGTACTGGGAAAATGGCGCACAGATTATTCCACCGCACGATTCTGGTATTGCTGCAAAAATCGATGAAGCAACAACAAAACCGCTTCCTCTGATGTCACTGGACGATGCGAAAGAAAAAGGTTTGTTAGTTTGGCTCGAAGACGAGTACTACCAGACATACCGCAAAACAATGAACGACAATGCACTGCTAACACCGGACAGCAACACAGATATCTCGATTGTTTACACGGCAATGCACGGTGTCGGTGCGGACATGGCAGAAACGTTGCTCGCAGACGCTGGCTTTAAAAAAGTGGCAAGCGTTCCAGAACAGCGCGAACCGGATGGTACGTTCCCTACCGTAAACTTCCCGAACCCTGAAGAAGCAGGTGCAATGGACATGGTGATGGCGCTAGGTAAATCTGTCGATGCAGATATCGCTTGTGCGAACGACCCTGATGCAGACCGTTTTGCTGTGGCTGTAAAACGTCCAGATGGCGAATACCAGATGCTAACGGGTGACCAAGTGGGTTCATTGTTTGGTGACTACTTACTGCAAGCTCAACCAAACGCGCTTGTTGGTAATACCATTGTGTCTTCTCGACTATTGAGCAGCATTGCGAAAGCACACGGTGCAGAATACTACCAAACGTTAACTGGCTTTAAATGGCTAACCAACGTAGCAATGACACAAGAGACAGAAGCAAATCCGTTCCTATTCGCTTACGAGGAAGCACTGGGCTACACGGTAGGCAACAAGGTTTGGGATAAAGATGGCTTGTCAGCACTGGTCGCTTTCTCTCAATTGACAGGTAAATTGAAAGCACAAGGCAAAACGCTATGGGATAAGTTAGAAGAGTTATACCGCCAACACGGTTTCTACTTCAACGCGCAACGCAGTATTGCGCTTGACCCTAAATCTCCACCAATCGGTGACAAACTTCGCGCAAACCCACCGAAAGAGATCGCGGGTAAACGTATCGAAGTCATTGAAGATCTAAAGTCATCACTTCGCTTTGTGACCGATGGCCCAACAGAAGCGATTGACTTGCCTGCAAGTGACGTACTGGTTTACCACCTAGAAGACAAATCACGCGTGATTGTACGCCCTTCAGGTACTGAACCGAAGTTGAAGTGTTACTACGAAGTGATCAGCGACTTCCCTGCAGAGATGGATTACGCGCAAGCTAACCAAGCAGCAGAAGCGAAGATGAACGCATTGATCGAAGCACATCAACAAAGCTTGTAATTCGGGTTGATACATCGATTCTGTAACAACAGCAAATAACAAATCGCAAATAGTAAAAGAGGCGCATCGAGCGCCTCTTTTTTGTTTAATTCAAACCAAATCAAGCAATCTGTTTTTGCAGGAAATGTTTATCAATGCCTGCTGCTGGGTAACCTGAATACTGCCCTACTTTTTCAAAACCCAATTTCAAGTAAAAATCGAGTGCTTGAAAGCTATAAGTATCGAGGTACAAATGCGTGACTCCACGCGGTTTCACTTTTTCTTCCAGTAGAGAAATCAGTTTGCTTCCCAATCCCGAAGTGCGTGCCTCTGCATCTACCCAAAGATATTCAACGAACACGGTGTTATTGAACATCTCTCCCGTGAGTCCACCAATCACTTTGCCCTCGTCATTACGGGCAAAACAACCAATGGCATTTACATCACCATCCGGTAAATGCATGCGGTTATATGCTCGGATGCCATCACGGATAAAGTCGAGATCGTTTTGTTCTGGGTTGAGTTTAAATTCAAGTTTCATACTGCCACTCCTTGGAAATCAGTGTGATACTAAAACAAAAAGCCAGCGAGTGCTGGCTTTTGTTCAAAAATCTGATTGTTCCTACACACTACATCGCGAAGCTACTAAGCATCCACACCGCAAGGATTACGAACACCAAACCCATTAGCTTACCTTGGTACATGCGGAATTTATCGTTTTCCAATAACCCTTTACCCAATGTCCCCGCCAATGCAACTAACAAAATATTGAATAGTAAGCCTAAGACGTTTAGCAGCAAACCAAGTGCGAGCATTTGCTCACCCGACGATGCGGTAATGTTGCTAGAGACAAACTGAGGTAAAAACATCACGAAGAACACCAAGGCTTTCGGGTTCAGCAGGTTACTCATCAAAGCGCGTTGATAGTAAGTCGATGCCATTTTGTTTTTCTGGTCCAGCTCTGGCGCAGCAGAAACGTCCGCTCGTAGACAGTCCCAGCCCATTTTTAGTAAGTATGCGCCCCCCAGTAGATGAAGCACTTTTAATGCGATTGGGCTCATTGCAATCAAGGTCGACACGCCCATTGCTGCCAATAAGGTTAAGATCACACCGGATGTCGCGTTGCCCAAGCTCGCAAACAGACCAACTTTCTTACCATAGCTCATGCTAGAACTGGCAATCAGCAACATGTCAGGTCCAGGTAACAAAAGAAGTGCAACAACAGCAGTGAGATAAACAGGGAGTACAGATAAATCGATCATGGTGGAACTGGCTTTCTAAAACAGGCGGCGGATCTTATACCAATGAATAGATAACAACCAGACCAAATATCTAACCAAAGAGTAAAATTCAGAAAATAGAAAAGGTTTAATGTTAAATTTAAAAACAATTAACCTTTTTGGTGTTTATTTCTAATACCGATAGCAATTTTGTACAAAAATAAGCAGGATGGATCCGGTAGACTCCAAATGATGTGATGCCACGATTAATGCTTGCGCAGTTCGGAACAAGATGAAAGAAAAGAATAAGGAAATCGCGACTTTTAAGATTGCTCAAGAGCTCGGTGGCTTGGAGCTGCTCGACGCAAAGTACGAAAAACAGAATTTCTCTCGTCATAGCCATGAAGGCTACACCATCGGTGTGATTGAAAAAGGCGCGCAACAGTTCTTTCGTACTGGCGGCAACCACATCGCACCGCAAGACAGTATCATTCTTGTCAACGCCGACGAGGTGCATAATGGTCATTCAGCATCAGAAGGCGGTTGGGAATACAAAGCCATGTATCCCGTACCAGAGCAGTTTCAAACGCTTGGGGAAGAACTTGGCGCCCCCAATGTCGCGCAGCCCTACTTCCCCCAACCTGTCGTTTACGATCCGGAACTAGCTAATCAACTGCGATTAGTGTTCGATACTCTAGAGAAGTCCGATAACCGCTTATTAAGAGAGACACTTGTCTACGGTACGTTGGTCAAACTTGCCAGCAAGCACAGTACACATCGAGCCCCTCTTCAAGATGCGACTAAAGCGCAAAAGCAAGTACATCAGGTCAAAGAGTTTCTTGAAGACTTTCCTCAAGCCGATGTCTCTTTAGAAGAACTGGCGAAATTAGCGGGATTAAGTCCTTTTCATTTGTTGCGTGAGTTTCAAAAGCAGTTTGGTTTCCCACCGCACGCATTTCAGATTCAACAGAGGCTCAGAATGGCGAAAAAACTGCTCAAGCTAGGACAAAAGATTTCTGATGTTGCTCAAGAGTGTGGCTTTCACGATCAAAGCCATTTGCATCGTCACTTTAAAAAAGCCATGGGCGTAACGCCTGGGCAGTACATCAAGCATTGTTAGCAATTTTGTACAAGGCAGCGTGCTGAGGTCAGCCTACCTTAACAGCATGTTTTTCTATTTAAGTTGAAGTTATGGATACTACTTTGCCAACTCATCAAGACTCAAAATCCTCACTCTTTTTACAAGGCACCATCGCAATGATGCCATTGAGCATTGCTGTATTGCCTTGGGGATTACTAGCCGGCTCATTTGCCATCGATACTGGCTTACACCCTTTGGAAGGTCAGGCGCTTTCCGCCATTCTGTTTGCTGGATCCGCACAGCTTGTTGCCATGGGGATGATTAAAGCAGGCGCTGGCTTGACGACTATGTTGCTGACTACCTTTTTTATTACCTCTCGCCATTTTCTTTATAGCGTTTCGATGCGCAGTAAAATTTCGCCTTTGCCACTAAAATGGCGCCTTTCACTTGGCTTCTTACTCACGGATGAGCTATTTGCTATTGTCGGGCACCAATCCGATAAACAATTTGATCGATGGTACGCCCTTGGCGCTGGATTAAGCTTTTATCTCTTCTGGAACTTCGCAACGCTTGCTGGCATCGTCGCCGGTAGTTTGATACCTGAATTGAATGAGCTCGGATTGGAATTGCCGTTGCTGCCACCTTTATCGCGATTGTGGTGCCAACGATAAAAAGCATTCCCGTGTTATGCAGTGTGTTGGTGGCATTAGTTAGCTCAGTGGCGCTGAACTACTACCAAGTGGAAGGGAGCTTGATGTTCGCGAGCATTCTCGCCATGTTAACGGGCTATTTTGTAGAACAATTTACGACGAAAGCACCAAACATTGAGAATACACCGGAGGAGCGCCAATGATCTTTTTGTCTATCTTAGCCATGACAGCCTTGGTGTTCACCAGCCGTTATCTGTTCTTAGAACCGAAATTACCGCTTAGGTTGGGGGTAAGAACTCAGAAAGTATTGAGCTACGCAAGCCCTGCAGTACTCACCGCAATTTGGGCTCCAATTGTGTTTATGCCAGAGGGTGAACTTAGCGTCACATGGCAAAATCCATTCCTATTGGCAGCTCTATTAGCTGCTGCGATTGCGTACCTCACCAAGAATGTCTTGCTCACCACCATAGTAAGTATGGTCGCGTTCTTATTGCTTCGAATTTGGTTGTAAGCTCACGACTAAGTAGCTACCCACTCAATCTCTAACAAGGTGATGTCTCCACACTTCAAGCGCCCAAGGAAGACATCGCCTTGATGCACTTCTCCTACGCCCTTTGGTGTGCCTGTCATCACGACGTCGCCATCTTCTAGTGTTGTATAGCTCTTCAGCTCATCGAGAATATTTATTGGTGGGTAAAGCATCTGTTTAACGTGCCCTTTTTGAACATGAACACAGTTAATCAAAAGCTCTAAGTTGAGATCGTCTATATCGACACCTTGAAGAGAGTGGAATCGACTGAATACCGCTGAACCGTCAAACGCTTTGGCGCGCTCCCACGGCAATCCTTTTTCTTTGAGGTTAGATTGTAAGCCGCGTTTGGTCAGATCTAAGCCGAGCCCTACCGCAGTGTATTGACCATTTTTGATCAGAAAGCAGATTTCTGCTTCGTAATGCAAAGGCTCTTGATGAAATGAGGTGAGTTTGGTTGAAACGGAAGTCGCTGGTTTATTAAACACCACCATTTGCTCTGGCATGGCATTATTGAGCTCTTGAATATGCTCAACGTAGTTACGTCCAACACACAGAACTTTACCAACTTTGACTTTCTTCTCTTCAACCTGAATGACGCTCATTGCTCTTCCCTGCAAAACAAAACGCACATGATAATCTAACTGATTGACTTGCCCACACTAGTTCCCACTCTTGAATGTTAAAAACAAGACATTCAGCCCGTTTTGTTCTCACACTCATAAAGACGAACCTATCTCGTTTATCAAACAACAGATATGAAAAAAGCCAGCACGAAGCTGGCTTTTATAGTAACTAGGACAGGTTACTATTATAGGTAGTAACGAGCACCAAGTGCCCATTTGTCGTCTGCATCGTCACCATCGATCAGATCGAATTGGTAACCTGCGTAACCAACAAACTTAGAAGTGAAGTTGTATTCAGCTTGAATAGCCATTTCTTCACGTGCAGTTTCAGTCTTAGCACCGCTGCGTACTTTACCTTCAACCATTTCGTAGTTGATGCTTAGGTTTAGGCTGCTTGGTAGAGCGTATGCTAGAAGCGCTTCGTACGCATCGCTTTCAGCTAGACGTTGTGAACCGTTGAAGTTCATGTTTTCGTTTGAACCGTATACTGCGGCAATGTATAGGCCTTGACCGTATGAACCGTATGCCGCAGATACTAGGTGAGATTCAGCTGACTCTGAACGTACACCTGTATTGATATCGCCACCGTTGTACGTGTAACCGATTTTCGCGCCCATGATTGCGTAAGAAAGTGCAACTTGCATGCGGTCATCGTATTCTGCACCGTCAGTCTTAGCACCTTGCCAACCTAGACCGAAGTTGATTGCACCAGCTTCACCTAGCTCGATTGCATTGCGGTAAGAAAGCATCTTGTCCGCACGACCAGTACCTAGGTTACCGTGGTCATCGTAGATAAAGTCGTTCGCAAACGCGATTGGCATATCAGCAACACCAGCTACGTCGTAGTAAGGTGCCCATTGAGTACCACCAACTGCACGGCCGTATACGTCGTGAGTTAGGCCTAGGTAGCCAAGACGAGTAGTGAATGTTTCTTCACCGCCATCTAGGTAGTTTAGAGCCCACTCACCACGAGCGTCAGCTGTGAAGCCGTTGCCTAGGTCTTGAGTTGCTGTGAAGTTGATACGTGGAGAGTTAGTACCTACATCTGTGTCGCCTTGCTCAGAACCGTTTAGGTTAACTGAAACGTGACCACCGATAGAGAAAGTAGTGCCGTCGTTGTTGTAAAGCTCCACTGCTACTGCTTGTGTACCAAATGTTGCTGCTGCGATCGCTGCTGCTAGGAATTTTTTGTTCATTATAAAATCCGTGTATTTATGCATTAGTTTATAAGTCAGTCTTATACAAAAGTGGATTGGGGCATCTCTTCCACCAATGTCGCGTCACTTTTGCTTAACAACTGCTAATCAATGTATTTCAGAAGTTCCCAAGAGCAGAGTGAAAAGATGTAATAAAAAAGAAAAATGGCAAACGTTTAGCTCGAATCAATACACAAATTTGGAAAACAACACCTAAAAACAGAAACATTTTGTTACAACTATGAAGAAACACCAAGCATAAGTCATTGTTAAACGGTCAGATAGTCGAATATTTGAGAAACCCAATGTTACATTTCGGGTAAAGAAATATGATTAGGAACTTTTTTAAAAACACACTGTCAATTAGGTAAGACAGAAACATCAAAAAAGATAAAAAGCCCTTTCCTCTTATTTTCATGAATAGGAGAGTATTCATGCATTTGAAATAAAAATGCAATGGAATCATAACTTAACAGAAATCTATCTTTCATTTTCGCGGTTTACCTTAAGCGTCATCGACACAAATCGAGCAAGTAAGCTCATCGATTACAACTAGGGTAATAAGAAAATGAAAAAGGCAGCACTAACTACTGCAGTTCTAACAGCATTGGTATCATCACCATCTTTCGCAGCAACAGTTTACAAAGACGACGGCACTGAATTAAAAGTTGGTGGTCGTGTTGAATTTCGTGGTGACTTCATCGGTTCAGACGGTGCTGAAATCGATGGCTCTATGGAAGATGCATCACGTGCACGTTTAAACCTAAAAGGTAAGACAGAAATCGGTAACGGTCTTTCAGCTTTTGGTGTTTACGAAGCAGAACAAAAAACAGGTAAAAGTGAGTTTAAAAACCGTTACATGTACGCTGGTGTGAGTGCTGATGCAGGTGATTTTTCGGTAGGTCGCCAAGACATGGCTGCTGTTATCATCTCTGATATGACGGATATCACTGAGTTCTCAGGTGTTCAACAAGTTATTGATTCATCTTCTGATAAGCAAGACAGCGTATTCGCTTACCGTGGCGAATTTGATGCTCTGCAAGTTCAAGCAACTTACCAAGCTAACTCTGGTGACAGCCAAGACAAATACGGCATCTCTGGCCTTTACTCTCTACCAATGGGTCTAGACCTAGGTCTTGCTTACTCTGGTGGCGATGTAGATAAAGATAACTCAGAAGATCAAATTCTTGGTGGTATCGCCTACTCTCTAGAAAACCTTTACCTTGCAGGTACATACTCACAAGGTGCACTAGACGATTCTGAAGACTTCACCGCTTACGAAATTGCAGCAAGCTACAAACTAGCAAGCAAGTTCACTGTTGTTGGTCTTTACACGTACCAAGAAAACGATCCAAATGGTGGCGCAAAATACGATGCTCTTGATGGTTTTGAGCTAGTCGGTTACTACAAGCTTAACAGCAACTTCCGTACTTACCTTTCTTACTACATGAACCAACTCGACGAAGAGAAGGATGCAGAAGGTAAAGTGATTCAAGGCGAAGACACACTACGTCTAGGCGTACGTTACGACTTCTAATAAAAACTTGTCCTAATAGCGAGTCTTTTGGCCGGCACTATTGTGTCGGCTTTTTTGCTCGCATTAACTAACAAAGAACTTGCCCTCTTTTAATGCACCAAATCCCGAAGTTAGTGCATTTCCTCTAGTTACTCTCAGGCAACACCACTCTAGCCCTTTAAAATCAATAGATTAAAAGTTGGCACACTAGCTGCAATACTTAGATCGAGCAAATGCATGGCAGCGTTTGTGCTTCTCGTTCTTTGTACCTACTTCGGTAGGCACGTCCTTTGAATTGGTAATGTCGCCTCCCTCTGGGAGGCATTTTTTTATTGGCTACCTACAGATTAGGACGTATGATTCTGATAATTCTTTAAAACCGGAAATATCCAATTGAATCATCATCCTGCCCAAGGGGCATCTTGGATGCTTACCGCAGGTTTGGCATTCGCCATCGTCAATAGTTTTGCTCAAGTTGCGAGCATTCACTTTGGTGTGTCATCCACCACATTTGCACTCTTCCAGTACGCCATCGCATTTTTCGCTATCTTGCCTTACTTGCGAACCTTAGGTATCCGCCAATCTCTGCGCACGAATCATTTTGGTTGGCACGCATTACGTATCTTCTTAGCGGTTATTGGTATTCAACTTTGGTTGTGGGCGCTCGCTTATCCCGTCCCGATTTGGCAAGGTATTGCGTTGCTAATGACCTCTCCTCTTTTTGCTACCGTTGGCTCAGGCCTGATTCTTAAAGAGAAAGTGGGAATCGCTCGTTGGATTGCGACACTAACAGGCTTTATTGGCGCGATGATCATCCTTGAGCCATGGTCAGACTCCTTCACATGGGCAACCTTGCTTCCTGTTGGCGCAGCGTTTTTCTGGGCTTCTTATTCTTTGATGGTGAAGAAACTATCAGTGAACGATCCTCCTTCCACTATGGTGGTCTATCTGCTTCTACTGATCACACCATTTAATATCTTGCTCGCCGTTCCGACTTTCGCAATGCCAGAAGGTTGGAGTATCTGGGGGATTTTGGTTGCAGCAGGTGTACTGACTGCACTTGCACAGTGGGCGGTTGTTAAAGCTTATGCCGTAGCGGATGCATCTTTTGTACAACCCTTTGACCATGCAAAGTTACCACTTAATGTATTTGCTGGCTGGTTAGTGTTTAACTGGGTTCCACCGGGTCGACTATGGCTTGGGGCCGCAATCATTATCGGCTCGATTGCTTTCATTACTCATTGGGAAGCAAAAAAAAGAAAGTAATTTGAAAGAAATATTTGGGTTTTGGGTTCTATATTTTCAGGAAAGGAAATGAGGAGCATCTTATGACACAGCCAATCAAAATTACATTGTATCGTTGGGCGGGAAGCTGGGGACCGTTTAAAGTAAACATCCCATGTGGCGAATGCACACTAACAAAAGACATTCTTGCAGATACGTTTGAGAACGAATTAGCAGACGTACCTGTCGAGCTTGAAGTGAAAGATTGGTTGTCTCACTGGTGGGAACCGTTGAAGCTTGGTGCTTGGCACGCCCCTATCCTAGTTGTTGAAGGCAAAGTCGTCAGCCAAGGGGAAGCGCTAAACAGAGGTGTGCTTGTCCAGTCTGTTATTGCTGAATGGACCAAACGAGACCAACTTCAAGGCAACATCGTTTATGGTAAAGCGACCTGCCCTTACTGTGTAAAAGCCAAAAAGCTGCTTGATGAAGCGGGAGTGGAATACAAATACCATGACGTTGTAAAAGACAGTGCAGCACTTTATCGCATGATCCCAGAAGTAAAAACGATCATCGGAGAGAAAACTCCAGTCACTGTCCCACAAATTTGGTTAGATGGTCAGTACATCGGAGGCGCCGATAACTTGGAAAAGTGGTTAGCGGAAAAGGGATTGGATAGTGTGCCAGATAACGTGCTTGAGATCCCAAGCCAAACAGCTTAGAGCTCCGAATTCAAAAACCGATACCTAGAATGCAAAAAGCCCCGACATGATGTTGGGGCTTTTCTTATTAATTCGCTAGCTTTTTCATAACGCGAGCAAACATAGAAGGCTTTTTCTTCTTCGCTTTACCGTAAAGCGCTTTGTGCATCGCATCTTTGGCAATCATTTGGCCAAAGTAAACACCACCAAGTTCGTAACCCATGACCTTCTCCTAAGAAGTAATTGACTGGTTTATGTTGTAATTTTACACCATAAAAACCACAAAACAAGACTTGGGTCACAATTATTTTGTAATTTACTTACATAATTTTTTATCCTAGCGAATCAGAACGGTAATTAACGCTTAGGCTGTTGGTACGTTTTACCTGCTGCTTTGTACGTGTCTTTTGGTTTGATCTCAAAGAAAGTCTCAAAGAACCAAGCTGCGAATTTGATCAGGTGATCACCTTCATTCATTACATGTTCAACGAATTCTTTCTCTTCACCCGATTCATCGGCTTGAACCGTGATGTGGTAGATACGTTTTTCGCCTTCTACTTCAGCAAGACCAAATTGACCAGTCAGTGATTCAGCCGCTTGCGCTACTTCCTCTTCCTCACACGCTTTTAATAGCTCTAGCGCTTGAGGCAGGTTTTCTTTTTGACAGATTTCTTTTAGCAGTGCTTCAAATTCGTTTTGTTGCATGATTTCACCTAACGATTAACGGGTGTTGTCGAACGCTCACTTCCATAAGCCAAGTGTAGGTAACGACACAATAATTGGTTGCGCATTTTAGAGAGGAGCTTAAATGCTTGCAACCAGATTTAACTATGAACGTTCCGGTTGAACCAAGCCACTTGAAGGCGTACGAAACTGCCCGAGCAGCAGAACAACGCAAGAAATAACGGCGACTAAAACGTAGAACACACCTAATTGATGTTGAGTTGTTACCCAACTCTCAACGAGGTAACCACCAAACAAACCTGCCAAACACATCTGGATAGATCCAGACAAAGCAGACACAGCGCCGGCTTGCTGCTTGTGTGGAGACAATAAGAGGCTAATTGACACAGGAAAAGACATCCCCTGTGCAAAGCTCAAGCAAGTGAACGCCACCAATAACGACACAACGTTAAACGGCAAACAAAGTAACATAACGCCAGAAGCCGCGACGATGACAAAGCTCATCAGTAAAATCTGCTGTTCTTTATAGCGCGAGTTGATGAAGTTGAGCACCAAACTGCCCATCAATAAGCCAGCCGAAGGCACGATCATTAGTGTTCCGTAATCAGCAGCGGTTAATCCAAGCTCTTGTTGCATCAAAAATGGATAAAGAGACAAGGTAACCAAAGCAGATAAGTAGCTAAGCCAGTTGTAGCTTGCGCTGACAATCACTTGTTTATTGGTCAGTAATTCAAGGTAGTTCAACATTACACGTTTTGGTTCAAAGCGTCGCTTGGGATACGGCAGCGTTTCATGCAATACAGCGAAGCCCAATGTAAAAATAGCTAGCAGATAAACAAGCACGAACACAAAAACCGCATGCCAACTGATGTGATAGGCAATCCAACCACCAAACAAAGGAGCGACTATCGGCATCACGGACGCGGTTACTGATATGTAAGAAAGCGCTTTGGTTAACTGCGCCCCATCGTAACTATCACGCAAGACGGATCGTCCCAGCACCGAGGCACTACCCGCCCCAAGTCCCTGCAACAAACGGCCGGCTTCAAGGGCAACAATATGATCAGCAAAAACAATACAAATGACCGTACCAATCAAATAGACGCTCTGCCCCAAGAGAAACACCGGTCTTCGTCCAATGGCATCCGACAAAGGTCCATAAAACAACTGCGAAACACCGAAACCAACAAGGAAAAGAGTCACTAAGTTTTGAACGGTATGCTGTTGCAAAGCGAGGTCATGACTGATCAGAGGCAAAGAGGGAAGATAAATGCTGACGCCTACTTGACCAGTCGCGATGATCATCATCGCCAATAATAATGGTGTTTTACGCAATATACCCTCCTTACAACATGACAGTTTCACGACAGACAGTGTATATTTGTTACTCAAGGATGATAATCAACCAAAATGGAAAGGGATTATTTCCCCTGAGGATGGAATTGAATGGATTGGATACAGAGTGTTAATAGCTACATTCGCGTTGTTGAAGAAGGCAGTTTCAATGCAGCAGCACGTAAACTCAATACCACCAGCTCCGCCATCAGCAAACGTATCCAATGGTTGGAAGATAAGATCGGCGTCCAATTACTTAAACGAACGACGCGCTCCATTAGCCAAACCGAGGCAGGCGCTTTGTTTTACGAGCGCGCTAAAGTGCAACTCGACTCTTGGCAGTCCGTACTCGACGAAACCCGTTCCGTTAACCAATCTCCTGCCGGGCTGCTAAAAATTGGTGCTACGCTCGCCGTCGGCTCTAAGTTCTTAGTGCATTACCTGGATGACTTTCTGGAAAAATACCCAGACATCAAGCTGCAATTGATTACAACCCTACCCGGTCAAATACCTGAACTCAGTTTAGATTTGTTCATCAGCCGAGAGTTAGAGCAATTGAACTCGCTTAGCTTTAAAGCCAGCCCTCTGTTCGAACACAAGGCACAGTTTTATGCGGCGCCAAGTTACCTAGAGAAGCATGGCACACCGCAAAGTGTTGAAGAGCTGTCACAACATAACGTTTTGATTTGGGGTGAAAAGCCCGTAAGAGAAATCAAGACTAATCGTGGGAAACGCATTAGCCTTTCAGGGAATTTCGCCACCACCAACCCAGAAGCTCTGTTTCACGGCGCAAAACGTGGCATGGGCATCTTGCTATCAAACAACGTGATGATAAAAGAGGACCTGAGATCCGGAGCCTTAGTGCCGATTCTTCCAGACATCACAGCTGATGAAGCTACCGTCTATGCGTATTACCCTAAGCTCGATTACCAACACACTCGAACCCAGCTCTTCTTGGACTACTTAAAGAGTCGTTTAGAAGAAGAAAAGCGTGCTTAATCTCATGGCTCTCTGGTACCTTCAGTACTAGAGAGCTAATACCCTTCCCCCTATGAACTACCACTTTGATGAGAGGTTGCTCCCATCATCTCTAACCCTAAGGTTGAAATTTTTGAGCAAAACCCTTGTTGAGTTTGAAAAATCACGTGAAGTAAACAATAGTTAACTTGATGCATATCGATTAAATGAGAAAAGATCGTGTAACAAAACCAACATAAACACGATATGGCAAAACACAACGTCGGGTGAAATGTTCAATGGATCATGAACAAAACAGTATCCAATTGCTTGATGAGATTCTAAAACTTAACGGTAGTGCATTACTCGATAGAGTAACGCTGGAGCTCCATCAACAATTTCAAAGCTACTGCACGTGTGTAGTAGAAATAGCGCACCTACAGCACTGTGCCGTAACCCTTTCCAATTCAAGTGGTGGCACCATTGCTGATAACATGAGTTATGGATTAGAGGGAACACCTTGCGAAAAGGTGGCACAAGACATCGGTGAGATTATTTTCTATCAAGATGAGGTCTACCGTCTCTACCCTAAAGACCAGCTATTCCAAGATGCTGGCATTCAAGCTTACATCGGCCTTCCACTGAAGACACACAATGGGGAAGTGCTTGGTATCTTACTTTCGACCTTTCCTCGCGCCATCAATGAGCAAGAGGCAAAGGAGATCATTTTTTATCACCGTTTCTTATCCAACGTGCTCATCCACAGCTTAAGAGAGAAGTGGATCAGCGAACGCTCGGACAAACTGCTTAACCAACTGAGTTATGAAGTCTCCCATGATAACCTCACCGGTTTGCTCAATCGCAGTTGTTTGGCAGACACGCTAGAAACACTCACGCAACAAGCTACGCGCCCTTTTAGCCTAGCCTATTTAGATATTGATAATTTCAAATCGATTAACGACATTAACGGTAACTACATTGGCGACCAAATTATCAAGTTCACCGCCAATGCGATTCAGCAGAGCTTAACGTCACCAAATAACGCGTTCCGTGTTGCAGGAGACGAGTTTGCCTTCATCACTTATGACGAAGACCCTGTCGCGGTTTGTCAGGAAATTCTAGATAAGATTGAAGCGGGTTATACAGATAAATCCAACCGTATTTCGTTTACGGTCAGCATTGGTATTGCTCGTGCTCCTGTCCATATGCTCAACAGTGACGACCTGATTCTTAATGCAAGCCTAGCGCTCAAAGACTGTAAAAAGCACCGGGATACACGCATACAGCACTACGACACCCATTTAAGTGCGCTCTATCATCGCCAGACACAATTGATTGAAGCGCTGCGCGAACAGCTGCGTTTGAGTATCGATGAAAACGAAGAGTTATACGTCGTCGTTCAACCGATTGTGGACATCACCAGTGACCGCTGGGATTACTTTGAAATCCTAGCGCGATGGAACAGTAGCGTTTACGGCAGTGTCTCTCCCGTAGAGTTTATTGAAGCAGCCGAGCAATCTGGGTTGATCATAGAGCTAGGCGAACGAATTGTTGAACTGGCTTGCCGTGCGAAACAAGAGCTTGAACGACAGCTTGGCTACAAGGTGAAGCTTTCTATTAACTGTTCGGCACACGAACTGGTCGATTCAAATCGTTACATGAACTTTTTGACACGTATTTTAGAGAAGTACGACCACCAAGCGACTGACTTTGTTATTGAGCTCACCGAAACGGTTTTATTGTCGCAAAGTGGCCGCGAACAGATGGTTCTGAACTCACTTCGTTATCTCGGATTTAAAGTTGCACTGGATGATTTCGGTACCGGTTATTCTAGTTTGAACTACATCCATAACTACCCTATCGACAGCATTAAAATTGATGCCACCTTTGTGAGAAATATGTTGGCGAACACTACGTCAGAACAAGTGGTACTGCTCATTGCCCAATTAGCACAGTTGTTAGAAGTCGATTTGATTGCGGAAGGGGTTGAAGACGACAGAGCCTTACAGAAACTGATAGAGATGGGTTGTCATCACATTCAAGGCTACTTCTATTCGAGGCCACAAAACGTCAATGAACTGATAAGTATCATCAACGAAAAACAAATGAAAAGCGCATAAAAAAGACCAAACAATGTTTGGTCTTTTTTGTATTCTATAAAACTGCTTTTTCTTTTTCTTTCAGCAGCTTGTCCATCTCGTCTCGGTTAGCAATAAAGCTCGCCATTTCCTTCTTCGGCACTGAACTCGCCATAGGAATATTGGCACGCATTGCGTTCACCGGACGACCGTATTCGATCAACTCGTAGTGAAGGTGCGGACCTGTCACACGCCCTGTCTTACCAGATAGACCAATACGCTGACCACGAGAAACCTTTTGGCCTTTCTTCACAAGGATTTTGCTAAGGTGCAGGTAACGTGTTTTGTACTTACTGCCGTGCTCAATCACCACGTAGTTGCCCGCATATGGGTGTTTACGCGTCATGATAACAGTACCGTCACCGGTCGCTTCTACTGGTGTACCAATAGGCACAGCCCAGTCTGTACCGTTGTGCGGTGCAACACGACCAGTTACAGGGTGAAGACGTGTCGGATTAAAGCCAGAGCTGATACGCCAGCTACGACTGACAGGATAACGTTGGAAGGCACGCTGTAGGCTCTCGCCTTTCGCGTTATAGAATTGACCATCGGTATGAAGGTAAGCGGTAACTTCACGACCACGGTTATAAATTTTGATTGCTTCTATTTCGTTCTTGCCAGTGGGTACGCCATCAATGCTTTGAGATCGGCGAACCACTTCAAATCGGTCACCAGCACGTAAATCTTTACCAAAGTTCACTTGCTCTTTTAGCAGGTTAACCACTTGGCTGATTTCAGCTGAGCTCAAGCCTAAGCGATTTGCGGATGACGAGAAACTGCCTCGAATCACACCAACCAATGGCTCTTGCTGCCACACACCTGGGATTGAGATGTCTGAGAAATCGTAGCTGCCATCGTCATTACGGTGGTAAACCACTTTATCGGCAATGGAGAACTGAAGCTCCATCTTTTGTAGCTCGCCTGTCGATTCATCACGCCAGAAACGCAATGTATTGCCAGGTTTCAGGGTATCAAGAGCAAGGAAGTTCAAATCCGTTTCCATCACTTTCATCAACGAGCTGTAGCCGAAGCCCAGTTGGCTGAAAATGGTACTCAGGTTATCGCCTGCTTGGATTTGGTATTCAAAATTGGGTGGAGTGACAACTTCTGCTATTGTCGCATCAAGAATATTTTCGACAACCTGCGATTCTGGCAGGTTCAATGCGATGGTTTTGGTAAGGGAAGACTCTTTGAGAGAGTTGGAAACACCAATCGCAACTAATACTGGCAAGGAGTACAACAGTAGCGCTTTACGACTTGTCAGATTCGGCAACCGTCTTGTTGTAATTTCATTTGTAGACACGGGAATTACTATCTCCTTTATAATAAGGCTCATAGCTTAAGCATTCTCGCTTAAGAAATCATTAGCAAATAGCGAGATCTAGCGCAGAAAATGCTTAATTTTTACAGAAGACAAAAAAAGTCATTACTGTTGCATATGTAGGTTATTACCTACACGTTTAAGCGTCGTTGAATTCAATTGATTTGGTTGTTCTGCCATCGCTTGATCTTCGCCATGTTGAAGATAAGAAAGCGAAATTTGCGTATCACTCTCCCACTTCAAAGAAGACATCTGAATTCGGTCACCAATGAAAACACTGTTCAATAGCACAACTCGGCTTGGCACTGCATCAAATTTAAACAAACCGATGTAATAAAACGCCCCTGAGCCTTGTGTGGTAACAATCACTGGCGCGACAATCCAAGGGGTTTCATTGATGTCGCGTTGAGCAATAAACTCGGTAGGAACCAGCACTTCACCTCTGGTGCCACCAGCGTCATATTGACCTTTTAGGAAGCCGTTCTCTTTATCCCAATCTTCTAGAAACGTTACCGCACCTTGCTCAGGAACTTGAACCGTCCACGGATTTCGTGACTGAATCCCCAGAACTTCGGCCACGATAGGATTAGATTGTGCCTGCGCTTGAGGAAACTTCGCCATAATTTCTTCATCGGACAGACTAAATCGATAAATGCCCGCAATGATCACCACGGCTAACAGGACGATTGGGATCAGTAGAATGAGAGGGATTGGTAGGATTCTCTTACGAGCCATGAAGACTTCCTTGTGTTCTTGTTCTCTTAATTATGTTCGGAGTATATACCAATTCACCCGTGAAGACCTCAACGCCTACTCGTTGGATTTAACTCAAGTGTTTCAAAATTAAACTAAACTGTTTGGTGGGCAACCAATAGGTAATAACGATGACAAAAATCACCCACACATGCGAGTGTGCCTGTGGCTTAGTCCAACTGCGTTGCACGGCGGAGCCCATTCGCACTTCTATCTGTCACTGCTTCGAATGCCAAAAGCGAACTGGCAGCGTGTTCGGCGTTCAAGCTCGATTCAACAAAGACCAAGTCATCCTCGATGGTGAGGTCACCAGTTACATTCGAATTGCTGATTCAGGCAATCAAGTTCAATACGAGTTTTGCCCTGCGTGCGGCACGACCATGCGCTTACTCTTGTCGGACGCACCAGATTACGCCGTGATTCCGATGGGTTTGTTTAACAATAAAGAATTTGCAGAACCAACGGTCTCTATTTACGAACAACGAAAACACGGCTGGGTGAGCTTTGATTGCACCATGGAACACATTGGTTAAGCACAAACAGCCCCAATCAGAACAATGACACAGTACTCGTCTATTTACTTTCGATACGCTTATTAACTCTCGATACGGACAGGTCATTCAACAAAAGTTGAGACTTTATTGAGAATGATCAACCGGGTAATAGCAGAAGTACTTTCGTTCCGCGCCATGAGCGCTATAATCTGCTCCTAACATTTGGTGAGGTTTTATTGTGATTTCCAGACTTCCTCGTTGGGTGGAATATGGCGCGTTTTTGCTTGCTCTTCTCGCAGGCTGCGTCAATGCCGTGGGTCTTCTCGGCTTTCAACATCAAGCGATAACGCATCTTTCCGGAACCGTAACTCAGCTAGGGAACAGCTTATTAACAGGTGTGGACTCAACCATCCACCTGCTCTTTATTGTATTCAGCTTTTTAATAGGCTCTGCGTTTAGCGGATTCTTTATTGAAAGTAGTGCCCTCAAACTTGGCCGCCGTTACGGTGTTGCACTTTGTATTGAAGGCAGCTTGCTACTGCTGAGCTTAGGCTTTTTGGTACAAGGCAATGTATATGGTCAGTACCTCGCCTCTGCTGCATGTGGTTTGCAGAACGCGATGATCACGACCTTCAGTGGCGCTGTGGTACGAACAACACACATGACCGGCATCATTACCGACCTAGGTATTATGATTGGAGAGAGCTTACGTGGCCGTCAATTTGACCGACGTAAAGCCAAACTGTTCATCTTTATCTTTTTAGGTTTCTTGTTAGGTGGTACTGCTGGCGCGGCATTGTTTAACGTTTATGAACTGTATGCGTTGGCCTTCCCTGCGCTTCTGGCATTTGTTATTGCCATCGCATATTGGTGCTACTTGTACCTACTCAATCGTAATCAAACTGCCTAAATGTAATATGACGGTTTAAGCATTCGACTTAAGCCGTCACTCTTTTACTCTCTCACCTATCTCTTTCTGCTTTAAACGAATCTCTTCGATTGCTCTGATTCAGCTATTTGTTCTTTAATCCCTTAAAAGTTGTGCCACTACTGGGAGAAAACACCGCTTTCGCCTTGAGATCCGAATCACATTTGCTAGGCTTTTTATTGCTTTGGTCACACTGTGCCGTTTAACAAGCTGCTCAGAGGGGCTTGCGTGCTACAATTTTCTAACACGAGCAACAAATTCATATACAAGATTCTGGTTTTGATTCAATTGACCGAAAAAACGGCTGAATAACTAGATGTATTTAATGAATAGTATTGCAAAGGATACAGTTTGCGGGTAATCTCCGCACACTGTGATTAAATACGGATGTTTAGTGAATATTTATGTCATGGAATATGGCGAGTATTGACTAGTAGTAACACGAGACAAAAAATGCATAACAACACCAATGCTGCTGAAGCGCCTAAGGGCAACTTTTGGATGTTCTTCATCCCATCCCTGATCGGTCTTCTACTTTTCATGGCTCCAATCTCTTACGATGGCGGCCTGACAATCCCTGTTGCGGTAATGGCAAAAGTCATTCCTGCGGTTCTTGGCGATACTTTAATTGCGATCGTTACCGCTATTGTTGCTTTCATGGCTATAGCTTCTGTTCTGTGCAAAATTTTCAAGCCAGCAGCAATCCTACGTAATGGTTTCTTGAACGGCCTATTTAATCCTTCTCCACTTTGGCTAATGGTTCGCCTAATTGGTGGCGCAGCTGTACTGATGACTTTCTTCCAAGTGGGTCCAAAAGCGATTTGGGAAGAAAACACTGGTGGCCTTGTGCTTACTGGTCTTCTACCAACCCTGTTTGCGGTATTCATTTTTGCAGGTCTATTACTGCCTCTACTGCTTAACTTCGGTCTACTAGAACTGTTCGGTGCACTTCTAAGTAAAGTAATGCGCCCTGTATTCAACCTTCCTGGCCGTAGTGCTATCGACTGTATGGCTTCTTGGTTGGGCGATGGTAGTGTCGGTATCCTGCTAACCAGTAAACAGTACGAAAACAACTTCTACACCCAGCGTGAAGCAGCGGTTGTAGGCACGACGTTCTCTGCGGTATCTATTACGTTCAGCTTGGTGGTACTTGCTCAGGTTCAATTAGAGCACCTATTCCTGCCTTTCTACGGCGCAATCTGTTTGGCAGGTGTTATCGCAGCGATCATTATTCCTCGCCTTCCACCATTGAGCTTAAAGAAAGACCGCTACATGGACGGCAGTGAACCTAAGAAAGACGCAGACGCCGTACCTGCAGGTCACACAACTTTCTCTTGGGGTATGGATCTCGCACTAAAACGTGCTGGTCAAGTCACTTCAGTACGCTCAGTATTTAAAGAAGGCGTACACAACGCAATCGACATGGTCTTTGGCGTACTGCCAGTGGTTATGGGTCTTGGTACTGTTGCGCTGGTCATTGCTGAATACACATCGGTATTCGAAATCCTAGGTCAGCCATTTATCCCTTACCTAGAATTGCTACAAATCCCTGAAGCAGCGGCAGCATCTCAAACTATCGTAGTTGGCTTTGCGGACATGTTCATCCCAGCGATCCTAGCGGCATCAATCGACAACGAGATGACTCGCTTCGTGATTGCAGCTATGTCAGTTACTCAGCTTATCTACATGTCAGAAGTGGGCGCACTGCTTCTAGGTAGTAAGATTCCAGTTAACATCGTAGAACTGTTCGTTATCTTCATTCTACGTACGCTGATTACGCTACCAGTTATTGCCGGTATAGCTCATTTGATTTTCTAAAATCATGCATCTTACAAAGGCTCCGCTCTGTCGGGCAATGTAGTTCACTTAAGCGGAGTTGCTTTGCGATTAACAGGATATCGGGTCTTTGATATTTTTACCGCCCTAGGCCGATTAGGCTTAGGGCGTTTGTCTATAAAGAGGATGGATAAATCTCCCCTGAGACTCTTTAAACGCTTAGGTGTATTGCCTGGCGATATCGCTTTACTCATCACCTTCAGTTGGCTCGCTATAAACTGACAAGCATATTTAAAGCTAATTTCATTCGGCATTCTTCCATGCTCAACCGCGGCCTGACTCGCTTCACGTCTTACTAAGTTATAACCAAGCAACAGCCCCCAGAGTTCTTGATAAACAAGGTCTACTGTTTTGCTGCGTAATACTAAGGTATTGTGTTGCATTGAGCTTTTGATATCACGATAACCCAATTCGATTTCCCAACGCTCGTGGTAGAGTTTGGCTACTGCCTTCGCGTCGTAGTTTGTTCTAGGAAGGGAGGTAAAAACGGTTTTCTGCTTACCTTGTACTTCGTAGGTCACCGCTCTGACTTGCCATTTCTCAGGTAAGCTAGGGTTCTTTTTGCGAGCTTGCGGAGAGACTTTCATTTCTATGAGCATGTCATTACTTTCTTCTTCATCTAGAAGTGTGTATTTCAGCCCCTTCCTTGCTGGTATCAACCAATGCCTATTGATACCGCTATTTTGAAGAGAGAGAAGTAAGTCTGCACCGTAAAACCCTTTATCCAGTAACGTCACAGAGTTATCTGGCAAGGAGTCGATGAAGGGCATAGCAAGCGGGATTTCACCACGCCGATAGGGGCTTATAGCGGCGTCAACGATGACATGAGAGCGGACATTCATGATAGTCACAACTCTTAGCACTGGATGCGGTGTCTGTCTGTTGCTGGAGGTATTACCCGAGCCAAAGTGCTCTCTAAGTTCGGGGGTATCTGCGGTTCGAAAAAGAGCACCGTCTACAGCAAAAACTTGTAATCCTTGCCACGTATCATCACGGTATCGTTCAAGACCCCACGTCCGCCCACATTGTTTAAACAAACACTCTGGTGCAGCTCTACCTAAACGTTGTCTTGCCTGAGTTAAAGCACTTTTTGCTAATAACTCTTCATCGACTAAGCCATCCGCACAGACATTCATTCTTCGTGCAACTTCGGCAATAGGTTCATTACGGAAGAAGGCCATGCCGACAATTAACCACAAGACCATGTCACTTGGTAGCCGACGTCGGCGAATAGTCGCCTTATCAGAAAGACTAGCTGCCTTAACAACCCATTCATCTGGGATATGTTCAGAGAAAGTGGTGAGTTGAGCTACATCAACAGGATTTTCTTCGAGGAAATCGGCAAAACAGTTTTGGATAGACATAAAAAATCGGAAGCCTAGAAACAGGCTTCCGATTATCTCTCAGCAGAAGGATCGGTCAACCGATCCTTATCTGATCTACATTGCGCTCTGTCGGGGCCTTTTTTGTATCTGCTGACTCGTTTTGCAATTTCCCGCCTGTTTTGTCACATCTCCCCTTATTTATTCAGCTTTCGAACAGCCTCACTTTAAACACATAAGTTATAAATATAACTTTAAATTCATTGATTTAAATTGCAGAAAACCAACAACTCAGACTTGTTTCTATAAGGCTCAATGATACTATTCTTATGTTTTTAACAGTTTGATGACGAAGTTCAACAAATTAGATCAATCTCACAACTTTATAAAACAAGCGGCTTTTTGTTCTCGTTTCGCCAACAAAAGTCGTAATTAGCCTTCAGGTTTCTGATAAATCTGTCGATAACAAAAATAACAAACACAATAATGTGTTCACTTCTGCCGAATGTGCCCGACAAATAAGAGGCGCAAGCAGAGTAAACCAGCCGGGAGACTCGAGAGGGAAAAGTATGAAATTCAGACATAAGGTTGTCACCGCCTCTTCTATTTTATTGCTTGTGACTGTGGCATTGCTGTCGACACAACAAGTGATGACCATTCGTTCACAGATCGAAGAAAACATCGACACCAGCGTGAGTGAGATCCTATCCAGTGTGGGGAACACGGTAGAATCCGAAATGAACGCTAAAAAAGAACTCGCTCAATCCATGACCGAGATTCTGGAAATTAACCCAAGCGACCACGATTACGTGAAAGAAGTGCTAGAGAAGCCAATGCCAAAATCAAGCTTCTTGGCCATCGGTTATGCTTACGACAGCAACGGATTCGTGATTGAAAACGATGACGGTTGGGAAGCGGGCCCTGATTACGATCCTCGTGTTCGCCCTTGGTTTGTATCAGCAAAAGCAGAAAACAAACTTGTTGTCACCGATCCTTACGTGGATGTTTCTTCTAAGAAAGTGATCATCTCTATCGGTACACCAGTGCGTGAAGCTGGCCAGTTTTTGGCTGCCATGTTCTACGATATGGAGCTAACCACCCTTTCTGACTTGGTCAACCAAGTAAACCTATTTGATGCTGGCTACTTGTTCCTAGTGACTGCGGATGGCACAACCATTGCGCACCCAGAAGCAAAATACAACGGCGAGAAGCTATCAAGCTACCTACCGCAAGTATCACTAACGTCTGGTGCTCAGCACATCGAGATGAATGGCGACAAATATATGGTCAGCTTGACGCACATCGCGAGCGAGAACTGGTATGTGGGCGCGGTTGTGGACGAGAGCATTGCCTATGCTGCAGTAGGTAAGCTGCGTAATAGCGCAATCATCTACTCATTGATTGCTGTTATTGCCTCTATCATCGCGCTGACTATCCTTATCCGTACCTTGATGCGCCCTCTTGATGAGCTAAACACAGCGATCCAAGCTGTAGCATCAGGCAAAGGCGATTTGACGCAGCGTTTGGACACCAATACCGATCAAGAATTCTCTGAGCTAGCAAAAGGTTTCAATACCTTTATGGAGAACTTGCAGCATCAAATCATCGAATCGAAGAGCATTTCTGATCAGATCCTAAGTGGTACGCAAATCACCGCTGAAGGCGCTCGTGATTCGGCTTCTGCGATTCAAACTCAGCTGCAAGAACTTGAACAACTCGCAACCGCAATGCACGAGATGTCAGTGACTGCGACAGAAGTTGCGAACAACGCACAAGGCGCAGCAAGTGCAGCGAAAGAAGCAGACGATGCAACGGTGCAAGGTTCTTCTATCGTGAATGAGTCTACAGAGACGATTAACCTGCTTTCAGACAGCATCGATCAAGCAGTTGAGGAAGTGCAAGGTCTTGAGTCAGCGACGGCAAATATCGAAACGATTCTAAAAGTAATCAACGACATCGCAGACCAAACCAACCTACTGGCGTTGAACGCAGCAATAGAGGCAGCACGTGCTGGTGAGTCTGGTCGCGGCTTTGCAGTCGTAGCGGATGAAGTTCGTACTCTGGCGCAACGTACTCAAGAATCCACGACCGAAATCCGTAGCATGATTGAACAGCTTCAATCTGGTGCCTCTTCTGTGGCTAGCGCTATGCACCAAAGCAAAGGCAGTGCAGTAGAAGCAGTAGAGAAAGCAGAACACGCCAATGACGCGCTACAACGTATTCGCGATGCGATCCAACGTATCTCTGACATGAACTTGCAGATTGCGTCAGCAGCAGAAGAACAAAGCTTGGTAGCGGAAGAAATCAACAACAACACGGTTAACATTAAAGATCTGTCGACCCAAGTTGCTGATTCAGCGAACCGCACCAATGATGCAATGCAAGCACAGCATGAAGACGTTCGTAAGCAAGACGAGATCCTAAACCGCTTTACGGTCTAACTTCTCCTCTTTAACCCAGAACAAACTTCATCAACCAACAAGCAAAACAGCGAGCCAAAGTGCTCGCTGTTTTTTTGTTTGCTTACAAGACCACATGTATATAGCGATCTTTTGAGCGCTTGTAATAAAAGTCATCCACTTTTAGGTAGGTAAAATTGCCAATCTGAATATAGGTGCTACGTGGTGGAATGTGTTTGTAATGGTAGTAGTGATGCTTCGGTCGCTTGTGCTTCACCACCACAACCTTTTTGTGTTTATGCTTATGTTTGTGTTTGTGCTTATGATGATGGTGGTGATGCCCATGATGATGTCCGTGTTTGTGGTGATGTTTAGGGTGTGCCATTGCTTCAGCACTGAACATCCCCAAAGAAAGCATCATTCCAACGACTGTGAAAGAAAATCGCTTCGACACTCGGTTCCCCTTTACTTTATAACTTGTTAGTCATCATAAAGAGAGTGGTCGCAAGCCATGTCAGCCTGTGGCGAGACAGTTTCACCTCAAGGTCAAATATCATCACGATTTATCAGGCAACGGTCAGGCCATACACGCCGCTGATGCAGTCCTCACAATTCTGCACAAAAAAGCCGCTTGCCCAGTTTTGGACAAGCGGCTCTCTAGATTCAATTTGTGTGTTCGTAGAGTCGATTTATACCGCTTGAGCGAACAGCAAGAAACAACCGAATAGGAAGATCATGCTCATACCCATCGCACCACCACCAGCTTCGTACACACTGTTGTCTTCTACAGGTACACGACGCACTTTCATGGTCATCGATAGTGGAACAAACACCGCTAGGAATACAAGGATGATACCTGCGTAGCTAAGGATCGCTAAGAAGTGCTCTGGAGCAAATACCGCGCCAAGCAACGGCAGAATAAACGTCGTCACGAATACCACTGGCTTACTTGCTTTTAGAAGGTCTGCATTTTGGTCGTAAAGCGCCATTGCCACACCCAAGAAAGACGTCAGCAGTGCCAAACCAGTAAACATAGACAGAATGAACTCGAGACCTGTGTACTGTTGACCAAGAACAGAGATCAACTCAGACACGTTTGAGAACTGGATAAGTTCGTGTGGTGGCAAGTTACCCACGACTGCAAACAACCACAGTAGGTAACATACAAGAGGAATCGTCGAGCCAACAATGATCATGTTGCGCAGTTGGGTTTTGCTCGCTTCTTTGTTATAAGTCACCAAAGAAGGAATCACGACCATGAAGCCAAAGCTTGTGAACAGAACTGAGCTTTGTTTTATCAGTGCCATTTTGTCTGCGTTTACGACTTCACTTAGACCTTCAAACGACACGTTTGGCGCAAGAGAGAATAGCGTAAGAACAAGTGCGACAATCATACCGATGAATAAACCACGGTTTAGCTTATCAACCACACCGGTACCCGCCGATACGATTAGACCAACCAAAACGGTAAAGCCAACTTGGCTAGAAATAGTAGAAAGTGGTAGGCCCATTGACGCCGTCACTTTTTGTACCAAGTCACCAGCACCGATGATGTACGCCATCAAAAGACAAACAAGCAGCGCGTACAAAAGACCGTTAGTAACAAACTGACCGCCTTTGCCAAGAGTTTCACGAGCAATCGCGTTCATGCTAACGCCACCACCTACTTTACAGCTTGCTTCCAATAGAAGAAGTGCAGCGTAAGTTGTACCCGCCCAGATGAACAGCATAAGAAGAGTGCCCCAAAGGAGGCCGAATTGAGCAAGCACCATTGGTATAGCAAGCATACCAGCGCCAAGAGCAGTACCTGCAACGATCAGGGAGCTGCCGACAAGTTTTAGGTTCACGGTTAATACCTCTAAATTTAATCCGTTTTGTTTTGACTTATCGTGCTTTTGGTTCGAAGCACGATCTACGGAAACGCCCTACTTTGCAGCCAATGAATTCGATGCTAAACAGCAATTCAGGATGCAAGAAGCCTAGACTCAAGACGGATCTATCCTGTCTGAGTACATTGGGGATGTAGGGAATCATTTCCGGGCAGAGTTCGATTAACGGAATGTCTCACTTTGGGTTCGAAGCAAAATCAGCGCATCCATTTTCGTCAATCCCATTCTCTGCTGAATGGATTTGGTTCGAAAGGATTGTAAGGCATAAATAGGACGATTGAAAAGCAAAAGCTCCATCTTATAGCCATATATTTTAACAACTATCAGTTGATGCAACAGATATGTTGTAAAACCGCCGATTATTTAGCCTTTTGTTGTTATAAAGCTTAAGAAGTGAGCTTTGGCGCTCAATTTTTGAGGTGTACATGAAAATGTACACTTTGTTGAGAGGTGTTAGAAACCCGGAACATAGCCTAGATTCAGCAATATCGTTATTATTCGCTCCGTACCGACACGTTTCGGTTCACATACCTCTAAACACTGATTTACGGTTCGAAAATATAGGTAAATGAGTGTTCCGAATGCTGGGTTTGGTTCCCCAGCATTTGCATCCTTTCTTTAAATTCTTTCAGTGCTTTTATTTGACACAATTGGCTTTGTGGGATTTCGCTCGTTCCTGTTTTTACAGTTGTCCATGCTTTACAACGAGCATCGCTTTCAACCAATTACATTTCCTTGTCTAGTGCGTCAATGATATAAGTGAGTGCTGCAACACCCATATCTGCCACTGCTCGCTCTATCAGGCTCAAATTCTCATAGGTTTGATTCAGCTCAGTCTGGTCAAGATCGCATCGATGCAAAAACAGCTCTTTATACTTCATCAACCTTTTCTGTGATTCTCTGGTTAACCATGTCATATCCAAGCGACTATCACGGCTGCGATTGCGAATTTCATCAAGCAATTGTTCTAAAACGCGTTGCATTTTGCGAATACTTACTTCACCAGAAATTGATTTATAAAGCTGATATTTTTCCATTTTCTGAAACTGACTGAAATTTAGTAATTTTTTTGTGGAACGTCATTCTTATCGCTATATCAACTTGGGTAAATACGAGGTGGTTAAACTGGTCCGGATATTGCGTGCTTCAGGACAAAACTGTCCTTTAAGGAGCGCCTATGCATGTAGACCCACTGATTGAAGTACTGATTGCTCGACGCAAAGAGAGAGGTATGTCGCGTGAGCAAATGGCAAAAGTCGCAGGGATGAGCGAAAAGACTTATCAAAGAATTGAGAGAGGCGAATCGGATTTAAAGCTCTCCCAATATCGCTCCATTCTGCGGGCTCTCAACCTAACAGATTTGGATGTCGCCCTCGATGCTAGAGGGGTCGGTAACATCTCTGCAAGCGATGTAGCCTCAGCAGCGAGATTACTGTCACCAGAGGCACAATCCATGCTGACTAAGCTGATCTTCTTGGTGTTAGAACAGACAGCCAACGAAAGCAAAAGCTCAACGAGAACATAAAGTCGTGCCCTAGACTCCTCAGTCAAACAAAGTTATGGTGAGCTAAACTTAAAGATTAGAGCTTCGGTACTCCAACCATGGGGGAATGCATTATGAGAAGCATCTGGGTCATGATCACCGCCATTCTCTGCTTGCTAGGGGCAACAAGCCTGTCTGCACAGCCGCAAGTGAAGCCCGCGGTAAAGCCGATCACGCAACCGGGTAACAAACACGATTTGCGCCCTGTGAATCGCCCTCATAGGCCAATCAAGCCGCCCCACTATAATCGGCCACCTTATTACCGTCCGCCCTACTACAGACCACCCTATTACCATCGACCGCCATATGTCGTTAGGCCACCGCGTTACCATTCCTCGTTTATCTATGTGAGACCGGGTTATTGGTATCCACCCTATCGTGGACGTTATTACTATTATCATAGCGATCTCGTTGGCATAGCGACTTTCGCCATTTTTGCAGGCATCACCTATGCCATCGTTCAAGACTCGTATTACCGTAGGAATGGAGACCGCTATGATTACGTCCGTTACCCACCAAGCGGTAACTACACGATTGTGAATGGAAACACCATCACGACGTCTTCTTCAACGTCGTCAAACTATGCGCCATCGTCGTCAGGGCAAGTAGTATCTTCTTCGCCAAGTTCGAACACGCCGCGAGTCACCCACGTTGTTCCGGCGACAAAACCTCAACCTAGCCCTTACAAACTCGGAGAGATCGTAGATTCACTGCCTCACACGAAAGAAACAGTCGTCGTCGACGGACAGAGCTATTTCAAATACAAGAATACTTGGTTTGCGCCACTCAGAGCCGAACGTAAGTTTGTTGTGGTGGAATCCCCGTTGTAGCGCTTTATGTATCACCCTAAACGAACTAAACCCGCACGCTGCGGGTTTATGTTTGTTTGTAGATAGCCGTTTGAGTTACTCGCTTTTCAATAGAGTGCTTCGAACTCTGGAATCCTCGCTTTACCTCTCAGTAATAAGAAGTTCAAGAATCTGCTTGTCGACGTAGTGAGTATCTTCTCTTCATCCACATTGTGTTTCTCCAGCAAAGCAATTGCCAAGTCTAACTTGGAGATCTCTTCACAGAAGTGAGCATCCGACCCTGTACTGAAGTAAACGCCAATCTCTTTGCCGAGCTCGACAATGCGATCACAACGGGAATCACTGCCCTTGCGGCTTTTGCCTGTCAAAGATGTATTGTTAACTTCAATTGCGACATTGTGTTCTTTGGCACAGCGCAACACTTGCTCCATATCAAATGAGTAATTTGGGTTACCTAAGTGACCAAGAACATCCACTCTGCCGCTTTTAATCGCATTTATCAGGGCAGCGGTATGTTCAGCTTCAGTCGCGGGTTTGAATACGGGTTCATGGAAACTCGCAATCACCCAGTCAAGATGTTGGTCAGAGGACGCTGGTAAGTCTATCTCCCCTTTAACATTCAGCGTGTTGGCTTCTACGCCACGGAGAATACCTACATCGTGTAAAAAGCGGGGCAAAATTCTTTGATTGTTGAAATACCAGTAGTGAGGGGCTCCTGGCATCTCGGGAGCATGATCGGTGGTACAAAGAAGTTTTAGCCCCTTATTCTTAGCAGACAATGCGTTCTCTAAAATGGTGCTGTAAGCGTGTCCACTGGCAATAGTATGGGTGTGGCTATCAATCACGATATCCATGGTGACCTCCTGAGATTGTGGACGAACTATCGAATTTCGAACGAACCGTTTTGATTGAGGAACAACGATAAGTCTGCAGGAATTGAGTGGTTCAACACTTTATCAACGTTAACCGCATCAGAACGTAAGTAGAACTCTAAGGCGGCTTCTGGGTCTGTGCCACCACGAATCTTACGATTGACTAAACGCTCTTGTAGAAACTCCGCTTGAGTATCAATAAACACCGTAAAATCGGCCAAGCGATGCAGCTCTTTCCATACTGGTTCATCTAGCAACAACCAGTTGCCCTCGACGACGACAATATTGCGGTTAACCTGAATGGCATCATCAACCGGATCATGCAGGTTACGGTCGTAGTAAGGCCATTTGCTGTCTTTCACTTTAAGCTGTTTCAGCTTGTCGATAAGCTCGGTGAGATTGAACGTCTCGTAAGAGCCTTTAATGCTGCGCAGAGGGACAATTTCACCATTACGCTCAATGGTGTTGCTGTCTAGGATTTCGTTCGGGTAGTGAAAACCATCAAAAGGCAGAACCTGAAGTGGCTCTTGGTTTTCATCTTGTACAGAAAGGTATTCCCAAAACGCAGCAAGGGTCGACTTACCGCTGCCCGGAGGGGCACATAAGAACACGACAATGCGCTCCTGCTTCTCATGATATAAACGGGTAAATTTTTCGATAAGAGGTTGATGGATTCGCTTTACGTCGGCATCGGGAAAGGTAGCTTCGGTTTCAAAACCACTGACGTTTAAATTCACTTTCATGGTGAACCCTTATTGATTGATCTCCCCTTCGATTCTTTCTATCAACATTTCACACGACAGCTTCAACACTGTTTTGATGAGAGATTCGTATCTCATTTGCGAAAAGGACTCAAACGAAGAGAACTTAAGCTGATTGATCGACTCAAGATAAAAGCTGTCTTGCTGAGAAGAGAGTACCGCTTGGTTTTTGATGAAGTCGTAAATCACGTCATCCGCAAATTCGACTTTCTCCGGTTGGCTAACCACGTACTCCAAGACCTGATCGTACAATCCGATATCGGCGTAAGTTTCCAAAGAGATTTTGCCCATCGCAAACATCAGCTTCGATACCACATCGGTCGTCACCAACGGACCGTCTTCTTTCAATAAAGGATCCACAGCATACTCCTTCACGAGATCGTCTTGGACGAACACACTCGGAAGTAATGCTTTTAACTTGAGGTTAATTATTTTGTTAGAAACCTGAAGAAACGCAGTCGCATTTTCGCACTCGTCCAGTTTCTCCAGTAATTCGTCTTCACGTGACAACGTATTATGACCTCTCCATTATGTGGCAGCGCAAAGGCTACCACACAAATTCGTTGCAACTAAACCGTTAAGCTCACGTCATAAAACTCAAGTAACGCTTTTTCTGCATGTGCGTTCCACACATAGTTATTCGCGTTCAAAATTGCGTCTAATTCGGCGAAGAACGGGTCTTGGTCTGCCAACGATAAGAAATCATCAATCGCGGTCAACGGCAGGTCAATGTGTGGGTAAATCAACTTCTTACCACCCGGGATATCCAGCTGATTCAGAATCGTATGTGGCGCAGCTTGCAGACCACCAACGTGGGTGATCATGAACGATGGATTGATCTTACCTTGTGAAGACAAGTCGATAGATTCCACCATGTCACCGGTCGAGCCACCAGATGTGCCAACAATGTGCGTTGATTCGTAATGCACGTTGTAGAAGTTAAACGGTACCTTAAATTTTTTATCGGTAGGGCCTGCGAAGAAGTTCAAGCAGCCATCGTTACCCAACAACTCATCGGCTTGTTCTAGCACTTGCGATACCGCTGCATACACCATCACGTCGTCGTAGCCTTTGCCATCGTTCAGCGCTTTCAGATAAGTCACAGGATCATCAACTTGAGCGGTGTTCACGTAATGCAGTTCAACGCCTTGTTCTTTTGCTTTTTCAACCGGGATTAAGCACTCTGCTCGGTCTAAGCGTGCAGCGTCGATGTCTGTCACCACAATTAGTTTTGGCTTCACAGGTCCGTTAATCGCGTAGTCAATCGCGCCAATCCCCATAGGGCCAGCACACGCTAATAGCGCTAACGCTCCCCCCTCTTTGATGCCCATATCATGCTCATACACGTATTGCGTAGTGTGGTAACTCGCATGGTAAGCACCGATGATGCATGACATTGGCTCAGCCAAAGACGCATCTGCAAAGTAGTCACCGTGGTAAGGCAGTACACAGCCTAAGTCGATAGCGATTTTAGGAATGATGGAATACGTTGCGTTGCCACCAAAGGTTTCGTAGCTGTAACCCGCAGAGTAACCAGTAGGCAAACCCATTGCTGGTTGTAGAACAAAGTAATCGCCTGCTTTGTATTGATCTTTTAGGTTCTCACCGACTTCAACAATCACACCTGCGTATTCATGACCCGTCATCACTGGCACTTCATCGATGTTCTCAGGTACGCGTTTGTGTTTGCTACCCAACAATGCTGCTTTGTAAGTGGACAGGCAAATGCTGTTTGAAATGTTTTTAACCAGAAGTTCATCGGCTGAAATGCTTGGCAAATCAAAGGTTCTTAGTTGAACGTCTTTCTCGCCACAGATAACCGCTGCCGTTGTTTGTACCATGATTTCTCTCCTAAATGGGGTGGTAGGTGCCACCCCATACTGCATTGTTAGGCTGGTTGCTCAGTCGCGACCGCTTGTTGCTTAATCGTATCCATCAGCTCATTGAGCGCTGGGTCGTTGAGGAAGTTCTTAATCGTTACCACTGGCAAGCCTGTTGCTTTGATGGCTCGACTTTCTAAGCTTTCGTGTGTCACGACGATGTCGGCTTCACTTGGGACTTTTTCGATGGCGAAGTTCTTCACTTCAATATCAATCCCGGCTTGAACTAACTTGCGTTTGAAGGTTGAAGCGCCCATCGCACTTGAGCCCATACCCGCATCACAAGCAAATGCGACAAATGAAATTGGTTTGTTTACTTCTTGTGTTGCTGCAGCAACTGGTTTGATTGCGCCTTCCGCTTTCATGTCTTTCATATCAGAGACAGACTGTTCAAACTCGTCTTCCTTGTCTTCTGCTTTGCTCATCTTCAGAATCGCACTTGCAACAAGGAACGAAACAATCGTTGCAGTTGTGACACCTGCGATGGTCGCTAGGAAGCTGCCTTTCGGAGTCAATGCTAGGTAAGAGAAGATTGAACCTGGACTTGGACCTGCTACCAAACCTGCATCAAGTAGGTTGAAGGTTGCGATACCTGTCGCTGCACCCGCAATCATCGCCAAGATCATGATTGGCTTCATTAGCACGTACGGGAAGTAGAGCTCATGAATACCGCCGAAGAAGTGAATGATGATGGCACTTGGCGCAGAACGTTTAGACAGACCTTGACCAAACTTCGCGTAAGCCAGCAGCATACCAAGACCTGGACCTGGGTTAGATGCCACCATAAAGAAGATAGATTTACCTGTTTCAGCGGCCGCCTGCAGACCTAGTGGGTAGTAAATACCTTGGTCGATAGCGTTGTTTAGGAACAGCACTTTCGCAGGCTCGTTGATGATAGCGAGCAGAGGAAGGAATCCCGTTGCCACCAAGGCTTCGATGCCTGATTTTACAAACAAGTTTGCCGCTGTTACTGCAGGGCCAACAATCTCGTAGGCGAACAGGCACAGGATCATGCCCACAATACCTAATGAGAAGTTGTTCACCACCATCTCAAAGCCAGAAGGAATACGGTGTTGGATTCGCTTATCCATTTGTACCACAACCCAAGCACTGAGTGGGCCCATGATCATCGCGCCAACGAACATTGGGATGTCCGCACCAACGATAACACCCATGGTACCAATGGCACCGGCTACCGCGCCGCGTTTATCACCAACAATCTGACCGCCAGTATAACCGATCAACAGTGGTAATAAGTAAGTTATCATTGGACCAACGAGTTCCCCAAACGCTTCGTTTGGCATCCAACCTGTTGGGATAAAGAGTGCAGTAATAAAGCCCCAAGCGATGAAGGCTCCGATATTTGGCAGCACCATGGCGGTCAAATGACCCCCGAAGGCTTGCACATTGGCTCGCATGTTTGCTTTCACGTTATGTTCCTTTTAGTATGCTTTTATTATGTCTAGCACTTGTTCCTTAGATGAAGCTTGTGCCAGTTTTGCAATGTTCTCTTCGTCCACAAACATCTCGCTCAGCGCTTGAATCACCTCAATGTGGGTATCAGAGTCTTTTGCAGCTAGGGTAATAAGAATGTTGGCAGGACCAAGGTCCGAACCAAAATCAACTGGTGAAGGGAAAATATGAATGCCCAAGCCCGTTTTTAGGACACCGGTTTCTGGGCGAGCATGTGGCATCGCCAGTCCAGGGCACAACACATAGTAAGGACCATTTTCTTCGGTCGATTGGATGATGGCATCCGCGTATTGCTGAGAAACGTAACCTTTGTCTTCTAGGTATTGCGTTGTCTTTTTAACTGCGTCTTGCCATTGGTAAGCGCGGTCATTAATAACATCTACTAGTTCGTGGTCGATTAATTCATACAGCATTTTTAAACCCTATCAACAGTTCGGTATCGATGGGTTAATTATCAATAAGAGTAGTAGAACCGCGCAAGCACGCCTCTTTTGTGCAACAAATCACAATTAAATGGCTGTCAATTTGTTTTAATGAACGTAGCTCAAAAATAGACAAAGAAAGTTAGCAACAAATTTTCTTTCAGCAACATGTCAATAGGCATAATTTGAACCTCCGCACCTATCCAAACATTTCTAGAAATTCGCAATAATTTATATCGATCACATTACAACTCTTGACTCGCTATTTATCGTGATTAAATTCAAACTTCATTTTCCACTAATTCGGCGCTAGTGAGTTTCAAACAGGGATAATCATCACACTTGTTTGCTAAGAGAAATCGAAACGTTGCTTAGTTTCAGCATAGAGCGAACAGAAGGTCGGAAGAGAAAAGGCACAAAAAACCCGCCGAGTGGCTGTCTCTTGATCACAAGTCTAGTGATCAAGAGACATTGCGAGTTCGTAGCCTTCAAGGATGGTTTGTAGTTTAAACCATCCTTCCCAAAGTGCCTTTATTGAAGCTCTGCCCGTCCTCTTGGTATCTTTCCAACCGCCTAATTTAGCGAGATTCTTGTACGCCCAGCCCATATCCGGCGTTTCTTTAGGTAACGTCTTACTTTCTAGTTTCAACCACAGCAGCTTCCAAGCTTTTTTGCCCAAGACCTTTTCACAACTTTCTGTTGATAGCTCATCAACCTCTTTAATGAAGCGTAACGCCAATAAACGTGTCGCAACAAAGGCATAGATGACACTTAACCTCTCTAAGTTACCTTTACTTTGGAGTCTTAGTGACTCCACATCCGTACCTTCACTTTTCCAGACTTTATGGAAGTCTTCAATCAGCCATCGACGCTCGTAATAACCGATAATTCTCATGGCGTCTTCAGCGTTGTTTACTGGCTCCGACGTCAAGAGGTGCCATGCTAACTTGTCTTTTGATGTCCCTTGCTCAAGGCAACCAACATAATAAACAGGTATGCCTGCGTGCTCCTTTTTGTTTGCTGGAGCCTTTAATGTCACCTGACCATATTTAACATCAAGATTTACATCTCTCGCTTTTCTTCCTCCTTTTTGGGGGATGGTAAGCTCTTTTGTCTGGACGCTTGGTAACGCTTGCGCATAGTCGTAAAGCTTTTGAGCGTGCTCTTCTAGACAGCGGCTTTGCATTGAACGAACGACAAAACGCTGCTGATGTTGACGTTTATAAGTTAAGTATTCGAATAGGTCAGCTTCTCGGTCACAGACCGAGATAACATCTAACATCTTATCCCCTAGGCGCTCAACGACACGGCGAGAAGCTTGCTCCCATTTGTAACTCTCTTTCTCCTCGTAAGGACGAGTCGCGTGTTGGTGCTTTTGCCCACGCTTAGTAATATCTCGGCTCCATCGTTGTTGCTCTATAAGACCAACAATGGTCTGACTTTGTGGTGCAAAAAGTAACGTCGAATGTACATGGAGAGCTCGAATTCTGTCGCCTTGATTCGTGTGCCCGAGTTCATCTTTTATACTTCGATGAGGAAAACAGAGCGTTGTTGTATCTTCAAGCGCGAGTAATTCCTCATGCTCGTTAGCTCGAGATACCGTTGATTGAAAACCTGCTTCAGCGATGTCTTTTGCATCGATGTTTTCATTGCGGATAAAGCGATATGCCCCTTCCATATCGGCGGGAGAAAAAGGAAGTTTAGCCACGGAGACTCCTGGTTGATTAGCAATGGAAGTCGCTAAACTGATGAGGCGTTGTGTTCTTCGAGGGTCTTTAAGTTGTGCTTGTCCAAATTGTTCTTGTGCCCAAAGTTTAGCGTCTGAGTGTGTCATCTTAGTGTTTCAGTAAGGATTCTTAAGTGATCAGAGCGCACACATGTTAAAGAGTTCAAAAAAAATCCCCAAGCTATAAGCTTGGGGATTTGTGTATAAGAGACAGCCCACTGGGAGGTTTTTTATTGCCGGTGAAAAGCAGAGCTACATAAGATCACTCATCAATGTCTCATACTCTTCGTTCGCCTCATCAACTAAATGCGACAGTTCTAATGCGTCGGTTTTCGCTAGATTGAACTGCCACGGAACGGTGTCTTCTTTCCCGCAAATACGCGTTTGAGAGCCACTACTTTCAAAAGAAAGATCATCAAACTCGGTGATGTGGTGTTCATGAAGCTCGATAATTTCAACTTCCAATTTACCGACGGGATTGACTTCAACATGGGCGTGTAAATCTGGGCTATTCGATAAACAATACTCTCGATGAACTGCAATCATGGCTGCCTCCTTGGTCTGCCAACTGACAACTCATCAAACAGTGTAGACGAGACATTTTGAACGTGGGGTGAAATAATAATGAAGATTGATCCTGAATAAAAATTCATCAACTTTAATTCTAAACCGACTCTGAATGTTCGCCCCGATAACCGTCAGTTTTTACATAAAATGACTTCATCAATGCGCGATTCAATCGCCTTTATTGCTATTGTCACTGCCATCGGCACATGAGCTTGGTAGGGATGCAATACATAAATAGGGTTCACCTTTGACGCTTTCACACCGGGAACCGGTTCAAGAAGTAAGTTCGACTCCAGCATAAAATCAGGCAAAATCCCAACGCCTAACCCCATTTCTAACAGACTAGCCACATCAAAGACGGTATTCGCTCGGTGCTTCACTGGATATTGAATTTGATGTTCCGGCTCCTTGGAGGCAAACACATGGACCACAGGTTCAAGCTGCCAATGTTGAGCAATATAAGGCGCACTTTCAAAATCAGTATGCGCGCCTTGCGCACGACACAAGACGTCACAAAACTGCCCTACTTTGCGCTGCTTAATGTTTGAATCGCCAGAAGCCCCTACTCGTATGGCAAGATCGATATCCTGTTGAACGATATCCACATGCTTATCATCACTGATCAAATTTAACTGCACATCAGAGTAATCAGCAAAAGCACTCGTTAAAGCAGGCAACACTATCGAGCGCATTAGTGCCTGTGGCGCAGTGACGGTAAGCCTTCCCGTTGGCACTTGCTTTAACTCTGTGGCTTCTAACCACGCGGCTTCTGCTTGTTTTGTCATTTGCGCGCACTGCTCGTAAAAGCGCTCACCTGTCGAGGTCAGAGTTTGCTTTCTGGTCGTACGTTTGAGTAAGCAAGTATCCAGCTCTTGCTCTAGTTGCTTCAAAGCAGAGCTCAACACTGACTTAGAAAGCTCTAACTTATCGGCAGCTTTGGAGATTGAACCACACTCGACAATATGAACGAACAGAGACATCAAACGCAGCTTATTCATCGCTCTTCCTTATTGTTCTTTTTTACAGAACATTCAATTCTTATTACTTTGTTTTTCTATCTCAATTCTAACCCTATGATTGCTACATAAACAAACACCAATCACAGGATATTCAGGATGACTCAATCAGTTTTAGAACGCGCTCAAGCAG
Source organism: Vibrio sp. B1ASS3 (assembly GCF_905175355.1). Classification (NCBI taxonomy): domain Bacteria; kingdom Pseudomonadati; phylum Pseudomonadota; class Gammaproteobacteria; order Vibrionales; family Vibrionaceae; genus Vibrio; species Vibrio sp. B1ASS3. The sequence continues at coordinate 1,522,025 of NZ_HG992743.1, forward strand.
GCATCTCAGCATGGCAAATCGCTTTCAACAATCAAGACGCTGCGGGCTGTGCAGCGCAATACGCTGAAGATGCAATTATGATTGCAAAACCATTTGGCACCTTTGAGGGACGTGAAGCGATCCAAGCATTCTGGCAAAACATCATGGACCAAGGTTTTAACAGCGTGGACTACACCAACACTAAGTGGGAAAAAGACAGTGAAAATGGCTACATTCTTACTTCAGATTGGACGATGAACAAGGCGTTTGGTGTCGTGCACAAAGAGTTATGGGAAATTCAAGAAGATGGTTTGTCTCGCCTAACTTACGATGAGTTTGAAGTGCTTGGTGAGCGTTAAGCTTTAAGTCTTTCAGAATAAAAAAATCCCCAAGCCGAAACTTGGGGATTTTTGTTTTTCAGTTTACTTAACTAAATTAAGCAAAGATGAAGGTGTATAGGTAACCTGCGCCCATTGCCATCGTTAAGATAACGAATAGGAAGGCTGCAATCATTTGGTTCTTAAAGATTGATTTCAACAAAATCACTTCTGTAAGACTTGCGCCTGCGCTACCAATGATAAGTGCCATTACTGAACCCAGTGCCATACCTTTTTGTACTAGCGCCGCACTTAGTGGAATAACTGCCTCTGCACGGATGTACAATGGAATACCAATAATTGCTGCTACTGGAATCGCGTACCACTTCGCTTCACCTGCGTACTCCGCAATAAGATCCGTTGGGATGAAGCCGTAGATGAATGAACCAATCGCAATACCCATCATTAGGTAAGGGAACACTTGTTTAAAGTCTTTCCAAGTTGAATGCCAAATACGTACCCAGCGGCTAGGCTCTTTTTCTTCCACGATTGTCGCTGTTGCACTACCGTCTGATGAACAGCAAGACACTTCTACTTTAGGTTCTGCTTTTGGTGCGCTATCACCACAACAAGATGTTTTCGCTACCACAGGCGCTGGCTCACTACAGCATGATGTTTTTGCTGCAACTGGTGCAGGTTCACCACAAGTGCTAGTACCACAGCTTGATGCTGGTTTTGCTTGTTCTTTTTTCTTGCTTGAATCACCGCAAGATGTACCACATGAAGAGGTGCCTGCTGCTTCGTACGCTTCTGGTTTTACGTAACGTTCAAAGCCTAGCTTTTCAAGTACATAGCCTGCAACCACAGACACTGTCATCGCAATAGCAAAGTAGAATACCGCTACTTTCCAACCAAAGGTCACTACAAACAAACCAATGATCACTGGGTTAAGCAGTGGACTAGCAAATAGGAACACCATCATAGGTCCAAAACCTGCTCTTGCACGCAATAGACCTTTCAAGAAAGGAATGGTCGAACACGAACAGAAAGGCGTAATCGAACCTAATAGCGCAGCAATGAAGTAACCTTTACCCTTTTTTGAACTCAGGATAGATTGAATTTTTTCTGGCGTTAGAAAATCTTGCAACACACCCACGATGTAGCTAATCGCTAGGAATAGGATGATAAGTTCGGTTGCTAGAAACGCAAACATATCAAGCGCTTCCTTAGCCATGGTCATGATTTCTGGATTCATATTGATTCTCCTACTGATGTCACATCAGTAACTGTAAATTTCCTAATGAAGCTGAACTCTTCATTTCTATTTTTCTCGAATTATAGAATTAAAAATCGACGCGTCAACTATTATATTTCGATAAATATCGAAATATAATTTAAAGTCTTAATAATCAATTGATTAACTAGGTAATTTTTCTTGTTTGCTATTCACCCACACTTTCACTATCATCGAAATGTATTTATCGTCTGTCATTCCAAGAGGTCAGTATGGAACTCGAAGCTGTAGCAAAAGCGCTCAAAGAGCTAGGACACCCTACCCGTTTATGTATCTATAAAGAGGTGGTCAAAGCAGGCTATGAAGGAATCGCGGTTGGTGGCGTACAAGATAAACTTGGTATTCCAGCCTCTACCCTTTCTCATCACATTTCGAGCCTAGCCTCAGCCGGCTTAATCAGTCAGCGTCGTGAAGGTCGTACTTTATATTGTGTTGCTGAGTATGAATGCTTGGATACGGTTATTGGTTTCTTGCGTGACGAGTGTTGCATCAATGAAAACTGCTAATCTCGAATCAATTTGGAGCGAATACGAACACGCTATTCATGCGTTCTTGCGCTCTAAAGTCAGCAATGAAGATGATGTAGACGACTTAAAACAAGAGATTTTACTTAAGACTTATCAAAACCTTGCGGATATTCGTGATGTATCAAGCGTCAAATCTTGGCTCTTCCAAATAGCGAATAACGCCATCATCGATTTCTACCGTAAACGCGCTCGAAATCAGCGTGATAATGACCTCGTTGCTGACGATCTTTGGTTTGAAGAGCAAGAATCAAACCTGAAACAAGAACTGTCAAAGTGCATTGCGCCGTTTGTGCAAGCATTACCAGATGAGCAATCGCAACTGCTCTCTTCTATTGAGCTTGAAGGTATGAGCCAGAAGAAGTTGGCCGAAGAGCAAGGCATCAGCTACTCAACCCTCAAGTCGCGCGTACAGAAAGGACGTGTCGAATTGAAAAAGCTATTTGAAGAATGTTGCAGTTTCTCGTTCGACAAACAAGGTCGTATGACAGATTGCAACCAAAACGGTGCTTCTTGCGATAAATGTTAATCCCTCGCTGAATGCACACCTCACAATGAATACCGATAGCTTGGCGGCTCGTCATCGAGTCGCCTATCCATGACCTCAATCACAGCTTTATCTCTTCGTCAGCTCTCTCATTTGCTATCTTGCTGAATAGTAAGCTTTACTTCTTCCACTTTAAGGAAGAAGGAAACTCATTTTTATGATCTCACTAAGAGAGCTCACCAAAGAAAACTATCTAGATTGTATTCGTCTCAATCTTCACCCAGAACAAGAAGAAAACCTTGCCTCCAACGCGATTACGATTGCTCAGTCACGGTTTGAAACCGACTACCGATTGAAAGTGATTTATGAACAAGAGACGATGATCGGTTTGCTTGCGTTTTGTCATGAAGACGAGCCGCTTGATTACTCCATTTACTGGCTGTTCCGCTTTATGATCGACAAAGATCACCAGAACAAAGGGTATGGAAAGCAAGTACTTAGCTTGCTCGTTGAAGAAGTGAAACAACTCGGCGGGAAAACCTTATTCACGATGCATAAACCCTCCAATCAGCAGGCAGGTAAGCTTTATCGTGCGTTCGGATTTCAAGAGGATGGCATCCTCGATGATGGTGATATATCACTACGATTAGAGCTTTCTTAATCCAGTACAAATCCAAAGCGGGAAGTTTTGGCTTTTACACCTGTTTATCAAACCATTCGGTCACCAGCGCCACCAGCTTTTGATGAACAGGGCTTAACGTATTGCCTCGCTTTAGTAACACATAGCCTGCACGACCTTCGTTCGCCATGAAATCGATGTTTAACGGGACAAATTCGCCTTTCTCATCATGAGCCTGCACTAAATGATGAGGAAGCAAAGCAAAGCCATCATTTTTCAATAATCGCATCAACACATCGATGTTACTGATTCGAGAAATGTTTGGTGACATCACCTGTTGATTACCAAGTGCGCTGGTGCTGAAATTCTCTGCAATGTATTGATGATGTGACGCGAGATCCTGCAGAGTCACCACAGGTTTCTGCGCTATAGGACTTTTCTGATGTGCATAGAAGGTAAACCTTGGGTAGCCCAAGTTGATGAACGACATCCCTTCGGTTGGGAACGCTTTGCCGCTGTTAAGTACCACCGCAAAATCCGCTTGTTTCGCCATGAGCATTTCTAACGCTTCATCTCGGCTGCGATGTAACCAATGAATCGCGGTACTCTTGTATTGCTTACGCAAAGAAAGATCGATGTCCGCTATGGCATCACACGGTACCGACATGTCGTGGCAAATCGTTATCTCCGGAACATCCCCTTGAGAGTAGCTATCACAAGAAAGCTCTAAAGACTGCATTTGGTAAAGGATGTGCTTGGCTTGAGTAAGTAACGTCACCCCTACTTCCGTCAAGGCTGGTGTTCTTCCTTTGCGTTCAAACAAGGTCACATCCCAATCAATTTCTAGATCGCTGACTTGGTGGTGTAGCGTCGCTCTGTCTTTCCCGATTACCCTTGCGGCTTGGCTAAACGATCCATGCTCCGCGACAGCAACAAATGCAGTAAGTTGATCAAAACTGGCTCTGGGCATTGGAAGATCCTCAAACAATAAACCCGTTTATCTTAGCTCAATCCAAACCACCTTGTTGCAAAATCTGCAACATAACTGAGATTACATGGTGAATACGAAACGTAATAATGACCTCGTATTGAAACGTTACGAGGGCAATTCAATGAAAGGTTTTAGCAAAAAAGTTCTTCTAGCAGCATCTGTTGCAATGGCAGTTGGCAGCATCTCTACAGCAGCAAATGCGTGTTCACGCTTGGTTTGGGAGACTCAAGACCACGGTGTATTTGTCTCTCGTACCATGGATTGGATGGAAGCCAATCAGCCAACCATTGATGTTCGTCACGCAGGCCAAACCTACCGCGGCTACGATAAAGACGATGCGCTTACGTGGACATCGAGATACGCTTCTATCGGTGTAAGTATTTACGGCGTAGGCATTATTGATGGCTTTAACGAGAAAGGCTTTGCGGCGAATGCCCTGTTCTTGGATGAAGAAAACCCAGGGGCACCACAAGCTGGCAAACAACAAATCGAAAACTCGCGCTTTGTCGCCTATTTGATTGATAGCTTTGCATCTGTTGATGAAGCATTGAAGAATCTAGATTCAATCCAAATCCAACAGTTCAGCCACAATGGCATCGAAATGAAGGGACATTATTCATTAGAAGACGCAAGTGGTGACTCTGCTGTGTTGGAATACATCGACGGCGCTTGGCAAGTTCATCATGGAAAACAATATGACGTGATGACTAACAGCCCAGAGTACGCGCAACACTTGAAAAACTGGCAAGAAGCACAACCAAAAGCGAAGAGTGATGTGAATGGTGAGTTCCCTATCCCGGGTAACATTAATTCTGCTCAACGCTTTATCTGGAACAGCTACATGAAGGACCAACTTAAAGAGCCGAGCAGCTACACCAATGGCATTGCGAAGCTGGATAGTGTGACCTACAAAATCCCATTGGATGCGGCAAACCGCCCAGTGAATGGCGAAATGCGTGGCTACGCAACCATCTATGGTTTGGTGTACAACCTAGACCAAAAAGTGATGAACGTGCGTTACCAGTATGACGACAGTTACACTCAGTACTCAGTGGACTTTAACAAGTTGAATGACGGTCATAACTACACCATCAAAGCCGATTTACCAGATCTGTTTGGTGACATTTCATCTCGCTTACAAAAAGGCGATGGCGTCATGGGTCAACACTTAGTGAAATAACTCAAATTACGTAAAAAACAGAACTTGAAAGGTGTGTGGACAAAAGCACCATTCAAAAAAAGCGCCGACATGTTCGGCGCTTTTCCTTTCTATTCGTGTTGTGCTTAATGACACTGGTCTCGATAATGCCCGGGAGATATTCCCTTCCAAGCGCTGTAAGCTCGAATAAATGAGTTCGCTTCTTGAAATCCCAGTAGGAAGGAGATTTCACCCAGTGACATTTGAGACTTCTCTAAATAGTGATCGGCAAGCTCCGCCCGTACCATTTGCAGCACGGATTGATAACTTTCAGCTTCTGCGGTGAGCTTGCGCTGCAATGTACGTTTACTCATTGCCAGTTTGTCCGCGACCATTTCAATCGCACTGTTCCCCGCGGGTAATGACTCGACCAAGACTGCTCGAACACGTTCTACTGTTGAGGCACTGGCATCAAGATCTTTTAGCTTTTGGTTCAGCCCTTGTTCGAAAAAGCCCCACATTTGCGCATTTGAAGTCACGAACGGATGCACTGCATCTTCCGCTTTAAATCGCACCTCTACGCCATCACCTTTGACCAACGGGCAACCAAAGTAAGCTTGGTATTCCTCAAGGTTGTTGGGAAGCTCAGGTAAAGTAACTTGTAGCGGTTGAATCCGCTTTCTCGTCGCTAAACGTGCTAACTGGGTAAAGAACACCACTTCTGTCAAAGCCAAAGATTTAGGTAAAGCTTGTCGTTGGCCATAGCAACTGATGCTGAGTTTTGTTTCTTTTCCGGAAACGTCTAACGTCATTACCATAGGCCCAATCAGCGGCTTATATTGCTGAATCCGTTTGAGTGCGGTGTTCAAGTTCGGACTGCAAATAGCGGCAAAAATTGGGGCGTCAAACCCCTCAACCGACATATGTTCAGCAAGGAGCAACGGCATCTCGCGCTCACCAGACGCTTGTTCAACTCCGACCCAAAGCTGAAAGTACTCATTTGGGCTAAGCGTTGCCTTTTCTCGATTGAACAGATCCGCAGGTAACTTGGCGTATGCCAGCACCAATTGCGGATCGATATCCATATCGTTAAGCAGCACTTTCCAACTCTGAGGCACCGTGAATTGACTCGCTCACTTGATCATATTTGATTCCTAAGCACTTTTTTCCATAGTTTGACGCGATATTTTTAGCACCAATTTTCTTGGTAGGAAAGGCACAATCCATTCAAGCATGAACTTCAAACCACCTTCGTTGAATGCCACCAACTTACCCTGTTCCATCGCATTGTAACCACACTCTGCAACAGAACGAGGAGACTTGGCATTTTTAAACACTTCCACACCTTGCAAATCCCCGGCAGCAACAAAACCCGTCGCTACGGCACCCGGACACAACGCTGTCGCCGTTACATTGGTGTCTCTAAGCTCTTCCGCTATCGCTTGAGTAAACGAAGTAACATAAGCCTTGGTTGCGTAGTACACCGCCTGTAATGGACCCGGCATAAACGACGCCGTTGATGACACATTTAAAATCTTACCGCGATTGCGTGCCACCATGCCTTGCAGGTACAAGTGCGTCAGATTGGTTAACGTCACCATATTAAGTTGCATCATGGCTTGGTCCGCCACCAGTTCGCGTTCATGGAACTTTCCGTGTCCACCAAAGCCTGCATTGTTAATCAGCACATCAATTTGCAAGCCTTGCGCTTCAGTTTGCTCAAACACACGTGCAGCAGAATCAGCCTGAGTCAAATCCTCTGTAATCACAGCAACCTGAACCTTGTGTTTATCGCGAAGCTCTGATGCCAGTGCTTCTAGCTTGTCTTTAGAGCGGGCAACAAGCACTAAGTCTCCCCCCTTTTCGGCGTGTATACGCGCTAATTCTTCACCGATACCACCTGATGCGCCTGTAATTAATGCTGTATTTGTCATGTGCTTGTCCTCTTAGTATGAGCTAACGTCGTTGTTGGTATGGATAAAGTTTATGCAATCCAATCGCGCCACACACTGGCAAAAGATGACATCTTACTTGCCGATCGTGCCACCCTGATTAAAGACCGTTGATTACATAAATTTATTACAATGAGAACAAATGATAATTTTTGGATAAAGATTGAACTAGCTAATATGCTTTGAACAGGATGAACACACAGAAGAGGCAAAGGTTATGTCTATCCCATATCCAAGAACGTTTTCTCACATTGGTATTTCCGTACCCGATTTAGAAGCAGCCGTAAAATTCTATACCGAAGTTCTGGGTTGGTACCTGATTATGGAACCAACTGAAATCGTCGAAGACGACAGTGCGATCGGTGAAATGTGTACTGATGTCTTTGGCGCAGGCTGGGAGCGTTTTCGTATCGCTCACTTATCTACAGGGGATCGAATTGGTGTTGAACTGTTCCAATTCAAGAACCAAGAAAATCCTGAAGATAACTTTGAATACTGGAAAACTGGGATTTTCCATTTCTGCGTCCAAGATCCTGATGTCGAAGGTCTAGCTGAAAAGATCGTTGCGGCAGGTGGTAAGAAGCGCATGAAAGAACCCCGTTACTACTACCCAGGCGAAAAACCTTATCGCATGATCTACATGGAAGACCCGTTCGGCAACATCCTAGAAATCTACAGCCACAGCTACGAGTTAACATACTCGGCAGGCGCATACCAATAAATCATCAAAACTATCCAACGGTGATTGCGCCGTTGGATTTTTATTTTTCGGGCAAGTGCCCTTTGGGGAAAAGAATGAAAGCGATCACTTACCAAAAAGATCTAGATACCTTCACCTATACCGACATCGACACGCCAGCGATTGCGAGTGGGTTAGATGTGTTAGTAAAAGTTCATGCCGTTGGGCTCAACCCTGTCGATGCGAAAGTGAACCTTTGGCACGAGATGGTCGATGGTATGGACGATACTTTCGTTGGTGGCCTCGATGTTTCGGGGGAAATCGTTGCCATCGGTGACAAGGTATCGGGTTGGCAGGTAGGTGATCGCATTCTCTATCATGGTAACATGCGTCGAATGAGCGGTGGTTTCGCCGAATACGCAATTCAAGACTCACGTACGTTAGTTGCACACCCTGATGTCGCTCCAGAAGTCGCAGCCGCTTCACCTTGTGCGGGCTGGACCGCCTATCGAGCGCTCTTGATAAACTGAACATTTCTACACGTAAGAGCATTTTTATTGCTGGTGGTTCTGGTGGCGTGGGTAGTTTTGCCATTCAGCTCGCTCGCTTCTTCTGTGTAGAAACCATCATCACTACAAGCTCTGCAGCAAACCACGAGTTTGTACGTTCGTTGGGTGCAACACACGTCATTGACTACAAACAAGAAGATATACGTGAACAAATCATGGCTATCACTGAAGGCTTAGGCGTAGAGGTGTCTTTGGACTGCGTTGGCGGCGACAACGACATTCTGTGTGCTTCTGTGCTTGGTTTTGAAGGTGAAATGGTGGAGCTAGTAAGAACAACACGTGCAACCGAATACCCAGGAGCCTTTTTGCAAGGGCTCACCTTCCACCAGCTGAGCTTAGGCTCTGGTCATGTTCATGGCGAAAAAGGCTTTGCTTCTATCGTTAACGCTGGGGTCGAATTCTCCCACATGCTAGAACGTGGTGAAGTCATGGTGCCTAAATTGGAAGTCGTCGCATTAAAAGACGTCGCTCAAGCTCTAGTGTCTATTCGTCAGCAACGAACGGTCGGAAAGATCGTCGCTAAACTCGTCGACTAAATCCCAAGCGACAAATAAGGAAAAAAGAAGCGCAAACTCCAAAGCTATTTGCGCTTCTAAGGGGTATTACTTTTCTACAAGCAGCATTGCTGATTTCGCCGCCACTTTAATCTCTTCACCGCTAGGCACTTGTTCTCCGGTCATCATATCAACCAGAGCCTTGTTCACTGTCAGTTGCAGTGATTGCGCTCGCGCAGATTTGTTGAGTACCAAGATGCCCTTCTCACCACGCTTAAGTACCAACATATCGTCGTTACCTTCTAGTACCGTCATTGGCTCGCCATGAACAAGATTATGGAATGCCACCATCTTTGCCATGCGTGCGTCCTTCCACGCATTTTGCCATCTTGGTTTACCATCCACGCCCTTAATACCACTGGTATCCAAATCCGTGTAGATAAGCGGAACACCACCATCGCGTCCCAGAATGTAGGCATACGCTAGCCATTCGTTCTCTTCATCCATGACCAAATCCAAGAACACATCATTGTTTGGAATATCATGAGTGATCGCAAAAGTGATGGCTCGACGGTTAGATAAAGCCTGACCAAAACAGTACGGGTCGATTAAAGACTTAAAACTACCCTTCTTCGAGAACGCCTTAAAGATGGTTGAGAACAACGGAAAATCATATGCACCTAACCGTGTTTCTTTCAAATACGGTTCTAGGAACAGCTCATATTCTTCTTCTGTCGCGCCACCATCTGTGATGATTTCACCAAAGATATGAACGTCTTGAGTAATGTCTTCGGTCCAAACCAACTTTAGGTGTTCTAGCGTCATGTGTTTTGCGGCATCAATACGGAAACCTTTCACGCCCAGAGCCTTAAGCGCTTTCAGGTACGTACGTTGCTGCTCAACAACATGCTTACACACTCGTAAAGTCGGCAACCCAGGATCGGTTGGACCGCCCGAGATTCGACCATTTTGAACTTCCCACTTGTCTTTCCAATCTTTAATGCCAAAAGCTTCAACGAAGTCATTCTCATCAAACAGCGGCTCTGACAAGTCACCGAATAGAATGAGATCTTGATACTTGCTTGCATTCTGCTGGTAATCATCCATCACGGCTTGGCGCGGATACTGTAAATCCGAGCGCAGGTGGGCTTCGTTCGCCATGTGATTAAAGACGACATCGGCGTAAACCAATACACCTACACGGTCGAGTGCTTCAACCATGTTTTTAAAATCTGTGGTATTACCGAGCGCATTGTCGATAACACGATAATCTTGAGGTTGGTAACGCTGCCACCAGCGTTCATCTTGTGCGCTTTTCATCGGCGGAGAAACCAATACCGAGCCATAACCTAGCTCGCTGATTTCCGCTGCGCGTTGGGCAATGTCAGCATACTTCCAATCAAAAGCGTGCAAGATAACATTTGCACCTGTTGATTGTGTTTCCTGTAAGCCACTCATGTTTCTCTCCTCGTCGCGTTCGCTCACCCATTGTTACTCGTATTCTTCGTGAGCGAATCCAATAGCCAAAATTATAAGAACTATTAGCGAACCTCCCTCACCCCTTTTGCGTTTCTGCTAGGTGGAAAAACAAGGCGTAGCTCATCCCCAGTTAAGGTTTAAACGTCCGTTTAAAAGTATTCAAACGCCCAAACCAAAACAAAGATCGCAAGGATACCGATTTAAACACCTGTTTTATAAGCATTTTGCAGATAAACCATTCTGATCGCGCCTACTCTCACTATTACGCCTTTTCTCAGTAAGAATGTGAATATGGGACAATAATTCGATATGTAACAAATATTTAAGAAAGCGAAACTGCTGCTCACGTCACAGTTGGTGCGGTTTATAAATTGATAGGAAAGGAGAGGAAGAGTCGAAATGATGACGACAGGTGCGCGAATAAAGAACGCTAGATACAAAAATAGCGCGATAAACGCGCTATTTTTTAAGTGCGGTATAACACCTTCACAACGTGCCAACCGAATTTGGTTTTGACTAGGTGTGGAGTAAGAACCTCACCAGAAAAACAAACTTTGTCGAACTGTGGCACCATTTGACCGCGGCGAAACTCACCTAGGTCGCCACCACGTTTACCAGATGGACAAGTCGAGTATTTCTTTGCCAATGTCTGGAATTTAGCACCTTTTTTAAGCTGCTGGATGATGTCTTCAGCTTGTTCTTTATGCTTTACAAGAATGTGTAAAGCGGCTGCTGTATTTGCCATGTGTCTGTCTCTCACTGTTCGGGTGGCGCAAGTTTACCGAATCGCTTCAATATCGCAATAACTTCTCTAATGCAGTCCTTATCTTCATCTTTTGATATTCAGTGCTATCTAACAATCTGATGAAAACTTGGTCGCTCACCGATTCAATTTCACCTTTAATTTGCGCTATTTCCTAAAAAGCTCACTTTTCCACGCTCTACGGTTGAAGCGGTCGCCTTATAAGATTAGATTAGTTACATAAATCAGTGATATTGATAAGGTTATTTTCATGGCAAAAGTCGCGAGTAAAGCGAACCAATCTCAAGGCATGTTGGTGTTTAAACTCACCCTGCAACAGAACTTCGCAATTGGCACACTTAAAGTCCGTGAAATTGTTCCTTATATGCCTACCACCAAAATTCCCTATTCGCACCATCATGTAATTGGCACTGTGACAATTCGTGATTTGACGGTGCCAGTCATTGATATGGCGGCAGCAATTGGGTTCCGTCCTATCCAAGAGGAAGAATACAAGAATTGCTATTTGATCGTGACCGATTGCCTACGTACTGTGGTGGCATTTATGGTGCGAAGTATCGAGAAAATCATTGAATGTGATTGGAAATCTATCGAAACACCGCCATCAAGTGCGGGTCATAATATCTTTGTAACGGGTATTACTCGCTATGAAGAGAAGATCGTACAAATGTTGGATGTGGAACTTCTACTATCGAAGATCTACCCGCAATACGAGAATACCAAGATTCCAATGCTTACAGACATCGAGCGTGAGCGTTTGAAAGCCTTGAATATCCTTTTGGTGGACGACTCATCTATCGCTCGGAAGCAATTGAGCGACGCGCTAGATCGCATCAACATTCCGTATCAAATCTGTAAAAACGGCTCAGACGCACTCGACTTAATGAAGCGAGATGCAGAAGCAAACCGCCCAATTGACCTTTTAGTGAGTGACATTGAAATGCCAGGGCTGGATGGTTATGAACTTGCGTTTGAAGTTCAAAATGATTCTGCGCTGAACAACTCCTACCGTATTCTTCACACGTCTCTATCAAGCGAGATTTGTGTTGACCGAGCTCACCAAGTTGGCGCTCACGAGGCATTAGAGAAATTCAACGCTGGGGAATTGATTGAAGCGATGCTGCGCGGTGCAAAAGAGCTGGAAGCAAAAGCGATGGCTTCTTAATCATATCTAATAAGTTTGCTTGATCTGGTATACATCAATAACTTTTTCGGCAGTGAACAAACTCGTGATACTTGCTACCGAACATGAAAACAGTGCAACAAAGACGAACATTTTGATGTAACTATTGAGCAATAGCCCTCCGCCGAAGAAATACAGTCCTATCGCGATAACCGTTGGCATAATCAATGCTGGGCGACACACCAATTCCATTGCAAGGGAGAAAAAGTAAACCTCCTCCCTTTTCGCAATCGAATACCAGTTGTAGAAAATAATAGAAGCTGTCGCCCCCACCGCTAACGCTATAGCAATTAGAACACTCGAAAAATGCTGCCCTGCAAACAACACAAACCCCGCCCTGATAGACAATACCGCGCAAAACAGCCAGACCAATAAAGGCCCCCCAACAACTAAACCCATCGTTTCTTTCCTCTGAATCAATTTTAATCGTTATTCAAACAAAGGCAGAAAGATGGGTAAAGGTAATCAAAGCACTCGAATGAGAACTCTGCGACGGCTAGCTTAAAGTCATTAAATTCAGACTATTAGGTGATATTTTGCCTATTTACTTGGCATTGTGTAGCTGCGAGACACGAATTCAGTTTCTTCGACTTGATAAATGTGGTTGATGTAAGACGCAAGACTGTAGAGCACATTCGCGAGCAGGTTTGCATAGCGGAACAAAATCGGAGCGGGTTGTTTCTTACCTGAATGCTCAACGGCAACCAATGCACGAACCACCTTTTTTGCTTGGCAACGACACAAATGCAGTTGGCTTGACGTTGGGTGGCCGCCAGGAAGCACAAACCCTTTAAAGCCGCCATCGATACGAGCCTTGATTGCATCGTAATCGGCTTTTAGCTCATCGACTTCCGCTTCTGTAATCGCGAGTTTTCCGCGGATAGAGCCATTTACATGATATACGTTGGGCTGCATTCGAGTCAGTATGTCACGGCTAAAGTCATCGAGTTCCATCGATAGAACCAACCCAATTCGGCTACACAACTCATCAGCGGTGATTTCAAAGTCACATACTGGGCTGTCTTCATAGATGAATGGGTAACAAATCTCGCCAAGTTCCTTGCTTACTGGTCTCATGCTCTTTCTCTGTGCTTTTGTTCTAATAAAAAAGGGAGTCAGTATAACCTAACTCCCTTTGGGTATTTACATCCGTTTAGACGATCATAAGTTAGAAAATCGGCCTATGCGTTTTCGATTTTCTTATGACCTTCTTGAAGGTGAACGAAATCAACCAGATCATCGCCTGATACTTGGTAAGCTTGACCAAAGCCTTTTACGAATAGACCTTGCTCTGCTTTTAGATTGAACAGAACGAAGTCTTCTAGTTGGCTCAGACCATCGATGATCTCACCAAAACGATCTTTCATTTGACCAACAACTTGTTGCCACATTTCAGTATCACGCTCAACAACGGTTGCAACCGCATCAAACGTTAGACGCTTACGAGCGAACAACTGCTTCGACGAGTCTTCGTCTTCAATCATCATCAAAGATACGTTTGGATTCTCTAGTAGGTTGCGTGCGTGACGAGCAATCTGAGAAATAAGAACGAAGTAACCTTCCTGGTTTTGAACGTATGGTGCGTAACTTACGTTTGGACGGCCTTCCGCATCAACTGTTGCTAATTGAATGGTACGACGCTCCTGACGAAATTCCTTGATTTCTGGTCCTAGACGACCTTGTAAACGCTCTTGTTTAACTTGCTGATCCATTTTGATACCTAACTTTACTTGTTTGTTGTTCCGAGTTTTAACTCGGTTATTCTTTAATAAAATGACACTGCGCTAACGAATTAGTGCAGTGTCATGCTCATTCGAGACTACTTGTTGAACTCTGCTTGCATTGCACGGAATGCTGTTACTTGATCTTCGATTAGCTCACGCTTCTCGTTGCGGCCTAGGTAAATCTTAAAGATGTTGCTGCCACACTCAGAGAAGAAACCAAAGTAATGGCTCTCACGTCCCATAAACGGTTTACTTACTAAGGCAATGTTTTTCACGTTATCCAGTTTTAGGTGGCCATGAAGCTCACCTTCTTTGCCCATAAGGTTGTAGTAACCACGAGCAACTTTACCTTTCGGGAACGGCGCTTTTACTTCAAAGATAGAACCAAAAGAATGAACGATAGTTGTTACTGGGCCAAAACCAACAAGGCCTTCTAAAATGCTTTGTGCTTGCTCACCAGGAGCTACTGCAACCATCTCTTGAGGAAGTGCAGCTACCACTTCAAACTCTGATACACCAAGGCGCTCAGCCATTGCTGCTGGAAGTAGTTGCGGCTCTTGTTCTAGTAGGGCTTCGACCTGTTGCTTAATTGATTCCATTGTTTTTTCCATTTCTTTCAGATTAATTGTTAGATACTTTTGGTACGTTTTCGTTCATTTCAGAAGTCAGTACTTGAATACATGCCTGAGCCAGAGACACAGCCCAGAAGCTACCTGCTAACGTCAGAACTAAACTGCGCTCTTGTAACTCGACCAAACCTTTGTCATGCCAAACTTTGAATAGTGGCATCAGGAAACTGAAGGTGTCTTCGCCCATAAATGCTGGCAGCTTGCTCGCCTGAACAATGCCTCGATCAAAGCCGGACTTCAGTGCTGCGAATAGCGGCTCAAGTGGGCTTTGCTTCATCATCATTGCGATGGTGCTCTGCCCTTCATTTACAGCTTTAACGTAAGTGTCTAGCGTGCGGTGCTGCATCATGCCGTAACCACCGATGTTACCGCCCGCGCCACAACCGACAGGCAGCACTTCTGCATAGGTCTTCGCTAAGCTGTTGTATAAGCTGCGTTCACGGTTATCGATCGCCCAGTGATTCACGCTAAGCTGCTTCATGTGGTGCTCTGCCATAAACTTGGCGCCAAGCTCGTACATGCCCGCTTTTTCCGGTGTCGTTGCAGGTGGCGGCATTTTGCCTTTTTCAACCAAATTGAGCATTGGCGCTGTACCGCCAACCACTAACTGATAAAGGTCCAAACCATGAGCGCCTGTAGACATGAAGTCCTTAAGATCTTGCTCTAAAACGTCTTTTGTTTGGTAAGGCAGGCCGTAAAGTAAATCGATGATGACAGGGATCTTGTCTTCTTTTGCCAACTCACTAACGCGATTCAATACGTCTTCGCGATCATCCAAACGCTTAGCACTGCGACGAACTTTGGTATTAAAGCTCTGCACACCAAATGAGAAACGATTGAATCCACCGTCGAGCGCACCTTGATACAACTCGTCTGAGAATCGGTTGATACGACCTTCAAGTGTAATTTCGCAGTCAGCTGCTAGAGGGAAGTAGTCGTGAATGGCCTGACCAAGAATACGAACTTGTTCTGGTGCCAGATCCGTTGGCGTGCCACCGCCGATGTAAACCGCATGGAAAATGCCACTTTGCGTCCACGGCATCGCCGCTTTCTCTTTTAGCTCTTTCATCAGAGCATCAAAGTATTCATCGACTAACTTACGGCTGGCAGCATTTTGGAAGAAGTTACAGAAAGTACAGCGCACTCGACAGAATGGAACATGAATATATAAGCAGCGCTTATTGTTCTTAGTCGTCGTTTCCGAGGTGATTCTCGATAAGATGTCACCTTGTTGTGGCGGTGGCACTGGCATGCTACTGCCTCCCGCATGCGCAGAGTGTTTTTTCACAAAAGCAAAGCGTAACGGATCGGGGCTATCACTCCCAAGGATTGATTCGTCAAATTTATAAATATCGACGGTCATATTTACTCACTTAAAGCCCACCACACAAAGGATTGAGGCTCATTTCAAAAAAACTGCAAAGATCATAATTTGGCCGTAATGATAATGCAATTGATAATTGATCTTATTTCTTTTGTAAGTGATAATCAGTCCAAGTTGATAATGATTAGCAATACCGAGATTTACCCGTGAACGTAAAAAGATATGTCATTGCCGGAGGCGCCTCTTTAGTGGTGCACGCTGCACTGCTTTTTGTCTCCCAAGAGACGAAGGTGTTTGCAATGCCTGCCGGGAATCCTACTAGCTCGGTTAGCCTCAATTTAGTCTCGGCTCCCAAACCAGTCCAAGCTGAACCGACACCACAAGAAGTGGTAGAAGAGAAGCTACCAGAGCCACAAAAAAAGCCTCAACCAAAGCCAGAGCCTAAACCGGTTAAAAAGACGGTAGAAAAGCCGATCGTGAAGAAAGAAGCGATCAAAAAGAAACCTGTCGAGAAAAAACCGAAGCCAGTTAAGAAGCCACAAACATCTAAGCCTGTTGCCAAGAAAGATCCACAGCCAAAAGAAAAAGTGGAAAAGAAAGTGGCAAAAGAGCCTGTACCGCGACAAAAAGCAGCGCCGACTGAACAGTCAAAAGGCGCAACGTCTCAGCCTGTGATGATTGACCAACCTGCTTTTGTTTCCCAGCCTGTTCAGCCTCGTTACCCTCGTTCAGCTCGTAAACGTGGTATCGAAGGCGTGGCACTTTATGAGGTTTGGTTGGACGAAAATGGCAACCAAGTAAAACAAGTACTTATCGAATCTTCCGGTGCAGAAATGCTCGACGTTTCAGCACTACGTGCCATCAAACAATGGCAATTCTCACCACATATTTCTGGCGGGCAAAAAGTTGCTCACCGAGTTCAAATCCCAGTTCGTTTTAAGTTGGATGGATAATGGAACAGCTACAACATTTACAAAACCAATTTGGTCTTATGACTTGGCCTTTAGTTATTTGCTCTGCACTTACAGTCATGATCATTGCGGAAAGACTCTTTCAAGTATTCATCAGTCTAGGCGTAGGCAAACGCGCAATTCGTCAAAAACTGAATAATATTGATCCGACCAACAACAAAGATATCGAAGCGCTAGCGGATGAACTTTCTGGCAAACGCCCTCTTCTTTATCGTGGTGTTGCAATGTTGCTAGCGCATCACTCGTTTTCTAAATCTTTGCGAGAAGATGCGGCAGGGATTTGGCTACAAGAAAAGCGCCATCAATTGCACTCAGGTCTTCGTTTATTGACTCTGATTGGCGTGATCAGCCCGCTTATCGGCTTATTAGGTACGGTACTTGGCCTGATCGATATGTTTAAAGGCATTGCGTCTTCTACAGGTAACATCACACCAAACGATTTGGCTGATGGTCTTGGTCTCGCGATGCGCACGACCGCAGCAGGTTTGATCATTGCATTGCCCGCAATTTCTGGCGCACAACTGATTGGTCTTTGGGCTGATCGTGTTATCGCTAAGCTTGAGCACACACTGAACTACGTAAACCTTTGGTTAGAAGGCATTTCTTTGCAACACGTTTCTCCAGAAAACAACAAAGAAATCGCAACGGTTGCTGATCATGTTGAAGCGAGAAGCTCATGATTAAAGCACCTCAAGACAATAGCAGCCATGGTTTAACACCGGACCTAACCCCGTTACTGGATATTATCTTTATTGTAATGGTGTTCTTGATGTTGACTGCGGCGGTCAAGCTCGACTCTTTGGATGTCAACCTTCCAAGCACTGATTCCCAAGCCGTTGCTGAAGTTGATAAACAATCAATTACGGTCAACATCCTTAAAGACGAGCCGCACTGGGCAATCAATGGTAAGTCTTACATCGATTGGGAAAACTTCACGATTGCTCTGCTAGAAGAAAGTAAATCAACAGATAAACCGATTGTGATTGGCGCTGAAAAAACCGCCGATATTCAGTCACTGGTTAAGCTTCTTGGCTTTTTACAAGAAAACGGAATTCAAGCGACTCAATTGCTCACTGAAGAGTCGCAATAAAAGAACATAAGATTGAGAACATCCTAATGAATAAAACACTATCTCCAGTTCGCACCGCCTTAACAGCAGCTGTCACTATGCTGGCAAGTGCGAGTCTTTTTGCCAATGAAGCCCCATCTTCTGAACGTGTTGTTAGCGCGGGTAGCGCTGTTACCGAACTGCTTATCGCGCTTGATGCAAAAGACAGCCTTGTTGCTGTGGATGTCACCAGCCAACTGCCAAAAGAAATGGAATTGCCAAAAGTAGGTTACCACCGTCGCCTGTCTGCTGAAGGTTTGCTAGCACTTAGCCCAACTAAGGTGATTGGTTCTGATGAAATGGGCCCGAGCACAACACTTGAGCAACTAAAGTCTGCTGGTGTAGATATAGAGATCGTAAACACAGAAGCAAATGTTGAAGGCCTTGTGGATCGCATAGACCAAATTGCCAACATCATGCATCGTGAAACTCAAGCAAGTGCGCTAAAAGCAGAAGTTGAAACGCAAGTAAAAGCACTAGAGAGCAACCAACCAGCAAAAGCTGACAAAAAGAAAGTCCTCTTCCTTCTTATTCATGAAGGCCGTCCTGCAAACGTCGCAGGTTCAGAAACCACGCCAGATGCCATCATTCAGCTTGCGGGTGGTGAAAACCCAGCGGCAGGTCAGCTATCGTCATACAAACCTTTATCTACAGAGGCCATGGTTGAAATGCAGCCTGATGTAATCCTAGTAAGTGGCCGCAGTTACCAAACAATGGGTGGTGCAGATGCCATTTTGAAAGCCATGCCACTGCTTGCTGCTACGCCAGCCGGAATGAACAAAAACATCGTGACGATTGATGGCCACGCACTCGTAGGTGGTTTGGGACTAAAGAGCCTTTCTGAAGCGAAGCGCCTGAATGAGCTGCTATACCCGTAGAGAGATTCAATGCTATTAAGACGTCCCCCTTTACCTACTATTCTGCTTGCTTTATCCGGCATCTTAGCCTTTATCGCAGTTGCTTCAATTACGGTAGGTCCAATGAATATCAGCTTCGCAGACAGCCTGCGAAGCTTAACAGGATCAAGCTCTGACCTTGCTCCTCACATCCAACTCGTTATCAACGAAATACGACTTCCTCGCACTGTTCTTTGCATGTTTATCGGTGCTATTTTAGCGATCTGTGGTGTCGTCATGCAGGGCTTGTTCCGAAACCCACTCGCCGAGCCTGGCATCATCGGTGTCTCTGCTGGTGCGGCGCTAGGTGGTGCATTTGCTATCGTTGTTTTCGCTGATTTCAGCCAAAACTACCCAACATTAATGAACCTAGCAGCGCTGCCTTTTTTTGCTTTCTTGGGCGGCGCAATCACTGCTGTCTTAGTTTACTGGCTAGGTACAAGCAAGTTTGGTACATCCGTTACCATCATGCTTCTCGCTGGTGTTGCTATCAGTGCATTATCAGGGGCCGCAATTGGCTTCATGAACTTCATCGCAGACGATCAAATGCTGCGTGACTTAACGCTGTGGTCTATGGGATCACTAGCTGGTGCGAATTGGTCTGGTATTGGCTTGGCGGCTGTGACATTGGTATTGCTGATGTTCTGGTTCCAGAAAAAAGCGATGTCGCTAAACGCCCTCCTATTGGGAGAGTCTGAAGCAAGGCATTTGGGCGTTCCCGTTCAAAAGCTAAAACGACAGCTCATTTTGTTATCTGCGGTAGGTGTGGGTATTACCGTGAGTATCTGTGGCGCTATTGGCTTTATCGGCCTTGTTATTCCTCACTTAGGTCGTATGCTCGCAGGGCCTGACCATCGAACTCTGCTTCCTATTTCGGCTTTGATGGGCGCATTACTTCTTACGGCAGCAGATATGTTTGCACGTGTCGCAGTTGCACCAGCAGAATTACCAGTAGGTATCGTTACTGCACTGATTGGTGCCCCATTCTTTATCTACTTACTGTTCCAACAAAAAGGGAAAATCCTGTAATGAATAACACCGTTTTGTCGGGCAGAAATATTTCGATGCGATACGGAAGCCGTGTCGTTCTGGACGACATCAGTATTGAGATTCGAGCTGGAGAAGTCACAGCATTACTTGGTCCGAACGGAGCCGGTAAGAGTACTTTACTAAAGCTGCTATGTGGCGAAATTCCATCTCAAAACGATATAGAATTCTTTGGTACCCAAAAGAATGATTGGGAGCCTGCAGAAAGTGCAAAACACGTCGCTATGTTGCCGCAACACAGCACATTGACGTTTCCTTTCTTAGCGAGAGAAGTGGTAGAGCTCGGAGCAATCCCTCTTTCCATCTCCAATAAGGAAACCAGTGAACTTGCGTTGCATTACATGCAACAAACTGATGTTTTGCATTTAGCTGATAGCCTCTACCCTGCCCTATCTGGTGGCGAAAAGCAGCGTTTGCATTTAGCACGTGTTCTCACTCAGCTTCATCAGTCTGGCGATAAGAAAATCTTGATGTTAGATGAGCCAACCTCCGCTTTGGATTTGGCTCACCAGCACAACACCTTAAAAATTGCTCGCGCAGCAGCCAAAGAGAATAATGCTGCCGTCGTGATTGTGTTGCATGATTTGAACTTAGCTTCTCAGTATGCAGACCGCTTAGTTCTGCTGCATGATGGTAAGTTAGTATGTGATGACACGCCTTGGAACGCACTAACTCCAGAACGCATTGAGCAAGTCTATGGCTACCGCTCAATCGTGACTAAGCACCCAACCTTGGATTTCCCTCAAGTGCACGCAGCAGCTTAATCAGCGCGTTTTAAGCCCATATTTGTCCATTCCAAATGATAGGCATACAAAAAAGCCCCGCAACGTTGCGGGGCTTTTTGTTTTGGGGTTATTTGCTCATTTGAATCAACGAACGACCAATCAACCATTCTAGCTCTTTGTCGCTACCTGCACCAAATTGGCTTTCTGCCATCTTGTACAAACGGTCGATGCCATTTGCAGCAAACTCATGTGCGCTTTCTGAAGTAACAATATGGTGGAACAATAGACGCAAGATCGCTAAGAATTCAGTATCTTCTAGAGCCTTAATCCAGCTCTTAGAGAACGCATCCAGACCTTTATCAAATTCTAGATGTTCTACGAACATTTTGAAGATACGACCGTCTAACGCGGCGGTAAAGTCCGTTTTCTTAGGGAAATGGTGGCTAATACCTGTACGCGATACACCTGTTTGTTGACTTAACGTGGTGTAAGACATTTTGTCATAACCAAGTCTTAGAAGCTGATCAACAACGGCATCCATGATTTTCTGGATAGTGATTTCGGTATCTTCTTTACTACGCTTTGGCATATTTTAAGCTCTTCTCTTTGTAAATCCATCTAACTCACAATTAAATGAGGCCAGAATGAAAATCATCCTCAGCATTATGTACTGTATGCCTCTAACAACAAATCAGAGGACCAATCATAACTAAAGTGCACTGCGTAACGTGCAATTTACAGTGATATTTCTGTCAATACATGTGACTCAAAATATGGCGAAAAGTCCACTCCATCAAAACCTTGCACCAAATCATTCATCGAAACTATTCTCAGGCTAAGAATGATAATTATGTAAAAATAATTAATCCGGAAATAGTCTTATAAATTGAACCCCAGTTCAACTCACCTGACAAAAATCTCACCAATATCTAGGTTAATTGATTTTAAATATTGATACATATCACATTAATTTTATTAAGGAAGTTCTAATGAAATTAATTAACGCACTGTTAACAACATAACATACCGTGCCTTTTTTATCCAAAATCATTCATTTTTGTAGATAGAGATCAAATACCTGATAGAATACCCACAGTATTTACAAGAGGATTCGTTATGAGTGTCGAATTAGAAGAAAACCAAGTATGTGAAGCTTGCGGTTGCGCTGGTGAAATGGGTTTTATCATCAAAGAAGGTGACGATGTTGCCGACGTAACGATTTTCGCAGAGACTAAAGCAGCACTAGAAGCTGAGTTGGCGAAATACATCGAACTAGCAACACAAGTTTGTGCTGACGTTGAATACAACGTTTCAGAACTGACAGAAGAATCTAAAGAGCTAACGGCTCGATTCAAGTTTGAAGTAAGTGCTGAAAAGCTTATCTTTGAACTTAAGACACGCTCTCTAGCGCGTTAATCATCGATACAACATCGACATATAGATAAAAGCGAGCTCTTAGCTCGCTTTTTTAATGCTTGATTGGCTTGTTACTGGTTGCCCTTCTGAAACACAACCCACTTCAGGGACCCGTTGGTTTCAAAGTCATTCTCATCGGTACACACGAGCAATACGCCATCTATGTTTAGCACTGCCCCAGAGGTGTATACCTTATCGTCGTAGTAACAAACCCGCTGTCCTAGCTTCCCGTCTGCCACTACTAGAGCCTTTGTATCTGGTGTACTGTAAGATTTTGCTAATACAACGCCTGAGAAGGCCATAGCAGTACTCGCCACCAGCATAGAAATCTTTCTTAAGTTCATGAATATCCCCTCAATGAAGACCACATAAGTTAACAAAGAAACGTTTCACGTTCTTGGCAGCATCTCATATTCTTGAGACATTGAACTGTAGCGGCCTACAGTGCTTTACGTTATCCTTTTCGACTTATCATCAATACTGTATCGGTTATGCGCGCTTTACTTCTCTTACTCGCTCTGACGGCTTTTTCCAGCTCATCCATTGCTTATGAGCTCGATTACTATGCCAAATTTGGCCATACCGATAACTATGGCAACATTGACCTTCGTAATAAGCCCTATACCACGATACCTGATGGGTTAGTTGTTAAAGGCAATCTAAACATTTCACAAACACCAATCACCAAATTGCCGAGAGGATTGGATGTTCAAGGAAGCCTAGAAGCCACCAACAGCGCATTAAAAACGATAAGACCAGGGGTGAAAGTTAAGGGTTACGCGAACTTACTCGGTAGTAAGATTGAACGTTGGCCACGCGGTGTCAAATTAGGCGGCTATTTAAACTTAACCGATAACCCGTTAACCAGTTTGCCCGCAAGATTAAGAGTGAAAGGCGATCTAAGCGTCATTCGAACGCCGCTTACCGAACTGCCGGAAGGTTTAATCGTGGATGGTAACCTGTACATAGGTGGTTCTAAACTGACAAAATTTCCAGACACCATGACAGTGAAAGGCAATATCTTTTTGGGCGGAAATCGAGTTACGAAATGGCCAACGAATTTGACCCTAGGTGGCGCAGTTGCACCATAGGAAAGGCTTAGATGAGAGCTCCTTCCTAAAACCAAGTTCTCAGTGCTTTATTGCAAAGCACTGAGCGAAGTTTAAATCATTCTTGGTTGTTTACTGGGTTAGCGTAACTTGCCACCAAGTAACTGTGAGCACCGTTAGGCAGTTGCTCCAACTTCTCTTGTAGCTGAGATTTCACCGACTCCGTAATCGATTCATCTTCACGACCCGCAGCAAGCAGGTTGATTGGGAACACACGGTAGTTATTGTGAATCTGACGATCGATTTCATTCGCAAGCTCATCCGGAGTCTCAAACTCTTGATCGATCACATCACCAAATGAAACGTGCACTTTACCTTTGTAGCCAACGATACCTTGAATGATGCTTTCGATATCTTCGAATTCGCCTTTCTCGTAACTACCATTCTCTGCTTTCTCATACAGCTCTTTGGCTTTTGCAATGTCACAAGGGTCATTCTGGTAAGAGATCGAAACAGGAACAATTTTCAATGAGCGCGTGTATTCACCAAAACTTACTTTTTGCTTACGCCCTTCAACATGAAACATCTTTAAGATGGCAGGATCAGTAAAGTCATTACCGTCTTTGGCACGACCTTCTTTTTGCGCAATCCAAATCGAGTTGCCGGTATCAAGAGAGTGCTTGATGTAGCTTGATAGCAAGCCTAACGCTTTCATCATTTCACGCGGCGCTTTCGCCGAGCGTTTAACGATAAAGCTTTTATTCAGTCTCATTAGCTCAGTCGCACAAGGCTTCTTAAGCAGGTTATCACCAATCGCAATACGCACTGTACGATGATCCGTTTGGTGCAAACCGTAGTTTACGAGAGCAGGATCCATCGCGATATCACGGTGGTTAGAAACAAATAAGTAAGACGTATTCTTGTCCAGTTGGTCAAGGCCAGAAAACGTCACGCCGTCAGTGGTGCGATTGAGCGTATCTTGAAGATACTTCTTCACTTCCAGCTGAATTGCCTCTACAGAATCCAATTTGCTCCACTTCGCCTTTAAGTAGACACGGATAATCGGACTCATGAGAGTTTTGAACCACGCCGCTTTGTTTGCAAAACGGTGGTTTAAAATCGCGCTGATAAACTCATCGTCTTTGATCAGGCGGTCCAGCGCTGCTGGGATTTCTTCGTCGTTGTATGGACGAATTTCAATATAAGGATCGGTATTGGCAGTCATTATTCAATTCATTTCAAAAAGAGCTGGCACATTTTACGCATTGTTTTGCCAACCCGCAGCAATTCAGACCATACTTTTAACATGGTCATACCAGTACCATTACAATTTCTATTCACAAAAAAATCTGTTATCCGGTTGGCAATTTAGGGGTTTAGCGTTACCCTTAGCGCCCCAAAAACTCTGGTATTCACAATGAACTACGCAATTGAATTTCACGACGCTAATTACCCTTTTCTTAATGTTGCTGCGCGTAAAAAAGCGCTAAAACACAGCTTACTATCAGTAGTAGAAGGTTTGGCGATCATTAAATTGGGTAAACATGAGTATGCCATTGAACCGGGTCAGTATTTCTGGATTCCTCAGGGATGTTTGAGCTCCCTCACCTTTTTACCTAACACGCGAGTAACTCGCTGTGACTTTTCTGTGCGCTTAACTGACGCATTTGCTCAACAAGCAGGTTACGTGAAGCCATCTGCTCTATTGTCAGCGTTGATTGAAAAGTTGGTGACAACAAAAGCACGTAGCGAACACCAGATGGATTTACTGGCAGTTGTTAGGCATGAAGTTCTGACACTAAAGCCGATGTTGACCAGCTCTCCACTGACAGACTCGATTAATAAATGGAAGCCGGGTTGTGATTCTTCGATTTCGATAGAGCTTTGTCTTGTCTTGACCTTAAGAGAAGCGCGTAAGATGAAGTTGTCAGGCAAAAAGCAAGCGGACATCGTCGCGAAATTGTTCAACAACAACGACGAAGAGTATGAACAGTTGTGTTTTTTAGTGTTTGGGGAAGCACTATAAAAAACTAACGAAGACAAGAATGAAAAAAAGGACGTACTCAGTACGTCCTTTTTGTTTTGAATTCGGTTAAAACGGCACTTCTATTTGCATCATCCAATCGGCATCGTAGTATTCGTGCCAACGGTAATCAAAACGCATTCTTGGTTCATCGCCGCTCTTATCACCAAAACCAACGCTGAACATCAAACCATGGCTTTTTAGCCACTCTTCTGTGCTCATCTTCGCCTCTTCATCCCTCAGCTCTTCTGGCATCCAAAGCCCAAGACCAAAGTAATTACTTTCTAGATTCTGAGTAAGAATTGGCGTGTCTTCCGATTTGATTGCCCACTGATCCCAATAGCTCTCTGTAGGCCCCTCAATCGACTTTTCAGCAATGTACCAGTTGATCGTGTCCATACTTAACACACCCACACTATCAAAAATATCTTCACAGATAGGCATGGTGTTATCAGCAAACACGACGGAACGATCAGATAAATAGTTACAAGCAGAGCTAGCCTGTGTTGCCACAAGCAGCGCGCATGCACTAAGTACCACAACTCTGACCATGAAAATCTGACCTCTTCGTTTTCAGATTACGATTGTTTGTATAAGCCTTCGCTTAGTAATAGTTCATTGACCGTTGGTGTCGTGAATGCACTGATGTCTTCACCCTCTAACAATGCATTACGAATGTCCGTGCTTCTGATTTTCACTTTTTCAGGACACGCCATCACAGTCCAACGTTCGGTTATTTCTTCTGCTCTGTAAAATTTAGCAAATTTGAAAAAATTATCAGGGCCTATGACAAAAGTTATATCGGCTTGCGTGTGGATTTCTTGAATTTTTTCTAATAACGCAAAAGTCGTCACACTTTGTCCAGGCTGGTACAAAGCTTGCTCAAGGTCAGAGCGTTGAACATTAGAAAGCCCCATGTCCTTAATGAAGGCATCAACCAGTTTGCACCGAATTGGGTAATCCAACATATTTTTGCCCCAAGCGTGTGCAATGCTTGGCTCAAGTAGCACGAGATCAAAGTGGCTCAGTGACTCGATCACGCTCTTGTGACCTAAGCTTGGCGGGTTAAATGCGCTGCCAAAAACGGCGATTTTTTTCATATCCGGTGATTACCTGGTTGAAGAGAGTTTTCTAATCCGATGATTTCGGTATGATACTACTAATCTTTAGAGCTTTTTGACACTAAAGCGACGTTTATGAATATCAACTGCATGGTTTCTCACCATTTGTGAACTATAAACGCCTGCCGCAGTATGAATTTATTCACACTCATTTGGTGTCGTACATATTTGCAGGAAAAGGAACCCTAAATGGAACAATCCATCCGCGATGAAATGCGAGTACTCCCTTCTATCGATCCGCATTTCGAAATTGAACGCCGTGTCGCTTTTATCAAGCGTAAATTGCAAGAAGCAGGCTGTAAGTCTCTTGTTCTTGGCATCAGCGGTGGCGTTGACTCAACGACATGTGGTCGTTTGGCTCAATTGGCTGTAGACCAACTGAACGAAGAAGCTGGTGACAATAGCTACCAGTTTATCGCCGTTCGTTTGCCTTACGGTGAGCAAAAGGATGAAGACGAAGCACAACTTGCTCTTGCTTTTATCCAACCAACGCACTCTGTATCGGTAAACATCAAAGCAGGCGTAGATGGTCTTCACGCTGCTTCTCACGTTGCATTAGAAGGTACTGGTCTTCTTCCAACAGAAGCAGCAAAAGTAGATTTCGTGAAAGGTAACGTAAAAGCGCGTGCTCGCATGGTTGCTCAATACGAGATCGCTGGTTACGTTGGCGGCCTAGTGCTTGGTACTGACCACTCAGCGGAAAACATCACTGGTTTTTACACCAAGTTCGGTGATGGTGCGTGCGACATGGCGCCACTGTTTGGTTTGAGCAAACGTCAAGTTCGTGAAGTGGCTGCAACATTAGGTGCACCTGAGCAACTAGTGAAGAAAGTCCCGACGGCAGACCTAGAAGAACTGGCGCCACAAAAAGCAGATGAAGATGCTTTGAGCCTGACATACGAGCAGATCGATGACTTCCTAGAAGGCAAGCCTGTATCGCAAGAAGTGAGTGATCGTCTTGTAGCAATCTACAAAATGACTCAGCACAAACGTCAGCCGATCCCAACGATCTACGACTAAATGACGATTGTATCCCTGAGCGATTTGTTTCTGAAACCGCTCTGAGATAAATAGAAAAACGCCGCTAAATTAGCCTGTCTCTTATACACAAATCCCTAAGCTTGTAGCTTAGGGATTTTTTTTTGAACTCTTTCAAGTGTGTGCGATCTGATCACTTAAGAATCCTTACTGAAACACTAAGATGACACACTCAGACGCTAAACTTTGGGCGCAAGAACAATTTGGACAAGCACAACTTAAAGATCCTCGAAGAACACAACGCCTCATCAGTTTAGCGACTTCCATTGCTAATCAACCAGGAGTCTCCGTGGCTAAACTTCCTTTTTCTCCCGCCGATATGGAAGGGGCATATCGCTTTATCCGCAATGAAAACATCGATGCAAAAGACATCGCTGAAGCAGGTTTTCAATCAACGGTATCTCGAGCTAACGAGCATGAGGAATTACTCGCGCTTGAAGATACAACAACGCTCTGTTTTCCTCATCGAAGTATAAAAGATGAACTCGGGCACACGAATCAAGGCGACAGAATTCGAGCTCTCCATGTACATTCGACGTTACTTTTTGCACCACAAAGTCAGACCATTGTTGGTCTTATAGAGCAACAACGATGGAGCCGAGATATTACTAAGCGTGGGCAAAAGCACCAACACGCGACTCGTCCTTACGAGGAGAAAGAGAGTTACAAATGGGAGCAAGCTTCTCGCCGTGTCGTTGAGCGCCTAGGGGATAAGATGTTAGATGTTATCTCGGTCTGTGACCGAGAAGCAGACCTATTCGAATACTTAACTTATAAACGTCAACATCAGCAGCGCTTTGTCGTTCGCTCAATGCAAAGTCGTTGTCTAGAAGAACACGCTCAAAAGCTTTACGACTATGCGCAAGCGTTACCAAGTGTCGAGACAAAGGAGCTTACCATCCCCCAAAAAGGAGGGAGAAAAGCGAGAGATGTAAAGCTTGACGTTAAATATGGTCAGGTGACATTAAAGGCTCCGGCAAACAAAAAAGAGCACGCAGGCATACCTGTTTATTATGTTGGTTGCCTTGAGCAAGGGGCATCAAAAGACAAGTTAGCATGGCACCTCTTGACGTCGGAGCCAATAAACAACGTTGAAGACGCCATGAGAATTATCGGTTATTACGAGCGTCGATGGCTGATTGAAGACTTCCATAAAGTCTGGAAAAGTGAAGGTACGGATGTGGAGTCACTAAGACTCCAAAGTAAAGGTAACTTAGAGAGGTTAAGTGTCATCTATGCCTTTGTTGCGACTCGTTTATTGGCGTTACGTTTCATTAAAGAAGTTGATGAGCTATCAACAGAAAGTTGTGAAAAGGCCTTGGGCACAAAAGCTTGGAAGCTGCTGTGGTTGAAACTAGAAAGCAAGACATTACCTAAAGAAGTACCCGATATGAGCTGGGCGTACAGAAATCTTGCTAAATTAGGCGGTTGGAAAGATACCAAGAGGACGGGCAGAGCTTCAATAAAGGCACTATGGGAAGGATGGTTTAAACTGCAAACCATCCTTGAAGGCTACGAGCTCGCAATGTCTCTTGATCACTAGACTTGTGATCAAGAGACAGGCTAAATTAGCGGCGTTTTTGTTTGTTACGGTTTATCTTTAAGGCGTTCAGTCTACGAGTGTCACGTCCGTTTGCGGAATAGCACAACATGCCAATACTTTGCCCATCGCACGTTCCTCTGTGCTGATAGCAGGTACATCTGGGTGATCGACCAGCCCTGATTCTAATTGAACCTTACAAGCGCCACACAAGCCCGCTCGACAGCTGTTGCTAATGTTTTTGCCTGCATTCTCTACTTGCTCAAGTAGCGTTTGTTGGTTGTTGCCCATCAACTTAAAGCCGTTGAATTCAATCTCAACACTTTTCTCTGGTTTGGCTGTAGTAGTCGCAACGCCAAATGCTTCTTGATGATAGTTATCTTCTGGTAGCCCTTTCTTGAGTAGAAGGTTTTTCGCCTTTTGCATAAAACCATCTGGACCACAAACGAACACTTGGCGTTGTTCAACATCTTTGATCTGCTTAATATGAGACAGACTGATTCTTCCTTTCAAACCAAACCAATCCACCGCAGGTTGAGTTAAGCAAATCTTCACATCTAATCCCGGATGCTGACGTTTCAGTTCATCGAGCTCATCTTTACATGGGATATCAATCTCGCTACTGCACTGATGATAGAACACCACATCATCAAGTTGGTTGTGATCAGCTAAGTAACGAACCATCGACAGCATAGGGGTTACGCCGCTTCCTGCAGACAGTAAAAGCAGAGGCTGAACAGAATGCTCTTTTAGATGAAATTGACCATCTGGCGATTCCGCTTCCAGTACATCCCCTACTTGCAGATTATCAAGCAGTGAATTAGACACACGCCCACCAGAAACGCGCTTAACCGAAATCGCGTAGCGCCCCGGGCGAGATGGGCTCGAGGACAAGGTGTAACGACGCCCTACTTTTTTACCTTCTATATCCACTTCAATAGGTAAATGTTGACCCGGTAAGTACGTTGGTAACTGACCTTTGCTTGGCTCAAGCCATAAGGTGACAAAGTCGCGTGCAATCTCTTCTCGTTCGACACAAGTTAGCGTCATTCGATTAGGAGAGTTATCTGGATAGAACTCTGGCTCTTTGTATTCCAGTACTTCAACTTTGTCACCAGAACGAATAATGCCTTCATTCAGAGCAACAAGGTTTTGACCAAAGAACACTCCGCCACGCTCATTCGCACGAAACTCTTGCAGTGTTTTAAGCGGTTCTTTGCTTTCTCGGAATGTACCGCGCTGGGTATTAACGGTGGTTAGAATGCAACGCTCACAAGGTTTTACAGATTCAAATTCGACTTCACCAATGCGGATACGCTTCCATGAATCTTCTTCAAATGGCTTGGTATCAGATACCACTAGGTTGGTTCGAAATTGATCCATTGAGTGCTGTTCAGAGCTTCTGCGATTTAGCTCTTCCAGCGATGCTTCACTGATAACAAGCACTGGATAACCATCAGCAAAGCTGACGTTGTGGCCCAACTTCTCTCTTACACGATTAGATTGCTCACCAGTAAAAAGTAACTCAACACGAAGACCTAACACTTTACTAAACCAATCATCCGCTTCGTCAGTGGTGGTATATGCCGTAAAACTGTCTTTCCAAACCGTTGCGGGTGCTTCCTGCATTTTGAAATCTTGATAACGGATCTTTAGTGGCTCTTCGCCAAGACTGGTAAACACCACTCCGTCTGGCAACAGCGCGGACTTGATGGTCACCATTTGAGGGAATTTTCGAGCGGTCACCATTGAGCCATCTGACGTCGCAATCATAAATCGACGATCAAAACTCAATCCTTGTTTTTCTACCCAAGCGGAAGATAAGGCAACACCTCCGACGGATTTGACTGGAAAAACATTAATTTGGGACAAAACTGATTGCGACATAGCCTTCTTCCTACAGGTACTTTCTCATTATTGGACTATCATATCCTCATAAGAGTAATGACCCAAGTGCCTATAAAAACTCAATTTTTATAAGGTATCTTCCCAAGGTGATTGACGTTGTCTCTCTTTAACGTTCTTTTTTGTCTCACTTTATGAACAGAGTTCCATAAATTTGCACAGTATTGACGAAATAAGGATTGCCAAAACGTGACTTCGCACACATAATTCGCCAACTTTTTGACACTATACATAACCTATCCGGAGCATAGACCATGGATACTAATAAACTGATTCTAATTCTACTTTGTATCTTCCTTCCACCAGTGGCGGTTTACATGGAAAAAGGTCTAGAGAAAGACTTCTTCATCAACCTGATCCTAACGTTCTTCTTCTTCCTACCAGGCACCATTCACGCGCTTTGGTTGACGATGAAGTAACCAACTGAGCTCCTGCCAAAAAGAAATGTGAAAAATGGGATGAAATGAAAGTGCAATTCCACTATCATCCTGTCGCCTAAGCGCAAGCGTTTGCTCTTGAGGTAAATGCAGCGTTTAGGCTCCAAACATAACTTTTTAATGGTGGGAGCAATTAATGACAACACTGACTATTACTCGTCCTGACGATTGGCACGTTCATTTACGCGATGGTGAAGTTCTAAAAGATACCGTTCGCGATATTAGCCGTTATAACGGCCGCGCACTGATCATGCCAAACACCGTCCCACCAGTGACTAATACTGAAATGGCGCTAGCCTACCGTGATCGCATCCTTGCTGAACAACACGGTGAGCAATTCGAACCTCTTATGGCGCTGTACCTAACAGACAACACCACGCCAGACGAAATCCGCAAAGCCAAAGCAACAGGCAAAATCGTTGCAGCAAAGCTTTACCCAGCAGGCGCAACCACCAACTCTGACTCTGGCGTAACCGATGCAAAGAACATCTACCACGTTTTTGAAGCGATGGAAGAAGTTGGCATGCTGCTTTTGGTTCATGGTGAAGTCACTCACAACCACGTTGATATTTTTGACCGTGAGAAAGAATTCCTAGACACGGTTCTTGCTCCTATCGTCAACGACTTCCCTAACCTAAAAATCGTTCTTGAGCACATCACGACTGCGGATGCGGCTAATTTCGTCAACAACGCTTCTGATAACGTTGCAGCAACTATCACCGCTCACCACCTTCTGTTCAACCGTAACCACATGCTAGTTGGCGGCATTAAGCCACACTTCTACTGCCTACCAATTCTTAAGCGCAATACCCACCAACAAGCGCTTATCGAAGCAGCAACAAGCGGCAGCAAGAAATTCTTCCTAGGTACGGATTCAGCGCCACACGCAAAAGGCGCAAAAGAATCGGCTTGTGGTTGTGCTGGGTCTTACACTGCACACGCAGCGCTAGAGCTTTACGCTGAAGTCTTTGAGAACGAAGGCAAGCTAGAAAACCTAGAAGCATTCGCAAGCTTGAATGGCCCTGATTTTTACGGCATTGCTCGTAACACAGATACAGTCACGCTAGAAAAAGCAGCGTGGGATGTACCAGAAACGATGCCATTTGGCAGCGACATCGTTGTGCCAATCCGCGCAAATGAAAAAATTGAGTGGGAAGTGAAATAATCGCCCTCAAGAAATGAAAAAGGGTCATGCCACCATATTCGATATGGAAAAGCATGACCCTTTTCTTTTAGCTTCAATACAGCCTTACAGACTCAACTCGCGCTTATTTACCGCGAACCTTTTCAACCACAGTCCAAGCAGCAACCACAGTCCAAGCAGCAACCACAATCAAACCAGCAATGACACCAATCACACCGTTAAGCAGTGTCGGTACAATCGCAGTAGCAATGGTGTGACCACGGATAGGTTCAATCAGATGATGAATTGCAGGGACGTTATGAACAACAATACCGCCGCCAACCAAGAACATCGCAGCAGTACCAACAATCGCAAGCATCTTCATTAATTTCGGTGCGAACGCCACTAACGCCCCACCGAGTTTGGCTTTGAGACCTTCGCCATTGGATTTACGCTCTAGATAGAAGCCCAAATCATCGAGCTTAACAATGCCAGCCACTAAACCGTAGACACCAATAGTCATCAAGATCGCAATCAGGCTTACTACCAAAACCTGCGTCACGATACTTGTTCCTGTGACGGTGCCTAACGCAATCACGATGATTTCAGCTGACAAAATAAAGTCAGTACGGATCGCGCCCGCCACTTTTCTCTTCTCATACTCTTCCACGGATTCACCCGCATCTGAGGACTCTTCCGCGTTATCTTCATGCTGATGAGCGTGAGGGAATAGTTTCTCTAAGATCTTCTCTGCGCCTTCAAAGCAGAGAAACAAACCGCCAATCAAGAGCAATGGCATGATCAACCAAGGAATAAACGCACTAATGAGCAGCGCCGCAGGCACAAGTATCAACTTGTTTTTAAATGAACCTTTCGCGACCGCCCATACCACTGGAATTTCTCGTTCGGCAGCAACACCCGATACTTGCTGCGCGTTTAGCGCCAAATCGTCGCCCAATACTCCAGCGGTCTTTTTCGCCGCTACCTTCGACATCAATGCGACGTCATCCAATACAGCTGCAATGTCATCCAACAGTGTTAGTAAACTTGCTCCAGCCATTTATTTATCTCTTTTATGGAATTGAATAAGTAACAAAATGTAACACCATTAAATCACTCAGCAAAGTTATGATTCTGCAAAGAATAAGGTCACAAATTGTGTTTTGTGTTGATGTGGCTTTGAGACAGGACTAGTCTTGTCTTACCTTTCAAGCACACAAAAGAAAAGTATAGATGAAAAGCGGATACACTTACCCAATCGGTACCCCTGGTCAGCCATGGGGCGAAGCAGAACGCAAAGCTTGGTGTGAGCAACGTGACGTAAAACGTAGCTACCAAGAAGAAGTCGTGACCAAAATTGATGCCCTTCGCGAGCGTTTTGATGTTGAGCAATACGGCGCACTTTCTTACGACGAGGCACGCTTCCCTCTGTTTTGTATCAAGACTCGTAACTGGGATGCAGCAAAACCTGTTGTGTTGGTCACTGGCGGCGTACACGGCTACGAGACAAGTGGTGTGCACGGCGCACTGAAGTTTGTTGATACACAAGCTGAACGTTATGCAGAACACTTCAACATTGTCGTTGCGCCATGTGTTAGCCCTTGGGGTTACGAAGTGATTAACCGCTGGAACCCAAATGCGATCGACCCAAACCGCTCTTTCTATGCAGATAGCCCTGCGGAAGAGTCAGCAAACTTGATTAAGCTGGTTGTGACCTTGGGTGATGTTCTAATGCACATCGACCTGCACGAAACCACCGATTCTGATGAAACCGAATTCCGCCCTGCACTTGCGGCGCGTGATGGCCTTGAATATATCGAAGGCATGATCCCAGATGGTTTCTACACGGTCGGTGATACAGAAAACCCGCAACCAGAGTTCCAAAAAGCAGTCATCGAGTCAGTAGCGAAGGTAACGCACATTGCACCTGCTGACGATAAAGGCGAAATTATTGGCTCGCCAGTGGTGCAATTTGGTGTGATTAATTACCCAATGGTAAAACTGGGGTTGTGTGGCGGCGTAACCAACTGCACTTACGGCACCACAACAGAAGTTTACC
This sequence comes from Vibrio sp. B1ASS3, assembly GCF_905175355.1. Classification (NCBI taxonomy): domain Bacteria; kingdom Pseudomonadati; phylum Pseudomonadota; class Gammaproteobacteria; order Vibrionales; family Vibrionaceae; genus Vibrio; species Vibrio sp. B1ASS3. The sequence continues at coordinate 1,556,628 of NZ_HG992743.1, forward strand.
CAGACAGCCCGAAAGTGACTGATGAAGAGTGTAACGATGCTCAAGTTGCAGCAGTTGTAGGCAGTTTAGACTACGTTCTCGCTCAGCTATAACAAGCGGTTCTTATATTGCTCCGGTGTAATGCCGGAGTATTTCTTGAACATGGCAATAAACGGACTGGCTTGGTTATAGCCTAACGTCAACGCCACCTCTTTTACCGTTTGCCCTTTTCTTAACAGCTCCATTGAATGCAGATAACGAACTCGCAATCGCCATTCAGTAAAGCTCATCCCTAACTCACTTTGGCAATGGCGAGCTAACGTACGTTCGGTGGTATGCACCTTTTCCGCCCACTCTCCCAAACTAATCTCATCCGTTGGCGCTTCTTCGACGGCTTTTAGGATGGGTTCCAGATATTTGTTGTCTGTGGTTGGCAAGAAGTGATGCTCAACCTCTTGCTTCGCTAACTGATCAAGCAGTACCTGTACGATGCGTTTGTCTTCTTCACTCTTTGCCACGTTAATGTCGCGCTGACGGAAATCTTCCACGATTGCAGACACTATTGGCGTTACCTTGATCAGACTGGTTTTAGAAGGGAAGTGCTGCGTTAGCTCTGGTGCGATATTTAAAGAACAGTATTCCAATGGCTTACGGTTATAGCTGGTATGACGAATTCCGGCAGGCACCCAAATAGCCAGATGTGGTGGTGCTAAAAAGCGTGTGTCTTCTGCATCCATTTCTAGAATGCCGCCACTTATCAACTGCACTTGTCCCCAAGGGTGACTATGAATCCGAGTCTCAGTATTCGACAGAAAGGCTTCAAAATTCATAAACACATCTGATGGTGCCTGTTCAATTGATAATGAAGGATGAAGATTCCTAGTGGTCTTTTTCAAAATTGTCTTCCTATCGCTTACGATGTCTTTCCAGAGATACTTTTCATTATAAAGACCTGTCAGACTAGCGCCATTAATTATTGTGCGATGAGGTTCTCATGGTTTATTTGCTTCCGTTTTTTACTGTCATGATTTGGGGTGGGAATTCCATCGTAAATAAAATGGCAGCAAGTGCCATCGAACCGAGTGCAATGAGTTTCTACCGTTGGTTTGTCGCTATGGTGCTTCTGACGCCATTTTGCTTACCTGCCGTAATCCGCCAACGTCACGTCATTCGCCCTTACTTGCCAAAACTCGCGTGCCTTGCGCTGCTTGGTATGGTGCTAAACCAATCGTTGGGCTACTACGCAGGTTTGACGACGACAGCATCGAATATGGCACTGATCACTTCTCTTGTTCCTCTTATCAGTGTTTTTCTGAGCGTACCCTTGCTAGGTAAGTCAATTTCTATGTTGAGCGTGGCGGGCGGCGTGATTTCGCTTGGCGGCTTGGCATTTATGCTTGGTCATGGCGATATTACCTACTTCCTACATCAAGATATGACACAAGGTGACAGCTTGATGCTTCTTGCTGCACTTTGTTACGCGATTTACTGCGTGTTACTTAAGCGCTGGAAGATGCCATTCAACAGCATGACTCTGGTTTACATGCAGGGCTTTTTCTCATTAGTCATGCTTGCTCCGTTATGGTTGAGCAGTGATCAACTTCTGCCAAGCCAAAGCGCATTACCTTTAATTGCTTACGCGGGTATTGCGGCGTCTATCTTTGCCCCATTGATGTGGGTGAAAGCAATTGATTTGATTGGCGCGGATTCTAGTGCCATGTTCATGAACCTGATGCCTGTGGTTTCGGTAGCCCTCGCTTCAACTATGCTCGGCGAAGAAGTGCATGTTTACCACATCATTGGCGGCATGCTGGTTATCTCTGGCGTTATCTTGTCGCAAATTAAGCTTCGCAAGAAGATACAATCGCCAAGCCCAGATTTACCACCAGCGACATCGTAATTCAATCTCACAAGCCACGGTCATTAGCGTGGCTTTTTTGTATCTCATGGTTTTATCTGAAACGTTGATAGAAAAGTTAATATATTGTTGCATTAGCTATTCCAGTATCGATTCCTTATTGATACATTGAAGTGAGTAACAACGCACAAAGGAATGACAGATGAGCAGTGGTCAAAGAGATATTACCCTTCGTTTTCTTGCTGAACCGGGAGACGTAAACTTCGGTGGTAAAGTGCACGGTGGCGCCGTGATGAAATGGATCGACTTGGCCGCTTACGCGTGCAGCGCGGCTTGGAGTGGCAAGTACTGCATCACAGCGTATGCGGGTGGTATTCGCTTTGTTGCGCCGATTCATGTCGGTAACTTAGTCGAAGTCAGCGCGAAGGTCATTTACACAGGTCGTAGCTCAATGCATATCGCGATTGATGTGCAAGCTAGCGATCCAAAAGAGTTAAAAAACCGCCTAACGACGCATTGTATCGTCATCATGGTTGCGGTCGATGAAGACGGAAAACCAACCGACGTACCGAAGTGGATTCCTAAGTCGGATGAAGACAAAGCACTAGAGCAATCGGCTATTCGCTTGATGAACATGCGTAAGCAAATTGGCGAAGAGATGGAAGCGCACGTCAAATATCTCAAATAGCTCAAACCGTTCAAATAACTTGCCCCCAAGGCCCCAAATTGATTACCAAGTAATCGTTTGCTCCCTATATGTGTGAAGTAATGTCATGGTTCTGTCATTCACTTCACACTAGATTCAAATTGTCATAAATCTTTCACTTTGATTTGATTAAATCCACGCACAATTTTAGTGTTGGATAGAGTTTGGATCTTGAGATTAAAAGAGACCACATTAAGTGAAAAGACATTGACCAATTTAAAGGCGGTCGAGTACCAGTGGGTGCGCACCATGTATGTGGAAGGTTATAACGAAGACGAAATTAACCACTACATCCAGACCTGCTTTGGTGGCGATACCACATTTGCCGATCTTTTCCGTCGTGTCGCATTGCAACAGGAGAGTTTGTACACACTGCTGCAATATGTAGGCTGTGCGCCATCTAGCCGCGAGTTTTAAAGCCCTCCCCTGAGTACACCACCGTTTCCTTTCGAATACCCCTACACTAATTATGTGAAGTGATACGCACGGCATTCGGATGCCACTGTGTAATGCATTGCAAACTGGTTAGTCTGTGTCTGTTATAAAGACAAAGTGAATCTATAGGCATAAAAAAACCTGAGTCTAAACTCAGGCTATGGTTACAAGAAACTGTTAGTGATTAAAGCGTAAGGAACTAAGCTAACAGCCAGCTATGCGTAACGCCAATTAAAGCGAGATATTACTGATCGGCGGCCAAACCAAAAGCGTAATATCGATGCTAAATATAAGGGCGACCTAATGGTCGCCCTTTTCTAGTTATTCTTTTGTATCTTAGTGACCAACCAAGATTAACCTTTCACACCACCAGCCGTTAGACCACCAACAAGCCAGCGTTGCGCCAGTAAGAATACTGCTGTGATTGGTACAGCTGAAAGTACTGCTGCTGCCGCAAAGTCGCCCCACAAGTAGTTCTGAGGGTACAAGTACTGCTGCATACCAACCGCAAGAGTGTACGAGTTTACATCAGATAGCAGTAGTGATGCTACCGGAACTTCGCCTATCACCATGATAAATGACAAGATAAACACTACCGCTAAAATTGGCACTGACAGTGGAAGTAGTACCAGACGGAATGCTTGCCAAGGCGTTGCACCATCAAGCGCTGCTGCTTCTTCTAATGAAGAGTCGATACTTTCAAAGTAGCCTTTGATTGTCCATACGTGAAGCGCAATACCACCTAAGTAAGCGAAGATCAAACCACCGTGCGTGTTCAAACCTAGGAACGGAATGTACTGACCTAGCTTGTCAAACAATGCGTATAGGGCAACCAATGCCAATACTGCAGGGAACATTTGGAAGATCATCATCGCTTTCAGGATAGTGTTCTTGCCTTTGAACTTCATACGAGCAAACGCATAAGCTGATGTTGTCGATAGCGCCACAATCAAGATAGCTGAGATTCCGCCAACTTTTACTGAGTTCCATAACCAAGTCATGACTGGGAATGGAGGTGGTGTAATTGAACCATCTGCGTTTGTTATTGATATACCAAGCGCCAGTTTCCAGTGGTCTAGCGTTGGATTGTCTGGGATAAGGCTACCCGTTGCAAAGTTACCTTCACGGAATGAGATCGCAATGATCATCAACAGTGGGAAGATAATCAGCGCTAGGAACGCCCACATTGCGATATGCGTAGCCCAAACACGATATTTTAATGACTTGCCTTGTACCATTGCCATTGTTCTGTCTCCTTAATCCTGAGCTACTTTAGTAACACGTAGGTTCAATAGTGCTAGTGCGCCAACCAATAGGAAGATAAGCGTTGCAACTGCACTTGCTAGACCGAAGTCTTGACCACCAGCACCTTCAAATGCGATGCGGTACGTGTAGCTTACAAGTAAGTCCGTGTAACCTGCAGGCTCTGATGTGCCAATCATGTTTGGACCACCACCCGTCAATAGCTGGATAAGTACAAAGTTGTTGAAGTTAAACGCGAAGCTAGCAATCAGCAGTGGCGTTAATGGTTTCAGCATCATCGGCAATGTAATGCGAGTGAAGTTAGTGATGAAGTTTGCGCCATCAATAGCCGATGCTTCGTACAGATCTTCAGGAATAGCTTTCAGTAACCCCATACAAAGAATCATCATGTAAGGGAAACCCAACCAAGTGTTGACCACTAGGATCATGGTTTTCGCCATGAATGGGTCTGAGAACCACGCAGGGCTAATACCAAACAGCCCTTCCAACAACATGTTGATCTCACCAAAGCTCTGGTTGAAGAGACCCTTAAAGATCAAGATAGAGATAAACGCTGGTACCGCATACGGAAGAATAAGCAGTAATCGGTAAACAGAGCGGCCTTTCAAGGCTTCCCACTGAACGACACTTGCAAGTACCAAACCGATAACTAGTGTACAAACAACGGTCAACGCAGAGAAAACAATCGTCCAGATAAAGATGCTGATGAACGGTTCTTTAATGCCATCATCTTTCCAAACACGTTCAAAGTTGTGCGTACCGATGGTTACCACGAAACCTGGAGAAACCGTGTTACCAACAAACTGACCATTTTCGTCTACTGGTTGGTAGTAGCCCACATCCATATTAGGACGTAGTGTCTCTTGAGTACGATTGTTGTATAGCGTCTCACCATCGTCTTGCAGCGTGTAAAGAGGAACAACTGCCGCAAACTTACGAAGACCGCTCATACGGATGTCATCGCCGTTCGGCATGTGTAAATCAACGCCACTCAGAGCACTGCGGTTTTTAACGATCGTTTTAATCGGTTCTTTATCGCCTGTCGCTTCTGTGATTGGTGTTAAGTCTAAATCCGTTGCAGAGAAACCTTGCAATTCAAAGGTTGGTGTTGCTAAAAGCGCTTCACCTTTCTTCACTACAATTTGGTGACCCTGCTCAGTTTTGTACAGAGTGAACGGGTAGCTGTCGCCACTTTGGTACGTTCTGTCCATCAAAACGGTCTGCGCACGGTCAAAAGAGAGTTGGTTTTTTGCGCTGTAGTTAGTGAATGCAAGACCTATGGTATAAGCCAAAGGGAAAAGGATGAATAAGATCATCCCCGCAATACCTGGGTAGATATAGCGATGAGCGTAGGTCTTTTTACTACCAAAAATAAATAGCGCTAAAGCGGTAAGAATGAGCGTAAGGAGTGCAAACGCAATCTCACCACGAGAATACATAAGGATTGTTGCGTAGCCATTGATAATGCCGACTGTGCCCAATAGTGCCCACTTGATAAACACTTTTTTGCTGCTCGGAAGGCTGGCGTCTGGTGCTGTCATAGCATTTGTACCTTGAACTGACTGCATAGGGAACCTGCTAGCGAATATAGGATAAAAATAGAAAAGTAAGGAGGAGTTGCCCCCTCCTTAAAAAGGGTATTACCGAATTATTTAGTCATTTGTTTTTCTGCATCTGCTAGTGCAGCATCTACAGTTTGACGACCGTCAACAACGTTGATGATAGCGTTCTTAGCAGCACCCCAGAATGCGTTCATTTGTGGGATGTTTGGCATGATTTCGCCGTTCATCGCATTGTCCATTGTTGCAGCAATACGAGTATCTGAATCTAGCTCTTTTTGGAATGAGTTTAGAGCAACCGCACCAAGTGGCTTATCGTTGTTAACCATACGTAGACCGTCGTTAGTTAGTAGGTAGTTCTCGATGAACTCTACTGCTAGGTCTTTGTTAGGTGATGCAGTGCTGATACCAGCAGTTAGAACACCAACGAATGGCTTAGAAGATTGACCTTGGAACTTAGGTAGCGTTGTTACGCCGTAGTTCACACCAGACTTCTCGATGTTGCCCCATGACCATGGGCCGTTGATAGTCATCGCCGCAGTGCCTTGGTTGAACGCAGACTCAGATACTGAGTAGTCCATATCTGCAGAGATAACGCCTTTGTCTACAAGACCTTTCACGAAGTTCATTGCGTCTTTCACGCCTTCGTTCGCGATACCAGCATCTTTAACATCGTAGCCAGTTGAAGTGTACTTGAATGCGTAACCACCATCAGCAGCCATTAATGGCCATGTGAAGTACGGTTCTTTTAGGTTCCACATAATTGCAGACTTACCGTCTTTCTTAAGTTTTGCGTCTAGCGCAGCAACTTCTTCCCAAGTCTTAGGTGGGTTTGGAACTAGATCTTTGTTGTAGATAAGAGATAGAGACTCAACCGCTACAGGGTAGCCGATCAATTTGCCGTCGTAACGTACTGCATCCCAAGCGAAATCAACGATACCTTCTTGAACCTCTTTAGAAGGTTTGATTTCAGCAAGTAGACCAGCTTCTGCATAACCACCGAAACGGTCGTGTGCCCAGAATACGATATCAGGACCATCACCTGTCGCTGCAGTTTGAGGGAACTTATCTTGTAGGCCGTCTGGGTGAGCCACTGTTACTTTGATACCAGTGTCTTCTTCAAACTTCTTACCAACCTCTGCAAGACCGTTGTAGCCTTTATCACCGTTGATCCAGATAGTAAGTTGTCCTTCTTCGATGGCAGCGTTTGCACCGAAAGAGCCCAGAGCAACAAGAGTACCTAGTGCTGCAGCGCTTAATTTTTTCATGTTCGTATCCTTTTTATATTTTTGATGTAGGGCTAGTCCATTGAGGTTCAGCCGTATTTCGACATATATCATCTGAAATAATCCCATATGTCTCATCCTCCTAATCCCTACGCCCTTGCAATTATGACGTATTTTCGTGATCTGAATCGCCAAGGGTTAGAGACTCAAATCACAAAACGAATACTTCCTGTGATCGAATTCAACTTTAGGTCGCGCAATAATGTGACTTCCGCCCAACTCCACCTCTACTACTACTTTTTGCCTCCTCCCTGCCTACTCCCCCTACAATTATTTCGATTAGGAGGATGTAGCAGTGAACACAATCTTAGAAACTGCAGTCATCCAAGAGTGGATGGTAAGAACCCTTTCCCAGCAGTACCTACCCTATAGGTAAAAAAGATTTGCTGGTTTTTCATTGCCATACGAGTGGAATGTCATTATTGGTGTTGTTTGTGGTAATTATTTCACGGGGGAGACAACACGAATAATGTGGGGGAGAGAAACTCGTATTTGGCTATGGTGGGTAGTGCTCCAGTTCAGGACATTTGGAGTACTACCCTGTTTTTCTTACCAATCACAATAACTTACCGATTCCTACTGTTACTGCTCGCTAGATAATTCATATAATGATGAGCGGTGAATAATAAAAATTGATCGAGGACGAGCTACATGGCGAGTGTCACGTTAAAAAATGTTTGTAAAGCGTATGGCGACGTACTGATTTCTAAGAACGTAGATCTGGAAATCCACGAAGGTGAATTCGTGGTTTTCGTAGGGCCATCAGGTTGTGGTAAATCTACCCTGCTACGTTGTATTGCCGGTCTTGAAGACATTACTTCAGGTGATTTGTATATTGGTGACCAGCGCATGAACGACGTAGAACCATCCAAACGTGGTGTTGGTATGGTATTCCAGTCTTACGCTCTTTACCCACACCTAAACCTATATGACAACATGTCATTTGGTCTGAAACTAGCAAAAGCAGACAAAGCAGAAATGGACAAGCGCGTAGAACACGCTGCTGAAATCCTACAGCTTGGTCACCTACTGGACCGTCAACCAAAAGCACTTTCTGGCGGTCAGCGTCAACGTGTTGCTATCGGTCGTACGCTAGTGTCTCAGCCAGACGTATTCCTTCTTGATGAACCACTATCAAACTTGGATGCAGCACTGCGTGTAAACATGCGTGCTCAAATCACGAAACTTCAGCGCCAACTTGGTTGTACCATGATCTACGTAACGCACGATCAGGTTGAAGCAATGACCATGGCAGACAAAATCGTTGTTCTAGACGGCGGTTACGTTTCGCAAGTTGGTAAGCCTCTTGAGCTTTACCACTACCCACAAAACCGTTTCGTAGCTGGTTTCATCGGTTCTCCAAAAATGAACTTCATGAGTGTATTCATTGAAGAAGTCGAAGCAGAGCGCGTAAAAGTACAACTTTCTAACGGTGTGTCGTTCTGGATTCCAGTCGATGGCACAACAGTTAACCGTGGTGACCGTATGTCACTAGGTATTCGCCCTGAGCACTTAGTTCAAGCGGTTGAAGCTGACGCGACGATTCACGGTGAAGTGATGATCGTTGAAAAACTAGGTAACGAAACTCAGGTTTACCTAAACCTAGAAGGCGCAGACGCTGACGTTATCTACCGTCAACCAGACACACTACCAGTTGAAACTGGTGACAAACTTGAAATTGGTATCCCTGCGTACCGTTGTCATCTATTCCACAGCGATGGCCGTGCATGCCGCCGACTACACAAAGAAAACGGCGTAGATTTCGAGTAAAAACTCTTTCACCTTTGCTTGCTACCAATCCCTCTCATTCGAGAGGGATTTTTTTATCCCGCCACTAACGTATTATTTTTATTGAAGAGAAATAATACATTCGATAAGCCTCCACATAAGCCTAAATTTTTATGGAAAATCCATCCATATAATACTTTTTCTCATTCCTACAGCCTAAGTACCAACTTTGTCTTAAACCTCCAAAGTCAGCCCAACCTCTAAATTTCATTCTTATTTCCACTTACCGAAATAACGTGAGTTTTTAAACTTATCTCGAAAATTATAAGAGCCTGAGTTTATAACGTCGGAAGCAAGTCGCCTGAGTACTTCTCTGTCTATTCAAACACTAAATCAACACTATCGAGTTCGGTCGCTGAGGAAAGGTAACGTACCGAAAAGGAAATTAGGATATGAAACATAAAGGACTTATTCGTTCTCATGAGGTGGAATTTGCATTTCTCTATCGCCTCACCGACCTTGCAGTCATCGTCTCATTCATGCTGTTTTTAATTCTGAATGACGCCAACACGTCGATTGAAAAGGACTACGTTATTCTGTCTTTCGTCAGCAGCGTGACTTTCTTCATCATTGCTGAAAGTGGCAAGCTCTACCGCTCTTGGCGTACCAGCTTATTCAAAGACCAAGTCTTCATCGTTTGTGTCTCATGGCTTGTGACTTGCGCATTCTTATTTATGGTTCTCTATTTCTCGCACGTCCATACTCTATTTGAACGTTATATTCTTGCGACTTGGCTATTGATTACGCCTGTACTTCTCCTCTCATGGCGCACACTCTTTCGAGTCGCGCTGGCTTACATGAGAAAGCTCGGATACAACACACGTACCGCAATCATCATAGGTCAAACACCTCATGGTCTCACCCTTGCCAACGAATTAAAGAACCATGCAGAGCATGGCGTGTTGTTTGATGGTTTCTATGATGAGCGATCGAAAGAGCGTTTACCTGAGTCGGAGTACCCAATCAAAGGCAACGTTGGGCTAGCACTTGAAAGAGCAAAGCGTGGCGAAGTCGATTACGTTTACATCGCGATGCCAATGCACGCTAATGAACGTATTGCACTGTTTCTGAATCAGTTTTCGGATACCACTGCTAATACCTATCTCATCCCTGATTTCTTCACTTACAACTTACTGCATTCGCGCTGGGATCAAATCGGCCAAGTTCAAACCTTGAGTGTATTTGATACGCCATTTGCAGGTATCTCATCATGGGTAAAAAGATTAGAAGACATCATCTTATCTAGCATCATCTTGCTACTTATTTCCCCAATTTTGCTCGCCATTTCTATCGGCATAAAAGCGACGTCTAAAGGTCCGGTGATCTTCAAACAATTCCGCTACGGTTTGGATGGAAGAAAAATCGAGGTCTGGAAATTTCGCTCAATGACCACGATGGAACAAGGTAGTGACGTAAAACAAGCCACCAAGAATGACCCACGTATCACGCCTTTCGGTGGGTTTCTTCGCCGAACTTCTCTTGATGAGTTACCGCAGTTTATCAACGTTCTTCAAGGCACGATGTCCATCGTAGGCCCACGTCCTCATGCGGTTTCGCACAACGAAGAGTACCGTCAGATTGTCGACCGATACATGCTTCGCCACAAAGTAAAACCGGGCATCACTGGCTGGGCGCAAATCAACGGCTATCGTGGTGAAACAGACACGCTCGACAAGATGGAAAAACGCGTCGAGTTCGACTTGGACTACATCCACCACTGGTCGGTTTGGTTGGATATCAAGATCATCTTCCTTACAATTTTCAAAGGGTTTACTGGTTCCAATGCGTACTAAGTTCATCAACATGACAAAAGCGGCCGGTTTTGTGTCGATTGCTTTGGCTTCGCTTTCTGCGAACGCTGACCCAATGGCGTATAAAACGGATTCTGGGATTGAGTTCATCCCGACCTTAGGCGTGTTCTACGAAGGTGATGACAACATCAACAAAGCCGATCGTGGAGAGAACATCGAATCGGTCAACATTTGGGGAGTAGAGCCTGCCCTGCTGGCTAAAATTGAACGTAATCAATATCGAGCAAATATATTGTACAAGCTGAGTGCCGGTTTCTCTTCCGATGAGCAGAATGATTACGACGACCACACCTTTCAATTTACCAACTTTTTCGAGTTCAACCACCGCAATCGTCTAGTGGTTGACTATCAGTTTCGGGCGCAGCATGAAGAAAAAGGGGAAGACTTTACCGAAGGGCAAGGCAGCTTATTAAACGAACCTGTTGAGTTTCATCGCAACGACTTGAAAACAAACTATGTGTTTGGCTCTGAAGGCTCAAAAGGTAGGCTTGAATTGGGTGTTGGCTATCGAGACAAAACTTACCAAAACTACCGTGATGGCTTACCGGGAAAACCTGACGCCAAGACCAAATACAACGACTTTCGCGCCCCAAACGCGCACCTAGAGTTTTATCTTCGAGCAACACCAAGAACATATTGGTTGGTTGGTACTCAACAAATGAGCACCGATTACCTTTCAGACAATCCTTCAGTGCCATCAAAAGACAGTTACTCTGGTTTCTACTACACCGGCGCACAGTGGGAAGTCACAGGGAAAACCAAAGGTATCGCCCGTTTAGGTTATCAAATTAAAGACTTTGACAGCCATCAACGCGAGACCTTTAACGGCTTCAGTTGGGACATCGGTTTAGAGTGGCTACCTCAAGAGCACTCGTTGATTACGCTCAAAACCACTCAAGCCGCAGTGAGCCCAGATCAAGATGGTGATTACGACTTACAAACTCGCTATCAGTTAAACCTCAAGCACGATTGGAATAGTTATCTCACGACACGCTTAGGTGCGCTTTATCAAGAGGATGACTACACCGGTGTCACTCGTAAAGAAGACCGCTATGCCCTCTCTGCCGGGCTCGATTACCAAATCAAACGATGGGTTTTACTTCAAGCAGATTGGCGCTACCAAGATAAGACCTCCAACTGGCAAGGCTACAGCTTTGACCAAAACGTTTGGTCTCTTAGTGCTCGATTCTCTTTGTAACAAGGAATGTGAATGAACTTACTAGCAACGTTATTTGGCTTAGTACTTGTGCTTCTTAGCACACCTTCTTTTGCCAGTACCAATGAGCAAGATTACTTACTCGACACTGGTGACACCATCTCGGTTCAAGTCTACGGTGAGGAAGATCTTTCTATAAAGAACATTCTGATCACTTCAGACGGCTATTTTGATTACCCATACCTTGGACGCATCAAGGCCATCAACAAAACCCCTAAACAGCTTAAATACGAAATAGAAACGGGGTTAAAAGGCGACTATCTGATTAACCCAAAGGTAATGGTAACCATCAATAGCTTTCGACTTTTCTACGTTAATGGCGAAGTGAGAAAGCCTGGTGGATTTGAATATCAACCCGGTTTAACCATAGAGAAAGCTATCGCCCTTGCGGGTGGCTTAACCGATAGAGCCTCTCGCAAAAGCATTAACCTAACCCAACACAACACGGGTAAAACCGTGGAAAGCGTCAGCATGCAGCGCTCTGTAGAACCTGGCGACATTGTATTTATCGATCAGAGCTTCTTCTAATGACAGGCAATTCAATGAACGGAACTCATTCTACTCACCCTTCTTCGAATCACGTCGAGTTGATTCGTTTTGGGCATCACTTTAGAACACTCAAAAAAAACTGGCTGAGCATTCTCGCTTTCACCATCATTTTTTCTTTGACCTGTACTTGGTATATCTATTCTAAGAAGTCGGTATACCAAGCCACGGCAACCCTTCTTATCCAAGACGAACAAAAAAGCGCCCTTTCGATAGAGGAAGTTTACGGTGTAGATACGACCAAAAAAGAGTACTTCCAAACTCAAATTGCGATCCTGAAATCAAACCATATCGCTGACAAAGTGATCACACAGTTAAACTTGACCAAGCACCCGGAGTTTACCAGTGCCAGCGGCTTGAAGCAGAAGATAGATGAAGTAAAAGCCATCCCATTTGTACAGGACTTACTTCATGTTGCACCGAATCCAAAGGAAACCTCGCAACACAGTAAGCCTTATTATCAAGCACTCCAAACCTTCAAGAGAAAACTTGAGATTGAGCCAGTACGCAATACGCAGTTGGTGAGAATTCGTTTCCGCTCGACTGACCCTCAATTAGCGACAACCATCGCAAACGCCGTTGGTCAGGCTTATATCGACGCTAACTTCGAAGCAAAGCTCGTTGTGACACAAAATGCAGCGACTTGGCTAACCAATAACTCACAGAAGCTCGAAGAACGGTTAAGAGCTTCTGAACAAGCTTTACAAGACTTCTTGATGCAGGAAGGACTCATCGATATTAATGGCATTGATGATATTTACGCTAACGAACTCGAAGAGCTCAACCGTAAATTGAACGCCGCAGTCAATAAACGTATCGAAGCCCAAACTCTGATTGAATTGCTAAAACGTAAGTCATCTCAAGACTTAGATAGCCTATTGTCGATCGACGAATTTGCCAACCAAGCACAGATTCGTGATTTAAAGCTTTCAGAAGCCCAAGCGGCCAAAAACGTCTCTGAACTCTCTCAACGATACGGTCCAAAACACGATCGTATGATCCAAGCGAAAGCACAGTTAGCTTCGATTCAAGCAAGAACGCAACGACTGATTCGCGAAATTTCCTTTAGTAAACAACAAGACTTACTCGCTGCTAAGTCACAAGAAGATTTGTTACGAGCAGAACTAGACAGCAAGAAGTCTGACTTCCAAATGTTGGGCTCACAAAAAGCACGCTACGAGCAACTCAAGCGCGAAGTGGAATCAAACAAAGACTTGTACGAAGCATTCTTAAACCGCGAAAAAGAGACGAACGCAACCAGCGATTACAAAAACGTTACGGCGCGATTTACCGATCCTGCAATCGTGCCACTCTTCCCTATTGCGCCTCAACGCATGAAGTTAGTCCTGATTGCAACCCTCTTTGGTTTCGCTATCGCGTGTGCGCTTGTGATCATCTTGGAAACATTACGAGAAGTGATTCGCACCTCATCGGATGTACAAGACAAACTTGGAGTCACTTGTCTTGGCACTATTCCAAAGGTTAAAAAACGCAACTTAAGACAAGGCGGAGTGACCTATTCGGCATACTTAGATCAGGATGAAAAGCTATTTAGTGAAGCTTGTCGCTCGGTTCGAACCTCACTATTACTGAGACTGACCAACACGAAACAAAAAGTATTGCCCTTTACCTCTGCTATACCGGAAGAAGGCAAAACATCCACGAGCATCAATATGGCCGTTTCTTTCTCGACGATGGAGAAGGTGCTACTTATTGATTGCGACTTACGCAGACCATCATTGGCTAAGCGATTCAATCTTCCTGAATCAAACCCGGGACTGACTAATATTCTTACCATGGATACGCCTTTAAGTGAGTGTATTGTTCGTAGTGACGAGGCGAACTTGGATGTGTTGCCAGCAGGCATTATTCCACCCAACCCGCAAGAATTATTAGCTTCCGAGCGGTTCGAAAAACTCCTTGAGTACCTCAAGAGTAAATACGACCGCATCATCATCGATACCCCGCCACTGCTCTCGGTGAGCGACGCGTTAATCCTTGGGCAAAAAGCCAACGGACTGATTACGGTCATTCGATCTGAATCCACCAAAGCATCACTGGTTAATGTGGCGTTATCCAAACAAATTCAACATTCAATACCATCACTTGGCGTTCTGATCACTCAAGCAAAATCTAAGGAAGGAGAAGCGCTTTATGTCCAAAAATACGCCTACTAATCAAAGTATGCAGTGGTATCAGCTTCTCAAAAGCCAAGCAGAACCTGTACTCATTTATCAAATGGGCAAAGTGGGCTCTAGCGCACTGGAAAAGTCGATCCCAAATTCGCTTCACCTGCACGATTTGATGTCGATTGAAGCTGGTAAACAGATTTCACCCGTTCGAGCTCAGCTGCATAAACCCATCACTAACCATGTGAAACGCATTTTGAAGCGAGCCATCATGGTCAATATGCTTAAGCGTAAGCAACAAGTACGTATTATCTCCCTAGTTAGAGAGCCGGTGGGTCGAAACATCTCCATGTTCTTTCAGTCATTACCGTTTTGGATGGCGGATAAGTACCTGAAAGACGACAGTGCAGTGCGTTCCGAACGCCCTCAATTGCTTCATGAAGCGTTTGAAGAACACGTAAACCACCAATATCCGCTCCAGTGGTTTGATAATGAAATCAAAGCGCTGACAGGCATCGATGTTTTCGCTCAGCCTTTCGATCAAGAGCTTGGTTATCAAACCTATCAAAATCGTAACTTCTCACTCATGGTGATTCGTATCGATAAGCTCGATCAATCACAACAGGCCATTAGTGAATTCCTGCAACAAGACGTCACTGTCGTTCACGAAAACCAAGCCGACAACAATGGTATTCGCCATTGATTAAAGAGTTTAAAAGCTCATATCAGCCAAAATCCGAGTTTGTTGAAGAAATGCTTTCGTCAACGCTGACTAGGCATTTCTTTACCGCGCCTGAAATTGAAAAGTTCAAACAAAAGTATCTAGCGGCCAAGTCATGAAAACTAAAATACTTCACATTATCAATGACCTATCCAAGAACGGCGGCGCTCAAAAGTTTCTCGTTGATTTGGTTATGGAGCACACATCTGAGTATGAGATCAAAGTTCTCGTACTCTGTGATGACAACGATTATTTAGAGCAGCTCACTTCCAAGAACATTGAATGCTTTAACTGGCAAACCCTCTCTCTCAAAGAGAAATGGACTTTGTTGCGCTGGCCAGATCTCGTGCATGGGCATTTATACCCATCAATCTACCTCGCATTACTCGCTGTGGGTAAAAAGCGAATTCAGACCGAGCATTGCTCATACAATCGCCGTCGTGACTATCCATTGTTTAAGTTTATGGAATTCCTTCTGTATCGCGGCCATAACCTTACAGTGAGCATCAGTGAAAAAGTACAAGAAGAGCTGGTAAAGTTCATGCCGCATTTTGAACATAAATACCGTGTCGTGCATAACGGTGTGGATTTAGCTCGCTTTCCTCTTACGGTAAAATCAGGCAGTCAACTTATGGGCAAATCGACGATCAACATCGGAATGGTGGGCCGTCTGCATGAACACAAAGATCATGAGACGCTGATTCGCGCCACTGCCCAACTCCCCTCACACTATCATCTCCACTTAGCGGGGGATGGCGTTAAGCGAAGTGAACTCGAATCTCTAAGCCAAGAGCTCAATATTACTCAGCGCGTTCACTTCCATGGTGTTGTCTCGGACATTCCCGCCTTCTTGTCTGATATGGACGTATATGTTCAGTCTTCACATGTGGAAGGCTTCGGTTTAGCCGCGGTTGAAGCCATGGCTGCTGGTTTGCCTGTTCTCTCTTCTGATGTGCCTGGGCTAGATGAAGTCATGGGTAGCGATACTTACCTATTTAAAGTCGGCCAACCAGACCAACTAGCCGAGAAACTCACGCAGCTGTGTAACACCGCAGAGCTTTACCAACAAGCAAGCGAATATTCAGTGAATCGCGCCAAGCTCTACACTATCGACAAGTTCCGAGATGGATACTATGGTATTTACCAACAACTTTGCGCCAGCAAGTAACCGTGTCGCTCTACTGGCGGCGATAACTCTGGCTCTTTTCTTTGTTCCAGTAAAAGTTAGAGCCGGTGGAGTTGCATTAGCACCGTCTGATATTGCGAGTTTGCTGTCATTAGGATTAGCAGCGCTTGTGGTGATTGAAGGTAAGGCGCATAAGCTGTTTCACCCTTGTATCGGCTTCTTACTGCTGTTTACCAGCTACGTATTTATCAATGGCCTTCTCAACCGTGTACCTCTACTACCGTTGATTACCGAGACGGTACAGTGGATAGCGATCCTCAGTTTATTAGGTGTGTTGTTCGCCTATAGAGTATTTGATGATGAACGGGTGATGGTATACCTCACTTATTGTCTTGTGCTGATTTGCTCTCTGGTGGCAGCATGGCACTTCGCGCAAGGTTACCACAGCGGTTTTAAGCTACTTGGCGTAAGTAAGTATGCTTTCGGCGTACTCTGTTCCCTACTCTATTTGTATCGCGACCGAATTAGAGCATTCCCTTTCTTAATGCTGTTTGCTTTTGCTCTACTTCTACTCTCACAAGAGAGAAAAGCACTGCTCGGTTTCTGTTTATTAGTCTTTGTTGATCAATTGCTTATTAAACGGCTGATACGCCAGACTATTAGCGAGACTTATACATGGACAGTATTAATCGCGAGCACCTTAATTGTATTGGCAACCGTGTCTACCACGCTTTATTTTGGCTTTGATCAATTCGCAGACAAGCTTGAAATAACCCAAGAAGACATCCTGTTTGCGAATCAAAGTGAAGCTCGTTGGGTCTCCAATTTACACCGTAAATTGCTGCTAGCAAATGGCTTAGACATCTTACTTCAACACCCTATTTTAGGCGTTGGGGCAAAGATGCTACCTAACTATATGATCAACTACTTCAATTACGATGAGCTCGCGATTTACACCCACAACTTCATTCTCGACACTTCAATCGAATATGGCTTGCTTGGTATCGCTTTGCTGTTTGGTGGTTATTTCTTATTTATGAAGTTTTGCTTCAACACATTGAAAGACAACAGAAAAAGCCTATTACTTTCCATCTATGCACTGATTATGGTGTTTTTCGTTGCCGTTAACACCACCATCATTTTAATACTTTTACTACCCGTCATGATGAGCAAAAAACGGCATCATAGTCTTCAGACAGAACAGCAAAAACAAACTGATCATCACCATCAATCTGAATTACCGATTCCGCCAATAACAAACAATCAATAAACGCCGCGGAACAACGAATTTATAGTTATCAAGGATAGGATAAATGAAATATTCAATCTCTCGACAATTTGAAAAAAACCGAGAACTTCAAGCCGACAATTTCGTATTGGTTTATCAAATGGGCAAAGTCGGCTCTTCGTCTATTGAGCACACGTTAGGTGAAAGAAAAATACCAAGTTACCACATCCATACCTTTGATGATCATGAAGAATTTCACATGTATCACAACAAAAAGGATGTAAGTAAGTTCTTTGATTTTAAAAATCGCACCATGTATCGCTTAGTCTTAAACAAGCGTAAACGCATCTTACAAAAACGCGAACGCATTAAAATCGTTACACTCGTTCGTGATCCTATCGCGACCGTTTTCTCTCGCTTTTTCCAAGACTTACATCTTCAGTTTATTGAAGGTAAGAAAAATGACGCGATTCATCGCGATATGGATGTGACCTACAAACACTTGGAGCATTGCTTCGATAACTACATCAACCTGAATTACTTCGCTAACTGGTTTGATAACGAACTTAAGCGCAACTTCAACATTGATGTGTTACGCCAAGAACTGGATAACACACAACCTTTCTATACGTTTAACAACGATCAAGCGAGCGTTATCTTGATCAAATGTGAGCAACTGAGCTCGCTCGATCAAGAGATTGGTGAGTTTCTTCAACTTGATGACTTCATACTTAAAAACAGTAATGAAGCAAAGAACAAGTGGTATTCCAACATCCACCAGTACTTCAAAGAACACTACGACTTTTCCAAGCTCTTTTACATGTATGACCTCCCTCTTTATCGCCATGTTTACTCAGAACAAGAGCGTGAAGCTTTCAAAAATAAGTGGAAGCAAACACCAGGGACGAAGTCAGCATGAAAAAAGTATTACACATTACCGAAGCCTTTGGTGGCGGGGTCCAAACCGCACTTTATAGCTACGTCCATTCGTCACGTTCTGAACCTTTTGAACACTCATTGCTCGCCCGTGCACGCTCAAATGACATGACGAACGAGTCCAATAATCATGTTTTCCAACATACGAAATGGGTCGAAGGTGGCTTATTGCAATTTATGAAAGATGCGAACGCGTTCATCAGTGAATTAAAGCCAGATATTGTTCATTTGCATTCTAGTAAAGCGGGCTTCTTAGGGCGCTTTTTAAAGATCGGCCATGCCCGTTTAATCTACACACCACATTGTTATGCGTTTGAGCGTGAAGATATCTCCGGTTTTGCTCGCTACGTATATAAGACGTTAGAAAAAGTCCAAATGAACAAGATTGATGTTGTCGCAGGTTGCAGTCAGCGTGAGTGCGATTTGGCTGTCAGCATTGGTGCAAAACGAGCAGAGTTGCTCAATAACTACGTCACTTATGAGAGTAACGAACGACCAAAAAGCGAAACGCTATCCAGCTTAAAACTTGTAGTGCTTGGCCGAGTCGCCCCACAAAAAGATCCGCAATTCCTGCTCGACACGTTAAGTCATATCAAACAATCCGACCTAACACGCGAGTTCGATATCACTTGGATTGGCGGAGGTGATACAGACCTCGAAGATCAGTTGCGTAGTCATGGGATAACAGTAACAGGGATGATTCCACGTAATGAAGTCGTGAGCTTACTGAAAAACTCAGATTTGTATTTGCATACCGCCGCTTGGGAAGGAATGCCACTCACCATCCTTGAAGCCGCAAAAATGCATTTACCTATGGTTATTCGTTCTATCGGCGCAACGAAAGACCTGAATTATCCGTTCTTAGCACAAAGTCCTCATGACATGGCGAAGCAGTTGACTCATTGCATCAACCATTACCATGAAATTGACTTTCATCCATACACGATTGGGCTCAACGAAGCGTTCAGTGAAGAGAAACAACGTTTAGCGTTAAACAGCATCTATAACTAAGGTTTTCTATGCTTCAATCTATTAGTCAAAAGCTCCAAAACTTACCAAGTGAAAAGAAGCAGTTCTTCTCACTCGGTGCCGCGACCGGGATAGTAAAAGCCCTCGCCGCTTTCTTCGCTTTCTTGCTCACCCTAGTAGTATCAAGATACTCTGACGCCAACACCGCGGGTCAGTTCTTTTATCTGTTTAACCTTGTTTCCTTAGTCGCCATTATTGCTCAATTGGGCTTCAACATTTCTCTGGTTAAGTTCAATGCCATTGCGTTTAAAAGCCAAAACAGGATCGAGCAAAGTAACAATTATCGGATTGCTTTAGTGCGCAGCCTTTTGTTCAGCTTTCTCGCATGTGCTCTTATTTACTTGGCGTTTATCACCTTCCCAAGCCAACTCAACACCACTAACGTATCTGATTTCTCACTTATATTCGCGCTTGCGGCTATTCCTCTTCTCGTGATCGGTCAAACCAACAGTCGAGTGCTACAAGCAAGCAAGAGAATGATTTCATCTCTTATCGCACTGCAATTGGGCGTCAGCTTTCTTATGGTGCTGTTGATTGTTGCTGCAAGGCCATCATTGTTGATCACCACAGATACATTGATGACGTTACTCTTAATTGCGGCAGCGATTGTTGCGTTACAGTCGACGCTTCAATGGGTTCGTTCTGGCGAATATCAGCATGGAAAAACGGGTGCAAACAGCGAACTCTCCTATTCAGCCAAACAAGTCTGGATTGGAAGTATCTTCACCAATCTAGTCCAGTGGGGAAGCTTAGTCATTGCAGGGTTCTTCATCTCAACTTCTGACCTTGGCTTACTTGCCGCAGCACAGAGGACATCATTGCTCATTGGCTTTGTCCTCATCACCATCAACTTCGTTGTCGCGCCTATGTTTGCCTCACTCTACAAAGAGGGCAAGATGGATCGATTACGTAATCTTAGCCGTCTTGCGTGCCGTGCAAATGTCGCAGCCGCAACCATTCCGGTGATTGTTTGTGTCTTGTTCCCTGAGTTTGTGATGCAGTTATTTGGCAAAGAGTTTGTCGCTGCTGCCCCACTCCTTATCGCACTATCTTTAGGGCAATTAATCAACGTGGCAACAGGCTCGGTTGGTTTCCTATTACTCATGAGCGGGCACGAAAAAACGATGAAGTACATCACTATCGTGTCTGGAGTTGTTTCTATCTTGCTGCTAATTGCTCTATCTCAATTCTATGGCGTTCTGGGTGCAGCTTGGGCCATCGCGATTGGCTTAGCGATTCAAAATCTAGCCGCGCTGTATTTTGTAAAACGTTACTTAGGCTTCTTTCCTGTGGGGTAAACATGACAAATACGATTGCAAGAGTGAGCTTTATTAGCGTACTGCTACTGACCGTGTCTCTATCACTTTGGAAGAGCTCAAACATCGACCATCACATGTATCAAAGCATGGAGAACTACGTCGGTGGTTCGAGCACGTTACACTTCACCTTTAGCCTATTGATTGGGTTTCTTTCGGTGTTTAATTTCCCTAAATGGGTGAAGGCAACAAAAGCAGATATGTTTGGCATTCGCCTGCTGATTATTCTGCTGTGTATTGTTTCTCTTGAAGAGTTTAGTCAGCTGTTTATCGAAACTCGCTCATTCAGTTTTGATGATTTAAGCACCAACTGGATAGGTATCATTTTGGGCTATTTCTGTGCCAGACTTATAAAACTCTTTGCTAATCAGTGATTTTTCCGGCGTACACACCGCTCTAAATCGACAAACTACACGCCTGTTCTCCACAGGCGTTATACTCTCTCTATCCTTTCTCCATTCTGTACAGCGCCTTGATTTTAAAAAGAACACTTTCTCGAATTGCATTCAAATCCGCTATTGCCTTAGTGGCTACGCTCTCGTGCCTAACACAAGTACAAGCACAGGAAGACAAACTCATCGTCATCAACAGTTATATCGACGATCTCTTCACATACAACAAAGCCATGGGCAGCTTCACTATTTTGGATAAAGGTAACGTGGTGTTGGACAAACAAACTGGTTACTCAAACCGTAAAGTTGGTTTATTAGCCAGCCGTGGTTATGTTCCTGCAGACAGCTCGAGCCCATACAAAGTGGCATCTATCTCCAAAACCATGACGGCTACCATGGTGATGCAGCTAATTGAAGCAAATAAGCTTAGTTTAGACACCAAACTGAACGACTTCTTTCCTGAGATTAGCAACGCTAAGAACATCAGTATCAGAGATTTGCTCCAACACCGCTCTGGGTTGGTGAACTTTATTGATGAACCCGACTTTCTGAGTTACTACACAAAACCTCAAACGCAAGCACAAATGATGGCGAGATTGGCAGCGCTACCCTCTAACTTTCCACCAGGAAGTCAATATGAATACTCAAACGCAAATTACCTTTTGCTAGGCTACATCATTGAAAAAGTCACGGGAAAGAGCTTTGACGAGGTACTCCGCGCTCAAATCACGCAACCATTGAACTTAACGCACACTCAGTATTGTCTTGATCTCAAGGCGTGCGATATTCACATTACTTCGTTTTATTACTGGAACAACGCATGGGTGGCAATCACACCACACTGGTCGCCAACTGTAACAGGTGCAGCGGCGAGTATTACGTCAACAACACTCGACGTTTCTCGGTTTATTCGGGCACTGTTCCAAGGTGAGTTGCTCCCGAAAGAAACAGTGCAAATGATGACGAAGGAGTATTTTGGTATTTACAGCCCTGAATACTCGCAACTGGAACGCTATGGACACGATGGCATCTTGGAAGGTTATCGCTCGTCAATGCTGTACTTCCCCAAACAAGATGTTGCGATAGTCATCTCAATCAACGGACTTCATGAAACCTATGACGATATTGTGAGAAACATTGTCAGTTTATACTTTGATGAGAAGGTTGAATTGCCAGATTATGACCGCCCAAACATGACAATGAATGAAGGGCAACTTAAGGCCTTCACTGGAACATACAAAGCCTTGAATGGCAAAAAGGTAGTAGAGGTGTTCATTGATGATGGGGCATTAAAAGCTCAGATGGTAGGTCAACCTTCATTTACTTTCATTCCAATGACGGAAAACGAGTTCGAGAACAAAGCTTTCGGCATCATTTTAACCTTCAGCCCTGTCAAAAATGAACAGGGAAAGACCAATAACGTTAAAGCGAAAAGTGGCAATCATACTGAGACCTACTACCGACTGCGCTCCTCGAAATAGCGACTCAGTGCAGGTTTCCTCGGTTAGCACTTTTTTGGATATTTTTCTTAGAGGGCGAGATATACTCTCGCCCTATTACATTAATATGAGCATTGGTTATGTCTTCACATCCAACTAAAATCACCTTCTTTGAATTCCTAACACCACTTATCACTGCGGGTAAAAAGACGATCACGATTCGTGATGAATCAGAGAGCCACTACGTGCCAAACACTGAAGTGGAAGTGTTCACCCTAGAAACAGACCGCAAGGTGTGTGACATCAAAATCCTATCAGTTGCACCACTGAAGTTTGATGACATCAACGAGTTCCACGCAGAACAAGAAGCGATTGAACTGCCAAAACTGAAAGAGCTTATACGCGAGATCTATCCGAATATCGATGAGCTGTATGTGATTGAATACGAACTGATCAAGTAAGAACCACAATTTACTAGACGACTGGTCTAATCGCTTTTATAGTATTGCTCATGAACGCAAAAACGAACGATACACGCCAACACATTCTCGATGTCGGCTACCAATTGGTAGTGACCAAAGGTTTTACGAGCGTTGGGCTCTCAGAACTTTTAAAGGTAGCGGATGTGCCTAAAGGCTCTTTCTACCATTACTTTAAGTCGAAAGAACAATTTGGTGAGGCATTGATTGAAGATTACTTCTCTCGCTACCTTAAGCTGATCACCGCCCACTTTACTGAAAGTGAAGGCTCTGGTTGCGACCGCCTTTTGAGCTATTTCGAACGCTGGATGGCGATTGAAAATGGCCAATGTAACGCCAACAAATGCTTAGTCGTGAAGTTGAGTGCTGAAGTCTCTGATCTTTCAGAAGCAATGCGCGTAAAACTGGCTTCGGGTGCTACTCAAGTGGTAAAAGCCATCGAAGATTGTGTCCAAGCGGGCATTGAAGACGGCTCTATCCAAGTTGAGTCAGCAGAACAAACCGCCCACTTGATTTACCATCAATGGATTGGCGCAAGCTTACTCAACAAACTGTATCAGGATCGTTCCGGTTTAATGCGTAGCTTTGAGAGCACTCAAAGTATGCTAAAAGGCAAATAACGAACCACACTTAATCCGCCTTATCTTTACCCAAAAAGTACGGCGGATTTTTTAGGAATCAAAACTAGACGACTGGTCTAATAATTAATATAGGAACTTACCATGACCCAAACGCTCAACCGTCAAATCGTATTGGCTAACCGTCCAAAAGGTTCGCCAGTCCCAGAGAACTTCCGTTTAGAACAGGCTGCCATCCCTACCCCGAGTGAAGGTGAAGTGCTTTTACGTAGCGTGTACCTGTCTCTTGACCCATATATGCGCGGTCGTATGAATGAAGGCAAATCCTACGCTGATCCGGTAGAGCTAAACGATGTGATGGTTGGCGGAACCGTTTGTCAGGTGGTGGAATCGAAGAACTCTGACTTCCAAACTGGCGAATGGGTGGTAGCTTACACAGGCTGGCAAGATTACGCGCTATCTAACGGCGAAGGTCTGTTTAAATTAGGCAGCGAGCCGACGCATCCGTCTTATGCGCTTGGTGTTCTTGGTATGCCTGGCTTTACCGCTTATGTGGGTTTATTGGAAATTGGTCAGCCTAAAGCTGGCGATACCCTAGTTGTCGCAGCTGCAACTGGTGCGGTGGGCTCTATGGTTGGTCAAATCGGTAAGCTAAAAGGTTGTCGTGTAATCGGTGTCGCAGGCGGTGCAGAGAAGTGTCAGTACGCAAAAGAGACCCTAGGCTTTGATGAATGTCTTGACCACACCGCAGATGACTTTGCACAGCAACTAGCAGCAACATGCGACAAAGGTATCGATGTCTACTTTGAAAACGTAGGCGGTAAAGTCTTTGACGCGGTATTGCCTCTGCTTAATGTCGGCGCTCGCGTACCACTTTGTGGTTTGATTTCTCAATACAACGCGACAGCGTTACCAGAAGGTCCAGATCGTATGTCGATGCTGATGGGTAACATTCTGGTTAAACGCATCAAGATGCAAGGCTTCATCATTTTTGACCACTACGAGCAAAGCTACACAAACTTCGTCAAAGATGTAAGCCAATGGCTAGCAGAAGGCAAAATCCACTATCGCGAACATCTAGTAGAAGGTTTAGAAAACGCGCCAGAGGCATTCATCGGTCTACTGGAAGGCAAAAACTTCGGCAAACTTGTTATTCAAACCAATCAACCTGTATAAGAAAGGATTCTTCTATGATTAAACTGCATCATTTAAATCAGTCTCGCTCAAAACGCATCATTTGGTTGTTAGAAGAATTGGGAGTGGACTACGAGATCGTGCCCTACCTTCGTGACAGCGTCACTTTTCTTGCGCCACCTGAGCTCAAGAGCATTCATCCACTCGGCAAGTCGCCTGTATTGGAGGATGGCGATGAGATCGTTACCGAGTCTGGTGCTATCACTGAATACTTAATTGAAAAGTATGCAGATGGACGTTTTGCACCAGTGCGTGGCAGCAAAGCTTACACGCAGTACATTCAATGGCTGCATTTTGCAGAGAGCTCAGCCATGGTTCCCCTGCTGCTCAAAATGTTTGTTGCTAAAGATGGCGCACAGACCAATTTCCTTGCGGACTACGCCGATGCGGAAACCATGAAAGTCATGGGCTACGTTGATCAAAGCCTAGAAGGGAAAACCTACTTTGTAGAAGAGCGACTAACAGGCGCGGATTTCATGATGTCTTTTGTCGTCGATGTCCTAAACAAGTTTGGCGTCATTGAGCGCTTCCCAAACATCCAACGTTATGGTGCACAGCTCGCGACTCATCCTGCGTTTACTAAAGCAGAAGAACTTGAAGTGAAATTCAGTTAATCGAGTTGAGACCTTCTCAAACCGTTGAGAATTTCTGTCTATTTCGGGAATCTTTGAAATAGACAGAAATCATTCACACCAAACATGCCTGAATACCATTTACAATCCATACGACAAATAATGTTAATTGACATAAAGCCATTAATTAACAAGCACTTAAAGCATAGGTGATACCTATCACACTGATTGCTAATAACAGTTTTTTTCTTCTCAATTGCAGCGTTATTCTCCTCGCATAACTTTCGGATTCATCCAAAAGACAAGATTTATTATCACTATTGCAAGGAAATTCAAATGAGCAAGAAATTGACTACAGCAGCAGGTTGCCCTGTCGCACATAACCAAAACGTTATGACTGCAGGTCCTCGTGGCCCTCAACTATTACAAGACGTTTGGTTCCTTGAAAAATTGGCACACTTTGACCGCGAAGTGATCCCAGAGCGTCGTATGCACGCAAAAGGTTCTGGTGCTTACGGTACGTTCACAGTAACGCACGACATCACAAAATACACTCGTGCTAAGATCTTCTCTGACATCGGCAAAAAAACAGAACTATTCGCTCGCTTCACTACTGTAGCTGGTGAGCGTGGTGCAGCAGACGCAGAACGCGACATCCGTGGTTTCGCACTAAAATTCTACACTGAAGAAGGTAACTGGGACTTGGTTGGTAACAACACACCAGTATTTTTCCTACGTGACCCACTAAAATTCCCAGACCTAAACCACGCAGTAAAACGCGACCCTCGCACTAACATGCGTAGCTCTACCAACAACTGGGATTTCTGGACATCACTACCAGAAGCCTTCCACCAAGTGACTATCGTAATGAGTGACCGTGGTATTCCAGCTTCTTACCGTCATATGCATGGTTTTGGTAGCCACACATTCAGCTTCATCAACGCAGAAAACGAGCGTTACTGGGTGAAATTCCACTTCAAAACTCAGCAAGGCATCAAAAACCTAACTGACCAAGAAGCAGAAGCAATCGTAGGTAAAGACCGCGAAAGCCACCACCGTGACCTTTACGAAGCGATTGAGCGTCAAGACTTCCCTAAATGGAAAATGTACGTACAGATCATGCCTGAGTTAGAAGCGGATGAAGTCAACTTCAACCCATTCGACCTAACACGTGTATGGTCTCAAAAAGACTACCCACTGATCCCAGTTGGTGAGTTCGAACTGAACCGTAACCCAGAAAACTTCTACGCAGAAGTTGAGCAATCAGCGTTCAACCCAGCAGCAGTAGTACCTGGTATCGGCTTCTCTCCAGATAAGATGCTACAAGGTCGTCTGTTCGCTTACGGCGATGCTCAGCGTTACCGTCTAGGTGTGAACCATCATCAAATCCCAGTGAACGCGCCTCGTTGCCCTGTTCACAGCTACCACCGCGATGGTGCTATGCGCGTTGATGGCAACTTTGGTTCAACACTAGGTTACGAGCCAAACTACAAGCAAGAATGGGCAGAGCAACCAGATTACTCTGAGCCACCTCTACGCATCAATGGCAACGCTGATCACTACGATCACCGTGTAGACGAAGACTACTTCAGCCAAGCGGGTGACCTATTCCGTCTGATGAACGAAGAGCAACGTCAAACTCTGTTCGACAACACAGCTCGCGCAATGGACGGTGTGCCAGAGTTCATCCAACAGCGCCACGTTCAACACGCATACCAAGCGGACGAAGCGTACGGCAAAGGTCTTGAGATTGCGCTAGGCTTAAACAAGTAAGCGAACGCGGTAATCATCACACTGTGTGATTAAAAGACATAAAAAAGGAGGTGCTCTACAGCACCTCCTGATTTCAAATCACTAATCCTTAATTACTAGCCACAAACCATGCTCAAGGAGATTCATTATGATTAACTTAGATTTCTTTAAGCTCTTTGATACCAAAGAACTGTTTATCTATTACTGATTTATCAACTACTGATTTTTAGCGACCGCTTTGATCAGTACTGATGTATCCATGCGACCTAAACCATCACGTTGAAGGTCTGCGTATTGCTCATCCACTTTCTTAGTCAGTGGAAGCTCTAGACCCACTCGCTCTGCTTCTTGCAGGCAGAAACCCAAGTCTTTGCGCATCCAATCAATAGCGAAGCCAAAATCGAACTTATCTTCCGCCATGGTATTTGCGCGGTTTTCCATCTGCCATGAACCTGCAGCGCCATGCTTCAGCGTTTCTACAACTTGAGCGATGTCCAAGCCTGATTTTTGTGCCAGCAACAAAGCTTCACTCAGCCCTTGTAAAACGCCACCAATACAGATTTGGTTTACCATCTTACAGCGTTGACCCTGACCGTTTTCACCCAGTAGTGTCATCTGCTTCGCGTACACATCCATCGCTGGAGACACACGATCAAAAATGCTTTGTTCACCACCACACATGATGGTTAGAACACCATTTTCTGCGCCCGCTTGACCACCAGAAACTGGCGCATCAATGAAGTGATTGCCGTACTTAACACACGCTTCAGCCAGCTCAACAGCTAGGTCTGCAGAAGTCGTCGTGTGGTCCACTAGCACTGCATCCGCTTTCAAGCCAACCAGAATGCCTTCTTCACCGTAAACAACGCTACGGACGTCATCATCATTACCCACACAGGTAAAAACAATGTCACAGCCTTCTGCCGATTCACGTGGTGTTTCACAAGCCACGCCTTGGTATTCTTCAGCCCATTTGTCGGCTTTAGCTTTTGTGCGGTTGTATACTTTGGTTTCAAAGCCCGCTTTACTTAGGTAACCAGCCATTGGGTATCCCATCACACCCAGACCAATAAATGCTACTCTTAGTTTTTCCATTGCAAGCCTCCTTGAATTCGAAATAAGTGACGTTTTAAAACTATTACTATTTGAAACAGTTAATATTTGAAACATGTTACTAAAGATTTCAGAACATTACTTGCAATAATTTCGTCTTAAATAAGCGCAACAAACTCAATTAAAGGCGAAGCCACCAAAAGTGATAATAAAAGCGTCACAATGGAGGGAATCGCATCTTTCCAAGTATCAAAACGAAAATGGAAAAACATCGCACCAACTGAGGTGAAAACAATAAAACTTGCACCTATCGCACTTAACAAGTTGTTCGTCGATAACAAGCCAATTAACATCAAAATTGCACCCGTCACCTCAACCAGTCCAACCAGAAACATAGCGGCACGGTTCAGTCCATATTTATGAAAAAAAGCGAGCTGTGGCTCAAAAATCGGCTTCACCCAACCGATGATTTTGATCGAACTGGCAAACAAGAAAAACGCGATTAACAACCCTTGTATCAACACCATAATTTTAACTCCCGAACAGATGATGGAAGTATTAAAGCATTCCACTTGAAACTTAAGGAAGGTAATATTTAGCTACTTATCATTCCAAACAGGAATGCATCATGGATAAATTTGATTGTTTGAAAGTCTTTTCTCGTGTCGCTCAGTTAGGTTCATTTACTGCCGCGGCTAACGAACTCAATACCACTCAGAGTGCGGTAAGCAAGAAGATCGCTTGGCTTGAGAGTGAAGTCGGCATCACCTTGTTTCATCGTCATGCTCGCGCTATCAGCTTAACTTCTGGTGGAAAGCAATATCTCGAGCTGGCGCAGACACTCACAGAACAAATGGATTCCTTCGAGTCACAGCTTAGACAGGAGCAAGCGTCAGTCTCTGGCGAGCTCAGGCTTTCAGTGCCGAGTGCGTTTAGCGTTCGCTTGTTATCTGCGCCACTGAATGAGTTTCTCAACCAACATCCGGAGCTTAGCGTTGATGTGTCGGTTTCGGACAAGTTTGTCGATTTAGTTGAAGGCAATGTTGATATCGCGATTCGTGCCGCCTACCTAAAAGACTCGGGTTTAAAAGCGCGTTGGTTGATGGATAACGAATTAGTTTACTTCGCGTCTCCCAGCTACCTCGACAAGCATAAACCTATTCATACCGCTAACGATTTGAGCAAACATCTTTGCTTAACCTACTCACTCTCCAATCCGTCTAACTTGTGGCGTTTCAGCGATGGTGATGAAGCCATTAAAATCAAAGTGAAAGAGCAAGTTCGAAGTGATAGTCCTGAGATGTTGGTGCAAATGGCGAAGCTTGGGCAAGGTATCGCTGCAATGCCAAAATGGATGGTAGAACAAGAGCTTAATAACGGTGAGTTAATTCAAGTACTAACGCAATATCAATCAGTTAAGCTACCAATGTACTTGGTTTACAAAGATAGTGAGTACCAACCTCAGCGCATTCGCACTTTCATTGATTTCTTGGTTAAGCACTTTTCGCAGGGATAAAAAAAGCTCCATCAAAAATGATGGAGCTAACTAGCAGATAGCCTCAGTTAGGGGCTACATACTTAAGGGATTCTTTTCGCCTGCAACAGAGCCGCAGCATTGAGCATCGCGTCTTTAGTGCTGACATCCAGCACCTTCATTTTTCTGAATCGTTCTGGCTCTTTGATGGCGACATCGTGAGCGAAGATGACAAACCTCGCCTTGGCGATATCTTTGTCAGTGATTCGGTTAATGATGCCGTTCGCACCTTGCGTTTCGACCTTGATCTTAATGCCTAACGCACAGGCGGCTTTCTCTAATGACTTCGCCGCTAAGAAGGTATGTGCCACACCTGATGGACAAGATGTCACGGCAAGAATGTCTGCTTCGCCCTCGCCTTGCACAGACGTATAAGCTTGAGATTGTCCAATCGGACTGTCGTCTTCTGTGACGGTCTTCTTAAGCGCAATAACAATCAATGCTGTGGTAAACGAGCCTGCGATTGTGCCGACAATGTAGCCAATCTTGCCATCTACAACAGGCAGTACAATCCAACCGCCCCACGGAGCATGGTTAATCACATGGAACATAAAACCAATCACGTTACCGACTATGCCACCAGCAACAATCGCAGGCAGTACGCGAGCAGGGTCACCGGCAGCAAACGGAATCGCCCCTTCACTGATGCCAATCATGCCCATGATGCCCGCGGCTTTACCGGCCTCACGCTCATCACGTTTAAACTTACTTGGCGACAAGAAGGTCGCTAACGCCATGCCCAGAGGCGGGGTACAAATCGCGATACCGACGCCACCCATTAACCACGGCTGAGTATTCACTTGAGTCTGAGCAAACAAAGTCGCCACTTTGTTGATAGGGCCGCCCATGTCAAACGCAGTCATTGCGCCTAGTACGGTGCCCAACATCACTTTACCTGAGCCCGCCATACCCGTGAGCACATCGTTCATGGTCGTCATTGCGCTAGCGATAGGTGAACCAATCACCCACATCACTGCGCCACAGGTGACAAACGTACCAACCAGTGGGTAGATAAAGATCGAGCCGAGCGAACTCATGCTGTCCGGCAATTGAATCTTCTTCAGTAGCCAAACCACAAAGCCGGCGAAGAATCCGACCACAATCGCGCCCAAGAAGCCGGTGTTGTAGTGACTAACCGCAATCCATGAGCCAATCATACCCGGAGCCAGACCCGGTTTATCCGCTATCGAATAGGCAATGTAACCACCCAATACCGCGGTAAACAACGTCAAGCCAGCTATCCCCATCTCAGCGATATCTGCCAGAATCCCCTCTTCCGGAACACCGCCATGGCCTGAAATCATCACAGACAAAGACAACAACACGCCGCCCGCGACAATAAACGGAATCATATGAGAAGTGCCAAACAGCAAGTGTTCTTTCATTCTGCCGAGCTTCTGCGCCCAAGGGCTGAGTGGCTCAGACGCAAACTCTAAAGGATCGATACCAGAGTCATTCGCGTTTGATTGAATATCAGTAAGTAGCTCGCGCGCTTCCTCCACCGACTCCGCCGCTTTTAACTTATTGACGAAACCATCTTCAATGATTTTGGTGGAAATTTGTGCCAAGACTTCGATGTGGTGGTGGTCATCCCCATCCGGAGAAGCCAGCATAAAAAATACGTCAGACAGTTCGCCATCATCAGCGCCGTAATCAATCCCTTTTCGGCTGATGCCCACTGCGACTGCGGGTTTAGCGACTGCATTGCTTTTGGCGTGAGGAATGGCAATACCCTCGTCAAAGCCGGTATTGCCAATCTCTTCTCGTTTCCAAATGTCCGCCAAGAACTGACTTTTGCTAGTGAGCTTGCCCGCCGCGTCCAACAATTCGACGAGCTCTTTGAGCGCTTCATCTTTGGTTTGAGCCTGCAAATCCAAGCAAATGGTTTCCGGCTCAATAAGGTTTAATATGTCCATTGTTTGTACCTTGCAATGTTCACGCTCGTGAGTCATGAGTTATTTGTTCCATCTATGACTGTGTACAGAGTAACCAACACTTTCTGTTTTCAATACAGGATAAAAAGTGCATTAACTGGATTAATGTAACATAAGATTTAAACTGTGATAGAGCTCTTGCGATTATCTGCTTTAAATCCATCCTTTCGTCGACCACTATGCTAAAATCCACAAAAAATAAAATGGATAGAACATGAAAATCGTAGCGGTGACAGCGTGCCCTACAGGCATCGCTCATACTTATATGGCGGCAGATGCTCTAATGAAAGCTGCGCCTAAGCATAACGTACAAATTAAGGTCGAGACGCAAGGTGCGATGGGTATTGAGAATCAGCTCACTCCCCACGACATTGCACAAGCGGATCGTGTTTTAATTGTGTCCGATATTGAGATTGAACAGCCAGCCCGCTTTGAAGGCACCAACAAAGTCCAAATCCCAATTGAAGATGTGTTACTCAATGTCGATAAAGTGTTCCTAGTGCACTGTCGATGATACGCTGTGCTGATGAACGAATACCAAATCACCTTTTTGTCGACGATATTAATGCCAGTGCTCACGTAGCGCAGCCCCTCAATCGCGTCGCCAAAAAGTTCAAAAGCACGATACACATCATCAACATAACCCAAAACCGCATCGCTGAACTCACCAAGTCAGTCGCGGTTTTACAGGTCGGCTTGCAGCAAGGCGACCTGTGTCAAATCACTGCTATCGGTATTGATGCCGAGCTTGCCTGTTTCGTTATCAAAGACATCATTGCTGAGAACTTTACCGTTGTGGGTTCCCACATTAATTACGAGTTCTCAAGCCAACTTGCAGAGCGACTTCCCCAGATTTGCCCACCGTGTGAAATCCAATGGCATTACGCCAAAGCGCACACTGAGCTCACCAAATTTGAGTGCTTGAAAGGGCTAGCGCAGCTTATTCATCCGATTCACCCAGACGAACTCATTCTCGCCTTTATCAAACGCGAAGAACGATCTTCGACCGCAGTAACACCGGGCGTTGCCCTGCCCCATGTTATGTTCGAAGGTGTAGACCACATTTCTGTCGCGGTTATCGCTAACGAGATTCCGATGGATTGGGCATCCAAAATGGGTGAAGTGCATCTTGCTATAGCACTAGTAATGCCAGCGAAACCCACACGCGAGCACATCATCGCGGCAACCAACTTAACCCGTAACCTGCTGACCGACCAAATGGCTGAGCGTTTACTGCTAACAAAAAGCAGCGTCGACTTGCAGGCGCTTCTGATGTACGCCATGTCGAGGCTGCTTGCTTAGGGTCTGTTCTAGATTGAACCGCGATATTCCGTCGGCGTTCTGCCCGTGCGGTTCTTAAAGACTCGGCAGAAGTAGTTCACATCTTTAAATCCACAGCGCACCGATACCTCATTCAACTTAAAGTTGTATTTCTTGAGCATAAACTTCGCGCGATCTACTCGAACCCACGTAATGTAATCGGCTAGCGTCATATGACCTTGTTGACGGAACAAACGCGACAAATGGTTAGAAGAGATGCTGAACCTCGACGCAATACTGTCACGCGTAATTGGGCGGTGGAAGTTCTCTTGGATGTAGATACAAATGCCCTGATACAGATCTTGTACTCGGCTATGCGCCTGCGTCTCTATAGGTGCATCTAACATCGACTTAGCGTATTGCAACAAGGCTTGCAGCAACAACTCATCCATTGGCTTCTTATTACACTCACGAGCCAATGAACTCAGCGCTTCCAAGATATTATCAATCGCAAATCCAGAACGAGTTTGAATACTGTGTTTTTGAATATCGTAAAAGCTCGCTTCCCCTTTACGTTTGGACACGAGACTCAAACCCAATTGACGGCGACCAAAGAGAATACTTAATACCGAGCAATCTGTATCCCAGTCAGGTTTATTCCAACAGTTAGGCGGAATAAATATCGCATCACCAGTTTTCGCCACGATATGCGTCACTTTGCGATCATGACTTTCCATTTCATTAATATATTCACCAGACAAGACCAATTCTAATCGAGGGAAGTTAACCTGATAGCTAAATTCAGGTGGTGTATGAAAATCACCAGCAAACCATATATTGTGGAATGGTTCTCGCTCGTTTAATACTGATGAAATCAAATCATGAAAAATCATTTTACGTACTCTTAAACACGCATCCATGATGCTATACCTATAGATATACACCCTACTGGATTTTTGTGCTATTGAGCAAAATCACACTTCCATTTTAAGGTTACAAAAATCCAGTTAACGCATCAATTATCCAGTCTATCAAATCATCAACAAAGCCTTTAAACCCTTATATATGGGAGCAATAACACATTTTACTTATGGTTCACCGACTTCCACATAATGTCACAGATATGCAGTAAGTTTATCCAGTAGACGATCTGCATCACACTCTAGTCGGGCGGTTACAATCGTCCAGTAAATGCATTTTTTCTTCACTACTGTCTCTGCTTGGTTAATTTCAAAATACCCCTGAAATAAAAATTATATTTATAGGGGTTCGACAATGATCACCAAACTAATAAATGAAGACTTGATTAAGCTTGATCTTCATGCGACTTCAAAAGAAGACGTATTTAAAGAACTGGTTGCAGTTCTACACGCCCAAGGTCGTATTTCAGACCAAGAGCAATTTCTTGCAGATATAAAAGCACGTGAAGAATTAGGTAACACCGGATTTGAGGATGGCGTTGCTATCCCACACGCGAAAAGTGCCGCGGTTCTTGAACCAGCGGTTGTGATCGGCGTAAGCAAATCAGGTATCGAATACGGTGCGGAAGACGGTTTGCCTTCAAAACTGTTCTTCATGATCGCTTCTCCAGACGGTGGCGATAACCACCATATCGAAGTTCTTGCAGAGCTATCTTCAAAACTGATTGAAGATGGTTTCATTGATGCATTCTTAGGTGCAGCAAACAGCCAAGACGCACTGGCACTTCTACTTGCTAAAGAAGAGCCTCAAGCAGTGACAGACGCACCAGCAAACCAAGGCTTCATCATTGGTGTTACTGGTTGTCCTGCGGGCGTTGCGCACACTTACCTAGCGGCAGAAGCACTAGAGAAAGGTGCAGCGGCGATGGGTTACGAAATCAAGGTTGAAACGAACGGTTCAATCGGTGTGAAAAACAGCCCAACCGCAGAAGAAATCGAGCGTGCAGACGCAATCATCGTGGCATGTGACAAGCAAGTCGACATGAACCGCTTTGCTGGCAAACGCGTGGTAAAAACCAACGTAAAAGCCCCTATCCGCGATGCTCAAGGTCTAATTAACGAAGCGTTAAGCGCTCCAGAATACCAAGCAGAAGCAAGCAGCAATGCACAAGCGTCTGTTGCAAACAAAGCCTCTCAGGCTCGCTCTGACCTGTACCGCTACTTGATGAACGGCGTATCACACATGATCCCATTCGTTGTAACGGGTGGTCTGTTGATTGCACTTGCTCTTGCAGTCGGTGGTCAGCCAAGTGAAGCGGGTATGGCTATTCCTGAAGGCAGCATGTGGAACCAAATCCTCAACGTAGGTGTGGTTGCCTTTACGCTGATGATCCCAATCCTAGCTGGTTACATTGCTTACGCGATTGCTGACCGTCCTGCTCTAGCTCCTGGCTTGATCGGTGGTTGGATTGCAAACAACGGTTCTTTCTACGGCGCAGACGCTGGTACAGGCTTTATCGGTGCCATCATCGCTGGTCTGCTTGTGGGTTACTTCGTGAAGTGGATTACGTCGATTAACTACCACAAATTCATTCAACCTTTAGTGCCAATCATGATTGCGCCAATCACAGGTTCGCTATTCATCGCTGGTCTTTTCATCTTCGTTATCGGCGCGCCAATCGCAAGCCTAATGGACGGTCTGACTGCGCTACTAACAAGCATGAGTACAGGTAACGTCGTTCTACTAGGCATCGTACTTGGTGGTATGGCTGGCTTCGATATGGGTGGTCCATTCAACAAGGTCGCGTTCCTATTCTCTGTGGGCATGATTGCGAGTGGTCAAACTCAATTTATGGGTGCGATGGCGTGTGCAATTCCTGTTGCACCTCTAGGCATGGCACTGGCAACGGCGCTTGGTCGTAAGTTCGACCTGTTCGAAGAATCAGAAACTGAAGCGGGCAAAGCAGCAGGCGCTATGGGTCTGGTTGGTATCTCTGAAGGTGCGATTCCATTCGCAGCGCAAGATCCAATGTCAGTGATTCCAGCAAACGTACTTGGCTCAATGGTAGCAGCAGTAATGGCGTTCTCATTCGGCATTACCAATAGTGTTGCTCACGGCGGTCCAGTTGTCGCTCTACTTGGCGCGATGAACCACCCAGTACTTGCTCTGATTTGTATGGCAGCTGGCGCAGTGGTTACCGCAGTAACGTGTGTAACTCTGAAGAAAGTTCGCAAAGCAAAAATGATGCAAGCAGCCGCTTAATCACCCCTACCCCCAAATGGCTCCTATGGCTTGGGCAATGTCGCCCAAGCCATGATTTTCTCTCATGGTGACACTCTATGTCTGATTTAACGATGTCCGATACACAAACGATTCAAACTCAAGCTAAGCATCCGATGTTTTTCCTGATGAACAACGTGATTCAAAACTACGCTTGGGGCAGTACTACTTCTGTTAACCAACTGTTTGGCATTGAAAACCCAACGGGCGAACCACAAGCAGAAGTATGGATGGGCGCGCATCCAAACGGTTGCTCATTGGTGATGGTAAACGGTGAAGGGACCAAACTGTCTTCACTGATTGCTCAAGACATGAATGCCTTTCTGAGTGAAGAAGTCACAAACCGTTTTGGTGAACTTCCATACCTGTTTAAAGTGCTTGCCGCTGAGAAAGCACTGTCGATTCAGGTTCACCCAAACAAACAACAAGCAGAGCTAGGCTTTGCACTGGAAGAAAAACAAGGCATTCCCCTAACTGCTGCAAACCGTAACTACAAAGATCCAAACCACAAACCTGAGTTGGTTTACGCGCTAACCGAATACCAAGCGATGAATGGCTTCCGCCCAACAAGTGAAATCATCAGCTTCTTCTCTGAGCTGGCGATTCCTGAGCTGCAAGGCTTGGTGGATGATCTAATCGCAAACCAAACACCAACGGGCTTGGCGACGTTCTTCTCGGGTCTACTGTCACTAGAGGGCGAACAGAAAGAGATGGCGTTGACAGTGCTATTGGCTCAAGCTCGCATCACCGACTTACCTCTGTTCAACCTTATTCTTGAACTAGAGAAGCAATACCCTGGCGATATTGGTTTGTTTGCACCACTGATGCTTAATGTTATTACCCTACAACCGGGCGATGCCATGTTCTTAGATGCAGAAACGCCACACGCTTACTTGAAAGGTACAGGTCTTGAGATCATGGCGAACTCAGACAACGTACTACGCGCAGGTCTGACACCAAAATACATGGATGTGAAAGAGCTCGTTGCGTGTACACGCTTCAACGAGAAGCCATTCGATAGCCTATTGCTTGCACCGAATGAAATCGACGATATGTTGGAATACCCAATTCCTGTGGACGATTTCAAATTCGCTATCGTTAAGCAAGCTCACCAGCGTACTCTAGAAGTTCAAACCGCTGAGATCCTTATGCCTCTGGATACCAAACTTGTGCTCACTCACGCAAACGGCGAAACATGCGTAGTTGAAAAAGGACAATCCGTTTTCATTCCGGCTTACGCAAAACAGGTTACTTTGGATTGTGAAGGTCGTGTTGCGCGCGCTTACAGCTAATCGTTATTGTTAATAGTACGGCATTAAAAGCAACGCCTCGCCACTCGCGGGGCGTTTTGCTTTTAACCCTAGTAAAGCAATGGTTAATTAAGCACTATAGTCTTGATCCAAAACAGAAACATTTCCCTACAAAACCAAGAAACTGTGTAAGACTTATTGAGTAGCCCTGTTGATAAAGGTGGCAAGATGACTCATAGAAACGCTCGCTCTCTTCATGCCATTATCGGCGCACTCGTCGGTGATGCAGCATCTCTCGGATTTCATTGGCTTTACGATCAAGAACTCATCACGCAGTTTGGTTCTCCGCATCCCGAATTTCATCAACCTAACCGAACTGAATACCATGACAAAGGTTATTTTGCCCACGGTAGCAAGCAAGTCGGTGACCTCACCCACTATGGCGCGCAGCTTGTTGCCATGCTAGACGCTCTGGTTCAAACCGGACACTATGACGAGGCGCGTTACATTCGATCCTTTCGAGAATGGTTTGATTTTGGTGGTAAATGGCAGGGCTATACAGACAAACCGACAAAGCAAACACTGCTCAACATTCATGAGTTAGAAGCCAAAGAGCTACGCGTAACGCAATGTGGGGCTGACGACACGCAAAACCCTGCATTATCTAAGCTTCCGCCTTTGGTGGCTTTTCATTCCGATGATGACAAACTCGCTAAACTGGTCGATTCCGCCGTGCGGGTTACCAATAACAACGACACCGCAGTTATGTATGCCCAAGCTGTCGCAGTGATGATTCAGATGGCATTGCAAGGCGCTGCGCCCAAAGCGTGTGTAATGGCAGCTCAGACGGTTTCTCCAAAGATTGCTAACGATATTCAACGTGCAGAAGCGATGAGCGGCAGAACCGCCACCAGCGTTGCGGAGTCCGTTGGAATGCATTGCGGTTTAGACGCTTCGTTTGTGGTGATTTGTCATTTGTTGATGAACTCAGAAAGCTACGAAACTACCATGCGTGAGAACATTTACTGTGGCGGCGATTCAAGTGGACGAGCTATACCGCTAGGTGCCATTCTTGGGGCAAGTTACTACGACACACCAATGTCGATTCCAAATCACTGGATGGATAAAACCGCGCTTCCTCGTCGTTTATTGCAGTGTTTATAAAAGAAGGGGATGTTGCAGGTTCAGGGCAAAAAAAAGAGGCCCATGAGAGCCTCTTGCTATGCATTACTCGGTGGGTACTGCCACTGAGCGGAACTTGAAAAGCTTCTTAGGTGCTTTGGTTAACAAAATGCCAAACATAAGAGGTAGCATTAAGATAATCGACTGCTCTGAAAGCATTTCTCCATTAATAAACGCGGATAGGAATAACGCTACCAAAGGGAAAATCAGAAAACAAATCGAAGCTTGAAACGGTGTCGAAACCTGACCAAGTTTAAAGTAAGCCACAATACCGCCAACACTTGCCACAAAGCCAAGATAAACCACCGCTAGGACTGAGTCGTAAGTAAATGCCGCGACATCAACTTGCTCACATACTGCCGATAAAGCGAATAGTAGCAGAGACGCAATAAAGCAAGGCACCGCGTTATAGGTCAACACCTGAATGTCCTTGCAGTACTTTTGAACTAACACATACATTACCGCATGCATCGCCACCGCAAGCGCTAACGACAGCGTACCTAGTAAGTAATCTTCCCCACCCAGTTGCATCTCGTTGCCCAAAATTAGACAAAGACTTACCACTGCCGTCAACAAGCCAAACACTTGGTGACGCGCCAAACGCAGCCCCAAAAACAGGCCAGACATTAGCATCACCACAACCGGCATGTTGGCAAAAATAATCGATGCAAGACCCGACGAGATGTATTGCTCTCCGTAAATCATCAGCGTAAACGGCATCGCAAAGTACAAAACAGCCACGATAAAAATCCAATGACGTTTACCCTTTGGGAACATCAAAGGTTGTTTGAATGCTTTTGCCATCACAAACAGCAAAGGTGCAGCAAGGAAAAAACGCATACCTGTGGCAAGAACAGGAGGAATAGAGTGCAATGCGACTTCCATTGCGAACCATGTGGTTCCCCAGATCAAACACACAGACAAAAAGAGCAAAAATATAAAAGACTTTGAATTCATGACGACGACTTACTTAAATTATTTAATATTCACTGGCTTGTATCACCAGATTTACGTGTCACATTCTAAAGTCTTCCCTCGAGAAACATTTTGCTATTTGTAGGGTTCTTTACCTGCCAACTAAAATAATTTTCCACACATAAAATAAAATGCAGAAATAATTTCTACAATATAAAGACATGGCAATATCATTATTTTGTTTGTGGTTTTTTATCTCGTTTAAAATATGGGGGTGAGCACGGCACGAAAGAGCACTTGAGCCAAAGACGTACACTTTTTGGCGACCGTACTAACCATTCCATCACCCTAAAGGTTTAGTTGTGTGATGGCAGATAGCGAATATAAAACCAATTGTATATATAGTAACTCCTGCAATCCTTAACGCTCTGACTGAGCTTCGCCCTAGCCTGAGCCAATGCAGGCTAGGGTATTTTTTTAGGGTTCGCACAGACAAACAAAGCTGCCAGAGAGTCTCAGCAAAGTTAAAAATGCACCAGTCATCAACTGGTGCATAAAGCGAAAGGTTGAATACTGACTAATCTAAAAGACTATAGAGATTCAAAGCCAACACTAGCTTCCGTGTAGCCTTTTCTTTCAGAGTTGTAGTCGATAGCAACATTCAGGTGACCTGATAGTTCACCTTCTGCGGCATAAACTGGGCAAGTCGCAACATGCGAAAGGTACGTTGCCTCTGTCGGCTTCATAAAGTAGTAAATCTGTTGCAAGTCACACTCACCAACGCTCTTACCAGATGACTGAAGGCTTGCTCTTTGCTGATGAAAGTTAGGAGCAGCGTCTAGAAGGTAGCTCGGTGTTAGCGTGTAGATATGAGTCTGATAGATATCGGTAAACTCATTGCCCGCTTTGTACATTTGGCTGCTCATATCGTAAACGACGTTTAAGTGCCAATAAGCAATTTCGGATTCATCCGTAACTTGCGCACCAGGTTTTGAGTACATACAAGTAATCTGGCTGTGTGGGGTTTCCATATCTTGATCAGCCATGTGGCCTTTCTTGATAGACTGGATACCACAACGATGCAGCGTAAAACCAGACGACGCCATGCGATCACGGACTTGATGAGCAGATTCAAACTTTGTATGCACTCCCTCAGGCGTGCTACTGGTGATATCAACTGAGTTGTTGGCATGAGCTTGTAGGCTAATACCAGCGATGAAGACGACTGCAACTTTTATATTTTTCATAGTAATGTTCTATTCTCCTCGTTAGATTCGAGAGGGAAACTAACTCACCAAACAAATATGAAACAAATTTAATATAGAAATTTGTGATATTAGATCCATATATCAGGGTTAAACTCACCTAAAAAACGGATAAAATCCTTTTTATTCATATAATTAACAGCAAATCAACTCAGTAAAAGCCTGTTTTATTCCCCCTTCTAGAACGAACGCTTGCCAAATGAGCTTAAACTTTATTTTGTTTTCATAGTCTGCTTCGAATGTAAAACAACCAAAGAAGAGAGTGCCTATGGACCTTAACTTGTTAAAAACGTTTGATGCAGTAATGAAGTCAAAAAGTGTCAATGATGCCGCAACCGCTTTAAACATCACCGCACCAGCGGTAAGTCACGCGCTCAACAAGTTAAGAGATCAATACCAAGATCCCCTCTTTGTTCGTCAAGGCAGAGGTATCGTCCCGACGAATTTTGCGATTGAGTTACACGCGGAAATCAAAGAGCCTTTGAGTCTATTGATCAACGGTTCAAAATCTCGTCAAGAGTTCACGCCAGAAACCAGCCAACGCACGTTTCGAATCTCTAGCCATAAAGATATCGATTTGATGCTCGTACCGGCCTTGGCGAAATATAAATCCCAACATGCACCATTGGTGTCTATCGAAGCGGATGTGGAACACTTAAATGAGCAAGATCGCCATGATGATTTAAGACGCCGACGCGTAGATGTAATACTGGCCACCGTACCTCTTAACGACCATGGCTACCACAACGAATTGCTGTTTGAGCAAGAGCTCATGGTGGCAGTAAGCCAATCGCACCCCCGAATTAAAAGCCCCCTAACCTATGACGACTTTATGCGTGAAGCCCATGTAACTTGGCGAACGCAGCGATTAAATACCAACGCCTTAGATTCTTTGATCATCGAAGACACCTTGCCACCAAGACAAGTCGCCTACTCCACAGGCTCCAGCATGACAGCGCTTCAATTGGTGTCACAAACCGATTGGATATGCGTCACATCACGTTGGTTTGCAGATAACTTAGCAATCAAACTCGGCTTGAATGCTTATCCTCTCCCGTTTGAAGCTAACAAGGTGCCAATTTATATGACTTGGCACCAATCACAAAGAAACGACAAAGGGCATGAATGGCTTAGAAATGCACTGAGACAAGCAGTCGCTCAATCGATTAAATAACGGATGACCAATAAAAAATACCAATAGCAAAAGGGCAAAGCGTGTTGCTCTGCCCTTGTTGTCATTAGCCTTCAAATAACCAGTTTTGCCAGCTTTGCATTCTCAGAATCACTTTTCGTACAATGCTGAACATTTCCCATTTCGGTGAGTAGACGGCAACGTGCGCATCGGTACCAGATGGCAGCGGCATGTCTTTTACCAAATCGGGATTATCCAACGCCACTTTGACCAAGATTCGCCCACCCGCAGGGATCTGCTCTGGGTATTTCATGTTACCCGATGGCGATACCGCGCCTTGTGCAAAAATATCGTTCACTTGTGTCACGTGCGCTTTATATGCATGGCCGGGAATCGTATTGAAGGTGACTTCTGCCGGATACCCCACTTTCACATAACGTGCTGGCGCTTGTTTAAATGCTGCAAACAACTGCTTGTCTTCCTTGTGAACGAAGGTCAGGTTACCTTGGAAAGGAACAATGCGACTCTTCATTCCTGGACGCAAAGCCACTTGAGTGACATAACCATCCGTCGGAGCAGTTACCGTGGTTTTACTCAAATCAAACTGCGCAATCTCAAGCTCTGATTGGTATTTGCTTTGATTGGCTTTTTGCTCCAACAATTGGCTCTCAATGTTGTCTATTTTCTCTTGAGAGGAATAACCCTTGCTGCCGAGTTTTTTGTATCTCGTTAATTCAGCTTGGTAAAAATCAATCGCTGATTCAGTACGTTTAATATCCCCTTGAATGCGGTTCACTTTGTCTTTAAACGGCGTATCGTCAATTTGGTAAAGTGGGTCACCCGCTTTCACTTGCTGATTGCCTTGCACAAATACGTGAGTAACCATGCCCTCCACTTGAGAAGTGATCGGCGTAGTCACGCTATACAGACGCGCCATTCGAGAAACTGGTTGATACATCGCCATATAGAGAAAAATCCAACCCACAATGAACATACCAATGACCGACGCAGTGGTGAGTGTCCATTTGGTTTTAGGCACGCGAAAGACTCGAAATACAACCACGCACAGCGCGACGTAACTTAAGATGATCAGTGTTTCCATTATTCGCCCTCTCTCGCTTGTTCAAGTTGATTTATACGGGCCAACAACTTCTCGTAATCTTGTTGCGATACTGATGGCTTTGCTCCTAGCCAGTTCTGCTTTTCTCCGTCGTACATGGTCGCCCATATCCAAAGGAACGGCCACATCACATGAAGGAAGAACAAACTCACCCAACCCGCGACATGAATGGCATCGGCATGAGGGTGGTTCCGCTTTTTTGCAATTTCATAAGGAATATCGTGCAGGGCAATCAATCCAAAAATCAGAATCAACAGCACTATAAATAAGATCGCCAGAGAGGCGTAATCCAAGGTTAAATTCATTGTGGAAGCTCCTAGTTTAAGACGTTCTAGGCATTTAAAAATTCTAGGTGATGCTAAAACGTAACTGAGTGATGACTTTCCTTAAGCTTGTCGCTCCGTCGCAATGAAGAAATAGTAGGATGAGGCTTCCATCAGGACTATTGATTCCTGTTTAAATGACAGTTTAGTGATATTTAATTGTCTATAAAATCATCAAGTTAGACTTAGATACTCATTCAAGATTTGAATAGGTAGACAGAAAAAAAGCGATACCAAGATTGATATCGCTTTGGAAAAGGTTGCAAGACCAGTAAATATTCCGAAAAAATCGATTGGCCCCCTCCATCTCTCTAAACGGGTATTAATCGCCCGGCACGAGCAACAAACCTAAAATCACTTTTATTCTTTCGCTGGTACCAGCAGTCCGCATACAAAGACATAAGCGGTATTAACTAGCCGAGCAGAAATAATGTTATAACATAACACTTATTGAGTTAACAGGTAGGAATTGC
Organism: Vibrio sp. B1ASS3; assembly: GCF_905175355.1. Classification (NCBI taxonomy): domain Bacteria; kingdom Pseudomonadati; phylum Pseudomonadota; class Gammaproteobacteria; order Vibrionales; family Vibrionaceae; genus Vibrio; species Vibrio sp. B1ASS3. The sequence goes on from NZ_HG992743.1 coordinate 1,600,608, forward strand.
TTCGTGACTAGAATCACAGAATAAACCCATGAAGGACTTAAAGCCCCTCTCTCGAAATCAAAAAAGAGCAGAGACGGATCTCTGCTCTTCTGTCTATTTTAATAGATTGTCGTAAACGCTTCTTCCCGACAAATTAGCGCAATATCGATTTCAGTATTAAATTATTTTTTCGTATGGAACAGCGCTTGCCCACTTTTGTCTTTATTCGACCAAAAGTTGATATTGAACTGCGCATCATCGCTCATTTCAACACGGTGCCAGTATTGAGGAGGACTTGTCGCAAACTGACCGGCATTGATTACCACTACCACTTCTGGCTCTGTGGCATTTTCATCAGCAAAGCCATAGTAAGTCACTTGCCCTTCCATCACACAAATCTGTCCAAACACGCCCTCTGCTGTGTTGTGATGAGTTAATAGTGCCGCTGGTACATTATCTTTAGTGAAGAAAGGCGTTGAACGTTGAATCGTCCACTCTTTTGGAATACGTAAATGTGACATATTAATACCCTCTTTAATTACAAATTCTTTTGGTTCAATTCGGTTAAGCCTGAGCGGCTTGAGACAACTCTCTAAGTAGCGGGAATGCTTGCGTAACTTGTTCTCCCGTCACAACGAAGCCTATGAGTCGGTTGTTTTCATCTTCTGCTTTCGCGGCAATGCCGGTTTGTGAAATCCTTACACTCCAATTAACGACCGAACTAAAGTCGCCTGCCAGCTGAATTGGGTAGCTCGGTGTTTTCACCTTTATCATCATTGGCGGTAGCTTCAACTCTGCTTCTTGTCCCAGTAATTGCTTACCCAACACATTAGCACTAAGCACGATCGGTTGGAGATACGGCATCATTCGACCTTGGATCTCGGCGCAATCGCCTAATGCAAATACATTGGCAGCTGATGTCTGTAATCGAGCATCCACCTCAATGCCTTTATTCACGCTCACCCCACAAGCTTTCGCTAACCAAGTGTTAGCACGTAAACCCGCCGCTGAAATCACTACATCAGCTTCGATTGCTTCACCTTTGCTCAAGCTTGCCACCAGCGAATCATCTGAGTGATTGATCGCAACAACCCCAGTCTCCAACACAAGTTGAATACCTTGCTGCTTGAGTTGGTTTTCAAGCGGCAATGCGACGAATTCAGGAATCAAGTTAGCGAGCAAACGGGGATTTGGCTCAACCACCGTAACGGCTTTACCACTGGTTGCGAGATCCATGGCGATCTCGACGCCGATCAAACCACCACCCATTACTAGAATTCGTTTCGCACGGCTAATTTGCTCTTCCGCTAATTGATATTCTTGTAGCGAGTTTAGCGTTATCACCTCAGGTGCTGCATCGCCAGATATTGGCGGCACAAAGGCTTTCGCGCCTGTCGCAAACACCAGCTTGGAGTAAGGATAGACTTGGCCATTGGCGACCACTTGCTGAGCTTGCACGTCGACATGCTCAATCATGGTATGGGCGAGCAGTTCGATGTTGTGTTCCTGTGCAAACGCCTCACCACTTTTAACTACCAAGTCTTGGGCGGTTTGCTTGTTGCTGAATACATGACTCAAATCAGGCTTGTTGTATTCCGCGCCATCATCAGCAGTAAACACTTGCAGCGGAATATGTGCGTCCATTCGACGCACTGTTTTCACCAATTGGTAAGCCGCAAAGCCGCTACCAATAATCACAATAGGTGCTTGCATATTCGCCCCCTTACCCGTTGTATTCGACAAAGACGTCTTTACCCAAGTGACATTCTGGGCACAAGAAGTAATCTGGCACTTCAGACCATGCCGTACCTGGTTCAACGCCTTGATTAGGCTCGCCTTTAGCTGGGTCGTATACCCAATTACAAACGGTGCAAACCATGCATTGGCAATCTGCAGGATGCGCCTCGGCGCTAGGGTTGCTAGGAGCAGCATCTACTACCGCTTGTGTTGCTACTTGTGCAGCGGGTTGTGATTGAACTTGTGGTGCAGACGCAGCAATCGCCGGAGAAATAACAGGACTTGTCAGGTCATGCTTCGCCCACAACTTCGCGATGTTCTGACCATGTTCGCGACATTCACGCATCGCTTTACCATCTGGTCGCCATTTGGTTTTCAAACTCACTGCGGTTTCAAAGCCTGCGTCGGTCAATCGAGCATGGATACGGTCTACCGCACCACCGTTCCAACCGTAGCTACCGAACGCAGCGGCTTTCTTCGCCTTAAAGCGCAGACCGGTAATTTCTTCTAGCATGCCTGCGATCTTCGGCATCATGACGTTATTCATGGTAGAAGAACCAACCAAGATGCCTTTTGAGCGGAATACGTTGGCGAGAATTTCATTCTTATCATGCTTAGAGACATTAAAGACTTTGACCGCCACGCCAGGATCGACATCGTGAATGCCTTGCGCGATTGCATCGGCCATCATTCGAGTGTTGTTTGACATTGAATCGTAGAAAATCGTAATGCGATCTTCCTGATAATTGTCTGCCCATGCTAAGTATTGCTCGATGATTTGAACCGGATTATCGCGCCATACAATACCGTGTGACGTGGCGATCATGTCGACAGGCAAATTGAAGCTCAGCACTTCTTTGATTTTTGCGGTTACCAAGCTGCTGAATGGCGTTAAGATATTTGAGTAGTAACGCAAACACTGTTCCATCAACTCATTTTGATCCACTTCATCATTGAACAGACGTTCATCGCAATAGTGCTGACCAAATGCGTCATTGCTGAATAACACTGCATCGCCCGTTAGGTAAGTCATCATGCTGTCTGGCCAATGCAGCATCGGTGCTTCCACGAAGACTAATTGCTTACCGTTACCAATATCGATACTGTCGCCCGTTTTTACGGTTTTGAAGTTCCACTCAGGATGGTGGTGATGACCCACAATCGAATCAATCGCCGCTTCTGTACAGTAAATTGGTGTGTTCGGAATTTTCTCCATTAATGCCGACAATGCGCCTGAGTGATCTTCCTCTGCATGGTTTACCACGATAAAGTCGATAGACTTAAGGTCGATTTCCATCTCTAAATTTTGGATGAATTGTTGACTGAATCGATGATCGACCGTATCAATCAATACGGTTTTCTCTTCACGAATTAGATAACTGTTGTAGCTGGTACCTTTTGTCATTTTGTATTCTGTACCGTGGAAGTCTTGAACTTCCCAATCGCGTTGACCTACCCAGTGAATGTTGTTTTTTACGTGAATTGTCATAATTACTACCTTGAATGACGGGATAAACAAAAATAATTTCTTCTTGTATTGCACTAGGCGTGCCAACCTTTAATTACTATATATTTCAACATCTTAATTAAAACTCAACTTTAACAAGTGTCATTTAGACACAGTTGAAAATTGTCATTAAGACACTACAATAGTCATATTGACACAATCGGTAATGGCTATGACTTCTTTAATCGCGCAATGGCTACACATCACGCAAGACCTTAACTCGGCGCTCACTCAACAGGCTCGCTTCGATACGTTATTAACCACGATTCGAGAGGTATTGAAGTGTGACTCTTCAGCCCTTCTTTTGTATGAAGACCAGCACTTTAAACCTTTAGCGATCAATGGATTGGCGAAAGAAGTGCTTGGACGCCGTTTCTCCATTGAGCAGCACCCAAGGTTAGAAGCCATTGCCCGAGCAGGCGACATCGCGCGCTTTCCCTCTGACAGCGACTTACCTGATCCATACGACGGCTTGATTCCAAACCACGATGACAAACTGCATGTCCATTCCTGCATTGGTTTACCTCTGCTGATCGACGATCAACTGATTGGTGCCATTACGATTGACGCCTTCGACCCCAACCAATTTGATGGGCTACGCAACCAAGAGTTACGTTTTGTCAGCGCGTTGGCAGCAGGTGGCCTACACACTGCACTTCTGCTAGAGCAACTAGAAACTCAAGCGAGCCTGCCACGTGATTCTTACGCCGAGAAGCGCACCTTAAGTAATGAAATCATTGGCAACTCTCAGGGTATGAAGAATCTTCAAGAGCAGATTGATGCAGTCGCCGATACGGAGTTGTCTGTATTGGTCATGGGAGAAACGGGCGTAGGTAAAGAGTTGGTTGCCAGCGCTATTCACCATCGTTCTAGCCGCTCGAACAATACTTTGGTTTACCTCAACTGTGCGGCGCTGCCAGAATCAGTCGCGGAAAGCGAGTTGTTCGGCCATATCAAAGGCGCATTCACAGGCGCAATCAGCAATCGTAAGGGTAAGTTTGAACAAGCCGATGGCGGCACACTGTTTTTAGATGAAGTCGGCGAACTGTCATTAGAACTGCAAGCTAAGTTACTTCGAGCTCTACAATACGGCGACATCCAACGTGTGGGTGATGATCGCCATATTCGAGTCAATACACGCATTGTCGCCGCCACCAATCGTATATTGCATGAAGAAGTGACTGCTGGTCGCTTCCGAGCCGACTTATATCACCGCCTAAGCGTCTTCCCGCTTCATGTTCCACCTCTTCGTGAACGTGAAGACGATATGGTGTTATTAGCGGGCTTTTTTGCCGAACGCTTAAGAAGCAAATTGGGATTAAACAGCATTCGTTTATCTCCCACTCTAGTGCAAGCACTCAAAGACTATTCATGGCCAGGCAACGTGCGAGAGCTTGAACATGTCATTAAACGTGCTGGTGTTTTGGCAAAAGCGCGTACCCACGCCATGGACATTGAGTTAGTTGAGCAAGATTTTGATATTCGAACGCCGAATCAGAACATCAAGAACGTTGGAGAAACGGAACAAAAATCTCGGTTTGAGCTACCAGAAGGCGGATTGAAGCCTGCCACAGATGCCTTCCAAAAAGCGATGATTGTTCGAGCTCTGGAAGAAAACCAAGGCAACTGGGCAGCAACGGCGCGTCAGCTTGAAATAGATAACGGCAACTTGCACCGATTAGCGAAACGCCTAGGGATAAAATAGGGATTGGGTAAAAAGCGTGTGAGATGGTGGAATTTCGCAGGAAAATCGATGTTGCTTGTGTCAAAATGCGCCATCTCAATCGACAAGTCATAAAGTAATGAATTATCAAGCAGCTATTTTCGACATGGATGGGTTACTCCTCGACACAGAACGCGTTTGTATGCGTATCTTCAAAGAGGCATGCGAAGCACAAAATCTTCCTTTCTTCGAAGAGGTTTACTTAACCATCATTGGCCGCAATGCCGCTGGCGTTGAAGCGATTTTTCGTAAGACCTACGGTGATGACTTAGACCGTCTGCACAATGAATGGCGTACTCGCTACGATGCGGTCGTGAAACATCAAGCCATTCCGGTAAAAGAAGGTGTGGTTGAACTGCTTGAATGGTTGAAAGAACAAGGCTTACCTATTGCGGTTGCTACTTCAACTGCAAAAGAAGTGGCACAGAAGAAGTTGGAACTGGCGGGCCTAAGCAAGTATTTCGACAACTTAACGACAGGCTGTGAAGTGTCACACGGCAAACCAGATCCAGAGATCTACCTGCTTGCAGCGACTCGTCTAAACGTAGATCCAACCAAATGTATTGCGTTTGAAGATTCCAACAATGGTGTACGCTCTGCGGTAGCAGCGAACATGGTCACTTTCCAAATCCCAGACCTTGTTGAACCTTGCGAAGAAGTTCGTGCCTTTGGCCATACGATTGTACCTTCCCTGCATCACGCATTAGCTGAGTTAAAACAGGCATAACCCGTTTCCTCTCATCTAACTGACTAAAAACGCTCCATCTTTTGGGGCGTTTTTCGTGGATAATATTTACCCAACTTTACACTGAGATGTGTAGTTCTATTCACAACATTGATGGATAATTGCTCGTATAACCACAAATAAAACGAGGATTAATTCATGCTCAACAAGAAGCCATTAACTTGGCAAACCATTACATTGCACTGGATAACGGGGCTTGCCTTTATCGGTGTATTCGCGCTTGGCCTCTACATGGTTGATTTGCCACGCAGTCCAGAAAAGTTTGAGTGGTATGGCATCCACAAATCACTAGGCGCTATCATTTTAGTTGTCGCTCTTATCCGTCTAGTGTGGCGCTTAAAAGAAGGCGCTCTGCCACCCGCTTCAGAAATGCCTGCATGGCAAGATAAAGCGGCCAAAGCAGTACACGGTATCCTTCTGCTCGCTACTTTGGCAATGCCTATCTCTGGCATCGCAATGAGCGCAGGTGGCGGCCGAGCGGTCGATATCTTCGGTTGGGTTATTATCGCTGAAGGCCCAGAAACCCCTTGGCTTCAGGAGATTGGCTCAACCATTCATCACTCTGCTGTTGAAATTCTGATTGCCGTGTTTGTTCTCCACGTTGCTGGTGCCATCAAACACCAAGTGGTCGACAAAGATGGCACCATTTCTCGAATGCTTGGTCGCTCATAGAATCCACATAGATACAAAAACGCACTCTCAATTGGGAGTGCGTTTTACTTTTAGCTCATCAACATCTCAGAAGAATCGAGCGGTTGAGGTTCTACCGCATGCTTCTTCTGCCAGCGGTCGATCACAAGCGTCGCAATCAAATCCCCTTCAACATTAACAGCAGTGCGGAAGGTATCTAACGGTCTTTCTATCACCAATAAAATCGCAATCGCTTCCAGCGGAATACCCGCAGCTAACAGCACTAACTGCATCCCCGACATGGAGCCCGAAGGCATGCCCGGTGCACCAACGGAAGAAACCATCGCCATGATGAAGATCATCACCAATCCAGTGGTACTCAAATCCACACCAAACAACTGTGCTAGGAAAATCGCGGCGACACCTTCAAATAACGCGGTGCCATCCATGTTCATTACAGAGCCGAGTGGTAACACCATGCTGCTGACTTCTGGCGCGACATCTAAATTATCTTCCGCACTTTGCTTTGCCAAAGGCAGCGCTGCCGCACTTGATGACGTTGCAAACGCCATCGCTAGAGGTGCTGAAATCGCTTTAAACAACGTAACTGGAGAAATCCCCGTCATTACCTTGGCAATCGTTGGTAACACGACTAACCCGTGCACCATAGTGAGGACAAACACCAGTAACGCAAACAAGGCGAGTTGCTGAATCAGATTCCCGCTTGAAGTCAGCGTGATATCAAACACGATCGCAAAAATGGCAATCGGAGACAGCTTAACGATGCCTCGAATCATGGTGTTGACGCTTTTGTTCAGCCCCGAAATCACCGCTAACAAGGGATGACCAGATGGAACAGAAAGCAAAATCGCAACGCCTGCCATAAAGGAGAAAACCACGATCGCCAGTAAGTTGCCATTCGCCAGTGCAGCAAACGGATTCACCATCGCCATCTTAACAAGATTAGTGAGTATGGCGGCACCACCAGCGCCTTGCTCGTCAATCAAATGGACATCACTACCCACAGAAACGCTTTGGCTAAGTGGCTCCCATGCAGGTAAGGCTAGCGACGCCCCAAGTCCTAAACTAATGGCAATTAAGGTGGTGAAACTGTAGAAGAGTAGTGTTCGCCCACCCAGAGCTTTAAGGCGAACGGTTGAACCAATATTGGTGATGCCTTCGACAAGAGAAAATAACACCATCAAGCCCACCACCATTTTCAGTAAGCCGAGATAGACCGTTTTGCCCAACATTAAAATTTGGTAGTAATCACTCGATAGTAAAAGCGATTTGTCTGCCAACCCATGGTCGACTAAAAGAAGGATGGCTTGAGCCCCACCCCACGCAAGTAGGGCAGAAATAAGAAGTTGAACGGGCAGAGAGAGTTGCAAATGACGCATAAAAAACACCTAGCGCCACAAATCCTGATGATTTGGGCGCTCGATAAAAATGAAAAAATGGAAGTGGAGAGCCTCGGCTTGGATTAAGACCAAGAGCCTTTGTAATATGGGTTCAATAAACCTTTTACGCGTTTGAGCACTACCAAAGCCGACACACGGAACCAACCGAAAATAACGCGCTGATGCAGCCTAAAGATCGTGTCGTACAAGCGGCGAACGTAGCGTCCACGCAATACGACTTTATCATTCATCAATGCGCCAACCGCGTAGTCATGTCCAAGAGCAACGACCATTCCGCCGTCTTTGAATACAAACGGTTTTAACTCTTTGCCTTTCACCAAGCGTTTAAATTGCTTCGCCAAATGTGCAGCAACTTGGTTGGCGGCTTGAGCTCGTGGTGGCACGATGCTTCCATCTTCTTGTGGGCATTCAGCACTATCACCAATAACAAACACGCTATCATCGAGAGTGGTTTGCAGTGTTGGCAACACTTTAAGCTGGTTAATGCGGTTGCTTTCAAGACCATCAAGATTCGCTAACCAATCCGGACATCGAATCCCTGCCGCCCAAATTTGTAGATCGGCAGGAATGACTTCATTTTCCGTCACGATACGGTCTGCTTCTGCACGCTGAACTTTAGTGTTTAAGCGAACGTTAACACCCTGCTTTTGTAGTTTCTTCAGCACCTTAGCAGACATGCACTCAGCACTGGCAGGTAACACACGATCCGCCGCTTCGATAAGCGTAATCGAAAGCTGAGTATTATCTTGATAGCGGTTTAGTTGCTTGCTGACTTTCGCCCACTCGGCCGCCAGCTCAACACCAGTTGCGCCAGCACCCACGATAGAAACACGATGTGAGCCGCCGTTCGCAAGCATTTGCTTCATCTGTTTCCACGCTTTTTCTGCTTGAGAAGCCGAATCTAAGAACAAGCAATGATCGCTTACGCCCGGAATTTTGAAATCGTTACTGATCGCGCCAACGGCAATCACGAGGTAATCGTATTTCAACGTTTGCTCCGGAGAGAACTCAGCGCTCACCGTAATGGTTTTATTTGCTCGGTCTAAACCTGACATGCGCGCTTGAACATATTGGTAACCGTGACAAGCGGCATGAAGACGAAACGCAACCGAATCGAGCTCATTATCAAACGTGCCCGCCGCAATCTCATGCAGTCTTGGTTTCCATAAGTGATGAGAAGATGGCTCAACCAAAGTAACGGTATGGTCAGATTTTCCTGCAAAACTGCTCGCTAAACGCGTGACCATTTCTAGACCCGCAGCACCACCACCGACAACAACAAAATTCGACATACTCCCCTCCCGGAAACCATCTATCGAAAGATAAAAATCAAAAACGCAGCAAATACGTTTGGAATGGCGGGCATTATATTGAGTTGCAAATAAATGATAATAAGCTGAAAAAGAAAATGACTATTACGAATTTGTAATAATTAAAACTAAGCATCTGAGCCAAATGCTAAAAACAAAAAAGCCACCACTTTTCAGTGATGGCTTTGCTTCATCGATGTTGCTTTGTCTTAATTAGCGAGGATCAAGACCTAGCTTTTGTAGTACCAGTTTGAAGTTCTCGCGGCGCTCTTTCACGTTGTGAACATCACCTGTCGAACACGTCAGATCCGGACAGCCACGGTTAACGATGCCTGAAACGTCATCGATAAATTGAGAACCTTGCAGACCACTGTCCACGTACTTCTTCAGTTCGTTGTGGTAGTTCCAATCCGCGTACTGACCGCCTTCATCGTTGTATGCCTGAACTGACGTTACCCAGTAGAACAGACCTGCGATCCACTTGATCTCTTTGTTCTCTTCCGAGCTACAAATCAGACCTGGGTTAGAACAGAAGTCCAGCTCAGCATAAAGTGGGTTCGCCGGTGGCGCTTCTACCGTTACGCCATCAATCGTCTTACCAATGGTTGATGGATCAACGTGCGAACGACCTAGGTAGTGGTTAAGAGTACCGAAGTTCTGACGACCTGTGGTTTGGATAACACCACGCCCCCACCAGCCACAACCTTCAACGCTTTCTTGGCTGCTGCCGTCCCAAATGAACTTACCTGCTTTCTGACCCACATAAGTCTTACATTCGTCGCGTTCCCACACTTGTTTAGACGTATCTACACTTTCTGGAACATCGTTACAGTGACCGTTGTTTGTCCAACGACCTGCTGCACCGTTTACCAATAGACCGCGTTCTTCAAGTACTGCATCAGGTGCAGCAAAGACTGGAGCTGGAGCGCCATACCATTTTGCATGAGTCAGAGCGCTGACTTCCATTTTGTCATCACGAGGACAAGAGTACGCGTGGTCCAAACCAGAAACTGGGTTTACGCCGTAATCTGCGTATTTCTGACCCAATTGACCACAACTTGCTGTCATTGGGTAATCCGCAGGCGCGCCGTATTTCACTTCAGACCAGTTGTTTTCATCACACGCGTTGTAGCGGATGGTCTCTTGCATACTTTGCGCAAGGAACGCAGCAATCGCGACTTTCGCGTATTTGATGTTGGTTGCGTCATCAACTTCATCGTTCATCAACCAGAACTTGTTGCCCGCGACACCAATGTTGTGCATTGCATTCAAGCCATCTAGGAAGTCGTTCCACTTGTAAACCGTTGACGGAACCCACTGAGATTGTGGTGTTTCGTATAGGAAGGCTTCGTTATCCATCACGCTTTCAGCATTTGCTAACTCTTGGTTTAGCGCTTCAATACGAGTCAATGAACCTTTCTCTAACTCTTCACCTACGTAGTACAGTGGCACTTTCGCCGTTTGGTAAAGCTCAATCTTGCTGGTTAGGGCTTGAGAGTCTTGATCAAACATCAATGCAAACACGTTGCTGTACGCTGCTTTACGGATTTGCTGATCGGTTTGCGTGTTACCCATGAAGTAGTTTGCGGTTTGCTCTGTCGGCATGTTCGCTAGCATTGCAGGCGCTTCAACGTAATCTGTTACCTGTTTTACGTACTCCAGTGCGTGGTGCCACTGCTCACTAGTTAGCGCAACGGTCGCGTTTGATTTAGTAAACGCCACAAAGTCAGCTTTGTTCGCAGCATCTGCTTTGTAAAGCTCGAAACTATCAAGTAGATCGGCCGTGAAAACGGACGCTTCATCCCATACAGACTGACGACCAGAGTGCGTATCGTAAGCAAACTCACCAATGCTTAGTGACCAACCAAATGTCGCTTGTGGCGCAAGGGTGGTGAAGATCAAGTTGTACGCATGCGCCCAGCCTTTCACGTCATCGCTCAGTGCGTTGATCGCATCGATATCAATACGGCTACCCGTGATATCAATAGCATTCGTCAGTGCTTGTTTAACCGCAACGGCACCAAACGATGCACCTTTGTCTTGCGTAGCGAGATCCAGAACATCCGATTGAATCACGATTGATGCTGTACCCGCGTTCTCTGCTTGTTCGATAGCCGACACAAACGAACGTGTCAGTTGCTCTAGGTCTGTTAGCGCATCACTGCTGCTTGCTGCAATAGTTAGCGTGCTTGGTGCTTGAGTGGATGGGCTAGCGACTACGAATGTATTTGGCCAACCTGCTACTTCTAGACGCACTGGGTCCATTGGGTTACGCAATGATAGCGCTGGCGCTGTACCCGGCTCAGTACCATCACAGTTTAGATGTAATGACCATGAGCTATCGCTGCCAGGAACAGATTGCGTCCAGTACACCGCTGAGTAAGCAATGTTCTTATGAACCATAATGTCACCGCCTGTCGCGTGATCACCACGAGTCCAGTCTGGGTACACATTAAAGTCAGCACACAATCCACCTGTTGGCGGAGGTGTCGGTGTTTCTACTTTTTCAACTGTGATGTTTACACGTGCTGTTGCCGTTAGGTTCTCAGCATCCGTCGCAATCGCTTCTAGCTCAACTGCACCAACTTCTGACGCCGTCCAGTTACAAGAGAACTGGTTTGTGGTTGCTGCGTTGAAATCACAGATTTGCTTGTTGTTTGCTTTCACGATAACGCGAGACAAATCGTCATCAGCATCCGTTGCACGAACAGAAATCGAAACCGCTTCGCCTTTTTCAAACTTCGAACCATTTGAAGGCGAAGAGAAGCTTACTTCTGGCTCAACAAAGCTTGGCGCTGCTTCAATAGCAACGGCGATACTGCGTTGTTCAACCATTTGGTTGTTCTGATCGAGAACCACCACTTTAAGTGTCGCATTGCCCACTTCATTTGGCGTCCAAGATTGAGAATACGTCGTTTGACCTGCAGCGATATTACGTTGACCTAGCTTGCGGTCATTTGCCCAGAACTCTAATTTAGAGATCAATTCACCATCAACACGCGCTTTAATAGTCGTTGCCTGACCCACCATCAATGTTTGACCTTGTGTAGGTGCGACAAACGTCAGCTCATGCACTTCTGGCTCCACAGGTGGTTCAACTGGCTTCTCTTTTACTGAAATGCTGACTGCTTGTTGCTGTGTAAGACCTGAGGTGTCTTCCACTACAGCTTTGATCGTGTGAGCGCCTGCACCAACAGAAGTCCAACTCGCTTGGAATGGAGCTTGTGTTACGCGAGCTACTTGTTTGTTGTCGACAAAGAAAGTCACCGCTTTAACGCTGGTATTAGTCGCCGTTACGTTTGCTAGCATGGCAACCGCTTGACCTTCTTCAAACTCAGCGCCGTTCACTGGCGAAGCCAATTGAAGAGATATTTCTGGTTCGCCTACTTCACCCTCATCGTCAGCAATCAGACGAATGGTATTTTGAAGAAGAGTCAGATCCAACACGCCGCTCACACCGAGCGTTAGCTCAATGCGTTCACCTGCCGGAAGTTGGGATTTCACCCAGCTACCGCTATCAAAAGCGAGCGCAAGCGTGTTCTTGAACAGGTTACCTTGGGCGTCGCTGGTGAACTTCATTCCTGGGTAGCTGATGCCAGTCGCAGACCAAGAGGGTGTCGACATTGATAGGTTTGAATCAAACGTCACTTTCGCATCACGCAGTTCAACTGGCTTTGAACCGTCGTTCGTTAGGATCACTTTGTAAGTGTTCCACCACTGGCTTTCTGAGCCGACGATAGTTGCGTCTGTGATCACTCCTGCGTGTGCAGCAGGCAACCCCATACCGATCGCCAGTGCTAAAACACTTGGCATGATCGCTAGCGTATTCTTTCTCATAATTAAGGACTTATACAAACAACAATAAAAAGGAACAGCATTATAGAGGGGGACTTTTTTCGCGCCGCAGCGGACAGATGTAACTAAATGTAACTCAACTTACAGGTGTAAAAGTGCCAAAAATAAAGCGTCTTTTTACGTCAATTTGACGACATTTCGCACGCAATCGATAAGCAAACATAAATCTGGGACTCTAGTTCAATTTTCTGAAAGTGTGCGCAAGATTAAACAAATCAATTTATCCGTTTCTACAAATAGTGGAATTTGTGTTTTTCGCACCTTTATGCATCAGAAAATCAATAAGTTACAGAATAAATACACTTGAAATACTTAGTTACATGTTAGCGAAAAAAGCACCAAAACTTGGCCGTTCTTAAGACATAAATGAAGCACCTAAAGCGGTTATCAAGATCGTCTTCACACTTCTTAATTGAAGCGCTAAAAATAAGGTATATGAATGATCATCCAGTGAAAACGATAAGTATAACTTTGCAACAAAACGTCAATATCCGGATTGAAGCACGGTTTCAGATTGAATATTCGATGATAATGAGATGCATTGGATCGGTTTGAATCCAAGTCAGCCCAAAATAAAATATGGAGAGTGTTATATGTCTTTACGTTTAGTAGCAGCAACCTTTGCACTAGTCGGAATGAGCTTTGGCGCACAAGCGAGCGCAGAGTGTGAAGTGTCTATCGATGCAAACGATATGATGCAGTTTTCGACCAAAACTTTAAGTGTTCCAGCAACGTGTAAAGAAGTAAAACTGACGCTGAACCACACAGGTAAGATGCCAGCACAGTCAATGGGGCACAACGTAGTCATTGCAGACACGGCTAACCTACAAGCAGTCGGTACAGAAGGCATGTCAGCAGGTCTTGAAAACAACTACGTGAAACCTAACGATGATCGCGTTTATGCCTTCACTAAAGTGATCGGCGGCGGTGAGAGCACGTCCATCACGTTCAGCACAGAGAAAATGACTCCAGGGGGCGACTACTCGTTCTTCTGTTCTTTCCCTGGTCACTGGGCAATCATGCAAGGTAAGTTTGAGTTCAAATAAGCGGTCACGCTAGAGCTTAAGCCTCTTAAAAAGGAAAGGGAAGCACAGTGGCTTCCCTTAGTTGTATCTGTAGTTCAAGAGTTAAAACGAGAAGTGATCGTACTCTGAACTGTCATCTGATTGGGTGTATTCGAGTTTCGTAATGTCATCAAACGGCATGGGTTTATAGAAGTAGAAGCCCTGAATCAAATCAATCCCCTGCTCTGCCATAAACTCTAACTCACGCTCCGTTTCGATGCCTTCCGCAACGGTTTCTGCCCCAGTGATTTTCACCAGTTTAGCTGTCAATCTGAACAACTCTCTTCCGTTCTTGTTATCAAGGTTGAGCACTAAAGAGCGGTCGATTTTCACCTTATCAAAATCGTATTTCGACAAGTAGCCGATCGACGAATAGCCGGAGCCAAAATCATCAAGCGCGATCTTCACTCCTGCTTCTCGTAACTCACTCAACACACGGTGGGTACGGTGCTCATCTTGAATCAGCATGTCTTCTGTAATTTCAAACTCAACTTGCGAGTAAGAAAGCGCGCTTTGGTTAATCATCATCAACACTTTCTCTGTGAAATCTGGCACCAAACACGTTTCTGGAGATAGGTTGATCGACACTTTAAAGCTTGGTCGATTCGCTAACGGCGCAACTTCTCGTAGCGTCGTTTCTACCACCCACAAGTCCAACTCACTCATCAAACCGACTTTGGCAAAATCTTCGAGAAACGTTGGAGGCGTGATCTCACCCGTTTCAGAGCGATGGCGAATCAACACCTCAAGCGAACGAATCTCCCCAGTGCGAGCGTTTACCTGCGGTTGGTAGAACAGTACGAACTCACCGTGTTTCTTCAAATCGCTGATGCGTTTCTGAGCAGCAAACTTATTGGTGATCTCTGGGAAGAAAGCCCCCGCGACTTTGCCGTTGTCTAAGCCCTCATAGTTGAAGAAATCATCAGAGACTGACTTCGCAAACAAAGCGTTTGAGCTGCCAATTTTGTCCATCTGCTTAAAGAACGGATAGTAAATCACGATGCCGACCAGAATAATGATCAGCTGTAATATCGCGCCCGTCCAAGTGTAACCTGTGCCGATGTAACCACTGGCTAATGGCGGTGTCATCCAGCTCATGATTTCTGTTATCGGCGCAACTAAGCCCATCACTGTAGCAATGTACGCAATGATAAGGCCGACAATAGGTGCAATCAGAAACGGCACAATCATGACTGGGTTGAACATGATTGGTAAGCCATAAATGATCGGTTCGTTGATGTTGAACAAGCTCAATACTAACGCCGTCGCCGCCAATGCTTTGTAACTGCGATTCTTGGTCAGAAACAGCATACACAGCACCAGAGAAATGGTGTTTCCTGCCCCACCCATTCCCGCATAAAAGTCATAGAAGTTGGTGGTTAGAATTGGCAGTGGTGTGCCAAGCGCTTCGTGGTTCTCTATCGCGACACGCGTTGTCTCATACAGCTCTGCTTTGTAAGGCGCAAAGATGATGTGACCATTGATGCCAATCGACCAAAACAGGTTACGTACAAACTCATAGATAATGCCATCAAGCAAAGAGTTCGGATCAAGTTCTGGCAGCAGAAAACTCGCGATATCCGCTGCGCAAACCGCCTTGCCTAGCACGTAGCCAAGAGCGGAATATCCAACCACCAATACAACGGTTGCCATCACAAGGTTGTATGACTGATCCACCACATTTGGCAGCTCTGAACGCATGAACCATTTTCGGTTTTGCATCACACGTACAGACCAAGCGATCACTGTTGGTACAAGTATCGCCAGTGGATAGTTACTCGGAACGACAGTGCCTTCTTGCAGCAAACCCCATTCGTTACACACGATAAAGTAAACCATCAGCGATGGCGTGATGACATTTACGCGAGAGACTTTCAGCAAAGAAGAAAGAAACTGCGAGAAATACACTAACAGTAAGATCGGGAAAAGCTTCCAAATGATCGCGCTTGCCGTGCCTATCGTGATGCCAAGTTGTTCATAACCAGCAATCATAAACAGATTACTCAGCAAGGTACTAAATGCTGAAATAAGCGACACGGGCAATAACATCACAAGGACATTACACAAACCGTTAATATATGAATTGGAAGAAATTAAAGTAAAAAGCCGATTAATGTATCGATTATTCATTTGGCTAAGTAAATCCATCAAAGTACGACTCAAAGAGCCGTTCAGGAAGTTCGCCGCAATTAAATCCGTTTAGTTTGTTTCGCAATGAGGGAGAGTTTCGACATGCTCGTCGAGGACGGTATCATTCGAGTAACAAAGCGTTGATCGTTCAACGTTGCGAATAGTCACTCAACAAAGGTAGCCATAGCCAACTTGTTGTTATCATCCAAACAAAAAGAGCACAAGCTAGGACCCTCGTACTCTTTTAGTCTGGTTAAACGCGTTGTTTCTTGGGTCAACGTCGTTTGTTATTTCGCCTGCTATTTAAGCAAGGAGGCGCACATTAGCGTCAGCAAGTCTATATTTCCACTCGACTTTGTGATTGTGACGATAAAAGTGGCTTGTCTTGTTGCTCACCAAGGATATCCACCAGCGGTGACGGGCGAGCAAAGAAATAACCTTGCACTTTATCGACACCACAGCCTTTCACAAAATCGTACTCTTGTTGGGTTTCCACCCCTTCTGCGACCACTTCACAATGAGTAATGTGGCCCAACTTTGCGACCAACTCATAGAGGTCTCTGCCCTTTTGATCGTTGGCATCGAGCAAGAGAGAGCGGTCGAGCTTGATCTTATCAAATGGGTATTTCAGCAAATGCGGGAACGACGCATAGCCCGTACCAAAGTCATCCATAGCGATACGAATGCCTTGAGCTTGCAGTGCTTCCATGGTCTTAATCAAAAACACCTTATTGCTAAGAATCGCTTCTTCGGTAATTTCAATTTCCAACCATTCTGGCGAAATGCCGTAGTGGGCTAAACGCGATAGTAGGTGCGGCACAAACTCTTCTTGCTCAATTGTCGCTACTGCGATGTTGATGGCAATACGGCGATCTTTGGACAGCGTCATTTGCTGCATATCTGCCAACACTCTTTCAATGACCAACTTATCCAACAGCGGCATTGAGTTGAGCATTTGGAAGTCACTCACAAACGTCGGTGGGCAAAGGTTTCCGTCTTTATCGATATAACGAAGTAACGCTTCATAAGAGAACACGTTAACTTTCTTAGTCGACTGAAGTTTTTGATAAAACATCACCAACTCACCTTCTCGCAATATCGTGGTTAAACGCTTTTGTGCCGTCGATTTGCTGATACTGGAGTTATTGGAGTCTCTTACGTTGTTCAACAATGATTTGAATATCGAGCTCTCAATACCGGTATAGGCGGTGTTCGCACGAAACTGCGCTGAAAACTTCCCTGCGTATGCCAAGTAAAATGGGCGGTAAATGAAAACACCCAACACAATGATCAACGCTTGCAGAATTGAGCCTTCAATTTGATTTCCCATTGCCATGTAACCGCTGAAAATGGGTGGCGTCATCCAGTTCACGATGTTCTCTACCGGTGGCACTAAACCAAACGAAATACACGAATAGGTGATAACAAAACTCACCAAAGGCACCAGAACAAAAGGTACGATCAGGATCGGGTTAAAGATGATCGGCAGACCAAATAGCAATACTTCGTTGATGTTGAAAATCACCAGTGGCATTGCTGCCAGAGCAAGCATCAGATGGTTACGCTCTCTCGCGAACATCAGCACGCACAGCAACAGGCTAATCGAGTTACCAGAGCCGCCCATCGACATGAATGCATCATAAAAGCCTTGGCTAATGACGTTGAGTGGCGCATCCCCTGCTTGCCAAGCCATCATATTGGCTTCGGTGGCAGCAAAGATCTGCTGCTTAATCGCAAACAGCAAGTTGTGTCCGTTGATGCCAATCGAGCCAAGTAACCCAAGCACGGTTTGATACATCAATCCGCCAGTGAGCGTCAGTGGGTCGACACCCAAATCACGGACCATGCCACCAAACAACGCCATAAAAATCGCGGTGAAGTGGGACATGACCAAGGCCACCAGCACAAACAAAAAGAAGTGCACCACGTGTTTGAGCAAACGGGACGAGAAATCGAGGGCTTGCGGCTCTAACAAACGTATCTTGAATAGGCTGCAATACACGTACGTCATCGTCGCGCTCAATAAAGCGAGCAACGGGTTGTTTGGCAGCATATAAGTCGCAGACAAGCTGCTGTTTTCTATCGAGACCAAATAAAACATGATCAGCGAGTAGATGATGAACAGTGCGCTCGAAACATTGGTTTTGTGTGAAAGGTAATATCCTGCCACGACACAAAACGCACTTGGATAGAGGTTGATCAAAATGTCGGAGACATGGAATAACAACTGCGACAAATCAGCCAAACCGGTAAGCCTGAAAACGTGTCCGAGAAATATGGCCAACGCATTAGACAAAGTCAGCGGAAGTAACAGCAAAGCAATAGACGCCAAATCCGTTAAATAGGACTTGGAGCTCGCTCGCCATTGACTCACCACTGCCAATAAACGTTGGGCAGGTGCAAATTTGAGTGTAAAGCCAGTTTGCATGGAGCATCTTATTATAAATGGGGGAGTGAGCTGTTAAACGAACAGCCGTAATTGCAACCAGTGCCTTTTAGGCGTGACCATCTATGTAGTCTTAGTTAGTAGTAATTTTTAGTGCTTAGCAGCAAGCGTAAGTTGTGCGGATAGGTTGCGAGGCGTAATTTAGCGATTATATGCGCCTCGATCCATTAAGATTATTTGTCGTTACGATAATTGAATACATGAAAATAACCCTCACTGTGAAAAGCGAGGGTTAACATTTGCCAGATGATTATTGAGTAAGAACTTAATGCTCAGTATTCATTGGAAATCGCTGTTCATAAAGCTCCATAAAGTCTTTACGAATCAGATGCTCTAAATGGTTTGCCTTGTCAGTCGGGCAGAAAATCATGATATGCAGGATTTGCTCACCATTGATGTTGCTTGAGATATGGATGTGCGGCTCTGCACCCGGTAGATCGACACCAGCGTGCTTCTCGATCATCGCGTTGTAACGGTGAGCAACATCGGCAAAGTAACTGCAATGTTCATCAATCTTATCGGTCAGTAAAGGCAAAAGTGGGTAGAGATTGACGAAGTCTTTCACCACAACAGAAAAGTCATGGTAGACGTAACGCTTCATGAAGTTGAGGTTCTTCACTGGGTAGGTAAAGAACATGCTGTTGGGCAACGTCGCGGTTTTCCCCGTGAAGTGGTATTGCCCATGATGCAGGTCGATTTCTTGAATCACTGTCGCCATCATGTTGTGCTCAATAACCTCACCACACAGCTTGCCAACTTCAATCCAGTCACCAATGCGGAATGAACGCGAACTGGCTCGCTGAATCGAACCGGTAAAACAAAGAATAATCTCTTTAGATGCGACCACAATCGCCACTGCAATCGCCGTAACGCTTAGGGCGAACTCGCTGATTTCTGATTGCCATAAGATGAACAACAGAATCAGAGTGAGAGCAAATGTGCCGTTTTTGGTTCTCGACATCCAACTGCGTTGTTCTTCCGTAATGAAGGCATCGTCGCCACGAATTCGAGACAGAATCAAACGACGTAGAACAATGATAAACAGCAGGATTAATGCGGAAAATAAAATTTTGTGAGTGAGAAGAAAATCGACGACTAACTGCACTTTCTCCATTACCCGACTCCCTGTTTGGTTTAGATAGGTTGACCTTTCATGCTAAATATCGCTCAGAAAACAGATAGCTAGCTTGCGAGAGGACAACCTTACCAAATTATTCAGTCGGTTGCCCCAGTTCGCTTTCTTTAAATACGATAAACGCACGGCGGTTTAAAGCATTGGCTTCTGGAGATTCCTCGTTGATCACAGGTTGAAGCTCACCAAAGGCTTTTACTTCCCACACAAACTGCGATGGATCGAGTTTCGTCTTGAGATACGCCACCACGGTTTGCGCTCTTCGCTCCGCCAATTGTTCATTATAAAAGAGCGAGCCGACTTGGTCGGTATGACCAGCTACCATAATGCTACCTTCTAAACCTTGCAGTTTTGCGATGAAATCATCTAATTGTGAAAGGTCTTCCGGTTTTAATTCCGACTTATCGAAATCGAAGTGTGGTGTCATCGCCATGTAGATCTTACGTTCTGGTTTTGGCGGCTCACAGAAAGGCATCTCTTCGTACTTCTTCGCCTCTTCAAACATCACATAAGCACGACGGTTTTCAGCACGCGCTTGATCCGATTTACCCAACGCTAGCGGCTGCGACTCACCAAAGTGCTTCACTTCCCAATCGTATTGCTCTGGATCGAGTTGTTGCTGGAGATACGCTTCTACCGATTCAGCGCGGCGCATAGACAGCTTCTCGTTATATTCGTCAGAACCTTTATAATCGGTGTGACCAACAATCGTGATGCGCCCGCTCAAGCCTTGAATATCACGGATGAACGCATCTAGGCTTGCCGCATCGGCTTCACGAATGATGGATTTATCGAAATCAAAATGCTCGGCAACCGCAATATGGATTTCGCGTTGCGGTGCTAAACATTCACTGATCAAAAACTTGGAGACATTGACATCGGCAAACTTTTCTCGGTTCTCTTGGCTTACATACGCATCCGCCGAACAACCTGCCAATATTGCCCCTGCGATCATGCCGCTTAACAAACGAATCGTCGTTTTCATATCGCCCTCTTATAACTTACCAACTAGGTTAATGAACACGCCTGATGCATCGTAATCGTCATCATTCGCTAGGTTGCCATCAAAGCCTGAGAAGTTATAACCCACGCCGACTTTGAAGTTGTCGCTCAAATGTTTGTTAACCGAGACCAATGCGCCCTGCTCTAGTTCGTCATAGGTGCTGTCCGTCTTCCAGTGGTACTCACCAGTCACGTCCCAGTCTTTCATAACACGGTAAGAGGCACTCAAACCGTAGAGAGAAATTTTACTGTCGACTGGAATGTCTTCGCCTGACTGACGAGTGAAAATTTCATGCTTGTCCTTATAAGCGTATTTCGCGCCTAAATCCCAGTTTGCATCCAACGAGTAGATACCTTCGATTTCGATGATGTGGCTTTCTTCATCTTTGTAATCCACATCGCGGTTAAGTTGGTCGAAGTCCACCAAATACGTGTAGCGAGAGAGTACGTTCAAACGGTCATTGTAGATTGGGCGATATGCCAAACCTGCGGTCGACTCAATAAAACGAGCCAATACTTTATCGCTCGATTTGCTCTCTGAGCGTGAGTAGTTGAACTTACCAAACAAGGTGTACTCTTCCGTTAGATGATGTGTGTAACGGTTAGTCGTCACCCATTGGTCGACACGTTTCTTATCTGGGTCTGCGGAATCATCAGTCTTGTCGACACGGTATTCGACTTTGTTCTTGAACAATACGTCATCCACATCAATCGAAGTGCTTACACTCACCGCTTGACGCTCTGTGGTGATCTTCTGGTCGTCTTCGATTTCGCCTTTTTGGTAGCCGATACCCATGTCGATATCATCATTCATGTCGTAACCAAAACCAAACGAGTCAATACGGCCTTTGCCGTTGTTCTCATCTACAAATTGGTTTTCTTGGTAGAAATCGACGGTTGAAGTCAGGTCTGCACGTTGACCGACAATCACGTTGTTTTTGCCTTCGTAAGTGTCATCTACGTAGGTTAAGTAGGTGCTGTAATCTTCCGTTACGTCATACGTCACGCTCGCTTCTGCGGCATCACCGCGATCGCCAGTGGTGTATTCCGCGCCAACCACAAAGTCTTCTAGAATGCGGGTTTCACCACCTAGCGTGACGCTGTCGTTCTCGTCGTATTCGTCGGTTTGGCCCACAGTTTTCTGGCCTTTGATGTACACGTTGTTGTCGCTGTCCCAGATGTAGTCAGCACGCAGACCTGCTAAAGTCCCTTTGCCTTTTTCATCTTGGTTGTTTAGCTCTTCAACTTGTTTACCCGCTGCCGAGATCTTGATGTGTTTGGTGACTTTAACTTGAGTTTCCAATTCCGCTTGCTGGGTATCCGTTCGCAAATCACCATCGGATTCACGCTCTTCAACCGAGGTAAAGCGCGTCTTCACCGCAACTCGGTCAGTGGCTTGGAAACGAATTTCGGTGCCATAAGACTCTTGCTCTAAGTCGTCATCTTGGCTGGCAAAACTGTAACCTGCATCTTTGGATTTGTACCAAGCTTTAACATCGTTACCTACCGCAGAGAATACGTTAGGAGCTAAGTCGTAAAGGTTCATCACCCCTTTCACTTGGTAGATATCACCTTCACGATCTTCCGCATTGCTGCCAATCGGAGTAAAGGTTAAGCCGCCATCGAAAGATACGTAGTTGGAATCGGTTTGACGACCTTTACTGTGTCCGAATTCGGCTTTCAAGTACGTACCTTCTGATGCACGCAAGGTTAAGTCCGTGCCGTACGCTTCGTAGTCTTGGTTGTCTTTTTCTTCGGTTTGGTAGTTTGCACCCACACCGATGTAGTCGTTCACCCAACCTTTCACACGACCACCAGCAGTCATTGCGTCAAGCGCGTCACTGCCTTGAGGAACGTATTCGTAGTCCACCGAAAGGTAGTTGTCATAGCCCGATGCTGGTTGGTCGTTGATGACAGTGCCGAAGTTATCCGAAATGATGTTGTTCAGCGGTCTGGTCAGAATAATGCGGCCTTGGTACGGGTCGATTTCATAGTCACGCCCCGATTGCAGCGGCATTTCTTGCACAGTGATGCTGCTGTCTGGGTCGACAACTTTCACCATTACTTTGTCACTGCCCGGTACCACTTCACCATGACGCAAGAAGTACAACGAACCACCTGTACCGAGGAATTCATCGTGAGCGAAGAGTGAGTCAGATTCAGCCGCAAAACCCACAATGTTTAAGCGATCTTCACCAAACTTGGTGGTTGAACGAGTACGGTAATCCCCTTTGAAGCCGTATAAACTACGGTTGTAATCGTTGTTGTCGGTGCCAGTAATGCCGGTGTTGTAGTTACCCCACAACACATTGGATTTGTCGTACTCAACGTTGAGGTAAACCTTACCTTTGGTGTTCACCACTTTGTAGATGTTGGAGCTGTCACCATAGTTGCCGTAATACATCTCATCGTCGTCTTCGAGAATGTCGAATACGCTGGAAGACTCAGAGGCAAACGGGTTCTTAAACATGTCTCGAACGTCACTCTCTTTAGTATCAAAGTGAGTGGTAACTCTGAGTTTGTCGCCAAACTTACCCTGACCAAAGTACGCCAAGCGCCCTTGGTTATAGATGTCATCTTGGTATTGCTCGTCGACGGCTAATGCGGCGGAGTTACCCGTCACTTTATTTTTACCGATGTAGAAATCTGCAAGACCCGCTTGCACCCAATACTCATCAGGAATACGCACGTACAGTTGGTAGCGACGCTCTTCACCGCTGTCGAATACCACGCGAGTTGGGAACAGATACGCATCTGCTGGCAAGTATTGTTCTGCGTATAGCTCGCCCTCTTCCACATCAAACTCGTCTTCGCCAATTACGACTTTATCGACGCCTTTTAGTCCTGTACCCATGAATCTAGCCAGACCCGCAGAGGTAGGAATGTTGTGACGCATCAACTGAGCTTTGCCGAGCTTGCGGCTTTGCTCTTCTTCGCCGTCGTTCTTATCGATATCGACCTCAGAATCTGGCTCGACAAGGTCAATCACACCAACCGTCGTTACGTCCATGTTGCCGTCTTTATCAAAGGCTTTTAAACGGAATAACAACTGCGTGTTGGATTCAAATTGATACTCTTGGTCGGTCGTGCCATCCCAAACAATGTTGAAATCGTTAGCAAATTGCTGACCTTCTACCACTGCTAAAGGGTCAACCAAGCCACGGTCACCACCACGGAAGACTTCCAGTTGGTAATGGTCGACGTAGTAGCTGAAGTTGGTTGTGATAGCAAAACTCATTTCTTGCAATGGTTTGCCATCTTTCACTTCAACATCACTGCTAATGCTCAGGTCGAGAACTGGGTCAAATCGCATGATGTCGCGGCTTACCCAAATCGCACCTTGGTCTAGGTAGATACGCGAGTTATCCGTTTGTTCGTGAGCTTTTACTTCAATACCCAGTGAGTCACTGTCAAGTTTCTCCAATTGGCTGGTGTCTTTCGCGTACGAAAGTATTGGCAACGCAGCCGCGATACACATTGTCAGTCTTGATTGTCTAAATCTAATCATAATAATCCTGCTTAACCGCTTGAGTGGTTGGCTGGAACTGGCCCAGCCTGCGTCTGTACTGCGAACGGTTAATCATCCCCACTGCTTTGAATACTGAAGTTAAATTTCGTCAGTTTGTTTGGTGTGATTCGGCGTACTTTCGGGTTCTCACTGACCACCTTCATGCCTGTCGGTAGCGAGTCTGTGTCAACTTTGACCAAGAACTGCTTACCTTTTTTATTCAACACCCACTGTTCTGGAACGTGGTATCGACCATATTGGTCTGTCTCGATGATGATGCCTTCGACCGTTAGCAGTCGAACGCCTGGGATACCGTCTTCGTAAAGTCCTTTGTTCTCTACGATGATTTCCCATAGGTACATATCACCATCTCGGTAGAGGTTTCTCACCACGTCGATGTTCTCTGCCGACAGACCTTTTTTCTTATCTCCTTTGTGCTTGGTAATCGCGTTACCTTGCTTATCGAACTCGATGTGCGTGCCGTTATCCGTTGTCACCTTGAAAGGGAAGCCTTGGCGAGTTCGTGTATTAAACTGGAACACCACTTTGTTGCTGTGTTCGAGGGTACGGTTACGAGATAGACCGAACAGCTCATCGACTTCATAGCCTTTGTCCACACTCGACATCACGACGTCTTGGCCTTTATGCTTCACCTTCACATCTTTCAGTTGAGTTTCAACACCATCTTGAGTAATGAAGGTCGACCCCGGTACGTAGTCGCCCGCGGCAAGGTCGACATCGATGTAAATGTCATCTGCCGTTGCGTCTGCTTGGAAACCGTCACCGTTGTGGTCTTCGAACACCTTGCCGATGATTGAAGCGGTATCGAATACCTTGTCTGGCATGATTTCGACCGTTGCACTGGCAAGGTTCGACTTCACAACGTAATTGGTCGTGGTGTTTTGTGCCGAGAAGCTTTCTGCCGGTGGCGCTTCGGCCCATGCTGTGTTGGTGTAAACGCCAAAGGTAGCACCGACGCTTACACGCATTAGGTAACGGATACGAACAGCATCAGCGGTTTTCGAATCGCCCTTGCCGTAAATATTCATGTCGCCGACTTCGAAGAACAGTTGATTGGTCTTCGTTGGCTCTACGGTGATTTGGATGTCATCCGAGGTATCAAATACGCCATCAGGACCACTGTTAATCATCTCAGTCGAGTCTGGAATGTAAGCAAAGCCGCCCGGATAGCGGTCAACCAAACGTACACCCGTGAATGGGTTGTCGTTTTCATTGGTAATCACGACTTCGTACTCGACAACTTCACCGACGCTCGCCTCTGACTTGCTCGCTACCTTGGTCACTTTCAGCATGCCTTCGTTGTAAGCTTGTTTCTTAACCTTAATCGTGACGTTGGCTGAGGCAGTCTCACCCGTTGACGCAGCGGCAGTGAACACGTTGGTAAAGTTATCGTCGATACCTTGGTTGATTTCACCCGTCACTACGATTTCATATTCATTACCTTGGTACGCCTTCATGGTGTGGTTAGAATCGACATTACTGTCTGAATCAACCGACACCACTACACCAGACTTGAGTTCGGTGATGGTCGCTTTCCATGTCGTGAACAACGGGTTTCCGTTGTTGCCGATGAGCTTGTCGATTTCATCCAACAGGTTGACGCTCTCCGCATCTGCAGAGCCTCGGTTGGACGCCGTCATCGTGAAGGTGATTTCATCGTCGTCGTTGGTGTATTCCGCTTTATCTGCCACTTTGGTTACCGATAAGATGATCGGTTGTGGCTTGATGGTCACGAAATCATCAGCAAGTACATCACTTTCAGACTTATCGTAGGCATAAGCGTGGTTGGTAATTTCTCCCATTGCGTCGGCGTTCACCACACCCGTGATTTCAATGTCCAACTTATCGTTTGGCGCAATAATCACACGGCTATTCACATCCAAATTGTCACCTTGAATCTGTGGTAACACGATGGTGCGATCGTCACTGTATGAGCTTGTCATGCTCCAACTGGTAAACGCTGGCGCTTCGGTGTCATGAATCGTATTCACCTTCAACTCTGAGATAAGATCTTTAAGTACTATCTCTTCGGTAAACGAGCCAGATTCATTACTTAACACCACGTGGTAAGTGACGTTTTCACCCGGACGGTAGTACTCATCATCGACGGTCTTCTCTAGCTTGACCGATTCTGGCATCGCCAATAGCATCGCGCTTGCTTCTTGAGTTTCACCGCGGAACACCGCACTTGCCGTGTTCTCAATCTCGCCCGTTGCGTACTGATTCACCAAACCAGTGATAACAAACTCAACCTCATCATTCGCTGCTATGGTCAGCGTTGAATCGATGTCGGTATTTACGCTTGGAATATTGGTAATATCAGTATCGGAACTGCCCTTGTTCACTTCGATACGCCACGAATCGAACGCTTTGACTGTCGTGCCATCTAAGCGAACCACTTCAAGATCACTGATGGCATCTTTCACCTCGACGTCTGTTGCTGGCACCGTACCTTCGTTCTTCACTTTGACGCGGAACGTCGCTTCTTTGCCCGGAATATAGAACTCAGTGTCAGCGGTTTTCTCGATAGAGATACCTTGCGATTGAGGTTGAATCGTTGCACTTGATTGCTGTGTGGTGCCGTTTAAATCTGCAATTGCCGTATTAGTGATTTCACTCGCTGCCAATGGATTGGTTTTCGCCGTAATGGTGAACTCAACAATGTCATGTGGCGCGATATCGATCACCGAACGAATATCTTGGTCATCAACTGGCATTGGCGTGATCGTTGTTCGACTGTCATTGTTAGTCGTCTCAATCTTCCAACTCTCGAAAGCACGTTCGTTTACACCGTAGATATTGACCGCTTTAATACCTGACAGAATGTCATCGAGCTCAATGTCGTTGTCGAAGCCATCAGTACCGTTGTAAACGCGAACATGGAACACCGCTTCCTCACCCGGAATATAAATTGGCGATTCGGCTGTTTTCTCTATCCAAACCTCTTCAGGTAGGGTTTCTAGCGTTGCCGTTGCATCGGTAGTCGCACCACCAAACTCAACCGTCGCTGTGTTAACGATGTTGGCTACCGCACTACTGTTGACTGTACCTGTGATAGCAAATTCAACCGTGTCGCCAGGTGCAATATCAAGGTTGGTAGAAATGTCACCGTTTGGTCCCGGTACCGTTTCTATGTTGGTACGTGGGTCGCCTTTAGTGGTCACGATAGTCCAATCATTCAACGCTGGTTCCATTGCCCCACCCGAGGTTTCCACTTCGAGTGAAGAAATGATGTCCTCGACTTTTACATCGGCCGCAAAGCCAGAACCGTTGTTGGTCACCTTGACACGGAATGTAGAGAACTCTCCCGGTTGGTAGTAACGCTCATCGGTGGTTTTCTCCAGAACAATATCGCCCGGACGCGGTTTCAACGTTGCCGTTGCCGTCACGTCTTTACTGTTGTGATTCAACGTTGCGGTGTTAATTATGTCGCCTGTCGCTTCTGTATTGACTAGGCCAATAACGTAAAGGGTAATGGTGTCGTTCGGTGCGAGGTCGATGTTGTAATCGATATCCTTATCGACAACAAGTGAGTTAGCATCGACTGTGGTCAGTGAACTGCCCGTAACATACTGAACCGCCCATTGCAGGAAGGCTTGGTTCGCCGTGCCATCAATGGTGTTCACGGTTAGCGCACCAATTTCATCTTTTAGGTTGATGTCATTCGCGTAGCTGTTGCCTTCATTGACGATTTTCAGGATGTAACCTGCCGCTTGGTTAGGGCTATAAAACTCGACCATTGGCTCTTTGGTGAAGGTTAAATCTGGGATCTTCGCGGTGCTGGTTGCCTCTGCTGTTTTTGTTGCACCGTTGTAAGTGACTTCCACTTGGTTAGTCACGTCACCTACGACTTCAGGGTCAAGCTCACCTTCAACAGTCAGCGTCACCACATCATTTGGACCGATGTCCAAGCTGCCATCTAAAAACTCACCAGTGGACGATGGGAACTTGGTGTCACCCGTCTGTGAAGATGCATTGAAGAAGATGGTGCCAGATTCAAACGCTTTTACTGTCGCGCCAGTAATACTGGTTGAAGTGATGTCGTTGACCAGATCTTTGATCGCCACATCACTCGCCCAGTTGGCTGTCGTGTTTTCGATCTTGATGGTATAAGTCAGCTTGTCACCTGATTCGTATTGGCTCTTATCGACCGTTTTATCGACTGTGAGATCAGCCGTTGCCGCCACGTAAGTCGCATCCGCAGTTTGCGAGCTGCTTGAATCGCTCACTTCTACTACGTTGGTGATATCGCCAACAAGGTCCGCTTTTACAACACCTTCGACATGAAGTTTCACTGTGTGGTCTGGGTGAATGTTGTAACGAATCTGATAACCATTGTCGCCAGTTACCTCAGAGCCCGCAATTGGTTGAGTCAGCGTTGGATCTGTACCATCGACAGTCACTGATGTTGCTGACCAAGAATCAAACGCGCGCACAGGTAATGTCGCCCCTGCCTTCTCTGCTCGAATCGTCTTCCAAAGGTCTGAAATCAACACATCGGTCGCATAACCTGTACCGGTATTTTTCACCTCAATGTCGTAACCAATGGTATCGCCCGGATGGTAAATCGCAGGGGTGATTGAGGTGACTTTAGTCACAGCAAGGCTTCCCGGCTCTGGGACGATAACTTTTTCTTTGAGGTTGTATGTGAAGTACTTGGTTCCTGAATTCAGTTTACCTTGTAGTTGGTTTGTAAACTCACCAACGGCATCATCACGAACATGACCAACGACTTCGATTAGGATTTCACTTTCTGCACCGCCATCAACTTTACCATTCATTTTCACGGTAACATCGATGTCAGTATTGGCTGCGATAGATTGAAGCGGTGCAATGTCACGGAACCCAGAAGCGTTACCGTCGCTCACCACACTTGCTGTTACTGCCCAATCTTTAAGTGCTGTCTGTTCAGAGCCATCAGCAACTTCAACCTTATATGTCGAGATCAAATCTCGAACGTTAATCTCTTCGTTTAGTAGCGTTTCATTTCGAATACGCATTTCATAACGAATCTCGGAACCCGGTGTGTAAGTTGGTGTGCTGGTCGACTTCTCTGCCGTTAAGCTTGAAGTACCCGGATCCAACACAATCGCATTACTATCAACATCATTCACTTTTGCAATATTTGTGATTGTGCCAGACGCATCCGCCGCTACCGTGCCGTCAATCTCAAACACAACTGTATCACCCGGCATCAAGTCGAACGCTGCATTCAGTGGCACGGTTCCTTGGTAATTACCCGTAATTGAGAATCTGTCTGGATCAGGCGCACTTACGATTGCCACACTATAGTCTTGGAATGCAGCCTTACCATCTGATGTATTAATGGTGTTTAGCTCATCAACGATAGTCGCGCCATTGGTAATACTGTCACCCACGTTGGTCACACTAACTTGATACTGAACTTGGCCGTTCGGGTTGTAGTGACAATCTGTGCCAGTCGTTGATGGGAAAGTACATGTGCCGCTGTCTGCGGTTGTACTCAGCACTGACTTCTCGAAGTTCAGTACGGGCACAACTGGTGGAATCACATCAGTTGTATCACTTTGGTTGCCTGCTTTACCTGTGTTGCCATCGATATCACCAAGAGCGTCCGGGCGAACTTTTCCTTTAACCGTAAACTCAATGACTTCTTCCGGAGCGATATCGACTAGTAGGTCAAGATCATCAGTCGCATCATAAGACTCGATGTAAGTGTCTTGGGTTCCCGTTGTACCTGTTGAAGTGAAAGTATGAGATATATCCGTATCTGAGAACGCTGATTTCGTCGTCCCACCGATCACTTCAACGCGAACGTTAGAGACAATATCTTGGATCACGGTTTGGTCACGCCACACGGGCTCGGTGTTGATCACCGTGAATTTGTAGATGACCTCATCTTCAGGTTTGTAGGTGTCACCGGATACATAAGATTTGCCATCGATTGAGACAATTTCTTTGCTCACCGACAGATTACTGCCCTCTGGCGTAACTTTCGCGGAATTGAAGTTACTGCCGTTGTATTTCGGTGTCGCAACAATCTGGTCGAGCGCATCTTGGCGGATCTGTGACTCCATGACAAAGTCAATCCAACCACCCGGCGCGATCGAAAGTACTGAAATATCGATATCTGCATTCGCACCACCAGTGTAGCCATCAATTAGTGTCGTCGCTTCACCCGAGGTAGTCGCGGTGACTGTCCAACCATATTGGCCAAATGCCGGTAAAGTTTGTGAGTCAGATTCGCCCGCTGCGTTTTGCGCAACACGTACTTTGACATTTGAGAACAACTCTTTCAGTGATTTATTGTACTCCAAACCTTTACCATTGTTCTCAATACGCAAGTGGTAAACGATCTTTTCGCCATCTGTCGTATGGTTGTAGGTGGTCTTGTGTGTTGCCAATGATGTATCAGTGTACGCTTTATGCGACTTAACAATGTTCACCGGCAGCATGTTCACCGGTTCTGACGGTAAGTTATGGCTGTTGTCTACCACTGCAACGTTAAGAATTTGACCTATCGCTTTCTCACTGATCTTCGCTTTGATCGTGTAAGTAACAAAGGTTCCGCCCGTTGCAAACTCATTAGCTGCTAGGTTGAACTTAGTATCGATATCACTGTTGTTACTGACAGAGCCCGCATCACTGATGCCACTCGAATCAAAACTGGTAACAATGGTCCATGAATCAAATGCACGTCCTTTACCACTACCATCGAAGTAATCGGTCTGGATCTTGCTGATTTCATCCTTGATTGGCATCTCATTAATGTGAACATTATTTAAGTTCTTCAGTGAGATTTCATACTCGATGTAACCACCCGGCGTATAACCACCACTTAACTCGGTAGTGCCATCCTGATCGTAAATTTTGGTAACATGTTTAGAGAAGTCGTACTTCTCAGCAGACGCTTTGGTATCCGCACTCACTGTATCACCATCGACGGTAAGCAAGTTCAAGAGCTCACCGACGGCGTTGTTGTTCACCTTAGCTGTGACAACGTATTCAATGGTTGTGCCTTTAGGGATGGATACATGAGTATCGATGTCTGCGTTATCAGCAATCTTGCCATCCAGATCGAGAATAGCCGAGGAGCTACCACTGACGATCCTTGGAACGACCGTCCAACCCGAGTCAAACGCTTTACCGCTTGTGCCATCGACAAGATCGACCATGATATTAGACAGTCGGTCGATAACAGGAATGTTGTATGCGTTGCCCTTACCATCGTTTTCGATCGTTAAGCGGTAAACCAGAGGTTGTCCCGGTTCATAGCTTGATTGATCTACCGTCTTGGAGAATGCTAGATGGTAGCTGTTCGGAATGACCGTGATGCCACCAATGGTAATTGTGCCGGTTGCATCTTCGCGCACCACACCCACGACTTCAAAGGTAACGGAATCTTTGCCAGCCACATCAATCGTAGTATTAATGTCTTGATTATCCGCAACAGTACCATCCAATGTGCCGTCGGTTGTGCCGTCGCCACCATTTGAGTCATCTTTCGAAACATCGACGGTGAAACCTTTATCAAATGGCGTCGCTAAAGAGCCATCCAACAACTGAGTCGTCACGCCAGTAATGTTTTCGCTTACAGCGTGGTCATTGACATAACCAGTTTGAGAAGAAACCGTCACTTGATAGGTAAGCGTATCGCCCGGAGAGTAGAAACGAGACTCTACGCCATTTACTAATAGTTTTCGTACTACGTCTCCACCATTGAAAGCGCGCTCCATTTCATGGTGAGAAACGTGCGATTCTTCGGTCACTTCACCAAAATCACGATATACGTAAGCGTCGTTTTCAATTTTGTCGTTTAGGTTCCCCATTGAATCTTGAGAACCAATAACGTTGTCTTTTACGTGAGCTTTAATTCGGAAAGTACGAAGCTCGCCCGGTTCAAGCGTCATTGTGTTCGAAGCAGCACCCGGTGGGTAAATAAAGTCTTCGGTAGTTTGAGGTTGAAGACCGCCACCGTCATCGAAATCAAACTGCCAGTATTCAAACGGAGATTGATCAGAGTAGTTTTCGTATTGGTTGTCTTTGTCGTTCGCTAAAACAGAGCGAATCTCTGTCAGCAAATCAACGACCTTAAGACCATTTTCGACATTCGCGCCATTGTTCAAAACACGAATCTCATAAGTGACGTCATCGCCTGGGACAAAACGTACTTTGTCAGCGGTTTTCAGAATCGAAACATTCAGCTTTTCACTGCTCGTCCCACCAATTTCTGCAGAAGAGGATTGGTTTAGATTGGTCGATGGATCGTAGATTTCAGCTGTGTTCGAGATTTCATCTTCGACGTAATCGTCTTTGACTTTACCTCTCACATTGTAAACAACGTAACCTTCTACCCCATTCACTTTCGGGTCGATATCGATGCGACTATCAATATTTCCATTGTTTGGATAGCCCGACTTTTCACCATCGTAACTGCCTGTTTTAAAAGGTGAGTTATTGGAATCCGTGTACGAAGTTATTTCCCATTCCGAGAACGCATTTAGACCTTTGATGTCATCTGTGACACGTACTTCGTTCGCATAACCTGGCCCCGTGTTCACAATGGTGATTTTAAAGTTAACCCATTGTCCCGGAACAAAAGCATCATCTGGTGTTGTTTTCGCAACAATCACTTTTGGATCATGAGGGTAAACAATAACTGTATCCGATGCAGATGATTGAACTGTTGAATCCGGTGTTTTGATTTCTGCTGTATTGTCAAATCGCGAGTATATAATCTCACTTTCATTTGAGCGGTCGATTTGTGCCACGATGGTGTAAACCACTTCAACATTCGGCGGGATTTGTGCCGTTGTATCTAGATCCGTATTTGGTGCAAAAGTACCGACGTCGGTGTACGCTGGATTGCCATCCAATTGAGGATCATCTGAGATAATCTCCGCACTGATCGTCCACGATTTGAACACTTGTTTTGATGTCGTATCTGGTTCCAATATCTTCGCGGAGATCGAAGATAAGGTGTCTTTTACAGCAACATTTGTCGCATAACCGTTTTCTTTATCGTTCTTTAAGCTGATTTGGTAAGTGACTTCGGTATCAAGCTTAGAATACGCAGTCTGTTCACCATGAAACCCGCTGTCAGTATTCGTCTTCACACGTTTGTTTAGCGCAATCGCAAAGTCGCGAGGATCAGAGCCTCGATCGGCATAGACAGAGCCATCAACAGTTACTTCGTTTGAGATATGGCCATTTGCTAAAGGGTTAGTCTGAGCAACGATGGTGTATTCAATGTAGGAGTGAGGCTGGAGCGTTGCTATCACATTTAAGTTATCGGGATAATCGATCTCGCCGGAGATGCCAGTATTTGAAGCCGTCGCTGGCGTACCATCGTCTTTAAACGCTTCAGCGGTGATCGTCCAATCCGAATAAGCATTGATTTCTTTGCCGTTGATATCGGTTGTTTTCACTGAGTTCAGGTCATCTAGCACCTGAACTTGGTTTGCAAAACCATCACCATCGTTCGTCACGGTAATGGTATAAGTAAGAGTCTGGCCTGAAGAGTAAAAACGGCTATCTACATCTTTACTCGCACGCAAGTTGTCATCTGGTGTTTGAACACCCGAGCCTTCTTCAGTGACGTTATCGTTAGAACAGCTTGGGTCGTCATCAAGAATGAGGCCTGTGCTGGTGTCATTGGTTTTCGCAGTCAGCTTGTACTTGATGGTTTTACCCGGTGCGATGTCCGGTGTCAGCGAGAGTGGACTTGATGTCCAAGCTCCATAACTAAAAGAGCCAGGATCAGAACCAATTGAATCTTCTCCGGAAATGACTTCAACTTTCCATTTTTCGAAAGCCTGCCCGTCACCAGCGCCACCCGCTTGCTCGGTAACAACACACGTCAAGTTATCTTGAACTAACAGGTTATTGGCAAAGTATTTTGATGAGCCATTTGTAACGGTAATTTCGTACTCAATTTCACCACCTGGTACATATTCGGATGCAGAAGTGGTTTTAGAAATAGAGATATCAGAATCCGTCACACTCAGCACTTTTTCTGCGTCAACCGTATCGGAAATAATGGAGCTCTCGACTAGCGAACCAGACTCATCTGTCACCGAAGCAGTAAAGCCTTGCAAAGTACCAATCGTAATCGGTGTTAGTGTTGCTTTAATTTGGTAAGTAATCGACTCACCCGGATAGATAGAAACGGTATCGTCAAAATCGACATCCGTCTGCGTGCTGCCTTGGTAGTCAGAAAGTGAGTTACTGCCAATGCTTGAAACCGTGATATCCCAAGTCGTGAAGGGGTTACCATCCACATCGGTGTTGTTGTAAGAAGGGGATAAATTGTTAGCTAAACCATTGCGGCTAACTAGGTCTTTAATGTTTTGTTTTACATGATAATTATGAGCAATCGCGCCACCGTTGTTACTCACCTTCAATTCAAAATCCACCTCACCGTTAAGCAGGTATGGCGATGTTGAATTGAGCGTGTGTCCCAGTTCAATTTCAGGATCAGATGGAGGAGTTGATAGCGGGTTGCCGTCGACCGTGCCAGCACGAGTCGTGGAGCTTGCTTGGGTATCAATATCGGAGACTAAGTCCGCAGCAACCGTTGCTTTGATGGTGTAAGTAATGTAACCACCAACAGAGATCTCCGCATCGGTGACTGACAAATCTCCTGTTGTTGCAAAGGTGCCCGCATCGCTCCCTGATGAAGCGACGGCACTAATGCTCACGCTGCTAAATGCACTCCCGGTTGTGCCATCTAACTTTTGTCCTGTTAAAGACGCAAACTCTTGCTCAATATCTAATCCTTTAACCGCATAAGCACCGTTATTGGTTGCCGTTAAAGAATAAGTCAGTGTGCCGCCAACATCGTATTCGGTCGGGCTAACGTATTCTTCCAGAAGATAATCGTATTCAGCCGGAGGGAAAGTAATTGTATCTGGGTTAGTAAAAGTCGTCTCTGTGCCGGAAACCGTTCCTTTTACTTCGGTGTTGCCAAGAACAATATCTTCAGCAGCATCACCAGCAACCGTCGCTTCAATTTGATAAGTAATACGCCCTAGCGGTAATAGGTTCGCACCGGTCACATTCAGGTTGCTATTGCTAGAGGAGTAAGTACCTGCATTCGTTCCTAGCGTATGAGTATCAGTAATCTTGATACTACTGAACGCCCTATTCGAACCAGACATCACATCCCAAATAGCATTCGTTACGGAGACATCACTGATCGTGCTGATCGTCGTATTTCGAACTTCAATTGAGTATGTAATGACCTGTCCATTTTCGTAAGGCAGACCGAATGTTGGATTAAAGGATATTTCTATTTCCCCTGCAGCTAATGCTTTGAAAGGAAGCAAAAACATCAGTAAAAACAAGGCTAGATAACGTTGAACAATTGGCACAATACTTTTCCGACTCATATAAAATATTAATTATTCAGATATTTATGACTAAGCTAGCAATAACGTCAAAAACTAGACGCTGGGATATTGGCGACATAAAAATTAACATTGTCACGTTTCTGTCATTTTTTATTCGGCATCAGTTAAAACTTTTGGGCTGTCAGTTCTGGTTCAGATTTGCGACAGATTCAAGCTGCGCAGAGGTAATAAATTCACCAAATGTTTCACACCAAATAATAACGGTCGTGTAGTTGTCTAAAGGCAGATCTTGAGGAAGAGTGACCATAAAACGGTCAAATGTTTTTACGTCACCCACATTAATCATTTGCGGCTTCAATCGATTGAAATCAGCTTCCGTTTCAACGAATGTTGGAGAGAGGTAAACTTTATAATCTGGGCCCGGAGCTAGCTCACCTTGGAACGCAACTGTGTCCTCTGTTAACCAGATCTCCCCTTCTCCCCAGTGTAGGAAATCACTGTCAGTTCGGTTGCGATCAAAAGAGCCTTGATACAGCACACCTTCAGTGGAATTAGAGATGACGGAAACATCAGGCGAATCCGGCTGAATAAGAATAGGCAGAGCGTAAATACCCGCAGCAAAACCAGCCAAAACACACAAAGTGTGGCTTACAAGCAACAAAATCCATTTCATAGTTATATACCTAGCTTTAGCTAACACGACGTCACTAATAAAGTTAGTCTATAAATCTCGCTAAATCAGGATATTACCCAAAACTCAGAAAATTCCTATATGTTTTTCAGGTCAATATCACAATTCTCGTTATCATATTGCGATTCTCGATACTTAAATTGAATAATTGTTATTCAGATAAGTGCAACTCATGGAAATACAAATGAAAATAATTTGTGCTAAGGGCAAAGCGGTTTTATTTCATTTGCCAGCGTTTGAGAAAGTAGGAAAGGAGGAGAAAATAGAGTGGAAATAAGGGATAAAGGTAAAAAAGCCAGCCTTTATTGATTCAATCCTAGGCTGGCTTTTTTAATTATTGTTTAGGTTGGATAGTTGGCTGCTCTATCGAACCTTCTTTGAATACGATGAAAGCTCTGCGGTTAAGGGCATTGGCCTCTTTCGAGCGTTCATTGATAACCGGTTGTAGCTCACCAAACGACGTCACTTCCCACAAGAATTGCGATGGGTCGATCTTGGTTTTTAGATACTTCACCACTTCAGATGCTCGGCGCTGTGCCAACTTCTCGTTGTATGACATCGAACCAATTTGGTCAGTATGGCCTGCGACAAGAATACTGCCCTGCAAACCTTGTAGCTTATCAGTGAAGCTGTCTAATTTGGCTAAATCTTCCAGCTTCAGTTCGGACTTGTCGAAATCGAAGTGCGGTGTCATCGCCATGTAGATTTTTCGATCCGGTTTAGGTGGCTCACAAAATGGCATTTCTTCATATTTTTGCGCCTCTTCGAACACCACAAAAGCACGACGGTTTTCAGCACGATCTTCATCGGTTTTACCTAGCGCTAATGGCTGCGTTTCACCAAAATACTTCACTTCCCAATCATAATGGTCTGGGTCGAGTTTTTCTTTCAGGAAGCTTTCCACTGATTGAGCTCGGCGCAGTGACAAGGCTTCGTTGTATTCCAGTGAGCCTTTGTAATCGGTATGACCGACAATGGTAATTCGACCGCTTAAGCCTTCGATTTCATGTACGAAGGCATTCAGACTCGTCGCATCTACGTCTCGAATGTTGTACTTATCAAAAGCAAAGTGCTCTGCCACAGCAATGTGAATTTCTCGCTCTGGCGCTAAACATTCACTGATTAAGAATTTCGATACGTCCAAGTCGGTAAACTTGTCTCGGTTCTCTTGGCTTACGTAAGTATCAGTGGCGCAACCAGCGATAAGCAGCGTGCCCACTACCCCACCAAGAAGACGAAGGGTTGTTTTCATAAATTCCTCTCACTCATTCACGGATGGGGTTATAACTTACCAACCAAGTTGATGAATACGCCTTGTGCGTCGTAGTCATCATCGTTGGTTAAGTCGCTATCAAAGGCAGAGAAGTTGTAACCAATACCGACTTTGAAGTTGTTGCCGATGTGCTTGTTCACTGACACCAAGGCACCATGTTCTAACTCATCATTTAAGGTGTCCGTTTTCCAGTGGTATTCACCAGTTACGTCCCACTCTTTCATCACTCGGTAAGAGGCGCTTAAGCCATACAGATCAATGTCACTTTTGACGATTTCGTTTTTACCGGATTCACGCGCAAAGACTTCTTCTTTGTCTTTGTGTGCGTATTTCGCGCCGACATCCCAGTTTTCATCGATGCTGTAAATCGCTTCGACTTCGATGATTTGGCTGGTTTCATCTTGGTAATCCACGTCGCGGTCTAGTTGGTCATAATCCGCAATGTAGGTATAACGGCTCAATAAGTTCAGACGATCGTTGTAGATTGGACGGTATGCTAAACCACCTGTTGCCTCAACAAAGCGCGCCATGGTCTCACCTGTGGTTTGACTCTCAGTAATCGAGTAGTTGTACTTACCAAACAAGGTGTGCTCTTCCGTTAAGCGATGCGTGTAACTGTTGGTCGTCACGATCTGCTCCAGCTCTCGTTGTGCAACATCGGGATCGTCTTCGTTCTTGTCGACACGGTATTCCAGTTTGTGGCTCAAGTTGATGTCATTCAAATCGATTGACGCGTTCAAGCTGACCGATTGTCGCTCGGTGATTTGGTTTTCATCGTCTTCGATTTCACCTTGTTGATAACCAATGCCCATTTCGACATCGTCTGTCACGTCGTAACCAAATCCGTACGAGTCGATACGGCCGTGGCCATCGTTTTCATCGACAAACTGGTTCTCTTGGTAGAAATCCACACTTGAAGTCAGGTCAGCACGCTGGCCGACAATCACGTTGTTTTCACCTTCGTAGTTGTCATCCACGTAAGTGACATAGGTAGAGTGGTCGTCAGAGACATCATACGTCACCGTCGCTTCGGCAATTTCGCCACGATCACCAGTGGTGTACTCACCACCCAGTGATAAGTCTTCCAACACGCGGAACTCAGCACCCACAGAAACACTGTCATTATCGTCGTAGTCGTCCGATTGGTTCATGGTGGTTTGGCCTTTGACGTACACGCTGTTGTCGCTGTCCCACATGTAATCCAAACGTAAACCCGCCAAGGTTGCATTACTTTGCTCATCGGCTTGGTTTAGCTCATCCACCTGTTGGCCTGCTGCAGACAGCTTGATGTGCTGAGTCAATTTGAATTGGGTTTCTAGCTCAATGGTCTCAGAATCTGTTTTCAGATTGCCATCCATGTCACGCTCTTCATTGGCAGAAAAACGTGATAACACTGCAATACGGTCAGTGGCTTGCAGGCGCAATTCCGCCCCATAAGCTTCTTGCTCAAGGTCGTCACTGCTGCTTGCATAGCTGTAACCGGCGTCTTTGTCTTTGTACCAAAGTTTGACGTCGTTACCGACCGCACCGAAGATGCTCGGAGCCAAGTCATACAAGTTCGCAACAGCTGTCACTTGAATGCTGTCACCTTCGCGGTCTTCTAGACTGTCACCAATCGGCGTAAAGGTTAAACCACCATCGTACGAGACAAAGTTCGACTCGGTTTGTCGGCCTTCACTGTGTGCGAATTCCGCTTTAATGAACGTTCCTTCCGTTGCGCGAAGCGTCAAATCAGAGCCGTAAACTTGGTAGTTTTGGTTGTCTTTCTCTTCCGTCGCGTAGGTGACGCCAAGGCCGATGTAGTCATTCACCCAGCCTTTCACACGGCCGCCGTAAGACATCGCATCCAGTGAGTCAGAGCCTTGTGGTACGTATTCGTAGTCCACAACCAGATAGTTTTCGTAATCGTCGTTGCCTTCAATCACGCTGCCGAAGCTGTCAGACATGATGTTATCTAACGGCTTAGTCAGGATAATTCGGCCTTGGTATGGGTCGAATTCATAGTCACGCCCCGGCTCTAGTGGCACTTCGTTTTGCGTTAAACCACTTTCATCCACGACCCTAACATAAACCTTGTCACTGCCTGGTACGGCTTCGCCGTGACGCAAGAAGTAAAGCGAGCCACCTGTGCCAAGAAATTCATCGTGTGCGTATAGGGAATCCGCTTCTGCCGCAAAACCAACGATGTTCAATCGGTCTTCACCATACTGAGTGGTATCGCGAGTGCGGTAGTCCGCTTTAAAGCCATATAAGCTGCGGTTGTAATCGCTGGTTTCTGTGCCTGTGACGCCCGTGTTGTAGTTACCCCACAAGTACTGCGACTTGTCGTATTCTACATTGAGGTAGACTTTGCCTTTGGTATTGACCACTTTCTCGATGTTCGAGCTGTCGCCATAGTTGCCGTAGTACAACTCGTCATCGTCTTCCAGAATGTCAAACACGTCTGAATCTTCCGATGCAAACGGATGCTTAAACATGTCTTTCAGTTCACTTTCTTTGGTGTCAAAGTGGGTAGTAATACGCAGCTTGTCACCAAACTTACCTTGGCCAAAGTACGCCAAACGACCTTGGTTATAGATGTCATTTTGGTATTGATCATCAACGCCAAGCGCTGCACTGTTGCCTGATACGTTGTTCTTACCGATGTACAAATCCGCCAAACCGGTTTGAGCATAGTAAGTGTCTGGGATACGCACGTAGAGTTGGTAACGGCGCTCATCGCCATTATCAAACACGACTTTGGTTGGGAATACATACGCGTCGGTAGGTAGGTACTGCTCTGCGTACAAGTTGCCATCTTCAACGTCGAATTCGTCTTCGCCAATGATGACTTTATCAACGCCTTTAAGGCCGGTACCAATAAACTTCGCCAGACCTGCGTCGGTCGGAATGTTGTGACGCATCAACTTAGCTTGGCCATAGCTGCGGCCTTTGCCTTCTTCGTCTTCGTTGTCGTTTCGGTCGATGTCCACTTCTGCATCCGGACGAACGAGATCCGTCACACCAACCGTAGTGACATCCATATTGCCGTCTTTGTCCCATGCTTTAAGTCGGAACAACAGCTGGCCACCAACATCAAACTGGTAGTCTACATCTGTAGCACCGTCCCAGTTGATGTCAAAATCGTTGGCCAACTTATCGCCTTCTAGAACAGCAATCGGCTCGGACAAACCAAAGTCGCCCACACGATAAACTTCAAGTTGGTATTTTTTGATGTAGTAGCTGTAGTTAGTGGTAATGGTGAAACCAACGCTATCGCGCAGCGTTCCCTCTTCCACCTCCAGCTCATCACTGACGCTCACATCAAGCACTGGGTCAAATCGCGTGATATCACGACTCGCCCAAATTGCGCCTTGGTCTAAATAAATACGCGATGCGTCGTCTTCTTGTTTTGGTGTTTCGACCGCGATGTCAGTGGTCTCTGACTCGAGTTTTTCTAACTTACTGGTATCGGCTGCCATGCCCATCATCGGCATGGCAGAAATAATACAGGTAGCTAAACGAGACTTGCTAAATACTTTCATACAAATTCCAGATACTGCTCCAATGACTCACTACTCTTGCTCGGTGTCTTTCGCTTTGCGATGAACACTGAAGTTAAACTTCGTGAGCTTATTCGGGGTAATTCGCAACACTTTCGGGTTTTCGCTCACCACTTCCATCGAAGTCGGTAGCGAGTCAGTGTCTAACTTCACTAGGAAGTTTTTCCCTTTCTTATTCAGCACCCATTGGTCGGGCACGTGGTAGCGTCCGTACTGGTCTGTATGAATGACGATGCCTTCCACCGTCATCAGCTTGACACCAGGTATCCCGTCTTCATAAACCCCTTTGTTCTCAATCACGATTTCCCACAAGTAGGCATCGCCATGTCGATAGAGGTTTCTTGTGACGTTAAGATTCTCTGCACTTAGGCCGTTCTTTTTGTCTGATTCATGAGCAAATTTGATTTGGCCTTGCGCATCAAATTCGATGCGTGAGCCACCGTCCGATGTGACGGTAAAATCAAAGCTCTCACGAGTACGTGTTTTGAATTGAATCGCGACAGATTTTGTTTCAGAAATGGTGCGGTTTATTGAGTGGCCCCAAAGGTCACCCAATTCAACACCTTCTTGCACGGCTGAAATCACTTGACCATTGTCTTGCTCATCCTCAACCGACAGCTCTTTCCCATCGCGGACGACGATTGTAGAGCCAGCGATGTAGTCCTGTGTAGGCAAGTTGGCAATCAATTCCACATCAAATGCCGTCGCGTCTGCTTGGAAACCGTCTTTGTTGTGGTCTTCAAACACCTTACCGATGATGGATGAGGTATCGAATACCTTGTCCGGTTCTACGGTCACTTTGGCACTGTCTTCGTTCGACACCGCAAGGCCATCGACTTTCGATACCGCGGTGTTGATGTAGTCACCAAACGTTGCGCCAACGGAAACTCGCAGTAGATAACGAATACGTAGCTTCTCGCCCGGATCGAAGTTCAATGAAGTAAACAGCAACTTGCCTGTGTCTGATGGTTCGATCGTCAACACTCGATCGTCTTCATTACCAAACTCACCATCTGGGCC
Source organism: Vibrio sp. B1ASS3 (assembly GCF_905175355.1). Lineage (NCBI taxonomy): Bacteria > Pseudomonadati > Pseudomonadota > Gammaproteobacteria > Vibrionales > Vibrionaceae > Vibrio > Vibrio sp. B1ASS3. The sequence goes on from NZ_HG992743.1 coordinate 1,642,674, forward strand.
ACTCAACACCACTTCCGATGTATCAAGGATGTACTTGAAGCCGCCTGGGTAACGGTCTTCCACGGTGACGTTTTTGAAGTACGATTCGTTGTTGTTTTCTACAATGACTTCGTATTCCACGGCATCACCCACTTGCGCGGTGTCTTGCAACGCCGCTTTCGTTAGCTGAAGTTCACCACTGTTATCTGGGATCTTCTTGATGTGCGTGGTCACGCTGTCACTGGTTTGTGTACCGTCGCTTTCTGTCGCGGTAAAGGTGTTGGTGATGTCGTCATCCAAGCCTTTACCTAGCGTGCCCACAACTTCAAAGGCAAACGCATTACGTTTTTTCGACTTAAGGTTGACCGTTAAGTCCAAATCTTCACTTGCCGGGAAGGTGTGGCGATCAATCACGCTGCCGCTGTCGTCTACTTCAACACCTTCAATCGTCCAGTCGGTGAAGACCTTGTTGCCCGCTTCATTTTGCAGCTCACTGATTTCATCGGTTAGACGAACATTGGCTGCGTTACCATCACCTTGGTTCGTCACGGCTAAGTAATAAGTGACGGAATCATCATCCGGTGTGTATTCCGGCTTATCAGAACGCTTCTCGACCACAAGCTCAGCAGGAACAGGCGGTAAATCCAACGCTGCAACTTGGTCTGCTGAACCCTGCACTGAGGTTGGCGAAGGCATCATGCCTTTTGAGCGCGCCATTGCAGCCGGATTCCACGTCAGATCTAAGTAGTAACCGAGTACATCAATGTTGGTCAGCATGTCTTCGTTGACGGTCAACGTGAAGGTGTAATCAATCTTACCGCCCGGTGCGATATCAACGATGGTGAACAGGTCTTTATCGTCTTCATAATCGCCCGGCTGAGTTTCAGCCCCTTGCCAATCCGCCGTTAGCGTCCAATCATCAAAGGCTTTATCACGAGAACCATCGATGTAATCACCCATGGATTCAGCGAACTGAGTGTAGACCGCTACGTTCTTTGCAATACCGCGTCCGATGTTTTCAACTACTAAGTGATATTCCACTTTTTCACCCGGCACGTAATGTGGTGCGTCGGTGTAAAGCTCAGCCTGCACAACCGCACTCACACTCTGAACGGGTGGGCTGATCACATCACCACCATCGACTTGCGCGGTATTTACAATGGCTCCGGTCGCTGAATCCACAACCGTGCCTTTCGCGCGGAATACCACCTTACCTTTTGGTGCAATATCCACGCTGTATTCTGTCGGGCTGATCGATTCGACATTGCTACCTATGGTCTGTGATTCAACCTCAAGCGATGTTGAGCCATCTACAAACGCAGGGCCAGTTGTACCATCGTAATAACCAACTTGGATAGACGACATGTCATCCACCACGCTCAAATCGGTGATGTAGTTATTCGAGGTATTCTCGATTGTGATCAAGAACTCCAACTCTTCACCAGGTTCGTATTCGGTTTGAACGTTTGTTTTGGTGGCGACAAAATCGGAATCCATCGGCAGCATAATCGCCGTTGATTCTTGAGAAACACCGTTATAAGTGACGGTTGCAGTGTTACTGATTTGACCAATCGCTGTGGTACGGATCAGCGCTTTCACACGGAAGGTCACGGTACTCTCAGGCGCAATATCCATGGTTGCATTAATATCGTCGCTCAGCTCAAACGTTTTTGGCGTCACAACCGTGCGTTCATCCGATGCTTCGTACGTCACTTCCCACAACATAAACGCTGACTCTTTGTTACCACTGGTGGTATCAACATCGATGTCGCTGATGATGTCTTTCAGTTCAACACCAGAAGCAAACGCCAATGACGTATTGCTCACCGTAATGTCATAGTTGATCAGTTTGGTCACTTCATACGTGGTTGTATCAACGATCTTATTAATGGACACCGTCGCTAGAATTGGCGTACTGGTTACGCTTTTTTCTGCTGTACTCCCTTCAAACGTTGTACTCGCGGTATTGGTGATGTCACCCGTCGCATTGGCTACCGTTGTCGCTTGAATGGTATAAACGATCGTATCTTCAGGAGCGATATCCAGCGTCTCTTTCAGATCTTCACCTGTTGTTGGTGCTGGTACTGGCGTTTCACCCGTTGTTGAAACCGCTGAAATCTGAATTGAACTTGGGTCAAACGCTTTTCCTGTGGTGCCGCCAGCAAGTGTCGTTTCAATCGACTTCAATGTGTCTTCAATTTCAACGGCTTCTGCCCAACCTAAGCCGTTGTTCTTAACCGTCACGGTATAAGTCAGCGTATCACCCGGTAGGTATTCAAGCTTGTCGACTTCTTTCGCCAACGTGACTTGCGCGTCTTCAGGCAAATACGTCGCTTCCGCAGTGTAGTCTGTGCCATCACTGTCCACTTTAACTAAGTTAGTGATGTTGCCTTTGGCCTTGTCGTTGACGGTATTCGTTACAACGAGAGAGTAACTATCGCCCGGGTGGATACTGTAAGTCGCGCTGTAACCCTGATCGGTATCGATCACGTTTTTACGGGCGTTCAGCAAAGGATCGCCACTACCACCGAGTACTTCATCACTGATCACCCATTTACCCGTAAAGGCTTGTTCTTTGTCAGTACTGTTCGCCACATCGGTCATAATGGTATCGATGCGATCCACTAACACTTGATCGACCAAGTAACCTTCACCGACGTTAGTTAACGTGATTTTGTAAGAAACAGGCTGACCCGGTTGGTATTTTGCATCTGGTTCTGCAATTGGTGTTGTCTCTTTGGTCAACGCCAATTGGCCCGGTTTTGGTGTGATAAAGCGTTGCGGCCCTAGTTGAGCACGTTTACTACCTAGGCCATACAATAAGAAGGCAGTATTGGTAAAACGACCTACAGCGTCATCGCGGACTTTACCTTGGATGTGGATGCGAATAACGGTGTAATCACCACCACCACCGGTACCAGCATCATCACGTCCTGCCATTTTTATTGAGCCGGCAGGAATATTGATATCCGGATTAGTTACACCAACGAGTTTATCTAGCTGAGAGAAATCATTTGCTGCCGGATCAGAAGGCGCAGAGTCTAGCAGCACTTCATAATCCATAGTCCACTCTTCTAAAGCCGGCTTCATTGAGCCATCGACGGTTTCAACCTCAAAGCTTGCGATGTCATCTAGTAATCCAAAATAGCCCGTACTTACATCATCATTAGTAATATCGATATAATAATTAACCATCCCGCCCGGAACATATTGAGGAGTATCAGTCCATTTATCGATCAAATACTGAGATCGGCCAGCTTCTAGAACAATATCATTCGTGTTGTCCCCATTGACTTGTGCTGTATTGGTTATTGAACCTGTCGCAGAAGCAGCCACCGTCCCTTTCACATCAAAAACAATGAACTCACCAGGTCGAAGGTCAACAGTAGCATTTAACGGAACACCGCCGTCGTAATTGCCAGTTACAGCATATGACCCTACAGGCTCAACCGCGATCGACGTTGACCATTTCGTAAATGCTGCTGTGCCATCTGAAGTATTGATATGGTTGATGGCATCGATAACACGAACGTCATTAGCGATGCTGTCGCCCGTGTTTTCAAGGGTGACTTGATATTCCACATCACCACGAGGAGCATAAGTACAGCCACTGCCATCACTAGAAGGAACCGAACAACTCGCTGAATCGCCATCGGTGTACTCTAGCGTCTTGAAGTAGTTGATTTCTGAAGGCTTAGGAGGAATAGGCTCCGACGAAGCCGACTTACCATCTGCGGTCACTCGGTTCGCTTCAATCTCACCCAGAGCGTCGTCTCTTACTGTACCTGTCAGGTTAAAGGTCAACGCTTCGCCGGCTGCAATATCCACTTCGATATCGAGATTACCGGCTACGCTGTAACCCGGAACATAGGTATCAATGTTCGCGTCGATACCATTACTCACCTTATGACTGATATCACCAGAGGCATACGCCGGTTTGGTTGTTCCGCCAATAACTTCAACGCCAATATCGGTCACCGTATCTTGAATACGCACATCGTTCGCCCACCCATTTTCTGGGTTAGTAACCACGAACTCGTACTCCACTTCGTCACCAGGGATGTAAGTATCTCCTGAGGTGAAAGGCGTACCATTAATAGACACGACGCGTTTTTCCACATTGATGTTGTTCGCCAAAGGCAGCAATGTGGCCGTGCGGTTTTTGCCATCGTAGTTCGCGGTGTTTTTAATATCACCCAATGCATCCTCTCGGATGGTGCCATGGACGGTGAACGTCAATGACTCCTGAGGGGCAATAACAATGTCATTGTCAATATTGATATTGTTACCATCAACAAAGCCAACAGCCTCTGTAATCGAGTCTGGTTCGGCATCTTTGACTAGGTTCACTTCCCAACCAGCATCAAATGGTTGACCGACAGGGTCCCCGCCCGCCGTTGAGTTGTCTTCTGCAATACGGGTCTGAATCGTCTCGATGGTGTCTTTTAGACGAGCGCCATATTCGGTGCCGTAGCCGTTGTTTTTCAGTTGAATACGGTAGTAAACCTCACTCTCACCCGATGCTTGTGAGTAGGTAGTTTTCTCTGCGCTGAATCCAGCATCAGAGAAGGCTTTCTTATTGAAGCTGATTTCCGGGTCGGCCATTGACGCTGGAGGAGACACTGCAATTAGCTTGTTGCCATCATCTTCATCAATAAACGCTCGGTTAGTAAACGAACCTACCGCTTTTGGACTTATCTTCGCTAGAATCACGTAGCGAACATGAGGCGTGGTTAAGAAGCCACCGAAGTCTTTAGCCGCAATATCGACGTGAGTATTGATAGGGTCTTTAATCCAAGTGCCTGTGACAATCGCACCATCTACATCCGGGTCAGAGATACCAGAATGATCGGTCTCTGTCGTTATCCTCCACTCATCGAACGCACGGCCTCGACTACCGTCATAGTAGTCCGTCATAATTTCATCAATGTCGTCACGTAGGCTCATATTATCGACATGAGCCTCGGCTATGTTATCTATCCGAATCTCATACTCAACATATCCACCCGGCATATAGTGAGTTGCGCCAGTAAGTTTATTTCCATCTACATCATAGAAAGCGAGAATATTTTTTTCGTACTCAACTTTGTTTACAGTCTGCTTAATACTGTGAGCAATGCTGTCACCATCAACCCTTAGCAAGTTGACGATTTCGCCTTGAGCTTTGTCATTGATTGTCGCAACCACTTCATACTCTAACGTAGCTCCCATTGGGATATCGGCTAAAACATCAAGGTTACTATCAGTAGATGTGTAGACATTGCCAGCACCTGCACCAGCGTCGACATACTCTTTGTTGTCACCAGTCGCCTTTGAGGTAACGTCCCAAGTAACGTATGCGTCACCTGTACCGCCATCAACGAGATCAACCTTGATATCCTCAAGATTATCGACAATTGGAATGTCATCAGCATTGGCTTTACCGTCGTTCTCAATGATCAAACGATACGTGACAGTTTTACCCGGTTCGTAAACCGTTTCATCAGTGATTTTGTCAAAATTAAGGTGATAATCATTCGGAATAACAATGGTGTCACGATAGTTAATATCACCAACCGCATCCGGACGAATAATCCCTTTCACGGTGTACGTAACATCTTCACCTTCATCGATATCAATCGTAGTCACAATGTCATTATTGTCAGCGACCGTACCGTCTTTAGTACCATCTGTAGTACCCGCATTCGCAGGAGCACTTTTCTCAACGCTTACACTGAATTGATTAGTCTTTGTCGTAGGATCATAGAACGGGTTGCCCGTTGAGCCATCTTGCAATTGAACTGAAATACCATTAATCAATTCATTCACATCAACGTTATTGCGGTAGCCTTTGCCATCTTGTGAGGTGTACTTGAAGGTATAGATCAGCTCATCACCTGGAGAGTAACGGTTGATGTTAGTGGTACGGAAAACATCACCATTGTTATAAACCTGATGGTTTTCAGCAACGGCACGTTTTAGGTATTCACATGAAGTAGTGCAACCTGCATCGCGCATATCTATTAGTAACGCTTCGTTACGAATGATATCAAGGTCACCAGCTTCAACCCCATTTGATACTGCATTGTCTTTGACCAAAGCCCTGATCTTTATCGTTTTCAACTCATCAGGCTCAAGAGATAAATGAATTCTTACGTCATTGGTAGACTCACTTCCATAACCACTACCGGTATCTACCAACCAGTGCTCAAACGCAGGTTGATTTGTCTCATCTTCCACAACTCCCGTTTTTTCATTGGCAAGCGTTGTCATGACCTTTGTTAGTTCGTCTCTTAGCTCTACTTCTGCGAAGCTTTCTTCATCGTTATTCTTTACTAAAATTGTATATTCAAGATATTCACCCGGCGTATAACGAACTACATTGGTCGCTTTAGTAATAGAAACATTGATATCAAAAAGACTGTCACTATTATCAATTTGCGCAGAAGAGCTATGGTCACGGTCTGTTAATGGATCATAAACATCAACACGGTTGGAAACCTGATCGTGTGGGTAATCACTCTTGACGATACCGGAAACTTCATAATGCACCCACCCTCCCGGAGTGATATCGACGTCGGTATCAATATTTTCGTTATCTGCAACATCACCGTAGCGTGAACCAGGCTCATCGGTATTTGTCGAACCTGTTACAGACCAGCTCGAGAAGAAGTTCAACGCTTCGATGTCATCCTTAACGGTTGCATCATTGGCGTAACCCACTCCACGGTTGTAGATGTAGATATCAAACGTTGCACGCTCACCAACAATAAAATTGGCGTTTTGAGCGGTTTTTGCCACAACAAGGTTAGGCTCATGCGGATGCGTCGTGACTGAATCCGATAAATTGATGTTGTCTTCTGTTTCAGTTGAGTTGACGGTTGCTGTGTTAGAGAAAGATCCCCACAGGATTTCAGTATCAACACTGCGATCAAGAGTACCAACAATGGTATATGTGATGGTTACACCCGGTGGGATTTGAGCGATAACATCAAGATCGTTGTTATCAGAAAAGTCTCCGGTGTCAGCGGCCACTTTTAACCAAGGCGAATCTGCCTCAATGTCTGCTGAAATAGTCCACGAGGTGAAGACTTTCTTCATCGCGCCTGCTGGTTCTAAAAGTTCTGCCTCTATGGTGCTGATTTCGTCTTTGATTGCGATATTAGAAGCAAAGCCATTGCCTTCAGGGTTAGTCACACTGATGGTGTAAGTCACTTCATTGGTCGTATTGGTGTACCAACTCTCTTCATCATTACCTTCAACGCGCTTATCCAACACGAGGTAGTAATCACGAGGGTAAGAACCTCGATCAGAATAAAGCTTGCCATCCACTTCAACTTCGTTGCGGATTTCATCATCCGCAATTGGGTTTACCACCGCGGCAATCGAGTAAATGATGGTCTCTTTTGGGGCAACCGTCGCATTTACATCTAAGATGTTTTTGTTGCTTTGGTTACCATTGATCTCCCCTGTAAAGCCAGGTTCACTAATGGTGGAAACCGTACCATCCTCGGCGTAAGCGACTGCGGTTACAACCCAACTAACGTATGCTTGAGTTGATGAGCCATTAATAGACGTCGTTGTTACTGAAGCCAGATCATCATAAACAGGTACATCGATCGCGTAACCTTCACCGCTGTTTTCTACTGTGATGGTGTAGTTTAGAGTACTACCAGACGAGTAGTAACGAGAGTCGACTTCTTTTTGGACTTTCAAATTAGAGTTTGGCATTTGAACACCAGAACCGACTTCGCCTAGGTTATCGCCCAAACAAAGACCTGCATCTGTGCCGTCATCAACAATTTGGCCAACGCTGTCGTCCGCCACTCTTGCTGTCAGCTTGTAACGAACATAGCCTTCTGGAGCTAAATCGACTTTTAGATCGATGTCATTGGTTGTCCAAGCGCCATAGTTGAATGAACCATAGTTAGAGCCTTCGCCACGGCTATCCGCGATTTCAAGCTTCCACTCCGAGAACGCAGAACCAGACGAACCATCAACTTGGTCAGTTACGTTACATGCAAACCTGTCCAATACGGTTATATCATTGGCAAAGTATTTCGAGTCCGCATTCGAGATCTCGATGTCGTAAACCACTTCATTCTCACCAGAAACACCAGGGACATACGTCGTGTCAGAAGTCTTCTTGAATCGTGAAATTTTACCTGAGGAGGAATCCAACACCTCTTCAGTATTCAAAGTATTTGTTAGCTGATCGGCAGAGTCTGAGGTTCCGCCACCATTTAAAACACGAGCAATAACTTGTGGGATCTTACCGATAGCAACAGGACTAGCATGCACAACGACGGAGTAAAGTATTTGTTCCCCAGGGTAAATAGAGACTTTATCATTCAGTGATTTATTCGTTTCTTTGCCTGATGCATCGAGTTCTGAAGTGCTGTTTGCACCAATACTAATAACTTCGTTCGTCCACAACGAGTAAGGGTTGCCAGTCGTATCATCGGCATTTTTACCATTAGTGATCTCATTACCTAGTTCGGACTCAACATCCTCCATCAACTGCTGAACGGTGTAGTTGTGAGCGATACCAGCACTTGATGCATTTTGGACTGTTATGGTGTACGAAAAGTCTTCGCCAACTAAATAATCGTCGCTTTTGTTAAGTATATGAGTAAGGGTTACATCCGCACTTTTTGGTGGCGTTGTCGTTGTTGTGGCGGCTTTAAAGTCATCACGCGTTTCTGCTTTTGCGCTGTCGTTAATAATATCGCCAACCAATGTCGGGGCAACTTGTCCTCGGATGGTATAAGTCACTGAACCACCAACTGCGATAGATACATCCTTCGCATCCAAGTTACCGCTTGTTGAGAACGTCCCCGCATTACTCCCTGAACCCGAAGTAGAAGAACTGTTAGATACGGACGTAAAGGCTGAAATCATTGCACCATTGATGTCTTCGGCCTCAATATCGGCCACAAGGTCGGTAACCGTCATACCTTGGATTTTTGCAGAGCCTGTGTTCGATACTTTTAGGGTGTAAACAAGAGCCTGCCCTGTGCCATATTTATCAACCGACGCAGAAAGATCGATGCTGTGTTCATACACCACTCTCTGGTGGGTAGTTGTGTTTGAGTCTTCTCGTGAAAGCGCACCAGAGCGGACACTAGCGACGTTAGTAATATCACCTGCCGCCTGCTCTGAAACGGTTGCTTTGATGGTGTAAGAAACCGTGCCGTTATTACGAATTCGTACATCAGCCGCAGTTAGGTTGCCATTTCGGTTGTAGTCACCAGCAGAAGACAGAAAAGAAGCGGATGCGGAGATCTCTGCGCTTTCAAACGCATTCACCGAACCACCAGAATCACCGGAAGTCATGATGTTCATGATCTCATCATTGACCTCTAACCCGGAAAGTGTGGAACCAGAGGTGTTGGTTAAGGTCAATGTATATTCAATCTGGCTGCCGTTATCGTATTGGCCACTTACCGGTGACAATTGGACATCAAGCCCGGCTATATCCGCTTTCGCAGGCATAGCAATCAATACCATTAGGAACGACAAAAACGCACCACCTAAGGAGCGAATCAAACGACTAAAATCTTTCGACATACTTACTTCTACTTTCCAAATCAGCTAGTTAAGAAAAACCAGGATTAATCAAGGCGAATTAATCAGCAGAAAAGTTTAGCGAAGCGAATGTGATTACAGTCGGCATCTTTCGAGCGAAGAGTTTTTTAAATGCCTATTACGACCATGAAGAAAAACAATATGTAAGGCAGGATTTAAGGGGGGTAGCATTCAAAGCATTGATATATCGATACAAACCTCCAAATCAGAGCCAATAATTTTAGAACTATTTAGTTGATGGAAACCTATAAAACCGGTCAATAAGCAACCAACTCGAAATCAGAAAGGGAAATTTTTGTTGACATGAAAGACTAGGAAGGCGCTATTGCAGAGCATTCCTAGTCGATAGAATTGGGCTTTTCTTAATCTAGCAAGCTGTCTTGATAAATCATTTTTTTACTCATTCCACCATCAACGACCAAATTGTGGCCATTAATGAAGTCATTCTCTGGGTGCGTTAAAAAAAGACACGCATTAACAATATCTTTGGCTTCCCCTACTCGACCTGATGGATGCTGTTGATGGTCAAAACTATCAAGTTCACCATACCCTTCAACTTGAATCCAACCAGGACTAACCGCGTTGACGGTAATTGGCGTATCTGACAACGAAATGGCCATCGATTGTGTCATAGAGACCACACCACCTTTTGATGCGCCGTAAGCATCCCAACCAGATTCATTTTGGCTCCAGCGCGTAGAGGCAATGTTGATGATTCGTCCATAAGACTGAGTATGATTCAATGCGATAAATCGTCGGGAACAAGCAAACGCACCTTTGAGGTTAACGTCAATCACACGTGAAAACTCTTCAAAAGTCAGCTGCTGAATGGGTTTGTTAAAGTTGGCGATCGCACCATTGTTGATGAGGACATCGACTTTGCCGTACTTTCCTTGGATCTCATAAAAAGCCTGTTCAATCTGCTCTGGTCGCCCTAAATCAACGAGGTGAAAATCCATATCTGGATTCTTATTGGGCGCAATGTCTAGCACGATAACTTTTGCTTGTTGCTCAAGGTAGGCAAGAGCAAGGTGTTGACCGATACCTTGGCTACCGCCAGTAATCACGACCACTTTATCTTTATACATACAGAGTTCTTAATTGTTTTTAATAACCCCAATTTTAGGGCCCAAACGCATAAAAAAATAGGCACGATTCTCGCAAAATCGTGCCTAAAGAGTGCTGAATCAACAGCCGCTATTGTTGTTATTCGTTATCCAAAATCACCAGAGATGTATCGCTTAGTACGATCATTATCTGGACGGTGGAAAATTTTGTCGGTCGTGCCATATTCTTCTAACTTACCGAGGTACATAAAACCGGTGTAATCAGAGATACGCATCGCTTGCTGCATGTTATGCGTAACGATAACAATGGTGTATTTCTCGCGCAGTTCAGTAATCAAGGTTTCAATCGCTGCAGTCGCAATTGGGTCAAGCGCTGAAGTCGGTTCATCCATTAGGATTACTTCAGGCTCTAGAGCAATCGTACGAGCGATACATAAACGCTGCTGCTGACCACCCGACAAGCCATTTGCATCGGCATCCAACTTGTCTTTCACCTCTTCCCACAAATGCGCGCGTTTTAATGCAGATTCAACACGATCTTTGATCTCTGCTTTGCTAAACGTACCTTGGATTTTAAGACCAAACGCCATGTTCTCGTAAATCGACATTGGGAATGGTGTCGGCTTTTGGAAAACCATACCGACTTTAGAGCGCAGCTCATTAACATCGGTGTTGTTAAAGATGCTTTCGCCATCCAACAAGATCTCACCTTCCGCATACTGATGACTGTACAAATCGTAAATTCGGTTCAAGGTACGAAGAAGCGTGGATTTACCACAACCCGAAGGGCCAATAAGTGCCGTCACACGGTTTTTGTAAATCGGCATGGATACCGATTTCAGTGCTGCATCTGCGCCTTTGTTGTAGTAAAAATTTAAGTTTTGAATATCCATACGATGAGTCAGATTTGCTGTCACATCGTTGGTATTAATGCTGTCTACCAAAGTGCTCATAGTAGGTCCGTTCATGTTGTTTGTAGTGACTGGGTTTAAAGTTGCCGTGTTCATGCTCTTCTCGCTTTAAATAGCTGCGGCAACGAGGTCGCCAGTACGTTAACAATCAAAATAAAGGTCGTGATAATCAGTGCGCCAGCCCATGCTAGCTCCTGCCACGATGTGTATGGGCTCATCGCAAACTGGTAAATCGTTACCGGCAAGTTTGCCATCGGTTTGCTCATGTCCGTGGTCATAAAACTGCTGTTTAGCGCGGTAAACAACAAAGGTGCCGTTTCGCCCGAGATACGTGCGATAGATAATAGAATCGCGGTAATAATACCCGGCGCCGCAGCTCGGTAGCTTAGCTGGGTAATCACGCGCCATTTAGGTGCGCCTACGCCACTGCCCGCTTCTTTCAATGTTGGTGGAACAAGACGAAGCATCTCTTCGGTTGATGCAACAATCACTGGCAATGCAAGGACCGCAAGTGCAATTGCCCCCGCCCAACCCGAGTAACCACCGGTTGGAACCACAATCAAAGCATAAACAAACAGACCAACTAGAATCGATGGTGCGCTCATTAGCATGCCGTTAAGGAAGCGCAAAGACTCAGCAATCTTGTTGTCTTTGTCTGCTTCAGCAAGCCAAGTACCAGCCAGAACACCAATCGGGGCTGCGATTAAAATGCCCAAACCAGTCAGCATCAAGCTACCAATTAGTGCGTTTTTCAAACCACCTTGGCTGCCAGGACCTGGAGTCAGTTCAGTGAAAGTAGCGAAGCTCAAGCCCTTCACGCCTTCGCCAACAAGCGTATACAAAATACTGGCAAGAACGAAGACACCGAATGCGGCTGACAAAGAACAAAACGCTAAGAAACTAAGGTTCTTTAATTTTCTAGTATTCATGATGACTTCCTTAGTAAACGTCGAGCAAAGCCCATCACAAAGAAAGTGATAATAAAGAGCACAACGCCAAGCCCAATCAGCGAAGCGATATGAATTGGGTCTGTCGCTTCATTAAATTGCTGAGCAATCGTCGATGAGATTGAGCTCGCTGGCATAAAGAATGAAAACTCAATACGACTCGCTCCACCGATAACAAAAGCCACCGCCATTGTTTCGCCAAGTGCTCGCCCTAGGCCTAAGATGCCTGCGCTCACCGTTGCATTTTTTACTTTTGGGATAAGAACTTTGGTGATCACCTCAAATGGTGTCGCACCTGTTCCATACGCCGCTTCACGAAGTACATCAGGAACCGATTTAAGTGCGTCACGCGTCAATGACGTCATGATTGGCAAAATCATAAATGAAAGGATAATGCCCGCCGCTAACAAACCGATGCCAATCGGTGGCCCATTAAACCAGCTACCGATCAAAGGAATATCAACTAAATGCATGCCTGCCCACATTTGGAACCCTTCTGAGAACCAAGGAACAAAGACAAACAAACCCCACATACCATAGATAATACTTGGTACGGCAGCGAGTAGCTCAATGGCTTTACTCACTGGCTGACTTAGCCATTTAGGTGCTAGTTCAGCGAGGAACACTGCCGTACCTAGTGCGATAGGTGCAGCAATAACAATAGCGATGAAAGAAGTAACAAGTGTGCCGTAAATTGCAGAGGCAGCACCAAATTGACCATTGATTGGATCCCAAATATCTCTAAATACAAAGCCAGGGCCAAATTCTTTAAAAGCAGGCCATCCACCTTCAATTAGTGATAATAAAATACCAATTAGGGTCACAAAAATTAATAAAGCACTCGCGAAACTCAATTTATTAAAAACCGAATCACCATTTACTTTATTTTTAATAGCTAATGTAGTCATAATCTTTTATTCAGTTGTCTGGGGAATATATTCCCCAGACAACTTAATGAATTATTGAATAATCGCTTGGCCGTCAGATTTCAAACCATTTTTCCAAGTTTCGTTAACCATGTTAACTACCTTGCTTGGCATTGGGATGTAATCCAGCTCTTTCGCAAGCTCACCTTGCTCATAGCTCCACTCAAAGAACTTCACGATTTCTTTTGCTTTATTCGCATCCGATTGGTCTGTGTGCATTAGGATGAACGTAGCAGCGGTCATTGGCCAAGAATCAGCACCTGGCTGGTCGTTCAGTAGAAGGTGGTAACCTGGTGCATTTTCCCAATCAGCGTTAGCTGCAGCTGATTGGAAAGTGTCCATACTTGGGTTTAGGAACTTGCCTTCTTTAGACTGCATTTGGGTGTAAGCAAGGTCGTTTTGCTTAGCAAATGCGTATTCCACATAACCGATCGCACCGCGAGTACGGTTTACAAAGTTTGCGACACCTGCATTACCGTTACCTCCAATTGTTGTTGCTTTCTTTGGCCATGTAATGTCTTTACCAACACCAATAGACTCATGCCATTCAGGGCTTACGCGGTCTAGGTAATCAGTAAAGTTGTAAGTCGTACCAGAACCGTCCGAACGGTGCACTACGTAGATAGGTTGATTTGGTATTTCAACGCCTTCGTTTAGCGCTGTAATCGCCGGATCATTCCAGTTCTTGATATTGCCTAGGTAGATGTCAGCAAGCACTTTACCTGTTAGCTTAACTTCACCCGCATCGATGCCTGGGATGTTTACTACAGGAACAATTGCCCCCATCACCATTGGGAACTGAATCATGCCCTCTTTGTTCAACTCTTCAATAGCCAACGGCGCATCTGTCGCACCAAAGTCTACTGTGTTTGCTGTGATCTGACGGATACCGCCACCAGAGCCGATCGCTTGGTAGTTAATCTGAACGCCCGTTTCCTTTTGGTACTGCTCAGCCCACTTCGCATAAATAGGATGAGGGAATGTCGCACCAGCGCCATTGATCGTTGTTTTGGCAGCAACGCCGAATGATGCTGCAACCAGAACTGAAGACACTAGAGCTGATTTCATGAATTTCACAATATATCTCCGATATAATTTAGCGATTAAGTTGGGCTAATAAAAAAGCAACATTTAATTAGCCCAGATTAGTTTTAGTGTTCAAGTAAAACTAGGTATTGAAATAAATCCAACAATCAATCGGTGCTCACCAATCGACGGGTGCAGATTAGAAATTCAATATGACAGTTTTATTAAATACCGAGACTAAACCACACAATGTGAATAACAATTATCTCTGAAGAATTAATTATGATAAGAAAACTTCACACAACTTTTATAAAGTAAGTGCAGATGTAAAAGGATATGTATGCAATGCACCATAATAAGATTGCAAATATTAAATATTGATGAAGGGTAAGGAGTCATTTAGACTCAAACCATGGACATGTTACTCATCTTTAAGATATACCTCTTCTATGGCTTAGCTTTCTTCGCCATCTTTTTTGCCATTCTTTTTCGAGACTTACGCAAAAGCCGGATCGCTATCGCTTCTGCTTTACCTATTCTTGCGTTATTTGGGTTCATTCACGGTTTCCACGAATGGTCAGAACTTTACTTGGTCATGTATGAGCATGAGTTCACTCTCACTAAGGGAATAGAGACTTTTAAGGTATTCAAGCTCTGGTTCTCATTTATTGCGCTTGGCGCTTTTGCATGGAAGATGCTGGATCTCACGGACTGGAAGTACATTAAAGCCATCAAATATGGTGCACTCACTGTGCTTACCTTGTTTGTTATCAGCTTAATCGTTCGGTTCGGAAGTAACGAGTATGCAATTTACATTCACAACACTGCAAACCAAGTCCGATGGATATTCGGCTTAGGCGCTGGCGCCATCTCTGGGTTAGCAATGATGAGCTACGCGAACATCCTAGAAAAAGAAGGTCATGGCGCATCACTCCCATTTAAGTTAACCGGCCTTGCTTTGATCGCTTATGGCATTGCGGCAGGTGTACTGACCTCCGATTTAGGGCTTTGGGTGCTTGGCGTCAGAATGGTTTGTGCCATTTGTATTTTATGCACCTTATGGATCGCACTGCGCGTGTTTGATGATGAAAAAAGCAAACAACTTGAAAGTAACATTCAACTCTCTCAACAAGATGCCAAACTTAAAGAACTTGGTGAACTGACTTCCGCGGTCGCCCATGAAATCAAAACACCGCTCTCCAGCGCAACAATGAGTTGTGATTTATTGGAGAAACATTTACCAGACAACGAGGCCAGTCACAGACATTTAGCACGTATTCGTCACGGCTTAGAACGTGCTGCAGAGATCAGCCATGAAGTGCTGAATTACGCTCACCATAAACCAATCCAACGCGAAGTGGTTTCTTTGAAAAAGATCGTGGACCAAGCACTTTCCTTAAACCAATACCGCTTGGAGGGCTTCATTGTAAGTACTTCCCTTGATGACACGCTTAATGTCTTAGGTGATGCAGGCCAATTAGAAGAAGTGGTGACCAATATCATCGGTAACGCGATTGACGCTAGCCAAGAACACAAACAACTCTACATAGAAACATATCAAGACAAACTGGTGGCAATTCTCTCCATTTCCGATTGGGGGACTGGGATGCCACTGGACAAAATTGCCAAAGCGAAAACACCTTTCTACACCACAAAGCCAAGGGGTGAAGGCACAGGTATGGGATTGGCAATCAGTAATCAAATTATCTTACAACACGGTGGCGAGCTAAACTTGAGGAACTCGAAGAAGAGTGACCACATTACTGGCTTAACAGTTGAAATCCGCTTACCAAGGAATATTGAATGACACTAAAACTCTTACTTGCAGAAGACGATGTTGAATTGCGAGAGGTCCTCATTGAGGCATTAACCTTGGAATCGTTTGAAGTGGTCGCGTGTGATAACGCTGAAGACGCACTGGATATTGCCAGCGAGCAACACTTTGACTTAGCTTTGTTTGATGTCGTGATGACAGGGATGACAGGGATTGAAGCCCTTTCTGCCCTAAGACGCCTACATCCAAACATTGGCATCATCATCACCACCGCTTTTGCTACTGTTGATGTCGCCGTCGATGCGATGAAGAAGGGTGCTGATGAATTTCTTACTAAGCCGTTCAACCTTGCTGCATTGTCTGTCACGTTAAAGCGTGTCCACGCAGAGCGGTCACCAAAGTCACCGCTTGATGAAAGAAAGCATGACCAGATTTTTAGTGCGCTATCCAACCCGATTCGTCGCTCGGTTATAAAGCAGCTCAAGATCCATCGAAAAATGAAGTTCATGGACCTCTGTCGTGTGGTTGGTATTGAGGACCACACCAAGTTCAACTTCCACCTAAAACAACTGGTCAACAGCGGGTTGGTTATTAAAGAAGATGGGCGAATTTATTCGCTGACAGAGCAAGGGCAACAAGTCCACTCCAGCATGCTTTAACGCACCTTTAAAATGCATAAAAAAAGCCGACTGAATGTCGGCTTCTTAATTTTAATTCGCTGTCCCGTCCCGAGATAAGTTACCAATTCAATTATTTTTGTTCGATTGGACGAATTACTTTACATGGATTTCCTGCAGCAACTACGTTTGGTGGCACATCTTTCGTAACAACACTGCCCGCACCAATCACCGAGTTTTCGCCGATAGTCACACCAGGGCAAACAATCACACCGCCGCCTAACCATACGTTGTCACCAATAGTAATCGGCGTGCCAAACTCAACGCCCTCCTCTACACGGCCTTTGACATCCAAAGGATGTCCTGCAGTGTAAATCTGTACATTAGGAGCAAATAGAACATTATCTCCAATATGTACTTCCGCTACATCTAGCACCACACAGTTAAAGTTCGCGTAGAAGTTCTTTCCTAGTTTGATGTTTGAACCATAATCGCAGCGGAAAGGCGGTTCTAAATACGCCCCTTCAGAGTCAGGAATGAGCTCGTCAATTGCACTGCGCCATTCCTCAGTATCTGGAATGCTGTTGTTGATTTTCTGCAGTACTTTTCTGCATTCAATACGTGCTTGGTAAAGTTCTTTATCCCATGCATTGTATGGCTCACCAGCCAACATTTTTTCTTTCTCTGTTCTCATTGCTCACATCATCTCACACAAAATAAAGGCGCATCAAAACACATCCCAATCTCACAAAGTGTGACCTCGTTAATGGATCATTTATTTACGTTATTTACGTGCCTTCAATGACAAGATTTCAAACAGAAGTTATCCGTTAGTCTTCTCGGAATGCGCGATTCATACTCTCGGTTAATGGTTTAACAAGGTAACTCAGCGGTGTTCGTGGCTCTGATAGAATTAACACTTCAGCGTTCATACCAGAAGTCAGTCGATGCTTAGCAACGTCCTCTTGAGCCAAAGCAATACGGGCAAGATAAAAGTCATCTTGGTTTTGCTCTGAGAGCTTATCCGCGGAGATAGTTAATACGGTGCCATCGAGAGGTGCTAGCGTTCTTGCATTCAAAGCCGTTAAACGAACTTGAGCATGCTGACCTGGCGTAATCAAATCGATGTCTTGTGGACTCACACGAGCCTCCACCAGCAACTTGTCATCTTGAGGAACGAGCTCAAGCAAGGTTTCCCCCGAGCCAATCACCCCCTTTTCAGTAAACACTTGCATGTTCACTACTCGACCGGAGATTGGAGCGACAATCGCTGTTCTTGCGACGACATCTTTTGCAGAGCCGTATTCCTCTTTGATCGAAACAAGCTCTGTCTTGGTGTTACGCAACTCTTCGACAATTTGATTGAGTCGCTCGAGCTTCAATTCTTCGATTTTTGCTTGGTTTTCATCTAATCGCTTGGCCACGGTCAAAGATTGACGGTCCAATTGGCTGAGTGTGCTGCGAACTTCTGCGGCAAGACGTTTAAGCTGAAGTAGCGCAGACTTTCCTGAAAAGCCTTTTTGCACTAACGCCTGATTACTGGCAATTTCTTCCTCAATGAATTTCAAGCGCTCGCGTTCGATTACTTTCGTTGCATTGAGGTTATCCAATTCCAAATTCGCGCCTGAAATGCTCTGAGCAATGATGTTTAGTTTGCTGTCGAAAAAGCGCTTTCTCGCCTCAAAGATCTTACGTTGTACTGATTTCGCCTCAGCAACAATCTCTGCGTTTTTAATCGTCTCAATATCTTGCGCCCAATTAATCTCAGGCAATTCATCGAGTTCGGCATTCAATCGATTTTCTTTGGCTAGAGTATGAATGTACTGACCACCAAGAGAATCTAATTTTGCATTTGCTTGACGCTTTGAAAGCTGAATAAGTAACTGTCCTTTTTCGACCAAGTCACCTTCTTGAACGTAAAGCTTTTCAATAATGCCACCTTCCAAATGTTGAATCTCTTGCCGCTTACTCAATACAGATAAATCACCGTAAGCGATAGCAGCACTCTCTAGCTTTGAGGTAGCCGCCCAGTAGCCTAATCCGCCCAAGAATAAACTTAACGTCAACACACCAAGTAGAATGGGACCTTTAAGTTTAAGCTCGGCCGTTGGCATAAAACGGAAAACGCTTTCCGCCGTCAGTTTGTTATCGGTTTGCAGTTGATTGCTCATTTCGCACCCTCGGTATATCTGTTCTTTCTTCTCCCATTAAGCGCTTTAACACCTCATCTCTCGCGCCGTACAATTTGAGGCGGCCTTCGGCCAGATACAGTAATCGGTCCATCTGGCGCAACGTACTTGGGTTATGAGCAATCACAATGACAGTGGCTCCTTCCGACTTAAGATGCGCGATTAAACGCTGATATGACGCTTCACCCTCCCCATCAAGGTTCGCGTTGGCTTCATCAAATACAACAACGGATGGATTGCCGTAAACGGCGCGAGCCAGAGCAATACGCTGACGCTCTCCACCGGACAACCCACGTCCATTTTCGCCAATGACAAAATCATAGCCTTTGTTTTTCTTAAGAATGAGCTCGTGACAACCGGCTAACTGGGCAGCTTGAATGACTTTTGCAGGGTCTTCATCTTTAAATCGCGCGATGTTATCTCTAATCGTCCCCGGAAACAGCTCCACTTCTTGTGCGAGGTAACCAAAGTGCGCTCCTCTATCTTCAGAAGCCCAAGAAGAAACCTCCATCCCATCTAGAGTAACCTTACCTGCGAGCGGTTTGATGTTACCGAGAAGCAGTCTTGCAAAGGTCGACTTTCCTGTACCAGAGGGGCCAATGACACCCACGGAGACACCTGGAGGTATTGATAAAGAGATGGATGATAAAACAGGCTCTGTCGCGCCAGGGTGACGATAAGCTAAACCCGTAAATTCAAAATGTCCTTTCGGACGAGGCAGGGGCATGTCCGATTCATCTTGTTTAACGATCCTATCAATTTCCCACAACCGCTTATAAGCATTCCTAGCAGACATCGCGCTGCGCCATGTTCCTATAGCTTGTTCCATTGGCGACAACGCTCTGCTCATCAAAATGGAACTGGCAATCATGGCGCCTGCGGTAATCTCATGCTGGATCACCAACCATGCGCCTCCCCCTAGCAAGCATATTTGCAATGAGCCACGAACAAACTTAGAAAAATTAGCGAGATAGATCGACTTCCCCGCTACCGTCTGCTCTAACAAGTTGGATTCGTTTGCTTTCGCGTGCCACCGCTCTAAGAACGCATTCATCATCCCCATTGCGACAATCGAGTTTGCGTTTTGAGTAGCGATTTCAGCGTGATTGATATGCGAAATTGAGCGAACTTCGCTCTCTTGTAACACCTTTCTTGTCACCAATTCATTGATGATTCCAAGGCTAAACAGAACAATCGAACCGCCTAAAGCAATGTGACCTAAAACAGGATGCAGCAAATAAACGAAAAGGATAAAAACAGGCGTCCAAGGTGCGTCCAACAAAGGATAAGGTGCCTGACTACTTAAAAAACTCTTGATGTTTTGTATATCCCTCAGTACTTGGGATGTGTAGCTTTTACCAGTATGGGGTTGGTATTGGATACTACGCTTGAGCATAAATGCCGACAGTTTTGCATCCAGCCAATAGCCAAATGACTTACTCATTTGCGCACGAGCTATATCTATCAAAGACATAGTGAGTAATGCCGCAAGGACAATAACGGTCAGTAAGAAAAGTGTATCGATTGAATAGGAAGAGATAACGCGGTTGTACACTTGGAGCATGTACAGAGGAATAGCAAGCACTAATAAATTTATGAATAAACTAAAACCAACCAGCAAGCCTATGAGCGTGCATAGTTTTTGTCTAACTTCTTTGAAAACCGTTTGTTGCACGATTATTTCCACATATTTTTATACATTAGGCGCTAGACTCGCTAGCGCCCAAAAAGGTGACTTAGATAATGAATAAGTCGCTGCCGTATGAGTTGATGTCCTCTTGTGTAACACCAAGCAATTTGACCGTCAGATCCGCGCCATCAGTAAAGACAGCATTGCCTTTAGCGTCATAAGTAAAGCTCAGATCAGCATATGATGTTACAGAGTCGCTGATGATATGCAGTGAATCTTCACCAATAGTGAAATCAACGACTTTCGCTTCCCCATGACCGCCAAATTTGTCGGTAAAGATAAACTTGTCTGCGCCACTACCACCAACCATTACATTGTCACCAGAACCCGCAACCAGTAGGTCATCGCCTGTACCACCGTTTAGCTTGTTGTCACCCAGCAAACCGAGCAATAAATCGCTACCTGTACCACCGCCGAGATAGTCGTTACCTGTGCCAGCCATTAGAATGTCGTCACCTGCACCACCAGTTAGACGATCATTTCCCTCACCACCGACAACGAAGTCGTTACCACCGCCACCAACGAAAGAATCGTTGCCACCAAAACCGATAAATACGTCATTGCCACCGTCAAAGTCAGCGACCTGATGGTTATCACCCGCGTCACCATAGTAAGTGTCATTTGTGCTCATTTTATGTCCCTCTTGGCTTTCTATTTGAATAGACCTTTATTTCACGCCTGTTTAACTTCCTACAGACACCGGAAGTCTAATAAACAAAAGCATAGGAACAAGTTTGAATATGGATTGATATTTCAAACTAACAATATTATTAGCACATTAAAAACTGGTACTTTTAGATATAAAAGGCATTTAAAACATAAGGTTAAATCTAGTACTACAGGTTTCTTCTCGCCCAACTAGTGGCTTGCGTTCGGTTTTTGACTTCTATTTTTCGAAATATGTTGTAAAGGTGAGATTTAATAGTATGCTCGCTGATAAATAAAGAGTCGGCAATTTCCATATTTGATCCGCCTTCTTTCAGCATCTGTAAAACTTGAACCTCTCTTCGCGTGAGCTCTACCTCTATAGTTGGATCAATAATATGACTCGCTTCTTTGCCTTTATAATAATTGACAAGTTGATCAAGCAAACGACGCGATAGCCAATTCTCTCCTTCTATAATTGCACTTAAGCCTTGGCATAATTTCTCCATAGAATCACTTGGACCAAAAATACCTTTAACATTGGGCCAAGAAGCTAACTCCGATGTATCCAACTCATGCCCTAAATTGAGCATAATAGTACCTAATACTTTATCGCTATCCTTTAAATAAACTAAAGTATCAGATGGCGTATCTACTGAAAAATCTACCAACAGGAAATATTGTTCTGGAATGAGTTCATGATAGCTTGGATTTTTGCTATCGATAATCGTAATCTTGGTATCTGTGTTTTTTGAAAGCATCTCCTTGAAGTTCTCACTCTGCAGACTTTGTTGAGTGATCATTAGGATTTCAGGTTTTTCTTTATACTGTCCCATAATGTTTCTCATACTTTTATTGACTAAATATTTTAGATTAATAACTAGTTATAAGTATTTGAACTCATATCTAAGTGCTAGCCGATAGAGTAGAGTTATTTGCTACTTTTTTAAATTGCAATTTCGTTAAGATCATAAACAAAAAAAGTGTTTCTCATAAAAGAAACACTTTTTTAGAACGAGATAATTATATTAGATATAAGTCGCAAAGATTATGAAATCGATTGAAATAACCATATTTATTATACGGCAATCGAAAGATCAGACATATTCTCTTTAGCCCAAATTAATGCTTGCACTCTATTTTTCACGTCAATCTTCTTAAAAATATTATGAAGATGTGTTTTTACAGTATTTTCACTCACAAATAACTGTTCTGCGATCTGTTGATTCGAAGCACCCATTGATAAGAAGGTAATTATTTGTTGTTCTCTTTTAGTTAAAATTGCGGGAACGTTCTTATTAAGTGGTCTGCTGTGTCTACGTAGATGAGTAATGTACTGTTGAGAAAACTTGCGGCTAAACCACATGTCACCTTGTAATACTTTACCAATTCCAACTTGAAGAGTGCTTATGTCGTCCGATGTGTAGAATATTCCCGCGAGCGTTTGCCATACAAATAACTCTTCCGTAGAAATAGACTTGTCACAGTTTATCAAGACCTCAATAGTGTCTTTAAATGTAGCTTTCTTAAATTCCATGTAATGAGAGAACACTTCATCGGTAATCACACTGTAGTCCAACACGATTGCTGAGGCGGGATTTTGCAACTCTGCTTGGGCAGCAAGCTTTTCAGGTGCGATTAGACTTACGTTGATGCTGAGCTTCGTTTCGAGCACATCCTTCAATAAAGAGGACTGTAAACTGTCCTCAGTTATTAAGATCACGTTCCTTGTATTTTGATGCTCCATCTTGTTTGCTGCCCTTTAGTTATTTTGATTGAAATAAGCAATAGATTTAGTTAGAGCGGCAGCATTGTCAAGTATGAAAAAAAGTAGTAACAACTAATAACTTATTGATTAGTAAATAATTGCAAGGCATGAGTTAAATGGCGGGTATTAAAAAAGGGAGTATGAAACTCCCTCTTTATTAGTGCACTGGCACCGAACTTTTCTGATTGAACTTACCAAAGTATTGCTCAAGGATTTCTGGTGTCAGCTTTCCTTCAGCCTCTAGCTTTTTAAGCTCTGCTACGATTTCCTGTTGTTCTTCAAGAGATGGCAGCTTTACCTCTGGCTCGTCACCAGCTTCTTGTGAGATCAGTTCTAGTTCTTTTTCGAAATCATTCATAGTACTTACCTAAAATATCGAGTCATTAAACTTGTAAACTAGCCCTATTCTATCCAACTCTACAGCTTGAAGCTACCAACCATCTTATCTAGGCGAGATGACAGCTCTTGTAGGTCTCGGCTTGCGCCAGCCAGTTCTTCTGCTGTTGCTGTTGTCATCTCATTGATAGCGTTAATTTCTTCAATGTTTTGGTTGATAGTGTGAACTACTGTCGATTGCTCTTCTGTCGCTGTCGCAACTTGGGTATTTCTATCTGAAATATCCGCAATACGCTCAGAAATATTCATCAGAACGTCAACCGCTTCGTCAGTAGAAGCAACACCTTCAAACGTCACCGCTTTGCCTGCTTCCATTGCAGTTACTGCATCTTGCGCATCACTTTGAAGTTGGTTAATCATCTTCTGAATCTCTTCGGTCGAATCAGCCGTACGTGACGCTAAGTTACGTACTTCATCCGCTACCACTGCAAAGCCTCGCCCTTGCTCACCTGCGCGTGCTGCTTCGATCGCTGCGTTCAATGCAAGTAAGTTAGTTTGCTCAGAGATATCACGAATCACGTCCAAGATAGAGCCAATGTCTTTGGTTGTAGTTGCCAGTTGCGTCACTACCATGCTGGTCGTCTCTACGTCATCAGCAAGACGACTAATCACTTCCTTCGCTTGCGTTACGACTTGGCGACCGGTCTGCGTGTTGTCAGATGCTTGGTTTGCCGTATCCGCCGCTGTTGCTGCGTTTGAAGCAATCTCGCTGATCGTCGCACCCATTTGGTTAATTGCTGTCACGACTTGGATCGTTTGGTCACGTTGTTCTTGGCTGTTGTCATGAGTCGAAGTCGCTTTGCTAGATACACTATCCGCAGCCTCACTTAACGCACCACTGGTTAGAGACACTTCCTTCATGGTTGCATGGATCTTCTCAATAAAGCCGTTAAAGCCTTTAGAGAGCTGAGCGATTTCATCGTTACCCTTGATTTCAATACGCTGGGCTAAATCACCTTCGCCTTCGCCAAGGTCAGTGAATCGGTCTGCAATTTGGCGAATTGGGTTAGTAATGCTGTTTGCTAAAAGAACGCCCATTGCGATGAAGATCAGCGCCACGATGGCTGTCGTGAACAACATTTTCTCTGCGGTTGCATCAAGATCCGCAAACACTTCATCGACAGGTACAACACCAACAACAAACCAATCCATCGAAGGCACATACAAACTAGACACGAACATGTCCTGGCCTTCAAACTCTGTTGTCACTAGATTGAAGTGACCTTTGTTAAGTAGCTGAGAAGCTTCACGTCCAAACAATTGGCTAATAGAGATTTTGTTTTTGCCTTGCTGACGGTGAATCTGGATATCACCTTTGCTATTGGTTAGAAAAACATAGCCTGTTTTTTCAATCTTAAAGCCGTTCAATAGCGACACCATGTCATCCATTGACTTAGACAGACCTGACATCGATACGCCATTCACATCTTGGTAGTTAGTGAACATTTTCACGTCGCCATTCGCTTCTTGGAAAACACTTACCGACGTGTCTTGACCAGAAGAAGTAAAACCAAAGAACCACGCATCTTGCGAACGATTAAGCTGGCGTAAGAAGCCGTTTTGGTTCCAGTAGTAAGCCGTTTGTCGATTTGCTACGGAAGCGTCGTTCAACTGATATTGGGACTTCACATTGTTAAGCTGTTGAACGAGTTGCGCTTCTATCATTGGGTTGCGTTCTGTCGTCGAGAGCGCTTCAATGACGAATTCGTTCGTGGCAAGTTGCTTTGCCGCTTGCTGCATTTGCACAACTTCACGGTCAATCTCAGTATTGATCTGCTGCAACATTGCAGGTAATTCGATATCGATTAAGCGATGACTTAGCACTTCACGTGCGTGTCGCTGTGCCATGACACCGACAATGATGGTAGAAGCGAGCACGGCAAAAGTAATACCGATGACAACCTTCTGTTTGATACTCAGGGAGTTAAGTTTCAACATATCTGGACCTTTAAAAAGAATCACTCGTTATCTGTATTCTGAACAGGATAAAACTGGATGCATAACAGCTCGCTATGCACGGCTTGAAACTTATATCGGCCTTCCCCTACAAAACTAGAGAAATTTCTCACAAATGTGTGCAATTAAAATGCAATGGAAACTTAAATGTGTGACATAAATCAAACCAAGCTAGAGTTTCTTTCTTTTTATCAAGAACTTAACATCATCAAATGGGCAGTCCGGAGCGAATAAAATCATCCAACTTTTCACCATTAATAATATCGATACGACGATAGCCAATGCTGATGATTCCTTGTTTAGCCAACTGTTGCAGTGAACGACTTAATGTCTGGCGTGAACACCTTGAAAGGTGAGCTAGTTTATCTTGAGTGTATAAAATAGGAGCGTTGTGCCCGTTAGGCGTATTCAATCGACTAACCAATGCAAGCAATTTAGCGACTCGATACTCATTTTTTAGCAACACGGATTCTGTGGTCCACTCCATCAAAAGCCTAAAACGGACGCTGATTTCATGGATAGCGATTTGATAAAGTTGAGGATAACGCGATGCGATATCGCGCATTTTCTTCACTGGTATAGCGATGGTGAGCGTATCAGAAGCAGAGTAAAAATCATGTTTTGTTGGTTGGTCTTCAAAACAGCCTAGCCACGTCAACCAACTTCCTGGACCTAAAATCGCAATGCAGGCCTCTTCCCCATTTGCATTACAACTCACCAGCTCGATATGACCGGACACAACAAGTCGCATGGTATCAACCTTGGTGTGGGCTGAGTTTAGCAAAGTAGGCACTTTATAACTCTCGACTCTAGCTGCGAGTACCATTTCGTCCACTGCCTTTCTATCCAACTCTGCCAACGTCAGATCTGCATGTAGTACTTGGTCAGGAAGCACAGTGGGATCTTCTTGGCTCAATGAATGACTCAAGTGAGATTGTAAGATTTTAGACATTGTTCGAATCCTACCTCTGATACGTTGTTAATTAATTGTTACATAAAGACTAACAATTAATCGAATAAAAATACCAGAGAAAAACCACAAGGTTGTGGGACGAGGATTTAATTATGCTAATGCCATGCGTAACAACTCTAAGCCGATGGATACGTACGACCGCCATCACAGCAATGTATTTTACCATTGCGATTTGGACGACAACTTCTGTTGCGAGCGACACCTTTGAGGGTATTCCCGGAGAAAGAACTTGTTTCTTTCGTTATGGGCCAGTTTCAGCCGATCCTTACATTAACGTTGCCTACCCTGATGCCGCGGTAAAATATTGGGGAGCAGCATTTACCGTACCTAAAGGGGCGAAACTGAAGCTAGAAGGTCAATTTCCCCATGCTCGATACATGTCACTGATTAGCTATGATGATCGAGGAAGGCCGGTTCAATCTCTTCCAGATTACATGATTAAGCCAAGCCAAAGTAACGTGAACCCTTTTCGTGAAGGAAGTCAAAGGGACAGCGTTTTCAGAAACTATGCTGTAAATGTGCTCGATTACGAACCCAAAGACGATTACACCGCAGGACAAATTCGTGAGGGAGTAGAATCAGACCAACTGCATGCACCAAAGTCTTCTGCGAATCAGCAAGTGTTGATTTATCGAATTTACGCCAAAGACGAAAATAGCGATGGAACCGCAAACGTATCCTTACCTAAACCCATCCTAACCCTTGCCTCTGGTAAAGAGCTGCGTGGTTCTGAAGCGTGCGCAGCTTTGAATAGTGCCCAACCCTTAAAGGCACAACTCAACGCCCTTGGAATACCTGTCGAGAAATATCATAAACTGGTCACCCAACCAAATAAGCCAGCAGGATTCCCCGCGACGAACCCTTCTACTTGGCATATTCAGTTAGATCGTCAGAGCTTGCTTGGCATCTACACGGGGAAGATCAATCCTGAGGCGCGTCGTAGTTCAGGTGGTTTCTATCCAAACTTAGACAATAACTACATTAGAACCGTAGTGAATCGTAAACATGGTCCTGTGTATGTTTTGCGCGCAAAAGCTCCAATAACCCCGAAAACGTTTCATGGCGATAAACAGATGACTGGAGGTGAATTGCGTTACTGGTCGGTATGTTCGAACAAAGGTTTTGCGGTTACCAAAGTCAACGATTGCCTATACGACGAGCGCATCCCCGTCGACAAAGATGGTTACTATACCATTGCCGTAAGTCGCAAATCAGACAGGCCTCGCAATGCTTTTACTCAATGTGGTATTGGTTGGCTTCCAATGGCTGATGATGGAGATGGGATTGTAGATAAAGATGCATCAATCGTTCAAATTCGTCATATGCTTGCCTCACCTAAATTCGAGCATGCCATTCAAAATATCCAACAAGACAAAGACATCGCCTCCGTGATGCGCGAGTACTACCCGAGAACATTCTATACCACCACTAACAACTTTGAACTGATGTTCCCTTGTAATCAAAGCTAGTTACTCCACTCGCTTTATTCCTATGGCAGGTATCCCCCTCCCTGCCATTCCTAATTCAAATACAGACTGATATCGAGGTAGCCATGACTCTTAAGCTACTGTGTTTGCTGTTGTTCGTTTTTCTCGTCGCAACAGTGTACGCATCACCAACCTCTCACTCTGAAAGTAATACGGAACTGGACGACCCTACTGCACTCAGTTCATTTGTCGGGCTCCGTTCTGGTAGCAATGGATACGGTGCCATTGGCCAACTGAGTTTCCATCATCCTGATAGCGCATTTGGTCATAACAGTTTCCTTCAATTTAAAGACGACTTTGAAACCGTGCATTTACGCCACTTCTCTATTTATAAACCAACAGGGACAGGTTTGTTTGTCGATGCGCAGCGCAATAATACCAACCCAATTCCTATCAACCGTGCTTCTTTTGGGGCGATTCAAGTTATTCCTGTCACTGAGACATTACGCATTAATCCTGCACTCTTGTATGGTTCAACTTGGACAGACGATAAACGAGCACGACAAAGCCTGTTTCCCGACACACCCATTATTACGCTTTATAGCTTCATTCGCTGGCAAGTAAGCAGTGACTGGTTTGTGAACTTAGTGCCTCAATACACCTACAGTGTTGGAGGCAAAAAAGTACGTTTGTTTGAATTGGTGACTCAAGTTGGCCACAACATCACAGAAGAAGCGACGGTTTCAATAAATGCGGATGAAGATGACAATTTTTGGCTCACACTCAAGCACGCATTGTGAGCTACCGTATGGTTAGAGCGTCCGATACACCGAAGACTACGTCAGAACCTTGTAAAACATAGCAATACCCCAATATTGAAAAGATAAATTACACGGACGTACTGGAACTTTTCCCCTTGAGAAAGTGACCAATACTCAAAACAAGAATCATATGGATACCAGAGAGTCCAAAAAATGCACAAAACAAACTTCGAAACTCTTCAAAGCTACTTAGAGTCTCAGATCATTGGTCAGCATGATCTAGTAAAACAGTTACTTATTGCTCTACTTGCCGATGGGCATATCTTGGTTGAAGGTCCTCCAGGATTGGCTAAGACCCGTGCGGTGAAATCTCTATCGGATTGTGTAGAAGGTGATTTCCACCGAATTCAGTTCACACCAGACCTACTGCCAGCCGATTTGACGGGTACCGATATCTTCCGTCCAGAAACGGGCGAATTTACCTTCCAGTCTGGTCCTATTTTTAACTCACTGATCCTTGCTGATGAGATCAACCGTGCGCCAGCTAAAGTACAAGCCGCGATGCTTGAAGCAATGGCAGAGAAGCAAGTGACAGCAGGACGAAACACATACGCACTCCCAGAGCTATTTTTGGTGATGGCAACTCAAAACCCAATTGAGCAAGAAGGTACTTACCCGCTGCCAGAAGCGCAGCTTGACCGTTTCTTGTTGCACCTTGATGTGGATTATCCAGATGCGGAACACGAGTTGGCTATTTTGCGCATCAACCGTGGTGAGGCAAAAGGCGAAGCGACAATTGAACGTCCAAGCTTGAGCCAAGAAGACATCTTCACCGCACGCAAAGAAGTGCTCAACATTCACATGGCAGATGCGATTGAGCAATACATCGTTCGTCTTGTGATGGCGACTCGACAGCCAAGCGATTACGACTCAGAGCTTGCTAAATGGCTATCTATGGGTGTGAGCCCGCGTGCGACGATCGCCCTTGACCGTTGTGCTCGTGCTCATGCGTGGCTGGCAGGTCGTGACTTCGTTTCACCAGAAGATGTTCAAGCCATGGCTTACCCTGTGCTACGTCACCGTCTGCTGCTTAGCTACCACGCTCAGGCAGAAGGCATTACAGCAAATCAGGTTATCGACAAGCTTCTTAATCTTGTAGGTAGCGCATAACGTAGGTAGGTGACATGTCTGCATCATATGCATTGCCACCTCATGCGAATGGGGTGACATTAACCCTTGAAGAGCTGCTTCAATATCGCACTCAATCGGTTCGTTGGTTGCCACCAGCCCAGAGTATTTGGTCTCAAATGAGCGGTAACCATACCAGTCGTCAAAAAGGGCGCGGTATGGACTTCATGGAAGTGCGCCAATACCAAGCGGGTGATGACATTCGCAGCATCGATTGGCGAGTCACGGCTCGAACGGGAAAAGCACACACCAAGTTGTTTGCTGAAGACAAAGAGCAAGCGGTGATCTTATACATCGACTTGAGCCCAAGCATGCACTTTGGATCGCAATATGTATTGAAGTCGGTTCAACTGGCGCATTTCGCTAGCGTCTTGATTTGGCTGACATTAGCCAAGAAAGACCGCATCGGCGCGGTGATAGATGATGGTTCCCAGTGTATTGAGTTCCGCCCTTCTTCTCTTCAAAAGCAAGGGCTGAGAATCCTTGACGCGATAGTGAATACTCACAACCAATTGCTTACGAATCAACAAGCTGACAGCACACGTACGCTGCCTTACATGAACGCAATTGAAACGCTACACAACCTAACGCCGAAAGGCAGTGAACTCATTCTGCTGAGCGACTTTGCTCAAGTGGAAGAGAAAGAGCTGGTTCAATTGCGTCGATTAAAGCAACACAACAGCGTTCGTGCAGTGCAGTTTTATGATCCTCTTGAGCGAGGCGAAACTGACTTCCGAGGTCAAGCGAAAGCATCCGATGGCCATCGAAGTCAGTGGTTCAACTTCGGATCTAAAGGGGAACGTCAAGAATTGGAGTCTCACTTCGTTAAGCATCAACAAGCCATTAAACAGCAGTGTCATTCAATGGCAATTCCATTTAACAGTCTGTCGAGCGGGTTACCGCTGGTTCAGCAGTTAAGCAAATCAAAGCAACAACATACAAATCATTCAAGCAGTAGTAATAATAATGACAACGAATAATCAAAGCCTAAACCTTGAACCTTTAATCCTACCGAATGCACCTGATTGGTTCCCACTTGCTTGGGGATGGTGGGCTGTTCTGGGCGGTGTAGTTCTCTCCATCTTAATCGTCGTACTGTACTTAAGATGGCGTACAAAGCGTCTTGTTGCTAAGAAGACCGCATTGAAATTATTGACCAACCCGATCACACCACACACACCGTCTTCTGCATTAGAGGTTCTTCGTCAAGCGGCTTTGAGTTACTTCCCTCGTGAAGAAATCGCGCCATTAACAGGTTCTGCTTGGTACGAGTTTCTTGATAGCTACACCAAAGAAACTCGATTTGTCGATAAACAACAACAGTGGCAAGCGGCGCTGTATCAAAAGTCTGGTCAAGAACAGCATCAAGCCTTAATTGATGATTGCGCTTTCTGGATTGAAACCGCATTGCCACCAAAGAAAAAGGCAAAAACTCGTGACTGAGGCAACTCTCGTTTCGGGCCTCTCTCAGTGGTTGAACATTGAGTTCGTCTGGTGGTGGGCACTATTGTTACTGCCCCTACCTTGGCTGATTTATAAGTTCTTCCCTGAAGAGACTCAGCAAGCTGAAATTAAGCTGGCGTACCTGCCAGACAACAAACACAGCAACAAACCAAAACAGGTCGTACAAAAATTCCTGTCTATTGGCGTATGGGCTCTGTTGGTTGTCGCTTGTGCTCGCCCGGTTTGGTACGGCGATCCGGTTGAGTTCCAACCGAAATACCGTGACATGATGTTAGTGGTCGACTTATCTGGCTCTATGCAGAAAGAAGACATGAATGACAACGGTGAATACATAGACCGTCTAACCGCCGTCAAAAGAGTCTTATCTGATTTCGTAGAAAAACGCCAAGGCGACCGATTAGGTGTGGTTCTATTTGGTGATCATGCATATCTACAAACACCGCTAACCGCTGACCGTAAAACCGTGATGCAACAGATCAATCAAACCGTCATTGGCTTGGTTGGTCAGCGCACCGCGATTGGTGATGGTATAGGCTTAGGCACCAAAACCTTTGTAGACAGTGACGCACCACAACGCGTGATGATCTTGCTCAGTGATGGTAGCAATACTGCTGGTGTACTTGATCCGCTTGAAGCCGCTGAAATCGCTAAAAAGTACAACGCAACCATCTACACCGTAGGTGTGGGCGCAGGTGAAATGATGGTGAAAGACTTCTTCATGACTCGCAAAGTCAATACCGCCTCAGACCTTGATGAGCAAACGCTGACCAAGATTGCAGAGATGACAGGTGGTAAGTACTTCCGAGCGCGTGATGCTAAAGAACTTGAAACGATCTACGACACCATTAATCAACTAGAACCAGTTTCAAGCGATACGCAAACTTGGCGTCCTCAGTCGGAATGGTTCCCTTACCCACTAGGTGCTGCCCTTGTGCTTTCCGTGTTCCTGTTTGTTCTAAGGAGAAAACATGGCTGAGTTTACTTTCCTAAATCCGTATTGGTTGTTGGGTTTGCTCGTCATTCCTGTCGTCCTTGCAATTAACAGCCAATACAGAACCAAAAAGTCATCATTGATTGCGCCTCATTTAGCCAAAATGCTTGGTCATTCAGTGAAAACCAAGCACTACTTCGCCATTTGGGGATTAGCATGGGCGATCGCTTGTGTTGCTCTAGCAGGTCCAAGTTGGCAATCCAACACTCGGCCGAGCTTTGAACTAAGCCAAAACCGAGTGTTAGTTCTGGATATGTCGCGCTCTATGTACGCAACGGATGTGAAGCCAAATCGGCTGTCACAAACCCGCTATAAAGCGTTGGATTTATTGCCGAAATGGAAAGAAGGCTCAACAGGTTTGGTCGCGTACGCAGGCGATGCGTATACGTTAAGTCCGCTGACGACGGATTCCAGCACACTCGCTGGCATCATCGAAAACTTGTCTCCTGAGTTAATGCCTTATCAAGGATCCAACTTACCATCAGCGATTGAAACCGCGCTTGGTCAGTTTACTCAAGCGGGTGTAAATAAAGGTGACATCGTCGTGCTGGCAGATGATTTGGATGACTCTGAATTGTCTAGCTCATTAGCGCTATTAAACGGTAAAGACATTCGTGTGTCAGTACTTGCTATCGGCACATCAACTGGCGCACCAATTGCTCTTCCGGATGGTTCTTTAATGAAGAGCCGACAAGGCAACACCGTGGTAGCGAAGACTAACCTGAAAAACTTACAGAAGTTAGCCAAGGATACCGGCGGATTATTTGTGCCAATTCAACACAATAACCGTGATGTTGAGAACATTGCCGCGTTTACCAATAACGCGAGCAACAACCTTGCCGCCAAGCAAAGTGACGACGTAAAAACCGACTCTCGCTTGAACGGTGGTTTCTGGTTGCTACCTCTGCTGTTGATTCCTGCAGCCCTACTCTTCCGACGCGGCATGATTTGGGTACTGGTCGCGGCCGTATTACCGATGAGTTGGACACCGAAAGCAGAAGCAAATGCGTTCTTGAATCAAAACCAACAAGGCGAACAGCTTTATCAACAAGGTGAATACGAAAAAGCCCAAAGTACCTTTACTGATCCTAACTGGAAAGGCGCAGCAAGCTACCAAGTTGGGGATTACGAAAGTGCGATAGAAGCATTCTCCAATAATCCAAGCCTTGATGGCCGTTACAACTTGGCAAACGCACTTGCTAAGAACGGACAGCTTGAGGATGCGGCGGAGCTCTATAAAAACGTAATTCAAGAAAAGCCTGACTTTGAAGCTGCGAAAAAGAACCTGTCGGTTGTAGAGGAGAAACTGAAGCAACAGCAGCAACAGCAGCAACAGCAGCAACAGCAGCAACAGCAGCAACAGCAGCAACAAAAGTCTCAGAGTGATGCTAAACAAGAGCAAGGGCAACAGTCACAAAACCAGCAAGAACCTGAAAATAAACAAGAAAATCAGAAAGCTGAGCGACAAAAAGCTAAACAAGAAGAAGAGAAACAAGGCGAGCAAAAAGGTGAACCTATGCAGGCTCAAGCTCAGCCAGAGAAAACGCCTCAGGACGATCCTGAGTTCCGTCGCTTAGAAGCGGTAGAAAGCGCGCGTGACCCTAGTTTCTTGATTCGAGCTCAAATGCAGCTTCAAGCTCAACAAAAACAACGTCCACAACAATCTAATAAGGAGTGGTAAGTCCATGATGAAAAAAGGCGCAAAACTGGTCTTTGTTCTGATGGCCAGCCTACTGACTAGCTTTTCGGTTTTTGCACAAACCCTACAAGCTAGTGTAAACAAAACTCAGGTGGCGAAGAACGAAGTGATCAACCTAAGGATCATGGCAGATACCGAGCTTGGCTCAGATGCGATTGACTTCGATGCATTGAAACAGGACTTCTTTTTAGGACAACCTCGCTACGGCCGTTCTAGTAACAACATTAACGGCCACAAAACCGTTCGCACAGAATGGAGCATCTCAATTGCACCGATGAAAGAAGGCGTCGTCACCATACCAAGCTTTTCTGCTGATGGGATGAAAACCGAGCCAATCAAGCTGCGTGTGACAAAAGACAAAGGTGAGCCGAATCTAGACGATTTGTTTAGCTTCAACATGAGCTTGGATAGCCATACTTTGTACCCGCAGCAGTCAGCGACACTTCGCATGCAGTTGGCGATCAAAGTCGACCCTCGTCGTTTGGATAACCCACAAGTCGTGCCGCCAAGCATTGATGGGATGAAAATTGAGCCAGCCAGTGACATGAAGCAGGCACAACGCATCATTGATGGCTTGGAAGTGACGGTCGTAGAGCAAGCTTTTCGCATTACAGCTGAGCAACCTGGCACCTACACGCTAAATGGTCCTAAATTGACGGGGTCTTACATCTATGGTGACAGCCTAACTGGCTCAACCAAGATCATGCCAATCAATACTAAAACTGAGCAAATGCCGATTACTGTAAAGCCGATTCCTAAAGACTTTAAAGGTAACTGGCTGCCAGCTTCTGCTTTAGAATTGACGCAAAGCTGGCAAGATGAGCAAGGCAATCCGCTATCAGCAAATGCTGTCAGCACAGTGAAACAAGGATCTTCAATTACTCGTACGATTCGTATTCGAGCTCGTGGTACACAAGCGGAATATCTACCTCGTATTGGTATTGTCTACCCAAGTACACTGCGTGTTTATCCTGAACAACCTCAGTTCGAGACATCGCGTGATGGCACTGTCACCATGACAGTGAAGCAGGTTTTGATTCCCACAGAAGCCGGGGATCTCACCCTGCCGGGCTACAGCCTAAATTGGTGGGACAGTAACCGTGACCAAGCGAGAAAAGCCGACATTTCAGCGTTAAAGCTTAAGGTAGAGAAAAGTGACAGCGGCCTAATCACGCTGCCAGAAAGTGCGTTGCCAGCACAACCAGCGACAACCTCAGCACCTGTGGTTCAAAGTGGTGTGGATACAGTCTGGAAAACACTGACGTTCGTGTTTGGTGCCCTTTGGCTTGTCTCATCAGCAATTGCATTTGGACTTTGGAAAAAGCGCGGAACCGTAAAGCCTGAGAAAGTTGAGACTTCAACGCACGGCTCATCTCTGCAAGATTTGGAGAACATCATCAAACAAGGTGATAACGCCAAGATTGAAAGAGCGGTTAACGACTACTTAAACACCCATCACTTCAACAGTGAATCCGAAGCGGTGAAAGAAGAATTGAATGTGATGAATCAAGCTCGCTTCAGCGCTACTCAGCAAGAATGGAAACCAGACTCTCTGCTAGCTAAGATCAAACAACTCGCTAAAGAGAAGAAGAGTAAGCCTAACCACCAGCTAGAAAAGCTCTAGTCGAAGGCGAGGCGTGATTAATGAAAATGGCAGCTCTTATTGAGCTGCCATTTTTGTATCTATCCGTTCAGTCTCGATGTTTTAAGCGACAATTTGACTTGTCAGCTCACAGGTTCGAACACAGTTTCGACCACTGTTTTTTGCTAGATAGAGTGCTTTATCAGCCAGTTGGTATAAGTGATCAAAATTAAAGTCTTTGCCTTGCGCTTGATAACGCGAGTAACCCACTGAGACAGTAAGAAATTCTCCTTCTGGGTTATGGCAATGTCTTATGCCTTCTTCTTCAATGCATTGGCGAATACATTCAGCTCTCAACCTGACCTCTTCTTGGTTTGACCCAATCATCAACAAAACAAACTCTTCCCCGCCAATTCGGCAAAAAACTTCGTCTTCACTTTTTGTATGATGGTCGAGAATGTTGCCAATACGCATCAACGCAATGTCGCCTTCTAAGTGCCCATAATGATTGTTAAACAGGCCAAAATGGTCAATATCGATAAGAATCAACCCAAACGACATCACTTCGTTGTGCTCAAGAGAGCAGTACTTTTGCATAACGTGTTCTAGCATACGTCGGTTACCCAGTCTCGTTAAGGGGTCGAGCTTAGACAAGACTTCCAATTGCCGATTGGCTTCTTCCAACTCTTTAGTTCTGTTCTGCACTTCGAGCTCTAGATTCTCATTGAGCTCTCTGATTGCCTCTTGCGCTTGTGTACGCTGCAAGACTTCAACCAAGCTAGAAGCAAACATCCGAATCACTTCACGCAGTTGAGAGGTCAAAGGTGCACGAGTTAACAAGTTATCGACCGCGATGAACGCAATTGGCCCACTACTGTTCGACGTCAGCACTGTCATGGCCGCCCAACCAAAGCCGACGATATTGCAATCATGGTAAATAGGAACGGACTCTTCGAACGCCACTTCATTGGGCATGGATTTCGCTAAGTTAATCAAAGAGAAGTCTTGGGTTTCCCCAAAAAAATACGACTCATCAACCACATTGCCTTGAATGTCGGTTCCCCAAGTCCCTTGCATGTAAGAGCAATTTTCATCGGTCAAAAACACCGCCATACGGTCGATACCTAGATTCTTAATGGCAAACGTCACGGCAGATTTGCAAACATCGCTTACCGTTGTACAGCGTGATAACTCAACCATGCTCGAATGCAGCATACGTACGTTTTGTTCTTGGCGTTTGCGAATAAAGATTTGAGAGAAAAGCGAACCGAATGATTCCAGCATCTGTTTTTGATAGGCAGTGACGGGTTTACGGTGGATAAAGTTATCAAGCGCAAACCAACCAAATGGCTCATTTCCATCTCTTAAAATCAGCATCGCATTCCAGCCCTGCCCCACAACTTTGCCAGCGGTATAGATAGGCGCATCCTCTACAATAACGAGGTTACGATCCAAACTGGACAGTGATGCAATGTACTCTTCGCTCAACTGATGAAGGTCATATTGGGTGTGGAATTCATCAATGGTGATGCCATCCTCGTTCGTTCCATAAGTGCCACTGAAACTGCGCTTTTTCATGTCCAGTAACATTAACGTGGAGCGGTCGAAACCTAGGTGCTCTCGGAGTGCTTCCACCGCTTTCAAATAAAGATCTTTCAGAGAATCAGGATTAGAAATATCTAACGCAACCTGCTGAACAAGCTTCATGTTTTCAATAAAACGTTCACGTTGCCCAAGTTCATCGACATACTGCGCTTCTCGCACATCGCGATGCTTCATTTCTAACGAGGCGTGTTTTTCTGCGCGGACACACTGCCAACGCGCCGCTGAGAGTTGCATCGCGTCATAGCTTTCTTCATAAATATTGTGTGCGCTGCGAGCTTGAACGTTTTGGATCAGTAGGTAGGTACGTTTAATCGGTGTGTTGTCGAGCATCATGATATAGCTCTCGCCACCGAGGTCTTGGACATGATTCCAATTGCAAGTATTAATGGCCAGAGGAATGATGCTTTCTGAAGTATCGAATTGGTTAGCCCAATCCCAGAATGCTTCTGGATAATTTTGGAGAGGAAAGAGGTCACCCCGCGAGAATCGAACCGTCCAAGAAGGGTTGGTCAGCGGATCATCAAAGATCGCTATCGCACTGGGGGAAAAATGCTGATCTAGATGTTCGAATATGGCTTCAGCCAATAACCTATGATCCCTTGTGGAAGAGACCGTTCTTGTAAAACTCTTTAAACTCACCTGACCAACCTAATCTACTTTTTTATCCTCGATAAAAAACTACTTAGGGGTGGATATGCAATCAATGGAATCCAAGTTGAGCTGTTAAGTCATTCGCAAAAAATATGGACTTAATTTCACATTCGAGAACCCTTCAACATTTTTAGACAGGTGTTTCATCCGGATTACATACTGCAAAAATATGCGCAAAAATGAATCAACATGAACATTCTTAATATTGGTGTTTTTCAAGCCCAAAAATAAAAAAGGCCCCTCATCAAGAGGGGCAAGAGTACCATCGCTTATAGTTATTTGTGTATATGCCAGTAAATGTGTGGATTAACCGAAGTCACCGTTTACGTAACCTTGAGTACGGTCGTCTTGCGGGTTGCTGAAGATAACTTGTGTATCATCGTGCTCAACCAGTTCACCCATTAGGAAGAACGCAGTGCGGTCAGAAATACGACGCGCCTGTTGCATTGAGTGAGTCACGATAACGATGGTGTAGTTCTTCTTCAGTTCTTCCATCAATTCTTCGATTTTGTGTGTTGCAATTGGGTCAAGTGCCGATGTTGGTTCATCCATCAGAATCACATCAGGTTCCATCGCGATTGTACGTGCGATACATAGACGTTGCTGCTGACCACCAGATAGACCAAATGCATGTGACTTAAGACGGTCTTTCACTTCGTCCCAAAGCGCTGCGCCGCGAAGTGAGCTCTCAACCACTTCATCAATGTGCTTCTTATCTTTGATGCCTTGAGCGCGTAGACCGTAAGCCACGTTCTCGTAGATGCTCATCGGGAATGGGTTTGGCTTTTGGAATACCATGCCCACTTTGATGCGAAGGTCAGCAACGTCAATGTTGCCGTAAATGTCTTCACCATCCATTGACAGCTTACCCGTGATCTTTACGCCTTCAATAAGATCATTCATGCGGTTCAAACAACGTAGTAGTGTTGATTTACCACAACCAGAAGGACCGATAAGCGCCGTCACTTGGCGTACAGGAATAGGCAGGTTGATTGATTTCAGTGCTTGGTTGTCACCGTAAAACAGGTCTAGGTTTTCAATATCAAACTTGTTCATTTTCTTAATCTCTTAAATCTTGAATTCGTGTCTTTTAACGTGCGTTCTTAATTCGTTTTGTTAGTAAGTTGCGGTGTTAAAACGTCGTGCAATCAGTTTTGTAAACATGTTGATCAGTAGAACAACAACAATCAGAACTGTCGCCGTACCGTAAGCCTGATTCCATTCTTCAATGGTAAACAGTTCGGTAGTCAGTTTGTATAGGTGAACGGTTAGCGTACGACCTGAATCCAATAAAGAATCCGGAATACGTGCAACCATACCTGCTGTCAGGAATACTGGAGCAGACTCACCAATGACACGACCAATACTTAGAATGACCGAGGTTAAGATACCTGGCATTGCGCTCGGAAGAATCAAACGCCAGATAGTGTAAATCTTAGATGCACCTAGGCCATATGAGCCTTCACGGTACGTCTGTGGTACTGCCATCAACGCCTCTTCCGTTGTACGGATGATAACTGGCAGGATAAGGATACTTAGCGTCAATGCACCCGATAGAATCGAGAAACCAAGGCCAAGAATCGCCACGAAGAAAGTCATACCAAACAGACCGAAGATGATCGACGGGATACCCGCCAATGACTCAGTACAGAATCGGATGATTTTCACCAAACGACTGCCCACTTTCGCGTATTCGGTCAAGTAGATTGCCGTCATGATACCGAGTGGTGCTGCCACTGCGATAGAAGCGATAACCATGTAAATTGTCGCCACAATCATTGGGAAGATACCGTGCTCTTCACCTGTGCGCGTGTAGTTATCAGTAATGAAGTTCCAATCTACGTGTTGTAGACCGTTTGATAGGATGTACCAGATAATCCAGAACAAGAAACCTACCGTTAGTGCTGCCGAGATCCAGACAAATGCGTTAAAGACATTATCTTTGAACTGGCGTGCTTTTTTCAGTTTTGCGCGATCCATAATAGTCACCTTTAACGAGCGATTACTTCGCTTTTTCTCGGTTTAGGTACAGTAGTACAGCGTTCAACGACATGATGAAGACCAGAAGTACCACACCTGTAGCGTAAAGTGCGTTCGCGTGAACACCACTTGCGTAAGACATTTCAATAGCGATGTTTGCGGTTAGCGTACGAGCCGAATCAAGGATGCCTTCTGGCATTGCCGGCGCGTTACCCATTACCATGATAATCGCCATGGTCTCACCCAACGCACGACCGATACCCAGAATCACACCTGTCATGATGCCTGAGCGAGCCGCTGGAACGAGCAATTTAAAGATGGTGTAGATTTTCGATGCGCCCAGTGCCAAAGAACCTTCTTTGTAAGTACGAGGAACAGCGCGGATAGAGGTTTCAGATACCGTAATTACCGTTGGTAGAATCATCACACCAAGAACGATGATACCGGCCAAGATAGTGTTACCTGCTGGTACATCAAATACGTTCTGAATCAATGGAACGATAATAACCAGACCAAAGAAGCCGTAAACCACCGAAGGAATACCGGCTAGCAGCTCAACCGCTGGGCGGATGATGTCAGCTAAACGCTTTGGTGCGATTTCAGCGATGAAGATAGCGGTTAAGACACCAACTGGAACACCGACTAAAACAGCGCCGGCTGTCGACACGATAGAAGCAACAATCATGGTTGCAACACCGTACAGTGCCGGTGGTAGCCAGTTTTGGCCTAGAACGATGCCCGAGACGCCCGCTTCTTGGAATGCTGGGATACTCTCTCGAACGATGAAGTATGCGATAACTGCTAATGATACGATGCCGATTACAGCACTCGTTAGGAACAAGCCGTGGAAGATGCGCTCTCTCCAGTCGACGCGGCGTTTTTCGCGTAGGCCTGGCTTGCTGATCGCTTTTGCGTCAGTAGTCATAAGCTTTTCACTATTTGTTGCGATGGTCATAAAAATCTCACGGTTCTTGGCAATGGCGTCGAACACAATGGATAGAAAAGGCTCAGCCCGAAACGTTGGGCTGAGCAAACTTTAGAGTCCCGATAGGATTAGTTAACTGAGATGTAACCTTTTTGGTCAACTAGCGCTTGCGCTTCGTCAGTTAGCATCCAGTCTAGGAATTTTTGAGTTTCAGCTGATGGCTTGCCTTCTTTGTAAAGAACAAGGAATGGACGAGCAACTTTGTAAGAACCGTTCTTCACGTTGTCTACAGAAGCTTGGATGCCATCAATTGGAAGTGCGTTTACAGATGAATCAACCGTACCTAGAGAGATGTAGCCGATTGCGTATGGGTTAGAAGCAACCATTGTCTTCAGTGCGCCGTTACCGTTAGCAACTTGAGCACGTTGAGAGATTGCAGAAACTTTTTTACCAGAAATCTTCATTTTTAGAGACATGATGTCTTCGAATGCGCCACGAGTACCAGAAGCCGTGTCACGAGTGATAGCAACGATTGGCTTGTCTGCACCGCCAACGTCTTTCCAGTTTGTTACTTCACCTTTGTAGATTGCAGTAACTTGCTCAGCTGTAAGGCCAGTAAGTTTGTTTTGTGGGTTTACAACAACTGCGATACCGTCTAGAGCAACTGCTTCTTCTTTTAGCGTTGGCTCTTTTTCAGAATCTTTTAGGTTACGAGAAGACATGCCTAGGTCAGCAGAACCGTTCTTCGCTGCTTTAACACCTGCAGATGAACCAGGGCCTTGAACTTCGATAAATACGTTCGGGTTTGTCTTCATGTATGTTTCAGAGAAAACTTCCATCAGTGGAGTTACGCTGCTAGAACCCACTGCAGAGATAGTTTCTTTAGCAGAAACAGGAGTCACTGCCATTGCGCCTAGAAGTGCGATTGCACCGATTACTGTCTTTTTCATCACAATTTCCTTTAAGTGGCCTTATTGCCGTTGTGTTTCACTTGAACGGTGCTCACTTTAGAATCCAAATATGACAGTTGTGTTTCACTTAGTTGAAAGCTCTATGACACGTTGTCATTTCTGCTTAATAAATCGGCAATCAAACTTTATTTACTTTCGAGCTCAAAATACTTTGCAATGATTTGGTTATAACAAAATGCTAAGTACATCGCTTTTAATATATTTCATAACAAATAAACATCGTTAAATGATTGATATATCAAGCCTATTAATTAGAATCGGGTTGCTTTATTTACAAAAATGATAATAGTTCCAATCTTTAGAGGGTCAATCATGCGTCAATTACTTAGTACGCTGTCTATTAAGTCACAGGTTTTCGTGCCCGTACTTTTTACTGTCATACTTCTCATCGTCGGTTTGAGCATAGGCATAGGAAAGTTAGAACAAGCATTCGACAAGGTGACGGTTTCCACCAATAACCTTATCGTGCATAAAGAAGAGTTAAGCTCCATCGTAGACAACACTTACGCGATGCGCAT
This sequence comes from Vibrio sp. B1ASS3, assembly GCF_905175355.1. Classification (NCBI taxonomy): domain Bacteria; kingdom Pseudomonadati; phylum Pseudomonadota; class Gammaproteobacteria; order Vibrionales; family Vibrionaceae; genus Vibrio; species Vibrio sp. B1ASS3. Next base: position 1,684,867 of record NZ_HG992743.1, read on the forward strand.
TAAGGCAATCTACAGTCTCTTCAGGGCTGAAGATGTCAAAACACTTAACCAACAATTACAACAACGTCAGACAACCAACCGAGAATTCCTCAACTCCATCGACCAAATTGAAGGCATTCAAACGGAAGTGAACGCCATGCGCGATGCCATGAATCATTACGTCGATTTTACTCGTGTCACCATGACGCCACTTCTTAATACGAAGCATTCTTCTGATTACACCACGTCCGATTTTGACCGAGAGTATGAAACCGCAATGGGTCAATACCGCCTTGCTGGTGAAGCGATGATCAACGCTATCGACAACTTGTCTAAGAAGCTCAATCAAATCGTTACTGACGAAGTCGAAGAAAACGGTGTTCTTCACTCCACCACATTGACCTACAGCACGGTCTCTCTGGTGATTATTCTTTCTGTTGCTTCTTTGATCAGTTGGCTATTGGCGAGCTACATTGTGGCCCCAATCCGTAACCTGCAAGAAACCATGCGAGAAGTCGCAAAAGGCAACTTGTTGGTAGAAGCAGACGAAGTAGGCAAGAACGAAGTCTCACAACTGGCGCATGACGTAAACCAAACCATCTACCAGCTTCGTGGTACGGTCGATTCTCTGGTTCGAATCAGTGAAGACGTTGCATCAGCGTCGACTGAACTGGCAACCGTGATGACGCAAAGCAGTGCAAACTCCGATCAAGAGAAGCAAGAAGTCGAACAGGTTGCGTCTGCAATTAATCAACTTGAATCCACAGCGGCTGAGGTTTCAAGTAATGCACAACAAGCGGATAACGCTTCAAATGAAGCAAGTAAGCTGACTTCTCAAAGCTTAAGCATGTTTGAAGAAAGCACGCGCGCGAGTACCAAAATGGCGGATCAACTGAATGAAGCCGCACACGTCGTAACGTCGCTTAAAGATCAGTCCGAGCAGATTGGTAAAGTGATTGAGGTTATTGAGAGCATCTCTGAGCAAACCAACCTACTTGCTTTGAATGCGGCGATTGAAGCAGCACGAGCGGGTGAAAGTGGTCGAGGCTTTGCCGTGGTTGCTGACGAAGTGCGTATGCTGGCAGCGAGAACTCAAGAATCAACCAAAGAGATCCAAACCATCATTGAAGAGCTACAGCAGCAGTCTGGCCACGCAAATGAAAGCATGCATTCAAGCTTAGCCATGTTAGAAGACAACCAAGCGCTTGCTGCAGAAGTAAGTCGTTCACTGAGTGACATCAACAGCGCAATTTCAGATTTGAATGCAATCAACACCCAAGTTGCGACCGCTTCTGAAGAACAAAAGCAAGTAACGTCGGACATCAACAACAACCTGAGCACCATCTATGAATTAGTGAGCCAAAACGTTACTGGTATCACTCAATCAGCCGCGGCGGCGCAAGAGCTGTCTGGCTTAGCAGAAAACCAAAAGCACCAACTTAAGCAGTTCCAAGTTTAAACACTCTGCTCAAGACGATAAGTTTCAAAGGTTAGAAAAGAAAAAAGCTCCGCACTGGCGCAATGTAGATCAGATAAGGATCGGTTGACCGATCCTTCTGCTGAGAGATAATCGGAAGCCTGTTTCTAGGCTTCCGATTTTTTATGTCTATCCAAAACTGTTTTGCCGATTTCCTCGAAGAAAATCCTGTTGATGTAGCTCAACTCACCACTTTCTCTGAACATATCCCAGATGAATGGGTTGTTAAGGCAGCTAGTCTTTCTGATAAGGCGACTATTCGCCGACGTCGGCTACCAAGTGACATGGTCTTGTGGTTAATTGTCGGCATGGCCTTCTTCCGTAATGAACCTATTGCCGAAGTTGCACGAAGAATGAATGTCTGTGCGGATGGCTTAGCCGATGAAGAGTTATTAGCAAAAAGTGCTTTAACTCAGGCAAGACAACGTTTAGGTAGAGCTGCACCAGAGTGGTTGTTTAAACAATGTGGGCGGACGTGGGGTCTTGAACGATACCGTGATGATACGTGGCAAGGATTACAAGTTTTTGCTGTAGACGGTGCTCTTTTTCGAACCGCAGATACCCCCGAACTTAGAGAGCACTTTGGCTCGGGTAATACCTCCAGCAACAGACAGACACCGCATCCAGTGCTAAGAGTTGTGACTATCATGAATGTCCGCTCTCATGTCATCGTTGACGCCGCTATAAGCCCCTATCGGCGTGGTGAAATCCCGCTTGCTATGCCCTTCATCGACTCCTTGCCAGATAACTCTGTGACGTTACTGGATAAAGGGTTTTACGGTGCAGACTTACTTCTCTCTCTTCAAAATAGCGGTATCAATAGGCATTGGTTGATACCAGCAAGGAAGCTGTCTCTTGATCACAAGTCTAGTGATCAAGAGACATTGCGAGTTCGTAGCCTTCAAGGATGGTTTGTAGTTTAAACCATCCTTCCCAAAGTGCCTTTATTGAAGCTCTGCCCGTCCTCTTGGTATCTTTCCAACCGCCTAATTTAGCGAGATTCTTGTACGCCCAGCCCATATCCGGCGTTTCTTTAGGTAACGTCTTACTTTCTAGTTTCAACCACAGCAGCTTCCAAGCTTTTTTGCCCAAGACCTTTTCACAACTTTCTGTTGATAGCTCATCAACCTCTTTAATGAAGCGTAACGCCAATAAACGTGTCGCAACAAAGGCATAGATGACACTTAACCTCTCTAAGTTACCTTTACTTTGGAGTCTTAGTGACTCCACATCCGTACCTTCACTTTTCCAGACTTTATGGAAGTCTTCAATCAGCCATCGACGCTCGTAATAACCGATAATTCTCATGGCGTCTTCAGCGTTGTTTACTGGCTCCGACGTCAAGAGGTGCCATGCTAACTTGTCTTTTGATGTCCCTTGCTCAAGGCAACCAACATAATAAACAGGTATGCCTGCGTGCTCCTTTTGTTTGCTGGAGCCTTTAATGTCACCTGACCATATTTAACATCAAGATTTACATCTCTCGCTTTTCTTCCTCCTTTTTGGGGGATGGTAAGCTCTTTTGTCTGGACGCTTGGTAACGCTTGCGCATAGTCGTAAAGCTTTTGAGCGTGCTCTTCTAGACAGCGGCTTTGCATTGAACGAACGACAAAACGCTGCTGATGTTGACGTTTATAAGTTAAGTATTCGAATAGGTCAGCTTCTCGGTCACAGACCGAGATAACATCTAACATCTTATCCCCTAGGCGCTCAACGACACGGCGAGAAGCTTGCTCCCATTTGTAACTCTCTTTCTCCTCGTAAGGACGAGTCGCGTGTTGGTGCTTTTGCCCACGCTTAGTAATATCTCGGCTCCATCGTTGTTGCTCTATAAGACCAACAATGGTCTGACTTTGTGGTGCAAAAAGTAACGTCGAATGTACATGGAGAGCTCGAATTCTGTCGCCTTGATTCGTGTGCCCGAGTTCATCTTTTATACTTCGATGAGGAAAACAGAGCGTTGTTGTATCTTCAAGCGCGAGTAATTCCTCATGCTCGTTAGCTCGAGATACCGTTGATTGAAAACCTGCTTCAGCGATGTCTTTTGCATCGATGTTTTCATTGCGGATAAAGCGATATGCCCCTTCCATATCGGCGGGAAAAAGGAAGTTTAGCCACGGAGACTCTGGTTGATTAGCAATGGAAGTCGCTAAACTGATGAGGCGTTGTGTTCTTCGAGGGTCTTTAAGTTGTGCTTGTCCAAATTGTTCTTGTGCCCAAAGTTTAGCGTCTGAGTGTGTCATCTTAGTGTTTCAGTAAGGATTCTTAAGTGATCAGAGCGCACACACGTTAAAGAGTTCAAAAAAATCCCCAAGCTATAAGCTTGGGGATTTGTGTATAAGAGACAGGCAAGGAAGGGGCTGAAATACACACTTCTAGATGAAGAAGAAAGTAATGACATGCTCATAGAAATGAAAGTCTCTCCGCAAGCTCGCAAAAAGAACCCTAGCTTACCTGAGAAATGGCAAGTCAGAGCGGTGACCTACGAAGTACAAGGTAAGCAGAAAACCGTTTTTACCTCCCTTCCTAGAACAAACTACGACGCGAAGGCAGTAGCCAAACTCTACCACGAGCGTTGGGAAATCGAATTGGGTTATCGTGATATCAAAAGCTCAATGCAACACAATACCTTAGTATTACGCAGCAAAACAGTAGACCTTGTTTATCAAGAACTCTGGGGGCTGTTGCTTGGTTATAACTTAGTAAGACGTGAAGCGAGTCAGGCCGCGGTTGAGCATGGAAGAATGCCGAATGAAATTAGCTTTAAATATGCTTGTCAGTTTATAGCGAGCCAACTGAAGGTGATGAGTAAAGCGATATCGCCAGGCAATACACCTAAGCGTTTAAAGAGTCTCAGGGGAGATTTATCCATCCTCTTTATAGACAAACGCCCTAAGCCTAATCGGCCTAGGGCGGTAAAAATATCAAAGACCCGATATCCTGTTAATCGCAAAGCAACTCCGCTTAAGTGAACTACATTGCCGCACTGGCGGAGCTTTTTAATATCTGGATTAGAGAAAATCCAACTGTGTGATTATTCTTCGTCAGTGACCAATAGAACAGAGAAAGTGTTCGTTGGCTCTAGTGGGCTCCAGTTGTAAACCTCACCATTCACTGAATCAAACACCATGACGTTTGAACCATCGCCGTTCGGAGTGTTACTCCAAATGTAACCTGCATAGTCACCCACTTCTAGCGTGTAACCACTTGCGAATGCAGTGCCGTTCATCGCAGGGCTGTGGCAAGCACGCTCCGTCAGCGCGACCAACTCCTTAATGTTTGGTAAGCGCCAATTCTTTTTGCCAGCGAAGTCATGCAAAGCATGGTTACCCGATTCATTGCGGATTTGCTCAGCGGTTGATAGCGCTAGCTGCCATGACATTTTAGTCGCAGCGCCGTCACAAGCTTCATTTGCTGCATTCCACGTTGAGCCAACAGGACAACGCATCCAAGTTAGGCCCGTTTTTAAGTCAGTTACCGTCCCAGCATCAGAGTAGGTGTAACGAGAGTTAGGCGCTGTTTTTCCAAAATCAGTGGAACATTCTTGTGCCGCCATGGCTACTTGAGAAGCCAACATAAGAGATAGCGCGGTGATTAGTTTCTTCATCTTATTGGCCCTTTACTGCTACTAGACGGATTGGGAATTGGTATGACGTGCCTGTGTCACGCTCCACTTTGTCAGAATAAATTTCTACAAAGCTGACATAACCACGGTCAGCGCCTTTCGTAGCAACTACTGCAAACTGAAGCGCACCTTCGTAGTTAAAACTAGAGTAATTGTTAAATGTGAAATCACTTAGCCAAATAGCACCTGATTCAACATCTGGGCTGCCCTTGCCCTGTTGAGGGAAGTAAGCTGTCGTCATACCATAGACATTGCCGTCAGCATCTTTCTCTGTCTCACCTAAGTCGAGAACATCGTAAAACTCTTGGTATGTTGGTAGGCGCCAGTCACTAATGCCACATAGTGATTGCTTGTTTATATGTTCAACATATTGGCTTGTTGAACAGATGCCATCAGCAGCATCCACACAACCAACGACTTCAAGATCTTCGTAATACGGTTTGAATGTTGCTGACTCATACACGAATGTACGATCTTTAAATTGAACCGAGCTCGCATCCGCACTCTTGTTTTCCCAAACAAGACCAGTACGCTCGTCCATAGTACAAGCCCACCCAGTCGCATCTGCAGCTAAAGCAGCACCTTGTGAATCTAGCTTAACGAACTTAAAGCCCGCGCCTGTCGACGTTTGCTTGTCCTCTTTGTCGAAGCCGTATTCCGCATCTTGACCAGGGTAAGAAGCTTGAACCTCAGCAACATCTGCTGCGCCATCAGCAAAATGAAGAACGGCACCCGTATCGTTGCTACCAACCGTTTGTTCAGCAACCGCTGCAATTTCTTCAGCAAATGCACTCACTTCCGCTTCAGACAGAAGATCAGAGGCCAACGATTTACCTTGGAAGCTAAGACTTTGAGCAAGCAACGCTACGCCTTTGGTCATTTGTTGTGGTTGCATCGCAGCTAATAGCGCAACCGTGTTTTGCTCTAGCTTATCTAGCTCGCTGGTTTCTGCGTTAGACATTACCGTACCAGACAGAGAAACGCCGGCATCGGTGAGTTGCGCTTTCACGATCTCTTCAGCTTGAGCAACGGTTTTACCGTCAACCACAAGACCTGCGAGCAACGTTGTTACACCATTAACCGTGTTACCCGTTGCTAAATTTTGGCCCGGAGCCGCAAGACGCAACGTTTGGTTCGAACCTTGATCAACTTGAGCAAGAATGGTGCTGGTTAGTACGTTTTTATTGCTTGAAGTCAGGCTAAATTTACCGGCATTATCCGTTTTAGTGCTCGGTTCAGTCGTATCACAAACGTAGTTTTGGTTTAAATCGATGCACACTGGCGTATCAAGAAGTGTACCTGCAGAAACGATGGTGCCAGCTACATCATAGGTCGGTGCCGACGTATCATCACCAGAACCACCGCCACAGCCAGCTAGGGCTAGTGACATAGCAACGAAAGAATATTGAAACTTCATAGATTTTATCTTCTTTTGATTTTAATTAACGAGAGCGAATCACTCTCACCATTGAAAGCAGGAAAAGCCCTAACAAAGTCCAAGGCGAGCCACTGCCACCTGAACCACCACCACTGCTTTCTTTAGTGGTATCAGCACTGCACTGATACTGAGCAAAGTGACTCACACCCCACTCTTTCAACACCCCAGAGTTCCCTGACAAGCGGTCAGACACTTCGAGACGCCAAGTACCCCAACTCGGTTGACCGACAAGTGCTTGTAACTCCTCGTCATACTGAGCTGTGAAGTAACCTTTAAATCCATTGGTATTGCTTGATTGATGGCTAAGTAGCACGACCGATTTACCTTGTGGAGACACAAGCGTCACTTGCAGATCCTGCAGTGAGTCATGTTCGATGTTCAGGTAAACCGCGAACGAATCATCAATCGTGCGTGACTTGTCCGATAGCGTCTGCGAGAACAGTCTGTCGCCCTGCTCCGGCAAAGCGGAATTCACTGATTGAGGCTGGATATCGAGCTCTGGCGTACCATTAACCAACATCACCTTTTCATTCCACTGGTGAGTCTTTAGGCCTTCAGCAAATTGGTAATCCAATGAAATAGAGGAATCGAATTGCGTACCACACGTCAGACCGCTTGGTAACGCCACCTTCATTGAGGTCGAATCAGAAAGCGTTTCATCAAAGTCGAAAACGGATGCGTTGTTTAGCTGCCATTGCCCTTTGATGCTCGCTTCGCGGCCAGTTTGGCTCAGGCTCACACCAACTTCTTGACCTTGTGCGATGTATCGAGCGTCATAGCGAACGCGAAGAGGCGCTTTAAGTAAGTTGTGTTTGTTGAAGCTATCCGTCAGGAATAGGGCGTAATCTTTATTTGGGAACAAGGTGTTTGCGGCAAACACGGTCGATTCCGCCAGATCATGCATTTTCACGCCACGACCAATGCCATACATGCCTTCAAGAACAATGGCGTCAAACTCACGGAACACGTTATCGGTATCATCACCGTATCGTTCAACCGATGCTTTAAGCGCTTGGAACAGTGGCGTTGACCATAGCTCGTCGCCTAGTTCACCGCCCACACTGACGTGCGCTGGATACTCTGAGCCCTCGAAGTAACGCGCTCTTTGGTTCCATAAGCTGCGAGTTGTTTTGCGTGTTCCGAACACACCGTCCCAGTTGAACACCGTATCTAACTCGAATTCTTGACCACGACGCGAAGCATCCAAATATTGAGTGCGGTAGCTCGCGCTGCCCGCCCAGTAATCAGCAAAACCTTCTGCGATAGCACCAGTGTGACCGTACGCCCAATCCGGTACGATTTGGTAATGAATGCCATGCCCGAGCTCATGTATCACGACATCAGCATCGACTGCATCCGGAGAAACACCACCGACACCCAGCATGAGAGCTTTCGGACCGTAATAGTAAGTAGAGTTATCTTTTGATAAACCGCGAGCGTCAAAACGAAGCGGTTCATCAAACAAGTCGTAAGTCAGGCTTGTCAGATATTGGATCAAGCTATCAAGATGATAAAAAGCCATCAACTGTGGGAACGCATTGTCACCAAACTCGGTGCTTTGCATCTCATCAACATTGTCAAATGCTTGAACCCCTTCCGCGCTGAGAAAGTCCAACGTATCGAGTACAGGCGCTTCACCAGGTTCTGGGGCTGCAAATAAGCCCGTCGCATCCACTTGCTTCAATCTTGGGTTAGAGAGATAGAACTTACCGCCGGACTGTAAAACCTCAATCGACTTGGTTACGTACTCTATCGGCTGAGGGTAATCGGATAGTGCTGACCACGTCGATTCTGGTGCCGCTTGCTGTTGCATGGTACGAAGATCTGGGTTGAATAAAGAAACCTCAACATCAACCAAACTTCCAGAGCTCAAAGCCGGTGGCTCTTGTGCTTGCAGTTGGCGAGGCGATTCCAATTCCATTGCAACCGTTGGTTTACCGTTACGAATGATCGTATCGTCAAGGCTCTTAAACACTCGCACAACGTGATGATTTTTATCGGTTGTTACTACTAGGGCACGCTGTGCTTGATATTCACCGTTTACCCAAACATCAAAATTGTAATGCTCACCAAGCTGAGACTGGGTTTTGTAACGGAACTTAAACTCGCCCGCTTCTGAGTAGTGGCTGTCTAGATAAGTTTTCGCTTGCGCTTCATTCGTTACCACAGAGTCCGTTGCAGGATAATCCCACTCTGCAGCCTGCGCCGCAGGGGTACAAGCAATAAGCAGTGAAAACGCCAATGGTTTTAGCTTCATGATTTCGTCCTAGAATTCGTATTTTGCATTCAGCGTGAAGTAGCGCCCAGGCTCAGTTGAGTAACGCTTACTTTCCTCAGCGATACCCGCTACGTCTTGGTATCGGATGTACTCTTTGTCGAACAGGTTGACGATGTTTGCGCTAACACGAAGGTCTTTGGAAACGTGGTAAGTTGCGCCAATATCAAACGTATTCCACGCACTTGTCTGCGCGCACTCTGTCGCTAGGCCAAGCGTGGTCTGGCATTTAGGAACGCGATCCATGGCAGCGGCCCAGTTCCAAGCCACGTAAGCGTTGAAGTCTTGGTTGGCGTATTTCAGTTGAGCGTTACCTTCGAATGGCGTAATGCTTCGAACGTATTCGCCTTCCGCGTCTTTGCCATCTACGTAGCCAAACTTAATGCTGATGTCCCATTGTTTGGTGAGCGCGTAACCCGCAGAAAGCTCTGCGCCATACGTCTCTACGCCATCAAGGTTTTGGTACTGTTTGATGTAATTACCAGTGCTTGAATCAAAGCCAGTGGTCACAACATCGATGAAGTTTTCAAACTTGTTATAGAACACAGACGCATAGACATACGCACGACCGTTATCGAACTTGTTACCGATTTCAAATGAGTCCGAAGTCTCAGCTTCTAGGTCCAAGTTAGGTGCTATAACAAAAGGCGTTAGCGGTACGAAATCATGGTTCACGAAGCCATATGCTTTGTCGTATTCCGGAGCACGGTAACCGTGGTTGTACGACACATAAACGATGTTGTTGGCAAACATTTCACGAGAAACCGACAGGCTTGGAGACACCTCTGAGCTATCCATGTCTTTTAATGGGAAGCCGCCTACTTCTCCCTCACCGTCCGGCGTTAAACGGTGCGCATCAAAGCGCAGGCCGCCTGTGATGGTCCATTTATCCAGTTCCACCATGTCTCGAACGTACAAACCAATGTTATAAGCACGAGCAGGAGCGAAAGGTTGTTTGGTCGAAGGTGTTACGCCGTTCCAATCAATCTTGGAATCGCTATCTGTGCGTTCGTAGTAGTCAGTAGACAGCTCGACACCGTAAGCCAATTGGTGCTCTGCATTTGCTGCATAAATCGTATTGGTGAAGTCACCACGGAAGCCAATTGTCTCGTCAATGAAGGTTTTATATTCCAGTTCGCGACGCTTGGTGATCAAACCATTGTGATCCACTTGGCGCATTAAACGGTTGGTGTCTTCCACGACTTCGGTGTGACGCCAGTAAACTTTGGTATCCAACTCTTCGAACCAAGTTGGATTAATCGGTGTCACCTCTGCACCAATGTAAGCGCTGTACTCTTCGGAGGTTTCATCTTCAGCAAAGTCTTCAATGTGCCAGATGCCATCAGGTTGAATGGACGGTGCCCCCTCCAAACGCTCTTGATTCTGAGTGTAGAGTTCCGCTTTGGCTTTCAACATCACCTCTTCATTGAAAAAGTGGTTGATCGTATAAGCACCGCTGTAACCATCTAGGTCGCGGTTATACAAATCTTCATCAAAGTTACGTGTCTCTTGCCCTTGCCAGTATGAAACATTAAACAAACTCTCTGTATCACCGGAGCGGAAAGCTAGGTTACTCGTACCTTTGTACTTGTTGCTGATATCGGTGTAAGTACCGGAAACATCGGTGTAGAAGTCTTTGTCTTTTAAGAAATCACCCGGCTTACTGGATTCTAAAATCACCACACCGCCGATCGCGCCAGAGCCATGCACCGAAGAGCTTGCACCTTTAATGATTTGCAGCGATTCAAAATTGGATAAATCAAAAGTATCTCGCCCAACTGCATCATTAATGTCATTCGCACCGAAGCCATCCGCAGAACGAATGCCATCACGAACGATCATAATGCGGTTACCTGTCATACCACGGATGGTAATGTTTTGCGGACGTCCTGCACCGCCCGTCACGCTTACACCAGGTTCGTTACGCAGCACGTCATAAAGCTCGGTTTCGCCTCGTTCTTCGATTTGCTCGTTTGTGATAACCGCGACACTACCTGCCACTTTTGACAATGGCTGATCGATTTTATTGGCGGTTACAACCACCTCTTCCATTGAGAAAACCTTAGATTCGGCGTGCACTTGACTGGCAGCAAGTACCGAAAGTACTGCCGCTGACACTGGGGTAAGCTTCATTTACTGCTCCGCTTTAGATGTCTTAATTAGTGATAGTAGAAATGCGTATTCCTTCGCTTGTTGCTCTCTCGCCTGCCTTGGATCCATGCGGTGGCCAGAGTGAAAATCCGTTTTGCAACAAATAAGGGCCTGTCGATTCACTGGTCGACGAAATTTGAGCGAGATACTTCGCGCCTTCCCAATAAGGCAAACGTTGGTCGTTTAATCCGATTTGAACCAACATGGGTGGGTAAGCGTCTTTGTGGATATTGAGAATAGGATCATAAGCTTGCATCGCTTTGAGCTGCTCTGGGAGTGTCGGATTCCCCCATTCTCCATATTGTTGTGCGGTAAGTGGTAACGTCGTATCGGACATGCTAGCAACGACATCGACAAACGGAACCTTCATCACCGCGCCAGCAAACAAGTCAGGAGCTTGGTTGATCGAGCCGGCAACTAAAGTGCCACCAGCACTCGATCCAATCGCGTAGACATCACGTTCACCACCATCAAAGTGTTTAAGTGCTTGCGCAGCTGCCGTGAAATCATTGATAGAGTTAGCTTTAAGAACGCCTCGGCCTTGCTCGTGCCAGTCAGCACCAAAGTAACCGCCACCACGAACATGCGCTATCGCGTAGATAACGCCTTGATCTAGTAAGCTCACGGTTTGAGGCATGAAGTAAGGTTTCATGGTAAATCCGTAAGCGCCATAGCCGTACAGCACAACAGGAGCGTTGTCGCTGAGCTTATCTTTGCGATAAGCAAGAGAAACCGGCACTTCCACACCATGACTTTTGACCATAATGCGTTGAGAAACATAATCTTGGCTAGAGAAGCCGTGATAAACATCTTGCGAGAGATTTGTCTTTGTCAGTGCTTTAACATCAAACTCTTCCCACAACGGCGGTGTCGTCATCGACATACTACGAATGCGGATTTTGTTAGAGCGGTAATCACCAAGAGTGCTCAACCAAGCAACGCGACCTTCCGACTCTAACGGAAGAGATTTTTTCTCCTTGCCATCATAAGAGTAAACCGAGATTGTCGTTTGATTATCTTGCTTGGTTAATGCCACAAGTCCCGCATCGTACAAGTAAAATTGTTCTACGCCATTTTGTGAGCGTAAGAAAGACTTCCAATTAGACTCAACAGTGTCCGCATGTTTCTCGGGCATCGCTGTTTCAAACAAACCAAACTGACCATTAAGATTGCTGTTGATAAAGACTCTGTCTTGAGCAACATCTGCATAATACTCCACACCGGATTCCGGTTTACGTAGCGAGGCCGTTAGCTCTCCAGAATCAAGGTCTAGGATCTTTTGTTCGGTGGTCGATTCATTGTTACTTTGTACCAGTGCGAAACGCGCGTCGGCTGAGGGATAAAAAGACATGAGCCAATCGGTCTTGTCCTCTTGCCAAAGTACTTTCTGCTCATTGGTTTGAGTGTTAATTCGCACGATTTGGTAAGGACGTTGAGTTTTCGCTTCTTTTGAGACAGCGAAAGCAAACTTGCCATTTGGTGAGAGCAGAACCCCATTATCAATGTTGCTGATAAGCTCGCGTGCTGCACCACTCTTTAGATCAACCAACACAGCACGGTACTGCTCGCTGCCATCAATATCTTCTGTAAACCACAAAGAGTCGTCTTGAATACGCCATTGACCAATTTGGAAGTATTGACGTTCTTCTTGGCGAGAAGAGAAATCGTAAACCACTTTCTCTTGCGCGCTGCTATCAGCCCGCGAAAGCAAAACAAAGTTGCCTTGTCGAGGAGTGAGATTCCATTCTTGACCGTTTTTAATCGCCCAAGGCTTCTCGCCTTTTTCTGCTGCCATGGATTCCCATTGACTCAACAGATTTTGGGTAATCTCGTCATAGCGTTTCTGAAATTGTTCTGTTTTTTGGTTCTGTTGCTTGAGGTAAGAAAGGACTCGCTCATCTTGTCTGGAATCGTCTCTCAGCCAATCAAAGTTATCCGAGGCAACACTGGGCATAGAGGTGACTAAAAGCCCCAAAAAAACATGACTAAATTTCATATAAATGGCACAACTATTTATAGGATTAATATTATGTCGCGTATTCTGCCTTTAAATAAAAATGAGATCAATTATCATTTACATGTTTTCGTGACATTTTTATCGGTTTTTATTATGCCAAACGTTTAAATCATGGATGAATGCACTGTTATGCAAAGCTATTGTTAGATAAGTCATCTATTGCTATGCAATTAAGAATCTAGAAATGAAAACGTCACCTGAAGAAGGTGACGAGGGTAACTTTTTTACTTTAGTCAGTAGCTCAAAAGAGGTAGAAAAACTAGAAAAGATGACTAGTTACAACCCAAAGTAAAGCAAGAAATCCAACAAAATAGAGGGAGGAAAAAACAACCGATTTAATCAATTCACCCATTTGAGACTTTTCAGTAATCATGTGAGCCTCCGCGATTGTGTACTAAAGTACAACTCACCAACGCTACGCAGAGAAACGTCAACATCTCAACCCAGACGCCTTTCTTTCCCCAACCTAACGATTTGCACTGTTGTTCTGTAAGGCTCAGATCGATGTCTTCTAACCACTGTTCTTCTTGATACATATTTTGTCTCCTCTTCTGGAAACCTATGCTATGCAAAATTGGCGTTCAGAAAAATCAAAGACTATTTAACCCTTGTTTAGAACAGCTAAACAATAGCCCGTGAGAAGGCAAATTTCAGATATAAAAAAATCCGAGCTCGTAAGCTCGGATTTGAATTCAGTTAACCTCTAGCGCTGAGTTGAAGATTAATCTTCAGCTTTTGGTTCCGCTGGCTTTTTCTTAGGGATAAACACGTTTTCACCCACTGCCACGTTTTGGTAGAAACCTTTATCACGCTTAGCAGGTTTCTTCGCGACTTTTTTCGCTTGTGGGCGTGCTTTTTTGGTTTCTGTCTTCTTACCACGGAAATCAGGTTTACGTGGTTTCAAGCCCTTGAATCTACCCTTAAATCTTCAAATACAGAGAAGTTCAAATCTTGCTGTAGGTAAGTTTCAACACGCTTAAAGCTGTCCCAGTCTTTAGGGCCAACAAGAGACACTGCGTCACCTTTGTTACCCGCACGACCAGTACGACCAACACGGTGCACGTATTCTTCTGTGTGCTTCGGCATATCGAAGTTGATAACGTGCGTTACTGTTGCGATATCAAGACCACGAGATGCAACGTCTGTCGTTACTAGAATCTTAAATACAGCACGCTCAAACTGACTCATGATGGTGTTACGTTGAGTCTGGTTTAAGTTACCGCTCAGCGCGACCGCTTTAAGCTTCTTCTCATTCAGCTTGTTCGTTAGACGCTCAGTGTCATCACGAGTTGCAGTAAAGATGATCACCTGACGGTATTCTGCTTCTTCAAGAACACGCTCAAGGATCGCTTCTTTATGATCTAGGTGATCACACAAGTAGAATTTTTGAGTGATGTCTTTGTGCTCTTCGTTTGATACGCCGATAGCAATACGTTTTGGTGCATTCAGCATCTCTGATGCAATGTCATTGACTTCTGCGTGGTCGAGCGTTGCAGAGAACATCAGAGTTTGACGACGACGGTGCTTCGCCGCTTTGTGGATACGACGAAGCTCTGGTGCAAAACCTAGATCGAGCATACGGTCAGCTTCATCTAGAATCAGCGTTTCCAAACCATCAAGAAACAGAGAACGATGCTCTAGGTGGTCAGCCAAACGTCCTGGCGTTGCCACGATGAACTTCGGGTAGCGGCGTAGCGCTTTTACCTGATCGTTAAAGTTCTCACCACCAAGAATCAATGCTGCGTCATAACTCAGACCACCAAGCATTGAACGAAGCTCGCCATATACTTGTTTTGCTAGCTCACGCGTAGGAGCAAGGATGACTGCACGAGGGTCTTTTGCAGAAAACGACTTCGTCTTTAGTGACTTGTGAAGCATTGGTAATACAAACGCCAAAGTCTTACCCGAACCCGTTTTCGAAGATGCCAATAGATCCTTGCCTGCAATCGCAACAGGAATCGCCTGCTTCTGAATGTCAGTCGCTTTTTTGAAATCGTAGTGTTTTAGGTTCTTCAACAATCGGTTGTCTAGGCCTAGATCTTTAAATTGCAAAGTATTCTCCAATAAATAGTCATCGTTTGAGCGCTTTTTCAGTGTCGTTTCCGCTCTAACGCAGCAAAAAATAAAAGCTCGATATAATACCGCAAATCATAGGAGTATAGATAGAGATCACACAAACTAATTCCATTAGAAAAAATAAAGATTCATCTAAGAAACTTTCATTTGTGTAAATTTCGTCTAAATTATTGATATCAGGGACGTGGTAAAAGAGCTGCTGTACTACCCGATACTGGCGTTAAAGGTGAGTAAACGCTCACTTATGTAAACTAAAGGTTAGCGTCCGTATCAGGTACTCTATGAAATCCTTGGATTTTTTTGACTTTTGCTACATCATGTACTGATAGAATGTATTCACATTTACCACTATGACTATATGACACAAAACGTATAGCGTAGGAATTTAACTATAGGCAAGGAGTTCTAAAATGAACAAAACGTTGATCGCAGCTGCAGCAACTTCAGTACTTCTACTAGCAGGTTGTGCTTCTTCTGACGAAGCAGCAACAGCTACTAAACTAGACGAACTAAGCAACCAAGTTAGCCAACTAAGCCAAGACGTTCAGTCTCTACAATCTGACGTTCAAAAGTCTAACGACGCAGCTATGGCAGCTCAAGAAGAAGCTGCACGTGCTAACGAGCGTATCGACAACATCGCTCAGTCTTACACTAAGTAAGATGTGATTCCGCGCTTTAACGCTTGTTAAGGCGCGGTTATTTCTACTGGAACACCATTCTGAGCAGCAATCGTTGCTTTAGCTTTCGCATTCGTCATCCCATATTCATCCAACCACCAATTCAACTCTTGTGGAATTTGTAAGTGATCTTTCTCGCCGTTACTGCGAGTCAATGGTTCATGCGCCTCAACAAATACACTGCGGTCTGGTTCTAGCGTGACTTTAACCGGCTGATTGATGATCTTCACTTTTTCGCCACGACGTACTTTGTCGAATAGCCACTCGATGTCGTTAGGGTCCATACGAATACAACCCGCACTTACACGCATACCAATACCAAAGTCCTTGTTAGTACCGTGGATCAAGTACTCACCATGACCATACGCCAAGCGCAGCGCAAACATACCGAGTGGGTTATCAGGCCCAGCTGGCACAACTGCAGGTAGATCAATGCCCTTCGCCTTGTATTCCGCACGAATCGATGAAGGTGGTGTCCAGGTTGGGTTTGGACGCTTCTGGCTGATGCTCGTTGTCATCTCTGGCGTGTCTCGACCAATACGGCCAATACCTACCGGGAATACATGAACCACATTTTCTTTAGCCGGAAAGTAGTAAAGACGCAGCTCCGCCAAGTTAATAACGATGCCTTTGTGGGGAACGTCTGGGAGAATAAGCTGAGTAGGAATAGTCAGAACGTGGCCTTCTTTTGGTAGAAAAGGGTCCACGCCTTTGTTAGCCGCCATTAACGCCAGCATGCCAACATCGTACTGCTTAGCAATGTTTGCCATGGTTTCGCCTTGTTCAACCACATGGTTTTCCATGCGGCCTATGACGCGCGCCCCGTCCTCCGGCAATTCGTACATCTTTGCGAATGACAAACCACTCACTAAAGATAGCGATACAGACAACAGGGTTCGTTTAGCGATACTCATTGGACGCTTCTTGCTAGGCATCTCTCTCTATTCCTTGGCGTTTTTGAAGAGCCGTAAGGTTATCTCTCTTTCCACCTTGTGATCAACCATCGGCTTGTGATAATCCAGTAAATTAAAACCACTCCATAGCCAAGGGTTATGAATAAACTTATTCGGTACCTCTTTAATTTCCGGTACCCAATGGCGGACAAAGGTGCCATCAGAGTCAAACTTTTCGCCCTGACTGATAGGGTTGAAGATTCGGAAATAAGGTTGCCCATCACAGCCCGTGGACGCCGACCATTGCCATCCACCATTGTTGGCAGCGAAATCGCCATCCACCAGCTTACTCATGAAGTATGCCTCTCCCCAACGCCAGTCGATATGCAGGTCTTTAGTTAAGAAGCTCGCTACAACCATGCGTAGACGATTGTGCATCCAACCCGTCATGTTCAGTTGGCGCATTGCAGCATCAACAATAGGGTACCCTGTTATGCCTGTTTTCCAGCGTTCGAAAGCTTGCTCATCATAAGACCATTGAATCTTCTCTTCCCATGGAATAAAGCCCTTTCCTCTAACAAGCTTTGGTTCAAACACCAATAAATGTTGGTAAAACTCTCGCCAGATAATTTCACTCAACCAAGTGGCTTTCCCTTCGGTGAGATCAGGAAGTGGATTTTCTGCATAAAGCCTTGCGATACATTGTCTTGGCGACAGCGCGCCAATTGCGAGATACGGAGATAACTGACTCGTGCCATCGACAGCAGGAAGGTCTCTCTCTGCTTGATACGCATCGCTGCGCTCCCGGGCGAACTCTCTCAGTTGTTGAACAATATCTGTGGTTGAGGCGTGCCAACGTTCGCTGGATTCGCGTGGGTAAGAAAAAGGCACATCGGCATGATAAAGATCTGCTTCGACTGTCTGAAGCACATCT
Organism: Vibrio sp. B1ASS3; assembly: GCF_905175355.1. NCBI lineage: Bacteria > Pseudomonadati > Pseudomonadota > Gammaproteobacteria > Vibrionales > Vibrionaceae > Vibrio > Vibrio sp. B1ASS3. Next base: position 1,702,409 of record NZ_HG992743.1, read on the forward strand.
TTGGACAGCTCGGCTTGCGGTTGTGGTTTGGACACCATTGGCATTTGGAATTTCAACAACCAAGCACGCTTGAATGGCGTGAATACCTTGAAGTATTCACCTTGCTTGTTTAATACCGTGGTTGGCGCATGAACACATTTGTCGTGGAAAGCTTCGAACGTGACGTCGCTTTTAGCAAGAACCTCTGAAACCTCCCGGTCTAGCGCTTGTTCATTGACCTCGTAATGGATGTTCGCCATGACGCTTTCTGCGTTTAATGATAATGCCCACCCCTTAATGACCTCAGCCACGTCGGAAAATTTGGGTACTTCTTTGTACAGAAGCGGGATATTCAGCTCAGCAAGCTCTTCTTCAAGATACGTCAAACGTCGTGCAATGAGATCCGCCTGCATGGGTGCCATGTGGTGTTCTTGCCATTGCTCTGGCGTTGCAACAAAACCGGCAACAACAGGCTGCCCAGAATCGAGAGCAGCCTTAAGCGCTGTGTGGTCTAGCGTTCTTAGGTCACGTCGAAACCAAACCAGAATCATGTCGTCTCCTTACGAGGGTATTTTTAGGCAGCAAAGTGCAGCTTTTCTATCACTTCAGAAAACTGAATCTTTTCTGGAAGCTGCGTTCGCAACGTGGTTAGCACTTCCACTTGCTTTATAGGTAGTGCTTTGTTTGAGAAGAAGTGGACGAGTTGATAACGAGAGAGCACGTCATGGTCAATCAAACCAGAAACGTCTTCTACTTTATCGATCAAAGTAATGTGATAGCCCTGTTCACACAGTTTTGCTGCTTGAACCCAACTTTCTAAATCACGTGCTTGGTCAAAACTGAGCAGCAAACATTTACCTTTTGAAGACGCTTTGTTTTCAGAATCGACAACCAATGCCAATCGGGTGATCAAACAGGTTTGGAATAGCCCCAGTTGCAGGGAACGCTGCGACACTTTCACTAAGTCTAACGCTTCGAAAACTGGGTTTATCAGCTGTTCTATAACAATGTTAAGGGGGTATTCCTTTAATACACCAGATAACAAGGTTTCCGTTTTGCCACGGTTGAGTTCGGACAGGGCTTTCAGCACGGCTTCGGCTTCTTCCAAACGCTGAACGTCAGACGCGACGTCAACATCGGAGTCTTGACCCAATAATCCCTTAACTTTGCCAATCGCCACACCCTTAGCAAGCCACCCTTGGATCTCACGGATCGTATCTAGGTCTTGTTGGCGGTATAGGCGATGGCCTTTTTCTGTTCTCTGAGGTTGAATCAAGTTATAGCGTCTTTGCCAAGCTCTCAGGGTGACGGGTTTTACGCCCGTCAACTCTGATACATCTCTAATTGCGTATAGTTTTTCTTCTTGGCTACAATCCATAACGTAGTCTCATCTCCTGCGGGTATGGTTCTAAATATTTTTGTTTTTGTAGGTACTCATCTGGGTACGCATTGAGATAGTGCTTAATTAAGGTTAACGGGGCAAGCAATGGTAACAGGCCAGTTCGGTAGTCACTGATAACCGTCGCTAACTCTGCTTTTTCATCACTGTTCAGCGAACGCTTAAAGTAGCCTTGTAAGTGCATCAACACGTTGGTGTTATTTTTACGACTCGCTCGGTTTTGCAATGCCTTCATCAGGCCAAGGCGATATTCGTTGTAGAAGTCTTCGATTTCATAGTTCGCAACATCAGCCACCAATCGCCCTAGAGAACGGTAAGATTCTGGGTGGTGCGCCATTAGTGTTAGCTTGTAACGTGAATGAAACTCGATGATCTTGCCACGGGTTGCCTCGCCGCCCATCGACTCATAAAAGTCGTTCAAGCAGTAAACGCGAGTAATGAAGTTCTCTTTCAATACAGGGTCATTTAGGCGACCATCTTCTTCTACTGGTAACCACGGCATTTTTTCCATCAAAGTTTTGGTGTACAAGCCAATGCCTTCTTTCGCAGCACTGTTCTTGCTGTAAACCTTCACACGTTCCATGCCGCAAGTTGGAGACTTAGCACATACGATGTAGCCACACAGCTGTTCCCCTTGGAGCTCGTTCACTTTGTTTTCCGAGTACGTCAGCATTTTATCGGTATGATCGTTTTCGGGATTCTTTGTTTCGACCAATGCAATACGCTCTTCGTTGCTCACTAGGCGAATGGTTGGGCGAGGCACTGTCATGCCAACACCGACTTCCGGGCATACAGGCACGAAGCTGAAGTACCCATCTAATTCTTTAGTAACGAAGTTGCTGATTTTGTGCCCAGAGTCGAAACGTACACGTTCACCTAACACACAAGAGCTGATACCTACTTTGATTGACGATTCCATGATGACGCATCCCTATACAAAATGTTTTGTTGTATAACTTATAGCAAGCCTTTCCAGATTGTACAAGAAAATAAATTGTACAATTTAACCGTTTTACTCACTTATATAGGAATTCGATCAGCACGATTTCAGAAAAAATTTAGGCTAAGAAAGGAAGAATTTGTGCGCGCAATCGACAAACTGCTCAAAAGCAAATCGATTGCCTTTTTGCTTTCAACAGATTTAGTTATCAACAGAATATTTAAACACTAAAACCGACCGTTTTGTGACTTAACTCTCAAGTCCCCTTACCCTGTCCCGATATTATGGCCTCAACGAAAACGAACAAGTTCAACAGAATTGGTAATAGCATTCTATAATTGATGCGTTTTACCTGAACAAAACTTTGGAGAGCACTTATGGCAACCCCACACATTAACGCACAACCAGGTGATTTCGCTGAAACAGTTCTAATGCCAGGCGACCCGTTGCGCGCTAAATACATCGCAGAAACGTTCCTAGAAGATGTGAAACAAGTTTGTGACGTTCGCAACATGTTCGGCTTTACTGGCACTTACAAAGGCAAGAAAGTTTCTGTAATGGGCCACGGTATGGGTATCCCATCTTGCTGTATCTACGTACACGAACTGATCGCTGAGTACGGCGTGAAAAACGTTATCCGTGTAGGTAGCTGTGGTGCAGTACGTGACGACGTGAAACTAATGGACGTTGTTATCGGTATGGGTGCATCTACAGACTCAAAAGTTAACCGTATCCGTTTCAACAACCACGACTTCGCTGCAATCGCTGACTACGCTCTTCTAGAAGAAGCGGTTAACCAAGCACGTGCTCAAGAAGTACCAGTTAAAGTTGGTAACGTTTTCTCTGCAGACCTGTTCTACACACCAGAAGCAGACCTGTTCGAGAAAATGGAAAAACTAGGCATCCTAGGTGTAGACATGGAAGCGGCTGGTATCTACGGCGTTGCTGCAGACCTAGGCGCGAAAGCTCTAACTATCCTGACAGTTTCTGACCACATCATCCGTGGCGAAAAACTAAGCTCTGAAGAGCGTCAAAAGTCGTTCAACGACATGATGAAAGTTGCTCTAGAAACAGCAATCAACATCTAAGAAACACCTAAGTAGTAAATAGCAGCCGGGGCCTGACCGGCTGCAAGAATTATCCCGAGGGGGCGATTGTGTCTAACGGCGAACTGCCAAGGGACGCAGATGGGTTACAACTCAACTTTTGTAAAACATTGGCGTGTGACAACTTTGGATTGAGTGATGCAAAGCGATACGTTTTGCAACATGCTAACCCTAAACGTCCGGCGATGGTATGCCGTGAGTGTGGAGCTTTCCCCCCCTTACTTAATAACCGCGATGTAGTGAACGAACTTCATCGTCTGCGTCACGTCCACAGTGACGGGTTACCTGCTTGTCGCAACGATGACTGCGATAACTTTGGGCTTTCTGTCCATACTCATAAACACCTCTATCACGCTTTCGGTTACAGTGGCGATCGCCAACGTTACCGTTGCAAAGTGTGCCAAAGTACTTTTGTCGATAAATGGTCTGGTGCCAACAAAAAGCTTCAATTCCAAGAGAATTTGATGGGCTTGTTGTTTACTGGTTATTCCGTTCGTGAAATCTGCCGTAAACTCAGCATCAACCCAAAAACCTTTTACGATCATGTTGACCACATCGCTAGCCGTTGCAGACGCAAACTGGCGACGATTGATGCACGTTGGGTAAACCACGCTGAGCATTATGAGCTCGCATCAAACTACGTCGCGCTGCAGCCAAACAGCAATAATGGCGTTTACTGGATCGCTTCAGGTGAAGCACATTCGGGTTACATTCTTTGTCAGCATGTGAACTACTCTTCAGATGATGAGCCAGTCGCTACACTGGATCACAACCCATACGATGAAGTGTCTCGCTTTGTCTCGCAAGAATACACAGCAGAAGCGAGTGAACCGCCACCAGCACCGTCTAAGAAACTGCGTGAGCGCATCGATCAGAAATATCAAACCATTCTGGCGCGTGGCAACGTTGAGGATCCTTTGGGTAACCTTTCGGTGTTCCATTACCCATCCAAAGGCGCTTTGATTCGTCCACCATACACTTCTTACGCGCACTATCTTCATGTGCTAGATATGTGCTGCCCTGAGAAGCGCGTTTCTATTTACATGCCTCAAGATCCCCTGCTCCGCTCTGCTGCGTTGAGCGTTTGTTTGTCTCGTATCCAAGAGAAAAATGTGGATCTGATGTACGTAGAAGAGGACGCGATTTGGGACATGAATGCGCCATTTGGCAAAGTAGACATTGCCTACATGAGTTGGTGGCGAGATCGCTGGGCGATTTCTAGCCAGTATGAGTGCAACAAGGGTATTTGCTATTTAGCTGGCGATAAAAACGAGCCAGAAGCCTGGTTTAATGTGGCAACAACACGTCACATTCAGTTCTATCAAAACCGCTTCCAATTGCTGTTTGAGAGCTTCATCAACGAGCCACGTCGCAAATTACGACCTGCCGGGATATTGCCTCTTTTAGATATATTCAGAGCTTGGCATAATTTGTGCTATCAGGATAAGCAAGGACTTACTGCTGCTCAAAGACTGAAGGTCACAGACGCACCGCTAACGATCAAACAATTGTTGTCATGACTATTTAACAGTTTACTCATTTATGAGTGGTAAGTAAGTGTTGAACACGGTATACATTACAGTATCCGATTCCTTATTGGTGTGGCCATTTTCCACACCAAAACGATAAACGCATCTAACCACTTGTTTTTAGGTGTAAATTCCAGTTCGATAGTCATGGATGTGAACGTTGGATAAAAGCCAAATTCAGCTCGAGGCCGAGCTCAACGCCCTTGAAGGCCAGATAAAATCTGATCCCGAGCGAGCATTCCGAATCGCAGAACAGTGCCGTATTCGTGCAGAACAAATTCTATTTGTCGACGGCGAGATTCGTGCACTTATCATCATGTCGCACGCATGCTGGTGTAGCATGGACTATCGTCATGGCCTAAAGCTGATTAAAGACGCTTACAATATTCAAATTCAACTCGATACTGACGATCACCTTCCAGAAATTCTCCACCTGTTTGCGCTTCAATATTGGGGACAAGCAAAGTATTACTCCGCTCAGCAATATTGGATTAACGCCCTTGAACAATCGGCCTTGGTCGACGACATCGAGATTCAAATCGAAGCCTTAATTGGCCTAGGCAATGTTTGGCGAATCACTAACGAACATAAGCTTGCCGCTTCCACGCACGAACTTGCGGTTAAAGTGGCAAACAACGTCCGTATTGCTTGGTTAGAAGGGAAAGCGAGAATCCTGCTGGCTTGGGATTACTACCTACTCAACAACTTTGTTGAAATGCTCACCGTTTTAGACGGCGCAACCGAAGTCCTAAGAGATCATGAAGACAGCACTTGGCAAGCCGAGATATGGGATTTTAAAGGTCTTGCGCTTCTTGGCTTAGAACGTCTCGATGCCGCAGAAGAAGCGACGCAAAAAGCCCATCAGCTCGCGATAGAGCAAGACCTGACTTGGATGAAAGCCCACTCTTTCATCAGCCGAGCAAGGCTCGAACTACTGCGTAAAAACACCGAGAGCGCAGCTAAACTTTTGCAATCCGCCGAACAATCCGCGCTCGCGTTTGATAACGGTGAGCTGCTTAGTCAAATCTGCTTTCAACAATCACGAGTTGCCGAAGAGCAAGGCAATTACGAGCTCGCTTTCCAAGCGTTTCAAAAATATCGCAAACATGCCCTCAAGATGCTTAAAGAGCAGACACACCGAGTCAGCATGGACAAAGCTCGTGGCTCAAAACGCCAGTTAGAACAGCGAGCAAGAAAACTCATCAACCGTATTCGTGCTCAACATGAATATGACCCAGAAAAGCAGTTCTCAAATGTAGTGTCAGAAACCTATTGGTGGGAACAACTGGTTCTGTTTAAGACCGAACTAAAACGCTCTAATCATGCGATCATCATGATCCGCCACTCCGATCCGGCGTTTCTCGACATCTGTACCGAATTGGTCCATTCGCTCACCACGTCTAGTGATCTTATCTCTCGCTTGAGCAGCGATCGTCTGGCGATGTTGATTGCTGAAAAGGATCAAGCCGCTGAAGATCTCTACCGCACCGTCTGCGCTATGTTGGACATCTACCCTTGGAAACGTCGCGGTTTAACTGGCCCTAAGCCGACCCTTTATCTACAGGACATCCTAACCTTCCCGTTCACGTTAGAGCAGTTGGAAGAGAGCCACATTGAGGTAATGAAGAATGGAACAACTGCTTAGTAAGGTCACCGATGCAGGCATGGATCCCTCTTCAGTCACTGGTGAAGAGGCGTTGATCTTGTGGGAACACATTCGCCTACACATTGCTTCAACCAATCGAGAGAAAGCGCATTGCTATATCATCAGTGCCGAGTACCGCAGCAAGATTAAACAGTTAACAGAAAGCATTGAAGAGCTACGCCACGCGCTCGATTTACTCAAACTGCCAGAGGACGTTGAAGACATCCTTTCGGTGAAATCGAGCTTGAGCGATCGCTTGGTCGAGAAAGGCGACTACAACGCGGCATTAACCGAGTACATCTCTTCCTCCAATATATCGGTGGAATACGGTTACATTGACGAGTACGTGTTAGCTATCATTGGAATGGGCAATCTGTGTGACGCGTATGGCGATCATAATCGCGCTCTACGCTACTACCAAAAGATCGATGCAATTGATCATGCGATTGGTAGCCGCTCGCTGAGATTGCGTTACAAACTCTATATGTTGGCGTGTTACATCAGCCTTCAGCGTATCGGCGCGGCGACAGACTTACTCAGCGAATGTGAAGAACTCAGCATCTTGGTCAGTGATAAAAACCTAACCGGCCAGATTCATTTATACCGAGCCAAACTGCACCGTTTACAAAAAGAGTACAACGAAGCGCTGCTTGCCATCTCTCAAATCCAATACGCAACCGGTAAGCAGCACACATTCTGGCTCTCAACCATGGTAAAAATTGAGACGGCTTACTGCTTGAATGAAGTCGGTCACCAATCGCTGTCAAACCTACTGTTGGCCTCGACTGGCAAACGTATCAACGAACATTCTTCACCACTGATTGCGAACCGCTTTTACAATGCAATGAGCCAAGTGTGTTCATCGCAAGGTTTGTTCAAAGAGGCGCTCAATTACGAGAAGAAAGCGTTTCGCGTTGAATCTGACTTGGTGAAACACATTCCAATCAGCGAGCTAGGGCCTGCACAGTTGCGCCGCCTGACTCGATTTGAATTACAACTCAAACTAATCCTTTCAGAGATTGAAAACAAAGAACTGAAAGAGACGACTCAACAACACAAAAACACGGTAGCCCAGTTGCAACAAGACGTGTTCACAGATCCTCTAACGTCTTTGCACAACCGACGTTGGTTGGAAGTGAAGCTAAAAGATTTGCTGCTGCACGACACGCCTTTTGCCTTACTGGTTATCGACATTGATCACTTCAAATCGATTAACGATGAGCTCAGCCACTTAGTGGGTGATAAAGCCATTGTGAACGTTTCGAAAGAACTCTCCGGTTACTTTAAATTCCGTGGGTCTTCGTGTGTGCGTTTTGGTGGAGAAGAGTTCTTGGTGATTCTTGAAAACACTGAAGTCGCTAAAGCCGAAATGCACGCAGAAAACTACCGTGAGCGCATTTACCAGTTTGGTTGGCATGAAATCTTGGGCGAGCGCGGTCTGACCGTCTCCATCGGCATCACCTTACATCGCGAAGGTGAAAACACTCAACGTACCTTCTATCGTGCCGACAAAGCTCTATATCGTGCGAAAGCCAACGGCCGAAATCAAGTGTGTACCGAGCTATAAGCCAAGCCCTCAACGATAAACAAAGCTCTGCCCCTCAACCAAGCTCTGAACAATGAAAAACGCCCCAGCTCAAACTGGGGCGTTTTTATATCTTGCTTCCACTTGCTAAGACAAAGGCTTAAAGAAAAAACAATGAAATACCGCCGAGCGCGACCAAAGTTCCTATTACACTCTTCGCGCCAACCTTTTCACCTTTGATCGCATAAATCACTAAGATAAACAGCGGGCTTGTAGCGATTAAAGTTTGCGCTATCGCTGGGTTGGCGTACTTCAACGCAATCTGTTGTAGCCAAAGGGCAAGGAAGGTCCCGACAAAGATCGCCAGTAGCAACCATCCCATTGCTTTGTTGCCCATCTCTTGAATGTGCTGCTTGATGCCTTTAAACGGCGCAGGCTCAACGACTTTAATCACCAAGCAAACCGCTAACACACCAATGCTGAGTCTAATCAATGCACCAAGCAACGGTGGAAGATCGCCCGCCACCAACGCATAGTGAGAAATCACTACGCCCGAAGCTTGGCATACACTCGCCAACAGACCAAACCCGATGCCGCTCCAATTTGTTTCTTCGCCTGAAGAAGAAGGCTGAAAGACAACAAAAGTCACCGCTGCGGTTGTCACCACCACGCCAAGCCAGCTTTGTAATGTCAGTTCTGAACCAAGAAACACCAAAGCAAGCACGCCCGATAGCGGAGGAGCAAGAGATTCTAGCAATAAGGTTTTGTTCGGGCCAATGCGCTTCAACGCGGCGAAGTAAGCACTGTCACCAATGGCAATACCAATCACACCAGAAACCGCCAATACAGCGAGATGTAATGGTTCAATTTGTGTTGGTATACCCTGCGGCAAAAATGGCATGACCACCAGCATCATCGCCGACGCAATAATGCCTTTGACGATGTTCAACTGCATCGCCGAAAAGCGATGGCTGAACTGACTGTATATCCATGTGGCAACCGCCCAAACGACCGCCGCGCTAATTGCAGCGATCTCACCTGAATATTGCACTGCTTACTCCTTCGTATTGCATGCCGTATCTCTCAATAACAGCGAATTGAGTTATAAATAACTTGATTCACTTATTGTTTCATCAAATACTTAAACAGTTAATTTACGTAAGTTTTTCTATTTAGCAACAAGCACAGGGAAGTAAGATGTTTCTAGACTATTTTGCACTTGGGTTACTCATTTTCGTTGCTTTGGTTATCTTCTACGGAATCATTGTGATTCACGATATTCCTTATGAAATAGCAAAAGAGCGCGAGCATCCTCACCAAGACGCTATTCATTACGCTGGCTGGGTAAGCCTTTTCACACTTCACGCCCTTTGGCCTTTCCTTTGGATTTGGGCGACATTATGGCGCAAAGAACGAGGCTGGGGCTTCAAACAACTCGAACAAGAGACGCATGATATCCATCATCGCCTCGAAGAGCTAATAGATGAAGTCAACGAATTGAAAAAAGAAGTCTCTACGCTGAAAGGTGAAAAACCAGCATCGAGCACTCCAGCACAAAAAGAACAAGGTAAGGAGGAACAATAATGGATTTACTACTGGTTCTGACTTACGCCGCGTTATGTATCGCGATTTTCAAAATCTTCAATATCCCATTGAACAAATGGACAGTTCCAACCGCTGTACTTGGTGGTGTGGTATTGGTTGGTACACTTATCTTGCTGATGAACTATAACCATCCGTTCACGCAAATTGGTAACCAAGTTTTCTCAACCACACCTGTCGTCTCTGGCGTTCGTGGACGAGTGATAGAGGTGCCTGTACAACCAAACCAACCTCTACAGAAAGGCGACGTGCTTTTCCGAATCGATCCCGTACCTTTCCAAGCTGAAGTCGACCGACTAAGAGCAAAAGTGAAAGAAGCAAGTCAGGGTGCACTAGGTCTTGAATCTAATGTTCAAGAAGCAGAAGCTGCGGTATTAAAAGCCCTCGCTGAACGTGATAAAGCACAGCGTGAGTTTGACCGTTACCAACGTGGTTTCGATCGCGGCGCGTTTACAGAGCAACAATTGGATACTCGTCGACAAGCATTCAAAGCTGCGCAAGCTGCATTAGAAGTTGAACAATCGAGACAAAAGCAAGCGCAAATCGCACTCGAATCTGAAGTTGGTGGTGAAAATACTCAAGTTGCCTCTCTATTGGCTGAATTGAGAAAAGCAGAGTTCAACCTAGAGCAAACAGTCGTTACCGCACCAACCGACGGTTACGTCACTCAGCTTGCCTTGCGCCCAGGTGTAATGGCGGTACCTCTGCCTTTAGCGCCTGTAATGACCTTTGTTCATACCGAAGAAAAGCTATATACCGCCGCGTTCCGTCAAAACTCGCTGCAACGCCTAGAGCCGGGGTTTGAAGCGGAGTTCATGTTCCGTGCACTACCGGGCAATGTGTTTAAAGGCGAAGTGGTTGAAGTTCTACCTGCGATTGGGGAGAGCCAATTCCAAGCTCGTGGTTCTCTACTTGGCACTGAAGCATTACGTACCAGTGGCCGTGTGTTTGTGACTCTCAAAATCACTGATGATTTGGCAGAGTTCCACTTACCTATGGGTACTGCTGTAGAAGTTGCGGTGTATTCAGATAGCTTTACCCACGTTTCTATCATGCGAAAAGTACTTATCCGCATGAAGAGCTGGCAAAACTACCTATATCTAGACCATTAATTTAATGGCGAAAAACGCATCAAAAAGTGTAATCAGGGGCTGACAGTCAGCCCCTGTTTTCATTCTAGCCATCCAGACAGATAGCATTCCCACTTTTATCAATATTCTGTATAATGCGCGCCTTATTTTTGATGCTTGCTGAAAAACTAAGCCAGTCAATGGGATGCGTGAATCCAATCACACATTTCTTGAAGAAAAACAGAGCAAACAATAAGCAGCTTGGTTGTTTCCTAACTTTGTTACACAATCAGCGCTATAAAAAAAGCAAGTGAACGTTCTTTAAAATCGACAATTGAACTGAGGTTATCTATGAATCTTTCTGCTAAAACCGTAGTGGTTATTGCAATCGGTGCTGCTCTATACGGCATCGGCGGTTTGCCAATGTTTGGCATTCCTGTGTTTGCAAACACGACGCTGAAACCAGCAATGGCGGTATTGGCATTGTTCTCAGTGTTATTTGGCCCTCTTGTAGGCTTCTTGGTTGGCTTCATTGGCCACTGGGTTACTGACCTATTTGCAGGCTGGGGCGTATGGCTAACTTGGGTACTTGGTTCAGGCATTGTCGGTTTAATTATCGGTCTTTTCCCTTCTCTAACACGTAACCGCTTAGAGAAAGGTGACTTCAATATGAAAGACTTCGCGTTATTCGTGGTGCTTGCTCTATTGGGTAACGTATTTGGTTACGGCTGCTCAGCCTTCCTAGACACCATCTTGTATGCAGAACCGTTCACTAAGGTATTTACACAGCTGTCGATCATCGCACTGGGTAACACCATTCTTATTGCTATTGTTGGCTTCTTCATTCTTAAGTCTGTCGCAAAACGTAACAAGCAAAGCCGCAACTTAACAGAGGCTTAATGTCGAATGACAATCGAATTTTCTAACTTCTCTTTTAGATATGAGTCGCTGGACAAACCGACGCTAAAAAATATCAATCTAAGGATAGAGAAAGGAGAGAAAATCGTCATTATCGGTCCAAGTGGTAGTGGTAAATCTACCCTTGGCCAATGTCTTAACGGACTGATCCCACACGCTATCAAAGGGGAAACCAGTGGCCAGCTGACCATCAACGGTCAACACACCGCTCCTTTTGACATGCACCAATTCACCGAACAAGTTGGTACCGTACTGCAAGATACGGACAGCCAATTTGTTGGGTTGAGCATTGGTGAAGACATCGCATTCGCGTTGGAAAACCAATTGATGTCTAACATCGACATGTACCCATTGGTCAAAGCGACGGCCAAGATGGTCGATTTGGAACAGATGTTAGATCGCTCCCCTCACGATTTATCAGGCGGTCAGAAACAACGCGTTTCTTTGGCGGGTATTTTAGTCGATGACGTCGACATCTTGTTGTTTGACGAACCACTTGCAGCCCTTGATCCAAAGACGGGTAAGAAGACCATCGAGATTATCGATGATCTGCACCGTGAAACGGGCAAAACCATCATCATTATCGAGCACCGTCTTGAGGATGTACTGCACCGCTCTGTTGACCGCATCATTCTAATGGAAAGCGGTGAAATAATCGCAGATACCACACCAGATGAAATCTTAGCGTCCCCTCTTCTTGAGGAATACGGTATTCGTGAGCCACTTTACCTTTCCGCGTTGAAAGAAGCAGGCTGCGCGATTGAAGGCGATGCAAAGCCATCGAGCTTAAATACATTGCCATTGGTGCAATACCAATCCGCCGTCAGCGCATGGTTTGAAGCCTCAAAAACAACCAATGTTGAAAAGCAAGCCGAGACTCTTCTGGCTGTTCGTAACCTTACCTATTCATACGATGGTAAGAAAAACGCGCTTGAAGACGTTAGCTTCGATGTAAAACGCGGCGAATTCGTTTCGGTTTTGGGTAAAAACGGCTCTGGTAAATCCACCATTACTAAGCTTGTGATGGGCGTGATTGAACCAGACCAAGGTTCGATGAGCTTGAACGGCCAAGACTTAAACGAGCTAACCATTTTCGAGCGCAGCCAAAAGGTTGGCGTAGTAATGCAAAACCCAAATCATATGATTTCGCATCACATGATTTTCGACGAAGTGGCTTTCGGCCTGCGTAACCGTGGTGTTGAAGAGAAACAAGTCGAAGCGAAGGTATTGGAAGCCCTTGAGCTGTGTGGTTTGAGCAAGTACCGTCATTGGCCGATTGAAGCACTAAGCTACGGTCAGAAGAAGCGAGTGACGATTGCATCGATTCTTGCCCTAGAGCCTGAGCTTTTGATTTTGGACGAGCCTACTGCTGGCCAAGATTACCGTAACTACACGTCGATGCTGAGCTTTATCGAGAAGCTTAATCGTGAACTTGGCATTACGGTGATGATCATCTCTCATGACATGCACTTGGTCTTGGAGTACACCACTCGTTCCATCGTGATTGCCGACAGCAAGTTGATTGCTGACGCGCCAATGACTGAGGTGTTTAGTTCCCCAGCACTGTTAGACCAAGCGAACTTGGCAACGACTAGCTTGTATGAACTGGCTACTGAGTTAGGCATTGAGAACACGAACGACTTTATGCAGCACTTTATTGACGTTGAAAAAGCGCGTCGAGAGCGTGAAAACAACGCCGATATTCAAACTTCAGAAGCTCAAGATTCACAAAATAATGATGTTAAAGACATTGAGAAAGTAGTGGCATGAAAGACAATAAGATGAAGTTTGGTATCAACTACATCGATACCCAATCGCCACTGCACAAACTCAATGGCATCACCAAGTTTTTGATGTTCATTGCATGGGTAACGGTGGTACTTACGACCTTTGATTTGCGCATCATTGCTCTACTGATCGTTGTAGGTCTTGGTTTGTTAAAAATGACCAAGGTACCTTTCCATGTGTACAAGCCTTTACTGATCGGTACAGGCAGTGTTTTATTGATTAATGCGCTGTTTATGTTTGCATTAGCGCCGCAACAAGGCAGTGAATACATGGGGTCAACAACGGTATTGTTATCGTTACCGGGTAATTACTCACTCACCCAAGAGACCTTGTTTTATCTGGTGACCGTAACACTGAAATACTTCAGCATGTTCCCAATTGCTTTGGTGTTTGTGTTTACTACGCATCCTACTGAGTTTGCAGCAAGTTTGAACCGCATGGGTGTGCCTTACAAAATTGCCTATGCAGTAAGTTTGACCTTGCGTTACTTGCCAGAAGTGAAGAAAGACTTCGTGAACATCATGCACGCTCAGCAGGCTCGTGGTGTTGAACTGAGTAAGAAAGCGCCGTTGTTTACCCGCATGAAGAACGTTTCTAAGATCTTAGGCCCTTTGATTTTCTCTAGCCTAGAGCGCGCCGACCAAATCTCTAACGCCATGACATTGCGTGGTTTTGGCCGTCATTCTTCTCGTACTTGGTACAGCCTAAAGCCGCTGACCAGAGCCGATATGGTGTGTATAGCAGGCATCGTAGTGATTGTTGCCGCAGCGATTAGCAAACGCGTGATAGACACTCAACTATTTTGGTATCCGTTCTAAACGAACCACTCTCACAACAAACCAGTCTCACGTTGAAAACCGAATACAAAAATGGGATGCCTCTGCATCCCATTTTTATAACCAGATTTCGCATTCAGTTATTGAGTAGTAAGTACTAACTTAGTTCCATCTCAACACACGTGTTTCGTTACCCTCTCCCGGCTTAGCTGGAATATTCAAAGACAATAACAAGCTCACTGCGGCCATAGCAGCACCAATGTAAAACACGCTTGAAGGCGAAACCAACCAGATCACACCAAAGGTTACCGGAATCACGACAGCGGCAATATGGTTGATGGTAAACGCCACACCAGCCGTTGATGCCATGTCTGCCGGATCGGCAATCTTCTGGAAGTAAGTTTTGATTGCGAGTGCCAGCGCAAAGAACAGATGGTCAATCACGTACAATGCTGCCGCCCACTCCGCTGTTTGCACTAAACCATATCCGACGAAAACAAAAATCAGTCCCACATATTCAAACATCAATGCTTTGCGCTCACCAACGGCTCCGATAAAGCGACCAATACGTTTAGCAAACAGGAAGTTGAACAAATAGTTGATTAAGAAAAGCAGTGTGATGTCCGCTGCCGAATAGCCAAACTTCTCCACCATCAAGAAACCAGCGAAGACCGTGAAGATTTGACGGCGAGCACCACTCATAAAGGTCAATGCATAGTAAAGCCAGTAGCGCTTACGCAGCACCAACTTTTTGTTTTGTGGTACTTCCGTTTTGAATTCAGGGAACGCAAACGCCATCACCATAATCAGGATAAAGCCCGTACCGCCTGCCAATAAATAGACCGTCTTAAAATCCAACTTCAGCTGTTCTAGCAGTACCCAAATCGCACCATAGGTAATTAAAGACGCCAACGCCCCAACCGAGATGAACTTACCCAGCCTCTCTGGCGCCTCTTCTTTAGAAAGCCATTGTAAGGACAAAGATTGCTTCAGTGTTTCGAAATAGTGGAAGCCAGTCGACATCAACAAGGTGGTAAAAAGAAGTCCAAACAAAGATGGGAAGTAACCTGTGATTGCCGTGCCCAGTGTCAGCATGGCGAGCGAGACCAACATAAAACGTTGCTCGCGGATAAACAGCAAAACAAAGACAACAGTAAAAGCAAGAAAACCGGGAATCTCACGCACACTTTGCAGTAAGCCGATATCGGCCCCATCAAAGTTGGCTTTTTCGATAACGAAGTTGTTCAGTAGCGCCATCCAAGTGGAGAAAGCAATAGGAACAATAATGGAAATCAGCAGAAGAAAGTTTTGTGGCGTTCTCCAGCTTTTCTGTGGCGTATTCATGACGAGTCCTTAGGATATGAAGCCGCCATCATACCGTCAAATGTAACAAATTCGCAATATCATTATTATTTATTTACTTTCTGTTTTTTACTTAAATTTCCGAAAGTTAGAATAAAAAACCGCCTCTAAACTTGCGTTTAAAAAGCGGCTATGTCGTTATTTTTTAAAGTTTATTTTACAAAAAATCTTTATGTACTTTGATGATTGCCTTACGAACGGATGCCGGTCCTGATTCTGTAGTAACCAATGGGCGATGTGGTTGCCCCGGATAGAAAATAATGAACTCTCCGGCTCCCACTTTTATGAACTTCTCATCAACCAACTGTTCACTGAAGGCCACGTCTTTATCTGCTAGCAGGTCTTCTTCTATTACCTTAAAAGGATTCAAACTGTAGCCAAATACCTCTTCACCTTCGAGTAGGATTTGTACATCTAGATAGTTACGGTGAATCTCAGAACGTCGGTTTTCAAGTGGCTGGGTTTGATCTTCAACCACCATCATAAAAGCCGATTCTCCAAATAACTCATACTTACCATTTTCAATCGGTGTGCTGAGCTTATCTTTTGCTATCTCGATGACGCTTTGCAGCTTAGGAGATAAATAAGAAAGGAACGTTAAGTGTGCTAAATGTCCGGTGTACATAAATGCCTCAAGTAAATAAAACAAGATATATTTGTAATACAAATGAACTTATTCTACTTACGAAGACTTGTATGCTCGCCAGATCACAAAACCGTGAATTCATGCCTCTAGCTATTCAACCTTTTCAAGCATCAAAACTGAACGTAAGCCATTGATATAAAATGAAAACAAAAACATAAAATTTAATTCATTAGAAGAAACTGAGATCCGACAACACATTTGGAGAATTTTTTCATTGCAAATTCCAGACGGGCGAATATTATAATGACAATATAATCATACAATAGTATATTTTAGGAGTTAGATATGACAAAACCTGTGATTGGTTTCATTGGACTAGGTCTAATGGGCGGCAACATGGTTGAGAACCTACAAAACCGTGGTTACGAACTTAAGGTAATGGACCTGAACAAAGAAGCGGTTGCAGCGTGTGTTGCTCGTGGTGCGAAAGAAGCAAGCTCTGCAAAAGAACTGGCTGCAGCAAGTGACATCGTGATGCTTTGTCTAACCACTTCAGAAGTTGTAGAAAAATTGGTTTACGCAGAAGACGGTATCCTAGCAGGCATCAAAGAAGGTGCAGTGCTGATCGACTTTGGTACTTCTATCCCAGCTTCTACTCGTAAGATTGGCGCAGATCTAGCGGCAAAAGGCGCAGGCATGATTGACGCACCTCTTGGCCGTACTCCTGCTCACGCGAAAGAAGGCCTACTAAACATCATGGCTGCTGGTGACATGGATACATTCAACAAAGTTAAGCCAGTACTTGATGAGCAAGGCGAGAACGTATTCCACCTAGGCGCGCTAGGTTCTGGTCACGTGACGAAGCTGGTAAACAACTTCATGGGTATGACAACAGTAGCAACCATGTCTCAAGCGTTTGCGGTTGCAAAACTTGCTGGTGTTGATGGTCAACAACTGTTCGACATCATGTCTGCAGGCCCATCAAACTCACCATTTATGCAGTTCTGTAAGAACTACGCTGTAGATGGTAATCCAAACCTAGGTTTCTCTATTGCAAACGCAAACAAAGACCTTGGTTACTTCCTAGAGATGGTAAAAGACCTAGGTACTGAGTCTCTTATCGCTGAAGGTACTTCTGCAAACCTACAATCAGCGCTAAACGCTGGTCTAGGTCAATCTGACGTACCAGTAATCTTCGACTACTTCACTAAGTTAGAGAAGTAATTCGGATTGAGCCTTACTGCGCAAACGTCGCAGTAAGGCTACTTTACTCTTCCCGCTATAACTTTCTATTCCGCACTTTTCTATTCCCCACTTTTTCATCACGATTCTTCATATCTAGCACGTCTAAACGGTTAATATAGAACCTGATGCACGTTCGAGTGCTTCTTGTTCACCCCATGCAGCGTTATACTGTCTTCTATCAATGGTCACAGTGGCATACGCCTCCGCATTTTTTAGTTTGATATGATGAAAAAACAAGTCCTATTTCTTTGCACTGGTAACTCCGCTCGCTCGCAACTTGCCGAAGCGATCTTTAACCACATGGCAGGAGACCGTTTTCATGCTGACAGCGCAGGCGTTCACCCAAGTGAAGTCGACCAAAGAGTGTTTGAAGTTTTAGATGGGCAAAACATCGTGAGTGAAGGGCTTCGCTCCAAAGATTTTGCTGAAGTTGAAAACAATCACTACGACTTTGTCATCACCTTATGTGACAACGCAAAAGATGAATGTGTTATTTTCGAGCAAGATGTCGATCAGCTGCATTGGAATCTTGTTGATCCCAAACCACTGGAAGGCGTTAAGCCATTTAAAAATACCGCCAAAGAACTGATTGAACGCATTAGCCTCTTTTTGCTCCTCAACAGCGAAGAGAACAACACGCATGTAGACCCGAGCAGCTTCTTTAAACTGATGAGCGATCCGCTACGCTTGAAAATATTAATGCTTTTGGAAGACGAACAAGATTTAACGGTCACGGATCTTAAAAATGCGTTAAATGAAAGCCAGCCGAAAGTCTCTCGCCACTTAGCGTTGTTGCGCGATACCACGTTCTTAAAAGACACTCGTCAAGGGCTTTGGATTCATTACCGCTTATCGCCATCTTTGCCAATGTGGATCAAGCATTTACTGCAAACGGTTCGCGTTGGTAACCCTGGTATCATTAACGTTGAGAAATCGCGCTTAAAAACCGCACAACAGAACGAGCAATAAGAGCTTCACTCCCCCACACTGCTATATTTAACCCAGAGACACTGCTGAGTATTTTTATTTGAAGCAGTGTCACCTTGTCATCGTTTCGTCAGTTCTATTGCTTGGAAATTACCCAAGCTCAACCAAAATTCAAACCATTGATATATTTGAACAATAAAGCGCAATCTTTCCGCTTTTGGGTACAACCCATACCTCTTCGTTTTATATGAGCAAAATAACCATTTCTCTGTTGGGCATCGACCAAAATCGCTTTATTTAAGATGCCTTTTTGAACACACCGGCAAACGATATTGTAAGTATCTTGCTACTACGGTCCCGACTCCAGCTGGTAGCAGTTTGTGACTCCACATAAGCCTTGCCCACCTACCACTCCATAGGTGGGCTTTTTTTTTCAAAAAATGCTGTGTAGGCATTGCAGACCGATATGTTTTAAAGGTGATAACTTCGACTAGCATTCATTGAGATATCATCTGGACATCAGCCAAATAAACGGCTCAATCAATATTTCATCTTTGATAATCGGGAATACCCATGCGAAACGCTAAAATCGCGAAGACCATTTTGTGGGTTGTGGTCAGCAGTTCGATACTTTGGCGACAGCTAGTCAGCATGGAATACCTACTCCATTAAACAAGCAGACCGCACGCCTAGTGATAATGAGGTGAAGCCTCATCGAAAGCCCTTTTCTCACGGAAGAGAGAGGGCTTTCAACTTTCTGTACCGACCTAAACGTCTATAGTCATCTCGTGAATGAACAATCTTGGGAATGCCTAAATCCTTTTTAGTACCGATGCTAAATTAAGCATCGAATTGAAAGATTAGGATTCATGAGATGAAATACGCATTTTCAGTGATGTTATTGTCACTGCTTCCTGTGGTCACAAACGCTGGCCTTATTAATCCGAAATGTGACCCAAAGAAATTGGTAGACGGTGTTACCAGCAGAGTAGGCAACCGCTGTACTCTCGACGAAACCATCGCTGACACAACAAAAGAAACTCTAGGCATCGATCATCGTGTCAATCCTAAAAAGCGGATGGAGAAAAAAGGCCTTATTAAAGACAAAAAATAGGACCAAGCACCCACCATCCATTCCTTCCTAAAATGGCCAGTGTTTATCGACACTGGCCATTTGGTTTTAGCTCAACCGAAGCCCCCTCGCCTTTAATGGTCGTAGGCCCAATATCAAAGCGGCATGCTTCGCCACTAAGGTAAACGGTATTCAATAGATTGTGCTCTTGATAAGTGACTCTAACTTGAGACTCCGTCGGAGCAACAACGATGATGTCGACTTCACGTCCAGTGGGTTGAGCTTGGTTTACACAACCAGCGCTAAGTAAAACAAGAGGAACTAAGAGGCTTTTCATAACAATAGAGTCTTTCATTCACGTCATAACAGTCAAAAAAAACCACCCAGATACAAGGGTGGTTAATAAAAAGGAATACGCTATTTCTATAACAGTGATGAATCTTAATTAAGCTCAATAATATTTTGATGGCATCGTAAAATTAAGCAAAACTAGACTGCCTAGCAGCTAAACTCGCTCTTTGTTCTATTACTCTTTGTTTTGTTACTCAATGTTCTTCACATTCAGTCGATTCTGGAACTCAAACACCTTTTCAGGACAAACATCTAAACAACGCCCACAACTCATGCAGGTTTGATCCATCACGCGACGGTCACCCTCTTTTAGTGGTTGACGCAGAACTTCCGGCTCGGGGCAAACATAAAAACAATCCATGCACTTAGTACAGTCTTCTCGGCGCACAGCAGTGACTCGCATTAAACTCTTGCTACCAATCACGCTGTACGTTGCTCCCAGTGGACACAAGTGACCACACCAGCCGTGCTCAACTAGCAATAAATCCAGCACAAACACCAATAAGATCAAAACCCAGCCAGCGCCCATGCCAAATACCAAACCACGATGCAGCGCCGCAACAGGATCCAGCCAAGTCCAAAGCACTGAGCCCGAAATCGCGCTGCCAAGCATCAATGCAGGGATTAACCAGTAACGAATATTTGGCGACCAACGATAGCTCGCTTTGAGATTGAGTTTTCTGCGCAGCCACGCAGCAAAATCCGTCACGATATTGAGCGGGCACACCCACGCACAAAAAGCGCGCGGAGCAAGAATCGCGTAAAACACCAACACAATCGTGACGCCTAGGAAAGCGTTAAACTCTGGAATATGACCTGTGGCGAGAGACTGTAATACAATCAGAGGATCGCTCAGTGGCACCGTATTAAGCAGCATACTGGAAGATAAATTGCCTTGCAGAATGCCCCATGTTGGCCCAGCCATAAACAGAACAATGATGGTCAGTTGGCATAATCGACGTAGAATGAGAAAACGATGCGCACGCCACCAGCCCAGTTTTTCTATGGCTTCTTTACCAGCATCTTGCGCTAAGTTCTTGGCCATTATTGACCTCCTTTGAGCGACTCAAGCGCACCACTTGGTACTGGATTATCTGCTGGTAAGACATTTTCAAGCGGCTTGTCGATTTCTTGCCAGCCAAAGTTGTAGTGACTACCAACCTTACCTTTGGCGAGATCGGTCGGCACCACTTTGATCGCTGCCACATCAAGCACGCAAGCTTGTTCACATTTACCACAGCCCGTACACACATCAGAATTGACGGTTGGGATCAGTTTCGCGTGATAGCCCGTTCTGTCATTGCGAATATTTTCCAATGTGATCGCTTCATCGATCAGCGGGCACACGCGGTAACAAACATCACAACGTAAACCTTGCCAGTTGAGGCAGGTTTCGTGGTCGATCAGCACAGCCGTTCCCATTCTCGCATCATCTATATCGGTGAGGTCATGATCCAGCGCACCGCTAGGACAAGCCACGACACAAGGAATGTCTTCACACATTTCGCAAGGAATATCGCGCGCAGTAAAGTACGGTGAACCTGTGGCAACGGGGGATAGCAGACTCGCAAGCTTCAAAGTGTCATAAGGGCACGCCTGAACACACAACCCACAACGAATACAGGCAGACTCAAAATCACCTTCTGGCAAAGCGCCAGGCGGACGAATAGGCACACCTTTAGTTTCGCGCGCTTGGCTCTGCAAAGACTGCAATCCAAGAACACACGCTGCCGCACCCACACCAGCGGCGGTACGGGCAGTGTCACGCAAGAATCGACGTCGACTTTGCGAGACTTTTGACTGAGAGGATTTCATTATTATTTTCCTCAAACACGCTCTAATTGCTCTTAAATAAGTTAAGCATAAATAGCGCTAAAAAGGCGTGCTCCCCATACCCCATAAGAGGTAACTCCAACCTGTCTTGATTAAAATCAACTCGTTGCAGATACCAACTTCACACTTTGATAAAAATGGCTTTATTTTGATGAATATACCCAAGTGACTTCAAGATGCTGGGTTCAGAGCGTTGTCATTGATTCGAGGTCAAAGAAAACAACGCAGTGGAATAGCGAGCTCTTTCCAAGTTGTTTGAAGCAGAGATCGAGTCAATGACACGCTCCCGAAGGGCGAGTTGCCTTGGCTTGCATACTTTGTTGTCGATTCTTGATTTAGACCCACTAGACCTTTAAATCGCCGCCGCGTCTACAAACCAAATCATTCTCGCTGAACCAAGCATCTCGAGGTTACTTGGGTATACAACTTCACCATTATTCTCCATAAAGGTGAAGTTCCTTAGTACAAAAATTCAACGGAAAATCACTCTCATTGGTATTTTCAATGATAATTCACTATAAAAAGTGAAAGTTAGAGGTTAGTAACATACTAATTTAAAAGCCATTTGAAGGGTAAAAGTAAAAAAAGGCTATTCAAAGTGACGTTCTCTGGTTAGATTGAAGTTAATTCCAACAAACCACAGGAGAGAAGCATGGAAATTATCGTTCGTCCAACCACTGTTGAAGACGCTGCTGCGCTAGTCGAAATTTATTCGCAACCAAAAGCACAACGTGAAACCCTGCAACTCCCTAAGCCATCTCTCAAGATGTGGGTTGAGCGACTATCGAACATGCCAGCTGGTGTGTATAGCTATGTTGCAGAAATCGATGGCAAGGTAGTGGGAAACATTGGATTTCATCATTCACAGCGCCCGAGAACTTCCCACACCGCCTCGTTTGGCATTGGTGTTCATGACAAGTTTCACGGCTTAGGCGTTGGAAGTGCGCTGATTAGTACGGTGACAGAACTGGCCGATAACTGGTTAAATGTAAGACGTATCCATATCGAAGTGAATGCCGATAACGACGCTGCAATAGGCTTGTACAAGAAGCACGGCTTTGAGATTGAAGGTGAGTTTGTTGATGCCTCTTTCCGAGACGGTGAGTTTATCAACACCTATAGCATGGCTCGCATTCGAAAACCGAAAAACTAACAGTTATCCACCATAATAAAACTCCCGCTTTTTCACTGTGAAATCCAACGGGAGTTTTTATTTACCGCTTCAAGTCCAAATAGTCTAACGCTCGTTTCGTTAACGATTCGGTATAGGGGTTAATCTTCCAGTGACTAGGACTCCAGCCTTTCACAAAGCGCTGAAAATCCGCCCAAGCAACAGCAAACAATGGTCGCCATTCTTGCTCAACCACTGAAGCATCAAGCTCAGGCTGATAGTGTTTAAGTGCACTATCTAGGGCGTCAAAGTAGGTATTCAGCACCCAAGATTCCATCTCTGCACACTGATTCGGTTCAACAGCACTGCTCATGAACAGCGCCACGTCTTTCATCGCGCAGCCATGACCTACATACTGAAAATCTACTGCAGCAACGGCTGAGCCTTCATCATCAAAGCAAAAATTGGCCAGCTTGGCATCACCATGAACCAGTGTTTGAAAGCGCGCCTGACGCAAAGTGCAATCAATCATCTCCGCATGTTGCTTGAGCCTGTCATCTTGCAGTGCGGCCAATTCATCTGGTCTTGTGTCCAAATGCCAATAGGTGCCTGTTGGCCATAAACTGTCGTCACTAACACCAATATAGCGCGCGTGGAAGTTTGCCAACCAAACCAAGCAGGCTTTCAAGTGTGCTTTACTCGCCTCTTTAATCACGTTTGGATAACCGGCTTGAGCGAGATCTTCCATTACAATCAGCCATTCATTTTCGTTCTGAAAACACTTGAGCCCTTGCGGGATTCGGCAACGTTCGTCGGCCTGTTGACTGAAGTGCTGATACCAACTGACTTCAACCTGATAAGAATGCAGCTTACGTTGATGGGAGCGATCGGTGTTCCAACCACGCGGATGTTCCGATGGTTTAGGAAGTTGAACGTGTTTAACGATGATCGAGCGGCACGGAAAAGTCAGCCGAACTAACTCACCATAACCACCCCATAGAGATTGAATCACATCGATGCGTTCAAGCGAACCTAGCTTGAGCTCGTCACCGATGTTTTGATAAAGCGGATTGTTCATTGGCTCCATTATGCGAGTAAATGCGCCCATTCAGGGTGTGTTGCCATGTATTTAATCACGTAAGGGCAAACGGGTACAACGCGATAGCCTTGTGCTTCAATCTCCGGCAAGACGGCTTCCATCATCACTTTGCCATAGCCTTTACCGCGCACTTCTTCAGGTATCAGCGTGGACGTTATGTGCATCTCTTGTCCATCAAGCTTATAAACCACTTTTGCTTTGTGGTCTTGCTCTAAATCGACCCAAAAAATTTGGCTTGTTGTGTCTTGTGTCACTTTCTGCATTATCCGTGCCCCACTTTTCACTCGTGCTTTATTGAAACCAGCTATGTGACTGCATAGAATGATATCCACGCAATAGTCTAGTCATTTAGTACTACCATAACATAGCGCAAAACCGTCTTCTCACATTAGGTACGACAATAATAATGAGAAATATGATGACGAGTGCAAGGGACAATCGTTCGTCTCTTACAAATAAAAAAGCACCAGAACGTCAGGCAAGCACATTAAACAGCACCGATGCAATGGCAATGGTGGAACATGGAAGTGAAGTGACACTTAACGTCACCACGCCGGTAGGCACCAAGTTCATCACCACCAGCACATTTATGGGCTGTCATTCCAACAATACCGCGCTGATTGAACTCCCAAATATCTCCGACGAGGATTTGAAGTTTTACTTTCAGGAAGGCTTCTGGATTAACGTAAAAGCCTACTCCCATCGTGGTGAAGGCGCCGTGATCCCTTTTCGCGCCCAACTTCAACACCGTTTGGGTGACCCATACCCATTATTGGTACTGAGTCTGCCTAACACTATGCAGGTTTATCAGCTGCGAAAAGAAGTGCGATACGAAGTGAATCTGCGCAGCCGCCTTCAGTTCGAGCAATACCGAGCAGAATGTGAAATACGAGATCTTTCCAAGAGTGGTTGTCGATTTGTCACCTCACCGATGAGTAGAACGCTCCAAGTCGGTGATCTTGTCACTCTCGACATAACGATGCCGGGTAACGGACGCATGTTAGCGCCACTAAAAGGGCGAATCTGTAACTTACAGAAATCGACACACTACGCACGATACGGGGTCGAGTTTGATGATTTCGGGAAAGCAAATGCCAAAAACCTTTTAAGTCACCTCAAATTTGATGGCACCAAGCTAACGCTGAAAGGATAAACCAGTCCATATCCAACGTATGAAGCACTGCGTTCAAGTAGCCTAATTAGTTCAAATAACCCTAAAGCGTTCAAATGCCCCTTAAATGAAGAAAACCCCTTACCACACGGTAAGGGGTTTTGTTTTACTAAGAAAAAGGCGGGATCTTAGAAAACAATTTGACTTAGAAGTCGTAACGTAGACCTAGTGCTAGTTCGTCTTGCTCGTCAGAACCTTCATTGTCCATTAGGTCGAAGTTGTATGACGCGTAGCCACGGAAGTTAGGCTTGAAGTAGTAAGTTACGTCAACTGCTAGGTTTTCTACAGTATCTGTGTCTTCTACGTCACCTTTGTTGTAAGTAGAAGTGAACACTGTTTGACCCATAGTGTATGCAGCTGCTAGTTCGTAACCTTTGTAATCGTCAGAATCTTGCTCGATACCTGTGTAGTTACCAGCAACGTAGAAGTTACCTACAGTGTAAGAAGCCGCTAGCATGTGTTGGTCAACGTCATCTTGGTTAGCGAAGCCAGCACCTAGCTCAAGGCCAGTGTCAGCGAATGCGTAAATACCAGATAGAGAGAAACCATCTTGCTCGTTGTCGTCAAAACCGTTCGCATCTGTTGTGCGATCAGCAAAACGGTAGCTTGCACGAAGCGCTAGTTGCTCGAATTGGCCTGAGTAAGAAACCATGTTGTCTGTGCGGTCTGCAACTGGCAGTTTTAGTGCTGCAGTGTTGCCGTGGTAAGCCATGATATCAGTGAAGTCAGTGATAACGCCTAGTGCACCGTCGTTTTTACCGTAAGTGATTTCACCGTATTTACCGCCAAGACCTGCGTACGCGTAACGAGTCTCTAGATCGCTGTTGTTATCAACTGCGCCGTTTTCGAATGTTTCGAACTCACCTTCCCAAAAACCAACACCGTATAGGCTATCGCTGATTTCCTGTTTGCCTAGGAAGTTAAGACGGATACGTGAACGGTCTTCTGCTTTGCCGTCGATCATAGATAGACGAGCTTCAGCGCGGCCGCCCATTTCTAGTGATGTACCGTCTTGGTTGTACAATTCTGAAGCGACAACTTGAGATCCAGATGCCATTAGCGCCACTGCTACAGCTAAAGTTTTCAATTTCATTTATAGTTTTCCATATCTTTGTTTTGTCATCATTTTCTCACCAGAAAACAGGACTTTTCTGTACCAACGAGAAAACGGGCGGCATCGTAGCAGCTGTTATTTTTAGCGCAACAAGTTGAATAAACAGCCTTAATTGAGCAAAACACCACTGAAGATGACGATATGAATACCTCCAAACCCTCAAGTTATCGGTTCGGTGAATAAAAGCGTGCGCGTCAAAAAACTTTTGACGCTAAAAAGTGAGATTCAACATTTATAAATGTGACATGAATCACCTTTTGTTTTGGGTAACTGACTGTTTTAATTACTGTTAATTAAATCATTACTCGGTTTTTGATAAAAAAATCCCCAAGCCGAAGCTCAGGGATTCTTTTCAATCAGTCGATGTTTGTCGCTTGCTGCTTTTGACTAAAGCTTGAAGAAACTCAACTGCTCTTTTTGTTTTTCAGCAAGATGAGAAAGCTCTGTACTTGCGCTCGCGCTTTGGCTGATGCCCGCTACGTTTTGGTTTACAAGTTCAGACATGTTTACCACGTTACGGTTAATGTCTTGTGTTACTTGAGACTGCTCTTCCGCTGCCGTCGCCACTTGCGTGTTTGAATCGTTGATGTTCGCTACCGACTCGGTAATACCAATCAACGCATCGTTCGCTTGCTGAGTGAGCTCGTTGTTGCGGTTAAGCATCTCTAGGCTCACCTGCATGCTGTCATTTGCAAGACCAGACTGCGCTTGAAGCTCTTCAATGATAGAAGAGATTTCTTGCGTTGAGTCTTGAGTGCGTGCCGCTAGCATACGAACTTCATCTGCTACAACAGCAAAACCACGACCAGATTCACCAGCACGTGCCGCTTCAATCGCCGCGTTCAGTGCTAGAAGGTTAGTTTGCTCAGAGACGCCACGAATCACTTCAATAACATCGTTGATTTGAACCGATTGTTCTTTCAGACGAAGAACCACTTGCGCCGCATCGTTAAGCGCTTGAGACATTTGCTCGCTTGCTTGTGCACTCTCTTGGAAGATAGCTAGGCCAGATTGCGCTAGACCGTCTGCTTCACGTGCTGTTGCGTCTGCTGATGTCGCGTTGTCGCTTACGTTGTTTGCTGTGCTTGCTAGCTCGTTAACCGCCGATGCTACTTGCTCGATTTCAGCCAATTCTTGTTGAGCATTCGCTTCAGCTTGTGTCATTACCGCTGCAAGTTCTGTTGAAGCAGAAGCCACTTCTTCACTGATGCGCATTAGTTGGTCAACCGTATCGTGAAGCTGTTTCGCTGTTTGGTTTACGTCTTTGCTTAGCTGCGAAATTTCGTTGTCGCCATCAATGTCTGCACGTACCGACAGGTCACCACCTGCTAGCTTGCGCATCACTTCTTGCAGTTTTTGGATTGGCGTAACAATCATGCCAGATAGGAACCAAGCACCTAGCAAAGAGAATGCAAATACCGCAATGACTGACATCATGGCATTGTTTTGTACGCGAGTATGTTCACGTGCGCTTGCTGCGGTTGCTTCCGTCGCAATCTCATTCACACGTTGTGATAGTGAGTTGATGGTTGCAACCATTTCGTTACCAACACGGCGGTAACCTGAGATAAAGTTTGTGTATTCGCTATCAGATACTAAGCCACGGTCGTGACGGTTAAAGAATTCTACCGCACGTGTTGAGTAATCAATGTAAGCATCAATACTTTGGCGTACTTTCTGCGCTTCTTTGCTGAACGTACCACGAGCATCCACAAGATCGAGATCGGCATCAATCGCTTTTGCACCCGCTTTTAGGTCAGCAAGGAAAGCATCACGACGAGACGCATCGTAAATCGCGTAAACCGCGCTAATGCGCAATGGGTAAACTTGGTCGTCGATTTTAGCCAATGTGTCTTTGTAGAACACAAGAGAATCGGAGTTAGAAGCAACCAATTCTTGCTCTGCTTCTAGGTTGTTTTGAGTGATCCACAATGTGATGAACAGAGTGATCGCGGTGAATAGAACTGGAACCAAAACTTGCGTTCGTACTGACAAGTTTTTCAGGGATAGCTGCATGAGTAACCTCAGGTATTTGAGTGTTGGCTTCCTTGCGATGGGATTATTCCCGGACGAATAGACAAGGGGGCAAATACTAGAGATAGATCACACTTTTGTCCAGAGCAAAAAGCCATCAATTTCATGGCTTTAGCGACAATATCCCGACAACTGCGTCGGGATATTGTCATTATGACAAGTTATGAAAATTTATACGCTTTTCTATCAACTTTTATGTCAATAAGTGCTTATTTTCTCAGCGCATTTAGCTTAGCTTGTGCCAAGCCAAAGATTGTGTCGATAGGGTAAGTTCCCTCGTCGGTCGCTTCACCAGCATCTTTGCCAGTAAACAGCTCAACCGCTTCGGTTACGTGGTCGATAGCCCAGATATGGAAATCTCCCTTCTCTACCGCTTTGACAATGTCAGGGCGAAGCATCAGGTTATGTACGTTTGAACGCGGGATAATTACCCCTTGTCCAGCATGACGACCTTTGATTTCACACACATCGTAGAAGCCTTCTATCTTCTCGTTTACACCACCAATAGGCTGCGCTTCACCGAATTGGTTCATCGAACCGGTAATCGCAATGTCCTGACGGTTCGGCTGTTTCGAGAACGCAGACACGACTGCACAGAACTCAGCCATACTTGCACTGTCACCATCTACACCACCGTACGATTGCTCAAAGGTAATCGTGGTTGTCAGTGGAACGCGTGCTGTCTTACCAAACACAGACGACAAGTAAGCAGACAGAATCATCACACCTTTCGAGTGAATACTACCGCCAAGATCAACACTTCTCTCGATATCAATCACTTCACCATCACCGTAACACGTGGTTGCCGTAATGCGGTTTGGCGCGCCAAACATGTGATCACTGGTGCTCAATACCGACAGTGCGTTGACCTGACCAACTGCAGAACCTTCGGTACGAATCAAGGTCGTGCCATTAACGAAGGTTTCCATCACGCTATCTTGCAAACGGCTGACTCGCATTTCTTGATTGCTCAAAGCCTCTTCCACGTGTCCGATACGGATCATGTTGGAATTCGCCTGACGAGCCACGTAGTTAGACTCACGCAATAGATTAGCGATGTTGGCAGAATGCAACGAAAGCTTGGTTTGGTCTCCAGACAAACGCGAACTGTATTCGATGATGCGCGCGATGGCTTTCTTATCGCAGTGCAGCATGTTGTTGTCGTTCACCACACTAGAGATAAAACGTGCGTATTGCAGTTCTGAATCCGGTGTACGCTTCATTTCGTCTTCGAAATCCGCCGTCACACGGAACAGTTCACCAAACTCTGGATCGTAGTGTTGCAGCAGTTGGTAAGTGCGGTAATCACCAAACAAGATGATTTTGATGTCCAATGGAATCGGTTCGGGATCAAGAGAAACCGCGCCAGTCAATGTCACTTCTTTTTCTAAAGAGGTAAAACTCAGCTGACGAGAACGTAATGCACGCTTCAATCCATCCCACACATAAGGTTGCTCAAGCACCTTTTGTGCATCCATCAATAGCACACCGCCGTTCGCTTTATGCAAGCTACCCGCTCGAATCAAAGAGAAATCAGTAAACACTGTGCCTTTGAACGTCGCCGTTTCAATCGAACCAAATAGCGAGTGGTAGTTCGGGTTCTCTTCTACCACAATTGGGAACTCGCAATCTTTACGACTAACCAATACGTTGACTTTGTAACGACGTGGAAGTTTCTTATCTAAGGAAGCGGTAGCAATCTCACCTTGTTCACCACTCTGCTCTAGGAAGATGTCAGCGTTTTCGACAATATCTTTTTGCAGATCAGTTAGGTAGGTTTTGATTTCCGAATACTCAGCGTAATCCACTTTCAATTGCTTGATGAAGTGGGTAATCACGTCCAGCGTTACGTCATCATTAAGCTTTTTGATCTTCTCGCTAAATGAGTCTTCCCACTCAGTGAGCTCGCGAACCATATTACGCAAACTGACTTCTAGCTCGTCGATACTGCTGCCAAAGTATTCTTGCTCTTTCTTGCTGAGCGCTTCGAAAGATTCTTCGGTATGCAGCTCTTCACCGTCCATCGCAACAAACTGATAATCACCTTGCGCCGTGATCGTTAGGCTGATGCCTTTCTCTTTTGCTTCCTTACTGATGCTGTCCAACTCGTGTTGCTGTTTATTCGCAAGTTGGTTTTTCAAACGATCAGCTCGGCTGTAGTACATCTCATTGTCGAACGCGAGAGGTAAAGCATTGAGCAATTTACCCATCAGCTTTTCGATGTCTACTTTGAGCTTGCTGCCAATTCCGCAAGGGAGTTTTAGGACTTTTGGTATACGCGTGTCTTCAAAGTTCGCGACATAACACCAATCAAACAGTGCCGCGGCATCGTGTTGATGGCGATTTAAATAGCGCAAAATCATAGTGCGCTTGCCTAGGCCGTTCTGACCAATGGCGTAGATGTTGTACCCTTTCTCCTTAATTGACATGGCAAACTCGACGGCTTTCTGTGCGCGCTCTTGCCCTACAATTTCGTCAATCGGAGGTAATTCCTTGGTCGACTTACATGGCATATTCTCTAGATCAGCTACAGAATACAGCTGTTTAGGTTCCAATCTTTGTACTGCCATACTCGCCTCCTTTTCTTATTGTCGTTACCTCAGTGTAGAGATTATTTGTTTAAATTTAAGTGATTTATCTTCCACCCCGGTTCGTTTGAACATTTTACGAACAGCTGCACGCCTTTTAAAATGATAAAAAGTCGCACTTGCAATTGATAATTAATTTCATTTAATGTCTATTCAAATCGAATTTTGTGGAGATGAAGATGAATATTGAGCAATGCTGGATGCGCTATTTAAAAGCAGAGCAGCTGATGGAACAAGGCCATTGGCCAGAAGCTCATCGCTTGTACGAAGACGTGCTCAGCCACCTGCCAAACCACATTCACTCCGCACTTGAAAACGAACAAACCAAGCCGTGTCAGTTTGTGTGTTTAATTAGTGGGTTGCGTGATGCGAGCGTTGCGCAGTCAGAAATTCTCAACAAACTCGGTATGCAGCAAGAAGCGTTCGCAGCTCTCAATCAGTCTTACGCTCTGTTCCAGTTCTTACAGCTCGAAAGCCACGATGTAATTGGCCGCGTTAGCCAAATGCTGAGCAAACAGAGTGAAGATTTATTGGCGCACATGGCAGCATTTTGCTCTGCCCAACGTAACGCTCAATGGATGATAGAGCTCGATCATGTCACCCGTGCTCATGAACAGTTCTTGTATCTACAAGCCATGAGTTCTGCAGAAGCGGGCGCGTCTCAACTCTACAATTAGCCCTCTTCATTGGAGTTGTCACGGTAAGGCACAACACATAACAGTAATAACAACTCGATACACAAGGAAACGTGATGTCTACACAAACCATTCTTTCGGTGAACAACCTGTCTGTCAGCTTTACGACAAACGATGGTATCGTCGATGCAGTAAAGAAGGTTAGCTTTGATCTTAAAGCTGGTGAAACGCTGTCTATCGTAGGCGAATCTGGCTCTGGTAAATCTGTCTCAACCAATGCGTTGATGAGGTTGCTGCCAGATAATGCCATTTTGCACGCTGATTCCTCTATCGTCTTTGAAGGCGAATCAATCCTAGAGAAAACCGAACGCCAAATGCAAAGCATCCGTGGCGATCGCATTGGTATGATTTTCCAAGAGCCAATGACTTCTCTTAACCCATACATGCGCGTTGGTATTCAAGTGGCGGAGGCCATTATGTGCCATCGCCCAGTGAGTAAGAAACAAGCCAAAGACAAGGTGCTTGAGCTGTTTGACTTGGTGCACCTACCAAATCCTCAACAAGCTTACACTAAGTATCCGCACGAATTCTCCGGTGGTCAGTTACAACGCATCATGATTGCCATGGCTTTGATAAACGAGCCAGACATTCTGATTGCCGATGAGCCAACCACTGCGCTTGACGTTACCGTTCAGGCAGAAGTGCTTTATCTGATCAAAGAGATCCAAGCCAAGATGGGCATGGCGATTTTGTTCATCACTCACGACTTAGGCGTAGTGAAACACTTTGCTGACCGAGTATTGGTGATGTGTAAAGGTGAAGTGGTCGAAGAAGGCATCACAGACACACTCTTCTCCGAACCGCAGCATGATTACACCAAGATGTTGATTAACTCGATTCCTAAAGGCAGCAAAGACCCGATTGAAGAAAACGCCGCTGAACTTCTTAAAGCCGATGATATCCGCGTTAAGTTTCTTGTTAAGCCGCACTTCATCGCCAGCAAGAACGAGTATTTTGAGGCAGTTAAAGGCATCTCACTAGAGTTAAAGCAAGGCGAAACGCTTGGTATTGTTGGTGAATCAGGCTCCGGTAAATCAACACTAGGGCGAGCTTTGATTGGTTTGCTGCCATCAAGTGGCAAGATTCAATTCAAAGGACAAGATCTTTCCTTACTCTCTGCCAAACAACGTTTTGAGTTAAAGAAAGATGTGCAGATGGTGTTCCAAGACCCTTACGGCTCGCTTTCTCCTCGCATGACGGTCGGTGATATCATCACTGAAGGTCTCACAGTGCATCAACCTCAAATGAGCAAAGCAGAACGAATGCAAAAAGCACGTGATGTTCTGCGAGAGGTGCGCTTAGATCCAGCATCTATTAACCGTTACCCGCACGAGTTTTCTGGTGGTCAGCGTCAACGTATCGCTATTGCGCGTGCGTTAATTCTTGAGCCTTCTTTCATTTTGCTTGATGAGCCAACCTCGGCTCTCGACCGCTCTGTTCAGTTGACCGTCATTGATCTTCTGAAAGATCTGCAGAAGAAACACAACATCGGCTTCTTATTTATTAGTCACGATCTCTCAGTAGTCAAAGCGCTGTCGGACCGTGTTCTGGTGATGCAAAAGGGTGAAGTCATGGAGCAAGGGACGGCTGAAGAAATCTTCCATAATCCGAAAAGCGATTACACAAGAAAACTGATTGATGCCTCATTTGACCTTGAAAACAATGAAAATCAAGATGATGCAGCCTAGATTCATCACAGTTTCATATTCTTAAACTAGGATTAAAGTATGGTGAATTTTTCGCCATAACTACGAAAAATGGTATAGCTGCCATTCGGTTTGGCCGCCGAGACTGGTTGGTTCAAAGTTAGGCTTAGTCAACCTAACTAACACATTGAGTTCCCCCAACCATAAAAAATGCCGCGATGGATGTCGCGGCATTTTTTATTATGTTGAGCCTGCGCTTCGTATTAAATATCGAGCGTTTCGATACCCATGTTATGTAATGCAAACGCGTAAACGTCGGTAGTCAGGTCGATTTGTTTGCTCAGCGGCATCCCCGCGCCATGGCCAGCATTCACATCGATACGAATCAGTATCGGATTGTCTCCTTGATGCTTCTCTTGCAGCTCTGCAATAAACTTATATGAGTGCGCAGGGACAACGCGGTCATCGTGGTCTGCGGTCGTGACAAGCGTAGCCGGATACGAGACACCCTCTTTGACGTTGTGCACAGGTGAATACCCAAGTAGATATTGGAACATCGCCTCGGTTTGCTCTGAAGTGCCGTAGTCGTACTTCCAGCCCTCACCAGAGGTAAAGGTGTGGTAGCGAAGCATGTCTAATACGCCAACTGCAGGAATCGCCACTTTAAACAGCTCTGGACGCTGAGTCATACACGCACCAACCAACAAGCCGCCATTTGAGCCACCACGAATCGCAAGGCGCTCTGAGCTGGCGTAGTCGTGCTCAATCAAGTATTCCGCCGCGGCAATAAAGTCATCAAACACGTTTTGCTTTTGTTGCTGAGTACCTGCATTGTGCCAAGCTTTACCATATTCGCCGCCGCCACGCATGTTTGCCACCGCGTAAATACCACCAAGTTCTAACCAGTTCGCGACATTTCCAGAGAACATCGGCGTCAAACTGATGTTAAAACCACCATAACCATACAGCATGGTTGGCGCCGTACCATCTAGCTTAGTGCCTTTCTTATACGAGATGATCATAGGTACTTTTGTTCCGTCTTTTGAGGTGTAGAACACTTGTTGAGACTCGTATTCTTTACGGTCGAACGGAGCTTTTGATTCTTGGTAGAGTGCAGACTCACCGCTTTCCACATTAAAAGAGAAGATAGTTGGAGGGGTCACGTAGTTAGTAAAGGTGTAGTAAAGCGTCTTATCTTCTGCTTTGCCCTGTAAGCCATATACGGTGCCTTGATCAGGCAGAGTAACCTCACGCACTAACTCGCCTCGGTAAGTAAACTGCTGAACCTTGGAGAGAACATCAACCATGTAAGTGGCAAATAAGTAACCACCACCTTTACTGATATCCAGCGGTTGATCCTGCTCGGCAATGATCTCTGTCCATTGCTGAGTTTGAGTGTTGTAGCCAACCACTTTGCCGTTAGGCGCATCTAGGTTGGTATAAAAGATTAAGGTGTCATCTTGGTTATCAATCAGATGTGTATCACCATCGGTTGTATCTCGAAGCGTGATAACGTCTTGCTCTTCTGAAGCTAGATCGACATAGAACAGCCTGTTACCCGATGTCGACTCTGCGCCTGTAATGATAAGGAAACGATCATCTTTAGTTGTCACTCCCCCTACATAACGGTGCTTCTGCGCGTCCAACGCACCAAAGACGACTTTGTCTTGAGATTGTGGTGTGCCTAACTCATGGTAGTAAAGCTTGTGCTGCTCAGTGCGCGCCGAAAGCTCACTGCCCTTAGGTTTGTCATAGCTCGCGTAATAAAAGCCCTTGCTACCAAGCCAAGAAATTGTGGTGAACTTAGCGTCGACAATTTCAGGCTCAAGCTGTTCTTTGGTTTCTACATTAATGACGAAGATCTTACGCCAGTCGCTGCCACCCTCAGAGATAGAATACGCGACAAGAGAGTCGTCTTTAGAGAACTTAACTTCACCAAGTGATGTTGTTCCCTCTTCTGAAAAGGTATTCGGGTCTAGGAAGGTTTCCGCTTCTTCATCACCCTTTTTGCGGTATAAAACGCTCTGGTTCTGCAAGCCATCGTTTTTGTAGAAGTAAGTGTATTCACCATGAACAAAAGGTTGAGAGTACTTTTCGTAGTTCTGGCTGCTCGCCACTAAGTCGCGAATTTGTTGGCGGAAAGGAATTTGACCTAAGTAATCAAAGGTCACTGAATTTTGTCCTGAAACCCACTCTGCGGTTTCTTGGCTGAGATCGTCCTCTAACCAGCGGTATGGATCTGCGATGTCGTGACCAAAATAAGTGTCGACGACAGAATCTTTACGAGTTTTTGGGTAATGCATAACGTCCGTGTTACTCCGTTTGAAGTTAAGTGTTTTGTTTTATTATTTTGTTGAGATTTATTCTCAATACCTACCTTAGGGTTCAAACACCGAATTTCAACCAATAGATTGAAACATTTCTTATATTTATGAACCAACTAAAAGTAATGCGAGATAGTGAGGTATCGCTCTCGGATGTGTTCGATCAAAAGCTTCACTTTATTCGGCGGCTGACGAGTAAAAGGGTAAACCGCATAGATACCAAGCTTTTTACCAACTAATTCAGGGAAAATATCCACCAACTCACCACTGCGAATATCGTGATAGACCAAACAACGCGGTACGTAGGCGATACCATGCCCACCCAAGGCTGCCTTGCGTAATGCCGTAGCGTTATCTGTCGAGAAACAACCCGAGACTCTGACAATGTAATCGCCATCTTTGCCTTTGAACTGCCAGTCGGTCGCCCCAGTAGTTTGATAAGCGTATTGCAAACAGTTGTGCGTGGTTAAGTCGATAGGCTCAATCGGTTTGCCATTTTTGGCGATGTAAGAAGGCGAGGCACAAACCACCCATTGTGAATCGAGAATATGACGGGCAATCAGGCTGGAATCTTCTAGATAGCCAGTTCGAATCACCAAGTCAAAGCCTCCAGCAACCAAGTCAACAAAGCGATTATCAAGCGACATATCGACGGTTAAACCTGGGTGCATATTACAAAACTCGGCTACAGCGTCCGCCAGAATCAAATCACCCGAGATAGTCGGCACCGACATTTTGATATGACCGCTGACATTCTCACCAAAGCCTGAAACTGCATCCATAGCCTCCTGAGTGGCTTGCTTCACATTTTTAGCACTGTGTAACAAAACCTTTCCCGCTTCGGTCAGGGTCAATTTACGCGTTGTTCGATATAATAGCTGAGCACCGATTTCTTCCTCTAACCGAGCAATCCTCTTACTAACTACCGAATTTGTAAGGTTATTTTCTTCCGCCACCTTACTAAAGCTACCCATTTCTACTACCTGTGAGAACAGGATTAGGTCATCTGCACGCATCGATTATGTCACTTTTGGAATAAATTAATTTCATTATTTCCCTATATCTATAAAAAATAAAGGGGTAAATTCACGCCAAATTAACAAAACCATTACAACAAAAATCATCTCTACAGCATAAAGCCGTTCGAGAAGTCAGCGTACGAGGATGTACCAATGAGTGAAACCCTACTTGCCCTTGTGGCGTTTTCGCCAATTGTTGTCGCCGCCATATTATTGGTTGGTCTCAACTGGCCTGCTAAAAAAGCCATGCCTGTTGCGTTCGGTCTAACCGTCGCTATCGCCCTAATGTTTTGGGATATGTCAGCTACTCGCGTACTGGCGTCTGTCTTCCAAGGGTTAGGTATTACTGTCTCTGTTCTTTGGATCGTGTTTGGTGCCATCTTCTTGCTCAACACTTTAAAACACACTGGCGCGATCACCACTATTCGCAATGGATTTACTGATATTTCAGCCGACCGTCGCGTTCAAGCCATCATCATCGCTTGGTGTTTCGGCTCATTCATTGAGGGCGCATCTGGCTTCGGTACGCCTGCTGCTATCGCTGCTCCTCTATTGGTCGCCATTGGCTTCCCTGCGCTTGCAGCGGTACTGATGGGCATGATGATCCAATCTACGCCAGTATCTTTCGGTGCGGTTGGGACACCAATCATCGTAGGTGTGAACAAAGGTTTAGACACGCACAACATCGGTGAAGCACTGGTTGCTCATGGCTCAACATGGGACGCGTACCTACAGCAAATCACCGCAAGCGTAGCAATGATTCACGCAACGGTTGGTACTCTCATTCCTGTACTCATGGCAATGATGCTGACGCGCTTCTTCGGTAAGAATAAGAGCTGGAGCGAAGGTCTAGACATTCTACCTTTCGCGCTGTTCGCAGGTGTTGCCTTTACCGTGCCTTACGCACTAACAGGTGTGTTCCTAGGTGCTGAGTTCCCGTCATTAATCGGTGGTCTAGTTGGTCTGGCGATTGTAGTTACTGCGGCTAAGAAAGGTTTCCTCGTTCCAAAAACCAAGTGGGACTTCGAGAGCGAAGATAAATGGCCAGCAGAATGGCTAGGTTCTCTAAAGATCAATCTTGATGACAACCCAGGTAAACCAATGAGCCTAACCAAAGCTTGGGCACCATACGTGATGCTAGCAGTTATCCTAGTAGCAAGCCGCGTAAGCCCTGAGTTCAAAGGTCTTCTTAAGAGTGTAAGCCTATCGTTTGGTAATATTCTTGGCGAAACAGGCATCAGCACGGCAATTCAACCTTTATACCTTCCGGGTGGCATCTTAGTCTTCGTTGCGTTACTTGCTGTTCTTCTGCAAGGTGGCAGCGCTAAGTCACTTGGCAAAGCATTTGGCGAATCAAGCAAGACACTAATTGGCGCAGGTTTTGTTCTTGTCTTCACCATCCCTATGGTTCGTATCTTTATTAACTCAGGTGTCAACGGCGCCGAGCTAGCAAGTATGCCTGTAACCACGGCAAACTTTGCAGCAGACCTCGTTGGCTCAGCATTCCCGGCGTTGAGTGCTACTGTTGGTGCCCTTGGTGCATTCATCGCCGGCTCTAATACCGTGTCGAACATGATGTTCAGCCAGTTCCAGTTCGAAGTAGCGCAGACACTGACTATCTCAAGTGCCATTGTGGTTGCTCTTCAAGCGGTTGGCGCTGCTGCCGGTAACATGATTGCAATCCACAACGTTGTGGCAGCCTCTGCAACGGTTGGCCTGCTAGGACGAGAAGGTGCAACACTGCGCAAGACGGTTATCCCAACGTTCTACTACTTGGTGGTCACAGGCATCATCGGTCTGATTCTGATTTACGGATTCCAACTAACAGACGCCTTAATGAAGTAACACTTACGCAGGGTCTCCCCCGCCCTGCACTTTCTCTGGCACAGCGGTCAGCACTACTACCCCGACACTTTTGGTGTGGCTTGCTGCATCAATCCCCCGACCGATGTGCCAGTCTTTTTCAGTGCAGATAATTGATTGTTCCGTGTATGGAATGTCTCACAGCTCAATCACTTATCTATACTCTATTCTGATGTCGACTGCCGAAAGGATGGCAGTCAGTGAAACACTGACAGAGCAGGTGCTCATTGACTCAGGACGCAATCTTAGAATAACAGCCAGGACACACGAATATGATTATCTCTGCTTCTACAGATTACCGCGCTGCTGCGAAAGCCAAGCTGCCTCCATTCCTTTTCCATTACATTGATGGCGGTTCATACGACGAGCGCACGTTAAAGCGCAACACCGATGACTTAGGTGACGTAGCACTGCGTCAGCGTGTTCTGCGTGATATGAGCGATCTAAGCCTAGAAACGGAAATCTTCGGCGAGAAGCTGGCAATGCCAATCGCTCTTGCGCCTGTTGGCCTGACTGGTATGTACGCGCGACGTGGTGAGGTTCAAGCAGCAAAAGCGGCAGAAAAGAAAGGCATTCCTTTCACCATGTCGACCGTATCTGTTTGTCCAATTGAAGAAGTGGCACCTGCGATTGAACGCCCAATGTGGTTCCAACTGTATGTTCTAAAAGATCGTGGCTTTATGAAGAACGTACTTGAGCGCGCGAAAGCCGCTGGTGTAACAACGCTGGTTTTCACAGTAGATATGCCAGTTCCGGGGGCTCGTTACCGTGACATGCACTCTGGTATGAGTGGCCCTAATGCCGCAATGCGCCGTGTATTCCAAGCTATGCATCACCCAAGTTGGGCGTTGGATGTCGGCGTATTAGGTAAACCTCACGACTTAGGTAACATTTCAACTTACCGTGGCGAACCAACTAAGCTGGAAGATTACATTGGCTGGCTAGGCGCAAACTTCGATCCTTCAATCTCTTGGAAAGATCTAGAGTGGATTCGAGACTTTTGGGACGGACCAATGGTCATCAAAGGCATCCTAGACGAAGAAGATGCAAAAGACGCGGTTCGCTTCGGTGCCGATGGTATCGTGGTATCTAACCACGGTGGTCGCCAGCTTGATGGCGTACTTTCAACAGCAAAAGCGCTGCCAAGCATTGCAGATGCAGTAAAAGGTGACCTGAAGATTTTCGTCGATTCAGGTATTCGTACTGGTTTGGATGTCGTTCGAATGCTGGCACTTGGTGCAGACTGTACGCTACTTGGTCGCTCTTTTGTATACGCACTCGCAGCCCAAGGCGGTGCTGGCGTAGAGAACTTGCTTGACCTTTACGACAAAGAAATGCGCGTAGCAATGACGCTTACAGGAGCGAAAACCATCTCTGACTTATCGCGTGATTCTTTGGTGAAGATTCCTTAGGCAAATCGCTCTAAACCATGTTCATATAAAAAGTGACAGCCTATTGTGCTGTCACTTTTTCATTTCATCCGGCGTTACGCCATTCTTAACACAGGCTCAAACTCGGCTTGTTCTTCCGAAAGAAACAATCGAATCGCATGGCATTTCTCTCCCATCAATCCGAATCGCTGTGGGCACGTCTCTGTATAAAAACCAAAGCAAGTCGCACCTGCGGCATCCGCTAAATGCAGCGGCCCCGTATCACAGCAAAGAAAGCCATCAAGATAACGCAACGTTGCACCCAATTGACGCAGGTCCTTGCATGCCAAAGTGCGGGAGTCTTTTAATAGTGGCTGCTGGATATCTGGGCTTAATACCTCTACCCAATTCACACTCTGTCCTTGCTTGCGTTCAAATTCAGCCAGAATGGTTAACCAAGCATGATCACTGAGCTTTTTCTTGCCTCGCGCACCACGGAAGAAAGCAAATGTTGGCTTGCCTTCTTCGCGTAATTTACGTGCTTGCTGAATACCAGAGGAAAGCTCTTTTGAATCAAACACAATATGATGATCCAAGGTGCTATCAAGCTCATGTCCCATCGCTTCAAGGATAGAAAGTGGCTTGTAGGCACCGTGACGAAAAGGCGAATCGGCGACCGAGGAGTGAGTAAATACTTGCTCTGTTTTCACTTTCTTAAAAGCGATCTTGTTCTTCGCCGGAATCAAAGCGGAAAGAAAAGTGTCACACGCGCCCGCAGTCGGTGCGAACAACAAGTCATATTTATCTCGCTTTAACAGACGGATGGTCGCAAGTGCTTTATCTGGCGATTTGAATGACAAGTTGGAGTAATGAATTTGATTGATGCCAAGATTCTTGAAGACTTCCCCTTGCCAAGGCGAATTCAACAATAGATCAACTTTAGTATTTGGGTATAAGCGTAGAACCTGATGAACAAACGGAAGCAGGAAGTACATATTTCCGATACGACTGTTGTTTCTCACGATCAAAATACGTTTCACCTGATCGTGCGGCATTGGGTCGTGAACAGTGAGAGAGTCGTCATTCAACCAACCTGCAAGTTTAGGCTCAAATTGGTGCGTCAAACGACGACGTTGTTTATCGAAATTACGGAGAAAAGTCTTCACAGCCATTCCTTTAATTCAAAGGGACATCATGGCTGCTAGTTTTATCAGTAGAGATGTGAATAAATTGTCTACGACAAAAAATACACGGATGGAATCGGTTAGTTCACCGTGTGTTCGTACTCGATCACAACTTGGTTGCCTTCAATGAAGACATTACGGATTTCACCATCTACAGTGATACGGTTTTGTAGGTACACGGAGCCCGAAGAAGAAATATCGCGTTTGCTCATAGATGGAATCACTTGACCAGGGCGAACGTGCAATTGTTCACAAAGTTGCTTCACGAAGCCAAGTGTTAGCGGAGCATTCCCACGTAACAATGCAGAGAACTCATGCAAGCTTAAACCTAGGCGCTTTGCCATCTCCATTTGGGTGAGGTGCATTTTTGCTTTTT
Organism: Vibrio sp. B1ASS3; assembly: GCF_905175355.1. Lineage (NCBI taxonomy): Bacteria > Pseudomonadati > Pseudomonadota > Gammaproteobacteria > Vibrionales > Vibrionaceae > Vibrio > Vibrio sp. B1ASS3. The sequence goes on from NZ_HG992743.1 coordinate 1,743,656, forward strand.
GCGACATCCAAATGTCGTAGAGCGCATTTCTATCTAGCTCTGTGAATTCCATGGTTTATCTCCGTATGTCAAAGTGACACTAAAGTCTCATATTTGAGCTTGATAAATGTTAGCGATGAGTCAAAGAACCTACAATTGATGGTTCGAATGATAGCGCTTATCTTTCAAAGTTCGAGTTTCATCACACCATGTAGGTTGAACAGCACAAACTTTACATTTCACCATACGTATCATCATCTTGTATTTACACATTAATCATTAACATCACACTAAACACTCATCTCCTTAATAACAGTTATAAGAAGACAAGAACGGACTATTCGAATCACATCATTTTGCTAGGGCGGAAACTCAAACTCTGCTACCTTTCACTCATTGTTCCAAAAAATGAAACTTTACTTATGCCACAGTGGTTTACAGAACTTCAAACTTACATCATGGCCCATCATCAAGACTGGAGCAGCAGCGTACTGTTCATTACGATTGCGAGCTTTTTTGCTTGGATTGCGTGGCGCGTATTGCATTCTCGATTAGCTATTTTGGTCGAGAAAACCCCCTTTCATTGGGATGACCTTTTATTAGAAGCACTCAAAACCCCCGTCAGTACCTTAATCTGGTGTTGGCCTGCGACGGTATCTTTAGGCATTGTTCTGCAAAGTGAGTTGGGGAACGAGTTCAACTGGCTCAGCACCCTTAAACTCATTCTTGTTATCAGCATCCTAGTTTGGATTGTGATGCGCCTTATCACCAACGTCGAAGACTACGTGCTTGAGCAGAAAACCCGTGACGAGACAACCGTACAAGCCGTCGCGAAAGTAGCTCGCCTGTTCTTTATCGTTATCGGCGTATTGACCGTTATGCAGGCATTTGGCCTCAGCCTTTCTGGTTTACTGACCTTTGGTGGTGTCGGTGGTTTGATTGTCGGTTTGGCAGCCAAAGATCTTCTATCAAACTTCTTTGGTGGTTTGATGATTTACTTCGATCGTCCGTTTAAAGTTGGCGATTGGATCCGCTCTCCTGACCGTCAAATTGAAGGAACGGTGGAACGTATTGGCTGGCGTATGACCAGCATTCGTACCTTCGATAAGCGACCTATCTATGTGCCTAACTCAGTGTTCAGCAACATCGTGGTCGAAAACCCGTCTCGCATGTTGAACCGCCGAATCTTTGAGACGATTGGTCTGCGCTACGACGATGCAGATAAAGTACCAGTAATCATTGATGAAGTGCGTGAAATGCTGAAGAACCACAAAGACATCGATACGCGCCAGACCCTTATCGTCAACTTCGATGCGTTTGGTGCGTCTTCACTGAACTTCTTTATCTACACCTTCACTAAAACGGTGAACTGGGGTCGCTACCACGAAGTGAAGCAAGATGTGCTTTTGCAGGTCATGGCGATCATTAAGAAGCACGAAGCGGATATTGCGTTCCCTACGCAAACACTCAAACTTGACCCGATTCAAATGGCGAAAGCTCAAGCGCAAGACGACAGTGGTTTCTAATTTCAAAATACCAAACACAAAGCCCGCTAAATCAGCGCAATGTAGTTCACTTAAGCTGAGCTGCTTTGCGATTAACAGGATATCGGGTCTTTGATATTTTTACCGCCCTAGGCCGATTAGGCTTAGGGCGTTTGTCTATAAAGAGGATGGATAAATCTCCCCTGAGACTCTTTAAACGCTTAGGTGTATTGCCTGGCGATATCGCTTTACTCATCACCTTCAGTTGGCTCGCTATAAACTGACAAGCGTATTTAAAGCTAATTTCATTCGGCATTCTTCCATGCTCAACTGCTGCCTGACTCGCTTCACGTCTTACTAAGTTATAACCAAGCAACAGCCCCCAGAGTTCTTGATAAACAAGGTCTACTGTTTTGCTGCGTAATACTAAGGTATTGTGTTGCATTGAGCTTTTGATATCACGATAACCCAATTCGATTTCCCAACGCTCGTGGTAGAGTTTGGCTACTGCCTTCGCGTCGTAGTTTGTTCTAGGAAGGGAGGTAAAAACGGTTTTCTGCTTACCTTGTACTTCGTAGGTCACCGCTCTGACTTGCCATTTCTCAGGTAAGCTAGGGTTCTTTTTGCGAGCTTGCGGAGAGACTTTCATTTCTATGAGCATGTCATTACTTTCTTCTTCATCTAGAAGTGTGTATTTCAGCCCCTTCCTTGCTGGTATCAACCAATGCCTATTGATACCGCTATTTTGAAGAGAGAGAAGTAAGTCTGCACCGTAAAACCCTTTATCCAGTAACGTCACAGAGTTATCTGGCAAGGAGTCGATGAAGGGCATAGCAAGTGGGATTTCACCACGCCGATAGGGGCTTATGGCGGCATCAGCGATGACATGAGAGCGGACATTCATTATGGTCACAACTCTTAGCACTGGATGCGGTGTCTGTCTGTTGCTAGAGGTATTACCTGAGCCAAAGTGCTCTCTAAGTTCGGGGGTATCCGCGGTTCGAAAAAGAGCACCGTCTACAGCAAAAACTTGTAATCCTTGCCACGTATCATCACGGTATCGTTCAAGACCCCACGTCCGCCCACATTGTTTAAACAACCACTCTGGTGCAGCTCTACCTAAACGTTGTCTTGCCTGAGTTAAAGCACTTTTTGCTAATAACTCTTCATCAGCTAAGCCATCCGCACAGACATTCATTCTTCGTGCAACTTCGGCAATAGGTTCATTACGGAAGAAGGCCATGCCGACAATTAACCACAAGACCATGTCACTTGGTAGCCGACGTCGGCGAATAGTCGCTTTATCAGAAAGACTGGCCGCCTTAACAACCCATTCATCTGGAATATGTTCAGAGAAAGTGGTGAGTTGAGCTACATCAACAGGATTTTCTTCGAGGAAATCGGCAAAACAGTTTTGGATAGACATAAAAAATCGGAAGCCTAGAAACAGGCTTCCGATTATCTCTCAGCAGAAGGATCGGTCAACCGATCCTTATCTGATCTACATTGCGCTAAATCAGCGGGCTTTTTTATGACCGGTCACTTCAACCATTATTGCTGCGCTAGAATCATTCGAGCGTTAAGAGGTTGGATTGGACGGTTGTTTTGCCCCATCGCTTTCGCAAACTCTTCCACCTGCTCCGGGGAGATGGTTTGTGTCTCTTTAATCACCAACCAGCGAACACCTTCAGAACACGGTGGCGTAGTCAAAGAGCCATTAAAGCGGTAGTAATCTTTGTCACTTGGGATTAGCGCGTCAGCATCAAATGGAACCTTGATGGCAACATCTTGATCTTTAGTTGGGATGTTAGCCAGCAGCTTAGCTAGATCGGGGTTCGCATCACCCAGTTTAAAGAACACCGCGACAACCGCCAGATGGCCAACTTTGTCGGCATGCACAAAGTGTGCTTCCAATGGGTATTCTTTACCATCTACATGGTTTTCAGATGGCGTATGGAAGTGGAACTGTTTTAACGTAAACTCTTTACCATCAATAGTGAGCGTGTTTTTGCCTTCTAAACTGGTTTGTAAAGTGTGGCCGTTATTCAGCAGTGAAATCGCCTTGCCTTCGTAATCGAAATCCAATTTTTTTAGTTTGGCTTCGGTCGCTGATTCAATATTGATTGGACTTTGGTTTTGACCTTTAGCACATTCAGATGCGAATTCGCCCCAATTTGCCGGGCCGTGCTCACCCTCATAGCCCCAGTTTGCCGCGTTTGCTGAGCCTGCAAATACCAATGCTAAACCAAGTGCTGTCAGTGACTTTCTCATTTTCATTTCCTTTTGTATCTATGGTTAAGTAATGAACACTTTCTTATGCGTATGTTCACGCATGCAGTATTAACAAAGGAATGACGAAAATGGATTAGCTCGAGCTATGCAATCTATGTTTACCTGCTAAATTTGGAAATGATCTCCACATTTTATGTAATTGATAAGTCGACAATTAGAAACCATAGAGAATCAGATCAGTACAAAAATATTGCAGCAATAACGTGGAGATTATTGGCTAAACTGACTGTCAAAACAATAACTTTGAATATTATAAATACACATTTTAATAATCATTATGAATAAACCAATTCTTAACAGTCATCTATTGCATTTTATAAGTGGTTTTTATTTAGCCACAACAAACTTAAACACACAGCTGAATTTAAAATACAATTTCGTTCTGAGCTTTTTGTTAGTAAAAATCACTATTTAAACAGTCACCTCATGAAATATTGAAAATCATAGGTATTCTTTTATTTATTTTTATTGGAATGCCGACCATGCGATTTCAATCAGCGCCTACTAATACAGAAGAAGCACAAGAAACCACAGCGCAACGAGCAGCACGACATCAGCAAGAACGCAGGGATGAGTTAACTTACTCGTCAAGTGACTATAAGCGCTGGAATGATAACCGAGACAAAGTCGTCGCCGACCGCAAAGAAGAAGAAGAACAGAAAAACCATATTTACGTGGGCGAAGAACGTGAGCTGCCTGACGCTATCCTGTCGCCAATGCCAACATCTAGAATGGAAATGAACGATGCAATCGGAAAACGTGTCTTGCCATCAGACCTGCTTGGTTCTAGTTTCGCTAATCAGCCTGTTAGTGCAGAGGTTGTCGCTCTTCAAGTGTCATCACTCAACCCTGCGACTCAAAAGGAAGTTAAAGAAAGTGGTGAGCTTGTATTTAGCGGCATGCAATACAAACACGCTCATGGAACGGTAGGTGCGCTCCAAGTTATCGATACATACTCAGGAGAACAACCCGATAAAAATACATCACAGATGGCCTACTGGGTCGCGCAAGGCAAGTATCTCGATATACCTAAACACCCTGATCCTCATCGCGACCATTTATATGTTTTCACGCCCAACTTCAGCGGCTGCTCTTTTGTTGCGGATGACTGGAGCGATGATTTAATCAGGGTTTACCATGTGGAAGGTGGCAAAGAAGATAAGCAATACAATGACGTGAAAGACCACAGCAACGGATTAATCAACTATATGAGTTTCCGTGATTACGGTTTTTACCAAAAAGGCAGCACTACGATTAAGAATATTACGGGCTTTGCCTTTATGCGCTACAACACTCAAACTCGAAATTGGGAAATTCATTACCAGAAGCAAGAGCATGCTCCTTCTATCAGCCAACCTACGACATCAGCTAAAACTCTTTTCTCATCAGAAAAGCACACGGCAAAAGTCATGGCGTCGAAGGAGTCTCGTGTAGTTGAAACAGGAACTATCGTAATAAAACGCTAACGTTGAAGTAATAATGAGTTTGAGTTGTAAACGAGCACTATCCAACAAAATAGTCAGTCATTAAAAACAAAAACGCCCCAAGGTTCACTTGGGGCGTTTTTATTAATCTTGTATCAAGAGGTTTTAGGCTGCTTTATCGCGACCTTATTCCCAATCAAGAATAACCTTGCCGGACATACCGCTGCGCATTACGTCAAAGCCTTCTTGGAAGTCATCAATCTTGTAGTGGTGCGTGATGATTGGCGATAGATCCAGACCAGATTGGATCAGTGAAGCCATCTTGTACCAAGTTTCGAACATTTCACGGCCGTAGATACCTTTGATCACCAAGCCTTTGAAGATAACTTGGTTCCAGTCGATACCCATGTCTGATGGTGGAATACCTAGTAGTGCAATACGACCACCGTGGTTCATTGTGGTTAGCATTGAGTTGAATGCTGCTGGGTTACCAGACATTTCTAGACCTACGTCGAAGCCTTCTGTCATGCCTAGCTCAGCCATTACGTCTTCTAGCTTCTCTTCAGCAACGTTCACTGCGCGTGTTACGCCCATCTTACGAGCAAGCTCTAGACGGTATTCGTTCACGTCTGTGATCACTACGTGACGAGCACCAACGTGTTTTGCTACTGCAGCTGCCATGATACCGATTGGGCCAGCACCTGTGATAAGCACGTCTTCGCCTACTAGGTCGAAAGAAAGCGCTGTGTGTACTGCGTTACCAAACGGGTCAAAGATAGACGCTAGATCGTCAGAGATGCCTTCAGGGATCTTGAACGCATTGAACGCTGGAATCACTAGGTATTCTGCGAATGCACCTTCACGGTTAACGCCCACACCAATAGTGTTACGGCATAGGTGAGTACGGCCGCCACGACAGTTACGACAGTGACCACACGTGATGTGACCTTCGCCAGATACGCGGTCACCGATTTCAAAGCCACGAACTTCCTGACCAATCGCAACCACTTCACCCACGTATTCGTGACCAACAACCATAGGCACTGGAATTGTCTTTTGTGACCATTCGTCCCAGTTGTAGATGTGTACGTCTGTACCACAGATAGCGGTTTTCTTAATTTTGATCAGAATGTCGTTATGGCCAACTTCAGGTTTATCAACCTCAGTCATCCAGATGCCTTCTTCAGGCTTTAGCTTTGATAATGCTTTAATTTTCATAGTATTCACCAAACATTGCCCCGCTCTATGCGTGACAAAAAACTCTTTCATCTAATGCGTTTAAAGAAGAAACAAAGGCTTTGCCCATGAGCCGACTCAGAAGAGTTGGGAAAGCCTTTTTATCTTTAAACGTAAGCTCTTTCTCCTTCCCATCTAACCCCTCCCCTCTGTTTTAGGAGGCGGCTAGGAAGGTGAAACGAAACTTAGATGATGCCCATGTCCTTACCAACTTGGATGAACGCGTCGATTGCACGGTCTAGTTGCTCACGAGAGTGCGCTGCAGACATTTGAGTACGGATACGCGCTTGACCTTTTGGTACAACAGGGAATGAGAAGCCGATTACGTAGATACCTTTCTCTAGAGCGCGCTCTGCGAATTCTGCTGCTACTTTTGCGTCACCAAGCATGATTGGAATGATTGCGTGGTCAGCACCACCCATTGTGAAGCCTGCGTCTTCCATACGAGTACGGAAGTGTGCTGCGTTTTCCCATAGACGGTCACGTAGGTCACCGCTCTCTTCTAGTAGGTCTAGAACGCGGATAGAAGCGCTTACGATTGCTGGTGCAACAGAGTTAGAAAATAGGTATGGACGAGAACGCTGACGTAGCCAGTCAATCACTTCCGCTTTACCAGACGTGTAACCGCCTGAAGCGCCGCCCATTGCTTTACCTAGCGTACCAGTGATGATGTCGATACGGTCAACCACGTTGTGGTGCTCGTGCGTACCTGCACCTGTTTTGCCCATGAAGCCAACAGCGTGAGAGTCATCAACCATAGTCAATGCACCGTACTTCTCTGCTAGGTCACAGATAGCTGGAAGGTTTGCTACTACACCGTCCATTGAGAACACGCCGTCCGTTACGATAAGAATGTGGCGAGCACCAGCTTCTTTCGCAGCAATCAGTTGTTGCTCTAGCTCTTCCATGTTGTTGTTTGAGTAGCGGAAACGCATCGCTTTACATAGACGAACACCGTCGATGATTGACGCGTGGTTTAGTGCGTCAGAGATGATTGCGTCTTCTTTACCTAGAATCGTTTCAAATAGACCCGCGTTTGCGTCGAAACATGATGTGTAAAGAATCGTATCTTCTTTACCTAGGAACTTAGAAAGCTTCTGCTCAAGCTCTTTGTGGATGTCTTGAGTACCACAGATGAAACGTACTGAAGCCATACCAAAACCGTGCTCGTCCATGCCTGCTTTACCCGCTTCGATAAGTGCTGGGTGGTTAGCAAGACCAAGGTAGTTGTTCGCACAGAAGTTTAGTACTTCTTCACCAGTAGAGATTTTAACAGCCGCTTGCTGTTGAGACGTGATGATACGCTCTGCTTTGTAAAGGCCTTCCGCCTTCACTTCTTCAATTTGCTGTTCAATCTGTTGGTAAAATGCAGAAGACATTCGCAATTCCTTCCTGTTTATTTTGTCGAGTTTTCACTCGATTAGAATTAGGTTGAGCCTTTATGTGACGGGGGTCACAGGCACTTACTTATCAATTAAGTGTAGTGTAATTCAAGGAAGGAAGAACGATTATCCCTCAAGGTGGAAAAGCATTAATGAATCTGAGGCACGAATCCAGTTAATGCTTTTCTATGAGGTTGTAATGAAAGGAGTTATAGCCAAGTCGGCTTAGCTAAAAGTGCTTCAAAGTCCTTAGCAGGTAATGGTCGGCTATAGTGGAAACCTTGTCCAAACTCACAGTTTAGGTTTTTCAGATAATCCACATGACGCTGTTCTTCGATGCCTTCTGCGACGATCTTCAGATTCAGCGCTTTCGCCATCGCAATAATCACGTTCACAAGCTCACGGTCGGACTCATTCTCAAACATGTTCTGCAAGAAGCTGCGGTCGATCTTAAGGCGATCAAACGGGAACTTCTGCAAGTAACTTAATGCGGAATAACCAGTACCAAAATCATCAATGGTGAGCTTCGCGCCCAATGCTCGTAAGCTGTCTAACATCCCCATCAGTTCATTACTGTGGTTGAAGAGCAAGCTTTCCGTTACTTCTACATCGAACATTTCGGCAGGTAATCCTGATTCTTCGAGATGCTGCTTAATTTGTTCTAAGAGTTGATCACAGTATCTAAACTGTACACTAGAGAAGTTTACTGACACGAACAGCGGTGCAACGGTCTGCCATTGAGCGGCTTGGTGGCACGCTTGGCGAATTGCAAAATCCCCTAGCTGATGAATCAAACCGTTCTTCTCGGCAATCGAGATAAACTCTTCTGGATTAACGAAACCAAACTTCTCATCGTTCCAACGCATCAAGGCTTCAGCGCCGACAATCGTACCGCTGTTCAAGTCGATAATAGGTTGGTAGTAGAGCTCCAATAAATCGTGCGCAATGGCATGACGCAGACGGCTTTCTAAATCTAAGAAGCGCTGCAAATCTTGGTTCATGTTGTGGTCATAGAAGCAGAAGGCATCACGACCATCTTGCTTCACGCGGTACATCGCCATGTCTGCACACGCCAATAGTTGCTCTGCGTTGTCGCCATCCTCTGGGAATACTGACATACCGACACTCGCCGATAGGAAGAACTCGTGGTTTTGCCAAACAAACGGTTCATTGAACACAGACAGGACAGTCGTTGCAAAACGTTTTGCGCTGTCGGCATCTTGCAAATCAGGGATAACCAAGAGGAATTCATCGCCACCAATACGCGCGAGTAAGTCAGTCTTGCGTACCGCGTTGTGCAGGCGTTCTGCTGCCAGCTTCAAGACTTCATCACCGACAAAGTGACCCATGGAGTCATTGATTTGCTTGAAGTGGTCGAGGTCAATGAACATAACCAACACGTTTGAACCCATTCGCTCAGCGCGTGACAGTTCCAGATCCAAACGTTCTGAGCCATATACTCGGTTTGGTAGCCCAGTCAGAGAGTCGTGTTTTGCTTGGTAAGCCAGCTCCATCTCTGATGATTTACGACGCTCGATTTCACTGGTTAATCGTTGGTTTTGCTGAGACAGAAAGTCTTTACGCTTTTTCTCTTCTTCCAGTTTGATCTTAAGTTCAACACGCGTGTTATTCAGGCTAAACGCATACAAGAGACCAAACACAATCAAGATAGCAAGAATACTCAATCCAGTAATGAACACGCGTGAGGTATAGATGTCGCGTTCACTGAGCGATTCAAACCACGCCATCAACTCAAAGTGATGACGTTCAATTGGCACTTCGAAGTAAATCTTCTCTTTAAGCTCTTGAGATAGCGCGTTTGGGCCCGTAACGTTTTCTTGTTCCAACTTACGGCTGATCGAATCCCAGACTTCCATTTCAACATCATTGATCTTCAGAACCATGCGACTGTAACTGTCTTCATGTTCCTGATTGGTGAGTTGAGAAATCACCATTTTCTTGTTGATGTCAGCAATCAAATAACCAACCGGTTTGCCTGAGAACATCACTTGCTTGACCACTTGGATTAACACTCTGCCGTCATCACGAACGGCTCGTATCTCTTCGGTGTTTTTGTGGTTTTGCAGTAATCGCGAGGTGTCGATACGATGGTCTGTTTTCACCCCGGTTGTGACGATCGTTGAGCCATCAAGGCCAATCAGAGTCAGCTTCTTGTAGATGATTTGGTTGTTGACGATTTTCGTTTCGGACTTTTCTTGCAGCTTGCGTTTCAAATTAATCAAACTCGCACCCAAGCCGTATTCCATCGACATGCCAGAAGCGAGGTTAGCAAAAAAGGTCTGCACCGTTTTGTCGGTGGATAGATGGTCTATATCTTCGCTGGCAAGCGTAAATAAATTATCAAGCGTACCTGCGTAACTTTTCACCTTTAGGCCGAGTTCTCGGTGTTGTGAATCTTTTAATTTATTTTGACCTAAACTCGTCACAGTAATAAGCATCGCCAAGTAGAGCGATACCAAAATCGCGCTGATGGTAATGATCTTCTTGCTTGATATTTTTTTTACAGACTTTCTCATATATCTTTCTTACTATCTTCTAAGAAGTAGTCATTATAGAAATAGTAAATAGATGGGTAATATTTCTCGACCAGAGCTTGGTACGTCCCATCTTGCTTAATTGAATTCAAATATTGGTTAAACGCGGCTTTTAATTCAGGAGAATCCTTACGGAAGGCAACCGCCATTTTTTGATTTTCAGAGACTGGGCCAATGACTTTGATTTCACCTGGCCATTTTTCTAATGCAATCAGTGTATCTGCCACATCTAGCAGCGTACTCTCTGCATCGTTCTTCATGATGGCAGGAACCATTTCGTTCAAACGGCGCTGGCCATCAGGCAAAATCACCTTAGCACCCGTGTCATACAAGTTGTAAAGATTTGGGTCTAGGCATGAGTGCTCCATCGCCAGAACTTCACGTCCGTTAATCAAAGCTTTGACTTTGGTGATGTCGCGCTCCACCGAGCCAGTCGGAGTGATTGGCGTAAGAGTAGAATCGGTACGAGCCACCAGCCACACAGCAGATGGGAAGTAGTCATCTGAAAAATCGACGATTTGAGCACGCCAATCCAAAATAGTGACACCGTTAGCAATCAGATCACCTTCAACCGGCATCTTCTCACCCACAACCAGCTGCGCATCTTTGTATTCGACTTGCTGGCCTGTCAGTTTACCAACCACATTATTCCACTGCGCTGGCACGTACTGGTAACGCACGCCGAGAGATTGAGCAAACCCTTTAATGATATCGACATCAAGACCTGTCAGTGTCTGCATTTCCCCTTGATCAATGTAAGAAACGAAGCTGGCGTAAGGCACACCGATATGACGCAGCACGCCACTGTCTTTAATGTCTTGCAGATCGCCCGCCGAGGCAGAAGTCGACATGATTGAAGCAAGAGCAACGGTAAGTGCCGTCATGGTTCGTTTGATTGTTTTCACTGACATGGTGAATATCCCTCTCTTCCACAAAGCGCCCAATAAAGGGCGCTTTGAAAGTTCAACAACGTTAGAACGAGTAGTAAAGATCCGTGATGGCTTCTACAAGCCCTTCTACGTCTTTCTCATCGTGGAATAGATGCGTTGAGATGCGCAGTGCTTGTGTTTCGTAAGCATCATCTTTGTACAGCTTGAAGCTTGTCGTACGGATGATGTAGCCATAGTCTTCACGCAGACGGTCTCGGAACAAGGTGAGTCGTTCTTCATCTGTCACATCGCTAAATGGGTTGAACGTCGTTAGGCCGCTGGTTAAGCCTTCCACATTTGGCGAGTACATTTGAGCATGTGGTAACGCTTCATTAAGCAGCGTTTTGCATAGGTCACTTAGTTCAAGAACGCGCTCTTGAATGCGGTCACGACCAATCTCATCCCACATCTTACAGCTATCAGCAAGTGCTTGTTTTGCTGGGTAGTTGTCATTACCAATGTATTGCATTTGCAATTGCTTGCCTAGGTAATCAGCGTGAGAAAGAGAAGAGTTGATCAACCACAATGGATTCTCGCGATCGCTCCAGTACTCATTCAAACGGTTGCCGTTATCACGTACATACAAGATACCTGTCGCGCCAGGACCACACTGCCACTTATGACCAGATCCTGCATAGAAATCACAATCCATATCGTGGAAGTCTAAATCGAACATACCAACAGTGTGCGCACCATCAACTAAGGTTGGGATACCGTGTTGTTTTGCTAGAGAACAGATTTCTTTGGCTGGAAGTGTGGTACCTGTTTTGTAGGTAATGTGCGAGAAGACGATAAGACGAACGTTGTGGTGGGCTTCAATCGCTTCGCGGAACGCTTGAATGTAATCTTGTTCAGAAACGTCTTCAGTACCAGTGAAAACAGGAAGTTGAATTTCGACCACATCCACACCGAAGCGGTGTTTTGCTACATTCATTGGAGAAGTAGCAGCAACGTGTTCGTGGTGAGTCGTTAGGATGACATCGCCCGGTTCGAAATGAAGGCCATTGATAATAGAACATAGGCCATCAGTGGTGTTGCGGCTCAGAATGATTTCATCTGGGTTAGCACCAAAGCCCGGCGCTACTTGCGTCACCATTTCAGAAACATGAGGCCAAGCACCAAACTTGTCTTTCATATCCCACGGGTACTTAGCAACGATTTTGTTGTTGTCTTCGTAACCTTCCAGAACATGTTTTGGCATTGAACCTGTCGTACCGATGTTCATGTAAGTCGTTCGTTTATCCAATACGAACTGCTTTTGAACTTTACGCCAAAAGCGTTTATCGTTCTTTTTACCTAGACGGCTCCAGTCGATATTCGGTTCCTTTGCTTGAACAGCACCAGAAAACGCTGAAGCACTGACGCCAGCCACAACTGCACCAGTTGCACCTTTTAAAAAATTGCGGCGGCTGCGATTAGTCTGAATAGATTCCTTGTCGCTCATCTTTTCGATCCTTGTCGGAAGTTTAGCCATATTATTAATTATGAATCCGTAACTATCTGTTACTAAACCATTATTACCTAATAGGTCTATAGTTTAGATTTTTCCGCTGCAATTAAGTGACTTTAGTTCCACTTTTTCATTCCATCTGATGATATAAGCAACAATTCCCACGCCTACAAATAGACAACCAAACACATATTAAAATATTCACTAAAACACTTATTGCTAATATAAATCACAAATCAATTTATAATCTCTACGAAAAGATAAAAATTATGTTTGTAATATTTTCATCACAAATTAGACAACAAGGTTAATATTGCAATCTAGCACGTTAAACATGTAACAGAATACGTTTTATTCGCACATGTTATTTGTTCAACGATTAAATAACGGATTGTATGAATTATTCGAGATGAAATTAATGTTTAATGAGTATGACTAGCCGATTCTGTTTTCAGCAATTACATTGAGTGTGTAGCTTAAGAGAAATACCGGTTATATGAGACAAACAAAAAGCGCCCGATAGATAGGCGCTTGCTTTATGTGTGATAAGAGTTGGAACTAGGGGATCAGAGTAAGAACCTAAAGGCGGTGAGAAAACGCTCACACCGCTCTTAGAGTGAACTTCTGTTGATACTGAGAGGATGTTGCATTGGTCTCAAGGTAGCTGTGGTGAAGCATTAAGATCGATTGGACAATCTTCGTCCCGATCCCCAAAGAACCGCCCTCCGCTTCTTTCTCGATGTGATTGACGAAGGTAAAGTGGATGCGCGACTTATCCTCACTCAAATGCGCTTGGCAATGCACTTCTGAGCCAATTGGGCTATGGCGCAGCGCATTTTCAAGCAAGTTAAGCACCAACCGCTCTAAAAGACCTTTATCACCCACGGTTTGGATTTCGCTATCGATATCCACTTTCAACACCACTTCTTTACGAGAAAACTGGCTTTGCATCGTTTCAGCACATTCTGCCATCAACGCGCCAAGATCTACGGGGCGGTACTCGTAGTTTGGCATTGGAGCTTCTTTGCGCGCGGCGTCTAACAAAGAATGCAATTGAGTTGAGAGCTTCTCACAATTTCGGAAAGCGACGTCAATCAAAGGATCGGATTCCGGATGTTGCAAACGCCACGTTTCCAAATAGCCCAGCACGCTCGATAAAGGCGTTTTTAAATCATGACTAAGCTGCAACAAGCTTTGACGACGATGAGACGATTGATACTCCAACTGTAAAAACTGCTGCTGAATGTGCTTCGCCATCATCTGATAAGAGTGTGCAATCGGCACGAGTTCCGGCACTTGGTGAGTAAAATCAGGTTGCAGGCGGAAATCATGTTCAGCTTGCTGTTGAAGTTGCTTGGTCACACGCTCAATCGGATTCAATAGGCTACGTTTGACCAGCACATAAGCCCCAAGAGCAAAACCTAAAATGGACACTAAGACCAATCCTGCCAGCGCGATGTAAGGAGTATCGACTTGAGCATTGGCAATGGCGTCATGTCGGGTACTGCCAATCACCACGTAGAGATAACCGACCGTAGAGCCTAATTCCTCTATCGCCGCAACAGAAAAGACTTTGTGCTCACCACGATTACGTGGGTCTTCACCCAAAATAGGAAAAGGCTGGTCATTTAAGAATTGCTTAATGGGATTGAGATCCACCTTCCCCATGATCTCCGCCCCTTCCGGTGCAGCATGGGTGGTGATGTTACCTTGGCTATCGAGGAAGTAGATTTCAAAATCAGGGCCGATCAGCATGAGCGTGTGAAAAATCGACTTGAGCGCTTTCGGATTGTAATCCGTCCCGATCATCAGCGGATTATCATCACGCATGTGGCTTGCCAGCTCTTTATGTAGGCTTTGCTTAGTGCGTAACTCAATGGTTTCTTTTTGCCAATTGTAAGTCAGTGCAATCACCACCGCCGCGAGGCAAAACCACAAGCTAGTAAATACCACTAAGCGAGATTTGAAGCTCATCCTATCGCCTCCTTAAACAGCGATGTTTCTGAAACACCCGTGATGATTGAAAAATGACGGTGAAAACAACTGCCGACTTACTGTCTTGAGTTACTTTCTTGCATTAGTGTCTTGGTTGAAACTTATATCCAACACCCCAAACAGTTTGAATGAAGTGATGATCAGAATCAGACAACGACAACTTGCTGCGTAAACGGTTTATAGTGCTACACACCGTATGGTGATAACCAGAATGACTGGTGTTCCAGACATGATCGAGCAGCTCATCTTTACTGTAGACTCTACCAGGACGAGTCGCGAGAAACTGCAACAACGTAAACTCCGTCGCGGTGAGCGTGACATCTTTATCGTTTAAGGATACTTGGTGCAACTCCGGAATAATTCTCAGCGGACCAAAATCCATCGCATCGTCGAGGACCTCATTTGCCACCTTTGCTTCTGCGGTTTGGCTGACTCGGCGTAGCACGTTTCGCACTCGTGCTTGGAATTCTAATACGCTAAATGGCTTAGTGATGTAGTCATCAACACCCGCTTCTAAACCGTCAACCTTGTCCATTTCACCGTCTCTGGCTGTCAGCATGAGCACTGGGCTCCAATCTTGTTGCTGACGCAAATAATGGCAGATATCTAGGCCATCACCATCTGGTAAACCTCGGTCAAGGATCAATAAATCAAAGGGTTGTTGCTGGTATTGCGCTTTAGCATCGGCGACATTTGTGGCTCGCGACACTTGGTGTCCTTGAAACTTGAGATGCATCTGAACCAGTTCTGCCAAATCATCGTCATCTTCCACCAACAAGATGTTCGCGACTAAATTGATTGCCTGTTGTTCCATGGTCCTTTCCTTGCCTTCGAGTATCCTCACTTTGCACATGACCGGAACAAATTAGAAATTCTTTCAAAAAAGGTTCCGATGACGCCATGAGGGATAAAGCGCTCGACTACAAGCGCTTTGGAAAGGAGACGTCATCGGAGCCTGTGTTACTCGACTCGAGTGATGGTGACTTTCGCACCTGGGTTCAAGAAACGATGGTTCGCAGAGAGTGCTGAGTTTGCTAATCCGTCATCTTGGCTAACAACACCCGCATGGAATGCAACAGCGTCACTGCTGTCATTACGAGTGGCGTTGAAGCCCTCACCGCCACCTGCTGGGCCCGGGATGGTTGCGGCAAGCTCATCGTTTAGCTCTGTACCGGAATCCCAAACGTTCATGCTCATTTCATAGCTTTCACCCACTGCGAGCGATTTGAGCGATAGCCCCGTTTCGCCAACAAAGGCATCATTGGTATTCACAAACATAGATGCCACAGACAAGTAGCCGTAACGACTAGGGTCAACCGTGATGGTGACTTCGTCAGATGCACCCGGCAACACCAATCCATTGCCCGAAATACCTTGGTAAACACTGTCATTGCTGTTCATCAACTCAATCAGCTCGGCGTTACTGCCGCCTTCGGCAAGATGCTCAAGTTCAACGGATGCCGCTTGGCCAATTTCAAACAGTTGGTAGTCACCATTGTGAGTAAGTACCGCGAGCAGAGACATAGGTTGATTCGCAGTCAAGTTCGCCACGTTGACGGTGTAGCGGTACGATTTCACTACGTCATTATCATCATCGCTTGGACAACCGGCGAGCAAGCCGATTGAAGCTGCTACTAGTAAGATTCTGTATTTCATACATCCCCCTTACTTCACAACGATTGTGATGGTTGCAACTGGGTTTAACCAACGATGGCTGCTGCTGTCTAGGTCACTGATGCCGCCAGTTGGATCGCTATCACCAAGGTTACCCGGATGCACGTGAACTTTGTCGTTAGTTACCGTTGCTTCAACGCCTGTGCCGCCAGTACCAAAGGTAATGAAAGGTGGGTTTGGCATGCTAGACGCAAGTTCATCGTTCGCTTCTGTGCCGGCATCGTAACTTCTTAGCGTCGCTCGGTATGTACCCGCTTCCGTTGGAATCTTCCAACTATCTAGACCGACGAAACCATCATTGGTTGGCAACAACATCGCGCTCAGAGAAAGATAACCATGGTCGCCACTGTCCAAGGTGAAGGTGGTTGCAACACCTGGATTCAAAATGCCACCAGCTGGGTTCTCTACCACCGCACCACCAGCGTTACCAATCACACTAGCAAGCCCAGAGATATCACCGCCTTCTGCCATTGCTTCTAGTTCTGGCGTTGCTGCTTGACCCGTTCTGAACATTTGAAGGTCAGAGCCATGTGCGGCAACAATAAGAGGCGTAAAGTAGATGCCTTTGGTTGCGTTTGTCACGGTGATTTCCAATTCCGCTGCATTCACTGATGCAGAGCCTAGTGCCATAGCGACTGAAGTCATGACGAGTCCGAGTTGGGTACGTTTTTTCATTGTGATTCCATCCTTTAATGAGGGTTGAACTACCCAAGCCCATGTGTACGGCTTTACTTCTTTGTTCGTGACTTGAGTAGGTTAAGCATTACGTTTCGAACGTTTTGCGTTCTTGCCTCTAAGAATGACGAGCAAATCTATCAGCAACTTCATCGAATTCTCATAAAATTCTCACAAGTTCTGTTCGAATTCTGTCAGCAGCACTTTTTTACTCTTAATCAGGTATTTACACGTCGCGCTTTCCCCTCCTACAATGCGGTATTCTCTGTTTAAATCACGATTCTCACCATGATTCATAACGTTCTGTCTGCCTACTATGGCGAAATCTACGGCATCGCTTTTTTCAACCACTACTTGAGCCATTACGCCCAAAGTGAACAACAAACGCTGTGGCAAACCTTGATTGAAGTGGAAGAGCTCACCGCAGAAAAGCTCAAACCTGTACTGCTGACAAATGGCATGGATATCGAAAGTCGATACCAAGAGATGCTGGATAAAGGCTTGGAAGATGCAACCAAATGGATTGGTTTACCATGGCAAGAGTTGGTGGCGACTCTTCTGAAGTGGGTAGAACCTTATGAGGTCAAGTATCGAGAGTGGCATGAAGAAGTGAAAGCTTCACAACAATATTCAATCGCTGAACGAGAAGCTATCGAGTTGATTGCAGACCACGAAACGGCCATTGATCACTGTTGGCAGCAATACCATACTGGTGAATCTGGCTTGCCTGCACTCAATGCATTTTTGGCAAAATATCGTTAAAGCGAGACAGTGACACTTGAACCTCGTGAAACCGTACCAGACAATATCGTTATTCCGCTGCGCAGAACTGAACAATTATGGTTAATCCAAAACTCATTGCCCTACTTCCTGATCTTGCTTCGTTTATCTTGGTGGTAAACGAGGGCAGTTTTACCGCTGCTGCTAAACAACTCGGCGTAACGCCATCGGCTTTAAGTAAGTTGATAACACGATTAGAGCAAGCCCTCTCGGTGAAACTGTTTGAGCGCACGACTCGTAAGTTGATCATTACTCAAGCTGGGCAAAAGGTTTACGACCAAAGCATCGCAATGGTGAATGCCGCGCAGCAAGCCGTTGAGCTATCTGCAGAAGATCATGCCGAGCCAACAGGCGCACTCACAGTGGCAGCCCCTGAAGCATTTCTTAATTCGGTGCTTCAACCATTTGTGTTGCCATTCCTAGAACGTTATCCAAATATTCAGCTTAAGCTGCGTGCAGCAGATGGTGAGATTGATCTTTTCCGCCAAGGTATTGATGTCGCATTCAAGCTCACCGACAAACCCGATGAAAATCTGGTCCTCAAAGAGATTAGTAAGACCAATCTTGTTTTATGTGCCTCTCCAGATTACCTAGCCAAACACGGTATGCCTGAGCACCCAACCGAGCTTGAGCAGCACGACTGTATTTACCTTGCCGAGAACGACAAAGACAACATCTGGTCATTCTTTAAAGAAGAAGCGTTCCACTCCATTGCCGTGAGTGGACGCTACGCCGTCAACCATTCTCAAATGCGCTTGAACGGGGTTAAGTCTGGCTTGGGAATTGGGATCTTCCATGACTTCGTGATCAAAGACGCATTAGAGCAAGGAGAAGTGGTGGAGGTATTGCCGGATTGGATGATCAAGAGTAACTACCACGGCGCTATCGCGATGCAGTATGCACAAACCAAATACATGCCTGCTCGTCTGCGCGTGTTTATCGACTTCGTTAAGGAGCATTTAGTCTCCTATGATACTAACCATGCTTGAAGAGGCTAACCATGTTTAATGCTATTCATCACGTCGCGATCATTTGCAGCGATTACTCAAAGGCCAAACACTTTTACACTGAAGTGTTGGGATTGAAAGTCATTGCTGAAAACTATCGCGAAGCCAGAGACTCCTACAAGCTTGACCTCGCTTTACCTGACGGCAGTCAAGTTGAACTGTTTAGCTTTCCGGGCGCACCAGAGAGACCGAGCTTTCCTGAAGCGCAAGGGCTACGGCATCTCGCTTTTTTGGTTGATGATGTTGAACAGGTGAAAGCCTACCTAGAATCGAATGACGTTGAAGTTGAGCCAATTCGTATTGACGAATTCACAGGCAAAGCCTTTACCTTCTTCCAAGACCCAGATGGCTTGCCGCTGGAGATTTACCAGAAATAAAAAGAGCCAGCACGTCGCTGGCTCTTTTACTACTCCACTCTTTTCTGTGTTGCTAACTCAATGCTGTTTTCAGCTTCTCTACGCGGTTGAACAACAGCCAATCCAGTGCGAGAACCGTAACAATCGCCAAACCGCCCATCGGAAACGCCAGACACAATATCACCAACGTTACTAAGCCAAGCTTCCAAATACCGTCTTGCTGAAACTTAGGTGGCGCACCCAATGCAGCACTGCGACTTGGTCTCCGAATCCACCACATCACCACACCTGTGACTGAGATTAAGATGAACGCCAAACAGAACACTACGTTGAGCACTTTGTTAAGCACACTGACATCACCTTGATGCAATGACACACCTGCCGCCATGAACTTGGCAAACAAACTGTAATCTTGCCATGTGACATCCACCAACAAGCGACCGGAATATTGGTCAAAATGACTAGTGCGATCTTGTCTTGGGTCGGAGATATCGCCGCCCATAGAGTTAGCTGCAACGGTGTAAACGCCCGTCTCAGAGCGCGGCAAAAACAGTTTATAACCAGTGAAGCCCATCATTTCAGCCTTGAGGATGATATCATCAATAGAGAGCGCATCATGACTACCTGCGTATGCCATCTCTTCCTTCATATTGGCATGATCATGAGCGGGCTTATCTTTCGATTCAGGCACAGCAGCAAGCTCTAAGTTCCATGGCATCTCTTCTGAAGCGCCATGGTTAAGATCTTTGTGTGTCAGTGTAGATTCCGGTTTCTCACCCCATGTGTAGTAGGTTGGGAAGGTATTCCAAGCTTGTACCATTTTCGCCCCCCAGATCCCTGCCCACGACAAACCTGAAATCAAAAAGAACAACAATACAATCGACAGCACGCCACCTAAATTCGCATGCAGGTCACGCATCAAAATCCGAGGGCCATTGTTAAAGCGAATTTTCAAAAAGCCAGCGCGGCTTGCGTTGTTTCTCGGTAACCAAAGGTACAAACCAGACACCAACAGCAAAATCCCCAGACTTGCGGCGATTTCAATCAAACGGTCGCCTAGGTCGCCGATGAGCAACGTGCCGTGAATGCTGTTCATCAGTTCATAGATGCTATCACCACGGTCAATGGTGCTTTGTACGGCTCCTGTATAAGGATTTACTGCAACAATTAACGAGCTGCCTTCTTGGTTTTGAATCGAGAATCGGTTGGCCATATCAGCCGTTTTAGCAGGTACAAATTGAGTGACATTAAAATCGGGATACGCCTGCTTTACGGTTTCTAATTGTGCAGAGACAGGAACCATTTGCTCTTGTGGTGAAACTTGCAATGTCGCTTCGTATCGAGCCAGTTCGATTTCGTCATCAAACAACATCACCAATCCCGTGAGGGAAAGCATCAGCATAAATGGAATGACGAACAAACCTGCGTAGAAGTGCCATCGCCAAGTCATAAAGTAGATGGATTTTGCGCGTGAGGCTTCCTTGAGTTGAGGCTTTGCCGAGTTTCTCAACATGTGTATTTTCCTTTTTTCATTGTTGAACACCCAAATTCAGCCAAACGCATCCTGCACATACGTATTCGTATGCGGCGCTATTTGACTTAGATTCAGGAGTACCACTGCTCGAAGTGGCAGTGTTATGTGACTTTACTTGTAATTGTTTTTGTTATGAGAAAAGGGAAACTGGCGGCGCTCGAGGAACTGGCGTTTCAAATCGCACACTTAGAGCCAAATAAGCGTAGCTGTCAGAAATCACCAAGCTCAATCTTGAGAGTATTGGTGTCGTTGGAAGTGTATCGTGATGAAAAGTCGAGAAGTGGCTAAAAGGACAAGGCTTACCTTTGTGGCTGACAGAATTGTCGCCCTCTTCTATTTGAACCAACTCAAAACCGTTAAGCGTACATAACGTCGCCCACACGCCCATGCTGTTACCATGAGCATTGATAACAGGCATCAGCGTCACTAGCACCCAACTGAGAGCACTAGCAAATAACATCGAGCGGTAAAAAGGAATTAATCTACGCATAACGGTGACTTAACAAATTTCACACAGCGTAACCAATTCTGAGTGGTAGCTCAAAAACAGGATCAATAAGTGGTTGCTACCTCACAGGTTTTCTTGAATACCTCGATTGACAGGCACTAAAAAGCCCGCCGAAGTGGCAGGCTGATGGTCATTTCTTCAAGTTGGATAAACGGTTAGCTAAACAGTTTGCTCCAGATACTTGGGTTGCGTTTGTCGTGGTACTCTTCACGAAGGCTATCGATTTCACGCAGTTGGTCTTTCGCTTCTTCTAGCTTGCCTGCATCAAGATCCGCTTCAATCTTATCTAGCGTTACCGTCAGCTTGTTAAAACCTTCTAGGTAGATATCGAACTTCTCTGGTGGGTAGTTACCACGCTTAGATTGTTCAACGATCGCTTGCAAGCTATCAATCGCAGATTTCATGGTTTCAACATCAGACGCTTCTGCCGCCTGTTTGAATTCCATCTTCATCTGCTTCATGTTTTGTTTTAAGTCGACGGCTTCTGCCATTGCGTACGTTGAGCCTAACGCAATTGCACACCCCAACACTAAAGGACGTAACATCTTCACTTCTCCATTGAATGCCGAATTCTGAGTCGGCTTTTTAATGCGAGCAGTGTAAAGCAATCCCTTAACACTTGCATAACCAAAAATGTAATCAAGTTTATGCGTTGCGAATCTCGTCATACTCTGCAATTGGCATACGGCCACGCAGTTCTAAGAAGGCTAAGAATTGTTGTGCTGAGTGAGTAATAACTTTACTGCTATCGATGCCAACTCTATCCATTAACTCACCCACCAAGCTCAGGTTACCTACATCGTGGCAGAAGTGCGCATCACTGCCTGTAGTGAAGAAGACACCGAGCTCTTTACCGATTTGTGCAATTTCATGGCAACGGTCTACGCTACCGACACGGCTGTTGCCTTTCAATGTGGTGTTATTGATTTCAATCGCAACATTGTGCTCTTTCGCGCACTTCAGTACAGCTTCGAAATCGAAGTCAAAGTTGGGGTTACCCAAATGGCCTAGCGCATCAACACGACCGTTTTTGATGATGTTCAACAGCGCTTCAGTGTGCGTAGCACTATCCGCTGGGCGGAACACTGGCTCATGAAAGCTAGCAATCACCCAATCCAAATTGCGATCAACACTATCTGGAATATCGATGTCACCCTTGGTGTTCATGATGTTAGATTCAACGCCGCGAATAATCGCAACGCCTTCAAGAAAGCGAGGCAGAATTTTCTGGTTAGAGAAGAACCAGTAATGAGGCGCACCCGGCATTGATTCAGCGTGGTCGGTCGTGCAGAACATATCCAGCCCGTTCTCTTTTGCCGATTTCGCGTTTTCAATCAACGTACTATAAGCGTGGCCGCTGGCGTACGTATGCGTGTGGGTATCAACCTTAAATTCCATCATCAACTCTCTTGGTGCGCAAATTGGCGGCTATTGTATACCCACAAGCAACCTGTCGTCAGCCCAAATTGACCCGCAATCTAAACTCACTCTTCGCTGATGAGCTTGATCAATGGCAGTGCCTTTTCCCAACCATGATTGAACATCGACACAAAATCACTGTGAGTATGAATGGTGATACTCAGCAACAAGCGATCTTCTATCGTCTCGATCTGATAGATCTCACGAGATCCGCTCCACTTAGATGCCAAATCCCCATCCAACTGCTGCCGATTATCCGGGTTAAAAATGGCAACATGATGAAACTCGAGTTTTTGTAGCGGTAGCACCGTATCGATGATCGCCCTTGTCCCGCCCATATCTGGATCAAAGAAAGTAATGTCGCTTCCCTCTTCCCATGCACCCTCAAATTGAGACTGAGGTGAAAAGGCTTGCGCCCATCGCTTGTATAGTTCGACATCAGTCAACACGCTCCATACGCGTTGAGGCGTCGCGGCAATCTCGACGTGATAGTTTAAAGTCAGCATATTTTCTCTCCCTGCTCCTTTCTTGACGCTAGTTCATTCTGATCAAAAATCAAACAATTCAATGGCAACCAAAGGAGAATTGCGAAGCCCGACATCAATGGTACAGCCTGACAGGGAAATATGAGCACTTAGAAAGGCTTAGCAGTTTAGGACATTTTTATATAGAAGTGCCATTTCAATGCTTGGTGGTTTTTATTACATTTACCTCGTTGATAACAACCCGCGACACAGTAATACACTAGCAATGGAATGAGCATGAATAGCGTAGAACACAGCGAGTTTAATTACATAAAACAACGCATTAATGAAATGAGGCCAGAACAGCTCCACGAAATCAAAGGCGTCATTGAATTTAAAAGGAAATCGCTACTCGATGAGAAACCACTTATCTCCGATGAAGAGATGGAGTTCATCACCATCATGTTCAAGAAAATGGAATAACGGACAAATGTGCTTTTTGATTGAAGATTACTTAAATAAAAACAGCAAGATCAACCTTTCTGATATCAATTACAAGCTACAAGAGATCGTCGATGAAAACGGAACAAACCTTGGCTACGAAGTTTTGATCGACCCTATTAATCTTTCAAAGAAACTTGCTAACGACGTCTATAAAAGAGAAATAAAATATCCACATCTAAGCCGTGCGTTAGTCACTCGATTAGAGCGATACATTAATCGCCATGTGAGTGACTTCGCCGGCAAGCACCTCTTTATCAACCTAGAGAGAAGCAATCTATGCGATAAGTATCTATTGTGCGATCTTGTAATGCTTAAGAACGCGTTAGAAGCGCTTAACGCCTATTTAGTCCTTGAAATCACTGAACGAAATGTCTGTAAAGACTGTTCTAGCGTTCGTAAAGGCTTTGAATTTCTCCGCGACCACAAAGTGCTATTGGCCGTGGATGATTATGACCTCAACGCTGATTTTAGAGAGCAAGAGTTACTTTCTGGATTCTATCAATTCGTGAAAGTCGAACACTCAGGCGAAGACAACTACTACAACAAAGTTATCGAACTGAGTAAGAGGACCCGCACAAAGCTGATCATTGAACGGGTCGAGTCTCACCTAGAGCGAAGCGATATCACTCTACATCAGGTGCCTTTTTGGGGCTTACAAGGGTTCTTATATAATACGCGCGCGGTCAGTCTATAAGGTGAGAGCTAGCAAAACTGTCTCAAATTACAGAAGCTGCAATCTTTGCTTGTATCTTGCAGACATTGAAGTTTCTTTTTGACCTTAGGGATCAAAATTGGGTTTGCAATGGAGCGAACGATATCCACCTTAACAAGGTATAAGCCGACTTTTTGGCTTCTGTCCTTCGGTGGGTAGTACTTCACTTCTTCTGCGTTAAACACTTTTTTCGCCAGTTCTAGAATTGGGTACCCAGAAACAAACATGTATACGTAGTCTTTTGTCTTATAAAGATCGAGTAAGTCATAGCAAATAGCCTGCACTACTAATTCAAAAAAGTGAGTCGAGTTCATTGAGTAACCCAGCTTCACTAAGCAGCTGCGCTTTAGCTCACTTTCAGGAATAGAAATAAAACTTGGTAGGTTATTTAACTTCTCCAAATTGAGGATGCCCGCCCAGTGACCAACGATGTCATCTCTCTTATTTTTCAATAAAATACATTGATATTTGATGTCCGTCTTCATCGCATAAAGTTCACTGATGAAGCCCTCTAGAGCGGACACATTGCTGTAAAAATCTTGGAATGTATCCACATGCTCATAGTAAGTCTGACAGCGCACTTCACTTCGAACGCATTCTGTCACCTTGTAGTACGAGAGCGCGGTTAACGAGAAGTCGAATGCTTTTACCAAGTTAGCCACGACCGATGCATAACGCACTGGAAATTTATGCTGGCTTTCGTCGATATTAAGGAAGATATCTATCAAGCTCACTTCCAACGAACGTGCTATGTAGAACTGTTTATACAAAGGCGGCACCACTTTCCCGTTCAACCAAAGACTCAAAGTGATCGTGTCCAAACCTTTAAATTCTTCGTAATAATTTTGCTGTAAAATCGCGATCAGTTCTTTTCTAGAGATTGACTTTTCCTCTAGCCAAGAAGCGAGCTCCCTCTCAAACTTGTAATTCATAAATCCACCACTTAAATGCTAATTAACCAAGGTACTTTTATAGTTTGTTGTATTGCCGTCATCTCCTAGGATGTCGAACTGTACTTGTTGTGTTTTTAGTTGTTGAGCCAGCGTTAGATTAATGCTGGAGAAAGGTTCAACAGTGATTCTTTCAAACTTCTCCTCTCCTACTTTGATAGCGAGAAAATTCGCATACCATGGCAGGTTGTTGACCACCTTCAAGTTCTCCCCCGATTTAATGAAACGAAGTTTTTCAAATGCTTGTTTACCCGGTTTCTCGATGCCTTTTGGACGGACGAAAACCTTCAACCTCAACCTCAATGGCAAAACGATCTTTTGGCTGCTTGCATTGGCTTCATCTGTCACTTCGTTTACTTGAAAGATGTTTAACCACAGCAGATTTTCGCGGTCATCGAACTGCAAATCTTCTCGATTAAGTAACAGACGCGCCCCCCTTACTTCCTCTGGCGCCATCTTGAAAATAGGCGGAACAACAAACAAAGGCGTCTCCACTTCAGAAGGGGAAACGGTGAGCTCCCCTGTATCTGTCCAAATTTGCAATAGCACGTTTTCTTTGCCAGTGTTTGCCAGCATAAAGCCGGCTTCTGTGTGTCCTTCATTCATTACAATTCGAGTTCTATCGATGTCGACAGCAGCGTTCGCAGTCGATATCCAAAGATTGAGAACCATGAAAAAGAACAAGCATATAAAGCTATTGAAAAGTAACGATAATTTGAGCTTGTGCATAAACTGTCCCTGGGGTGGCAGTTTCGCCACTTATTTTTTCTAGTGAGGCCGTGAAGTGACCTCGATATGTTTCTAAAGACGTGTCTGTCGATTCCAGTGGTGTGACTTCTTTAAAGCCATACCACCCACCAGAATTTCCCGTTCCGGTAGTCGGGCTTGGCAAAAAGTTCATCGCGGTGCCCGAGTCGTCATATATCTTGATGCCAACACCTTCCGCCACGCCCGCATTGCCGTAGTAATTGCTTAGCAAGTACGTCAAACCTCCGCCTGTTGTTTTAAGTCCCAACAACTCGGCTTGGCTAACGGCGTTGGCTGAATTAGCTAGCAATCCAATTGCTATTGGCCTGGTCGCGGTCAAGCTGCTGCTGGTGTTGGATGTGGTTCCCGATTCCGCATCAAGTTCACACGATAGACCGATAGTAAAATTGGCTTGTGAAGATATGCCGCCATTTAAGGACGCCGCCGTTGTTTTAGGTATGGTCACCACAGGTGTGTAGTCTGAAACTTGGCAAAGTGCGCCTCGGATGAAGGTCACTTGATTTGCCCACCCCCATGCGCCAGGCCAATCGCCATACCAGCCGCTGTAGCAACCTCCACCGTGGTCACAGCCAACGCTCAGCCCTGCACTTCGGCCGCCGCCTTTAAACGCAATGTAACCTTGAACACGTTGTGCGGTTGGTCGGTATCGACCGTAATTCAAACCGTAGTTTTTGTACGGCTCTTCCGTCACTTTCAAAACCTCAACACTGACATCACTGAACAATCCGGCATGCACATAAATGTAATTGCTGTCTTGAAACATGTCGTCTGGGTTGAGCTTTCTCGATTTCCAGTAGCGTGAGTAGTATTCACCCGTCGCTAAATTGGTCAGACGAAATGCGGCATAGCGATAATCCGAATAGTAAGCTCCTGGAATATCGGGGACGTCATGCTGGCCCGCATAGCCATCATCACCATTTACCGAGTAGTACTCCCACAGTAACTATTCACCCAGGAGCTATTGACAGCAAATTTATGTGACTGAGTTAACTTGATCCCACATTCAACTTGAGTGATCTTTTTGTGGTGGCAATCTGGAGGTATGAATAAGAAAACATTACCTCCACCGCCAGATTTCGATTCGCCTGAAGAGGCGAAAGATATCATCCACTTTTTATGGAATAAGTTGGCTGAGCTTGAAGATAGGCTAAACCAAAATAGTCGCAACTCTTCTGTGCCATCATCTCAACAACCCCTGCATAATAAAGCTAAAAATACTTCGCCGAATCGGAAGAAATCTGGAAAAAAGCAAGGAGCTCAACCAGGTCATAAAGGCAATCGCCGACTGCTTCATCCTATTGAAGAGAGCGCCTCGGTTGAGCAATATTTACCGAATAAGATATGCCACTGCGGTGGGTGTGTTATTCCAAATAGAAAACCTTATAAACGACACCAAATCTTTGACTTGCCAGATATCTCATACACGCTTGTTGAACATCAAATTTTTAAAGGCGAGTGCTCATGGTGTGGTGATAAGCATCAAGCGGAGCTTCCAGAGTCTGTGCCCGATGTTCAAATGGGGCCAAATCTACATAGCTTTATCGCAATC
Organism: Vibrio sp. B1ASS3; assembly: GCF_905175355.1. Classification (NCBI taxonomy): domain Bacteria; kingdom Pseudomonadati; phylum Pseudomonadota; class Gammaproteobacteria; order Vibrionales; family Vibrionaceae; genus Vibrio; species Vibrio sp. B1ASS3. The sequence goes on from NZ_HG992743.1 coordinate 1,771,282, forward strand.
CAAGCGACGCAGCACCACCAAAGCATAGGTAAAATACAATCTATGCTGAAAGACGTCTTCCAGCTTAACTTCTCAACAGGTGCAATATCTGCGGCGCAAGGACGAGTCACTGAATACTTAGCTGATACTCATACTCAAATCCATGACACAGTAAAAGCATCTAAACTGATTATGGCTGATGAGACTTCACATCAGCGCAATAATGATAAACGCTGGATGTGGGCCGCACTCAGCAATAACGTAGCCTTTTTCCAAATTAACAGCGGAAGAAACCAACATGCTGCCAAACGACTACTTGGTGAAGCGGTTTCACACCTTTTAGTGACTGACCAATATTCTGCCTACAAATATATCGACGAATCTAAGCGCCAATTATGCTGGGCTCACATATTAAGGAACGTCATCGCTATCGAGGAAAGCGTTTGTCCTGAAAACCAAAAAATCGGAGACAAACTCGCTTTAATCGCTCATAGCGTATTCAGGTGTCATCACCGATATATCGAAGAAGAAATTACCGAAAGCCAATATTACCGCCGACTCAGGCGGTTACGAAAGAGCTGGCTTCATTGGCTCAAATTGGGTAGTTATCAATGCTCAAAACGATATCGAGGTAGATGTCGAAATCTCATCGCTGATGATGCTATGGTCTGGCGGTTTATGGACGACTCCGAGTGCCCGTTAACAAACAACGCAGCGGAGCGAGTTCTCCGTAATTACATACTGATGAGGAAGTGTTGTTACGTGACTCGCTCATATCGAGGCGACCAGTTCCGCGAACGAATGTTCTCGCTGATAGAAACAGCCAAACTTCAGCAGGTCTCTGCTTATAAATGGCTGCGTGAAATCGTCGAACATCACATGTTGAAAGTTGATTATCAGGCGCCAGTATTTTTAGCGTAAACCGTCGTCAATAGCTCATGGGTGAATAGTTACCTCCCACAAGTCGTCCTTATCCGCTAAGTCACAGCGAAACAAAACTTGCTTATCTCCATAAGGCGTGCGGTTTGCAGCGCCTAAGAATGACGTCGTTGCTGATGCGAGTACGCTGCCATAAGGCTGAAAGTTGCTGCCGCTATTGATGTTGATGACACTTGGCAAGCCATACTGGCCAAAGTATCCGTCAGCGGCACCAACAAAGTTATTACTCACGTAATAGCCTGCGCTTTGCGCTTCCGCAGACAAGTAGTTCTGATTCGTTGTGTTCAGCTTGGTACAAGTTGCAAAAACTGATGCACTTACAAACCAAACGGATAGGCCAATCATCCTGATTGAATTGTTCATGTTTACCTCATCATGCAGGTTTGTTCTGTAAGAAGAAGGACCTTGTCAGACTTAGGTGGCGTGTAACGAATGTGACACTCTTTGCCCATTCCCCAACGCAAAATCACTTCTTTATTCGTTTCTTTCAATCGGGCATAGACTTGTCCCGCTTGGCCTACCATGCCAATCTTGATGCCTTGTTGGTCGAACGCATCTGTAGCCCATTTTTTACCCTCACGCTCAAAGTAAATACTTGAGGATAAAGAAACATGTAATGGCTGATTATTATTAATGCGAATCTTAGCTATTCCATCATGATATTTAATGAGCTGTATTTGAAAATCATCAACCCAATTTCTTTTGTAATTAACCACTGACAATGGTCGATAAAACAGTTTCACTTTGTGCTTCACTGTCACGACAAGCTTATTGCCATCTGAAACCACTTTTGAGATGGCTGCATTGGATGGGATCTGTAAGAAATTAAAGTAAAATACAGACTCTTTGTCTTGAGGCAGTTCTCCTTCTCCCCCTTTGATTATTCTTAGTGTTTGGCCTTGCTGCGGTTCGATTTTCGCGATTGGCGGGGCGTTGTTGCCTAAATCAGTTGAACCTTTTTCGAGTCCTGCGATCTGACCCTTTATGATGGTTAGAGCGGTGACAACATGGGTAAGGCGAAAAGGAAGATAACTAACTGGGCGGAGTACAATAAGGCTTTGCGCAAACGGGGCTCGGTTACGTTCTGGAGCGATGATACAGCCGTAGATGCATAGCAATGCAAAACCCATCATGGTAAACGTGGTAGAGGCTTTCAATACTCTGATACAGCGATTGATACTGCCTTGATGATTAAAGGAATATTCTCACTACCATTGCGTGCTCTTCAAGGTTTTATCGACTCTATCTTTAAGTTATTGGATGCGCCGCTGACGTCCCCAGACTACACCTGTATCAGTAAACGCTCGAAAACAGTCCAGGTCAAATACCGTAATAAATCTAAAGGGGCTATTCGTCATATAGCCATTGACTCAACTGGCCTTAAAGTCTTTGGAGAGGGTGAGTGGAAAGTGAAGAAACACGGTGCCGAAAAACGTAGAACATGGCGCAAGCTGCACTTAGCCGTTAATGTAGATACCCATGAAGCCATTAGTGCCGAGCTCAGTCTGGTCAATGTTGGTGATAGCGAGGTGCTGCCAACGTTGCTTAACCCTTTACGTAGAAAGATCGATGCTGTATCTGCTGACGGAGCATACGACACAAAAAGTTGCCACAATACTCTGAAAAATAAAGGTTGTACTCCGTTAATACCACCTCGAAAGAATGCAGCGTTTTGGGAAGATGGGCATCCCAGAAATGAAGCAGTAGAGGCTCTGAAAAACGGAAGAATAGCGGAGTGGAAATCCGAGTCTGGTTATCACTATCGCTCAATATCTGAGACCGCAATGTCACGATATAAAGGACTAACAAGCGGTAAATTGAGCTTGAGATGTTACAACGCTCAAGTGGGTGAAATCATGGCGAATGTCAAAGCGATAAACAAAGTCATAGGACTAGGCATGCCTGTTCGAAGCCAACGATTAGCTACATATGGTGTCGTTGACCTTCAAGATGATTTGATCAACAACGCCCTTTACATACTCAAATTGTTACGCTAACTTCTATAAAGCTTTGGATAGGCTGCAACGGACTACGATGAAATTAAGGAAAATTTATGGACAAACTAATTATTGCAATTTTTGCTTTACTATTGGCACCGTCACTCTCGAGTGCACGACAAAACGAAAACCTCGAACTTAAAGTGACTTGGAGAGGTGTCATACCAATCAGTTCTTATACCTACCACAACACAGAGGCTGACATTTCAAAATTTAATAAAAATACGAACCCACACAATGTCTTTTACTATAAGATCGAACAGTTTTCTAAGAATAAAATAGTCGTATTAATTCTATAAAAATGCCTCTTCTAAATGATCTAGGGAGGCATGTTATATTGCTATTTATACAACCTAATCGTCTCTTTAGGATATATTTGGTCAACCCTACTTGTTACAAATACGTTAAGTTCGATAATTTCCTCAAAGGTATTACAATTTTCTCTTGCTATTTTAAGCAACCAATCACCAGATTTAACCGTGTACGGCACTATCTCCATACCTCTATTTTTACAGCTTGAATCTTTGGCTCGATCTTTGATGTTTTGTGCATTATCTATGATACTGTCATTTATAGTTGGTGTACTTTCTTCAAACTCTTTCAGAGTGTCTTTTTTTGCGTTGGATTTAAATTCATATTCTTTTGATTTATCTTTATTACCGACAGAACCAAACAAATATTTTCCACCTATAACAAAGCTATAACCCAATTCGTTGTAATAGTCGTACCCAACAGTAAGTTCAATATGCTTTGATAACGGATAAAAAAAACCAACCCCTAAGTTAAATGGCTTGTCAAATGTGTTGACGCTGCCCTTGATGTAAACTTTACTTTTATCACCAAGTGGCCTCATCAAAGTGGTGTAAACTTCGGCGACGCTTCTATTATCGGATTCATCTCCTGTCTTTATCGCAGAAAAGCCAAAGCTAATAAAGTTATCAATCTCAAACCCAGCACCAATTTTAAACGCAGCAAAGGTTTCATCTCTATCTTCGTCAACTACTACACCTATGTTAGAGTCTAAGTAAGTATTTGTAACGCCTATCTCACCAGCGATTCCGTTGTTCGGTTGATAACTGAAAACCGACATTGTTAACAAAGCAGCAAGTTGGCTCAATTTGATTTGGTTATTCATATTAGATTCTTTTATTTAAAAAGCAGGCTCTACCATCAGCACTAGTACATCAAGATACTCACCGTCCTCGATCGCCCCCAGATCAATATCCTCATAACTAATTTTGATATCAAAACCAATGTTAGTTGTATTTGTGCCCGAAATGTGCACATCTTTATTAATTACGTATCCTTGCTTTACTAGTGACTGTGTGTCACATCCAAAACACTCAACCGAGTAGGGGATAGTAGCTCCAACCGGCCCGATCATTTCATATTTAGTTCTTAAAGGTTTTAATGAAAGCTTCAAGCCGTTGAGAAACCAACCTTTTGCATTCAATGAATAAGAAGTGTAACCACTCACAGTGTTAGACAAAAGATCATAAAATGGTGCAATGTTCTCATCACCAACCACCATGACATCAGTTACATAGCCAGGCTCGTATTCTATTTGGACGGCTACGTTTTCAGGCTTATATTGCCGAGTCCGGATACCATTTGAGGGTACATAGTAATCGTAGAAACTAGTTACCGATAAACTACCTACATAAACACCTTTGCTTTTCCCTTTAAATGCTTTTCCTAGTTCACTGATGTCTAATGAAACAATCGGGCGTATAAACGAGTATGGATTATAAGCAGCTCCGGAGTTAATCATGTATGAATTTGAATAGGTGCAATAAGCACCACCATATAATCCTAGGTGACTTGAATGCGTTCCGTAACTATTACATATAGGACCAGACTCTGTGGGACCGATTTTAACTTTAGAACCGAGATCGCCTAAATTATATTCGAAACCAACAACGGTCATTGGAACGTTCACTCTTTCACTACCAAAACTCAAAGTAATTTCAGTTGGTGGAAGATTTGCTACGCCCCCTAAGACAAACTCTGTTGTTGGAGCAAGTCCTGTCGCTACGTTCCACTGACTAGGAACAAAAAACTCAGTAACCCCACTACCCGATATTTGTTGCGCATTTTTCCAGTGAAACGCTACACCTTCTAGCTTCCCTTTTAATAACGTCGCCTCTGCGCTAAGAGAAGTTAAAATTAAAATAAACAACGGGAACGTCTTAAACATCAGAGCTCCCTCACATTTTTAAGTTTAACCCTTTCTTGATATTTATCTAGATTTGTATCTAAACGAAGATCAATAGAGTCGCCTTGCATGTTTTCGGGCACTTTCACACTAAGCTTCCTTCCAGGAAGCACCGTAAACGCTTTTGTGCATTCACCAAGATTCTCAGTTTTTGTATTCGCTGGGCAGTTCATAATCCTAGCTTTCAAAAAAGAACGCCCTTTATTTTCAACGGTTACTTCATCATTGTCATATTCTGCTTCGTACTTGATTTCGACATCTTCGATTGGGTTTACAAACACCGAACCGAAACCGACAGCCATTTGAACAGCTTGATCTGGATGTTCATTAGCGTCAAAGTAAGGAGTTGGCACAAACGCTATCTGATAATAACCCTCAATATCATCGTTACAATCAGGTTTACACCTTACCGTTACTTTGAAATCTTTACTCTGACCAACGTCTATGATTGTTCTAGATGGTCTTACATCAATCTCCCAATCATCTATATTGTCTCTGTTATAGGGCGTTTTTTGAATTTCTCCATCTAAAACCTCAAGTTTAGCCATACCAGCATTTAAAAAAATCCTTTTATTCTGAGTATTCTTAATACTGATTGTTGCGCTACCATCCTTATCTGCGACGTTGAATAATGAGCTAATTTCAATAGCTTGAGAACAAAAAGGGACATTCAACAAACCAATCAAAATAATTTTTTTAAATTTGTTATACATTGTCATTTTTTCCTAACTTTGTTTCTAATGTAAGTAAATCTAAGGTAGCATTTTTCTGAAGGACATATGCATCTAATTCTTTAAGAATATTAAGTTGAGCCTGGTTAAAACCATAAGTGCTATCAGCATAAATGAATACACTATCTGCCACTTCAAATATCTTAAATACAATTTTTTTCTTATTAAGCTTATCCTTTATAGAACGAAATTCTTCTCCGGCATTAAAGCTTCCCAAATAAACAAGAGTATCATTTTTGTTTTTGTCATTTAATAAAGATGAAGAGTCGCTCCATTTGTGTTCATTCTGGTTATCTATACCAGGAAGACAGTAACCTTTTGTAAAACGCGCTGTACTTTCTTCATCATATACGCATAAACCTTTTTTAGATACTAACCGGAAAGGTGTATTCTTTTTATAATTAACTCGGAATACTCCATCATCGGTCACTGGTTCAACGCTAACACAACCTTCACCAACGCATTGGAGCGATGGAACAGGTTCGCCGAATACATCATCGAAAATTATCGTCATACTTAACAACTGATTTATTCTTGACTCTAGCTTATAGAAAGATCCTGGAAGTATGTAAGCTTCTAATCTTTTACCTTCGATTTCTACATTGTTTCCTGCATTGTCTAATATCAGTTCAATGTCATTAAACTCACTCAACTTAACAATCGTTGTTTCTTCAATTAACTCTCGAGAACGCCCATAGCCTTTGTCAGACTTCAGAGACATTTTGATGACACTTTCTTCTTTGTTTATATCCGATTTCCTAGTCACCTTGACGAAACTGTCACCCTTTTCGTTGGTTAAATCAATTCCATCTAAAGATAATATCTGTGTCCCACTTATGCCAGTAGAAAATGTTTTACGTCCTCCCTCACCTATATAACCATAAGCATTCAAATTATAATTTTTCGTATGACCGCTTATATTACTCGAAAGCTCACTCTGAAATTTATCACCTCTTTCAATCGACATTCCAAGAGATGTATTACTGTTCCAGTTCCCTTGTTTTTTATTTAAGGTGATGTAATTTGTATTGTGTTCAAAGCCCTCATTGTCAGTGTAAACTGTGTATTGTGTTGATATGTCTTCACTTAAATCTAAAACATACGAGATGTTTGTCGTTAGCTCTGGCTCTTCACTATCATACTTAGCATAACCTACGTTGAGGTCAAGCCTACCTTTCGATAACTTGTAACTCCACCCACTGGCTAATCGGCTCGAGTGATAACTGGTTGTAAAATAACTACTTTCACTTCCATCGTAATTACTCCAGTCATATCTGACATAACCATTACCGCCTAATAAATCGCCATTATATCCGATGCCAAACTCCGTTCTTGAGCTTTCACCGTATAGTTGGTTTGCTAAAGAATATAATTTGTTTTTTTCTTTCTCCACTTCAAACTTACGATAATCGGCGAAAAGACGATAAAAAGAAAAATTAGCATTAAAGTAGTAATCACCATCACTGAATGTGCCTCCACTCGCTTCGATTCTACTATTGCTAAATGGCATGTATGTGGTTCCCACTTGATAATATTGACTATCAAGATCGGCTGTAATGCCTCCACTAATATACAAGTTTTCTAGAAGCCTATAGTTTATTAACGAAGAAAAGTATTTACCGTCGTAATCTTCATTATCCGTTTCAGTGTTTCTTTTTAATTTACCGAGAGAAATAGCATAGTCTATTTCACCTTTTCTCAGGCTAAACTCATTATTATTTACTACATTTCGCCTCTCTTCCAGAACAATCTGCCCTGAAACTTTCAGCAACAGTTTCACTGAATACATCCCTTTTGGAAGCTCAGAGTAACTAACAAACTGCTTGCCGGTAGAAACCACTTTGTTTAAGATAAGATGCTCGTCTCGATAAACCTCTAACTGACCATTTGCAGGCGCGTAGAAGTAAATTCTCTGTACTGAATCAGAACTACCCTTTAATAAGTTTGCACTACTAGCAAAACGAACCGCATCTCCAGAATACGAAGCGCCGTTATTTAAATAATCTGTCGTATTTACTTCCGGGTTATAACGTTCTCTACCGAACTGAAACCGCATATCTTCATATTCAACATCGTAAAGTGCTTTATATACTTCCCCCGAATTCTCTCCAAGCTGGTATTCGCTGTCAAATGACAATGTACCTAAAGGTAACCCTACAGTTGTTTCGCTATTAATTGAAAGATTTTCTTCACCTTCTAAATTAGTAAAACCATAAACATTCATCCAGTTAACAACAGCACCATTTTTATTGTACGGTGAATTAAACTCGATAGTCTCGTTACTTTCAATCGCGGTTGACGGTATAAATAACTTGAGTATTGAATTATCAAAATCAAATATATACTTAGTCTCTCTTCCTTCAGGTATCAAAATACATTTATCCAACTTCCCCTCACAACCTGAATCAGTGCTAACTCCTGAAACTAGTTCATGCAATATTTTTCTGTAAGCTTCTTCTTTTAGGCCAATCTTATCTAAGTATGTCAAAACCGAATGATAACTATTCGAGTTTTCTTCAATACGAAAACTCTCATAGTTTATATAGGCATCTACGTCTATACTACGCAATTCTCCACTAACTATGATTTGAATAGGCTGCCTAGTTTCGACAAAAAAGTCACTAAACTCTTCTGGATATTCATAAGCTTGGATAGGAGGTGAGGTTATTGTCAGTAACATCAAGAAAATGCCTAACTTATTCATATAACAGCCTCCACAAATACAGAAGCACTTCCGGTGCAGTGTATACTTTTTTCTTTTTGAAGAATTATCGGAAATATAAAACTTAAGGAATGATTTTTAAAACTATAACTTCCATCATGGGAGTCAAAGCTTATTTTTTTCACGACATCCCCTACATTTATATCTCTTTCATCTAATTTAAAATTAAGATTGATAAAATCACTTTCGCATTTACTCGAACTTTGAATCAGTGATAAGTTATACAATGAAAAATAAGAACTCGAGGTTTTAACCTTAAATGGAACCTTGAGATCTTTAAATTTTGACGTGGACTCATCATACTTCGCGTTATAAGTATCTTTATCAATTTCAATTTCAATGTTACCGCTACTACCAGACTTAACAATATAAGTTTTAATTGGAAGATCTACTTCTAATGCTCTAACAGACGAAACAGATAACATCAACAATATAACAGTGTAGAAGAACTTCATTTTATCTCCAAAGACTAGTACCTAATGCAAAACACTAGGTACTAGTTAGCTTATTAAAAATTACACGCTGTGTGTAACAAGGATTGTTGCTTGAACAACCACTGATTCACCAGGTTTAACAAAGTCGATTGGATTATCGTTTTGGATCTTTAGTGTTACTTTATCAACTTCTGGAGTGATAGACTCTTTCGAACCTGGTACTACAGACGCACCATTTGCCGTTAGAGTAAATTCTGGCGTAGTTGTGTCAACAGACTGCATAAATGAGCCGCCGTGTGCAAATTCAAATGTTTCCAGCTCCCACTGGTGATCTTTTGCCGTAGGATCTGCTTCTGAAACGCCGAAGCTAATTTCATTAGAACTGATAACATCATACGTACCTGCCGTTGCTGCTTCAGCAAACGCCAACATACCAGAATCAAAATCAACCGTTCCTTTGTTTACGATTGTAGTACTACCTCCAACACTTGCAGGGGTAACCGTCCCCGTCCACACAAATGTCTGTTTCGCTTCATCAGCCATCGCTGCGCCTGCAAAACCAATCATCGCTGTAAGCGCACACACCTTAAATACGTTTTTCATCTTTTTCTCCATCATAAACATAATTTTTAATTTACCACCTCGGTCTAAGTTACCCCGACCTTTGATGTTTCCATATTTAATCACTCTCCCCCCCTCACTGTGTAACAAAAAGGAATCAAAAGTTCACAAACATGTAGATACTCCCATGCATATACCAGAGGGGGGATCGCACTTTGTTAACTAATGTGATCTAATGGTGCTAAACCCGCAGAAATACAGTCATTTTGAACCTTATAGAACACTTATCTGTCTTAAGAGATTCTCGATCGGACATCAATCAGAAACACGACCTTATTGATGTGATGTTCCTTGTGATTAGCGCTATCGAACCGGGATGTGAAGGTTGGCAAGATATTGAATTTTATGGAGAAGAAAAGCTCGATTGGTTAAGAAAATATAAACCATTCAAACATGGTATCCCACGTAGGCACACGATAGCTCGCATATTGTGCTCCGTTGTTGCGGAATCTTTGCTAGATTGGATAAATGAACAACGAACGACTCAGAGCAAACCCATTATCGCATTTGATGGGAAGGTCCTACGCAGCCCCTATCGTAACAACAGAAATACAGCATTACAGCTAGTAACGGCTTACGACACTGAGCGTGGTCTCAAGCCAAAAGCCGACTGAAACTAAAAACGGTGAGATAAGCATTGTTCGGCAAATGCTTGATGTTATAAATGTAAAGGGAAGCGTTGTTACAGTTGACGCATTGCATTGTCAGCATGAAACACTAGAAAAAATCAAAGAAAAACAAGCGCATGATGTTGCTCAGGTTAAGAACAATCAGCCAAAGCTCAGAACGGATGTTGTGGAGCAATTCCAGACGGTTTTTGATGCGGGCAAAGAGAAAATAGTCACTGAAATTATAGAGAAAAAACATGCTCGTAGCGAAGAGCGATACGTGTTTCAGCTAAAAGCCAAACTGCCCGATAACTGAGCGGAGAAATGGCCGACCGTAAGAAGCATCGCAGCAGTGGAACGCCATCGAGTGACCAACGGAAAAGGCACGGTAGACTATTAGTTTGCTGTCGCCAAACCACAAACTTCTAGGCCACTATATTCGCCAGCATTGGCGGATTAAAAACAGTCAACATCATGTTTTAGATGTTTTTTTAAAGAGGATAGCTCTCGTATCACTTTAGATGGTGCCGTTGCAAACATCGCGTTCTTTAGACGTTTTCTTATGAACATGCTCAAACAATGTGACTGTAGTGCTCCAAGCCAAGAAGTAAAGCTGGGGAAAGCGGGTTGGAACGATGATTATAGGGTAAGAGTGTTAAATTCATCAAAGCATGCTCCCGCCCTGCTAGTGCTGAAAAGTCAGGATTAATAGCGATGACTTAAACCAATCTCAGGTTATTTAGTTCCTGCAGTTTGTGTCGCAAAATCCAATTCGTTCAGCAAATTATAGAAATCATCAATAGTGTAAGGTTTTTGTAAGAATCCGTTAAACTCACAGCCTTTTAACTTGTCCAGCACTTCAGATTCCATATGGGCACTAGATGCAATAATTATCACGTCTTTATCAAAGCTCCTTATACTTTTTATGGCATCAAAGCCATTTACTTTAGGCATTTGCAAATCCATAATTATTAGATCAAAAGAGCGATTTTTTTTATATAATTCAATAGCCTCACTTCCATCTTTAGCAAACTCAGCATATATGCCTAGTTTAGTTACTATTCGTTCTATTATCTTTATATTCATTGCGTAATCTTCCGCAATCAAAACCTTTAGGTTTAAACCTTTTAAATCAGAACCAACACTATTGGACGAATCAATTTTAGAAGTATAATCTAGTATATTGAAAATATTCACACGATCTTTGGCCTTATTACAAATCCCATTGTCTTTAGGTATGGAAAATAACTTATTACTGATGGAATACTTTTTAATATATATATTATCTTGATAGTTTTTAGGTTTAAAATCAAAGTTAATATTTTTAAGCTTACCTTCAAAATGCGTATTTTTTATAGACAAGAAACATAGTGTTCCTTTATGTTTCTTGCTTCTTATTTTAAAGACTCCTCCCAAAGAGTCTGAAAATTTTTTAACTACATATAAGCCTAATCCAGAACTGCCACTTGATATATCATAGTCAACTTGTCTAAATGGCTTAACAATATCTTCTAGTAATTCACTCTCAATACCTATTCCATTATCAAACACACTAAAAATAAGTTGTTCATCTCTTAAGAGAAACCTAATTTTAATAATCCCACTAAAATGAATTGCTTTTATTGAATTAGATATAACATTCAAAATAGCTCTTCTCAACTTCACTTCATCGGTTTCGAATTTTTGAGGAAAATCTTTGTCATAAATAAAGTAAACATCTATATTTTTATCTCCGATTAACCCTACAATATTTGTAACCAAAGAGTCGACAAAGTCTTTAGTAGACACGATGCTCAGAACATTCTCAATATTAGATTCCAATTTAGAAATAGTTAAAATATTATTAACAAGATCCGTCATTTCATTCAAAAGAGGGCTAAGATAAGCTATATATTCATTTCTTTTAACGTAATCCTTCTCATTTCGGATCAACCCTATGCAACCTAACATTGCATTTAATGGAGTTCTTAACTCATGACTCATTACATTCAAAAAGTTTGTTTTTTCTTTTATTTGTTCTCGCATATATTGTTGTAATTTTTTAGCGTCACTTTCTACCCTTATAAATTCACGTATTAATAGATTAAAATCTGAAAAAGAACTATTTATATTTGATATCTTTTCCATTTTATTTTCAGAGATGTACGTTGAAGCATAAACAATCGGATTAAGTAAACCCGTGAATAGAAGAAAAATAACATAGAAACAAAGTACAACCAAAATTAAAATGTTAACCGATTGAATTGATTGTATAATATCAAGTTTATGTACTCTCTTACTTTGCCCTTCCTTTAAGTAATCAATCCAATAACTTGTAATTTTGTCATATTCTTTTGTTAAATCAGACCATTCCCTCCAATAAACTTTGAAATCACCATCTGCATTTCTGTATAATTCATTATTTAACCTACTATAAAATAAATATGATTTATTATTTATTATTTCAAATTCATCTTTTCCCATAAAAGGCTGAGTCAATATTCTATCGTTTTTAAGATGTGAAAAAAACTTTGATCGAGCCGAAGTTAAGTCTTTTGAAATGCGATTTAAACTCAATAAATCTTCAAAGCTAACGTCATTTTTAGAATGTAATTCAAAAACCTTACTTTTGTAATAACTTTCAGAAGAGTGTAATTTTAATAAACCATTAAATATATTTATAGCATATTCATTGGCCCATTCCATATCTCTCACGAGTTGATTTGAATAGATTTTTAAAACAACAATCATTATAATAAAAATAGGTAAAGTCACTAATATATAAATAATTTTATTTTTAGTCTTCATATTTACCACTCATTTCCTCAAAATCAGTAAAATATCCTGAAGATAACTAAGAATCGCTTTTGTTGATTTTTTATACAGATAGTAATTAATTACATAATCATCAGTATAAGTAATTGTTTTTATATAGCACGACAAAGAATTTAAGCCCATCAAACCACTACTTCCGGTCAGTTTATGCAAAGATCTTTGCATTTCATCTTGCAATACAAAAAAATCACTTTTAAAACAAGTATTATTCCCAAGTTTTAATATTTCATTGTAAAAAGTCAACACTAATTCATTAGCTTCGATAGCATCACCGAAACATACGTGTTCCAATAAATAGTTTACTTCCGTCACTCTCATTATACCTTTATTCCGAATTAAATATTAACTTGTACCCTTTCCCTCTGATAGCCTCAAGTGTCAATCCATTATTGCTTTTTTCTTTAATTTTCTTTCTTAATCTACTCATAGATAAGTCTAATGACCTGCTCCAACCATCATAACCCTGTCCCTGGGTAACATAACTCAATTCATCTCTATCAGCAAAATACCCCTCTTGACTGATAATATAGAAAAGTATGGCTGCTTCTTTTTTAGTAAGCTTTACTTCTATGCCTTTATATTTTAGCAATCTTTCATTTTTGTCTACTAAAAATTTTCCATTATTTTCTTTTTTGTTTTTTTTGCTATCTTTATTTTTCAGTAAACGTTCAACTCTAAAAATTAATACATCAAGCCCCCTTTCTTTTAACAAAAAATCATCAGCACCTATAGCTAAACTTGTTAGCTCTATCTTTTTATTTTCTTTTGCAGTGTAAACAACAATTGGACAATGTAATACACTTTTTAACTTTTCGAATGAGTCGAGACTTGAGCCTGATGGTAAAGTTACATCAAAGATAGCGAGATCAAATTCATTTTCTACAGCCGCATAGTAACTTGACGATAAGTCAAATGATTGAATTACGATATACCCTTCACTCTCAAACCTGTTCTTTATTATCCTTGAGGTAAATAAATCATCTTCTAACAATAATATCTTCTTCATTATTACTCCCGTTATGTTGATCTTGTAAATTACCTCCTTCTAAGAAAGGGGGCTTTGTTGCTCAATCAAGTGAGTATACATGTTAACCACGTATGATATCATAATAATTGCTTATGTCAAAATCGCCACCGCCTGATATCTCATTGATTTTGCTGAATTTCTGCTTAAAGCAAGTTGGGAAGCACTTCAGCATCGATTACGTTAGATAAGCTCTGCTCTGCTGCGACTATTTCGTGGGTGCTGGTATTTACTGCGATATACAACTTACGCTTCCCGTCAGTACCATGCTTCTTAACCTTCCATTCACCTTCGCTATAAACCTTGAGACCAGTGGCGTCAATTGTATCGCACCTCTAGTTTTGAAACTTCGACTTCCTTAGTTCGACGGCTTAATACAGGTGTAGTGGGGACAAACTAGGGGATGTTAGCTAGTTTAATACTGAGTCTAGAAAAACTTGCTGCGCTCTCAATGGCATAGAGAAAACATGTTTCACCATCAGTGTAATAGTAATAGCTAAGTCACTGCATCGACGAGGTCTTCCACGCTTACGTTGTTTTTCTTGCTTCCACTCGGCTATCGCTTCCAGTTAGCTGTTTTGTAACGAGGTGTAGGCATGAGGCTACGAAGATTGATGGGTGTAGTCGAGCAGGTCGTAGCTTCTTGATTTAGTTCCATCGACTTGAGCAACAAAGCCACTAAAAACTGAAATATGACATTGTCACAATTAGCGATTCACTTTGAGAGACGCTTGGATTGTATCCTAAATATCTAAGATATTGAATTCTTAACACCATCAGTGATGGTTATTGACAATGTGTGCTTTGGTTGCTTTTTTGAACATAAATGCTCTTATCGTTATAATTGCTACAATTAGGTCTATAGGCTGAAAGGAATAGGCTAGCCATTCATAATTTTTTGTTGAGTATTTCAGACCTTGATTAGCATTCGTTTGTGGTCCAAAGGATGAAACCCTTCCTCCTATTTTTTCCAATAGTTTGGATGCCTCATTTGAGCTACAGATGTATAAGACGTGCTCGAGAATATCTAAGTTATTACACAACCACTCTTGTAACAATTTCAGCTGTTTTTCGAGTAAATTATCTTGAGCAGCATATTGTGATGCGATGATACAAATCGATGAATTATCTTCTGTTTTTATAAGATTAGTGCGATATACTGTTTTATCCAACTGCTCTTTAGTAGCCATTGATATTACAATGTGTCCTATCGGAACATTAAATTTGTTTGTATAAAGTGTGATTTTTGGATTGAACTCATCTTCTAGCAATCCATCTCGATTGTCTTTCGAAAAAAAATGCCTATAAGATTTTACAAAATATTCAGGGCACTCCTTTTTTGACGTATATTCAGCTATATTATTCCTTGTACACGTGTTGTAAAATATATCACCAGCGCAAGCTATATGACCATATTTTCTGCCCAATAGATTTTCAAATTCTGATCTGTATTTAACTCCTTTAAAAATAACCTGCTCTGCTTCTTTACTGAGCCCTAGCATCAAGAGAATTTTTGCGGCTTTGCGTAGGTTAGGTGTAGTTTTCCCACTTTCCCATCTTGAGTAGGTACACGAGTCAAGCTTTTGACATTCGTTAATTTTACAACTTGATAAGTCACTTACTAATTCTAATTGTGTTTTGTTTTTCTCTTTCCTGTACTTACGTAATATCGTAGAAAAATCGTTCATATATTTATCTTGCATAGTGGTAGAAGACTTACATATTAGCTTACTACTAATATACAATAGCATATGTTTCAGTTTTGCATCATACGGAGCTTTGATGCGTGATTCATTTCCTAAGCTTAGGGGCGTTATTGATCAAATCATCTTGAAGGTCAACGACACCATATGTAGCTAAACGTTAGCTTCGAACAGGCATGCCTAGTCCTATGACTTTGTTTATCGCTTTGACATTCGCCATGATTTCACCCACTTGAGCGTTGTAACATCTCAAGCTCAATTTACCGCTTGTTAGTCCTTTATATCGTGACATTGCGGTCTCAGATATTGAGCGATAGTGATAACCAGACTCGGATTTCCACTCCGCTATTCTTCCGTTTTTCAGAGCCTCTACTGCTTCATTTCTGGGATGCCCATCTTCCCAAAACGCTGCATTCTTTCGAGGTGGTATTAACGGAGTACAACCTTTATTTTTCAGAGTATTGTGGCAACTTTTTGTGTCGTATGCTCCGTCAGCAGATACAGCATCGATCTTTCTACGTAAAGGGTTAAGCAACGTTGGCAGCACCTCGCTATCACCAACATTGACCAGACTGAGCTCGGCACTAATGGCTTCATGGGTATCTACATTAACGGCTAAGTGCAGCTTGCGCCATGTTCTACGTTTTTCGGCACCGTGTTTCTTCACTTTCCACTCACCCTCTCCAAAGACTTTAAGGCCAGTTGAGTCAATGGCTATATGACGAATAGCCCCTTTAGATTTATTACGGTATTTGACCTGGACTGTTTTCGAGCGTTTACTGATACAGGTGTAGTCTGGGGACGTCAGCGGCGCATCCAATAACTTAAAGATAGAGTCGATAAAACCTTGAAGAGCACGCAATGGTAGTGAGAATATTCCTTTAATCATCAAGGCAGTATCAATCGCTGTATCAGAGTATTGAAAGCCTCTACCACGTTTACCAGGCTTTGTTGCTTAATTCGGTGAGAAGACATGGCAGTCCCATGTTGAACGCTTCTTAAACAACATACTGAGTTTCAGGCATACCAAGCCCTGTTAGCTTGTTCAGCGCTTTGATCATGGCATAAGTTTCGCCAACCTGAGCGTTGTAGTTTCTTAAGCTTAATTTTCCACCTAACAACTGTTTCACCCGATGCATTGTTGTCTCTGATAGTGAGCGCTTATGATAGCCATACCGCTTTTTCCACTTCTCGTTGGAACCGTAGAGCTTCTGGCAACCTACTGCTAAATTTCGAGGGTGTCCTTGCTCCCAGAAGGCTGCCCCTTCTCGTGGCGGAATGAGCGGAACTGCTCCCTTGATTCGTATAGCATCGTGACAACTCCTTGTGTCATAAGCACCATCACCTGATATCTCGATGATTTTACGACGTGTCTGCTTGAGTAAGTTGGGGAGCACTTCGGCATCGGTTACGTTCGATAAACTCAGCTCTGCTGCGATTATCTCGTGGGTGCTCGTATCTACTGCGATATGCAACTTACGCCATACTCTGCGCTTCCCATCAGTACCATGCTTCTTAGCCTTCCATTCACCTTCGCCATAAACTTTGAGGCCAGTGGCATCAATTGCCAGGTGTTGTATCGCACCTCTGGTTTTAGTTTTAAATGAAATCTCAACTTCCTTGGCTCGACGGCTTATACAGGTGTAGTGTGGACAAACTAGCGGGATATTAGCTAGCTTAAATACAGAGTCTAGAAAACCTTGTAGCGCTCTCAATGGCATAGAGAAAATGCGTTTCACCATCAGTGCAGTAGTAATGGCTAAGTCGCTGAACCGGCGAGGTCTACCACGCTTGCCTTGTTTGTTTTGTTTCCACTCAGCTATCGTTTCCTCATCAATCCAAAAGGTCAGAGAACCACGGTTGATTAAGGCTTTGTTGTACTGCTTCCAGTTAGTTGTTTTGTAACGAGGTTTAGGCATGAGGCTACGACGATTGATGGGTGTAGCCGATCAGATCGTAGCTTCTAGATTTAGTTCCATCGATTTAAGCAACAAAGCCCAACAACGCCTTTATTGTCAACTAACAAAGCAAATTTCAGGCATACCAATCCCCAGAACGCAGCCCCTTCTCTTAACTTTATCTTAATCACGAATCTAGTATTCGAACAGTTTGGCTTTTCGGTTACTGACCGAGATAACATCTAACCTTTTATCGCTTAGGCGTTCAAAAACACCGCTAGAAGGTTGTTCCAATCTGTAGCTCTCTTTCTGATTAAAAGGAACGCGAGCGGGTTGGTGTTTTTGCCCACGCTTAGTAATATCTCGGCTCCATAGTTGTGGCTCTATGAGACCTCAAATGGTCAGACTTTGTGGGGCAAAAAGTATAGTAGAATGTGCGCAGAGAGCTCGGCTATATCCGTAACCGTGCCGCTGCCAACCTACGATCCAATTCCAGCGAAATCATTGGATTGATCCTCAAAGACATCAGTGATCCCTATTACGCAGAAGTCGCAGCAGGATTGAGTGAAGAAATCGAGCAGCAAGGTTACATGCTGTTTCTGGCTCAAAGTGGGGATAGCCAAGAAAAGTTTGAGAAGTGTGTATTAACCATGGCACGCCAAGGTGTCGGTGGTATCGCATTTTGCCCGATTGGTGAAAGCCAGCAGTTCAACGTCGAAAACCTCAAGCAACACAATCTGCCAATGGTGTGCATTTCACGCGCTTCGGTGGATAAGCAAATCGACTATGTAGGGCCAGACAACATGTACGCAGCCAAGTTGGCGACGGAGCATCTGGTTAAGCAAGGTCATCGCAGAATCGCTTATGTCGGCGGTGCGAGCAGTTCTTTGTGTCGTGCTGAGCGTATTGGGTATTGTTCAACTCTGATGCAGTTTGGTTTGCCTTTCAAACCAGAGTGGGTGGTCGAATGTGAGAAAAGCCAAGCATCTGCCGCTCAAACTGTGCAGCAATTGTTGTTGGAGCATCCACAGATTACCGCGGTTCTTTGTCACCATTCCTCGACGGCACTAGGCGCGGTTTATGGCATACATCGAGCAGGGAGATCCATCGGTAAAGATCAGTTTATCGGCGAGCAAGTCTCGGTAATTGGTTTTGATGACGTTGAAGAAGCAGAGTTAATTGAACCGCCGCTCACCTTCGTTAATTCCAATGCACGAGAGATGGGAAGACAAGCGGCAAAACGATTGATCAATCAATTGAAGCAAGAAGACAGTGAGCCTTACAGCTTGATCCTGCCTCCCAAACTCATTGTTCGTGAGTCGGCTTAACCCAACACCACTTCCACACCTTGCTTTCTCAGTTGTTCGAGGTCGCTTTTCGGAGCGGCTTCGTCGGTTAACAGCACCGAGATTTCACTCGTTTTACCAATCGAAGATGGGTAGATTTGCCCAAACTTGCTTGAGTCCGTCAGTACGATGTTACGACGCTTTTTCGCAATAATGGTTTCAGCGATTTCTGCACGCATCATGTCTCGGCTAGTAAAGCCTGTGTCTTGATGGAAGCCGTCAATACCCAAGAAAGCCGTGCTGAAATGAATGTTCTCAATACACAGCTTAGTCAGCGGTCCAACCAAGCTCTCGCCTTGATGCTGATACACACCACCAAGCAAGATGATGTTGGCTGAAGTGTTTCGGATGAGATGGGCGATGTACGCCGATGGAGTAATGATGGTGACGTCACCACGTTCAGCTAACGTGCGAGCCAAAAGCGCATTAGCACTGCCCCCTTCGATCAATACAGTTTCATTTGGTGATACCAAATCTGCCGCTTTGTTGGCTAACGCTTGTTTGATGTCGAAGCGCACTTCGAGTCGCGTATCAATATCGTCACTTTGTAGCGCCGTCGCAGCGCCATGAACACGCTTTAAGTAGCCTTGTTGCTCAAGGAAGTTCAAATCCTGCCTGATGGTCACGCCCGACACGCCAATGATGTCAGAAAGCTCCGTCACTTGAACGCGTTTGCGGTCATTAACCAATTGCAGGATTTCATTTTGTCTTGAGTTCACAGGCTCGCTCCTTATAGATGAGCTTGCAGTATACGCCCGAACACTTTCATATGAAAGCAGCCTGTGAACGATAGAATTAAGCTAAGTCGCGTTACACCGTAAGCTCAAGACGGTTGCCATCCGGATCTAAGATGCAGCTTTCGTAGTAACCGTCACCTGTTTGTCTCGGGCCGTCGATCCATTGGTAGCCATCATCCACTAAGGTTTTGGTTAATTGATCCACTGCCTGCTCTGATCCTAAGGCGAAGGCAAAGTGTGCTAATCCTGTTACCTGCATCGCATGAGATTTTTCACAGGCGGTCACACCTTCCATCGACATTAACTCCAGTCGTGCACCACTTTCAAACGAAAGAAAGTAAGATGAAAACTGTTTAGTTGGGTTGTGGTATTTGTCGTTAGACACGGCGTTAAAGTATTTCTCATAGAAGGCTTTTAGCTCTTCCAAACGTTCAGTCCAAATCGCGATATGTTCAATTTTCATTAGGATTCCCCCTAGCTCTTAACTGCGTTCAATCTAACGAGGAAAAGCAGCACAAAAAAGAGAGCAAATCACCACCGAGTTGTTCCTGTTTTATGGTTGGAGTTGTGTTTGAGTGAAAGTGATGCCCATAATGGCGCAAAGTTTTTCAGGACAGAATGATGGAAGAAATTTACTTCGCAGGCGGCTGCCTTTGGGGCGTTCAAGAATTTATGCGCCACCTTCCGGGCGTAATTAGCACCGAAGCAGGACGAGCAAATGGCACGACGGACAACACTCAATCCGAATACGATGGCTACGCAGAATGCGTGAAAACCCAGTTCGACCCTGAGCAGGTTTCGGTTGAAACTTTAATCGGGTATCTGTTTGAAATCATCGACCCGCACAGTGTTAACAAGCAAGGTGAAGACGTAGGTGAGAAGTACCGTACTGGTGTCTATAGCCAAAACGAACAACACCTAGCAATTGCTAAAGCGTTTATCGCAGCAAGACCAGATGCCGATAAGATCGCCGTAGAAGTGCTGCCACTCACAAACTACGTACCAAGTGATGATGAGCACCAAGACCGACTCACGCGCTTTCCCAATGACTACTGCCATATCCCGTTAGATTTGCTGCATAAGTACAAGAATCCGTCTTAATGGATTAGCCAAATTCAACGTAGCAACCCTTCCTAACCTCCTCTTGGCTTCAAATTAGGAGCTTACATTCGCCAATGTGTATCAAGGGGAGGAACTAGCTGGGTTCACTATCAGCTCTCCTAAGCGCTTTATTTCTTTTCTCAAAGAGACAGAAAATTACCTTAAAAAAAGGTTATTGGAGGAGCTTTAGCACAAAGCATCTTTTTTATAGCAAAATTGAACCATATTTGATTCCCTTCTCGTTTATTTTCAAGCTTCATTATTAATTTCAAAATAAATGGAATATAAGTCACAATACTAATTCCCTTCTAGCTCATTGATATTAATGACTTCTATCACACTTAGCTCTCAGTGATACAAAAATATAGTTATTGGATTTTTTTTACTATTTCAGAAAACCGTAACATTAATTAAATTTGCCTCATTACTTCAGTACCAATGAGTCAAAAAATGATTACAGAACTAACAAACGTCAATTTAATTAAAGGCAACCTTCAAGCAAATAATAAAAAAGAAGTCTTTGAAGAGTTAGCGCAAATGCTATTCGAAAATAATCGAATCAGCAGCAGAGAGGCTTTTTTAACCGACATCGAAGCGCGTGAAGCATTAAGCGTAACTTCAATGGACGGCATCGCTTACCCACACGCAAAAAGCAAAGCGGTTACAGAGCCTGCAATCGCTGTTGGCGTAAAGCGCGAAGGCATCGAGTATGGCGACGAAGAGGGAGTCAAACCGACCGTATTCTTCATGATTGCCTCACCAGATAACGGTGCCGACCACCATATTTATGTTCTTCAAGAATTATTCGGTAAATTTAGCGAAGAGTTTATTGAAGATATTCATAACGCAAAAGACGAAAACCAAATACTAAATATTTTAATTAATTCATAAGGCGTGAAATTATGAGTACAATCACAGCTCAAGCTAGTAATAATAGCGATTTCAAAAAAATCCTAAGTACCATGAAAGGTCACCTTTTATTCGGTACTTCTCACATGCTTCCATTTATCGTTGCGGGTGGTGTACTACTGGCGCTGGCGGTAATGGCATCAGGTAAAGGTGCGGTTCCTGCGGACGGTTTATTGGCTGATATTTCTAATATCGGTATTAAAGGTCTGGTGCTGTTCCCAATTATTCTTGGTGGCTTCATCGGTTACTCAATTGCAGACAAACCAGCACTAGCGCCAGCGATGATCTCTTCTGGCATCATGGCTGACATGGGCGGCGGCTTCCTTGGTTGTATCGTAGCGGGCTTCATCGCAGGTGGTGTGGTATTCCAACTTAAGAAGATCCCTCTTTCTGCTAACATGACTGCGTTGGGCGCTTACTTCATCTACCCTCTACTAGGTACGCTTATCTCTGCAGGTATCGTTCTATGGGGTATCGGTGAGCCAATCAAGATCTTCATGGCGTCTATGAACGAATTCCTAGCTTCTATGGCTGGCGCTTCTAAAGTGGTTCTAGGTACGATTCTTGGTGGTATGACTGCATTCGATATGGGCGGTCCAATCAACAAAGTAGCAACGCTATTCGCTCAAACTCAAGTTGATACTCAACCATGGCTAATGGGCGGTGTTGGTATCGCAATCTGTACGCCTCCTCTAGGTATGGCACTAGCAACATTCCTATTCAAGAAGAAGTTCACTAAGCAAGAACAAGAAGCAGGTAAAGCAGCAGCAATCATGGGTTCTATCGGTATCTCTGAAGGTGCTATCCCATTCGCAGCAAACGACCCTGTACGCGTTCTTCCTTCAATCGTTGCTGGTGGTATCGTTGGCTGTGTGTTCGGCTTCCTAACAGACGTACTACTACACGCACCATGGGGCGGTCTAATCACAGCTCCTGTATCAAGCAACATCCCAATGTACGTTGTGGGTATCGCACTAGGCTCACTAACAACAGCAGTTATCGTTGGCTTCTGGAAACCAGTTGCAGAAGAAGAAGCAGAAGACGAAATCGTTGAAGCAGCACCTGCACAAGCTCAAGCGGCTCCAGCAGCAGGCGAAGGCGAGTACGACATCGTAGCAGTAACATGTTGCCCATCTGGCGTAGCACACACATTCATGGCAGCGAAAGCACTAGAGAAAGCAGGTGCAGCAGCAGGTCTGAAAATCAAAGTAGAAACTCAAGGTCAAAACGGTATCCAGAACCGCATCACTGACCTAGATGTAGCAAACGCGAAGCTGGTTATTCTAGCTCACGATATCCAAGTAAAAGACGCTCACCGCTTTGCAAAAGCAAACGTTGTTGAGTGTTCAACGAAAGAAGCGATGCGTAACGCAGCGACTCTTGTGAAAGCTTAAACCTTAAGCTCCTCCCCCTAAGAGCCCTTTCCCCCAAAGGGCTCTATTTCAAGTTTTTAAGTTTTAGTAATACCCCTGATTTTTTTAATTATATAACCCTACAATTTACAAGGCTTTAAAAATGAAATTCAAACCTTCCCTACTCGCTTGCGCAGTTCTCAGTGGTCTAGTCGGTCTGACTGGCTGTAACGACGACACAACCAACATTTATGAAGGCGGTGACACCAACCCTGCACTGCCGGATATTCCTGACGGCGGCAAGCCAGTATGTCCTCCAGTTGGCGATGGCGACTGTGATGACAAGCCAAACCCAGAAACACCTGAAATCGACATGGGCGTTCACATCCCAGTAGATTTCGCCGATATGGACGTAACACGCTACGTCAACCCATTCATCGGCACAGGTAACCTAGGCAACACCTACCCTGGTGCAACCACACCACACGGCATGGTGCAGCTTTCTCCAAACAACGGTTCTAACGGCTGGGAATACATTTCAGGCTACTACTACCACGACGCACGTACTTCCGGTTTCTCTCATACTCACCTTTCCGGAGCAGGTGCTGGCGACTTGAACGACATTCTCGTCATGCCAATCAACTCGCGTTCGGATTACATGATTGATGAAGGTTCGGCAACGCTAAACCTAGAAGCGTCTCGCTTCCAACATCGTGACGAGCAAGCGACGGCAGGCTACTACAAAGTCGATCTATTGGATTACGACATCAAAGCTGAGTTGACAGCATCTGATCGCGTTGGTGTACACCGTTACACCTTCCCTCGTGATGAGAAGTCAGAAATCATCGTGAACACTGGCTTCAAAATTAACTGGGACTACACCTCTGATTCTTACTTGAAATGGGACAAAGACAATAACCGTCTAGAAGGTCACCGTTTCTCTGATGGTTGGGCCCCAAGCCAAAAAGAATTCTTCGTGATGGAATTCGACCAGCCAATCAAAAACGTTCGCTTTGCTTACTACGATAAAGAGCAAGGTCGTTACATGGACGTGCCAGAAGGCATTACAGAAATCGGTAACGAAACACGCGGCAAGTACCAATACGCGCGTGCTTACGTAGAGTTCGACACATCCAAAGACGGCTTAACGGTTGAAGCGAAATTGGCGCTATCAAACGTTGAGATTGGCGAAAATGGCAAGTCTGGTGCTTCTCTTAACATGACAGAAGTTGCGGGCATGAACTTCGACCAAGTACGCGAAGCGGCAACGAAGAAGTGGGAAGACGAACTCGGCAAGATCCAAGTCTCTGGCGACGAAGATTACAAACAGACGTTCTACACCGCGATGTACCACTCGTACCTAGGTCAAACCATTCACTCTGACTTAGATGGTCGCTACCGCCAAGTTCACCAAGGTCGCAACGCTTACCCAGATGGCAACACACCTTGGGGTGATAAGATTGATACGCTGAAGGAGTCAATCCGCACTGCCGATGCTAACAAAGATGGCAAAGCAGACTTCACGCGCTACGACACTTTCTCTTTGTGGGATACCTACCGCGCAGTTCAACCGCTGTCTTCGATTCTTGAACCTGACCGCCTAGCAGACGTGGTGCTGTCTATGTTGTCTTACGCTGAAGAAGAATGGGTGGATGACAAAGGCAACGTGCGCAAAGGTCGCCTGCCTGAGTGGACATTCAAAGGCAACGAAACAGGCATGATGATGGGCATGCACTCAACGCCTGTGATTCACGATGTGTTGTCGAAAGGCTCACTAGAAAAACGCATGATCGATCTTGGCTTCACAGAAGCAGAGCGCAAAGACGTTAAAGAACGTTTAGTTGAAGCGATGATCACTGACGCGCGCGCCGCAACGAGCCAAGGCGTAGCATGGATCAAAGAGTACGAAGAACAAGGTTACGTGCCAGCGCAATTGCACGATACTCCACCAGATTCTTACGGCGGTCACTCACCATTTAAAGACTCTTGGACAGCATCTTACTCGCTTGAATACTCAATGAACGACTGGGCAATCGCGCAATCGATCAAGGAAGTCTTCGGTGAAGAAGATCCACGCTACACCGAGTTCGCTAACCGTTCTAAAAACTGGCAAGCGCAATTCGACTTCGGCGGTAAGCAATACCAAGGTTGGTTTAAAGCACGTGACTATGATGGCGAGTTTATCGATGCAGGTTGGGTAGACCCAATCACCGGTCGCGCGGTTGGTAAAGACTGGCGTCCAGACATGTTCAACTGGTCATTCTCTGAATCGAACGGCTGGCAATACTCGTTCAGTGTTCAGCACGACATTCATGGCTTGATTGACCTGATGACACGCTTCGACAAGACACAAAACCCTGAAGCAGAACGCGGTGACTTGTTCGCAGCACGCTTGGATGAGTACTGGTCAACCTACCCAGACCGCAACGCAGGCGACAACCAATTCCCAGTGTTCAACACAGGTAACGTTGGTCAGCACGTGCAAGGTAACGAACCAGATATCCACGTACCGTACCTGTACAACTACGTGGGTCAACCTTGGAAAGGTCAGGCAGCCATCGCCGCAGCAACCAACATTTGCTACAAGAACACCGCTGACGGCATTTGTGGTAACGACGACTTCGGTACGCTCTCTGCGTGGTTCGTGTTCCGTGCACTTGGCTTCTACCCAGTGAACGCTTCTTCTGGCATCTACGAAATCGGTACTCCGCTGTTTGAAAGCGCGTCTATCGATGTCGGCAACAACCAGAAGTTCACGGTGACCGCGAAGAACGTTAGCCGCGAAAACATCTTCATTCAATCGGCTCGCTACAACGGCAAAGACTTCAACCGTACTTACTTGACTCATGACGAAATCATGTACGGCGGTGACTTGGAGTTCGTGATGGGCGACAAACCAAATCAACGTTGGGGCTCTCTAGAACAAGATCTTCCACCAGCACAAGGCATCGGTGAGTTCTTGCATGAAGACGAGATGCCAGCAGGTTCTCGTTAATCCCAATAGTGACAACTCAGCCGGGGGGAGCGCATCTCCCGGCTATTCCTACAAGCAAATTTTATAAGCAGTCCTTTATAAACAGTCTCTTATAAACACTTTTTATATACGAATAACGACAAAACGGTATGCACATGTTTAAACGTAATCTTATCTCTTTGGCTATCCTGGTTGGTCTGACGGGTGGCTTGGCTGGCTGTAACAGCGACAACGATTCTTCCTCTTCACTACCGGGCGATCCAATTGTTGATCTTGCGGTATTGAAATACGTCGATCCTATGATCGGCACAGCAGCTTCTGGTCATACATTCCCGGGCGCGACGGTACCGGCAGGTATGGTTCAACTGTCTCCAGATACTTTCATCGGTTCTAACACTGATCACGAATCAGGACTTAACCCTTGGCACTCGGCATCTGGCTACTGGGATTCATCCAACTACGAAACTGGCGAAGTAGTTAACACTGACGTTCCGCTGTACGGCTTCTCCCATACTCACCTTTCAGGTACAGGCGCAACGGACTTAGGCGACATCTTGGTTCTGCCATACGCAGACATGGCAAACACACAACTGAACTCTTTCGACAAAGCCAATGAAGAAGCAAGCGCGGGCTACTACAAAACCAAGCTGAACCAAGGTCAAATCGAAGTGGAACTGAGCGCAACCAAACGCGTTGGTTTACACAAATACACCTTTGCTGATGGCGCAGACCGCAACGTGAAGTTCGATTTAGGTCATACCCTAATGAACAACAACGGCAAGTCTTTGAAGAACAAAGTAGAAGTGGTGGACGAATACACCATTCGCGGTCGTAAAACCTCAACTGGCTGGTTCCAAGGGCAAGATCACCAAGGTCAAGACATCTTCTTCTATGCGAAATTCAACCAACCAATCGCCAAAGCACTATTGGGTGAACAAGACAAAGAACCAACGCGCGAAATGCGTAATGGTGCGGTTTACTCAGGCGATGATCTAACGGCTTACCTAAACTTCGGCACAGGCAAAGAACCAATTGAAATCCGCGTGGGTATCTCTCCAGTTAACTGGCAAGGCGCACAGAAAAACTTAGAAGCGGAAACACCAAGTTTCGACCTAGCACAAGTGAAAGAAGACGCGGAATACGCGTGGGCTGAGAAGCTAGCGAAAATCAAAGTAGAAGGCGGCACAGACGCAGAGAAAACCAACTTCTACACCGGCATGTACCACATGATGATCGCACCAATCGAGTTCTACGATGTGGATGGTCAATACGTGGATATGCTTGGCACAGTGCGCACACTGAAAGATGGCGACACACCAAACTACTCGATTTACTCAACGTGGGATACGTTCCGCGCGGTTCACCCAATGTGGACCATCATCGACCCAGATCAAGCAACACTATACGTGAAAGACTTGATTCGTAAATCCAACGACGAGTTTGGTCTATTGCCGAAATGGGAAGGTCACGGCTCAGAAACCGGCACTATGATCGGCTATCCATCGGCTGCGATTCTGGGCGATGCGGTAACCAAAGGCTTGATTGATGCAGAGCAAGCTTACACCGCATCAGTGAAATCAGCTCGATACACACCGCATGAGTACCCACAGATTCATGACGACATCCTAAGCTCACTCATGGCAGGTCAGTTGAACTACCACGAGAAAGAACAGTGTGTTCGTTACCCGAACTGGAACTCAGTGTCGTACTCGTTGGAATTCTCATTCTACGATTGGACGATCGCAGAAATGGCGAAAGCCGCTGGCGATATGGACGCGTATGAAGAGTTCAAAGCTCGTTCTTACAACTCTTTGAAACACTGGGATGCAGAAGCAGGTAACGCAGACGGCACTGGCTTCTTTGTACCGACAGAACTGAAAGAAGGCGACCCATGTGCGCTGAAATACGCTTCAACTGACTTCGACCCTTACAAGTCTGACGCGTTCTACTACACAGAAGGCAACGCGTGGCAGTGGCAATGGGCGTTCATGCAAGACTTGGACAAGCTGACTGAAATCATGGGCGACACTCAAGGTCTGAATGACAAGCTGAACAACCTATTTACCGCCGATCCAAATGGCGGCGAAGCGCACCAAGACATGACTGGCTACATCGGTCAGTACATTCACGGTAATGAGCCTTCGCACCACGTCATCTACTTGTACAACCGTACTGAAGAGTCTTACAAGGCGCAGGAATACCTAGACCAAGTTTACGACCAGTTCTACAAACCGACGCCAGACGGCATCATCGGCAACGAAGACGTAGGTCAAATGTCGGCGTGGTACTTGATGTCAGCACTGGGCTTCTACCAAATCTCGCCAACCGATCCAACCTACAGCATCGGTCGTCCAATCTTCGACAAAGCGACGGTAGACATTGGTTCTGGCACGTTCACGGTAACGGCTGAGAACAACGGTCCAGACAACATGTACATCAAAGAAGTAACCATCAACGGTAAGCCTCTGGATGTGTACAACACCTTCCAGCACAGCGAATTCAAAGCAGGCGGCGAACTGCACTTCGTGATGACAGCTGACAAGTCTGAAGCAATGCAAGCCAACCTAGGCGAATAATGATTTTGAGGGGACCTGGTGTCCCCTTTTCTCGTGGAATAAAGACAATGAAACTAAAAAGAACCCTACTCTCTACTGCAGTGTTAACCGCCATGCTTGGTCTTGCTGGTTGTGGCAGCGACTCTGATCCAGAAACTCCAGTTGTCTCTACCCCTACTTTGGAATTCGTTGATACCTTGATCGGCACCAAAGGTCTTGGCAACGTCAACCCGTCTCCAGTTATGCCAGAAGGTATGATTCAACCGTCCCCAGATAACTTCGATCCAAACGGTTGGAATGGCAAAGGCTCGCCAGTCGAATACGATCCTGTGCACAGCCTGCTTTCTGGCTTCTCAATGACCCACATTTCTGGCGCAGGTAAAGGCGATTTAAACGACTTCGCCTTCTTGCCATACACAGGCTTCAATACCGATGCCGTGACCATGGATAAAAGCTCGGAAGTGGCCGAAGTTGGTTACTACTCGGTTGACCTTGTAGAAACAGGCGTAAAAGCTGAACTGTCGGCAACCGACCGCGTGGCGTTCCAGCGTTACACCTTCAAACCGGGTGAAGACCGCAAAGTACGCATCGACCTCCAACACGAACTGTTAGAGCAATACGGCAACCACTCTCGCAGCATTTACTACAAGCGCGTAAACGACACCACAGTCGTAGGCGCGCGTACCTCAAACGAATGGGGTCAATGGCAAACCGTGTTCTTCGCAGCAGAATTCTCTGATCCAATCATTGAAGAGAACCTGTACACCAAGCTGGCTTCTGAGAGCAAACTCACTCCAACTGACGCTACCGAAGTCGGCTTAGAAGATTACCGCGGCTACGCAGAGCACAAACCAATGCTGGGTGAACCAGAACCTGACCCAGAACGTTTGGCAAAACGCGCAAACGATGTCCTGACGCATTTGAACTTTGGCAAGAGCGATGAGCCATTGGTGGTCAAAGTAGCGATTTCTGGCACTGGCGTTGACGGCGCACTGAAAAACCTAGAAGCAGACACCAACGGTTGGGATTTCGACAACGTCGTACAACAAAACCGCGTGGCTTGGGAAAACATCCTTGGCGAGTTTGAACTGGAAGGCGGCAACAAAGCCGACAAGACCATGTTCTACACCTCGCTCTACCGTACGTTTGTTGCTCCATTCCTATACCAAGACGTGGATGGCAAATACCGTGGTATGGATGGCAAAGTGCACCAAGCAGAAGACGGCTTAGTGAACTACTCAGTGTACTCAATGTGGGATACCTTCCGCGCCGCACACCCCCTGAAAACCATCATCGACAAAGACCGCGCGATTGAACACGCACGCGATCTATTGAACAAATACCAAACGGGCGGCGTGCTGCCAAAATGGGAACTGCACTCGGATTACACCGGTGAAATGGTCGGTCATCCTGCGGTCTCGGTTATCGCCGATATCATGGTCAAACACCCAGAAGCCTTTACCGCTGCTGAGTTTGATTTGGCGTTAAAAGCTGCAGACGAAACAGTCAACTTCAACCTCGATAAAACAGAGAGCTGGGTGCCTTACCAAGATGCTTGGAACGGTGACAAACGCTTCACGATCATGACGCGTCACAACGACTACCAAGAAGACGTCGGCTTTATTCCAGCTAACACCAAATGGGCGCCGGATTCTGGTGACAAACCGGGTTACGTAGAAGGCTTAAAAGTCGATAAATACGACGAACTGGTGAACGAGTCAGTGTCTTACGGTCTTGAGAATGCTTACTACGACTGGTGTATCGCTCAGATCGCTAAACTTGCGGGCAACGACCAACAGTACGACCGCTACATGGCACGTTCTGAATCGTTCAAGAACTACTTCGATTACAACCCAGAGCAATACGGCAAACTGCAAGACACCAAAGGCAACGCATTGGGTGCGACGGGCTTTATGCGTCCGGCTTACATGAACAGCGGCAGCAAGGTTTGGGCAAACAACCTGAAAGCAGAATGTTTGGACGAGAACATGGCGCTGTCTATCCCAGACGGTATGGACTACAACGCCTGTAAAGACCGCAAAGCGCTGAATGAAAGTGACGTGTTCTGGCCTTACCGTGCTGAGCACCGAGGCGAAGACTTCACCGAAGGCAACACGTGGCAATGGACATGGTTTGCACCACACAACTTGAACGGTCTGGCCAACGTGATGGGTGGCGAGCACATCGACCGTACTGACTTCTCTCTTCCTGAAGACGTAACCGAACAAGGCAGAGCGGCATTCCTCGCTAACTTGAATGCGCTGTTTAATGCAGACTCCAACGCCGATACGAGCCAATCACACGACATGTCTGGCTACATCGGTCAGTTCGTGATGGGTAACGAGCCAGATCATCACGTGCCTTACCTCTACAACTGGACGGCAGAACCTTGGAAGACACAAGAAATCGTCGACCAAGCGATGAACGAGTTCTACCACCCAACGCATGAAGGCCTGATTGGTAACGAAGACGTCGGTCAGATGTCGGCGTGGTATGTGATGTCTGCATTGGGCTTCTACCAAGTCACTCCGGGCGAAGCAAGCTACACCATCGGTCGCCCTCTGTTCGACAAAGCCGTGATTCCAGTCGCGGACGGTAAATTCACCATCACCTCAGAAAACAACAGCCAAGAGAGCATCTACGTGAAGTCGGTGACCATCAACGGCAAACAATTGAGTGACAACTTCAGCTTCGTGCACAGCGATTTGAAAGACGGTGGTGAGCTGCATTTCGTCATGACTTCAGACAAATCCGAAGCGATGAAAGCGCAGTAACCGATACCTATCCAAATAACGAAAGGGGGCACCTAGCCCCCTAAAAAACTTCACTTCAGTGGAACCATAAAAATGAAACTAAAAAGAACCCTTATCTCTACCGCTATACTCGCTGCCATGTTTGGTCTTGCTGGTTGTAACAGTGATGACGACAACAGCAAATCTGGTACTCCATCCCTCGACATCACGCTAACCCAATACGTCAACCCATTGATTGGTACAGGCGCAGATGGTCACACCTTCCCTGGGGCGGTTGTGCCTTACGGTTTGGTACAACTTTCTCCTGATACCGAAATGGAAGGCTGGGGCTCTGCCGCTGGTTACTTCGACCACGGCAAACTGACTGAAATCCCAGTGTATGGCTTCTCCCACACTCACCTTTCTGGCACAGGCATTACCGACCTTGGCGATATCTTAGTTCTGCCTTTCACTAAGAAAGAAAACGCCGTTTTCAATACCTTCGATAAAGACAACGAAACCGCAGAAGCGGGTTACTACGCGGTTGAACTGAACAAAGGCGAAATCAAAGCTGAGCTAACTACCACGCAACGTGTTGGCTTCCACCGCTACACCTTCAAAGAAGGCACGACACCACACATCAAGTTCGATTTAGACCACACTCTCAATAAAGGTCACTTCAACAACCGCACCATGAAGGGCGACTTGGAGTTTATCGACGCTTACACCATCCGCGGTTTACGTAGCTCAAACGGCTGGGCGAACAACCAGCACGTGTACTTCTACGCCACCTTCAACCAACCTATCGTCAAAGCCATTGCTTTAGTTGACGGCGCAGAAACGGAAATCGATGTGAACAACGACAACATCGACGCAGTGAAAACCATCGCTTACCTAGAATTCGCACCATCATCAACACCGTTAGAAATCCAAGTAGGCTTGTCACCAACAGGTACAGAAGGTGCGGAGAAAAACCTAGAAGCAGAAGCAAAAGACGTGTCATTTGATACTGCGCGCGCTCAAGCCAACGACGCATGGCACCAAGAGCTTAGCCGCATGATGGTATCTGGTGGCACGGAAGATCAGAAAGAGATCTTCTACACCGCGCTTTACCACGCTTCTATCGCGCCAATGATTTTCCAAGATGTCGACGGCCAATACCCTGCGATGCGTACTCGCATTCAAAAAGACGCGGGCGACACACCAAACTACTCTGTGTATTCCATGTGGGATACTTTCCGCGCAGCCCACCCACTGAAAACCATCATCGATCCGGAACGTGCCGAAGAGTTTGCCAACGACCTGATTCGTAAATACGAAGACGGTGGCATCTTGCCGAAATGGGAACTACACAGCCACTACACGGGCACTATGATCGGCTTCCCTGCGGTTTCTATCATTGCTGACGCGATGGCGAAAGGTTTAGACATCGACCCACAACTTGCCAAAGAAGCGGCTGAGTTTACGGTGCGTTACCACGAGGCATCTGAATTCCCAGATTGGACGGAAGACAACAACATCGGCGCAGCAAACGTTGTGCAAGTGAAGGTGTACGAAGAAAACGGCTTTGTTCATCACGGCTACTGGAACAGTGCATCTTATACGCTTGAGTTTGCTTACGGTGACTGGGCAATGGCAGAAATCGCGCGCATGGCTGGCGATGTAAAACTGCAAGAAGAGTTTATGACTCGTGCCGACAACTGGCTTAACCATTGGGATGCAGAGACAGGATTCTTACGTCCGAAAAACCACCCGCTAAGCTCATCACCAAACAAACCGCCTTTGGAGTTCAACCAACCAATTGATGAAGAGCGTTTGGATGAGTGTGAAATGGTTGAGTGGCCAGAAGGCTCAGGCGTGATGAAAGAGAAATGCCCACTGCTGCCATTTGACCCTTACTACGTGGACGAGTTTGCCTACACCGAAGGGAACGCGTGGCAATGGAAGTTCCAACCAATGCACGATTTCAATCGCCTAAAACAAGAAATCTATCAAGCCGACTTGGCGCAAGGCAAAGACACCACGCCAGAGAAAGCGTTCCGTGAAGACTTGGACGAGCTATTCAACGCGCGTTCTTCAAACACAGGCGAAGAGCTGCCAGACCTAACGGGTTATATCGGTCAGTACATGCACGGTAACGAGCCATCGCACCACATTCCTTACCTATACGCGCTAACGGATGAGCCATGGAAAGCGCAAGAGTACCTAGACCGCATCATGTCAGAGATGTACACCAGCGAACCAACTGGTTTGATTGGGAACGAAGACGTGGGTCAGATGAGCTCTTGGTACTTGATGTCGGCAATGGGCTTCTACCAAGTGACGCCTGCGGATCCGGTCTACACCATCGGTCGTCCTATGTTTGATGAAATCACCATTCCAGTGGAAGGCGGCGAGTTCACAGTCATCGCAGACAACAACAGCCCACACAACAAGTACGTGAAGTCTGTAACCATCAACGGCAAACCGCTGGATGCCAACTTCACCTTCAAGCACAGCGAAATCAAAGCGGGCGGCGAGCTTCACTTCGTCATGACGGGTGACAAGCAAGAAGCGCTTCAAGCTCAGTAACGTTTTATGTAATTCGTGTTTAAAGAATAAGCAGATAGATTAACTCAGTGGCAGGAAGTGACGCGCTTCCTGCCTAAGGAATCAAGATTATGAACTTTACGAAAACCGCTATCGCCACCGCTGTGATTGCAAGTGTTATTGGTTTGGCTGGCTGCAACGATGACGACGATAACATCTCACCAAGCGTCGATACTTCCAACCTAAAATACGTCGACCCATTCATTGGTACCGGCTTTAACGGACACACCTTCCCGGGTCCTGTTGTGCCAGAAGGCATGGTGCAACTTTCTCCAGATACCGAGCTGATCGGCTGGCACTCTTCATCAGGTTACCACTTCGATAAAAAGACTCTATTTGGCTTTTCACACACTCACCTATCTGGCACGGGTATGGGCGGCTTAGGTGACATTCTGTTCCTGCCGTTTACCGAAGACAAAGCTAAATACATCGAAGACAGCGACGATTACCGCGAAGCGATTTCGGTCAAGATGGACAAAACCTCAGAAGTGGCAGAAGCGGGTTACTACTCGGTGAAAATTGCAGAGAACGGTATCAAAGCGGAGCTTACGGCTTCTGAACGTGTCGGCTTCCATCGTTACACCTACCCGCAAGGTCAACCACAACGTCTGAAGATAGACCTCAATTCCATCCTTAACAGCGACTGGGGTTCGACCTCTCTGCGCAACAAACTGACGGTGAGCGAAGACGGTCATACCATCACGGGCGAGCGCGATGCAGCGCACTTCTCTGGTTGGGCGAAAAACCAAAAAATCTTCTTCTATGCGACTTTCGATAAGAAGATCAAAGACGTCTACATCCTTGCCAACGGCGAACCTGTTGACGGCCTAACAGCAGAGCACGTTTCTGAATTGATTTACGATGACCAAGGCAATGCCATCAAACGTGTCAAAGCGGACGTCACTGCCTACATCGAATTTGAAGATGAAGTCTCACAAGAGTTGAATGCGCAAGTGGCGTTATCTGCGGTTGACCCACAAGGCGCAGAAAACAACTACGATGCTGAAGCAAATGTCTCTTTCGATACTGCGCGTAACAACGCACGTGAGAAATGGGCAAAAGCACTCAACTTCTCTATCGAAGGGGGCACAGAAGATCAGAAAGAGATCTTCTACACCGCGCTTTACCACACCAAGATTGCGCCGATGGTGCATCAAGACGTGGATGGTCGATTCCGTGGTATGGGCAAAGGCTCAATTCGTGAAGGCGAAGGGGAATACTCCATCGCTTACGATCAAGCAACGGAAGAGCAGCCAAACTTCTCGGTTTACTCTCTATGGGATACCCAACGTGCATTACACCCACTAAAAACCATCACAGAGCCAACCCGCGCGGTGCAATACGCGAAGAATCTAGTTCAGAAGTACACTGAAAGCGGCTTGCTGCCGAAGTGGGAGCACTTAGGTGACGAGACAGGCACCATGGTCGGCTACCCAGCGGTAGCAGTGATTGCGGATGCGATGACCAAATTCCCAGAAGAGTTTACTCAACAAGAGAAAGACCTGGCGCTGAAAGCAGCGATCGACTCTTCGACTTACGACAACTACCCAGCACTGCAAGCCGATTGGGATCAGGGCGTATTGGATCGCACTTTAACCAAGCACATCGATTACATTGAGAAAAACGGCTTCACACCTGCCATCCAACGTGTCGATGGTGAGCCAGTCTTTGAAGACTACACGGTTGAGTCTGTTTCTTACGGTCTGGAAAACGCGTTCTACGATTGGGCTATCGCACAAATCGCCAAAGCCGCGGGTGATACTCAAGCGGAAGAGCAATACCTTGAACGCTCAAAAGGCTACAAGAAGTACTTCGATTACAACCCAACGGAATACGCAGAACATGGCGTGACAGGCTTTATGCGCCCAGTGATGATTGATGAAACCTTCATGACGCCATTCGACCCATACGGCACAGAACACGAGACAGGCAACTACACCGAAGGTAACGCGTGGCAGTGGACTTGGTTTGTACCGCATGACATCGCAGGCTTAAAAACCATCATGGGTGGCGATGCTGAGTTCCAGAAGAACCTAGAAGCAACCTTCACCGCAGAAAGCCAAGGTACAGAAACACCGGATATGTCTGGTTTGATTGGTCAAGTTGCGTTTGGTAACGAACCTTCGCACCACATTCCTTACCTATTCAACTGGACCGCAGAACCTTGGAAGACACAACAAGTCGTCGACCACATTCTTGATGACATGTACTTTGCAGCGCCAGAAGGCGTCATTGGTAACGAAGACGTAGGCGCAATGTCCGCTTGGTATGTGATGTCTGCATTAGGCTTCTACCAAGTGAACGCGGCAGAACCTATCTACACTGTGGGTCGTCCGCTATTCGACAAAGCGGTGATTCCGGTGAAAGGCGGCACGTTCACCATCACCACAGAGAACAACGCCGATGACAACATGTACATCAAGTCTGTCACCATCAATGGCAAAGCTTTGGATAACGGTTTCTTCTTCGACCATTCCGAGTTCAAACCGGGTGGTGAGTTGCACTTCGTGATGACGGGCGAGCAATCTGAAGCGATGAAAGCGCCTCAATAAGCCTCTATGACTCTTACCTCTTCAAAGGTCAGTTCGCGAGAGCTGGCCTTTTGTTTTTAGCCTTTAATCTCCACCAACACAAACGATCACTTCGCGACAATTAATCATAAGCTCAGTAAATTTATGTGATCCAATTCAAGCGAACTAAACGTTTGCCTTTTTAAAGTTGTCCCGTTTCGCGAAACCCAACATTCATTCGACTTAACCGGATCAGCTATGAACACATTTTCTAAAAAGCCGTTACTTTGCGCCTTGGCTGCAATTTCTATCGGTGCTTCATTTTCTTCATTTGCGGAAATTCGCAATGTCACGCTGCTGCACACCAACGATATCGAGAGCGTTTACGAACCTGTAGATGCCTTTTGGAATCCAGACATCTCACACATCGGTGGTATTCCATATCTAGCCACGTTGATCAAACAAACCCGAGCGCAGGAAGAGACCAGTTTCTTGTTTGATGCGGGTGATATTTTCACGGGTTCACTTGCTAAGAAGACTCAAGGCAAGCTCTCTTTCGATTTGTACAGTGCAATGGGCTACGACGCGATTACGCTCGGCAACCATGAGTTTGAATACGGTTGGCAAACGCTGAAAGAGAACATGCCGAGAGCGGCTTACCCAGTGCTGAACGCCAACATCAAATTCGAGCAAAACAGTGCCCCATTTGCTTCGCCCTACACTATTATTGAGCGCGATGGCGTTCGTGTAGGCGTAATAGGTGTCATGGGCGTAGATGCGTTCTACAACACCATGTGGAAAGGCAACCGCAAGGGTTTAACCATTGATGACCCTATCGAAGTCACTCAATACTGGGTTGATAAGATTCGTGATGAAGTGGACATGATTGTCGTACTGACTCACCAAAACAAAACAGCGCCAATGCAAACCGACAAAGAAGCAGACCCAGAAGTGCAACGTGGTTTTGATGAAGACTACGACATGGCTGGCAAGCTAAAAGGCGTGGATGTGATCTTTGGTGGTCACTCAGACCATGGCTTGTGGAAGCCAGTTGTGCACCCGGAAACTGGCACCGTCATTGGTCTTACATTCGGTCAGGGCAAATACTTGGGTTACACCAAGTTCGCGGTGGATACAGAAAAGCACGACGTAAAACTGCTTGATGGCAAACTCATCCCTGTTGAATCCGACAAACTGGAACGAGACAAGAAAACCAGCGACCTTATCGCCAATGCACGCAGCAAATTCCCTGAGTTAAGCGAGCAACTGGCGACCATCAACGACACTGCTTACCGCCGTTACTACCGCGAATCAAACGTCGGTAACTTGGTGGCGGATATGATGCGTGAAGCAGCCAATGCCGATGTTGGTATGATCAGCTCTGGCAGTATTCGTGTCGACTTAAACAAAGGCCCAGTGACAATGGAAAACGTGATGGATCTTTTCCCATTCACGGATAAACTCTCGGTCGTGACATTAAGCGGTGAACAGCTGAAAGAACTGTTGGAATACAGCTACACCTTGCCTTACGGTCTGGCGCAATTCTCTGGTATCGAAGCGCGTTATAACAACGAAAAACCAGAGGGTCAACGCTTGGTGAGCCTAAATGTAAATGGCAAACCAGTAGACAATGCTGACTCATACAAAGTCGCGACTTACTCTTACGCAGCAAGTGGCGGTGACGGCTATCATGTGTTTGAGAAAGGCACGTTTGAATCGGAAGGCGATTCAGTAACACAAGTGTTGATTGACCAGTTCAAAGCGAAGAAACAAGTGACCGTACCGGAACTCGGTCGCCAAGTAGACGTAAGCCAAAACTAAATCCATACCGGACTTAGCTCGGAGAATAAGCACCATGACATTTCGTCAAGAATACAATGGCTGTAAGTCGTTTGGTTGCGCCAATTGCGGCGTACCTGACTTGCGCTTGTATTCGCGCTCAAACCGACTCGGTTACGATGCGTGGCATTGTTCTGAGTGTGGTGCTTATCCTCCTGTTTTGGTTAACGAGCCCATTCTCGCGTTAGCCAATCAACTGGAACAGCACGCCTTTAAATTCGATTTATTGCCTCAATGCCATTGTTCAAAAGCGTCTTGGCAACGTTTCGGACGCACAACCTCTAGCACCGAACGTGTGCAATGTCGGCAATGCAAAAAGACCGCAACGCTGATCAACTCAAGTAAAGCATCATCAAACCTGCAACCAATGCTGGATGCTTTGATTTCTGGCGTTCCTCCCCAAGAACTGCAACAGGTTTTGGGGCTCAATCACCGCGCGTTTTCTCTGCGGATGGAGCAATTGGCTGAGCTACTCAATACCTTCAGCCGTTTGTTTGAAGCGCAGCTTGATTTCTCAGTCCTACAAACTCGTTCGTTTCTTCAAGTCGCACGATCTGGATTTAGACACGATAGTCGCTCTCAAAGTAGCGCGCATATTTGGACACTATCGACGGCCGATGCCAAGACGGGATATGTACTGTTGATCAGTGATAACGCACTGATGGAGAAAGATTCGTTACCTGAAGACGTGCAAGAGCAGAGCCGTTATCGACTCACCAAGAAAGAGCTCGCTCCCACAGAAGAAGACGTACTGCTTCAAGCGCAGAAGACGTACGACAAGATCTTAAATCGCAGCCAGTTTGATCAACTCGGTTACTGCGATGCCCAACATGCCCAATCCAAGGAAGTGTTCTTAACTCGTCCTGTATTTGCCGCTCATGCTCACATGCAGAACTTAGCAAAGTATCTAAAATCTCAGCCACCAAAAGCCTTATTGCTAGAGCATGAAAGCTTTATTCGCGGCGCTGCGATTACCGCATTTACACCAAAAGTAACCAGTGGAAGCACGCATCTGTACTACTGCCATGTCACCTCGCGCAACGTGCACGACATTAACAAAAGCGGTAAACAAAACATGAGTTGGTGGGATGAAACGTGGCGACGCCTGAATATTGAAAATGCACTGGGCAAGTGGCAAATCGGCTTGGGTTTATTGACCAAAAAAGGCGAGCTCGATGATGCCACTATTCACTCCCTTTTCCCCACGCATCCAGATTGGAATTCGCGCTTCTGGCAACACTATACCGAATGGCTACAACCTAGCTACGCGTCTCACCTCAGCTTGGCTCGAATACAACAGTGGCAAAGCATTTATCGCTTTTTGCACAATTTCACACTGTGCCAGCATGAAATCAAAATTGGATCTCGATTCATCGAACCAAGCCAAGTTACTGACTTAGTTGACTTCATAAACCATTATTCACTAACAAGTGAACAACCATAAGCATCTGATTAAAAATGCTTTTTTATTGATAATGGCATTTTCATTTTTGGCTCTTTGTACAATGCCGTATTGCAGGTTAGAGAACTCTGTAATGTATAGTTTTCCGAATGATAAAAAGGACGAACTATCATGAAAGACTATGACGATGGCGGGCTTCAATTAGTTGACGAAGTCGTTGGCAAAGGCAAGCTGGCATTTATCAATAACATCCCATTTGACCAAAACCCCTACCCAATCGTGACCCTTGAGTTCATGAGTTGGTGGTACGGTTGGTTGCTAGAAGAAGAACGCCAAACCATGGCTGCGTAAACCGCGTAATGACACCTTATTTCCACAATTAAACCGTTTCCAAGTTTACCTAATGCCAACAAGCGTCAGGTGCGCTTGCGGCTTTTTATTTTTAAATACAGGTAGATATGGACATCAATACAACAATTAGAACCACAATCTTTACCCTATCGTTTATCACAACTTCATTCGCACTGTTTTTGAAGCATTCACTCACCGAAGAACGAATGATGTTGTGCGCATTAGGAAATGATATTCCAGTGTTTGATAGCGAAGATTGCTTATTCTATTTTGAGACGTTTGGCGTTTCGCAAGATTTACTAAGCTTAGTCGAGTATCAATATGGTATTTCGTCGATTCTAAGTGGTGACAGTCATAGCCGCTTTCGTATGGCAAACACCTTAATCGCACATGGGTTTGACGTAAATTGGCTGAACGAAAGTAACAGTCCACCTCTGCACTCCGCCATCATTCATGATGATTTCGAAGCGTTTAAATGGCTAATGCAGCAAGGGGCAAACAAAGATCTTTATTGCCCTAAAGTAGGAAAGAACGCCACTGAGTTTTTGGATTGGATTTACACCGAGAACCCGACCGCCAATCGCGGCGCTATGTATGCGCTATTGCACTAGAGCAAAAACAAAGGGAGCCGCTCGCTCCCTTTGTTGTTTTTATACAGTTGAAATTAATCGATATTCTGACCAATTCGCCACAGCACGCCACTAGGATCGTGCAAACAGAATTCTCGCATCTTCCAAGGTTGATCAACCAGCTCCGTCATCTTGGCTCCGAATGATTCCAGATCGACATTCGAAACATGTTCATGCCAGCTGGCAACATCTTCCACCAACAAATGCATCATGAAATTATTGCAGTGTTTTGGCTCATAAAAATCTTGCAGCAAGAATGAGCAACTGCCCTTGAAGAAGTACGCCACACCACCAAAATCCGAAGGCATCTCAAAACCCAATGCCTGATAAAAGCGCTTTGATAGCTCGTAATCTTTCGCAGGAACAAAAGATTTAATTTCAACAATATTGAGGTTTTCCATTCCCTAAGTTTCCATTGTGTAGCACATATTTAACCACTCTAGGTAACTCAACGCGCCCTGACTAGGATCTCTCTGAATTTCTTAGGGGTAAGGCACACACTCCGCCATTTGGGTTTGCAGCCAAAGCACAAATTTTTGCTCCAATTCAGAGTGAGTCTTATCTTGAGTCAACAAGACATAGTCATGCCCTGACGGCACAAAACCAAATGGTGCAACGAGATTGCCACGTTCGAGATCGTCCATCACCAAAGGATAAGAGCCCATCGCCGCGCCTAAGCCGTCGACTGCTGCTTGAATGCAGAAATAGAAATGCGCGAAAGACTGTTCTGCTTTTCCGCTTATCGACGCACCACCAGAGCGCTGAATCCATTCTTGCCAAGCTTCGGGTCTGGTTTGGCTGTGTAATAACTTCACGGAGTTCAAATCACTTTTCACTTGCTGCCAGTATTCAGGTGAAAACACGGGCCCCACCCACTCTTCCACTAACTTGGTTTTTGGGTAGTGATACAAAGGCTCAAAGTCATCTCGACGAATCGCCATAGCAAGACCCGTCGAGCCAAGCGTTACAGGTCCTCCCGCAGTCGAAAGACGAACATCTGCGTCACAACCATCATTAAACGCGGAAAGCCTTGGCATCAACCAACGCATGGTTAACGTTGGCTCACAAGAGACTTCAAGGTATTGATGCTTTTCCTGCACCAGCTTGTTCACGCCAGTTTCCAGCGCTTGGAATGCTTGCTCGGTGTAGCTTTTCAGCATCTCACCCTCTTCAGTGAGCAGCATATTACGCCCCTGTTTGTAGAACAGAGGTTGAGCCAGATAGGTTTCCAACACTTTGATCTGCTTACTCACTGCGCCATGCGTAATATTGAGCTTGTTTGCTGCTTCACTAAAACTCGCAGACGATGCCGCGACATGGAAAACATGGAAGGATTTAAGATGCCTCATCTGTGACTTTTTCTCACACTTAGCAGAATTTGTTTCGATTATAGTCTCCGAACTCTCGACCTACAATTGCCCCATTCATAACAACGAAGAAATAGGAAACACTATGGAGCTTTTCAGCCTTGCCTTATTAGGCATACTCCTCGTTATCAGTCCCGGCGCCGATTTTGTATTGGTTCTTAGAAATAGCCTCAACAATGGCAGACAAGCGGGGATTTGGAGTGCCGTGGGCATTAGTCTTGCGATTTCGGTACACATTACCTATTCCTTGCTCGGTATCAGTTACTTAATTTCACAGAACGAATGGTTGTTCAGTTTGATTCGCTACCTAGGCGCGGCTTATCTGATCTATCTCGGATTGAAAGGGGTTTTTGGGGCTGATTCTCAACAGAAGATAGAGGGGGAAACACAACAAAGCATCTCCATTTGGCAGTTCTTTTTCCAAGGCTTTTTGTGCAACGTACTTAACCCAAAAACCATGTTGTTCTTCTTGAGTATCTTTAGCCAAGTCATCGACCCGAATGCAGCATCACAGCACCTAGCTTTAGGTTACGGTGTCTACATGATTGCGTTACACGGTATTTGGTTTTCTATGGTTGCCATCTTGTTCACCTCACCGCGATTACAGAGCTTATTACTGCGCGTGAAACATAGGTTGAATCAAGCTTGTGGCGCTGGCTTATTGGTGTTTGGTGCCATGTTAGGATTGAAGTCATAACACGCTGAGTTACGACATTT
Source organism: Vibrio sp. B1ASS3 (assembly GCF_905175355.1). Taxonomy (NCBI): domain Bacteria; kingdom Pseudomonadati; phylum Pseudomonadota; class Gammaproteobacteria; order Vibrionales; family Vibrionaceae; genus Vibrio; species Vibrio sp. B1ASS3. The sequence continues at coordinate 1,814,077 of NZ_HG992743.1, forward strand.
CGACCGATACCACATCGAAGTTTGATAATCGCACGTATAATCTTCATCAGAACGATTAAGGGCAATTGACCTTGAGGAAAGGAACTCAATGAAAAAACTACTTCTGATTGTATTCACTTGTTTGAGCTTAGCTTTCACCGCACCATCGGCATTTGCTTCTGAACGTGCAGAGCAAGGTTGGCAATGGATTGAGCAAGGCGCAATGATTGTCGATGTGCGTACGCCACAAGAGTTTTCCGATGGTCACTTGGACAATGCGGTTAACTTCCCACTTTCAGAGTTAGATAAACACTTTGCTAATGTCGATAAAGACACGCAAATCGTGCTCTACTGCCGCAGCGGTAATCGCTCAGGGCAAGCTTATCAATACCTGCAATCACAAGGGTTTACCAACCTTCATAACGCGGGTGGCTTGGTTGAGATGCAGCAAGCGAAGTCTTATTCCGAATAAAAACCTAAAAGAGGCTCCGTCGAGCCTCTTTGTCATTTCTCTTATTTATCAGCCAATAACTTGGCAGCAGAGCGCATTAATGCAGGTGCTTTGATTTCACCATAGCCCGAATGGTACGGATTATTTGAGAACACCACGCCAACGAAATCACGTTTAGGATCGATGTAAATCATCTGTCCTAGGTTGCCACTCTTCGCCATGGCTCCATCTTCAAAAATGAAATCGAAATGGTACGAGTTGTACTGTGCTTTCTCATTGAATGAATGTAGCGAACTCACCTCTTTCGCTGTGCCGACAAATGCGTTGTGGTCACCATTATTTAAAATGCGATCGATAACAGCAGGAGAAATCACTGCCTCATCGGCAACCGCATTCCAACTTGGCGTAAACAATATCCCCCAGCGTGCCATGTCTTCTAAGGTTGTCGATACGAGACCAACCGCAATTGCCATACCATCTGGCGTTTGATTAATCATCATTGGTTGGCGTGCTTTGACTTTAGACCAAACGCGATCTTCGAATACTTTAGTCCAAGTCGTTCCCTCGATATTCTCTACAATTTGCGTCAGAACAATCGTATTCATCGACGCATAACGGAAATGCTCACCAGCCTCTTCGTTTGGTAACTTATGCGTATCTAAGGCCACATCCAACCAACTTTCAAGCTTGCCAGTCGAGTAACGTGGCGAACCAAACGCTGAAGCAAAGAAGCGAACCACTGGAGAGTCAGGGGTCATGATCGACTCACCGGTTTCCTCATTGTCCAAACCTGTCGCATGATTGAGTGCATTTAGTACTGACACATCATCCCATACCGTTCCCTTTAACTCTGGAACGTACTCAGAAACCGGTTTGTTTTGGTCAACTTTTCCCTCTTCTACCAGCATCGCTATCACAGCACCCACTGTGGTTTTCGCCGCAGACGCCCAAATATGACGGTCAGTCGGCTTCATTCCCGGATACGCTTCATAAACAATTTTACCTTTGTGAATCAGCATGAAACCCTGAGTACGAAACTGAGGATCAGCCAAGTACTGATCCATGGTCATTTCGCCTTTTGTTTCTGTTTCGACTTTAAGGCTGCCGAGTTCTGGGTTAATGGCTTTGACTAATGGCTGGTATTCATGGCTTGGAGAGGCAACCGCCGTCGGCATAAACTCACTCATGTGCATGTTGTAGTAAAGGGAGTGGTCACCGCCCATTTGCCAATGAAAGTTATTGAACTGCTCACGAGCCGAATCTACAAACTGATTGGAATAAGGTTGTTTTGCAGCGCTCACAGGTAAAGTCACTTGCGCCCCCTCTGCCTTTAGTGCGGCTTTGACTGGGTTTTCGTCGGCTGCGAATGCAGGTTGGCTAAGAACGATGGCGCTTAAAATTAGGGTACTTGGTTTGAGTGTCATATGTGCATCTCCCGTGTTGTCTTGGGAGAACTATACTGATACCGTGAGGAACAAATTAGGTCATTTCCCGCCATATTATCTAACGAGAAAAGAATGCCTGAAAACATCAATATCACTCAGACTAACAACTTATTGCCCTTTATTAGTTACTTTGACTCAAAGGGCATTGAATGGAAGTCGGCGGCTCGTCTACATAACATTCCTGAAGATATTGACGTTCAACCTAACTGGGTTCCCACTCATCAAGTGATGGCGTTTTTAATGGCAATGATGAGGGAGAGTAAAAAGCGGATTGGCATTGAGGTAGGACGCCTGATTACGCTTGAACAAATCTCTCCAGAATTACATCAAACACTGTCGAATTGCCATGATTTAGGCGATGCACTGCATAAGCTGATTGAGATAATGCCGACACTCAATAGTCACGTAATGGTCTGGGTCGAAAACATTCAAGATCAATGGTTTCTGTGTCATCGAGGAGCCTATCACCCATCAACAATTGGTTTTGATCAAGCCGAATGGTTTCGTAGCTTTGCGCTACTATCAATGTGTCGTATGTTCATCGGAGAGGCTTGGCAACCACAGCAGGTCTGGATGAGCTCTGCAGAACACCTCAGCTCAAAGTTGCCAGCCACGTTTGACAACACCGAGTTTCTGTTTGAAAAAGACTATGGCGCAATCGCGATAAATTTACCGAGCAACTTCGTCCCAATTGATAGGCAAACTCTAACCACAGACTGGTTGGACAAAGTCGAACAGTTGATTGCTACCTACGCTGTGTTGCCTTGGTTTAATATCGACTGGTTTGTCAAACTGATTGGCACCTCTTCTCGGTCATTGCAACGCCAACTTCACATGCGCTGTACGAGCTTTCGAACACTGCGAGATCAAGCAAGATGCCGCTCAGCCAAAGTACTACTTACGCAAGGACAACTCACTCCATTTGAAACGGCTTGGCAATGTGGTTACAACGACCTCTCCAATTTTAATCGTGCTTTCAAAGCTTGGACGGGACAAACACCTGCTCAATATCGCAATGGTTATCTAGCTTCCGCTCGTTGAATCGTAGAGAACTCTCAACTCATCACAACTTGCTCTTCTCTGTCTGGACTCTGCTTGGGTCTTACATTAGGTTTGAATAAGACACTTTTGTAGGACCAAACCATCATGCACATCAGTTATGAGCAAGTCACCGCCTTTGTCGCTGTTGCGGAATGTGGCTCCTTTAGCGCTGCAGCAAAACAATTAAATAAGCATCGCACGACGCTTGGCCAAGTGATCACCAATCTCGAAATTGAAATCAACATGACCTTGTTTGATCGTTCGACCCGCTATCCTCAATTGACGGAAGAAGGCTTAGCACTGTATCAACATGCTAAAAACCTAGCGGAAACGACCAAGTCTTTTGAGCGTCTTTGCCAGAGCACCGAACAAGGGAACGAGAGCCAAATTACGATCTGCCATAGTGAATTGGTGCCAGGAAAACTGATTCAAGATGTGATGATTGGGATTCGCAAAAAATTCCCGTTGGTCAAAGTGAACTGGCTTCACAAAAACAATAACGAAACAAAAGCTCTGTTCGAACAAGATGCCGCAGACCTTGGTGTCATGCTTGTTCCGACGGGCAATGCCACGACAGCATTCAGCTACACCTATCTGCTCAATCTTCCGTTTGTTGTGTGTGCCACCAGCGAATTTATTACGCACCATCAGATTGTTGACCTCACCTCTCTAAAGCGAGCAAGGCAACTGTTGATGGCGGATTTTCACCATACTGGCATCGCGCAGACGCTGACGATATCGAATCTCGCACAACAAATCGAAAGTGTGAATGTACTCAAAAACCTGTTAGTCGCTGGTGATGGCTGGGCAATTGTCCCGACCCATTGCGTGGAGGAGCTTTTAGCCACCCAGCAATTACAGACCATTGAGATAGACGAACTCCATGCCGTACTTCAGTTCCCCATCAACCTTTGGCAACACAACCGCTTAGCCGGTCCTGTCACGCGAGAAATGATTCGACTGTTTAAAGAACACAGCCATGCTCATAGCATTCAAAGTGAGGATTGAATACTCACAACGTGATTTAAGCTTTTTAGTTTTCCACCTTACACTCCAAATCGTTCCTAAACATGAATCGGAGTTACTATGAAATTGAAAGCAATCACCCTAGCTCTTCTTGCTGGCACTCTTACTACTGGTGTAGCGCACGCTTGTACCTCAGTCGCATGGAACACCGACTTGGGCACTTTCACTTCTAGAACGATGGATTGGATGGAATCAACCTCACCCGTGCTAGGTACCATTAACAAAGGCGACGTTCGTTCGCTTCAAGGTAATGGGCTAGGCAATACCTACACGGTGAAATACGACATGGTTGCGGTACTGGCTTATGGTGAATTGGTGGCCGACGGCGTAAACAGCGAAGGCATGCAAGTCAACGCTCTGTTCTATCCAGGCATGACCATGAAACAGGCGGAAACAGGGTCAGAAGTCACGCAATTTACCATCGCTGAGTACTTACTTGCCAATTATGCGAATGTCGGTGAGGTCGTTAAAGCTCTGCCAACACTAGACTTCGCATCAATTCCTATGGAGGGCATGCCTGTTGAAATGAAACTACACTGGTCTGTCACAGATAAGAGCGGTGACCGCTTAGTGATTGAGATGGATGAAGATGGCTTGCACACCTACCGTGGCGAAGAAGCGATGGTAATGACGAACGACCCTTCGATGAAAGAGCACATCGAAATGCGCAAGAAGGTTCAACCAACGTGGGAAAACGCGAGTCGTGATACTGACTATGGCTCCATTGGTAACGGCAACTCGCACAGTCGCTTTGTTCACGCGAGCTACTTTATGAGCAAACTCACCGAGCCGACCAGCATCACAAACGGGATGATGAAGCTGTCGACTGTTCCTTACCGTGTGCCTGCAGATGCGCCATACAAAGACTTTGGCAACGGCAATGGAATGTCTAGCTACGCGACAGAATGGACTATGACACAAAGCTTGGATACTGGTGACAGCGTGTTCGAATACAACTTTGAAGAAAACTGGAACACGGTGAAATTCAACGTTTATGAAATGATGGGCAAAGATTTCCGCTTGCCACTGACTAAGTCATTTATGGCGAAGTTCTAGTCGCTGACAAAGAACTGAGCGCCATTTCGCACTCTAACAAAAGCACCGCAATGTCGGTGCTTTTTTTTATAATCTTCACCCGAACAGTTATTGCATGAAAAACGATTACATCGGTCGTTTATTGCAAACTTGGCTTTCCGAAAGCAATGTTAGAAACAAAATTGCGCGTGCGAGGAAATACAATGGAGACAGCTAAACAGTATTCAGATCTATAGAAAAACGAGGTCCTCCATGAATCAACTTCCCGACGAAAACCAAAAACGATTTGTTGCCGTAATCAGTAAAAAAGTCGAAGTGGGACGCGCCGTTAACGTATTAGGACATTTGAGCGTAAGCCTTGCGAATCAACTTTCTGATGACGACGCAGTCTACACCGACTATCACGACCTTGATGGTAATCTTCATCCAAATATCTCTCACTATCCGTTTATCGTCTTGAGAGCGGACAACTCCAACAAAATCAGAAAGCTTCGCCAAGAAGCACTCGATAAAAGCATCCCCTTCTCCGACTTTACTCACACCATGGTAGAAGGCGGCTCTGAAGTTCAACAGCAAACCACCAAAAACACACCAGAAGCCGAGTTAGAATACTTGGGTATTTGTTTGTTCGGCGAGACTGAAACTCTTCGAGAATTGACCAAGAAGTTCAGCTTATATCGTTAAAAGCGCGTGATACCTTGGTGATCCTCTCATCATTTTTTCATCAAGCTATCTGTACATTGCCACTTTTAGGGTTAGAATCTAGCGCATCTATCAACCAAAAGTGGCAACACTTACAACGAAATTAAGGAGGAATTTATGTCTTTGTGGTGTTCAATCAACCCACGTTTTTATGGCATGAAGGACCGCTCAAGAGTTTCAGATTTCGCGCTGCGATAATCTCGACTTGAGCGAATAATTACCTTTCGACGAAAACACGTCACCCGAGTACTTTCCCTCAAGCTCGAAGAATTATTGTCAGCTATGACAACGGCGTCTTGCGCCCAAAATTCTTGAGAACACTATGAGTACTTTTTTAACTGCACAATCACTAACCCTTTCTCACACAGCAACACCAATCTTCAAAGATGTAACGTTTACGATTCATCGTGGCGACAAAATTGGTCTTATCGGTCATAACGGCTGTGGTAAAAGCTCCCTACTCAAACTGCTTAGCGGTCCATTTAAACCAAGCCAAGGCACGGTTGCCAAAGCCAGTTCATGTTTGATGCGTTATGTTGACCAGCATTTACCTGAGTCTTTAAGCACACATTCCGTATTGGACGCGTTAGCGGAATCCTTATCCGATGATGAGATTTGGCGCGCCGAACTCTTATTGGATGAACTCGGATTTTCGACCACAGAACGACACATGCCGGTTGAGAATTGCAGCGGAGGTCAGCAAATGCGACTCCTGCTTGCTCGTGCGATTATCCATCAACCTGACTTACTGCTTCTGGATGAACCAAGCAACCACTTGGACTTGCCATCGCTCCTTTGGCTAGAGCAATTCCTATCGAACTGGAAAGACTCATTCGTATTGGTATCTCACGATCAAACCTTACTCGATCGCGTCACCAACACCACTTGGGTCATGCGAGATCGCTCTCTGCATCATTTCTCTCTGCCTTGTTCTCAAGCAAGACAAGCATTGAAAGAGAAAGATGAAGCCGATCAACTTCGCCATGCCAGCGAGCAGAAAGAGATCGACCGAATCGAAAAAAGCGCCAAGCGTTTAGCCACTTGGGGCAAAGTCTACGACAACGAAGATCTTGCTCGAAAAGCCAAGACGATGTTTGCGCGCAAAGAGCGTTTAGAAGAAGAGCAAACCGAGCTGACAGAAGGCACACCGTGGGCGCTACAACTTCAAGGTGAGTCAATGCCAGCAAATCGACTGTTAGAGGTTCTGCCTTTCTCAGTAACACCACCAAACAGTGATTATCACTTGTTTGATATGGCAGAAATGCGCGTGAAAAGTGGCGACCGGATTGCCGTTCTAGGCAGTAATGGTTGCGGTAAATCGACTTTGTTGAATCTGCTTTATCGTCAGTATGAAGCCATCCAAGCCAACCTAGGCAACCAACATGAGAGTGTGACTTTCCACGATCGTTGTCGCTTGGGTTACTACGATCAATCTCTAAGGCAACTCGACGATCATCAATCCATCACGTATGCGTTGCAGTCGTTTGCCAGCATAAGCATTGAACAGGCAAAACGTTCGCTAATTGGTGCAGGATTCGAGTACGCAAGACACGAACAGAAAGTCGTCAGTCTAAGTGGTGGAGAGCGAGCAAGGCTGCTGTTTGTTGGCTTAACCCTCGCTCGTTATCACATGTTGTTTTTAGATGAACCGACCAACCATTTGGATATGGAAGGCAAAGAAGAGCTGATTGAAACTCTGCAAAACTTCGAAGGTGCCGCCTTATTGGTGAGTCACGACCGAAGCCTGATAGAGCAAAGCTGTAATCGATTCTGGTTTATTGAAAATGGCTTACTGACGGAGTATTTAAGCGCGGAAGAGGTGTATCAACGCGTAACTGATACAGCACCGAAATCAGCCATCTCGCATCATTGCAATGAAGTAATGTCGATGGAAACAAACACCGCGTCTGATGAGCAATCCGAAGAGCAAATGCTAGAAAGACTGTTGGAGCTGGAAAGCTTGCTGGAAAGCTTGCTGGAAGCCGATTTAGGGCGGAAAGCCAAACATCAAAAACCAGCGATGCAAAAACAGTGGCAGCAAGAGATAGAGGAAATTACGGCGCAGCTATAAAAACAAAAGGCACCATCAATTGGTGCCTTTCTACTTGCTACTTTCTATTTTCTGTTTTCTGTTTTCTGTTTTCTGTTTTCTGTTTTCTGTTTTCTAGGAAGGAGCTTATTAGTCTTTTTCGAACGTCGCTACCGTCTTAATCACGCCAGACATCATTTCGTTAGCGTCTGATTTCTTAGCCGAACTTTGCATGGTTTGAGTGTTTTGACGCAAGCGTTCACGCAATGCTTCTAGTTCCTTTTGTGTATCCGATAATTCCGCAGATTGGTTGTTACTCATCTTATTCTCTACTTGTGCTTGACGATTAATGGAGCGATTGTCATCTAAACTTTTTATAAGATATAGTTAGCTACCATCTAAAAATTAGATACATCGTTATGTTCAATCTTCAACAACTTGAAACGTTAGTCATGTGCGTGGAATGTGGTTCGTTTTCTGCGGCGGCAAGAAAGCTTGGTAAAGCACAATCTGCGGTCAGTACTACGATTTCAAACTTGGAAATCGACACAGGGCTGACCATCTTTGATCGCACTTCTCGATTGCCTACCTTGACGGCACAAGGCGAGCGATTGCATGCTCAAGCCCTCTCATTGTTAGAGCATGTACAACACGTACAAAATATGCTGCAAACGTTCAATGTGGGAGTAGAAGATAGGTTCTCGATAGGGATCAATGCGCTGTTATTAACACCGCAATTCTTTGGCGTTATTGAGGAGTTCTATCAACAATTTCCGCACACCGAGCTCAATCTCAATGTCTTGAAAAACAATGACATTGCTGATGCTGTCGCGAGTAATGAAGTGGATATCGGTTTTATGTTGTGGGGCAGCACACAGCCTAAGAACGTGCTTTTAGGTTCGATTGGCTATGTGCCGTTTTCTATCGCTGTACATCAATCACATCCGCTACTGGCTGAAGGCTCCGTTCCTTTTGAAACGCTTAAGGCGTATCGACAAATCGTATTGCAAGATTACCCTGCTCACTACAACGCGAACTTGTCTAATTCACTGACCAAAGTGAATGACTTAGAAACCGTAATAGAGTTGATTAAATTGAATAATAACTGGAGCTTGATACCTGACCACTTGTTTCAAAAACACTCAGATATCGTTCCTCTTAAACTACAAGGGGAAGAGAAAGATTGGCTTTTACAAATTGACCGTGTGACGGGCAAAGCAAAAGAAGCAGGTCCTGTTATGCAGTGGCTTACTGAACGTTGCTTGGATTTCTATCCTAGCGTACAGCCCAAGCAACAACATTAATGATAAAAAGAGAATATCCATATATATATTTACTTCAATAATCAACTTTAAACTATTACCAATAAAAACTAGTAGTTAAAATTGATAGTTGTATTCGATGCGATGATCACCATCATTAAAGTCAACGTTTTCACTCCAGTTTGCATAGTAACGAATATTCGATCTTTTATTTAATTGGTAAGAAAGCGTAAACTCATGGGTTAGAATATCTTTCTCTTCAGCATAATAATTATCTTTGTAATCACTCGAGCCAGATAATGTGTGCATGTACATTGGGTTGTAGTTAATCCAGATTTTATCTGTGATGTCGATTTTAGAGTACATACCAACCACCATAAACGTGCCCGGAATTTCATAACCATTGTCTTCACCACTGTAATCGTTCGCGACCGTCACACCGACACCACCAAGAGGGTAGAGTTGTACAATACCAAACTTAGGAAGCGATTGGACATAGCTATAAGAGGCATCAAGTCTGTCGTTATCAACATCATAATTGATATCGATTTGACGGCCTCGACCTGTAGTTAAGTCTGATTGAAAGTTACGAAGTCGAAGTGAGTCAATACTATCATCTACTCCCTTGTATAGTGGATCATCGTTGTCTCTGATACCCAATAAGTCACCACCAATACCCTTCACTTCAATAACATTCATAGCAAGCGTATTTGGCTTATTTGAGTCATAGGCTTGGCCGACTTTAATGTTAATGCCTTTATCACTGATACCAAAACCAGCTTGTGTATATACCGCAAGTGGATCAGACATATCTTGCAGTTTTTCATCTTTATTTTCTTGAGAGACAGCAGGAATAGAGGCTAAAACACTTAGCGCTAATATAGGATATTTAATAATATTCATAGTATACACCTTTATATTATTTTTATATTTACGAACAAAAAACACCACTCACTATAAATTTTTATAGCAAGATATAACTTCAAATTTAAAATGTAGAATTTAAGGAACAACCTGTTGCTATTACTAATTTAATAGCAACTAAGTTAGTAATTAAATAGTTTGTATAGAAATATAATAAAACTAATTAATAGCATGTTCGAAAGAGGCCATTAACTCGCTCAGTTCTGCCGAGGTCGCAGGGTCAAATTCACCGTCTTGGAACTTGTCGTAGAAGCCACCCAAGCTGTAAGTGCCTTTTACATCGCCGCCCCACCAAGGCATCAACTCAGCCATGGTTTTGATATTAGTTGCGCCACCGTTTGCACCTGGAGATGTGCTCACTAGCAGAACTGGTTTCTTAGTGTCACCAAAGAAAGATGTACCTTGAGGTGCAACACGTGATAGCCAATCGATCGCATTTTTCAGGAATGCTGGCATTGAGCCGTTGTGTTCTGGTGATGCAATGATGATCGCATCGTATTCGTTTAACGTTGCACGCAGTTTGTGTGCGTTTTCTGGGATACCCTGACCTTCAACGTCCAAACCGTACATTGGCAATTCAAAGTCGTTTAGGTCAATGGTGTTTACTTCTGTTTGTGTAGCTTGGTTTGCCAACGCTTGAACCAATAGGCTGTGGATTGATTGGCTGTTGTTGCTACCGGTAAATGCGACGATCTTTTTCATATTGGAATCCTAGTTACGCTGCCCCTACTCAGCGGGGCACTCATTGAATGAGGTGATATTAATTAACTCCAATCAGTGAATAAACTCTATAATAGTGTCTATATAGTTCACCAATCGTGAACAATAATGAGTTCAAGGTATCAATTACATGGATAAGATCAGAGCATTAACCGTATTTCGTCGAGTAGTGGAGCTAGGTAGCTTCGTCGCGGCTGCAGAAGATTTAAACCTCTCAAAAGCCGCCATCAGTAAGAACATCAATGAATTAGAGAGCTACTTAAAAAGCCCTTTGATTAACCGTACGACGCGTAACTTGCACATTACCGATAATGGACAGCTCTATTATCAACAAGTGTGTCAGGTTCTTGATGCACTTAACAACGCAGACCGCTCTGTGATTGAATCCTCCCACACATTAAAGGGCACGCTAAAAATCAGCATGCCGATGTCATTAGGGTTGATTGAATTAAACCCGATCATTTGCGAGTTTATGAAGCTGCATCCAGAGCTTTCCGTAGAGGTAATCATGAGCGACGAACACCTCGACTTGATTGAACAAGGGGTTGATATTGCCATTCGGGGTGGCGAGGAGCTTGGAAATTCCACTTTGCGTTCGAGAAAGCTGCTAGACATTCGACGTGTACTTTGTGCCTCTCCTCATTACTTGGATTCATCTGCACCCTTACTCTCGCCTAGTGATGTGGTAAATCATCGCCTACTGAGTTACAGCTTGTCATCGGCATCACGTCGTTGGACTTTTAATAACGGCAATCAGATTTTAGATGTTGCGATTCCACCTTGTGTTTATATGGTCAACAGTGGTCTTGCGCTTACCCAAGCGGCATGTGCCGGACTCGGTGTCGCACTACTACCGGATTTCTTTGTTGAGCCTCAATTAGCTTCAGGTGAATTGGTTGAGATTACTCCTGAATGGCAGATGGAAAAGCACGCGCTGTATATCGTCTACCCTTACCACAAAGAGCAATCACAAAAGTTACGTGCCTTTATTGATTATGTCGTAGAGAGCTTCCAAGCGCGATTCAGCCGTCAGTCAGACCCGCAACAGATGTACTCTTCGATTATCAAGCTAGGGTCTTGATAACAAGGTTTAGCTAAAGAAAAGGCAACAAAAAAGCCAAACTGGATAGTTTGGCTTTTCATCATCTTTCTTGTCTCCGAAGCATCAAAGCACATGAGAACAAGTGTAAGTATTTGATAGATTTTATCGGCGGCGGCTGTTAAAGCGAGCACGATCTGAGCGTTGCTTTGCTGAACGCTCTTTGTGCGCAGACGCAGCCTTTGCTTGTGAAGCCAGAATCGATTCAACCGTCAGCTCCATTGGCTCACGAGGCTCCAATCCATGACGGAAAGTACGTGCGCGTGGTGGTAGGTTGTATTCGTATTCAGACGCCTTTGGCATGCGCTTGTAGCGGTATAGGTAGAAGTTCTCTACACGCTCACGGGCCCATTCTGTTTTCTTCAGGTATTTAACACTGCTCGCAATGCTTGGCTTAGTGTTGAAACAGTTCATACGCATTGCTGTGTCGAGGATTTCCCAACCGTAATGGTCAACAAGCTGCTGCAACATGTCTTCTAATTTAAGACCGTGCAGAGGGTTGTTCTTCTGCAGTTCAATACGTTCTTCGTCGGTCATAAATTCATGGCTCATGAACGGCTCCTTAATTGTGGGTGGCGAGCGTTGTACTCACCACCTTACCTCTATTAGGTTTAGATTAAATCACTATTGCAAATAATCTGTTGTATTCTTCGTCTCAAAGACGAACTTTACGTCCAATTATTCACGATGATCGGCGCTTGATTACGCAGCGCTAAGCACCTTTTGTTGGTGTGCCATGTACTCTTCAAATGTACCTTGGAAACTCACCAACTGTTTGTCTTTTACATCAATGATTGAAGTCGCCAATGACGATACGAACTCACGGTCATGACTAACAAAGATCAAAGTGCCAGTGTAGTCTTTTAATGCGCTATTTAACGCTTCAATCGCTTCCATATCCATGTGGTTGGTTGGCTCATCCATCACCAAAACGTTGATGTCTTGCATCATTAGCTTACCAAACAGCAGGCGGTTCTTCTCACCACCCGAGCAGTTTTTCGCTTTTTTGTTGGCATCGTCAGCGGTAAACAACAAGCGACCTAGAATGCCACGCACCATTAGGTCATTGTGCTTCACGGTACGCCATTGTGAGATCCACTCAAAGATGGTCAGATCATTATCGAAGTCCGCACTGCTGTCCTGTGGGCAGTAACCAATCGAAGCGTTTTCAGACCACTTTACTACGCCCTGAGTTTGCTCTAGTTCGTTCACTAGGCAACGCAGCAAGGTCGTTTTACCCACACCGTTTTCACCGATGATCGCAAGGCGAGTGCCTGCTTCGAGTAACAAGTTGCCTTTTTCAAACAACAGCTCATCACCAAACGAGTGACCAAGGTCTTGCAGTTCCAATGCTAAACGATGCAGTTTTTTACCCTCACCGAAATCAATCGACGGGCTAACACGGCTACTTGCTTTCACTTCGTCGAGTTGGATTTTTTCCATCTTCTTCGCGCGAGAGCTGGCTTGTTTCGCTTTCGATGCATTCGCACCAAAACGGTTTACGAATTCTTGAAGTTCATTGATTTCAGCGGTTTTCTTCGCGTTAGAAGCCAATAACTGCTCACGACGAAGACCAGACGCCTCAAGGAAGTATTCATAGTTGCCAGGGTAAATGCGCAGTTCGCCGTAATCGATATCTGCCATGTGAGTACACACAGAGTTTAAGAAGTGACGGTCGTGCGAGATGATGATCATCGTACACTTACGTTGGTTCAACTCTTCCGCCAACCAGTTGATGGTGTGAATATCCAAGTTGTTGGTTGGTTCGTCGAGCAGCAAAATATCTGGGTTAGCAAACAGAGCTTGCGCCAAAAGCACACGCAGTTTCCAGCCCGGAGCAACTTGCTGCATCAAACCAAAATGCAGCTCTTCTTCAATACCCGCTTGAAGCAAAATATCACCAGCACGGCTTTCTGCTGTGTAGCCGTCCATTTCTGCGAACTCACTTTCAAGCTCAGCGACTTTCATGCCGTCTTCTTCGCTCATTTCAGGTAATGAATAGATGCGGTCACGTTCCTGCTTCACTTCCCAAAGCTTGCGATCGCCCATGATCACAGCGTCAATCACGCTGTATTGCTCGAACGCAAACTGATCTTGGCTCAATACGCCCAGTTTCAGCCCCGGAGTAATAGAAACGTTGCCCGAGCTTGGCGCAAGTGCCCCACTCAGGATTTTCATGAATGTCGATTTACCACAGCCGTTTGCGCCAATCAGACCATAACGGTTACCGTTGCCAAATTTAGCGGAGATATTTTCGAACAGTGGCTCGGCACCAAATTGCATGGTGATATTGTTTGTACTAATGATAGCGGCGTCCTCGAAGGAAATTTCTTTTAAATAACAATTTGTTAATTCACTTTCGAGATACGGTTAGAAAAGGGCATATTGAAAGTGGCCGCCATTCTATCTGATTCGTTCAATAGGTGATATAGATCACGCTAATGTTGCGAAGGATTTTTATCAAAAATAAAGCGTGGCTTTAACCACGCTTTGCTTATTAACGACATCTTGGATTAAAAATCGAGATGGTAATTGTTGTTGGATTGATTCAACGAAATCACCCAGTTCTTCTCAGATTCACCAGCATTCATTGGGACCCATTGCGCGTACAACTTGGTCCAATTGCCATTCACCTCTAACTCAACCTGATTGGTTCGGGTCGGATAAATAGTGGTGATGCGTGACATTGGGTCTGCAATCACATCGCCGTTTTCCGCCGTAAATGCCTCTTTGGTGTAGAGATGTAATGCACCATCAGAAGCCCCTTGGTAGTTCATAGACAAGGTAATGGTCTCGCCAACATCAAAGGAAAAGTCTCGTTGTGCCACAATGTCTTGTGTGTCATCAGTCTCATCCACCACTGGCGCAGGAGCTGGGGTTGAAGAGCCGCCCCCTCCGCCGCCACCGCCTCCACAAGCAGCTACTAGAGTTGAAGCAAACATGATGGTCAGAAGTTTTGTCGAAGTATTCATGTGATGCTCCTTGCTATTCCGTTGTTGAGATAACTTTGCCACTCGCTGGCGCGTTGTACCAACTGGTGTCCGTTTCGCCACTGCTGGTTACCCAAGTTGGAAATCCTGTGTAGGCATGGCTGATATCTGTGTTCTCGGTTGGGTGATCCCATTCATCACGAATGTTGATTGCCCAAGGCATGTTGTTGCTGGTTAAGAAGTATTCCGAGCCGCCTGTGTCATCATCATGCAGGTTGAACAATGCGTTATTCATGTCCCCAGTGCCTGAGAATGCCTTAAAGTGGGTTTGCCATGTCATGCCCGGGAAGGTCGCAACAAAGTCACCGTGGTACGTACCTTCTGCCGCAAAGATGAATGAGTCATAAGGCGGGTAACCGATTTGATCTCGTGCGACTGGCGTGGTCAGTTCGACGACCATCTGGTAGCTGAGGATGTCGGTCGCTTGCTGATTCAAACAATTGCTCTGAGTGCGGTAATAAGTACAACTTGAAGTCAGAACACCAAGCGCATCCAATTCAGCTCTTAAATCCTCCGATACCACCAACACAGTTTCGCTGCCAGATTGAAGCACCGTATGTTCCACTGCTTGCCCATTTTTGGTCACCGTTACCGATGCAACGTTGGACGAATCCACATTAGGCAGCTTCACGGCAAAACCATTGGAATAACCCGCCCCCATCGCTTGCAGGGTGTAATCGACGGTAATGGTCTTCAATTCACGTTGGCCATTCAAAAGTTCGGTCACACGATAGCGCCACACCACATCGTTGAAGTCGTAGTCGCCCATTAACGGCCAGCGATCTTCGAATGCCATCGTCGCATAAGTATCAGAACTTGGGTAAACCGACGTCACCGTGACCTCTGGGTTGTTCTCTTGAACCAACACTTCGTATTTCGAGTCAGTAGTGCCATCGGTGTTCACACCATCCACCGCCGAGAAAGGTGAAATGTCCACGGTAAAAATCAAATCGTTGAAGTCGTTATCGCCGCTCGGACGGCGAATGTCTTCAAAACCAAGCACCAAAAACTCATTCTCGGTATCTAAGAACGCAACGTTATGGCGACGGTAATTGGCGGTCGTCTCTGGATTCAAACTGGATAAGCTGTAAAAAGGTGTGTTCCAAGGACCAAGGTAAGGAATGTTGTTATAGGTACTCACATACCAACCATTCGGGATGACGAAAAATGCAAGCGTCTGACCCGCGGTTAACTGCACATCGAGATCGATAGTGTCACCTTCCTGCATGTCACCATCTGGCGCTTTCGAAGCATTTGGGAAGATCACCATGTGCGTTTCGATATCGTCTTTACTGGTTGGCGGGTTGTTGGTGTCGTAAACAAAATAGCCTAGCGAATTTCGATAGCCAGCCCCCTCATTAAGAAACGTCACTGAGGCCGTCGCGTACTCAGCGCCATCAAGCTCGTCATCGATATCAATATTTGAATAGCGTTCCGGTGCAATAAACGCACTATTAACGTAAGTCCCTTCAGGAAGCATCGAGTACACATTCGTCAGCGTATCCTGAGGTAAGGTTTCCGCAATAGAAGTGGTCTCTAATGGTTTACCTTTGATGGTGTAGTTTGCATTGTCACTGCCTGATTCGAACGATAAATCACTGGTAGTGAGCGCGTATCCGGACATCGACACGCAGCAACTGGTTAGCGCAATAAGTTTCCCTGCTTTCATGTTATTCCCCTCATCAACTGAATCGTTGGTCGTAGAGGGTTAACGCAAATATGATGCCGAAATTACCTCATTTAAAAACATAGAGTTATATTAATTTAAATATCATTCTCATTTTGAGAATTAAGCTGATAGGCAAAGTGAAGCGAAATGGGAAAAGAAGCAAGAAATGCGAAAGGCGGACACCTGAAACAAAAAGAGCGCCCCGAAAGACGCTCTTAATATCGATGAGTTCGAACCTACGAATGCGACGCCATTGGGTGGCTTGGGCTCATCTCTAGCAAGTCCCACAGGTTGCCATAGAGATCTTCAAATACGGCGACTGTGCCGTAGTCTTGCTCCGCTGGCGGGCGAACAAACTTAATACCCTGCTCTACCATTCGGTTGTAATCACGCCAGAAGTCATCTGTATTCAAAAATAGGAACACACGTCCACCAGTTTGGTTACCGATGAAGTCATGCTGCTCTGGCTTAGACGCTTTGGCTAGCAATAATGTCACACCATTAGAACCCGGCGGAGAAACCACAACCCAGCGCTTATCTTGCTCTGGTTGGTACGTATCTTCCACCAGCTCAAACTTCAGCTTATTCACATAAAAATTAATCGCTTCATCGTAGTCTGTTACAACCAAAGCAATATGGATAATGGATTGTTTCATCGCGTTATACCTTTAGTTTTCCGCTGATTACCGTCTTTGCGGAGCCAATTAGTTTAATGCGCCCATTTTCAAGCAGTTCGGTTTGTAAGTGGCCGCCACGTGCCGACGCTTGATAAGCGCGGAACTGATTTTGACCGAGCTTCTGCTCCCAAAACTGAGTCAGTGCGCAATGGGCTGAGCCTGTTACAGGATCTTCATTCACGCCCACCCACGGAGCGAAGTAGCGCGAGATAAAGTCGAGCTCTGGGGAATTCGATTGAGCAGTGACCACCACGCCACGCCCTTGAATGTTCTTTAATGCGTCAAAGTTAGGCTCGAGATCCAGCACGGTTTGTTCACTGTCGACTTCAATAAAGCCTTTGCTGTCAAACTGAGCGTAAGAAACCACTTGCTCTGCTTTCAATCCAAGTGCCGCTAGCAACGTAGCGTCTTGTTCAACATCCATTTCAAGCTGAGTCGAAGGAAAATCGAGCTCAATTGTCGACTCGTTTACTTTTGCATGAAGCTCACCAGAGAGAGTTTGAAAGGCAATGGTATCGCCAACCTTCGCTAATCCTTGTTCTTTTAAGATTTGCACTGTGGCTAATGTGCCATGACCACATAGCGCCACTTCTACCTTAGGTGTGAACCAGCGCAGTCGCATGTCTTTCAAACAGAGAAAAGCCGTTTCTGATACCGCCATTTCTTCAGCGATAGAGAACATCAATGCTTCTGGTAACGGTTCTTGTGAGAGACAGACTCCAGCAGGGTTTCCTTTGAAAGGTTCGGTGGTGAAAGAGTCCACTTGGTAGATATCGAGATCCATGATGCGCTTCCTAATACTGCTATTTTGGCAAGATGCCAAACAGCTTATCGGTTTCATGGTAAAGCGACAATACATGCCCTGATTGTTCTTGCAAAACACAAACAAAAGGCACCCTTTGCGGTGCCTTTTTACATTCTGATGCTTGTTCAGCTCAAACCAATAACGTTCAATTTACCTGAACGAAACTTTAAAATTACTAGATATAATTAACCATTCATATTGGATATCTTATTCCCGTGCTTTGACGGACATCAAAAACAAATCGTTTTTCCTGCCTCTTCAACACTTCTTTGGATGCTCACCCAAAGAAAATAAATAAGAAAAATCAAACTCATAGGTATTTGATATGAAACAGCCTTTAAAAGCGTTAGTGCTGGCTCTGGGGTTATCTCTCGGAGCCGCCAACAGTTACGCACTCTCTCTCGAACCGCTAGACAAAGATTTTACTTTGCAACTTCTTGGTTCTGGCGGGCCAATCTCTGATGACCTTCGTGCCTCGTCTGGTGAACTGGTTTGGTGGAAAGGAAAATCACGCGTGATGATCGATGCCGGTGGTGGTGTCTATCTGCGTTTTGGGCAGGCGGGCGGCAAACTGGAAGACTTAGATTTCCTTGGTTTAAGTCACTTTCACACCGACCACGTTGCCGACGTTCCAGCCCTGCTAAAAGGGGGGTACTTCTTTGATCGTGAAGATCCTCTCGATATCGCGGGTCCAGAAGCGGGCTCTGCATTTCCTAGCTTGACTGGTTACATGAAAGCGCTTTTCGACGGTGATGAAGGCGCGTACGCATATTTGAACGGTTTGTTTGATGGCAGTGATGGCTTGTTCCCTGTCACCATTACCGATGTGCCATACAAAACTTCCCAAGGCACCAAGGTGTACGAGCAAGATGGGTTAACCATTTACGCACTGGGTATCCCACACGGCGACGTTCCTTGTCTCGCTTTTCGAATCGAAAGTGCCGAAGGCGTGATGGTGATTTCCGCCGACCAAAACGGCAGTAACCCTGACTTCATCGACTTTGCTAAAGGTGCAGACATTTTATTGATGCCATCAAGCATCAATCCATCGCACAGCTTAACGTTATGGGATGCGACATCGAGTGAGAAAACGCTCGGCATTATCTCTATCGTTGCCATCATCGTTGTGCCTGTGATTCTGGGCTACACCGCATGGTGTTACTACAAAATGTTCGGACGTTTGGATAACAACTACATCCGCAGCAACAGCTCATCGCTCTATTAAGGAGGCAAGTATGTGGTACATGTGTTGGGTACTTGGCGTATTACTCGCCTGCGCCTTTGGTGTCATCAATGGTCTTTGGCTAGAGAACACAGGACGCTTTGAAGAGGAAGAGTTCTAACTTCTCACTTCAGAACGGAACATTCTCAACAACAAACGCCCTCAGTCACGAGGGCGTTTGTTCATCTCAATGAGTTTACTCTGGCGACAATCGATAGCGGCGCACTTCGTATTTATCTTGCTCTGAATAGAATGTATTGAGGAACTCGCCACCCGCTTTTTCGATCACGCGTCTTGATGCGGTATTGTTCACATCACAAGTGACGATAGCAAAGTCCTTAATGATTTCAGTTTTCACCCAATTCAACATGAATGTGGCGATGCCTTTACCTTGAGCATCTGGCGCAGTTTCGTAACCAATGTGCCCAATCACATTTTCAAGGTATTCGTTATTACCGTCACGAACTCGAATCGAACCAAGTATCACCCCTTCCTCGATACAGAAGTATGTCGAAGACGGCGTCCAACCTTCAGGCAAACCTTCGCCTTTCGCATATCCAATTCGTTTTTTCAGCAGCGCTTCGCTGTCGCTTTGGGCGGCGTCGTACATTTCCATTTCCGCATGAGCACACTTTTCAACATACTGCTCAAATGCTTCTAAATGGTTGAGGTTGGCTTTAACTATTTGCATGATCGCTCTCCTCACCAGACATTCATTTTGAAATACAACAAGAAGCAGGTAATAAAAATTAAGCCGCACCATGCGAAAAAGATCTTCGCTTTTTGCTCTGCACTGGCTTCTTCTGGATCTGGTTGCAGGATGAAGTAATAACAAATGATGGGAATGATCTCGTAGGTTTTAGCAATGTATTGATGCCCCATTTCAAGAAATGGTGGGACGTACAAATACACCACGGTATAAACAATGAAATAAAGCGTACCAAGAATGCGGTGCAAACCGATGGATTGCCCTTCTCGGAAAAACCAAACTAATGCTGCCAAACCAGCAAAGACTGCGACGAGTAAAAACATCCGTTCTTCTACCCTTCTATTTGAAACTTTCTCCTACCCTATTGAAACCACTCAATTAATCAAATGGTTATGTTGCCAAACACGATAAAGCTCAAACAGATTTGCTCAGTAAGCCTAGATCGAGGATTGATTGGCTTTCTTCCACTGCAAAGGGGTGATGCCATTCGCGCGTTTAAAGGCTCGCACAAACTGAGTGGCATCAGCGTATCCCAAGTGCACAGCAATATCTCCAACGGCACTGTTTCTTTGAATCAAAACGCGTTTGGCAAAGATAAAGTTGAGCGCCTCTTTTACCTCTCGAAAACTGGTGCCTTCTTGCTTCAAACTGCGCTGTACCGTGCGCTTTGAAATGCCAATTAACTCACTAAACACTTCCAAACACATATCAACTCGCCCAACATACGGAGACAAAGCTTGCTCAACATAGTAAGCAAAAGGCTTATCTTCCGTGCGCAAATTTATGCTTTCAATTCCTTCTAAAACGGGATACTCCAGCGCTAAGTGTTCTTGACCAAGAAACTGCGGAATATCGCTCCTGATTTGGAGCTCAGTTAAAGGCTGGCCTTGCGGGTGAAGCAAATAGTAAGCGCTCGGCTCTTGCAGATTTGGGTACCAAGCTTTCATATACGCATGAAGATAAACCGTTAGAAACAACTCGGCTTCTATTTGCTCAAAGGCACTAGCATCAGCTTCTACCCGAGTGACATGAGCTGACGTTTCAACATACAAGGCTCTTAGCCCTAAGCTCGTTATGACGTTTTCCGACGTGGCTTGATTGAACTTTAAATTAAGACTCGCTTGCCTCGCGATACGTTGTAATGAAGAGACAAATACCTTTGCGCCTAAGTGCTGCCTCAACCCAGATAGCAACCGAGAAAAAGCATGGAAAGGAATGAACTCAGCCGTTGAAGTGTCTAGCGCAAATGGCATGTCCGCTTGCTCTTGGAGTTGCGCCAGTGCTGTAGGCTCCAGAACTAACTGACCAAGAAAATCATACACGATTGTTTTTCTAATCAATGGGATGGAATGACTCACACCTTCTCCTAGGTTCAACACGTCTCTTTTCATTACACGACTTCTGACGTTACTTGACTGGCTTTTCAAAAGATAGGGCACGTGGCGCAAAATGCACATTTTCATATTCCTAACTGGCTAAGATAACCACATCGCTTGAGTGAAGTTAAGGCAAAAATTTGAGCCATAGATCGTATTTCACATCAAGTTTCCGTTATCGCTTAGAGATTGGCAGCAAGAACTTGAGTTTTGACTAATATTCAATTAGTTGAATTAAACCGTTAACGACAAAAGCCATCTCTAAACGCTAGATGCACCCATCAAAATAAACGGACTTACACTCACTATTGAGAGGTTACTATGATCAAGAAAATGTCATTGGCAGCAATCACTATCGCCGTATCAATGGGCTCCGCTTACGCCAGCGTAGAAAGCAAAACGTGGCCAGCCTCAGACAAAGCGAAAGCCTTTGTTCAAGACACCATTGTAATTGGCATGCTAGCAAGCCCTTATGGTGCTGGTTGGACAGACGATCAACAACTTCTCGATTACTTCCAGTTGGCACGCGACAACGGCATTACTGGTCATGAATACACGATTACTGCGGCTGACCATAACTTTGATGACTTCATTTTCCACCATCACAAACACCGTGCAGCCATGGCAAAAGAACCAGACAACTTCATTGTTGCCCATTCCAACCAAGACATTGAGAAAGCGCACGTAGAAGGCAAAACCGCCGTTCTTTGGAATAGCCAAACTGCCACCATTTTAGAAGAAGACGTGACTCGTATGGCGCTGCTTAAAGACATGGGCTTGAAAAGCATGATCTTGGCGTACAACGATATTTTCCGTACCGGTTCAGGTCAATTAGCGGCCTATAATGGTCGCGATATTGGCTTAACGCCTTGGGGCCAATCAGTGATTGATGAGATGGTGAAATACCGCGTAATTCTCGACTTGAGCCATACTGGTTCCAAGACCGCCAATGATGCGATGGATTATATGGAAAAGAACTATGCTGGAACGCCATTTATCTACTCTCACTCAGTCCCTGCGGGTTTGTATAAGAGTGAACCCGATGCGACACCAAAAGGCTGTTACCGTGCAATCCCTGATGATGAGGCAATTCGTGCTGCGAAATCTGGCGGTTATGTATCTCCAACCTTTACTGAGTGGATGATGGATGGTGTATGGCCTGAGGACATTTCGCCAAAACAAGCGGCAGATATGATTGATTACTATGTGAAATTGGTTGGCGTTGACCATGTTGGTATCGCAACTGATGACATGTTCTCAACAAAAGGCGTGGTCGATTTTGCGATGAAAAATGCTAAGATGTATGACGATGGCGGCTACATGATTGACGCCTTCAACAAGGGCGCAACAGGCAACGGTGAGCTATCCAAGATCTTAGCTGCAATTACTGATGACTTATGGGCACGAGGCTATAGCAACGAAGATTTGGCGAAGATTTACGGCGGTAACAAGATGCGAGTATACGCTCAAGTTTCCGAAGGCGTTGACCCGAAAGCGTTCCAAGAGCAGTATTCAAAACGCTTGGAAATGCTAACAAACATGCGCCACGAGCATATGGGTAAATAAACTCATACCAAAACGCAAAAAGGCACCAATCGGTGCCTTTTGCTTTACTTAGTGAGTGTACTTACAGCTCGTGCTCAGTACGTGCGATGATGTCATCTTGCGCATCTGGTGATAGCGCGGTGAAGAAGGCTGAGTAACCTGCAACTCGCACAACAAGATCACGATATTGCTCTGGGTTCTTCTTCGCCGCTAACAAGGTCTCGCGAGAGACGATGTTGTACTGCACGTGCCAACCTTTGTGGTGGTTGAAGAAGGTACGAATCAACATAGAAAGCTTGAGCTTATCCCCTTCAGAAGCAACCGCTGCCGGGCTTAACTTCTGGTTAAGCAGCACGCCACCCAAGATCCTATTTGCTTGGATCTTACCGACCGAATTGTACACAGCTGTTGGACCTAAACGGTCTGAGCCAGACGACGGGCTTGCACCTTCTGCTAATGGCGTTTTCGCTTTACGACCATCAGGCGTTGCCATGGTTGAAGCACCGAATGGGACGTTTGCCGAGATACTTGATGTACCTGCGTAGTAACCGCCGCCAATTGGACCACGCCCATGACGCGTATTAACGAACTGCTCTAGCTCATCAATGTACACTTGGTACGCATCTGCCAGTAGTTGGTCTACTGCGTCATCATCATTCCCGTATTTTGGTGCAAAGTTGATAAGACGTTGGCGAAGCTGTTCGTTCTCCATGCCATCGAAATCTTCTGCCAGTGCTTTTGCCAGCTCTGGTTGGGTGATTTGCGCATCATCGAAAACAAGGTGTTTGATTGCAGCTAGGCTGTTACCCAAGTTTGCGATACCGACTTGCAAGCCGGATACCCAATCGTATTTCGCTCCACCTTCTTTCACGGTTTTACCGCGAGCCAGACAGTCATCCACCAGAGTTGAACAGAAGATGTCTTGAGCTTGCTGTTCAAGCACGCTGTCGACGACTGTATCAATCTCAATCGATTTACGGGTGTAGTAGCGGATTTGCTCTGCCCAAGAAGCCGTCACTTGCTCAAAGTTCTCAAAGTTGCCTTTTGCTAATGACTTATCGTGTGGCAAGAAAGCTTTACCCGTTGTTGTATCCACACCTTCGTTCAATGAAGCGAGCAGAATACGGGCGAAGTTAATGAAGCTCATGCCTGTACAACGGTAACCCCATTTGCCCGGAACCGCCGTCTCGATACAACCGATAGATGCGTAGTTGTAAGCGTCTTCTTTCTCTACACCGAGCTTGATGAATTCAGGAATAACAATCTCATCGTTGTTGAAAGCAGGCATGCCGAAACCGCATTTAATCACTTCGATACAACCCATTAAGAATTCTTGGTTCAAACCTTCATGGTAACGCACACTCAAGTTAGGTTGCGTCGAACGTAACTGACCACAAGATTCCAGAATCGCCCAAGAAAGAGGATTCACCGCGTCTTCAGGCTCACCCTTTTCATTCAACTTCTGACCGCCGATACACACGTTTTGATACAACGGAGAACCTGCGGAGGCTTTTGAGTGCGCGCCAGAGCGAATCTTGTTTACTTCAAGCAGCTTCAACCAGCAGCTTTGTAATAGCTCTAGTGCAAAGTCTTTTTCAATCGCGCCGTTTTCGATATCGCGAACATAAAATTCGTTTAGGAATTGGTCCATACGACCGAAAGAAACCGAGTGACCATTCGATTCGATTTGTAGCATCAACTGAACGAAATAGCTCAACTGCAGTGCTTGCCAGAAGTTTTCTGGTGCGTGGCTCGCGACATGACGACAGTTTGCCGCAATGCTTTCTAACTCAGCTTTGCGCAGCGGGCGTGTCTCTTCTAGCGCCATTTTTGCCGCCAATTCAGCGTAGTTCACTATGTGATCTTGAATCGCAAGCAGTACGATTTCGACCGATTTGTAGAACTGCTCTTTCTTCAAGCCTTCAAAGGTCGAAACATCATTGTTAGCACGGTGCTGACGAACATCCTCTAACAAACCGTTCATGCCTAGCTTAAGGATTTTCTCGTTATCCACCGCAAGGTGCGCGTCACCCGAAGTCATGTTGCCTTCAGCTTTAATGATGGTGCTGGCTAAAATTTCTTGCTGCTCATCAGTAAACAAGCCATAACAACGGTCTTGAACAGTTTTACCGCGCCAGTACGGTGTGATGCTGTGAATGCTTTGCTTATCTTCTTCAGTGACCGCAAAGCCTGCACCAGGGCGGTCGGCTAGCTCATCAATTTCCGCTTCAATCCAACGTACAGTGTATTCTGGGAAAATAGGCGCAGCGCGTACTTTGCTCGCTTGGTTACCGACGATTAACTCATCATGCTTAATCCAAATCGTACGAGTGCGTAAGTGCTCTTGCAGTGCTAGCGCACGTTGGACAATTACAGGTTTGTCTTCGTTCGCTTGATAAGCACGAGTGTATGCCTCTGCACGCTCGGTACAGACAGGTGGCGTTACGATATTTACCAGTGCCGATTTGTGCGCTTTGATACGCTCAGGAAGGTAATTCAGGTCCATAGTTAACCTCTTACAATCACGTTAAGTTGGGTGTTTTCGCTTGCGTATTGCATGGCGCTTTCTAGCAGTTCTGGTTTGTTTAATGGCTTGTCAGAACACTCGTAAGGCATATCGAGCAAACGGTATTTATTGATGCCGAGCGTGTGGTACGGCAGCAAGTGAAGTTCTTGGCAGCTTTCTAGTGAAGCCGCAAAATCGATGATGTCTTTCAACTCTTCGATGGTGTCATTGAACCCCGGCACAACGGGAACGCGAATCACAATGCGCTTCGCGATAGGTGCCAGTTTTCGGAAATTGTCTTTGATGCGTTTTAGTGAACCTTTCGCCCAGCTAAGAAACTTTTCTTCATCGGTGTGTTTTAAATCCGCCAACCAGCAATCAATATGCGGCGCGGCTTTTTCGACGTTCTTCCACGGCACATGCATGCACGATTCAATAGCGGTAGAGACTTGGTTGTCATGCAGACGTTGTGCGAGTTCTGCCACCAAATCGGCTTGCATGAGTGGCTCACCACCGGAGAATGTCACGCCACCTTGGCTTTGGTCGTAGAACGGTTTGTCTTTCATTAAGGTGTCGAACAACATGTCTGATTTCGCCTCTTCACCGCAGACAGTCAGTGCTTGCGTAGGACAGACGTCTCGCAGCGCGATCAGTTGGTCTTCTTTGATGGCTTTGCGATTGATGATGATCTGGTTGTCGATACGTTGAATACCATCACCCATCATTTCACTACCCGCTGTAGATTGAGTTGTGGCTTGATAAGCAGAAACGCACAGCTGGCAACCTTCCATGCAGCTTCGCTGATCAAACAACAGTGAATGCTTTTCGCTGCGACTTTCTGGGTTTTGACACCAAGGGCAAGACAAGCTGCATCCTTTAAGAAAAAGAATGGAACGAATGCCATCGCCATCATGGGTAGAGAATCGTTGGATATTGAAATACATCTCTGCTTACCTCTTGGTCTGTGCTACCGCTGTGTACCTAATTCGCTTCTTTTGCTCGTTGAGTCTTATGAACTGCTTTTCTGTTTTCTAACTGAAAGCTTCATTTGAGCGTTTACAAGTTTCGCTTAACTTTCATTTAATGAAATTATTATAGTTTCAAATGAAATTTCAATTGATCAAAATCAAGATCTCGTTCGATTGTCAGATCTATAGTGATCCCATCATCAAAACGAAGATTTTGTTTAAGGTAGAAACCATGATTGAACTTTATTTAGATACTGCTGATGTGGCAGAAGTAAAACGCTTTAACCAGTGCCTACCGCTAAAAGGCGTGACGACAAACCCAAGCATTTTGGCGAAGTCAAAACAGGGACTGAATGAAACCCTAGCAGGCATGCAAGAAGCACTTGGCGGTACACCTCGCTTTCATGCTCAAGTCGTGAGTTCAACCGTCGAAGGCATGGTGGCAGAAGCACGCCAATTGAATGAATTGCCTTACGATATGGTGGTAAAAGTGCCAGCAACAGAAACCGGCTTAGCTGCAATTAAGCTAATGAAAAAAGAGGGAATTCAGGTTCTTGCTACCGCTATCTATTCAGCTCAACAAGGTTTCCTAGCGGCACTGTGCGGTGCTGACTACCTAGCACCTTACGTAAACCGCATTGATGCGATGAACGGCAACGGTGTTGAAGTGGTCGCGGATCTTCAATTGTTGCTCGATCAAAACCAACTACCAGCGAAGATTTTGGCAGCCAGCTTCAAGAACACTCAACAAGCGATGGAAGTGATGAAGCTAGGCATCGAAGCCATTACATTGCCAACCGATGTGGCGGCACAAATGTTCGCTCACCCAGCAGTAAAACCGGCGGTTGAACAGTTCGATAAAGACTGGAAAGAGACGTTCGGCAAGAAACTTTCATTTGAAAGCTGATTAAAAGTAAGAACTCAATATCTTAGTCAATAATAAGGGCATCTTAACTCACCCTGTGCGCCGGTGAGTTAAGGTTCCCTTTTGTTTTTGTATTGTGGTTGAAGCTAATGTTCTAAGCGGCTTTAACACAGTGAGTAATTTGATCTTTTCCATTAACCTTGGCTTGGTACATTAATTGATCTGCGTACTTCAATAATTCAGACTCATTCGTGTACTCATTTCTAACGAGGCCTCCGCTTAAAGTAAGACAAACGTGACGACTCCCTGCTTTCACTTGAATATTTGAAATTACCTCTCTCAATTGATCTGCTTTGATTACAGCTTCTTGAGTATCGTCAGCGGATATCCAAACACAAAACTCCTCACCACCAACACGAAAAACTCTTTCATTGCCCATTTCGGTGTTCAAACAGCGACCAATGGCGGTTAAAGCTTTATCACCAGTATCATGGCCGTATTCGTCATTAATATGTTTGAAATCATCGATATCAAACATCAGTAGGTAGTCCCCAGCATATCCAGCAAAAGAGTTAGTAAAAGCAAGGCGGTTATTGGTATTTGTCAAAACGTCAGTAAGAGCAAGTTTAGCCAACGAGGCATTCGCTTGTGCTCGACTCATCTCAAAAAAGTGCGTCACACACCAAATCGTCACGTAGCATGTGGCAAAGTTTATCATCACGGGCTCGTAGGCAAAAAATGGGTCGTTTAAAAGACGCTGCAAGAGTACGCCTCCTACTGCAGCAAAAACAATGGCAGTAAGCTTGAACCCTAAACTCCCTCCAAGCAGTAAGTATGAGATGGTAGGGAAGAAAAACGCCCATAAAAACACGACATCGGTGAAAGGAAGGATCAAGTTTGCCGCTAGAATCAAGGACGCAATGTTCAATAAATAGAAAAATACTAAGTACGGATGGCAACCCCCCTGGCGACATTTATAAAAAATATATAGGGATAAAACTGCGAATAATGCCTCAATGAATGCTAGGAGATATTGCGAATGATAGAGGACATTAAATGTAACAAGGGCGCACATTACAAACGTAAAGATAAGACTAACTGCACTTAAGACTCTATTCCTTATTCTTTCTGTGTATTCCAAGCTTTCAATGCTCATAAATCTGTTTCCATACAAATTCAAAATATAAATTGCGTATCACAAAACCAATTAGCGGTACTTTTATTGACATGAATGATGATGATATCAAATTATTAACATACAAAGTAACTCATCAATAAAATTCGAGAAGGAGCTCAAATCTCATGTGTACGCGTATTTTCAATAGTTTAAACCCATCATTTCCTATGACTGGAAGAAACTTTGATTGGCATAACCCATTAACAACTTACTTATACCGACTACCTTCCGGTGGTTCAGTTCGTTTTGGAATAGATAAGTCACCAAATAACGAGGCTATACATTCATGGAGAGCGAAGTATTCCAGCATATGCACTTATCTCGGTGATGATAATCTGGGACTGGCGGCAATTGATGGTATCAATGAAAAAGGGCTTGTTGTAAATGGGTTAGAAGACCTGTTCGCTTACTTCAAAAACGTAACCTACATAGTCAACAGTGATAATGCGATCCCACAAAATCTCATCGATATGATAGAGGCAGATAAAACTACGTATTGCGAACAGGCTGCTGTCCCTGATGGAGCCGTACTAATGAGCTCATTACGCTGGGTTCAATTCACGTTAGACAGCTTCAAGTCTGTTAGAGAAGCAGCCAATTATTATAGAAAGAATCCAGACCGATTATTTGTGTTCAGTGAGTTCGTTCCAGATGGCGAAAAAGACGATGAGAAAAAAACACTCACTAAGCTCCACTTGGCAATATCTGACTCTAGTGGAAACTCAGCGATAATAGAGCTGCGTGGCAATGGCTTCAGTGTAAATGAAAGCCCAAGTAATAATGTTGTGACAGTAACACCTCGTTATGAAGTACAACAATTGTTACTGCAACATTGGAAAAAGAAATGGGATACTCAAAATGAAAAACGTAAATTCAACCTTCATTCAGTACCGGGAGGTACAGCTACGCACCAAAGATTTGCCCGAGCAAGCTACTTTTATCAATTCTCACAACCATCAGAATCTAATCAGGGTGTTCTAGGTCAAACACGCTCTTTGATGGCGACTTGTGCAACGCCTTTGAACTGCCATTTTGAATCAGAGGTTAAGTCTGAGGGTGACACAATACCATCTGCAACAACACTTTGGTGCAGCATTGGTGAGCACGTTCACCTTCAATACCACCTTGTAAACTCATCTACGTTAGCCCACCATTGGCTTGATTTTAAAAATATGTATCCAGAACCTCAACGCATTAAACTTGTTGAAAATACAAACAATAAAACTGAATTTTATTCAGCAAACCTATATGGAAGTCTAGCTAACGAGCTAACTTCTTGCCCTGCCCCCTTCGAAAAATACTAAACCACTGATATTAATCATCTAAAAAGCACCTTGGAGTTCACATTCTTAATGAACTCCAAAGCTCGATGCCCCTAATATATTCATCTATCACTACAATTGTGAATACAATGATTTCAACCATTGATATGAACAGTGTTCATTTTACACTCGAGTTATCAATTCGATTTTGTTTAAAGGACAGTAACTGATGAAAAGAGCGCTAATCCCCCTAGCTTTACTCACTTTGCTCTCTGGTTGCGCCAGCATGTCTCCGGATGAGTGCCAGACGGCGAACTGGTACAAGGTAGGTTATCAAGATGGCCGAGACGGCAACGATCCAAACGTTATCAATAGCTATACCGAAGACTGTGGTGAAGCGGGTGTGACACCAGACCGAGCGAAATGGAAAGAAGGTTTTGATAAAGGCACTATCCAATATTGCTCACCAGACAATGGTTACACTGTCGGTATCGAAGGCAAAGAATATTACGGCGTGTGCAGCAGCAAAGAATTCATTGAAAACTACCAGTTAGGTCATCAAGAATATCAACGCCAGCAACGCATCCAAGAGATCGATACTGAAATCTCGGTCATCGATAATCAACTTGATGGCAACCCAGACAAAGACAATGCCAAGCGTCTGAAAGAGAAGAGAAAGCGATTAGCTGACGAGCGCTCAGACTTGTTGTCGCCAACCATCAACTTGAATCTGAATTTCTAAATCGATTGGATTTAGCTTCTAAAAATTCATGGCCCTAGCTCAGTTCTAGGGTCATGAATTGACTGTTTGGATCGAGTTCGTAATCCCCGAACGGCTCGCAGTACACAAAGCCATGCTTTTCATACAACAGGCGCGCAGGTTTAAAAAACTCCATCGAGCCCGTTTCTAAACTCAAGCGCTGCAAACCTTTTTGCTTCGCTTGCTCAATCACATGAATCAATAACTGAGACGCCACTCCTTGGTTTCTTGCCGCTGGCGTGGTGCGCATGGATTTCAGCTCCGCGTGTTGGCCATCCAATTCTTTAATCGCAGCACACCCAAGCAGTTGCTCCCCCTTCCATCCGGTCCAAAATGTCACTTCTGGCGCTTTGAGCTTATCTAAATCTAGCGCATGCACACTCTCTGGTGGCGACGTGGCGTACATGTCTTGCAAATGTTCTTCTAGCAATGCAATGACTGCTGTTCTTTCTAAATTGTCGACTTCTATCTTCACGACTCTTCCTTGATAACCAATGGCCTTTCTGGAATTTATGTGAAAACAGCCACATAAACAACTGTCTTCAACATCAAAGATATCAAGAGTCATCGTAATCAAAAATCTGTGTCTACACTCTTAAAGTCATTTCCCCACCTAACTGATCATTGAGGACATACTATGGATTTCTTGATTGAGGATATTCTGGCGCGCGAAATTTTGGATTCACGCGGAAATCCGACTGTGGAAGTCGAAGTCACACTCGGCTGTGGCATTGCAGCAAGAGCATCGGTGCCATCGGGTGCCAGTACAGGTTCACGAGAAGCGGTTGAACTGCGAGATGGTGACGACACCCGCTTTGGTGGCAAAGGTGTGCTCAACGCCGTTCAACTGATCAACACCGAAGTGCTTGAAGCCATTGTTGGTTTAGACTCGCGCGATCAAGCGTTAATTGACCGCATTATGATCGAGTTAGATGGCACCGAAAACAAATCCCGTCTCGGCGCGAATGGCATTCTTGGTGTCTCCCTCGCCGTTGCCCGCGCAGCCGCACTAACCGCTGACGTACCTCTGTATCAGTATCTTGGTGGTGTGGGCGCTAACCTATTACCTGTGCCTTGTATGAACATCCTCAACGGCGGCGTGCATGCTCGCTGGCAAGGTCCGGATTTTCAGGAATACATGATTGCGCCATACGGTGCTGAAAACTTCAGACAAGCGGTGCAATGGGGCAGCGAGGTGTATCATGCATTGCGCCAAGTCCTGTTGGAGTCTAATCACTCAGTCGGTGTGGGTGATGAAGGTGGCTTTGCGCCAGCTGTGAAGTCCAACCGCGAGCCGTTAGAGTTGATTGTCAAAGGCATTGAGAGAGCTGGATTAAAACCTGGTGTCGATGTCGGTATCTGTATGGATCCAGCCTCTAGTGAGTTCTATGAGAATGGTAAATACAAGCTACGCTCAGAGAACCGTGAACTGACCTCTGCAGAGATGATTGAATACTACGAAAAGTTGGTAGAAGACTTCCCTGTGGTTCTTCTAGAAGATGGACTTGCCGAAGACGATTGGGATAACTGGCCACTACTGAATGAGAAGCTTGGCGGTAAGATCGAAATCGTTGGTGATGATCTTCTGGTTACTAACACCAAATACATCCAAAAAGCGATCGACATGAATGCAGCTAACTCAGCATTGATCAAACTGAATCAGATTGGCTCGCTAACCGAGACCATTGAAGCGATTCAAATGTGTCACCACGCTGCATGGGGCGCGTTTGTCTCTCACCGTTCGGGTGAAACAACAGACAGCTTTATTGCCGATATGACTGTTGCACTCCGCACAGGTCACCTTAAAACAGGTGCACCATGTCGCGGCGAACGTGTCGAAAAATACAATCAGCTAATGCGCATTGAAGACGAGTTAGGCTCAATGGCGGTGTTCGCTGGTCGCAAAGCCTTTGTTCGCTAATCGATCAATACATCTAAAAGAAAGCCGCCCAGTGCAGAACTGGGCGGCTTTTTAGTGTCTGGAAAGCTAATTACAAGGCTTGTCGCATGATGTGCTGAGGCCCAACCGGACCACCATGATACAGCTCATTAGTATCTTCAAAACCTGCTTTCAAATAGCACTGATAAGCCGGTACATTGCGGCAATTAACCGTCAAATAGAGAAAATCAAAGCTCGGAAAATGCAATTTCGCATAATCAGCAAACTGGCTGATGGCTCGCTTAGCAACTCCTTTGCCTTGATGGCGATGACCCACCAGTAATGAGCGAACACCTAAACTTCTTTGAGGGCAAAAGTCATAGTCTTCACCGTACGCAGCATCAAACAAAAAGAACCCGACCACACGGTCATCTTCAAGGATCAAATGAGGCAGCTCTGTCGGTTTAAGGCTTTCCAATAACTCAGGAATATTTGCGACTGTGTATTGGACTTGATCCTCTAAGACTTGCAGCTCAAGGGTTTGCTCATGACGGCATGGCGTGTACTTTTCAATGGTAATCATAATCATCCTTGCTGTTTTTATACCCATTTCACACAGGGTATGTCGTAAATGGAAAAACCTGCTGTCGTATTTCCCACTCGCAGGCAAACGTTTAGCACACTATTATCCTCATCAACTGTTAGTGAGGTTGTCATGTTTCGTTTTCTGCTTTGTAGTTTCTCTCTTGTTTTACTCTATCCTACCGCCATTGATCTTTATCTTGTAGGTTTGCCTCAAATTGCCGCGGATTTAAACGCCAGTGAGTCACAATTACACATCGCGTTTTCTATTTACCTTGCTGGTATGGCAACCACCATGCTGTTTGCAGGAAAAATCGCCGACTCCGTTGGCCGTAAACCCGTAGCGATGGTAGGTGCAGCCATTTTTATTGCAGCCTCATTGCTTGGCGGAATGGCAGAACAATCCAACACATTTTTAATCGCACGTTTTGCACAAGGTATTGGGGCAGGCTCTTGCTATGTGGTTGCATTTGCTATTCTGCGCGACACATTGGATGACAAACGCCGTGCGAAGGTGCTGTCGATGCTTAACGGCATTACCTGCATCATTCCTGTCATCGCCCCCGTTGTTGGCCATCTCATTATGCTCAAATTCCCTTGGCCAAGCCTGTTCACCACAATGGCTGGCATGGGTGTGGTGGTTTGTTTGCTTTCGATGGTAGTTCTGAAAGAATCCAAGCCTAGTGCATCGCCACAACAAAACACCGCTTCAGCTTCTACCCAAGAAACGTTCGCGGAGCGCTTTTTCATCAGCCGACTCATCATTACGGCCATCGGCGTGACCACCATTCTTACCTACGTGAATGTCTCTCCAATGCTGGTGATGGGCGAACTTGGTTTTGACCGTGGCGGCTATTCTTCTGTCATGGCAGGCACTGCGCTTGTAAGTATGATCACTTCTTTCTCTGCGCCATTGGCATTGTCTTACTTTAAGCAACGTACTCTGATGCTGACTTCGCAAACCTTGCTTGTCAGTGCGGCGATGGTGATTGGTTTTGCTCATCTAAACCAATGGGGAATCCCATTTTACTTATTCGGATTTGGGCTGATTTGCGCTGGCTTCTCAATTGGCTTTGGCGTGGCCATGAGTCAAGCGCTCAGCCCTTTCTCTCTGCGTGCTGGTGTAGCAAGCTCATTACTGGGCATCGCTCAAGTGTGTTGCTCTGCCCTCTACATCTGGTTTATGGGTTTAATCGGCGTTAATGCGCTGAATATGTTGGTGTTTGTGCTAGCTATAGGTGGCGCAATCAGTTTGGCTCTAATACTATTTATTCCTAAGCCTGCTCATGAAAGCCACTATGAAGAAATCACTAGCCCGTCTTGATCTCAACTTGTTGTTCACTCTGCAATTGCTGCTGCAAGAGCAGAGTGTTTCCAAAGCGTCGAAGAAATTAAACGTCACGCCGTCAACGGTAAGTAAATCGCTCAATAAGCTCCGTGACTGGTTTGATGATCCTCTGTTTGTGAAAACACCAAAGGGATTAGCACCCACTCCATTAGCGCAAAGCATGGAGCAAGATCTGGCGGAATGGTTGCAAATTGGCAGCCAAATTGCGGAGAAACGCAGCGATATAGCACCAAAAGGTGTGCGCTTTGATCTGACCATTGAATCCCCGTTAGTGCTGACGATTCTTGATGATCTTCTTGTTGCAATCCACCAGCGCTACCCAGATGCGAAAGTCAAAACCAGTAACTGGGATTACGATTCACTCGATGCGATTGTGCGCGGAGAGGCAGACATCGGCTTTACTGGCAGAGAGAGCCATCCTCGCTCGAAAGAGTCACTCGACCTGCTCCCTTACTTCCTCGATTTTGAAGTGCTGTTCTCAGACCTACCTATGGTGTACCTGCACAAAGATCACCCTGCTTTGAAGCAGGAATGGAACCTTGAGACCTTTTTGAGTTACCAACACATCAATATTGTTTGGGAAAAGAGTGAAACATGGGCACTGGATGAAGTATTGAGTGAACTTGGCTTACAGCGCTCCATTGGCTTAACCATGTCGAGCTTCGAACAGTCTCTGTTTATGGCCGCGCAACCACACCACAATATGCTGACCACAGCGCCGCAATACTGTGAGAGTTACACCAAGAAGTTGCATCCAGATTTAGTGTGTTTACCCATTCCGTTAGAAGAGCCACAACAAGAAAAACTGCTGATCCCGTTCACCATGATTTGGCACAAACGTAATGCGTACAATCCCAAACTGGTGTGGTTGAGAAACACCATCAAGTCGCTTTATGGGGAGAAGAGCAGCAGCAATACGTGATTGCTTCTTCCACACATTACTGATAAATTTCGCGCGTTTTTAACCCTATTTTCAAGGAGGTATTTCCAATGATTCGTTTTCAACACACTCATTTTAATCAACGTCCTTACGTTGTTTTAGGATAACTAAAACCCCTAAATTCAAGTAAGGACGACAAGCTAACTTATTGTCGGAATTACAACTATGTTTAAAAAACTGAATGAAGCAACTGCCAAACCAGCCGTTTGGTCAGCATACTCTGCAGACGTACTGTGGACAGATAACCACATTGCGAAACAGATGCTCAGCTTCCACCTTAACCAAGAAATCGAAGCCGCGTCGCGCTCATTCAACTTCATTGATGAATCTGTTGACTGGCTGGTGTCTGAATTTGGTCTCAACCAAGATTCAAAAACCATCGATTTTGGTTGCGGCCCTGGCCTTTACACCCAACGTTTAAAAACGCGTGGTGTAGGCACGGTGCTGGGATTGGATTTCTCGCAAAACTCACTGGAATATGCGACTCAACAAGCAGCGTCTTCTAACCTCGCTATTGAGTATCACTTAGGCAATTACCTAGAGTTCAGTGACACACGACAGTTTGATTTGATCACGCTTGTTATGTGTGACCTTTGCGCGCTCAATCCAACTCAACGTGCGACGTTGTTTGCTAAGTTCAAAACACTGTTGGCTGAGAATGGAGCGATTGCATTAGACGTGTACACGCAAACACGTTTTAACAAGCAAGCCGAAGCGCTGACACTCAATCAAAATGCCATGAACGGTTTTTGGAGTGCAGAAGATTACTGGTGTATTCAGTCTTCATTCAAATACGACACTGACCTTGTCACGCTAGACAAGTACGTGATAACTGAAGCGCAACGAGAATGGACAGTCTATAACTGGCTGCAACATTTCACTTTAGACATGCTTAAAGCAGAACTTGCGCCACATGGTTTAGAAGTTCAAGCAACCTACAGCGACTTGCGCGGAAAGCCGTTCGCAGATGGTGACGAAATGGCGGTGGTGATTCGTCATAAATAATGACCAATCCAAGCTAGAGCGACACTGCTACCAATAGCAAAAGGGGCGATATTCTCGCCCCTTTTTTCGTGTTTCGCTATTCGCTTTGGTACTTATTCCGCGCTCACAACCTTTTTCTCAGCAAGAGCCATGGCAATATTGGCTTTGCTGTATGCACTCTCATTGATGAAGTGCGGATAGATATCCTGTTTGCCTTCCCAGAAAATGTCGTAACCAAAGAAAGTCGCGAGCAGTGGTTCGCCCGGTTTGACTACCTCGAAGTCTCGTCCACAGATCATAGGGTGTACTGTCGCGACACGCATACCATCGTGATCGACAGGGATCATCACTTCTTCAGTGTAAAAATACGCATCGTAGTCGTTCAGCTCACCAACTTGTCCAAGGTTATGCTGTTCAAGGTAATCGAGCACCATGGTCAGCATCTTCTTCATTAGCTCTAGCGTGTCGTACTTCAGTGAACCATGCGCTTGAGCTCCAACTTCGATCATCACGCCATGTTGCCCTGTGGTGCACAAGTATGGTTGGTCATCCCACGCTTTTCTGTCTTCAAACAAGATGTTGGCTTCTGGCATACGTTGCTTCACATACGCACCCATCTTGCGATAGAACACGTCGTTAGAAACCAAAATCAAGGTCGCGCCCATGTTACTGGTGGTGTTGTGCAGGTCGATGATCAATTGATTCTCTTGGTGAGCATGTACTTGCGTGAATTGCTGCGCGATTTCAGTTTCTTGCTGAGTCGCAGGTAATGATTGATTCGCCAAGGCAAATTCACGGTTGAGATCGGTTTCAACATAACGAACGTTTTGCTTTACCGCTTCAGGGTTGCCAAGCACGCACTGAGTATTGAACGTCGAACGGTCGGCAACATAAAGACGATCTTTGATGAGCTTTTGAAGATAAATGCCAGAAAGCTCATTACCATGCGTACCTGCCACAAGCAGAACACGATTAAGTTTGTCCATAAAAGTGATATTCCAAATATTGAGTAAAAGTGAGTTTTGATTGAGATTGAGCGGCGCCCTCTTAGCGAAACGCCATTGCTCCTTTCCCCATGCCTTCATAAGCGATGATTTGTAACGACTGCCCTTCATTCAACGAAGGAGCGATTTCATTGGCGATAAACACAGCCAACAACTCTACCGTCGTATCGGTGTTCAATACCTCGGTTTCGCTGTGCGCAATAGCAAGTTGGAAGTCACCTTGTGAAGTGGTGTATCGGAAACCAAAATGCGTATCGCAGTTGATGAGGCTCGCATGTTCACTCAGTTCCAAATGACTAATCTCAACCAGATCTTCGATAGAAGCGAGGTAGATATCCTGCCAGCGCTGCGCAAAAGCGTCCTCACGAGCGGCATCGCGCTGACCATCAACCAGAATTTGGATAGGCGAGCGATGACCATGTGCAATACGCTGACAATTGCCATCGTGCTTTTTTAAACCGTGGGTGTAGTGATAGTAAGCGCCATCGAGTTTTTCATGACGCAAGGTCACGTCAATCGATGCCACATTAGTTGGTAAATGACCTTGCAGAACTTGGTGGATGTGTTGCGTTACACTCTCTATTGAGATTTCTTGTGCATCCACGAAGCAAAAGGCTTCATCTGGGCAATGCAGGTGAATGCTCTTTTCTCCGCGCATGAGATCGACTTGGGTATAACCGGCTTTAGTATTCGCCCTTTCGACTGCGGAATTTTTTACAGGGACAAGCAAGCGGTGATCAACGTACTGATCGACCAACTGTTTGATTTGTTTTTTAACTTTCGAGAAATCCAGCACCATGCTCATCTCATTGAGATCGCCGTGCATTACTACGTCCAGAATCCAACTCTCGCCGACCATGCCTCGTGTTTCACACAAGTACGAAGCATCAATAACCGTGAGATCGTTAACAAATAGATTCAATCTGAATTCCTCATTTTATGTTGAGTCTAAAAATCAAATGTTATGTTATAACACTTACCGCTCTCGCTCAATTTCGCAACGTGATGCTCTTTACGCTCTGCGTTGCGCTATGGTTTCAGCTATAACTAATCACTTTGTCAACTAATTAGCCCTTTCGATTTAGCGCTACACTGCGACTCTTGATGATATTTGAGGATAAGGAATGTCGACATTTTTACTGACCGTAATTGCCATGTTGGCGTTTGCCGCCAACTCGCTGTTGTGCCGTTTGGCATTGGCAGCAGGTTTGATTGATGCGGGCAGCTTCACTCTCATCCGTTTACTCTCTGGCGCCTTGACTCTCATCGTCATCATGCTTTTGCGTGGCAACTGGCGCAGCCAAATTCCAACGACTCGATTCAGTGTGTTCGCTGGTGTGGCCTTATTTGGGTATGCAGCGCTGTTCTCTTTCGCTTATGTAAAACTAGCAGCTGGAACCGGAGCCTTGTTACTTTTTGGTGCCGTGCAGCTGACTTTACTCGCACTCTACTGGTGGCAAGGGCAACGGTTTAAACTACTCGAACTTATTGGTATTGCGGTTTCTTTGCTTGGGTTTGCGTGGTTAATGCTGCCATCAGCAACACGTCCTGATGTGTGGTCAGCTTTGTTAATGGTGTTGTCAGGCATTTGTTGGGCAGGGTTTACCGCCTTGGGTAAGCAAGCTCCCACTCCTAGCAGCGGCATTACTTGGGGATTCATTACCGCTTCTATCTTTGGGCTTTTACTCTCCCCTCTTCTATTGGAATCGGTTCATGTTACGTTGCAAGGCGTAATGCTCGCGGTTGCATCCGGCGCCATCGCCTCTGGTTGCGGTTACGTCCTTTGGTATCAAGTGATGCAAAAACTGACCTTGCTGCAAGCGGCAGTCAACCAACTTTCTGTCCCTGCAATTGCGTTAGTCTTAGGAAGTGCGTTGTTAAGTGAGCCACTCACTACCCACTCAATCTTCACCAGTGCCATCATCCTTGGTGGTATCGCTTTAGTATTTTTATCTCGCTCCCAAAAACCGACAAAGACTCCAGCAAGCCAATAAAAAATAAAAACTTTCCTCTCAACTTATCTCCCATCATCTATGCTTTTTGTTAGGCACTTGTTTTCACAGCACTTTGGACGTGAGCAATGCCTAACACGCTGGCGATGAGCCTTGAATAGAAATTTGGTTTGGTAACTCCTGCAAAACTGTATCAGTAATGAGATTTTCTAGTTAAACGTTTTCTTGGTCATTTTTCCCTCACGCCATAGGTAACGGGGTGTGAACGGCGATTTGAGCATTTTAACCCAATTTGGTTTTGACAAAGGATTTACAAACCACCTCTTTTCAATCGCTATATTCCGCCTCCGCTATTTTTTCAGAACGAAATTCTGATTATTGATTGAGTAAATTCATCCACTTACAAACATAAGCCTGAGCTAACTTTGAGACTATGAACGATAAAAGCAAATTCGCCACAAAAGTAGCCCTTAGCCTGACTCTGGCTTATCTGATCCCATTTGCCATGGGTTGGCCGCAAGCGTCGACGGCAGCAACGACAGTCATGTTGATCGCTTCAACAGGCAGCCGCCGTGAATCGCTAGCGAAAGGCACATTGCGTGTGTTGGGTACTTTGGTCGGTGCTGTGATTGGCTTGCTGCTAGTTGGAATGTTTGCTCAAGACCGCTTCATGTACATGCTCAGCGTCTCTGTGGTTGTGTCCTTTATCTTCTATTTCCGTAACGCTTACCAAAAAGACCCAACGCTGCTTGCCCTAACCGGCGTAATGACTTTGATGATGTCTAACGGTGGCGATGCAGAAGGCGCGTTTATGTACGGCGTTGACCGAGCGTACATGACCATCTTTGGCGTGGTGCTTTACACCTTGGTAGGCACATTCTTATGGCCAACAAAGACAGAGCAAAACCTTCGTCAGCTTATTGAACAACTTAACCAAGCTCAGCAAGCGTTGTTCGCAGCGATTTTACAGAACTTCGAACAAAGGCATGCTCAACAGCAAGGGTTGATTCCGGCTTCGGGTACTCAGGACAATGAGGAAGACGAAGAACCAAAGCCCACTATCGACGAGTTGCTAGACAAAGTCTTTGCCGCGCAAAACGCACTAGAGCAACGCTTCGCAACCGTGAGTGTCGAGTGCAGCGATGTCTCGGCCTACATGAAAGAATGGCAACTTGCCGTCCACTTCAATAAGCAAATCACCCAAGAACTCAGCGTGGCAGCACACAGTCACTTTAGCCACCAGCAAGACCGAAGCTGCATCAACAACTTCGATCAAGCCATCGAAGAAATTCAAACTCTATTCAAAACCTGTCAAGAGATTTGGGACAACGAAGGCCCAGCCTATCGCGCGCAGGAATTTAAAGTTGATTACAACCAACAGGCTTTATCGGATGCCCCACACCTTGCAAAAGGCTCTGCGCTCACGCTTGGTCACTTGCTTAAATTAATGCACCAAAGTTTATCTCGCTTAGCAGAGAGCATCAGCTGTATTGATTCTGTGACCAACAATGTTTCGTTCAAACAAGAATTGCCGAAGCAGAAGAGCAAGTTCCTTTGGTGGGATGCCGAAAACTTCAAAACCGCAGTGAAAACCTTCACCACCTACTGGGTGGCAGGGTTGATTTGGATTTACTTCAATCCACCGGGTGGCTACTCGTTTGTTACCTTCTCGACCATCTTTATGTCACTGCTGTCGTTCGTACCTGTTCACCCATTCATGTTGCTGATTTTGTTTACGTTTGGCTTCCTATTTGCGGTGCCTTCGTATGTCTTCATCTTGCCGGGATTAGAACTCGGCGGTGAACTCGGCTTGTTCATCTTCATCTACACCTTTATCGGCTTCTACTTGTTTAAAGGGCCGGTGACCATCTTCTACATGATTGGTTTGTTTGTCCTCGGTCTCGACAACAACATGACCTATCACTTCGGCATTCTGATGACGATCATGACCTTGTTCTACATGGTGGTGTTCATGATCATTTTCGCTCACTACTTCCCGTTCAACTCCCGTCCGGAGCACTTGTTCTTGACCATGAAGGAGCGGTATTTCAGGCATGTGGGCGATTTGTTTTCCAGCTACCACGAACAGTCTGAATCGGCTTACAAGAAAATGAAACGTTCACTGCACTTGGTCACACTGAACGTCTCTTCGAAAAAACTCAAAGTGTGGGGGTCGAAGATCAACCACAAGCTGTTCGACAAGACACCGCCCGAAGCGATTGGTGCATTCAGCAAGTCTTGTGACGCCCTGAGCAACCACGTCAACATTCTGATTGCTGCCGAACAAAAGCTGTTAAGTAATCCACTTATCAAACAGTTACGCAGCAAGCACACCGATTCCATATTACCTCTGATGGCAGGCGCACTCGCAAGCCATCAGGCGACCGACGAACTCGATTCTGTGTTCGAAAAATACAGCCAGGATTACCAATCCTTTGAAAATAAACTGGAAGATTTCTTTAGTGAGTTGGATTTATCTGACTACGCTTATTCAGAGATTGCCGGTTTTTATATCTTGCTGAATTTAAAACGGAACGTGTTCGAAGCGATCAACCAATGCAAGCAAACCTACGAGGATATCGATTGGGTGAACTTACGTCAGAAGCGGTTTTAAAGGTGAGGATATGATGCTTCTAAAACTAACTAAACCAAGCCTCGCCATACTCTCTGTACTCGGATTGAGTGCG
Source organism: Vibrio sp. B1ASS3 (assembly GCF_905175355.1). Classification (NCBI taxonomy): domain Bacteria; kingdom Pseudomonadati; phylum Pseudomonadota; class Gammaproteobacteria; order Vibrionales; family Vibrionaceae; genus Vibrio; species Vibrio sp. B1ASS3. The sequence continues at coordinate 1,855,697 of NZ_HG992743.1, forward strand.
TGTACAACTTTGGGTCCGGACTACGTCCATCCAGAGCAAACCGCCTTGCCAAGTGATTGGTCGGTAGAAAAAGCGGCGCAAGACACACAACAATCCGAGCAAAAACTGCAGCAGTGGTGGCAGCAGTTCAACGATCCAACACTGAACCAACTGGTTGAGATGGCGAGCCAACAAAACCTCGATCTTGAGGCGGCGGGTTTGCGCATCGTCCAAGCACGTTCGCTATTGGGTATCTCCACAGGATTGCAATACCCACAAGTGCAAACTGTCTCCGGTAACTTAGCCAGAGCTTATGTGAACGACCAAGGCGTGAATAACGCTGCGCTGTCGTTTGATGCTGGTTGGGAGATGGACATCTGGGGCAAATACGCTCGTGGCATTGAATCGGCTGAGGCTGGTTACTACGCATCGATTGCGTCATACCACGACATCATGGTGACCATCACCTCTGAGGTAGCACGCAACTACATCAACTACCGCACGTTCCAAGAACGTATTTTGCTTTCTCGTCGAAACATCGAGATCCAAGAGCGCGTGGTGAATATTACTCAGGTGCAGTTTGATTCGGGTAACGTAACCGAGCTCGACGTTCAGCAAGCAAAGAACCAGCTCTTCAATACTAAAGCGGCGCAACCTTCGCTTGAAATTGCAATGAAGCAGTCGCGCACGGCATTGGCATTGCTTTTGGGTGTCCTGCCAGAAGACGTTGAAAAGCTATTGCAATCTGATGGTTTTGCCCAGCGTATGGCTGATTACGAAAACCAGTTTAAATCCTCAGGCAGAAAACCAGCCTTGTCTGGTAATGATGAACGTTCCATCGTACCTCGCCCTCCTCTGTTGGATGACAAAGTGGATGCGAATCTAGTAATGCGTCGACCTGACTTGCAGGTTTCAGAGATGCAAGCACGAGCGCAAAGTGCTCAGATTGGCGTTGCAGAAACAGCACTGTACCCAAGCTTCACCCTGTTCGGCTCGATTGGTATCGACAGCACAGTACCTGACGGCAGCAGCTTTAGTTTCAGTGACTCGTTGACCATGGTCGCGGGGCCAAGCTTTAGCTGGAACATTTTTCAGTACGGCCGAGTGAAGAACAACATCCGATTTGAAGATGCACGCTTCCAAGAAACCATCACCAACTACAACAAGAAGGTGCTGCAAGCGGTCAATGAAGTAACCAATGCGCTAGAAGCTTACGACTTGTACTTGGAGCAAAAGTCGTTGCGTCTGCAATCGGTGAACTCGTCCATTCGCGCGTTCAACATCTCGATGACCCAATACGAAAACGGTCAGATTTCTTTTGAGCGTCTGTTGAATTCAGTAGAGAAGATGACTCGCGCAGAAGACAGCTACGCCACCATCAAAGGTAACGTCGCAAACCAAGTGGTTGCCCTCTACAAAGCACTCGGTGGCGGTTGGGAAACCCAAACTGGTAAGCCTTTCTTATCAGAAACCGTTGCAAAACAGATGCAAGACCGCAGCGATTGGGATGATTTGCTAGACGAGGAAGAACGCGTTCTACCGCCACTGCTTCTTGAGCAACCATCAGACAAAGCGCAAGCGGACAGTGCTGAGGAAAAAAGTGCTGACCAAAACAGCGCCGAGCAAGATGGGGAGGTGCAGTAATGCCACACGAACTCTCTTGGGGTGACGTTTACTTCTCGCCGCTGCTCTTGGTGCTGATTCTAGCGGTCACCGCTACATGGATAACGGTGATCATTTTGAACAAGACGCGCTTGTCTCGTTTCATTGCGTTTCCGTCTCTGACATTCATTGCCATCATGGTGTTCTACGTGGTGGCCATCGACAGTTTTTATATACAGTTTTAGGTGCCCAACAAGATGAAAAAACTACTCGTTATTGCACTCAATCTTGTCATTCTTGGTGGCGCGGCGTGGTTCGGCTATCAGAAGTTCGAAGAGTATTTTAATAACCCATGGACCCGCGATGGTCAGGTACGTGCGAACGTTATCAAGGTCGCACCTCGTGTGTCAGGCCCTATCGTCAATGTTGCGGTGATGGACAACCAAGAAGTGAAGAAAGGTGATCTGCTGTTTGAGATCGACCCAACCACTTACGAAGTTGCCCTATCACAAGCCGAAGTGGCGTTAGAGAAAGCCATCGTTAGCTCTCGCGGTAAAAAGATCGAATACGATCGTTTGAAAGACATTCGAGCGAAAGACCGTGGCGCTGTCTCTCACAAAGATCTGATTCGTCGTGAGATCACTTACGAAGAGTCACTACTGCAAATCAAATCAGCAGAAGAGCAACTTAAATCCGCACGCCTGAATCTTGGTTACACCAAAGTGTACGCATCGGTTGATGGCTTTGTATCGAACCTCGATATCCGTGACGGTACACAGGCAGTTGCAAACCAGCCGTTAGTGGCACTTATCGACAAAAACAGCTTCTGGGTGTTTGGCTTCTTCCGTGAAAACCAATTGGCTCAAATTGCTCCGGGTAGCGATGCACGCGTGACCTTAATGTCTCATCCAGATACGCCAATCGATGCAACGGTGGACTCAATTGGTTGGGGTATCGCACCAAAAGACGGCACCGTGGGCTACAACCTGCTGCCGAACGTGAATCCCGTATTCCAGTGGATTCGCCTAGCGCAACGTATTCCGGTTCGCGTCTCTCTGCATGAACTGCCAGAAGGTGTCGATCTTCGATTCGGGCTTTCTGCTTCCATCATGGTGATGAAGGACTCATCACAAGAACAAGAGTAGGAGTTAAACAGGCATAACCATGGTTATTGGAAAAAAACTCAAAAACATCAATGAAGAAAACAACTTCTTCTATCTGACCTTAGCGCTCATCGGGCTTTTGATCGGCGGTGCGTTTGTACAGGTCGTTGGAGAAGGTGCGATGGAGCACTTGCTGCAAGGCTTCACCATCATCACCTTTATCGTCTGTATGGCGAGCTTGCGCTTTGACAAAAATTGGTCACGTTTCCTCTATACCCTATTGGGTACTTGGGTTGTGGTGATTGGTATCAAAGCCGTGCTAGGCATCAAAGAAATGGACGTAGTGATGCTCGCCCTCACCTTCGCGTTCTTCTTCGGCACATTTAAGTCTATCGCAAGGCAGATTCTGTTCACTGGGCATGTGAACACCAACAAAGTCATTGGCTCTGTTGCTCTATTTTTGCTGCTGGGTCTGATGTGGGCAATTGCTTACCTCATTCTTCTTGAGTTCTCTCCAAACTCATTCACTGGGATGGAAGCCATCTCTTGGGGTCAGAACTTCTCTAATGCAGCGTATTTCAGTTTCGTCACCTTAACCACACTCGGTTATGGCGATATCAGCCCTCTAACACCATTGGCGCAAGTCGTTGTGTATTTAGAGGCCATCGTAGGCGTGTTTTATATGGCGATTGTTGTTTCAAGTCTCGTCAGTTCCAACATTGAACATCAGGTAAACAAAAATGGATAAACAATCGGTAAAAATCGAGAGTAAGGTTTTCATCAGTAATATGGTGGAATCCGCAATACGTATCGGCTTGATCTTAGTCTTGCTGATGTTTACATACGACATCATCAAACCTTTCATTCTTCCTGTTATTTGGGGTGCCATCATTGCCGTTGCATTGATGCCGATCTGTAAGAAGCTGGCAAAAGTGTATGGTGGCAAACGTGGCCTCGCGGCAACGACAATCGCCTTGTTGGGTATCGCACTATTGGTTACACCTTTAGTCATGGTATCTGGCTCTATCGTCGATGGTGCAACACACGCGCTAGACGTTTTACAAAGTGGCGATATTAAGATCCCAGGTCCAAAACCTTCTGTTGCAGAATGGCCGTTGGTCGGTGACAAGCTTTACGAAGTATGGACACTGTTCGCAACCAACCTAGAAAAAGCCATCCAAACCTTTATGCCTCAAATTAAGGCGGGTCTGACTTCTCTGCTTGGCATGGTCGGTGGCGCACTGGGTAGCTTACTACTGTCAATCATCTCTCTAGCAATTGCCGCTGGCTTTATGACTTACTCTGAGTCTTTGGCTTCTGGTCTGAAAACCATCGCGGTTCGTACTGCAGGAGACAATGCGAAAAGCTGGACCACGCTGATTGCCGCAACCATCAAGAGTGTGTTACTTGGCGTAGTGGGTGTAGCAGCTATTCAAGCACTATTGATTGGTGCGGGCTTCTTCATCTTTGGCGTTCCGGCTGCAGGTCTACTAACGCTAGTGCTGATGATTCTTTGTATCGCACAGCTACCTGCTCTATTGGCAGTCCTGCCTGTCGTTGGCTACATGTACATGACACAAGATACCAGCACAGCAACCATGTTTACTGTTTGGGTTGTGGTTGCAGCGCTGTCTGAAAACCTATTCAAACCAATGCTAATGGGACGTGGTGTTGATGTACCAATGCCAGTCATTCTACTAGGTGCCATCGGTGGTATGTTGTTCTACGGTATCGTTGGTCTGTTCTTAGGTGCGGTTATTCTTGCGATTTGGTACGAGCTATTCGTGTGGTGGTTGAACATTGAAAAAGCTCAACAACAGCAAGAAGCGTTAGCGGAAAATGCCGAACAAGCTTCAGAACAAAACGAAGCTGGACATGGCGCTGGTATCTAATCGTTCTATCAATTGAAACAAACCGCTGCCCTTTGCAGCGGTTTGAGCTATTTAGCTCACAGTTTCATAGTTTGGTATCCGATTAAAATGACGTTCTTGTTAAATTTTCAATCTTCTTACATTCGGGAGTTGCAATCGAACAATGAACGATGCACTCTCGATGACCACTAATTCAGTGCTTAGGATAAAAACAATGAAATTGATCAAGCCTTTAACTTGCGCGCTTGCTTTGGCTATGAGTGGCATGGCATTCGCGGATGTGACAGTAACCGTTCCTGACGACGTTTCTATTTTGGCGGCTAACGGCGAGAAGGTGAAACTATCTGGCGGCTTCTTTGCTTCAGAAAAATCATTCACGCTACCTGACGGCGTAAACCAAGTTGTGTTCCGCTACGCACCTTACTTCAGCCAAGGTAATGATCGCCTAAGCGTTGAGAGTGACGTTATCGTAACTCGCTTCGACGCAGCAGACGCTGAACTAAGCCTACAAGTTCCTGAATACCGCGACCTTCGCCAAGCAGAAGACAAAATCAAAGACCTAGATTGGAAACTGGTTGATGCTTCTGGCAATGCAATTGCGGTAGAGCAAGACAAGCTAATCAAGCCTGGCATGCAGATCGGCCGTGACTACGTACGTGAAGTGGAAGATTACAACAAAGCTGGCGGTGTAGCGGCAGTAGGCGTTGCAACAGCTGCAGCGGTTCAACCTGTTACTCTTCCAGCAGCGATTCCATCTGACATGAAGCAAACTAAGCCTGCGACAATGAAAGCAGACTCAACCGCTGAAGAAATGCTGCATTTCTGGTACCAAAAAGCAGACGCTGAAACACAAGCGCGCTTTAAGGACTACATCAATAAGCAATAAGCACGTTGGTCAGCAATAGAATATATTTGAAAAGCCACACTCTTGTGTGGCTTTTTCATTCAGAATTTATAGGCCATTGTTAGCATCGGGCCATAAAATCGATAGGTAACATCGAGCGCTGAATTGTCGCTCTCGTAATCCACCCCGACTTCATAATAGTTAAATGACCCAGTCATACTAAACTGATCCGTGAAAAGATATTTCGCGCCAAAATCGACTTCCAACAAGTATCCCTCAATATCGTCTACTGCGAGATAAAAGACTTGGGCGTGACTTTTCAAAATCCAATCCTGATTCAATGAATATTCGGCTCGAATCCCTAAATCTGGCAAAGGTGCCGTAACATCACTCAGTACCGTCTCGTCGACAAACATCACCGGAAACTCATCAACGCCACTTGCCTTGGCGCCAAGCTTACCGTCCAAACCCAGCGACAGCCACATCACGTGTAATCCAGCCAACACATCGACTGCCCACTTGTCACTGGTGTAAAACTGGTAGCCATAACCTAGGCGCGCAATATCGATATTTAGCTCTGTGGTCAGCTTTGAACCCGCCTGAACCGCGTAAGTCGTTCCATCCACCGTGACTTCAAAAGGCTTAGTCACTGCGGTGCGGGTAGCTTCTCGGTGTAGGCTTCGCCAATCCACATAGACGCTGTGTTTTTTATTGAAGTAATACTCTACCTCAACATAAGGCAGAATAGTAAACTCTTTCAAATCGAGATCCGATTCGAAATCAATAGTGCGTATTTGATCGAGGTAAGGGTCGTAAGCGTTCAGTTTGGTGTCAGTGCGAGAGAAAAATCCGCCCGCTTCAATCTCCCACTCACCAGCGATAGTGGCAAAGGAAGTAAGCGTGGCAAGGCACACTGTCCAACCAGCTTTGTTCATCATCCTTGAATCCTAAGCGATTGAATTTATGTCTGAAGTAAGTGTAGTGGTAAGAATAGAAATATGGAAAGTTGACTCGCTCGCAACTCTGAGTGAAACAACAGCTTTAATACAAGATCAGCGAGTAATTTAACAGTTGACGACTTTAGTGCCAGAGAGCATGTCGTGTAACAAGCGACGTTCTGGGTGACAAAAGAGCAAAATGACGTTCACTAATGGCGTAAATGGAATCAGCATTTCAATTAAGTAGCTGATGCACAATCGAAGTGAAGCGGTGACTTTCGTCGTGTCGTGGCCGTTCTTCATCACCACTTTAATCCCCACTAAACGCATACCGATCGTTTGCCCTTCGCGCAGTAAATTCCAATTCACTAGCATCAACATGGGGATGGTAAGTACGTAGCTTGCCTTAGTATCCTTTACCAGTTGAAGGTTCTCACTCACAGAGAGTTCAAAGTCGTTCACAAATGAATTGATGGTCAACGCAATCAGTAATACTAACCCAGTTACGATCATCAGATCGATGAGACCACCAATCATCCTTCGTTTTCTATTGGCAATTGAACACCACATACCTTATCCCCTCAAATGCAAGCTGATGCATTCTAGGGATGAGGGTAAGTGTGCTCAATTAAGAGAAGTCATATTTGTGACCCTCTCTCAGAAGTGAGATGGTTTAAAAATTGATCAGCGCTTACCAATATCTCTCGTAAATGATATTGCCACCCGTTCGGGCTCGATACTTTTCCAAACCGATATCTTGCAGTACTGGAGAGGTGTCTTTGATCATCTCCGGATTACCACACATCATCACAAAACTGCTTTCCTTAGAAAACGGTAAGTCAGCGCGATTAACAAGCTCTCCCGACGCAATCAGATCTGGAATACGGCCTTGAAGCTTACCCGGAATACTCTCACGGCTGACAATCGGCACATAACGAAGACGACCTTCATACCTCTGTTGAAGTTGCTCTATCAAGTATTTGTAAACTAAATCTCTTTCGTAACGCACACCATGTACCAGCACAATATGATCGCTGTGTGGGAGTAAATTAATGTCGTCTAACAAGGAGAGAAATGGACCAATGCCTGTGCCGGTGGAAAGCAGCCATAGATCGTTTGCGTGTTTGGGAATGGTATCGTGGATAAGATCGCCATGAGCCGTTTCACCAACATAAATGCCATCGCCAGTTTGAAGCTGTTGCAGCCTTGGTGTCAGTTGCCCTTCTGGGTTCGCGACGACTAAGAATTCGAGCCATTCGAACTGCTCACTGGGCGCATTCACTACCGAGTATGCACGGCTAATGGGATTGCCCTGTTCGTCGAGCAAGGCGAGTTTGGTAAATTGTCCGGCTTTGAAGGAGAGAGGCGCACCGGAAACTCGTAAACTGAACAGCTCACCTGTCCAGTCGATTCGTTTTTCTACTTTGGCAAGATTGAAACCTTTCAGTTCTGTCATTGGACATCTCCTTTTGGTTACGCTTACTTAAACCTACGCCTCACAACTGACTATGTAAAGTTTTTAGTTTACAAAAATAAGCATCTAATTCATTTCACATTTTACATACAATTTTATTACATTTTAATCAGTTCCATCTAGAATAAATACTCAAAGTGATAAGTCGCTTGGCAAATTGCGGCAACGTCGATGAAAAAGGAACATGAGTAATGGATACGTTATTAAAGGAATTCCCAGTGATTACAGAAATCAAAGTCGCTTGGGGAGAGATGGATGCCCTGCAACACGTCAACAATGCGGTGTATTTTCGTTACTTCGAGACTGCGCGTTTGGACTACTTCAACAAGATTGATCTGTTGGTAGATTTGCAGACGTCTCACATCGGTCCGGTTCTAAGTGAAACCCAATGCCGCTATAAGCTACCCGTTACGTTTCCAGATACGCTTTTGATTGGCTCACGCGTAATCGACATGCAAGAAGATCGCATCACGATGGAATACCAAGTGCTGAGTAAGAAGTGGGGCAAGATTGCGACCATTGCGACCGCTACTGGTGTGATGTTTGATTTTAAGAACAATGTGAAAGCCGCGATTCCAGATCACGTTCGCCAGTCGATTTTAGACTTGGAAGGTACCGTGGGCAGTACGCATCATTTGGAGTGATAAAGAAGCGAGATGCGAGAGATTAGAATCGAGATTCCCGACTGCGCTCCTTCGTCGCTATCGGGAATGACGCAGAGGAACTATTCCAGCCTATGCGATAAGAAAGTTGCGTCATTCCGGACGAGCCTAAGCGAGCCATCCGGAATCTCTCTTTTAGACGTGTACCAAATCCAATTAGCAGAACGTCTCGATGTACAGCGCTTCCACTTTATCTCTTGCCCACTGCGTTTTGCGCAGGAACTTCAACGACGATTTGATTGAAGGATCTTTCTGAAAACAATTAACACGGACGCGCTCATGCATTCCCTTCCACCCGAAGTGCTCAACTAAACGGGTAAGGATTTTCTCTAAACTCAACCCGTGAAGTGGGTTATTCGGCTGCTGTTGGCTCATGCTATTGATCCGGTAAAGTGAAGTTGCGCGCTAATCTAACTCAAACTCGCCGTGCAACCTAATGTTTTAACCTTGAATTGCCCTGCGACTCTCCCCTATAGTAGCCCAAACTTCTTAAAAGCCCTTTTCATTATGAAAGCCCTCAACGATCTGAATATCTTTGTCGAAACCGCACGCCAAGGCAGTTTTTCGAAAGCCGCCAACAGCATGGACATGACACCAGCAGCCATCAGTGCATCGATCAAACGTCTTGAGGGACAAATAGGCTTTCCGCTGTTCGTGCGCTCCACTCGCAGCCTTCGCTTAACGTCGGAAGGTGAGGTGTTCTTAGACAAAACCACTCAAGCACTCGCAACACTGCAAGAAGGGTTAGATCAGATCTCAAGCGCGCGTGGCGAGTTATCAGGCCAACTGCATATCACCGCGCCATCTGATTTTGGTCGCAACATGCTGCTTGATTGGGTTGATGAGTTTATTGATGTTTACCCGAACGTCTCTATCAAGTTAGAGCTGTCTGATAGTTTAACCGATATGTACACCAAACCTGTCGACATCGCGATTCGTTACGGTGAGCCTGCTGACTCTAATCTCGTCGTATTGGCGTTATGTGGTGCAAATGAGCGAATCCTGTGTGCCTCTCCAGAATACGTCGCAAACAATCCTGTGCTGACCAAACCGGAAGATCTCAACCAACACAACTGTTTGTGTTACATGGTGGCAGATTCGGTTTACAACAAATGGACGCTGACTCGCGGAGACGAAACTGAACAGGTTGTCGTGAGTGGCAAGCTACTTAGCAACGACAGTGACTTATCCCATCGCTTAGCAATCAAAGGCAAAGGGATCGCCAACAAATCACTGATGGACATCAGCCAAGATTTGATTGAGGGAAGATTAGTAAGAGTATTGCCTGAGTGGGATTGTGGTCCGGTACCGCTATACATGGTGTGCGCCGATCGTCGTTTGCTGACGCCAACCATTCGCACCTTCCGTGAATTCATTCATGAAAAATGCTGCCAGCAACGTAAGAAAGTGCTGGCAACATTTTGCTCGGAAGGTTAGCCGACAAACGTCATTGGGCGAATCTGAGAATATTCAACCCAATCGTTATCTTCTAGCGTCGAGATAAACTGTGCGATATGTGGGCTTTGTAGGTGCTTATCTAACGCTTCTTGCGATGCCCAAATTTCTTGGAACATAAACAAGCCTTCGATCTTTTGATCCAAATACAGTTCGTATTGGCAACAACCCTCTTCTTCACGAGAAGGTTCTAGTAGACCAGAAAGTAAGTTGGTTACGTTGTCGATACTATCTGGGTAGGCTTTAATTTCTGCAACTAAATGAATCATCTTGATCAGATCTCAGTAAACACAGAGCTTTCTTCCCAGCGTGACTTCGGCGTCTTGGCATTGAAGTCATCTTCCGCGTGGTAGCCAAGCGGTACAATCACAACGCCAGTGTAGCCTTTTTCACGTAGACCAAATTCTTCATCCAGCACTTTCGGGTCAAAACCTTCGATTGGCACCGCATCAATTTCTAACGTTGAAGCGCCCAGTAATAACGTACCGACGTTTAGATAAACCTGTTTCTCCATCCAATGATTGGCGTCTTTCAGGTCAAAACGGTGCATGTTCACAAAGTAACTACGACCGCCACGTACCGCTGCTTTTGCCTCTTCGGTTGGGAATCGACCGTCTTTTTCTTCCTGCGCCAATAGCGCTTCGATGTAGTCGTTATCGATGCCCGTTTTGGCACAGAACACCAACACGTGTGACGCATTCAAGATCTTCGCAGCGTTGAACGCGTAGTTCTCTTGTGCTGCTTTTGCGATACGTTGCTTGCCCTCTTCTGTGCTTGCCAGAATGAAGTGCCACGGCTGAGAGTTCACGCTCGATGGACTAAAACGAATCAGCTCTTTGACTGCGTCGATCTTTTCTTGAGGCAGCTTACGAGTTGGGTCAAAGACTTTGGTTGAGTAGCGAGATTTAGCAGCTTGAACGATGTCCATCGGGTTCTCCAGTCGAGTAATTTATGCTGGTTACCACTTTAACCTTATGAGTTACAGGGAAAAACCAATTTCAGTTAAAAACATCTTCAAAATAAATTTGAAAATCGCCGATGTAACAAGCTTTGAGCACTCTCACTGAAGCAACACTTGGTTTAAGCAATAATGTCGCCTTTGCTCTGTTACCGAACCACTTTCATGCTGCCTCAAGACAACATCATCACGCCCTTTCTCTGCAAAAAACTTGGGCATAATCACCTAAGAATTGCTGGCGAATATTGGCATATTGAAAAGCTGGTTGCCTTGCAATGTATGATGTTGCAAGAGGCACCGACGCTACGTGAAGGTCTGTTGTGTTCGACTTGGTGAAACATGTCTATTTGCTGCTGTCTCACCAACCAATTGAACAGCCAGAATTGCTAAGCGTGCTTAATGCTCTGTTCGTCAAAAACAGCAATTACGCACTGAAACTAGAACAAGCCGCACTGCAATTGGGCGTATCCAAGCGCACCTTGCAACGTCGCCTGCAAGAAAAACAAATGAGCTATTCGCAATGCGTCGACTTCGCCAAGAAAAAGCACGCATTAGCCCTACTTGCAGACACTCAACTCACGACACAGCAAATCGCTTATAAACTGGGGTATGAAGAGCCTTCCAACTTCCATCGAACCTTTCGCCGTTGGTATCCGTTTTCGCCAATGCAATATCGTCAGCAGTGCTTGGATAACCGCACTCATCTCAATAACCAACCCATCCGCTTGTACTACGCCAAAGCCAATACTTTAGCCGATAACGACATTGACCAACCCGTCGGTAAAATCTGGATGGAAGTGGATAATATTGCGTTTGAAAAAGTGGTCTCCGTTGAGTGTCGAGACCGTGATGGCGCGTGGCGTCGCTACCCAGCCTTCTTCGAGCGTTTTCTGAATAATGGCACCGAACTATGGGCGACAACAGAGCTTCCTGTTGCTCATCCACTTACGTTTAGACTGTGTTATGAAGTCTATGGTGAACGCTACATTGATAACAACCACCAGCGCGATTACGTGGTTTCTAAAGGGCTTTTAATTGGCGCAACGGAATACATTGTCCCGACAAGGCAACTTATTCAACTCGGCACTCAGCACACCTTGTTTGTGGAACTTGCGTGTCGATTAAAAGACGTGGCGAAGATCAAGTGCTATGTCGGTGAAGCGCCAGCTCCGCACGCAATGAGCCAAACTCAGAATGCAGAAGATTACACATGCTGGGTACTGCAGCTGCCCCTCACCCAAACGGCTAAACAGTGTCGATTCCGACTCTATGATCATTCTGGTAATGAGTTAGCCAAAGACCATTACCCGATTCAATACCCAATTGTGCAACCACTCAGTTAAATATGTAGCGCAGTTCAAATTCAGCACGTCGTGACATCATTTCACGTCTCTTTTGGCGTGAAATGACACTCTCAATTTCAAACCTTTGATTTATCGTTTCCGCATTGCTGCATAACGGAGACAAAAACCGTGTTTGAAACCTTACCTAACCCTATGAATAAAATAAAAATACTACCTTTAGCGATCGCCCTAGCTCTTTCTGGCTGTGGTAGCGATGAAACTACGCCAGCCGATACAGGAAGCCACGTGGCATCTCCTGATTGGCAAAACCAGATCATTTACTTCTTGATGATCGACCGTTTTAACGACGGCGACAGCACGCTTAACGATCAAGGTCAGAATGAATACGATCCTACCTCAGACAAGAAATTCAGTGGTGGTGACCTTGTTGGTGTCAGTGACAAACTGGGCTACATCGAAGACCTAGGCGCAACCTCTATCTGGATTACGCCGCCAGTGGCAAACCAATGGTGGGACGCAGAACAAAACTACGGCGGCTACCATGGCTACTGGGCGCGTGACTTCCAAAAAGTGGATGAGCACTTTGGTGACATGGAAAGCTACCAAGCGTTAGCACGAGAAGTACATGCTCGTAATATGTTCTTGATTCAAGACATCGTGACCAACCATGTGGGTAACTTCTTCACTTACGATGACCCATACAATTACGATCCTAGCCTTCCTTGCCAAGGTTTTCGCTTGATTGAAAATGCGCTGCCAGCAGGACAAGAACTGCCTTACCCACTCAACATGAATGAGTGTAAAGAAGACGGTACTGGCATTTACCACTGGACGCCAAGCATCACCGACCATAACGACCCAGTACAAGAAAAAACCTGGCAACTGTCGGATCTGGATGATCTGAATACGTCCGATCCTGAAGTACGCGCTTATCTAAAAGAGAGCTACCGTAAATGGATCCGTGAAGTGGGCGTTGACGGGTTCCGTATCGATACCGTGAAGTTTGTTGAGCACGATTTCTGGAACGACTTCCTGCATGCCGACGATGGTGTGATGACTCAAGCCGTTGATACAGGTCGCGATAACTTCCTGACCTTTGGTGAAGTCTTCGAAACATCTACGCCTTACAATACCGAAGGCGAAGAGAAGATGCTGACTTACATCGGCGAAAGCGGCTCACCGGAGCAGTTAACCTCGGTGTTAAACTTCCCATTACAAGCAACCATGACGCGCGTGTTTGCAGCAGGACAACCGACCGATTACTTACGCTTCCGTCTTGAGAAAATGATGGAGATGTTCCCGAATCCATACATTATGCCGAACTTCATTGATAACCACGATATGCCGCGTTTTCTATCGCAAGGCAGCGTCAACGATATGAAACAAGCGCTGATTACCATGATGGCGGTACCGGGCATCCCTGTGATTTACCAAGGTACTGAACAGGCAATGTCAGCGTCGCGCGATGCAATGTTTGCTGGCGGTTACCGTGAAGACGGCGACTACGTAGATTCATTCGACCAAAACAGCGAGATGTACTTGTTCATCCAAGAGCTTGCTAAGTTACGTACCGAAAACAAAGTCATGACACGCGGCGAAATGAAAGTAATTGGCAGCGATAAAGCTGGCGCCGGTGTGTTCGCCTTTACCCGAACGTTGGATAACGACGAAGTCTTAGTGGTAATGAACACATCGAATTCCCCGATGTTGATGAACCAACTCGATGTAGAGCAAGCGGGCGGCACCGTCTTCCAACAACAAATCATGTCGAACTGGGCAGACGCTCCAGAGCAGTTAATCACCGATGAAAACGGTCACGTCACCCTTGAGCTACCAGCCAAATCTGCCGTGATTTACTCGAAAACTAACGACACCCAATCGGTAGATACCCCAGATCTCAACATCCAACTGGCACAGGATTGGGAAGGACAAACCATCACTGATGACATAGTGATTACTGGTACTGCTAACGCAAACGAGAAATTGAACCTTGTCGTCGACGGTAATCTAGAAACCGCACAAGCGATTACCGTTGGTGCTGACGGTCAATTTAGCGTCACTTTATCTACCCGTCACTTTGCGATTGGCGAACAGCAACACCGCTTCGCGATTTACTCCACTGAGAAAAAAGCAGGCATTGAAGATGTGAACTTTGTGTCGGACTTAAGCTGGTCAAACACGCCAGACGACACGATTGATGACGCAGGTGATGCACAAGATGGTATGGGCGGTCCTAACGGTAACTACTCGCTACCAACGGATCCAACGTTCGACAAAGACAACAGCCAACTCGCAATCAACAAAGCCGAGGTGTTTACCGTCGGCAGTAACGTACGCTTGACCTTCACCATGGACAAGATTACCGATACTTGGTTGCCGCCAAATGGCTTTGACCACGTTGGTTTCACCATCTTCATTGATTTACCGGAAGAAGCAGCAACCAACCTAACGGAACTGCCTAAGATCAACGCTTCTATGCCAAGCGGAACATGGAGTCGCAATGCTGTGGTCTTCGGCTGGCAAAGCTCGATTTACAACACCCAAGGCGCAAACGCGACAACATGGGGCGAAGCAGTAACGCCAGCACCAATGGTCACGGTAGACAAAGCCAACAACACCATTTCGATGGACTTCGCGAGTGACGCACTAGGTCGACCTGATTCACTGGATGGCATTCGATTCTATGTGACAACTTGGGACTTGGATGGATTGTCTGCCACTTACCGTCCACTGGAACAAGACAAAGGTCCTTGGAACTTCTCTGGCGGCGCTTCGGATGAGAGCAAGATTTGGGATGACTTACCAATCATCACCTTGTCTGAATAATCACTGAACCCGCAATAAACGCGAAAGTCGTCTCAGCTATAAAAAGAAAAGCAGCTCACATTCGAGCTGCTTTTCTTTGTCTGAAATTCTGAAATTCTGAAATCACTATTGCGAAACTCGCACTTGCGCTAGCTAAACAGAGACTTCACCCACAGCACTAAACTGTCCCATAACTTCCCAATCCACGAGCCCTCTTCCACTGCTTGGTTACTCACCAACGGATAGCTCGCCACGGTTTTATCGTCACTCTTCCACACGACTTTGCCAACTACATCCCCTTTTGCGATCGGTGCAATCAACGGCTCATTCACGACCACGCTTTTATCTAAGCCAGCTGTTAGAGAGCGAGGCAGCGTCAGGTACGCATCTTGAGCGAAGCCCAAATCAATCTCATTGACATCGCCTTTCCAGACTTTTGCACTCGCCTGAACTTCTCCCTGTTTTGCCACTTGTTTGGTGTCATAAAATCGGAAGCCATAGCTAAGTAGGTTCTTAGACTGGCTAATACGCGACTGTTTGCTTGGCGTTCCCATCACTACCGAGATCAATCGCATCTTTCCTTGCTTAGCAGAACTCACCAAACTGTACCCTGCATTGCTGGTGTAGCCCGTTTTGCCGCCATCGACATCCATCGATTTGTCCCACAACAGTTTATTACGGTTGTATTGGGTGATCTTGTTCCACTTAAATACCTTTTCACTATAAAGCGCATAGACTTCGGGCACATCATTGATGATGGATTGCATCAGCGTCGCCATATCATTAGGAGAAGTTTGAATACCCTCGCTATCCAGACCATGCGAGTTAACGAAGTAGGTATCGTTCAAGCTGAGCTTATCCGCCCAACCATTCATCAAGGCGACAAACGCCCCTTCACTACCGGCAACATGTTCAGCAAGCGCCACACAAGCATCATTACCAGATTGAATAATCACACCACGCATTAGGTTGGCAACGGTGATTTCATCTTTGGGTTGGATAAACATTTTTGAGGAGTCTGGGAATTTGGCTGACCACGCGTTTTCACTCACCGTCACTTTATCATCCCATTGGAGTCGCCCGGATTTGATTTCTTGCCCCACGACGTAAGCGGTCATCAGCTTAGTTAAACTGGCTGGAGCTAATCCGGCACGTGCGTTTTGCTCAGCAATGATGGCACCGGACTGAAAGTCCATTAACACATAGCCTTTTGCCTGCAACTGAGGCGGATTCGGCGTCACGACCGCCAATGCAGGGGCACTGATGATCTGTAGTAATAAACAAGTGAGCGTGATTCGGGTAAGTGACGTGTTCATCAAGCATCCTCCATGGTCAATGACCGCCAAATGTCTCGTTTCATAAAAACGGTAAGACAGTGATGTCTAAACTGCACCTATCAGATCATAGTTCACTCAGTGCATACCAACACGGAAAGATCGAAGAGTTTCTGTTTTGAGTGCCATTACTTGCCTTTCAGGCTTCAAAAATCGAGTTCTTACAACAAATCTATTGTTTCTAATAAGGAATTCGATATCGTAAAGCGACTATAAACAAGGACAGACCATAACAATGAACGCTCAATCATTTATCGACGCAGGACTGCATTACACACCCCACTCATTTACCGTGCCGCTGGATTACCAAGATCTAAGCAAAGGCACGATCAACGTCTTCGCTCGCTCCGTTTGTTTAGTCGGCGATGAAGACTCCGACAAACCATGGTTAGTGTATTTTCAAGGCGGTCCGGGCTTCCCTTCTCCTCGTCCAAACGGAAACAACGGTTGGATCAAACGCGCACTGAGTGAGTATCGTGTATTGCTGCTCGACCAACGCGGCACTGGCAACAGCAGCGTGATTAATCACCAGACGCTTGCGCTCCTCACGCCAAAGCAACAGGCAGACTACTTAAGCCACTTCCGCGCAGACAACATTGTTCGCGATGCGGAATTTATCCGTGAACAATTTGGTGTTGAGAAGTGGGCGATTTTGGGTCAGAGCTTCGGTGGTTTCTGCTCACTAACTTACCTATCGCTGTTCCCGAACAGCTTGCTGCAAAGCTACATTACAGGTGGTGTGCCTTCGGTTTCTCGCCATGCGGATGATGTGTATCACGCAACCTTTAAGCGCACCATGGAGAAGAACCAAGCCTTCTTCCAGCAATTCCCACAAGCGCAGCAGCTATGTCAGAACATTGCTAATCACTTATTGGAGCACGAAGAGTTTCTGCCAAATGGTCAGCGCTTTACTGTCGAACAGTTCCAACAAATTGGGATTAACTTTGGTGTCAGTGATACCTTCTTGCCAACTTATTACTGGCTAGAAAGTGCCTTGATTGAAGTGAACGGTAAGCCTCAGCTTCGTTATGAATTCCTCAACGACATGTTGGCGCAGCAAAACTTTCAGACCAATCCAATTTACGCGATTTTGCACGAGTCAATTTACTGCCAAGGGTTTGCTTCTCAATGGAGCGCGCACCGAGTGCGCCAAGAGCATGATGCGTTCAATTACGAACAAAATAAGCCGTTTTACTTCACTGGAGAAATGGTATTCCCTTGGATGTTCGACCAATACGTGAACTTAAAGCCACTGAAAGAAGCGGCAGAGTTATTGGCAGAGAAAGCAGATTGGACGCCGTTATACGATGCGCAGCAACTGGCAAACAATAAGGTGCCTGTGAGCTGCGCCGTCTATGCCGACGATATGTTTGTAGAAATGGACATTAGCCGCGAAACACTCGCTACAATGCCAAACTCAAAAGCGTGGATCACCAACGAATATGAGCACAACGGTCTTCGTGCAGATGGTGAGCGTATTCTCGACAAGTTAATTGCGATGGGTAAACAAACCGCAGCAACATTGAAATAAACAGCTAGTACTCAGAATTCGCTAAAAACCTAGATAGAAAAACGCCTCTTTATCACAAGATAGAGAGGCGTTTTTGGTTCAGCATCAAATATTAATAAATACCATTAGGCAAACCCGACAAATGCATCTTGATGCATTTTATTTCTTATTGTAACATCCTGTTTTTATTAAATTAGTTGGTTATAAAAATGACAAAGTTTACAGAATATAAAGTGGTTCACATTGTTGAAGGTGGTTGCGGCACAATTCTACTAGGTGCAAGTGGCTTGCCTGTGCAAAAGATGGAAGCAGAGCTGAACAAGTACGCACAAGATGGTTGGCAAGTTGTATTCCAAGTAGTGGAACAAAAACGCTTTATGCTATTTTGGAAGCGTGAGGCTGTAATTATCACTCTCGGCCGATAAGTTTGCTTAAATATATCTCTTTGAAATTGATCCATCGCTACCAGGCTAGCGGTGGTTCAAAGCAGTTATTGAATATTGAATGTAATTTTGAGCCCACTTGCTCAGAGTACACCAAACAATGTATTGCTAAGTATGGGGCAATAAAAGGTTGGAAACTTGGTTTGGCAAGAATTAAGCGGTGTAACCAACCCGACCTCATTGAAAAAATATATGACGAGGTACCGTAATGCGCTTATTTGAGCCAATTGAACAGCTAGAGAAACAGGAAGAATTACTGAGAAGTCAGGTAAACTCATTACCTGAACATCAAAAGAAAGAATTCTATGAACGCCAGTCTAAAAATCTCAAGGACCCCGATACCTACGCAACGTTAAACTGGTTCTTTCTTGGCGGTTTTCACCATTGCTACCTAGGTAAATATGCTTTGTTTGCTTTAGAGCTAATATTGTTAATCGTAAGTATCGTTGGCTTTGTTCTTGGACATCCTAGTGCGTTCCTTATCCTCGCGTTACTCATTATATATGAACTACCACAATTGTTTTTTTCACAGAAAATAGCAAGACAGCACAATTATCAGTTATCTTGTGAAATCTTCAATGAAGTACGAAGAAACTAGATGATTAAACGATATAGCACTCCCCAACGTTTGGCTTTTTCAGTTTAAGGTTGGGGAGCGTGTCTCACAACATAATGTGGCGTTAGTCTTTGACTCGCTTGGTCATCATTTTGGTGATCACTCGGTAGCCCATCTTATGGTAGAAATCTTCACCTTCGTGATTAAATGACGCTACGGTTAAACCGAGCTCTTCAATATCTTGGCAGCACAAATCACTCTCGATTTTATCCATCAAAGACAAGCCAATACCTAAGTTACGGTGGCTTTCAGACACCACCAACTCATTGATATATCCAACGCGTCTTTCCGGAGAGAGAATCGAGTTTACCTCTCGCACGGTACCAGAGATAAAACCAACCACCTGTCGGTTCGAACAAGCTATAAAAGCCGTGATGCTGCCATCAAAATATTTATCGAAGATGTTGCGATCTTCCCTTAACTGCGCCATTTCTTCCGGAGAACGGTAGAAATCTGGCTCAGCATCATGGTGAGAAGTGTCGAGTTCGACCAAGAGCGTTTTCAACAGAGGGACGTCTTCTTCTCTTAGTCTTCTGATATGAAACTGTTGCATGTTGAATTCCTTTGCCAACCGACCTGTATCAAGCACAGATCTTTGCTTCAACTGATTATCGGATAAGAAGTTTTAGGAATGTGAAGCGAATCAACAGTACAAATTTCGACCATTTATGTCGAGTGCGTTTTCAACAGTTTTATGAGTTTTTACTGATAATTTGAACATCCACAAAATTTAAGTGGAAATAAAAATCCCCTTTTCTCAATAAAAGGGGATTAGAGACCTAACTTAGAAAGCAGCGCTTTGCTCAAAAGCGAGTGCCGATTTTAAGCGACTGAAATCACCAATGGGTTCGCCATCAAGCATAAACTGCGGGTAGCTTCTTGCGGTTGGGAATAACTCGAACAAAGTTTCGCGCTCAAACTCCACACCTAACTTGAGCGTTGCCACGTTAAAGCCCTGATTTTGCAACCACATTGCCGCGGTTTCACATTGGGAGCACTGCTCCTTGCTGTACATTTCTATTTTCATCACTCTTCTCTGCTATTCCTTGCCGTTAGAAATCTGCATCAAAACTCAATTGGCGATCTTGAGGTCGTTTGTACTCAGTAACGCGTTTTTCGAAGAAATTGGTCTTTCCTTCCATATCCAATAAGCGCATGTAATCAAATGGGTTTTCAGCACCAAAGATCGGGTTGAAACCAAACAAACCAGCGATAACATCGGCAGTATGCTCAATGTATTGGCACATCAGCTCAGCATTCATACCAATCAAGTCCACTGGTAGGGCTTCCGTTACAAACTCTTTCTCAATTGAAACCGCTTCACGGCAAATCTCTTCAAACTCTTGTTGTGTCACTTTACCCTGCCCCAAGGTTTTGAATAGCAGCGCAGAAAAGCTAAAGTGCAACCCTTCATCACGGGCAATCAAGTCATTGCTTGCTGCCAAACCAGCCAGCAAACCACGTTTACGGAAGTAGTAAATGGCACAGAAGCTGCCAGCGAAGAACAAGCCTTCCACCAAGCCAAAGGCGATCAAACGCATTGCCAATGGTTTATCGGAAGAGATCCACTTCATTACCCACTCCGCCTTACGCTTCACGGTCGGGACGTTTTCAATCGCATTGAACAAGCGCTCACGCTCTTCAACATCGGGAATGTAAGTTTCGAGTTGCAGTGCGTAAGTCTCTGCGTGAATGACCTCATTAAACGCCTGCAAAGCAAGGAAGCAGCGCGCTTCTGCGATTTCAATTTCGCCATAAAATCGAGTCAATAAGTTCTCGTTGATCATCCCTTCGCTCTGAGCAAAGAACGCCAACACATGTCGAATGAAGTGCTTTTCGCCTTCGGTCAGCTTGGCAAGATCAGCAAGATCTTGAGCAAAATCGAGTTCTTCTGTAGTCCAGAAAGCCGCTTCGTGAGTTTTGTACGCTTGCCAAATCTCTTCGTATTGAATGGGGAACAAGCTAAATTTGTTTTTAACAATCATACCGTTTCCTTACTTTCGGTTGATGTGAATCTTTTTAATTGACGAGATAGGTTTATGCGCCGCAGTTTAGGCAATCTTCATCTTCACTTTGCTGACCAACGGGGCTTTGTTGCTTAATTCGGTGAGAAGACATGGCAGTCCCATGTTGAACGCTTCTTAAACAACATACTGAGTTTCAGGCATACCAAGCCCTGTTAGCTTGTTCAGCGCTTTGATCATGGCATAAGTTTCGCCAACCTGAGCGTTGTAGTTTCTTAAGCTTAATTTTCCACCTAACAACTGTTTCACCCGATGCATTGTTGTCTCTGATAGTGAGCGCTTATGATAGCCATACCGCTTTTTCCACTTCTCGTTGGAACCGTAGAGCTTCTGGCAACCTACTGCTAAATTTCGAGGGTGTCCTTGCTCCCAGAAGGCTGCCCCTTCTCGTGGCGGAATGAGCGGAACTGCTCCCTTGATTCGTATAGCATCGTGACAACTCCTTGTGTCATAAGCACCATCACCTGATATCTCGATGATTTTACGACGTGTCTGCTTGAGTAAGTTGGGGAGCACTTCGGCATCGGTTACGTTCGATAAACTCAGCTCTGCTGCGATTATCTCGTGGGTGCTCGTATCTACTGCGATATGCAACTTACGCCATACTCTGCGCTTCCCATCAGTACCATGCTTCTTAGCCTTCCATTCACCTTCGCCATAAACTTTGAGGCCAGTGGCATCAATTGCCAGGTGTTGTATCGCACCTCTGGTTTTAGTTTTAAATGAAATCTCAACTTCCTTGGCTCGACGGCTTATACAGGTGTAGTGTGGACAAACTAGCGGGATATTAGCTAGCTTAAATACAGAGTCTAGAAAACCTTGTAGCGCTCTCAATGGCATAGAGAAAATGCGTTTCACCATCAGTGCAGTAGTAATGGCTAAGTCGCTGAACCGGCGAGGTCTACCACGCTTGCCTTGTTTGTTTTGTTTCCACTCAGCTATCGTTTCCTCATCAATCCAAAAGGTCAGAGAACCACGGTTGATTAAGGCTTTGTTGTACTGCTTCCAGTTAGTTGTTTTGTAACGAGGTTTAGGCATGAGGCTACGACGATTGATGGGTGTAGCCGATCAGATCGTAGCTTCTAGATTTAGTTCCATCGATTTAAGCAACAAATGTATGGTCCGCCCCGTTATTGCAACTACAATTTAGTAATAACGGAGTTGGTTTGCGCTAATGTATTCGGAGTCCACGTTGGGAACATTAACTTCCCGCTCCACGATGATATCCGCGCCAGATTATCCTTAAAAGCCCCAAAGCAACTAGGTGCTATTTTTTGTATCAGGTTACTAATCTGGCCGATCGACCGTTTTTGTCATCACGTTCATTGGCGTTGCAAACTTGGTTATGGCTATACAGCCTTAAAAGCTTGGCGGTGGTACAACACCGCCCAAGCTATTCTTGCTAGCTTATTGGCAAGTGCGACTACCACTACATTAAACGGCTTTGTTGCTCGTAAATTGACTAACCAATCTCCAAACACTTTTCCTGTTGTTTCTATCCTAGATAGCACGGACCTCGCTCCATGTATAAATAGAGCGCGAAGGTGTTTGTTCCCTCGTTTACTCATGCCTAATAGCTTTGATTTGCCACCCGTTGAATACTGCCTTGGAACGAGTCCTAGCCATGCAGCCATCTCGCGACCTCCACCAAAGTTTGAAGGAGAACTGATATTAGCCACACACAGCGTTGCTGTTAAATCACCAATACCAGGAATACTCTTCAAAAGCTCGGCATTTTCATTATTTTCAGTAATTGCTTTCAGTTTTCTATCTTGAGTAGATACTTGCTCATTTAGGTATTTATAGTGCTCATGAATCGAGAGCAACTCAGCGACCAGACTCGGTGGTAGTTTTATATCTTGCTCGGCCAACCACTGAAATAGCGCTTTCATCTTGGCATGGCCTTTAGGAAAACTCAGCCCAAACTCAAGTAGTATTGCTCCAATTCGGCTCATACAAGCCGTTCGTTCTTTTATATAACCATCCCTCACTCGATGGATAGCTGCGATTACCTGAGCTTCCTCTGACTTGGCAGAGACAAATCTCATGCTTGGTCGACTCGCTGCTTCTGCTATCGCAGCTGCATCAATAAAGTCGTTCTTGTTACCTTTGACGTAAGGTTTTACATATTGAGGCGGGATAAGTCGAACTCGATGCCCATAGGCTTCACACTTTCTCGCAAGCCAGTGAGCACCACCACAGGCTTCAAAAGCGATGATGGTAGGTTCAAGTACAGATAAGAAACGGAGTAGTTGGCTTCGACTAAACTTACGGCGAATAACGTCTTTGCCAGTGTGATTGTTACCAACCGCATGAAAGCAGTGCTTGCCTAAATCGATACCTAAGATGTGAATGGTAGACATATGGTTCACCTCGTTCTGAGAGCCTACTCTAAGCGTAGGGCTTGAGAGTGAGGCGGACCATATAATTAGCCCCTTGAATACCCAAACCAACAGGACGATGCGCGTGGTTCGATTTTTCAATCTTATCGGTTGGGTGATAATTCACATCGATAACGCGGTCGAGGTTCTTAATCGCGACTTTGGTAACTTGGTGAAGTTTGTCGAAATCAAATCCCGTGTCTGTAACGAACTTAGGCAGTGCCATAGACGCCAAATTACAAGCCGCCGTTTCATCTGGCGTTGAGACTTCCATGATCTCTGCGCACAAGTTACTAGATTTGATGGTGCCGAGGTTTTTCTGATTCGACTTTTCATTACACGCATCTTTGTAGAGCATGTACGGCGTACCCGTCTCGGCTTGCGACTCAATGATTTGCGTCATCAATTGGCGGGCTTTGATGGTCTTCACGCCCAAGCCCATTCGCTCGTATTCTTGGTACTTCTGAGTAAATTCAGCACCATATAAATCAGACAAGCCCTTGGTATTGTGAGGGCTAAATAGAGTCCATTCCGCGTCGTTTTCGACACGTTCCATGAACAAGTCTGGCACCCATAGCGCGAGGAACAAATCACGTGCGCGGAACTCTTCTTTACCGTGGTTTTTACGTAAATCGAGGAAGGATTCGATATCCGCATGCCAAGGTTCCAGATAAACCGCAAACGAGCCCTTGCGCTTACCACCACCTTGATCCACATAGCGAGCCGTTTCATTGAAGACTTTCAGCATTGGCACGATGCCATTCGACACACCGTTAGTGCCAATGATTGGCGCACCCGTCGCTCGAATATTGTGGATGTGTAGCCCAATGCCACCCGCCGATTTAGAAATCAGCGCACAATCTTTGAGGGTGTCGTAAATACCGTTAATGGAATCTTCTTGCATCGCTAATAGGAAACACGAAGACAGTTGCTGCATCTTACAGCCAGCATTAAACAGCGTTGGCGTAGCGTGGGTGTAGTAGCCAAGACTGAGCAAATCGTATAGCTCTCTAATTTCTTCAAGATCGTCACCCGCGACAGCGACCGCTACACGCATGAACATATCTTGCGGTCGTTCAACGACCACACCTTTTACTTTCAATAAGTAGGAACGCTCGAGAGTTTTGTAGCCGAAATAATCAAACTGATAGTCGCGTTTATAGTCAATCATGTCTTCGAGCGCAAACTGATTCTTGGCAACAAAGTCGACGTAAGTATCGGAAAGAATACCGATTTCAGAGAGCTCACGTGTTGCAGTTGCGTATCCGCTGGTTTCTTTTTGCAGAGAACTCACCATCACGCGAGCCGCAAGCTTGGCATAATCAGGGTGTTCCGTCGCAAGGCTTGCTGCCGTTTCAGCGAGGAACACATCGATTTCCGTCACCTTAATGCCGTCGTACAAACCGCTTACCACGCGTTGTGCAACCGCAATAGGTTCGACTTTTAGTCCATCAGCCAGCGCTTCGGCTCTTCGAGTCACCTTATCTAGACTGGCTTTTTCTTTCCGTCCATCTCGTTTTATAACGTCCATAATCTATATCTTGTGTGTAGTTTAAATATTGAGCACCATATGTACGCAATAGATCTAGATGATAATGGTTATCATTACAAGAAAGTTTTTTAAAAGTTAGAACTGACCATGGAGAGGGTAAGGAAACATATTGACACTGACACCAAGCTCGATAGGAACAGCAATCAGAGGCAAGCACCGCAAACGTGATAAAGTGATGAAGTTTTCCACAAAGCTTTAATTTTCATTAACTTAGTTCATTTCTAGAAAAGAATAACAAATGTGATCTGGTTCAAACTTTCACACCCTTTAACTTCCAATGCTACGCGTTGAAATTTGTTGAAAAAAACGCCGGGGAAACATGACTAAAAATATCCGCATAGTTTGTCCGTATTTCCGACTAAATTACTCAGGTATACTCCGAGCCGCTAAAATTGTTAGGTATCGAGTCGTCGAACCATCAACCTTTTAAAGTAAGGAATAATCATGAGTCAGTATGTTGTCTGCGCCCTGTATAAATTTGTGGAACTGGAAAACTACCAAGAGTTACGCGAGCCATTGCTTGCACTAGTGGAAGCCCACGGTGTACATGGAACGTTGCTACTGGCGAGTGAAGGTATTAACGGTACGATTGCAGCGAAACGCGAAGGTATTGATACACTGCTTGCATGGCTAAATGCCGAGCCTCGCCTTACTGGTATTGTTTACAAAGAGTCGTACTCAGATACTCAGCCGTTTAACCGCACCAAAGTAAAGCTAAAGAAAGAGATCGTGACATTGGGCGTTGAAGGCATCGATCCTCGCCATGTCGTTGGCACCTACGTAAAGCCGCAAGATTGGAACGATCTGATTGCTGATCCAGAAGTATTTGTGGTTGATACTCGTAATGACTATGAAATCGAGATCGGAACATTTAAAGGTGCAGTTAACCCAAATACTGACACGTTCCGCGAATTTCCTGACTATGTAAAACAAAACATGGCCCCAGAGAAACACAAAAAAGTCGCAATGTTCTGTACTGGTGGTATTCGCTGCGAAAAGTCGACCGCTTACATGAAAGAGCAGGGCTTTGACGAGGTATACCATCTAGAAGGCGGTATTCTAAAATACCTTGAGGAAGTGCCAGAAGAAGAAAGCATGTGGGAAGGCGACTGCTACGTATTCGACGGTCGCGTTGCAGTTAACCATCAGCTGGAAAAAGCAGACTACGACTTGTGTAACGCTTGCCGACTGCCAATCACAGAAGAAGACAAACGATCAGAGCAGTTTGAGCAAGGCGTAAGCTGCCCAAAATGTTTTGGTAAGCACAGTGACGAACAGGTAGCGCGCTTCCGCGAGCGTGAAAAGCAAGTGTCGTTAGCAGCGGTTCGTGGCGAACAACACGTTGGTGGTGAAAGTGCCAAACAGCGTGAGCAGCGACGCGCAGAAAAACTGGCGAAGAAAGACGCACAGCGCAAACGAGCGTAATAATTCAGGTGCGGGCTAACAAACCTAGCTCGCACTTCCTCCCCTTTTTATCTAATTTCAATAGAGCTCGTTGTCTTTCAGCAACACTTCTAGCTCATTAGTGCCACTCCTGCTTGGCTGCCCAACCATTTCATCATAGGCACTTTGTTGGCGAAGCACCTGCTGTTTCGCTTTCAAGTGACGACATTGCTTTTGCAACTCCAGTATCGAATGCGCTCTCAAAAACTTGCCTTTATCGTCGGTAACAAAGTGTTCCTCTCCATCGACTAAGACGGATACTTGATACAGAGCGAGATCGAGATCGAGAGAGTGGATAACGAGCTTGTCGATATAGAAGAATTTTTCCAATTTACTGAGTGGCATAGACATAAAGCACCTCCTTGCTCCGTGCCTTTACGTCAACATCAATAAAATCGATCACTGAGTGAGAAATACGCCCCGCAAACACGTAGAAATCGAAAAAACAAGCGAGGGGCACAATGCAAACAATCAACTTAGTGTGGCTAAAACGCGATTTACGCCTGACCGATCATAGGCCTTTGCAACACGCTTTATCTTCAGAGCATCCAACTGTGCTGCTTTATATTGTCGAACCCATGTTACTGGATGACCCACATTACTCTGCTCGTCACTGGCGTTTTATATGGCAATCGCTCCAAGACATGGACGAAACACTCTCGGCTCTTGGTCATCGAGTATCCATAATGTCGGGTAGCGTAATAGATTGCCTCAGCGCGATTCAAAACCAGTTCAACATCAATGCCATTTTCTCCCACCAAGAAGTCGGACTGCGTTGTACGTTTGAACGAGATAAACAAGTATCAGCATGGCTTCAAGCACAAGGGATTCCGTGGCGCGAATTTGAACATGGCGCAGTCATTCGAGGAGCAAAAGACCGACTCGGCTGGGATAAGCATTGGGATACGGTTATGCGAGCCGAGATTGAAGCTATCGACCTTGAAAATGCTTCTCTTATTGCCCTTGATGCTGAGGCTCTTGGTTATTCGTTTACGCCCCCACCCTCTTGGTTGGAAAAAATAAAAGGGATGCAAACGGGCGGAAGTTCACTCGCTTGGCAAACCATGGAAGACTTTTTTCAACGTCGGGGACGAGATTATTATCGAAGTATTTCTAGCCCAACAGCATCTCGAACTGCATGCACTCGCCTCTCTCCCTATCTCGCATGGGGCAATATATCGCTTCGAGAAGTGTACCAATACCTGCTGCAACATTGGCAAGTGGCTGGGTTTCGTCGCAGCTTAATTGCGCTGTCTTCGAGACTGCATTGGCATTGTCACTTTATGCAGAAGTTTGAATCCGAATGCGAAATGGAGTGTCGTTGTGTCAATAAGGCTTATGAACCTTTATTACATCAAGCAAGCGTCAAAGATGAAGCACGGTTAGACGCTTGGAAGTCAGGCACAACCGGGATTCCGCTCATCGATGCTTGCATGCGTTGTCTTCATCACACCGGATACATCAACTTTCGCATGCGCGCGATGTTGGTGAGTTTTTTGACTCATCATATGAACATGGATTGGCGCGATGGCGTGACTCACTTAGCTCAGTTGTTCCTCGACTTTGAACCGGGAATCCATTACCCACAATTTCAAATGCAAGCTGGTGTGACTGGCACCAACACGATTCGCATCTACAATCCAACGAAACAAGCACAAGAGCACGATGCTAACGGTGAGTTCATTCATAAATGGATCCCAGAACTTGCAATGGTTCCTACTCCCTTGTTGTTTGAGCCATGGAAAATGACCGCAATAGAAACCGTCATGTACCAACTGGATCCCGATTCCCGATATCTCGCGCCCGTCGTAAATGTAGAGGCAAGCGCAAAAGCAGCAAGAGAGCGATTGTGGGCATGGCGCAAACGCACAGAAGTGAAAGTAGAGGGCGCGAGAATTTTGGCACAACACGTTCGGCCTTCGAACAAAAAGAAAGCAAGTTGATCGTCTAGAAAGAAGCGCGCGTACAAACAGGGACTTTTATCAGGGAGAGAGCGGTCCCCAAACAACTAAAGGAATGCACTATGTTGAAACGTATTTTGGTTACGACCACGGTTTTGTTTGCCACCTTTTCATTTTTACTGCCAGCAAAAGCCCACGAACACGGAATGATGAAAGAAGACATCGTTGATGTGGCTGTTGCAAATGGCTCTTTCAATACTCTGGTAGCAGCAGTCAAAGCCGCAGGCTTAGTGGATACACTGAAAGGTGAAGGCCCATTTACGGTGTTTGCACCGACTGACGAAGCATTTGCTAAGCTTCCAGATGGCACGGTGGATATGTTGCTGATGCCAGATAACAAAGACAAGTTGGTCGCGATTCTTACTTACCATGTGGTTCCGGGGAAAGTGATGGCCGCAGACGTAGTGAAAATGGATAAAGCGACGACAGTCCAAGGGCAAGACGTGATGATCAAAACCATGGGCGATAAAGCGATGATCAATAACGCTACCGTGATTGCCACCGACGTCAAAGCAAAGAATGGCGTGATTCATGTCATTGATGAAGTCATCATGCCGAAATAAAATCAACAAGGAGGGCGGGCTCACCCGCCCCTTTCAAGGATATGGAAAACATCAAACTCTCGAAGCACGACATTCAAGCGATGGAGCAAAGCCAACGCACCCGATTGATCAACTCTCTAGCAGGGTACAAAAGCGCTAACCTCATCGGCACAAGGGACAGGCAGGGACAAGAGAACCTTGCTGTGGTGAGCTCGGTGGTACATTTGGGTTCGCATCCACCTCTATTCGGCTTTATCGTTCGTCCACGTAAAAGTCGCCGCCACACGCTAGAAAACATCCTCGACACCAAGCAGTTCACTATCAACGCTATCGGCGTAGACTTTGTGCAAAAAGCCCATCAAACCTCCGCGCGCTACCCAAAGCATATCTCAGAATTTCAAGCCGTAGGCCTGACACCTTATTACGATGATGCGTTTCCTGCGCCTTTTGTCCTTGAAAGTAACCTCAAAATGGGCCTAGCTTTGAGAGAGCACATCAAGATTGAGAGCAACCAAACAGAGATGCTGATTGGTGAAGTGTTAATGGTGCACGCACCGGAAAGAGCGATCATGCCAGACGGTTATCTTGATTTGGAACTGCTCGACTTGGTGACCATTTCTGGGCTAGACAGCTATCACGTGACTCAGCGTCTGCATCGATTAAGTTATGCCAAACCTGACTCTCGTCTGTTCCCTCTAACAAGAGAAGGAGAACCTTCATCTTGGGGAGCGCTTGAAGTCGATTTGGACTAACTCCTCATACTCAAGAATTAAATACAAAAATGGCAGTTTTCTCTGTCCAAGCCGTGTTCACCAGCCCGATTGGTAAGGTGAGCGCGCCCAGCTTCCAACCCCATTTCATAGCCTTCGAGCAAGACAGATTGACGCATAGACAATCGCTGAACGTTGAATTCATCTGGCGGAGCAACCACGCGAACACGCGTTCCTTTGGGCTGTCTCTTATACACAAATCCCTAAGCTTGTAGCTTAGGGATTTTTTTTGAACTCTTTCAAGTGTGTGCGATCTGATCACTTAAGAATCCTTACTGAAACACTAAGATGACACACTCAGACGCTAAACTTTGGGCGCAAGAACAATTTGGACAAGCACAACTTAAAGATCCTCGAAGAACACAACGCCTCATCAGTTTAGCGACTTCCATTGCTAATCAACCAGGAGTCTCCGTGGCTAAACTTCCTTTTTCTCCCGCCGATATGGAAGGGGCATATCGCTTTATCCGTAATGAAAACATCGATGCAAAAGACATCGCTGAAGCTGGCTTTCAATCAACCGTATCCCGAGCTAAAGAGCATGAAGAATTACTTGCGCTTGAAGATACAACAACGCTCAGTTTTCCTCATCGAAGTATAAAAGAAGAGCTCGGGCACACGAATCAAGGCAATAGAACCCGAGCTCTCCATGTACATTCGACGTTACTTTTTGCACCACAAAGTCAGACCATTGTTGGTCTTATAGAGCAACAACGATGGAGCCGAGATATTACTAAGCGTGGGCAAAAGCACCAACACGCGACTCGTCCTTACGAGGAGAAAGAGAGTTACAAATGGGAGCAAGCTTCTCGCCGTGTCGTTGAGCGCCTAGGGGATAAGATGTTAGATGTTATCTCGGTCTGTGACCGAGAAGCAGACCTATTCGAATACTTAACTTATAAACGTCAACATCAGCAGCGCTTTGTCGTTCGCTCAATGCAAAGTCGTTGTCTAGAAGAACACGCTCAAAAGCTTTACGACTATGCGCAAGCGTTACCAAGTGTCGAGACAAAGGAGCTTACCATCCCCCAAAAAGGAGGGAGAAAAGCGAGAGATGTAAAGCTTGACGTTAAATATGGTCAGGTGACATTAAAGGCTCCGGCAAACAAAAAAGAGCACGCAGGCATACCTGTTTATTATGTTGGTTGCCTTGAGCAAGGGGCATCAAAAGACAAGTTAGCATGGCACCTCTTGACGTCGGAGCCAATAAACAACGTTGAAGACGCCATGAGAATTATCGGTTATTACGAGCGTCGATGGCTGATTGAAGACTTCCATAAAGTCTGGAAAAGTGAAGGTACGGATGTGGAGTCACTAAGACTCCAAAGTAAAGGTAACTTAGAGAGGTTAAGTGTCATCTATGCCTTTGTTGCGACTCGTTTATTGGCGTTACGTTTCATTAAAGAAGTTGATGAGCTATCAACAGAAAGTTGTGAAAAGGCCTTGGGCACAAAAGCTTGGAAGCTGCTGTGGTTGAAACTAGAAAGCAAGACATTACCTAAAGAAGTACCCGATATGAGCTGGGCGTACAGAAATCTTGCTAAATTAGGCGGTTGGAAAGATACCAAGAGGACGGGCAGAGCTTCAATAAAGGCACTATGGGAAGGATGGTTTAAACTGCAAACCATCCTTGAAGGCTACGAGCTCGCAATGTCTCTTGATCACTAGACTTGTGATCAAGAGACAGCCTTTGGGAGGGTTGCGAATAAACTCAAGCGACTCATTATAGTTCTCTGAGCGATGAAGCATTGCCTCTGCCATTTGTGGATGTTCAGCGAACAACTTCTTCATTAACCAAGGCGTCTTCACTGGCTTTTTCTCATAAGCCAAAGGATGAGAAAGAACGACCGTGATATCACGGGCACCACGACGATAGGCTTCTCGTACAGGAATGGAATCTGCTACACCACCATCGGTATAACAACCACCGGAGAAACACGGAGTATGTTTGTAAGCAATAGGCAGAGCGGTTGTTGCTTCCATCGCATTGTGGAAGTTATGACGATTCACTCGGTAGTAATCCGCTTTACCTGTATTGATGTTCGTCGTTGCCGCTAAGAAAGGAATGCCTTCAAACAGTTTTGCTTCATCGACTGGGTACAAACGATTTGACTCTTCAAACAACCATTTCACGTCGATCAAATCCCCACCTTTCAAAAAGCGGGTAGGATCGAAAAAGCGTTTGCTGGTTGCTAATTTAGTGATGACGTTGATGCTACGGTGCGGGTAATCAGTTAGATAACCGATCAAGTTTGAAGCCCCAGCTGATACGCCAATCGCAAAATCAAATGGTTTGTAGTCTTGCTCCAAGAATGCATCTAATACGCCGCTGGCAAAGACGCCACGCATTGCACCACCTTCGACTACGATTGCTTTTGTTGCCATGTTTCCCCCCAATAAAGACGTTAAAAAGATTACTGAAATTCGTGCTACAGCAACAATCGGTTATTCTTATTATTGAGATAGGCGAAGTCTATGTGTTTCTTGCACTTTAAGTGGAAACTTAGGATCAAAAAATCCACATCAACCAAAGTGTTGATGTGGATTTTTAGTCGTTCAATCAGATATTACGCAAAGACGGTTTTATACGCCTCGGCAGCACCTTCAATAAACATCTGTGTGCCAATCACCGCAAGAATCAATCCCATCATTTTGGTGATCACATTCAGTGCGCTTGGACCAACAGCTTTCACTAACTTGTCACCAAACAAAAACAAGACATAAGTCATCACGCAAAGGACTGCGAATGAAGCAATGGTAATGATGGTTTCGGTGATTCCACCCGTTGTTGCAAAGTTCATCGCCGTCGCAAGTGTTCCTGGCCCCGCCAATATCGGCATTGCTAATGGCGAAACGGCAATGCTCAACGCAGCTTGTTCTTGCTCCGGAGAATAAGCCTTTTCCTTAGTCTTCTTGTGTGTCGATTCCCCTTGCAACATGTGGAAGCCAATGAGGAATACTAAGATACCGCCAGTAATGCGCAGTGCGTAAAGGGTAATACCAAATAGGTCGAAGATGACTTTGCCAGCAATAGCGAATACAGCAACGATAACAAAGGCGATAAACACAGAACGAAACGCAATTGAGCGCACGGTTTGCTTGTCTTCATCCGCTGTCAGGCTTAAGAAGATAGGGATATTGGCGATTGGGTTCATGATGGCAAAAAAGCCCATGAATACAGTGACAGTATGAAGTATCAGTTCTTTCATGTTTTCTACATTTGGTAAGTTATTGATTATTAAAAATCATTATATACCCAACTTTATAAATAACGTCACTTTATGTTCACTGTACTTTCCAAGCGCCTCACCTTTTGCTCATCGCCACAGTTTGAAGCCCATGCTGGTTTACGCTCAATATAAATAGCGTTATGGTGAAGATTCAGCCAATACAAAGAACAAACTAAGGAAGTTGATTGATCATGAACAGTACGATTGAAACCATTCTCGGTCATCGCTCTATTCGTAAGTTCACCTCTGAGCCTATTGCAAGTGAGCAACTACAAACGATTCTCCAATCTGGATTAGCCGCCTCTTCTTCTAGCATGCTTCAGGTGGTCTCTATCATTCGTGTGACAGACACAGAGAAGCGCAAACTGCTAGCACAATACGCTGGCAATCAGGCTTACGTTGAAAGTGCTGCAGAATTTTTGGTGTTTTGCATTGACTACCAGCGTCACACAACCATTAACCCAGACGTTCAAGCCGACTTTACTGAACTGACCCTGATTGGCGCTGTAGATTCCGGCATCATGGCTCAAAACTGTTTGTTAGCTGCCGAGTCTATGGGGTTAGGTGGCGTATACATTGGTGGCTTAAGAAACAGTGCAGCACAAGTCGATGAGCTACTCGGTTTGCCTAAAAACGCCGCTATCCTGTTTGGTATGTGTTTGGGCCGCCCTGATCAAAATCCAGAAGTAAAACCACGCTTACCCGTTAACGTTATTGTCCACGAAAACCAATACCAAACGCTGAATGTAGACGATGTGCAAGCCTACGATCAAACCATGCAAGAGTACTACGCGAGCCGCACAAGCAATCAGAAGCAGAGTGCATGGTCACAAGAAACCGCCGGAAAGCTATCAGGAGAATCTCGCCCGCACATCCTGCCTTATCTAAATAGTAAGGGATTGGCTAAGCGATAATGAGAAAGATCGTTTAATCAACCAAAGATCAAAAAAGGCCTCGAATGAGGCCTTTAGTATCAATTTGTTCCTAGCGATTAGTTACCGCCAGTACCGCCTGTGCCACCACCCGGTGGATCTTCAGGTTCGATAGGTTCACCTACTTCAGGATCAGGGATAGTTGGTACGTCAGGTTTGATATCTTCAACAGGTGTACCTGCTTCAATCGCGTCCTTAACTTCTTCAACAACCTTTTGTGTATCTTCTGCTGGGATCTCTACGTAAATCACATCACCAGTTTCGCTTAGCGGGTAAGCCGGGTTTGCAGCAATAACTTCTTCAGTGATTGCTTTAGCTGCTACAGAAACTGCCTCAGGTGATGCGTCTGGGTTCGCCTTAATAACATCTGAAACAACGTTTGCTGTTGCGATTAGCTGTGTAGCGATAGCCGATGCGCCATCATCGCCTTGCTCCTGTAGATCCTGAACCACTTGTTCAGTATTCAGTAGAAGCTCATCAACAGAAACACCGATTGCGTTGATATCGATACCTAGATCAGAAAAAACCTTCTCAGCTACGTCAGCTGAGTAAATTTCACCTTCACCTAGAGAACCTGCAATAAGTGTTGTAAACGGAGAGCCCGTAACTAAACCATCTGCCTGCGCAAGACCTTGTGGAATCGCATAGTCAGTGGTGATTGGCTTACCGTTTGATGCATCACGACTTGAATCCGTATGAGTCAATACAAACTCACATTGATCTGGTGAGTCTACAACAGCAAGGTTTTCAAAGCGCGCTTGACCAACCATGCCTTTGTAGTTTGTAGTAAGCTCAATCGCTTCATAAGTCTCACCACCACATACCGCTTCAACCTTCATACCAATTACTGCTGGATCGTAAGCCTGAACTGCATAGGTTTTCACTACAGGGTCGCTGTCACTGCCACAGCCAGCCAGTAGCACCGCCGCCACACTTGCCGTTAAAAGTTTGATTTTCAAAATTAGCTCCAATATTTTTTGTTATATCCGACCGCATCGGAAAGCATAACGGCAGTTGCATATAGTGTAAATAGGATGCATAAAACTTTGGTATGAGTTTTTTCACATTAATAGCTGTTTTCATGTGCAAAATGGCGCATTTTCGCTATTAACTTGAGATAGCCCCATTTTTGTCAGGTATTTGTCAGTATTTTTAAGGTTCTGGTTGCCTTCATTGCAACAAGATGGATAATAGTTGTCTATTTTTTGATGGTCAGATTTTCAACCTTCATAAATAAAAATGAGGACTCTGAATCGTCAAGTGCGTTTTTGGAGCTTTTATTACATAAATAATACTGAATGGAATCGTTTTATAAAGGCTAAAGACGATGAGAGAAGCGCAATTTATAGACGCACTCACGTCATACAAAAAGTGAACCAATTTCAGTCGGCAAATTTTCTTTCGGTAGCTAGAAACCAATGAATACATTTAACAAAGTTTTGGGGATTACGTTTCTTCCAATCGTTCTAGCTGGGTGTACCGTACCTGGCAGCCACCTCTCCACAAGTGACAAAACGGTAATGACTACCAAAGCAACGGACATTGAGTCTCAAGTCACGGTTTATCCCCTAACGTTAGATCGCGTCAGTTCTTTAAATGCAGCAGAACCATTTTCTAAACCTAACCCAGAGCTCGACATCGAGATTGCTAAGTACGAGTACGTCGTTGGTCCTGGTGACATTCTGAACATTACTATTTGGGATCATCCAGAGCTTACTATCCCGGCTGGTTCTTACCGTAGCTCTGCCGAAGCTGGTAACTGGGTTCATGCAGATGGCACCATCTTTTATCCGTACATCGGTATTGTAGAAGTTGAAGGTAAAAACGTTCGTCAAATTCGAACGGACATTGCAAAGCGCCTAGCTAAGTATATTGAAAGCCCACAAGTTGATGTGAGCGTCGCGGCTTTTCGTTCAAAGAAAACCTATGTAACTGGTGAAGTGAACAAACCAGGACAACAAGCCATCACGAACATCCCACTGACCCTTCTTGATGCGGTTAACCGTGCAGGCGGTCTGGCGCAAGATGCAGATTGGCGCAACGCAACATTAACGCGTGGCGGTGAAGTTCAGGACGTTTCTCTTTATGCATTAATGCAACAAGGCGATCTCACTCAAAACCGTCTACTTCAGTCAGGCGATATTGTTCACGTGCCGCGTAATGACGCACAAAAAGTATTCGTAATGGGTGAAGTTAACGATCCAAAGCTACTCAAGATCGACCGTGCGGGTATGAGCCTAACAGAGGCGTTAAGTAACGTCGGAGGCATCAGCCAAATCTCAGCTGACGCAACGGGCGTTTTTGTCATCCGTCGTTCAAAAGAAGAATCTAAGATGGCTGATATCTACCAGCTCGATGTGTCAGATGCCTCTGCACTTGTGATTGGTACCGAGTTTGACTTAAACCCTTACGATATCGTTTATGTCACAGCAGCACCAATTAGCCGTTGGAACCGCGTTATTGCACAGTTAGTACCAACAATTTCTGGCTTCAACGAATTGACGGAAGGCGCACTGCGTATCCGCAACTGGCCTTAAACCGAATATGTCTAGAGGGAGTAACTTAACTCCCTCTAAAAACATCAATTTTTAAGCAGCAAACGTTATTCGTAACATTTGTTCACTTAGAAAGGAAAAGAATTTGTTTTCTAACATTTTAGTGGTTTGCGTAGGTAATATCTGTCGTTCACCAACAGGAGAGCGACTTTTGCAGTCTCTTTTACCAAATAAAAAGGTGGCATCTGCTGGTATTGCCGTAGAAAAAAGCCACTTAACTGGCAAGTCTGCTGATGAAATGGCAACTAAAGTTGCACTTGAACACGGAATAAGTTTAGAAGGGCATTGCGCTCAGCAGTTAACCCCTGAGTTATGTGCACAATATGATCTGATTTTAGTCATGGAGAAAGGCCACCAAGAAGCCTTAACCAAGATTGCTCCAGAAGCTCGCGGCAAAACAATGTTGTTTGGCCAGTGGATTGGAAAGAACATACCCGATCCATATCGCCAGAGCAAAGAAGCATTCGACCACGCTTATGCTCTCATAGATGAAGCGGCACAAGCTTGGACTAAAAAACTATAAGCCGAAAGGCTCATTTTCAAACGCCTATGGCAAGGTATTTAAGAAGTTAATGTAATGACAACACAAACTATTAAGCAATCACGTCAAGTCGACGATGAAATCGATTTGGGGAAGCTATTTGGGATCATCCTTGATGCCAAGTGGTTTCTATTATGTACCGTCTTCCTATTCTCTGTTGTAGGTGTCGGTGTTGCCATTCTATCGACACCCATATACAAAGCTGACGCGCTTATTCAAATTGAGAAGAAGAGCTCAGGTGGCATTTCGGCAATGGTTGGTGATATGGGCGAATTGTTTTCTGCCGAATCATCTGCAACGACCGAAATTGAGATCATCAAGTCACGTATGATCCTTGGTGATACCGTTGATAAATTCAACTTAACCACCGTAGTAACCCCAAACTACCTGCCTTTCATTGGTAAAGGACTTGCTCGCCTTCAAGGTGAACAAAACCGCCTTTCTGTTTCGCGCTTTAACATTCCATCATATGCGGTCGGCATCCCACACACGCTAGAAGTGATCGATGCAGAACAAAAAACGTTCAAACTTCTTCAAGACGATGGCCGCGTGGTTCTGGAAGGTAAAGTTGGTGAATTGATCGACAAAGACGGTTACCAATTTATGGCAAATGAGATGTTTGCCCAAGATGGCGCTACCTTCACGGTTAGCAAAATCAGTAAGCTTGATGCAATCAACCAGCTTCAACAAAACTTGTCTATCAGTGAACGAGGCAAGCAAACTGGAATTATTTCTTTAAGCTTCTCCGGCGAAGATCGTGCTCGTATCCAAGCTATTTTGAATGATATTAGTCAAAATTACTTCTTACAGAACGTTCAGCGTAACTCTGCAGAAGCAGAACAAAGCCTAGAGTTTTTAAAGGGTCACCTGCCAGATATCAAAGTCAAGCTGACTGCTTCGGAAGATATCTTGAACCGATTCCGTCAAGAGAACGAATCTATTGACCTCGGCCTTGAAGCGCAATCAACACTGAAAGTAATGGTTGAATTAGAAGCGCAATTGAATGAGCTTACTTTTAAAGAAAGTGAAATAAGCCAACGCTTTACTCAAGACCACCCTGCGTATAAGTCTCTTCTTGATAAGCGTCAAACACTTCTAAAAGAGAAAGAACGCTTAAACAAACAAGTACAAAAACTGCCTAAAACACAACGTGAAGTACTTCGTATGACACGTGACGTTGAAGTAAACCAACAAATTTACATCCAGCTTCTAAACAAAGTTCAAGAGTTGAACATTATCAAAGCTGGTACCGTTGGTAACGTACGTATCTTAGACAGTGCTCAGTCATTCTCTAAACCAATTAAACCGAAGAAGGCGCTTATTGTTGTATTAGCCACCTTGCTTGGTGGTATGGTTGGTGTTGCATTTGTGCTTATTCGTGCGGCTTTCCATCGTGGTGTAGAAACACCTGACCAGATCGAACAAATGGGTATGCCTGTATACGCAAGTGTACCGAAGTCTATTCAACAACTTGAATTCGCAAGTAAACTGAAACGCAATAAAGGTAAAGCAAATAAAGAACTTGTTTTGCTCGCTGAAGCAAACCCTGCTGACCTTTCTATTGAAGCACTTCGTAGCCTCCGCACAAGTTTACACTTCGCTATGATGGAAGCGAAAAATAACATTTTGATGATTTCAGGTCCTGCTCCGTCTATCGGTAAAACTTTTGTTTCTACCAACTTTGCGGCTGTTGCTGCGAAAACAGGTCAAAAAGTGCTACTTATCGATGCGGATATGCGTAAAGGCTACTTGCAGCAATGTTTTGGTCTGCGTTGGGACAACGGTCTATCAGATCACCTTAGTGGTAAAGTAACCGCCGATGACATCATCAAAGAAACATCAATTGAAAACCTTGATGTTGTCACTCGCGGCCAAGTACCACCAAACCCGTCAGAACTACTAATGCACCCACGCTTCAAAAACTTCATCGAAGCGATGTCAGAAAAATATGACTTGGTTATTATCGATACACCACCTGTACTTGCGGTAACGGATCCGAGTATTGTTGGCGCGCTAGCAGGTACAACCTTGATGGTTGCTCGTTTTGACCAGACGACATTGAAAGAGATTGAAGTTGCCCAAGGCCGATTTGAACAATCAGGCGTAGAGGTAAAAGGCGTAATTCTGAACGCAGTAGAGAAGAAGGCATCAAACTCTTACGGATATGGCTACGGTTACTACAACTACAGTTATAAAAGTGAGTAACATCTATGTCTCGTCCTAAAATACGTTGACAGTTTTACACTAAGCCAACTGCCCCAGCAGTTGGCTTTTTTCATGCACCTCATTTGGGGTTCTCATCCCGAGACTAAGGTGCGGCCTCATATTGTTATAGATACTAACGGACTGCTTTACTAGCTGTTTGAGCTCTTTGATATTCCGACTCCTATGAAGTAAGAACTCTTGCTTTAGTATCCCGTTGACCCTCTCTGCTAACGCGTTCTGATAACAGTCATATCCATCGGTCATTGATGGTTTTATATCGCCAACCTTTAACAGCGTTTGGTAGACGCTTGAGCAATATTGGAGCCCTCGGTCTGAATGATGAATACATGGACACCGATATTGGCGAGCTTTTATCGCCATACGTAATGCTTTTACAACATCGGTTGCTTTCATCTCATTACTCAATTCATATCCCATAACTTTACGGCTAAATGCATCTGTCACGAGTGACAAGTAATGGACGCCTTCGTCTGATTGAACATAAGTAATGTCACTAACTAATGCTTCTTCGGGGCGACTAGGCTTAAACTCCTTAAGCAAGTTAGGATGCTTTTTCATCCAATGACGACTGTTGGTTGTCTTTGTATAGCTGCGCTTTGGTCGAATAAGAAGCCTTTCATGACGTAAGTAGTCAAAAAGTGCATCTCTACCCAGCTTAATGCCCTGTCTCTTGATCACAAGTCTAGTGATCAAGAGACATTGCGAGTTCGTAGCCTTCAAGGATGGTTTGTAGTTTAAACCATCCTTCCCAAAGTGCCTTTATTGAAGCTCTGCCCGTCCTCTTGGTATCTTTCCAACCGCCTAATTTAGCGAGATTCTTGTACGCCCAGCCCATATCCGGCGTTTCTTTAGGTAACGTCTTACTTTCTAGTTTCAACCACAGCAGCTTCCAAGCTTTTTTGCCCAAGACCTTTTCACAACTTTCTGTTGATAGCTCATCAACCTCTTTAATGAAGCGTAACGCCAATAAACGTGTCGCAACAAAGGCATAGATGACACTTAACCTCTCTAAGTTACCTTTACTTTGGAGTCTTAGTGACTCCACATCCGTACCTTCACTTTTCCAGACTTTATGGAAGTCTTCAATCAGCCATCGACGCTCGTAATAACCGATAATTCTCATGGCGTCTTCAGCGTTGTTTACTGGCTCCGACGTCAAGAGGTGCCATGCTAACTTGTCTTTTGATGTCCCTTGCTCAAGGCAACCAACATAATAAACAGGTATGCCTGCGTGCTCCTTTTTGTTTGCTGGAGCCTTTAATGTCACCTGACCATATTTAACATCAAGATTTACATCTCTCGCTTTTCTTCCTCCTTTTTGGGGGATGGTAAGCTCTTTTGTCTGGACGCTTGGTAACGCTTGCGCATAGTCGTAAAGCTTTTGAGCGTGCTCTTCTAGACAGCGGCTTTGCATTGAACGAACGACAAAACGCTGCTGATGTTGACGTTTATAAGTTAAGTATTCGAATAGGTCAGCTTCTCGGTCACAGACCGAGATAACATCTAACATCTTATCCCCTAGGCGCTCAACGACACGGCGAGAAGCTTGCTCCCATTTGTAACTCTCTTTCTCCTCGTAAGGACGAGTCGCGTGTTGGTGCTTTTGCCCACGCTTAGTAATATCTCGGCTCCATCGTTGTTGCTCTATAAGACCAACAATGGTCTGACTTTGTGGTGCAAAAAGTAACGTCGAATGTACATGGAGAGCTCGAATTCTGTCGCCTTGATTCGTGTGCCCGAGTTCATCTTTTATACTTCGATGAGGAAAACAGAGCGTTGTTGTATCTTCAAGCGCGAGTAATTCCTCATGCTCGTTAGCTCGAGATACCGTTGATTGAAAACCTGCTTCAGCGATGTCTTTTGCATCGATGTTTTCATTGCGGATAAAGCGATATGCCCCTTCCATATCGGCGGGAGAAAAAGGAAGTTTAGCCACGGAGACTCCTGGTTGATTAGCAATGGAAGTCGCTAAACTGATGAGGCGTTGTGTTCTTCGAGGGTCTTTAAGTTGTGCTTGTCCAAATTGTTCTTGTGCCCAAAGTTTAGCGTCTGAGTGTGTCATCTTAGTGTTTCAGTAAGGATTCTTAAGTGATCAGAGCGCACACACGTTAAAGAGTTCAAAAAAAATCCCCAAGCTATAAGCTTGGGGATTTGTGTATAAGAGACAGGCTTAATGCCAGCCTTTATCAGCTTTGGTTTGAGTAAAAAGTGTAGCTTTCTCGTTCCAATTCGAGGCATATAACGGCGCAACTCTAGGACCATTTCCTTTACTGGTTGGATTTCTATTTTCCGCACAGTTGTTCGTTTCTCTCTTTGGTAAACACTTTGTCTCGATATTCCACATAAGCGACAGACTCTGGCTAAACTGAGTCCTTTCTGTTTTTGAAGGCTTCTCGCTCCTTGGCAAGATACTTTTCTCTCAGGTTTGTCCCATGCTCAGAGTCAAGAATATCGACGACTTCATTCAAGAACAGATTTCTTATCCGCTCGTCTTCGAGTTCTCTTTCAAGACGTTTAATTTTTTGAGCGGGTGACTCATTCGGCTTTGT
Organism: Vibrio sp. B1ASS3; assembly: GCF_905175355.1. Classification (NCBI taxonomy): domain Bacteria; kingdom Pseudomonadati; phylum Pseudomonadota; class Gammaproteobacteria; order Vibrionales; family Vibrionaceae; genus Vibrio; species Vibrio sp. B1ASS3. The sequence goes on from NZ_HG992743.1 coordinate 1,897,301, forward strand.
AGTTTTATACATGGCGTTCTTCCTTGGGTTATGCGTCCAATCCATTTTTCCATGTTTTCTTAGCCAAGTTAAAACGGTTGAGCGACCTTGGATACCATAAACAGCTTGCGCTTGTTTGTAGGTCATTTCGCCTTTTTCCACGGCATCAACGACCTGTAATTTAAAGCCTAATGTGTAATCACGCTGAGTGCGCTTAATGTAGGATGTATTTGAAGTTGTCATAATTAGTCCTCAATGTGTAAACACATTTCAGGACGAGACACAGAAATGAAAAAATGTATGGTCAAAAGCAGTTTTGCTTGTTTATATGATTCTAAGTTGCGAACCCCATTTCGATTACATACCATTGAAACAGCTCAAGCCTAAAGCACCCAACACTCGCGGAAAGAACTCGGTTCATGGCAACTCAACTTCCCTGCTTTCGTTAGCAGGAACAATCTGTTTTTACCTTCTTTTAAACTTCTAATAAGGCGAGTGTGGAAGAGATAAGAAAGGTGAAAAATGCAATCTCACAATAGCTTCTCTATTAATCTTAACCAGCAAAAGTCCGTAGCGAAAAAGCGTCTAAAAGCGATCCGCCAAAATGATGCCAACGCACTTGAGCAGGTTAGACTGTTTCATTCCCTACCAGAAAACCTTACGCCAGAGTCTATCCAGCTTGCAGATGTTCAACACGCCCTAGCTAGAGAGCTTGGCTTACCCAGTTGGAACAAGTTAAAAGCTCACGTGGAAGAGCTAGAAAGTCACAAGCTCGCCATTAACAACCAAGCAAACCCACTTGATGCCGAACTAACAACACTGCATGTCCGCTGTGGGCACGATATTCAACAGCAACTAAAGACATGCGGGTTCGAAGGTGACTTTTTACCTATGATTGATCCATTGTGCATAGGCCCCATTCCGAGCAATGAAAAAGGATTTGTCGCTATTCGAGCACAATACGTTGTGGACACATTACTGCCTGTTATGGGGAGAAAAGACTCGGTGCAAGAGGTAGCTCAGTTTGAGCAAGGCAATATCCATACCCTGCTCGATCAGCAATACGAACGTATCGTTTTTTGGGTCGAACATGATGCCTACGATCAATTCATGCTACTTCGAGGGATCTCTCTGCTAGAGGAAACCGAAGGCAAGATCATTGAGATCATCGAATTCAATCAGTTTCCGGGAACTGAGCGGTTTATTGGCTTCGGGCAACTTCCTGCTGAAGCGATTCGCTCATGTTGGCAGCATAGAAAGCCAGTGACAGCAAAGCTTTTTAGCCAAGGTAAACACTGCTGGCAGGCCATACAAGCTCCTACACCACAGCCACTCGTTAATCTATTAGAACAACATGAACTAGATTGCTTGCCGAACATCAAAGCAGTGATGAAACGACACCTTCAAGAACTGCCACATTCAGAATCAGGATTAAGCTTCACACAACGTTTGGCTTTGCAAATATTGAACGAACAAAACGCGCCAATCAAAGTGAAAGATTGGTTTCAGAAGTACCAACAACAAGATCCACTCCCTACACTTGGCGATGTCATGTTCTATGTATTACTGCTGCCACTCGCGCAAGCAGAAAACCCACTGTTTACTGTTGATTCATTGGATAAGAATTGGTGGGAACAACAAGTGAGTATCAACGAGAAAGGTCGTGAATGCCTTAATGGACACTCAACTTTCTTACAAGATTATTGGGTAGGCGGAATCCACAACCAAGCAAATCGCCACTGGACATGGAACCACATCCAGCTCTCATCTTTACACCACTTAATCACGGCTTAGGTAATAAGGCGGATAAGCTAGCAACGGTAGCCATCGAAAAACAGCGTGAGAATATCTTCGACGATTTTCTTGCGCTGCTCGGCACTAGGCACAGCTTGATTGGCAACCAATTGTGGCCACAAGCAGTTCCCCTTTAATAAGCACATCAACATACAGCTCATCATTGCTGGGTCGAGCGCTTTGACCTTGTTATCCGCAATAGCCTCTGTAAACCAGTTCTCCAACAGCTCATCTTGGCGTTGAAGTTGATGTAAGTAGTTCTCTGCCAGTTCTGGTGTGCGCATAAATTCACTGATGACCATTTTGGCCAATGGCAAGCCGAAGTCCTCATACATGGAGTCCAGTTTTGCATGCAGATAAGTTCTAAGCTGGGTTTCGACATCAATGTCTGATGTGTATTTAAGCTGCAAACGCGCACGCTGAGTTTCGAGCACAGTTTGAATAGACTCTATAAACAGCACATCCTTGCTTTCAAAATGGCGATACAAGGTGCGCTTTGACGTCCCTGCTCGCTCACATACTCTGTCCATGTTGGCACAGCTGAAACCGTGCTCAATAAATTCCTGTTGAGCCGCTTCAATCAGCGCTAAGCGTTTTTTTTCTGACAGTTTCATCGCTCTAGATTCACCAACCTCATGTAAGTGGACGCAGAGTATAGCGCACAATGATCAAAAGTATACTTTGAAGTTTACTTTTTTAATTTTAGGAGTAAGATGCGCTCGCCGAAGTTAAGATCCTAAGAAAAATTTCAAAATAGAATCACTCTTAACTCACGCTGTGGCGCTTTATCTGCCAGATAAAGCTGTGATTTTTCCGTGACACAAACTCCAGAGTCGATGCCCTTATTACAAGGCCCCTGGTGTTGTTGTGATCGTCACGTTTAATGAAGTAACTTATGAAATTACGCTCCTTGCTCGTTGCCGTTTCCTGCCTACTTACTGGTGCGGCAAACGCTGATTCGATTTCTCTGCCAATCTGGAAAGATAAAGCAGAAGCACTCGGTTATGACTTACCAAAACCCTTTGGCGTCAACCTGAGCTATATGAGTATGGAACAAGGCATCAACGTCGACTCCATTTCTCTGAGTGGACTACATGGCTTAGAAAAACTATTAAAGATGGAAGCCAGCGGGGGAAAACAAGCCAGCGATGTTATGACACTTCGTGGTGACGTTTGGTTGTTCCCATTCTTAAATGTTTATGGCTTAGTTGGCACACTTGATGGCTATTCAGAAACCAATGTCAAAGTCAGCCTGCTTGGCAAGCAGTTGGGCGAATTCCCTTTCCGTCTAGATCTCGATGGTTACACCTATGGTGGTGGCTTCGTATTAGCAGGAGGCTACGATCAAATGTTTGCTCTTGTTGATGCCAGCTACACCCAAACGAATTTGAATGTTATCGATGGTGCCATTGATGCCATCGTAGTCTCTCCACGAGTCGGTTACGACTTCCATAAAAATGGCGTCCCTTTGCGTTTCTGGGTCGGTGCCATGTACCAAAACGTTGAGCAAGAATTATCCGGAACATTAAAACAAGCGGGTATCAATCTCTCTGGTCGCTTTGACGTTAAGCAGCGCTTGGAATCTGAGTGGAACACCCTTGCCGGCATGCAATACCAGATTAATGACGACTGGTACTTATTGGGCGAAGCTGGCTTTGGCGACCGTCAAAGTATCTTCTTCTCTCTCGATCGCCGTTTCTAAGGTAAAGAGAAGATGAAAGCTTCTTATCCCCTAGTAATTGCAGCACTGTTTTGCACACCACACGTTTTTGCTATGCAGCAAGACGAAAGCAGTTTGGTGGATGACATCCTAACCAAACTAGGCTCTAGCGAAACCGTGGATGAGTCGAAATTGATCGACTGGGGCATCTTACCGGGACCATTCGTCAATCCAGAGCAAGGGTTTGGCATCGGCGTTGCCGCGGTGGGCTTGTATACCCCTTATGACTGGCAGAAAGGCGACCCGTACTCAACCGTCACCGTCACATCTTACGGTTCAACTTCTGGCTCTTACGGCTTGGGGTTAAACAACCGCACCTATTTGAAGGGTGACAAAGTACGTCTACTTGGTGAAGCGTGGATCAGCCATACTCCCGGATACTATTGGGGTATCGGCAGTCAAGCAGCCGAGAACGATAGTAATAAAGTGCAATACGAAGGCCAACGGTTACAGCTGAGCCCCAAAATCGCCGTAGAGATTGCGCCAAATACTTACGCTAAGCTCGGCTGGCAGTGGCAATCATTCAACAAAGTAGACGGTGTAGATGGCGATATTCTTCCTTCAGAAGTTACCAATGCCACCAGCAGCGGTGTGTTACTGGGGATGGAATACGATACACGCGATTTCGAGCCGAACCCAATGCGAGGGCAGTTTCTCGATATTGAATGGATTGCCAACCGCGATTCACTAGGTAGTGATGAAGACTACGACAACCTCGTGGCCAACTATCGTCTCTACCAACAATGGTCAAACAGTACCATCATCGCGATGGAAGTTTACTCACAATCGATTTTTGGTGATGCCCCTTGGTTTGATTACGCCCAGTTAGGTGATGACCAACGCATGCGTGGCTACTACCAAGGACAATATCGCGACAAACATCAACTCTCCACACAAATAGAAATCCGCCACACCATTGCTGGTCGTCATGGTGTTGTGGGTTGGTTGGGTGCAGGCAATATCGCACCAACTTATCACGACTTATTCGCAAGCAGTTGGCTACCAACTGTCGGGGTTGGTTATCGATTTGCCTTTAAGGCACGTATTAACGTGCGCGTCGATTTAGGGGTAGGTAAAGACAGCACCGGTTTTTATTTCCAAATTAATGAAGCATTCTAGGAGTAGGGTTTGAAGAAAGCAGCACTATTACTACTGAGCCTTTGTAGTGGGTTTGTCCAAGCACAAGAATTGAAAGCACCGGTTGGCGTCAGGCCATGCTGTGCGTTCGGTGTAGACCTCAAAGCGCAACTAGGAAGCGTACCTGTTCCTTTCTTCTCCCTTGAGAATGTCTTGTCCAGCAACGAAGTGGGTACTCACCACTATAACGATGGCAGTGAATCGGTGCCAGGCAGTCTGCTTGGATTAAATGAAGAAGCGAATGGAATAATCTTTACCGAGCTTGGTGGATTTATTGATACGGCACACGTTCGTGACACAGCCGATTACACCTACTATTTGTTTACTCTCAACCAACATTATCTCGGACGCGCGGCGCATCTGGATTTACCAGAAGAACTGCGTATTCGCCGCATTCGTTGGTATGAACAAGAAGAGAAGCTCAGTGAAGAAGAGAAGCTCGACCGCAGTGCTCAAGCAGCGGCGCTAACGGCATTTCGTCTTGCTCAATGGCACGAGATCGCGCAATGGTTTGGTATGGTATCGGTGAGTGGCTTTAAAGAGCTGGCGTCTGCCTTCTCATCCGAAGACCTCTACTCCAACATGCTTGGTGCGAACTTGGCCAAGCAAGTCCTGTTGGATAATCCCGACCTCGATCAAAAGGGCTTTTCTCAGGCCATGGACACCGCTTTTAAACAAGCCTTAAAAGAGCTAAAAGCGCAACCGAAAGGCGTCGCTAAACAGAAAATTCAGCAGCTTGATGGAGATTGGTGGGACAGTTCAAGACGCCTACCGGATAAGTGGGTAGTGCGATTCCGCGATTATCATATGGCATTGAGTTTGACACCAAACTACCCAGGCGCAAGCCATGAACTCTCATTGTCTAACACCTTTGATGATCAACAACCAATCGACCAATGGATGAGTGTCGAGTTTAGAGCAAGCGACAATGAAAAATCTTTTTCTGCATTACCTAAGCCATTGACCTCAAAATCAATTTGGACACCCGCAGATTATCAACAGATTTCAGATTTTGCTCGTGCCGTCGACGAACAGACTCGCCCGTCGCTGAAGTAACTTTGCAATCAGCAAATGAATAAAAGATGCCTAGTTATGCACTTGGCGTCTTTTACATCATCGTTATGCATCCAGTTTTCTACCACTTGAGAATGTAAGAATTCATTTCTATCGGTTGTAAATTCGATAAATTTGTTAATCAACAAACTTTTCAACCAGTCAAATCGTTAAGATTTGGTTAACATTCTATTTTTTAAAGTGACTAACTTCACATCTATCGACCATTCAGAGGATTATTCTTTCGTATTTTCGCACTCCGCTGCTAATCTGCACGCCGCCTTGAAGTGAACTCAAGGTGCATAACTATAAGGAGTGTTCTCATGAATACCAAGAAACCGATGTCGCTCACCAGCCGCGTAATTTTGGGTATGGTAGCGGGTATCTTGACAGGATTTGCAATTCGCACACTTTTTGCCGACAACGGATTTGTCGACGCATACATTGTTAATGGATTATTCGAAGTTGGTGGACAGATCTTCGTTGCCAGCTTAAAAATGCTTGTTGTACCGCTAGTATTTGTTTCGCTAGTTTGTGGTACCAGCTCTCTAAAAGACCTATCTACATTGGGTCGCATGGGTGGTAAAACCCTTGCTTTCTACGTAGCAACAACCGCTATCGCAATCACACTTGCTCTAACCATGGGTACGCTATTCCAGCCGGGTGCTGGTGCAGACCTAACCGCAGCAAGTTCATTCAAATCAGCAGAAGCGCCATCTTTGGGTCAAGTGATCATTGATATGTTCCCGACTAACCCAATCAGCGCAATGGCAGAAGGTAAAACCCTGCAAGTTATCGTGTTCGCCGTCCTATTCGGTATCGCGATCAGTGCAGCAGGTAAGCCAGGCGAGCGTATCGCAGCATTCTTCTCTGATCTGAATGAAGTAATCATGAAATTGGTTGCGATTCTGATGAACCTAGCACCTTACGGTGTGTTCTTCCTAATGGCAAAGCTGTTTACAGGCCTTGGTCTAAGCGCAATCTTCAACCTTGCTGAATACTTCGTTGTACTAGCAGGTACGCTATTGCTGCACGGTCTTGTGACTTACAGCTTGATGCTAAAAGGCTTCACTGGTCTAAACCCAATTACGTTCCTACGTAAGATGGAAGACGCAATCATGTTTGCTTTCTCTACAGCATCATCGAACGCGACCATTCCAGTGACAATGGAAACAGCTAAGCACCGCATGGGTGTTGAGAACCGCGTATCATCGTTCACAGTACCGCTAGGTGCAACCGTGAACATGGACGGCACGGCGATCATGCAAGGTGTGGCGACAGCGTTCATCGCACAGGCATTCAACATCGACCTAACTATGGGTGACTACCTAATGGTTATCATGACGGCAACATTGGCGTCTATCGGTACCGCAGGTGTTCCTGGTGTTGGTCTAGTAATGCTAGCAATGGTATTGAACCAAGTAGGTCTGCCGCTAGAAGGCATTGCACTTATCATGGGTGTTGACCGTCTACTTGATATGATTCGTACCGCAGTTAACATCACCGGTGACAGCGCAGTGACTATCATTGTTGCTAAATCGGAAGGCGCACTGGATGAAACTCGCTTCAACGATCCAAAAGCTGGGGTCGCCGAAGAAGAAGTGCATCTGAAACGCGCGGAAGCTTAAACCCTTCCAAACTCAATTATCCTGTCTAAATGAAAGCCCCGATGGAAACATCGGGGCTTTTGTTTTATCTGCAATCTAAAGAATAGATAATAACCTTACTCCGTCATCGAACTCAGTTTTTCTCTCGCTTGCTCTTCATGCTCATCGGTGATGGCATTGCCGACCGAGTTCGCCGCTAGAGTCAATGCTGCCATGTCATCGGTAAAGCCGACACCTGCTAACACGTCTGGCACCATATCTGTTGGTAGGACGAAGTAAGCCAACGCGCCACCTAAGATAGCCTTGTGGCGAACAGATGTATTGGAATCTGCCATCGCGAGCCATGATTTAATGCCCATAACAGCAATCTCTTCACCTGCTTTCTTGACGGAATTTTTCATTTTACGCCAGAAAGTTTTCTCATCTGGCGCTTGCATCGTTTGGTCTAAGACGTCATCGGACGCCGAATTTACAGACATGCTTGTGGTCATCGTGCCTCCTAAACTTATGACTGTGGCATAGATATTAAGACGATGAACCTGAACGTAGGATTAATAGCGAGTAATGATAATGAAGAAAGGAAGCCAATTGGCTAGATAAAAAAATCCCCAAACCGAAGTCCGGAGATTATTACCTTGGAAACAAAAAAGTTTTGAAACCAAAAGCTTTGGGAACCAAGCTTTAGAAGCAGAATGCCTTATTGAGCAATCTTCTCCAGTACACGCATCAGCATTTTGATACGTGGTTCGATAGACTCAAGTAACAAGTACTCTTGATCGCTGTGGAAGCCCGCACCGATAGGTCCTAGACCATCCAAAGTTGGAACGCCTAGAATCGCCGTGTTGTTTGCATCAGAGCCACCACCGACTTCTTTCCAGTTGATGTCGATCGCCAGTTCACTTGCCGCTTCTTCAACTAATGTCATTAAGCTTTCTGTTTGTGAGCTTGGCACCATAGAAGGCTTATAAGCTTCACGAACCAACTCAATGCTCACGCCATCAACAAATGGTGTTTCCAGCATACCGTTTAGCTTGCTGTCGACATCATCGTATTCTTCGTTGCTCCAGAAACGCACATCCACGATCGCTTCAGCATGTTCCGGGACGATGTTCGCACCGTTACCGCCAGAAACAATACCGACATTCAGCGTAGTACCAGATTCAAAGTTGGTCATTGCATTGACTGCGAGAATCCAATTCGCCATCTCAGTGATTGCGCTGCGACCATTTTCTGGCTCGTTACCTGCGTGAGCAGCAACGCCATTAAAGGTCATTTTGTAGCGAGCCATGCCTTTGCGCGCTTTCACTAAACCGCCATCTGCACGTGCTGCTTCTGCAACCAGTACATTCTTAGCGTTTTTTGCTACTGATTGAATCCAATCCACAGAGTCCAGAGAACCCGTCTCTTCATCTGGGTTCATGCAGATAGCGATAGACAGCTTATCCAACACTACTTGGTCTAGGTTGCGCATCGCGTATACGATGTTCAGCAAACCCGATTTCATGTCCGAGACGCCTGGACCGTAAGCTTTCTCTGCATCTTGAGACATTGGACGAAGTTCAGCAGTACCCACAGGGAACACGGTATCCATATGACCAATCAGCATCACATCGATTTGCTCAGCTTCCGGCTTATTTCGAACTTCGAGACCGATGCCCGCTCTGCCACAGTCGATGCGTTTTACGCTCCAATCTGACATCGCTTGGTACTTCTCTTCAAATTGAGAAGCGATAAACTCGATACCATCAGTAGTGTAAGTGCCACAATCCACATTAATTAGCGGACGTAGCTCTTCTAGGTATTCATTTAGAGAGAATTGCATGACTCACTCCTAGACAAACAGATTCATCACCAGCATTGCGCCAAACGCGTTCAATACTGAGATTGCAATCATAACTGGGATGTAACGACCTTCAGTACCAATTGGGCCCATGATACGACCCATGTACTGAACTTGAGAGCCCATTAGGTAGATAGCAGGCGCAAGAATCGCAATGTGCGTGCCGTTCAGGATACCTTGGTCAAACAGTGTAATCACTACGCCAACCGCGCCGCCCATCGACATCCAAGCCCCGATCAATACCGCTGCTGCTTCACCCGGAAGACCAAACACTGCCATGATTGGAGAGAACACAGTGCCCATCAGATCCAGCGCACCAGTGATTTGCAGCGCTTTGATGATAACGAACGCCATCAATACGTTAGGCACCGTAGAGGTAGTCGCAATCACCCAACCTTTCTTAGCACCTTCGACGAAGATATCCGTCACCATTGGTTTTTTCGCTTTAACGTCACCCATTATGCCGTCTCCTCTTTTAGGTTCTCTGATTTGTTTTGGTCTTGCTTGTCTTCTTTACCTTCCGTCATGTTTAGGTAGATACGGAACAGGTTCGCACCGATGATCTTGAATGCGAACATCACCACAACCGCTAAACCAATAGAAGAAGTTACCGCTAGAGAGCCGTCAGCCATCGTCAATGTGAACAGCACAGCGCCTGATGAGAAGAAGTTCACGATGGTTGCACCTGCAGTGAACTGGAACATCGTAAATACATCCGTTTCACGCTTAGTTAGGTGACCTTCATCTTTTAGCTGACGCGTCATAGCTGCACCTGCATCGGTACTTTGTAGAGAAGCAATCAGAGCCAGACCAGAGTTACCAGGGATGCCCATTAGAGGACGTAAAAGAGGAGTAAGAAGCTTACGAGCGGCTTCAAGTGCACCGTAGTGCTCAAGTACGTTGATCATACCTAATGCGAACATAACGGTTGGAATCAAAGTAAGTGCGAAAATGAAACCGTCACGAGCACCGCTACCGCCAGTACCGCGGAAAGAGGTAGTCGCAGCTTGTACCGCGCCATCCGCACCTTCCGTTACGCCGTAAGCCACTTTACCGAAAGAGCCATTAAGCGTTGTAAAGTCGAATACACCGTACCATTCGTTGGATTGCATCAGACCAGAAAAGAACACAACCGCAAACGCGAGTGCAATGTAACACCCGATCGTCACCTTGCGTTCAGCATGAACAGGGCTTGTCATAAATTCACCTATATATGTGGAACAGAACGCATAGATGATCCCCTGAACGACGTGCTAGAGAGATGATCAAAATCAATCCATTTACCGAACAGTCATGCTGCTTAGTTATGAAGTTTTATTTTATGATTTGAATCACATTTAAAAGATAATAAATATTTATGACCAAGATAAGGTAGATTTATCTGAGAATCAGCAAGTTCAATCCATTAACAAAGCAAGTTAAAGTTTGGAACAAGTTTGCTATTAGCCACATTCTCGACGTGCTTCATGATTTGTTGCTTATTTAAGATTTCTTGACCGAAAACTAACAAATTTTCTGTGCAATTTAATTTAGGGTGGTGCGGTCATTACTTAGAGACTTACTCAGGGTTTGCCTTTTGCTTCGATCACAATCCAACATCGCTCGATGGACACTCGCCCTTGTGGCTTGGGTTGTCGTGATCTGTTTAAGTAAAAATGTAGGTCTCTTTCAATCTTGTCCTCTCATTGGCGATCAAGTGACGACTGAGCATGCCACTGGGCAACAGCAAAAGAGCGAAAAAGGACTGACTAAGCAGTGTGAATTGTCTGAAAAACTGATTCAGGTTTCACAAAACCATCTCGACAGCTTCATTGTCCCCTTATTCCTATTTGCGTTTGTCTTGCTGTCTATCAGTGGCAGCGAGCGCAATGCTTTCCGCCATCATACTGAACCGATACCCGACAAATATCGGGTGCACCTCAAGCTATGTGTGTTTAGAGAATAAAACCCGATTGCTATTCACCCCCCAAATCAATTGTTTTATTTTTAATCACTTCGCACAAGAAACGCGAAGAAAAAGAGTTTTAGGAAAAATCATGAAATTCACTCGCACACTATTAACTGTGGTTATCGCACTTGTTCCGCTATTTTCACACGCAGCAGAAAAAACGTCAGAAGAGAAGCTGCAAGAAATTACTCAACTGCTGAAAGAAAACCCGCAGATCCTCGACGCACTACATCAGAATCTGCAAGATTATGTCGCTTATCAAAAGACCTTCAACGCGACATTGGATGAAGCACGCGCGTATTTGAATGACGGCAAGCACTCTTACTTCGGTGCAGAGAATCCAGAGCTGACGATCATCAACGTGACCGATTACAGCTGTCCTTTCTGTAAACGCCTTGAAGGAGAGTTGGTGAAGGTAGAGAAAGAATACCCACAGGTAAAAGTGCTGAACATGACTGTATCGTTCAAAGAACAGTACGAAAAGAACGGTTACAACTCGGCAAGTTACGCATTGAACGTTTGGCAGAACCAACATGACAAGTACAAAGAAGTGCACGACTTGTTGGTGAAGAAGCCGGGTCCACATGATGCAAGTTCACTACAAAAAATCGCTAAGAAGACCGGCACAGAAGCACAGCTTGTTGACGACAAAGAGACCAAAGCGTTGTTGGATAAAAACTACGAGTACTTCACTCGCTTAGGTCTACGAGGCACACCAGCGATCATCATTAATGACCAAGTCATTCCGGGTTATGTACCTTTCGAGGAGCTTGAGAAAGTCATCGACCAAGAGCTAAAGAAATAACTATTGAAATAGATAGCTATTGAAATAGTAAGTAAACATCAAAAACAACAAAGCCCTTCCCTGAGAACTCAAGGAAGGGCTTTTTCTATCTAGGCTTAAAACGAAGTTCTAACTACTTGTCACGCCCCACAAACGCTACAACGACTTTGTCATTGTTAAGCGAACGAGAGAACACGTACGCGCCTTCTTGTTGAATCACTTGATGCTGACCTGCACCAATCGCTGAGTGCGCTTTACGGAACTGACCAAGGGTTTGCCAATGTTTGAGCAGCGCTTGCTTCTCATCCGATAGCTTCCATACCATGTCAGAGCGTGTGCCTTGGTGGAAATCGTCCGCGTAAGGACCAATGTTACGACCAACTTCATCACCATAGTAAACCTGAACAGCACCAGGGCTTAGAAGCAGTGCATTCGCGGCGTTACGCTGCATGCCGTAATTTTTGAAGCGAGAGAAGAATAACTCCGTATCGTGAGAAGACATGTAGCTCACAGGGTTGAAGTCTTTCTCATTGGCGATAGTATCTGCGTAACTTTGGTAGGTGTCTGCCATTTGGCTGAAACACGCCGCGCCTTTGTCTAACTTCTTCTGCATATCGAAGTTAATCAACGCATCAAAGCCATCGTCAAAGTAAGGGCTGCGATATGCGGTATGTCCCCATACTTCCCCCATCATCCAGAATGGCTGACCTGACTTACCGTTCTCTTTACGCCACTGCTCAAGACTGCTTGAAGCCTCTTCTTTTAGGCGCTTCCACACATCACCTTCAACGTGCTTCACCGTATCGACACGGTAACCATCAATACCAAAGCGTTTCACCCAATCAGTTTGCCACTCAATCAAGTAATCCGAGACGGTGTAATTGTCACGCGCCTCTACACTAGTACCAGGGTTATCCAATAGCCACTGCGCAGGCTTCACGGCTTTGTCTGATTCAGTGATAAAGTCTGGCAAACCCGCCAATGACATAGTGATATCACTGCTGCCCGGAGCTGGGTATCCCGGTAGACCTGTTCTTACCCAGTCACCGCCCCACCATTTCGCCCAGTTTGGACTCTGGTAATCAATATTCTGGTGGTAGCTATGCCAGTTTTCGCCCGCTTTTGGTTGCCAATCCCCCCACTTCTTCGGTAGGTCAGCGTTTGGTTTTAACACCTCAATACCGTCAAATTGCAAATCGGCTAGCGTTGAGTAGCCAGTGTGGTTGATTACAGCATCCATCAAGACTTTGAGACCACGTTTGTGTGCCTCTTCCACCAGCTTTTTAAGATCAGCTTCGTTACCGAAGTTCTCATCAATCTTGGTAAAGTCACGCGTCCAGTAACCGTGGTAAGCGTAGAATGGGAATGAGCCGCTATCGCCGCCACCCACAAAGCCGTGTACTTGCTCAACGATTGGCGATAACCAAATCGCATCTGTACCTAGGCTCTTGATGTAGTCCAGTTTCTCAATCACGCCTTTTAGGTCACCACCGTGGAAGGTGCCGATCTCTTCTTTACCGTCTTTCTTGCGACCATAGCTGTTGTCATTGCTGGTATCAGCATTATTGAAACGGTCGACCATCACGAAGTAAATGTTGGCATTGCGATAATCAAACGGCACTGCTTCTTTGTTTTTCTTCACTGGCTCTAGTAGCACCAAGCCGCCTGAATCTTTGCTTGGTGTCAGCGATACTTGCTGATCTTTTACTTCGACCATTTGCCCAGAGTAAGCATCACGCAACTTGGTGCCATCTGGGAAACTGTCACCTAACGCAATGGTGACTTCGCCGCCTTGGTAAACCTCACATTGCACTTGTGGGATTGGGCGTTTGAATTCTGTCTTCGCGGCTTTCTTAGGTTCACGCTTGAAGCGCAGTGTTTTCGCTTCCGCATCAAAAGCAAAAGAGTAATCGCCAGTAAAACGGATTTTTAACGGCAGTTCTGTTGGTTTTCCACAGTTCAGCGCGATAGGTTTATTGAATTTAACCTTCTGACCATCAGGCGCCACACAGTCGCCTTCAACACCCGTGATTTTGAGCGTATAGCCATCTTTGGTTAATGGCACAACCAAAGGCTGCTCTGCACTTAAAGGAAAGTCACGGCTGTTGGTCGTGGTAGAAATGGTGATGTTTGGCTCGGCGATGGCACTTGCCGATGCAAGCAATAAGGTAGTCGTAATCAGATTCAGTTTCATCGTTCAATCCATTGGTTGCGCATAGGCGCAGTATTCGTGTTGTAGTTTTATTCACACTAATAGTAAATGGATGAAAAACTGAGCACATCATTCTATAAGGCTACGCCCTAAAGCTTGTGACGCTTCACATTTTGCTTTTATTGGGGCGTAGTTCTATTTACGGACACAGGATAGGTGAGGAAAAGAGAAACTTATAACTCGACGCTGCCAAGATTGCGCATCTGGGTCAGGGCCCAATTGGTGCGGTGTTGGGTGTAGTTAGTGTTCGGATACACTTTGATCTTGTAAGGATTCGGCAGAACCACCGCTAACCTCGCCGCTTGCCATTGAGTCAGTTGGCTGGCATGAATACCGTAATAGTTTTGCGCAGCGGCCTCGATACCGTATATACCGGGACCGAACTCCACCACGTTTAAATACACTTCGAGGATGCGTTCTTTACTCCACATCGCTTCCATCAACAAAGCAAAGTAAAGCTCGTACGCTTTGCGCACATAAGAGTGTGCAGGGAACAGAAATACGTTCTTTGCAGTTTGTTGGGTAATCGTGCTCGCGCCGCGAGAAGGTCCGTTCTCACCGGCTTGTGAGATAACAGAAAATAGCGAATCAAAGTCCACTCCATAATGATGAGGAAACTTCTGATCTTCCGTTGCCATTACTGCTAGTTGGATGTTTTTTGAAATATCAGACAGTGGCACCCACTCTTGTTGGCTAGTTTCTGGGTATCCTTCTGGTGGCGAGATCATACGACTGATCTTCCATCCCCACAGTGGCGGATTTACATACTTGACGAAACCTACCAACAACACAGGAGTCAGTAACAAAACTAATGAAATTTTGAATAGAAACGACTTCAGTCTTTTCAGCATGCTTTATTTGCCTAGCCAGAGTAAGGGATACGCCACTGATGATTCTCTATTTGTGGCTGTTTAATTAAATGGGAGCGAAGATTGCCTGATTCAAGGTAGAACAACAAGGTTACAAGGTCAAAAGTTGGTTAAAAAAAGCCCGATTTACAATGTAAAGCGGGCTTGGTATTGATTGTGTGTTTTGGCTAGTTAAGTTTGTTTTGCGAACTCAACTTACTTTGCCAGTTTGTAGAATACAGTTGATAGTGGCGGTAAACGAAGCTCAAGAGACTGAGGCAGCGATTCGCTTTCTACTTCTTCTGTTTCTACGCTGGTTAGCACTTCAAAATCGCTGCCATCGTATTTCACATCATCAGTATTCAACAGAAGCTCGTATTTACCTTCCATTGGAACACCTAAACGGAAACGCTCATGCGGCACTGGTGTGAAGTTACTGATCACCAATACACGCTCGCCGTTTTGGCTAATACGTTCATGTGCAAGAATGCTCGAATCGGCTTCGTCTTGAAGGCGCCATTCAAAGCCAGCAGGCACACAATCTTGATCGTGCATCGCCGCTTCGTTGCGGTACAAGTGGTTTAAGTCACGAATCAGTGCTTGCACGCCTTGGTGACGTCCAAATTCCAATAAGAACCATTGCAACTGGTCATCGTGGTTCCATTCTGCTGTCTGGCCAAGCTCTGCACCCATGAAGTTTAGCTTCTTACCCGGTTGACCGTACATGTAACCGAAGTAAGCACGCAAGTTCGCCGTTTGTTGCCATTCATCACCCGGCATCTTGTTATGGATAGAGCCTTTGCCGTACACCACTTCATCATGAGATAGCGACAGTACGTAGTTCTCGCTGTGTGCGTAAACAAGCGGGAACGTGATGGTATTGTGGTGGTACTTGCGGTGAATAGGATCTTCTTGGATGTAAGAAAGACTGTCGTGCATCCAACCCATATTCCACTTAAAGCCAAAGCCTAAACCGCCCATAAAGGTCGGCGCGGATACACCCGGGAATGCGGTTGATTCTTCTGCAATGGTCATTGCGTTCGGGAAGTGTTTGTACACTTCTTCGTTCATCCACTTCAGTGTTGCGATCGCATCGTAGTTCTCGTTGCCACCATCGGCGTTCGGGATCCACTGATCGTGGCTGCGTGAGTAATCTAGGTAAAGCATCGACGCAACAGCATCAACGCGGATTCCATCAATATGGAATTGCTCGAACCAGTACAGCGCGTTAGACACTAGGAAACGGCGCACATGCTCACGACCTAGATCGTAGATGTAAGAGTTCCAATCTTGGTGCCAACCACGGCGAGGGTCTGGATCGTGGAACAGAGGCGTACCATCAAAATTCGCTAAGCCATGATCATCCGATGGGAAGTGCGCTGGTACCCAATCCAGTACCACGCCCAAACCAGCTTGGTGACATGCATCAACGAAGAACTTGAAATCATCCGGAGAGCCGTAACGACTGGTCGGCGCAAACAAGCCAACAGGTTGGTAACCCCAAGAGCCAAAGAACGGATGTTCGGAAACTGGCATCAGCTCAACGTGGGTGTAGCCCATATCTACAAGGTAAGGTACTAATTCAGCGGCCAGTTCACGGTAGTTTAGGAAGTCGCCCTCTTCGTTGCGCTTCCAAGAACCCGCGTGCAGTTCGTAGAAAGACAGCGCTTCATCACGCTTTTGTGTCACTGGGCGGTTTTGCCATTTTGCGTCTTGCCATTGGTAACGGTTGTGATCGTATGTGATCGATGCAAATGACGGGTATTGCTCTGAGTAGAAGCCCCAAGGGTCTTGTTTATGAGGAAGCCCTTCCCCATTCGGACCTTTGAGTTCAAATTTGTATTGTACGCCCTCTTCCAAACCAGGAATGAACAGGCCCCAGATACCATAGTCTAGGCGTTGCATTGGATGACGACGGCCATCCCACTGGTTAAAGCTACCCACTAGGCTGATAGCTGATGCATGAGGTGCGTAAACAAGGAAACGAACGCCTGAGATGTTTTCGCCACCGCGCTCGATGGTCACAAATTGTGAACCCATGTAGCGGTACATGTCTTTTGGTGTGTGTAGGTGTTCGTATTCTTGGTAGATGTTGTGGTATTGGTAAGGGTCGTCAATAAGCTGTTCTACACCATTCCAGTCTACTGCGAGTTGGTAATGCGTTAGATGCAAGTCGCGCTTGTCTTTTAAGATGAAGCCGCTTTCATCTTCACGCTCTAGCTCAATTCGAGGTTCGCCGCTGATAACCAATTCAACTTTGTCTGCACCCGGCATCCAAACACGTAACGATCCTTCGCCGTCAGCAATGAATGGACCAAGTGACGCAAACGGGTCTGAGTAAGCCGCCTCAGCTAGTAATTCGTAGGCGCGTTCGTATTTTTTCTTTACCTTGGTTTTCAAATCTTTCTCCCTAGCACCGATATTCTCCTTATGGTTTTTGAACATCGGATTTCCTCAGCCAAACGTTGTGAATTCACACAATTATAAAAGACCCAATCCTATTCAAACATTGAATAAAACGGCGTCAAAAAACAAAAATGCCCGCTATTGTTGCGGGCATAATAACGGTACTTCATCCTAACGGATTGTGCCGATTTAATGAGTGACCTAGGCTGTACTTTCGTACCTTGGCGCAATTAAATTCGCGAATTCCTACATCACTCATTCCACCTTATTTGCTCGCTTTCGCGCGCACTTCAGTGAGGCGCTTAGAAATACGGTTTACGTCTTCGCGGCTGAAGATTTCATCTAGGTTCATAGACAGTTTACGACGCCAGTTTGGATACTCATCTACCGTGCCAGGAATGTTGACCGGTTGGTCCATTTCTAGCCAGTCTTCAAGCTGAACACTCAGTAGTGCTGAGTCACCCGCAGCAACGTGCAATTGAAGCGCTTCGCTTAGGTGGCAATCCATTGGAACGTACTGTGCGTCATGGCCGATGCCTTCTGGCAGGTAACCATGCCAACGAACGCTGTCTAGGATGCCTTGCTTACACTTCAGGCGGTCATCAAACAGACCTTCTAATTGTTGCTCGTCTGGGTACAGACCGATTTCACGACCCATCTTCAAGTCATCACAGTGCCAGAAGCCACGTAGTGTTGGCATATCGTGCGTACACAACGCCGCCATAGACTGCTCAGCGTAGTGCTTCGGAGAAATAAAGCCGCCGTCGTCTTTTGATGTTTCGAAGAAGAACACTTTGTATGAGTGAACGCCTGCGTCACGTAGGATATCTACGATTTCATCAGGCACAGTACCCAAGTCTTCACCGATTACAGAACACTGATGACGATGAGATTCTAGCGCTAGGATTGCTAGCATGTCTTCAACTGGGTAGTACAGGTAAGCGCCTTCTGTCGCTTTCTCGCCTTTTGGAATCCACCATAGACGAAGTAGACCAAGAACGTGGTCAATACGCAGTGCGCCACAGTGTTTCATGTTTGCACGCAGTAGCTTGATGTATGCATCGTAGCCTGTTGCTTCCAACACTTGTGGGTTTAGCGGTGGTAGACCCCAGTTTTGGCCTAGTGGACCAAGCACATCTGGTGGCGCACCGATGCTTGCATCCAATACTAGCGCGCCGTCATCAGCCCAAGTCTCGCTGCCTGAATCTGCAACACCTACAGCAAGGTCGCGGTACAGACCAACTGTCATACCTTTTTCTTCAGCTAGCGCTTGCGCTTCTTTGATTTGATCGTCTGCAATCCACTGTAGGTACATGTACAGGTGAACACGATCTGCGTTGTCTTTGATGTATTTCTGAGTTGCTGCTGCATCGAACGTGCGGAACTTCTCAGGGAATACCGGCCAACCCCAAACGCTTGAATCTTCAGCGTGTAGCTCACCGTGCAATGCATCAAATGCCGCTTGGTGAAGTAGGCTCTCGCCGCCAATTTCTACGAACTCTAGGAACGCACGAGCACGGTCTGTGTTCTTGTCTAGATGGCGCGCTTTAAACTCGCTAAATAGCAACGGAAGAATGCTCATCTTAAGCTCAGACACTTCGGTGTAGTTCACCCAGTGTGATTCACGTGCTTTTTGTAGACGTTGCTGGAATTCGGCGCTGCCAACACGTTGCTGTGCTTCTGCACTTAGTGCGAACTCAGGCACAGAGCTTACGTCGATGTACATGATGTTCAACCAACGACGAGAAGACGGGCTGTATGGGCTCGCACCTTCTGGGTTCGCTGGGAACAATGAGTGAATAGGGTTCAAACCAATGAAGTCACCGCCACGAGATGCGATGTCACTCACCAACTGCTTCAGATCACCGAAGTCACCGATACCCCAGTTGTGCTGAGTACGCAGTGTGTAAAGCTGGATGCTTGGGCCCCATAGCTTTTTGTGTTGGTTTAGGTCTTCTTGTTTGAAACACGCTTTAGGTGTGATGATCAGCGACATTTCGTAAGGAGTCTTGCGACGCTTACGGCTGATGATCAGTTTGTGGTAACCCCATGCCAAGTTCTTTGGCAATGCAAACACTAGAGGGCCACCCTCAGCTCGTTCATCACGAACAATTTGCGACTGAAGATAGCCTTCAAGTACCTCTCCTTGTTCTGTTTCTAAACGCCAGCTAAATTCGCTCTCGCGAGCACTCGTACCTAGGTTTAGTTCCACTTCGACTGGTTCGCCGTCGCGTAAAACAAGAACAGGGGCTAGTACGTCTTTCTTATGTTTTTTCTCAGCAGAAGCCAATAGCTTCTCATCGCTGCTAGTATCGTAGCCAAGTGAAGTGAGCAAGCGGCGCAGTGTTTCTTCAGAAACTTTTGCCTCGTCTCCCCACGCGCTGACGTAGCTATCAGCTAATCGCGCCATGTCTGCGACTTTCTTTAGTGCTGTTTGTTCTTTCATCGCTTTCTCCGAAGGTAATACCAACACCTTCCATGTAGGGTTTTATTGTTATCAATAACTAATCTTTAAAAATGACCAAAGGTAGCGCTCGGCTACCTTGGTCTTAACTGGGTTCTATTAGCGTTTCACCGCTTCAAGTTTCCAGATGTTGTTCACGTAGTCGCGGATAGAGCGGTCTGATGTGAACTTACCAACTAGGGCAGTGTTAAGAATCGCTTTCTTAGCCCAACCTGCTTGGTCTTTGTATTGTTTGCCCATTTCTTCATGCGCTTTCACATAAGATGCGAAGTCAGCAAGACATAGGTATGGGTCACCGCCATCTAGTAGGCTATCGAATGTAGCGCGTAGTAGGCCTGGTTGACCTGGCGTAAACTCTTCACCTGTTAGTAGGTCTAGAGACGCTTTCAGTAGGTGATCTGCGTTGTAGTAGTCGTATGGGTTGTAGCCAGCTGCTTTAACCGCTTTCACGCCTTCAACATCAAGACCGAAGATATAGATGTTCTCGTCGCCCACTTCTTCACGAATCTCAACGTTAGCACCATCCATCGTACCGATAGTTAGGGCACCGTTAAGAGCCATCTTCATGTTACCTGTACCAGATGCTTCTTTACCCGCTAGCGAGATTTGTTGTGAAACGTCTGCCGCAGGGATGATGATCTCAGCCATGCTCACGCGGTAGTCAGGGATGAATACCACTTTCAGTTTGTTACCGATGCGAGGATCGTTGTTGATCTTCTCTGCAACCTTGTTCACTGCGAACATAATTTCTTTCGCTAGGTGGTAGCCCGGTGCTGCTTTCGCTGCGAAGAAACATACGCGTGGCTCACACTCGAAACCAGGTTCGTTCAGGATGCGGTGGTATAGAGACAGAATGTGTAGCAGATCTAGGTGCTGACGCTTGTACTCGTGTAGACGCTTGATTTGAACGTCGAAGATAGCGTTAGTATCTAGCTCGATACCCATGTTATCTAGAACCCAATCAGCAAGACGCTGTTTGTTTTCTTTCTTAACAGCCATGAATTCTTTTTGGAATTTCGCGTCTGTTGCGTATTTAGCAATGCCTTCTAGCTGCTCTAGTTTCGCAGGCCATTCTGGACCCACTTTCTCAGTGATTAGCTTAGATAGACCTGGGTTACAGAACTTCAGCCAACGACGAGGAGTGATACCGTTCGTTACGTTGTGTAGACGAGTTGGGTACATCTCGTGGAACTCTGGGAATAGGTCTTTCTTAACCAATTCAGAGTGAAGTGCTGCTACACCGTTTACTGCGTAAGAACCGATTACACATAGGTTAGCCATGCGAACCATGCGGTTGAAACCTTCTTGGATGATAGAAAGCTTCGCTTGCTTCTCACCGTCACCAGGCCACATCTTACGAACTTCTTGTAGGAAGCGGTGGTTGATTTCAAAAATGATTTCCATGTGACGTGGAAGTAGACGCTGGATTAGCGACTCTGGCCATGTCTCTAGTGCTTCTGGAAGTAGCGTGTGGTTAGTGTACGCGAATGTCTGAGAACTGATTTCCCATGCTGCTTCCCAAGTAAGACCTTTTTCGTCCACTAGGATGCGCATTAGCTCAGGGATAGCAATTGTTGGGTGCGTATCGTTAAGCTGAATAGTCTCTTGCTTCGGTAGATCCGCTAGCGAGTAACCTGCTGCTTCGTGGCGACGTAGGATGTCGCGTACAGATGCTGCTGAGTGGAAGTACTGTTGCATTAGACGCAGTGTTTTACCTTTCTCGTGGTTATCGTTCGGGTAAAGCACTTTAGTGATGTTGCCTGCGTCGATCAGCGCGTGCTGAGCTTCGAAGTAATCACCGTTGTTAAAGCTTTCTAGTGAGAATGGTGCGATTGCCTGACATTCCCAAAGACGTAGAGGGTAAACCGTGTCTGATTCGTAACCTACGATAGGTAGATCCCAAGGCATTGCTTTTACAGACATGCCAGGAACCCATTTACGAACTTCTTTACCGTTTTCGTTTACCACTTCAACGTGACCGTAGAAGCCGATTTCTTGCGCTAGCTCAGGGCGAGCCACTTCCCAAGGGTAACCTTCTACACCACGCCATGCGTCTGGTGCTTCTTGTTGACGGCCGTCTTTGAACGACTGCTTAAATAGACCGTATTCGTAATGCAGGCCGTAACCTACAGTTGGGAATTCTTGAGCCGCACATGAATCCATGAAACATGCTGCTAGACGACCTAGACCACCGTTACCCAGTGATGGGTCGCGTTCTTCTTCTAGAAGGTCTGTTAGGTTGTGACCTAGCTCAGCCATAGCTTCAGTGATCTCTTCGTAAAGACCCATGCTGATTAGGTTGTTACCAGTCAAACGACCGATAAGGAATTCTAGTGAAAGGTAGTTAACGCTTTTCGCTTCTTGGATGCGAGCGTCTGCTTCAGTAGCAAGCAAATCACAAGTCGTAAACTCAGCCAATGCACGACCCATTGCTAGGTACCATGCGCGGCTATCTGCATTTTCAACCGTGTGAGCGTAAGTTACAGATAGGTGTTTCTTTACGCTTTCTTGGAACGACTTCTTGTCAAATTGTTTCTGTTGAGTAGGTTTCATTAAGAAATTCTCACGTCTTTTAGTAATTCATCTGCCATACATCGTGCATTTCCCTCTGTGAATAAACATCCTCCCATTTATCCTCCCTAGAAGGAGGAGGGGGTAGGGCGTAGAGGGCGTAAGGTTGCAAACTTAGTGATCCAAATCGCAACACAGCAGCCTATAACCCTATTCTTAGTGATTCGGATCACAGCCAACTTTGAGAAAGGTTAAATTTTGTTCATGACGTTTTTTATTCGACAACTCTAATCTGATGTAAAAACTGTCTTAGTGATCACATTAAGCCTTTTAACATCGATAAATTTTCCGTAATAGATGTGCAACTCTTTCTACATGGGATCAATACCACCGGCTTTTAAGTGACCAGAATCACAAATACAGGGCGTAGTTGGTGGCATTTGCAGCAACCCTTGAGAATTAGGAAGTGGATCAAAGTAACAACCGATTCTGTTGTCGTAACATCGCAAACGACTCACCAGCCTGTACACTTTTTACACAAACTAGAATTTAGTGGTGTGAGTCAGTTTCTAGTTTCGCTAGCTCAAAAAATTTAAGGACAGAATTAATAATGTGGATTCCATCTAAACTTACTCGCCCTGGCCGCTTGCATAATGCGATCGTCCGTCCGCGAGTGTTGGACTTACTACAACAAGCGCCTTACTACAAATTGGTATTGTTCCGCTCGCCTGCTGGTTACGGAAAAACCACCATGGCAGCACAATGGTTGTCAGATAAACCCAACGTAGGTTGGTACAGCATTGATGACAGTGATAACGACGGTTTTCGCTTCGTTAACTATTTGCTTCAAGCTTTAAATAAAGCCACCAACTACAACTGCTCTAACGCTCAGAAATTGGCTGAGAAACGTCAGTTCTCTTCTTTACGCTCTTTATTCAGCGAAGTTTTCGCTGAGATGGCGGATTTTCAGCACGAGTGTTACGTCGTATTAGATGATTATCACCTGATCACCAACGACGAAATCCATGAATCGATGCGCTTCTTCTTAAAGCACATGCCAGACAACCTAACTGTTGTTGTCACAAGCCGTGCAGCTCCGCCGCTGGGGACGGCGAACCTGCGTGTGCGTGATTTGATGATCGAAATTGGCAATGAAATGTTGGCATTCGATACTGAAGAAACCACGCGCTTCTTCAATCTACGCATTGCCGACGGCATCGATGAAGACATGGCAAACAACCTACGCACCTATGTGGAAGGTTGGCCATCAGCGCTGCAGCTTATTGCGCTGCAAGCTCAGCATCAAAACCGCACATTGGCGCAAACCGTAGAATCTGTTTCTCAATTCAATCACGCTCACCTTTGGGATTACTTGGTCGAGGAAGTCTTTGATCTCTTAGATAAAGAGACACGTCACTTCTTAATGCAGGTGTCGGTACTGGACCATTTCAACGATGAGTTAGTGTTTGCACTGACCCAGCGTGAAGACGCTCTTGGCATGATTGAATCACTCAACCGCTACGGCTTGTTCATCTACCCACTGGAAGGTGAGCAAAACTGGTTCCGTTTCCACAACTTGTTTGGCGAGTTCTTGTCGCATGAGCGTCAGGCGCGTATTCCTCAACAAGAAAAAGAGCTTCACCGCAATGCCGCGGTTGCTTGGCTAAAGCAGAAAGCACCACATCAGGCGATCCACCACGCTCAAAAATCTAACGACACCGATTTGATCGTTGAAATTTTGAATGAGTTCGGTTGGAAGATGTTCAACCAAGGCGAGTTAACAACGCTAGAGTCTGCCATCAACCAACTTGATAAAGATCTGCTGTTCAGCCATCCGAAATTGTCGATGCTAAGAGCTTGGCTGGCACAGAGCCAACACCGCTACAACCAAGTTGGTAAGCTATTAGCAGAAGCTGAAGAAGAGCACAAAAAGCGTAATATCGAACTCGACACTGGCTACCAAGGTCAAGCCAATGCCCTACTCGCTCAGGTCGCGATCAACAGTAACCAACCAGAACATGCATTGGAACTTGCCGAGCTTGCGCTTAGCCAACTTGACCCAACCGTATACCGCAGCCGTATCGTAGCGACATCGGTCGTTGGTGAAGTTAACCACGTATTGGGTAAGCTCGACCGCGCATTGCCTATGATGCAACAAACCGAAAAGCTGGCTCGCCAGTATCAGGTTTACCACCAAGCGTTGTGGGCCATCTTGCAGCAAAGCGAAATCATGATCGCGCAAGGTTACGTTCAAGCAGCATTTGAACTGCAAGATTCAGGCTTCCGTCTGATCGAAGACCAGCAGCTTCAGCACGTACCTCTTCATGAATTCTTGCTGCGTATTCGCGCTCAAGTATTGTGGTGCTGGAACCGTTTGGATGAAGCAGAAGAGTGTGCGTACAAAGGTCTGCAAATTCTGGAAAACCACTCGCCAAGCAAGCACTTACATAGCTACTCAATGTTGGCTCGTATTGCAATTGGTCGCGGTGAACTGGATAAAGCTGGCAAATTCATCGAACACATCCAGCATTTGATGAAACAATCGACTTACCACGTTGATTGGACAGCCAATGCCTCACTTTCTCTGATCTTGTTCTGGCAAGCACGTGGGAACACAGAAGCGATTCAAGAATGGTTGAATACAGCCGTTCGTCCTGAATCAGCGTGTAACCACTTCCAGCAACTGCAATGGCGTAACATTGCTCGTGCTCATATCAACCTTGGTCAGTACGACGAAGCACGCCAAGCTTTGGACTTCCTACAAAGCGAAGCGCGACGTACGAACCTAGTGACAGACACAAACCGAAACTTAGTCGTAGAAGCGGTATTTGCTGCGCGTCAGAAAGACGAAGAGCAAGCGAAAGCATTGCTAAAAGAAGCACTAGTGATGACTAACCAAACCGGTATGGTTGGCAACTTCTTAATCGACGGTGCAACCATTGGCGGGTTGTTAGAGAAGCTAAGCCTTCGTCATGAGTTAGGCGATTTAGAACGTCACCGTGCTCAGCAGTTAATGAAAGACATTTCATCTAACCAACGCAGCCGTTCTATTCACTTCGATGAGGACTTTATCGAGAAGCTAGTCAATCACCCGAATGTGCCTGAGCTGGTTCGTACTAGCCCACTGACTCAACGTGAATGGCAAGTACTTGGTCTGATCTACTCTGGCTTTAGTAACGAGCAAATCGCACAAGAGCTGGATGTGGCAGGCACAACGATTAAGACTCACATTCGTAACTTGTACCAAAAGCTCAACATTGCAAACCGTAAGGAAGCGATTGTGACGGCGGAGAACTTGCTGCAATTGATGGGTTACTGATCACTCGAAAGAGAGTAGCTAAACAGGGGTTGGCGTATTGCGTCAGCCCCTTTTTTGTGGGCATTCATGCAAATTGCAAAGCCTGTAAGAAACGTTGTACATATATACGACTTGGAAAGGGCTGGCTATTACACGGCGTTGTTTTCATTGCGCTCGCATCAATAACAACGCTCTGAATCCTGCATCTCAAAGTCACTTGGGTATACGACAGACAAAAAAATAGCCAACCGCAATTAAGGCGATTGGCTTATGTATGATGTGAACAATGTATATTCACTAACAACGTCAGTTGGCTAGGTGACCCTCGGCTTAAGAAGGGTCGAAAAGGATTATGCATTAATCGTGCCAATTTGAAAAGCATTATTTTTGGGCACAAAATCTCATATCAAACCGCCAAGATGTTACAGCATTTGCAATATGCAAAATCAAAATGCAAATTGCAGTTGCAAGTCGCAACACTGTGGCATAAGTGATAAATAAGTCACCAAACGACTTCATTCAACAAATTTATCGATTTTACGCTGACATTTATTCAATCAAGCCCCCCTTTACAGCTGATAACAAATCCGTTTCTTTATCGCGTATCTTTCTGTTTTTATTCACCTAAACTAACCAAAAAGCTTAACGTTGCTAGGTTCTGTTGGCCTTTCAAGCTGATTTTTACAGCGAGTGTTTGCCTAGAATGACTAAGCAATACACTCCTTTCCTTGCCTACAACGATTTTAACCATGCGCCCATCAGAACAAAACTTAACCACGAAAGTTCAATAGATCCTAGATAAGCAATCATTTCGATATCTTCCGAAACACTATTTCATACTTTTTTGACATCAATGTTTGTATACTCACTGCCATCAACATGACTTAGTACTTGAGAAATGAACTATCTAATCACCTACTTTAAAGGAATGGCCATGGGTGCAGCCGATGTTGTCCCTGGCGTATCAGGCGGCACCATTGCATTCATTACCGGCATTTACGACACGCTGCTAGAAAGCATTCGACGTATTAACCCATCACTTTTCTCGATTTGGAAAAAAGATGGCTTCAAAGCCGCATTTAACCATATTAACGGCTTCTTCCTGATTTCACTGTTTGCGGGCATTTTCACTAGCATCGCAACATTGGCAAAACTGATCAGTTGGCTATTAGAAACCCACCCAATTCCAATCTGGTCTTTCTTCTTCGGCCTGATTTTAGTGTCGGTCTACCACATCATTCGCCAAGTAGAGAAACGCGATGCGATTCGCTTTGTTGCTCTCTTAATTGGTATTGGCTTTGCCTACAGCATCACGGTACTCAAACCACTTCACATGGAGCCAACTGCAATCAACACCATTCTTGCAGGTGCGATTGCGATTTGTGCAATGATTCTACCGGGTATCTCAGGCAGCTTTATTTTGCTGTTGATCGGTATGTACGCTCCTGTACTAGGCGCAGTGAAAGGTTTCCAAATTGATATCCTTGCCTTGTTCCTTGTTGGCTGTGTGGCTGGTCTATTGTCTTTCTCTCATCTGTTATCTTGGTTACTGCGCAAATTCCGCGATTTAACGTTGATGTTCCTAACAGGATTGATGATCGGCACGCTACCAAAGATCTGGCCTTGGAAAGAGACGCTAACATGGCGTACGAACTCGAAAGGCGAGCAAGTGCCATTACTAGAGCAAAACCTGTCACCGTTTGAGTTTGAGCACATCACGTCTCAGCCATCGCAACTGGTGTTAGCTGTGATCATGATGCTAGCAGCTATTGCTCTGGTACTTGGTTTAGAAAAGTTTGCGGATTCAAACAAGTAAATCTGAACCACAATTCCATCATTTAAGAAGCGGAGCCATTGGCTCCGCTTTTTTTATTTACGCTCTACAAACGATAAGTTTCAAGATAGTGCACAATTTGTTGAAATTGCGAGTTTTCGTACATCCCATCTGTGCTAGGATGCAGACAATGTTAAGTGATAAATACTGAATCTTAATGAAAGTGTTACAAATCGCAGGGATAGCCGTTGCACTGGTTGCTGGCTTTTACGCGCCTACCCTGATCAAAAACTTCTCTTCAGCGCCCGAGCCTAAGTCGCTCGATGAATACTGTTTCCTCTCTACTGAACCTTGCATCCAACATGATGTTGCGATGACGCTTAGCGTCGATACTGCTCAACCTCTGATCCCAGCTCAGCTCGAAGTCGAATGGCAAGACAGCGAAGCGGATCAGCTTGTATTAAGTTTGGTTGGTCGAGAAATGGAAATGGGCGAGCCAAAATTCATGCTAAAGAAAGTGGCGCCGGGTAAATTCGTGGGCGATGTGACATTGCCCGTTTGTACACAAGATTCGATGACGTGGGTTGGTGAGCTTTCCGACGGTAAAGACACCATCTACCCAGCCCTCAAAATGCAAAGATAAGGAATTGATATGAGCCGTAATTGGTCTCTCTTTCTCGTGGTTGCTTTTGTCCTCGGCTTTGGTACCAAAACGTATCTAGATGGACAAAAAGACGTAGAGAAAAAACAGCAAGTCGCGACCGAACAAAGCGTGTTGTTCGGTGAAGGTGATAAACCTGTCGATATCTTCGATACCAGTGATGATCGCATTCGCATTGTTTACTTTGGCTTTACGCGTTGCCCAGACGTGTGTCCGACCTCATTAGCCATGCTAGCAGGCGCACTCAATCAAATCGACGATGCGCAAAAAACACAGTTGCGCCCGATGTTCATCTCGCTTGATCCTGAACGTGACGAAGCTGATGCATCCGCCAAGTACGCGCACTACTTCCATCCGATGATTGAAGGTCTATCTGCACCACTTGATGTGACCACCCCACTTGCTCACAAGTACGGTGTTATTTTCCGTAAAACAGAGCTAGAAGGCTCAGAGCTGAAATACACACTCGACCACAGCTCTTACTTTTACTTCTTGAAGCCTGACGGCACACTCATCACTAAAGTGCCACATACCTTAACGCCTGCGCCAATTGTCGAGGCGATAACCAAACTGACTGCAGAAGGAAAAACCAATGAAAGCTAAGCATGCAATCAAAACGTTAGCCCTCTCCGCCCTACTTCTAAGCCCTTTGGCACAAGCAAACCTCAATGTCATGCCACACGAGCCGTATGCACGAGCCATGGCGCCAGGTGCTGTGACAAGCGCTGTGTTTGTGACCTTTGCTAACCGAAGCCAAGAAGACATCAATATCGTTGCAGCAGAAACCCCTGCGGCAGGTAAAGTCGAGCTGCACGATGTGATTAAAGAAGGCGATGTGATGAAGATGCGTCAGGTAGACCACATCACGCTCGCTGCAAAAGAGACTACCGAGCTAAAACCGGGTAGCCTACATATCATGCTATTCGACCTTAAAAAGCCGCTTAATGAAGGCGACGAAATCGAGGTGACAGTGACTTACGACAACGGCCAAAAGCAAAGCTTTACTGCACCAGTCAAAAAAGTCATGGCAGGAATGAAAAAGCACGAACATCATCATTAGTGCTTCTTTACTTCATCGATTCAAAGCTCCTCCAACGTGAGGAGCTTTTTTATTCCTCTCTCTTTTCTCTAAGCAGTATTTGCCAAACTATCAATGCATGATTTTGTGTCCTAAATCAGAGCGAAGCAGCCAAAGCTGAGATATAAACAAGGCTTTGCTGCCAAACGAGTTTCTCGCGATGTTAAAAGCCCTTTCTCGCGTCTTCAAAATGCTGACGCACGTGAATCCAAATCTGGAACAAGATGTCGACACCATCATTGACGCTATCGGTGGCATGGATAATTTGGTGGAAACCGGAGCTTGCGCGACAAGGCTACGCCTCACACTAAAAGACACTGCAATCGTGAACCAAAAAGCATTGAAAGCACACGGAGCACATGGAGTGGTGATCATCGATGAACGACATATCCAAATCATCTACGGCGTAAAAGCTAATACCTATTCACAAGAGATGGAAGAACGTCGAATAAAGCACATATAAAACGCAAAGGAGTTGTAAGAATCGAATCACAGCCGCTATACTCCGGCCGTTAACTCACCAACTAAGAGGAAATATGATGTTAAATATAGGACTAACTGTAACATATGATATATAGTGATTAATACCTAACTCATAACGATCACATATTGAAGGTGCACATTATATGATTTCAGTTAGTTCCACATCAGAATTTAAGATCAAGGGTTTGGTATATCCTAACTTCCCTCTGTTGCTTTGGTCTCACACAAATGAAGATATTGGTACTGAGTCAGGCGCTCTCTTTTGTGAAGGTCATCAGTTCTTAGAATTTTTGTTAATTAAAAGTGGAAGAATTAATAGTAGAGAGTCATGGAAGACCTATGCGGCACACCTAGTAAGTTTCTTCACCTTCATTGAGGATAATGGGCTGGATTGGACTGATATTGCCGATGATGGCATTACTGAAATGATTCTAGCTGTCTACCGTGATGCCTGCCTTGATGACGGGATGAAGGCTAACTCTGTAAATCAACACCTCCGAACCATTGTGCGCTTCTATCAATTTGCGGTTGGTCAAGGTTGGGTGTCAGAACTTCCTTACTCACTGGTTAGTATTAAAACAAGCAAAAACAAGAATCACTTTCTTGCACACACCAAGAATGATTCTGGCGAAGTTCAAAGCCCTGACATCATGCTAAACACGCCTAAAAAGCTTCCAAAATTCCTGTCAAAAGAAGAAGTGCAGGAACTTTTAAGTGCCATCAAAAACCCAGTAGTCAAACTCATGACAAGGCTCTGTCTACAGACAGGAATTCGAAAGAAAGAGTTACTCCTGTTTCCATTGAACCTGATGCGTAAACCAGTAGAAGGTAGAGCCATCTACAGGGTTGAAATTAACCGAACCAAGGGTGAAAAAGAGCGTGTCATACACATTCCTCACCGCCTTATGAAAGACCTGTGGAATTACACTCAAACCACTCGCCACGAGCAAGTGATGTCACACGGTACAGATAAAAAAGGCAACCCTGTATTCCAGAGTGATTTGTTATTCCTCAACACAAATGACAATAAAGAATGGGCGCTAGGCTCTGGCTTCAATAAGGCTCTGAATGATTTAGGGTTAGATTTTAAGGTAAACCCTCACAAATTGCGTCATTCCTACGCATGTCACACGCTAAAGGGTTTGCAAGAGCGTAAGCAAGGCAAATTTGAACCGCTGATGTATCTACAGAGAAGGCTTGGGCATTCAAGCATCACTACCACTATGATATACCTCGAAATCGTGAATGACTTGATGGACGATTTGGCGCTGGAATATCAAGACCAAATCAATGAAATTTCTGTTCAAGAGTTATGCGCATAATAAACATGTCGTAAGCCAATATAGTTTGACCACAAGTGGGCACACCGAAGGTGAAGTGTTGATAAACTCGAATTTGGACAATTATCATTTTCGGAAAATCGAATATTAGCAATTTATGAATAACTCTATGTATAGGAAACCACTCCCGAATTCATTATTACGGTTGATTTAAAACACCGAGCCCTCATATTCTTAAAATCCACCCACAACGCTACCTTGGCTATGCAAATCAAACGAGACTTTGACTACTACCACAACCTTCACAACCTCATTACCCACGCCCTGCTTCATTTGCTGTGTCAGGTATCCGCATCTTCCCGTTTTGTTCCAGTAACATCACGCAATGACATACTGATAAAGTACCTTAAGCCAAAGCTCAACGATAAGTCGTTATCGAATATCAAAAAAGACATCAAACTAATGCTCAGCGTGGCAAGAAAAAAAGGTGGGAACCTAGAAATGAAACTGCATCAACTTAATTCACAGTCGAAGCATGCAAAACTCGTCGGTGCTGAAAAGCTTTATAACCTACTCGTACACCTTTATGACGTAGAGGGTATCGAATCAAGACTGTTTGAGGAGGGTAGTGAGGCGGAGCCTGGGATTCTTTATATGCTAGAGGAACAAGTCGAACACGGTTTTGACCAAGAACACAATCAAGTCACCCCACTATCGATGCTTATCCAACTAGAGCGTGCACCAGAGCTTATCAATTCGATTAATGCTCACGGCCTATTTCTTGCCGAAATGAAAGAGTGGAACAGCGAGATACATCAAGCCCACATCTTAGTACACCCTGCTTAAAAAACTGGCTACCGCTCATTTAAACCTCCAATCATTCATCCCACATGAGCTGGCTTCACCAGCTAGCTCATGTGGGACAAAAATGAGTTTTGGGGAATAGAATGTTGGGAATCCGTGGATAACTAAAAATATGGAAAAGCTTTTGCTTTTGCAGTGTTATACCGAAGTCAATCACCTGCGTATTTTCATCCTAGCAGAGCAACCAATAACCAGAACTCCTTTATGTTAATACGCAATCACCTAACTTCTGCCTAAGAATAACATAGAGACAAACTTAGAAAGCAATCACAAAACACCAATATGCACTTAGGTTTATATCATGCGTGATTGTACACTATCCAAGCCTCATTACTTCTACTAGATTGACGACGAGGGAAAATGAATGAAATCCCCCCAATTACATAGGATGTGTATAATGCTTGCTAAAAAAAGCTTGTTCTCTAGTCTGGCTGTTGCGATGTTGATACCGTCACTCGTCCATTCATCAGACAATGTGCTATTGTTAGATAAATCATTTGCAACAACTCACAATAGTTATTCCGGTAGTCTAAAAGGCTATGGTAACAGCGGTTCCATTATTCAACAGTTAGACAATGGAGTTTATGGCCTTGAGTTCGATATTTACCCCAAGTACGATATGGGGGGAGTTGGACACGACGGCGTTGGAGACGAAGTTTACCACCAATACAATGCTAATCCCTTTTCGTATGATCTGCGAATCTGGTTTAACCTGATTAACGACTGGTCCAACTTACATCCATTGCACCCTCCTTTGTTCATTACGGTCGATTTTAAAAATAGCGATGGCTGGACTGAGCCAGGTTTATCTGATTTTCTCGATGGGGTGAAAAGCGTGTTTGGTAACAAGCTTGTTACCCCAAATCATGTCCCTGCTGTCTCAGAGATGACCATTACTGACGCTAAAGGCAAAGTCTTTATTATTTCGAACCATGCTAAATTTTATGACGACGGAAATCGTGGTTTATACGATAAAAGCAACGATGTCCAATTTTTATATGGTAACCATCGAGAGTTCGCTAACTTCAAAGGCAGTGACACCTCGGCAACATCGAAGGTAAAAGACAATAAATCCAAGCGTTTTTCACGGGTGTATAAATGGGATAAGTACGGACACCGATTTTACGACGATAATATTCAGGTAACGTTTCCCGCTAGCGACTACCCATTCTACAGTCAGTATCAAAAATTGCTTCAGCGCGAGCATCAAAATGTCTGGCGCGAACAAGATTTTGCGACCTTCACTATCAAACACAGTAGCAATTATGATCAAGGGCGTGAGCCAGCTGTATCGATCAACTCTCGAGTTGGCGGTAATCGTGTCGTAGAAGTCCACCGCTCACAAAATAATGACGGTTTATGGTACCGGTTGGGCACACTGGATAAAGCTGAAGACGGCATTAACTGGAAAGGGCATGGGCGATACTCTTCGGGGGTTAGACCGAATGTATCCCTTAACGATAATGGTATGATTGTGGCTGTACATAAATCGCAAAACAATAACGCTATTTGGTTGGTGGTGGGTGAGGTCATCAATGATGACATACGATGGGAAAGTCCTCAAAAATCACCTTTTCAAGGATACTATCCAGACGTAGCTTTAACTGATGATGGTCAAATTGTTGTGGTGTTCAGTGATACCGATTACGACAATATATATTATGCTGTTGGTACTTTGACAAGTGATAGAACGATCGATTTCCCTGATGTCCATCACTCGGTGGTGAATGATGAAGGCAGTTCATTGAGCCGCCCCCAAGTCGATGTCAATGACTCCCACCAACTTATCGTCAGTTGGGAACAAAGCAAGTCGGGAGAAAGGGAGGGGTGGACTCGTATCGGTCATTTAGACGCAAATAAATTAGATATTGAATTCAATGTTGATTCTTCCGTAGAACGTGCCAGTATATCAAACCGCGTTCGACTGGCCACTACCTATCCGTTTATTTACGACACTGCCCACTTCCCTTCTGTCGCGCTATCACAAAACGGCAATACTGTCACCACACATCGTTCACCGAGTGGTGATAATTTGTGGTATCGCGTAGGGAAACGAGGGCGATCGACGCAAATTCAGGACATAAGTGTCAATTACACCAAGGGGCGAGAAGCGAAAATCGACATGAACGATGAGGGTTATACTGTTGAAGTACATCAATCTCAAAATAACAACGGCCTATGGCTATCTATAGGGGAGCTTCAGGAGTAGAAACGGCTGTGCTGCCCACCTTATCATGGGAGGGCAGCGCTAACGAACAATGCTTTCGTCCAATGACAATGGAACTAGTGGTACGTTCTGCTCGATTGTTGCCGATTACAGGCATCAAGATAAGTTTTGGACAAGAATGAGTTAGTGAGTTTCTTAACTTAGTAGACTTCGGATTATTTCTAGTACGGTAACGTTCCAAGCACCGAAATTAATATCTGGATATTGGGTTGTTTTGTTTCATTAGTAACAGAATTTAATAGCTCACTCGTAGAGTGAGCTATAGTTATTTTCTAGCCTGCCTCAGTAATTCGGCTGCGCGCCTGCGCAGTATTAAACTGAGTATTGCTTGCGAATGGCTTTTTTAACAGGGCAACGCTGGTTACGACCATTAAGACTAACCAAACCATCGCTTAAGAGCTTACTAGTCAGTTTTTCTTGGCGATCCTTTGCTTCTTCCCAATCATTGAAATCTTCTACACGAGACTTCCACTGCTCAGATTCCGTTATATTTGCTAATTGGGTCATGAGGTGATTACGGTTTGCATAAGACTTCCAACTTGAGTGCGTTGCTGGCTGGGACGCACTGCGACAAGTAATATGAAAAACCGTCTCATCAAATACATTTTCTACTACCTGAATGTCCAACTGAACCATAGTATCTACCTCCTTGTGGTTTGTTAACGGTGGCTATTAGAAAGCTTTCATGGTTCGTCTGTCAAGCCTGTAACTAATTGTAAAAAATGGATATTTACAGGACGTTCAAATGTATGCTTTGACGCTAACAAAATTCAGTCAAGTTAGAGATAACTGTACAGAGGACTCTACCGCGCCTGACTTGAAAATGGACAAAAGTTTGTTACGATTTCTGAGTAACGTGGGGATTTCAGATAAGTTCAATTAGGACAATAACGGTGCATACATTCCTCTGCTGCCGCCCTAAAGTGGCTTTGTTGCGTAATTCGATGGAACTAAATCAGGAAGTTGCGATCTGATCGGCTAAGTCAACTAATCTTTGTAGCCTTATGTCGAAACCTCGTTATAAAACAACTAACTGGAAACAATACAACAAAGCCTTAATCAACCGTGGCTCACTTACTTTCTGGATTGATGAAGAGACCATAAGAGAGTGGAAGCAAAGCAAACAGAATAAACGAGGTAGGCCTCGTCGATTCAGCGACCTAGCCATTACTACTGCACTGATGGTGAAGCGCGTTTTCTCTATGCCATTGAGAGCGCTGCAAGGTTTTCTAGACTCCGTATTTAAGCTTGCTAACGTCCCGCTAGTTTGTCCGCACTACACCGGTATAAGCCGTCGAGCCAAGGAAGTTGAGGTTTCATTTAAAACCAAAAACAGAGGTGCGATACAACACCTCGCCATTGATGCCACTGGTCTCAAGGTTTATGGCGAAGGTGAATGGAAGGTTAAGAAGCATGGTACCGACGGGAAGCGTAGGGTTTGGCGTAAGCTGCATATCGCAGTAGATACAAGCACCCACGAAATAGTCGCAGCAGAGCTGAGCTTATCTAACGTAACCGATGCCGAAGTGCTCCCCAACTTACTCAAGCAGACACGTCGTAAAATCATTGAGATATCAGGTGATGGCGCTTATGACACAAGGAATTGCCATGATGCCATACGGATAAAGCGAGCGGTTCCGCTTATCCCGCCACGAGAAGGCGCAGCCTTCTGGGAGGAAGGACATCCTCGCAATTTAGCAGTAGTTTGTCAGAAGCTCTACGGCTCCAACAAGAAGTGGAAAAAGCGTTATGGCTATAATAAGCGCTCGCTATCAGAGACAGCAATGTATCGAGTGAAACAGTTGTTAGGTGGGAAATTAAGCCTGAGGAACTACAACGCTCAAGTTGGTGAGACTTACGCCATGATTAAAGCGCTGAACAAGCTTACAGGGCTTGGTATGCCTGAAACTCAGCATGTTGTTTAATAATCACTCAATTTTCGGGCAATTTGGTTTTCTGTCCGAATTACGCAACAAAGCCCTTTTGGTGCTCGAAAAGGAGCGAGCAACTCGAAGTATCCGTTATTCAAATAGAAGTTAATAAAGCGATTAATACCTACCCAAAGCATAGAAATTTAATATTCCTTGGTGTGAGATATATTTCTAATTAATACCATAAAGTTAAAAATTGTGATTGTCATATTCAACTGTACCATAAGCTTGTTGTTGTCTATCGATTATTAATTGATTATTAATTGATTATTCATCACCTTAGCAAAAGTTAAGTTAATCAGTTGGTTTAACGGTAATAACATTAATTTGATAAAGACCAAAAGGCTATATGATGAGTATCAGGACAGTACTAGGTGCTTTGGCCATGTTTATGACGAACCAAGCCTCAGCGATTGAATTCAGCTATGACCCCTTAGGGCGAATAACTGAAAGTAAAATAAAGGAAGAACAAGGTGATGATCAGT
Organism: Vibrio sp. B1ASS3; assembly: GCF_905175355.1. Classification (NCBI taxonomy): domain Bacteria; kingdom Pseudomonadati; phylum Pseudomonadota; class Gammaproteobacteria; order Vibrionales; family Vibrionaceae; genus Vibrio; species Vibrio sp. B1ASS3. Next base: position 1,933,685 of record NZ_HG992743.1, read on the forward strand.
CGGTAGTTTATATATATGATATCCTATCAAATATTATATCTACATCTGAAAGTAATGATAATAATTTGGATGGATATAAACTTTCTTTGGATTTTTCAGAAGTCCAGAATTTTAAAAGTGTCATTATAAACTTTAACCTTTCAAAGAAAATATCTGACTTAAATTTTGATTTATATATAAGCCCAGAATCACCGCCGTTATTTTATGAATCAGTTGAAGGTGTGAATTCTGTGAATTTAGATTTATCTCAGTTTACATCTCCTGTTTTTATTCAAGCGGTGGCTCGTGATAAGTACGGCAATAAAGTAATCTCAGAAGTTGAACAGTTATATCCTCTAGACAGTGATAAAGACCAAGCACCTGACCATATTGAACAGGCAACATGCAGCGATCCCTACAATGCAGACAGTGATGGCGACGGTCTATCGGACGGTCTGGAGATGGGGATCGAAACAGGTCAACAACTCAGTAGCCCATGTAGCCCTGATAGTGATGGCGATGGCATTGATGATGGGTTCGAGTATGAAAAGGGCTGGGATTTACAAGGCTTTGATATTGGGGAGCTCAATGACCAGAGCATAAGCCACTGGGCTGAGTACGCTCAGGCGCAGGCCATATTGGCCGATGCCAACGGTGAAGCGGTGGTCTCGGGTGAACACGTCTTAGATGTCACTGATAAAGAAGCATTTGGTTACACAGGGCTCATACCATCTGGTGACCAGTCCATGACTTTTATGTACTGGGTGAAGTTCAAAACATTGGATAGTCGTTATCAATTGTCTGGTGTGAATGATGGCGATGATCACCGACTGTATGTTGGATTAGATCATGGCAGGCCGACATTTGGTGCTGGTAGTGACTGGGATACAGAGTTAGACAAGGTTGAGGTGGATCAATGGCTGCACCTGGCCGTTGTATTCGATAAAGCCTCGCATGAACGAATTTTTTACCTTAATGGACGAGAAATTAGCCGTGAAACCTATGTTGAATTTCAATGGGACAGCTTGAGGAGTTTACTCGTTGGCGCGATGAACCGTTTGGAGGGTGCTTCAGATTTTCAGGATGCCCGCTTGAACGATGTTCAAGTTTGGTCACGAGCGCTTGATGGCAGCGACATACAAGGCTACATGGTGGTGCCACCGCGAGCAGGTGAAGGCGACTTAATGGCGTATTACGACTTTAGCCGTTACAGGGGCCTGTGGGTTGAGAACGTGGCGACTGGCACCTTTGATATGAAGCTGTCTGAATTAAAGTTGATGGCGCCAGCTGAAGTTGAGACGGACCATGATGGTGATGGGCTAAGTGATACTTTTGAGTTGTCAACATGCAGTGATCCTTACAATGCAGACAGTGATGGAGACGGTCTTTCGGATGGTCTGGAGATGGGGATCGAAACAGGTCAGCATCTGAGTGATCCGTGTAGCCCAGACAGTGATGGCGATGGCATTGATGATGGGTTCGAGTATGAAAAGGGCTGGGATTTACAAGGCTTTGATATTGGGGATCTCAATGACCAGAGCATAAGCCACTGGGCTGAGTACGCTCAGGCGCAGGCCATATTGGCCGATGCTAACGGTGAAGCGGTGGTCTCGGGTGAACACGTCTTAGATGTCACTGATAAAGAAGCATTTGGTTACACAGGATTCATGCCTTCTGGTGACCAGTCCATGACTTTTATGTACTGGGTGAAGTTCAAAACATTGGATAGTCGTTATCAATTGTCTGGTGTGAATGATGGCGATGATCACCGACTGTATGTTGGATTAGATCATGGCAGGCCGACATTTGGTGCTGGTAGTGACTGGGATACAGAGTTAGACAAGGTTGAGGTGGATCAATGGCTGCACCTGGCCGTTGTATTCGATAAAGCCTCGCATGAACGAATTTTTTACCTTAATGGACGAGAAATTAGCCGTGAAACCTATGTTGAATTTCAATGGGACAGCTTGAGGAGTTTACTCGTTGGCGCGATGAACCGTTTGGAGGGTGCTTCAGATTTTCAGGATGCCCGCTTGAACGATGTTCAAGTTTGGTCACGAGCGCTTGATGGCAGCGACATACAAGGCTACATGGTGGTGCCACCGCGAGCAGGTGAAGGCGACTTAATGGCGTATTACGACTTTAGCCGTTACAGGGGCCTGTGGGTTGAGAACGTGGCGACTGGCACCTTTGATATGAAGCTGTCTGAATTAAAGTTGATGGCGCCAGCTGAAGTTGAGACGGACCATGATGGTGATGGGCTAAGTGATACTTTTGAGTTGTCAACATGCAGTGATCCTTACAATGCAGACAGTGATGGAGACGGTCTTTCGGATGGTCTGGAGATGGGGATCGAAACAGGTCAGCATCTGAGTGATCCGTGTAGCCCAGACAGTGATGGCGATGGCATTGATGATGGGTTCGAGTATGAAAAGGGCTGGGATTTACAAGGCTTTGATATTGGGGATCTCAATGACCAGAGCATAAGCCACTGGGCTGAGTACGCTCAGGCGCAGGCCATATTGGCCGATGCTAACGGTGAAGCGGTGGTCTCGGGTGAACACGTCTTAGATGTCACTGATAAAGAAGCATTTGGTTACACAGGATTCATGCCTTCTGGTGACCAGTCCATGACTTTTATGTACTGGGTGAAGTTCAAAACATTGGATAGTCGTTATCAATTGTCTGGTGTGAATGATGGCGATGATCACCGACTGTACGTTGGATTAGATCATGGCAGGCCGACATCTGGTGCTGGTAGTGACCGGGATACAGAGTCAGACAAGGTTGAGGTGGATCAATGGCTGCACCTAGCCGTTGTATTCGACAAAGCTTCGCGTGAACGTATTTTTTACCTCAATGGGCGAGAAATCAGTCGTGACAACTGGGTTGAATTTCAAGGGGACAGCTTGAGGAGTTTACTTGTTGGCGCGATGAACCGTTTAGAAGGTGCTTCAGATTTTCAGGATGCTCTCTTAGACGATGTTCAAGTTTGGTCACGAGCGCTTGATGGCAGCGATATGCAAGGCTACATGGGGGTGCCACCGCGAGCAGGTGAAAGCGATTTAATGGCGTATTACAACTTTAGCCGTTATCGAGGCTTGTGGGTTGAGAACGTGGCGACCGGAAAATTTGATATGAAGCTGTCTGACACAGACATTATAAAAACAAAAACCGATGAAAAATAAGGTAATTAAAATGAATAATGGTCGCATTTTGACATTGTGGTTAGCGATCTCAATAAGTCTTGTAGGTTGTGGTCGTGAGACTGAAGCTTTGGATATTAGGCAAGTATCACCATCACGAATAGAAATGGACTTGTCCACGGCTCCAACACATAAGCAATTGAGTGAGGCGGGACAACTAGGGGGCGTATTAGCCCCAACTCACCCTGTTGAAGATAATCTCGAACCTGAGTCGTTCCATCTAATGGACTTAATAGCCAGTGATGATGAGCAGGAACGTATGGCTTTTGGACAAGCGATTCAAAACTGGAACAAACACCAATATGCTTCAGCATCGGTGGAGTTTGATATTTTCAGGAAGAAATACCCAAATAGCGCTTGGGCATCTGAAGCAACATTACATATGGCCTGTAATGCTCGCTTTACCGGGCAATACTCGACGGCAAACCAGTTGTTCAACGAGGTCATCCAAACAAATCAAGACTCTGAATATTCAGGCGCTCAACAAATGGTTGCCAAAGCGAAGAGTCGTTTAGCTGTTCTTCGGTTGATGGAAAATAATCCAGAAGAGGCAAAAACCCTATTTGCGGAGGTAGTGAAGAACGCACCAGACTGGAGGTTGAGATCATATGCTTCAATTTGGCTGCGTAAGTTATCGCTTCTTAAAAATCAGGCTGGCGGTTTGCTCGATTGCGGAACACGGGCTCTGGCCTATTTACTCAATGGTGATGGTCAATTCGAGGATTCTGAAGCAGTTCTCGGTTATGTCCCAGATAATGAGGCTGAAGGTTTTAGCATAGAAGAGTTGAGGCAGTTAGCTGTTAAATATGGTTATCACGCACTTGCAGTTAAAGCCAAAGTTAGTGAACTAGCCGCTCTAACTGAACCAGCAATCTTACAAGTTAGTAGAGCAGCAACCGGTGGTAAGGGACATTACTGGGTTCTTGAGCGAGTCGAAGCTGGGCAATTTTATATTGTTGACCCACAGATGAATCGGCGTTTTCATTTTTCAGCTGAGCAGCTTGAAAAGGAATGGCAAGGTAACGCTATCTTATTGTCTAAGGGGGCTTCATCATCCGTCGGGACAGCACTGTCTCTCGAAGACGCTAACTCCACTCATGGGGGCTGTTGTGGTATCCAACGTCCACCAAGCGAAGGAGGAGATCCTGGTTCAGAACCTGATGATAATACCCCTAATAAGGAGGGCAGTAACCCAGATAAAAACTGCCGCGGCAGAGGCGCACCTATTTGGTCGGTCAATGTCATTAATCTCAACCTTTATATGACAGACACTCCGCTATGGTATGACACAACAGTCGGCCCTGGCGTTGAGGTGAAGCTAAGTTACAATACACAAAGTGTGCTCGCACAAAATGAACCTTTTGGTCATCGATGGATGTTTAATTACGCGTCCTATCTGGTAGTGGATCCGGGTGATGCCGTTACTATTTTTGAAGCAGATGGCAGCGAAAGTGTTTTTATATTAAATAATCATGGGGTTTATCAATCAGACCGTTACTCGTCAACATCATTGACTAAGAGTGATGATGGAAAGTGGCTGCTCACATATGCAGACGGTTCGCAACGTATTTACGGGGTACCAGAGGGAACCAAAGCCCTACAAAACTTCTTGCTAGCTGAGGTCGATAACTCGGGTAATCGAGTCACAGTAGGATACGACAAAACGGCCAAGGTGACGCACGTGACGGATGCGTTAGGTCAGGTAACGAGTTTTCAATATAACTCTTCAGGTTTGATTGAAAGAGTCGACGATCCTTTTGGTCGTTATGCCCTTTTTGAATATGACAAATCACGAAACCTAGTCGCAATGACTGACATGGAGGGTTACCGAGCATCCTTGACATACGATGATGATCATTTAGTAACATCGTTGACGGACGCAAGAGGTAAAACTCAATTTTATATCGAGCCAGCAGACGGTATACACAATAACTTCGATGCTTATAATCCTCCTGGTACTGCAATGTGGGAAAACTATCGCATTACAGTGACTTTACCGACCGGTGGGAAAGAGGAATATTATTTTGACGGTTTCCATGGCAGATCTTGGTATGTAGATGCCGACCACTATCAAGAATACGAGAGCGAAAAAAACAATTCGCACTACGATACCCCAAAAACAATTTATGAATTTGTGGTGCCAAATGGTCGCAGGGGTGAAATTTCTGAAATCACTTATCCAGATGGTGCAAGCTTCGAATACAAGTACTACAGCGACAATAAACTTAAATCAGCAACGGATCCTTTTGGACAAAAGAGCGAGTACTCGTGGACGAACAATGGTCAGTTGCTGGAAAGCATTGACTCGCTTGGTCGTGCAACGCAATTTATTTATGCGAATAATGGGCTCGATTTGACAAGTATTGTCGGTCCATTTGGTGATGAACAGTTTACTTATGATGACCACCATCGAGTGACTGAATATACCGACATGGACGGGTTAACTACGCGATATGGCTATGATTCAACTGGTAATTTAATTTCTACCACTGATGCAAATGGTGTCATCAGCACATTTGAGCGTGATGCAAAAGGCCGAGTCACATCCGTTCGTGTAGGTTCAGAGATCGTCCGTCGTTATGGATATGATGAGATAGGTCGAGTGATCTCCAATAAGGATGCCGCAGATTACGAAACGCACTTTGAATACAATAAGATTAATACCTTAACAAAAATCCGCAGTGCGGCGGGCCGTACAATTCAGCGCCAGTTTGGTAGTTGTCCTCGTGTACTTGAAAAAGAAACATTGCCGGGTGATCGGGGTTACCAGTATCGGTATGATGCCCAAAAGCAACTTACTGAGGTGATCAACCCTGCCAGAGGCAGTATTCAAATTGGTCGCTCAAAAGCGGGTCTAATTACATCACTTACGGATCAAAATCAAAACCAAACGTCTTTTGAGTACACCTCCGCAGGAGAACTGAGTAAGAAGGTTTATCCAGATGGCAGTAGTTTAAAGTACGAATACAATAACGGCCGAATCAAGAAGGTAACGAATGCTAGAGGCATTACCAAAACCCTTCATTTCAACAAGAAACAGCAGTTAGATAAAATTGAATACAGTGATCAAACGCCAAGTGTCGAATACAGCTACAATGAGCTCGGTCTTCTTAGTGAAGTGAAAGATGCGATTGGATCTACTCGATATCAATATGAGAAAAATGGGCGTCTTGCTGAGATTGATGGACCACGAGACAACGACACTATAACACTGCACTATAACAATCTTGACTTGTTATCCGAGTTGTACGCCGGTGGTAAGCTAAATACCGCATATAAGTACGATGACTTGGGTAGGGTCGTTGAGATAAATGCGTTGGGACAGCGATTTGCTTATCACTACGATTATTCACCGTTGGCGTTCTCTGCGAGTGTAGTTTTACCTAATGGCGTGACCAGAAAGACGACGCTAAATGAAAAGGGTGACTTAAGTGCGATTTCGTACAAGAGTAAAGACACCACTTTGGTTGATTACCATTATCGATTTGATGAAGCAGGACAAATTGCAGAGCAGACAGGAACCCCAGCTTGGTTTCTACCTAGGCAGCAATCCAATGCTAAATACAATGAACTTAACCAGATCGCCGAGTGGAATGGAGACGACAAAGCGTTCGTTTACGATAAAGACGGTAACCCAATTAAGGGGCTTTTGGACGATGGCGTTCCGTTTGAGGCGGAGTACGATGCAGAAAATCGCCTAATCAAGCTAAGTTTTACCCGGGGTGACACGCAATATCGTGAGACATTTGCTTACGGGCATGACCATATGCTCGCTCAGTATCAGCTATACAAAAATAAAGCGTTGGTAGAAGAAAAGCAGTTTGTTCGGCTTGGGTTAGTGGAGCTTCAGCAGCGTAACGCACTGGGAGAGGTGGTTCAAGAATATGCTTGGGATAAGTCGGCACCAGGTGGTATTGGTGGCCTACTGGTGGCGAAGACAAGCAGTGATTTCTATACCTATGTGTACAACCATCTAGGCCATGTTCAAAAAGTCTTAAATGCTTCGGGTCAGGCCGTTCAGAGTTATCAATACACCCCGTATGGTCAAGTAGAAGGCGGCGATTTTAACCAACAACCCTTTGGTTATTCAACGAAACGCAGTGACTTTGAAAGTGGATTGGTTTATTTTGGGTATCGGTTCTATTCGCCGTATCAGCGCCGTTGGCTTAACCGTGATCCATTGCAAGAGCAAGGAGGGATAAACCTCTATGCTTATGTAAATGGTGACCCGTTGGGGTACGTGGACCCGGATGGGCGAAATCCACTGCTGGTTGCAGCCGGTGCTGTTGCAATAAGTGCAGGAGTTGGCGCAATAAATGGAGGTATTGGTGCTTGGGTGCAGGGAGGAAGTTTTGATGACATTGCAGATGGAGTTTACGCAGGAGGAGTCGGTGGATTATTGAGTGCTGGAAATCCTGTATTAGGTGCCATGGTTGGTAATGCTTTGGGGCAGGCGATGGCTATAGATAGAAATGGTAAACCTTACTCTTGCTTTAGTTTGGGCTCTATGTTCGGAGCTGGAATTGGTGGAGGACTAGCCGCAGGGCTTACAGCTTACCCCGGAGGTGCATTTTTGGGAGCGCAACTTGACCTTGCGCTTTCAACTGTAGGTGGGATAGCCGGTGGTAGTCTATAAAAGGTGAGTAGGAGGGAATAATGATTATATATTGTAATTCGATAACACAAAAAGAGAATGTAGGTACTATAATTTGTCTTGTCGTTTTAGGTATGGTAGCGATGTATGTTGTGTTCACAAGGTGGTCAGAGTTACCTTTTGTAATGATGTTAATGTATCCTTTAATGATTCTTTTTTACTTAAAAGTATTTAATTATTGCTATCAATTAAAGAAAACGGTTTATTCATTGGAGTTTGAAAAAAATCAATGCATTATTACCACATATTGGGGAAATAAAGTCCTTTATGCTAATGAATTAATATTTTCTATTTCAAATTTAACTATGTTCCAGGCAAAAATCTGGGATATGTTAAAAGTGTTTCATTATGAAAGAGAAATAATAACTATTAGAGATGGAGAAAAATCATACTACATCTGTAATAAAAATGATGCTGATAAAAAAATACACACCTTTTTGAAAGAAAATAGTTATTTAAATTGAGTTGGTTATGAAAAGTATAGGAATTAAAGGTAGAGCTGTTGCATAAGTGATAAATAAAAGGCAGGCACCGAATTGAGGTGCCTTTCTTTATGGGACACACCCTTTTGGGGCGGATGGGGACACCAGTGCATTTACGTAGGATAAAGACGGTAACCCAATTAAGGGGCTCTTGGACGATGGCGTTCCGTTTGAGGCGGAGTACGATGCAGAAAACCGCTTAATCGAGCTGAGTTTTACCCGGGGTGACACGAAATACCGTGAGACATTTGCTTACGGGCATGACCATATGCTCGCTCAGTATCAGCTATACAAAAATAAAGCGTTGGTAGAAGAAAAGCAGTTTGTTCGCTTTGGGTTAGTGGAGCTTCAGCAGCGTAACGCTGAGGGAGACGTGCTTCAAGAATATGCTTGGGATAAGTCTGCACCGGGTGGTATCGGTGGCCTACTGGTGGCGAAGACAAGCAGTGACATCTATACCTATGTGTACAACCATTTAGGCCATGTTCAAAAAGTCTTAAACGCTTCTGGCCAGGTAGTTGAGAGCTATCAATACACCCCATATGGTCAAGTAGAAGGCGGCGATTTCAGCCAACAACCCTTTGGTTATTCAACGAAACGCAGTGACTTTGAAAGTGGATTGGTTTATTTTGGGTATCGGTTCTATTCGCCTTACCAGCGCCGTTGGCTTAACCGTGATCCATTGCAAGAGCAAGGTGGGATAAACCTCTATGCTTATGTAAATGGTGACCCGTTGGGGTACGTGGACCCGGATGGGCGAAATGCAGTTGCTAGGCTAGTTAAGCTAGCTAAGCAGTTCATTAAGAAATCGAAAGATACAGGTGCTCCAAATAAAGCAGCTAAGCCAACTAAAAAAGCTAAGCCTGAAAAGTGTTCTGGTGTTACAAACAAGACAGGAAAAGGATTAGGTAACCCTTTTAAAGATAAGACAGCGAAAGAAATTGATGAGATGTTTACTGATAAGGGGTTTGAGAAGCGAGGACCAGATCCTGCTAATGGTACAGGAGGATATGTTAATCCAAAGACAGGTCGTTCATATCATATTGATCCGAAAGAGTGGGGTAAATACCCCGAACCAAATCACGTAGATGTTAATAGGCTGAAGTCATATGATGGTGCCTTGGACAAGAAAAAACTTCCATATAAGGAATAAACATGCCAGTTCATCAATTAATAGTTAACTTTCAGCAGTTCATGCTGGCTTGCTGGCCGCAGTTGACTCAGGTCATGCAGAGCTTGGATTGGGACAATGATCCATACTTTGTCGATAATTGGATTCAAGCAAACTGGGAATTAATGGTTGAAAAGCAGTTAGGCATAGAGGGGGTTATTCTGCTTCCATATGGTTACGATATCAGTCCCAGTTCTAGATATTCAAGGAAGGGAGCTAGCGCAACCCATAGGGTAATTTGTAAGCTGAAAGATACGGAGAATAGTCTTGCCTTCTTGAGTTTTATATCTAAAGCTGAAGGTGAATTAAAGCTAGAACCTCCATTCGATAATGTTTGCGTGAAGAATCTAGACACGAACGAAACCACATCGTGGTTGATAGATGATATTGAGTTTTTTATTGACAAGATAGGTTGATGTTACAAACAGTGCAGCCAGAAATCCTGCTAATGCCGTTAAGCTTAATAAACAATTAGGTAGTCAACAGCAGCTCGGTGAGACAGGTGTTTCTGTTGCAGGGGCAGGTTCAAAGACTCTATTAAGGGACTCAAAACGACTAGCTAATGAATATGGTGGGAATACTTCCGACTGGTCAAAACGCTCCAGCTTGAAACATACTGCTCCTGATGGTCGTAAATTTGAAACTCATTGGTATGAAAATTCGGCGACTGGACAACGGGTAGAACCGAAGACAATTGTTGAAGATTATCTTAAGGGGCCAAAGTAATGGATGTAAAGGATCAGGAAAAAATCATAGATATTTGCCAATCGTTGGTTAATGACGACATTAATTTTATTGAAGGTTGCAGACTGTTGGTTTCACTGAGGAATCAACTTAACTTAGAAAATGACTCTGATTTTTTACCTTTTGTAGGTGTGGCATCTGAAACTGATGACTACCCTGAACTAAGTATTCGAGAGAATTTTAGTTCGGATTATTTAAAACGAATTGATGGGGAAGTATCTGATTATATTGCTCTTGCCCGCCCTTCCATTGTCGATGCTTGCAGTGCTTTAATCTCTAAGTATAAGATTCTGTGAGGTCTGCCTTTCCCATTAAAATCCCTCGGCGTACCCGAGGGATTTTTGATTCGTAGGCACAAAAGTGCCTCTAGAGCTTAAAGTTGTTAAGCTGTATGCGCCCCATGAACCCACGGGGCGGTGTTGTTAATGTTTGAAGTTCCAAGGTAGGAGCGCATCGATATCAGGCTCCGCTTTCGCGAGCTCTTTCATGCACTTGACCATGTAGTCGTAGAGGATAAGGCCGTTGGCTTTCGCTGTCTCGACGATGCTGTAAAGCATCGCGCTCGCATCAGCACCATTTGGTGTGTTTGAGAACAGCCAATTTTTTCTGCCAATGACCAGCGGTTTAATGGCGCGTTCAGCACGATTATTATCGATAGATAAATGACCGTCATCGATATAGCGGATGAGCTTGGGCCATTGGCCGAGCGTATACTTAATCGCTTTTCCTAATGGACTAGAGCTTATTACTTGTTGAGACGTCATCCAGTCGTGCAGCTCATCCAGTATCGGCTTGGCATGCTGTTGACGTTCTGCTTTTCGTGTTTCGACAGTCGCACCTTTTAAGCGCGATTCTATCCCATAGAGCTTCTGGATTTTGGCCAGCGCTTTATCTGCTTTGCCTGACTTACCTTTACCTTGAAGCTTCTTAGCATCCATGAACTTACGCCGTGCATGCGCCAAGCAACCAACATTGGTTACGTGATGAAGACCATCATAGGCACCATAGCCATCGGTTTGCAGATAACCACTGTAATTCCCCAAGAAGGCAACAGGGCATGCCCTCGCGCGACTGTTTTGATAGTCGTACAAGGCGATATTCTTCACATTCGGCAGTGCAGCGTCGGGCGAGTCTGCGCCCGAGCAGTAGAGCCACATATAACACTGTTTATCTTCTTTAAGGACATTGAGCGGCGTTTCATCCGCCTGAACCACCACTTGTTGAAGTAGATGCTCTTTTAAGGCCGTATACAGCGGTGTGAACTTCTCACTGACTTGGATAACCCACCTTGCCATGGTAGTTCGCGATAGCTCAATACCCGACTGAGTAAACAGCGACTCTTGGCGGTAAAGGGGCATTGCGTATTGATATTTACCAAGGATGATATTGGCCAGCAAGCTTTCTGTCGCGAAGCTTTTAGGGATGATGCTCTGAGGCGCTGGCTTTTGAACGATGTGGCTGTTGTCTTCAGTTTGCTCACACTGACGACAAGCATATTTAGGACGAACATATTCCAGCACTTTGAGCACTGTTGGTGAGAACTCAAGTTTCTCACTACGGTCTTCACCGATTTTATGCAGACTATGTTGGCAGCAGGCACACTGTTTTTCATGGTCGTCTAAATCGAGTTCGATAACCTCACGAGGCAAAGTCTTTGGAAGGGGCTTGCGTTTACCACGCTTCTTCGTTGTAGTGGTCGTCGTGACCACTTCAACCTCTTCTTCCTTAGCGGCTTCACATTCCACTTCGTTGAAGAGGTCACCTTGAGATTCATCGTAAGGCTTTAGCGCCTCGGAGCGTTTCGCGAACTGACGGTCGAAGGCCAGCTTGAGCTGTTCGAGTAAGGATTGACGCTCTTGTTGCCATTGAGACTCCTTCCGCTCCTGAGAGAGCAGAAGGGCTTTCACCATCGCTTGTAGCTCGGCAACATCTTGACTTTCTGGGTTGATAACTGGCGTCTTTTTCATGGCATTTATTATACTAAAATCATGCCATTCACGCTTGGTAGATAAGGCTTTATTATCAATTAAGTCATTGTAAAATCGTTTATTTGAACGGGTTTATGGCCGATAATCGTGAAGCCAGAAAGCAGTCTATCAAGCTCGAATTGAGTCAGGGTAAACACTTCATTTTGCTCTTTTGCAGGCCATTTATACTTGGCTTTTTCAAGGCGTTTATACCAAAGCGCAAAGCCAGTTTTATCCCAGTACAGCACTTTGATTTTGTCGCGCTGTTTATTGGTGAACAGGAACAGTGCGCCGCTTCCCAAGGGTAAATCGGTGTCACTTTCGATAATCGCCGCGAGGCCATTGATGGACTTTCTAAAATCGACACTCTCACGATACAGATAAATCTCTGGTGCGCTGAGCATATGTTTCATGACAAGGCTCCAATGAGTTCTGCCAGGTAGGCAGCGGGCGTGCCTTGAGGAATGCTCAACTCCACATCATTGATGAGAAGTGTCATGTTAGCGGTGGCTATTTGAGCTTGATATTTCGTTGTCTTTTCGACGACCTCTGCCCGTACAAAGCCTTGAGAGACATCTGCTTTTTTGAGTTGCTGGCGCTTAGCATAAAACGTCGAGGGATTGAGTTCATTAAGCTTACAAAATGCAAGCGTTGACAATGAACTCGATTCAGACTGCTCGATGAGCGTTTGCCATTCTTGATTAGTGTGTCGTTTTCCCATTTCAAATCTCCTCATGGTTGGAGACTTGATCTTATTCTTCGCGCTAGGCGATTAGAATGCGGGGTTTATGGAGCGCTTACCCTCCATCGGTTGTTTGAGTGACTAGATAATTTTAGAAATGACAATTTTGGATAATATTTCCTAATGCGAGCTGGGAATCAGCACTTTACTTGGGGCAAATACTCTAAGAAGAAATGGGGCAAAGGTGTTTTAGCTGACTTTCCCATCTGACTGTGACTTTCTCATCTGACTTGATACAGCCCAAAAGCGATCAAACGTTGTCCTCTGACAAAAACAAAAAAAGAAACTTGTAACAACATTCAAAGCAACCTATTGTGTATAAAGTTACAAAAATCAAAGGACACTATTGTGCCGAAGAAAAAATCACGCAAGATCGACCTAGATAAGTTCGTATTGCCGCACGTAAAGGAAGACACTATTCAGGGTACTGACAATCTAGAAGTTGTTCGACCCATCAGTGCGGTAGTGAATTTTCCTGCCTTGGGGTCGAAAGGTGGCAATGGGTATAGTTTCGACTTTGCACCCTTTTATGGTCAGGGGTTTGATGATCTGGTTAATCGTGCCTATTACACAACTAAAGCCTTGCTGGACTCTGCCATCTCAAGTGGAAGCTCTCAAAAGACTATTCTAGCTTATTCATATGATGGATTTAAGATTCTAGCAGGCTACCTTCCGCTTTATCGTCAGCATAAAGATCATGATTTATCTCAAGCAGATATATCAGTAGAGCTAATGGACAACTTTCGTATCCACTTAAAGACGCTTAAGAAAAAAAATGGCGATGGCAATCTATCCTACACTAGTCAAAAAAATCACTACACCTTGGTAAAATCACTTTTACATGCGATGAAAACCCAAGGGTATTGGGATGCCTCACCTGAGTACGTGAGAAGCTGTTTTAAACCCAACCCCTACCCAAAATCAAACCAACGTGGCGGTGGCGGCGCAAGTCCCTTCACTCAGCATGAGAGAAAACAACTTGTTATTACCTTAAAGCAAGCCATTCCACCTATCATCAATAAAGATCGAGAAGCGCCATTGACAGCGTATGAGTTGACGGTAGTGGTTTTGGCGATAGCGATGCAAACAGGGATTAATACCAGACCTCTTTTGGAAATGTCGGTGAACGCCTTGTCTGAGCACCCATTGAAGGCAAACAGACGATTGTTGACCGTCTTTAAACGTCGGGGGAGTTCAACTCAGTTACACAATTTACGCAAGAGTGAAGAAGTTGATATTATTCAGGGCGTTAAATTGGATGTGGCGCTGCTTATTGAAACCGTCACTAAACTCAATGCCTCAAGCAGAGAAGCGCTAAACACGGATTTATTGCTCACCTATACCTCTACTCGTAATCGTACCGCTGGAACAGCCACCTCACTGTCGGAAAATGTGCTTTATTACTACACAGAATCATTGATTAAGGAGTACAACCTAAAAGATGAAGATGGCAACCCAATCACGGTGAATGCAAGTCGCATCCGCAAAACCTTTGTGAATGGCATATACGAGCTGTCAGGCGAGGATTTAGTCGCGGCAGCACACGCTGCGAGGCATCAACACCAAAGTACCACAGACCATTACCTGCGAGCGCCAGAAGAGGCAAGAAAGAATCTTGGTCGTGCCGCTGAAATCAGAGTGGTCAATATCTTGAATGAGGACGAAGAAAAAACGCCAATGGGTACATGTAAGGACACCAAGTATGGTGATAGAGCGCCCAAGGATGGGAGAATATGTACTGATTTTTTGGCGTGCTTCCGCTGTAAATCTTTTGTTATCACGCTGGACGACCTTTGGAAACTCTACAGTTTCTACTGGGCGATTATTCGCAACAGGGATAGCTTTGGTCGCAAGAACTGGAAAAAGTATCTCAAAGACATTCTGAGAGTGATTGACGAGCATATAGAGCCGCGATGCATTGAATTAAATGCGCTGCCACAAGTTCAAACCATGAAAGAAAAAGCAAGAACAACACCGCATCCCTACTGGAAAAACTTAGACATGTTGAGGGTTGGAAAATGATAAATGTCCAGAATACGCTAAGCGCAAAAGAGCTAGAAAAGCACAAATGCCCCACGCTAGAAATGCTGGGCAACAACCCAACACAGGTACAAATTGAGGCGTTAACGGGCGTCGTTGCCTACACCACCCTCGAAGATGGTCAGTGCCTTGTGTACGCTCGATTTGAAGAAGATGAATGGGAGTTGACACCTGAAGAGTTCACTAAAAGTGCTAGGCTTAGTGAACATATCCTAAGGTTCAGCTCAATCCAAAGTCATACTCTGAAATCACTGGCGAAATGGGTGATGTGGTCGAAGCGCCAAATGGGGTTAAGAGGTAGTTCTTTGGCAGTGGCTTGCAAGCATGTTCGGTCATTTCTAACGTGGGTAGAGTCCGAGCCACTTCGCTCTCAGCGGGATTTTGATGCCTTTCTGGCTCAGGAATATGTTCAGTATGTCGATGGGGTAATGGTTAAACGTAAAGGCGAGTTGCAACCCCTAAAGCCAACTTCAAAAATGCCAAGGTATTTCTCACTGGAAGCGATATATCGCCACGGCAGAATGTTTGCTTGGGTTAAGGGGCATCCTTGGATAAGCTCAAGTGCTCATGAGCAAGCAGGAGCGCTTGGCGAAGGAGCCCCTCGAAAAACAGCAGAAGGTAAAACCCTAATCATCCCCGATGAGGTGCTAAAGCCACTGGCGACTTACACTAAGGGCTATCTAGACCGAGCAACGGAATTGTTAAACCTACGCGATAAACTTGACGCTTTTGAGCCAACAGCTAAAAGTGTGAGAGATCAACCGACACAAAAACGCGAATACCTGCAAAGTATTTCTGATGAATTTGATAAGCTAAATGATTTCAATGACGCCTTACTCTTACTCAGAGATAGCTGCATCTTCTGGCTTTTGTTTACTACAGGAATGCGTATCCACGAAGCCTTGAATATCAAGCGTTCACTGCGTGGGAAAGGTGGCAGAAACTACCGCACAGAAACGAAAGACGAGGAAACGTTTTACTACATTCAGTCTCGCTCGGATAAAACCCATACAGGCGAGACGGAATGGATAGCACCTAAAATAGCGATTGATGCGATTAAGATTTTAGAGCGCTATTCAAAGCCCTATCAAGCCAAGCTCGAAGCAGAATTGAAAGAAGCGAAAAGTCAGGGCAATTATAAGGAAATGGCGCGTCTAAGCGAGATTAATAATCACCTGATTTTAGCCAAGAGTCCTCGCAAGAAAGGCGCTCCAATTACCATACCATCAGGTACGACTATTACTGGACTTAGGCTAAAAAACCTCTGCGCAATGGCAGGCGTTGATTGGAACTTAACCGCCCACCAACTAAGGCGCACCTTTGCAAACTACGTTGTGCACAGCGAACTTGGTGATTTACGAGCGCTGAAAGAGCACTTTAAGCACTGGTCAATCACGATGACCGCCCTCTATGCTGCAAATGATGATTTAGACCAAGAACTGTTTGAAGAACTCCTACGTGAAAAGCTGTTCGTAGAAGAAGAAATATTTTCGGATTTTTTCAATTTAGACCATCCAATTACAGGCGGTGCAGTGGCAGAGAAAATCAAAGAGTTCAGGTCAAATGAGGAAAACATTAAAATCTATGGTAGCCATAAGGAAATGGCTCGTGCAATGAAGCTGCCAATTCGCTCAACAGGTATTGGTTGGTGTACCAATGACGATGATGGCTGTATGGGTGGAGGTTGTGATGAATGCGACCACGGGATCGTAGATGAACGAAACGTCAAACATTGGGAAGGTATGTTAATTCAACAGCTTGAACTTGTTGACCTCGATGACATTGGTGATGCTGGTAAGAAGGCTGCTCAGGACGGCTTAGTGCGTGTAGAGAAGGTTCTCACCGATTTGGGTTATGACTATGCAGCCATGAAAAATGAATTGAGCAACAATAATCAAATTAAGTCAATATCATCATTAGACTGAATGCTGTAACAACTTTCAAGCGGGATAAAATGGCAAAGAAAGCAACCAATAAAAATAAACTAAATCAGATGTCTATTGGTGACATCGATGGCGTTGAACTTAAGATGGGTCGAGGGGGCGCTCGCAAGGGCGCAGGGCGACCAAAAACAAAACCAGACACCAAGGTAATGCGGGTGCCAGTTGATCTTGTAGAAGAGGTTCAGCGCATAATTGATGACTACAGGGTGAGGTTAGAGAATGAGCAGCAAAAATGAATCACCTAGCCATAAAAAGGTGCGATTGGCTATCGTAGCCATTGAGAAGGGTAAGCCTAAAGACCCTAAAAACAAGAAGCTGACAATGTCTTCTGTTGCGCGAGAAGCTGGCGTTAGCCGAGCGTTAATTCAACGTGATATGCCTGATTTATACCAACGTGTGATGGGTAAGTCAGGCTCAGACCAAGCGAAGGACAGAATAGAAACCTTACGCGCAAAGCTCAAAGAAGAGGAGAACAAGCGCAAGGAGCGAGACGAGGAAATCGCTGAGTTGAGGGAAATGTTAGCTAATAATGCCTCGATAAATGCTACGCTTATGAGAGAAAATAAAGAGTTAAGGTCAAGATTGGGGTTAACGGATAATGTCACCTCATTATTTACATAAGAGTTTGATTTTAAATAATTAAAACCTTGTTGTTAGGGAGTTTTATGACACCGCATGGTGATAAAAAGTGTAACAAGAAAAAATATCATACAAATCAGTCACTCACTCACTGTTACATGAAACAAGGTATATTTAATTTGTGATTGTAATGAATAACACTAACTGGGCAGTGAAAGGGTAAACGTCCAACTTTTTTCTCGTGGCTAAGCCACAATTCCTCCCTTCCTTGCCCGGTTTTCACCGGGGTCAGCTCTATGCGAATTAGACCCTAATGCGATTTGTATTAAGGCGCTTTGTTGCGTCTGGGATAATTCAACAATGAATAAAACACATTCTTTTTGTGAAACACTACTAACTCAACCTAACCCATTAAAGCTATTAGGCTGGAAACCGTTTTTTCAACAACAACTGACGCTAGACGATTACGAGAACACGCTTTTTGCGCGAGTGATTGCTCACCATCGTAGTGGTTACGTTGTGGTTAGCGAACAAGGTGAAACCCACTTACCTATCCATACCTCGTTACCCAGCATGACCGTTGGTGACTGGGTGATACTCAACCACCAGCAGCAGTTTTCTCGTTTACTTGAGCGCCGCAGCTTATTCAGCCGTAAAGCCGCTGGCAGCAAAGTCGCTGAGCAACTTATTGCCGCCAACGTAGATACGGTCTTTATCGTTTGTTCACTCAATCACGACTTTAATCTCAGCCGCATTGAGCGCTACTTGGCACTCATCAATGAAGCCGATGTAGAACCTGTGATTGTACTGACCAAAGCAGACTTATGTGACGACGCTGACGAGCTCAAAGCTCAGGTACAAAAGCTCGATCCACTGCTTATGGTAGAGAGCGTTAACGGCTTGGACGAATCAGACGTTGCCAAGTTGATGGGTTGGTGTGGTGAAGGTCAAACCGTCGCCTTTATCGGTTCTTCTGGGGTAGGAAAATCGACCTTAGTCAACACCCTACTTGGCGAGCAAGAGCAAGCAACTGGCGGAATTCGTGAAGATGACAGCAAAGGTCGACATACGACGACCTCGCGCTCAATCCATCTATTGCCTTCTGGTGGGATCTTAATGGACACGCCGGGAATGCGAGAGATCCAATTGGCAGATTGCGAAGCAGGTGTAAGTGAAACGTTCGCTGATGTTGAAGCGTTAGCAGAAAACTGTCGATTCAGCGATTGTCAGCATCAAACGGAGCCGGGTTGCGCGGTTCAAGCCGCAATTGAAGATGGCACATTAGAGATGCGCCGCTTTACTAACTACCAGAAGTTACTGCGAGAACAAGCCCACAACGGCGCGACTCTCGCAGAGCAACGAGCTCAGAGTAAACAGTTCGGAAAAATGGTACGCAGTATCGTTGGCGAAAAACGCAAACACCAACGAGGTTATTAACTTGTTGCATTTGCGTAATCAATAGAACAAAGGAGGCTAACGCCTCCTTTTTTAATAACTTAGTGAAAAACCATCATTCATACTTGGCGACACAAATCAACATAAAAGACCAATAACAGCAACATCGTGCAAACATTTAAACTAAGAACAAACTAAAACTAGACACAAAATATTACCAAGCTAAGATATGTGATATTCAGCAAGAAAATAGCTGGATTTATAAAAACAGGATAATTGATAATCAGGACGTCTTAGCAACACAACAACAAGGTTCAGCCCCTTCATTCGAAGGAACATTACGCCGTGTAATGACTGAAGTTTGCGCTGCTGCTGAGGCAAAAATTGCAGGAATGATGTATGCAAATGCAACACAACAGTCTCGTTGCCCGATACGCTCGCGGTAACCTCGTTCTCCAGATCCTCGTCGGTATTGTTTTGGGTATTCTGCTTGCGACTATCTCACCAAGCCACGCTGAAAGCGTTGGTATGCTGGGTAGTCTGTTTGTCGGTGCTCTTAAAGCGATTGCTCCTATCTTGGTATTCATTTTGGTTGCGGCTTCTATCGCCAACCAAAAGAAAAACCAACACACTTACATGCGTCCAATCGTCATTCTTTACCTAGCGGGTACCTTCTTTGCGGCGCTAACCGCAGTAGTACTAAGTTTCCTTTTCCCGACCAATTTAACGCTAGTAACGGGCGCTGAAGGTGCAACGCCACCACAAGGCATTGCAGAAGTTATCCAAACCTTGCTGTTCAAGCTGGTTGATAACCCAGTAAACGCACTAGTAGAAGCGAACTACATCGGTATTCTAGCTTGGGGTGTGGGTCTTGGTCTTGCGCTTCACCACGCATCAGCAACGACGAAAGCGGTATTCGAAGATCTAAGCCACAGTGTTTCTCACATTGTTCGCTTTATCATTCGTCTTGCTCCTTTCGGTATCTTCGGTTTGGTTGCATCTACATTCGCAACAACTGGTTTTGGCGCACTAGCGAGCTACGCTCACCTTCTAGCGGTACTACTGGGTTCAATGTTTATCATTGCGCTAGTGGTTAACCCAGCGATCGTGTACTTCAAAACAAAAGAAAACCCATACCCATTGGTGTTCCAATGTCTACGTGAAAGTGGCGTAACGGCATTCTTTACGCGTTCAAGTGCTGCGAACATTCCAGTGAACATGAACCTATGTAAGAAGCTAGACCTAGACGAAGATACGTACTCAGTGTCTATCCCACTAGGCGCGACCATCAACATGGCGGGTGCAGCAATCACTATCACTACCCTAACGCTAGCAGCGGTACACACTATGGGTATCGACGTTGACCTAATGACAGCGGTACTACTAAGTATTGTTGCTGCAGTATCAGCGTGTGGCGCATCAGGTGTTGCAGGTGGTTCTCTACTACTTATCCCACTAGCGTGTGGTCTGTTTGGTATCTCAAACGACGTAGCAATGCAGGTTGTAGCGGTTGGCTTCATCATTGGTGTGATTCAAGACTCGGCTGAAACAGCGCTAAACAGCTCAACAGACGTTATCTTTACTGCGGCTGTTTGCAAATCAGAACAGAAGAAAGCTCAGTAACGCTTAAGCATCTGTAAGATATACGCATCTTTGATGTAAAAAATAGAAAGGGGAGCCAACGCGGCTCCCCTTTTTGTTTCCTGTTAAGGATGACCTACAAACGAACCGTCTTCCCAGTTCGCATGGATTCTAACGCAGCGTCCGCTAACGTCAGAGCAATCTCACCATCTATGCCAGAGCAGATTGGGGAACTGGGCGGCATTGAACCCGAAGCCGTGCATACCCCAAGTTTGTACGTCGATTACATCTTAGTGGAGGACAACTAATGACTGCACAATTAGATAAAGAAGTCGTTCGCCGCCGCATTGCATGGCGCGTTGCTCAAGAGATGCAAGACGGCGACATCGTTAACCTAGGGATTGGCCTACCAACGCTGGTTGCCAATGAAGTAGACAAAGACGTCGAGCTATTACTGCAAGCAGAAAATGGCTTAATTGGCATTGATAAACTGGCATCTGAGGCAGAAATCGATCCTGATCTGGTCAATGCTGGCGGGCAGAACATCACAGCAATCGCGGGGTCATGTTACTTTAACAGCGCCGACTCTTTTGCCATCATTCGTGGTGGTCACGTGGATTCAACCATACTTGGTGCGCTGCAAGTCGATGAACGGGGTAACCTCGCCAACTGGATCATTCCGGGCAAAATGGCACCAGGTATGGGTGGTGCAATGGATCTTGTGGTCGGCGCAAAGAAAGTGATTGTCGCCATGGAACACACGGTGAAAGGCAATCCGAAACTGCTCAAGTATTGCACTTTACCGCTGACCGCAGTAGGTCAGGTGGATTTGATTGTTACCGAGATGGGCGTGTTCGAAATCACCGATAAAGGTATGATGCTGACCGAACTCGCGCCGGAGTTTTCCGTTGAAGAGGTACAAGCGGCAACGGAAGCTCAACTGATTGTATCGCCTAACCTTATTCCAATGCCGACACCAAATTAACTCTAAATGCAAGAGGAGCAATATGCTCCTCTCTTCATAATTTGATCATTCTTCAAGTTTGTGTCAGGTTTTTCTGAAACACGCAGTTTGCCCTTAAAATTCCCTCAAACCATGCGTAGAATCCCGCCCAGTTATGCGCATGGTTGAGTTGTATTTAGGGTAAAAACCAATGAGATTGTTGTCTGGATTCTCGTCAAAAGAGTGGCTGCTAACGGCTGTCGTGCTTGGAGGCTTAACTGCGTATGCCGTTTATCATTCCAACCAACGTACTTCTGATGCCCGCACAGCCGCCATCCAAGTGATCTTCGCTGACATGCAGTATCACGTTTCCATTCTCAATCAGAATGCGAAAGCCTTTAAGCAAGACCAAGGGGCCGACCAGTGCGTCTTAACTGCTGCTGGGTATCAAGAGTTTTACAATGGCTATCCAGAAACCCAAAGTGAGTGCGGTGAGCAAGTCAGCTTCTTCGATAACCTAACCATTACCGATGAGATGAAACAGACAGATTTAGTTTTCATCGAGAACAACCAATACTCCATGGTTGGGTATGGCAATGACGAATCACCAGAAGCGCTCATGGCTGGCAAGTGCTACGCCTACTACCGAATGGATGGCAAAGGCGCGGATGGACACAGCTTTAAGGTTGATACCTCTCGCTGTTAGGGCAGACTTAACGCTGTATAGAACAGGCTATAGAAATCAAAAAGGGAGCTAAGTGCTCCCTTTTTAATGCTATAGCGTCTTGTTAGAAAGTCGTACCATCCCTTCAACCAATTTATCTCCAGATAGACACGCCTCAACATCTACCCCTTGCTTAATGCCATCTGAGATAAGAGTTTGGAACTCATTAGACAAACCATGAAAATCAACAACTGCACCGTTATCCAATGTCAGTTTAGTGATTTGGTTACCACCAGCGTCGAGGATGTACTCAAGAGCACCTGTGTTTGTTACATTAACAATCTCACCACCGGCTACTCGACAAGTAACATCAACTACGCTGTTTGTTTCTGCATGAACACTGATAGAACTCATCACTAAAACAGCAGCGAATAAACCTTTTTTAAACATATCTTACACCTCTAATCGAAAAATGAGTTTCCATTCTATGAGGTGTAAAACTTTAGATCTTTAGCATTAAGCGATTCCACTTATCTCGGTTGCTAATCATTTAATGTCATCAGTGTTACTTCTTCCAATGGGAAGTGCGCGCTAGGCTCAACGAACTCTTGTTGTGCTGCGATGGTTTGCAGTTCCCATTCGCCCGCTTGGTAAGTCGCGTTAAGTACGCCATAGCAAGCGTCGTGGCAGTGCTGGAACGCTTGTTTTGGCGTCCAACCTTTCAATAGACCAGCGGTGAAAATCGCCGAAATCAAATCGCCAGCGCCTACGGGTGCTTTAGCAAATTCAAAATGAGGACGCTTCGCTAGGTAAGTGCCTTCTGGTGTCGCAAGTAGCATATTGAAGCTGTCATCTGACAAGCAGTAAAGGTGCTTCACCAATACCACTTTAGGGCCTTTTGCTAGCGCACGCTGACAAGCATTGATTGCGTCATCCAACGTGTGAATCTCCATCTCTGCAAATTGGCTTAGCTCGAACTGGTTAGGCACGATCACATCCGCCATTGGCATTAGACGATTCAACAAGTTTTCTGCGATACCCGGCGCAACAATACAGCCTTTGTCTGGCGCGCCCATCACTGGGTCACACACGTAAAGCGCTTCTGGATTCGCTTGTTTAACTTTAGTGACGGTATCTTCTACTGCAAGACATTGCTCAGCACTGCCTTGGTAACCAGTCAGAACCGCTTGGCACTTCTCTAGCGCGCCAATGTTACCAAGACCACGAACTAATTCGCTGATGTCATCAGCCGAAAACGCACGACCCGTCCAGCCTTCTTGATACTGGGTGTGATTAGAAAATTGAACCGTGTGAATAGGCCACACTTCGAAACCCATGCGTTGCATTGGGAAAACGGCACTGCTGTTACCAGCGTGACCAAAAGAAACATGAGATTGTATAGAGAGGATACCTTGCATAGTACCAGACCTCTTCTTGTTGTTATCAATAGTTCAAAGACAGCGGCGAGCGCCAGATTTGCGAAACCAGTAGTGTATCCGACAAACCAAGATTCTCTTACTCAATTCTAGCCTTCTTCGCTGGAATCGGTTGGAGAGCTGGTTTTCAGAACCATTTTCTTAATTTCCATTTTGTCTTTATTGAGCGCAATTTCGAGGGTGTCCCCTTCCCTTATCCCGAGCTCGCTCAGGATCACGCTTGGAATGACTACGACGGTATCGTCACCGATCTTAACAGGTTGGCTAATCATCTTTCGTCCCCCAATTGTCGAAAATGAGTTTTCACGTTGTGAGTGGTGTTGTTTCCTTAACTTACTGAATGGATAAAAAGCAAAAGAGCCTTCCACACCGCGTATGGGAAGGCTCGATTGAAAAAACTAGTTCACGAGAGGTTCATGCTTAGAAGCAATCAGACCGTACGCACTCCAACCTAGGAAGGTAACGATTGAACCCCACATCATGGCTTCGTAGCCAGAGCCGTACAATGCGTAGAAGCTGTATAGAGAACCGACTAGCGCAATGATATTCGTGGTCTTCATTTCGCGCTCAGGCACGTGCGCCACTTGCTGCATGATGAAGATTGCGCCCATACATAGAATGTAAGGAATAACGTTCGTCACTACCGCAAGGTTAACCAGCGCTTCAAATTGCTCGTTCAATGTTGGCGAGATGGTCATCAAAGACAACACCGATTGGATAACCGTGATGGCCACCATACCTTTGATTGGTGTGCCGCGTTTATCAACTTGTGAGAACAGTTTCGGGAAGAAACCTGCATCTGAAGATGATTTGAAGACGGACGCGATAGTGAACTGCCAACCCAGTAATGAACCTGCACAAGCAAGAACGGCCATACCCGCAACCACTTTACCCGCCGTAGAACCTAGCATCACTGTCCATACTGTTGAGAATGGCGCTGTAGAAGCAGCAAGTTCAGAGTTCGCTACGATACCAGAACAGATGTTGGTTGAAACGATGTAAACCACTGCTGCAATCAGCGTACCGCCCAATACTGCGATTGGTACGTTCTTCTCTGGGTTTTCTACCGCTTCTGAGTTCGCACAAGCCGATTCAAGACCTAGGAACGCCCAAAGTGTCATTGCGATTGACGCGCTTACTGCTTCACCAAATGGTAGGTGGTGCGGGTTCCATGCTTCTACATACATGGTTGGGCTGAAGTAGAACCAACCAACAATACCCAAAGAACACACAGGAAGGATAACGCCCCAAACCGTAAACGAGCCGATTTGACCGGTGATCTTCGCACCACCAAAGTTAGCGAAGGTACAAATCCAAAGGATAGCGATGGTGTACAGACAGGTTTCGACTGGCGACAAGGTCACTTCGAAGAAAGCCGAGCCATAACCGACACAGGTAATCGCAATCGCAATGTTGGCAATCAACAATGACAAGCCGTAGGTCCAACCCGCCATAAACGCACCCGATTTACCAAACGCGTACGATGCATAACCGTTCATACCACCGTCACGTTTACTAAAGCGACCACATTTTGCGAACACATAAGCCAATGCCAATGAACCCGCCGCAGTAATCAGCCAAGATAGAATCGAAATCGTGCCCACTTGCGCCAACTTACTTGGCAGCATAATGATGCCCGAGCCAGCCATGTTAATGAATGTCAGAATGGTTAGCTGCACCACCGACATTTTTTTGGTTTCAGTACTCATAAATTATTCTCCACGAATAAACGGTTCGCACCGCGACAACCAAGTCACGATGCGAACGGGGTAGATTAATCTTTAAGGGCGTAGCAATGGGCGGTGGTGCGACCATTGACGTCTTCTAGGTACACACCTTGAATCTCTGGTGCGAAGCCTGGGAATCGGTTGATGCCTTCTTCTAGAGATAAGAAGTAATCGACCACTTGTTGAGTCCAGATTTCGCCCGTGATCACACAGATAATGCCTGGAGGGTAAGGAAGCGCACCTTCTGCTGCGACACGACCTACCGCTTCTTTCAGAGGCAAGTAATCACACTCGCCGCGGAAGTATTTGCGTGTTGCCACATCTGGTTTGTGCACCATAGTTGGGAAGTATTCGCTACGGAACATCGCTTTTTGTAGCTGTTTCACGTTCAGCTCTTTATACATGTCATGCATTTCCTGACATAGCTGACGGATGGTGTAACCGCGGTAGCGTTCTTTGTTCGCTTCGTAAACGCGAGGAAGCACGATGTTTAGTGGCGCATCATCACGAATGAATTTCTCGAAGCGGTTAATTTGCGCCACAAGATGACGGATCTTACCCATGTCCTCTGCTGGAGTGAGAAGGAACAAGATAGAGTTCAAGTCACACTTCTCAGGGATGATGCCGTTCTCACGTAGGAAGTTAGCCAATAACGTTGCAGGAATACCAAAGTCTGCGTAGCTACCATCTTCAGCAATACCTGCTGTAGTGAGTAGCAATTTACATGGGTCAACGAAGTACTGACCTTCGCCGTAGCCTTCAAATTTATGCCAGCTTGCGTCTGGCTCGAACATGAAGAACTTCTTATTGGTTGCGATAAGATCGGTGTCGTAACTGCCCCATGGTTGACCATCCACTTGGTCAGGAATGAACGGACGAATCAGCTCACAACTTTTCAGGATTTCTTTACGTGCTTCGATACCCGTCTTAACCGCATCACGCCATAGGCGCAGACCCGCTTCACCATCGTGGATCTTCGCGTTCACATCCAATGCTGAGAACAGCGCGTAGAATGGCGAAGTGGACGCGTGCATCATAAACGCGTTGTTGAAGCGTTTATGGTTACAGTAACGAGCCTGACCTTTGATGTGGTGGTCTTTCTTGTGGATTTGCGAAGTTTGAGAGAAGCCAGCTTGTTGCTTGTGAACAGACTGAGTCACGATCACACCCGCATCTTCTGGTTTCAGATCCAGTAGCAGTGGAGAACAGTCTTTCATCATAGGAATGAACTGCTCGTAGCCTACCCATGCTGAGTCAAATAGGATGTAGTCACATAGATGACCAATCTTATCCATCACGTAACGTGCGTTGTAGATGGTACCGTCGTAAGTACCTAATTGGATGATCGCAAGACGGAAAGGACGTTCATCACGAGCACGCTCTGGTGACACTTTCGCGATTTGAGCACGGATGTATTCTTCATCAAAACAGTGCTCATCCATACCACCGATAAAGCCCCAAGGGTTACGTGCCGTTTCTAGGTAAACTGGCATACCGCCCGCTTGGATCAATGCACCGTGGTGGTTTGATTTGTGGTTGTTACGGTCAAACATCACCAAGTCACCTTCGGTC
Organism: Vibrio sp. B1ASS3; assembly: GCF_905175355.1. Taxonomy (NCBI): domain Bacteria; kingdom Pseudomonadati; phylum Pseudomonadota; class Gammaproteobacteria; order Vibrionales; family Vibrionaceae; genus Vibrio; species Vibrio sp. B1ASS3. Next base: position 1,960,510 of record NZ_HG992743.1, read on the forward strand.
ACTAACGCGTTACAAACCACTTTGTTCGAAGCCGAAGTACCGTTAAGTACGAAGTAGGTTTTGTCTGAGTTGAACACTTTTGCTGCGTGTGCTTGAGCTTGATGAGCAGAACCTTCGTGGATCAGCAAGTCACCTAAATCAACGTCCGCGTTACACAAGTCACTACGGAATAGGTTTTCACCGAAGAAATCGTAGAACTGTTTACCTGCTGGGTGTTTTTTGAAGAACTGACCGCCTTGGTGTCCTGGACAGTCGAATGCCGAGTTGCCCATTTCCACGTAGTGAGTCAATTGTTTGAAGAAAGGTGGAAGTAGACGACATTCGTACTTGGTGACAGCCTCATTGATTTGGCGACCGTAGTATTCAATTGACTGTCTTTCCAAATCGATAACGCCGGTTAACCATACGTAATCTTCTGCTGAAACTGGGTTTTCATCTGTGACCAAGAAAACCGGAATGCCATAACCCGTTTCAGAAATAATTTTGTGTAGACCAGCCTTAATATCTGCAGAAGTAATAATTGCAGCGCCAACGTCAGTTAATTCGACGTGCTCAAGTGGTTTTAAAGTTCGGTTAAATTGCTCATCCAAAGATTCAGACAATAAACTGAAGTCTTCTGGCATGTAATTACTAACACCGATAATTAAACGTTTCATTTGAAATATCTCTTATTTGTTCTGTAAAGACGACAAGCACAGATATTACAAGTGAAATTAATATTTAAAATTCAAAAAACAAATTTCGTGATTATTCGTTCATAATTAAAACTCTTATTTTCTCGAAATAAAATTTCGCGATCTTTATCACTTTCCTTTCGATAAGCCAATGATATTGAATTTTGGTTTAAATTGAATTCAGGTGAAGAATTATGTGACCTCACCAGTTATTATTAAAAAAGGAATCAAAAGAAAATAAAATTTTGCGATTTTCATCACTCTATATTTAATCACTTTGATTTAATAGATTAAATACAAACAATAATTACGTTTATATTTAACAATTTATAAACCATAAACAAAAAGCCATCAACATTTCTGCTAATGGCTTTTCACGTTATTGTTTTTTCTTTGGTGCTTTCTTCGATAAACGTAGAGAGCCAATCTAATCAAACAAATGGCTATCGAGTTTAACGCCGTTATTTGACCACAATTGATACCGTTTCACCGCGTTACCTGACGAATACATGGTGTGCTTGCAGTCCATACATTCGACAAAATACAGGCCACTCATGCCAGCCATCACATGTAGCCTTCGGCTGTCACAGCGCTTACACGACAAGCGTTGCACCTTACTGTTTACATCAACACGGCGAGCAAAGTTAAGCGTTTCATGGGAACACAAGGCATCCATCGCACTGTCTTTAAACGGGTGCTCACTGAGCAAGTGATTGATGGCGTAATCGTACACCGGGGGAATCGATGTTTTGCCGTTCTCTATATTGGTTATCTTAGCAACGGAAACACCCAACAAAGATGCAAATTCCACTTTGCTGTATTCCAAGATAAACCTTGAAGAGATGAACTTATCTGCACTAATGATTCTCAACATACACAAATCTCTAATGGACATAAAAAGAGCATGACGTTGCCCCTTTATGTTGAAAAGGATAATAACAGGTTGCTTCTTACTGTATTTATACGCAGAGTGTGCGCTATTTTTATTTTTGGGTATATTGCGCTTAATTTAGTTAAAGATCAACAGACACTAATTGAAACCAAAAATAGAAATTAAGATTTAGTAATATAAAACTTAATACCAAATATTAGTTAAAGTAATGAGTGTCATTAGAAAAACAAAAATTAAGCTAACAAATTATTTTCATAGCTATAGTACGAGCTAATCAATAATAACGGATTGGAGCTTAATTCATGTATTTGCAGCAAGGGGGGATTTCCCTCTATTTATCGATTTATATAGTAATAGATTGGTGGCAAGTAAAATTCTGTTGAAGCTTTGCATAAAGATCACTCAACAATTATGCAAACGATAGAATAAAGAAGAATTTGAGTGATAAAAAAGCCTCACGAATGAGGCTTGTTGAGATTCTGTGGCTGTAAAAAGTTTTGCGTAAAATCGAGCACTTCTTTGGAAGGTTGCTTTGGTGGAGAAGCAAACTCTTGTTGAACAGGCATCTCCGTTTCAAAGTTCAACTCTGGTGTGTCACCGAGGAGGCTTGCTTCATCATGATGTTCCTCACTGAGCAGCTCGTTTAGCTCCTCTTCACCAGGGAAGTAAACTTCACGTTTGTAGACCTTGTTCAATGCACGAATGATGGAATGCTTCTTCACAATACCAGACGCTAACTTTCTTTGTAGCGGCTTAGCAATTGATTGTAAGCCAACCACCACATCTACACCGATGTTGCTGGCAACCTCATCGCGTACAACTCTCGCAGGCTCATAACCCATGTTTGCAGACAAGAACAACCAAACGTAAGCAATTGCGTTACCTGTTTTGCCCGTGTCTTTCCAAGCTTCACCGGCATGATACATGGCCTCTGCACTGCCACATTCTGCTGCTCGTTCTAACCAGTAGCAGCCTTTTACCATGCTCTTTTCAGTACCAATGCCATTGAGGTAACAAAGGCCGACTTGGATTTTACCATCCGCACTGTCTTGTTCTGCGGCTTTCATAAACCAAAATAAGGCGTCTGCTCGCTGACCTGATGTATTTTCTGGTGACAACTGCCACTCACCCATATACAGCATGGCTGGAATACAGCCTTCATCAGCAGCTTCTTCGATTAATTGGTGACCTTTAGGAATGTTTTTCTCTGTGCCACGCCCAAATACGAGCGCTTTACCAGTGGCAAACTTCGCCTCAACATCTCCTTCTAAGCCCGCAATCGCCGTGCGCCAAAAGTTGGCTTGCTCTCTTAAGATCACGTCTTCACGCATGCGCTCTGCCAAACGAACGACACCGTACATGCCGGTAACGTTATCCAGTTTGGCGGCTTTATCGTACCAATACAGAGCTTGCTTGATGTTTTCTCGTTCCGCTTCTTTTGCTAAATAAAGAATGGTCGGCACATGGCCCGTTTCCGCCTTAAACGCACGTTCTTTACGTTCTTGCTCTCGCGCTTTTTGCATCGCCTTTCGATACGCCGCCTCGCGCGCTTTCCTCTCAGCTTCGAGGCGTTGTTTACGCATCGACAGCGAGATCATCCAAACAAATATCAGGATGAGTGAAAGGCCAGTTGCTGCAATAGCAATGCCCATACTACTCATAAACCGCCTCTTTAGGTCAGAGCCCATCGTGGCTTCCCGCTTTGGGAAACCTTCAAAATTCTTAGTGATTGTGCGACTGCATTAACCACAGCACGCAACGCTCTATTATATAACGACCAATCGAGTAAAATCTGAAGTTTACTGGTCCCGAATGGTGGCTTTTTCGTTAATATCACTGCTACTTATTTTTAGATAAAAAATAACACCCCAAATTTTATAGAAATGAGTCACAGTTTTGGGGCTTAGATATTCTCATCCCCTATCATCCCCCCTTTCTCCTCCTATAAAAATTTACATCATTAGGCTGTGCTCGATATCTCACTATGCGACCGATTTATTATTTAATTTGTGAACAAAATCTACTGTGATAGAAAATTTTCACTTGTAAAAAACTTAACGGCCTGCTCTCACATTTTGCTGATAGTTCAGTGTATTAGCATCTAGTTGAACATTTCCTTTTCGGCATTTTGCCAATCTATTATCAATTCAATAACAATGGATTTGTAAACGTGGACAATAAAACATTTAAATTATCAGCGATCGCCAAAACCGTTCTGCCTTTGATTTCCGTAGCGGTTATCAGCGGTTGTGGCAGTGATAGCTCTAGCGATGACACAACGAACCCGGGCTCTGGCCTACACCCTGCGGGAGAGAACGAAGTTGTCATCTATTACAAACGTGACGTAGCATCAGCTTCAACAGCAAGCGACTACGATGGCTGGGGTCTGCACCTTTGGAATGGTGAAGGCTGTACCAGTACTGACCTAGAAGCAATGGATATTGCTGACGGTGGTACAGACTGGGCATCACCACTTCCATTCGATGGCATCAGCGACACTTACGGTGCGTACTACGTGCTTAAAGTTGATCCAGATGCGTCTGACCCACACAACTGTATGAACTTCATCCTGCACAAAGGCGACGAAAAAGCCTTCGGCAGCGCAAACTCTAAAGTGGAACTGACCAAGCTAGGTGAATCACAAGGCCTATTCGGTTTCCATGGCAGCAGTGAACTTTACTACGAGCCAATCGAAGAACGCCCAGTAGACATCGATGGCCAAAAAGCCCATTGGTTAGACGCTGAAACCATCGCTTGGGAAGCGGCAGGTAGTGCTGACTCAATGAAGCTTTACTACAGCTTGACCAATGACATCAAGATGGATGAAGACAAGCAAATCACTGGCGGTACAGCGGTTGAGCTGACAAAAGCTGGCGACTTGTCTGATGAACTAAAAGAGCGTTTCCGTCACCTTGCTAGCCTACAAGCGGCGGGGATCGACGTGAATGCAGAGACACTGCGTACGATTTTGAAATCACAAATCGTAATGGTCGCTTACAATGCCGATGGCGATGTGATTTCAGCTACTGAAGTACAAAAACCAGGCGTGCTTGATGCCGTATTTGCAGATGAAGATGCAGGTAATGCAATCAGTGAAGAGTTGGGCGCAATTGTTGAAGGTAGCGCGGCAACATTCAAACTTTGGGCACCAACAGCGCAAGACGTTGACCTAATCATCTACGATGCAGACTTTGCGGAAGAAGCGACAGTTGCAATGACTGAGAACCCAGAAACAGGTATCTGGGAATCAGAAGCGCAAGGCAACGTACTGAACAAATTCTACCGTTACCAAGTGAAGGTTTACCACCCGACGACTGGTGTTGTTGAAACTCGTCTAGTGACTGACCCTTACTCGCTAAGCTTGTCACAAAACTCAATGTACTCACAAGTTGTCGATCTAGACAGCGCTGCGTTGAAACCAGCAGAATGGGATAACTACGACCGCCCAACGGTTGCAAAAGATGAAGACCACGTTCTTTACGAATCACACCTTCGTGACTTCAGCTTTAGCGATACGAAAGGCACGCAATCTCTAAACGGTAAGTACCTAGCACTGACAGAGCCTGAGCGTGAGTCGGTTACTCACCTTCAAGCACTGAAAGACGCAGGTCTAACCACGCTTCACATCCTGCCAGCGTTTGATATTGCAACGGTTGACGAAAACGCCGCAAAACGCGTTGATATCACCGATACCGTAGGCAAGCTATGTGGCATCAAACCAGCGGCTTCAATCTGTGAAACAGAAGACGACGCTAAAATCATTGAAGATGTACTAAACAGCTACGATCCAGCAACGGGTGCTGCACAAGCACTGATGAACGATCTACGCATGCTAGACAGCTTCAACTGGGGTTACGACCCATTCCACTACACTGTGCCAGAAGGCAGCTACGCGACCGATCCAAACGGTTCTAAACGTATCCTTGAATTCCGTGAAATGGTTCAAGCGACACACAAAATGGATCTGAAGCTGGTTATGGACGTGGTGTACAACCACACTAACGCATCGGGCGTAAACGAAAAATCTGTCCTAGATAAGATCGTCCCAGGATACTACCACCGTCTGAATGTGAACACGGGTGGCGTTGAGAACTCAACTTGTTGTGACAACACAGCAACAGAGAACTTGATGATGGGTAAACTGATGGTTGACTCATTGCTTGTGTGGGCGGACGACTACAAAGTTGACGGCTTCCGTTTTGACTTGATGGCGCACCAACCAAAAGACTTGATGGAATACGCTCTGAAGCGCGTTAAACAAGTCGATGAAAACACGCTATTCTACGGTGAAGGTTGGGACTTCGGTGAAGTAGCAAACAACGCTCGCTTCGACCAAGCAACACAAATCAACATGGCTGGCACTGGCATCGGTACCTTCTCTGACCGTCTACGTGACGCGGTTCGTGGTGGTAGCCCATTCGATGGCGGTGTGGACTCTGAAGGTAAGCACCCACTTCGCTTTAACCAAGGTTTTGGTAACGCAGGTTACCCGAACGAAGAAACGAAGACAGATGCAGAAGCGGTAAACGGTCGTCTACACAACCAAGACTTAGTACGCCTAGGTATGGCAGGTAACCTAGCAGAATTCGTTCTTCTAGACTTCGAAGGTGAGACTAAACTTGGTAAGAACGTAGACTACAACGGTGCGCCAGCGGGTTACACTAAGATCCCTTCTGAGAACATCTCTTACGTATCTAAGCACGATAACCAAACGCTATGGGACAACAACGCGTACAAGATCGCGACTGGCACTTCATCTGCTGACCGCGCACGTATGCAAACTGTGTCTCTATCTACGGTAATGCTTGGTCAAGGTATCCCGTTCATCCACATGGGTTCTGAGCTACTGCGTTCGAAATCAATGCAGCGTGACTCTTACGATTCAGGTGACTGGTTCAACCGCGTTTACTTCGACGGTAGCGACAACAACTGGAACGTCGGTCTACCTCGTGAAGACAAAGACGGCGCAAACTGGGAGCTGATCAAAACTATCGTTGCTGACAGCACTGCGATGCCAAACACTGACGATATCGAGCTAACTAAGCAACAATTCCTAGAACTACTGACTATTCGTAGCTCAAGCGAACTGTTCCGTTTAGATACTGCTCAAGAAGTCATGAACCGCGTTGACTTCCGCAACGTAGGCAAAGACCAAGTGGAAGGCTTGATCGTAATGTCTATTGATGACGGTGTATCAGCAGGTAAAGATCTCGACGCGAACTACGATGCAATCGTGGCTGTAGTGAACTCAACATCAGAAACGAAATCGTTCAAAGTTGAAGGTGCAACTGGCTTCGAACTGCATGAAGTTCAAAAAGACTCTGCAGATAGCCGTGTGAAAGGCGCAAGCTTCTCAGGCGAGACCTTTACGGTTCCTGCACTAACAACAGCGGTATTTGTTCAACCACAAAACGGCGCTCAAGGTGCAGGTCTACCAGTAAACACTGACAACAAAGACGTATCGAGCATTCCTCCTTACGGTGAAACAGTCGTTTACGTTAAAGGCACAATGAACGATTGGTCTGACAACAGCGATTGGGCAATGAGCTTCATCGGCAACGGCATGTACTCTGTAACTGGCGTTCTTGAAGCTGGTGAGCACGAGTTCAAATTTGCGGACTCTGGCTGGGCAAATCCAAACATCGGTTGTGGTGCTGCGGATCTAGCTTCTGGTTCACTAGATTTAGGCTCAGAAGATAACTGTAAGTTGTCAGTTACTGAAACAGGTAAGTACAACTTCACTCTGAACGCACTACACGTTCAGGATGAAAGCGTTGCAAAACCAGTAGTTTCAGTGACTAAGTCAGCAGACGCGCCAACGTTCGGTGAAACTTCACTTTTCCTACGCGGCACAATCACGACTTGGGATACTCCAGCTGAGACCTCAAGTGCGAAATTCACTTACGTAGCAGCAGATGTTTACTCGCTAGATATTGACCTAGCAGCAGGCAGCTACGAAATGAAGATCGCAAGTGCAGATTGGGCTGATGCAACCAACTTTGGTGGCGAAGGCAGTGTTGAGCTAGACACAGCCGTTACTATGGATGCAGGCGGTTCAAGTGCGAACCTTAAGATCACGATTGCAGAAGCAGGAAACTACAACTTCCACTTCAACGCAGCAGATAAAGCAGCGCCAATCGTGACAGTGACTAAGAACTAAAAACAGTAGGCGCAATCATGTGCTAGCTTGGGGAGGGTAAAACCTCCCCTTTTTTTGTGCCTGTAAAACGGTATTAAAAAAGCCGCTCGAACAGTGACGATGGCGGCTTTGTTGTTTCTAACGATTTGCTTTAGCTATGGGGTTAGTTGCCCCAAATGATCTCTACAAACTCAGGGTGATCCACAAACGGGTTGCGGTTACCTTGGAATTCAAACACCGCTTGGTTACGGCTGATCTCTTTCGCGCTGACAGGATCGTTTTTGTGCCAACGTTTCAACATGTTCAGCATCCATGGTTCAAAGACGGTCGTTTTCGTGCCGTTCAATACCGCGTCAGAGTTGCTAGTGTTGCTTTCCCAGTTGCCAATGACGTTTTCATAGCGCGTCGCCATGTAGAAATACGCACGAGCAAAATCACCTTTGAACTCATCAATAGGCTCAAATACCGTTCCTGAATAGCCCAAAGTAGAGCTTGCTGAACCGACTTTTGAGCCATTGCTAGATACGTAAGTGCTGTTACCCACTTCACCAAATGGCCAGTTGCTGCGCTTCGCATTCACATAACCATCGGTTGCAAACAAGTGGTGACCATCCGAGTTCATCGGTTCAACCTTGCCACCAAACCAGCTCTTAGGGAATGAATGTTCACGGTTGTAGCAATCGCCTTCCGTTTTGTATTGGCCACATTGGTCAGTGACTTTGGTAAAACTCACCGTATCGCTGCCAGATGGTTTTTCAGAATACATATCGAGAATGGAGCCATCTTTCTCGTAGTAGTTGTCTATGTCCGCGTCTTTCACTAAGGTCCAAATCGCTGAGTAGCCGCGTCCTGTGTGATCCTTGATGATGTTAAACAGCGCTGTTTTCAACTCAAAACCTGTTTTGCCTTCTGCGGCTTTATAGTATTCACCCACAACAGGCGGAGGTGTCGTTGAACCACCAAGAGTAAAGCTTGTGGTTTGAGATTTCGTGAATTCACCACCAGACGCTAATGTGGTGTGGCCAAACATTAAGGCGTATGAGCCACTGCCGTTCCCGCAACAAATGCCATCACCATAACTGTCACTGATCGTAAACTGGTAATCGCCGTTCGCTAGGCACATGGTTTTTTCGTAAGTTTTCGAAGAGTCAAAACCTTGGCCTGAAAACAGAACTTGCGATTGGCTATCTTTCAGTTCCCAACTCGTTTCTGAGCCATAACTGTCAGTGTTCAATGTCAGTAACACTTCGTTGTCATTACAGCTTTCTACCGGTGGCTGAGTACCACCACTTTGATTTGGCTGAAAGTTATCGACATAAACGACTTCAGATCCGTCAAAGCCCGACTCATCATAAAAGCGTAACCCGACATTGATTGTTTTGTTTGATGATGCAGTGTAACTGTGCGTGAGTTGTTGCCACTGATTGGTTTGCTGAGGGTTGGAGTAGCTGTGGTATCCATCAACCACCAAACGCGCTTTAACATTACCTTCTGTATGATAAACCGCGACAGAAAATGGGTAGGTTTTCCCTTGCTCAACATTAATGGTTTGCAAAAAGTCGGTGTTGCTTTGGGTACCTGTATTTACGATAACTTGAGCCGCAAGACCACCAGATTGGTGCGGGTTACTGGTCGGTGAAACCGCAATGCCGGAATCAATCACAGACCACTGCGTTGGTGCATTGCCATTCCACTGTTCAAAGTCTCCATTCAAGACCTCAGCATAGGCGATCGGAGAGCAAATGAGAGGTAAGAGACAGAGGGGTTTCGTTATGGATTTCATTATAATTTTCCATTAGTTATATAAATCACCAAAAAGATAAACATAACAATTACACATGAGTAAGTCATAAATCACAGTTTGACGTTGCATGAATGTGAATATTCTCATTATCGTGCAGCACATCTCACAAACTGCGTACTGTTTCTTTCACTTCTTCAACGTCGGTTGTGCGATAAAAAACAAAGAGATGCAATGAAACAAGGCGGGGCTCAAAGGGGAATATCGCTACCTATGACTAAAAAGAGCGGCATCTTAGACAAAGCGATGAAAAAAGCCAAGTGCGTTTCTATGGGGGTAGAGAACAACACTCGGCTTGGTATGGGTTATCTTGATTGAGAATGACTTATTGAGTGTTTGGCGTCACTTTGAAGAAGCGCCCTTGTAATGATGACATCGGGATCTGGTATTGCCCGTTACTTGGCGTGATTTGTTGGTTCGTGATTAAATCCACCAGCGCTTGATTACTCCCGATTTGCGCTTCTGTCAGCACAATATTGCGGGCACTCTCAAGGGTATTCAAAGCAAATAAGACTTGGTCATCGCCAGATGCTTTCAAGTCCACATAACTGCCATTGCTTGCTACCAAGTTAGTGCGGCTGCCTTGATACAAAGCAGGATGAGCAGCACGCATAGTCATCAATGACTTAACGTAGTTTTTCAGGTCAACTTGGTTAGCATCTAGGGTTGCCGTTACGCCTTCGATCTTGGCGCTGCTGCGAGCGACATGGTCATCACACACGCCACGAACCGCACACGTATTGTTGTCTTCTTTTGTGTCAAAACCATCAACTTGGTCACCAATTTCATCTCCATAATAGAGAGTGATTGGCCCCGTGTAAGCCGCTTGGAATGCAAATGCGGCTTTGTGACGTTGCCAATATTCAGCATCGTTCACATCCGCTAATCCGCCTCGTTGCAACAAGTCACCAAAGCGAACCAAATCGTGATTGCCAATCATCAAGTTTGGCTGAGCATGAGATGGATATTGGTTGTGTGTTTGGTAGCCATTGTCTAGCCAATCCACACCACGACCGCCGACACCACTCTCATTAACAGCCAGTGTTTCCACCACGCGATAGCGCATTGGGAAGTCAAATGCCGAGCACAACGCAGGATCGTCAGCCGCGCCGTATGCGTCACTCGCGATTTCTGACTCGCCCTTCCAAACCTCAGCCACCATGTAACCCAGAGGATTCACTTGCTCACCTTCTGCGTTGGTGTAAGTCACACTCTGTGAGGCTTCATCCACCGCTTTACGGATTTGTGTCCATGCGTCGGTAGGAACTTGGTACGCTTGGTCTAAACGCCAACCATCAATTTTTAGCTCTTTGACCCAGTAAGTCGCGACTTCTTTATAGAAATCCAAGCTTGCTGGGTAGTCCACCGGATTGCTCGAACCAGAAGGTAATAAACCCGATGGAGACGGCTTAATCAACCCTTCTTTGTGATGACCAAACACGCCATCAAAGAAAACATACAAGCCGCGTTTGTGTGCTTCATCAACTAAGGTTCTCGCCGTTTCTAAATCGCCAAAGCGAGGATCAATCTTAAAATAGTCCGTAGCAAAGTAGCCCGTTGCATCCAAACGATCGGCCCAATGATCTTGTCCATCAATGGCTTCCGATTCAAAAACTGGCGTCAACCAAATCGCATTCATGCCCAAGTCTTGGATGTAATCGAGCGAATCGATAATCCCTTGAAGATCACCGTTATGATGGCTAGTGCCGTAACCTGTGCCATGGCCGATATTCGAATCACCATCAACAAAGCTCTCAACCATGATTTGATAGGTGCGAAGTTGGTTGCTTTGCTCCATTACATTCGCTTGGCAAGCATAACTTGTATCAGGAAGTGGCGTGCTGCCATAATCGCTTCCACCAGAGGAATTACACGCGGATAAAACACCAACCACACTCAAGGCTAAAAGCGATTGGCCAAATAGTTTTTTATATCGTACGTTGCGCATTAAACTCTCCCAAATAAAATTAACCCCAACATGTTTCTCATGCAGGGGTTAATAAATAAAAAATAAATTTTAAATAACCGAATAGAATATTATTGGCACTTATTAACCATTACGTGAAGTGGCTTACCTTTTCCTTCAAATTGAAGGCTCCAAACGTATTTTCCATCTTCTTTAATATCAACCGCAGTATCTGTGCCGTAACCACCAAATGTTAATGGTGTTAATTCACCGACATTCATTCGATTACCTTTCGCGGTAAATTGTGGGAACCACAACTCAGTCGCGTACTGCATTTTGAAAGAGCCTGCTTTTTCTTGCGTCACAACTTGGTAGAAGTTATTGCCTTTGTAAGTGTATTTACGTTGAGGCACATGTTTCCAATCTGAATCAGCAAACGTACCGACTACAAACAGAGGTTTAGAAATTGGGCCTTTCGCCGTGCTATCTGGGTTGTCACAAGCCGCCATGAAAGCAACGACTTCGTCTTGAGACAGATTAACAATAGGTTCAGCAGCACCTTCTGGTTCTGATGTCGATTGACAACCAGCAAGAGCAACAAGTAAGGCAACAGCAAGTGAAGTTTTCATCATGTTCATTTTCACGTTAATTCCTTTTTAATATTCCAAAGTAAATACAAACTCACCAATCTGGATAAAGTTAATATTTAAAAAGAACAAAATACCAAACTAGCGATAAAGAATATTATTCTCTATCTTGCTGAGCCAGATTACTTTGAGAGGTTTAATTATTTCCTAATCGATGACGAGTAAGGTTAGGAACACACTTTAATTATTGATCTGTTAAATATGAAAAACAAAGTAAAACAAATAAATTTGTGAATAAGTTAACTATATGTAGGGGTGAGTTTTATCGTTTTAAAATTAATTAAAAAAGGCCAGCAATTTGCTGGCCTTTTTTATTCGTTTATTTGGTATTTACCGCTTTAACAAATACTTCTTGTGCACCTTCGATGCCCAATTCTTTTGCTTCATCTAGCAGTGTTAACGCTTTAGGAATATCGTCCGCTGCAACCGCTGCCTTGATAGAGCTGTGGTAGTAGCTGGTTAAATCCGTACCTTGAGGAATGTTGTCGTTTTTCGCAACAATCTTAGTATTCACGATGTCGTTCGCGGATACTGAAAAGCGGAACTGGCCAAGTGGGCTGTGTTTCGCTTGAGGGTCTGCAATATCTGGCGGCTGAGTATGATTTGCCAGTGCGAAGGCTTTTGCAGGGTGAAGAACTTCAGAACTTCCTTTTAGATCAGCGGAAGTTGTGTAAACCAGTACATGCAAGTCATTACCCGTCATGTCTGGAATCACGTTCATTTCAAGTACGAATTTATCGTTATCCAACAGTTTTGCTGGCTCGTACTTAAACTTTGAGAAATCTGCTTGGTAAATAGTTTCACCTGCCGTGTTCATAACAACGACGTTAGGTGCGTAAAACTCTAGATTTTTGTTTACGAAGGTCTCTAGTTTGATATCGAGACTGCCACGATTGCCTGGTAATGCGAACGCTGCAATTGCACCTGCGCTATTACCATCTAGCAGCATCTGGCTTTTATCAGTCAAAGCGAACTCAGTAACCACAGGTACATCAACTGGTACCCATTGAATATCACCCGATTGCGTGATCACTTGTTGTTGACCTTTCGGGCTCATATCGACTTGTTCTACAGAAGTACATCCTGTAGCCAACATTCCCAACAGCACGGGAGCAAGCCATTTTTTCATTACCGTCTACCTCGACTCATTATTGTTTTTTGAAATAAATACAGCCAGATAAGTTTCTGGCTGTATCATTCTAGGACAATTTAGGACTTAGTGGCTAGATGATTACCACCAAGCTTCAGCTTGTACACCGAATTGGAATGTATCGTCTGAACGACCGCCGTCAAATGCGTTAGAGTTGTCGTCTTTATCTGCAGTTAGGTACGACGCGTAAACGCGGATTTCAGGACGAGCCCAGAAGCTAGAGCCAGCAGACCATGCTTGAGCAACAGTTAGTTTACCGAACTTGTTCTCTGCACCGTCGTTATCATCGATAGCGTAACCAGCTTCGAAGATAGTTTTGTGGTTGTCATCCCATTTGTACATTGGACGTACAACTACAGACATTGCTTCCCACTTGTCTTGGCCAGCCCACATGTCTTCACCAACACCGTATACTAACTGGTGACCCATTTCCCAGTTTTCGCCCATGCCGATTACACCCCAGTTGATTAGGCGGTAACCAGATGCGCCACTGTCAGCTTCTGCACCGTACCAGCTACCGTCGCCGTAGAATGCCATTGTTTTAGAGTAGCCTTCTGTACCGTACTGGAATACTGTTTTGTTGAAGCCTGAATCTAGACCTTGAGTCAATTCAGCAGTGAACATTACACCGTCTTCTGCATCTTTAGTGCTGTTTGGTGCGTCGTCAGTTTCGTTAACTAGAGCGTAGTTTAGACCTAGTTCTAGAGAGCCGTTTTCCCATACTGGAAGACCAGCGTAACGTACGTCTAGAGTGTTAACGTTTGCATCGCCGCCATCGTTACCTGGGTCAGCGATATCGCCACGGTCGTTACGAACCCATGCAAAAGATACTTTACCTGGACCAGCTTCGATGCCTTCAACACCAGCGCCCGCGCCAGAGATGTTCCAGTAGTAGAAGTCAGAGATATGGATGTCGTGACGTTGGTAGTAACGCTTACCTGCCCATAAAGTTGCTTCAGGAGCAAAACCTAGAACGCCTTTAGCTTGAACGTTGAACTGACGTAGAGCGAATTGAGCGTCGTCAGTACAGCTTACTGCATCACCAGCGTCGTTTAGGCCACAGTTAGTTGCAGTGCTTTCCCAGTCGTTAGAACCGTTAGAAGTCATTGCAATCATAGAGTCTACGTAGAACGTTTTACCGTTGTTGTTGTAAACTTCTTTACCTAATTGGATTTCCCCGTAGATGTCGCCTTCGTTACCTAGACGACCAATTTTGTTCTTTTCGAACGTTAGTTGTTGGCCACCGTCAGCGCTTACGCCAACACCAGCACGCATGTAACCATGAAAGTCCACTGCGAAAGCAGAACCAGCAGCTAAAGTTGCAGCAACAGCAGCAGCAATTACACTTACTTTTTTCATTCTTAACTCCATTAAGGGTATTTATAATTCTGTCTTCCCTGCTCACTCTTTTAGATACATATAGGCAGTAAAAATGCACCTAAAGAAAGAGAGGTAAGATGGGAACAAGTCCCCGTTTGTTTCAACAGTCTGCAGATTACCCAAGGAGTACAAGGATGACTTCCTCCGCCCCAAACTAATTTAGGGGGGATGAGAAGGGATGAGAAAATTTACCGAATGGTGTTTTTACGAGTCAGATCACCAATCTAGGGAGGAATTAGTAAGTTTCTTCAGTTTATGGTCGCTACAAAGTGATAGCCATTTCATATTTTCGTAAAAAATGGGTCGTAGAAAGTAATTTAATTACAGTGATAATTTTCGATGTAAGGTGGTTGACCTTAGTAAGACAAAGTTTTTTACTTATAGTTTCTTAAAGGTAGCAATAAAATTAAAAAAAGATTCGCTGATGACACAACTTCACTCTCGCCCATACCCACTCGGCGCAACTGTGAGTAAAGAAGGTTGTAACTTCTCTATTCACGCTCCGAGTAGTAAAGATATTCAACTTGCGCTATTTGCGGAAGACGGTAGCTATGAGCTGCACGACTTGCCAAGCGAATATGCAGGCATTCGTCATACTTTCATCCCAGACATTAAACCGGGGCAAAAGTATGGCTATGTAGTGACGCATCAAGACCAACCTTTGCTGATCTCCGATCCTTACGCAAAGTCGATTGATAAAGCCCTTCACTACCAACCTCCCTTCTCCCCTGCAAAAAGCTTTGATATGCCCAAGTGTGTCGTGATTGAAGATAATTTCGATTGGCAAGACACCGATCATCCTCGCATACCACGCGAAGAGATGGTGCTATTCGAAACCCATGTGAAAGGGTTAACTCAACAGCACCCAGAAGTCGCCAGTGATACCAAAGGCCGTTACTTAGGGTTGTCTTCGCCAGAAATGCTGGCGTTCTACAAACAGCAAAACATCAATACGCTGCAATTGCTACCCGTGGCAGCATGTATGCATGAGCCTCACTTGCTCAAGATGGATAAAGTGAACTATTGGGGTTACAACCCATACTTGTTCATGGTGCCCGATCCACGTTACGCAGAGAAAGACGCCGTCACCGAACTTAAAACCACCATCCGCGAGCTACATAAACACGGCATTGAGGTGATTCTTGATGTTGTTTACAACCACACAGCCGAGAGCGGAGAAGGCCCAACCATATTTAACTTGAAAGCGCTCGATCCACGCTTCTATATCAAGCATGGTCAGCACTTTGCTAACTTCACTGGTTGCGGCAACACGGTTGATATGACTTACCAACCTGCACTTAATCTCGTTATGGATACGCTGCGTTACTGGGTGAGTGAATTTAAAGTCGATGGCTTCCGTTTCGACTTAGCAGCGACGTTGGGTCGCCAAGGCGATGATTACAACCCAGAAGCAGCGTTCTTTAAAGCCGTCGCGCAAGACCCTATTCTTCGCGAAACTAAACTGATCGCTGAACCTTGGGACATTGGCCCTAACGGCTACCAAGTGGGTAACTTCCCATTTGGTTGGAACGAATGTAATGACAAACTGCGCGACATCTCTCGCAGCTTCTGGCGGGGTGATCAAGGCTATCTGAAAGAGTTTGCGACTCGCTTGATGGGCTCTCGTGATATCTACAGCGCAGCGAACTGGCCTTATAAACTCACAGTCAACTACATCACGTATCATGACGGCTTCACCTTGCAAGACTTGGTGTCTTACAAACAGAAGCACAACGAGGCGAACGGTGAAGAGAACCGCGACGGCCACGGTGACAACCGCTCGGAAAACTATGGCGTTGAAGGTGAAACAGAGAACCTTATGATCATCGCCACACGCGAAAAGCAAAAGCGCAACTTGATTGCTAGCTTGCTATTCGCGTTCGGTATACCTCATATCCTGACTGCGGACGTGCTATCTCATACTCAAGGTGGAAACAATAATGCTTACTGTCAGGATAACGAAACCAGCTGGTTGAACTGGACAACGTCTGAGCGCAAGCAAGATTTCAAAGCGTGGATTTCACAAATGGTGGCAAACCGTAATCAATATATGGTGCCATTCATTCGTGCTTTTAGTGGTGAAAATCGTAATAACAACCGCATCTTCTGGCGTCGCATTGATGGTAGCTTGATGGAACACGACGATTGGAACCGTTTAAGCTCGGTAGCGCTGCATCTAGGCATTGGCAAAGAAGGGCAAGAGTTGGTGTACTTGATCAACCAAACCAACGCGCCAGCGCGTTTCAAGCTGCCAAGTGAGCGTGGTCAAGAGTGGGTAACGGTGTGCGATACCAATGTACGCAACCTAAACCCAGGTCATGCAGAGGGCGAGGTACTGCTTTCTCCGACTTCGATGGCCATTTTACATTATCAGCCAACTAAAAAAGCTTAGCTGACCCAAACCGCAGCTTATTCCTACAAACTCTGATAAACCCAGCAACACGCCTGTCTCTTGATCACAAGTCTAGTGATCAAGAGACATTGCGAGTTCGTAGCCTTCAAGGATGGTTTGTAGTTTAAACCATCCTTCCCAAAGTGCCTTTATTGAAGCTCTGCCCGTCCTCTTGGTATCTTTCCAACCGCCTAATTTAGCGAGACTCTTGTACGCCCAGCCCATATCCGGCGTTTCTTTAGGTAACGTCTTACTTTCTAGTTTCAACCACAGCAGCTTCCAAGCTTTTTTGCCCAAGACCTTTTCACAACTTTCTGTTGATAGCTCATCAACCTCTTTAATGAAGCGTAACGCCAATAAACGTGTCGCAACAAAGGCATAGATGACACTTAACCTCTCTAAGTTACCTTTACTTTGGAGTCTTAGTGACTCCACATCCGTACCTTCACTTTTCCAGACTTTATGGAAGTCTTCAATCAGCCATCGACGCTCGTAATAACCGATAATTCTCATGGCGTCTTCAGCGTTGTTTACTGGCTCCGACGTCAAGAGGTGCCATGCTAACTTGTCTTTTGATGTCCCTTGCTCAAGGCAACCAACATAATAAACAGGTATGCCTGCGTGCTCCTTTTTGTTTGCTGGAGCCTTTAATGTCACCTGACCATATTTAACATCAAGATTTACATCTCTCGCTTTTCTTCCTCCTTTTTGGGGGATGGTAAGCTCTTTTGTCTGGACGCTTGGTAACGCTTGCGCATAGTCGTAAAGCTTTTGAGCGTGCTCTTCTAGACAGCGGCTTTGCATTGAACGAACGACAAAACGCTGCTGATGTTGACGTTTATAAGTTAAGTATTCGAATAGGTCAGCTTCTCGGTCACAGACCGAGATAACATCTAACATCTTATCCCCTAGGCGCTCAACGACACGGCGAGAAGCTTGCTCCCATTTGTAACTCTCTTTCTCCTCGTAAGGACGAGTCGCGTGTTGGTGCTTTTGCCCACGCTTAGTAATATCTCGGCTCCATCGTTGTTGCTCTATAAGACCAACAATGGTCTGACTTTGTGGTGCAAAAAGTAACGTCGAATGTACATGGAGAGCTCGAATTCTGTCGCCTTGATTCGTGTGCCCGAGTTCATCTTTTATACTTCGATGAGGAAAACAGAGCGTTGTTGTATCTTCAAGCGCGAGTAATTCCTCATGCTCGTTAGCTCGAGATACCGTTGATTGAAAACCTGCTTCAGCGATGTCTTTTGCATCGATGTTTTCATTGCGGATAAAGCGATATGCCCCTTCCATATCGGCGGGAGAAAAAGGAAGTTTAGCCACGGAGACTCCTGGTTGATTAGCAATGGAAGTCGCTAAACTGATGAGGCGTTGTGTTCTTCGAGGGTCTTTAAGTTGTGCTTGTCCAAATTGTTCTTGTGCCCAAAGTTTAGCGTCTGAGTGTGTCATCTTAGTGTTTCAGTAAGGATTCTTAAGTGATCAGAGCGCACACACGTTAAAGAGTTCAAAAAAAATCCCCAAGCTATAAGCTTGGGGATTTGTGTATAAGAGACAGGCAACACGCTGGGTTTGTTTTATCGACATTTCGAGTAGAGATCCATCAACTAGGCCAAATAGCACACCATACGCATTGATGCACAAGTGAAACTAATCTAATATTGCTAGCCAAATCACATTTATAATATATACAACGTTATTTGGCATATGGCTTTACCTAAATTCTTAATCCGCATTCTGCGGCCTTACCTGCTTTTACTCGCAGGTTTCATGGTCTATCTGGCTTATGCTCAGTTAGTCGATTCCGAGTCGATGGTCTATCGGCAATCACAGACCAATATCATCACTGCAGAACGGTTGATCCACTCCCAAATCGAAGCGGCTTTCAGCAAATTCTACCTTCTAGAGACCGCATTAAAAGCAAGCAAACAAGACCTCAATGATCCTGACTTCCGGGAACTAAGCCAAGGCATCATCGATTACTCTCCGCAATACTCCAATATCCTCTATACCACATCAAACAACAGTGTCGCTTATGGCCTATCTGGTCAAATCAAACAAGCAGACACCAGCGCAATTCAATGGCATAAACTGGATACTGTCAGCGATAAATTCTCTATCTCTTCGCTGTACCAAAACCCACAACAACGCTGGGTATTCGCGATCAAACACGTCAATCCAAACCTAAAATACCAACTTTGGCTTGAGTTCGATCTTCTTCATACCACTCAGCAATTGCGTGGTCTGAAAACATTGAGTAAAGGTTATGTGTTTGTCGTAGACAGAGATACAGAGCGATTGGTATTCCATCCAGATCCAAGCCGCGTCGGTGACTATTCAGTGAGTTATCATGGCGGTATCAGCGATAAAGTTGCGTCGGGCTTACTGTTCGGTAAACACGAATACTATTACCAAGATAATTTTAAGATCTCGGTCTTCGATGCAGACAACGGCTTAAACTGGGTGTTTGTCGCAGGAACAGACCGTGCCGATATCCTTAACAGCAGTTATCCTTTCACACTAACGGCCGGTGTCATCGCCTCTCTACTCGCGCTCGCCATCGGAATCAACTACCTCACTTACCAACTGCATTTGTCATTAGCCCGCCTAAATGGCACAGAGAGCGTTGATGAGTTCAAAATCCAACTCAAGCATGTCTTGGATCGTTTTTGCTACCACAGAGGCATACAGTTCTGTTTATACGACAGCTTGAATTACAGCTTTTACACCCTCGATTATCACGGCAATAAAAAGCTGGTGTTAACCGACGCGGAACTCGCGGCGCGTTTTTCTCATAGCGCATTGACTTACAGAACGAAGAAGTACGGCGACGAGCTGACGAAAAAGCTCAAGATCAACAGTAACCACTACTGCATTCCATTGTTTGATGGACGAGAGCTGCTTGGCGTGACTTATGTCAGTTGTCGATTCCCAACCTACAAATGCGTGCTGAGCTTGATTCAAAACTACGCCCAAGTAGCTTTGGCAAACCTCAAATTGCATGACCGCTTGCGCCATCAAGATCCAATGACGCAACTCGAAAATAAAGCGTGCTTAGCAGCAAAAGTGTCGAGGGAGCTTGATTCAGAGAACCGTTTTATCGCGATGGTCGATATTGATAACTTCAAATACATCAACGATAAATTCGGTCATCCAGTCGGTGATTTAGTCATCCAAAAGACCGCAGAAGTGATGCGCGATTGCTTCCCTAAACCAAAAGGGATTTGTTTAGCACGTTATGGTGGTGAAGAGTTTGCCATCGTGTTCCAAGCCAATGACGAGTTTGATGCCAAACATCAGCTTGATAACTTCCTAACGGCGTTGCAAAGAAGCCATCTCACATTGGGTTGTGGCGATGTGCGATTTACGGCAAGTGTTGGGTTTACGCCATTAGAAACCAGCTATCACCATGTAGTGGAGCAAGCTGACAAAGCACTTTATCAAGCAAAAAGATTGGGCAAGAATCGCGTCTGCTATCTCAAAGCAGCATAGCGAATTTCTTACGAAAAACGACAAAGCCAGAGCAGATATCGCTCTGGCTTTTTTATTTCTATTACAATCAGTTAAATCACAAAGCCTGACACGACACTTCTCTCTTTCCTCAGTCTTTTGACCGATTCAAATTCTGCCTCGAAACACCCTATCGTTAATCAGTTCTGAACAGGTGTTTATTTTTCTTTGATTTAACTTAACGGCTCTCATCAATAACCTTAAATGCATCAGGGGATTGCACGAAGCCAATTGAAAATGAAAGAACTGGACGATTACGTAGAGCAAATAAATTTAGACCTGACTAACGAGATGTTAGAAGAGCTAGGTTGGGTCAGCGATAACGTCCATCAAGTTCTTTATTGGGTTATTGCCGCCATCCTATTCGTTGTATTGATTTGGGGTATTTTCTCATGAAGGCATCCAATCCATCTTATGGTCAGGTTTATTTGGTTGGAGCAGGCACAGGCGATGCGTCGCTGCTTACCATTAAAGCATTTCGTCTGCTTAATCGCGTTGATGTCGTGCTTTATGACCATCTGGTTTCGGAAGAAGTCTTGGACGTCATCCCACGAAAAACCCTAAAAATCTGCGTGGGTAAACACTACGGTAAGTGTTCGCAAACGCAGGCAGAAATCAACGAAATGATGAAGGGCTACGCAATCACAGGTCTTACGGTATGTCGCTTAAAAGCGGGCGACCCGTTTGTATTTGGTCGAGGCGGTGAGGAAGCGACCTATTTAACACAGCAAGGCATCAACTATGAGGTTGTACCGGGTGTAACTGCGGCACTTGGATGCTGCGCTTACGCGGGGATACCGGTCACTCATAGACAAGTTTCGAGGGGTGTAACCTTGGTAACGGGACGAAACTGTAATGATGCTAGCGAACCGAATTGGAGCGCACTTGCCGCCATCGACCACACCCTAATTTTCTACATGGGGCTACACAAAGCAGAAGCGATCGCAGACAACCTCATTGCTCACGGTCTCGCGCCAGATACACCTTGCGCCATCGTCAGCAATGGGACACGAGAAAATCAAAGCAAGATCGTCACTACCTTAGCCGGACTGTATGAAACCTGCAAAACGCAAAAACCACCACTGCCAGCAATCATAGTGGTCGGAGACGTGGTTTCCCTTTCACAGTCACTGGAGTGGTTTGAATCCACCGCCGAGCCCTGTTTAGAACGCACGATTCATTAGTTTTTAAAAATAACGAGATAGAACAATGCCTAAGTTTTTAACTACTCAGCAAATGGGGTCGGCGATCGAGGCGTTACGTCAGAGCTATAAGGTGATGGCGCCTGCGTCAAAGCTTGTGCGCACCACGCAGTAGATTGCTTGTCACTCAAAGACGGTAAAGCGGTGAAGGAAGAAAGCAAATGCATTGGCTGCGGTGAATGCGTACTTGCTTGCCCAACACTGGCTTGGCGTCGAGATCCAAAACAATTCTATATGGTCAAACTGGGCGGTCGAACTTCGAAGAAGACCCCTCGCGTTGGCAAGATGTTCCTCAATTGGGTAACGGAAGACGTCCTGCACCCTGTCATCGACAATCTGTTCGAATTTGAAAAAGAGATGTTGGGCGGTAAGCCGATTTACCTCCACATGGGACATCTGATTGATAAAGGCGGCTACTTGCGTTTTAGAGAGCGCGTCTTAGATGGCGTTAGCCTAAATCCGGAAGCCAAAGTCGCCGAACGTATGTATTGGGCAGAAGATGAATACGTAGCGAACATGCACGTGAAATAGGCATAGTATGAACAAACTAGAAGAAATGTTTAAAGAGGCGTTAGCCCCGGCAGGTATCACCATCAATGGTTCTAAACCGTGGGATATCCAAGTGTTTAACCCAAAAGTGTATGAGCTTGTGATGCAGTCAGGCTCCTTGGGTTTAGGGGAAGCGTACATGTCCAAGATGTGGGATTGCAGCCGCTTGGATCAGTTCTTTGAGCGCGTACTTTTAAACGATATTGAAGGCAAACTAGGACTGGCTGAAAAGCTCAAGTTCGCCTCTTCCGCTGCGAAGTTAAAATTGAAAAGCTGGGTTAACCCACAAAGCATTGAGCGCTGTAAATTCGATGTACCGCACCATTACGACATCGGCAATAAGCTTTACCAGAAGATGCTCGATTCACGCATGACCTACACCTGCGGGTATTGGAACCGAGCTGCAACGTTAGACGAAGCGCAAGAGCACAAGATGGATTTGATTTGTCGCAAGCTCGATCTGCAACCGGGAATGCGTATCCTCGATATTGGCTGTGGTTGGGGCAGCTTTATGATTTACGCAGCGAAGAAGTATGGCGTGATTTGCGATGGTCTGACTCTATCCAAAGAGCAGAAGAAGCTCGGCAGCAAACTGGCAATAGAAAATGGCGTAGTCGCGAACTTCATTTTGAAGGACTACCGTGAGTTCAAACCCACCGTGCAATACGATCGTATCGTGTCTATTGGTATGATTGAACACGTGGGACCGAAGAACTATGCGGAATACTTCGAGTGCGCAGAGCGCTTCATGAAAGACGATGGCGTGTTCTTGCTACACACCATTGGCACACCACAGCACTACCGCATCGGACCCGTGGATCTCGAAATACATCTTCCCAAATGGTGTCATTCCATCGATGAAGAACCTCGCAGAGGCGATGGAAGAGCGATTCAATATCGAAGATGTGCACAACTTCGGTGAAGACTACGACAAAACCCTGATGTGCTGGTTCTCTAACTTCCAACACTCTTGGAATCAGATCAAAGGCGATTACAGTGAAGATTTCTACCGTATGTGGAAATACTACTTACTCAGCTGTGCTGGCGCCTTTCGCTCACGAGATTTGAGCTTATGGCAGCTCGCCCTAACTAAGATTGGTCGCCGCCGACCACTAACCGTACGTTCCATGTAAGCAATCTGCCTCCAGATTGTGTTTTGAGCACATTCGTTTAGCTCCAAGCCAGAATGGGCGGTTTCATTCTGGCTTTTTTTATACCCAAGTGACTTCAATGTGAAAGATTCAAAACCTTGTCATTAGCGAGAGGTTACTTGGGTATATATTACAAGAATTTACGCTTTCATTCGTAAATAAAATTCAATATTTACTTAATTTAACGAAAATATATTTTCTAGAAATAAGCAAAGAAAATGTTTTTAGTTAACTTTTCATTTCAATTTTATTTCGGTTATTCCATAGATAATAAAAAAGCCGCTTACGCGACTTTTCGTAAAACAGAGTTTTGCTGATTAACCGCCTCGGCGACCACCCATGGCATAACACATATTGGGTTGCATCATGACAACCTTGCCATCAATCAGGCACGCCTCATACCTTGAAGAATCAGGCATATTGCGTTCACTACTTGCAATAGACAAAGGCGCGATGAGCATAATCAGTACAGCCAATACAAACTTCTTCATATTACTCTCCTTCTATAATTACTCTAAAAACGTACTACTTGATATGTAAAATCCGCACGCAGTTATGATTTATTAGATATTGAATCTGAGACTATTAAAAAGTAATTTAATCCAACTCTCAATAGTTGTTTTTATTTTAGATGCAATAAATCAAACTTGGTAATTTATTTTTGTCTTTATAATAAACCTCAATAATATGAGTATCTAAGCTAACTCGATTTATTTGTATAACATTCGATTTCTGATAACAATTTAGAGCAGCTCTGAATCACCACTTCGCTCTCCTACCCCATCGAGAGCTTCTAACTTATCGTTTTACTTGTTTAAGTCTCAAAAAGCATGACTAAAGCATCAGATTTAATGAATTTCATCGCAATTACTCATGCTTAGTAACGCCTATCGTTACTTTTAGTCTTCTTAACTGTGACTTGTTCAGCATTGATGGCCGTACTGTGCACGCTCAGGCAATCTTCGTCTCAAGCAAGGCTCATACAGAAAACCAAAACCAGAGCCAAAATAAAAATATTGAGAGTAACCATTATGAAAGCCATCAAATCAATCATCATCGCACTGCTATTCACGTCAACACTTTCTGGTTGCGTGTCTACACCAGGTCATTATCGCCTCGCCCCCAATGTTCGCCCAACCTTGATGAACGCGAACATCAACGTTCAACCACTGGTCAACACGGCGGTTTCTGTTGGCAAGGTGGTATTGCCTTACGCGATTTCCGCAGGGCATGCTTACGTAAATACGCCTTATTTCTTGCTGCGATAAGCCTAAAAGCTCACCTGTCACGCTTCGAAAGAAACCCAAAAATAAAGCCGATGCGTCTTCTCCACATCGGCTTTACGTTCAATTTTAGTAACTCTTCGGGAACGTTCTCTAAAATATTCTCACCTTAGCAACTTTCACGCTCAATGTTTTGGAAAGTAAGCACAACTTTACTCATCTCTTTTCCTCGACCTTCGATTCGTTCAATCAACATTTTTGCTGCGTTTTCGCCTGCTTTATCAAATGCATAGTTGAAGGTAGATAGGCTTGGAATACTAATGCTTGCCAGTTCATCGTTACCCACACCGAGTACGCGAACTTGCTCTCCCACTTTTACACCCATCTCACGAAGTGCTTTAACCGCACCTACGGCAATACGGTCGGTGGCACAGAAAAGCCCGTCCAAATGAGGATACGCTTCCATCTGTTCTTTTGCTTGCTGATAGCCAGATTCAATCGAAAAATCACCGCGCGCGTGGAACAACAAAGCTTGCTGATGAAAGTCCAAAGATTGCTTTAACCCTTGCGAGCGCTGTACATCAACAGCGATGTCTTCACCTTGCACACCAATAAAACCAATCTGCTTGCAACCCGCGGCGACTAAGCGATTACCAGCTTCAAAGCCAACCCGAACGTCATCGTGCACCACGCTCGGTACGTTATGCAGTGACCCATCTTGCCCTACCAATACGACAGGAACATTGGACTGTTGAATGGCCTTGTTCAGCGCGGCATCAAAGTGCGTGGCGTAAAGGATAATGCCCTCTACACGCTTCTGGTTGAAAATCTGAATGTACTCGATTTCTTTTTCGTACACTTGGTGAGTATTCGCTAACAGGACGTGTTTGCCTGCTTGCTCAATGATCGCGGTTAAACCATCCACACCCTGAGAAATCGCATGGGATGAAACACGAGGCACAATCACACCAATCAAATTGGTCTTTTGCGATTTTAGGTCTTTGGCGACTTGATTGACGACATAGCCACACTCTTCCACCGCTTTGCGCACCTTGATTTTCGTCGCTTCTTTTACCCCGTATTCATTATTGATCACACGGGATACTGTAGATTTGGATACACCAGCCAAACGCGCCACATCGTGCAAACTCGCCATATTGTCCCTATTCTATCTTTGTCATTGTTGATTATTGGGATTGTTTGCAGAAATCTGCCACTTCCCATGAAGGATTAACGTGATTTTACCCTCGTTAAGCGGATCATTGTCACCCAATATAACGATCATTCTCACATAATTCGGCCTTATCTTTTGACCCGTTGCCATTAATCATCAAAAATCCTCTTTGCAAACGTTCCCAAAAATAACCAAAACAATATTTATTTCAATTAAAGACAAGTAATACCAATCGGGGTGTGCAATGAACTATCCAGTCATAGCAAAACAACTACTTGAGCATTTAGGCGGTAAAGAAAACATTCAAGCCCTTGCTCACTGCGCAACACGTTTACGTTTAGCGCTAAAAGACGAAGAAAAGGTCAACGAAGAAGCGATCGGCAACCTTGATGGCGTAAAAGGCCAATTCAAAGTTGCGGGTCAATACCAAATCATTTTCGGCTCTGGCATCGTAAACCAAGTTTACGCAGAGATGGCGAAACAAACGGGCTTGGCTGAGATGTCGACCAACGATGTTGCTTCTGCCGGAGCGGATAAACAAAACCTAATTCAACGCGCAGTTAAAGGACTGTCGGATATTTTCGTTCCGATCATTCCAGCGATCGTTGCAGGTGGTTTGTTGATGGGTCTGTTCAATGTCTTAACGGCGCAGGGCCTATTCATTGAGGGGAAATCGATCATTGATGCCTACCCAGGGCTGACCGATTTAGCCAATATGATCAACACCTTCGCGAATGCACCATTTGTTTACCTTCCTGTTTTATTGGCGTTCTCAGCTTCGAAGAAGTTTGGCGGTAACCCATTCTTGGGCGCTGCGCTGGGCATGTTAATGGTTCACCCCGATCTGCTTAACGGCTGGGGTTTTGGTAGCGCCTCTGTATCCGGCACGGTACCGACTTGGAACATCATGGGTTTGGAAATCCAAAAGGTGGGCTACCAAGGTTCGGTGTTGCCTGTTCTGGTTTCTGCATTCATTTTGGCTAAGGTTGAACTTGGTTTACGTAAAGTCATTCCATCCGTATTGGATAACTTGCTCACACCAATGCTGGCGATCTTCATTACGGGTTTCGTAACGTTTACTTTGGTCGGTCCGTTTACGCGTGACCTTGGCTTTATGCTAGGTGATGGTCTGAACTGGCTTTACGATTCAGCCGGTTTTGTGGGTGGCGCGCTGTTTGGCTTTATCTACGCACCGTTCGTTATCACTGGTATGCATCACAGCTTTATCGCGATTGAAACCCAGCTATTGGCTGATATCGCAACCACTGGCGGTACATTCATTTTCCCTATCGCGGCAATGTCTAACGTTGCACAAGGTGCCGCAGCATTGGCGGTTGGCTTTACTACTAAAGATACCAAGATGAAAGGCATCGCGGTGCCATCGGGGGTGACTGGTCTACTTGGGATCACGGAACCAGCAATGTTTGGTGTGAACTTGAAGCTACGCTACCCATTTATCGCTGCGATCATCGGTTCAGCGGTCGCGAGTGCATTCATCACGCTATTTAACGTTAAAGCGCAAGCACTAGGAGCTGCAGGTCTGCCAGGCATTATTTCTATCGCACCAGATAAGATTGGCTACTACATTGTCGGCATGGTTATCGCGTTCGCAACCGCGTTTGTTCTGACCGTCGTATTGGGCATGCGTGATAAAGCAAAACAAGCAAAGACAGCGACAGCATAAGAAGTTTTAACTCCTTGCCCATTCAACACAGTCTCATCTTGCTTGTTCGGTATCGGGGGCTCAGTAGTATCGAGCAGTAAGGTGGGGTTGTGGGGCATAATCCCCCTGCCACTCGCTTTGAGTAGCAAGCCAGTCAGAAGATTTCTGACTGCGTCTTTTTGTGCTTATTCACAAGGCGGCGCTAGGTGAATCAAAGCCAATCCACCCAGTGACGTCTCGCGGTATTTCTTGTTCATATCTTTGCCCGTTTGATACATGGTTTCAATCACCTTATCCAACGAGATCAAACATTTACTATTACGCTTTAATGCCATGCGAGATGCATTGATCGCTTTCATTGCCCCCATTGCGTTACGCTCAATACACGGTACTTGCACTAAGCCACCAATTGGGTCACAAGTCATGCCTAGTGAGTGCTCCATGGCAATCTCGGCCGCAATACAAATTTGCTCATTGCTGCCACCACGTAGAGCGGTCAAGCCAGCTGCCGCCATGGAAGAAGACACGCCAACTTCGCCCTGACAACCCACTTCGGCACCCGAGATAGACGCATTGGTTTTGTACAAAATGCCAATCGCACCGGATACAGCAAGGAAGTCTTTAAGCTGTTTAGTATCGAGCTCTTTGATGAAGCGATGGTAGTACATCAATACCGCAGGAATCACACCCGCCGCACCATTAGTTGGCGACGTTACGACTTGTCCACCAGCCGCGTTTTCTTCACTCACAGCAAAAGCAAACAGGTTAATCCAATCCATGATTTCCATTGGATCGTTTTCGATTGCTGCATTTGCTTCAAGCTTCTTCAACAAGTTTGGCGCACGGCGGGTCACGTTCAAGCCGCCATCCAAGATGCCC
Organism: Vibrio sp. B1ASS3; assembly: GCF_905175355.1. NCBI lineage: Bacteria > Pseudomonadati > Pseudomonadota > Gammaproteobacteria > Vibrionales > Vibrionaceae > Vibrio > Vibrio sp. B1ASS3. Next base: position 1,988,842 of record NZ_HG992743.1, read on the forward strand.
TCTGTTTCGAAACCACGCTCCATGCAACGCGTCATCACACGCCAGATCTGTTCTGCGCGTTGATTGATGGCTTCCATTTCCTGAAACGCTTGTTCGTTTTTCAGAATCATGCCGCCAAGGCTCATGCCGTTCTTCTCTGCCTGTGCCAACATTTCGTCCGCACTGGAGAATGGAAACTCAACTTCTACGGGAGCTGTCGCACTGCCATTTTGCAGTTCATCCGCCGTTGCGATGAACCCACCACCGATAGAGTAGTAAGTTTCAAACCCAACCTGATTGCCATGCGCATCTAACGCAGTAATCGTCATGCCATTCTCATGCAGAGGAAGGTTCTCTTCATGGAACAACATGTCCGTTTTGTAGTTGAATTCGATTTCATGACGGCCATCGACAGACATCATGCCCTCTTCAATCGCCTTGCGCATCGCTTTGTTCGCAGAAGCAATTTTGATGGTATCTGGTTTGTTACCCAACAGACCCAAAATCGTTGCACGGTCAGTATGGTGACCAATCCCCGTTAACGAGAGTGAGCCGTATAAATCGACTTGAATACGAACCACTTTTGCCAAGTTCGATTCAATCAAACGAGTGAAGTGGTAACCCGCGATCATTGGGCCATTGGTGTGAGAGCTAGAAGGGCCCACACCAATCTTGTAAATATCAAAGATGGACAGCATAAACTTACCTATTACGACAATGCAGCATAAAGCCAATCAGGGAGAACCATACAAGCAGCGATGGTTGCCACAGCGAACACCAACAACCCGTAATGGCTTGCGGTTGGCTTTGCAAAAAGATGTTTTTGATTATTGATAAAGACTTGTTGTTCGGCAGTCACAGCGCCCCAACGACGACTCACTAACACACCAAACAAAAGGAAGACGAACGTACCAATTGGCGCGAACCACGGCCAAGCCACGTCGAGATACATGGCAGTAAACACCGCAATCACACTCATGATACTGCCAACGATCACGCCTTTCTCATTGGCTTTTGCCCAGAATAAGCCAAGCACGAATGACCCAAGACGGATACCAACAAAGATGGAAGTCAGGCTAGCGATGGTTTTGAGTACCGATTCATTCGATACCGCGAGAAGAGCTGGCACTACCACCATGGCCGCAGCAAGCAAACTCATCTTTCTTGCGACTTTTTCGTAGTGCTCATCATCGGCACTCTTGCGAACGAAACGCTTGTAGATATCAAACGTCGCGACGGTCGCCATCGAGTTGTAGGTTGAGTCCAAGGTCGACATTGCGGCCGCCGCCAATGCGGAAATGATCAAACCAACGACGATTGGGTTAGTGTGGTTGAAGACGAAATCTAAAATCACTTCGTTGCTGTTTTCAAACGATTGATCTTGATAGAAAACACTCAAAAGAACACCGAGTACCGCGAAGAACAAGTACACGAAAAACGCACCGTAACCACACAACAGCATCGACTTCTGCGCCGTCTTTTCACATCTCGTCGCTAACGTGCGTTGGATGATCAATTGGTTGGTGCCGTACACACTCAAATGCAAAAAGCTCACGGCAACCACGCCAGCCCAGAGTGTGGTATCCACGCCCAAATCAAAGTCTAAGTTGATGATATTCAAGTGATCACGAGAAAGGTAATCTGCCGCATTAATCTCTGTCATTAGAATGGCAAAGATAGCGATGCTGCCCGCAACCAATACTGCAGATTGCAACATATCGGTCCAGATAACCGTTGAAATCCCGCCCGCATAGGTATAGCAAGCGGTGAAAATACTAATGTAGATAATGGCTTCAGAAATACTGATAGGCAGAACTTGCACTAAGATCAGCGCCACGGCATACAAAATCACACCCGCAGAGATACATTGAACCACAATAAACACAATCGAGTTGATGGTTCTTGCATACACCCCAAAGCGGTGCTCAAGGTATTCATAAATCGAAGTCAGACCCAGCTTATAGAAGACAGGTACAAAGAAAATAACAGTGAAAAAGATAACGATGGGATAGTTAAGGTGAATACTCATCGCTTCCATGCCAGAGCTATAAACCCAACCAGGCATCCCTACAAACGTCATCGCACTAATGTAAGTCGCAAGTATCGAAACACCCGCCGTAAACCAGCCAAATTGCTTTCCACCCGTGGAAAAGTCGCCACCATTGCTGTAGCGCTTATTCACTAAATAGCTGATTAGTATGGTAATTGCCACATATAACGCAATCACCACAAAACTTGAGTACGTAACCATTTTAAGGTTTTCCTAATTCTGGGTAGCTAATTATTATGCCCAGATATTACTGTAAAAAGGCATTTTTAAACGACAATCCCACTGTAAGTGTGATTATTATCACCAATATAGGCGAAAATGTATTCAAAATCGCCAAAAACGCCGATTAGTGAGATCCTTGTCACTAAAACCCACAAAATGGGTACGCATTCATTTTAAAATTGATTTTGATCACGGATCTAATAACCTTAAAAAAACTATGATTCACCCCGACACGAAATCGAAGATGATCCAAATAAGATCGTGTTCATTAAGTTTGAATAGCAACAAATCCTAAGTGAAATAGAGGTTTATCGGTCATGAATGCCAAAAGACACATGAGCGAAGTTCCTATGATTCAAAGGGTAGCTGCCTATCTAGCGATACTGGTTGGTTACTTTTTCTATTGTTATAACTTTGTAATTATTGACTACGTACGCCCATACATCGTTGAAGCGTATGATGGTATTAGCCTGTCAGACACTGCCCAGTTCTATACATGGCAGTCGGTTGGTGCACTTATCGGTGCATTGAGCTGTGCTTGGTTCGCAACAAAATTTGGTAAGAAATCCACTCTTATTACCATCACAGCCCTAAACGGTGGCGCAACGATCATCAATATGATGTTCACCGACTACACAACATGGGCAGCAATGCGTTTCATCATTGGTTTGTCACTGGGTGGTTACTTCACCGTGGCAGTAAGCCTAATGATCGGCCTATTTACGCCAACGGTACGTGGTAAGTTGACGGCATTCGCGTCTTCTATGTTCTCTGTGGCACTGATGGTAATGGGTGCGTATGCAGCATTTATTGCAAGCATTGATGCACCATGGGAAAGCCTAATGCTTGTAGGTGGTATCCCACCATTGGCAGCCGCTGTTGTCATGATCTTTGTACTACCTAGCGACAGCAAAGTAATCGCTTACGGTGAAGAAGAGCAAGCAAAAGCAGAAGAATCAGATGCACCAGCGAAAAAAGGCTCTTGGGGCGAAATGCTAAGCAAGCCTTACCGTAAGATCACACTAACGTGTCTATTACTGGCTGGCCTTAACTTCTACGGTTTCCAATTCTTTGGTGGCTTCGTAACCACTTACCTACGTGATGTACGTATGTTCGACGGTGCAACCATCGGTCTCATCTTCTCTATCTCGGCATTTGGTTCACTGTTTGGTGCATGGTTCTGGGGTTGGGTAGCTGACAAATTCGGTCGTAAGGTGAACGCATTTGGCTTCATCCTAGCAGGCATCATGGTTTCAATCTTCTTTGTTGCACCTGGCGACATGGTGATTGGCGGCCTAAACATGCTGGCTCTACTTGGTCTGATTTACAACTTCGGTCTGTCTTCTTCAGCGGTATGGGGTGGTTACTTCTCAGAACTGTTCCCAGCACACCTACGTAGCTACGGCGCAGCGCTATTCCACGGCGGTCGTATCCTCGGTATGTGGGCGCCAATGGTACTTATCTTCATCCAAGAGCGTACCGACCTACAAACCGCAATGTGGGGTTCACCAATCGTATGGATCCTTGCTGGTCTTCTATGGCTATCACTGCCAGAGACACTAAAAGGCGGCGTGTTCGATAAGAGCAAAAAAGCCGAAGCAGCAAAAGCGTAACTGAATTTCAAAAACTCAGGCTGGCTCCCCGGCCGGATGAAAAAACTTAATTTCGAGTCCTGTTCCCAAAGCCGACTCGACAGCAAATAAGAGAGTTTATTATGTCTAAATATCAAGAAGCGAAACGCGTTGTACGTGAATACTTCAGCGCAATGGAAAACGCAACTCACGAGAACGTGGCAGAAGTACTAAAAGCACACACTTCAGAAGATTACCTATGGCGTGGTGTTTACCCATTCCGTGAGCAACAAGGCGCTCAAGCAGCGGCTGACGTTTTCTGGGCTCCTTTGATGAAATCAATGACTCGCATGCAGCGTCGTCAAGACATCTTCATCGGTGGTGAGAACGAAGTAACATCAGGTGAAATCTGGGTAATGAGCATGGGTCACTTCATGGGTCTATTCGACGCTGAATACCTAGGCATGCGCCCAACTGGCAAGATCATGAACATCCGTTACGCAGAATTTAACTGTGTTGAAAACGGCAAGATCACTAAGACTGGCCTATTCCTAGACCTTCTAGGCGCGATGGACCAAGCGGGTTGTTACCCACTACCACCATCAACAGGTAAGCACTTCGTATACCCTGGTCCTCGTAACCACGACGGTCTACTGTTCGAAGACGCAGCACCAGAAGAAGGTGTAGCAACACTAGCACTAGTGAACAAGATGGTTGATGACCTATCTGCACTAAACGACAGCGGCGCTATGGGTTGCCCACCAGAAGTTCTTGAGAAGAGCTGGTCTAAAGACATGATCTGGTACGGTCCATGTGGTATCGGTGCGTCTTACACAATTCCTCGTTACCAACAGCAGCACCAATTGCCGTTCCGTAACAACCTGAAAGACAAGAAGTTTAACGGCCACGTATGTCGTTTCGCAGAAGGTAACTTCTCTTGTTTCTTCGGCTGGCCAAACCTATCTAACACGCCAATCGGTGGTTTCCTAGGTATGACAGGTGGTGAAGTACGTGCAGACATGCAAGTGGTTGACGTTTACTACCGTGACGGCGACAAGCTATCTGAGAACTGGGTACTGATCGACCTACCTTACTGGCTAAAACAGCAAGGTCTAGACGTGTTCGAGCGTACTCAACAGATCCTAAACCCTTCTCTATAAGAAGTCCTAGGGGCGGATTGTCAACCCGCCTTTATGTTGCCTGAATCCCCTCTCGGTTCAGGTGACATGCTCCCAACTCGTGCCTCAAGGATGGGGCACAACCTCAAGATAGAACCCTTATTCACAACGGGCATGAACGCACGGTGGCTTTCTGCGCCCTGAATAATGAGATTGATGATGAAAAAGTCGACCCTTTCTGCAGTGATTTTAGCAGCGCTTACTTCTAGCTCAGCCTTTGCTGCACACACTTTTGTTAATGACGCTGGCGACAGCCTAACCATCGATGGCCGTTTCGATCTTCGCTACCAAGACCGTGGCGGTGATGACAACGGCGAATGGAACAGCGGCAGCTCACGTTTCGGTTTGAAAGGCCAAATGGGTCTGGATAACGGCTGGACTGGTTTCGGTCACGCGGAATGGGGCTACAACTCTGGCGCGAACGGCGACAACATTTACGACCGCTTGCTATACGCAGGTGTTGATCACGAAAAATACGGCAAGATTGCTGCGGGTACTAAGCAGTGGTCTACCTTCTACGACGTAGCATGGTACACCGATTTAGGTCGTGTATTCGGTACTCGTGGCTCAGGTGTTTACAACCTAGCTGACTGGGGTATCGCATCCGGTGCTGGTCGTGCAGAAAACTCAATTACGTACCGTAATTCAATTAATGAAAAAGTGAGCTACGGCTTTACTTACCAAACCACGCGTGAAGATGTTGCTCTAGCAAGCAATGCGACAGCCTCACTGAAAAACGGCATGGGTGCTTCGATCACTTACAAACCGGTTGATGGCGTAACACTGGGTGCGGCTTACCATCAAAATGAAGTTGCGGATCTAGACGCAAGCGTGGTTGGCGTAGAAAACGGCGACAACATGCGCATCATGCTATTGGGCGCGAACTACAGCAACGGTGGCTTCTACGCGGGTGCGACTTTCCACGTTGGCGAAAACTGGGAAGCCGTGAGCCAAGGCGGTACGGACGTAATGTTCGATACCCTAGGTGGCGAAATCTACACTTACTACCACTTCGACAACGGCTTACGCCCAACATTGAACTACAACTACATGGAAGATCGTGGTGACGAGACACAAGGTTACGAGCGTAACTTGCTGATCCCTGGTCTTGAATACCACTTCCAGAAGAACAAATTCCTAGTTTGGACTGAATACCAGTTCGATCTAGGTAAAGATCAGTACGATGGCAGCAAATTCGAAAACCGTGATGATCAATTCGCGGCAGGTATTCGCTACTACTTCTGATAACCACGAGATAAGTTATTCCGGTTACGTAACTTATTCGATTTAGTGGAAATGGGAAATAAGAGCAAGCCTTACCTTTTTTGGGTAAGGCTTTTTTCGTATGCACAATATGAAATGTGACTTGGGTACTACCCAAATTACGCCACCAAAGACAATCTAACCCTTTATTTACCTAAATCTTGCTTATTTCTCTTTATGACTACGTACCTATTTGTGTTAACCTAGTCACAGTTAAACTGACTTATGAATCAACTCACATGAATCCTGCAAAACAAACCGTAACATCGAAGGACGTTGCCAAACTGGCTGGCGTTTCTCAATCTACTGTATCGCGTGTGTTTGTTCCGGGCAGCTCAGTATCTGAAAAGACCAAGCAAAAGGTCTTCGAAGCCGCGAAAGCCCTAAACTACCGTCCAAATGCTTTTGCACGTAGCTTGACCACCAACGAATCTAAGTTGATCGGTTTGGTATTCCCAGATGCGGACTACCCTATCCACATGAAAACACTCCAATTGATTTCAAGTGAATTGCAGAAGCAAGGCTACTCAGCGGTGTTGATTCCATGGCAAGTGGATGATGAAGACAACCACTCAATCCCGAACATCTTCCAATACCGTGTAGATGGTGTCATTGCCGCTTCCGCTACCTTCAACAAATCACTGTATGAAGAGTGTGAAGAGTTCAATATCCCTATCGTTCAGTACGCGCGCGTCGTAGAAGGCACTAAGAGCAGTTACGTTATCAGTGACAACTACGAAGCTGGTCAACAAGCGGCACAACTGCTGCACGAAAGTGGGGTGAAAAACGCGGTTTACCTGACGGGTGAAGTGCCAACCTTTACCAACGACGAGCGTCAAAGTGGCTTCAGCGCTGAGTTCGAAGACTTAACGGGTAAAACACCACGCATCATTGAAGCGAGCTACGACTACGCAAGTTCGCTGGATAAAGTACGTGCTATGCTGGCCGATAAGAATCGTCCAGAAGCCGTGTTCTGTGCAACCGACAACCTTGCAATGGCGGTAATGGATATTGCACGTATTGAGTGTGGTATTCGTATCCCTCAAGATCTGAAAGTCATCGGCTTCGACAACATTCCACAAACGGAATGGTTGAGCTATCAACTGACCACTTTCCGCCAAGACTTCCGTCGTCTAGCGCGTGAGTGTGTGAAAATTATCGTTGATCAAATCAACAATAAAAACAGCAGCTTGGTGAAGATGATGGTGCCAGTCAAATTGATAGAGCGCAGCACCACCAAAGCCTAATCTCAGAGAAGCCAACCCAAGCGGTTGGCTTTTTTATTTCGTCATCTCTTCTTTCTCTTGCCCCTCATCTCTTACTTCTAAGATTTCGAGCCAATGGCTCATTTGGTGTTGTGGTTACTAATGAACCTCTGTATATTTATGGACCATTACAGTATATGAACCAATCTCAAGAGACGCATTGCACCCATGGCTACCTTTCTCTATACGCGGCACTCGCCAAAAAACCGAGCTTACCCTGAGCAGCTCAACGCTTTGAGAGCCTTTGCTCCTGAAGCAATTCACCTTGAAGACAAGGTACGCGGCTGCACGCCACCAGCCGAGCGGCAAGCCTTTCAACAACTCTTAACTACCGTGCAATCTGGCGACACTGTTGTACTTTGGTGGTTAACCGCCTTTGGCCGAGACTTCAGCCAAGCCCTAAGCACGATTCAAACTCTGCTTAACAAAGGCGTCACCCTAAAAACCGTTTGTGAACCACTGACTTTTGAACCTGGTTCCGTACAAACGCAAACCTTGCTTTCGCTGCTTTCTGGCTATGGGCAAGTGCAAACGCAACATCGCTTGTTCGCCGCAGAACAAGGCCGCAAAGCACTAAAAGACGATCCACAGATGTGGAAGCAGAAATTCCGAGGTCGCCCAGCAGACAAAGCGAAGCATCAGCACATTGCGACCTTGCTTCTGGAAGGCAATACGCTACAAAGCGTCGCAGAACAATGCGAAGTCAGCTTATCGACGGTCAAACGTGTGAAAGCCAAACTGAATGCATTTGATGAAGAAGGAAGCCTGCGCCGCCGTGGCGATGGTGAAAAATCATGAGCCGACCGATTGAATTTAAAACCATCTTGCTGGCGTGTCTCATCATCAGTGTTGGTCAGCTCAGTATGGGCTTGGTGTTCCCATCCCTTCCTTGGATCGCCAAAGACTTCGACATTTCCCTCGACCAAGCTCAGCTGTTAGTCAGTGTTTACTTACTTGGCTTTGGCCCGTCTCAGTTTATCTATGGCCCGGTATCCGATGCGTTAGGCCGTAAAAAGGTGCTGTTAGCTGGCTTGTTGATTGCCATGCTCGGCCTATTGATGATCATCTTCCTAAGCCACACTTTCACTGGCATGGTAGCAGGTCGTTTTCTGCAAGGCTTAGGTACAGGCTGTTGTGCGGTGTTAGCCCGAGCGTCTACTCGCGACCGCTTTAATGGCCCTGAGCTCCCTGTCGCTTTGTCCTACATTGCGATGGCTGCTTCTATTACACCGTTAGTTGCTCCTGTTATTGGTGGTTTCATTAACGCCCACTTCGGCTGGACTATGGTGTTTATCTCGCTGTTGGGTTACGTATTGTTGGCTTGGAGTGTGATCGTATTTCGCTTCCAAGAAACCATCACACAAACCTCTGCGTTGCCCTCACCGAAAAAGATGCTGCTGCAATATCGTGACCTACTGACTTCTCGTTACTTTATGAGCTTCGCCAGTATTGGTTGGCTTAACTTCAGCTTGATGATCACCACTGTTTCGGTGATGCCTTTCATCATGCAAAACCAAATCGGGATGACATCCGATCAATACGCGATGTGGGCACTGATTCCGGCGTTCGGCATGATTTGCGGCACCAGTATCTGTAACCGTGTGCGCCCAATCATCGGCACGAAGAAGATGCTATTGGTCACGCCAATCCTGCATGTAAGTTCCGCAGCGTGGCTGTTCTTCTGCCCTGTAGAGCCACTGTATTTAATGCTTGGACAACTGTTGATGATTTTAGGCAATGCCATCGCTCTACCTTGTGCTCAAGCCATGGTAATGCAACCCTATAAGAAACAAGCAGGTGCAGCTGCGGCGATGTCGGGCGGTGGCCAAATGGTGGTGTCATCGATTGTGAGTATGGCATTGGTGCAACTCGGATTAAGCCAAGCGTGGCATCTGTCATTGGTGATTGTGGTCTTTGCGACCATCACACTGACCAACGTTCTGCGAGGCTTTGCCACTGAGCAACCTTCCGAGCAATAGAGAAAGTAACAAGGAAGACAAATAACGACATGAAATCACTCAATCTTGCTCAAGCACAAAAGTTAGCTCTGCTCTCTCAAGGGTTGCCGCTAGCAAGCAACAAAGGCAGCGCTAAAGCAAAGACCTTAGCCGTCTTTGAGCAACTGGGCTATGTGCAGATTGATACGATTTCTGTCGTTCAGCGCGCCCACCATCATACTTTGTGGAGCCGAAACCCAAGCTACCAACTTGAGCACCTAGACCAACTGGTGGCAGAAAAGAAAGTCTTCGAATATTGGTCTCATGCGGCGGCGTATTTACCTATGTCGCAATACCGTCATAGCTTACCTCGCAAAGCGGCGATCAAATCTGATCAGCAGAAGCATTGGTACAAAAAAGACCACGACTTGATGGCGTCTATCTTGAAGAGAATTGAGCAAGAAGGCCCATTGATGGCAAAGGATTTCGAATCCGCCAACCATAAGACCGATGGTTGGAATACTAAGCCAACCAAACGCGCCCTAGAGAACTTATACATGCAGGGCGATTTAATGATTAGCGAACGTCGCGGCTTCCAGAAAGTGTATGACCTAACCTCACATGTTCTGCCTCAAGACGTTGATACATCGATGCCAACCGAGCAAGAACACGCGCGATTCTTAGTCCTCAATTATCTTAGATCTCATGGGTTCGGTACTTTGCCTGAAATGGTTTACCTACTGAAAGGGGTTAAAAAGCCTGTACAACAAGCTCTGTCCGAATTGGTCGATTTGGGTGAGATTGAAGCCATTAGCATCAACAATTCAGCTTACTATGCCTGTAGCGATGCGCTGAACTTGCTCGACAAACGGCTCAACCGCAAACGCGCTAAAATCCTTTCCCCATTTGATAACCTGCTTATCCAACGAAAACGCGCCAGTGCAATTTTCAACTTTGATTACTTGCTAGAGTGTTATGTTCCAGAGCCAAAACGCCAGTTTGGTTACTTTTGTTTGCCAATATTGTGGGATGGAAAGCTGGTCGCGCGCGCCGACTGCAAAGTGGATAAAACCAGTTCAACGCTGAACGTTCTTAACCTAGTCACCGAGCCTTCGCTCAAAGAAAGAGAAGCGTTTTTCGTCGCCTTAGAAGAGGAGTTATACGCTTTCGCTCAGTTTAATCAGTGCCAAGCGTTTGTGATTCAGAAAGTAGCGCAAAGGACGCAATGAAAAGAACAGTGCTCGAAGAATCGAAGAGCAAAGTGCTGAGAAACCAAACTGTTCTCTTGAAGCCCATGCTCTCTGCATATCGACTCTGAATTACATCCGTCTCACTATTCAAAGAGACGAGAGACTTAGGTAATAGTGACATTTAAGAACTTTGTAGGCTCACCAAAATCACGCCAACGGTGATCAAGCCAATCCCCATCCAGTTGACCATGCTGAGCTTTTCTCCCAGTAAAACCACACTGAATATGGCCACCAGCACCACGCTTAGTTTGTCGATCGGTGCAACTTGAGAGGCTTGCCCCAATGACATGGCGCGGAAGTAACACAGCCACGATGCACCTGTCGCTAAACCCGATAACACCAAGAACACCATGCCTTTGGTCGAGATCTCTCCAATGGCACTGAACTGCTTGGTCGCATAAGCAATCAAACCAACCAAAACAAGAATCACGCAAGTACGAATAAAGGTCGCCAAATCAGAGTTGATATTCGCCACACCAAGTTTGGTCAACACTGCGGTCATCGCCGCAAATACCGCCGACATGAGCGCCCAAAATAACCAAGAAGTTTGAAGCATTGTCTTTTCCTATTTATCCCTAAAAGCAAAAAAGGCGTTACAGAGTGTACTGCAACGCCATGTCTTGCTTCGATTAAATTCGACTTAAATCCAATCGAATCAGTCTGTAATTAGAGCTTAAAAGTCTGCTGTCATACCAACGTAGTAAGTACGCGGTGCTTCAACATAACCGATGTTTTCTAGCTCTCTTGATACGCTTTCATCGGTTAGGTTGGTGATACCCGCACGAATACGTAGTGCATCATTCACATGGTAAACCGTACCTAAATCCATCGTGGTGTAAGCGTCTTGCGTTAGCTGAGAATCAATCTTACGGTCGCCACGGTAGCGTGCGCTCGCAAACAGGTTCAAATCTTGAGTTGGGTACCAGTTTAGGCGTGCAAATGCAGAGTGCTTGTAACGCTCGTTCAGCTCTTCACCTGTCGACTTATCTTCGGTGTCTAAGTAAGTGTAGTTACCAGACATCGCCCATTGCTCATTGAACTGAATGCTACCCGTTAGCTCCACACCTTGAATAACGGCTTTCGATACGTTTTGGTAAGACTTGTACGGATTAGACAGTTCACGATCGATAGGGTCGCCGTTATCATCAATGCAGCTCATTACTGCGCTCGACCACGTACCGACTTCACAGAAGATGTCCGTCTGTTCGATTAGGTTTTCGATTTCGTTACGGAATACCGCGCCTTCAAGGTTCCAGTTACGACCGCTGTATAGCGCCGAGAACTCGTAGTTCACGCTGGTTTCCGCTTCCAGATCTTCGTTACCTACGATGTTACAGTTACCTTTACAGCTGCTCATCGAGAAATCTGGGTGGTTTTGCGTCATGGTTGGTGCCTTAAACGCTTTACCCACACCACCTTTCAGTACCAAGTCTTCCGTTGTTTGGTGTACTAGGTACACACGCGGGCTGAACTCTTCGCCGTAGTGCTCGTGCTTATCCAAACGACCACCAATCGTCGCCATTAGCGTATCGGTCATTTCCCATTGGTCTTGGATAAATACCGCACCTTGGTAAGCTTCTGCTTTGTTACCCACGATGTGCTCTGGGTTGGTTAGCTCGCTAGTTTGGTAGTCCACGCCAAACGTCACAGTGTGGCTTTCACCTAGGTAAGTGGTTGCTGACGCTTCAAAAATTTGTGTTAGTTCTTCAATTGAATCAGCACCATCGTTTGCCGCTTCAATGTTCTCTACGTTTTCACGTGAGTAACGAACTTGCGTATCACCCCAAGACCAAAAACCGGTATGCGATAATGCTTGGCTATTACGTTTAACGCGAGACTCCGAGAACAGAACCGTAGTGCCACTTTCTGCTGCGGTATCACGCTCATCGTCACTGTAACCAAGGTCAAGATCGATAAATTGATTGTCCGCCAAATGCCATGAAAGCGTACCGAACATCGCTAAACTATCGCGATCTTCAAGTGCAGTAACCTCTTCACGATCGATGCCCCCTTTCTCGCCAGAGTATGGCTGCCATGCGTTGCGGCTCGTTTGAGAAACAGAGAAACGAGCAAATAGTGTGTCTTCAATCAGAGCGCCAGACGTGGTTAGACCCACTGTGTACTCTTGACCACCATTGCCATCGTTTGGCGTGGTGTTGTCTAAGCTGAGCTGAGAGCTCCAATCGTTACTTGGCGACTTAGTGATGATGTTGATCGTACCGCCCATACCGTCAGAGCCGTAAAGCGCCGACATAGGACCACGGATGATCTCTACTCGCTCAATTGAATCCATTGGGATCGCAGAAAGATCGAAGTCGTTACCACGTACGATCGCACTTGCCGAACTCATGCGACGGCCATTTACCATGATCAGTGTGTATTTCGAATCCATACCACGAATCGAGATTTGCTGACGACCTGCACGTGTGCTGTCAAAGTCTGACTCCACGCTGGTTGCGTTAGACACGATGTCCGCCAGCGTGATGCCTGGATCGTTTTCGATGTCTTCAGCGGTGATCACCGACATAGAAGCTGGAGCGTCTTTCAGCTCCATCTGGGTACGAGTTGCTGTTACAACAAGCTGCTCATCGGTTTCGATTGGCGTTGTATCAGCAAAGACGGAAAAAGAGGTACATAGCGCACCGATTACCACTGCTAATGGTTTTGGCGCAAACGGAGTCGTCTTCGACATGGTAAAAACCTATAAATTTTAATGGAACTTATAATGATAATGGTTCGCATTAAATAGCCTTTATTTGACGAAGACAAGCAACCGAGCATTTGTAGGATTAATTACCACTATGTCGAAAACGAATAATAATATTCTTTACCATTCAGCCTCAGTTGAGCCATATATTTCCTTGAACAATGACTTAACCCAATTACACATCGGGTCGTTATGATAGCGCTTATGCCAGTATAAATAGACCGATTCACTGTCCATTCGAATCGCTTTTGGTACGGTTTTGGTGATCAATTTCCTACCCTGGCAAGCGTCTTGTGCAAACGGCGTTGGTAAGTGGAAAATCACATCCGTTTGCTCGGCGATCGCTGGTGCGGCATTGAAGTTTGAAAGCTGAACAGGAATCGATAATTGGCGTTTTTTATCCACCACGCCAAGCTCAACAAAACGGTGATAAATTGACAGGGTTTTGCCACCTTGAAGTGAGATTTGACCGAAGTTGCAATCGAGAAGCATCTCCACCGTCAGTTCCTCAACATGGGCAAGTGGATGAGTTTCGCTCATCAAGAATCGGTAGTCGCGATTGGCAATTTTCATGCGGTACAAATTCTGCTCAGAGCTAGGTGGCTCGGCGGTTGAGAGCACAAAATGCACATCCCCTGCGATCAGCGAATCGAAATGGCGTTTCGGGATGGAATCGATATCGACAATCATGTTCGGCGCTTCTTCGCGGATGCGAGAAACAATCGGTGGCAGTAAGAAAATTACCTGTGGAACCAAGCCGTAAAAACGGATCGTACCGTTGCTCTTTTCTGGCACAAATGACTGGCCGTACATCAGCTTTTCTAGCCCAGTTAACACCGTGTTCAAATCTTGTTTGATCACTTCGGCTTTTGGGGTCAATTCATAGCCGTGTGCAGTACGTACTAACAGCTCATCGTTGAACAAGTTTCTGAGTTTCTGTAAAGAGCGGCTCACCGATGGTTGGCTCATATTGAGCGATACCGCGGTGTTGGAAACATGCTTCTCTTCAAGTAGGTGTTTGAGAATAAACAATAAGTTCAAGTCGACTTGAGCTAAATTCATTTTTTGAATACTCACTATTCCGCTAATTCTGTTGCTGCATATAGACTATCTGCTAATGTGTCTGCAATCAATAATCATTCTTATTTGATTTTAATCAAATAAGTTATACCGCTTTACGACTAATCTCGCGCTCTATTTTTTTAAAGCACTCTTTGTTTTTAAGGCACTAATGCGAGATTGCACCGCACCTTTTGGAAATCATTATGTTTGGTAAAACTTCTCTTCGCGTAGCAACGGGAACTTTGCTGCTTGCATTGGCTCCTATGGGGGCAATGGCTAAAACCTACCAACACAGCTTGGGCACAGTAGACATTGATGGCGTTCCACAACGCGTCGTTGTGTTGGGTTACGGCAGTTTAGACTACATTGATGCTTTGGGCGTAACACCCGTCGGCATGCCAAAGACGCTGCTGCCAAAGTCACTCGAAAAATTCCAAATCGACTCGTTCGCAAATACGGGTAGCGTGAAAGAAGTGAACTTCGAGACGCTGTTCATGCTCAAGCCAGACTTAATCATCGCAGAAGGTCGCATGGCAGATATCTACAAAGATCTGAGCGACATCGCGCCAACTTACATGTTCCGTATCGACACCACCGACTACTGGAAAACAACCCAAGAACACTGGCGCACGCTGGGTGACATCTTCGACAAAGAAGAACAAGCAGAGCAGTTAATCGAAGACGTTCAAGAGCAAATCGACCATCTTCACGCAAAAGTAGAAGCTCAGCCACCACGCACACTGACCGTCTCAAACAGCGGTAACAGCTTGGCGATGTTTGGTACCAACAGCCGTTTCTCATTTGTGTATGAAGAAGCAGGTTTTGCAACTTCGACTTCTGAGAACGTGAAATCTGTACCACGCACTCACGGCAACCTGATTTCATTCGAATACATTGCTGATGCGCAGCCTGAAGTACTGCTTATCCTTGACCGCGAACAAGCGATCGGTCAGAGCAGCGGTAAAGCAAAACAGCTATTCGACAACGATCTTGTGAAGTCCACACCAGCGGCGAAAAACAACCGCGTGCTGTTTATGGACCCAGCGGCTTGGTACTTAACCGCAGGTGGCTACCAATCGACGCAAACCATGATTAAAGAGCTGAACCAAGTCATTGCTAACTAACAGATTCGGTTCAATCTCACTCTAATCGATGACCTTTCCCGCTTCACGGTGCGAAAGGTCATTGTTGTTTTTATCACCCTATAAATACACCATGAAATTACATCATATCTTGGCTTTTTTGTTGCTCGTCGTACTCTCCTGCGCCTCTTTGCTGGTTGGGGTGGCGAACGTTTCTCTCTCGCAGATTTTGGCCGGTGACAGCCACAGTCTGAACATCTTACTGGTTAGCCGATTACCCCGCTTGCTTGCCATCGTCTTAGCTGGCGCAGGTTTAAGTATTGCTGGTTTGATCATGCAGCAGATCGTACAAAACCGCTTTGCTGCCCCATCCACCACGGGTACGGTCGATTGGGCAATGTTCGGCTACATCGTCGCGCTGATTCTGTTTGCAGACATGAGCAGTTGGGTACACCTGATCACCATCTTCGCGTTCTCTGTGATTGGTACGGTGATCTTCGTGCGCTTCTTGCAACGATTGAAGTTTAAGAACACCGTGCTCGTCCCACTGATAGGCATCATGTACGGCAACGTGGTTTCGTCCATGACCACTTTTATTGCCTACAAATACGACCTAGTACAGACCCTTGGTTCATGGACGGTGGCTAACTTCGCATCGGTATTGCGCGGTAACTACGAGTTCTTGTATCTCGCTCTGCCAGTCTCGGTTCTGGCTTACGCTTACGCCAACCGCTTTAGCGCGGCGAGTGTGGGTGAGAGCTTCGCTAAGAACATCGGTTTGAACTACCAACGCATTGTTTTAGTCGGTGTCATCCTTGTGGCTGTGCTGTCGTCATCGGTAGTGATGATCGTTGGTATGATTCCGTTTCTTGGGCTTATCGTGCCAAACCTAGTGTCGCTGTTCATTGGTGACAACATGCGTCGCAACTTACCTTGGACCGCATACGCAGGCGTGATTTTGGTGCTTACTTGCGACATCCTCGGTCGTCTTATCATTTTCCCTTACGAGATTCCAATTTCGATGATCATCAGCATCTTGGGTGGCTCAATCTTCATTTACCTAGTTCTGAGAGACAAATCGAATGCGTGATTCTATGAAAGTAACGCTGCTGGCAATCGCGGCAGTTTTGATTTGTGCGGTGTTCATCGGTAAAGGCTTAACGCCAGATAACTACCAGTTCTTCTTGTCACGTCGCATCCCGAAAGTACTGGCGATTGTCTTGGCAGCAATGGCGATTGCGTCATCATCACTGATTTTCCAGACCATCACCAACAACCGAATCCTTACCCCTTCGATTCTGGGTTTTGATTCCATGTACGTGATGATTCAAGTTCTGCTTGTGGTGATGTTTGGTGGCTTGAGCGCTTTGGTCATCAACAGCAAACTCAACTTCGTGTTGTCGACTGGCATCATGATTGTGTGTGCAATGACCTTGTTCAGCTTCTACTTCCGTGGTCGTCAGCGCAATATCTTCACCTTGTTGTTGATTGGTATCGTACTGAGCAGCTTGTTCAATAGCGTCACCGGCTTCTTCACCATGATCACCGACCCAGATGAGTTCACCTTCATCCAAAGTTCTATGTTCGCTAGCTTTAACAACATCAACAGTGAGTTGGTGTACTGGTGTGTGGTTCCGATGCTGCTTTGCGGCGCGTACCTAATGCGTATTGCTCACAAATTGGACGTAATGTGGCTTGGCGTCGACAATGCGAAAAGCCTAGGTGTGGATACCCACAAACTGACCATGCAAGTCATGTTCATCATCACTTTGATGGTGTCTATCTCGACCGCATTGATTGGCCCAATCCTGTTCTTTGGCTTGATTGTTGTGGCTCTGGCTCGCCAAATCTTCACTGGCTACCAGCATCGCTTATTGATTGTTGCGAGCTCAGTACTGTCAGTTGTGCTGCTGTCCGGCGGTCAATGGGTGGTTGAAAACCTTTTCGATTTCGACACCACCATCAGCGTTATTATCAACTTTATCGGCGGCGGCTACTTCTTGCTTCTGCTTATGAAAAACAAATTCGATTAAGGGTTTATCACATGATCCGTATTCAAGGTCTTAGCAAAAAATACAACGAAAAATACGTGGTAAAAAACGCCGATGCCCTTTTTCCACTTGGCAAAGTAACCAGCATTATTGGTCCTAACGGTGCGGGTAAAAGTACACTACTGTCGATGGCGAGTCGCCTAACAGAAAGCGATGCTGGTAGCGTCGTGATTGGTGATAAGCCGCTTGACCAATGGAACACCGAAGACTTAGCAAAGCGCCTATCAGTGCTGCGCCAGTCAAACAATATCAACATGCGCTTTACGGTGCGTGATTTGGTGGCGTTTGGTCGCTTCCCTTACTCGCAAGGTCGTCTGACAGAAGAAGATCACCGCATCATTGATGAATCGATGCAGCATCTGGAAATCGACCACTTGAAAGATCGCTTTATCGACCAATTGTCGGGCGGTCAGCGTCAAATGGCGTTTATTGCTATGGTGGTGGCGCAAGATACCGACTACATCTTCTTGGATGAGCCGCTGAATAACCTCGACATCAAGCACTCCGTCGACATCATGAGTACGCTACGTAAGCTTGCGGAAATGAAGAACAAAGCTGTAGTAATCGTAATTCACGACATCAACTTTGCGTCTTGTTACTCTGACCACATCGTGGCGATGAAACTTGGTGAAGTCATCAAAGCGGGCTTGGTTGAAGAAGTGATTGATGCCGACGTGCTGAGCGATATTTACGAGATTCCATTTATCGTGCAAGAGATTAACGGCAACCGTATTTCGTTGTACTACCGACGTTAACGTAACCAATCTGATTCCAAAGGCGGCCTCGTGTCGCCTTTTTTAATTTTGGTCAATGAAGAAGCGTTAAACGCGGAAAAGCGATGTGTCCGAGCAGCATTAATGATACTGTACTGAACAGTTTTATTTAGGTTGATTTAGTTATGCGCGCATCTACTGAAAAGAAAAGAACTCGAATCATCGAAGTGGCAACCGAGCTGTTTATTGAGCAGGGTTACAAGGACACGTCACTCGATCAAATCGTTGCAATTTGTGGTGGTTCAAAACAGACCCTTTATCGTTACTTTTCCAACAAAGAAGGGTTGTTTGTTGAAGTGCTTGCGCATAACACCAAGATCAGCCTAGAGTCCGTTTTCCAACTTGCTGATAAACAGGATCAACCTCTGAAAGAAACCTTAGAAGACTTCGCTAAGAAGTATCTACGCGGCATTTGCTCTAACCCCATCCTATCGCTTTATCGCATCATCTCTGCCGATTTTAATAAACATGATTCGGTTCCAAATCAGTTTTGGCAAACTGGGCCGCAGCGCATTCATCAATACTTAATTGAGTTTCTAAAAACCGACACCATCAGCCAGCAACTTAACATCGATGATGCCGATTTAGCCTGTGGTCAACTACTCGCGCTGATCAAAATGGATTACCAGAATATGGCACTGATGGGCTTTGATTTCTTAAGCGATGAAGAATTGGATTCGCATACACAAAAAGCGGTGGCAGCGTTCCTTAAACTTTATCAGCGATAAGAACCTCAAACCCAGAAAACAAAGGGAGCACATTGGCTCCCTTTGTTCTTTTACGGCTTAGTTACCGAGTTGCTTGGCTGGCTATTTGTTCTGTTTACCTAACCTCAATGCGCTTCTTGTTTTGCGGCTAGCTTCTTACCAATCAACAAGATTGGCGCAAGCGCAAAAATAGAGACAATGAACATCACCAACGAATTACTCAGTGCTAATGTCGTAGCTTGCTCTTTCACAACCGCACTAATTTGGCTCATCCCAAGTGCCGGATTAGGTAAGCGACCATGAGTCAGAATCGCACTGCTCAATGCCTGTTCATACGCCGCAAACACATGGTTTGAACCGTCCAGAGTGCGACCGATTTCGCCCGATGCTTGCGCGCTGTGGCTTTGAATCACACGAGAGAAAAACGCCCCGCCAATAACTCCGCCCATGGTTCGGAACAGATAGAAGTTTGCTATGCCTTCTAATCGCTGCCCAACTTGGAAGTACATCAACACCGCAATCGTCACCGACACATTCAACAAGCCAACACCAAAACCACGCAGCAGCATTGGGATGGGTAGTGACTCTGTACCAACAAAGCTTGGTAATTGGCTGAACTCATGCACCGACAGTAGAATCATCAGTACGCCAAAAGGCACCACAGCATCCGCCAGCGGACGGCGGAAGTAATACACTAATACACTTACCAGCATGCCGACCAACATGGCGTAAAACGACGGTAATTGTGCATAACCCGCATTGAGGCTGTTGTAGTGCATCGCCATTTTTAGGAAGTTGGCAAACAGCACTGTACTTGCCATCACGGCAAAGCCCGCAAGAAAGGCGTTATACATAAACACGTTGGTCTTTAACTTACCGTGCAATTGCATCGACGCAGTATCCAATTGGCGCGTTTTCACCAACTGATACACCACCAACAAAACCAGTGCTGCAGTGACAGAAGAAGCCTGTACAAACCAGTCTGAATCCAACCAGTTGTAGTAGCTGCCGCGCATTAGTAGGAACACCACCAAACCCATCGTTAACGCGAGTACGAAGTAAACTGAAGCTGATGATTTTGGCTTGGCTTCAATCTCAATCGCCTGAGGTTTGTATACACCGATAATTACTAGAGCTGAAAAGTACAACCAAGCCGAGGCAACATTCAGAAACGACCAATCAAACTCTTCAACAATCTCAGCCACCAACCACGGATAAGCGCCCATTGGTAACAGTGTTGAGAAGATCAGTGTCAGCGCAATAATCGCAGGCAACCAACGCTGCTCAAAAGTATTGAGTAGATAAAGGTTCACCACCACCAATAACATGCTCATGAAAAAGCCGCTTACTAACCAAGTCAGCGTGAACAACAACGCATGCTGACCAGTCCAATAGAGCGCAAGGTTCGTTCCCAAACCCACCAGCAATGCAGAGTGCAATGGCAATGACGCTCCAAGCTTACGCACCAAGATAGGGGTAAACATAAATCCCAACACTTGAGTGATCATAAAGCCGATTTTCACTAGCTCGACTTCATCTGTGGACAAACCGGATGTTGCGGCCATCTCGTGGGACAACTCGGTAAGCATCACCGAATTGATCCCAAAAGCCGCAATAGCGAACAGCGCAAAAATCAGCAATGGTGAACGTGTTTTCATGACGATTAACCTTGCGTTGCGGTCTCAATCGACACTTCAGCCGACAAGCCAGGATAGATGCGCAGTTTAAGCTCTTGTGGGATATCCAACTCAATACGCACTGGCACACGCTGTACTACTTTCACAAAATTACCGGTCGCATTTTGCGGTGGCAACAAACTAAACTGCGCGCCTGTTGCAGGGGTGATAGAAGATACACGACCATGCAACGGATGATCAGGGAACATGTCTAACACCACTTCTACATCTTGCCCTTGTGCGACGTTCTCTAGTTGAGTCTCTTTGAAGTTTGCCTCAATCCAAACGTAATCCGGCACCATCACGATCAACCCCATACCCGGTTGAACAAACTTACCTACTTGCACTTGTCTGTCTGCCACATAACCATCAAAAGGCGCTCGAACGATGGTTCGCTCAAGAGCGATATTCACCAATCTCAAGTTCGCTTCTGCTTGCTTGCGTTGCGCGGTTAGCTGCATTTTTTCTGTTACTAGCGCATCAAGTTGCTTCTGTTCAGCGGCTAGCGCTAGCTTGGCAGTTTCAAGATTGCTGCTCGCTTCAATAGAACGCGTTCTTTGCGCTTCAAATTGGTTCTTACTCACCGACTGCTTTTGTACCAAGCGTGAAAGACGTTTGAACTCCGCCGCTTGATGTTCCGCGTTGGCACTTGCACTGTGAATGCCCTGCTTCGCCTGTTCAATCTTTACCAGCTGCATTTCAGTTTTGGTTTGATTTGCGGTCAGCGCAGCTTTTGCGACATCTAACGCTGACTTCGCGATTTCTTGGTTGGCAATGAAATCTTCATCATCAATCGAAAACAGTGGCGCACCTTTGCTGACCCACTGGTTATCTTCGACAAAAAGTTGGCTTACCTGCCCACCGACTTCCGGAGAAATCGCCGTCACATCCGAGTGAACATAAGCGTTATCAGTGGTCACTGTATTTGGTTGGTATAACGCACAACCTGCAGCGACTAACGAACCAATAACAAGCGACAACGCAATGACTTTCTTCTTCATTTTTGAAACCCAACTTAATGATTTTTACAAACTGTACTGTACCGTACAGTTTTAGTAAAGATACATTTGATCATTGATAAGAAGAAAAGATCCATCCCACTGATTTTTATCGATCTTATTTGGTGGTCACTTTTGAATGAAAGAGAAGAAATTGAAGGGCTGTCGCGAGAAAAATAAAAAAGGCGACACCGAGGTCGCCTTTTGATTATGAAGAAATGCTTCGAGCTTGAAGCCGGTGAGTCACGCTTATTGCTGCGCTACCTTCACTTGTGGCTTGGTTGAGCTTGTGTAATCGAAGTCAAACACAATGCCATCTTTGGTCACGTCCAAAGCCATACCACCGACAAGCTCACCTTGTAGGCTCATCTTCACGTCTTCCGGTACTGGCTCACCAGACACTTCTGACGCTGTTTCAATCACTTCCAGTACGCGATCTGAGTCCATAGTGAAGCTCAATAGACCATTGGCCGTTAGCGGTTGAGCCATGACTTTCTCACTTGCTGCCGCTGCTGCCTCACCACTGTAAAGCGTTAGGTGGCTGCCGTTTAGACGAGCAAATACATCCATTGGTTTACCTGCGTATGGTTCAAGCAGACCACCGATGTTCACTGGTTGGTTATCCGGTTGGATTTGAATCTGAGCCAACTCTGGCATGAACATTTGTGCCGTTTGCAGCAGCATGTTTGGATCGTCCGCTGAGATAGAGAAGATCGCATCCAGCTGACCTAGCTCAGGGCCGTATTGGCCATTCATGTTCACATCAAGACCGAACATTTCCATGCTCAAACCTTTCAGGCCATTTGCCATACCCGCGCCCATGCTGATCGCCGGAGCTGGGTTTTGGCCACGCATGTCATTTTGCGCTTGCGCTAGGATTGAACACTGGTACTCAGGGGTCGTTAAATCTGTCCAGATCTTACCAATCGCAGGTGCCAAGGTTGCCACGTCTAGACCTAATGCCACGCTAAACATGCTCTGCTCACCATTTGATTCCGCTAAGACACCGCGCACTGATTGCAATGCTTCAAGAATCACTTGGTTTTTCGATTCAACAACAAAGCCGCCGTTGATGCGAGCTTTATCGTCACCTGCACTGTACTCGGCAAACGCGACCATTTGCGGCCAGTTTTCAGCGATTTGAGTGAATTCAGTGTGACACGCAGGAGAACGCAGTTGCTCTAGCGTTGGGTCAGAGTCGGCCATCTTCAGTTGGCGCGCCATTCTGTTGCCATCAAGTGTCGTTAGACCTTTAATGATTTCGCGGATGTCGAAAATACCGAATGAGTTGTTGCTCGCACCGTATTTAGTTTGTACCGCTTCAAGACGGCCGGAATCGACAATGCTGCTCTTCGGAGATTCAAGACCAAAAGCCAGTTTAAGTGGGTTCTCAACACCAAGTTCAGGAATGTCGAAAGTTACGGTCAGCACGTTGTTAACCACTGCCACCGCCAGACCAAGACCCAATTGTGGATCTTGCGAATCCGTCAGCTCGTAGCGGCGGAACTCAACCGTATCTAGCTTCACAAGCTCATGCTGGATGCCAGCAAGTTGCTCTTGTTCATCCAAGGTTTTCCATAGTGCCGCAGGGTTCTCTAGCTGTACCTTGTAAACAGGAACAAGGCCTAGGGTGTACATAATTGGGCTTACCATATCGCCCGTACCTAAGAAGGCTTTCAAGCTCTCAGGAGAAGACGCCGCTGCCATGTACGCATCCAAGAAGTTAACCGCAAACTCTAAACCAGGAGTCAGATCTTCTTCTACGAATAGTTCTCCCATTGGCGGCTGCTGTGACGTGCCGAATGCGTTCATGTATTCGTAGTGATTAAAAGGTTCCGTTTGGTAGGTAATCAACAAGGTATCCGCTGGAACTTGGGAAAGTAGCGAGGTTGAAGATTCGCCTTGGGCAAGGTTATTTTGGTACACATACGCGGCACCGCCTGCTGCTGCGACCACTGCAGTAGCTAATAATAGTTTTTTCACGACCAACTCCGTTGTCTTAGTTTTATTTCCTCAAACCAACAGATTGGTTTGAGTGAGCATTGAGCCCCGAATAAATGCTTGGGAAGGATGACAATTTTCGGCATTTATTCATCTGCAATGCCATGATAAACGGCCTAACAGAGTTATCAATTTGCTGAATGCCAATTTCTTAAGATATCCAACATTTATAAGATGAACCGTGAAGTGGGTTAAATTGCGCGACCGCACTATTAGCAACTCACTCAATAAAATTTCATAAATGCTATACCCTATCGGCCAAAATCCACGCAATATTAAATCCAATTACCGATTTTTCTCTATTGTCTGAAAACAGCTCACGACCTGACATTTTCGTCGATTCCTCCTCTAGAAGACGGTCGTACTTTTACTTAAAGTCAGAGCTATCAATAACGAATGTTGAACGTCTATCGCGCCATTAATCACCATGAAAGATCAGCTGACTATCTCTATTTCCAACATCAATGGCTCTAAGCATTGGTACTTCAGCAAAGCCATGCAGCGCAACTTTAAAACGGGCTTGGTGGCATTTATTTTGGGATTAACCGCAACCGCTATCTTGATCAATCATCTTTATTCTCAGGTCGATGACGCCGTACTTGAGCAAGCAAAGTTAACCGAGCAATCGCGCAGTATGGGTCAGGAGTTAAGTGAGCTAAAGGCTCTAAAATCAGAGCTTGAGAATGACCTCTCAGAGCGAGAAGAGCGCGTTCAATTGGTCTCGGAGCGTTTAGGCGAATTAGAGAAAGTGCTCGGTGTCGCTAACGAATCCAACACTGAGAGTTTGGATGCGCGCTTTGATACCGCCGCTATCACCTCCAATGTTCGAATGGTGATGCTCAACCAGATCCCCAACGGCTCTCCAGTTGGTAAAGCACGGCTTTCATCGGGGTTTGGCAAGCGTGTTCATCCGGTTACCAAAAAAACAAAAATGCATCGAGGATTAGATTTTGCGGTTAACACTGGTACCAAAGTGTATGCCTCTGCTGATGGCGTAATAGAGACCACACGCCGAAGTAGTAAAGGGTATGGAAACTTACTGCGTATACAGCATTCCTTTGGCTTTTCGAGCGCTTATGCCCATTTGAAAGAGTTCAAAGTCAAAACCGGTGAGTTCGTCAAAAAAGGCCAACTCATCGCCATTTCTGGTAACACCGGACTCTCTTCCGGTCCTCACCTTCATTATGAAGTGAGATTTATTGGAAGAGCTGTAAACCCAAGGCCATTCGTGGATTGGAACCTCAATAATTTTGAAGACATCTTTACCAAGGAGCGAAGAATACGATGGGAATCTTTAATCAAAACCGTGGAACAACGAGTGGCTCATCAGCTTCAACTCTCATCGCCAAAGGCTGTTCTGTTAGCGGAGAACTCAAAGTAGAAAGCGATATTCAGGTTGATGGCATCATCGAAGGCCAATTGCACGTCGAAGGCACATTGATCGTCGCAGAGAGTGGCCGAGTTAAAGGCGACATCTACGCTAAACAACTGATCGTCAATGGCCTGCTTGATGGTAACTGCCATGCGGAACACATTCAGGTTTTAGCAAAAGGCCGTGTCAGTGGCAAAATCTGGAGTAACAACTTGAGTATCGAAGCGGGTGGTAAGTTCTTCGGAGAGGCTGCAGAACTACCAGAAAAAGAAGTGGTGACGCTGAAAGAAAAGTCCACTGAAACCAATAAAACGGATAAGTCACAAGCTCGCAAAAGCGCATGATTGATGATCTCAAAAAGGGCACTGACTGTGCCCTTTTGAGTTGTTGCGATTCGTACGTTAGACCAAACTAGAATTCGTAGAACAGGCGAACGCGCGCGCCGAAATCGTCTTCTTCTTTAAACGCTTCGCTTGGTGAGTTCGCGCTAAGATCGTTGGTAACGGTTGTGAAGTAAGAACCCAGTAGCACTGAGAAGTTCTCCACTTCTAGCACGTCCGTGAACTCGTAAGAAGCGTAAAGCGTAGATACCTTCACATCGCCTTCTGCCCAGTCTTTGATCTCTTTGTTTTCGTATTCGTTCAGCGCGTAAACGTAGCCAATACCTAGCCCTTTCCAAAGTGCGTTAATCCCGGTCGAGAAGTTGTTTTCGTCAACCGCATCGAGGTAAGCCACGTTTGCATTCACCGACCAATCACCGCTGGTCCAGTTACCTGTTAAGCCGTAACCAGTACGGTCAGAAATATCAACACCTTGATCGGTCACCACCGCATCAGAAACGAGGTTGGTTTCCATCGAGGCTGCTAGGCTGAAATCACCCATTTGATAAGCAACAACAGGGCGTACTAAGAAGGAGTCTTTGCTGCTTGTAATGGTTTGACCGTGGTATTTGCCGCCATCGGTACCTTCATGGAAAAGATCCGAACGGTCACCAATCATGGTGCTCAGTTCCAGATAAAGATTGCCGAAGCTTTGGCTGTACATCAGCTGACCATCAGATCCGCGGCCGCGCGCTTCTTTCATCTGATAAGTGTAAGCCGAGCCATCAGTGTAAAGCTCGTTAGAGGTATCACCTGAGTACTCTAGGAACACATCCAAACCAACAGGGAACATATCATAAGCTTCAAAACGACCCGCTTTGATTGCCCAACTGTCTTTCTTACCGAACTCGAAGTATGCGTCATCAAGATTTACGTCGCCCGTGCTTTCAAACAAAGGCTGCGCTTTCACGCCAACGTAGTGACCGTTGCTTGTGAATTTCTCACCGGCAAACTCGATCAGTACACGACCATCTTGGTTGAATTCTTGATCGCCAGAATCATTAGACTCACGATCTTGGTAGTTGAAGTTCAATTCAACGTCGCCGCCGATAGAAAAGTTACCTTCTTCGTTGTCGATAATGCTGATGCCCGCATTTGCCGATAGTGCCGTGCATACGCCGATGGCGCTCAGAGATAGTTTCAGTGCTTTGTTCATGTTAAACCCTATATGTATTAGATTTTATTGTGTAAAAGTGCTGATTTCAGAGACAGCAAGTCCCGCCCCTTCTCCTGAAAAAAAGAAAGGCTTACTAAGATTTATTGTTGTTATTTGAGTATCCCTTAACCGCCGTAAATCTCGCGGTTAGGGAAATTTGGAATATCGAGAATTAAGCAGATTGCTGCGCAACTAGCTCAACCGCTTCACGCGTTAGCTGAGCCAATTCTTTCCACTTACCCGCTTCGATAAGTTTTTTGTCGACCATCCATGTACCGCCACATGCCAGCACTCGCGGTACGGCTAGGTAGTCTTTAATGTTCGAAGGATTGATACCGCCAGTTGGCATGATTTCCACATCACCATAAGGGGCCAGCAGTGCTTTCACCATGTTGACGCCACCAGATGCTTCTGCCGGGAAGAACTTCAATGTGGTCAGTCCCATTTCTAACGCCGCTTCAACTGCACTTGGGTTGTTAACACCAGGTACGATATCAATACCAATCTCTTGGCAGGCTTTAACGGTGTTAGGGTTAAATCCCGGAGAAACCACAAAGGTTGCCCCCGCCTCTTTGGCTGCAATAGCTTGTTCACGATTGAGCACTGTGCCTGCACCAATCAGCATGTCTGGCTGCGCTTGACGCAATAGACGAATGGCCTCGACAGCGGCATCGGAGCGAAATGTGATTTCGGCTGCTGGTAGGCCGTTTTCTGCCAACACTTTACCCAGAGGGATGATGTCTTCTGCGCGATCAATGGCGATCACTGGGATCACTTTT
Source organism: Vibrio sp. B1ASS3 (assembly GCF_905175355.1). Lineage (NCBI taxonomy): Bacteria > Pseudomonadati > Pseudomonadota > Gammaproteobacteria > Vibrionales > Vibrionaceae > Vibrio > Vibrio sp. B1ASS3. The sequence continues at coordinate 2,016,301 of NZ_HG992743.1, forward strand.
AACGCTTTCAATTGAGCTTTTAAATTCGACATGTTGTTTCCTGTAAATCTATTTCTTGAACTGGGCAATCGCCGTATCGGTTGCGCTTGTGGGATGATGGCGCCTTTGTGTTGAATAACAGTACCGGCGAGGGTATTACCATTCATACACGCTTGTTTGATGTTGCCGCTCGACAAGTAAGTAGCGAGGAAGCCACCGTTAAATGAATCGCCTGCCGATGTAGTATCGACAACATTATCTATGGGCGTTGTTGCCACAGAGTAAGGCTCAGGTGTATTTGAATCCGCGACTAAACAGCCTTCTGCACCGAGCTTAACCACCACATTTTTCACCCCTTGCTTCTGCAAACGCGTGATTGTGTCGTGCACCGTTGCATCGCCCCAAATAAGCTGCTCATCATCGAAAGTGACCAAAGCCAAATCTGTGGTTTGGTAAACCGCTTGATAGCATGTTTGAACTGTCTTCATTTGGTCTTGCGGCCAGAGTGCCAGACGGAAGTTGCTGTCAAAAGCAACCTCTACGCCTGTAGCTCGCAAGCGACTCAAAAGCTCAAGCAGTTGGATACGATCTTGCTCAAGCAAAATCGCCAAGCTAATACCACTAACAAACACCATATCAACTTGCTTGAGTGATTCCGCCACACGTTCAAACTCAGCGTGTTGGAGCAAGTAGCGCGCTGCCGATTGATTGCGCCAGTAAAGAAAAGTGCGCTCACCTTGGTCATCTAACTGAATCAGATATAGGCCCGGCGTACGCGTTTCGTCTCTCAAGACTAACTCTGTAGCCACACCTTCTTGTTGCCAACGCGCCACCATGCCGTCACTCAGTGTGTCTGTCCCCATGGCAGTGACGTATTGCACCTGCACTTTCGGTGATGCGCCTAGGGCTTGGCTGCAACGGCTGAGATAAACCGCCGCGTTAAGGGTGTCGCCACCAAACGTCTGCTGCATGTCGCCAAACGGCTTGCCGTTCAACTCGATCATGCATTCGCCAAGTATTGCGATTGTCTTCATAACAGTTCTTTTAAGCATGCTGAAGAGACCTGTCGTAAATGGACACGACAGGTCTACATAGAGAGAAGAAAGGGATTATTTGTTATCGATGCGTACAAACATCATGGTCATTGCGAATGACAGCGTGAACACGCCAATCACACCCAATACCGCTTGAACAAAGTTCTGAGTACCACTTGCCAAGTAAGCAGGCAGGCTGAATACCGAAGATAGGATGTAGCTTGTTAGGTGAGTATCGATAGTCACTGAAATCGCGCCTACGATACCCGTTGCCAAGCTCGCCATGAATAGTGCTTTAGTGTACTTAGTCAGTACGCCGAATAGTGCTGGCTCTGTGATGCCAAGGATTGCGGTCACACCTGAACTTACGGTTACTGAAGATTGCTCTTTGCTTGCGTATTTACGTTGCTTGTACCAAATCGCCATCGTCGCGCCTGCAATACCTAGGTTACCCAGACACATAATCGGCATCAGCAAATCTTTTCCGTACAGCGCGAAGTTGTTCAAGCTGATTGGCGTCATGCTGTGGTGAATACCGAACACAATGGTAATCGGACGAGTTAGACCAAACACGAATCCGGTCAGCGTTGGTGAGATTTCTAATAGTGAGCTCACTACCCAACCTGCGCCGTTACTTAGCCACATCCCCGCAGGGGCAACAACAGAGAGCACAAGAGTCGATGTCACAGTGAAAGCAAGTAGCGGCGTGAATACTGGTTTGGCAGAAGCAGGAACTAACTTATCTACCATAGGGGTGATTTTGGACAGCACCCAAACCGCTAGAATCGCAGGTACGATCGCGCCGCCGTAGTTAAGCAGCTCAATTGGAATCACACCAAATACGTTCAATTCCGGTGCATTGCCAGCTTCAGAAAGAATGGTCGCTTTTTCCAATAGTTTTGGCGACATCATCGCCGCAGCCACTGCTAACGCAATGTATTCGTTAACTTTAAATACTTTCGCCGCAGAGAAAGAGACCAGCATAGGTAGGAAGAAGAACACCGCGAGAGAAATCGAACGGAAGAAGAAAACGGTATCTGAGCTTTCTGAAATTACGTTGGTCGCAATTAAGCCCGATAGCAAACCCATCAACATACCCGAACCCGCAATCGCAGGTACGACAGGGCCAAAGATGCCCGCCACCACGCGCATTGCATTTTGGAATAGCTTGCCTTTCTCTTGCTCGATTCCTGCATCTTCTGGTGCAGCACTCGCGCCAGACAAGGCTAAGTACCATTTTTCAACGTCAACACCGATGATCACCTGCGTCTGACCTTGTCCAAGCACCACGCCTTTTACGCCTTGAATTGCTTCAAGTTTTGCTTTGTCGGCTTTCGATTCATCCACCAGCTTAAAGCGCAAGCGGGTCATGCAGTGGGTAAGGCTTTGTTGCTGAATTCAGTTTAAGAGTTAACCCTGCCTAAATAGCTTATATTTTAAACAATATACTGAGTTTCGGGCATACCTAGCCCTGTAAGCTTGTTTAATGCCTTAATCATGGCGTAACACTCCCCAACTTGTGCGTTGTAGTGACGCAGAGTCAGCGAGGCTCCGAGTAGCTGCTTCACTCGATACATGGCGGTTTCAGACAGTGAGCGCTTGTGGTAACCATACTTTTGTTTCCACTTTTTGTTTGAGCCATAGAGCTTTTGACAACCAACAGCGTGATTACGAGGATGTCCTTTTTCCCAGAAGGCTGCACCGTCTCGCGGAGGTATTAGCGGAGTGGCTTTCTTTATGAAGATTGCCCTATGGCAGTCTCTTGTATCATAAGCGCCATCGCCCGATATCACTTTGACGGTTCGACGAGTTTGCTTGAGCAGGCTAGGAAGCACTTCCGCATCCGTTACTCCTGACAGTGTTAACTCGGCAGCAATAATTTCATGAGTATCAGTATCAACGGCAAGATGGAGTTTTCGCCAGACTCGACGCTTACCATCGGTACCATGCTTTTTCACTTTCCATTCACCCTCACCGTATACTTTGAGGCCAGTAGCATCAATGGCAAGATGTTGAATCACTCCTCTCGAAGACGTATGAAAAGAAACCTCGACCTCCTTAGCTCGGCGACTTATGCAGGTATAATGTGGGCAAACCAAGGGGACATTTGCCAGTTTAAATACGGAGTCGATGAAGCCTTGTAACGCTCTTAAAGGTAAAGAGAAGATACGTTTCACCATGAGTGCTGTCGTAATAGCGAGATCGCTAAACTGTCGTGGACGCCCCCGTTTGTACTGTTTTGATTGCTTCCACTGATTTATCGCTTCTTCGTCAATCCAAAATGTAAGCGAGCCACGTTTAATCAGAGAGTTATTGTACTGATGCCAGTTAGTGGTTTTATAGCGGGGTTTTGGCATGGAATCGTCGTTAGTGAGTGAATGTCACTGATCTGATCGTAAGATTCTGATTTAGTTCACTCGAATTCGGCAACAAAGCCAGTGGGTAATGTTAGCAATGTTCTCGTTGCCGCCAAGTGCCGCGACCAATTCTTGTAGTTTCATGCTAAAGCTGTCTGCCTTACCTGACGACGCATCGCCAGTTGCCATGTTTGTTTGTGTCAATTGCATCATACTTTCCTATGTGCTTTGTCTGCTCATTCACTGCGCTCATCTTAGCTACTGGAGGTATTTATCCAATCGACAAATTAGTGATTAAACTCACATTAAAACGGCTAAAAATTAAATTTTCGGCTTTTTTCGCCAATTGGTTCGTTTTTCTTGCCGAATTCAAAACAGGAACGAACCAGTTAAATTTAAGCATAATTTACCGCTTGTAATTTGTATTTTTTCACGCTTATATAAAATAAATCCTGTTAACTAGAGATAGTTTGAAGTGAACAAAAATACCATATCAAATATTGAGTGCGTGATTACCAAGCCAGACAGACATAACCTGATTACTGTTATTGTAGAAACAGAATCGGGTGTAACGGGCTACGGTTGTGCGACATTCCAACAACGACCATTGGCAGTAAAAACCATGGTTGATGAATATCTTAAGCCATTATTAATTGGTAAAGATGCAAATAATATTGAAGATCTGTGGCAAATGATGATGGTCAATGCATATTGGCGTAATGGCCCAGTGATCAACAATGCTATTTCTGGTGTTGATATGGCACTTTGGGATATTAAGGCAAAAATAGCCAACATGCCGCTTCATCAATTATTTGGTGGTAAATCTCGTGATGCTATTCAAGTATATACGCATGCCACCAGCGATACGATGGAAGGCTTGTATGAGCAAGTCGATAAATACCTAGAACAGGGTTATCAACATATTCGCTGTCAGTTAGGTTTCTACGGCGGTGTGCCAGAAAATATTCAAACGGCGCAAAACCCAACCCAAGGCTCTTACTACGACCAAGACCAATATATTGAAAACACGGTAGAAATGTTCAAAAACCTACGTGAGAAATATGGCAAACGATTCCATATTCTTCATGACGTACACGAGCGTTTGTTCCCGAACCAAGCGATTCAATTCGCGAAACAAGTTGAGCAGTATAACCCGTTCTTTATTGAAGATATTCTACCGCCAAGTCAGACAGAATGGTTGGATAATATTCGCAACCAATCGAGCGTATCTCTGGCTTTGGGTGAGCTGTTTAACAACCCTGAAGAGTGGAAAGCGTTGATCATCAATCGCCGTGTCGACTTCATCCGTTGCCACGTGTCACAAATCGGTGGTATCACACCAGCACTGAAACTCGGTCACTTCTGTGAGAGCTTTGGCGTTCGTATTGCTTGGCACTGCCCACCTGATATGACGCCAATTGGCGCCGCAGTGAATACTCACTTAAATGTGCATCTACATAACGCTGCGATTCAAGAGCATGTTGAATACAAAGCCAATACACAGCGCGTCTTCCCGAACGCAGCAGAGCCAATCAACGGTTACCTATACGCATCTGAAATTGCAGGTATCGGTGTGGAGATGGATCGCGAAGCGGCACAAGACTTCCCTGTTGAATACCGCCCACACGAATGGACGCAAAGCCGCTTGCCAGACGGCAGTATTCACACGCCTTAATGCCTTGTTTGTCCTAGCGACGGCGTTAAATGCAGACCTAAAAAAACGACCGCTATTCGCGGTCGTTTTGATCTCGGTAGTTAAGACTCTCGGGATTAAACTTGGTGTGATAAGTACACTGGTAATTAATATCAATAATATCGCTCACCACAAAGACTTCACCTGTTTTTAAGAATCCTCGATTAGTAATATTCATCGCGGAACTATTACGTTTACAACCCAGTAAATCCGCATCTTCTTTAGAAACATTAATTGCTTGATAAGTGGTTAAATAACTGTCGATTTCTAAACCTAAAGACAACACGTGTTTCTGTAGTGAACTTTCAATAATCTCATCGGTAATTTTAGGAAACATACTTACGGGTAATTTTGTTTCCTCAATCTGGGTAACTTTTCCCTGAATTAATCGCAGACGTTTAATATTCCATAGATATTCATCATCCTCGATAGAAAACATCTGCATTTCATGCGTAGTGGGTAGACGTTTATTCAGTTTTATTTTCTTGTATGAAATCTCACCAAATTTATTTTCAGTGACCGAATTATAGATGAGTGGCGAACCAATAATTGAGGTATTAACGAAATAACCCGAACCTACTTTGGATTTCACAATACCAATCGCTTCAAGTTTGGACAGCGCCTTTCGTACCGAAAAACGAGAAATATCATACTTTTCCGCCAATTCACGCTCAGATGGCAACTTCACATCGATGACGTTTTGGCAAATTTTACTGATGATATCTTGAACTAATTCTTCGTATTTCTTCATAAGCATTCAATTATTATCGACAATGGGTGATTTATACCATCTTTTACTTATCAATATAATCCAAATACCGAAACTTAGAAGCAAAATAGAGAATGCGCGCACCTTATTTTATTTTCGAGTGATTATTTACTTAGCATTCACTATAAGAGTGAAGATTACTTTGGCTCAAAAACGACAAAAGGGCACATTCCGTGCCCTTGTTTTTTGGGGTGATGAACCGTCGAAGTTACTTGGCTTTCAGCCAGACGACGTCGTATGCGCCCATGACCAGTTCGTCGCCAGTTTTCTCGTCTCCCGTTAGGATGTCTGCGACTTGGCGTGCGCCTAGAACGTCACAAATCGACATTGGGAGTCGTTGTTCATGCTCACTGAAGTTACACACTGCCAGCAGTTTATCGCCATTGTCATGCTGTCGGCAGTAAGCAAACAGATGTGGACGATAAGTTTCTAGGATCTCGGTTTTCGCAGCGCCGAATACTGGGCTCTGACGGCGCAAACTGACCATTTGCAGCAAGTCACTGTGAATACGATGCTGATAACTGCCTTTGGTTTCTGCCAATGCGACCGCTTCTGCGCTAATTTGAGGGCGGTTAACCCAACGCGCATCTTCGCGTTTAAACTCATCATTCAAGTAGCTGTGATCGTTCAAGATACCTAGCTCATCACCCTGATAAATCAGCGGAATACCACCGATGCTCAAGTTGATGCTATTAAGCAGACGAATACGCTTCAATGCGTGCTCAATCGCTTGTGAATCATCCGCTTCTATCGCTTTTTCTAGCCCAGCAAGAGAGGCCAAAGAGCCACATACTCTGCAATCACCCGTAGTTGGGTTTTCTTGGAATGGCACACCCTGAGAGAATGAACCGTCGAATTTGCCAGTGTAGAACTGATTCAAAAAGCGGCGATGCTCATAGCCATTAATGCCAAGCTGCTCAGCGACTGCATCATCAAACGTCCAGCCAATATCGTCGTGACAACGAATGTAGTTCACCCATGAACACGCATCTGAAATCTCAAAGCTTTTCTTTAATGATGCTGTCAGTAGCTTGGTTTCACGTGTTGCCAAACTTTCCCACATCAGCGCCATCATCAGTGGGTTGTAGGACAACTGACACTCATCTTTGTCGATGTACTGTGCCACCTCATCTGGGTGCACAATCGCTTCAGATTTGAATAAAACGGCAGGCGCTGCAATCTGCAAACAGGTGTTGAAACACTGAATCAGAGTATGAGCCTTCGGCAAGCTTTCACATTGGGTCCATTTCTCTTTCCAGATGAACGCCAGTGCATCCAAACGTAATCCTTCACAGCCAATATTGGCAAGGAACAACATCTCATCGGTAATCGCATTGAACACCGCTGGGTTTGAGTAATTGAGATCCCATTGGAAGCTGTTGAAGGTTGTCCAAACGTACTTCTCTATATCTTCTAAGAAAGTGAAGCTGCCACGACGAACGGTTGGGAAGATCTCGCGGCAAGTTTGGTTGTACTCATCCACTTCTTGCTTATCGGTGAAGAAGTAATAAAAGTCTTCAAACTCAGGGTTGCCTTTACGCGCTTGCTCCGCCCAGTGGTGTTCATCTGAGGTGTGGTTGAACACGAAATCCAGCACTAGGCTGATGCCTTCATCACTCAATGCCTCTGCTAACTGCGCTAGATCTTTCTCTGTGCCTAGCTTTGGATCGACCTTGCGGTAATCCGACACGGCATAGCCGCCATCACTGTCCCCTTTTGGTGCTTTGTAAAGCGGCATCAGATGAAGATAGTTGATACCCAGAGACTTGAGGTACGGGATCTTCATTTGTAGCTTTTTCAAATCACCCGCAAACAGGTCGACATACACCGCCATACCGAGCATTTTTTCACTGCGGTACCAACTTGGATTACTGAGACGCTTCTCATCCAAGTTCTTCCATTTGCGTTTGCGACCTGCAAAGGCTTTGGCAAGCACAACCACCAGCTTTTGTAGGTGCAAGAAGAAGTCATAGCGTTCACCATAAAGCGAGTGCAGTTGCCCAACTAGAGATGGAAAATGCTGCGCCAGACGTTCAAGAAACACCTTCTCGTCTTTCTTGGTTAGCTTTGGCAATTCAACCGAATCAAGAACTTGCTGCAGTGCTTGCTGGGTTTGTCGTTCGTTTAACATGTTTTCTCTCCTGCCAAGCTAGATACTTGAACGTTGCGCAATGCCAGCGAGCCGCTATCCACGCTCAGGGCGACACTTGCTTGCGTCTCTTTGGCGTAAACAAGGTTGGTAAAGCTGAATTGGCCAGCATTGAGCAGCAACTCGACTGAGCCTTTGTCGATCAACACTTCGACTTGGAATTCATTATCAATCGGTAAGGTCACGCGGTAATCGTGTGGGAAGTGTTCATCAATGCGTTCCGAGCCAAACTGACCACGACGTACAGAGCGCACTTCTATGCCTTGCTCGACGCAAACAAACTCAAAGTAAGCCGGATTGTCTTGGTACACATTCAGGTGCAACGTTTGGCTATCTTGTAGCGTCACATCAGCGCTGAACTTCATGACTTCTTGCAGGCTGTAAAGGCTAATCGCTTGTTCGTCACTTGGCTCTGGCGTTTGCACATCAAGACTTAACGTCTGACTAAGCTCTCTTACAAAGCGTTGTCCAACACGTAAGCCTGCTTTCCCTTCAAACAGGAACAGCTCACGAGGCATAGCCATCGAACTGCGAAACTCTTGGGTTGGTAACTCAAGCGAGTACTGATGATTACTCATCCATGTACTGACGATACGGCGGCCGTCTTCAACCAGGATGTCAGAAAATGACTGAGTCGCGTAGTAATCACGACCGAAATCGAGCCACAATACACTCTCTGGATGATTGTGATTGATGAAGGTTTCGCCATCAAAGTCACCAATAAAATACTGCGTACCTGCTCCGCCACAGTGAGCGCCTTCACCAATGCCAACCACCAAGACCCAACGCGTTTCTTGCGAGCCTTCGATAGGCAGTTCAAACAAGTCTGGACATTCCCACGGGCCTTTACTGTGCGCACCATGACGGTAGCCAAACTCGCTCACTAAACGCCAATCCAATAGGTTGGTCGAACGGTAGAACTCGATATGTTGACCGCAAGACACCACCATCACCCACGCTTGGCTTTGCTCATGCCAAATCACCTTGGGATCACGGAAATCCGGATTGCCCCGCGCAGTAATGATCGGTGCACCGTTGGCGAACTTCTTCCACGTCATGCCATCTTGGCTATAAGCGAGAGACTGCTGTTGGATTGGGTCTTCAACTTCAGTGCCATCAGCTAATGTCACTTTAGGTTGAATGAAAGACGTGTAGAACGCCAATAAGCCCGGTTTGCCAGCCTCAAATAAACCTGAGGTGTTATGCCAATCGACAATCGCACTGCCCGAGAAGCACATGCCAGATTCATCTGGATACAATGCAGGCTCAAGCTCTTGCCAATCTATCAAGTTGGTACTGATTTTGTGTCCCCAGTGCATTGGTCCCCAAACCGTATCGCTTGGGTAATACTGGTAGAACTGGTGATAATGACCATTGAAGAACACCAATCCGTTTGGATCGTTCATCCAACCCGAATCTGGCGTCATGTGAAGATATGGGCGGTATTTTTCTGTCATAGCAAATCTGATCGTTGTAAGTAAAACTTGGTTTGAGCGAACCAGCAGGAAGAAAAAAGGAGTCCCATAGAACTCCCGGACAAAGTCGTTGCTGCCAAAGCGCGTCCAAAACAAGGCTTACTCTAAGTACCCTTCAAATAACTTAGCCTCGCGGAACAAGTTAGCCCGCCAGAGGACAAGCTGAATAGGCACTTCATAAGCAAATAGCTTTCTCCTCTCCCCCAGAGGAGAAAGCTATTGGGGTTTAGAAGCTGTAGTTCACACCTAGGATGAACAGCGGGATGTAGCCATCGAACGCATCACGCTCTGGGCCGCTTTCTAGGTCAAGTTTCTTGTAGCTTGCCTCACCGAACATGCGCCAGCTCTTAGACAGTGGGTAGTTCGCTGAGATACCGATTTTTGAGTAATCTTCAGTCCATAGGTGTGCGCTGTCTGAGTTGCGCTCTTTCTCGAATGAACCAAATTCACCCCATAGAGACGCCGACAGTTTGCCCCAGCTGTACCAGATACCCGGTTTGATGATCCACTCGGTTTCCGTTTCTGCGTAACCGTCTTTTGCGTTCCACTCACCGACTTGGTAACGGAAGTTTAGCCATGCGCCTGAGTTGTCAGAGATTTTGTAGCCAAAGCCCGGCTCCACTTCCCAGTATGGGAACTCACCTGTACCGCGTTTGTATTCCACGTGGTAAAGCGCGTAGCCGTGCATTTCTAAATTGTTGGTCAGTTGGTAAGAACCGAATACTTTCGCTTCTGGCGTGGTACGTTTATCAATACTTTCACCCGCCAGTTTTACACCCCAACCGATATGACCTTTGTCGTGACCGTAGCTGCGGTTCACAAAGATCTCTTGAATTGCGTTCACGCCTTTGTCGTATTTCGCGTGTTTTAGGTTGCCGTTGAACAGTTCTTCACGGCCAGAGTAGAAACCGAAGTCCCAACCCGGTAAATCATCATGGCGGAAGTTACCTTGCAGCAAAGTGTATTTCACTTTACCTTCGTTCACGCCGTCATCGCGGATCACGCGTTCCACTTCCACGTTGGTGCCCAGTGTGCCGTGGAACTTCGCTTCTTCCTGCTTTGGCACGTCCAATGCAGTGAGCAGTTCTGCGGTTGAATAATCCGCTTTCAGTTGTTCCACTTTTACGGCAAGCTCAGCGTCCTGCGTTTCTTTCTTCTCTTCTTCGGCAAAAGCGTATCCTGAAAGGGTCAAGCTAAAGAGGATGGAAGAAGCCACTACTGTTTTTTTCATGATGTTTACCTTATTATTTCGTCGTTACTGTCTGTCCCGCGCCAACGGGATAGTTTTTTTGATGCCTGCGCCAACAGGCATTAAGGTCACATTCAAAATTCATCCAGAACCCGAATTTTGAATGCAGTAATCCTAAGCCCGCCGCTGTAGCGGGCTTTTTTATTATTTTTAGAATGGTGTCGGCGTACGCCGAATTAGATAGCTTGTTTGACTTGCGGCGGAGGCGTAATCAAATCGTTCAACGTCATACCCCGTTGGAACGCGTGACCCTTGCTATCGAATAAGTGACATTTCTCAGCCGGAATGCGGATGTTCAAACGCTGGCCGATTTCGACATGCACAGTACCTGGCACGCGAACTAATACTTCCTGACCACCGCGTACTAGCGTGGTGTAAAGCAGTGATTCTGTCCCTAGGCGTTCGAAGCCCTCAACAATCACACCCACACCTTCTTCATCAAGGTGGATGTCTTCAGGGCGGATACCAAGCGTCATCAATGCACCTTGTGTTGCGCCTTTTGCGTTTACGTCCGCTTGGAAGGTGTAGTCACCCACTTCTACCGTTGCTTTTTCATCGCAAGCAGAAACCAGTGTCGCTGGCAGCAGGTTCATTTTTGGAGAGCCGATAAAACCTGCTACGAACAGTGTTTGAGGGAAGTAGTACAGCTCCAGAGGCGAGCCAACTTGCTCAACAACGCCTGCGCGAAGTACCACGATTTTGTCGGCTAGCGTCATGGCTTCCACCTGATCGTGGGTTACGTAAATCACGGTAGATTTGAGTTTTTTGTGGTATTCCGCCAACTGCAAACGCATACGAACACGTAGGGATGCGTCTAGGTTAGATAGCGGCTCATCAAGTAGGAACAACTTCGGATTGCGAACAATCGCACGACCAATCGCCACGCGCTGACGCTGACCACCCGATAGTTGACTTGGTTTTTGTTTCAGAAGGTTTGTCAGCTCTAGCATTTCCGCTACCTGACGTACTGCTGAATCAATATCGTCTTTGCTTTTCTTCGCCAGTTTTAGGCCAAAAGCGATGTTTTCGTAGACCGTCATGTGCGGGTAAAGCGCATAAGATTGGAACACCATGCCAATCCCACGATCGGTTGGTGAAAGGTTGTTAACCACCTCACCGTCTAAGCACATGTCCCCTGATGAAATCTCTTCCAAACCTGCGACCATACGCAGCATGGTTGACTTACCACAGCCTGATGGCCCAACGAATACCGTGAATTCACCGTCTTCAATGGTCAGGTTGGCATCCTTGATGATGTGTGCACCATCAGGATAAATTTTGTTGATGTTCTTCAGTTCTAAACGTGCCATTGTTCTACCTATAATTCTTTAAGAGTCTGGGCTTTAGGTGATTCGGGGGCAGCACGCCGATATCAACGACTGCCCCACCACACTTCTTATTTTGGATTAACCTAGGATCTCGCCCAAGTTGATGCCTTTGGTGTCATCGAAGCGCCAAGTCGCGTGACCAACACGGTCGTTAGGACCAATGCCCACTACGCGCATGCCTGCTTCTTTTGCTGCGTCTACACCCGCTTCTGCATCTTCAACTACGATGCACTCGTCAGCGTTTACGCCCACTTGGCCTGCCGCGTGGATGAACACGTCTGGTGCTGGCTTAGATCGGTTAACTGACCAGCCATCACCGATAGCATCAAACAGTGGTGTTAGGCCAAGACGGTGCAGGATAGGACGAGCATTCTTACTTGCTGACGCCAGTGCCACTTTGATGCCACGTGCGTTTAGCTCAAGTAGGAATTGCTCAATACCCGGTAGAACGTCTTTCGCAGAAATCGTGTTCAGCAGATCCACGTAGTAATCGTTCTTACGCTTCATTAGCTCAGCAAACTTCTCTTCGCTGATCTCTTTGCCGTTCAAGATGATGTTCAGCGACGCTTGACGAGATACGCCACGTAGCTGCTCATTGATTTCACGGTCGAAGTAGTAACCTTCTTCGTTCGCCATACGTTGCCACGCTTGGTAGTGCAACTCAGCCGTATCCGTGATAACGCCATCTAGGTCGAAAATAAATGCCTTACACATTGAACGTCACCTCTGTTGAATCGATAACACGTGGCTCACCTGCAACTTCGATGTTTAGTACTTGGCCGTTGAACTCAGGGCGTTCGATGCGAACTTGCTCTTGGTCAACGGTCACTTCTAGACGCTCACCTTTCCAGTAGATTGGGAAGTTCAGGCTTTCCCATTGCTTTGGAAGGTTAGGGTTAATACGCAGGTTGCCACCTAGCATACGAACACCACCGAAGCCGTAAACCACACACTGCCACATGCCGCCGATAGACGCCGCGTGAATGCCGTGATCAGAGCTCTTCATGTTCTGACCGATGTCGATAGACGCGGCTTGTTGGAATAGATCGTAAGACAGCTCTGGGTTGCCAACATCTGACGCTAATACCGAGTGCGTAGAGAGACTTAGCGACGAATCGTGTAGCGTCTTCGGCTCGTAGTAGTTCCAGTTAGCCAGCTTGGTTTCTAGGTCGAACTTATCTTCTTGCTGTAGGAACAGCACCATAATGTCCGCCTGCTTAGAAACCTGCATGTCATTAACCTGTTCTAGGTTGTAGTCTTGGAACAGACCACCAACGAATGGCTGCTCTTTGTACTTAGTCAGGTCGATGATTTCTTTCTGTAGGTAAGTGTCATCCTGTGGGATTACCTTATCTTCAGCACGTGGCTTAGGTAGGTAGATGTTGTCTACGCGGTCTAGCCACATTTGACGAGCTTCCACTAGGTTTAGCTTGTCAGACAGCTTAGCCAATAGCTCTGGGTTCGACGCTTCTAGATCCTCGTAGTAACGAATCGCTAGTTTGATGTTCTCTACCGCCATGTAGTTAGTGAACGCGTTGTTGTCGATGTGCTCTTTGTACTCATCAGGACCGATTACGTCACAGATACCCCACATGTTGCGGTCTTCTAGCCAATCTAGGCGGCTTGTCCAGAACGTTGCTGTGTCGAACATGATCTCGTAGCCCATGTCATCCATGAACTTCTGGTCGCCAGTGATTTGGTAGTACTGCCACAATGCGTAAGTGATGTCACACGTGATGTGCTGCTCGATAAAGCCAGACCAAATCTTCGTCGACTTACCCGTGATGATGTCTACTGCGCCCCATACAGGCGTTACTTCTTCACCCGTTAGTGCCGATTCCCATGGGAACTGTGCACCAATGTAGCCGTTGTCTTTCGCTTTCTTACGAGCGCCATCTAGCGTCTTAAAGCGGTACTCAAGTAGGCTGCGCGCCACTTCTGGCATGGTGTAGATGAAGAACGGAAGCATGAATACTTCTGTATCCCAGAACGAGTGACCTTTGTAGCCTTCGCCAGATAGACCTTTCGCACCGATACCGAAGCGAGAGTCGTGCATTGGCGTGAAGATGTTCAACTGGTATTGAGCAAAGCGAATTGCAAGTTGGTCGAAATCGCTACCACCGATGGTGATGTTCATGCCTGCCCAACGCTTATCCCACTCTGCTGCACTCTCTTCTAGAAGTTCATCAAAGCTGCGGTCAGCGTTGTTCTTTAGGTTCGTCAGTGCGTGGTCACGAAGTGCTTGAAGCTCGTAACCTTCCACATCGAACTGCTTGTCGCGAGATGTATGAACCACACCGACTTTTTCTGTGCCGAACGTTTCGCCCGCTTTCAGATCGTAGTTGATGTTTACCCATACTTTACGACGGTCCATCGCAAGTGATGGGTCGATTTCTGTCTCTTGGCCGTCAACTAGGTAGCGGTGAGACGTTAGGAAAACAAAGTCTACTTTGCTCTCTGTTGTGTGTTGTAGAAGCTCGATAAAACGCTTGTCGTAGATACGCTTTTCGCCTTCGTGGAAGTGCTGTGCACCTGAATTAGAAAGCTGCGCATCCACACCAGAGCGGATTTCAATTTTCGCATCGCTGTTCAGTGCTTTTACTTGAACGTCGAATGCCATTAGGTGAAGGTTTGCTTGCGAGAAGAAGCGACGGAAACGCATCTCAAAGCTCTTACCTTCGTTGTTTGTCCATGTGAATTCACGGATTAGCTCACCGTTTTTCACGTTTAGGCGACGAGAGTAGTTGCTCACTTCACCGGTTTCTAGGTGGAAACGGCGACCATCGATGAAAATTTCAATCGAGCTCATGTCTGCAGAGTTTGGCAGCTCAGTTACTTCGTCTGCATCAAACTTGTTGTAAGTACCAGCAACGAAAAGGTTGCGAACTTGGCCCACGTATTTTTCTTCCGTTGCACTACGCGCACCCATGTAGCCATTACCTTGGCTCATTACCACTTCACATTTGCCTTGGAAAGCTGAGTCAAACGCCGTCTCTTCAACGATCCAGTTTTTTAGTTCGCCTTGACCAGCGTTGTAGTTCATAAACATCTTAAATATCCCCGAAATTTAACCTTTAACAGCGGAAGAAATGTCGTTACCCACGAAGTAACGTTGGAAAACCATAAATACAATCAGTACTGGGATTGTTGACAGGAAAGCCCCCGCCAAGATCAGGTTCCAGTCACCTGCTACGCCATAGGCGTTACGTAAACTCAATAGACCAACAGGAAGCGTGAACGCGTCAGCTGGGCTGTTAATCACCACAAGCGGCCAGAAGAAGTCGTTCCAAGCGCCTTGGAAACCAAGGATGGTGACCGACAAGATGGCAGGCTTCGCCAGTGGCATGAATACCTTCCAAAGAATCACAGCAGGGCTTGCGCCATCTACGATTGCTGCTTCTTCCAGTTCTTTCGGAATGTTCTCGAAGAACTGTTTCATGATCAGAACCTGACCCGAAGCAACGACCGCGGTGATGACCGCCCATGGTGTGTTCAATAAGCCGATATCCTTATAAATTAAGTAGTTAGAGATGAACGTTACTTGGCCCGGAATCATCATGCTGAACAACATGAAAGCGAACACAGCACGCGCACCAGTGAACTTCAATCGAGCTAAGGCATAACCCGCAGTACATGCAAAGAACAGGGTCAGAATCACCTTACCAATCGCAATGAAGAACGAGTTGATGGTCCAGCTCATAAATAAGCTCTTACCTGTATCTAGGCTCACCGACTCGGTGTACACGCGAACGTAAGACTTAAATACATAACCAATCACACCCGGCGCTGCGTTATCCCATGCCGCGACACGGCCACGACGTTCCATCTTGCTTGGCGCTAGTGTGCTATCAATCAGCACTTGGCCGCGCGGTGCTTCTACCGTTAGGGGTAGCGTTGCGATTTCAGGACCTTGCCCTTGATACTTGATGGAAAACGCCCACGTTTGGCTATGACCTTGCTTAGTAAGTTCACGACGACCACGCTTCTCTACAAACGTCACGTTGTCGTTGGTGTCTACCAGCACTGGCTCGCTGACTTGTGCGTAATCGGCAGCAAAGTCGGTCACGATAGCCGCAGCCATACCTGTACCTGGACGACGGCGTGGCACTTCAATCTCTGGCGTTGCCAGCGCTTTGCCGTCTTCCACCGCGTAAGTCACGGTGAAGTTCACTTCTGCGCCCGGAGCAAAACCACCGAACATTGGCGCATCGTTACCTTCTTTACCGAGTTGGTAAGCCGCACCCCAGTTGCTTGGTTGAACCTGTGCAAAGTTGAACTTAAATGGCTGCTCTAGTGGGTCATCTTTCAAACTCGCTAAGAAAGCCACCACGAACGTACCTAGCATGACAGTCGCAACCAGTAGCAATGCACTGTAAACCCACGCCACTTTTGCCCAACGACGACGCGCTTGGAACTTGGAAATCTCTTCCATTGATGCCATAGGTTTCGCATCATCGTGATTCATGGTTGAAACGGGATTAGTCATCTGCTTTCTCCTTCACACCAAAGATTTTCTGCAGATAAACCACTGCCAACGTGATGAATGCCAATACCAATGCTGCTGCGCTTGCCATGCCGATCTGTGGCGTGCCACCCGGTGGGAAGGCGTTGTGGTAAACGTAGTAAGCCAGCGTAATACGTGATTCCAACGGTGCTGCCGAGCCAAGTAGTGCTACTTGGTCAAACATTTGTAGCGTACCGATAATCGAGAAAGTCACGACAACGAACGTCACCGGTGCTAACTGAGGAATCGTAATGTTCCAGTGTTGTTGCCACTTGTTCGCACCATCAATGTGCGCCGCTTCGTAAAGCTCACCCGGAATGCCTTGCAAGCCCGCTAGGAACAACAGCATGAAGGTCGGGATAGTGGTGTAAATGTTCTGAATCACGATAGCCCAAAGTGTTAAAGGCATCGGCCCCACATTGTCTCGCGTGTTCAACCAGTTCACTTCCACGATTTGGTCTGTCACTTCAACCCAGCCCATTGCGCTGGCTACGAAAGTCGCCACACCCGCAACGATGAAAGAGAGAATGCCCCATGCTGGATCCAACCAACCTACTGGTAAGCCTTTCAAACGGTCTTTGGTTACCAACACAAACTGAGTAGCGATAGCGACAAGCACAAAGCAACTCAAGTGTGGGTAATGATTCACGACATCCGTTACAAAGCCGTTGAGATAACCGTTCTTTTGGTAGAACCAAATGAAGATCAGTGTCACCGCGGCACTCGACAAAATACTTGGTAAGTAAAATGCGGTTCTAAAGAAGCTTTTTGCGCGAATTTTAGAGTTCACCAAAATTGCTAAGCCAAGTGCTAACACGGTTTGCACACAGGTCACGATCAACGAGAACCAAATGGTGTTTGCCAGTGAAAGCAGGAATAAATCGTCAGTTAGCAGAGCTTTAAAGTTCGCTAAACCAACCCAAATTGCATCGCTGAACAAGTCGTACTTGGTAAAGCTGAAGTAAACCGTTCTGATCAATGCGTATAGAAAGAACACCACCAAAGTCAGTACAAATGGCCCAGCTAGGAGCCATCCGTAAACTTGTTGGCGTAAACGTAAAGAGTTCATCCCTCGCCCCGTTATTTCGCCATCAGTGCATCGTATTTAGCTTGCGCCATCTTGATCGCTTCTTTCTGCGTCATCTGACCAAGCAACACTGAATTCAATGCTTCATTAATCGGAGTCATCCATGCTGTACCGTAGTTACCAAATGCGAATGGCTCTACATTTCCTTCAAGAGCACCTTCAAACACTTGTTTTGCCAATTCGTTTTCTGCTTTTTGCTGCGCAAAGAACTCTGACTTACCAAGCGCTTCACGGCTTGGCAGAGCAAGACCTGAATCCAACACCCATTCTTGTGCTTTTTGGCTAGTTAGGATCTCTACCGCTTTTTGCGTCGCTTCGATGTTCTTACCATCTGCATTGACGCCCCAAGCAACAGTAAACAGTAGGTTGCCACGTTCACCGCTTACTGGATCTTTTGGCATCAACGTTGTGCCATAAGGCAGGTTTGGCGCTTTATCGCGTAAGTAACCACTGATCCAGTTACCTTCTAGAGCGATTGCCGTTTCTTCCGTACCGAAACAGCCGCCACCCCAGCCTTGACCAAGGTCAGTCGCCAAGATTCCCACTTTGTCTTCGGTAACTAAGCCAGTGTAGAAGTTAAATGCACGCTCGAAGTTCTCATCCAGAACGGTTTTGCCTTCAGCGTTGAATGGCGTCCAACCTGTTGCGAGCGCAAAGGGTGCAAAACGCGCGTAATCAGGCATAACGCAGATACCAGACACTTCATCTGCTAGCGCATCTTTCACATCCAGTAGTTTTTTACGTAAATCTTCCCAAGAGTCTTGATTCGTTGGGTAAGCGACTTCAGCATCATCAAAAATGTCTTTGTTGTACTGCAGTGCAATTGTGTTGAAATCCTTAGCTACGCCGTACTGTTTACCTTCTAACGTAAACGCCGAGTTCAAGCTTGGGATCATGTTGGTCGCGACTTTTTCTAAGCTGCTGTTATTTGGAGAAACTTTGCCAGAGTTAACTAATGTGTTAGCGAATACAACGTCGATGTAGAAGGCGTCTGGTGCAGTGCCAGCTGAAAGAGAGTTAGTAATAAACTGAGAAAAATCGCCTTCAACTGCTTGATATTTAACAGTAAGACCTGCTTTATCAAAATCGTCAGCAAGTACCTCGTTCACCAACTTGTTCAGAACCACAACATCATTACCGCCCCAGCCGGCAATCGTGACTTCTGTATTTGCAACTGCGTTTGCAGATAGGCCAGCAGCTAGTAGGGATACTGCCAATATTGTTTTTTTCATCTCGCCCTCAAATCCCATTTCTTTCAAAATCTGAGGGTATTATGCGAAATTAACGTAAGCGCTTACGTTAAGATGATCACAAAAAACTCAGTTACGTATCAGAACGCACAAGAATGGTGATCTCGCTTACAAAAATGGTGCATTTTTCGCTCGTAAATTCAGAAAAACGCCATAAAAGGCCGTTATGTAACGAAATGTGATTCGTAAGACCATCTCATTCTTACGAAAAATTTACGTAAAATAGATACAGAGATAACGATTAATAAAACTCGATTGGAGATAGGAAACGGAAAAAACAAAGAAATGGGTAAGAAGAGGATGAAAACCGTAAACAAAAAGAGCATAGACTCAGCCATGCTCTTTGCTTTCGATTACCAATATGAGGAATGCGAGTTAGCTTGTTTTACCTAGCTTCAGAGACACAGGTACAACGGAGCCAACAGGCTGTTCACGCAGCATGGCTTGCTCTAGCATGCTCGCAACACGCGCCGCGATCTTGTCCGTGTCTTGCTCAATAGTCGTGAGTTCACGTGAAATACCAGGTAAACCATCGTAACCCACCACAGAGAAGTCATCAGGTAGCGTGTAACCGCGATCTTTTAGTGCCGCAATAACACCAAGTGCCGTTTCGTCACACTCACAAACAAAGCCTTGATAGCCCTCAAGCTGTTTTTTATCAATGTTCATGAAGTAACGATAAGCTGCGATTTCACCCAGTGGATCAGCGCCTGTTCTAAGCTCTCGAACAGGAAGTGCGTTGCTTGCCATCACCGACATGTAACCTTGATGACGGAACTGATAACCGTCGCCATAAGTCGTTGGCGTCACAAAGCAAATATCTGTTAAGCCTTTATCAACAAGGTGTTGCGTAGCTTCACGGCCGCCATTGAAATCATCTGGAGCCACCCAAAAAGAGCCTTCACTCATGCCGATACAAACGTAAGGCAAGTCCATCTCTTTACAGGTTTCAATGCGTGGGTCGTTGTGGGTAATACCAAGTAAAATAGCGCCGCCAACCTGCTCTAAATCCACTTCTCCAAAGCTTACTGGCAACAAGTTGCGTCCAGAATTACGGATGGAAGCAGACAAAGAAGGCCATAGCATACCGAGGTAACGAGAAGCGTAAAAATCGTGCGGACCAAGCGAAATTGCGATGGTATTTTTGTGACTACCAGTCAATTCACGTGCAGACGTGCTTGGTACATAACCCAACTCTTTGCATATATCGAGAATCTTTTTACGCGTTTTTTCGCTGATCCCCGGTTTATTATTTAGAGCTCGACTAACAGAAGCGATTGATACACCTGCAATTTTTGCAGCTTCGTGTATGGTCGCTTTCTTCAGTTCCGCATCAGTTTTTGGTGCACTCACGGCGCTCTCCTACGGCAAAACGTAAAATTTACGTTCATTATGTGAGTAAACAGAGAAAAAGCAAGCGAGAAATACGTAAAACGATAGCAAAGCGTAAACTTATGACTCATATGTCACATTTTGTATAAAACCAATAAGCACAAGCACAGACAAGGCCCATTCTTTTATAAAAACATCGAATAATCTGACAGTTAGAATAGAAACAAGATGAATATCAGCACAACAGACTGATAACGAACGTCGACAAAGCACTCAGAAACTGGATGTTTTTCTCGCACTGTCAGCTCAGAAATTACGTAAATCGATTTACGTAAACCTTATTGGGCTATCTGCGGGCGATGAAAACCGCTAAATACCAGTCTCAGCCCCTTCCCTAATACAACTGATGCTTTCTTCGCCTAAAGTCAGCGAATTGTGAAACTTCATCCACATCAGAAAATATTGCTAGTTGTTTTTCATTCCTCTCGACTATGATTCGCGCTCCTGTGTTTTGGTGATTTTTTAAATGAGAATTTATACCGCTATTATCACGGCAGCATTGGCTGCAACAACACTTATCGCTCCTGCACACGCAGACGATAAATTCACTTTAGGTCGTACTATCTTGCTTGAGCACGGTAACCTAGCTGCAAAAATCCCAATGGTGATTTGCCGCAACACCAACGCGATCAAAGTGAAAGCAGAGAAAGACCTAGAACTAAGAAAGGTCGTTGTGCGATTCCAAAACGGTGACGAGAAAACCATTCGCTTCCACCGTGATTTAAAGAAAGACAAGATGACCGATTGGCGTTACTTCGGTTACCGTCGCTGTGTGAAAAACATCGAAGTATACGGTAACTCAGAAGGCTCTAAAGCGGGCGTACGCGTTTACGGTAAAGAGAAGAACGATTAATCGTTACTGATCTCGACATTCAAAAGGGATGAGAATTAACCTCCTCTCTATGAATACAAAAATCCCTCGTCGATTGGCGAGGGATTTTTATTTTCAGTCATAAACGAAGAAAGCTCTTATTCTGGCGAAACCAATTCGGTTCCATTGACCGTAATTTCCACTTTACGCGCGGCTTGCTCGCGATGCTCTTGTTCAATGACTGACGTCTCAAGACGAATGTTGTCCGCTTTCACGCCATGCAAAATCAAGAAATCCGCCACGACTTTTGCTCGCTCTCTCGCTAAGTGATTGTTGTATTCCAGATAAGCTGGCTTACTATCGGCCCCTCCTGTTACCACC
The DNA here is from genome assembly GCF_905175355.1 of Vibrio sp. B1ASS3. Lineage (NCBI taxonomy): Bacteria > Pseudomonadati > Pseudomonadota > Gammaproteobacteria > Vibrionales > Vibrionaceae > Vibrio > Vibrio sp. B1ASS3. Next base: position 2,037,759 of record NZ_HG992743.1, read on the forward strand.
ACTTCATAGCTTTCCAACTCAGTAATTCGACTGGCCAATTGCATCAATTGAGCTTCCATCTGTGGGTTGAGTGCTGCATCATCGTAGCTATAAACCGGACTGTTCTCCGCTAGAATCACGGTTTGCTCTTCTGGCGCATCTTCTATGTACTCAATAGGTTGCGGATCGTAACTGCTGCTCGACCACGGATGAAGCACCAAAGACAAGTTAACCTGACGCAACTGTTTGGTGTCTTTTTTGTCGTAGTACTGATCGAGCACACTGACATTAAACAGATTGTCAAATTGCAACGAGACGTCGATGTACTCACTTAAGGCATAGTAGCCACCCAACGACAGATACGGTGCCACGCCGCTAGTTTCTGTCGGTGAATCCAACTGTGGCTTGTCCATGTCGGCGTTGTAGATGTACCCACCCACACCAGCAAACAAACCACCATCGCGCCACAGTGACCATTTGTGTTTGGCGAGAATGTCCAAACCTTTCATGTCAAAACCATTGCCGTCCGATAAGCTGCGATAGCCTAACTCATAATCAAAAGGCTGCGTCGAGATACCTAAGCTGTACTTCAAACTGGTGATGTCGTTATCGTGCTTGTAAGGATCGTCTTTAAACTGAGCGAGTCCCCCTCCCACTTGAAAATACAACCCATTGGATACCAAAGTATCGATAACGCCTTTCTCGGGTTCGTCGACTTGCTGAGCCTCTTGTGCCAAAACTGGGGAGAGTGCAAAAACAGAAATCGCGAACAAAATCATTTGTTTGTAATTCACAAGCCTTCCCCTATAAGTAAGAAACGGTGTACACCACCATTCCTTCAAATTTCCCTTTCTTGATATTGTCAGGGTCAAAAGGCACCAGTTTGGCAAGATAACGATCATACCCGACTTGCTCTACTTCGTAGCCATCACCGACAGGCTCATTAAGTTGCACCTCTTCACCACTTGGGGTGTAAAGCTTGATGCCGTAGGATTTGATTTCTTTGCCGCTTTCGTCAAAGACAGGCACATAAGATCGGTTGGTCAGATCACGCACGTTATCAAAGTAGCCACGCAGCTTAACGGATGGGCAATCGGCTCCGTACTTTAAGTTGCGAACGATAATAGTGAGAGGGCGAGGCTCGGTTTGCACAATATCGTCCACACCAATGCGCCCGTAGTCGATGTTGTTGTTCTTGATCTCTAGCTCAACCAAACATTTAGAAGGCTTAAGAATGTCCATGTTCTGAATCACACTGCGATAGTTCGCGTACAATCCGTTATAGCCCAACTTCCCATCTACCTGAAAGATGTTGACTGGGGCGCTATAGCCGGTGAAATCCCCCGGCCCTGTAACAATAATGGGTTGGTACGTGATGGTTTTGGTTGTTCTAGTTCGCGATTCACAAACGTTGTTATCCTCAGCCTTACTGCAACTCGGCACAACAAAGCCTTCGACAGCCCTTTTCTCACCGTAAATATCTTGGCCGTTATAACGAAAGCCTACCTTAATGCCCGGAATGCTAGGCACCACGGTATCGCCCGTTTTGCCAGGCCAGAAGAACACTTGTTCAGAGAAGTCCTTCAGATCAGGGTAATTCGTCGCATCTTTATAACAAGTAACATTCACCGTCTGGGACGGGCCACGCCATACCACTTGCCCATCAGGGGCATCTATGGGTACCGATGCAGAAGGATCAATGTAGAAACTGCTTACACCGCCAGGACCACTACCACCAAAACTACCACCGGCTTCTGTGCTGTAGCAGGCTAACGCCCACGCATTGGGAGCAACTGAAAGCCCCGTAACGAGCAAACAAAGTGCTAGAAATAACGCTCTCATCATTACCCCTCACTTTCGTCTTTGGCCGTGCAAATGTTTTTTGAATTGCAGAAATAGGTGTTGCTCACCGTAGCACCATAATCATTGATGTGGCTTAACGTGTATCGGTCGCTTTTTTCTACTTTCAAGGTTCTGCTGGTAAACGGCGCCAGCATCACAGGGGTGAAACCCGTCGCGTCTTTCTTCGCTCTCCCCACCATCAACTCAGAGTAAGTCACGTAAAATGGCGAACCGTTTTCTACCAAGATCTTATTGCTGCCCGTGCGCTTAATTTTGGTCGCGCTCGCCACCGCTTTATCGACGCGCTTAATCTTGTCCAGACTGGAAGGTCGATAGAAAAATTTGATCACCGATTCAATTGCGATTTGGATAGAACCACTGGCGGTTTCTGCGACAGCATCATCGTGCTTGTCATGCTCCGAAGGCGGCACTTCGCGAACATGTAAGAAGTAAGCCGTTTCCCTGTCTTGCGGAAGCTGGGAAGCGGTTGGCAAAGATTTGATGCGCAACATGGCGTAATCTTTACTCTCGATTCTCAACACGGGTGGAACAACGATGAATTTGTCTTCTACATCCTTTCCATCCATGTCCGTCAACCAAGATTGCGCCAAGAATGGAATGTCAGCGGGGTTCTTTATTTTGACGGTCTCTACCTTTGAATTACCTTCATAAACCACACGAGTTCGGTCTAAAGCCAATGCCGCATTCGCTGATGCCGAGACCATCAAACAACACATGACGGCTAGAATTGATTTTTTCATAACTTCTCAACTACTGATTAATTATCACAATGAACGGAACGGATGACTTCTTTACTGTTTAGAATTGAGTCATCAATGATTAAGTGGCAGCTTTGGTTATCCCCCCAGCTCACACTGATTTTTGAATCGAGATTGACGCCGACCAGATAAGCTGTTGAGTCTTGCCCTACAATGCCAATCTCTTGATTGAGCTCGTCGTCAAACACCAATGCACCAAACGGAATGTCTTGTTCGCCTTGCAAGCGCGCCATAAAGTTGCTGCCTTGGCGGGCCTTAATTTTTTGATAGCCGATCGCACCTTCGGTCAGCACCATGCTCTTAACGCTGCCGAGCACCTCAACATCATCAGGTAGTGATTTGTAATCGATGGTGTTGTAGCTCTTTTGATAAGGCGTCACGCCATTGATCAGCGCCAAGCCAAACGCATTGGTCTCTTCGTTGTTACTACCGTTAATGGTGACGTCCGGTACATTCGAGTCGATAAGAATGCGCGACGTACCCGAGTTAAGTGCGCTGTAAGCCAAGCCATGTTTTGAAAGCAGCACTGTGCCCATCGCATTGGCGTTCACTTGGCTGTACGAATTGGTTTTGTAGCTGCCACCAACAGACGTCGACATGAATGAGAAATCGCGATTGTAGTTGCCACTTACGCCGTTGGATTCACCCTCATAAACATCGTAAGCAACGCGATAGTTAGAACCGTCATCGTTGTTGTATCCCGAGTAGGCGAGGTTTTGGGAGTAATCGCCACTACGTGAGTTGGTTTGAACCGAGACAGTGTTGCTGCCACCGATAGGAATAGAGATCCCCAATGACCAGCCTTTTTCGTCAATGCTTGGCGAGTACTCATTAATGCCCGACTCGTAGTCGTAACTGATGTATGAATCGTTCGACTTGTACAGGTTCATCGTTAAGTAGAGGTCGATCCCGTTGATCTTCAACGGATGCGAAATATTGACGTCGTAACGAGAACTGTCGCGGCGATTGTCCCAATAGTTGTTTGAGGTATAAGACAAATACGCACTGGTCGAGCCGAAACTCTGGGTTAGCGCAATGTACTTTTCATCTTTGCGGTTGTTGTTCGCGGCATAGACGATGGAAGAAGTGCGGTCATCATAAGACTTCAAATACTCATCAAATTCGTAGTATTGCTCTTCCGAAAATCGGTAGCCTGCGACACGTAAACCCAAGCCAAAGTCGGTCAGCGTGTTGTTGTAAGTAAAGCCATAAGACAAACCAGAGGCATCCGTGTCGTCACCTAATTTCGCCTGCGCAGAAGAAATATCGAATGAAGCCGCCCCGAAGTAATTCAGGTTGATACCACTACCGAAAGTGTAAGATTGGTAATCTTCAGAGAGCAGCGTTGCAGAGAACAACGACAGGTAGTTGTTGACACCATAGGACGCTTCGGCGGAGAAAAACTCTGGCGTGTGCTCATAAGCATCACTGTCCGGTACGCCCGCGGAAACGCTATAACGCACGTGATTAGGTCGAGTTAGGTACAGCACATCTGCACCGTTCACTTGGTAACGTTGAATCATCCCGTCGGCTTGTTTGACCTCAACATCCAACGTACCTTGAGATGCTTGTGACAGGTCATCAATCAGATACGGCCCCGCATTCACATTCACTACTTTAAGTACGTTGCCTTGCTGGCGAATGGTGATCACCGCATTGGTATTGACCGTGCCAGAGACCACTGGCGAGTAACCGCGCAAGTTCGATGGCAACATTTGGTCATCGCTTTGCAGACGAACCCCCGTCATTTGGAACGAGTCGTACACGTCCGAGCCAAACTGGGTATTACCGAACGTCAATTTCGATTTAATGCTGCGGATCGGCGCGTAGCCATACAATGAAGTAAAGTCACCCGAGTAGTTGTTAGATGCTTGGTAATTTGCTCGAAAGCGAAACGCTCCGGCATTTAGCCCAACAATGCCATAGGTGGATAGATCGTCATTCCAACCGTTCTCATCGTCTTGTTGGCTAGAAAAGTAGTTAACGTTGTAATCCAGATAGAGCGCGGCGATGCCATCGTCCCATAAACGATCAGGTACAAAACCATATTTGTACTCATTGGCGATGTATTCTTGAGGCGTCGTGATGTCTAAACGTGCTTTACCGAGATCGGACGTGACTTTGGTATAGCCGACATCTTCAAACTGATAACACACACCACCATCAACTGAAATCGCGTTTTCTTTGTAGACTTTATAACCACGCTCGCTAAGAGGAAGGCTGTCCATTAATGCATCAGAAATGCAGGGTTTATTGTTATTAAATACAATATTTTCTTTGGTTAAGAACTCCCCATTAATATAAACCTCTAGCTCATATTTACCGTCTTCCACAAAGTTCGCATTCGAGAATTTGCTTAAATCGACACTATTTTTACTTCTTATAAAATAATCATTGAAGCTGGTCGCGTAAGAAAAAGAAGGAAAGGAAAGTACAATTATTAAACCGAGTAAATGACGACGCATTTTATCAACCAGTGTTTTTTATTAGAACGAGAGCTTTGGCTAAACAGCCAAAGCTCTCTCGGCAACTGCTTATGGGTACGTTACGCGTAGTAGCGCCCAAGATTCTGCAACACCCGCTGTAACAGGTGTTGCTGTTACGTCTACGTTTGCTTCATACGCTGCAGAGAAAGACGCGATGTTTGTGCCGTCTACGATTACGTTGCTTGCCGCTACGTCACCGTTGTCGATTGGGTTACCATCGTGAAGGATACGTACGCCAACGCCCGTTGCACCGCCTTCAACGCTGAATAGGTCGCCAGTGGTATCTGGGTTAGAATCGAATGTGAATTCCGCTTTTGTTGCCACAGTCGTATCACAATCCGTCAACTTCACTTGGAAAGGCACTGGTGTAGAGCGGTCACCTTTTGCTTTAAAGATGTGCGTTGGCTGTTGACCAAGTTGGATTGTCTGATCGATGCTGTCTGGTGATAGACCACATGCTGATTCTACGATTTCACCTTTGAAGTAAACGTTGGTCGTGTTTTCTGCCAAAGCAGGCGTTGCAGACATCAGTCCAAAAAGAAAAGTAGCTGCGATTGATGAGCGAATGAATTTAGCTTTCATTTTTAAATCCCGTGTATTTTTAGCGAATAAATGCAGACAAGAAGTGATGACTTCTTATCGTTGCAATTTAGTTTTTAATAAATGTGTGGATGGAATAGTTTTATTTCCAACTCGATGTGTTTGTAGCGTTTAACAAACGTTATGATTTTTGGTTAGCGTGAATTTTATTAAGTTCTAAACCATTAATTCTCCCTAAATTATTCGCTCCTTTTCATCAAGAAATGCTGCATTCTTGTTATGAGCCTATATTTTTAATTACCTGTTCCTAATAAGATTTATCCAATTAAACGTTGACCCGAACTATAAAGTTATTATTGGGTGTACGATCCGTGAACATTACGCGCGATTTGAGTGGCTCCACGAACGAATCGTAAGCAGCTCACCCAATACATAATCGGCCCCCGCGGAATAAACACCGGTACTCGCTCCGACTTCTTCAAGTTGGAACACTCGTACTTGCTTAACGGTTTTCTTTTCTGGCGCAACCATTAAGAAAAGCCTTGCCCGACTGGCGTACAACAACTCAATCAATCGCTCAATGCTAGACAGCAAAGCCGAATAACTGAGACTCTCGGTATGCATGAGAATGAACGCGTCACCTTCGACTCGGTAAGTCAAGGAAGCTAAGGCACTCCCACCAACGGACCATTGCTCCGTCGACTCTTTGCCATTGAGAAAGCGTTCATACTCTGTCAGTGAACAAAGCTGTCTTAAAAACTGACGACCACTGCCCTTTTCGTTCAAACGTCGCCACTTCCCCTTTCCTTCAGGGAGCGGGACAAGGCCAAAGTTGCCATGACGATAACGCTCGAACCTTTTGATCAATTGAGGCTTGGTCGGAAAGCAGCATGTCTTGAGTTCATCTACACTGTTTTCAAGTACTCTGAGAATCTGAACCATCCGCTCTGCTGTGGGTTGGACTTTCTCACTTTCCCACCGAGAGAGCGCATTAACATCGAGCCCAACAAACAAAGAGAAAGGGAAATGGCGTAAGCGATCCACCAGCTCTCTTTGCGACCAACCTCTTCTCTTTCGTGCCTTTCGAAGGTGTTGAGAAAAGTTCGACTCCACCTTTACCTCCACATGCCTTAATTGACTTATGAATCAAACAGTTAAATAGGCATAACAAAGTTAAGCAATATGGGCATGCTCTGTCGGTTTGAATTTGAACAAGGGTAGAATATGCCCCGAATTGAGCGAGGTTATATTCCTGAAAAATAAAGGGAAACGCTTAAAATCGGCATTTTGATTCAATGGTAAAGAACAATTGCCCAATTTCAGAAAAAGGTGTGTAGCACGTAGTACCATTCCTACAGGAGTGAGGGCAAAAGCGTGCAATCGACCTACTAACAGACGTCAAAAGTTGCCTCTCATTGCGAGAGTTTGGGGCTTGAGATACTGGGATGCCTGAGGTCGCGTTGGCTTCCTCAACCTATAAACGAGAAGGTCGTTGTGTTATTCGCTACGCGAAGAAATAGTCAAACAGCCGCAATTGCGCCCGCTTAGTATCTTCATCTGAAATACCGATATACCTTAGCGTTGTCGAAACAGACTGATGGCCGATAATGGTCGCTACTAGGCCAATGTCCATATCGCTTGAGTGATAAAGGTGACGTGCGAATATTTTCCTCAGGCTGTGACAGCCGATTTTGTACTGACGCAACTCATCAATACATCGAGATAAGCACGAGAAGACACTCCAACAAGCCTGACGCGAAATAACGCCTCGCTGTCTTTTAGCTCGATTACTGGCTAGGGTAGAACGAGAAAAAATCAGACCGTTATCCTTGTCTTGCCACATTCTTCGGCGTTTCTTCAGTGCGGTTAAAGTACGCGGGCTAAGATAAGCGATGCGCTTTTTCACCGGCGCGTTTTTCGTTGCTTCTTCCAAACGTGCTTGGACGCTGTTCTTCCAACTACGAGGCACTAACCCCGCTACGTTTCGGTAATCACACACGTACACTGAGAGCAACTTGGTATGATCTCGTTTGTAGTAGTTGAGCAATTCATTTTTGATGCTTTTTAATACTTTATGTCGCGCTCTTGCTTGTCGCGCCAGCGTTCCTTTACTCTCAATCACCACCACTTCACCCGATTCGAAATTAATGTTGTCGTAGCCCAGTTTGGTGATGTCGGTAATTCGTAATCCCGTTTCAATGCCTATTCGCCAAATTAGCCAATAGACTTCATCGTGGTGTCGCTTCAGGTATTTTTCTGCTTTCTTTAAAATACGCTTGTCGCTAATTGCCTGCACGGTACTCATGAACATACCTTCCATTACGTTATAATTATTAATATTAAATATAGCTCAAGCAGTAATAAGCATTTGAGTTAATATTACTTACTGTTATTAATCTCAATTGCCATGGTTATATTTGTTTCTATACCATTAATTTAATTGATGTATTAATTGAATAATTCCAATCAAGTGATTTATCAGTCGCTTTCACTATATCAATTTGATTCAAGCCCCTCACAGTGACGATTTGATAAGTAAATTCATGTATTAATTCGATAATTTATCTGGATTCATAACTATATTGATTTTTTACTCAGAAAGATGGCGGTTTATTTGGTGATATGAACGGTGTGAAATTGTTTTGTAGCGCATTTTTTGTGATCTACTTCTCATGACAGTTTTATTGAACCGACATCACACACGCTCTCGAAGTGTCGTTGAGTAAGTATTCGGCAATGGAAAGCCAAACCTTTATGCGCAAACCAATGCAAACCAATGCAAACCAAACAAAAAAGGCTCCCAATTGGGAGCCTTGAACATTCTATAGGGAGTAAAAAGTGGTTTCGATTACTGCGCTTGTTGCTGCTTCATCGCTTCTAACTTTTTAAGCTGCTCTTGTTGACGCTTCTCTAGCGTCGACTTTTGCTCTGCGGTTAGAACATTGTAGATATCGTGCTGTGCTTTCAGTTGAGCCAGCTGCGTATCTAGCTGTTTTGCATGCGCTTGTTGGATAAGTTGCTTAGCTTTTGCTTCATCAAAAGAAGACGCTTTCACTAGCTTCTCGAACTGCTTCGCGCTTTCTTGTACTGCTTTAGGATCCTGCTGACCCGCTAGTTTGCTGCTTAAATTGATTTGAATTTCTTCAATCTTCGCTTGTTGATCAGCCGTAATGCTCTCTAAACCGAATGGTTTTGGCGCTGCAGGTTGAGTTGGTGCTGCTTCTGCAAATACATTTGCGCTGCTTAGTAGTAGAATCGTCGACAATAGGTAGCGTTTCATTGGGGGAACCTTCATTAACTTCAGTTTGGAGTTAGGTGAGACTCAATCGATACCACATGGTTTCCTGTACCGGACAAATATGAGACTTTCCGTCACAAAAATAAGCAAAGACTGATATGACAAAAACGACAAATAATTTCCAATTTCCTTCGTCTTTTTCTTTTGTCCGTCGTCTTAGTCATTGTTTAACCGTAATTTAAGAGCCTATGTTTACCTTTAAACCTGCAATCATCGAGATTGATCATCACCAAATCACCCTTTCACCTGACGACCAAAATCTGGTTGAGGTGGCACGCAAGGTCAAAGTGAATATCGCCGCACCTTGTTTGAAGAACAAACGTAAACACGGTTGCTGTCATGTATGCAAAGTGGAAGTGGACGGTGAGCCTCGTTACGCTTGCAAGGTAAAACCTAAGTCGGGGATGAAAGTCGTGGTGCGTCGCCCTGATCTTGATGCGGCAAGAAAAGAAGCCGTTAAAGCGTATAAGCAACAAATAAAGACAGGCGAAACCACACCTTGCCAGTGCGGTTAAAACAGATAACCGAGTTTACCTTACCGCGCAAAAACAAAAGGGCGACACGAATGTCGCCCTTTTTGATGATTATTGTTGCGGATTTAATATGATGGTGGTGCGTTTGGCTCTGCTACCAAAGGCTTGTTTCGCTTTCGCCCTCACCTCTTCTAACGTAACGCTTTGCGCTGCTTTATCAACGTCCAGCAAGACATCAAGCCCGTAATCATGCACTAAGTAGCGAGTGTATGACCAACTGCGCTGTCCCGGATTGTCATCCATATCTTTCATAGACACAGCAAGTTGTTTAGCGGCCGTATCGACTTCTTTTTGCGTGATGTTTTTCGCTAGACCATCAAAGATTTTATCCAGCTGAGCGTCCATCTTGTCGACGTCTTTTGGAGCGATTTGTGATTCAAAGAACCAATCAGAAACCTGTTCTCTATCTTGTGTAATTGGGTAGATGCCAGGGCTGTAGTCCAAGCTTGCTTCTTCACGTAATTGTGCGGTAACACGCGCAGCAGCGATGCGTTGCAGCATGTCTTCAACCACCGTGTCACGCGCCATTCTCGGTGACTCACGCTCATTGGTTAAACGCAGCAAATACAGCGAAGATGGCTCGTTACCTGCGGCCATGACCAAACGACTTTTCGCATTGGGATCAAACTCAATATGGTAATCCACGGGCGAGGCCGCTTTTAGATCAATCGATGCCACATACTTACGTAGCAGCGGTGTGATCTGCTCAGGCTCGACATCGGCTACGATGATCATTTTGTAACCGTAGTTATGCTTGAACAAGGCTTCGTGCATCGCAAACACTTGCTCCGGTGTGACGTTCTCTGCGCCATTGATGGACAAAAGGCGATGGCGACTGTTCGGCAAATATGCGTTTTCATTTGCGGCCTTAATCCACTGGCCCATTGGTGATTCAAAGAAAGCGCGTCGCTGTTGGACGTATTCACGTTTTACCGCTTCGAGTTGACGCTCATCGACTTTGATTTCCGTCGCCACGTTATACAAACCATTCATGGCACTGGCTAAATGTGCTTTGGGTGTGATGACCTCAATACCGTGATTCGTTGGCCCAAGGATCGGGAAGAGTGAAATGTCGTTTTTGCGTAAGTAGCTGTCGAGTTCAGAGCCTGAGAACCCCCCCAACCCACTGCGTGCCGCTGCCATGGTCGCCACTTCAAACGCAGGATAGAGTGATTTATCAAGCGCAGCCTTACCACCTTGGCTAGCTAAGTAAATGTAGGCTCGGTTCGCCGCTTTCTCATCTTTCTGGAACCAAACTTCGATGCCATTTGAGAGTGAATAAACTTGGAAACCGCCTTTCTCTTCTCGAACGGCGGTGATGTCACCTTCTTTAGTTGGCTGAATAAAACCATCGGTTTTCGCGTACATCTCAAGCGGCTTTTCACCGGCTTGTGCGTAAGCTGCGCTTAACAACGCAAACTCACCTGCGAACTGTTCTTTGTTTTCCGTTCTACCTAACCCCACCACAAAATTCGCCGGTTCCGATAACAGGGCTTCTAGCTCATCGTTCGCGTGGTTAAGGTCATTGGCAGCGACAAAGGTGGCTAAGCTTTGCTCATACCCTTGTTTGGATTGCGATACTGAATCTCGCTCCAATTGATAGACTCGCGCTTCTGCATAACCAGCGGGCTTTCGCTTCGCCCAATCAGCGTCTAGGTTAGACAGTTCGCCATACCAACCCGACATCACGCCATCCAGTTCCTCTTGAGTCACACCGTAATCACGCAGCGAGGTCAGTGTATTCAAGAAGATTTGTTGGATATTGTCACGGCGTTCAGGGGCAAAAGACACCCCTGCCGACATCATGCGATGATAGTTGGAAGAATAAGGTTGCGCATAAGCGTATTGGAACGATTCGGCCGCATCATTCAACACTGTGAGTAAGCGTTGTTGGATCAACTGAGCACTCAACTCATCTTGCCAAGCTTTGTGTTGTTGCTGCATGGTTTGTCGAGTAACAGAATCCCGATCGATGACCAAATGCAGGCTCGGTGATTCCATCTTACTGCTTGGTAAAATGCGATTAGCGTTATTCACTCGAATATCACGACGCTTCTCTACTGCCGCATTAGAAACGCTTTCCCAATTAGAAAATTTGTTCTCAATGATCTTTGAGATGGATTCGACATCAACATTACCTGTGACAATTAGCTCAGCGTACTGCGGCTGATACCACTTGTCATAGAACGCTTTTAGCGCTGGCGATGTCGTGTTTTCTATTGAGCTGCGCGTGCCAATCGGATCGTGTTCTGCATAAGGCGTGCCTTCAATAGAAGCTTGGTACGCGTTAAAAGATAGCGATTTATCATCAGGCCGCGCGCGACGCCATTCCCCTAAAATCACCCCTTTCTCTTTTTCTACCTGCGTTGGGTCGAACTCGATGCCGTCACTGATATCACGCATCCACGTTAACGCATCATCCAGTTTACTCGGATTAGCAAGATCAAGCTTATAGGTCGTCTGTTGATAGGTCGTCGTGGCATTAATATCTGCACCAAAGCTGCCGCCTGATGCTTCAAACAGCTTTACAACATCATTGCCAGAAAAGTGAGTGCTGCCGTTGAACGCCATGTGCTCAATAAAGTGCGCGTAGCCTTTTTGAGTCGCGTCTTCTTGGAAGGAGCCAACGTTCATCAGCAAACGTACTGAAACTTCTTCATCTTGGGTTGGATAAATGTGGTATTTCATCCCATTAGGCAGTTGATCAACGTACCAATTCGGATCGGTTTGAAGCGGTGTCGATTGGGGAGTCAGAGCACACCCTGACAGCAACAATGCGGTGAGTAACAACGTGCTACGCATAACTATCGTCCCTAATAATAATCAATTGAGGCAATATATCGAGCACGCCATATGCTTGATATTTAATATGAAAACTACGCCTGAATAGTAAGACCTAGCTCACATTTTATAAAATGAGAAGGTTTTACAACGTCTTAGATAACACTTCGCTACTAATCAAGTTAGCGCAAAAAGGCAAACCACATTGTTTAATATTTGCGCACTGAAGTTAATGCGACTCAAATACGCGACATAGATCGGAATTTATTTTGACCACTAAAATATAATGTTCGCGCGAAACACCCATTTTTATAAATATAAGAGCCAACGATACCTTTATGCTTAAGAATTTATCTTTGAAGAACAAGCTGGCGATTTCTGCCAGTGCTGCCATCATCCTCGGGGGAGTGTTGGTGGAGGGGCTGTCTTTCCGTGATGCTTTAGAGCGACTTGATGTTGAGGTCGCCCAACGTCTAGAAAGTACCAGCGCATCTTACAATCAATATGTGAGCGATTGGCTGCTATCGAAAGAGCGCGCACTCACATCACTGTCACAAGATACTGAGAAATCCGCCATTGTGACCCACCTAAAACAAGTTCGTGATTCTGCCGCGTTTGATAACGTCTTCCTTGCTTATCCAGATGGTTCTCAAGACAACGCGAACGGTGTTGTCCTTCCACCAGGTAACGACGACCCTCGTCAATGGGGTTGGTACACCAACGCAATCGCAAACCCTTCGAAAGTCTTTATGGACAACCCTACTGTCGCCGCAGCAACTGGCGCGAACGTGGTGTCTTTGGGTAAAGCATTGCAGCTTCACGGTCAAACCAGCGTGCTAGGTGCAGACGTGGAAATCGGTGACATCCTAAATAGCCTGAACCAAGTGATTCTGCCCGGCGAAGGTTATATGTTTATCGCCAACGACCAAGGCAATATCTTCACCCACAATGACAGCAAGCTGCTTAACCAACCTGTCAGTAAATTAGGGCTGAACAACAGCGATATCACAGCGGCAGCAAGTTCTGGTCAAGATCGTACCGTGTCCATCAACGGCAAAGACTTCGTGGTTTACGCGAAAGCCATCGACGGCACTAAACTAACAACGGTCACGGTTCTGGATAATGACTCTTTGGTTGCCCCACTTTACGACGCAGTTTGGGGCCAAATCATCGCGACAACGATCGTAGTGATCATCTGTGTGGCCTTGTTTAACCTGCTGTGTAACATCCTATTCCGTCCGCTTTACAACGTTTCTAATGCTCTATCGCAAATCGCTAATGGTAGCGGTGACTTGACTCAGCGCATCAAAGTCGAGAACCGTGATGAAGTGGGTGAATTGGCAGAGAACTTCAACCAGTTTGTTGCTAGCCTTCAGCAACTTATCGGCCACATTCGTCACCAAGCGGAAGACTTGAATCATCAGTCAGAGCTGAGCACCAAACGTGCAAACCAATCCGTTGACGAGCTAAACCACCAGCAACAAGAAATCACGCTTGTGGCAACGGCAGTAACGGAAATGGCCTCTGCGACGCAAGAGATCGCTTCTCACGCTGAGCAAACGGCTAAAGTGGCACAGGACTCTTCCGTGAGCACGCAAAATGGTCATTCGTTGGTCGTGAACACCAAAGACTCGATCAACAACCTGTCTTCGGAAGTGAACCAAGCCAGCGGCGTGATCAGTGAACTAAACCAGCACGCTCAAGACATCAATACCGTGCTGTCGACCATTCGTGACATTGCAGAGCAGACTAACCTACTTGCCTTGAACGCCGCGATCGAAGCCGCGCGCGCAGGCGAACAAGGCCGTGGGTTTGCTGTGGTTGCGGATGAAGTTCGTGTTCTATCGCAACGCACTCATACATCAACAGAAGAGATCAAATCCACCATCGAAACGCTGCAGCGCACAACTCAGCGTGCTGTTACTTTGATGGAACGCAGCTCTGAACTGGCAGTAGGCTCGGTAGAAGATGCTGACCGTGCTTCTCAAGCGCTGGATGAAATCAACTCGGCAGTGGCGATGATCAGCGATATGGCGACCCAAATCGCCACCGCCGCGGAAGAGCAAACCCACGTGACCAATGAAATCACCCAAAACGTTACTTCAATCAAAGACGTGACGGACCACTTGGTTATCGGTGCAGAAGAGTCGATGAATCAGTCATCTGAGTTGAAGTCTCAAGCAGAAGATCTCAACTCGAAAGTGGCAACCTTCAAACTGGCGTAATACCCACTTCAACCATTAATTTCAAACCCCGTCATGTTGCGGGGTTTGTTGTTTTTCCCGCCTGTAAATTCGGCTTAATTTGACCCGAAAGCCCCGAATAACCGTACATAAAAGCAACACAATCAACATTATCGCCTATCAACATCAGTAAGTTCCTCAGAGAACAAGATAGGCAAAACTTTTAGGGAAACGGCTTTTCAACCTTATTCAGAAACTTTTGAAGGGGTGCGCTTATGAATCTTATGGACCTACCCAAAAAACGGGGCAAATGGAACCTAGAGCTGTGCAAGCAAAGTGCAGCAAAATTCAAGACTCGCACGGAGTGGTGTGAAGGATGCAAAGCGGCTTATAGCGCGGCGTATCGCAACGGCTGGCTCGACCAATGTTGCGCTCATATGCAGCGCGTTGGCTTAAAATGGACGTACGAAAAATGCAAACAAAGCGCCTCTAAATACAAAACACGCTCCGCGTGGAATCATGGTTGTAAGAGCGCTTACCATGCCGCCAGAAAAAACGGATGGGTAGAAGATTGCTGCGCCCACATGCTCCCTTCTCGGACTGGGAAAAAATGGACATTTGAAACCTGCGCAGAAAACGCCAAACGGTACAAAACTCGATCCGATTGGCAGCGCGGATGCAGCGGCGCTTACAACGCGGCTAACCGCAATGGGTGGTTAGAAGACTGCTGTGCCCACATGAAACCAATCGAACTTAAGTGGAACTTATCAGCCTGTATACAAAGCGCCCGACCATTCAAAACTCGTACGGAATGGATTAGCCATTGTAAGAGCGCCTATCAAGCGGCAAGAAACCGAGGGTGGCTAGAGCAATGCTGCGCTCATATGGGCGAACCAAGAACACAAAAGAAATGGACGCTCGATGCCTGTATGAGAAGCGCGGCAGAGTACAAAACACGAACAGCGTGGCAAGAAGGATGCAGCGGAGCCTACTTCGCCGCCCACCGAAATAATTGGATGAAAAGGTGCTGCGCCCACATGCGTTCTGCACGTTCAAAATGGACGCTTAAGATCTGTAAAGGCAGCGCGTCCTACTTCTCAAGTAAACGAGATTGGCTGCGCTGTTGTCGAGGCGCATACAACGCTGCTCACCGTAACGGTTGGCTTGCAGAATGCTGCTCACACATGGAGAGACCGCGAGCAGCATGAGGAAACTACTTCGCAGCCGCGCCTGTGAGCTTACTCAGCACACCACTGACTTTGGTCAACACCTCGTCACACCCTTCAATCTTGTGGCGCTCTTTTAGATACATAGGGTTGTTGTAAGCGAGCCAAGTTTTGCCTTCTGCATCTTCATAAACCAGCACTTTTTGCGGCAAATCGATCGCCACCTCTTGGGCGCATTGCATCAGCGGCGTGCCCACTTTTGGGTTACCAAACACAATCACTTCGGTTGGTCTTAGATCCATATCGACCTTAGCCGCATTCTCTTGGTGATTCACACGCGCAAACACGTTTAAGCCCTTACTTTGCGCGATTTCGACAAACTTATTCGCCGTATCTTGCACCGAGTGTTGACTCGCAACTCGTACCACACTGTCTTCTGCCAAAGAGGAAAATGACGCCAACACTGCGACCAATCCTACTGTTATTGCTTTTACCATCTGCTGATTCCTTATGCTTCGATGTCACTACTCAAAAACTATAGAAGCCAAGACCCAGACTCGCGACTTGTACGTGTTTGATTTTCGGCTTTCCTTATCAACAACAGACCGACTCAGAGTGAAAATTGATTCAGATTAATAAAGCGTTAATCAGTCCAACATTAAAACCGTGAAGCACATAAAATACGTGACCTATTTTACTGAGTAAGAGATAACTAGTGACACGCGATCAATTTGAGTTATTAGCCCCGGGCGGCGATCTGGATTCCATCAAAGCAGCCATTGCTGCGGGTGCCGATGCTATCTACTGCGGACTAGACCGTTTTAATGCCCGCAACCGAGCGACCAACCTCACTTTAGATAACTTGAATGGCGTGCTGACGCTAGCTCATCAGCACAACTGTAAGATCTTCCTGACTCTGAACGTATTGATACTGGAAAGCGAAATCCCAGCCATCGTGCGTTTGCTCAGCCAGTTAAACACCACCGCAATTGATGGCGTGATCGTGCAAGATCTTGGTTTGGCTTACATTCTCAAGAATCATTTCCCAGATCTAGACGTACACGCTTCAACTCAGCTCAACACGCACAACGAAGGACAGATCTTGTTCCTTAATCAGCTGACGGCAAGCCGTGTGAACCTCTCTCGTGAACTGAACATCAATGAGATCAAGCACCTGGCTCAGTTTGGTCGTGAGCATGACGTGATGATGGAAGTGTTTGTGCATGGCTCTTACTGCATCGGTTTCTCAGGCATTTGCTACATCAGCTCTGCACGCAACGGTGCTTCGGGCAACCGTGGTCGCTGCAGCCAGCCTTGTCGTGAGCAATACGAAACCACCAAAACAGGCAACAGTTACCCACTCAACATGAAGGACAACTCGGCATTTGGCGATTTAGAAGCACTCGCTGATGCAGGCGTGTATTCGTTGAAAGTGGAAGGCCGCATTAAGAAATCCCACTACGTGTACACCGTGGTCGATAACTGGCGTAAACAGATTGACCGCTTGTGTGATGGCATAGAACTGTCGAACGACACCACAGAGTTGTACACCGTATTTAACCGCGATTTCTCTAACGCGTTTTTGCAAGGTGATTTCGGTAAAGCTATGTACATCGACAACCCTCGCGATCACGCCGTAAAACACTTCTCGAAGATCTACAAATGCGAATCCGCCGATGATGTGCAAGGCGTGAAGAAGAAGCTCTACGACGACAAAACCGCAATCATTGAGAAGGTTGCAGAGAAGACTCAAGATTTTGATGTGACTTCAACGCAAGCCTCTGGCAGCAGCCTAAAAGGCGCGATTGATGTACCGACTTTGCCGACGCTACCTCAACCAGATATGCGCGAAGGCGCTCCGAAGCTATCTGTCTTGATTTCATCAGTAGAAGACACCGCACTATGCGAAGACAGCAATGTCGATGTGTATTTCCAGCTACCAATGGGATTGGCGGGTGAACTGAATGCGATGATTGAGTTGTTCCAAGCAAACCCAAGATTGAAACCTTGGTTCCCTGCAATTTTGATTGGCGACGATTACCAAGCCTCACGTGCATTCTTAGAAGCAGTGAAACCAGAATTGTCGATCACCAATAACTCTGGCGTGGGCATGTTGGCTCAAGAGCTAGGATTAGGTTGGGTTGCTGGCCCGCAGATGAACACGGTGAACTCCTACTCATTCAAATGTTTGCAAGAAGAATTCGCCGCAAGCGGTGCGTTTATCTCTAACGAGCTGAACATGAAGCAGATGCGCCACATTAAGCGCCCGCACAATATGCGCAGCTACTACAGCATTTACCACCCGAACACTCTGCTGACTAGTCGCCAATGTTTGTTCCAACAAACCGAAGGTTGCCGCAAGATTAAGGTCAACAAAGGTTGTTTGAAGCGTTGTGACAAGCGCACATCGATCATCAACCTAAAAGACAACCCGTATGTGGTACAAAAACAAAAAGGCAGTCACAACTCGATCTACAGCGAGCACAACGTATTGAACCTGCAAGTACTGCAGGATTTGCCGCAGCTGTTAACTGACGTGTTGATCGACCTACGCGACATCCAGACAGAAACTAAAGTCACGATGACCAAACCTGAATTGATCGATGCCTTTACCGCTCTGTTGAATGAACATAATGAGCAGCATGTTGAAGCACTTAATACCGTGATTCACCCAACGGCAAACGCTCAATACTTGAAAGGCTTGTAACGGAATCTCATCAGATTCAACCGCACAATTTATGGAAGACTTATGCACCCAATGAAGCGAGAAACACTGAGCTACTTTGATGATTTGAACTACAACGTGATGGCGCAAACGGAAGCGGTTTATGAACTCAAACAAAACCGCACGGGTTTAACCGTTGAGCTTAACTTTTCAGCGCTTGGTAAAGGCAAATTGCCCGAAGAAAGCGAACAAAGAACCGATAAGAAGCTGTATTTCATTGATATTGAAGACATTGAGCGCATTGGGTTTGAAGCTCTCGAACCCTTCGTGGTTGGGCTTGGTGAGCATTGCTCTATGGTGGTGTTTGAAGAAGAGTTCTTTGAACAAAGCATGAAAGAGATGTGGATGTTCCTATCGAACGATCCGCGTGATCGTGATGTTTTCAACGACAGTAAGTTTTATCGCGCTTAACCCTTTCAAGCCGATTTTGCTCTTGATTTTTACCTCTTGGATGGCCGCTTTGAACACCAAAATCGCCATCCAATTTATCACTTTATCCCGCTTATTCTGACTCTGTACCAGCCTATTTTTGGGCTCAAGATCCACTTTTCTCATCGTATTAGCAGTTCATTTTATTCGCCCCAACAATGCTCTCCTACCCAACCAAAAGCATCAATCAAGTAAATACTCTAGCCACCAATAATTGACACCAATATTCATCCCAATCAATAAATTATCTCAACTTATAAACCTAAGTGCATATGGTGATTTTTTTCTGAATCGGCCTTCAAATTTTGAGTTGTTTCTTTTCATTTGTAACTGGATGTAAGCAAAAAATATGAGTAATTTCGGCAGTGGTTAGATCAAGGGGCTTCCCTCTCTTTGTGACGTTTGCTTAGTGTTTGAAGTCCTCGCCGGAAATCACCCACGAATAGAAAATCAACAAGGACAGTCACTTAGCTTTTTAAAGCAAGTGATGAGGATTCAACAATGAAGAAAACAACAATCAGTTTGATGGTAACAGCGGTGCTCATGGGTTCCCCAATCATGGCCACCTCTGCACTCGGCGCAACACAAGAAAACATCATAACGGCCGCTCAAAGCGAGTCAGTCTCTGCCACGATAACCGTGCCACAGGTTGACCAGTGGTACTCACAAGCGCAGGTCGATTTGAAGAATATCTCAGGTCAGCAATTAGACTTGGCGGACGCAGAGATTTGGGTTACCTCAGACAAAGACGCGACGGTGAATAGCTCATGGGGTGCACCTTTTAATGTCAGCAGCCCTGCTCCTAATACGTTTGTCTTTACTCATGACAGCACGTCACAAATTCTAAACGATGGTCAAACAGCTCAAATCTTCTTTGGTCTTAATGCCAGCAATGGTGATTACATCGATGGAAACGACGTGCATGTCGAGAAGGTGATCATAAAGAATGATCCTACGCTTCAAGGCAAGATCACCTTACAGGCACCAAGTGCACCACATGCCAGCCTAGCCGCAGCCTCGATTTTGGTCGAGGGTGAGAACTACAGTGAGACCGTGTCTGTGCCGTGGGGAAGCAGCTTTGTTCTAGATCACCTCCAAGATGGCGAGTACCAAGTCACCGCGCAAGATGTAACGAGCGAAATGGGGATTGCCCACGCCTCCTCGCCAACCTCAACCGTGACTGTCGATAGCGATGCAACACAGCCTAGTGTCTCCGTGCAGTACGATGCGTTTATCTACTACGCGACCATCTCGCTCACCATGCCTGCACTGGACGGCATTACGGCAAGCCTAACCACAAATGCCACAGTGAAAGCGGCAGGCACGCAAGACGTTGAACGCAGCCTAGTGGTGCCATTTGGCGGCGAGATCGACATCAGCAAACTGCTTGATAACCACAAATACGATCTCTCCTACTCACCTATTACGGTGAACAACGTGCTTTACCACCCGAGCGACAACCTCGATGTAATGGTCAACAAAGACACGGCGACAGAAATCAGCACCAACATCGTTGAAACGCCGATCGCGAGTGACGATTTCACTACCGTTCAAGCGAGTGTTGTCGACTTACCTCAAGAAGCGATGCCAATTGTGCTCAACCTTGTCGCGAAAGATGGCTCTAGCCGCTACAGCTACGAGATTACTAGCTCGCCATTCACTTTACCTGACGACGTTAAACCGGGTGAGTACGATATCCAAATCGATTCGGTATTTGCTGGAGATACACGTTACGCCTATGACGGTGATGACTCTGTCTCTGTCATGCACAGTGATGCTCCGTTGTTGCTAACGCTGCCATTCCGCGAAGCGATGAGCCTTGCAGTCAAAGGCTTCCCAGACTACGTAGCAAACGGCACGGTGACGAACGACAGCGAACAAACCACCAATGAAATCGGCGCAACCAAGGTCAATGCCATCTTCAAATATGCGGGCTTGAGTGGCTCTGGTGATCCGGGTGTGATCTTGGCGAAAGACGAGCTTCCGCTGCATAGAACCTACGCGAACGCACAAAGCGCTTCAGAGCTTTCAGGGCATCACGTACTGCCAGTGATGGTGGTTTACACTGCAAACGCAAGTGGTGGTGCAAGTTGGACAGACTTAGTTGATGATGAATTGCTCTACAAACATTACGCGACCTTCATTACTCAAGCCATTGCGGCGCAAGAGTACGCGGCTGGTGATGGCAGCTCGCCAATGTCGTTTGTACTTAACCCTGACTTCTTAGGTGAACTACAGAAAAACCCAAGCCATGTGGACGATCTAAACCAAGCGGGCGCGGTCAATGTGAATGATCAACTCGCTCGTGCGTTGGATTACATGAAGACGGCCTACGGTTATCAACCACCAGTAGCCGTTCCTCAATTCGAGAACACACTGAAAGGCTACATTGCGTCACTCAACTTCATCATGAATGGCTTAGCAGAAGACGTAACGTACGGCTGGCAAATCAACTTGTGGGCGGTAGGCTCTGCCAACTGGATTCACCAGACCGACGACCAATCAGCTGACAAAGGCCAAGAAGTGGCGAACTTCGTCAACTCGTTGGATGTTTACACTGGCACTTACCAACCAGATTACATTGTGTTCGACAAATATGAGCGTGACGGTTTCGGCTCAGAAGCGATAGCGAACTACGCGTACAACGCCACCAGCTGGACGCGTTACCTATCGTATGTGAAAACCATCAGTGATGGCGTTGAGTCTCCGGCCATGATTTGGCAAATCCCAGGTGGTCACATGCCGACTCAAAATGAAGGTAATACACTGATCAACGTAGAGCATGAGGCGTCTGGCGGCTCTTACTTTATGGGTGATGCGCGGATCGGAACGGACATCAACAACGTACGTACTGGCCTACTCGACAAGCAGCTCAATCCAACCACTTACAATGGTGCGAGTAACGTTCGCGAATTGTTAGAAAAAGACGCGGGCTACGACTGGTCTCATGTGGCTATGCAAGATCTACCAACGAGCAACGTGTTTGCCTTACTTTGGGGTGGTGGCTCAACTACGGCGGTAGTTACCATTGGCTCGAACGGCACGGACAACGGCTGGCTAGACAACAAAGTCGACGCTTACGCACAAAACCCAACGTGTTTGGTTGGCAACGATTGTGACGGCTCAATTTGGGGCGGTGACGGCGGCGATAAGCCACCAGTCGACAATAATCCACCAAGCGTTTCACTGTCTCCGAACTATCAGGTGAACAGCGGCGAAAGCGTAACCATTACGGCTAACGCTTCTGATCCGGATGGTGACTCGATTAGCTATCAATGGGAGGTTCCTTCTGACCTAACGGTTGTCGGCGACGCCAATAGCGACACACTAGTGGTAACGGCTCCGGTCACAGACCCAGACCTCACCTTCACGATTTCATTGCAGGTTTCTGATGGCGAGCTAAATGCCTCAGATTCAACGTCATTGAAAGTCGTTGGTGATAACAGCGGTGGCGGTGATGGCATTTGTGCCGACATCCCAGAGTTCGAGCAAAGACAGTACCAACCGGGCGAACAAGTGACCTACCAAGGCAGCTTGTATAAAGCCGACCGATGGACAGACTCAACGCTGACTCCGGCCGACCCATACTCAGGCTGGACGTTGATTGATAGCTGTTCGTAACCGTCTGATTAATCAGCGTTAACCATCCAAATTCATAACATTCGATACCGTCTTGATAGGCGGTATCTTTTTTTGTTTGGTTTCATTTATTCCAAGGTCACTCTAAATCTCGCATTCTGTTCTAGACTAATAGAAACCCGTGTAACGCCTTGTAAGCTAATGCTTTTACTAGGCACTCTTAAGCATGCTCAACACTCAGAAAGGCAAAGGATGAAGATTTCAAAAGGCATTGAAGAACAAGGCATCCCTGTTGGCAACTACTACGACAAGTACAATACCCAAAACCCTATTGCTCGGAGGTTGATGCAAGGCTTCGACCGTAACTTAACTGAATTGGTCAACAAAGTAGCACCGCAATCAATACACGAAGTAGGTTGTGGGGAGGGGATATGGGTACTCAAATGGCAACAGCAGGGTATTGATGCCAAAGGCAGTGACTTCTCTCATCAAGTCATTCAACTCGCGAAAGAAAATGCTCAGTCTAGTCACCTAAAAGAAAACCTATTTGAACAGAAGAGTGTCTATGACGTTGATAAAGCGCATGACTCTGCTGAGATGATTGTTTGCTGTGAAGTGCTTGAACATTTAGAGCACCCAGAACAAGCACTCATCGCAATCCAACAACTTAGCGCCTCCCACTATATTTTCAGTGTCCCGCGAGAGCCACTGTGGCGAGTACTGAATATGGCGAGAGGGAAATACCTGCAAGATGGTGGTAACACACCAGGACATATTCAGCATTGGTCAAAACGGACATTCAAAGCACTGCTGTCCCAACATTTCGAGATTCTTGAAGTGCGATCCCCTATTCCTTGGACGATGGTACTCTGCCAACGAGTCGAACATGACTAACGGAGGAATGAAGCTCATCTTGAGGTGGCTCGGTAGGTTGATTACTGTTTTTGCCATCGCGTTCGTTCTTGCGAAAATCACTGATTATTCTCAGCAAATAAATGTAACGTCCTTCTCTTCTCAAACCTACTTCATTACGGCTTTATGCGTCTTACTTTATGCGTTCGGTAACTTACTTTTAGCCCGAGCGTGGGGGCTCTTGTTGTCTGGTTTAGGCTCTCAGCTAAAGCGTGACTCCGTGATTTGGGTGTTCGGTGTTTCCCAACTCGCCAAATACTTGCCGGGCAATGTCTTTCAATTCGCCAATCGGCAAATCATTGGCGTGGAACAAGGCATCAACAACCATACGTTATTGAAGTCCTCAGCTTGGGAAGTCGGGCTAATGATAGTGACGGCGAGTACCTTCAGCACCTTTCTTATCACTTATTACTTCCCTAGCCTAACGTGGCTCAGTGTTGTGTCTTTTTTCACTTTAAATACCGTTATATCCGGAATTTTACTGCGAATATCGAGCATCGACTGTGTAAAAGCGCTTGGGTTGTACCTGATCTTTTTTACGTTGTCCGGTAGCTTATTCTCTGCAGTGTATTTGAGCCTATCTGCTCATGATGGGGTTGGGCAATGGAGCCAGCTTATCGCTTATTTTGTTATCGCTTGGCTCGCCGGTTTTCTTACTCCTGGTGCACCTGCAGGGCTAGGAGTGAGAGAAGCCGTATTGCTTGTTTTATTGGGCACGACAGCGCATCAAGAAACACTATTACTCGCCGTGCTGCTTTCACGCATCATCACTGTTTTTGGTGATCTGCTTTTCTTTGCCATCGCTTCTTTTTATCGGCCACGACATAAGATTTCGACCAATTAACGTTTATACCCTTACTCAGACTACTCTCCCGAGCGCTTTCTCCGTTGCTCGAATTCGCTTGTCTCTTTGGGCTGGTCTTGCTTTTCTAGCTTCTCTTCCAAGACTTCAATTCGGTGCAATACCTTTTCTGTCAGCTTCCGGTTGAAACCAATTAAATCAGCAACTAACCCCATCAATAGCGTGATGAAGCCGAGAATCAATAACGTTGAACCAAGCACCAAAGACTGCACATGACCATCGCCCGCCCCATGAAAGAAAAAGTACAAGAAGCGCATAATAGGAATCACACCACAAACCATGGCCACAAGGCCAATAAACAAGAACACCTGCAACGGTCGATACATGGTGTAGACACGCACTAACGTCGATACCGACATTTTTAAGAACTGAGGAATACTCTTAAATAGGCGAGACTCTCGAGTCTTCTCATTGGTTCGAATCGGAACAGAAACCACATTCAAACGCTTGGCGCTGGCCTGAATCAGCATCTCGATGGTGTAGCTGAAGTCAGAGACAATATTGATTTGCTGCGCAGCACTTCGACTAATAGCACGAAAGCCACTCACCGCATCACTGACTGGTAATGCTGTAGCTTTAGCAATCACAAAGCTGCCAAACACTTGCAAACAACGCTTAAAAAAAGAAAAGTGTTTATTGCTGTATCCACCGCGATCGCCAACCACAATCTCAGCTTGCTGCTCTAAGATGGGCTTGACCAACAACGCAATATCTTCCCCGTTGTATTGGTTGTCGCCATCGGTATTCACGATGATGTCCGCGTGCTGGCGTAAACATTCTTCCAGCCCTTTACGAAAGGTGTGCGCTAGCCCTTTGTTACTGTGGTTAATCACTATGTGATCGACACCCAACGCTTTGGCAACCTCTGCAGTACCATCTGTCGAACCGTCATCAATGATAAGAATTTCCACCTTATCAATACCTTCAATCTCTCGCGGTATGGTATGGATAACCGCGGCAATATTGTCCGCTTCGTTATAGCAAGGTATCTGGACTATCAGCTTCATCAAATCACCTTCTTTCCATTAGAGCGAGGGTCAGAACCCTGTGAACAACGCTTTTGATTGGGAAACATTCTCTGGTCGGTATAAATGATCACCCCAGCGCATCACTACCTCGCCAGCGGATGCCGAGCTTACTTGGTATGAACCTTTCGATAGATAACGAACTTGGTCACTTTTCCATATTTGGCCATCAAGCAAAATATCGATTTCTCCCTCAAGGGTGTATTCACCTTCAATGTGAATTTGAATCACTTGCAGCTCATCTTCCTGAGTAAAATGCAGCACTTTTCCGGCAACAAAGAGATCTTGCCAGTGATGAATATAATTCGATTTCAGCGCCTCACTATCTTGCTCGAGTAACCAATCTTTTGATTCCGAGCCGCCATGTTCATCTTCTTTAGATTGATTAACGTTAAGCGCATTTACACCGAGTACATCTAAATAGTGCGTATTGGCCACGACAAACACGGGATTCGCATTTTCTATCGCAGATTGAATCACAGGAGTGCCTCTTGCCTGATAATCCTCATAGCCCCAAGTACTCATAAAGAAGCCCTGCTTTGAAAAGCTGGAAATCATGGAGCAGCGATCAATGTAGGCGACAGGTTGAGGAAAGATCTTATGAATTTCTTCGATAAAGTTGCGTTGATAATCCAGCGTACTTTTCGTCGGAAAAATAAAACCATTTACCACAATGGAAACGGCAAATAGGCTCGGAATAATAATGGAGAAAAAGCGGCTGGCTTTATCACTTAGATAATGCTGTGCCCCATCCCATGCGACAGCGAACAACACACACACCGGCGCTAACATAAAAGCGTAGTAATAAGGAAAGGCGTTTCGATACAACAACAAAGTGCCGAGCAAGAGTACCAAACTCAGTAACTTTAGAGACGCAGTACGGTTGATTTGAACTTGATTAAAGCAAGAGAAAACCGCAAAGGCGATACCGAGCAGTAAAGCTATCCAATATCCAAAGTCCGTCACCAATGAATGCTGGAAATAAAACCATCGTGGAAAGAACTCTCTTTGATTCATGGTTTTATCCGCTGCACTCAACATAGAGCCCGCGTCTGCTCCACTACTCAAACCACTAATAGTGAAATAATGCCAACTGTAGAGAATCGCAAATGACACCAATATCGAGCAGCCATAAATCAAAATTTGCTTGGCGTATCCCACGCGATCTTGTGTCCAATAAAAACAAACCAACACCGTCATTAAAAAGGTGGGAATATACAAAGAAGTCTTAAGTGTGATGAGTAAAGCGACAGCGGTAAGCACTCCACAGACAACCGAAGCGCGCCAAGTAAGCTGGTCCCGAAAGACATAGAACAAAGAGATCATGACGAGAAAGGTCGCAATAGGATCCGTTCTAAAGCTTGCCCCCATTCGGACGTTGAATGAGAAAGCAAAGTAAGCAAGTACCGCAAACAAAGCCCCCGAGACACTGCACTGAAGCCGGCAAAGCTTATAAATGCACAGCCCTGTTCCCAACTGAAAGACGATCATAACTAATCTAGCGGCAATGATTTGATCGACTTCATTGCTAGAAACATGCTGTAGCCAAGTGAAGAAGTGGATATGAAAGGTCTGAAAGCTATTGATTGCCTCACCGTTAATCAATTGGTGAACAAAAGAAAGGTAATAAAATTCATCCCAATTGACTTCATAGCGGAATGCCACATAAAAACGAACGACCACAGCGGTAAAAAGCAGCGCCCCCAATATAAGTGCGGAACGAGGCAAAACCTTGGCTCCTGACTGACTGTACTTATCTATCTGCTCGGTTGTTTCCATAGGCACACTTTCCTTGTTAACCTACTTATCATCCATAGCCTTGGCGTAAGACTCTGTTTTGCTTGAAGACGCTTAAGGGCTAGAACAAGCTATTAGTTAGTATAGTTGCTCCTAAACTGCTAAGAAGATTTCTTCACATCACGACAAGCGAAACATCATTTTTATCAGTTGATGTTGATAACGTTCAACTTAAACGCTAAGTCACATATTAAAAAAGCGGATTCAGTGGTTGTGAGTGTTATACGCTTCAAACTCACATCAACATTTCTTGAACACTCGCCTTGCACTGACTACAATGGCGCACTTTTTTTAATGACTTCAAGGTCACAAACATGACAGATACAGCTAAACCAGCTCTACCAGATCGCCTAGCGGGTAACCCACGTAGCCCATTCTTCATCAAAGAATGCTTCGAGCACCAAATCGGTATTCGTATCAACGGCCAAGAGCGTACTGACGTAGAAGAATACTGCATCAGCGAAGGTTGGGTAAAAATTGCTTCTCCTAAAGCAAAAGACCGTTTCGGTAACCCAATGCTAATCAAACTTAAAGGCGAAGTTGAAGCGTACTACGTGTAAGCTGACCACGCTGAATATCTTTGAAAGCTCGAGTCTGACTCGGGCTTTTTTAATGCCTGTCATATCCCTTCCTCGTTTAATCTATTCCTTCTTCTTTTCAGTACAAGTTATTAAGAAATCGATGTAAATCGCTGTTTTTATCTGATTGTTGTCTAAAGTTTCTAAAGAACGAACTGCAATAGCCATTGCCAAAAGAAACGACACCTTTTGATTGTAGGGAGAGGAAATGGAAAGCCCACTTGTCACACTCAAACACGCCAGCAAAAGCTTTGTTGATGGCAAAGAGACACATCGCGTGTTGGAAGGCGTCGACTTTACGTTGAACACAGGAGCGAGTGTTGCGCTGACGGGCGCCAGTGGTAGCGGCAAAAGTACCCTACTCAATATCATCGCTGGCTTTGAGCCGCTTTCCGAAGGTGAGTTGTGGTTAGATGGCGATAACACGGCGACTTGGAAAGACCCACAATGGAGCCGATTTCGACACCAAAAGCTCGGTGTTATCTTCCAGCAATTCAATCTGTTAACGCCGCTCAACGTGCAGCAAAACATCGCCTTCCCTCTGCATTTGAATCAACAGAAATGGAACGACTGGTGCGATTACTTGGTCGAGACTCTGGGCATCAGCCAACTGCTCGATAGACATGTTTCTGCCCTTTCCGGTGGTCAACAACAACGAGTTGCTATTGCGCGCGCATTAGCCCACAAACCTAAACTGCTGCTTGCTGATGAACCCACAGGTAACCTCGACCAAAAAGCTGGTTTGGAAGTGATGAAACTACTGAGTGAAATCACCACCCAAGGCAATACGGCAGTGCTGTTAGTCACCCACAGCCCTGAATGCGCTGAGTTTATGAAAACACGGCTGCGATTAGATAATAGTCAGCTACAGAACAGTCATCGCCAAAACAAACATGAGCTTCGCCATGAAGCAAGCTAAGCTATCAAACACCAGATTTACTCATACCCGACTCGCTCTAAACCTGTTTGCGGCGCACTATCGGCAGGCGCCACTGCAAGCTGCCGCGATTCTGATCGGTATCGTGTTGGCTGTGACCTTGTTTGTTGCGGTGCAAGCTATCAACCTCAATGCCAAGCGCAGTTATGCGGAGTCTACCGAGCAACTCAGCGCACAAGCTCAGAACTTAATTATTCCACCAGCAGGGCAAAACTACCTGCCTGAATCGCTCTACTTCACCCTCAGGCAAAACGGACTCAGTGCAGCGCTACCTGTAATCGAAGGGCGAGTGAGAGACGAACAAGGTCGACGCTGGTCAGTACAAGGCAGCGAGTTGATTGCTGCCATCTCTTCGCGTTCTCGGTATTCTGCAAACGGAAAGTCATCAGAAAACCAACAAAACGTGTCTTTGTTCGACAGTGCTTTACCTTTACCTGAGCTTTTAGCTGGCGAGCCAATCGTGATGATGAGCCAATCTCAACATCAAAACTTAGGAGAGGTAGAAACCCTAACTCTGGACGATATTCCAACCCAAGTGGTGGTGCTACCTGACGAATGGCAGTTAGGCAGCCGAATGTTGATGGACATTGGTTTTGCGCAGCAACTGCTCAATAAACAAGGACAGCTCAGTTACATCGCGGTTTTCCAGTCGGGTAATAAAGGGAATAAAGACACGCAAGCAAAATGGCAGAAGCTGATTGGTGAACAAGGACAATGGATTTCCAATAACCAAAGTACAGACCTTGGTTCGCTGACCGACAGCTTTCACCTCAACCTCACCGCAATGAGCTTACTTGCCTTTTTAGTCGGGCTGTTCATTGCCTACAACGGCGTAAAATACAGCTTGCTGAAACGCAATCGGCTGTTAGTGCAGATTCAACAGGCGGGCGTTGCGCCGAGCATTGTGTTCTCTGCACTGTTAGTTGAACTCACTCTTCTCGTTACCATCGGCGCTTCCCTCGGTTTTGTATTGGGCATACAGCTCAGCCATTGGTTACACCCGACCGTGGCACTGACTCTAGAACAACTTTATGGCGCGACACTTCTGCCCGGCACTTGGCAGTGGCAATGGTGGGCGCAAGCGCTGCTGCTCACGTTAGCCGCCACCCTATTAGCATGTTGGCAGCACTTTAAACAGCGAGTGCGTCAGCCGCTTTCCTCTCATGGTGGATTTTATCAAGCACCTGAAGCCTCTAACGAAAACCAATTGTTCGTGATAGGTGCTGCGCTGACGGCTTTCGCACTTGCAGGGTTATGGCTGAGTGAGCATCACCGCTTCACCATGGCGTGGCTCGGCGTACTTGTGGTGTCGATTCCTTTATATCTACCTAAAACACTCAGCGTATTAGCCAATTGGTGCGAGAAGCGCACCACTTCCGGTTTGATGCAGTATCTGTTTGCTGAGCTGCGCGAGCTGATTTCTCCGCTTTCTCTCGCCATGATGGCACTGCTGCTCGCTGTTACAGCCAATATGGGGATGAACACCTTAGTGGGCAGCTTTGAATCCACCCTAAAACAGTGGTTAGAACAAAGGCTACACGCCGATATTTACGTCAGCCCTGCCCAAGGAGAAATCGCTGATGCAGAGCGCGCATTGGGACAGTTCGACAAGGTTGAGACCGTCTACAAGCAATACTACGTCGACGATAACCTGCAAGGCTTACCGATTTTGCTTGGCACCAAAGACAAAGACACCTTAGAACAAACCATGGTATTCAAATCGCACTTGGAGAACTTCTGGCCACGCTTTTACCAAGGTGAGTTAGTCGCTATCAGTGAGCCAACCGCGGTCAAACTGGGTTTATCACTGGGTAGCGAGCTCACGCTTGATGCCGTTCCAAATAAGAACCTACTTGTGGGTGCGGTATTCCATGATTACGGCTCACCCAACGGTGAAGTGTTATTAGCACCAAAGCTATGGCAAGAGAGCGGATTTACCGACTTACCAACAAGCCTTGGTATTAAAGTCTCGGGGGACCCACAAATCGTCTACGACCAACTGCGCGAGCAACTGAATCTACACCCAAGTCAGCTCTACGATCAGGCGCAAATCAAATCCATAGCGTTAGATATTTTCTCGCAGACCTTCGCCATTACACGCGCACTCAACGGCGTGACTTTGATGGTCGCGGTGATTGGTTTGTTCAGTGCTTGTTTTATGTTGCTCGACGCGCGCAAAGCCGCCATCGCAAGGCTGTATGCACTTGGCGTCAGCCGTCGCAAATTAATGACCATGGTGGTCGGGCAGATCGTTGCTCTGGTCAGTTTTACTCTGGTTATTGCCCTGCCCCTCGGTGCCATAGTGGGATATGTGCTGACAGACATCGTCACCTTGCGTGCTTTTGGTTGGAGTTTAAATTATCTGTGGAATTGGAGTGATGCGCTGAGCATTGCGGCAATCACCATCTTGGTGGCAGTGATCGCAACCTTGATTCCGCTGTGGCGATTGGTCAGCAAGCCTGTCGTGTCCAGTTTGCAAAGCGAGGTGTTGTGATGGCTAGATTAGCAAGCACACTTACTCTACTCATAAGCAGCTTATTCCTGTTCGGTTGTGAAGATCCCCAACAACAAAATATGGGCACTTTGCTGGGAAGCGGAGATACGCAAAGCGAGAGCAAACTATTCACACCCGTAGAAAAAGGGGTGGAACTCACCTTTCCTGCCGATCATCAAGCGCACCCAAACTTTCGTCATGAATGGTGGTACTTAACCGCTAACTTAATTGATGAAGATGGCAACCCACTTGGCGTCCAGTGGACACAATTTCGCTTTGCTGCTGCGCCGCCAACGGACGAAGATGACGTGAAGAAAACCGAGTGGCAAGCTCAACAAATCTACATGGCGCACAGCGCGGTCACGACAACCGACAAACACTACGCTGATGAAAAATGGTCACGCGCTCAAGCCTCTCTCGCTAGCGTCGACACCTCACCATTTCGCGTTTACCTCGATGATTGGCAGTGGACTTCTTCAACCAACGACCTCTTCCCTGCCACATTGAAGGCGAACTCCGAGCAGTTTGGCTATTCGCTGATGCTTACCAGCAGCGCACCGTATCAAAAGCAAGGCGAGCAAGGTTACAGCACCAAAAGCGCCGATGGACGGGTGGCTTCGTATTACTACAGCCAACCGTTTATTGAAGTCTCCGGTGAAGTCACGATCGACGGCAAAACCCATCAAGTGTCCGGCAAAGGTTGGATAGACCGAGAGTGGAGCTCGCAATTCTTACTCGACTCACAACAAGGTTGGGACTGGTTTGCCTTAAGGTTGAGTGACGACACCAGCTTGGTGGTGTTCCAATTGCGGGATTCCAAAACCGGAGCAGCCAGTTACTCCAGCGCAAGGCTGATGCAGCAAGATGGTTCTGGCATCGCCATTTCTCAAAAAGACATTCAGTTAAAGGCGACTAAGCAAACAGAAATCCAAGGGCGAAAGTATCCAACCGAGTGGCAAGTGTCGATTCCTAATCAGCAAATTGAGCTTACCGTTTCTGCACTCAACCCGAACGCGAAAATGCCCCTTTCGGTGCCTTATTGGGAAGGCCCTGTGCGTATTGAGGGCTCTCATTCCGGGACTGGTTATATGGAACTCACCGGCTACTGAGCACAAAAATTTACGTGCACAATCTTGACTATTCGATTCATAATGATCAAATCCTCATCCCCAAGAGCTGTTCAATGCCCTCATGAGCAATATGATTTCGCCAATCCGACAAGTGCGACTCATTTTAGGTGAGCCGTGTCGAGCGCTTGAATTTTCGGACATCCAAGAAGACCCATACATCGAACCGCATCGTCACGAGTACTGGGAAATCGTGTGGTGTTTAGATAACAGCGGAACACAGAGCATCGATTTCGTCGAATACCAAAACCGCCTTGGTCGCTTATTTACCATTTCACCAGGGCAGGTTCACCATTCCGAGTTCATGGGTAAAAACATTCGCATGTTGATATTCCGTCCTGGCTTTGCTGAAACCAATCCACGCAGCACACAGTTGGTAAATAGCGTATTTTCTACGATTGAGCGACCACCATACCTCGATTGCAGCGACGAGGGTTTTCCCTACCTAGAATCGATTTACACCCTAATCAAAGAAGAGTGTGAAAGACAGGATTGCGATTGGGACCTTGTCGAATCACTCATCAACAGCTTTCTACGCTATGCATTGCGCTTTGCTAAAACACCATCTCAAAAAGGTGAGCAGAAAGATTCTCGCATCGTTCAGTTAACCGAATTAATTGAGCTGCACTATCGCGAACAAAAGAAATGCCAGTTTTACTCCGATGCATTAGCTCTCACCAGTAAGCGTCTAAACGAGTTAGTGAAAGCTGCCAGAGGCAAGACGGTCACGCAACTAATTCATGACCGAATCATATTAGAAGCCAACCGAGAACTGGTGTTTTCGACGAAAACCGTCAAGACCATAGCGTTTGAATTGGGCTTTGATGACCCTGCGTATTTCAGCCGATTCTATCGAAAACAAAAAGGAGAAACGCCAGCGGAATTTCGTCACCGATGTTTAGATAGTGCAATATAATGGGCGGATAATCCCTTTTCGCCACGCTTGAATGTACTGATAATACCCGAACATAAATCCACCACATTCGGGTATTTTTCTATTCCATGACTATCAATCTAAAAACTGATCCCATTTCAAAATCCTTTTATCAGTATCTATGGCCAGCGCTCACTGGAATGGTGATTAAATCACTGTTCATCATGGGTGATGCGTTATTTATCGGTTTAGGCGTCGGGCCCGATGGGCTTGGTGCTATTGCCTTGGTGATTCCACCGTTTTCTATTTTTACTGCCATCGCCATGATGGTTGGCATTGGTGGCGCTGCCAAAATGTCGATCGAAATAGGCAAAGGCAACACGGAATCCAGCCAGATGTGGTTCAGCCAATCCATGTTGATTACCACTCTGTTATCCACTATCACGGTGACGCTCGCTCTCATTTGGTTGGATGAATTGATTGCCTTGATGGGCGCTTCAGGCAACTTGGCTCAGCTTGCTCATGATTACCTGATCGTGCTGCTGCCCTTCTTTGTTCTTTACTCGCTGGCTTGGGTGTTGTCTTGCTTTGTGCGTAACGACACCAACCCGAAATTGGCCACCTATGCGATGTCGATTGGTGCCATTACCAACCTAGCTTTTGATTACCTATTTATCATAGAGATGAACATGGGGATGAAAGGCGCAGCGTATGGTACGGCCATTGCTCAAGCGGTTATCGCACTGATTTTGTTGACTCATTTCGTGGGTAAGAAAGGCTCATTAGAATTCAGCCTAAAAGGCATCGGCTTAAGCAAGACTAAAGAAATCTTAAGCATCGGTACTCCGACATTCTTTATCGAAGTCACATCCGCGATGACCATCGTGCTGTTCAACTACGTGTTGCTGAGCCAATTCGGTGAAAGCCACATCATCGCCTATGGATTAACCACCAATGTCGGTGTATTCGCTCTGTTTGTGATGGTCGGTATCGCGCAAGCTTGTCAGCCAATCATCAGCTTTAACCACGGCGCAGGGCGACCAGAACGCATTGACGAGATTCTAAAATTGGGGATGAAAGCAGCTATGGGCAGCGGCACAGTCTTTCTTTTAGGTATCTGGCTGTCAGCGCCACTGATTGCCTCGATTTACTTAGGCAACGCGAATGACTTAATCCCAATCGCCGCGAGCGCACTGACGTTCTACTTCTTCGGCGTCCCTTTGATGGGGTTAAACATGGTAATTGCCAACCTGTTCCAAGCCATTGCCAAGCCAAAACAAGCGACGCTCATCTCCTTATGCCGAGGATTTGTGTTTGTCGCGCTAGGTGTATTGCTACTGCCTAAGTTCTTCCCGCAAGACGGCATTTGGGCGAGCATTGTCTTTGCAGAAACACTCACTGCAGTGATCAGTTTGAGTATGTTATTCAACTACCGAAAACGCGCAGTGGAGCTAACAACTTCCTTGGCGAGAAGTTCCTAGTTCAACCAAGCTCAGCCAAATGATAAACTCGGCTTCTATTTCATTCTGTGATTAAAAGGAAATGCGATGAACCCGATTATTGCGCTGCTAAAAGAGAACAACATTAGCGATGAGCAAATCAACGAGATTTTTCAGACTCTGACGCAAAACCCTCTAGCGGCAATGGCAACAATCAGCCAACTAGGTTTGCCACAAGACAAGCTACAAATGCTGATGGCGCAAGTGATGCAAAACCCTGCGCTAATCAAAGAAGCGGTAGACGAATTGGGATTGGATTTCTCAAAGGTTGAAGAAGCAAAAGAGAAGCTTCAAAGTCAAAACCAAGGCAACTAAGTCTTAGCCATTAGCGCTGAATATAGGAAAGGCCGTTAACCCGAGCATGTGGGTTAACGGCCTTTTTTGTTGGCTACGTTGTTGTTAGCTACTTTTTTTGTCGGCTAGTTATTAGCGATTTAAAGCCGCGAATTGTTCTGCGGTCATGCCGTAGTACAGCTTGTCGTCAAAGCCTTGCTCTCGTTTGTAGTAGTCTTTCTGACGGCCTTCTTGAGTAAAACCATTTTTCTCTAACGTCTTGTAAGAACCAGCATTAGAAGCGTAGCAATCTGCACTGACTTTATGGGCGTTTAGCTCAGTAAAGCCAATCTCGGTCATCATTTGGCAAGCGCGAGTCGCAACGCCTTTGCCCCACGCGCAAGTAGGTAACTGATAACCCACTTCGTAGTTGCCAGTTAAGAACATCACCGCGGTCACTGCACACATTCCCATGTACTGACCTTGTTGGTCGCGAATCACGAACGTTGGGCTGTCTGGCCAGACACCGTCTTTGATCGCTTGTGCCGTATTTTCAATAATAGGGCCAAAGAAGCCTTCATACAGGCTGTTGTCAGCAGGTGCGAAGAACAGATACTGATTGACCTTATCGTCGTTCAACATCTCGATAATATCTTGTAGATCAGAGCCTTGAATCAGTTGGATAGTCAAAGATTCATTAAATGGGATGGCTTCGCCTTGTTTTAGTTTTTGATATGACATGTGTTACCTCGTTATCTGCCGAAAATAGTAGCCTAGCGGATAAGAGAAAAATTGGATTTTTGCGACAACTTTCAGGCTGATTAGTAATGTATTACGACTCAAAATCGCCATAGATATCGATGGTTAAGTCACGCTTTTTCAAGTATTTGCTCGGCGTTTTTCTTAGTTGCTGTTTGAGGGTACGAATCAAATGCGATTGGTCACTGAAACCAAATTGCTGTGAGAAGCTCGCCCAATCAATCGCTTCTTGTTGCTTGTAGAGAGTCAAAATCATCTGCTCCAGACGTGCCATTTGTTGATACTGCTTAACACTCAACCCCACCACTTGTTTGAAACTGCGCTCAAGCGTTCTGCGAGAGCAGGCGCACTGTTTGGATATCTCATCAATATCCATCGCTAACTCAGGTGAGCGTAGTGCTTGAGCGTCCATCACGGACACCGCTTTTTGCGATGCCAAAAACGGTCTGCAACGGCAAGGTTCGATATCTAACGCATCTAAATGTCCCTTGATATAGTCCTGCAAACATTGCGGTGAATCTTGCAACTCTAACTGCCATAGACCCAGTTGAAAGCGCTCATCAAACGCCGCGCTGAGCCAATCAAACCATTCGCATTGGTTAATTGCTGCAACTTGGGATGCATCACTAAACCGTGACTCAATGGCATACAAACCCTCTGGGCGAAAGGTGATACCAATACGCTTGATGGGTGCCGTATCTTCCAACAACAGCAAGTGTTCGTTAGCCGTTAATAAATGGCAGCCTTTGCCAGCAAGCTTTGTGTCTCCCGTGTCGTAGCTGTAGCCTTGCTCTGATGGCGTAAAGAGTAAATGAGCACGCGGGTTTGGGATAAGGTGCGGCTTGGGGTCAATGACTTCACCCTCTGGCACTTCCAAGTACCAAACTTGATGAATGAGCCATTCGTACTCTGGCAGAAACTGTTTCCAAGCTATCATGATTGTCCTAGCGGTTAGTAAAGATAATAAGCGCAACGTTTTTGCTTAAACACCAGCTCGTTGAGTGTGACTGATTGACGCGCATCTCGCCACGCATTTCTCACCCTGCTCCCTTGCAAGCTTGTTGGATTGCGGTAGGCTTTGAGCAGAGAAAACAAGCTGAACAGAACAAGGAAATACCCCGATGCGCGTCGACTACCACCAACGACTGGTTCCTGTGATTCGTTATTTAGAACAACACTTTAATGAACCACTCAACCTACCAGAAGTGGCCGCGCTGGCGAACCTTTCCCCTTATCACTTTCATCGCACCTTCAAAGCCGTGCAAGGCGAGACATTAGCCGATTTCACTCGACGTTTGCGTCTAGAAGCCGCCGCCGATGACTTATTCAAATCCAAACAACCGGTATTGAACATTGCCCTAGAGTACGGATTTTCTAGCTCACAGAGCTTAGCCAAAGCCTTCAAACAACATTATGGCGTCACACCTACAGCCTTTCGTGACTGCGAAAACTATCAGCAGTTTTCTGAATTAGCACGAAACAGCAAGATTGGACACACGTTGCGCAAGAATGGAAACGAAGTAACACCAAGCGATTCATATACTGGCTCTGAACTCACCAAATGGAGCACGACAATGGAAACGCAAAACTTTGAAAAAGCAAAACTGGCTTACATTCGTGTAAACGGCCCTTACGGCCAAGGCTATGAAGAGCCATCAGGTCACCTGTATCAATGGGCAGGAATGAAAGGTTTGGCGGGCAATACCTGCATCTTCATCTACCATGACAACCCAGAAATCACGCCAGACGAGAAGTGTCGCACTGATATCTGCTTGATGGTGCCAGAAGATACCGAAGTTCCGAAAGGTATTGAGCTGCAAGACTTCCCCGGCGGTCAATATGCGGTGATGCGCCAGCACATTACTGACCCGAGCCAATACTCAAAAGCGTGGGATGATGTCATGAGCAAGATAATTGAATCCGGTATTGAGAACGACGACCGCCCTTGCTTTGAGCTTTACCACAGCTTCGACCCACAAACGCATCATGCAGACGTTAGCTTCTGCACTGCCATCAAATAAACCAAAAGCCTGCATCGTTGCCTGTCTCTTGATCACAAGTCTAGTGATCAAGAGACATTGCGAGCTCGTAGCCTTCAAGGATGGTTTGCAGTTTAAACCATCCTTCCCATAGTGCCTTTATTGAAGCTCTGCCCGTCCTCTTGGTATCTTTCCAACCGCCTAATTTAGCAAGATTTCTGTACGCCCAGCTCATATCGGGTACTTCTTTAGGTAATGTCTTGCTTTCTAGTTTCAACCACAGCAGCTTCCAAGCTTTTGTGCCCAAGGCCTTTTCACAACTTTCTGTTGATAGCTCATCAACTTCTTTAATGAAACGTAACGCCAATAAACGAGTCGCAACAAAGGCATAGATGACACTTAACCTCTCTAAGTTACCTTTACTTTGGAGTCTTAGTGACTCCACATCCGTACCTTCACTTTTCCAGACTTTATGGAAGTCTTCAATCAGCCATCGACGCTCGTAATAACCGATAATTCTCATGGCGTCTTCAACGTTGTTTATTGGCTCCGACGTCAAGAGGTGCCATGCTAACTTGTCTTTTGATGCCCCTTGCTCAAGGCAACCAACATAATAAACAGGTATGCCTGCGTGCTCTTTTTTGTTTGCCGGAGCCTTTAATGTCACCTGACCATATTTAACGTCAAGCTTTACATCTCTCGCTTTTCTCCCTCCTTTTTGGGGGATGGTAAGCTCCTTTGTCTCGACACTTGGTAACGCTTGCGCATAGTCGTAAAGCTTTTGAGCGTGTTCTTCTAGACAACGACTTTGCATTGAGCGAACGACAAAGCGCTGCTGATGTTGACGTTTATAAGTTAAGTATTCGAATAGGTCTGCTTCTCGGTCACAGACCGAGATAACATCTAACATCTTATCCCCTAGGCGCTCAACGACACGGCGAGAAGCTTGCTCCCATTTGTAACTCTCTTTCTCCTCGTAAGGACGAGTCGCGTGTTGGTGCTTTTGCCCACGCTTAGTAATATCTCGGCTCCATCGTTGTTGCTCTATAAGACCAACAATGGTCTGACTTTGTGGTGCAAAAAGTAACGTCGAATGTACATGGAGAGCTCGAATTCTGTCGCCTTGATTCGTGTGCCCGAGTTCATCTTTTATACTTCGATGAGGAAAACAGAGCGTTGTTGTATCTTCAAGCGCGAGTAATTCCTCATGCTCGTTAGCTCGAGATACCGTTGATTGAAAACCTGCTTCAGCGATGTCTTTTGCATCGATGTTTTCATTGCGGATAAAGCGATATGCCCCTTCCATATCGGCGGGAGAAAAAGGAAGTTTAGCCACGGAGACTCCTGGTTGATTAGCAATGGAAGTCGCTAAACTGATGAGGCGTTGTGTTCTTCGAGGATCTTTAAGTTGTGCTTGTCCAAATTGTTCTTGCGCCCAAAGTTTAGCGTCTGAGTGTGTCATCTTAGTGTTTCAGTAAGGATTCTTAAGTGATCAGATCGCACACACTTGAAAGAGTTCAAAAAAAAATCCCTAAGCTACAAGCTTAGGGATTTGTGTATAAGAGACAGGCATCGTTGCAGGCTTTGTCATTTCTTACTCTGGTTGCTTAAATCCGTTCTTCCAAACGCTGTTTATCTTTTAATCCAATTACTTAGAACACGAACGAATACCTCAATATTTTCGTGATCCTACTTCGCGTTTTGACCACGCGCGCTCATTCGCTCGGCTGAGTTGGGATTCATTTCACAGATTATTCATGAAGCGAACCTAGACTGAAAAAATTCCATCGACCCCGTTCGACCTACAACGCTAGGCACAATAAAAACTAGGTACTACAGCACCTCTAGGACATTCCATGAAGAAGAACTTACTTGCCATTGCTCTTGGTAGCGTGATTGCGCTGACTGCTGCCCCATACTCTATCGCAGCTAACGATGCTGCCGTCCAATCTTCCGCCGACTACTCACAGATCGTCACCAAACGTCAGGTTGTCGACCAACTGCTGAATGACGCGGTACAAGCATTCAAATCCCCTGCGCGTATCTCGCATGCAGGTTTTACCGCCAAAATGCCGAGCAACATGGAGATTGTTACCGACCGCTTACTAGAAGCATACAAACTTGAGCCGTACCGTACTGACCTACTGATTTCTGCAGCAAACGCGCAGATCTACAACAAGAATGCAGATCGCGCGATTGAACTGTTTGAACAAGCCCTTTCTGTTGCACCAGACGATGTGGATTTGCACGCTTACTTAGCGGTATGGCAACGCTTTGAGGGCAACCAAGCGGAATCAGCGAAACACATGGCGACACTCACGAAGCTCAATGCAGGTAAAGCGGCAGACATCCAACGCATCTTCGACACCGTAGACCGCGTACTTGCAACGCCACTAAAAGAGAAAGCCGACAAAGGCAAATTGGATGACAAAGGCGCAATCGTCACGCTGGGATACGCGCTGAACCCAGATGGTTCGATGCACCAGATCTTGGTTGAGCGTTTGGAAACCACGCTAGCCATGGCAAAAGCAAACCCAGACGCGTTGATCGTATTGACGGGCGGCGTACCGAAGAACCACAAAACCGAAGGCAAGTTAATGGCGGATTGGCTGATTGAAAAAGGCATCAGCAAAGATCGCATCATTGAAGAAAACTACGCCACCAGCACGGTAGGCAACGCCCTATTCAGCAGCTACGCATTGGCGCGTCATAACATTAAACACGCGACCATCATAAGCTCAGCGAGCCACGTACGTCGTGGTCAAACCTTGTTTGAAATCGCAAGCTGGCAAACTGGCCCGCAAGGCATCACTTTTGACACCGTAAGCTACCCAGACAAACCACTGAAAGACTTAGCCAAAGCCAGCGGTAGCGAGCTGCTTGGTATCTACCGCGATGCACTGCGTACCTACGGCATGTGGAGCTACCGCTCTTACCCGCTAGAGTCGCGTTAATACACTAGAGCCAGATAGCAAAAGAGACCGCGTTAATGCGGTCTCTCATAGAATCATTTGAACATGATGCAGTGGTCAATCAATGCGTTTTGTAGGTTTTGTTTGTCACTCAGAATCACGAGAGCATAGATAGTATTTTTGTCACCAATTCGGTAAAGCAGCTTGAATCCATCAAAGCTAAATTGCCGGATGTCGTAAACACCGATTGTTGTCAGTTCATAACAAGGGGGATAGATAGACGGGTTATTCAAAACGTTGTGTTCAAACCTCTGCTGAACCGCAATTAATCTATCAATCACATCGTTGCGAGCGCTCCAGTTCGATAAATAGTTAATAGTCTGAATAGCCGCATTTTCAAAGGTTTGTGTATAGAGAACTTTTGCTTCCATGCTCTTATCAAACTCAATCTTTGAGTGCTGCTAACGTGCTCTTCATATCTTCTGATGACTTTACACGTTCATTCGCAACATCATTTTGAGCAAAGCTAACAAACTTCATTAAAGCAATGGCTTCATCACGCCTCTGACGTTCTTCATAAGACTCAACGACATAAATAGGCTTACCATTTTGCGTAATCGTCATTGGTTCATCCAGTTCAAGCTTCGCAGCATTCTTTTTTAGATAACTTACCGTTTCAGTGCTCATCACATGACTCCTATCGGCAACCTCGCTGGTGTAACAACAAGCGAACCCAGCCGAGCTATACTGCAGGTTTGACCGAAATATTTGAATCAATAGAAAGTGCTAATCACATTCTATTTTTCGTTTAGATTTTGACCTAATCTTGCCAACTATACCCGTGCATTTCGAACAAACCAAATTAAGTTTAAATTTAGACTCCTACTTCAAATATAGAAAAAGCCTGCGTACTTGCCTGTCTCTTATACACAAATCCCTAAGCTTGTAGCTTAGGGATTTTTTTTTGAACTCTTTCAAGTGTGTGCGATCTGATCACTTAAGAATCCTTACTGAAACACTAAGATGACACACTCAGACGCTAAACTTTGGGCGCAAGAACAATTTGGACAAGCACAACTTAAAGATCCTCGAAGAACACAACGCCTCATCAGTTTAGCGACTTCCATTGCTAATCAACCAGGAGTCTCCGTGGCTAAACTTCCTTTTTCTCCCGCCGATATGGAAGGGGCATATCGCTTTATCCGCAATGAAAACATCGATGCAAAAGACATCGCTGAAGCAGGTTTTCAATCAACGGTATCTCGAGCTAACGAGCATGAGGAATTACTCGCGCTTGAAGATACAACAACGCTCTGTTTTCCTCATCGAAGTATAAAAGATGAACTCGGGCACACGAATCAAGGCGACAGAATTCGAGCTCTCCATGTACATTCGACGTTACTTTTTGCACCACAAAGTCAGACCATTGTTGGTCTTATAGAGCAACA
Source organism: Vibrio sp. B1ASS3 (assembly GCF_905175355.1). Lineage (NCBI taxonomy): Bacteria > Pseudomonadati > Pseudomonadota > Gammaproteobacteria > Vibrionales > Vibrionaceae > Vibrio > Vibrio sp. B1ASS3. The sequence continues at coordinate 2,079,555 of NZ_HG992743.1, forward strand.
ACGATGGAGCCGAGATATTACTAAGCGTGGGCAAAAGCACCAACACGCGACTCGTCCTTACGAGGAGAAAGAGAGTTACAAATGGGAGCAAGCTTCTCGCCGTGTCGTTGAGCGCCTAGGGGATAAGATGTTAGATGTTATCTCGGTCTGTGACCGAGAAGCAGACCTATTCGAATACTTAACTTATAAACGTCAACATCAGCAGCGCTTTGTCGTTCGCTCAATGCAAAGTCGTTGTCTAGAAGAACACGCTCAAAAGCTTTACGACTATGCGCAAGCGTTACCAAGTGTCGAGACAAAGGAGCTTACCATCCCCCAAAAAGGAGGGAGAAAAGCGAGAGATGTAAAGCTTGACGTTAAATATGGTCAGGTGACATTAAAGGCTCCGGCAAACAAAAAAGAGCACGCAGGCATACCTGTTTATTATGTTGGTTGCCTTGAGCAAGGGGCATCAAAAGACAAGTTAGCATGGCACCTCTTGACGTCGGAGCCAATAAACAACGTTGAAGACGCCATGAGAATTATCGGTTATTACGAGCGTCGATGGCTGATTGAAGACTTCCATAAAGTCTGGAAAAGTGAAGGTACGGATGTGGAGTCACTAAGACTCCAAAGTAAAGGTAACTTAGAGAGGTTAAGTGTCATCTATGCCTTTGTTGCGACTCGTTTATTGGCGTTACGTTTCATTAAAGAAGTTGATGAGCTATCAACAGAAAGTTGTGAAAAGGCCTTGGGCACAAAAGCTTGGAAGCTGCTGTGGTTGAAACTAGAAAGCAAGACATTACCTAAAGAAGTACCCGATATGAGCTGGGCGTACAGAAATCTTGCTAAATTAGGCGGTTGGAAAGATACCAAGAGGACGGGCAGAGCTTCAATAAAGGCACTATGGGAAGGATGGTTTAAACTGCAAACCATCCTTGAAGGCTACGAGCTCGCAATGTCTCTTGATCACTAGACTTGTGATCAAGAGACAGGCGTACTTGCAGGCTTTCTTGTCTTTGTGCAGTGGTTGAAACCGCTTAAATTGCTTCGCCGTTTACCGTTACTGCCACATCAATGTTGCCACGAACTGCGTTTGAATATGGGCAAACTTGGTGTGCAATGCGCGTTAGCTCTAGCGCTTGTTCTTGTGGCATGTCTAGCTCTACCGCTAGGCTCACTGTTAGTGCAAAGCCGCCGTTGTCGTTCGGACCAATGCCCACTTCTGCCGTTACAGGAGCGCTTTTCAGGTTTACTTTACCTTCACGTGCAACGTGAAGAATCGCGTTAGAAAAACACGCTGAATAGCCCGCTGCGAAAAGCTGTTCTGGGTTAGTTGCTGCGCCTGTGCCGCCCATTTCCTTCGGGTATGACAGCTCTAGATCGAGAAGACCGTCATCAGTTTTTACTTGACCATTACGACCAGCCAAAGCGGTAGCTTGAGTTTTGTATAGAGTAGTCATACGAGTGTCCTTCTTAATTTAAGTTGCGCACAATTTAATTGTTTGCAATCTTATATCGAAGTAAAGATCGTTTGCAACTATATTGTGCACAATTTATTTTATGACTCTCTTTCTCTATGAGCAGGTAGGCAACGCCAATGAGCCAGTGTTACACCGACAACACCATGACCGACGACGATAAACTCTTACTCGAAAACCAAGTTTGCTTCCCGCTCTACAGCGCAGCAAATGCAGTGATCCGAGCTTACCGCCCATTGCTGGACGAGCTTGATCTGACTTATTCGCAGTACTTAGTGATGATGGTGCTGTGGGAGAAAGACGGTGCCAGTGTGAAAGAGTTGGGGTCACAACTGCATTTGGACTCAGGCACACTCACGCCGCTGCTTAAACGCTTAGAAGCAAAAGGCTATGTAGAGCGTGGTCGCAGTGAAACCGATGAGCGCGTTCGCGTACTCAATCTAACCGAGCAAGGTCGTGCCCTTAAAGAGCAAGCTAAGTCAGTGCCAAACGCCATGATGTATAAAATCACCTTAGAGCTAGATGAAATGATCATGCTGAAGAAGTTGTGTGGCAAAGTCCTCGACAATCTGAGCTAACAAGATAGAAGCATCCGCTTCCCCACTTCCTATTAGAAAGAGCCTGCCGAGATGCAGGCTCTTTCGATTTTAGCTAGACGATCTACTCAAAGTCATCATCGGTATTCTCTATTACTAATCTGCGTTCATCTTCAATAAAACCTATCAAAGCAAACTCACTTACATCGGATTTCCCTATCAAGGGAAATAGGAAATGGCTATCAATAGGATAGTTACAAGCGATTTTCCTTAAACACACTCCGATGAGAATATACTTTCCGAAAGCAACAACAGCTCAGCTTAAAACATTCAAAGGAAAGTAAATTATGATTAATACTCAAATCAAACCATTTGCAGCTACAGCGTACAAAAACGGCGAATTCGTTGAAGTAACAGAACAAGACGTTCTAGGTAAATGGGCAGTATTCTTCTTCTACCCAGCAGACTTTACGTTTGTATGTCCAACAGAACTGGGCGACCTAGCAGACCACTACGAAGAGCTACAAAAACGTGGCGTAGAAGTGTACTCAGTATCAACTGACACACACTTCACTCACAAAGCATGGCACGACAGCTCAGACACAATCGGTAAGATTCAGTACTACATGCTTGGCGACCAAACAGGCAACATCACAAACAACTTCGGTGTGATGCGTGAAGGTCAAGGTCTTGCAGACCGTGCAACGTTCCTAATCGACCCAGAAGGTACTATCCAAGCAATGGAAATCACTGCTGAAGGTATCGGTCGTGACGCAGAAGACCTACTACGCAAAGTGAAAGCAGCTCAATACGTAGCAGCGCACCCAGGCGAAGTTTGCCCAGCTAAATGGAAAGAAGGTGAAGAGACACTAGCTCCATCACTAGACCTAGTTGGCAAAATCTAAGCCACTGAAATTTAAGTTCTAATCAGTTCCCGATTTCCTTTTTCTGATTAGAACTGAATTAGAGAGCACTTCAGGTTAGATACCTTGACGACCTTCTGCCTGATTTGCTCTCTCCCCCTCAGGTTTTATCTACAGTAACCACTTTTTAGTTTTAATTAAGGTAGTAACAACTATGTTAAACCAAGCGATCCAACAACAACTCAAACAATATCTGGCTAATGTAAAAGAAGAAGTTCGTTTAGTGGTTAGTCTAGATGAAAGCAAAGCATCGAATGACATTTTGTCTCTAGCGAACCAAATCGCAGAGATGAGCGACCTAATCACCGTTGAACGTGACGACAACGCAAGCGCACGTAAACCAGTGATGGCGGTAACTAACCCAGCAAAAGGCACAGCACTACGCTTTGCAGGCTTGCCAATGGGTCACGAATTTACCTCTCTAGTATTGGCACTGCTTCATTCGGGCGGTCACCCAATCAAACTAGAACCAGAAGTGATTGAGCAAATCGCAGCACTAGACAAAGATCTAGACGTAGAAATCTTCATTTCACTGTCGTGTCAAAACTGTCCGGACGTGGTTCAAGCGTTCAACATGATGGCGGCAATCAACCCGAAAGTAAAAGCAACCATGATCGACGGTGGTTTGTTCCAAGATGAAGTGAAACAACGCGACATCATGGCAGTACCAAGTGTATTCGTGAACGGTGAGCTATTCGGTCAAGGCCGTATGTCTCTGACTGAAATCCTAAACAAAGTGGATGACGGCGCGAGCGAGAAAGCGGCGAAAGCACTAAGCGAAAAAGACCCATACGACGTGCTTGTTGTCGGCGGTGGTCCTGGTGGTAGCGCAGCTGCTCTATACGCCGCTCGTAAAGGTATTCGCACTGGTGTTGTTGCTAAACGCTTTGGTGGTCAGGTTATGGACACCATGGCAATTGAGAACTTCATTTCGGTAAAACGTACTGAAGGTCCAAAACTAGCAACTGACCTAGCAGAACACCTAAAAGAATACGATGTAGACGTCGTGACTGAGCAACAAGCTGAGAAGCTAATGGGTGCAGCACACACAGAAGATGGTTTGATTCACATCCAACTTGAAAGCGGCGCAACGCTGAAGAGTAAGAGTGTCATCCTTAGCCCTGGTGCACGCTGGCGTGAAATGAACGTTCCAGGTGAGCAAGAGTACCGCAACAAAGGCGTCGCGTACTGCCCACACTGTGACGGCCCACTGTTCAAAGGCAAGAAAACTGCAGTTATCGGTGGTGGTAACTCAGGCATCGAAGCCGCTATCGACCTCGCTGGTATCGTAGAACACGTAACGGTTCTTGAATTCGCAGACGTACTTCGCGCAGACCAAGTGCTTATCGACAAAGCGAACTCACTACCAAACGTAGACATCATCACGATGGCGCAAACAACAGAAGTAGTAGGTGACGGTACTCGCGTAACAAGCTTGAAGTACAAAGACCGCAACACAGATGAAATCAAAGAGATTGAACTGTCAGGTATCTTTGTTCAAATCGGTCTAGTACCAAACACAGAATGGCTAAAAGATTCAGAAGTAGCCCTATCTGAGCGCGGCGAAATTGAAGTCGGCAGCCGTGGCGATACTAGCCTAGAAGGTGTGTTCGCAGCCGGTGACGCAACAACCGTTCCTTACAAACAGATCATCATTGCGATGGGTGAAGGTGCAAAAGCAAGCTTAGGCGCATTTGACTACCTAATCCGTAAGCAAGGTTAATCTCCAATTTCTTGAGCACAAAGCGCACGGTGCTGTGTTTTCTTCCCCGGAAAACCAATCGGGGCACCGTGACAGCGATGAGTAACAAGAAATAAAATCAAAAAACCGGCGTTTTTCAAGGTAGTTGTCATCATTCGCTTACTTATTAAGCGGCTTCTTTATCTGGATTTAAGTGAACCACTCCAGCTGGCTCACAGTTCCTAATATCATCTGACCATCGCTCTGGATTCTTGCGCTTTGCTGCAAGTAACACCTTTGCGCGACGCTCTAAAATCTCTCGGTCTTTACCATTGTGTCGCTGTGAAGGTGTCACATAATTTATCTTGCTATGCTTGTGTTCCGTATTGTACCAACGTACAAAAGCCTCAACCCAACAGCGACTCGCATCCAACTGTTCAAAGCCTTTTGTTGGCCAACTCGGCATATACTTTACCGTTCGGAACAGTGACTCCACATACGGGTTATCATCGCTTACTCTTGGGCGACTATAAGATGAGGTAATGCCTAGCTCATCCATTTTTGCTTTGAACGTCAGTGATTTCATTGGTGCTCCATTATCCGAGTGCAGCACCAGCGGTTGATTAAAGCATTGTTCACGCATCAACGTTCGTTGCAATAACTGTGACGCTAGCTCACCACACTCACATTCATAGACATCATAACCAACGATTTTGCGGCTGTAGATATCTTCTATTACGTACAGATAGTAGTGCTGTCCACGAACTCTTGAAGGCAAGTAAGTAATATCCCATGTATAGACTTGGTTCGGTCCTGTTGCTGTATAACTTGTTGGCTTAGGTGGTTTTTGCCGACTTCTCTGACGCCCTCGATTATGAAGTTGACCTTGCGCTCTCAGAACCCGATAGTAGCTCGCTTCAGAGGCGATATACTCGCCTTTATCAAGAAGCGTCGGAACGATTTGAGTCGGTGGTAGACTAGCGTATTCCGAGCGATTACAGACCTCTATAATCGCATCCCGCTCTTGTTGTGATAGCTTATTCGCTGGCTCTGGCCTAGTACATATTGGCCTTTTGTCAGCTTGAACTTCACCTTGCTGATACCAACGCCGATAAGTTCTCAGGTCGATTTGGGCTTCATGGCAAGCTGGCTCTAAACGGCAACCACTTTGTCTAGCCTCGTGTATAAGACCAACCAAGCACTGCCTTTCATCGGTTGAGGTTAGTCGTCCTCTGGCTCTTCCCCGTAAAAGGCTCTCAGCTTTTTTCGCAGGACTAACAGAGCTGCGGTTTCAGCGAGCGCCTTTTCTTTGTGTCGTAGTTCTTTTTTCAGCTCTTTAATTTCAAGCTTGTCGGCTTTCGCTTGTTTCTTAGCTTCGGCTTCACGCTCTTTACTCGACATGAAGCCTTGCATACATTCGCTTCGCCAGTTTTCCACTTGCTCGGGGAACAGGCCTTTTTCACGACAATATTGGCTGAGTTCATTCTCGGTCATCGAGTAAGTTTCAGCGACGATGGCAAGTTTAGTTTGAGCAGACCACTGCTCTGATGAAGTATTGCTATTTGGCACAGCGGCTCCTGAACGTCTGAGTTGCTGTCGCCAATGATACAGGGTTGCTGTACTAATACCTTCTTCTTTTGAAACCTGGCTTACCGACATGGAGTATGGAGGCAGTAGTTTCTTCAATATAGCTTCTTTTCTTTCTGCTGGAATACGAGACAAAATTCATTCTTTACCGCCCAAACTGGTTAAATTTTAACAGTGACAACTATCCTGCCAGAGGGGGAAACCTAGAAGGGCTTTGTTGCTTAATTCGGTGAGAAGACATGGCAGTCCCATGTTGAACGCTTCTTAAACAACATACTGAGTTTCAGGCATACCAAGCCCTGTTAGCTTGTTCAGCGCTTTGATCATGGCATAAGTTTCGCCAACCTGAGCGTTGTAGTTTCTTAAGCTTAATTTTCCACCTAACAACTGTTTCACCCGATGCATTGTTGTCTCTGATAGTGAGCGCTTATGATAGCCATACCGCTTTTTCCACTTCTCGTTGGAACCGTAGAGCTTCTGGCAACCTACTGCTAAATTTCGAGGGTGTCCTTGCTCCCAGAAGGCTGCCCCTTCTCGTGGCGGAATGAGCGGAACTGCTCCCTTGATTCGTATAGCATCGTGACAACTCCTTGTGTCATAAGCACCATCACCTGATATCTCGATGATTTTACGACGTGTCTGCTTGAGTAAGTTGGGGAGCACTTCGGCATCGGTTACGTTCGATAAACTCAGCTCTGCTGCGATTATCTCGTGGGTGCTCGTATCTACTGCGATATGCAACTTACGCCATACTCTGCGCTTCCCATCAGTACCATGCTTCTTAGCCTTCCATTCACCTTCGCCATAAACTTTGAGGCCAGTGGCATCAATTGCCAGGTGTTGTATCGCACCTCTGGTTTTAGTTTTAAATGAAATCTCAACTTCCTTGGCTCGACGGCTTATACAGGTGTAGTGTGGACAAACTAGCGGGATATTAGCTAGCTTAAATACAGAGTCTAGAAAACCTTGTAGCGCTCTCAATGGCATAGAGAAAATGCGTTTCACCATCAGTGCAGTAGTAATGGCTAAGTCGCTGAACCGGCGAGGTCTACCACGCTTGCCTTGTTTGTTTTGTTTCCACTCAGCTATCGTTTCCTCATCAATCCAAAAGGTCAGAGAACCACGGTTGATTAAGGCTTTGTTGTACTGCTTCCAGTTAGTTGTTTTGTAACGAGGTTTAGGCATGAGGCTACGACGATTGATGGGTGTAGCCGATCAGATCGTAGCTTCTAGATTTAGTTCCATCGATTTAAGCAACAAAGCCCCTTCAGAATAACGGTGGGAAAGCCTGATCTCACAGCAGCAAAGAATAACCCTCCCCCTTGATAACCACATCCAAATGCTTGACAAACCATGTCGAGAAAAGGGGGAGTTGGAGGGGGTTGCAAGCACATAACCCAGCATTCAACCTCAAACCACCAACCCCACCTAACCTCCCCTTGTATCAAACTCCAAAGCTCTCAACACTCCGATCTCAAAGGGGAGGGACTGGTTCTGCATTCGCGGATAATTCAATTAACAATGTAACATCACAACGCGCTGAAAACAGATTCTGAATAATCGCTTAGGCTCTTTCAGAATGACGATGGGAAAGCACGGAACTAACAGCAGCAAAGAATAAACCTCCCCCTTGTATCAGACTCCGAAGCTCTCAACACACCGAGCTCAAAGGGGAGGAACTGGTTCTGTGCTCGCGGATAATTTAATTCACACTGTCAGCATCGCAACGCGCTGAAAGTAGATTCTGAATAATCGCTTAGGCTCCTTCAGAATGACGATGGGAAAGCACTGAGCTCACCGCAGCAAAGAACACTCTCCCCCTTGATAGCCGCATTCAAATGCTTGGCAAATCAGGTCGAGAAAAGGGGGAGTTGGAGGGGGTTGCAAGCACCTAACCCAACGTTAAGCCTCAACGCTGCTTAGCAAACACTTGAGTCCAATAATAGCGATAGCTTGCTGACTGGTTTTCAACCATGGAGGCACCCATCTGGTCGAAGTTGGCATTCATGATATTGAGGCAGTGGCCTTCACTTGATAGCCAAGAGTTCATCACGGCATTAATTGAGCTTTGCCCGGCAGCCACGTTCTCACCCAGTCGACTCCAAGTGTAACCCGTCGCGTTGACTCGGCTTGAAAGTGTGCTGCCATCCGACCCTGTGTGACTCATAAAATCACTGTTTGCCATATCACTAGAGTGCCCATAAGCGGCGCTTTCGAGATCGTAACTCCAAGTCAGTGCGCCAACCGGTGGCATTGTTTTAGAGCCACATTGCTGAGTTTTAGAACGAGCATCGTTTACAGCGGCCAGCATCTGCTCAGCAAAAGTGGTTTCTGTCGGTGGCGTATCTGGGGATTGTGAGCCACTGTCTGCAGGTGATGACGAGTCTCCATCGCCACCACATGCGCTGAGAAGTAGCGCCAATGCTGGCACTAAGATCTTTGTTGGCATTGTCTGTCCTTATATTCATAACGAAAGGCAAAATACGCTTTCGATAACCAAGAGCAATAACCTAACAAAAATTCATTTGAGCGCCATATGGTGCAGAGTGTTTTGACCGAATACTCACATGGCGTTTTCAATAGGCGAATCTGGCTACTTTGGGAGATTCAATTCCATATCAATACGGTGCATATCCTTGCCCCATCCATCGGGAATGTAGTTCAGTTCTACGGCACCATATTTGGCAAAAAACGGCGCAGATAAATGACTTGCCGCAATTTTGATTTGTGGGATGTTTAAGCGCTTAGCACGATCAATCGCTCGGCTCATAAACTCATGCCCTATCTTCATGCCTTGCGCTTTAGGTGAGATTAAAATCCAGTTCAAGCTATGAAATGCCAGTGTTTTACCACTCAAACCATAAGCACCAACGAGTTCACTATTTAGAAAGCACACTTCATAACCTGTTGGTTCGCTATCAAGAAACTCCGCGTAATCTTCTCTTTCATTGGTTGCGAAATATTCAGGGCAGTTTTCATCGAAGATGCGTAGGCAATCCTCTTTATCACTTGGTAGGAAGGCTCTGAAAGTTATGTTATTTGCCATGCGACTGCCTCTTTCGATTATGTATTTGGAGATGCTAACCGATCTGTTTGGCATTGGCATTAACAAAAGTTAAAACCATCGTTCTGAAGGAGAGAGAATGCGCTTTTTAGTACTTGGTGAACTCTGCCAAATTTAGCGTCTTAAGCGAACACGACTTTTGAGATCTCGATGCAGCACATTTTTGCCCCACCACTCGTAAATATGAACAGAGATCTCCATATATGTGGATAATTGGGCGTTTATTTCATAAGTCGTTACACAACTCGGGGCTTTAGGGCTTTACATCTGGCGCAATGAGATGAACACTTCCCACCAAAGTAAAATCGCAGCCGACATAGTAGAGTCAGTAAAATTATGAGTAACACGACGGCGAAAAAGTCGAATCCATTATTCGAGATCCTGTTTAACGTCATCATTCCTTCATTCATTTTGATGAAGTTCAGTGGTGAAGAACACCTAGGTACAGCATTGGCATTGGTTGTCGCTTTGATGTTCCCTTTGGTGTACGGCGGTATGGATCTTATCCGCAACAAGAAGTTTAACTTCATCTCTGCACTGGGCTTTATCAGCGTGCTCTTAACCGGTGGTATTGGCCTGTTAGAGCTAGACACGCGCTGGTTGGCATTGAAAGAAGCCTTAATCCCAGGTTTGATTGGTCTTGCTGTGTTGGGCTCAACCTTCACTCGCTACCCACTTATGCAAAAGATGCTGTTGAATGACACGATCTTGAACCTCCCGCTGATTAACGAGCGTCTGGCTCAGAATGGCAAAACACAAGCGTTTGACCGCTGCCTAATGTCTTCAAACTACATGTTCGCAAGTACGTTCGCATTCTCTTCAGCGATGAACTACTTCCTTGCTACGTGGATTGTAACCAGCCCAGCAGGTACAGCAGCGTTCAATGAAGAGCTGGGTAAACTAACGCTCTACAGCTACCCAATGATTGCGATTCCGAGCATGTTGATGATGTTTGGTATTTTCTACTACATCTGGCGCCAAGTTCGTGCAATGACGTCGCTAGAGACTGAGCAGATTTTCCATACCAAATAACGCTCGTTCCGCCTTGATAGGCAAAGTGAGATAAAAAGAACCCCGATAGTTGAGCACCAATTATCGGGGTTTTGTTTTTTTGGAGTGATTTAGTTAAGCGTGATTAGAAGCTGTAAGCCACAGACGCTTTAAAGTTACGACCTACTTCGTAGCTGGTGTATTTCACTGACCCCCAAGAGATACCAAAGCCTGTATGCTCTGCGTATAGCTTGTTGAACACGTTGTCGACCGCTAGATTAACTGATAGGTCTTTCGCGAAATCTGGTACGTACACAGCCCATAGGTTATGTGTTGCGAAACCAGGGCGTTCCACTTTCTCGCCATCTTCGTCTGTGTAGTCGTTACCCGGAACGAAGCGTGAATCCCAACCGAACACCACTTCACTGGTTACGTCATATTTGAAGCCCGCCTTGATGTTGTGAATACCCGTCTTGTTCATGTGGCTCGTCTTGCCGCTTTCTAGACTGGTTTGCTCACCATCAGAGTATGAGTGGTTTGCGTACAGGTCGAAATCTTCAATGCTGTAAGTAAATACGGTTTCTACACCCCAAACTTCTACATCATTTTGGTTAGCCAAGGTTCTGTTGTTCTTGGTCGGGTGCATTTGGTTATCCAGATCATACTGGTAAGCAGTGAAGCCAAGAATCGCATTCTCCGCCATCAACAAACCAGACATATCGTAATCGAAGCCCGCTTCGTAGTTATTACCTGTCATGGCTTTGGTGTCTGCCTGAGTTACGTCAGCCGCCGATTTCATGGTCAGTGTTTCAGGTAGTGAAGCGCCTTTGAATAGACGACCGTATCCAATACGCAGTCTTAGGTTATCTGTGGTTTGGTATTCACCTTGGAACTTAGGCGACAGCTGGTCGTATTTACCTTTAAATACACCACCCAGTTCATGCACGTCATAACGAAGACCAGTAACAAAACGGAAGTCATTAATCTCGAATGCGTCTTGCGCGTAGATGCCGTAAGCCGTTACTGTACCGCCGTCGATGTCGTAGTTCTTCGTCTCACCGAGTTTCGAACCCGACGTGTAATAACCAAGGCCAGAATCAACCCACTGCTCTGATTTGTAACCCTCGAAGCCGTAAGTCAACTCATGCTCGCCCACCCAAGAGATGTTGCGGATGTCACCACCAATTGTCGTCACGTTGTACTCACGAGAAGGAATTGATAGATCACCATCTTTGGTAAATTCCCAAGCGCCATTCACTTGGTTCCAATCGCCATACTCTTCAGTTAGCGCATCACGATCCATGTACTGACGGTTGTAGTATAGGTTCGTCTTTAGATTCACTAAGTCACTGCCATTGTCATAGCGATGCATGAACGTCACCGTATCTCGGTTAATCGAGTGGTAGTTGTGCTCATCATGTGCGTACAGTGCACCCGCTTTCTCACCCGATAGCTGACGTTTACCACCGTCTTCGTACGTGTCGTAAGACAGTTTAAACTCGTTCGCGTCGTTTGGTACGAACACCACTTTCACCAAGCCAGACTTCAGCTTACCTTGCTTAGAAGTTACATCATCTTTACCCGGAATGTGCAACTCACCGTCATCTGAGTAGTTCGCAATACCCATCAGTTGGAGCTCATCGTTCAGTTTCGCGTAAACCGCAACGTTCGTCGTGAAGCGTTCGTAAGCCGTTTGATACCCCGTTTTAACGCGAGCACCGATGCTTTCGTCTTCTGCAAGGAGGTCACTGGGATCTTTCGTTTCGTAGCTGAATGAGCCGTTAATCGCACCCGCACCCGACAGTACCGAGTTACCGCCTAGGGTGATTTCAGCAGATTTAAGCATGGCTGGGTCAAACGTCTGGTCACCAGAGTGGTGGAATAACTGACCTTCTTGGCGTGCACCATCAATGGTGACAACCGAGTATTTGTCTTCCATACCGCGAATGTAAACCTTGCGCGAGTAACGTGCGTTACCGTCAACCGTTACACTCGGCATGGTGTTCAGGATGTCTTTAATATCAGACGCTTGTTTTTGTTCTAATGTCTCTGAGTTGATTTCAGTTTGAACAAGTTGATCAAGAGCAGAACCGACAACGACGATGTTTTCGTCAGAAGCGTGAGCAGCAAAAGAGGCAATCGCAAAGGTGATGGCTGCGGAAAGTGACTTCAGTTTCATAATACTACTTATATTTTATAAACAATAACGAGGGAGCGCAGCATAATACATGAACTTAATGATAATTAATCTCATTTACATTCTTTACGTTAATGAGTGATTTCTTTTTAATCAGATCGAGCAAATCACCATCAAATAATCCGCATTTAGGAAGGAGGTTGGGATGAGGTATGAAAGGTATTTCGTGCAAGGTCGAGCACTTAACTCACTCGTTTGTCCAATCTTGCCGAAGCAGTGTTAGACTCAATACGATGCTTTCAGAATATGGAAATACGATGTCATCTCGCCCAAAGACCTTCTATGAACAAGAAATTGACCGCGTATACAGCGAGATGCCGTTGAGCCCAAAGCAATTTCTCCTGATCAGGCAATCAAAAGCGTTTATGGAAAAGCATCACTCAGAAAACATCGAATAAAACGACTTAGCCAAAGCCGCCTTTATGTCGCGCTTTCACTATGTGCGGATTTTCAAACAGATGTATGGCGTGACGCCACGAAGCTATTTGAGAGATATGCGGATTAAGAAAGCCAAAGCGCTGCTCAAGGAAGGTCACTCGATAACAGATACTTGTTTTCAGGTTGGCTATGAGAGCTTAACCACGTTTTCGAGCGTCTTTAGAAAGAGCACAGGTTACTCACCCAAAGCGTTTCAAAAAATGCATATAAGCAATCTAGAATAAGTTTTTGAGCCTCACTTTCAGTATCTTTTCCTCATCCAAACCCAGCAAAGGTAAATACCCGTGATCAGAATTTCCCTAACCAGCGTGCCTGTGGACGATCAGGACAAAGCCCTTGATTTCTACACCAATGTTCTTGGCTTTATCAAAAAGACCGAAGTACCAATCGGTGAACATAAATGGCTAACCGTCGTCTCTCCACAAGAGCAATCAGGTGTGGAGCTATTGTTAGAACCGATGGCATTTGGTCCAGCAAAAGTGTATCAAGCCGCCCTAAAAGAAGCGGGGATCCCGTGGACGTCCTTCGCTGTCGATGACCTCAATGGCGAGTATGAAAGGCTGACTGCGCTTGGCGTACAATTCTCTATTGAGCCAAGAGAGGCGGGCACTGTGATGATTGCCGTGCTTGATGATACTTGCGGAAACTACATCCAATTGATGCAAGAGCTCTAAAGCTATAACAACTAAGTGTAAGTAGGTGGAGGCTGTCAGATCTTTCTTAAGATTTGAAGCCTCTGCTTGGTTATAACCTTACATAAAAAGTGTGATTCGACCGAGCAAAGATATGAAAGTCATCGTGTATTCGATACTCAACTCGATTAACATGGTTTTTTTAACATTCTGTAATATTTATAAAACCTATGTTTGGATTAAAACGAATCAAAGCAGAAAATGAGGCGCTAAAACAAGAGTTAGCAGACCTTAAGCAGAAGTATCAAACCGACGTTGCCGTTCTAGAAAATCAGCTCCAAGAAACCCAACAACTTGTTGGCTCAGCACAACAAGATCACCACAACTGTGATGAGTTAATGTCGAGCAGCTTAAAAGGGGGCGATATGCTCCAGACCATTCGAACTGAAATGGTCGAAAGTGCTCAGTCCATGGCGAATGAAAACCAAGAGCTGCAACAGCTTGATGAAATGTTTAAGCAAACACATCAGGCCTTAGCACGGCTTGATAACAGGGCTGTAAAGATCAGCACTCAAGCCTCACAAAGCATTGAATCTGTTCAAATATTAGATAACACCGCCACTTCTATTTCCCACCTTGTATCTACTATTCAAGAGATTTCTGACCAAACTAACTTGCTCGCTCTCAATGCCGCCATTGAGGCCGCACGAGCCGGTGAAGCAGGTCGTGGATTTGCCGTGGTCGCAGACGAAGTGAGAACACTTGCGGGTAAAGCGAGCGAGGCCAGTGAGAAAATTGATTCGTTGGTTAACCAAGTACTCACACAAGTCAGCGCAATTAAAAACTCCATCGATGAAAACCAAACTTGCGCGGAAGAAGTCTCTGCCTCTTCGGCTCAAATTGGCACCATCGTGAATGAAGTGGTGGTGAAGTCAGAACACATGAAGCAAGTGATTCATATCGCTTCAACGCGTGCCTTCTTGGATACGGTCAAACTCGACCACGCCATCTGGAAAAACAACGTTTACCGCCTCCTACAAAGCGGCGCATTCGGTGAAACGGTGAATAGCCACTCAGAGTGTCGTTTAGGCCAGTGGTACTACCGTGGAGATGGCAAGGCTTACAGCCACCTAAGAAGCTATGCGCTACTTGAAGAACCACACAAAGGCGTGCATGACAGCGGACGTGAAGCGATGAGCCAAGCCAAATCTGGCAACATGGCCGGCATGGTGACCGCAATTAACGCTATGGAAGATGCCAGCGAACAAGTAGTCGTTCAGATAGACCGCTTGATGGAAGAAATCATCGCGAGTTAAAAGTTCCTCGATTCATCTTTACTAAAACGCGAAAGGGATGGTGAATTCCATCCCTTTTTTATTCTTCAATTTACCCAGTAACCTAAAGGCGCTTGAAAATCATCACGGCACGGTCAGAATAATTTTGCCTTGCAGCGTGACCGACTCATCTTCTATCAGCTCGAAGGCACGCTGGAACTGTTCTAACGGAAGGTAGCAATCCACATCAAGTTGTATCTGGTGTTCCATAAAGTGTTCTAGCATCTCAGCAAAAACTTGCTTACGAGCGGTCTTACCAACTGACTCTTCCCAATAGCGCAAAAAGAACGTACTGAAGTCGATATTGCTTTGCTTCATACAAGCGAAGAAAGCAGTCTCATAAGGGGTGAGTGAAAGCGTTCCGTAATTGATGTATGTTCCCGAATTACGTACAACTTGGATGAGCTCTGTGCCCACTTTGCCGCCAATAGCATCGAACGCGACATTCGGTTGAAGCAACTCTCGGGCATCAATTTGAGATTGCAGATCTTGCTTGCTATCTAACACTGCAATGGAGTCGAATGGATAACGCTCTGGTGCGGAGCTTATCGCAATTAAAGTAAAGCCAAGTGAGTGCGACAACTGAGCGAAGATCTTACCAATCGCAGAATTACCCGCGTTGATGATCACCACATCCTTTTTGCCTAACTTGGCCACTTTAGTAGTGATCACCCAAGCCGTCAGGGCATTGATATACAACTGGCAAGCGTAGCCATTCTCAAGATCTTCTGGCACTGCAAAGACATTCTCCGCAGGCGCATCGACATAGCTTTGCCAAGCCCCACTCTGTGCCACCAGCACCTTTTGCCCGATGTAAAATTCGGTTTGATGCGGATCGTTTATCTCAACCACACACCCAACCGCTTCAAAGCCGGGGACTCGCGGCGGAACATGGGTACGACGATACTGCCCTACTCCCTGAATCGACAATCGGTCACTTGGATTAATGTTTGTGGCTTCGATTTGTACACGAACTTTACCCAAAGCCAGTGGCTCTAACTCTAAATGCTCCAACACCAACGATTCACTTGGCAAACCAAAGCTCAGTTGATTAACGCGAGTATTTATCTTGGCCGAGTTGGTCTTTGTTAAGCTCATCTGGATACCACGGGATTACTAGAGGAAGTATGGCGCGCCATAGCGAAACGGGTATATAACGTTTTCTCGGCGCGCGCGTCAAATTGGATAAGAGTTTAAACGGGCTGACTCAGCATAAACACCACCACTAAAGCGAGGCTGCTGCCCATGCATCGGTTTACCCACACTACCTTTTGTGGTGACTGAATAAAGCGGTTCAATACAGTGCCAAAGTACGCCCACGCAAACATCCCCAGCACACCGGTTCCCACCATCACGCTGATAATGATCACCACCTGAGTCAGGTAATCATTGTTTGGCGAGATAAATTGAGAGAACACCGTCAGCGAAGCAACCCAACTTTTCGGATTTAGAATTTGCACCCAAACCCCAGATAAAAAGCCGGACTTTTTCGCATTCGAATCATTGTCGAGTTCCATCGTGGCAATCGACCATGCGAGATACAACAGGTACGCCGCGCCAATCCACTTTAAAGCCGTGTACAAATCTGGGTAAAGGGTAAACAAACTGACAAGCCCCACACTTGCACCAACCAACATGATGATCACCCCGACTGCGTTGCCCAATACAAACGGCACTGTCGCGGAAAACCCATATCGGCTTGAAATACCTAACAGCGCGACGTTACCTGCTCCCGGCGTTAAAGAAATAGAAACGGCAAACAACAAAAATGCCGCCAACAATTGAGCACTCATGCACTCTCTCCCAAAAAGTAATCAACGAATATGGAAACAGTCTAACGATTTGGGTAGAAAGAAAATTGCTATCTGCGCTACGATAAAAGTCAATTTGAGCAAACTATTTCTAAAATGATTATGAAAAAGAAAGAATCCACCAATTTTGAATTGGATAGTACCGATTTCGCCATTCTTGACCATATTCAGAAAGATGGTCGCATGAGTAATTCCAAGCTCGCAGAGACCGTTAACCTGAGTGAAACGCCCTGCTGGCGACGCTGGAAAAAGATGGAAGAGGAAGGCTACATTGAGGGTTACGCCGCGAAGTTAAACCGCAAAAAGCTCGGCTTCCAAGTCTCTGGTTTTACGCTAGTGACATTAGGCAGTCATGAGGTAGAAAACACCACGCCTTTTGAAGACTTCGTAGCAGAAACCGATTGGATCTTAATGTGTCACTGCATTGCAGGCAGCGCAGATTACATGGTGCAAGTGGTGGCGAGAGACTTAGACGAATACTTTGACCACATCAGTGCCATTCGCCGCGTAAAAGGCATCAGCGCCATTCAATCCAACGTCTCAGTTAAGGAAATCAAGAGTACTTTCCAGTTGCCGCTAGAGTAGTGTGATGGTCGAGATTGATATTGTGGACGAGATTGTACTCGCTATCCCCGTCGACCATTAACGCGAAACTGTTGTGGGGTGACATCAAAATAGGCTTTAAACGCTTTGATGTAGGAAGAGTCGTTTTGATACCCCACTTGATCGGCAATGCTTTGGATAGAGAGCTCTTCGTCCAACAAAGACAGCGAATAAATCAGCCGAATTTGTTGTCGCCAAAGTTGAAACGACGTGTTGAACTCTTTGGAGAACAAGCGCGACAACGTTCGCTCGGATGCACCGACTTTCTCTCCCCACTGTTTGAGTGACCAATCCAATGCTGGTGTGTCGGTCAGCGCTTCAAATATCAACTTTAAACGCCTGTCTTCAGGCAGCAGTAACTGAAAGGTCTGCACGTTATCTTTCATGATTTGATCATGCAACACGCCAAGCAATCGTGATACTTCCTCATCACTGACGAACCCTTCGCATTGGCGGCGTATTTCCTGTAACAACTCATTCAGAAACGGAGTAAGTGTGATGGTTCGAACTTGATGCTCGTATTCAATGCCGAACTTAGGGTTTAGATAGATACCGACAAATGTCGTATGGCTTAGCGCGATGGATTCATGTTGAATACCCGCAGGCACAAACAGCGCAGAGGTATGAGGCACAAGGTGTTGGTAGTGCTCGGTTTTGGTTTGCAATAGCCCTTTGATCGGGAAAATGACTTGATGCCACGTGTGTTGGTGCATCGCATCAATGTAACCTTTCGGCATGTCGATGGTCTTAACCAAAGCTGGTGAGTGGGGATTGGCAGCCATCATCTCATTGGAGGTCATGACACCGGAGTGAGAATCGATTTGGCGGGTTGGCATCATTAACTGTCCTTACATCCCTATTCTGACACAAGTTCACTAGGCTATCATGCTCGGCAAAGTGAATGAAGCCGTGAGGTGCGACGTATGCGATATCAAGTTGAAATATCCAAAGAAAACCAACTCTTATTCAAAGTTGATATTGATAACATCAACCAAGACAAGTGCGAAGCATCGCTTGAAACCGTGTTAACCAAGTTTCCTAAAGCGGAAGGTTATCAACGCCATGTGTTGGTTTCAGATAGCGAAACGCGTTACCTAAAAAGCACAGAAAAGCGCATTGAAGTACTGGCAGCGATTCCGGTATTTAAGTCATTGGGCGAGCGCTAACGTTGTCTTGTCTCACGCCGTTTGGCAAATCAGTTTCAGGCAATAAGGAAAGAATATGAAGAAGTTAGGCGTAGTTAACAGCGTATTAGCAGGTAAAACCGTTGCCTTTGCACATGGTGCGAAAAGTGCAATTAACAAACAGGTTCTGCCGCAGCGTCAGCACGCAACAGAGCTGGGTTTTACCAACGACGAACAAGGCGATCCACGCTTTCATGGTGGGATTCAAAAAGCTCTTCATATTTACCCAAGCGAGCACTATTCGGTTTGGCAGCAAGAGTTAGGCGATAAAGCAATTTTCCAAGCAGCTGGCGCGTTCGGCGAAAACCTGAGCTCAAGTGGCGTAACAGAAGATTCCATTTGCTTGAAAGATAAGATCCGCATCGGCTCAACCTTGTTAGAAGTATCCCAAGGGCGCATGCCCTGCTGGAAACTCAACGTGCGCTTTGAGCAAAACGACATGGCGAGAAGACTGCAAGACACGCTTCGAACAGGCTGGTACTTCCGAGTGCTACAAGAGGGCGATATCGGCGCAGGTGACGAAATTATTCTGTGCGAAAGACCTTACCCAGACTGGTCATTGGCTCGCATCATGGGCGCAGTATTTACTGGTTGCCTAGATGAAACGGAGCTAAGCCAACTGGCGGAACTTCCATTGGTTGAATCTTGGGGCAAGCTTGTTGAACGCCGCTTAGAAACAGGCGAAGTCGAAGATTGGGAAATGCGTTTGGTTGGTCCAACTGCGGGTTAATTCCTTCCTCTCTTCCCTAAAATGACCAAATTTATAGGCCACACACCTGATATCGTCAGGTTTGTGGCTTTTTGTTCTTCCTATCTTGTTGAATTACCAACACAAGCAAACAGCCTCTTTTTCTAAAGTTCTATCCTTTGAGCTTACTAACATAACCAACAATAAATAGCCGCTACACTCAGCCACGTTTCATCTTCCTTTGTTTATCCTGTTACCCTCTTGGAGAAATCTAGTGGCAACCATGAAAGACGTCGCGGACATGGCTGGCGTATCTACGGCAACAGTCTCGCGTGTTATCAATCGCACCAGTTATGTTGAACCAGTAACGCAAGAGCGAGTCGAACGCGCCATTAAAGAGCTCAACTACCGCCGAGATGCGCGAGCAACAGCGCTAGCAAACCGCAGCAATAACACGCTAGGTTTACTCACGGGGAACTTGGCTGACCCTTTTTTCGCCTTGATCGCCAAAAGCGTAGAAGAAGTGGCCCGTGCCAATGGTTGTCAGTTGGTCGTAGTCAGTGGTGGGCACAATGCGCAACGAGAAAAAGAAGGGCTCGACTTTCTCATCAGTCAGGGCTGTGAGGCGATGGTCGTACACTCAAAGATGCTCGATGACACCACGCTGATGCAATACGCTGCACAGCTTCCGGCGATGGTGTTACTCAACCGCACCATTGCACAAATCTCCAATCGTTCTGTCTGGGTAGACAACCGAGTCGGTGCGCGCAAATCGGTCGAATATTTGATTCAGCAAGGTCATCGCAAGATAGCCTGTGTCACCAGTGACTTACCCATTGAAGATCGAACCGACCGCCTTGAGGGTTATCGAGACGCGATGATGCGTACTACCAAGCCACTATCGATTGGTATCAAAACCAACATGCTACCCACGTTGAGCGTGACTGGATCACTACGGTACATGGCGTACTTCCTGGGCTCGCGATCGCATTACAAATGCTCACCGAAAAAGGCGATGGCATCGTAATGCAAAGTCCGGGATATGGCTCCTTCCGTAAGATCATTGAATTCAACGATCGTGTTGTCGTCGAGAACCCACTGACGGAAACCAACGGCGACTATCAACTCGACTTTGATCATCTCGAAACCTGCTTTGCTAATGGCGCAAAAGCAATGATCTTCTGCAATCCACATAACCCAACGGGGCGAGTTTGGTCTGAAAGCGAAATGACAAAGGTTGCCGAACTGTGTGAGCAATACCAAGTTTGGCTGCTAAGTGATGAAATCTGGGGCGATTTAGTGGTTGGTGATGCGCAGTACTACTCTGCTTTGCGTTTGCCACAAGCGCTCACAAAACGTCTAATCGTGGCTACGGCTGCAAGCAAGACGTTTGGCTTGTCTTCACTGCGAATCTCTAACTTTATGATTCCAGATGAATCACTCCGAGCGCAGTTTACTCGCAGGCTAGATGCTCATGGCATGGACGTGTTCAATAGCCTATCGATGAGTGCGGCGACCATCGCTTATCAAGAGTGTTCTGATTGGTTAGTGGACTTAAAAGACTACTTGCGAGTCAACATCGCCAAACTTGAGCAGTTTGTGCAAACGGAACTCCCAGAAGTGAAGTTTGTTGCGCCACAAGCAGGCTATTTGGCTTGGTTAGATTGTCGTGCGCTTAACTTGACCGACGCCGAGCTGGAACAAAAATTTGTCTCGACTGGACTTGTCCCAAGTATGGGCATTGCTTTCGGTAAAGAAGGCTCAGGCTTTGTTCGCCTTAACTTAGGTTGCCCAACTGGCACACTGGATGAAGCCTTGGTAAGAATCAAACATGCGCTAAGCTAACCATACAAACAACAGATATAACAAAGCCACGCTTCTCTCATTGAAGCGTGGCTTTTTGTTTATTTTGCTCTGTTTATTTAGCTTTTGGCGCTTGGCGTTTCGGCTTGCCTTGGAACTGCTTAATACTCTTCTTGGCATTGGTTCGGCGATTGGCTTTTTTATCACGTGGAGCACGTTTGCTTTCGCCTGTTGATGGCTTATCCGTTACTGGGAAACCTTCAAGATCTTGCGTTGGCAATTCACGTTGAGTCAGGTTACGGATCGCGGTAAGCGCTTCGGCTTCGCCATGGCAGACTAGCGACATTGCAACACCTTGCTCGCCTGCACGGGCTGTACGTCCTACTCGATGAACATAAGTCTCTGCGTGCATTGGCAACTCAAAGTTAATCACTACTGGTAGTTGCTCGATGTGAATACCACGGGCTAATAGATCGGTGGCAATTAGCACCTGTGTTTGCCCAGATTTAAACTGCGCCAGCGCTTCTTCTCGCTCTGCTTGGCTCTTATTACCGTGCAGCGCATTGGTTGTGATTCCAGCTTTGTTCAACTTCTTCGCCAAACCATCAGCGTTCTCTTTCGCACCAATAAATACCAATACCTGCGTCCATGTATTTTGCTTGATCAGTTCAATCAAGGCTTTGGTTTTGCTGCCTTTGTTGACGAGATACAGCGTTTCGGCAATATCTTGATTGGTGCTGTTTTCTTGATGCGCTGCTACCTGTTTTGGTGCATGCATGAGCTTCTTGGCTTTGCCCTTCAACTCATCAGAAAACGTTGCTGAGAACATCGCGGTTTGACGCTGGTTTGAAACCTGCTCTGCAATGTTTTGTACGTCAGGCCAAAAGCCCATATCCAACAAGCGATCCGCTTCATCCAACACTAGGTGATGGATGTTACTCAGCTCCAACCCGTTGTTCGCCAGATCAACTAAACGACCTGTTGTCGCCACAAGAATGTGAGGATTTGACGCAAGTGCTTGTAGTTGCGCCTCTTTATCCACACCACCGCACAAACACACTGCGTTGAGACCAATAGATTGACCAACTTGGTTAATCGCCTCGCTCACTTGTGTCGCCAGTTCACGTGTAGGCACTAGAACCAACGCTTTTTGCTCTGGATTTACACTTAGCTTTTCCAACAGAGGCAAACCATAAGCAAGGGTTTTGCCGCTGCCCGTGTTTGCTAATGCCAATACGTCTTTACCACTGAGTAGCTCAGGAATTGCCAAAGCCTGAATATCGGTTGGCTTCTTGAAGTCTTTTGGCAGTGCTCGAATCAGCTCAGAGCTCAAAGAGAGAGTAGAAAATGGCATTAGCTTAACCTTGTGCTTTTGGTTGAAGAGGCAGTAAAACAATATAGATGCAGTAAATCGCAGGCGCGGACTTTACCACAATCCATTAGACGAACAATCCCATTTTAGAAGAGGAAGTCTGCAAACGTCGTTGGTTTTTAATGCCTCAAACAAAAACAGTGATTAGATTGCCGCTTGGTAGGTACCACGAATAGGATAATCATTTTCTGGGTTACGGATAAACGCCAATCCTGAGAGCAGAACTTCTAGATCAGGTCGAGCGAATGGACCGTTGGAGATATCGACTAACTGAACTTGTCCTTTACTGTTCACCACAAACAGGCCCGGCTCTGCAAAGAGACGGTCTGTCTCTTTTTCTGAGCGAGGCTCCGAGATATACAAACCTAACGTTTGCATCTGCTCTACTGTCAGGCCATAAGCGACTGAGAACGTGACGCTCAGTTGCTCCATATGCTGCTCTAACTGTGCTTGGCTATCTGCGGAGACTGCCACGATGTCCATCCCGAGTTGTAAGAATCGCGCTTTTAGTGTCTCTAGCTCGTTGAGGTAACGAGTACACAAAGGGCAGTGTTTGCCGCGGTAAACTATCACTAAGCGCCAATCGACATTCTCAGAAGGTGTACCCAGCTCGATAGTTTCGCCACTTAGCGTTGGCAGAGTGATAGAGGGGAACAAATCACCTGCGGTAAATTTTGTGGTTGTCATTATTCAGTCCTATTTACTTCACGTTGTTTAAGATAAAACGAGCGCGACACAGGTTGGAGTGGAGAGCATTGCAGCCCTCACATGTCGCGCTCCAACTAACAGACCGGAGTTATCGTTGAATGTATTCGTAACTTTCGTCAAATTTGTTGCGTTTACCTACGTACTTATCTTCAAAGTTTGGGGACCACACTGCGCTTGCATCTTGGTTTTGGTTCCAATCAAAAGCGGTAAAGCGGTGCACCATTTTCCAAACACCATCACGACGTTCAAAACGGTACAGGTGGCGACCACCTAAAATGCCTTCTTTGTCCACGCCATCTTCTTCATGCACGTGGTACGCCCACACATAGCTCTCTGCAGTTGCTGTATCACCATCTACTTCGATGAGAACGTTACTAATGCGGTGCTGTGTAATTTTGATTGCTTCAAACCCCTTCATTGCTGGTTCAACAAAAGCGTGGGCATTATCGTTATAGAAAAACAAATCTGGAAAGATTGGGTCTTGATGGTCTTCAATAGCATCTTCCCAGTAAGTGGACTTCATCAGCTCTGCGTCCATACGGTCTAAAGAGCGAGCATGACGGAAAATCACCTCAGTAATATCTTGTTTATCAAGTAGTAGTTGCAGTTTTTGTTGCATGTCCATAAGCGCCTCCATTGGCGAATCAATCTTGGTTAATCTTTCTTACCGATTTGTCTTTCGGCTTGGGATGTATCTTAGAACCAACCAATATCGACTAAAACTGAGCTACAATGACTAGCATCTATGCTTATTTGGAATAATTGAGAACACTAATGGACCAACTAAGTGCAATGCGCGCATTTGTTCGAGTGGTACAAACGGGCAGCTTTTCTGCCACAGGTCGAGAGATGAATACCTCACAAACGACGATCAGTAAAAAAGTGGCAGCGTTAGAAAAGAAAATCGGCGTCAAACTCCTCGCTCGAAGCAGTCGCGATCATGCTTTAACGCCTGCGGGCACGAAGTATTATCAAACTTGCGTGGATATTTTAGGAGAACTGGATGAAGCCGAAGCTGAGGCAAGATCGGAGGTGGCTTCTCCGCAGGGAACGATTCGCATCTCAGCACCAGTGGCGTTTGGTCGCATTCTGCTTGCCCCTATCATGTCAGAGTTTTTCCAACGTTATCCTGATATCAAGGTAGATTTACAGCTCAGTGACCAGCACACCGACTTGATCAGTGATGGGATAGATGTCGCAATTCGAGCTAAACAACTGGAAGACTCGACGTTGATTGCGCGCCATTTGTTTGATAACCCAATGCTAGTTTTAGCCGCGCCGAATTATTTACAACAGCACGGTGAACCCAAAACTCCTGAAGACTTAAAACAACACAATTGTTTGGTTTATTCGCGGATGAAAGACATTAATGTATGGAGCTTTACCAAGCAAAATCAGAAACATGCCGTCGCGGTAAATGGTAATTTTCAAAGCGACAATGGGGATGTATTACTAGAGGTTGCATTAACTGGAATGGGGATAGTCACTCTTCCGATTTGGATGGTTGAACATCACTTAAAAGAAGGGCGACTTACACAATTGATGAGCGACTACACAGGGCAAAATTTACCTTTCAATGCTGTGTACTTACAAAGCCGTTATACGCCTCTTAAGGTTCGCTGCTTGATTGATTATCTCAA
Organism: Vibrio sp. B1ASS3; assembly: GCF_905175355.1. Lineage (NCBI taxonomy): Bacteria > Pseudomonadati > Pseudomonadota > Gammaproteobacteria > Vibrionales > Vibrionaceae > Vibrio > Vibrio sp. B1ASS3. The sequence continues at coordinate 2,104,206 of NZ_HG992743.1, forward strand.
AGAAAAGCTTCCCAACGTTGAGTAGCAACAAAAAAGCGCAGAGCCAAAACTCTGCGCTTTTACATTGTAAATCGAGCGGATATCTTGGCTTTATGCCACTTCAGCACTGTACATTTGAGCCATGTGAAGGCACTGCGGTTCTGGTGAGAAATCAACGATACCTCCTCGACCTGCTTCAACATTGCAGTACTCAACTAACAAGGCTTTGAGCTTAACTCGACCGCGTTGAATTCGGCTTTTCGTTGCAGAAAGCGAAAGCCCTAACTGGTCCGCGACCGTTTGTTGAGGCAAACCGTCGAGTTCAGACAGAATCATGGCTTGGCGATATTTCTCTGGTAGACATTCAAACATTGGGCGCAAACAATGCCCCATGGTTTGGAGATTCTCCAGCTCAATCGGCATTTCCTCTTCAACCTGATTGTCTATCAACTCTTCGTAACTTTGGTGCGTACGATAGTGATCCATGATCGCGTTGTGCGTGATGCGATATAACCAGCTTTTGATTTTGCTTCGCGCTTCTAACTGGTCGATCTTTTGACTCGCCTTGATGTACACCTCTTGCAAAATGTCATCGGCTAAATCTGGATCACTGGTCTGTTTGACAATGTAGTTTTTAAGCTGCTCTTTGTGTGCCAACCACTCTGCTAACATGCGACGGTCTCTATACATAAAACAATAATTCGATATTAATCGAAATATAAACCGTATGGCAAGTATGATCTATACATTATGACTCAGACTCAACCGCGCCATCTGCTTTCACCCATTCAGCAAAACCACCAGCAAGGTTAAGCACAGGCCCAAGCCCCATGTCAGCGGCTTGTTTTGCCGCATAGAGGGAGCGAAGTCCATGCGCACAGTAAAAGACGTACGTTTTATCTTGAGCAAAAACTGGGTTGTGCACTGGGCATTGTGGATCAATCAAAAACTCCAACATGCCTCTTGGACAGGTAAATGCCCCCGGGATCACGCCAAGTTTGCGCCTTTCATCGGCTTCTCGTACATCCACGAATACGTAACCTTCGTCTGCAAACAGCGCTTTGGCATCCTCAATAGAGAGGTCTGCCACACTCAAGCGCGCTTCTTCTGCTAGGGCTTTGATGCCTTTAGTGATGGTTTGTGTCATCGTTTTATTCTCCTACCACTTCACTTACTTACGTTTATCGACAGCGGCTTTAAGCAACTCAAACGAGGTTTGAATTTGCTCTAAAGAACAAGCGAAATTCATGCGGTAGTAGTTTTCATTGGGTTCACCAAACCAAGTACCTGGCGTCAGTGCCATTTTAGCTTCTTCTGTCAGCAAGGTTTTCAGCTGAGAAGATTCCAATTCTAAACCAGAAAAATCCAACCAAATTTGATTGGTTCCTTGTGGCAAGAATGCTTTCACCTGTGGCAAGTTGTGCTCAATAAACTCAATAATCCAGTTACGATTGTTTTGCGTGTAAGCATGAAAACCTTCAAACCACTCTTTACCTTGTTGGTAAGCCGCAATGGTCGCGTAGGTGGTAAACGCATTGCCATGATCGATAGAAAGTGAAGCGGATGTCGCTTTGATCTTCTCGAAAAGAGCCTGGTTATCGCTGTAAATGTAGCCGTTAGAGATGCTGTTCAAACCAAAGTTTTTCGCTGGAGAACCAATGATCGTCAGGCTGTTTTCATAACCTAATGAAGTCATACTGGTAAAGGTTGAACCTTCAAATACGATGTCGGCATGCACTTCATCGCTGATGATCATCACATTGTACTTCTCAGCTAACGCCACCATGCGCTCTAGTTCTGCTTTAGTCCAAACACGCCCCACTGGGTTATGAGGATTGCACAGCAAAATCATTTGCACTTCACCACTTTTCAACTGGTTTTCAAGCAGTTCAAAGTCCATCACGTAGTGGTCGTTTTCAATTTTCATTGTGTTGCCAACAACGGTTCGGCCAGCTGACTCAATCAAACGTCGGAACTGATGATAAACCGGAGTTTGAATCAATACGCCCTCACCTTCTTTGGTGAATTCGCGGATAAGCAACGCAATGGCACTCAGTACGCCCGGCACTTGAACAAAGTTATCAGTGCTAAGTTCAAGACCATGCAAATCCTTATTCCAATCAGCAATGGACTGAAAAACCGTCTTGCTATCAAACTCGTACGAGAAGGTTTCACGACTAACAAGTTGCTGCATCGCTTGCGAAATAGGTGATGCAATAGGGAAGTCCATGTCTGCAATCCAATACGGTACAACTTGGTCTGTTCCGTACACTTGGTTGAGCATTTGGCTATCATGCTTGATGAATTTGTCTTTAATATCTGAGTGCGTTGGCTGTGGCTTGAACATGGCATTCTCCGGTCGAAATCGTTTTTATACAGATAAGACGACTGTGGTCAGAAAAAGACGCAAAATATTTTTGGGTATTCATCTGACAGAACATTGCAGATACTTTTTATATATAAGATTCAGAGAATTAAGAACGAAAAAACGCAGAGCCTAGACTCTGCGTTTTGTTAGATGGGTTTGCGGTTTTTTACTTATTTGGTGTAGAAAGCGCGTTTTAGTGCCATTTCTAGACCACGCACTTCAGCAAGGCCTTTCAAGCGACCGATGGCTGAGTAGCCTGGGTTGGTCTTCTTCTTCAAATCATCCAGCATTTGGTGACCATGGTCAGGACGCATAGGAATCAAACGGTGATCGCCTACTTCTGCGCGGCGTTGTTCTTCATCCAAAATCGCCATCACCACGTTGTACATATCCACATCGCCATCTAGGTGCGCGGCTTCGTGGAACGTCATTGGGTTGCTTTCTTCACGCTTGGTTGAACGCAAGTGAGTGAAGTAAACACGATCGCCATGCTTTTTAATCATCTTCACTAGGTCGTTGTCACCACGCACACCGTAAGAGCCGGTACACATGGTTAAGCCGTTCATCTTGCTCGGTACTTTTTCGGTTAACCAATCGATGTCTTCGATGGTTGAAACAATGCGCGGCAAACCAAGAATTGGGCGCGGTGGATCGTCTGGGTGTACCGCCAATTTCAAGCCATGCGCTTCACACACTGGCATTAACTCCGCTAAGAAGTACGCCATGTGCTCACGCAGTTTGTCTTTACTGATACCAGCGTAGCGGTCCAATTGTGCTTGGAACTCTTCTAGCGTGTAACCTTCTTCTGCGCCCGGCAAACCAGCAATGATGTTGCTTGTCAGTTGTTGGATTTGCTCTGCCGTCATGTTGTTGAAGTACTCAAGCGCTTGAGCTTGCTCAGCTTCGGTGTAATCCGCTTCTGCGCCCGGGCGTTTAAGAATGTGCAGCTCAAATGCTGCAAATGCGATTTGGTCAAAGCGTAGCGCTCGAGAACCATCTGGCATTTCAAATTCAAGGTCAGTACGCGTCCAGTCGAGTACTGGCATAAAGTTGTAGCAGACCGTATCTACGCCGCACTCTGCAAGATTACGTAGCGTTTGTTTGTAGTTGTCGATCCATTGTTGGAAGTTGCCCGTCTGAGTTTTGATTTCTTCGTGAACAGGAACACTTTCAACCACCGACCACGTTAAGCCTTTCTCTTCGATGATGGCTTTACGTTTTAAAATCTCTTCTTTCGACCACACTTCACCATTTGGAATGTGGTGTAAGGCATTCACGATGCCTGTTGCGCCAGCTTGACGAATATCGTCTAGCGACACTGGGTCATTCGGACCGTACCAACGCCAAGTTTGTTCCATGACACTCACCTTTTTTAAGACGCACTCAGCCCGCTCGAATTATTCAAGCTAAGTGCACAACGACTTCTTAATATGCAGCCACGATAATGCAGCTGCGCTGACTAGAGCCGACCGAAGTCGGCAATGTGGTTAACCGTTTTCAGCGCCCTGCAGAACAACAGGGTTGGAACTGAATAAGTAACCATCAAAATTTGGGTCATCGATGTCAGACAGCTCCAACAGGCGCTGTTTAACGTTTTCAAGGTGTTGCCACATGGCATTTTTTGCAGCGATAGGATCTTTACGCTGCAATGCGGCGAGGATTTTGGCGTGATCGTCTAACCACTCTTCACGGTAGTCTTGACCAGCAATGTGAGAATGAAGTTTCTTCCACATTGGGCTGTTCTCGCGTCGCTCCCAAGATTGCTTCAGCATGTCCACCAGTACAGAGTTTTGAGTTGCCTCTGCAATGCACATGTGAAACTTCTCATCACCGTTGCAATCTGCGGTGCCACTGGCGAGTTCTTCTCGTTCTAACTCAAGGGCTGCGCGCATTTTCACGATGTCGCCAGGCGTTACTTGCATCGCTGCAAATTCCGCAATGTTACTTTCAAGCAACTGGCGAGCTTGGAGCATTTCAAACGGACCGGCATCATCGCTGATCACGTTCTCACGGGAGTTCGGTTGAGATGGAATATTGATGACATACACCCCAGAACCTTTTTTCACTTCGACAAGGTTTTCCAGCTCAAGCATGATGATCGCTTCACGCACTACCGTGCGGCTAACGTCGAGACGTTCTGCGATATCGCGCTCAGGCGGCAACCTATCACCAACCTTGTACAGGCCGTTGATTAACTCTTGTCTTAGGACTAGACCGGTTTCTTGATACGGTCTTTTCGGTTCAAAAGGCATCATGATGATATTATCACTATATTCCATCTAACTTCTCACGCCATCATAACGACCAATAACAATTGGTCAACCTCTATGTACCAGAATGTGGTAACACCTTGTTTTCGATTGTTTCGTACTAATTAAATTGTGAATTATTGAACGGCTTTAATTTTCTCAACCAATTCATTTAATTCAGGATTTGTCTTTTCTAGGTCCGCATACATTGGTTGAACCGCTTCAACAAATGCCGCTTTGTTTGGCTCTACAAAAGTCACGCCCATCTTCTCTGCTTTCGCGCGCTCTTTCGCTTCTGACTCAGCCCATAGCTTCTTCATGTATTCCGAAGAGTCAGCCGCTGCTTTCATCAGTGCTTTTTGCTGCTCTGGCGTTAGCTTGTCGTAAGTCTTCGTTGAGATAACCAAAACGTCCGGAACCATTGTGTGCTCATCTAAGCTGAAGTATTTCGATACTTCACTGTGACGGCTCAAGCTGAACGATGGGATGTTGTTTTCCGCAGCATCCACCACACCTTGTTGCAATGCTGTGTATAGCTCACCGTATGCCAATGGTGTTGGGTTACCACCTAACGCTTTTACCATCGCAATCGCAGATGGGCTCGGCTGTACGCGCACTTTCAGACCTTTTAGATCTTCCGGCGTATTGATTGGTTTATTGGTGTAGAAGCTACGCGCACCCGCATCGTAGTAAGTCACACCAATAAAGCCGCTGTCCGCTGAAGAATTCAGGATTTCACGACCTACTTCACCGTCTGTCACTTTGTAGTAGTGGTCTTTATCGCGGAACAAGTAAGGCATGTTGAATGCTGCGTAAGCTGGGGAGAAAGCTTCCAATTCTGCCGCGTTGCTCTTCACCATATCTAGAGCGCCGTTTTGCATTAGCTCCATGGATTCACGCTGTGTACCTAGCTGTGCATCAGGGTAAATGCGGATACGAACTTCACCGTCTGTCATTTCACGAACTTCTTTTGCCATAAAGTCCATTGCTTTATGTACGGCATGGTCACGAGGGTGGTTGTGACTCAGCTTCAAAGTGGTCGCAGCATAAGCAGAAGCGGTGGCGCCGAAGGTCATTGCAGCACCTACTACAGCGCTTAAAAGAGTCTTACGCGTCATCATTGTTCTATTCTCCTTGGATTGGTTGTCCAATATGTAGGGTAGTTTTAATTTTTTAACGGTATTTTTTGTTTCGAGGCCATTATTGGCGATCAAAAAACCTATCGTCAAAACAAAAATACAAATTGATTGACCAAAATCACAATCAAAACGTTTAAATTGGTCAACCAATCCAATTGTGAACCTGCTCACGTGACAACCAAATTGGCTAACTTATAATCCGACCAGAAAGATTAGCGTATGTTACTGCCCTACACAGAAACAACTTCTTACATTGGTTAACCAGTTGTTATGAGGTACGCGTATTTACTTAAAGGAAATAAAAATGAATAAATTGGTCAAATACATCAACAGGGGGCTGGCCGCCTTTACGGTCTCTCTCTCGACCTTCCTCGTCATTTGCGTAGTCTGGCAAGTGTTATCACGCTATGTGATTGGCAAACCAAGCACCGTTACTGACGAACTTGCTCGCTATCTCTTTATGTGGGTTGCGTTAATTGGCGCGGCATACACCACTGGTCTTAAACGTCACCTTGCTATCGACTTGCTAACAATGAAGCTGCAAGGCAAGCGCAAACTCATCAATGAAATCGTCATCCAAATTGCCATCGCACTGTTCTCTTACGTGGTGTTGGTTCACGGCGGTACACAACTCGCACTGAAAACACTGGCAACTGGCCAGTTAACACCAGCGCTCGGCTTGGAAATGGGTTACATCTACTTCTGCCTACCAATCAGTGGCGCACTGATGATCTTCTACTCTGCGGTATTTGCTTTCGACCGTGTAAAACAATTGACGTCTGGTGAAGCCCTACTCACCGACACACAACTTGATTAATCGAGGGTTCCACAATGGAATGGCAATTAATTCTCACCCTATTCGGTAGCTTCGCGGTCTTATTGACGATTGGCGTACCGGTTTCTTTCGCTATCGGTTTGTCATCGCTAGCCACTATTTTAATGAGCTTACCGCTAGAGCCTGCGATCGCCGTTGTGGCGCAGCGTATGGCGGCAGGCCTTGATAACTTTGCTCTACTCGCAATCCCGTTCTTTATCTTGGCGGGTAACATCATGAACCAAGGTGGTATCGCACTGCGTCTTATCAACTTTGCAAAAGTGCTTGGTGGCCGCCTTCCTGGTTCACTTGCACACGTGAACGTAATGGCGAACATGATGTTTGGTTCGATTTCTGGCTCTGCGGTAGCGTCTGCAGCAGCGGTTGGCGGCACCATGTCTCCTCTGCAGAAGAAAGATGGCTACGATGAGAACTTCTCTGCGGCAGTGAACATCACTTCTTGCCCATCTGGTTTGTTGATTCCGCCAAGTAACACACTGATCGTGTTCTCATTGGTGTCTGGTGGTACGTCTATCGCGGCATTGTTCCTAGCGGGTTACATTCCTGGCATTTTGATGGGTCTTAGCATCATGGTGGTAGCAGGTATCATTGCAAAACGCCGTGGTTACCCAGTGGCAGCACGCCCTTCTCTGGCAATGGTTTGGAATACCTTCTTGAAAGCAGCTCCATCTTTGGCACTGATTGTGATCATCATGGGTGGCATCATTGGCGGTATCTTTACGGCAACAGAAGCATCAGCTATCGCGGTGGTTTATACCTTTGTGTTAGCGGTGTTGATTTACCGCGAAGTGAAATGGCGTGACATTCCAAAGATCATCCTAGAGTCTGCGGTGACCACTTCTATCGTATTGCTACTGGTTGGCGCATCAATGGGCATGTCTTGGGCGATGGCGAACGCCGACATTCCTTACATGATTGCAGATGCCCTACTTGCTATCTCTGACAACCCAATGATGATTCTCTTGATCATCAACGTCATTCTGCTGATTGTCGGTATCTTCATGGACATGACACCAGCGGTACTGATCTTTACGCCTATCTTCCTGCCAATCGCACTGGATATGGGTATTGACCCTGTACACTTCGGCATCATGATGACCTTCAACTTGGCTATCGGTATCTGTACCCCACCAGTAGGTAGCGCGTTGTTCATCGGTTGTTCTGTGGCGAACGTTGCCATCGACAAAGTGATTAAGCCTCTACTTCCATTCTACGTTGCACTGATTGCAGCACTAATGGCCGTGACCTTTATTCCTCAACTAAGCCTGTTCTTGCCTAATCTTGTTCTTGGCTACTAAGCGCTTGGTTATAAGTTTTAGATTACGAATTATTAAAATACACCATCCCGCAGGTTCGCCTGCGGGAAAAGGGATACCAAAATGAAGACTATTTCCAATTCCACTCTGAATGACCACGTTCTGCTTCCGGACTACGACCGCTCAACACTTAAAAGCCGTATTGTTCACCTTGGTTTCGGTGCTTTCCACCGAGCGCACCAAGCTCTATTCACCAATGAAATGTTGAGCAAAACGGGCTCTGACTGGGGCATTTGCGAAATCAACCTATTTGGTGGTGAAGACTTAATTCAATCGCTGCGCGCCCAAGACCACCTCTACACGGTGGCAGAAAAAGGTGCAGAATCGACTGAGGTAAAAGTGATTGGCTCAGTCACCGAATCACTCCACCCAAGTCTCGACAGCATTCAAGCGGTGTTAGAAAAAATGGCCGAGCCACAAGTGGCAATCGTTTCAATGACGATTACCGAGAAAGGCTACTGCGCCGACCCTGCGACGGGCACACTTGATAAAAACAACCCGCTAGTCATTGCTGATCTTGCCAACCCAACGGAGCCAAAGTCAGCACTGGGTTACATCGTGCAAGCACTGAAGATGCGCCGTGAACGCGTCCTAACGCCATTTACCGTGATGTCTTGCGATAACGTGCAAGAGAACGGTCACGTAGCAAAAGCAGCGGTACTTGAGTTCGCTCAACTGCTCGACCCTGAATTGCGTGACTGGATTGAAACCAACGTTACCTTCCCTTGCACCATGGTTGACCGCATTGTGCCAGCAGCAACCGAAGAGACACTGACTGAAATCGCTGAACTACTTGGCTGTGAAGATCCATGTGGCATCGCTTGTGAACCATTCCGCCAATGGGTTATCGAGGATAACTTCGTGGCAGGTCGCTCGGATTGGAACGTGGCTGGCGCAGAATTTGTTGCCGACGTTGTGCCTTACGAAGAAATGAAGCTGCGCATGCTAAATGGTAGCCACTCGTTCTTGGCCTACCTAGGTTACCTTGGTGGTTACGCGCACATCTCTGACACCATGACAGATGAAGGCTACCGCAAAGCGGCATTCGATATGATGATGCAAGCGCAAGCTCCTTCGCTGACCATGCCAGAAGGCACCGATTTAGAAGGCTATGCGAAACTGCTTATCGAGCGCTTCACTAACCCAAGCTTAAAACACAAAACATGGCAAATCGCGATGGATGGCAGCCAGAAGATCCCACAACGCATGGGTGGCAGCTTACGATTCCATCTTGCTCAAGGTTCTAACTTCTCTTGGTTGGCAACAGCGATTGCAGGTTGGATGCGCTACGTATCCGGCGTGGACGAGCAAGGCAACGACATTGATGTCCGCGATCCAATGGCAGAGACACTACGTCAGATTTGCGACCAACACGGCTTGAACGTTTCTGTTGTGCCTGCGTTGCTCGCGGTTGAAGCCATCTTCCCTGCAGAGCTTGGTCAAAACCCACAAGTGATTGATGCAGTGAGCAGTGCTTACCAATCGCTAATCGATAACGGTGCTCGTGCCACTGTCGCTGCGTTGTAATAGGAGTTAACGATGAAGAATTTCTTGTGTGAAGACTTTTTACTCTCAAACGAAACTGCACGTCGCTTGTACCATGAGCATGCGTTCCACCAGCCAATTTATGATTACCACTGCCACCTAAACCCAGCGGAAGTGGCGCAAAATCGTCAGTTCGATAACTTGGGTCAAATCTGGCTTGAAGGCGATCACTACAAATGGCGTGGCATGCGCTCGGCAGGCATTGAAGAGCGTTTGATTACGGGTGATGCGAGCGATTACGACAAATACATGGCGTGGGCGAAGACGGTTCCTCAAACCTTGGGCAACCCGCTTTACCACTGGACGCACTTAGAATTGCGTCGCCCATTCGGCATTACCAATACGCTGTTTAGCCCAGATACCGCTGACCAAATTTGGCACCAATGTAATGAGTTACTGGCGACACCTGAGTTCACGGCTCGCGGTATCATGCAGCAAATGAACGTCGTAATGGCGGGCACGACCGATGATCCTATCGATTCGCTAGAACACCACAAAGCGATCGCAGAAGACGACACCTTTAACGTTAAAGTGCTGCCGAGCTGGCGTCCGGATAAAGCGTTCAAGATTGAATTGGACGTGTTTGCGGATTACATGCACAAACTGGGCGAAGTAGCAGACATTGAAATCCGCCGCTTTGATGATTTATTGAGTGCGCTTGATAAACGTTTGGCACACTTCGATGCACATGGCTGTCGTGCGGCAGACCACGGCATTGAGATCGTCCGTTACGCGCCGATCCCAAGCGAGGCTGATTTAGATGCGTTGCTGGCTCGTCGTTTAAATGGCGAAGTACTGTCAGAGCTTGAATGTGCGCAGTTCTCTACCGCGGTTCAAGTTTGGCTAGGCAAACGCTACGCGCAGTTGGGCTGGGTAATGCAGCTTCATATTGGCGCACAGCGCAACAACAGCACGCGCATGTTCCAACTGTTAGGTGCCGACGCTGGCTTTGACTCGATTGGCGATCGCCCATTTGCTTTTGAATTGGCGCATCTATTGGATGAAATGGACCAAACCAACGAGCTGCCTCGCACCATTCTTTACTGTTTGAACCCTCGTGATAACGAAATGATGGCGACCATGATTGGTAACTTCCAAGGTGGCGGCATCGCGGGCAAAGTGCAGTTTGGCTCAGGTTGGTGGTTCAACGATCAAAAAGACGGCATGCAACGCCAAATGGAACAGCTTTCTCAGCTTGGTTTGCTCAGCCAATTCGTCGGCATGTTAACGGACTCGCGCAGCTTCTTGTCTTACACTCGTCACGAATACTTCCGCCGCATCTTGTGTGATATGGTCGGCCGTTGGGCAGAGAACGGCGAAGTTCCAAATGACCTATCGTTGCTTGGTCCTATGGTTGAAGACATCTGTTTTGGTAACGCAAAACGCTACTTTGAAGAAAGGGCGTAACCAATGAAGCACATCGCCATTATTGGTGAATGTATGATTGAGCTGAATGGCAAACCGTTCGGCTCAATGCATCAAACATTTGGTGGAGATACGCTCAACGCTGCGGTTTATTTGAGCCGCGGCTGCGAAGCCAATAGCAAACCTGATGAAGTTAAAGTCTCTTACGTTACGGCGCTTGGTAATGACCCGATCAGTACAGGCATGCTGACTCGCTGGGAAGACGAAGGTATCTCAACAGACTTAGTGCTGCGCGATGAGACCCGTACGCCGGGTTTATATTTGATTCAGCTTGATGACCAAGGCGAGCGTACGTTCCTATATTGGCGCAACCAATCAGCCGCACGTTACCTACTTCAACATCCAAACTTTGGACTGGTTAAGCAAGCATTAACTCAAGTGGATGCGGTATTTATCAGCGGTATCTCTTTAGCCATCTTGCCAGAAGAAGACCGGATTTCACTGCTCAACTTATTGGTCGAACTGAAAGCCCAAGGCGTTGAAATCGCGTTTGATAGTAACTTCCGCCCAGCGCTATGGCCTCAAGACAATAATCAAACCGTCAAAAACGTGTACCAAGCCATGTATCAACTGACGGACGTTGCCATGGTGACTTTTGATGATGAGCAATTGATCTGGGGTGACGAAACACCAGAGCAAACCATAGAACGCCTTACCTCTCTTGGCGTGGGCAAATGTATCGTCAAGCTCGGCGCAGATGGCTGCTTGGTTCAAGACTCAACAAATCAGGGTTCGAGCGCGGCTCTGGCTCCACAAGCCGTGCCAACCCAACCCGTCACTCAAGTGGTGGACACCACATCAGCGGGCGACTCATTCAATGGTGGCTTCTTATCGGCTTATCTTGCTGGCGCCGATCTCGCGACTTCATGTCAAAGAGGCAACGCACTGGCAGGTGCTGTGATTCAACATCGCGGTGCCATCATTCCCAAAGCATTCACACAACCGGCGCTTGGCGTCGTTTAAGGAACACTCATGTCTAGCATTAAAGAACAATTGAAAGCTCTGAAAGTCATCCCAGTTATCGCCATTGATAAAGCAGAAGACATTATCCCATTGGGTAAAGTACTGGCAGAAAACGGACTACCAGCGGCTGAAATCACCTTCCGTTCAGCAGCGGCTGCAGAAGCGATTCGCCTACTGCGTGAAACCCAGCCAGACATGCTGATAGGCGCAGGTACGGTACTGAACCGCGAGCAAGCAATTGCAGCAAAAGAAGCAGGCGCAACCTTTCTCGTATCGCCTGGCTTTAACCCAAATACCGTTAAAGCGTGCCAAGAAATCGGGATTGATATCGTACCGGGTGTGAACAACCCAAGCACAGTTGAAGCTGCACTGGAAATGGGATTAACCACCTTGAAGTTCTTCCCTGCGGAGGCCTCTGGCGGCATCAACATGGTGAAATCACTGCTTGCGCCATACACCGACATCGAACTGATGCCTACTGGTGGCATTAACCCTGCGAACATCAAAGATTACCTAGCTATCCCGCGCGTATTGGCATGTGGTGGTACGTGGATGGTAGACAAGAAACTGATCGAAGTGGGCAACTGGGAAGAACTTGCTCGCCTAACTCGCGAAGCAGTAGCACTTGTAAATGAGTAATGATTGGTAAGTCATCTCAAGGCTCTTGGGTAACCCCTTAGCGATTTAGATAAAGTGCCCAGCCCTCCCTTTGTGGAGGGCTGATTCGTTCAAAGCATGCATCAATTGATTGGGTTATCGCGGGAAGTAGATTCCTGATCTCGCCTAGGCTTGTCGGAATGACGGATGACATATTCACCCTTATTCGTCATCCTGCAAAGCGAGGCACGAGCGTGATTCAGGATCTACTCACAGAGTGAATCAAACTCTAAAATGACAGCTACTTTGAAGGATGTTCAGGGCTTACTCACTTAATGGAAATAACTCAAAGAACAACACTCTAGGGAAACAAATGGAAAACTGGTTAGCACAAGGCATTGGTGGCATCGCGTTTATGGTTGGCGTGATGGCATTCTGGCAGAAAGATGACATGCGCTTTCGCTATCAGATGATGGCGTTTTGTTTCATCATGGGTATTCACTTTACTTTAATGGGCGCAACCGTCGCAGCCATTGGCGTGATCATTAATGGTATTCGCAGTTTTGCCTCAATCAAAACCCAGTCACGCAAAGTGATGTGGTTCTTCATTGCTCTTATGTGGCTGATGACCCTGCCAAACATCACTCACTTTTTTGAGCTACTCACGGTAATCGGATCGTCCGTCGCCACTTGGGCGCTCTTTTCCAAACAAGGCATCACTCTACGCAGCTTAATTTTGTTTAATTCCTTCTGCTGGGTCAGCCACAATATTTGGCTTGGCTCGATCGGTGGTTCATTAGTCGAGAGTACTTTTATCATCACCAATTTACTGACCATATATCGCTTGTATCAAGCTAAGACAAATCAGACTGAAGCTTGTTAAATATGCTAATTCACAAGAGCCAACAAACTTACGTCGAATGAAAATCAACTTTCTGACAAATTGGGGGAATGTAGAGCTGAAGATAAGACTCAGACAGGCGGAGGGCTTCTTTTGCCAGTTCTGGGGTGATGTAGCCATATTTGCGGTAAGAGAGAGAATAGATTTTGTCGGCAACTTGCAGGGATATAGCAAAAATATTAATCGGTTGAGGTAGCTGAGGAATGTCGAAGAACTGGCGATAAATCATCTCAACTTGATGTCCTAGCTCAAGATCGTGTTCTGTATCTGCATGACCTAACTCTGCAAACGTGTGGCGCCCTAATATCAACTTTTTGGCAATTGGATTGTTATTGTAGTAATTCACATAAGCGGTTTCTATCATTCGATTAATATCGGTCCAATGTAGAACTTGTTCTTCATCAACACATTGCTTTAATAATAAGTCGAAATCGACAAAAACATTCTCCAATAAACTATGAAATAAGTTTTCTATATTCGGATAATGATGATAAACCGTTGAAGTTGCCATTCCGCACTCTTTAGCAACGTCGTACATGGAAATATCCGTCGCTTCTCGCCTTTCCATCAAGCGGACAACTGCTTCGTTAATTTTCAACAACTTTGTTTCCGTACTAACTTTTCGCATCGTGATGTTGTCCTTCCAAATTTTAATTAACACCTAATATATAAGGTCACACTATCAATGTCCGCCAAAAGCGACCGTAACTTTGACATGCGACCTTATTGATTTGTGAATTAACTTATTTGCATATTATGGTTGTATATGTGTACCAGACTTCCCTTCAATGATTTCCAACGCAAAAGATAAATCACCGATATGACCACTTTGTCCTGTTTTTTCAACAAACTGGCAGCATGCATCGACTTTCGGTCCCATCGATCCTGCAGGGAAAGAATATTGCTTCATTTGCTCAATGGTCACATTCTCTAGCTTTTGCTCTTGTGGTGTTCCCCAGTTAAGACAAACGTGGGTGCCATCAGTCAGAATCAGTAAATGCTCCGCGCCAATTTGTTCTGCGATTAATGCCGCTGTCATGTCCTTATCAATAACCGCTTCAAAACCGACATATGCCCCGTCTTTTTCGATCACTGGCGCACCGCCGCCACCACCACAAATGATCAGGTGTTCTTTTTCAAGTAAGTCTTTGATTGCTTTGATTTCTAAGATCTCTTGTGGCTTAGGAGAAGGGACGACACGACGCCAATGCGCGCCATCAGGTTTCACAACCCAATGATTTGCCTCAGCAAGTTGTTTCGCTTGCTCCTCGGTATAAACTGGACCAATGAACTTGGAAGGATCTGCAACGGCAGGATCGTTTTCATCGACAACAATTCGCGTCAGTATCGTCGTGGTATAGCGGTCTTCAATCGCGGCATTAAGACCTTGCTGTATCAAATAACCAATCATGCCTTGCGTCTCTGCTCCAAGAACATCAAAAGGATAAGGAGGACAGTCTTTGTAAGCATTATTCTGCAAAGAAAGCAGACCGACTTGAGGACCATTACCATGCACAATGACTAAACGGTAGTTTTTACTCAATTCAGCCAGTGAACTCGCGGTTTGCGCGATACTTTTCTGTTGGTTTTCACAACTCATCACCTCTCCACGTTGCAATAGAGCGTTACCCCCAACAGCCACAACAATAATAGGTTTTGACATATCTAAATCTCCAAATAAGTGACGTCAGAATAGACTCAATTCACTGTATTGAATTCACAGCAAAGGATTGGAGATAAAAATCACAATTCGATTCCTGTCCATATTTTGGCTTAGAAAACCTTATTGATATCACGAACTCATTATTATTAGCACACTGAAACTCGATATGTGATCTCGTATATATTTTTGTGCTTAGCCAAGTAAGAAAAATCTGAATTTCATAAATTGATCAAGAACAAGTATTTCGATAATTACGTTTTTTTCCTCTAAAAATGCCTAACTTCTTTTAATTTCCAGCGCAATTAACCTCTCCAAAGCCGATATTAAATTCGCATCAAGGTTCGTTACATAAATTTCACTTTTAATAATTGCCATATTCGGTAGTTAAGGAGCGAAACAATGAGCAACGAAACTCAAGGGAAAATGGGGGTCATGAGTATTGCACTATTTACGTTATGTGCAGTACTGGTGGTCGACACACTCACGGCATCCGCCAGTATCGGGGTCAGCTCAATCGGGTGGTGGGTCGTAATGCTGATCTTTTTCGTCATTCCGTATGGATTCATCACCTCGGAATTGAGCACGACCTACCCTGGTGACGGCGGTATTTATGATTGGGTAAAAGAGGCGTTCAATTTTAAATGGGCAGTTCGTACCACTTGGTTCTATTGGATCAACGTCGGTCTCTGGATGCCTGCGGTATACATCATGTTCGCAGGTATGTTCGCCGAGCTGTTTATGCCCGACCTTTCATTGTGGGGACAAATTGCGATTTGTATTGCGCTCACATGGCTTACCGTTTGGATCTGTAACGTCTCAGCAGACATTGGGGTTTGGGTCACCAACATCGGTGCAATTCTAAAAATCTTGGTGATCGGCACATTGGGCGTAGGCGGCTTTATCTATGCGATGAAACACGGCGTGGCGAATGAATTCACGCTTGCAGCAATGGTTCCTACGCTTGATTCAGCAGTGGCATTTCTTCCTGCCATTGTATTCAACCTAATGGGATTCGAATTGGTTGCAACCATGACCAAAGAGATGAAAGACGTGCGCGATATGCCAAAAGCCGTATTCCTTTCTATTGGTATCACTGCATTCCTCTACATCTTCGGCACCATTGGCATTCTGATGGCTTTACCTGTCGAGAGCATCGGCTTGGTTGCAGGCTTAATCGATACCTTCAAAACCCTATTTGGTGATGGTCCGCTGGGCAATGCAATGGTGTATTTCTTTGGTGTCTGCGCTCTATTAACACTCATCGGCAACATGGTGAGCTGGACAATGGGCGCAAGCCGTGCCGCAGCAGAAGCAGCACAAGAGGGCGAATTACCAGCCGCTGTTGCAAAGGTATCGGACAAAGGCTCTCCAGTGGGTGCGAACAATATCACTGGCACAGTTTCTACCGTGGTGATCTTGTCATACGCCCTATTTGCTCAAGGCAATGACGACTTGTTTTGGTCCATCTTCGCCTTTTCAAGCTGCATTTTCTTATTGCCTTATCTGTTCATGTTCCCTGCTTATCTCAAGCTGCGCTTGGTAGATGGTGAGCGCGAACGCCCATTTAAAGTCCCTGGCGGTATGGGGTTGCAGTTTGTGATGTCCATTGTGTGCTTCTTCGTGATTTTACAAGCGGTAGTGCTCTTCATCTTCCCGGAAGCACTTGACCTAACCGTTGCCGATTGGAACTACACCGCTCCGGTCTTAATCGGTGTCATCACCACGATCTTAATTGGCGAATGGATCTTACACGGTGCCTTGAAACGCAAAAATCAACAAATGGAACAAAAAGCTGAGGCTTAGTTCAGGAGATAGACAATGAAAAAGCTATTAGAAACCACACCAAAGCAAGACGGGTTCAGAATGCCTGGTGAGCACGAACCTCAGAGTGAAATTTGGATGGCTTGGCCAGAGCGCACGGATAACTGGCGTAACGGTGCAAAGCCTGCGCAAAAAGTGTTTGCCGACGTCGCCAAGCAAATCAACAAAACCACACCTGTCACCATGCTGGTAAGCGCTGATCAATATGACAATGCAGTATCTCGCTTACCTGATGATATTCGCGTTTTAGAAGTGTCGACCGATGACTCTTGGATGCGTGATATCGGCGCAAGCTACGTCGTAAATGACAACGGTGAGCGTCGTGGTGTCGACTGGGAGTTTAATGCTTGGGGTGGGTTTGTTGATGGCCTGTATTGGCCATGGAAACGCGATGATCAAGTGGCTCAGAAAATGTGTGAAATTACCGCTGATGCACGTTACAGAGCGCCAATAATCCTTGAAGGTGGCTCAATCCACATCGATGGCGAAGGCACCTTGTACACCACAGAAGAATGCCTACTGGACGAGAGCCGTAACCCAGATCTAAGCAAGGAAGAACTAAGCAAAATTCTCCGTGAGCACCTCAATGTGGAGAAAATAGTTTGGTTGCCTCGTGGCTTATACAACGACGAAACCAATGGTCACGTCGATAACATTCTCCACATCGTCAAACCCGGAGAAGTGGTTTTGACTTGGTGTGATGACCCGAATGATCCGCAGTACGAAATCAGTCGCGAAGCCTACGACTGCCTAACAAGTCAAAGAGACGCGAAAGACCGAAAAATCAAGGTCCATAAGCTGCCAATGCCGGGACCTTTGTACATGGCCAAAGAAGAAGCGGCAGGGATTGATATTGCAGAAGGGATGGAGCGTGAAGCCGGTGAGCGTCTAGCCGCCTCGTACGCAAACTATCTCATCACGAACAACCAGATTGTTCTACCTCTACTCGATAAGCGATACGACGCAGAGGTGATTGCGCTCTTAGAGGAACTCTACCCAGGCTATGAAGTAAACGGTGTTCCTGCTCGTGAGATTTTGCTCGGTGGCGGCAATATCCACTGCATTACTCAACAAGTACCTCAAGTTTAAATCCATACGAATCCAACGACTCAAAATAAAAGGGGCGAGCTTAGGTAAGCCCCAAATGAAAATAGGAATATGATTATGAAATTACCTTCTTCAAGTGCAACTGACCTACACAAAGCCAACATTGAGCATATGGTGTCTATGAAAGATTTCTCAGTCCGAGAAATGGACAACATGATGGAATTGATGAGCTACCTAAAACAAGCGCGAAAAGACAATGCTGTCCCACAGCTGTTCAAAGGAAAGTCAGTAGGGATGATTTTCGAAGCTGGCTCGACTCGCACACGCGTTTCATTTGAAGTTGCCGCAACGCTACTTGGTGGTCACGCTTTGTTCCTATCGCCAAAAGACATCCATCTTGGCGGCAAAGAATCGATTGATGATACCTCACGTGTTTTGTCACGCATGTGTGATGTGATCATGGCTCGCACTAACAGCCCTGAAACGCTAGATGGTTTGTTAAACATGTCTACCGTACCGGTTATCAACGGCCTAGATACCCGTTTCCATCCAACGCAAATGCTGGCTGACTTATTTACCATTCGCGAGCACATCACTGATGGTCGTCAGCTTAATGAACTGACTTTGGCATTCATGGGTGACGCTACCGATGTATGCCGTTCATTGATGCTAACTTGTGCGAAATACGGCATGGGCTTTAAGCAAATTGGTCCGGTTAAATACCACATGGAACCAGAATGGGTTGAGCTTGCAGAATCGTTCTGCAAAGAGTCTGGCGGTCATATTGAGATCACCGATGACGTAGAGCGAATCAGTGATTGTAATGTGGTCTACGGCGATAGCTTCTACTGGGTTACTCAAATGGATGAGAAAGAAGAGCGCTTAGCTGCCTTCATGCCTGATTACGTGATCACGGAAGAGCTAATGGCAAAAGCGAAGCCAGGTGCAATGCTTCTGCACTGCTTACCTGCAAACGACAAAGAGGAAGTCACTCGCGGTGCGCTAGAAAGTGAATACTCTGTGGCATTTGACGAAGCAGAGAACCGCCTAACGGCGCAAATGGCCATCTTGGTTTACTTCACTCATAAAGATGCAATCACGCCAAGCGAAGAAACCATCAAGCGTCACGAAGACAAAATCCTGACCTTCCTCAGCACCCTATAACGATCCCATTCACTAACTAACGTTTTTATTCGGCACACATAGCCAGACTTGCCTCTGTTTTGAGCGGTTGGTCTGGCTATCTATTGCCTGTATCAGCGTATCCACAGCGTTCCTACAGCAGCCAGAATTGGAGAACATTCGAAATGCACGGCGAAATCATCAAAGTATCTAGAAATACAGAAAATGCACCAATCAACGACGGCTCAACTCAATCGGTGGCTTTCTCCCATTACAACAATATCTCAGCGCAACTGCCGATTGACCCAGAAAGCCAAAAGTTAGTGGAAGGAGGCATCAAAGAGCAAACTAAACAATGCTTAAGCAATATTAGATCAATCGTGGATAGCATCGAGCACAGCTTAAATGACGTCGTTAAAATCACGATTTATCTTAAATCTATGACCGATCTGGATGCTGTCGATGAAGTTTATAAACAATACTTCATCAGCCACCTTCCAACTCGAAGCGTAATTGCCGTTGCTGCACTGCCTTTGGAAGGCGCTTTAGTTCAAATCGACGCGCTCATTTCGAACGGCGAAGGAACACCCCCTCAAGAACCTTGCGAGCTGATCAAGCTGGTAAGAAACACAGCAAAAGCCCCAGCCAGTTTACTGTCGAGCCAAAGTGTTGCGTTCTCACATTACAACCACATTTCAGCCCAACTGCCGATCGAACCAGAAACAGGCAATATTGCTGAAGGCGGGATCAAAGCGCAAACTCGACAATGTTTAAAAAACATCAAGAGCATACTGAATAGTATTGATGTCCCTTTTGATGACATTGTTAAACTCAATATCCATCTGAGAAGTCTCGACGACGCCTTTGCTGTCAATCAAGTCTACAGCACATTTTTTCCAGACTCAGCGATAGCAAGAAGCGTTGCCTACGTGCCCGCTCGTACTGTCACCAAAGCAGAGAGGTTACCAATGGACGCCTTGATACAAATAGACGCGACGGTTTCTCATGGGGACGGAACGCCACCACAAGCCGTAGAAGATAGACATGGGATTGTGATTCGCGCCCACAACACAGAAGCGGCACCAGTCAGCAAGTTCTCAACTCAAACTGTCGCTTTCTCGCATTACAATAACATTTCTGCACAACTGCCAGTCCACCCGTCGAGTGGCGAAGTTATTGCCAATGACATAGGCGAGCAAACCATGCAATGCTTAGACAACATCAAAGCCATCATCAAAAGCGTGCACCATGTAATGGACGACATCGTGAAGCTGAATATTCAGCTCAAAGATATCAGTGACTTGCAAGTTGTGGAGGATATTTTAGCAAGCTACTTTGATAAAGAACTTCCGGCGTGCACTGTCATCGGTGTATCGGAAATCTTTATGGACGCTTCTATCCAAATAGACGCTATCGTTTCTAATGGTGAAGGCACATTTCCAAAAGAAGAGCTTAGCTACTGAGCCTCATAAAATTATCGAGAAAAAGGTCAGCCCAGTAGCTGACCTTGTTTTTATCTGCACTTTCCTTGCCAGACATATTGCCAAAACCCAAGACTTCAAAGCGAACCTATAAACAGCCCAAATACTCCAACAATTTTGCGCGAAATGAAGACAAATATCTTTGTGATGTGCCTTCTAAAAGAAGCTGCAAAATTATGGTGTGATACAGCAAAGCATCAAGTATAAAACGATGCTTAAAACCTCTCCTTTTCTTTTGAAATCAAACTTCTAATGAAAATGCGAGAAGAACCCTCACTCCGCCCTCTGTCAGAGCTTTGTCAAGACAGAGAACACTCTCTTATCCTCGCATAAAACCTTCACATCACGGTCATAATCTAGGGTCTAAAATTACCGTTGAACTCGTGTCTACGGACGAAATTTTCAATCGTTAGTTGTGGGAGGTTGCTATGGAAAAGTACTGTCCAATATGTCAAACAGAGTTGATCGATAGAAGTCACTATCTTATCTGTCCTAGAAACAATATTGGCGAATGCGCGTATGATGGCTACGAGGATCACCACAACCATTGCTGTCATGAAGTGGGCGAAAACACCCATGAAAAAGAATTGGTCGCTTTAGATTAAACAAATCTAACAGTGACGAAGCATAAAAATGCCACTCAATGTTGAGTGGCATTTTTCTTTGTATTGTCTGAGATTTACGGGCAGGTTACATCTACGCTACCAACCAAAGTACTATCGGCTTGGACTTCAATGTTAAAACTATTGCCATTGGTTGATTTGAGACATGTCACTGAAACCGAGTAGGTTCCATCATTGTTATCCACAATATCACTAAATGAGCCAAACCCCCCAGCTGTGAATATGAATGCGTCCGAAGAAGAGTCAACAGTCACTACGTGCCCTCCATGCCCTAAATCGATACCATTCGAATCTTTAAGCGTGATCGTGATATTACCTGAACCATTTAACTCCGTAGGTGTTACAACACTTTCTTCAGCATCGACTTGGGTAACCGTTAAAGGCAACGAATTACTCAATGAGAGATCCCCAACAGCAGCACTCACGACATAACTGCCTGCAGTATCTGCAGTAACTAACACCGTGTACGTACCATCACCATTATCTACAGGAGTGCCATAGCTTAGCCCCGTGCCTTCTGGGCTCAACACCAAATCACCGTAGCTTTGTGTGTAAGCACTGCCATCAGCTTTCTTTAAAGCAACCGTGATAACTGCACTATGATCGCCTCCCACACCAAAGGTGGAAGTATCACTCGTGATGGTAGACTGAGAAGCGCTTGGTGCTACCGCCTCAAATGTGAGGTTTGATGTACCAATGGTTCCAGAGTCATAGGTCGCGGTAATAGTGACCTCTCCAACAACGCTAGCGCTAATACTGCTTGTATAAACCCCATCGCCAGCATTCACTAATTCCGTCTTATCAGCAGAGCCCGCTGTAATCGAGAGTTCAGGACTGTTCGATGATGGTACAAACGCATTGCCAGCGTAGTCTTTCAGTGTAACTGTCAACTGAGCAGTACTGTTGCCATCTGCTGCAATGGTGGTGATATCGGCTTGCAATGCCGACTGCGATAAATCAATGACGGCATTAAAAGTAAGCTCAACATCGTTAGCCAACTGAGTGCCACCTATACTCGCACCAAAGGTATAAGCACCTGCGTTTACTGTTGTAAAGACTGCCGTATACGAACCATCACCGTTGTCTGTTTTTGATACTTCCGTTACCCCACTAGGCACAGAGAATGAAATCTCCCCCGCAGACGATGTATAGTCAGCACCATTGGTGTCTTTTAGCTGAACCGTTACGGTAATCTGGTCATTACCATTTGCGTTCGCGGATTCTTTATCACGACTGAATGCAGCAGCAGACAGATTTAAGACCTGAGCATAAGACAAAGAAATAGAGCTGGATAACTGGGTGCCACCAATCGACACTCCTATTGATTTGTTACCTGCACTCGAGCTAGAGAAACTCACAGTGTAAGTACCATCACCATTATCTTGAGAAGTAACGGAACTAACGCCTGTTGACATAGAGAGCTGAAGAGTGCCGCCTGAACTTGTGTAGTTGTTACCTTCCGTATCTTTCAATTGAATGGTTACTGTGATCACATCGGATCCGTCGGCATTCGCAGAACTTTTATCACGAGTAAATTCAGTGTTGCTGAGGTCAAGAACTGGAGTAAATTCAAAGGAAATGGATTCAGCAAATTTACTGCCGTCTAGCGAAGCTCCCACTGTGTAGGAGCCTGACGTAGAGCTTTTGTACTTCACAGTATAAGAGCCAGCGCCATTATCTTGGCTGTCGAACTTAGTTAACCCATTTGGTGTATCAAAAACGACTGCACCGCCAGAACTGGTGTAATCATCCCCCTCTTTGTCTTTTAGCTGCAAGGTCACGGTAATAACGTCAACACCATCTGCGCTTGCTGAACTCTTATCAAGTGAGAAGTCAGCGCTGTTGGTATCTAACACTGGCGTAAACTCGATATCTATGCTGCTAGATAGTGCGATACCTGCAATCGATGCTGTGATATTGAAGGTTTTTGACGTTTCACTGATGAAAACGCCTGTGTAAGTGCCATCGTCATTATTTTGGTAAGACTTCAAAGTTAACCCAGAAAGCTCGCCAAACTTGATGTCACCACCAGACGATGTATAGTCATTTCCATCCGCATCTTTGAGTTGTACAGTCACCTTAATTTGTTCACTACCATCCGCACTGGCGGACGCTTTATCCCGACTAAAGACGGCATTTGAGAAATCAACCACAGGAATAAACTCTACTGTCGCAGAGCCTCCTAAGGCATTGTCATCAATCTTACCGGAGATAACGACTTCTTGCGCTTTTGTAGACGTTACCTTGGCGCTATATGTACCATCACCATTAGAAGTAACCCCAGAAATCATGACCTCTTCAGCAGGTTCAGCACTCAAGGTAAGCTCACCTGAATTCGATTCACGAGCCGTACCAAACTCATCGCGCTCCTGAACGGTAATAATGATTTCTGCGACACCGTCTGCCAGCGCTTCTGTGTTCTCAGCAAAAACGAACGTTTGAAGGTAATCAATCGGTAATTCGGCAAGACAATATTCATTGGAGCTTGGTAACTGAATATCAAAAGTGATCGCATTATCGGCGCTCGTCGTGGCGGTTGTACGTTCGCCCCAGTAATAACGGTTCTCAAAGTAAGAATAGGCTGAGCCCATGTATTCAATCGATTCGACCGCATCACTTTGCGTGGCGTTACCATCAGAGTCTGTTCTCCCCCATAAATAGTGAGAATAGTCTTGGTTGTACATCCAAAAATACGCTTCAGGTGCGGCTTTAAAGCGCGTGACGGCCATATCGTCGTCGGTACATACCAAGCGAGTTTTAATGGCTTGGTCAATTTTGTCACACAATTGAAGTGACATAAGTGAAATAGTGGTCGTGTCTGCTTTGGCGGTAAATTCTACTTGTGCCCACGTCTGCCCACCGTAGTAATAGAGTCGATATAACCCGTCTTCAACCAAGTTGGAAAACGTAATGCTATCCCCATTTACTTCACCCGAACTTTCATAAGAATAACCGGAATATAAGTAGTAATAGCCGGAGTCGACTGTCTGAGTTTTCGTTTCGTCGATTGGGCAAACTAACGACAGCCCTGTTTCGATATCAATACGAGGAGGGTTTACAATATTCAAGGTAGCCTTGAACGATTTAGTGGAGTCACTCGAGACACCAAAACAGAAGTCATCGAGATCGAGTCCCTCAGAACCATCGGCTACTTCAATAACCTCACCGTCCACTTCAATCGACGCCAGTAAGCTATTACCTTGGCTGTCGAGCAGATCAAAATGGCCAGCAAAGGCAGGCACTCGATTGATGTTTAACTTTTCAGGGTCATCGCCCCACCCAGAAGGCTTGTAAGCCCAACCACCGCCAGCTTTGGCAAAGGAGAGGCGTAACTTTTGATTATTGGGGTCGCCATTCGCATCCACAACGTCGACATCAAGTTGACAGCGATCTTGTCCGTACCAATCCAGATTGTAGTATGAGAGGTGAGTGATTGGTTTCGAGACGGTAAAGGTGTTTTCGTTTTCTTGCTCTATGACGGCATCACCTTCATAGCGCCATTTACCCGTAGAGTCGGTATAGCTCCAAATAGGGATCGTGCCGTCATCCAAAGATAGTGGTTCACCTGTTTGCGGATTTATCGTGGATTTTGGAACTTCAAATGCCAAGGTAACCCCTTCGCCATCAAACGATGACACTTTGTTGCCACTCTCATCACCAATCTCAATCGCAACAAAACCAGCAGAAATAAAGGTTACGCTGTCAGGAGAGGTAATATCGCTTGGGAGCTCACCATCAAATCCTTCTGGTGATAAACCACCAGGGAAAAGGTATAGCGGGTTATTCTCATCATCAGCTAGGCCTTTTGGATCCGCTGAAAACAGCATCATCGAAACAGAAACCTCTCCTAAAGGCGTAAAAGACTGCCCATCTTCACCGATGAACCCCGTGCCGGCAGGAATCGATAACTTGGCAGTTGCGCCATCAAGGATTTTTCCTCCATCCGTGCTGTCATCTTTGCTAACCGTCGCGACATCCACCTGAGAACTGGTGACGTGACCATCTAAGTCAACACGTTCTTCCGCAAAAGTAGTTGCCTCTTCAGCCTTTTCTGACTTAGGAACAATTTCAATCCAATAGTTATCGGACATCGTGGTTTGGGTCAGATCAAACACTTGAGAGTTAGAGAAAAAACCATCCCCTCTCACAATCACCGTCATCTTAGCCACTCCACCATTCACATCACTGGCGTTATCGACATCGAATGTGAATGGCACAATGCCAGATTCAGGCACTACCACAACGTTACTTTGAAATGCTTCCCCCAGATGGAAACCAGCCACTTCTCTTCCTAGAACATCTTGTACTCGAACGGCAAACGTCTCATTCTGATTGGCAACATCGAAAACAAACAGCAGTTCTAGATTAGACATTTCGGTCTCATCAACTCGATTAGAGACATTAAGTGACAAGCTTTGTTGGTGAGAGATTTGAGACGTTAATGAGGTGGTCGTTTCAGTGGTAGAGTCATTACAGCCCGATATAACAAGCAAAGACATCATTCCTATCAGGCAATACAACCCCGCCCTTCTGCACGTGTTGATCATAACCATAACCTAGCCTTTATTTTTATATGAAACATAATACATATAAATAGCAGCTAAATAATACACCTGCATGATGTATGGACAAAATCATACTCAGAGCACATTAGGATGAAACAAATGTTTTGCTATTCATTTGGGCATTTCTGCAATACAAATAAAAAAGCACCACATCTTTCAACATGGTGCTTTTTGGGGGAAATTCAGGGGGAGTCTATAGCACGGCTTTGCGGCTTGGTAGGAACACTTCGCCTAACATGCAACGTACTGAGCCACCGCCAATCGATTCGATGGTAGAAACGTCGAATGGCAGCACTTTACCGTGAGTCGCCAGTTGATTTTTTTGTGCTGGTGAGAACGCATCGTAAGCCGATTGAGACATAGCAATGACCTTATCGCCACGTACCGTTTCCAGCTGAAGGATGTTGCCGCAGAACTGGTTCATCTGCTCAAGAGAAATCGAGATCACCTGCTTATCTTTCGCCAATGATTTAAGCACAAAGCGACGCTCAAACTCAGGGATCACTTCATCACAAATCACGCAGAACTGCTCACCCACCGCCATCATCACGTTGGTGTGGTAAATCGGCGCGCCAGAAGGCAAACGGGTTTGGAAAGAAATCACACGATCATAACCAATGCGCTTGGCATAATCTTCTAACACCAGACGATCACAACGTTGAGAAAGCGCGGCATAAACGGTTTTGTTGAAATGGTCGAACACCATCACGCCTGTGCTTTCTAGGTAGGCTTCTTCTCCGAGGTATTCGGTTAATGAATCTTGTTGATGCACTTCACGACCCGCTTTTGCTAATGCAGCGACCAGCGCATCTGGGCGAACTTCATGCTGACGGTTTTCACACGCCATCGGGAAGGTATACAAATTGCCTTCTGGAGTGGTGCTAAACCAGTTATTCGGGAACACCGCATCTGGCGTGGCAATGTCTGATTGAGGGTAATCAAACTCGACGACTTGCACGCCTTCTTTACGCAATGTTTCAACCATCGCGGAAAATTCAGCCATGGTGTTACGTGAGACTTCTTCTCGAGTCAGAGAAACTTGGTGTTGAAACTCGTTGTCTTGCGCGGTTTCTTCGTTAAAACGAAACTCTTTCGGCGGCACCATCACAACGCAATTTGCGGTATGACGCAGAGCACTTTGCGTGCTTTCTTCTTTTCCATGTGCATTCTGAGGCACTGATTCGTGTAATAGCATCCAAACATTCCTTTTCACTAGAATGATGAGATTGTAAATTTATTGTTAACTTCGGTTTTGCTGTTTTTAATAATAAATTCATCAGCCAAAGGTAAATATTTCTGACAAAAACTCTTTTTGCCCGACTTTTTATTGTCACCGTGCCGATTTACGGTTTTGTGGCGTGTGAATGACAATCTCAAGAACAATGCACAAGTGAATTCTTTATAACCAACTAGTTACATTTAAAATGCAATCGGTTAGACTATTTTTTCGCCTCTCTCACGTACGTAATTTGTCTGCTTTTCTGGCTAGCAGACCTCAATATGTCTTATCACCACGTTCAGTGTTTCGACCTCGTCCAAGGTAGAAAGAATTGATGAATTCACTCTCTGGCGTGGCAATGTTTTAACTTTAGGATGAGTTATGTTTAAACGATTTGAAGGCTTTACTGAGCCGTTCCCCAAATCACAGCCTGACCAACCCCCAACCGGGATTTACGCCTTCTTGCGCCATTACACTCGTGGCTTTGAGAAACCGCTGATCATCATGTCGATCATGTCGACGATTGTGGCAATCGTAGAAGTGTCTCTGTTTGGTGCCATGGGCCAGTTGGTTGATTGGCTATCCACCAGCAACCCAGAAACTTTTTTGCAAGATAACAAAGCGGACCTTATTTTCTACGGCTCTTTATTGCTGGTTGTCATGCCAATTTTAGTGGTGGTTTACTCGCTGCTGATTCACCAAACTTTGCTGGGTAACTACCCGATGTCGGTACGTTGGCTTGCACACCGTTACTTGCTTAATCAAAGTCTGAACTTCTATCAGGATGATTTTGCAGGACGTGTCGCCACCAAGGTGATGCAGACCTCTTTGGCGGTCCGAGAAACCGTCATGAAGACGATGGATGTGTTTGTTTATGTCTTGGTTTACTTCACCAGTATTATCGTGATGCTGGCGGCAGCAGACTGGCGCTTGATGATCCCAATGTTGGTTTGGCTAATGGCGTACATCGCGATTCAGATCCACTTTGTTCCGAAACTAAAGGCCGTGGCTACTGAGCAAGCCGATGCACGTTCCACTATGACTGGGCGCATTGTCGACAGCTATACCAACATTCAAACCGTGAAGCTGTTCTCGCATAGTAAACGAGAAACCGAGTACGCCGAAGAAGGCATGAAAGGCTTCTTGAATACCGTATATCGCCAAATGCGCTTGGTGACCGGCTTCGACGTAGCGGTAGAGATCTCCAACTATCTATTGGTGTTCTCGGTGGCTGCGCTGTCGATTTATTTGTGGCTGGATAGCGCGATCAGCGTTGGTGCCATTGCAATTGCTGTCAGCTTAGCTCTGCGTATCAACGGTATGTCAATGTGGATCATGTGGGAAGTCGGTGCCCTATTCGAAAACTTGGGTACGGTCGTAGATGGCATGAAGACGCTGTCTAAACCGATCGACATCAAAGACAAAGCCGATGCGAAAGATCTGCAAGTTTCTCAAGGCGGCATCCACTTCGATAACGTTAGCTTCCACTACGGTGAGAAAAAGGGAGTGATTAACAACCTCGACCTTAATATCAAACCGGGTGAGAAAGTGGGCTTAGTTGGACGCTCAGGCGCAGGTAAATCCACCTTAGTGAACTTGTTATTGCGCTTCCACGATGTAGAAGAAGGCTACATCAAGATTGACGGGCAGGAAATCTCTAGCATCACTCAAGACTCGCTTCGCTCGAATATTGGTATGGTGACGCAAGATACGTCTTTGCTACACCGCTCAATCCGCGACAATATCTTGTATGGCAACCCAGATGCGACTGAAGAAGACCTGATTAAGGCGACTAAGCAAGCGCACGCACACGAGTTTATCGAAACCCTAACCGACCCGTTCGGCAACGTGGGTTACGACGCACAAGTGGGTGAGCGCGGTGTGAAACTGTCTGGTGGTCAACGCCAGCGTATTGCGATTTCACGCGTACTGCTAAAAGACGCACCTTTGCTGGTACTTGATGAAGCGACTTCAGCACTGGATTCCGAAGTGGAAGCCGCCATTCAAGAAAGCTTGAACGAGCTAATGCAAGGCAAAACCGTTATCGCCATCGCACACCGTTTGTCGACTATTGCACAAATGGATCGCTTGATTGTGCTTGATAAAGGTAACATCGTCGAACAAGGCACACACAAAGAGCTTATTGCCAACAACGGCATTTACGCTCAGCTTTGGGCGCACCAAACAGGTGGCTTCCTTGGGGAAGAGTTGGAGAGTTGATGCTCTTTAGGTAGCAGTAAATAACCAAACAAAAACGGCGCACCAAGCGCCGTTTTTTATTCAATTTTGCTATATCCATCCGTTTTATTCAGAAACCAACCCGACACATTTAGTGATCATGATCACTTAAAATCTCAACTATGAAACAACTTTATGGATGCAAATCACACTTTTTCTGCTAGTATAGCGCCCCGTTGCGTATTCGTTAGCAGTGGACACAACGCAGAGTATCTCGCTGGATTCATTTGTAATTTCACTTTTTGAGAAACAGCTATACTCAATTGATGGCTTAGTTATTAATCTAATAATAAGGTAATTAGCTTATGTGTAAATGTGGTTCAATGCAGATCGTACAAGTAAAACAAAGTTGGGCGGATAAATTATTCGGCTACTCAGAGCGCTGGAAATGCCAACTTTGCCGTAAGGTCTTCCGCTTCTAAAAGCACAATAAAAAATAATCTTAGAGTTTCTAAGAAAAAGCAGTGGCCCGACAATGATTGTCGGGTTTTGTTTTTTTCGCCCCTGCTCTATCTCGCCCACATGAATCCTATTGCTCTCAACCTAGCATCTAGCTGTCGGTTGGGTATAAAATCATGCCCACTTATTACTTCATCAACTCATACATAATCGGTCACTATGAACAAAAGTTTGCTGACTAATATCCTCGCGATCGCCATGATGGGCGCGGGATATCACATTCAAAATGATTACCTTTGGTACGCGGGTCTGTTCGCTTTTTCTGGCGCGATCACCAACTGGCTAGCTATTCACATGCTGTTTGAAAAAGTACCCGGCTTATATGGCTCAGGCGTTATTCCAGCGCGCTTCGAAGAGTTCAAGCTGGCCATCAAAAACCTGATGATGGAGCAGTTCTTTACTGAAGCAAACATCGATCGTTTCTTAAACAAAGAAATGGCAGGGGGTGTGAACATCAATCTTGAACCCGTGATTGAGAAAGTCGACCTAAACCCAGCGTTCGACTCATTGGTTGAAGTCATTGAAGGATCTCAGTTTGGTGGCATGCTAGCAATGTTTGGCGGAGCAGAAGCGCTGCAACCTATGCGCCAACCATTCGTAGAGAAGATGCAAGAATCCATTATCGATCTGAGTAAGAGCGACAGCATCAAAGAAGCGCTAAAAGAACAGATGGAATCGCCAGCAATGATGGATGAAATCAAGCAGAACATCGAAAGCATTATCGATCAGCGCCTTAGCGAACTGACACCAGCTTTGGTGAAAGAAATCGTACAAAAGATGATTAAAGAACATCTTGGCTGGCTCGTAGTTTGGGGTGGCGTATTTGGTGCCCTAATCGGCATATTGACCACTTTCGTCAGCGCTTAATTGATACAAGCTAGATACGAGAATTGAAAAGGAGCCTCCATGGCTCCTTTTTTGTGTCTGTCATGTGAACCCAAACGTGGGTATTAACCAAGCAGCTCTGGATTGACACCAAATCCAGTCTTGTGTTCTTCAATGACCACTTCACTACGAGTTTGTATCACACCTGGTAGCGTCCCTAGCTTACTCGACATAAATTCCTGATAAGCCTTCATATTCTTCACTCGCACTTTGATCATGGTATCGAAGTCACCCGACAGCGAGTAGCACTCTTCAATTTCAGGCATCAACTCGACCGCTTTAGCAAATTTCTCGAAAATCGAGAAGCTAGTTTGATCAAGACGAATATGAATAAAGACCTGCACATCCAACCCAAGCTTTTCGGCATTGAGCTCTGCGTGATAGCCATTGATGAAGCCTTCTTTTTCCAACCGTTTTACGCGTTCAGAGCATGGTGATGTGGTTAAGTTAACCTGCTTCGCCAATTCCACCACTGGAATTCGACCTCGAGAATGTAACACTCTCAAAATCTGTAAATCAATTCTGTCTAGTTGATAACTCATTAACCACATCCTTGTAACAACTCAGGAATCACCAGATTAATAGTTACTATTCAGTTTGCAAATAGTGAAATGAGCAACGTGTGAAACTCGCAGGCATTTAACGTTTGCCCTGAACAAAAAGTCGTCAAATATTCTAAAAATGAAAACATTCATGCGTCTAATTTATAAATAGGACAAACAATATAGGTGACTTTATTAATAAGATAATTTTGTTAACGAAAAAATGGAATGATGAACTTTGAATAGAAAAACATGAGCTTTTAAGAAAAGAAATGAGCCAAATGGTAAGGCAATAATAGGCAAAAATAATGAGGAGAAAGCAATGTTAACCCTACAACTCGCGTACAAGCCATTTGGTGTTGGTGAATGGACGTACACGACCGTTTCACACGAAGTGGCAAAATCTCTGGCGTCTGAATATGCCTCTTACGGCTGGCCAGTTATGATCGATGGAATGCCATTTGCAGCAGAGAAAGAACTGGCTGCTTAAACATCGATTACATGATTGCTGATGTCTGTCGCGCTGGATGTTGAACCACTTCACCGATAGCGCGATGGTTACAGCAACGGCAGTAGTACTGCGGTTCCATTTCGTAGTAATGCTCACCTGATACAAACTTTGCCATCAACTGAGTAAAACTCACGACTTTGCCAGTTAGCGTAGCGATATGCTCTGGTTCACAACGCTTCATGATCACTTTATGCTGCGTTGTTCTTTTGCAAACTGAGCAATAAATATTAGGCATTTCCTTTCTCCCTGATTTCCTGTGCTACTGACAATTGACATATTTTGTTCAAAATAATTCCACAATAAAAAAGCCCCTTTGCTTTTTTGTGTTCCACATCCAAAAAATGACACCCAAGAACTCAAAAACTGAGACCTTGGTCAGACCTCAATTTTTCGACCAAATTATGAAAAATAACACCTATGTATGTAATACTACGAGACATCATACATAACTGATTGTACGTACTTATTTTTTACATTCGGTATTGCCCATATTGCTCTGCTTGCCTACGAGAGAAGACGGATTTATCTCTCCAAAACGGCTTCAATTTACAGTGTGAATTGTGTGCAAAATAAGCAGTGGAGCTGACTCCCTCTTCGTACAGAACATGCCGTTCCAAAGAGATAAACAAGGAAGTAAGATGATTCATATAACCTTCGTCCGCCATGGACGTTCACTTGCAGATGATTTGCGCGTTCATGAAGGACGATTCGACAGTCCACTCACCGAAATTGGGATTCGACAAGCCAAAAATCGCGCGAAACAATTTGCTGAAGAAGGGCGAAAGTACGATGCGATTTTGAGTAGCTCAATGCAGCGTGCACGTCATGTTGGAGAGATATTTTCTACACACCTAAATGTCCCTATGACCACGCATGATGAATTGATGGAGCGTGATAACGGCCCGTTGCAAGGGCTACCTTTTAGCGAATCTCAACACAAATACCCTATGGCTGATTTCGTCAACCCGTACCAACCTTGCGTCGTCTCTGCCAATGAAGGGGAAAGCGGTGTTGAGCTTTACGCCCGAGCAAGCCTTGCCCTTCAATCTATCATCAGACGTGGCAGTGGCCGCTACTTGGTGGTCTCCCACGGACGCTTCCTCAGCACGATGTTTAATGTGATTTGTGGCAACCAACCAAGAGCCAACGAAACTGGCGTCCGATTTGCGTTCGATGATTTGGGCTACTTCGACACAACTTACCGACCTGATCTCGATGTGTGGGTCATTCAATCTGTAAGGTGATTCCGTTATGCCAACACAACCAAAACTCTTTACTGAGCGACTCATTCTGCGCCCTTTCCAGCATGAAGATAGCGAACGCGTCGCTTTACTCGCGGGTGAAAAAATCATCGCAGATATGACCGCGAACATTCCGCATCCTTATGAGCTGCCTATGGCGAAATCATGGATTGACGGACATGCGCCAATGTACGAAGAGCGCAGAGGTGTCGTCTACGCGATTACCTTGCGTGAGTCAGGGGAGTTATTAGGTTCCGTGAGCATACCAAGAGTTGAGGATGGCTATGGCACTTTAGGTTATTGGCTCGGTGTCCCTTACTGGGGGAAGGGTTACGCGTTTGAAGCAACGAGCGCCCTCATCGATTTCGCACGTGTCGACTTTGAGTTAGCCGGAATTAAGGTACTGCACTTAGTGGAAAACCAACGTTCCAAATCGGTGATAAATAAACTCAATGTACCTTACGTCGAAAACACTTGGGTTGGTCCTAAAGGGGCAGAGCGTGAAGTTTGTGTTTATCAAAAAACGTTCGTTTGAAGGGACAAAAAAGCCAGCGATGATGCTGGCTTTTCTCTCTCTTAGTCTTGAGCGACTTTCACGCGAATCTTGCTTTTCGCTACGCTGGTCAAGTTCAGCGCTTCCAGTGCAGCAATCGCCTCTGCTTCATCTGGCATGATCACAAAGCCGAAGCCTTTCGATAAACCGGTTTCTTGATCAAGAACCAGAGTACAAAGTTCTACTTTGCCGTGCGCTGAGAAGAGTTTACGCATCTCTTGCTCGGTTGTTTCACGAGCCAAGTTTCTTACTAAAAGTTTCATAATGAACCTAGTTGGTTTAATAACCGTACGATTCTCTCAGGTTCTTCCAAGCAAACCAAGCGAATAATATTGTACGAACGACTAGATCATTCTAAGTACATCTGATTAAATGATTTTTCGTTCATTTTTCACCCAAAGGAGAGCCGATATGGAAACGAAACGTCTAAAGCTAATCCCCGCTTGTTTGGAACGTGCAGAGGAAGCACATCAAGTCGTGGTACGTTGCCAGAAGACGCTCGAAACGTACCTTCCTTGGGTGCCACATGTGCTCACACTAGAAGCCATGATTGAGGGAACAGAAAAAGCCATCGCCAACTTTGAAAACTTCGAAGAGGAATTGCGTTACTTCATTATCGAGAAGGAAAGCGATCGCTTAATTGGTGCCGTTGGCTTGATGATTAGAGACCAAGAAGTACCAGTATTTGAGATTGGCTACTGGTTAGATGATATCGCTGTTGGTAACGGCTACATTTCCGAAGCGGTGTTAGAACTAGAGCGCTACGCGTTTGAAGATCTTGGTGCGAGGCGCATTGCGATTACGGCAGATTCAACCAACCTAAAAAGCCGTGCCGTCGCAGAGCGTTGTGGTTATGATTTTGAAGGTGAGTTGAGACACGACCGCCTCTCTACCTCAGGGGAATTGAGTAACACTGTGGTTTACTCAAAAATCCGTAACTAGGCCGTTTATGATTAAGTAAACTGCTATAAAAAAATAAGCCTCACGAAGAGGCTTATTTTTATTTAACCGGTTTTTAATACGCTGCTTAGGCGCTAATTATAGAGCACGAATGCGCACAATTTCGTCTTGCTCAATCCCCAAAGATTCAAGGAATTTTTGGTGCTCAGCAGGCTCCATCTCTTCAAATTTCTGGTGCCATGTCACCATATCGTTTTCAGAGAAACCCGCAGCTTGCATGATTTGTACCCAACGTTCTTTAGTCACAATATTATCCTCTATCAGTTGTGGTTCTTGTAATAGCACCACGATCGCTTTTTGCTGCGCTCGTAGGTTTTGAATCTCACGTTCGAGTTCATTGAAATGGTCTTTCAAGATCTCCGCTTGAGATTTGCCTTTCTGTGCCAACAAAGTGCGTATGCTGGAAATCGGTAACCCATAAGAACGATAGGACGAGATGGTTTTTAAACGCTGAATCTCTTTTTCTCCATACCAGCGATAACCGTTTTCTGAACGATGTGCAGGTGCTAACAAGCCTTCACGTTCATAGTAAAGAATCGTAGTACGAGAGAGTCCACACTCTCTGGCCAGTTGGGTTACGGTTAGCATAGTGGCTCCTTTTGTCGGTACAGACATAGCATCAGCCCTACACTGATAGACGGGTCAACACGTTTTTCACTATACCTCAGAAATTCTCTAATTGAGGTATTACGGGTCATTCAAATCACCATCGAGTAAGCACAAAAAAGCCCGCGACGAACGCGGGCTTTGTTTGCACTTGAGAATGATTAGTCTAGCTCAACCAATTTCTTCTCGTATTCTTTGTGTTGCTCAAGCACTTCTGCTGCTGCACCACCAGTCATTTTGCTCACTACCACGATAGCGATAGTAGAGAAGATGATGCCCGGTACGATTTCGTACACATCGAACCAACCGCCTGTTAGCTGTTTCCAAACCACGATAGTCACACCACCGATTAGGATACCTGCTAGTGCGCCGTTACGGTTCATGCCGCTCCAGTAAAGGCTAAGTACAACTGCTGGACCAAACGCAGCGCCAAAGCCAGCCCAAGCGTAAGATACAAGACCTAGAACAGAGCTGTCTGGCGTCATTGCTAGGAATAGCGCGATAAGAGAAATCACGATAACGCCTACACGACCAATCATTACCACTTCTTCAGACGTTGCATCTGGCTTAATCACTTGCTTGTAGAAGTCTTCTGCAAGAGCTGATGAAGATACTAGAAGCTGTGAATCCGCAGTACTCATTACCGCCGCTAGGATTGCCGCCAATAGGATACCTGCAATCACTGGGTGGAATACTGTGTTCACCAATAGCATGAAGATTTTCTCACCGTCATCTAGCTGTGTACCAGGGTGACCTGTTACCCACACTAGACCAACAAGACCAACTAGCATTGCACCTGCCATAGAAAGCGCAGTCCAACCCACAGCGATACGACGCGCTGTTGTTAGGTCTTTGTTTGAACGAGAAGCTTTAAAACGCGCTAGGATGTGTGGCTGACCGAAGTAACCTAGACCCCATGCTACCAAAGAGATGATCGCGATAGCCGATAGAGGCTCGCCTTTCACGTCGCTCCATAGCGTTAGTAGCTCTGGGTTAATGTTGTGCATGTCCGTCGCTAGTTGACCTAGACCGCCGTCCATTACTGCAACAGGTACAATCATAAGTGCTGCCGCCATCAATAGGCCTTGCACCAAGTCCGTCCAAGATACCGCTAAGAAACCACCGAATAGCGTGTACGAAACCACACACACCGTGCCAATGATAACGGCAATGCTGTAATCCAAGCCGAATACGGTCTCAAACAGTTTACCCCCTGCTACCAAGCCTGAGCTGGTGTAGAAAAGGAAGAATAGAAGAATGAAGAACGCAGAGATTGTCTGAATCAGTTTCGACTTATCGTTAAAGCGACGCGACAGGAACTCAGGCAGCGTTAGCGCATCAGTTTGGATGCTGTACGTGCGTAGGCGTTTTGCACTGATTAACCAGTTTAGCCATGTACCTACAAGCAGACCACCTGCTAGCCAAAACGCTTCAATACCTGCTGCATACGCATACCCCGGAAGACCAAGTAGCAACCAGCCACTCATGTCTGATGCGCCTGCAGATAATGCCGCTGGCCATGGACCAAGGCTACGACCACCTAGGAAGTAGTCAGATGAATTGGAAGTCCTCTTATACGCGTAAACGCCAATGGCAACCATAATTAGTAAGTACGCCACAAAAGTGGTCGTGATAGCAAAGCTATTTTCTATCATTTGATAGTCCTCGTTATAATTATTTCCTTCCTTGCCCGCTTTGATATTTTGCCATCGCAGCAATACATCAAAGTAAGAGATACCAACCCGAGTAAGCTCTCAGGCTCTTTTGATTCAGATTGGTATCACAAGTCAGGTTAGTGGGAGTCGCTTCCCAACTCGAGTAGAGTCGCGTTACCGCCCACTGCTGTAATATTTATCGTTCGAGTACGCTCGGTAATGAAGCGCAACGACAGATGAGGATCATGAGTCAATGTCGGTGACTCTAAATCCGTTTCAGAAACTAAGCCGACGATGGCACCGTCACGCTTAGCCAGTTGCAGGTTAAGCGCATGCTCAACCTGTGAATGCCCAACATAACCCACACTACGTACGTCGCTGTCTAACAACGGGGAAGACGCATCGTACGCAACCACTTGGACTAAGTTAGATGGGAAGTTTGCTGACGCTACAGCCTGCTTAACCAATTGAGTAAGCTCTGTATTGTCACTGCAAATCACCACGCTGTTGCCTGCAATCAGAGCACAGGTGATCATTGCAAATGTGCTGTACAGAGCGTTCTCGGTATTTGCTAGGTTGTTTTCACAAACGACCAAAGCCACACCGCGACCCGCTGCGTACAGCTCGTTAGTTTCGCCCGTAGGCCCCACTAACTGATGAGTTTCTGCCAGCAGAGCAGACGCTTGCTGCAAGTGGTAAGACACCACTTTGCCCACCACGCTATGCTGCTCTTCAATCGCAGACTTAAATGCCAGCAAATGCTCACATTTGTAATCAAAATCGGTCAGATTCCACTGCTCCCACGCAGAGAATGCATCTTTAAAATACGTGATCTGATGAACCATAATGCGACTCCTTACGCCTTCTCTGCTTGAACAAGATGTTGTTTAGTAAAGCGGTATAGGTAGTGAGGACCACCTGCCTTCGGACCTGTACCAGACAAACCTTGACCACCGAATGGCTGAACGCCAACCACCGCACCAACCTGATCGCGGTTGATGTAGCAGTTACCCACGCGAGCGTGTTTTTCAATCCAACGATAAGTGGTTTCGTTACGGCTGTGGATGCCCATTGTGAGACCAAAACCAGTTTGGTTGATTTGCTCAACCACGTTTGGCAACTCAGACGCTTTAAAGCGAACAATGTGCAAGATAGGACCAAATTGCTCTTCTTTCAGAACATCAATGCCCGAGATTTCGAACGCACTTGGCGACACAAAATCACCGTGCTGACACGCTTCATCCAATTGCAACTGAGCAACTTTGGTTTGCGTGCTTGTCATGTGCTCTAGGTGAGCAAGGAGTTTATTCTTTGCATTGCTGTCGATAACCGGACCCACATCGGTTTTGTGTAGGTAAGGAATACCAACATGCAGTTCATTCATCGCACCTTGGATAAGGTTGATGATGCGATCCGCAACATCTTCTTGAACAAATAGAACGCGCAGAGCGGAACAGCGTTGACCTGCAGAAGCAAAAGCGGAACGAATCACGTCACGCACAACTTGTTCTGGTAGTGCCGTACTATCCACAATCATGGCGTTTTGACCGCCAGTTTCAGCGATAAACGGTACTGGCTTCGCGCCACGCTCGGCAAGCGTCACATTGATGCGCTGCGCTGTTGCTGTCGAACCAGTAAATGCCACGCCTGCAATCGCATCGTGAGACGTTAATGCATGACCAATTTCACCACCACGACCCGGCAATAGCTGAATCACACCCGCAGGGAAGCCGGCTTCTAACATCAATTCAATCGCGCGCGCCGCAATTAAGCTGGTTTGTTCAGCAGGCTTAGCCACAACGGTGTTACCTGCAACCAATGCAGCAGTTACTTGACCAAGGAAAATCGCGAGTGGGAAGTTCCATGGGCTGATACAAACGAATACACCCAAACCTTCACGGCTTGAAATGCGCTTCACACCATCAAAACCTTCTAGCTCAAACGGCTGAAGATTTTGTGCTTGTTTCGCGTAGTAACGACAGAAGTCGACCGCTTCACGCACTTCATCAATGCTGTCATGGATAGTCTTGCCCGCTTCTTGGTGACAAATCGCCACCAGCTCAGCCAAGTTCTCTTCCATCAGATCCGCAAGCTTGTCTAGGCACGCCGCTTTTTGTTCAATTGCGGTGCCTTTCCACTCTGGGAATGCAGCATCAGCCGCTTCGATTGCAGCGGAAACATGATCAAGGCTTGCGAAAGCCACCTGACCCACTTCAATACGACGATCGTAAGGGGCAGTAATGATCTCTGCTGAGTTTTCCTTGATCATGCTTTCGGCATGTTTCACGCCGTTGATGATCGGACCCGCAGTCCACTTCTGGTTTAGGAAACTTTCTACCTGCGCTTCAAACGGCTTCGCTTCGCTGTCGATATCAACGTTCACACCGTATGAGTTTTTACGCTCTGGGAAAATGCCAGTTGGCATTGGAATTTGACCGTTGTGCAAGGTATCAAAAGAGGTCAACACATCAACAGGGTGATGCGTCAGCTCTGAAATTGGACAACGCGCATCGACCAAACGGTGCACAAACGAGCTGTTCGCGCCGTTTTCTAGTAAGCGACGAACCAAGTAAGGCAGTAGATCCGCATGGCTACCGACTGGCGCGTAAATACGTACTGGCTGACCATAAGTGTCCATTACATGGTTATAAAGCGAATCGCCCATACCATGCAGACGTTGGAATTCGTAATCTTTGTGCTCTGCCATTACAGCAATAGCCGTAACAGTGTGCGCGTTGTGACTAGCAAACTGCGAGAAGATATTACCGCGCACGCCTTCACTCAGTAGGAAGCGCGCACACGCTAGGTAAGCAACATCCGTCGCTTCTTTGCGCGTGTAAACTGGGTAGTTCTCGTAACCCGCTTGTTGTGACCACTTGATTTCGCTGTCCCAGTACGCGCCTTTTACTAGACGCAGTGGGATCAGATCGCCCTGCTCTTTCGCTAGACCGTTTAGCCACACGAGCACAGGTAGTGCACGTTTCGAGTAGGCTTGAACTACTAGACCAAACTTGCCCAACCTTTCACTAGGTCGCTGCGGTACAGTTTTTCAAACAGTTTGAGTGACAGCTCAAGACGGTCCGCTTCTTCTGCGTCAATCGTGATTGCAACATCGACTTCGATAGCGCGTTTGAGCAGCTGCGTTAAAGTGTCATAAAGCTCTGTCATCACGCGTTCTTCATTCGCCACTTCGTAACGTGGGTGAAGTGCAGAAAGCTTGATAGAAACCGAAGGCGCAGGGCTCGTATCACTGCCGTAGGTTTCACGACCTACGGCTTCAATCGCCATTAGGTAGTCTTTGAAGTACTTGCTTGCGTCTGCCGTAGTCAGCGCCGCTTCACCCAACATATCGAATGAGTAAGTGAAACCTTTGTCGCGCATTGGACGACCATTCTTCTGCGCTTCTTCAATCGTACGACCACGTACAAACTGATGACCCATGATCTTCATTGCCTGATACATGGCTTTACGAATCACAGGTTCTGAGAATTTGTTTACCAGACGGTTTACAGCCTGACCTGGGCTCTGGGTTTCTTGCTCACCAAGACCAATCACTTTACCCGTTAGCATTAAGCCCCAAGTTGAAGCGTTAACGAACACGGAATCAGAACTCTTAAGATGAGATTTCCAATCCGCTACGCTTAACTTATCTTTAATCAGTGCATCCGCCGTTGCTGAATCAGGAATACGCATCAATGCTTCTGCAAGACACATCAGCAAGATACCTTCTTGGGTATCAAGGCTGTATTCCAGCAATAGCGCATCAATCATCTGGATTGACTTCTTATCCGCACGGATAGCTTCGATAAGCTGGGTTGTTTGGGTCGTGATTGCCGATTTTTCTTCCGCTGTCGGCGTTGCTAGTGGCAATAGTTGCTCTAGCCATTGAGACTCGTCCACCATGTACAATGGCGAGATCAGTGACCATAACTTATCAAGCGGCTGCTCGATAAATTCTGGTGTTAACACGTTCGTTGCAGTAAACATGCGTTTTCCTCAATCTCTCTCCTCGAAAACCGCTTCGAGGATCATCAATGGTTGGCAGTGTATTTTGAGGGCGAGAAGAATACTTGTCAAAAACTCCGAGCTTTTTGCTAAAAACTCGCTTTTATAACAAAACATCTACATAGTCACATGCAAATAGATAATATATTGTGTTGTAAAAATTCATCTTTGCATGTCATTTACAACAAAAGTAGACAGGTTTTCGACAGATTTTGTTTGAATAAGAAGGATTTAGATTGTGCTTTTGTGAGAAACGAACAAAAACGCTGAAAACTTTCGGAGAATTACGCAAAAAAATTTGATTTTCCTGTGCAAAATGCAAGCACAAAAAAACCGCGACTCATGCGCGGCTCTTTCCAAATAAGCAACTAAATGAATAAGATTAACCAACCTGTTTCTTATACTGAGAAGGTGATAATCCTTGTAAACGAGTAAAAGTATGCGTGAAGGTACTTTGGCTCGAAAAGCCAGTGAATTCGGCAATTTGCCCCAAGGTTAAGTGGCCTTGTTCAATCAAATCGCGCGCCATGTCGATGCGTTTGCCTAGCACGTACTGATGCGGCGTAATGCCCATCTGATCTTTGAACAAGCTATGGAATTGGCTTTCACCCAAAAACACACTGCCTGCCAACTGCGCCACACTGATTTTATGACTCAAATGCTGTTCGATGTAGCGGTCAATGGCGTCCAAATCAAAGCGAGATTCTTTCTTCGACGTTTCAAATGCAGAGATATGACGCTGCATAAGAGCGATCACGGTATCGTTACATGCGCGGCTAAGCAGTAAATCGTCTGGGTGATTACGCATCTCTTGCACCAACATTTGAATCAGCTTTTGGATTTGACCGTCCAATTGGAAATAAAGATGAGAGCGCTCTAGATTGTTGATTTTCTGCAGCATCTCGGGATCATCGTTGGCAGGCTTTGGCATGTTGAGCACCAAAATGTCTGATTGATGAATCACGCCACCGAAAGCATGATCAGAAGACGCTGTTACGATGCAACCTTGCCCTGGCCCCACTAAATTTCCCTGACCACGAACCTCAAATTCGGCCTGTCCTTTCAAGCCGATCACGATCTGCGTGTAAGCATGATCATGGCAATCCATATAAGACGGAAGCGTGATCAACTCTGCTGGTTTAGGCAGCATGATCTCTTTATATGGCGGGGCTTTCGGGTTATCTGAATCACTCATTTCGAACAGTCGTCTTTATACAGTCGGCTTACACCTTGGCATCATATACCTTCTCGGTTGGGTTGCAAATCTTCCCCCTTCCAATCGCACAAGATCAAACCAACACGATCAAGGCGTTCTACATGATCATAGTTCCGGAACGATGATCATGTAAGAGTAACTTACGGTCAATGTGCAACCAATTTTTTTAACAAAAACGGACAGATAGCCAAAATTACCAAAGATGAGACAAGCCGTTCACAAAGATCCTTGCCGTTGAAATGCAAACCAATGTAAGCCACGAGGTCAAAATTACGATCAAAAGCGTGTGAAATGCCCGAAAAACAGGGAGATAGAGGGATTTCCCCCCTTACCAATATGCTCACAATTCAATACATTAGACCTCGAGCTCTAGGATGCATACGACCCTGAGCTCAACGGTATCTACTTGATACCTCTAACTTACTTAGCAGACCCTCGCTATGTAATTTAGAACCTCTTCTACACGTCGACAAGATTATATCTTGTGTTGCCAGCCCGTCTTCAGGCTGGCTTTTTTTTGCCTATCGCCAATGAAAACAATGGCATAAGCTGATAATATATCGGCCATCTCACCGTATCCTGACGTTAATCATCACGCTGAGTTATCTTGCTCGACCTTCTCTCTTCCAGTTCTATCTGGCGCGATTCTCGAAAGCATGATCAAGGTGGTGGTTGTGATTCAAAAACGTAGGATAAACGAAGTGAGAATACCGACCTGCAATCATGCAGGCGATGAGTAGCAGTAGTGAGTCCATTGTGAATATTCCAGTCAATACCATAGAACAGTCGCTCCTTCGACAGCTACCGGGTTGTTGGGGGTGCAAAGATAAAGATTCGGTATTCCGCTATGTGAATCAGGAATACGCAGAGTTAATTGGGTACGATTCACCTGAAGCCTGTATCGGTAAAACAGACTTTGAAATGGCTAGCCCTACCACGGAGTGCGCGCAAGAGTTTCGAGAACAAGATAAACACGTGATTGAAACTGGCGAGTCGCTAAAGATCCTTGATATACACCCTTATCCAGATGGTCATTGGCGCGCGCATATCTTTACCAAGACGCCTTGGCGAGATGACGATGGCAACATCATTGGCACCATATTTTATGGTCGTGAACTGACTGATACTGCCGTCATCGAAGTAGGCTATTGGGTTTGCCGAGCCATTGGCGGCTCACCGAATCAGCAGTCGATCTTCCGATTCGCTAACCTTAAGCCCGAGCCAGAGAAACTAACCTGCCGTGAGCAAGAAACTTTGTTCTTGTTGCTGTATGGCAAGAAGCCGCAATTCATCTCTCAGGTGATGGGGATTTCAACCAAAACCGTAGAAGGGCATGTGGCTCGTCTACGTACTAAGTTTGAAGCCAACAGTAAAAACGAGCTCATCGATAAAGCGATGGAAGCTGGTTATGGCTCTATTGTACCAAAGACGTTGCTGAAACATCAGCTTTCAGTCGTGCTTAACGGTGAACGCTGATTCTTGATTCTGTTCAAACAAAAACACCGCCAATTTCGGCGGTGTTTTTTTATCTCTTCATCGAAGTGGCTACGGCGCAAGGCGGTCGATGTCCCATTCACCTTCTTGATTTGAGAACAAGAAACGATCATGCAGACGATGTTCACCACCTTGCCAAAATTCAATGCTTTGTGGCTTAACGCGGAAACCACCCCAGAAAGTCGGCATCGGGATTTCACCTTTGGCAAACTTCTGCTTCAGTTCGAGGAATTTACCCTCTAGTACACCACGCGCTGAAATACGGCTACTTTGTTTGCTCGCAATCGCAGCCAGTTGGCTGTCTTTCGGGCGAGAAGTGAAGTATTTCATGTTTTCCATGGCGGTGAGTTTTTCAGCCACACCTGTAATGTGAACCTGACGCTCAAGCGGGTGCCATGGGAAATGCAGGCTGATGTTGCTGTTGTGCTCAAGCTGCTGCGCTTTACGGCTGCCCAAGTTGGTGTAGAACACAAAACCATCTTTATCGACGCTTT
This sequence comes from Vibrio sp. B1ASS3, assembly GCF_905175355.1. NCBI lineage: Bacteria > Pseudomonadati > Pseudomonadota > Gammaproteobacteria > Vibrionales > Vibrionaceae > Vibrio > Vibrio sp. B1ASS3. The sequence goes on from NZ_HG992743.1 coordinate 2,147,923, forward strand.
TTAGCAACACAATACGTTGAAACGGCATGCCATTTTCGTCGACTGTCGCGACTGTCATCGCCGTCGGGTCAGTCAGACCAGCTTGTACCGCTTGTTCTAACCACAGGTTAAATTGATCAATCGGATCTGCTTTTAAATCTTTACGACGCAGGCCACCTTTTGTGTACTCACGACGAATATCAGCAAGTTCCATCTTCACTCCTTCACTCGTTTTTGTCGATTGTGCGCCCGATAATTTCGAAATACAAGGACAGCACACATGGATGTTTAAAGACCTAGTACGACTCTTACGGTTGGAGTACTACAAAGATCCATCGCATGGGATGCCGAAGCGTAACAAACAAGCCCAGACTTCACTGTGATTTATGTCGTTAGGTTGATGAAAGTAGGGTGAAAACCAACAATGTGAAGTCATTCCAAAATAATATTGCTCGTTTTTGCTCCACTAAAGACAATAATTGCTACCCAGTGGCCTCAAAAAACTCAGTATTTCAGGTACTAATGCTGGTGAGTCGTAAGTTTATTAGCTTATTCACCTACCTCAATTCGCTCTGAAAACCGGACTCTCAATCCCTTTTTTGAGGCCGCTTGGGTATACTAAAAGACATGCATAATAAAAGTGGATAACCACAACACATTAAACAACGTTGCTAGGAAAGACATTTGCTTATGGACAAGCTAAGACTGTTCGAACTCTCCAACCAGCTCAGATGCGCCGAAAGCTCTGACGCTATTCACGCTTGGTTTGGAGAACTACAAAACGAAATTGATTTTGAATTCAGTATCCTCGGTTTATTCGGTGATGATTACGCTCCAGACCCTGTCTGTTATGGTTTCTCTCCCGATCAATTTGCCAACTGCTTTAGCAAAAAAACCGCCGAAAGTGACCCATTAATCGCGGCATTACAGCAATCCAATCACGGCATCATGGCTCTGATGGACTCACATACCCATCCAGATTACGGTAAGCGCTTACTGCTGGCCGGATATCATGGCGACAAGAAGGCCATTTACCTCACCTCCTTTGGTGACCGCCAACCTTCCAGCGAAGAAATCGACGCGTTGTATCTTTTAACGCCCCACCTCTATATGGCTTCGAGCTACGTTTGTGATCGTAACATCCGAGTGGAAACGCTCCCTGCTCCAGAGAGCCAACTAACGACTCGAGAATGTGAATTGCTTCCTTGGTTAAAACTGGGCAAGAGTAATTGGGAAATCAGCCGCTTACTCAACATCAGTGAACGTACTGTCAAATACCACCTACAAAATATTTACCGTAAGTTGGACGTACATAACCGAACACATGCCGTGTCAAAAGCGATCGAGTTAGGCTGGTACGAGGATTAAAAAAGGCTTAGGACGAATATCCTAAGCCAAGTGGTACAAGCCAAGAGTGTCAGTAAATTAGGCGGTTTGTGGTTTGTGTTGTGCTGCTTTGGCAGATTTCCCTGTCACTTTGAGCAAGGCGGGAATCAACAACAAATCAAGCACAAGCGCGATAATGATGGTGATTGCGGTCATCAGGCCCATGTCCGCATTCATCTTGAAGGAACTGCTCGCCAACACAAAGAAGCCTGCACTGAGCACTATTGTAGTACCTATGATTGCCACGCCAGTCTCTCGAACGGCGGTAACAATCGATTCTTCTTCCGACTTCCCTTCCTTACGAGACGTGTGATAACGATAGAGCAAGTGAATGGTGTCATCCACGACGATACCTAGCGTCATACTCGCAATGACGGAAAGACTCAAGCCAACTTCACCAATGCTCAGTCCCCACAAACCAAAGGCAATGGAGGCCGGCAAGATGTTTGGCAAGATGCTAATCACACCAAGGCGAACGGAACGCAGAATCAAACCAATAAGGAAGGAAATCACCAATAGTGCCGCGGCAGACGCCGTCAACATGCTCACGTTGTTGCGATAACCAATGTGCGCAAACATGATGTCAGCGCTCACTCCAGGACTAACACTACTTTCAGGAAATAAGCCTAACAACTGGCTGCGTAACGTCGACTCCAGAGCAATCAAATCATTGGACGACATCTTCTTCGCCGTCACGATAACGCGCAGTTCTTTTTTATCCAACGCGACTTGGTTGCTGAGGTTCAATCCGTATGGAAGCGACATGTCATAAAGCAAAAGTGTTTGAGCAGACAACTCAGGATCACTGGTGAGACGATATTCACCCGCTTCATCGTTATGCAAGCTGCTGTTCAAGCGCTTCATGATGTCAGTCAGCGATTGAATGTGATACACGCCTTCGGTTTGGCGAGCCTGTTGAACAAACTGATCCAACTTATGCAGGAAATCAGGAGAGGTAATCAGTTCACCTTGTTCTGGTCGAATCGCATATTGAATACTCGCCACACCCGTTAAGTTCGCGTAGGTGAAGTCGTTCGCTTGGCGCACCGCATAGGATTCATCGAAATATTCAAACAAGGTGTCATCTATATCGTTTCGAACCAAGTTTGCAGCAATGACGCCACCACCAAGTACAACGACAGCGATCTTTAATCCAGGCTTCACCATTGCCCAGCGAGCGATGGCTTCAAGTGGCTTGGCAAGCCCTGAGCGCTTCACTACTTTACTCTTTCTTGCTGGTAACACGGCCAAAAGCGCAGGTACGAAGAACAACGTCAGGAACATAGCAGCAATCACGCCCATCGCGGTGATGTTGCCCAAATCGTTAAACGGAGGAGAGTCACTGAAGTTCATCGACAAGAAACCAACCGCAGTAGTCAAACTGGTCAGAATAATGGGTAGACGATGCTTCTCCATCGATTGCTGCAACGCCACCAGCTTGGTTTCGCCTTTGTTTAGCGCATGTTTATAGCCTTGCAAATAGTGAATGCAATCGGCAACCGCCATGGTCAGAATGATAAGCGGTGCAGATGCAGACGGAGAGGTAATTGCCATGCCGAGCCAACCTGCAGCACCAAGCGCGATGAAGATTGAAGAGATGATGGTTAACGTCACTACAACCGAACTCCACAAGCTACGCAGATAGATGCCCGTGCCGATGACAATCAGCAGCAATGCGCCCGGCACCAAACTGCCCATATCTCGCTGTGTCGCCTCACCAAACGCGTCGTTTTGCATCACCTGACCAGTGAGATAAAACTGCACGTCAGGGTAACGTGTCTGAGTTTCAGCGATCTTGTCTTGCCAGAACTGTGCGATTTCACGCACTTCTTCGGACTGACCCTCCGTCGTCAAACGCACCAACACATTAATCGCCGTCGATTTCGCGTCTTGAGCTAAGTAACGATTAACCAGCTCAGGTTGTTTAAGCGCATAGGCTTTCTTCTCCGCAAGTAACTGGGTATTGCTCAGTTGGTTTGCGTTCACAAAATCTTCGACGATCAGATCATCATTTTGAGCATGGGTATATTGATAGTTGGTCAAAGAATCTACACGGTATGAGTGAGGTGTTTGCCACGCATATTCCGTCAGTTCCATGACTGCTTTCAGCACATTTTCCTGAAAGACATCGCCCGATTTCGGGTGCAAGACAATCAATACGCTGTCATTGCTGTTGTATTTTTCTTCGATGCTCTCAAACGCGATCAAATCTGGATTGTCGTCGCTAAAGAACACTTTATAGTCATTGTTTAAGCCGAGTTTCCCTAAGCCAACAAACGCTAGGGCCATGATGCAGAGCCACCCCACAAGGGCGAGCAAGGCTCTGGGTTTTGTCCATTTTTTCATTATTCGAGACTTCCTTTGAATTAAGCCTGCTGAGTCGCCAGCACAGACAGGCGGTGGTTTTCTATTTCTATCGCCTCTGCTTTCACCTTGTTCACCGCTTTTTCGATCGCCTCATCTGGATCAACATATAAAGGCAACTCAAAGTGTTCCGCGATGGTAATCAATCGGTGACGCAAATCACCGCCAACCGTGATGTAAGGGATGTTGAGTTCTTTCACAGTAGAGAGCAGAAGATCATTGGAGAGCGTTCTAAAACTTTCAGACACAGGACGGTGGCCATCTTCCACCAAATCAAATTCAATCGGCAGGTGCACAAACTTGCTGTAAGTCTTTTTCGCATGACGCTTTGCAACGTTGCCAAAAGCATCAATGTAACCACGGTGAATTGACGCATACGGTTTGCCTATCAGTCTTTTCATAGTCAAAACCAAGTCGCTGTCATTTGGGTTAATCCCAGTTTCCAAGCGCGCAGCCCCATACACCCATTCATGCAAACAAGAACCATCAGAGAAAAAGCGATCACCACATCGCTCTTCATTCACAACACGCTCACTCAAACGACTAAGCCCCAAGTTCAGTAGCTCCGCAGGATTACACTGCTCTAAGGTTTTACCCGGCACCGCATCAGGCAGAATCTCACGCATGGTGCGCGCTTGTGTTCTTGGAACTTGAGTCGCGATCGCCAGCGCTTCTGTTAATGTCGTTTTTCCGGTTGAGTAAGTTCCTGAAATGGCAATTTTCACGCTGGTTCTCCTTGTGGTAATTGATGGCATAGTTTTGCAGTTAGATTGAATTCTGGATGGCCGGAAACCGAGCCGTTTACGGTGGCAAGTCGCCATGAGGAGTCTTTCTTTTTCACTAAAGAATTCTTCATGCTGCGAAGTGTGAGTGTGTGTTTACGACGAGGGATGATTGGATACGGCGTTGTGACCGTGACAGAGCGCATCCACAAGTTGTGAGTCTCATTACGATCCAACTTATCGAGGCGATACATCACCAACTGCGACAGCTGAGCAAAACACGTCAGCCAATCGACCATCATCAATGCATTGGGGTAATGCCCCATCGCGCCCGTTGATGGTTTGCCTGGGCATTGAAACAGCAAGTCACTGGAGACAGCACAAATGGCGTCACAAAAGGTGTTGTTCGCAAGGTGGCAATGACGCAAACGGAAATCGCTGTTGAAGTACTCATCGTCATCCGAAAATGACACGACAGATTGGGAGTGATCCGCTTCCGCCTCATGATCGATGATCACTTCAATTTCCATACTATCTAGCTTGGTTTTGACGCGAGTTAAGGTGCCAAACAAACTGTCTTGTGAACTGCTGGTATCAAGTAACTGGGCGGAAAGGCGTACCGCATCAAGATCCTCTAACGCTTCTGCGCCAGCTTTAATAGATACATGTCGGATCCACGCTTGAGACGACTGGTGGGCTGACAACTGATAATGGCGTTTGATGATCGCGTAGGAGACACGACCAGCAATAAGAAACGCATCAATCGTACTGAGATGAGGACGACGAGATTGCGTCTTCTTTTGTGACCAATCTGTTCGATACGCAACACTTACTAATCCTTGTGCGGAATCCGTGTCGTAATTGATGTTGCATTCATATTGAGTGCGCTTGTAGCCTTCACCGAAGTAGCGCTGTTCCGAGGGACCCAAAATGTCATCAATACTGGTGACCACCTCGTTAATTTCCTTACCTGAAAGATTAAGCTCCATAAAAACAAATACTCCTTGTGCGAATCACATTGGTTGCGGAGTTTTTTATGCTACCTCCTGTGTTTCTATTTTTATCCTGTCCGAATACCCGCTGAAACTGTCCACTCGTACAGGTTCAACCCTGTCTAATTTCTTGTAACTTGCACAACAAAACTCGTCCTTCAACAAGGAGTTAACTATGAGGATGTTTTTCGGATTGCTCATGACACTCTCAGCAACGGCCGCCGCTGAGGGTGTCTCCGGGTTCGATGTAGCAAAGGAAATGATCAGTCGAGATACCGGATATATTTCCTATACATCAGACGTGGAAATGTCGATCGTCGCAGCCAATGGCGACACAGTGCGCAGACAATTGACGATCAAAGGTATCGAGCAAGAAAACGATGGCGATAAGATCATCACTTACTTCCAAGCGCCACGAGATATTGCAGGAACCGCCCTTCTTACGTTTAGCCACGCCATTGAAGCGGATGATCAATGGCTGTTTTTACCTTCCATCAAAAGGGTTAAACGCATTTCTTCGAACAACCGTTCAGGGCCATTTATGGGCAGTGAGTTTGCTTATGAAGACATGAGTTCGTGGGAATTGGACAAATATCGCTATGAACTCATCGAAGAAAAAACACAAGATGGGCAAAGTTACTGGCTGTTGGCTTGCTTCCCTCGCTACGAAAATTCGGGCTACTCGAAACTTGTCGCTTGGATTGATCAAGACATTTACCAACCACGAAAAATCGAATACTACGACCGAAAAGGCACCTTGTTTAAGCAACTCACCCTCTCCGATTATGAGCAGCATAACCAGCGCTACTGGCGTCCGAAGTTCGCTCAAATGGACAACTTAAAAAGCAAGCGATCCTCTTCATTGTCATGGAAAAACATGACGTTAGGTGTGGATGTTCCACAAAGCCAGTTTGAGCCCAAACAACTCCGTAACGCATACAGGCACAACTGATGAGGAAAGCGCGCACCTTACTATTCACCAGTTTGTCTCTTTCCTTCTCATCGGCAGGATTTGCCGATTGGCAAACGGAAGGTTTTGTTGGGTTAACCGCAGACCTCTACAAAGACGAGGCACAAACGGGGCAATGCTGTGACACACTCGCCAATCGAGCTCTTATTGCTCCTCGTCTACTGTGGTGGAACGATTCTGGCTGGGCAGCAACCTTCAGTCCTTATGCGGAATATGAGTTTCAGTCCGCACAAGGGTTCATCAATCTGCGCGAAGCCAATATCATTTATGCAGGAGAAACGATCGAATGGCTGCTTGGCTATGGTGTGGTTTACTGGGGTGTCACTGAAGTCTACCAACCCGTCAACGTAGTGAATCAATATGATGGACGCATCGCTTTGGGGTATGAAGAGAAAATGGGTCAACCCATGCTTCAAGCGCGTTGGTTGCCTGACTGGGGAGATGTGCAAATGCTGTTATTGCCATTCCACCAGCCTCGTAAGTTTAGAGAACCAGATCAACGGCGAACCCTGATTAAGCCTGTCGACGATGATGCGATCTATTCTGATGGGGAGAACGCACTCGATAGCGCGATACGGATTGGCTTTTGGCAGGATGCATTAGACGTTGGCATTAGCGCTTTTTACGGCAATAGCCGAGAACCTTTGCTCGTCGAACGTCCTAATGACTGGCAAGCCTCATACGCACGAATATTCCAGCTCGGCACCGAGTTACAATGGACGCAAGATGACCTCTTGCTCAAATGGGAAGGGACGTTTAAATCTGGGGAGGGCAGTGACTACTTTACCTTAGTCACAGGGTTTGAATATTCGGTGTACGGTTTTTCCTTTAGCCAAGGCACTCTCGGTTTAATTGCCGAATACGCATGGGATAATAGGGATACATACGCACCACCGACTATCTACAACAACGATGCTTTTCTTGGTTTGCGTTGGCAAGCGAATGATGTCCAAGATACCGAGTTTTTGCTGTCTGGATTGTTCGACTTAGAGCAGACTTCACCCATCTACAAACTGACCGCCTCTGGGCGCATCAATGAACACTGGAAATGGATAGCAGAAGGTTACTATCTTTCCTCCATGTCCAGTAACGAACCCATTGCTTACCTAGAAAACGACAGTTACTTCTCTATAGGCGCAGAATACTACTTCTAAAAAGCGGATCGATTTCTCGTTGTCGCGGCGGCTCACAACATCGTTAAATGCCTTTTGATAACATGGCGTTAAAAACTGGTGAGCCAATCGTGAACTTACTGAACCCTAAAGCCCTGCGCCATTTTCTATTGATACTGTTTGCCATCGGTATGGTCGGGCTTGTTTTAACTCATCATTACGCGACAAAGTACCAACATCAGCAATGGCAATCGGATCTCAAACAGCAAGCCTCTCAGGTAGCACAAGAGATCGACTATGAGTTGGCTAAGTTTGAACAAATTCCTAATCTACTCAGTCACGATCCAAGATTGCTTGAAGCCGTTAAAGTGGGCAAGCGTTCTGAGTCCCTCAATAAATTGCTTGCCGAATGGCTAACGCAGAGCCTTGCTGACACCATTTATGTGCACGACAGCACCGGCTTAGTTATCGCATCGAGCAACTACCAGCAAGACGACAGCTTTGTAGGTTCTAACTTTGCCTTTCGCCCTTACTTTCAGCACGCCCTAAATGGAGAGAAAGCTCAGTATGTTGCACTCGGCGTACGCTCAAATAAGCGCGGCTATTTCTTCTCGTCCCCTCTTTGGGTTGAAGGCAAAGTCGCAGGCGTGATTACCGTTAAAGTGAACCTAGAGCAGTTAGAACAAAGATTGGCACAAAACGATGGCGGCTTGCTAGTTACAGGTGTGCACGATGTCGTCTTCATGAGTAACTTGCCCGATTGGCGTTATCGTGCACTTTTCCCGTTATCCGAAGCTGCGAAAGAAGAACTCAATCAAACTCAACAATATGGCGATACCCTGCCGCAATACCGAGGCGAGTTAACCGGACAAAGTGGCGCAACGCAGTTTGAGAACAATCAGCTACTGGTTTCCCCTAACTACCTTGCTTACGCGACCAACTTATTCGACAAAGGCTTTCGTGTCGTCGCACTGATTAGCCAACAAGAAGTCCTTACCGCGGTATTGCAGGCGGACGTGGTTTACCTGTTGCTCTACGCGCTCGTGGGTTTAATTGCTTTGGCGTGGTTTCAAATGCTCGTCAACAAGGCACGCCTCGCGAATGTGAATGCCAATTTGGAAGAAAAGGTGACAGAGAGAACCTTAGTCCTCAGCCAAGCCAACCACAAATTACAGCAAACCGTGCATCAATATGAACAGAGCCAACAAGAGCTCAAACAGACTCAACAAGAACTGACTCAAGCGGCCAAACTCGCGCTGCTTGGTGAGCTATCCGCTAGCATCAATCACGAAATCAACCAGCCGCTTGCAGCGCTGCGCACTTACACCGAAAACTCTCAACGCTTGATGGTGATGGAGCGCTACCCGATGGTGACAGACAACCTCGATAAAATGCTCTCTCTCAACAACACCATCGCCGAAGTGATTGCACGCTTAAAGGTGTTTACACGCAAAACGGACGACAACCCACACAACGAAGTGGCGGTCTTACACGATGCTGTGCACAACGCGACGAGAATCCTAAGCAGCAAACTCATCAAACAAGGCGTCACACTGAAAGTGCCAACCATCGAGTACAACGTGAGATTAGCGATTCACAGCGTGGAGCTTGAACAAGTGCTGATCAACCTCTTCCACAACGCTGCTCAAGCAATGGAAGGGCATTGTATCGATCCACAAATTTCAATTGCCGTGCAATGCGACGAAACCAACTGCGATATTTTAGTTTCCGACAATGGACCAGGCATGTCAGAACAAGCATTAGCAAGAATATTTGACCCATTTTTCACCACAAAACCGGAAGGACTCGGATTAGGTTTGACCATTTCAAAACGGATTTTGGAAAGCTACCAAGGCTCACTCAGTGCTTACAATCATAGCGCTAACCATTCCATGGATACGCACTCTCAACCATCTGGCGGCATGACTTTTGTCGTCAGCGTGCCTTTAGTGTCATCTCATAGCACAGAGGAAAATTCACATGCATAGTCCTGTTTTCTTTGTCGATGATGAACCACACATCCGTGATGCCGTGACTCAAGCCTTGTTGATTGAGGGCATCGACGTGACTTGCTTTCCTAATGCAGTCGAAGCCTTACATGTGATTGACCCAAACTCGCCAGCACTGATCATCACTGATATTCACATGCCAGTGATGAACGGTTTGGAGTTCATGAGGAACCTGCTTGGCAAAAATAGTCACTTTCAATTTATTGTATTAACCGGCCATGGCGATGTGAAGACGGCAGTTGAGGCGATGAAGAGCGGTGCGTATGACTTTCTTGAAAAGCCGTTTTCGACAGAGCAACTACTCAAGTCCCTCAATAACGCAGGTGACAAGCTGACCTTGCTGCAAGAAAACGTCTGGTTAAAGAAAGAACTCGACATGCAAACCCATGTCGGACCGAAAATGATTGGTCACAGTCAAGCCATGGTCGACATTCGCCGTGCGCTAATCAGCGCCCCACTCCACCAGCCGCTGATTTTCGTTGGTGAGGACGGTACTGGACGAAGGCTTGCTGCTCAATTCGCACACGACATTCATGCCACACCAGAAAGTGAGCTGATTGTCGCATCTGGTGAGGACTTATATGAACTCTCACTCGATGCCTTAGACAAAGCCATACATCATCTTACAGACGGCAAAAGCCAATGTAGTTTGTACTTACACAGCGCAGAGCACATCTCGACGAAGCAATGGCAATGCTTATTTCAGCATACCAAGTTACAACGTGTATTTGGCGCGGCCAATAGCGTCGATAAAGGAATAGAAGAACGGGTGATGCTGATTCGCATGCCAAATTTGAATGAACGCAAAGAAGATATCGGTCCTTTATACAAACACTTTGTGCGCCACTCCGCCAGTCGTTACCAACTGCAACCACCACAGATAAGCCTTGATGAGGTGAGAATGGTCACGGAACTCGATTGGCCAGAGAATATCAAACAGCTGCGACAGTTTGCGGAATTGAGAGCATTAAAACCCGATGCGTTTCGTATGGAAGATTGGAACAATGAGAAAAGTATTGAAATCCAAAGTATGACTCAACGCACAGAACACTTTGAATATTGCTTGTTGTTTGACGCCTTGCAACGACATAGAGGCAGACTCAAAGAGGTTCAACTAGAATTACAAGTGTCGCGCAAAACCTTGTACGACAAACTAAAAAAACATCAGTTGGACAAAACAAAGTTCAAGGCACAGTAAATAAGGGGCACTTACCCCTTTCACACATTTTTATTCACCGAGCATGCTGACATGGTTGGCTAATAATAATAAGATCAAAAAGATAAACCGTCTTTATAAACAAGGAATGTGATGAGCCGAGACAACTACAACAAACTTAGCAACGATGAGTTGGACTTTGTCGATGACAAGACCGCCGCATTGCTCCTAAACACGCCGAGTAGCGCCCGCTTAATGCTGTGGGTCATGGTGCTGTTTTTTGTTGCAGCCATTGGTTGGGCGTCTTGGGCGCAAATCGACAAAGTCACCGTCGGCCAAGGCAAAGTCATTCCATCTTCTCAAATCCAAGTGGTACAAAACCTTGAAGGTGGCTTGGTCAAAGAGATCTTAGTTAAAGAAGGCCAACAAGTTGAAAAAGGTCAGCAACTATTGCTGATTGATGACACACGCTTTCGTTCTGACTTCCGTGAACGTGAACAACAAGTAGCGAACTTAACCGCTTCTGTATTGCAACTTTCCGCCTCAATCAGCAGTGTGGAAGTTAACCGCGAGTTTGATAATAGCAACTGGGAACAAAACGTGGTGCTGGATTACGGCAAACTGACTTTCCCACCAACTCTAGAAGAAAACCAACCTCGCCTAACCCAACGTCAAAAAGCGGAATACCGTGAAGACTTGGACAATTTGCGTAGCCAAATTTCGGTTATCGACCAACAGGTAAAACAGAAACAACAAGATTTAGTAGAAATCCAAGCGCGTGTAAGCAACCTGCGCCAGAGCTACCGTTACGCGAAGAAAGAGCTGGATATCACCAAACCGCTCGCAGATGAAGGTGTGGTACCTCGTATCGAACTGCTGAAACTTCAACGCCAAGTTAACGATACCCGCCGTGAAATGACTTCTAGCGAACTGAAGATTCCTGTGCTCAAATCCGCCATTCGCGAATCCATGCTTAATCGTATTGATGCTGCATTGAAGTTCCGCTCTGAACAACAAGAGAAACTGAATAGTACTCAAGACCAACTCTCTTCTTTAGTTGAATCGGCGGTTGGCCTAGAAGACCGTGTAAATCGTACTGTTGTCGTATCTCCGGTAACAGGCACCATCAAAACATTGAACGTCAACACGGTAGGTGGCGTTATCCAACCCGGTATGGACATTGTCGAAATCGTTCCGACCGAAGACACCTTATTAGTTGAAGCGAAGATCGCACCGAAGGACATCGCCTTCTTGCGCCCAGATCTTCACGCCATCGTGAAATTTACCGCTTACGACTTTACGAAGTACGGCGGACTTGAAGGGGAATTGGAACACATCAGTGCCGATACTACGCAAGATGAAGAAGGCAACAGCTTCTACATTGTTCGCGTGCGCACCGATAAAACCAATTTTGGACAAGATGCAGACTTGCCAATCATCCCAGGTATGACGGCATCAGTCGATATCATCACAGGGAAGCGAACCGTTTTGGAATACTTACTCAAGCCAATTTTGAGTGCCAAAACCAACGCACTGAAGGAGTAAGTGTCAGCAAGGTATGCCCGATGTGTCGTTTAGCGTTGATAAGTGGTTAAATAGAAAGCACTTATTTCTCACTGACGAGCCCGTTGGAAGAGTACACTTGTGATGTGAGTCGAATATGCCACCCAGATTGAAGCGTAAAGTTACATTATTAATCAGCATCGGTTGTCTTTCGTTCCAAATCGGTGCGTTAAACAGCAAAGAACAACGATGGGTCGATACGGTCACTTCAGTCTATGGTGAGCGCGCAGGGATGCGCGTGAAAACTTGGCGAGACAACATCGACTTTTTCAAAACATTGGAGACTCATGAGAAGCTTGCAGGCGTTAACGACTTTTTCAACCAACTTTACTTCGTTGACGATATAGACCTGTGGGGTAAAAAAGACTACTGGGCAACACCACTCGAGTTCTTGGGCAGTAATGCCGGCGACTGTGAAGACTTTACCATCGCCAAATACTTTTCCCTACTTGAGCTCGGTATACCGGATTCAAAGATGCGTTTGATCTACGTTAAAGCCATCGAACTGAATCAATTTCACATGGTATTGGCCTACTACCCAACCCCAAGTTCGGAGCCTCTCATCCTCGACAACCTCAACCCAGAGATTGTTCGAGCCTCCAGACGTAGCGACTTGCTACCGATATACAGTTTTAACGGTTCAAACCTATGGCTTATGAAGTCTTCTGCTGGCGTTGGAGAGCTAGCAGGAAAAGCCTCACGTTTGAGCCTTTGGAATGACTTACGCTCGCGCGAACGTAAGTTGCAGTTAAAAAAACCTAAAATTAACTATGACGAGTGAAAAACATGACCCTATATAAGAAGCTTGTAGTGGGAATGGTTACGGTCTTTATACTCTTGATGGCATCAGTATTCGTAATCCAGTTCAACACTACTCGAGACAGCTTAGAGCAGCAGCAACGTTCAGAGGTCAACAACACCATTAATACCGTTGGTTTGGCGCTAGCACCTTATTTGAAAGACAAAGATAAGGTCGCGGTCGAATCTGTGATTAATGCGTTGTTCGATGGCAGTACTTATTCTGTCGTACGTCTCACCGCGTTAGATTCGGATTACCAAATCGTACGCTCGTACCCAGTCAAGCCAAGTAACGTTCCGCAATGGTTTATCGACTTGAATCTATTCAAGGCAATTCACGACAAACGCGTGGTAACCAGTGGTTGGATGCAGCTTGCAGAGGTGGAAATCATCAGCCACCCAGGCGCAGCCTACGAGCAATTGTGGCAAGGCTTTATTCGCCTGCTATCGGCATTTGGCGTTATCTTCCTAGCCGGTCTAGTGGCAATTTCTTACATCCTACGTCGCTCACTCAAACCTCTAGCGGCCATCGTGAAGAAAATGCACGAGATTGCCAACAACCAGTTTGGTGACCCACTGGCTCGTCCTAAAACGAAAGACTTGATTGCAGTTGTTGACGGCATTAACTCGATGTCGGCACAAATCGAACTGTCATTTAAAGAACAGGCAAAAGAGGCGCAGCGTCTGCGTGCTCAAGCTTACCTAGATCCAATCTCCAAGCTAGGTAACCGCTCGTTCTACATCAACCAAGTTGACCAATGGCTAGCAGAACAAACGCAAGGGGGTATCGCGCTACTCCATGCTGAATACATTGGTGATATCTACGAGACAAAAGACTACCAACGCGCTGATGCCCACGTGAAAGAGTTGTCTCAACGTTTGAAAAACACCATCGATGTTCCGGGAGCAACCATTGCTCGTCTATCAAGCGACGAATTTGGTCTTCTATTCCCGCACATGGATGAGAGCGAACTGCGCATTCTGGCAGACAGCATCGTCAACTGTGTAAACGGTTTGAATACCGACCCAACCGGCCTTGCTAAGCCAAAAGCATCACTGGGTGTGGCACACAGTAAAGATCAGAAAACGCGAACTGAAGTCCTATCGATGGTGGACAACGCGCTATCGAAAGCGAAAGCGCAACCTGACAAAGCGTACGGCTTCGTGGGTGGTGAAAACACTTCTAACCTTATGGGTAAACAGCAATGGAAAGCGCTGGTTGAAGAAGCGATTCACAGCGATTGGATTAAATTCCGCTTCCAGTCTGCGAAGAATACTTGGGGTAAAGTGTTCCACAACGAGGTGTTCTCAAGCATCGAAAAAGATGGCGAGACCTACCGTGCGAACCAATACCTGTTTGCTCTTGAGCAGCTAGACGCAACCAACATCTTCGACCAATACGTTATTGAGTCGATGATCAAGATGCTAGAAAGCGGCGAGCTAAAAGAGCCAGTGGCAATCAACATTGCGCAAAGCAGCTTGTCTCAACCATCGTTCATTCGTTGGACCACCAGCATGCTAGAGAAGCATTCGAAAGTTTCCCCAATGCTGCACTTCGAGCTTCCAGAAGCGTGTTTCATTGACCACCCGCATCACACAGCGCTGTTGTGTAACGCGATTCGTCAAGCAGGTGCGGAATTCGGTGTTGATAACTACGGTCGTAACTTCCAGTCACTTGAGTACATTCAGGAATTCCGCCCGAATTACGTGAAGTTGGATTACCTATTTACGCACAACTTGCACGATGAGAAACAGAAATTCACCCTGACTTCAATCTCTCGTACCGCTCACAACTTGGGTATTACGACGATTGCATCGCGTGTTGAAACACAGATTCAGTTGGATTTCCTCACCGAGCACTTTGTTGAAGTCTTCCAAGGCTTCATCGTCGACAAGGAATAAGAAAAGGTATACCAAGGATGAAAGACCCTTTACTGAACTCGCTTATTTACGTTAGCCGATACTACGGGCTAGCCAACTCACCGGAAGCGCTGATCAACGGCCTTCCGCTCTCTGATGGCAAGCTTACCCCGTTTCTGCTACCAAGAGCGGCGGAAAGGGCCGGATTGGTTGCCAAGGAAAACCGTGCAGAGTTAGACCAGATCTCGAGTCTGATTCTGCCGGCTATCTTACTTCTAAAAGGTGGCGATTCTTGCGTTCTCAACAGCATCAACGTTAAGAAAAAAGAAGCTGAAATCACCACCCTAGAAAGCGGAATGGTACCTATCTCCATTCCTCTAGAAGACCTACTTGAGCAGTACACTGGTCGCTATTTTTTAGTTAAAAAACAATTCCGTTATGACGAGCGCTCTCCCGAAGTGCTCAAAACCAAAGAAGGTCACTGGTTTTGGTCAACCTTGTGGCAATCGAAACGCATCTACCGCGATGTGCTTATCGCTTCTATCCTCATCAATATCTTCGCTATTGCTGCACCAATGTTCACTCGCTTGGTGTACGACAAAGTAGTCCCTAACCTCGCGTTTGAAACCCTATGGGTGCTGGCAAGCGGTATCTTCGTGGTGTTCTTATTTGATTTCTTGCTCAAATCACTGCGTAACTACTTTATCGATGTCGCGGGTAAGAAATCCGACATCCTGATTTCTTCAAAGCTGTTTAGCAAAGTCATGGGCATCCGAATGGAGTCCAAACCACCTTCAGTGGGTGCGTTTGCTCGCCACTTGCAAGAGTTCGAATCGATTCGTGAGTTTTTCACCTCTGCAACCGTGAGTGCGCTGATCGACTTACCTTTCGCGATTTTGTTCCTAGTCATCATCTGGCTGATGGCGGGCGATCTGGTTTACGTACCAATGATTGGTGTGGTGATTCTGATGATTCACTCGGCGCTGATTCAAGGTCCACTGCGCCGCTCGATTGTAGAAGGTTCTCGCCTTGCTTCACAAAAGTACGCCAACTTGATTGAGAGCTTATCTGGCTTAGAAACGGTGAAAATGCTGAGTGCACAAAGCCAATTCCAATACCGTTGGGAAGAGGCAGTGGCGCACATGGCAAACTGGAACATCAAGAGCCGTCGTATCACCGACAGCATTCAAAATGCAGCGGGCTTTGTTCAGCAAAGTAGTAACGTCGGCATGATCATTCTGGGGGTGTATCTCATCTCTAATGGTGATTTGACGATGGGTGGCTTGATTGCAGCAACCATGTTGAGTGGCCGCGCTATTGGCCCTATGGTTCAGCTTTCATTGTTGTCTACACGCTATAACCAAGCTAACTCTTCAATGACCATCATTAACCAAGTGATGGAAATGCCAGACGAGCAAGAAGAAGGGAAACGCTACATTCACCGCCCTATCGTGCAAGGTAAGATTGAGATTGACCGTGTGACCTTCCATTACCCAGATGCGCCAGTGGCATCGATTCGTGATTTGAGCCTAACGATTAATCCAGGTGAAAAAGTCGCAATCATCGGTCGTATTGGTTCGGGTAAAACCACGCTAGAACGCCTGATAATGGGCCTATACAAGCCGACAGAGGGGCACGTGCGTATTGATGACACGGACATCGAACAACTTCACCATGTGGACGTACGACGCAATATCGGTTGTGTACCGCAAGATTCGAATCTGTTCTTCGGTTCTATTCGCGACAACATTACCCTAGGTCGTCCGCTCACCGATGATCGCGACGTATTAGACGCCGCCAACCGCGCAGGTGTCACCGCCTTTACTCAATCGGATCCTGCGGGTCTAGAGCGCCAAGTGGGCGAAGGTGGCGGCATGTTGTCTGGTGGTCAACGTCAAGCTGTGACGATTGCACGAGCGTTTTTGGGTCGCCCTCCAGTGCTCTTAATGGATGAACCAACCAGTGCAATGGATAACCGTTCAGAGATGCACATCAAGCATCAATTAGCGCAGTTAAAACCGAGTGAAACACTGATTTTGATTACGCATAAGACCTCAATGCTCGACATTGTTGATCGTGTGATTGTGATGGAAAAAGGCAGCGTGATTGCTGATGGTCCGAAATCGCAAGTGCTGAATGACTTGAAGCAAGGTAAAGTTCGCGCCGTGAGCTAAAAACACACAAACAGAAAATCAAAGCCCCGTTGAACCCAGTGTTTCGCGGGGCTAATTATATGGTCCGCCTCACTCTCAAGCCCTACGCTTAGAGTAGGCTCTCAGAACGAGGTGAACCATATGTCTACCATTCACATCTTAGGTATCGATTTAGGCAAGCACTGCTTTCATGCGGTTGGTAACAATCACACTGGCAAAGACGTTATTCGCCGTAAGTTTAGTCGAATCCAACTACTTCGTTTCTTATCTGTACTTGAACCTACCATCATCGCTTTTGAAGCCTGTGGTGGTGCTCACTGGCTTGCGAGAAAGTGTGAAGCCTATGGGCATCGAGTTCGACTTATCCCGCCTCAATATGTAAAACCTTACGTCAAAGGTAACAAGAACGACTTTATTGATGCAGCTGCGATAGCAGAAGCAGCGAGTCGACCAAGCATGAGATTTGTCTCTGCCAAGTCAGAGGAAGCTCAGGTAATCGCAGCTATCCATCGAGTGAGGGATGGTTATATCAAAGAACGAACGGCTTGTATGAGCCGAATTGGAGCAATACTACTTGAGTTTGGGCTGAGTTTTCCTAAAGGCCATGCCAAGATGAAAGCGCTATTTCAGTGGTTGGCCGAGCAAGATATAAAACTACCACCGAGTCTGGTCGCTGAGTTGCTCTCGATTCATGAGCACTATAAATACCTAAATGAGCAAGTATCTACTCAAGATAGAAAACTGAAAGCAATTACTGAAAATAATGAAAATGCCGAGCTTTTGAAGAGTATTCCTGGTATTGGTGATTTAACAGCAACGCTGTGTGTGGCTAATATCAGTTCTCCTTCAAACTTTGGTGGAGGTCGCGAGATGGCTGCATGGCTAGGACTCGTTCCAAGGCAGTATTCAACGGGTGGCAAATCAAAGCTATTAGGCATGAGTAAACGAGGGAACAAACACCTTCGCGCTCTATTTATACATGGAGCGAGGTCCGTGCTATCTAGGATAGAAACAACAGGAAAAGTGTTTGGAGATTGGTTAGTCAATTTACGAGCAACAAAGCCGTTTAATGTAGTGGTAGTCGCACTTGCCAATAAGCTAGCAAGAATAGCTTGGGCGGTGTTGTACCACCGCCAAGCTTTTAAGGCTGTATAGCCATAACCAAGTTTGCAACGCCAATGAACGTGATGACAAAAACGGTCGATCGGCCAGATTAGTAACCTGATACAAAAAATAGCACCTAGTTGCTTTGGGGCTTTTAAGGATAATCTGGCGCGGATATCATCGTGGAGCGGGAAGTTAATGTTCCCAACGTGGACTCCGAATACATTAGCGCAAACCAACTCCGTTATTACTAAATTGTAGTTGCAATAACGGGGCGGACCATACATTTTTTATGTTCGAAACTGACGAGGCAGAGATTAAAGCACTTTCTCTTTGATCACTTTCATTACGCCAGAGTCACGATTGCTTGGTGCTGAGAAGCGTGCGATTTTCTTCACCGCTTCGTGCGCGTTTTCCATCGCGTAAGAGTGCTCGCTCACTTGTAGCATCTCTAGGTCATTCAGGTAATCACCAAAGGTCATGGTTTCTTCCGGACCAAAACCCATGGTTTCTTGAAGGTGTTTGATCGCTGCGCCTTTAGACGCTTCTGCGTTCATCACGTCTAGCCAAATCTTCGCACTCACCACAACTTGATGGCTGTGACCAAACTTCGCACTCATGGTTGGGAAAACCAACTCTTCAGAACCACCAAAGTGACAGATCGCAACCTTGATAAACTCATCGTCAACGGCCAGTAGATCTGGCACGTATTCACAGCGATGGTAGTACTTCTGGAACTCTTCCAACGCTTTAGGATCTTTAGTTTCAATGTAAGCCGAACGCTTGCCACACAGCACTAGGTGCGTACCTTCAATCTCACGAGCCGCTTGGATGATCGCATCAATTTCTGTTTTTGGAATGGTGCAGCTGTATAGCTCTTTATCTTGGTACATCACCAAGGTGCCGTTTTCCGCTACATAAATCATGCGGTCTTGGATCGGTGCAAACGTATCACGCAGGCTGTAGTACTGACGACCAGATGCCGCCGAGAACAGAATGCCCTTCTCTTCAAGCTGTAAAAACAGGTCAAAGAACTCAGGGTCTAGACGACCGTATTGGTCAAGCAAAGTGCCATCCATATCGGTGGCAATAAATTTGATGCTAGCTTGTGACATGACTTTAACTCAAAAGTGAAGCAGCGCAGGTCACTCTGTGAATGAAAACAGGCTGCAAAAAAGAATCACGCTAAGGTACAGGATCTTGGATGAATCTCAAGCTGAAATAATAGTGCATCAATTGAGTTTCAGCTTGAGATATTAATGGGATTAAGCGATAGCTGAGGTGCTCTGCTTTGTCATGGGCTGAGGCATTGGTTTGGTCAGCCCCAGACTGTGAATGGTGCCAATCAGAAAATCGAGTTCGCGATAAATCTCAGCAACGGCTTCAAACTCCCCCGCTGGCTCGTCCAATTTTGGCTCAAACAGTGCTTTCCAATGTGAAATGGCGATATAGAGCTTTCCGTTCACTTGAGAAAGCGACAAGCTAGAGAACTCACTCTCACGACGAAAAGTCAGCACACGCTCGATCAATTCATCCGTCAGCAATTGCTTTGCTGTGTCTAAATCGTCGCTGTACACCTCATACCGTTGGTCAAACTCTGGGTGACCCATTCGTACTCGTTTACCTATCTGAATCTTGAAGAAACGGTCCCACAGCTTTTCACGAAGCGTTGGCCCGTCGTCGCGGTCACTCAAAACAAAGGTGCAAATGTCCTCATTCATCGGAACGTCGATTTCGCAAAACAGCCCCGCAAAAAATACGTGATGCTTACTCGAACTGTCGCTTCCTGAACTGATGAGCTTCGACGCTTCTATCTCAGACATCACCACCTTCGCTTCACCAATGGTGCCTGAAATGAAGTCATCACTCTCGAAACCATCACAACGGTCTAAATACAAGCCGCTGCGCTCGAAGGTCTCTTTGGGTAGCTTACGATTTGGGTCCCAAGTGAGTGAAGGCTCAATGTGCGCTAACAAGCTTTGCATGATGTGCTGCTTGTAGGTGGTGCGAAACTGATTGTGCTTTTGATTGAAGTACGCCCACCCGCCGATCATCAATGCCAAAAGAACAAACACCGTGGCAGAGGTGGTGAGATCAAACACGACGGCGCCAAAGAAGCCCAGTACCGCCAAACCTAGAAACTTCCGTCGACGCAGTGCTTCTAAACGCAAGGCTTCAAGAGGTTCGAGTTTGTGCCTTAAGTCATTTTCAAACAGCGTTTTAAGTTGATCAGTCGTCATCGCTTCCCTTTCATTTTTAGAGTTGAGTCCATTACCAACAATGGCAAGATGAATCGCCGCTACCGCTACAAGCGTCACTCGGAACGCAATCCAAAGAGCTGCATCCCATGTCCGTTACACAAGATGAGTCGTTGTTCTTACGCCTTTTTCGGTTACGGGAAGAATCCCCATTTTGCAGACGTTGATGCGCATGTCGACAGCGTTCGAATTGGTTTTGAACGCTGCTATAGCTAGAGATCACTCCCTTGCGTTGAATCATTTTACTGATGGCAGCAGAACAAGAATCCGTGCCGTAATACACCGCATGAGCACAACGGAATCCTTTGTGTGGGGATAAATAGCGCTGATAAAATCGTATCAATGCCAACACCAGTTTAGACATGCTTTTCCTTTTGCATCTAATAAGTCATTCGAGAACTACGCCTTAGTTATCAATCAAAACAGTACATCACTCAAATTAATCATTTCAAACGCAATCCTAATTTCTGCGCTCTAAGCGATGAAAATCATTGAGATAGGGAGTGATGGCAAGCCGACACAGCTAGCCTAGAAGCGCCTTCGAATAGCAATCACAGCCAAAACAGGTACAATCCGTGCTCGATTTTTATTTCGCGCGGACTCACTCTCATGCACTCGCCTGAACAATGCTTTACTCGATTTACTGCGGATATTTCTGGCTACGACTTGCCAGCGCAGTTTACGTTTCCGTTCTACTACACGCCTCACCCATTGTGCGTATTGGCTGCAGAGCAATTGCAGCAGCACCTAATGACACAAACTGATTTCGAACACGATTTCGGTCTTGAGGATGAGCAAAACGGACGCGGTAAAATGTTCGGTGTTTTGCTAGTACGTAACCCGCAAGGTGAGCTTGGCTACTTCAGTGCTTTCTCTGGCAAGATTGCCGATCAAAACTTGCTTCCAGGTTTTGTTCCACCCGTATTCGACATGCTGACAGAAGAAGGTTTCTTCCGAGGTGAGACAGATGCCATCAATGCTGCGAACGCGGAATACAAAGCCTTTGCTGCCAACCCAGAATTGGCACAACTGAAAGCAGAAATCAAAGCCGACCGCGAAACGTATCAGCAAGAAGAGAATGCCCATCGCCAAGTGATGATTGCCGGTCGTGCAGAACGCAAACAGCAGCGCAAACATGGCGAACAAACACTGACCCCAGAAGAATTGAAAGTGCTACTGGATGATTTGGGGAAACAGAGTGTGGCTGAGAAGAATGTCCTCAAGTACCTCAAACAAGCTTGGGACGAAAAGCTGGCAATCAAAGAAGCGCGCTTAACCGAGTTAGAGCAAAAACTGGCGGAACTTAAAGAGCAACGCAAAGACTTTTCTAATGCGCTACAACACAAGCTGCATAAGCAATACCGCTTCTTGGATAACCTCAGCGCAGAGCGCGATTTGGTAGATATTTTTGCTCCTACCACCAATCCAGTACCACCAGCAGGTGCAGGTGAATGTGCAGCGCCGAAACTGCTTCAGTTCGCATACAAACATGGTTATCAGCCACTTGCCTTGGCGGAGTTTTGGTGGGGCGTATCGCCGAAATCTGAAGTACGTCAGCACAAGAAGTTCTACCCATCTTGCAACAGTAAATGTCAGCCTATTTTGGGGCACATGCTGCAAGGCTTGGATGTGGAACCAAACCCATTAGCAGAGAACTGGGCGGAAGATAAAGAACTGGAAATTCTCTTCCAAGACGAAGCCATGGTGATCGTCAACAAGCCATCGGGTCTGCTTTCCGTTCCGGGCAAAACCATCAAAGATTCGGCATATACGCGTCTACAAACGATGTTCCCAGATGTCGAAGGGCCGTTCGTGATTCACCGCTTAGATATGGCAACGTCGGGGATTCTCGTATTTGCTTTAACCAAACGCGCCAACAAAAGTCTGCAAAAGCAGTTCATCACTCGCGGCGTACAGAAGCGCTACATGGCGCTATTAGAAGGTGTGTTAACCGAACCTGAAGGTAAGATCTCGCTACCGATGCGCGGCGATCCGGATGACCGTCCACGTCAACTGGTGTGCTTTGAACACGGTAAACCTGCAGAAACTTACTGGCAGCTGATTGAAGTAAAAGACGGACGCAGCAAGGTGTACATGTACCCGAAAACAGGACGAACCCACCAGCTGCGTGTACACAGTGCTCACCACATGGGTTTGAACATGGCGATGGTTGGCGACGGCTTATACGGCGAAAAAGCCAACCGTCTGCATTTGCACGCTGAGATGTTGGAGTTGGATCATCCATACAGCAAAGAGCGCATGTCTTTCCAAGCAGAGTGTGAGTTTTAAACGACTTATCAATGCAGAATAGATAGCAAAAAGGCACTGAATTTCAGTGCCTTTTTACGTATAGAGCGGGTAAAAGATAAGGTTAGCTCACCTTAAACTTGGTCCATACTTGTGAGCGCCAGCGTCTTGCCATGATGATGCCGCGTACCCATTCATCCAAAGCAATCGCCATCCACGCACCAATCACGCCGTAGCCCAAGTGAATACCCAAGATGTAAGAGAACACCACACCCAAGCCCCACATGCTCAGAATACCCATCTGTACTGGGAACTTGATGTCACCAGCGCCTTTCAGTGCCGAGATGAAGATCAGGTTAAACACGCGGCCAGCTTCTAACACGATGGAACCCATCACCAATGCACCCGCCAATGCCAAGATTTCTGGCTGATCGGTAAACACGCTCAGAATCTCTTCGTGGAACAGGTAGATTAAGCACGTTGCCGCCGTTGATGCCGCAAAACCGACCAAGAAGTAGATCTGCACGCGTTTCAGAATACTGCTTACCCAACCTTTACCAATGTAGTAACCCGTTTGGATTTGAGCCGCTTGACCAATCGCCAGTGCAAACGCGAACGAGAAACGTGCGATGTTTTGTGCATAAGTAAATGCCGCAAGCGAAGAGGTACCCATTTGCACCACAAAGTAGACAATACAGATCTGCGCCATGTTGTATGACAGCACTTCACCCGCATTCATACCACCGATTTTTAGGATCTTCTTGAACACGTCTTTCGGCACTTGTTTGAGCTTGGACATTGGCAGTTCAATGCTGCTGCGTTTCAAAATCACGCCCAACAATAGCGTACCGATTACTTGGCTCACGACTGTCGCCACTGCAACACCTTCAACGCCATACACAGGCAAACCAAACGGCTGGTACAGCGCAATGTAGTTACCGATGATGTTGAACACACCAGAGATTAGGTTAACCACCATTGGCGAACGTGAATAACCGTGGCTACGCAGAATCGTGGTAAAGACGATACCGATAGTGACGTTGAACGTCATCGCACCGCTGATCAGCAAGTATTCACGCGCATACTGCTCAACTTGAGCCTCTAGCCCGTAATACGGCAAAAAGAACACCGCGCCAATCACGGCCAACACACTCAAGAAAGCACCTACAATCACCGACAAAGCGATACTGGCAACACCGACATCAACGGAGTCTTTTTCACGCCCTGCGCCATTGTATTGCGCAATCAAGATACCCGTGCCGCTGCTGACAAAGGTAGAAACGATGATCAGGAAAAACGTTAATTGTGTGATTACCCCAACCGCAGACACGGCTTTGTCTGAGTAACCACTCAACATGAATACGTCACTGGTTCCTAAAGCCGTCCGTAGCAAAATTTCGACAAGTATCGGCCAAGCCAATGCCACGATGGACATACGTTGGTTGATATTCTGGCTTTTAGGCATGTGTTTTGGACCTTTCCTACAACTAAAACTGCCCCACAGATAACTGTGAGGCAGTTCAAAAAATTAGATTTCTTAGAATTTGGCTATTTTGATAATTGTGCACTTAATCACCAAAATGCAGGCGCGAATTCTAGACGGAGTTTGGTCACAAATACAACAAGATTTCGTCGAGTTTCGGAAAATATTTTCTAATGGGTTTGGCGACTTATCTCAACTTGATTGACGGAACTTAGACACCGTTGATTGGCGGACAATCAGATCGATCGGCGGTAGACGTACTTCATGCCTTTCACCACTCAATAAATTGAGAATGGACTCAGCACAAATGGCTCCAACTTCTTCAATCGGCTGTCTCAGTGTGGTAAGCGCAGGCGTGAAATATTGTGAGGTCGGTAAGTCATCAAAGCCGATCACAGACACATCCTCTGGCACACGAATGCCGTGGTCATGCAGAGCCTTGATCGCCCCATAAGCCGTTTGATCATTGGCAGCAAACAACGCAGAGAAATGCACTTTAGATTCGAGCAACTCCACCGTTTTTTGATAGCCAGACTCACTACTGAAATCACCTTGCTTGACTAATTTTGGCATCACCTTTATGCCGGCCTCTTGTAGAGCATTCTTGTAACCAACAAAGCGAGCCACCGCATCTGGTTGATTCAAAAGCCCTTTGATATGAGCGATGTTCACGTGGCCTTGTTGCATCAAATGCAGTGTCGCCATGTATCCGCCCAATACATTATCTATATTTATGGATTTAACCTTATCCCCAATGACATTGTATCCAACCGCGACAACAGGAATTCGCTCGGCATATTCCAAAATCTGCTCTTCCGTCAAACTGCCCGTCACGATGATCACCCCATCCACGTTACTTTTCGCTAAATACTCCAAAGCGTGTGATTCGAGTGTGCGCTGCCAGTGTCCGGTAGCAATCACCAATGAGTAGCCCTGCGCATTAAGCACCTTCTCCATATCGTTCAGGATTCGACTGGTATGTGGACTCTCAGGATGTTGAATAAGCACGCCAATGGTCATCGAGCGCGTGTTGCTACCCTGATCCATTTGATAATTTGGCTTATAACCCAGTGACTTGATCGCTTTTTCTATATTTTGGCTTTTATCATCAGAGACAAAGGTCGTGCGATTGAGGAAGCGTGATACGGTGCTCGGTGACACACCCGCCAACTTGGCAACATCATAGATGGATGCCGCTCTTTTTTTCTTTTTCATTGTAGGAATTTTCCCAGCAAGCTAATAACAAAAATATAAGTTGCAGCGGGGGACGCGACAACATTTTGATATGGGAAATGAGAGCTAGATAAGTCGCCAGTACGCAAGCGCGCACTGGCTTTCATATCGGGGATTTAGAATGTCGCGAGCGAGTTTTCACTCAGTGCATCAAATAGGTGAATCGCATCCAAATCCAAGTACAGAGTCAGCGTATCCACATCCACTTCTGCCGCTTGTGTTTCAACCATAAGCGGCTGACCTGCGATTTCTGTTTTCAGTAGGATACTCGCGCCCAATAGCTCCTTGTCTTTGATTTTGACTGGAAACGGCAACACGCGGTCATGGTCGACTTGTTCGGCACGCAAATGAATGTCGGTAGGACGAACACCAAAGTGCAGCGCTAAATTCTTCGAAGCGTGTGCTTTGAAGCGCTCTGGCAGAGGAATACGAACATCACCCAGTTCGACTTCCCAATTGCCCTCTTCACCAATCAGCTTGGCGTCCAACATGTTCATCGATGGGTTACCAATGAACTGCGCCACGAACTTGTTTGCCGGACGTTGAAACACTTCTGTCGGTGTGCCGACTTGAGCCACGTAACCATCTTTAAGAATCACGATTCGATCCGCCAATGTCATCGCTTCAATCTGATCGTGAGTTACATAAATTGTGGTGGTTTTCAGCTCGCGATGCAGTTGCTTGATCTCTTCACGCATCACGCCACGTAGCTTGGCATCTAGGTTCGATAGTGGCTCATCAAACAAGAACACCTTCGGCGTGCGAACCATAGCTCGTCCCATGGCAACACGTTGACGTTGGCCACCAGACAGCTCTTTTGGTTTGCGATCCAACAGTGCGTCCAACTCAAGCATCTTCGCCGCTTTACGCACTTCTACGTCGATTTGGTCTTTTGGCATGCCTTTTAGCTTAAGAGCAAAAGCGATGTTCTCGTAAACCGTCATATGTGGGTAAAGCGCGTAGCTTTGGAACACCATGGCAAGGTCGCGGTCTTTGGCATCGATTTTGTTCATCAGCTTATCGCCAACGTAAATCTCACCGCCAGTGATGCTTTCCAAGCCCGCCAGCATTCGTAGCGTAGTCGACTTACCGCAGCCCGATGGACCAAGGAAAACCACAAACTCACCATCTTGCACTGTGAAGTCGAAGTGTTTCACGACCTCGACATCATCGTAGGATTTCTTGATGTTTTTGAATTCGACTTTTGCCATTACTGGTTCTCCTCTGCTCGGTCTAGCAGCATATTACGGTAAGCAATTGCGCTCGCTTTTAAGGTGCGCTTTTGCGTTTGGTAATCCACGTGAACAATGCCAAAGCGCTGCTTATAACCGTAAGCCCACTCGAAGTTATCCATTAGGCTCCAAGCGAAGTAACCATCCACATTCACACCTGCTTTAATCGCAGCATCCAACGCTACTAGGTGCTGCTGGAAGTAACGCACGCGCTGCTCATCATTCACTTCACCATCAATGCAATGGTCATCACCTGCTGCGCCGTTTTCAGTGATGTAAAGTGGTGGCAAGTTCGGGTAACGGTCGTTCAAACGCAGAAGCAAATCTGTCAGTGCTTGAGGGTGAATCTCCCAACCAATGAATGTGTACTCTTGTTCTGGTTGAGGTACCGTTTCAATATCGCCATGTTCGTTGTAGCGCACGACACAACGGGTGTAGAAGTTAATGCCGATAAAGTCCAAATCGGTCTGGATGATGTCGAGATCGCCTTCCAGAATCATTGGCATGTTGTGCGATTGGCGCTCTAAGACAAGCTGCGGATATTCCCCTTTCAATACCGGATCCATAAACCAGTGGTAACCTTCTGCATCGCTGTACTCTGCCGCACCGATGTCTGCTTCGCTGTATGGGTAAGCGGGTGTCGCGTTGAACACACAACCGTGCATCGCATTTGGTGCGTTCTTGCGCATGTGTGGAATCGCCAGACCATGTGCCAGCATCAAGTGGTGCGCAGACAAGAAACCTTCACGCTCGCCCTTAAGGCCAGGGGCATGCTCACCCCAACGGTAGCCAAGATAAGCAGAGCAGAACGGTTCGTTCAATGTCGCGTATGAATCAATCTTATCACCGAAGTAAGCACTAACTACCTTAGCGTATTCCTCAAACTTGTAAGCCGTTTCTCGGTTTAGCCAACCGCCTTTGTCTTCTAGGTATTGCGGTAGATCCCAGTGGTAAAGCGTAACGAAAACCTTCAAACCGCGAGCGTGACACTCATCGATGATTTGCTCGTAAAACTTCAAACCTTCTTCATTCACTTTGCCATCTTCAGGAATGATGCGCGGCCACGCCATCGATAGACGGTAAGCGCCCACACCTAAGCCTTGAATCATCTCGATGTCTTGCTTCCACAAATGGAAGTGATCACATGCCACGTCACCATTGTCTGCGTTATCAACTGCGCCTGGCTTATTGCAAAACGTGTCCCAAATCGAAGGCGTACGACCACCTAGCTGAGCACCGCCCTCAATCTGATAAGAAGAGGTTGCGACACCAAATAAGAACTCTGGGCTACGTAATTTTGAATCTTGTGGTAGTTGGAATTTATTCATTGTTATAAAACCTTTTGTTTCGCTTAGCCCTTGACGGCACCAGAGGTCAAGCCGCTGATCATCTGTTTTGAGGCAAATAAGTAAGTAATCACTAACGGTAAAATGGAGATGGTGGTTCCGAGCATCACCGCTCCCCACGGCGTATTCGGAATGCCCTGCACGCTTCGCAGTGCCTGCGTAATCACGTAGTTTTCTGGCGTTGTCAGTACCACAAGTGGCTGCATAAACATGTTCCAGAAGAAAACAAACTGCACGATAGCTAGGGTTGCGAGCGCCGGTTTCATCAGTGGCAATACCACGCTCCAGTAAGTTCTAAATTCACCCGCACCATCGAGCTTCGCCGCTTCTAACAGCTCTTTCGGAATCGATGCCACTACGTGCTGACGCATCAAGAAGATGCCAAATGGTGTGGTCGTGAACGGTAACCAAACGGCAAGGTGGTTATCGAGCAAGCCGAGGAATTTCACGATCATGAAGTACGGGATCAAGCTCAGTACAGGTGGAATCATCATCGAGCCAACCAGCATGCCAAACAGCAAGTTTTTGCCCTTGAACTTGTACACCGCAAACGCGTAACCGCCCATGCTGCAAAACAGCAGTGAAATCGTGGTGCCTAGGAAAGCAATGTAGATGGAGTTAAACATCGCCTGCCAAAACGGCATGATTTCCAGTAGCTTTGCGTAGTTCACCGCGAGGCTGTCACCAATCGCAAAGCTGATGCCTGTGCCGAAGATTTCAGTACGGTCACGCGTCGATAGCAACGCCGACCAAATGAACGGGAATACGGTCATGATGGCAGACACCACCAACACAGTGCCGAGCATCACCATCAGTATCTTGGTAAAGATCTCGATGCTGCGATCGCTTGGACGCCAACGCTGCGCCGCAGGTAAGGTAGTAGTGTTCATCTTATTGCTCCCCTAGACCTTTCTTACCGAAGAAGAAGAATTGAATTGCTGTACAGCCTGCAATCAAGGTAAACAGCAGCCATGAAATCGCTGACGCTGTGCCCATCTCTAACCATTCCCAACCCACTTTGTAGAGGTACATAGAGATGGTTAAACCAGACTGACCTGTACCACCCGTACCGCGTGTTAGGACGAAAGGTTCTTCGAACAGCTGCAAGTTACCGATGATGGTCATGGTGACCGCAAAGAAGATGAATGGACGAATCATTGGCAACGAAATGCTCCAGAAACGACGCCATGCGTTTGCACCGTCCATGCGTGCCGCTTCTAAGATGTCTTTAGGAATCGTCATCAAGCCCGTGGTGTAAAGCACGATGTTGAAACCGGTGTATTTCCAAAACACCATGATGGCGATAGAAGGCTTCACCATGGTGGCATCATCTAACCAACGGATTGGTTGGAAATCGTTAACCCAAGAGAATGCCCAACCCAAAAGCGTGCTGTCCGCCAGCGCCATCAAGCTTTGGTTGATGATCCCTGAGTTTGGTGAGTACATGTTGAAGAAGATAAGCGACGCTGCCACCGTAGATGTGATGAACGGTAGGAAGTAAGCCGACGTTAACCAGTGGCGGAAACGATCACCCAAAGACACCAAAATGTACGCCACAGGCAGAGCAACCAAGTGCTGCGCCACGCCCGATGTAATCGCTAGCCAAAGCGTGTTCTTCAGTGAGCGCCACAGCCACGGGTCAGTCAGAGCGATGTGGTAGTTCTCTAGCCCGACGTAATCCATCGCACCCAAGCCTTCGACTGGGTTCCACTCATGGAAAGAAAGAAAAATAGAAAACAGTAACGGGAAGATCCCGAAAACAGAAAAAATAATCAAAAACGGCAGTAGGAATCCATACGGTGTAAGCGCTTTCAAACTTAGACGAGAAAAAATGCTCTCACGCTCTGATGTTTCCATAACCTTGCTCGCTGCATGATTCATAGTAACGACCTCTAATCAGGAGGGCACGTCGCCCTCCTTGCTTACCAAATGGCGAATTGCTTACAAATTACGGGTGCGGCGCTTAATCATGCGTTCCGCTTCTTTCAATGCCGTTTCAATGTCTTTGCCTTCATCCAGCACTTCCATCAGTGCGTTTTCTAGGATGATGGAGCGAGCAACGTGGTCGCCTTTTGCTGGTGCCACTGGCTTGATATTTTGTGCCACTTCAGCAAACAGTAGGCGCGCTTGCTGACCACCTAGGAATTCGATTTTCTCTTCGAACATTGGGTCGTCGTAAGTCGTCGTGTTTGCAGGGAATGCAGCAATAGTTTCGAAATGCTTAAGTTGAATATCACGCTTCGTTGTCATGTATTCGATCAGCTTCCAAGCCTCGTCTTGATGCTTAGATTGGGTTGGAATCGATAGGAATGAACCACCCCAGCTACCGTAAATGCCATCAGGAAGGTTAGATACGCCCCAGCTGCCTGCAGTTTCAGGCGCAATCCAGTTGTTTAGGTGGCCAAGTAGCCAAGCACCAGAAAGCTGAGTGGCGAATGTGCCGTTACGGAAGCCTTCGTACCATTCGTTTGACCACGCAAGGATGCGGCCATCCAAACCTTTGTCACGGATCTCTTTCGCCACTTCAAACGCGTGAACAAAGCGCTCAGAGGTCACAACTGGGTTGCCGTCTTTGTCGAAGTATAAGCCTTCACCTTCAGGTACTGTGGTGAAGATGATCGCTTGTGCCACATCCGCTGCCGACGCGATCAATTGAACGTTTTGTTGTTTCAATTTTTCACCCGCCGCGATGTAAGAATCCCAATCTTTGATCGCTTCGTTGATATCAATGCCCGCTTTTTCAAAAATGTCTGTGCGGTAGTACATGACACCCGGACCTAGGTCGACTGGCATACCATACACATCACCGTCAGCACCTTTACCTTGTGCCCATGCATAAGGCGCAAAGCTTTCTGCGTATTTGTCTGCGCCGTATTTTTCAGACAGATTGACTAAGCCGCCCGAAGCAACGAATGGACCAATTTTTTCTACATCAACAACAATCACATCCCCTGCGCCAGAGCCCGTCGCCAAGTTAGTGGTCAGCTTCGTGTGGTGGTCACCGTGGTTATTCATCAGGTAATCCACTTTAATGCCGGTTTCTTTCTCGAAATCCGGTAGCAGAACTTTCAAGCTGCTATCGAAATCAGGGAAACCATCGAAGCGAATTTTGGTTTCGTCAGCCGCGTTTACCGTTGCAGCAACACCCAAGGCAGCGGTCATCGCAAGCGTCAAAGTTTTCAGTTTCATGTTGTTGTCCTTAATTATCGTTTTATAGGGTATGCAGTTCCTTGACTGAACTTCGAGGCACCAAGTTCGGCGACAGTTTGAAGTTCACATCTCGTTTGTTTTTATTGAGAATTTGAATCACGAGCTGGACAGCCTCAGCACTCATTTGCTCAATAGGGAAGTTAACTGTGGTTAGGGCTGGCGTGAGGTAACGCGCAAACAATATGTCATCGAACCCCACAAGGGAGACTTGCTCTGGAACGTCAACACCATGAGCTTTCAGCACTTCATAAGCACCGAAAGCCATGTGATCGTTACAGGCAAATACGGCAGTAAAATGACAATCGCGCTTCAACAGCTTGCGCATTGCGCTTTCCCCAGACTCTTCGGTAAAACCGGCCTCGGACACCAACGCTTCGTCATACTCGATTCCCGCTTCTTCAAGAGCCTTGCGGTAACCTTGTAGACGCCCCCGTGCGTCAGATTTGTCCAGAGGACCGGTGATACACGCTATGTTGCGATGCCCCATTCGCAACAAGTATTCGGTTGCCAACTGGCCACCAAATTCGTTATCAATCTCAATACAGCTTTGCGCCATTTCAGGGATGAAGCGGTTAACTAACACCACTGGAATGCCCTTCTCTTTTAGATCGATGAGATAATCATCAGTCAGGTTTTGTGCGTGCAAAATCATGGCATCGACACGACGTCCAAGCAGGAACTCCACAGATTCACGCTGGCTTTGCTCCGAGTTAGAACCTGCCGTCACCACAACGTGATAACCAAAACGACGCAGACGTTCTTCCATGCTGTGCAAAATGCCAGAGTAAAAAGGACCACCAAGCTCCGGCACGATGATGCCAATGCTGCCGGTGCGGCTAGACGCTAATGCCTGAGCGATCGAGTTCGGACGATAGCCAAGTTCTTGAATCGCTCTCTCGACTTTCAGCTTCTTATCGTGACTCACTCGGCTGGTGCCGTTGATCACGCGAGAAACCGTTGCCTGAGAAACCCCTGCGTATTCAGATACATCTTTAATCGTCGCCACAAGAAACCTCTTCTACCTGAGCCTCAAGATTCAATTCTGCTTCGAGATAACCTGCTCGAAACCGCTTTCATGGCAGCTAGTATTTCTGATCCACTTAGGGGTTATCGTGAGAGAAATCACACCGAAATCCCTTTAAATACGGGCAATATCAGAAAGAATGAAGCGGTTGGCAGTTTCGTTTCATGCCATGAAACTGTTTCATGAGGTGGTTATTTTACGCTCAAATGAAACCAAGCAAAGGCATTGATTTCACAACTCTTTAATATCGATTCATGAATCAAAAACGGCGAGCGAGAAACAAAAAAAGAGCCGCAAATGCGGCTCAAAATAGGGTTAAGAATGGACAGTTTGGCGCTCAACTGGCTGCAATGAGCGCCATGACTAAATAGAGAGAGTTAAGAGTGTAGTTTGAGATGGCTGGCTTACCACCAAGCTTCCCACATCGCACCTAGGCTAACGGTGTCTTGCTTAGGATCGTTGTTGGTCGCTTTGTTATCCACTTCACCCACTGTTGCGTAGAAGCGCAGCATTGGACGAGCACCCGCGCCCCAATCAAACGCGATGTTTTGAGATAGCGTCACTTTCCAACCTGTGTTGTCGTCATCAGCACGCGCGTAATCAACCATTTGGTAACCCGCTTCTAGCCACGTTGAGTGCACATCATTCCAGAAGTACATAGGACGTACGATGGCACTGTAGTTGGTACGCTCGTCTTCCAAAGCATTTGAGCCGTCAATTGAGTAATCGTGGTACGCCAATAGGTATTCAACCGCAGCACTTTCACCGATGTCTGCGTTACCTTCGAAACTCGCGTAGATGGTTGTTAAGTCTTCTGTTTTCCAGAATACGCCGTTGTCGGCATTGTCAGAGTAACGCAACACTAAGCGGTTTGAACCACTGTCATGTGCACGAGAAATCACCGCACCCAATTGGTATGCGTCAATGTGTTCAGAGCTTTCAATGGCTTCAGAATCAAAACCATAGTTCGCGTAAAGTTCTAAATCAGCAAAGCCCATATCAATGCCGTGCAACTTAGAAGTGAATGCATAAGCGCCGCTGTCACCCGTTCCTGCACCACCCGTACATGAGATAGAAGGGTTCGCTCCCGGAGTGATTTCAGGACTACAACTGTCAACCGACCCCACCACACCAAAATCAAGTTTAACCGAGCCAAGTTCAAGGTTGTTGATACCACCGCCTTGACCATCATGCATCATCCAGAAGTAGTCATTGATGCCTTGTTGTGGACGTTGGTGGAAATCACGACCCGCCCAGATGTAAGCATTAGGTTGGCTTTCAAGCACATTGGTTACGCCGGCGTACGCTTTTTTCACGTTCACTTCGTCACCCCAATGGTCGAACATCACCACCACATCCCAGATCGCGCCGCTGTCGCTCTTGAATGCTTTACCAAACTGGAATTCGCCGCCGTTGCCTTCGTTACCCAAACGACCAATTGCCGATGATCCGTTGAACGAACCATCCACGATTACGTACTTCTCATCGCCAGCTTGGTAATGTGCGCCATAACGCGCATAACCGGAGAAAACAACGCCAAGTGGAATCTCGATTTCTGGAGTGAGAACAGCAGGTTGCTGGTTGTCCACATAAGTTGGGTCAATACGATTTTCCAACTCCTGAATTCGTTTTTCCAAAGCTTCTACATCAGAATCGGCAGCAAAAGTTGAGAGAGAAGCAAGCGAAGTGGCCACTGCAAGAGCGAGAGGTAAAACCTTTAAGTTTTTCATGTGATTTCCCTAAGTTTTTTGTAGGTGTAATTATTTCAATAGGGATCTTAAGGAATGAAACGTTTGAAAAGCCGCTACCGCTTCACATGGCAATCGTGTTCAAAATGACATGAAACAACGCATGAAACTCAACATGATTTTTCTTACTTCAAATCATGCACTTATAAACAACCATTTTGTCGTTCACATTTTGAAATCGCTTTCATTTCACCGAATTGTTTAAGTGCTATCACGTAAATCTGTTCAAAATAAGCGCAATTTATGCCTGATCGTATGAAACGTTTCATAATCCTGAAAATTTTCACACACCGTAAATTTCTTACAAATTCAATAACTCACACCAATAGTAAACATGACTCATATCACATTTAAACGCTTTGCTATTCCATATAGCACTAAATTACCACCTAGAATAGGCACTAAGTAATTCTTAAGTAGGGAAACATAATGTCGAAATTGGCCGGAGCACGCCTAGAGGAAATGGCGGATATCCGATCGACAAGAAAGAAGAAGATCGTATTTCTCTGTTCTAGCATTGCCACCGCATTCTTAGCGTACGGGTCCATCGTGCACTATCTGCAAGGGAACTGGGGACTCAGCTTGTTAATCGGGCTGTGCTCTTTTGCGTGTCTCACCATCAGTTATCTGATCAAGGTTCGAGGTCATCACCAATACGCCGACTTGTTGCTCACAGGTGTGTTGATGTTCGATGGTCTTCTGTTGCTGCTTTATAACGACGCGCCATCGGGTCGCCTGTTGTGGCTTTACCCCATTGTTGCCGCCATCATTCTGATTAACGAATTCAAAGTCGGCTTGCTGTTCAGTGTCACCTACACTCTCATCATCTTTTTCGGTTTAACCTTTTTAGAGAGTGTGCCAACCGCCAGCGAAATGACCGAACGCCGCTTTATGTTCACCCTTGTGGCGATTTGCTTTGTTTGTCATACCTTCTCTTACTACTACTCAAAAGTAGTGAACTACATTCAGACCCTTTATCGCGAAGGGATTGAAGAACTCGCCTATCTCGACCAATTAACGGGCCTTGCCAACCGTTGGAGCTTTGAAACCTGGGCGCGCGCGAAACTGGAAGAATTAGATCAAACTCAAAG
The DNA here is from genome assembly GCF_905175355.1 of Vibrio sp. B1ASS3. Classification (NCBI taxonomy): domain Bacteria; kingdom Pseudomonadati; phylum Pseudomonadota; class Gammaproteobacteria; order Vibrionales; family Vibrionaceae; genus Vibrio; species Vibrio sp. B1ASS3. The sequence goes on from NZ_HG992743.1 coordinate 2,182,963, forward strand.
CAATACCGTCACTGCTTTGGTTTTCCTCGATATCGATAACTTCAAGCACATTAACGACAACTACGGACACGATGTCGGTGACCGCGTGTTAAAACACTTTGCGACACGCTTGAAAAACAACATTCGCAATAAAGACAGAAAGACGGATAAACACGACTACTCTATTGCGCGCTTTGCTGGGGATGAGTTTGTGTTGATGCTTTACGATGTGCGCAGCAAAAAAGATTTAGACCGAATCATGGATCGCATCGTCAACTTGTTCCAAAAAGGCTACCACTCGGAAGACAACATCAACGAGTTGACCATGAGTATTGGGGTCGCGATTTACCATCAAGATGCCAATGACCTATCTGAGCTAACACGCTGCGCCGATAAAGCCATGTACGCAGCCAAGCACACAGGCAAAAACCAGTACGCATATTATGAGCACTGTTCACACGCAGAAGAGTTGCGCCATCAAAGGCATTCGTTGGTTGGAGCAATGGGCAGTGAAAACGTCACGTCTCTTCAACGTGACGCAAGCTTGTAAGAAATCTTGATTGACGTGTATTTGCGAACTGGCTTGTACTTGCGAATAGAGGAAAGGCAACGACCACTTACATTAAGCGAACATGTACATCGCCCACAAACCGCCAAGTAGAAAGGTGAGCAGCCATATCACTTGACGCGTTTTACTCGGTTTGTCTTCTTTTGGTGGAATAACAGGCTTGAGCGCTCGCTCTTTTATTTTACCGACCAAGCTGTTTTCGATCGCCCGCTTATAGAAAGCACGGCGTTTTTGAGCTGCATTCGCCACTTTCGTAAAGCGGTGTCTCTGTTCTGTTGTAAATTCTGTCGCCTCATAGCGAGGAGGGAGATCAGAATGTTTAGGTTGTACTGCCATCACTTCCTCCTTGTTGATGGGTGCACCTATCTTAAGTATATACAAAGTTATCAGTTTGTTGCTAAAAACCTTTGCATCTGAACAAGATGCATGAAAAAAGCCACCCGAAGGTGGCTTTCATTTCAATTCTGTTTGTCTCTTATAGGTACTCACACAGGTACGCCGTTGCGTCTTTTACTTGCAGCTCAAATGATGAGTTGCCTTCTACCTCAAAGAACTCACCGCTGTTGTAAGTTACCCAATCAACGTCGCCGGCTTTCTTTACGATCAATGCACCTTTGACAACGCTCATGCGCTCTGGCGCTTGAGTGCCAAACGTATACTCACCTGGCAACATCACACCAACACTTACGTCCTGTCCTTGTTGGTTAAAACCCAGTGACTTTACGCCACCAGCAAAATAACTGTTTTCCTTAATACTCATTATTGGTTTCCTTATCAAAAATCAGCTCTTTTTTACCTTGTTTCGGTTTACGACTCAAGTCTCTACATTGACCTTTCGTTAAAGGCTAAATTCTCAATAACTGTGTTTCGGAATGTAAAAGTGGACATCAGATCATAATTTCACCGTCTCAAAGGCAAGATTGTTTGTTTTTGCGGCTCAAGCTTCTCACCATAATAAAAAAGGAAAGTAAGCAGGGATCATGACCACCACACCGCGCCGTAAACGCAATCAGAAGCCAGAACCGCAACCCTCATTTTGGGCTCGTCATCAGTTCAAGATCATCAAAGGGGGCTTTGCTCTGTTCGGCTGCGCATTGGCTGGTGTGATTAGCTATCAGCTTTATACTTCTTATTTGGATTACATTGATCCGGATAAAGTCTATGGGGAATGGATTGAGATTGGTGCGCCACCATATCAAACCGAGCAGCTTTCTTTTACACCCGACGGAGTTTTTCGTAACCATCGTCTCATCGCAACGCAATTCGAGTTTGACGGCAAAGTGGTCACCCTCAACACAGGATTGGGGATGACCGAATATCAGCTGTCCGGCTCCCACCTCTCTCCACAAATTCGCCGCATTGAACCACGCTTGCCCGATCAACGTTTTATTCTCAAAGGCTATGAACACACTGTTCAAGGTTCAGAAACAGGAGCAGCGTCGAAGCGTCGCGCCGCTCTGAGTGAACATTTCAGCCGCAAATAGCTTTTGGCCTATCAATTAGCCTTCGTCTACAAATCGCTTTTCCCAACAAAACATCTTCTGTATACGAAACAAGCACTTTTGCTCGTAACTTGCTCTATTGCATAATAAAAATTTAATTTCACTCGCAAAATAACGCATGTGGACTGAGTAAGCGATTAATTAAATACATGCAAAATATTTATAAAATCTTGGCTCGATATTGAACTTTCACTGCAAAAGTATGTTTCTTGTAGTGAGATTTAGGTAACACGGTCGAAACTTGATTTATTTTTTTTTGAAAAAAATAAGCCTCTGAAATGCTCAAAGGGATGCTTTTGCACAGTGTGTGAATTGGTTGTCTTTTCTGTCGCAGGAGCAGCTTATGTTCGTCAATGAACATGAATTCAAGGATTGAGAGAGAAGTTATGATTCGATTTAACCTATGTGCAGCTGGGGTTGCCCTAGCATTATCTGGCGCTGCAAACGCGGCTCCTACCGCACCAAGTATCGATATGTACGGTTCCAACAACCTGCAATTTTCTAAAATTGAGTTGGCAATGGAAACCACATCTGGCTACAACGACATGGTTAAGTACCATGAACTGGCCAAGATCAATGTGAAATTCAACCAGTGGAGCGGCACATCTGGCGACACTTACAACATCTATTTTGATGGTGTTCAGGTTGCAACTGGCCCTATCACTGGTAGCCAAACCACAGCGTCGTTTGAGTACGGCCAAGGTGGTTTGTACCAAATGGAAATCGAAGCGTGTGATGCAACAGGCTGTGCTAAGAGCGCTCCTGTAGAGATTACTATCGCAGATACCGATGGTTCTCACTTACCACCTCTAACCATGAATGTTGACCCGAACAACAAAACCTACAACACAGACCCAAGTGTCGTGATGGGTACGTACTTTGTTGAATGGGGCATCTACGGCCGTGATTACACTGTCGACAACATGCCAGTCGACAACCTGACGCACATCCTTTACGGCTTCATTCCAATTTGTGGTCCAAACGAATCTGTGAAATCGGTTGGTGGTAACAGCTTCAACGCACTGCAAACAGCGTGTCGCGGCGTGAACGACTACGAAGTGGTTATCCATGACCCATGGGCAGCGTACCAAAAGAGCTTCGCGCAAGCAGGCCATGAGTACAGCACGCCGATCAAGGGTAACTACGCAATGCTAATGGCGTTGAAACAACGTAACCCTGATCTAAAAATCATCCCATCTATCGGTGGTTGGACACTGTCTGACCCATTCTTCGACTTCGTTGATAAAGCCAACCGTGACACGTTTGTCGCGTCAGTTAAGAAGTTCCTGAAAACGTGGAAGTTCTACGACGGTGTGGACATCGATTGGGAATTCCCTGGTGGCGGCGGCGCTGCAGCTGATAAGGGCGACCCAGTAAACGATGGCCCAGCATACATCGCATTGATGCGTGAACTGCGTGCAATGCTTGATGAACTAGAAGCAGAAACTGGCCGTACTTACGAGCTAACTTCAGCAATCGGTGTGGGTTACGACAAGATTGAAGACGTTGATTACGCAGATGCAGTTCAGTACATGGACTACATCTTCGCGATGACATACGACTTCTACGGCGGTTGGAACAACGTTCCTGGTCACCAAACAGCACTTTACTGTGGCTCATTTATGCGTCCTGGTCAGTGTGACGGCAGCGGTGTTGATGAAAACGGCGAACCGTACAAAGGCCCAGCTTACACGGCTGACAACGGCATCCAACTACTACTAGCGCAAGGCGTTCCTGCGAACAAACTGGTTCTAGGTACAGCAATGTACGGCCGTGGTTGGGAAGGCGTAACTCCGGATACGCTAACCGCTCCAAATGACCCGATGACAGGTACTGCAACAGGTAAACTGAAAGGCAGCACAGCTCAAGGTGTTTGGGAAGATGGCGTCATTGACTACAAAGGCATTAAGTCATTCATGCTAGGTGCGAACAATACGGGTATCAACGGCTTTGAATATGGCTACGATGCTCAAGCAGAAGCACCTTGGGTGTGGAACCGTTCGACTGGTGAGCTGATCACATTTGATGACCACCGCTCGGTATTGGCAAAAGGTAGCTACGCAAAATCTCTAGGTCTAGCAGGTCTATTCTCTTGGGAAATTGACGCAGATAACGGTGACATCCTGAATGCAATGCACGAAGGTATGGCAGGCAGTGTCGTTCCTCAACCAAACCGTAAGCCAACGGCAGCAGCAGGTGCGGACCAAGCAGTAACAGGTCCTGCAAGTGTTGTACTTGATGGCAGCAACTCAGCAGACTCTGATGGCACAATCGCAAGCTACGCTTGGGAACAAGTATCTGGTACTGCAGTGGCTCTATCTGGCGCGAACGCAGCGACAGCAAGCTTCGATGTAGCAGAAGTGACCGTTGAAGAGCAGCTAACGTTCAAGCTAACTGTCACTGATAACGAAGGTGCAACCGCTTCTGATCTTGTTGTAGTAACGGTTAAGCCAGCAGGCGTGATTGATCCACCAAACACTGCGCCAGTTGCACAGGTTTCTGCACCAGCAACAGCAAACGCAGGTGATGTGGTTGTGATTGACGCTTCAGCTTCTAGCGATGCAGACAACGACACGCTAACGTTCGATTGGACGCTACCTCAAGGTCTAAACGCAACGGTTAACGGTGCAAAAGTTACGTTCACAGCAGCAGAATACCCACAAGACACTAGCCTAAGCTTCACTGTAAGCGTAAGCGATGGTCAAGCAGCATCTACAGCGACAGCAACCGTTGTTGTTGCAAAACACACCACAGGCGGCGGTACATGTACTAACGCTTGGGATGCTGGCACAGTTTACAACGGCGGTGACCAAGTGACACACGCTGGTAAGACTTGGGAAGCGAAATGGTGGACTCAAGGCCAAGATCCTAGCCAATCTGGCGAATGGGGTGTTTGGAAAGAAGTTGGTCCAGCTAACTGTAACTAAGCACTGCTAAAAGCGTTGTGATTCAACATCACTCGCTTTCAATAGAGTTATAAAAGAAAAGGACAGCTTCGGCTGTCCTTTGTTGTTCTATCAGAATCTAGGGAATCCTTTTCAATAATCAGCTTGCTTCAATTAAACGATCGAAGCTCTGGAATACCTCATCACACTTCATCACGCGTCCATGGCCTTGCCCTTGGGTCGTCACCAACTCCACTCGCTCAATCTCACTTGCCGCCTGTGCGGATACGCTGTGCTTAGTAAACTTGTCTTGCTCATCGTGAACAATGATGGTTTTCGCTTCACGTTCGGCTAAGCGTCTCTCTGGGTCAATCGACTGCAATGGGTAGTTAAACTGATCTTCCACTTCCGAAACCACGGCTTTGAACAGCTTCATTGAATAACCCGAACGAGCAATGCTGCCAAACAGGTTTTCAACGTAATTCAATACTGGCGCAATCAATAGCAAAGGCTTGTTTTCTAATTTGCTGTGACGGCACTCTAATGCCGACGCCGTTCCCATACTGTGTCCAACCAAACCGGCCACGTCTTCCACCGAATCCAACACATCCTCTAGGCCACGAACAAACGCAGGGATGTGCCCATACTGACCATCACTCTCACCATGCGCAGGATGGTCATATGCGAGTGCGGTGTAACCCGATGCGGCAATGTGTTCCATCAGTGGGTAAAACTGGCTTGCTGTCCCCGACCAACCGTGAGTCAACACCCATACCGGACCACGACCAAGCTGATAGGTTTTAATTGCCCCAGCATGGCCTTGGATTTCACTTTTGATAAGCCCTTGTGGCTCGGCATTTTTTGGCTGCGTACGCGCAGGAGTAAGCAGCAATTTTCGCGCAGTCTTTTTTGCGTGTGACGGTGCTAGCGTGTGGTGCAAACGCGTGCTGATGTTGATTAAACTGCGCTTTACACTGAATTTCTGCGAAGTATTGAAGTAAATTTTCTCACTCATGATCGTTTCCTTAGCTATCAGCTTTGCACAAAATAGAACGGTCGTGCTTTTTAAGCTGATAAGAAAGAGCGCTCTCCGTCGCCCTTTGTTATGAATCTCTTACTATGCCCGTTACCGCGGGGCTAGCGCTTCCATCGAGTAAACAAGTTATCGATGCCTTGCCAGAACAATCTCTGGCTCTCTTCTTCCCCTTTGATCGAGTAAAATACGTGTGCACTTAAATACTGCCCGTATAGATCAAAGGTCGCTTGTCGCGTATCTAAGTCCGCCACAAACTCTTGGTTTTCTTTGCCTTTCTTGATCTGAATTTCTAGGTAATTCAACCAAGTATCAATTGATTTACGCAATGCTGCTTGCAACGCACAACCTTCTTCTGCGGTGTCGTTCCAAGCATCGAGGAACATGCAACTGCCTTGAAAAGAGTGGTTCCACGTCATCCAAGCATCCAACAACCCACGAACTTTACGCTCGATGTTGCTATCACCCAACTCACGCGCGGGCGCAATTACGCGCTCAGCAAACACTTGGTTGGCAAACTCCAATACCGACAGCTGTAAGTTCAGCTTGGAATTGAAGTGAGCAAATAGGCCGCTTTTCGACATACCACACTGCTTTGCAAGCTCACCAATAGTGAGGCTTTCCAACCCGTTTTCACTCGCTAGTTGGAATGCACGCTGCAGTATCAGCTCTTTGGTTACTTTTCCTTTTTTCATAAATACAGTTTTAGCACGGTCGTACTTTTTTGCAAATCACCAATTTACTGGTCTAACCATCCTATAGCCATCCGCACACTCTCGATCGCAATACATTGAGTAATCTTATGAATATGAATTTTCGAAATTTGAGATGGGTCTGAATTTCGAAAACTGGTTGTCTTCAATTGCACATGAGTTGATTTTTTACCGCGAGAACTGAGCTGTTACCTGCTAATTTCGCAGCGATTTTTCACTTTTTTAGGTAAGCACTTATGGCAACCACAAAGAAAATTGCCAGTTTAGAATTTGCCCGCATCATCGCGATGTTTGCGATCGTAGGGCTTCACTGTCAGATGGCTCTCACCTATTGGCAATGGGATGAGGTACCTTGGGTCGGGTACATGTTCAACCAGTTGGCTCGTTTTGCCGTGCCGCTGTTTTTCCTCATCTCCGGCTATCTTATCCAACCAAAGCTCAGTACGAACCCAGTGGAGACACTTAAAAACTACACCAAGCCATTGCTTAAAATATGGTTAGTTTGGAGCTCGATTTGTCTCTTGGTGCCTTTCCGTTGGCCAGTGGTTGCAGAAGCGGGCTATCTCGCCGAGCGACAAGGTTATTGGGGTTACCTAATGTCGAACCCAATTAACTCGCTGTTGGAAGGTGGTTTGGTGCACTTGTGGTTTATCCCAGCCCTGATCATTGCAGTAGCCATCATTGCGTTTCTGGTTCGTATTGGCATGGAGCAGTTGCTGCTACCAACAGCGGTATTGCTATACATCTACGGAGTGTTCGCAGGCAGCTACATCACGCTTACTGAGCTACCAGCCCCATTCTTCACTCGTAATGGTCCGTTCTTCAGTACCTTGTTAGTGGTGCTTGGTTACTTAGCGCGACAACACCAGTGGCAATGGTCTCGCAATAACACTATTCGCTTGATTTTGATCGGTATGGCGCTGCACTTTGCCGAAGCCTATTACTTGATGAACTACGAGATCGCCTTTAATTCGCACGACTTCTTGTTCGGCACTGTGATCTGGTCTTTAGGTGTATTCATGTGGCTTCTTGCCCATCCAAACTTCGGCAATATGCCGTGGGTGTTTAAGTGGTCTCCGAGCATTTTAGGTATCTACGTCAGCCACCTATTGGTGATCATCATCATGATGAACGTCGCAGGCATGTTGGGGTTAGAAAACTTGGCGAAAGACGCTTTCATTTACCCAGCAACCATTGTGGTTACCCTGCTGCTTGTGAAGGGCATTGAAGCCACTCCGCTGAAAAAACTATTGCTGCGCTAAATCCATTCAGCACTATGTATGGCTTGCTCTAACACTTTGGGGTTATAGCAAGCCTCTCAAAAATGAGAGCTCACTCTCACTCATCAAAATTATCATTCCTAATACCACGTAATTTGCTTTCTCTCACAAAAAACATTGTTCATTTCCATTAGATTCATTCGACATCAACAAAATGCTCATTAAACGGAGGCGGTATGTGGGCAGGTCAAGGACTCGTTCCTTTTTTAGAAATTAGCCATTGGCTAACTTATGGTTTATACGCTGCAGTAATCCTATTTGGCGCAGCGAGCATTGCGTCACTCAGAAAGTAGTGGCGCAAGCTACATCAATTCAAAACTCCTACCGTTAATTCGAGCTTACTCACACTTAACCTATTAATATGTGGCTAAAATTTCTCCAGTCAGACAAGGAGAAATGTCTATGCCAATCTATCCAATTGTCGCGTTTTGCTGTTTGATATTTTCTAGCTCCGCACTTGCAGCTGCGACCAGTGAACTTAATCTCATCAATTCCACCGTCGGTTACGCCGCGCTGATCTTCTTCACCATTGCCTACATTCTGGTGATGCTGGAAGAATACCTACACATGCGAAAATCCAAGCCTGTGTTGCTCGCCGCGGGATTAATCTGGATTTTGATTGGTTACACCTTTACCCAGCACAACCAAGCCGACGTCGCTAAAGCCGCACTGGAACACAACCTTCTGGAATACGCCGAACTTTTATTGTTCCTACTGGTGGCGATGACTTACATCAATGCGATGGAAGAGCGCAGACTATTTGACGCCCTGCAGGCATGGATGGTCGGTAAAGGCTTTGATTTCAAAAAGCTATTTTGGCTCACAGGTGGCTTAGCCTTCGTAATTTCACCCATCGCCGACAACTTAACCACGGCGCTATTGATGTGTGCAGTGGTAATGAAAGTCTCGGGCGATAACCCAAGGTTTGTAAACCTAGCTTGTATCAACATCGTCATAGCGGCCAACGCGGGCGGTGCATTTAGTCCGTTTGGCGATATTACGACTCTGATGGTTTGGCAGGCAGGACACGTCAGTTTTGCTGAGTTTATGCCGCTGTTTGTGCCTTCACTGATCAACTACATTATTCCGGCGTTCATCATGTCGTTATTTGTGCCAAACACCAAACCAGATACGGTTCATGAACACATCGAACTTAAGCGTGGCGCAAGACGCATCGTCGGTTTGTTTATCCTGACTATTGCCACTGCGGTGTCTTTCCATGCATTGCTGCACTTCCCACCTGTAATTGGCATGATGATGGGTCTCGCGTATCTGCAATTTTTCGGCTATTTCTTGCGCAGAACCCTTCGACACTCCCTCGCCAAAAAAGCCGCGCGCGCGATTGCCAATGGCGACGACTACGCATTAAAACGCTTAGGTTCTGTCGTGCCATTTGATGTTTTCCACCGTGTGTCTCGCGCCGAGTGGGACACCTTACTGTTCTTCTACGGCGTGGTTATGTGTGTTGGCGGCTTGAGTTTACTTGGCTATCTCGAACTGGTTTCCAACGTGATGTACACCGAGTGGAACCCAATTTGGGCGAACGTCATGGTCGGGATTCTCTCCGCCATCGTCGATAACATTCCAGTGATGTTTGCTGTGCTCACCATGGATCCAAGCATGTCGATGGGTAACTGGTTACTGGTGACACTAACTGCGGGTGTTGGTGGTAGCTTACTGTCGATTGGTTCTGCCGCGGGTGTGGCACTCATGGGGGCAGCAAGGGGACAATACACCTTCTTTGGGCACCTCAAATGGGCACCGGTGATTGCTCTGGGTTACGCAGCGAGCATTGCCGCACACCTCTGGATGAATGGCAGCTTGTTTACTTAAACTGCCTCAATCCATGCTGCGTATCTTTATCGGTCTGATGGGTGGTTCACGCCATCCATCACCTCTATCTCTCCCAATTCATACGGATTTACGCCTTCTAAGCAGCCAACGTTATAACCATATTCACTCGGGTTAGAACGGCGCTGATGGTGGGTATAGATGCCGCATTCACCACAGAAGAAGTGCTTAGCCGTATTGGTATTAAACTGGTACAGCTTGAGTGCATCCTCACCTTGGATGATGCGAATCCCATTTAAAGGCACCGATGCCACAATCGCGCCACGGCGTCGGCACATGGAGCAATCACAACGTCGAGGTTTCTCGATTCCATTTGGTAATGACAGCTCGATTTGCACTTTTCCGCAGTGACAAGAAAGCTTGTGCAAAGGCTGAATTACCGTACTACCTACTTGTTTAATCATGACATTTCCTCGCTCCTTCCGTGTTTGCCTAGCTTAATGTGTAAAGTCTGTTAAACAGTTAACATCTGCGCAATCTAGGTCAAAAACTCGACATCAATCACTTTTCACGACATTTTATTCAGCGATTTATCACTATTTGGTTGGCGTTTTGCTAACCGCGTCCGTTTTGGTTGCGTGCTTGCAGTTAAAACGGTTTAAAAACCAAGGAAAATACTTTTATGGATAAAGATCATAGCCTTAGAGAGAACCTCTTGGCTCTGACGCTCGGTAGTGCGTTAGTGTCACTTGGGGTTATCTTCTTCAACAAAGTGGGATTGCTCACTGGCGGAACAGCGGGTTTGGCAATCTTCCTCACTAAGATCAGTGACTTCAGTTTTGGTCAGGTGTTCTTCGTACTTAACCTGCCTTTCTACATTTTGTCTGTGATGCGCATGGGTTGGCGTTTTACCATCAACACTTTTATTGCGGTTTCGATCGTGTCCTTTGCGGTAGACCACCTGCACCATGTGATTGAAATTTCTCGTATTGAACCCGTTTACGCCGCACTGCTCGGTGGTGGTTTGATCGGTATGGGAATGCTGGTGATTTTCCGCCACAAGATGAGTTTAGGTGGCTTTAACATCTTGGCGCTTTACCTTCAGGAACGCTTTGGCATTCGTGCAGGTAAAGTACAAATGGCGCTCGACTGCACCATCGTTGTGATGTCGCTGTTTATCGTCGATGTTTACTTGATTGCCCTTTCTGTACTGGGCGCTGTGGCGACCAACTTAATCTTGGCCATGAACCACAAACCTGGGCGTTATCAACCCAAACCACAAGCTGCGTAATAACACAGAGTCACGATGAAAAAACAAAGCCCCAAGCCAGTAACTTGGGGCTTTTTGTTTGTTCCAATTCGCTAATGAGAAAATTACACCAATGGAGAACTCTCACAGTATTTTTGATCATCTACCGTCAGTTTTTGCTTGCTCGTTTGGCTTAAGTGATAGTGCACCAGCATCAGCAAATCATGCGCGTAGAAAAGCTCGAAAGCGTCTTCACCATTTTGTCGACAGATTGCCTCACAGCGTTCAGCGTGCACTTTAGCTTTGAGTGGATTTCCTGCTTTGAGCAAACTCATCGCTAAGCGATATTCTGCGCGCTCTTCTTGCATCCAACCACCAGCAACTTTCCAGTATTCAAGTGCCAATGTGGCAGCCTCTAGCATGTGTTTTATTTGCGCTTCAGAGCGTGTTTCAAGCTCTTCATATTGGCAGGCAAGGTTGTTACCCGTAATGGCAATTGAGTGCGCTAAAGGCTCGGCAGCTTGGTCTGGATCTATATCGTTGGCTGCTTTTGCCAACCACGTGCTGGCTTGCTCTAGCTCGTTCATTGCTGACAGCTCGTTGGCAATTTGAGCAAACACACGACGCTGCTCGACATCCTCCAAATCAGCGATATGGTTTGTGTTTTGGTCAACAAAGTACTGCGTGACAGCTTTGGCTCTTTGACTTGCTAAACACTGATTCGCAACGACATTTTCGAGCTTATCTAAACTGGTGAGAAACTGCTTCGGGTCGCGCAGATGACCGATGGAAGTGTGCAGCATCAGGGGTAAGATGCGCTCAGCATGGTTAGTGTCTTCCACCTCGCTAAGCGCTTGTTCTAATTGAGTGTATGTTTGTTGTGGCTGCGCTTCATGCTGCTGCCAACTTTGGTTTATGAATGCATCAAAATCCGTTTTGAAAGACATATCCTTATTATCCTTTTTCATTGCTCTGGATTGCTCATTAGCTCAACAACCCTACATAAAATCGAAGCAAATAAGGTAAATCTTGCCGGATTCTGAGAATGGCCTCACTTAAAGTGGTGAGCCCTTCTCCAATGCCAATAATCGCTGTTTGCGCTCTACCCCGCCCGCATAGCCAGTAAGCTTGCCACTTTTGCCGATGACACGATGGCAAGGCACTACAATCGAGATTGGGTTTTTACCATTCGCCAGCCCCACCGCGCGTACCGCTTTCGGATTGCCGATGGCATTCGCCAAATCTTGGTAACTCCATGTTTCACCATAAGGAATGGTCGTTAGTGCATGCCAAACTTGAGTTTGGAAATCCGTACCTGTCGCAGCAAGAGGCAAGTCGAATTCGTTACGCAGCCCAGCAAAGTATTCTTCCAATTGAGTAACGGTTTGGCTAAGCACGGCATGTTGATCATCACGCTCTCCCAAATCATCTGGTTTGGTGGTACACGTTTCAAACCAAATTCCTAGCAAACCTTGATCGTTAGCTTGAATGGTCACAGCGCCTAACGGACTTGGCATTACCGTATAAAGTAATTTCATGATTGATTCCATAAGTGAAAAGTCGCGTAACTGCCCCAAGGCGACGCAGTATGAGCATTCAATGACGGATAGTTTGGCATGGCTTTTTTCACCACCAAGTCTTTATCTAAAAAACAATTAGGCTGAGATTGGCCACGCAATTGGGCATAGCTCACCGTCCACGGACCAATGCCTTTCAACTCCAGCCATTGCTGCGGATCGGCTTCTAGGTTTTGCTGCATGTACTGAGCAAATCGCACGAGTGTGTCTTTACGGCTTTGCGGCATACGCAAGAAGCTAACATCAGCATTCGCAATGGCTTCTGGCGTAGGAAAGTGACGCGCTTGCTGATCGCTACTGAGCGTTGCTACCAACAAGTTAAGTTGTCCGATAGCAGCTTTGACCGACACTTGCTGCCCCAACACAGCACGTACACCGGCTTCCCACGCGCTCCAAACACCCGGAATACGAATCCCTTGGGTTTTCACCAATCCCGGCGCAATATATTCAAGGTGCTGCTCCACCGTGCAAATATCCGCATCGAGGTCGAACATTCGACGCACACCAGACACCAAATTCTGCAATTTAGTCACGTCTTCTACATCAAACTCCATCTCAAGGTAACCCTCCCCTTGAGTGACCTTAAATCGTGCATGGCAATCATCGAGTAAAACAGTGCGCTGGTAAGCATCTTGTGTGACTTGCTCCATTCCTTCAATCGCACGCAGACGATAAAAGTCGAGCATGTGTTGCCAGTTCAAAACCCCGCGATAAGGGAGCACGATTCGATTCGTCCCCACGCCATCAAACTCCTTTCTGCGCACTTGAGAAGGCGTTAGCTGAAGGATCTTTTGGAACGCATCATTGAAACGTCGAGTGCTGTTAAAACCTGCGGCAAAACCGACTTCGGTGACTGACATCGAACTCGAATGCAGAAGCTGTTTGGCAAACATCAATTGCTGATACTGTGCATACTGCTTAGGTGACATCCCCAAATATTGTTCGAACAGCATACGCAAGTAACGATCGGAGATCCCGAGACGCTCAGAGAGATCCGCAAGAGACTGATGATGCAATGCACCTTGATCGATCATGTTGATCGCACGTTGAAATGTAGTTTCAACCCCTTTCCAAGCCCATGATCCTGGCGCACTGTCTGGACGACAACGCAAGCACGGACGGTAACCTGCCTTCAAAGCTTGCGTCTTGTCAGTGAAGTACTCAACGTTTTCCTCTTTGGGCAAATTGGCTGGGCAGATCGGGCGGCAGAAGATCCCTGTGGTTTTCACCGCAATGTAAAAGCGTCCATCAAAGCGGCTGTCACGTGCCATGCGTGCTTTTTGACATTGTTCGAAGGTCAACGATGTGTGGGGGTGGATGAGCATAGTGCTGTCCTTGCGTACACAGTGGGTGTTTAACGAGTGGGTAACTTGCTCGCCACTCGATCGGTATAACTTCATTGTAGAACGAGGAGTTACTGTAGATTAGCCATTTTCGGAACTCAATATTGAGAAATTTTGGCATTAGTAAATTTGTGCACTAAAGTTAAATCAGAACAACACAACAACGTCGGCTAAAGGGAATTGGCATGGACTTACATACGTGCGTGATTGTACTTAGAAATCACAAGGTTATTACCAGTAAATCAGTCGAGCACTCGATAGGGATTATCGAACGCGACTCTGATAACGAGATTTCAGAAATTCAAATCAATGCGACTGATGGTGTGAATATTCGCACTTATCACTACCGTAGTGTGGAAGACTCGCTTGAAAGCTTAATGAATCTATAAAAACTCCTTTCTCCCTTGTTAATCGTAAAAGCAAAAGAGCACTGGTTACTGTGCTCTTTTTTTTGCTCTGCATTTACGGAATTCTTGTTTCAAAATACAAAACACGTTCGAAAAGTTATTCGAAATTTTGCGATTTCCATAATCAAAACCACCACAGCAACAGCCAATAAACAACGCCTAACAGCAACCTAACTGTCTGTATTTATTTAGTTAAAAACGTTCCATCGAATTTATCGAACGAGAACATCAAATTGCCCCAATTTTTTCTTTCTCTCCTCCTACCTACACTGATTTCAACGGCAAGGGAGTCACCACTCCGCATCAGAAAAATTCGAGAAAGGATAAAGTCATGAAAGCACTACTACAGAAAATCACCACTTCAAACGCGGGTTACAGCGCACTCGCACTTCGCATTCCAGTCGGCATCATCTTTATGGCGCACGGCGCACAAAAACTTTTTGGCTGGTTTGGCGGTTATGGCCTTGAAGGTACAGGTCAATGGATGGCATCGATTGGTTTAGGCCCTGGCATGTTGATGGCATTTTTAGCTGGCAGTGCAGAATTTTTTGGCGGCTTGTTTATCTTGCTTGGTCTGCTTACCCGCCCTGCAGCGGTGGCTTTAGCATTCACCATGGTGATCGCCATTTTCTCGGTTCACTTTGAAAACGGTTTGTTTATGTCGAACAACGGTTACGAGTTTGGTTTAGCACTACTGGCAGCAAGCGTTTCTCTCGCTTTCTCTGGCGCAGGCAAAGCCGCATTGGATGAAGCACTTCGTCAGAAACTGGCGTAAGACGATCACTAGGAGGAGATGATTATGATTACCGTAAGACATGCAAATGACCGTGGTCGCGCGAATTTTGGTTGGCTCGACAGTAAACACAGTTTCTCTTTCGGCAGCTACTACGATCCGCAGCACATGGGCTTTTCAGAGCTACGCGTGATTAACGATGACGTTGTAGAACCCAATGCAGGGTTTGATACACATGGTCACCGCGACATGGAGATCATCAGCTATGTTTTGCAAGGCGTTATCGCTCACAAAGACAGTGAAGGCAACGTAAAAACCTTGCCTGCTGGTGAATTCCAACTGATGTCGGCTGGCAAAGGGATTTATCACAGTGAATACAATGCCTCAGACAGTGAAACACTGCGCTTTCTACAAATCTGGATTCAACCAAACACGTTTGGCAATAAGCCAGGTTACCAACAAAAAGACTTTGGTCAGGAAAAAGGCTTAACCACCATTGCGACACCAACCGGTGAGAATGGCACGCTGCACATCAAGCAAGATGCCACACTGCATCAGTTGATTCTCGACGCTAACTCCGAGTTAAGCTTTGCTATCGAATCAGGTCGCAACGTGTATGTTCATCAAGTGGAAGGTGAGCTTAAGGTCGACAACACCACATTGACCGGTGGTGATGGAGCGAAAGTAGAACAGCAGAGCACCGTCATGTTCCGCAATGATTCGGACAAACCAACAACCGCATTGGTGTTCGATCTGCCATAACTCTCGGTTCAGCCATTGCTTGGCTTTATAAATGCTTAAAGATTTATGCAAGCTCATATAAAAAACCCCTTGGCATCACACCAAGGGGGTTTCGTTTAAGTTTGCTCTGGATCGCAAAAGCGGAAATTACTCGTCTGCTGGAATTTCCGCAATTTGTTGCAAGCTGTACGCCGTTAACGGGTCAATCTCTTTTACGATTTCTTCTACCTGCTTAATTGCGTCTACAGACGTGCTGGCTTTGCGATAGCTCAAATAGATAGGACGGTACCAATCTTCTACGCCAGACACCTTGTGGAGCTGCCCGCTTGCAATAAACGGCTCTACCAGAGACGCTGGTAGGTATGCGCTGCCACCTTTCTCTAAAACGAAGTCTAACGCGATACGAGCGGTAGAAGTGCGAAGGTAAGGCGCTGGGATTTTCGGGTGACGTTCCGCGTGTTCTGAAGCGAAGCGCGTACCCCAATCAACGTAAACGTATTTCTTGTTAAACACCGTATCAAGAGAATCTTGTTCGGTAGACACCAGCACCAACACCACGTCAGCAACTTTTTTGCAGTTAAGCTCATCCGCTTTGATTTGATCGAAGGCGAAAGCCATATCGAGTGTACGTTCCAACAGGCTGCGGCTTAGCATCTCACGTCCCATGACTTCCGCCATAAAACCGTAACCACCAAACGAGTCCGTTACGACACTCAAGCAGTTTTGCAGGTAAGCATCCCAAATGTTCGGCGTACCACCCATGGTGAGCTGTAACGCTTTGCCATCTTCGAGGGATAATTCGAGTTTGGCTTGCTGCAAAGTGGTGACCATCACCTCTGCATAGCCTATTAAACGCTCACCTGCGGAGGTCAACTTTATGTTATTTCGATCACGAATAAACAACTGCGTATCGAAATAACTTTCGAGTTGTTTGATGCGTGCGCTCACTGCGGCTTGAGTAATGTACAAGTTCTCAGCAGCTCGTCCGAAGTGACGAACCTTTGCCAGCTCTAAAAATGTTCGAAAGACCTTTACATCCATAAACCATCTCCTGGTCAATATAAAACCAGATTAACAACTAATTAAAATTTTGACGACAAAAAAGTTTTGTTTTTCTTTTGTTAGCTTTGCGCCTAATTTTCGCCGTAATTCATCACATTCATCAATAACGGTTACAGAGGCTGTTGATATGTCTGACACTGAATTTCGTCATGGCAAAAAACGTTTTACGACAACGTAAAATTCCCACGCGGCTTTGCAAAGTCTGGCGATTTTACTCTTTCGGAAGAGGAAATCCTAACAATTTATGGGGATACTATGCTTGGCCTAGAGTCAGGCGAGTTGACACCTGAGAACAGCGAAGAGAAACACTTCGTAAAAGTTCTGGAAAACCCAGGCAAAGCGAAAACTAAGATCGAGCGCACTTGGTTAAAATACACACAGTTAGCTCGTGGTCGCAAACGCTTCCACACGCTAAATGGTCGTAACAAACCAGAGGCGTCAGATGACTACGCAGAAGAGAGCCTAGCAGAAGACGATTAACCGACTCTGCCAAGCCTTAATGCTTGGTTAATCCTCAGAGTGTTTCATTCTGTGGAGTTGCAAAAATTTTTCTTTTCCAAAAGCCCAGAGGTGTTTCACCAAAGGGCTTTTTCGTTTTTTTAGTAAACCTATTGTACGGCGAGCACTCACTTCGCCAACATGGCGACCTTCTTCAAGAAGCTGTCTTTAAGATGCTCTTGGTCGTACTCTAGCTGATAGGTGTTGTGGAAACCCACTTTAAGCTCCACGCCATTGCCTCTCAGAAACACGTTATAGCCGTCGTAATCAGAAAAGGCTTCTACCCCTTCATACATCTTGCCAAACTCGGTAGGCGTGCCGTTGTTCATCACACATTCGTATGCTTGCAGCACTTTGGTTGCGTCTAAGTCGTTTTTCATTGCGATTCCCTCAGCAATAAACACACTTTAAGTATGGTTAAGGAAGAAACGCCGTGCCACACCATAGATTGCGTGAGATCATAACTTCGGCATTTTTCTTCTCTTTCTCCTACGCAACTCGGTTCAATTTGGCTCGCTCATTCAGCCAAAAAACTTTTTTTTAGTCATAAATTTTAAACGCTAATCAACTAGTCTAACGTCCTCTATATAAGAGGGTAATCGCAACAAGCAAACGTGAAAACTGTTGAGAAAAGCAACATTGGTTAAAGAAAAAGCAAAATTTTGACCTAAAACAATAGCAGATCGCCATTACTTATTTTATAATGCGAATTAATGTTTCAGGACATCTTAAATTCCAATAACTAGGGGCACAAAATGAGACTTATCCCGTTAGCTCAAGCAGCACAAGTAGGCAAGTGGGCAGCAGCACACATCGCTAAGCGCATCAACGACTTCAAACCAACTGCTGAGCGTCCGTTCGTTCTGGGTCTACCTACTGGTGGCACTCCTCTAGCAACTTACAAAGCATTGATCGAACTTTACCAAGCAGGTGAAGTGAGCTTCGAACACGTTGTGACTTTCAACATGGACGAGTACATCGGTATCCCTGCGGATCACCCAGAATCATACCGTTCATTCATGTACAACAACTTCTTCAACCACGTAAACATTCAAGAAGCGAACATCAACCTTCTTAACGGTAACGCGGAAGATCACGAAGCGGAATGCCAACGCTACGAAGACAAAATCAAGTCTTACGGCAAGATCAACCTATTTATGGGCGGCGTAGGTAACGACGGTCACATCGCATTCAACGAGCCAGCATCTTCTCTGTCTTCTCGCACTCGCATCAAGACACTAACTGAAGACACTCGTATCGCGAACTCTCGTTTCTTCGATGGCGACATCAACCAAGTTCCTAAATACGCACTAACTATCGGTGTTGGTACGCTACTAGACGCTCAAGAAGTGATGATCCTAGTAACTGGTCACAACAAAGCACTTGCTCTACAAGCAGCAGTAGAAGGCAGCGTAAACCACCTATGGACGGTTTCTGCACTTCAACTACACCCTAAAGCAGTGATCGTTTGTGATGAGCCTTCACAACAAGAGCTTAAAGTGAAGACTGTTAAGTACTTCTCTGAGCTAGAAGCGGAAAACATCAAAGGTTTCTAATCCCTCGGGTAACAACCAAAGATAAACGCTGAATACACAAAACCCGTGAGTCATCACGGGTTTTTTCGTTTTTAAAGACGGGAAAGCTTAGGAATTTAAACAACCGTTAGCGAGGCGTCTAATAAGCTTGAATACCAAACTGGCGCAGACGTTTTGGCAATACCTCATCGAGTTTATCTAACTCACTCGGTTCGACCTCAATGAGGTTGAAGTTATGCTGCTCGTACACCGCACGAATCTTCTCTCGTTCCGCTTCTAACATCTCGCCGGTGTCACTGCCCCAAAACTGCAGATAGACTTTGCCACCCGGAAGGTAGAAATCGCTTGTCACGTCTTGGTCGATCGGCAGTTGGCGCTCATAAGCGTGCACCACACCAGCCAAATACAGCCAGTTATCGATAAGCAGTTCTCCTTTAGAACGAACATAATGCCCGTCTAAAGTACGGTGCTTAGCTTCAAACTTCTGGCGAAAACTAGAAAACGACTTATCTGTGGAATGGGACTCGGCATCTTGTCCTAAAAACTCAATCACAGACTGCTTGAGCCGCTTGTTACGCAGCACTACGTCGTGCCACACAACAAAGGTATTCTGCGACTCTTTATCGGTTCTCTGCTGGCCACCAGCGCGGATTCCGGCTTCAGTTAAGCTCCAACCCTCTTCGGATTTACTGATCCAGCCTAATTCACTTAACAGCTGGTTCATGCGCTTGGCGTTGAGCTTAAGCTTCTCACCTAACTGGGTTGCGCTGTAGGTTTTGCCAGACGTTGCGGCAAGCTCGATGTGCAAGTTGGTCGGCCAAACAATGAACTGCCCGAATTTGGGATGATCGACATACTCACCGCCGAACTTGGCGCCCTCTTCGGTCAAAATCCATTTCTCGTCTTGGCGAACGATGTAGCCTGCGCGTTTCAGATCAGCAAACAGCAGCTTGGCTTCTATCTGACGCATTTTTGCCAGCGCCGACGTCGATATTTTTTCAGACACGATTCATGCCTCCTGCTACTGTTTGAAATAAGGTAATGACTTGGATATTAACGCATTGATTTCATTGCTTGAAGTAAGAATAGTTGGGATTTTCTATCCACAACAAAAAAGGAGCACTTTGGCTCCTTTCTCTACATCGAATTGAATCGGCTTAATTATTCGCGAGTTTGGCAAATTTGCTGTAGGTGCTGATTTTGCCGTTGATGTACTCGATACCACTGTGCACATTGTTTTCGGTATGACCAACAATTTGGTATTCGACGATGAATTCACCGCTGATGACTTTGATAAACAAGAAGCCGTCGCTGACCTTCCATAACCCCTGCAAACCACGCTCGCTGAACAAGTCTTTTTCCACCAACGTACCATTTGGTTTGAGCTCTAAAATCGACGAGAAACCGTCTACGTTCACTTTTACCCAAGGCTGTTGATGCACTTCGTAGCTGAGGATTTTGCGGCGTGTTTTCGCCCACTCACGCAGTTCTTGCTCTTGCGCTGGGGTGAGAATTGGCAGGTCTTCCATCTCCAATAGGGTGTGATGTTTTTCGTACCAGAAAAGTTGCAGATGGAGTAATTTCATTCAGATTAGCGGGGTTTCATAACGACAAAGCGCAACTTTGCGCCAACCCTGATGGTAAGTCAACCAATGAAACGAAAGAGTGCAGTTTTCACGAGGGTTAAAAACTGCACGTTCCCACGATGGGAAAACGGTGCCCAATAACGAGCACCGGAGCATGTAAGTGTCTATACGACCCAGAAAGAATTATGCGGCAAACAACCTTGGTAATTCCGCATGATCACACGCTTGATTTAAGCGCTGTTGGGCGGTTTGAATGTGCGCACGCCAATGTTCATCGTGCGCCCACATCTCAATCACCAGTGGCACGACGCAGTCTGTCTCTTTGAGTGTGCGGAAGATGGCATCGAAGTTCACTTCACCATCGCCAATCACGAGATCGCGGAACTGACCTTTGTATTCCGGCGTCACACGATAGGTGTCTTTAAGGTGGATTTGGGTAATGTGTGGCTTACTCAATTTCAGCTCAGTACACACGTCATAGTTCCAACCCGAGATATTGCCCACGTCTGGATAAGCGGTGAAATACGGCGAATTCACTTCGCGATTTAGCACCTCGAACTTACTCAATGAATTGAGGTAATCGGTGTCCATGATTTCAACAGCAAGCATCACACCTGCGCGCTCTGCCAGTTTCGCCGCTTCCTTCATTCCTTCAATAAAGCGCAAATGCGTGGCACGGTTTGCTGGCTCGTAATACACATCGTAGCCAGCTAATTGAATGGTACGGACGCCAAGTTTGTACGCCAATGCGATCGCCTTTTCCATGTGCAGCACGGCTTGCTCTCGGATCTTCGGATCAGCCGAGCCAAACGGGAACTTGCGGTGCGCGCTCAAACACATTGACTGCAATGGCATGCCGTAGCGTTCACACTGGTGACGCAGGGCATAAATCGTCTCGTCGTCCCAATCTAAGCGGCTGCGGCGTTCGTCTGATTCGTCCACCGATATCTCAAGAAAGTCGAAGCCCAACTCTTTGGTCACACTGAGCTTTTCTTCCCAACTCAACTCGTTCGGCAACGCTTTCTCATACAAGCCAACACGATGACGTTGTAGGTTCTGATACATGTCGCCCCCTAGTTCCAGTAACGGTCGATTTGCGCTTTCAGTGCTTCTGCGGTCTCTTGCCCTTTGTCACCCGCCAATGCACGACCTGCGATAAAGGTTTTCGCTTTGATGCCTTCAAACAGGTAGATATCCTCTGGCACGATACCGCCCGTGATAGATAGCTCGATACCCAGCTCAGAGAGTTGACGCATCTTGCTGATGTCAGCATCTGTCCAGCCAATCCCTGCCAACTCTGCATCGCGAGAACGGTGGTAAATCGCTTGAGTGATGCCGAGATCCACCCACGCTTGCGCATCTTCCATCGTCCAGTTGCCGTAGATTTCGATTTGGATTTCGCCACTAAACTCATCCGCGACTTTCTTACACGCTTCGATGGTCGCAATGTGCGCTGCGGCTGAAACCGTAATCCAGTCAGCGCCCGCTTCAAACGCCATGCGAGACAAAATCGCGCCGCCGTCAGTGGTCTTCATATCGCACACCAGAATGTGGTCCGGGTGGTTCTTACGCAGTGTTGAGACCGCATTCATCCCTTCTGCGAACGCGAGAATGGTGCCTACTTCAATCACATCAACATAGCTGTGTACATTGCTTGCAACCGCCACGGCGTCAGTTAGGTTAGTTTGGTCTAGAGCGATTTGAATCATTGGTTTGGTCATGATGCTTATCCTTGAATTTTTTCACGTATCAGACGAGCTAAGCCGTCGTTATTGTTATCGGTTTCGCATACCAAACGGGCGCTAGAACGTACCGTCTCGTCTGCGTTATTCATGGCAACGCCTAATCCGGCGTAACGGAGCATGGAAATATCATTGTGGTTATCGCCCACGGCAATGACATGATTCGGGTGATAACCCAGCTCAGAAACGTATTCCGCCAGTCTTAAGCCTTTGCTGTTGCCTTTTGCTGCGAAGTCGATGCGATTCGACCACGAGCGTTCGCCGTTAAATTTCTCTTTCACCCATGGTTTTTCAATCAAGCGTTCTACCGAGCTTGGTAAGCCTTCCACCACAAATTTCCACACGAACTCGGTATTGCGCACTTCTTCGCTGAACGAGTCGATTTTGTAGATCTTCGGTTGAAGGTGCTCAGGCGCGGTTTTCGCCCACTTTTCCAACGCTTCCATGTAGTGAATTGGGTTGTAGTTTGAGTACGTCATGGCATCGGTTACGTACATCACCATCTTGACCTGAAACTCCTTCGCCAAGGCGATGAACGTCAGCGCGTCTTCCTTATCAATGGAGTTGTGCTTGAGCACTCGGTCGTTGTGGTAGTCATAAACATAAGTGCCGTTGCAGCAGATGATAGGCGTGGTAAGACCCAACTCATCGTAATACGGGCGTGCCGCAGTGTGATGGCGTCCGGTGACAATCACCACGTGACACTTCTGCTGCGCTTCTTGAATCGCTTTTTTCACCTCTGGGTGAATGCTGTGGTCATCGGTGAGGACAGTTCCGTCTAAATCTAAAGCAAGCACTTTGTACATGTCGTTACCTCTGCCCGTAGTAGGCGTTTTCACCATGCTTACGCAGGTAGTGTTTGTCTGAAAGCTCAGGCTGGATCTTGATGCCGCTGTTGAGTGAACGTGTTGCTAATGCCATGGCGGAGATCTCTTCCAATACCACTGCGTTGTGCACGGCATCATCGGCGTTGGTTCCCCAAGAGAAAGGCGCATGCCCTGCCACAATCACGCTTGGCACAGCCATTGGGTCGATGCGACGTTGACGAAACTCTTCCACGATCACTAAGCCGGTGTTCTTCTCGTACTCTTCGGCAATTTCACGTTGTGAGAGCTTACGAGTGCACGGGATGTCACCGTAGAAGTAGTCGGCATGAGTCGTACCCAGCGCCGGAATATCAATCCCTGCTTGTGCCCAAATCGTTGCGCTGCGTGAGTGGGTGTGCACCACGCCGCCCACTTGTGGGAACGCTTTATAGATCTCAATGTGGGTCGCGGTATCGCTGGATGGATTCATGTTGCCTTCCACCACATTGCCATCTAAGTCGACCACCACAATGTGCTCAGCGCGCATGCCATCGTATTCCACCCCTGATGGTTTAATCGCAATCACGCCGCGCTCGCGGTCAATCTCAGACACGTTGCCCCAAGTGAAGGTCACCAAGCCGTATTTTGGCAGTTTGAGGTTGGCTTCGAGCACACGTTGTTTCAGTTCGCTGTACATGATTTCTCCTTAGGCGGTGACAGCCAAAGCTTCATCAATCACGTTGAATACATCGGTTTTGCTGCGGCAACGACGAAGCTTGTCCAAATCCACGCCCGTTTCGCTGTCTTCATCATCCAACACATGGGTCACTTCCATCAGACCTTCCATGTGCTCGTCTGAAGAGCTGCCCGCTAGCGTGATCAACACATCAACTGGCTCGTCTTCGCCTTCAAAGTAGATTGGCTCTTCTAGCGTAACCAGTGCGAAAGCAGTACGAATTACGCCGTTTTCTGGTCGTGCGTGTGGCAGTGCTAAGTTAGGCGCGATGCAGATGTAAGGACCCAACTCTTCCACGCTGCTGATGATGGCATCGTGGTAAGAAGGCTGAATCGCACCAGAGGCAATCAACATGTCCGTACCAATCTTGATGGCTTCACGCCAGTTAGACGCTTTTGCTTGCAGTTTGATTGAGTTGTTGTCGATCAGTGATTGTTTTAATCCCATTGTTCTATCTCCAGTTTGGGTGCCGTGACTTTGGCTTTCCGAAGCCCGGCACCACTGTTGTTATCCGCTGTTTGTTATTGGTTTCTTATCTCTTCATTAAGAAAAGTATTTGGTCATGCTTTTTTATTTTGCTGGTACAAAGTTTTTATTGATGATGTCGAGTAGCTCGTCCCCGAAGGAGTTAGGGTTAAGCATGTTTTGCACCCCGAGTACAAACTTGCCTTCGCCTGGTTCCATCTCCGCAGACAGGTGCTTCGACGATACGATGATGTCTGTGCTCGCAAGCTTCGACTTGTAGTCCGACACTGCGCATGAGTCCATCACGTGAGGAATGCCTTTCTTCTCTAGGTATTTGCCGATCTTCATTTTCATCATCATCGATGAACCTTGACCGTTACCACATACTGCTAGGATGCTTACTGGGCGCAGACCGTCGCTCGCTTTGATTGCTTGCTCTACCGCTTCAATCACTTCTGGCTCTTCACTGATTTCTACTGTGCCTTGCGCGTCTTCTTCAGCACGTAGCTTGCGAGAAGCGAAGAACATGTAAACCAGAGACAGACCAACAAGAACGAAGAAGAACATTTTCGATGCAGACAGACCTTGCATGATTGGTGGGAATACAAGCGCCCAGTCCGCCATGCCCATCCAACCGTTGAATTCTGTGCCGTGTTGGCTAAATAGGTGGATAGCCCAAGCAGAACCTAGTACCTCGATGATGCCCATCACGAAACAGATCTTCATCACCGCTTTCCAGCCACCGAAGTGGTTAGCAAATACGCCGATGGTCGCGTTAGAGAAGAACATTGGAATGAAGCCAGGGATGATCATGATTGGCGCATCGAATGCCAACATCGCCAATACAGCAGCGAACTGACCAAGCGCACCCCACATGAAACCAAATACCATTGCGTTTGGAGAGAATGCGTAGATAGCCGCACAGTCAATCGCCAATACCGCATTTGGAATCACGCGCTCAGAGATGCCTTTGAACGCTTCAGACAGCTCAGCAACGAACATACGTACACCGGCAACAATCACCTGAATCGCTACAGCGAATTTCAGACCCGTTTCTAAGATGTAGATAGTCCAGTGTGTGGTGCCCGCCATTTCTTGAAGGTTATCAAGACCGAATGAAAGCAGAATGATGCCGAAGAACACCGTCATCACGATCGCCGTTGCTGCGATGCTATCGTGGAAGATGTGTAGCCATTTAGGCAGTTCTAGGTGGTCAACGCTGTCGTTCTTATCACCCAGTTTTGGCGCTACTTTTGTTGCAATCCAAGACGCGACCTGTTGTTGGTGACCAATTGAGAAACCCGCCCCGCCAGTGACTTCTTCGGTTGGCTTGAACATAATGTTGGAGGAGATACCCCAGTACAGCGCCATTAACACCGCAGAGTAAATGATGGTTTCCCACATGCTTGCGCCAAGCACAAAGTAGAACACGGCGATCAGACCCGCTTGCTGGAACATGATGTGACCAGTCAGCATGATGGTGCGGATACCCGTGTAACGGCGGAACAGTACCAAGAGGATGTTAATACCTAATGCCAATAGAACGGCGTAACCCACCCAAGAGTAGTTATCGCCCATCGCTTCCATGGTAGACATCATGGAGGTGTAAGGGTCAATGACCGAGCCGGTTAGCCCGTGGTATTCAGAAAGTTTGGAAATCACAGGTTTGAAGCCAGCAACTAGGGTGCCTGCACCCACTTGAACCAGCATGAAACCCACGATCGTTTTGATGGAACCTTTAATGATGGTGGTGGCGTCTCTTCTCAGCAACCAATAGCCAATGCATGTTACCAAACCCAGTAGTAGTGGGGCTTTGGTCATAACTTG
Source organism: Vibrio sp. B1ASS3 (assembly GCF_905175355.1). Classification (NCBI taxonomy): domain Bacteria; kingdom Pseudomonadati; phylum Pseudomonadota; class Gammaproteobacteria; order Vibrionales; family Vibrionaceae; genus Vibrio; species Vibrio sp. B1ASS3. The sequence goes on from NZ_HG992743.1 coordinate 2,209,021, forward strand.
GCTGTAAAAAATATAGAAGATGTCGTACAAGAACTCCATATCTTTACCCCTAGAGTGTTTTTTATTTGTAATCGTATGTAGGTCAGAGTGATTCCATCTGATGTCGTAGAATCTACTCAGTTTTTGCTCACGAAACAAACTCTAACAATCAAAAGTAATCACGCAATGCTCATTTGTGATTATTTTGATATTTATCAATTTTGCCCTCCAAAAAACCCTACAAATGGTAAGCGGATCACACACAAAAATTAAATTACCAATAAATACAACAACTTATAAATTCTTGTGATGAAGTTCAGATTTTCATCAGTCTTGAATTTGACAATCAAGAGCGTGATTAATAGAATCAAAACAAATCACAAGTAATCACCAAATAATCACTAGATACACATTTCGGTGAATTTGAATCAAATAGGGTGATGGGTATGAATGAAGTACAAAGACACAATGGCATTCTGTCTTTATTAGAAGAAAATCAGACGATTAACGTCTCACACATTATTGAGAGCTTTAACGTCTCTCCAGCTACGGCTCGCCGTGATATCTCTAAGCTGGATGAGCTAGGCAAACTACGCAAAGTACGCAACGGCGCAGAACGCGTCGAAGCAGAAAAGAAAAAATGGTCACCGCTGAACATCAACAGCACTGAGCATTACGAAGAAAAATCCTTGATTGCGATGCAAGCCGCTGAGCTTTGTCAGCCTGGCGATAGCGTGGTCATCAACTGCGGTTCGACCGCTTTCCTACTAGGGCAGAAGTTGTGTGGGCAAGACGTGCAGATCGTCACCAACTACTTCCCATTGGCAAGCTACCTGATCAATGAAGACCATGACGATGTGATCATCATTGGCGGTCAATACAACCGTTCACAAAAACTGTTCTTAAATCCGGCGCCCAATTCGCTTGGCAGTTACGCAGGTAATTGGATGTTCACCTCGGGTAAAGGGTTAACCGAAGCCGGACTCTACAAAGCTGACATGTTAACCGCGGTGGCTGAGCAGCAAATGCTTGAGCAAATCGACAAGCTCGTCGTCGTGGTAGACAGCTCCAAAGTGGGTCACAGAACGGGCATGTTGTTCTGTCCTACCGAGAAAATCGACATTCTGATCACTGGCAAAAACGCCAACCCAGAGGTCATCAAAGCGATAGAAGCGAAAGGAACACAGGTCATTCTGGTCTAACGCGCCCTAGCCTCTTTCTCCAATAAATAAAAATAATTCAGCTCAGTGCCTTAACCACAAATTAAGGCGCTCGGCTCCCTACATCCCAAATTTAATAAAAATTGTGAAACAAAAAGGTGTTGCTATGAGTAAAGTAAATGAAATCACTCGTGAATCTTGGATCCTAAATACATTCCCTGAGTGGGGTACCTGGTTAAACGAAGAGATCGAAAATACGGTGGTAGAACCAAATACATTCTCGATGTGGTGGCTAGGTTGTACAGGTATCTGGTTGAAGAGTGAGGGCAACACCAACATCTCTATCGACTTCTGGTGTGGTACGGGCAAAAAGACGCAAAAGAACGCCTTCATGAAGAACCAGCACCAAATGATGCGTATGGGCGGAGTCGAAGCGCTGCAACCAAACCTACGTACTGCCATCTTCCCGCTTGACCCATTTGCTATCAAAGAAATCGACGCTGTGATGGCATCCCATGACCACGCAGACCATATCGACGTTAACGTCGCGGCAGCGGTACTACAAAACTGTGGTGACCACGTGAAGTTCATCGGTCCACAGGCGTGTGTCGATTTATGGATGGGCTGGGGCGTGCCAGAAGAGCGTTGTGTGGTCGCAAAAGTGGGCGATGTGCTTGAAGTCGGCGACATGAAGATCCGCGTACTGGATTCATTCGACCGTACTGCACTTGTCACGCTGCCAGAGGGGACTTCATCTTACGATAAAGAAATCCTCGACGGCATGGACAAACGCGCGGTGAACTACCTGATTGAAACTTCAGGCGGCTCAGTTTACCACTCTGGTGATTCACACTACTCGAACTACTACGCAGCGCACGGCAACGAATACCAAATCGACGTGGCACTGTTGTCATTCGGTGAGAACCCTCGCGGCGTGACTGACAAGATGACGTCTTCTGACATCCTACGCGCAGCAGAATCGTTGAATTGTGATGTCGTGATGCCATTCCACCACGATATTTGGGCGAACTTCCAAAACGACCCACGCGAAATCGAAGTGTTGTGGAACATGAAGAAAGACCGTCTGCAATACAAGTTCGCACCGTTCTTCTGGCAAGTTGGGGGCAAATACACCTTCCCAACCGATAAAGGTCGCATGCACTACCAACACTTCCGTGGCTTTAGCGACATCTTCAAAAACGAACCAGAACTGCCATACAAAGCGTTCTTGTAATTCCGTCGCAACGTCCGTTTGGCAGGAATAAAAAAAGCCCGTCGCGATGATGGATGCGACGGGCAATTAGCTAGAGTCTTATAAGGAGAAAAGGAAATTACTGATGATAAATGTCCGACGATTTCACATCAGTAACGTCCTCAACAAACCGAATATTAGTCATTGATAAATTTAAAGGACATGGCTCATTCCAGTAATCTAAATTGTTGATGCCTATTGCTCTAAGCCGATCAAAAAAGCCAGTCTCTCAGGACTGGCTTTTGTTTTGTGGCGCGAGACTGATTACTTAATAAATGAAATACAGCCTTGCAGAATCACTAGGTTGACGATGTCGATAAAGAACGCGCCAACAATAGGCACCACCATAAAGGCTTGTGGTGATGGACCGAAGCGGTTAACGATAGAGCCCATGTTCATGACTGCCGTTGGGGTTGCGCCCAGACCAAAGCCACAGTGACCACTTGCGATAACTGCTGCATCGTAGTTGCTGCCCATCACACGGAACGTTACGTAGTACGCGAAGACTGCCAGAATCACCGATTGCACCGCTAGGATGATGAGGAACGGGATTGCTAAGTCGAAGATGTTCCACAGTTTTAGGCTCATTAGTGCCATCGCTAGGAACAGAGACAGCGAAACCGTACCAAGAATATCGACCGTCTCAACATCCACTTTGCGTACTTTGGTCACTTCCATGATGTTGGTGATCACCACACCGATAAACAGCGCGTAAACAAAGTCCGGAATCATCAACCATTTGATGCCAAAGCTGCTCACCCAACCTTCTAAGTAGCCAGCACCAGTGACACACAGCAGGATGATCGACAAGCTTTCGACCACTTTCTTCGCGGTCACTCGGTCTTCTTCGTGCTCGTTGTAGGTCACCAATTCAGGGAAACGTTCGTGAGTTTGGTTGGTGCGTCCATATTCAGATTCAAGGTTGTGCTTATCTATTAAACGCTGCGCCACAGGACTGCCGATGATGCCACCAATCACCAATCCAAAGGTAGCGGATGCCATTGCCACTTCTAAAACGTTGTGCAAGCCGTACATATCTTGGAAGGTTTGCGACCATGCTGCGCCCGTACCGTGACCGCCAGACAGCGTAATCGAACCTGCAATCAAGCCCATTAGCGGGTCTAAGCCAAGCGCGGTTGCCAAAGAGACACCGACCGCGTTTTGAATAAGAATGTACACCGATGCCACGGCTAAGAAGATAAACACCTTAGCGCCGCCTTTAATCAATTGGGTGTAGTTCGCTGCCAAGCCAACGGTAGCGAAGAACATCAACATGAAAGTGTTTTGCAGCGGTAAATCGAAAACTAAATCCACGCCATTGAAATGCATCGCGGTGATCGCACAAGCGACAATCAAACCACCCACGATTGGCTCGGGAATATTGAATTTCTTTAAGATCGGTAATTTAGCGTTAACGAATTGTCCCAAGAACAACACACAAATAGCGACGAGAAACGACTCTTGTGGACCGACAGAAATGACCTGATTCATAAAACCTCTTTGCCTCCTTTTTCTCATCCTTTGAGTAACAACTCGCAGGTTGAGCGGTATTTAGGCAGGTCAGAGTGCCTACTGAACGTGTGGTTTTCTAGGGTCCAAACCCACTAAATTCTCATTAAATAAGAAAGCAATAACTCGGATATTCACCCAATTCTCACTCAATGAAAAAACACACTTTTTCACCAAGTTTTGTGGCGCAATTTTCTCGTTTTTTTCGCTCTTCTCAACTTATGAGAAGTGAACAATTTTTTACCAGTTTTTGAAGGCAAAAAACGTATGCGATTGCGTGCAAATTTTGCGTGAAACTCTGGTGCAAACTTTGTCGAATTTTCCTCGACAAAAGTGATTGAGAAAACACCGCAAGAAGATTGGCGCTTTCTATCCCATCGCCAAGGTGTTATACATATATATAACACCAACTCAGCCAAGGAAACCAATCATGACGCATTGGCATGATCGCCAACCGATTTTCCGTCAGTTGGCTGACCAGATCACCCAGCAAATATTGCAAGGCATCTGGCAAGAGGGCGAAGCTTTGCCTTCGGTACGCAGTGTCTCTGCGGATATGAAGATCAACCACCTGACGGTCATGAAGGGCTATCAATTATTGGTTGATGAAGGATTGATTGAGAAGAAACGTGGGCAAGGCATGTTTGTCGCCCAAGGTGCAAAAAAACAGCTGCTTGCTGATGAAAAAGCCCGTTTCCTTGAACAACAAATTCCGCAGATCGCCGGCACACTACAACGTCTGGATATGTCACTTGATGAATTTATCCAACAAATCCAAACACATATTGAAGGTGACCAATGAGCGCATTAGTCAGTGTAAAACACGTCTCCAAGCAATATCGTCAGCAGGGTGAAGCACTGCATGACGTGAGCTTTGATCTACAAGCGGGTCAAGTGCTTGGCTTGCTAGGTCATAACGGTGCGGGTAAATCGACTCTCATTAACGCCCTACTCGGTGCACACGAATATCAGGGCACCATTCGCATCAACGGCTTTGAGCCAATCATGCAACGCGACAAAATCATGCAGAGCTTGTCTTACATCTCAGATGTGAACGTTCTACCAAACTGGATGACGGTTGCTCAGCTGCTCGATTACACCGAGGGCGTACACCCAGGTTTTAATCGCAGCAAAGCCGATAGCATGCTTCGTCAAACCGACATTAAGCCGCGTGCACGTATCAAATCCCTATCGAAGGGCATGAAGGTACAATTGCACTTGGCTGTCGTCATCGCGACCAATACGCAGATTCTGATTCTAGACGAGCCAACGCTTGGTTTGGATTTGGTTTATCGCGATACATTCTACCGTCACTTGCTGGAATGGTTCCACGATGGCGAGCGTGTGCTGATCATAGCGAGCCATGAAGTATCGGAAATCGAACACCTACTGACGGACGTGCTGGTCCTTAAACACGGTCGACCTGTTCTGCAAACTTCAATGGACAGCATCAGCGAAGCTTACTTCATTCTCGATGCCAGTGATGAGCATCGCGCACAAATCGAAGCGCTGAAACCACTGTCATCGCAAAAAGGCTTAGGCACGACTAAATGGTTGCTGTCGTCACAATACGCAGAGCAAGTTGCTGGGCTAGGTGATGTGTATGGCGTCAAGCTTGCGGATCTGTTCTTAGCATTGCAGAAGGAGGCAGCATAATGAAATCGATTATCGCGATGTTGCGTAAAGAGTGGCTAGAGAACCCGTTGGTTACGCGCGTGCCGTTGTTTATGTTTGCCTGTGGCGTGCTGCTGTTTGTCAGCTTGATGAGTAGCTCGACACTGCAACACAATATGTTCTTCCAAATGAGCTTTGGCGGTGATGTCAGTGACATCCACAAAGAGCTCGGCGATGACGTCAACATGCTGATCACCGGTGGCATTGGTTTGTTGTCTATCCTGCTTGGCACTCAATACTTCCCGAGAACGCTGCGTAAAGAGCGCTCAGAGGGCAGTATCATGTTTTGGCGCAGTATGCCTGTCAGTGACGTGAAAACCCATCTGGTGAAGCTGACGTTTGGTTTATTGGTGATTCCATTGGTGTGTTCGGTATTGGTTTTCGCTGCCGACTTTATGCTGTGGATGTTGAATGTTTCAACCGACCACCAGCTGGCGTTATTGTATCGCCAAGCATCATTGGGCTTCGTGCTGCTGAATTGGATTGAATTCTTGCTTCGAATGGTAGTGGCAGGCGTGTTGTTATTGCCGCTCGCACTGGCTGCAATGGCAATCTCACAGAAAGTGAACTCACCACTGTTGGTGATCTTGATTGGTATTTACGCGCTGCGCTGGATGCCGATTGCGATGTTCAACTTCTATGGTCTGGATGATTTCTTCTCGGCAATTTTCTATCTACCACTGCACGCGATTCTTGCGCCAAACCCGTTCAGCGCGATTCCAGATGCAGGTTGGATGAACGTTGGGGTTTACGCTTTCATTGGTGTGCTTGCTTGGACGGCTAGCATCAAGTTCAGCCGCACCGTGAACTAACAAGCACAAGCGAAACCACACAAAAAGCGAGGTACTGTCCTCGCTTTTTTCATTTTTAGCACCATCAATCTTCACTCTGTTTGCTCCAACGCAAAAATAATCACCCTATAGCAATAGCGCTTCGGCGTGGTTAAGTTCATAATCCCCCGCTTAATGCGCTCAGCGCTGTTATCTAGAATTTTTGAAAAGCAGAACACCAACCATGACCACCAAGCCAACAGCCATTATTGGACTGTACAACCCAAAGAGTCCGACCAACGTTGGCGCTGTATTACGAGCCGCAGGCTGCTACGACGCTGCGCAAGTTCGTTACAACGGCACACGCTACAGCCGCGCAGTAAAGTTCCAGACCGACACCCAGAACTCACAAGAACGTATTCAATTAGTGGAGATGGAAGACCTCACTGCTAATGTTGCCGACGATGTGGAAATTGTTTGTGTTGAGTTAGTGGTCGGTGCAACAGCACTGCCGCAATTCACTCACCCAGAGAACGCGATTTATGTGTTTGGACCGGAGGACGGTTCACTGCCGCAAGAGATGATCGATAAGGCACATCACGTGGTGTACGTCCCGACTCACGGTTGTATGAACCTAGCCGCGACGGTGAACGTTGTGCTTTACGATCGCATGGCGAAAACACTGGGGACAATTGATGACCACCAGCAAGTTCTTGCTAATCGCGACAACAAGAACCGCTTGAAAATGAAAGCGTGCGTATAGACAGACGCAGCTACTCGTTGGAGAACGCCAGATACAAAAAAGGTCACAGCAATACTGTGACCTTTTGTTTTATTTGGCGTCTTAATCTATCTAGCCAAGGAACGAAATGTAACCTTGTAGAATGATCAAGTTAACGATGTCGATGAAGAAGGCACCTACAATCGGCACAACCATGAATGCTTGTGGTGACGGACCAAAGCGGTTAACGATTGAACCCATGTTCATTACCGCCGTTGGGGTTGCACCCAAACCAAAACCACAGTGACCACCGGAGATAACCGCAGCATCATAGTTGCTACCCATCACCTTGAACGTTACGTAATAGGTGAAGATAGCCAGAATCACCGACTGCACGCCCAGAATCACCAAGAATGGGATTGCTAGGTCGAAAATGTTCCACAGTTTTAGGCTCATCAATGCCATTGCTAAGAATAGAGACAGTGATACCGTACCTAGCATATCGACCGTTTCTGTATCCAACTTACGAACTTTAGTCACTTCCAAGAAGTTAGTGATGATAACACCAATGAACAACGCATAAACGAAGTCTGGAATCATCAGCCATTTAATCTCGTAAGTGCTCACCCATTGCTCTACGTACTTCGCACCTGTTACACAGATTAATAGGAAGAACAGTTTCTCAACCACTTTTTTCGCGGTTACTTTGTCTTCTTCGTATTCGTTGTACGTCACCAACTCTGGGAATTTTTCGTGGGTTTTGGCATCTCGGCCACCAGGACCATACTCAGATTCGATCTTGTTCTTTTCGATCAATCGCTGAGCAACCGGACTACCGATGATACCACCGATGATCAAACCGAATGTTGCTGACGCCATCGCGATTTCCAATACGTTATTCAAACCGTAAACGTCTTGGAAAGTTTGTGACCACGCCGCCCCCGTGCCGTGACCACCTGAAAGAGTAATCGAACCCGCGATAAGCCCCATCAGTGGATCTAACCCTAATGCCGCCGCTAATGAGACACCGACACCGTTTTGTATGATGATGTAGAACGACGCGACTGCTAAGAAGATGAATACCTTCGCGCCCCCTTTCATCAACTGAGTGTAGTTTGCTGCTAAACCAACAGTAGCAAAGAACATCAGCATAAATGTGTTCTGCAACGGTAAATCGAATTCCAGATCGATACCGTTAAAATGAAGAGCAGTAATGATGCAGGCGACGATTAAGCCTCCCACAATCGGCTCAGGTATGTTGAATTTCTTTAAGATCGGTAGCTTAGCATTAATAAAATGCCCCAGGAAAAGCACACTGATCGCAACCAAAAAGGACTCCAGTGCACCTACAGATATTAAATGATTCATATCGCCTCTTATTATTGTTCTCTTCATCCTCCGTAATGATTGAGTGTTAGTTTAACCTTCGCTCAATAGCAAATTTTCTCGCTATATTTTTTCGAAAATACTCAAAAGGTTGTGTTAAATGCGCCTTAGGCTAGTTTAAGGGACGGTCGTTAAGCGATGTTCTGATTTACGCGCTATTCGCAAGCCCTAAAATGTAAAAGGAGCCTGTTAAGCTCCTTCTTATCCTCTTCGTAGACAACCAGAAATGACTGCTTGCAGGAGATGGATATAATGTTGTGAGTATTGTCCGAGTGACACTTTCTGAACCGCTATCGGGCTCCCTTACTTAAACAGAAAGTGATCATCACTATCGAGCAAAGTTCCTTCCCGTCATAACGAATAGAGCGCCGTGGTGGCGCTCTAACATCTGGGTTTGCTTGTATCCCATCGTAGTTCAAAAACTCTGACTCATGGTGTTTGGAACGAGCCGAATCCAGGGAAATTCTCAAGCTTGCAACAAGTGTTCTCGTTACAACGGAGCGAGATTATAACATATCGCTGAAAATTTTCCTCATTTCAGTGCTATTCGCCACTTTCATAGTTTGCTTCTGCAATGATCAACTGTTCAATATCATTACTGCAGATGAAAGCGCGAAGTGCCTCGAACTTGGCTTCATCCCACGTATAGATTTGCAGGGCGAGCAGCTTATCAATGATGTCTTGCTCGAAGCGAAGCTTAACGGGTTTTGCCGGAGATCCTGCCACCACGGTGTAAGGTGGGACATCTTTGGTCACGACGCTGTTAGCGGCAATCACTGCGCCTTCCCCAATGGTGACGCCGGGCATGATCATCGCGCGCATGCCAATCCAAGCTGCATCACCAATCACGGTATCGCCCTTGCCTTGGTAAGATTGCTCAATGTCATCAAGAAACGGATACAGACAGAACCAGTCCGTCCTGTGATTATGGTTGCCGCCCATCAAAATCACCGCTTCAGCCGCGATACAAACGTAATCACCGATGTAGAGCTGATCGACTTCCCACCTCGGCTGCCATGCTTTACTGACTTCATCACCATGCAGATAACGCACGACAGAATCTTCGAAGCCGTTATCCCAACAATCGCTGTAATAACTGTGCGTGCCTTTGATGTGGATGTTTTGGTTTTGCACCACTTGGTGCAGGTACTGAAATTTGGACCAATGTTTTTTCATGGCAATTACCTCAATAGAGTAAATGTATGCCACGGAACGATTTCTCGTGGCGTTGTTGCTGCGTTCTCAGTCAACGACGCCTATTGGATGCGGGGTTGCAGTAGTAATGGATTATTCATGAATGTGTCCTCCAGCGCGCACACTATAAAAAGCATGTATAATTTTCAAGCAAACCAAACAAATAACAAGATTCCAAAAATGAAAAGTCACTCTGCCTTTGCCTCTCTGCTGCTGTTTGCTGCCACAGCGTCTGCGAGCGAAAACATTAAAATCGAATACCGCCCTGCGGAAACTGCTGACGATCGCTTTGCTGCGCAAGTGATTGAAAGCAGTGAAGTGAACGACATCTTCGTCCAGCTTTCTGATGATTACTTCCCGTTTGATAACCCACTAACACTGACCTACGGTGGCGAAGACGGTCCACTTTACGATCCAGAAACTCACACCATCCATATTCCCTACACCTTCTATCTGGAATCATTCAACTACTTCACCAACAACAAATACCAAGAACGTTACGGTAAATCACCGAAAACGGGCGCGCTCGATACTTTGCTGCACACACTATTGCACGAAGCCGGACACGCTTACATTGCCGATCAAAACATTCCGGTACTGGGTAAAGAGGAAGATGCGGTCGACAACTTCGCGACCATTTTGTTGATTGATTACGTTGATGACGGTGCCGATGTGGCGATCAGTGCTGCAGACATGTTCGCATTCGAATCCGACGACAGACCGGACTACTACGATTTTGGCGAGTACATTGATGAGCACAGTTTCGATCTGCAGCGTTACTTCTCTACCCTGTGTCTGGTCTACGGCAGCGATCCAGAGCAATACAAAGCCTTACTCAATGAAGTAGAAAAAGATTACTTACGTGATCGCAAAGAGTTCTGCCAATTCAATTACGGCAACATCCGTGATAATTGGCTGCATTACTTGCAAGACAATGAACTAAAAGAAAAATAATCGCGTAAAAGGGAAAAGAACCGCCAATAATGAGCTCAATCATGACCAAACTGACCGTATTTTACGATGGCACTTGTCCCTTGTGCGCCAAGGAGATGAAGGCGCTAAAACAACGCGATGCCAAGCAGCAAATAAAAACCGTCGATATCTACAGCGAGGCGTTCGCCGCTTATCCGCAGATCGATCCGGAGCAAGCCAACACCATTTTGCATGCCCTCAACGATAAGGGAGAGTTGCTGCTTGGGTTGGATGTGACTCATCGTGCATGGCAACTTGTCGGTCGCGGTTGGTTGTATGCACCGCTACGTTGGCGCGTTGTCAAACCTGTTGCGGATTGGCTTTACCTCAAATTTGCCAAAAACCGCTACCGCGTCTCCTACTGGTTAACGGGCACTTCTCGCTGCAATAACGGTTCGTGTTCACGTTAATTGTGATCCTGCTTAAAAATGCTACGACCTTAGTCTAAATTTATAAACTTCCAGTACTTCTGATTGATTAACTCGGTTAATCTCTAAGCATTACAACAATAAGTATTAATAATTTTATCAGGCAAGCTTATTCAGCTTGTCACTTGTAACGCTGCGCCGAGAGAAGGACGTCTCTATGAATCTGACGATCAGAAAACGACTATATATCCTTTCAATAATTCCAATTCTAACCATGGCAATAGGCATGATGTGGTTCACCTACCTACAAACCACTGCCTACAACGAACACGAGATTGAGCAGACTCGAAGTCAAATGATGGAGATGAAAAAAGCCGAGCTCAAAAACTACGTCCAAATGGCGCGCTCCGCCGTCGAGCCACTACTCGCTCAAAATGCCCCACTGGAAGAAGCACTGCCTATCTTGAAACAGTTGGAGTTTGGCCAATCCGGCTACATCTTTGGCTACGATTCAAAAGGCGTGCGTGTCGTGGTGGGTAAAAACACCAAAGGCATCGGAGAGAACTTCTATAACTTGCAGGACAAGAAAGGCAATTACCTAATTCAGGATTTGATCAAAAATTCCAAAACTGGTGAGTTCACGACTTATTACTTCCCGAAACTCGGTCAGAGCGAAGCACTACCGAAACTCAGCTACTCAGTCTTTATTCCTGAATGGGATTTGATGTTGGGTACGGGCTTCTACACTGACGATATCGACGCGATTGTGGCAAACATGGAAGAAGCCGCGCATCAGGCCCTCAACACCACACTGACGGCAATTGCTCTGTTCTGTGTTTCGATTGCAGCTATCGTCGCGGTCTTCGCGGTGTTTGTTAACCGCAGCATCATGAAGCCTATTGAGCAGTTTGATGCCTCAATCCACTCTTTCGCGCAAGGCGATGCAGACTTAACCGCGCGGATGGAAGAATCAAGCGTACCTGAATTCACCCAGCTGAGCCGTAACTTCAATATCTTCGTTGAAAGCCTGCAAGGCATCATCAAGAGTGTTAGCCACGTAGGGCAAGAAGTGGTTTCAGAGACCAACGACATGTCACAGCGAGCATCGCAAGTGGACGAATTGGCTTCAGGTCAACGTGAAGAAACCGAACAAGTCGCTGCAGCAATGACCGAGATGACAGCAACGGCGCACGAGATTTCCAGCAACGCTAACCAAGCGGCGCAATCCGCCAAAGACGCCGATGAAAATTCACAGCAAGCAAAACACATTGTTGATTCCGCAGCGAGCTCTGTCGAAGCGCTCGCACTAGAAGTGTCGGAAGCCAGCACGGTGATTTCTCGCTTAGAAAGCGATGTACAAAACATTTCTTCTTCGCTAGAAGTGATTCAAGACATCGCCGAGCAAACCAACCTATTGGCACTAAACGCAGCCATTGAAGCAGCCCGTGCAGGCGAACAAGGTCGCGGCTTCGCAGTCGTTGCCGATGAGGTTCGTAAACTGGCAAGTCGCACTCAAGACAGCACAGGCGAAATTCACCAAATGATTGAGCAGTTGAAGTCTGGCTCGGATGCAGCAGTGAAAGCCATGGGTTCAAGCCAAGCGCGTGGTGAAGCAACGGTTGAGGAAGCACGAGCAGCCTCCGCCGCACTGCAAGAAATCCAAGCCGCGATTGCTAACATCATGGACATGAACACCCTGATCGCAACAGCAACCGAAGAGCAAAGCCAAGTTGGGCAAGAGATTTCACAACGCATCGAAGTCATCTCTCAACAAAGCAGCCAATCGGCACACCTTGCCAACCAAAACCGTGCAGGCAGTGGCAACCTTAACCACAAAGCTAATGAGCTGTACGACTTGGTCGGTCGCTTTACGGTTTAACGCTTTCCTCACCCATTCACCATGCAAACAGCGACGCCAACTTAGCACCCATAAGGGCAAACCAGATGATTATTATGACCACCAATTTCGGTGACATCGAGATTGAACTGAACCTAGAACGAGCGCCAGTTAGCTCAAAGAACTTCAAAAAATACTGTGAAGATGGCTTCTACAACGGCACCATTTTCCACCGCGTTATCGATGGCTTTATGATCCAAGGTGGCGGTCACACCGAAGACATGACAGAAAAGCCAACGCGCGCACCGATCGCGAATGAAGCAAACCGTGGTCTAAAGAACCTTGTTGGCACTATCGCAATGGCGCGTACCGATGCACCGCACTCTGCAACGGCACAGTTCTTCATTAACTTGGAAGACAATGATTTCCTAGACCACACCGCAACTACCAATCTAGGTTGGGGCTACGCCGTGTTTGGTAAAGTGACCGCGGGTATGGATGTCGTAAATCGCATCGCGAAAGTAAAAACGACCTCTAAGCTTGGTCACGATGATGTGCCATGCGATCCAATCATTATCGAGAAAGTGACGGTCAGCGAATAAGCCTATTCGCCTCTTCGGAGAAATCGTCGCTATAAAACGACAAAAGCGCCTAACGTCTTATGACTTGGGCGCTTTTTGTTTTTATGACTCAGCCTACTAGCTAGAGTTATTGATAGAAAAGCTCGGCTTTTGCTCCGACTAAATCAAGCTCGGAGCCTTGAAAATCAGCCAGATATTCAACAACAAGGTTGTACCCAACCCAATACCCCATGTATTTCGGCCAGCGGCTTTCATCGCTGCCAAGAAAGTAAGCGTCGAAGTTGTAATCTAAGCTGGTCAGCTTGTCTTTCATCTCAGCATAGAAAGGGCGCCAATCTTGATCTTTGATTTGCTCAAACAAGCTCGGAGTGACGCCGCCATTCATCTTACGTTCGAAGTGACAAGCTAACCCTTCCATAATCAGTACATCACCAAGCGCAACGCCATTCTCTCCCGCTCGCATACGGAACAGGTGATGCAACTCATGCGCTAACACCGCAGCTAGTTCTTTCTCAATAACATTCTTAATATCAGCACGTTGAGTATCAAGCAGAATCTCTACACGATAGGCGCTTAAGCAATAGCCACCAATCCCCGTCTGCGGTACGTCATTGCGATCAAACGGGCTAATGGTGAGGTCAATGTTACTTAAATCAAAGTAACTAGAAAGTTGTGAGCTCAGATCATCAAGTTTCTGATGCAAATACTCAGAGATTGGAGACAACTCTCCCGTCGCATTTAACAGGGTTACGCGATAACTCATTTATCTTCCTTGATAATTTGGGTTAAGAGTAGCGAGTTTACAGTGTAAAGAGTGAGCAGTTCTAGCGATTACATCCCTTTGAACAAACTTTGAGATGCACGGCTCACAGGGAGCTTGTTTTCTCCAACGTGAACAAACATCCTTCCAGCAAAGTCTTTGTTTACTTTGCTAATTTTGCACACTTGCACCACGCTTGAACGGTGCACTTGCCAGAACTGTTCTGGGTTAAGCTGCCCTATCAACTCTTTCAACGATGTACGAATCAAATACTCCTGCACTTTGCCTTGTCCTTGTTGTGCATACACAGAAACGTATTTTTCTTCCGCTTTGAAATACAACACATCAGACGTAGCAATCAGATGAATATCTTCCCCTTGCGTCGCTTTGATCCACTGAAGATATTGCGGCGTTTGTGGAGCAGATAATTGCTGCAACTGTTCTAACAGGCTGCTCACCTGCACATTACTGCTTTCTTGCTCTCGCTTGGCAAGGCGTGCTTTCACTCTTTCACACGTCGTCAGGAGGCGCTCATCCGAGATAGGCTTGAGCAAATAATCGGCGGCATTTTGCTCAAAAGCTTTGATGGCGTAATCATCGTACGCGGTGACAAACACAATCAAAGGTGGATTGGCGAATTGATTGAGTTTTTGCGCTAATGTCATGCCATCCAAAACTGGCATACGAATATCGAGAAACGCAATATCAGGTTGGCTTTGCTCAATGGCTTGCAACGCTTGTTCACCATCGGCGACTTTGGCTATCACCTCTAGCTCTGGCCACACTTCAGCTAGGCTTTTATCAAGATGACGCCTCAATAACGGTTCATCATCAGCAATAATGGCAGTAAACCCTGTATTCATTCCTTTCTTCCTTGGTTACGATTCCATTGGCCAACTCAGGCGAACACAAACGCCACCCTGAGCAGACTCACTGATAGAAACCTCTCCTTGACCTGCGAACAAAGCTTCAACTCGCTGCTTGAGATTACTTAGACCCACGCCAGACCCCATGTGCCCACTAACGTGATTCAAGCCAACCCCCGTGTCTCTGACTTCAATCTTCAAGTTCTGTTGTTCGCGCTTAATGAGTAAGCTGACTTCGCCGCCTTCTCGCTTCGGTTCAATACCATGGATGATAGCGTTTTCGATTAAAGGTTGGAGCATCATCGGCGGTAACTCGGTTCTGCCTAATCCCTCTTCCACCTCAATCCTGTAACTGAGTCGATCACCCAAACGGGTTTGTTGGATGCCTAAGTAGGCCTCAAGTAACGCCGTTTCATTGTCTATGGTGGTGTGCTCTTCACGTGAGCTTTTGAGCGTTGCACGCAACAGTGCGGTTAATTGTTCTAGCATCAGCTTAGCTTTATCAACATCTTGCGACATGAGCGCGCTGATATTCGCCAAGGTATTGAATAGAAAATGCGGTTCAATCTGGCTTTGCATCTGCTTAAGCTGACTCAGCAACAGCGCACGATCTTGCTCTGCTTTCTCGCGCTTGATGGCTTCCAACTCTCGTTGAGCGATTGCATGTTGCTCGCGTGAGTAGAAATAGAAAAAGCACATGGCACTGAATAACAACCCCATGAGACCAACCGACAGCATACTTGAGATACCGAAGTATTCCCCAAGCCAAAGCTGAGCGTTCACCACACCAAACAATAGGCATGCCGTCAGCGAGATAGCCACTTCCGCCAAACGAGGAATGGTAGGAAACAGGCGGTCGACAAGCCATGAGAAGAAGATAGCCGAATAGCCAAATCCGAAGCTAACCGCCACATGAATGTAAAATGGACCGCCCCAAACCGAGAGCGTCATTGCTGCGATAAAGAGACAAAATGCCGTGGTCACTAATAAGCTACGCGGCCATCCACTTTTCACCACTGATTTTGCTGAACACATTTAGAATTTCCCTTTGATGTTAAATACAATCATATACTTATCATTGATTTGTGCGTAAGCAGATTGGTCGTCTCCGGTTAAAAAGCGTGCGGCAACTTCCACTTCTACACTTTGATCGCCAGTATCAATCCATTGGTAGTTAAGCCACTGTGTGACAATCACACCACCATCTTGTGGCGACAGCATCACATCCAACGTAGGGGTTACATCACTAAGCCAGCCCATATCCGCTTCGCCGTTCCATGCAGCCCATGCTTCTACATCCCAACTCCAGTGCAGCATTACGTTATGCTGAACGATATTGGCATGCTGAAACCCTTGGGCGTAGCTTGTCGCAAGTAGAGCGCTGCTAGCCAACAGAGAGTTGTTAGGTTCAGGGATCTGAGAGAGTAATTCGCCACGCTCTATTGCTTGTTGCCATTCGCTTTTCGACCATGCTCGGCTGTCGTACCAATATTCGGCAATCACGTTGTGTCCAGCTTGGTTTGCCCAATTCAACCCAATTAAGGCTTGGAATGCGCTGCCTTGCTCCTCAACCGAAACGGGTTGGTAAAGATCACCCTGCTGAAACTGATAGCCGACACTTTGCTTTTGCCACAGCATTGATCCGTGCATGGCGACGGATTCATCCCACACCGCAATGGCACTGGCTCCGAGTAAACCTCGGCGCACATCATCGTAATAACCAATCAGTTGATACTCGGTGTCCCCCACCAGCGCGTATCGACGAATACCAACACCTTGCTGCTCTGCGGCTTGATCAAGAGCACTCTGGTCTTGTTGCCCCCAGCTTGAATCCGTCGCAATGACGGTCCACTCGCCGGCCATATCATAGTGTGAAAGTGAAAACACACCCGCACCCTCTTCTGCGACTAAGCCAACCGGGTTTTGTCGATAAGGCTTAAACAGATCCAAAGGTCGGTAGCCATAACCCACGCCCCAATCCACGCGCAACTTACCTAAACTCACATCAAGAGTGGTATCACCGACTTGCCATTCCCCTAGCCAAGCCAGCTCTCTAATCAGCAACTGGTTATCAGCTTCACTCCACCAATCACTCTTTCCTTGTTGATTGAGGTACAAACCTTGGCTATACAGAGCGAACAAACCACTGAAGTTGTGATAATTCACCTGCACATCCAACAGTGCATTAAGTAAATCACGAGAACTGCCCTGCGCCTGCATAAACGCACTGTCACGCTGCTTGGCAGTTTCGTAGCTGACAGCCCAATCCCACTCAAAACTCAGTTCATCATTGGCAAAAACTGGGGCTGCAGCGCCCACACACAATGACGCAGCAATCAACAGACTGATGCTTTTGTTAAGGTTAAGCTGGTGCGGTTTCATGTGACTTCCTTGCTCGTTTTAATCGCTCTGTTTACGGAGTTGAAGCTAAAGCTGAGTCGTGTTGGCTTTAGGCAAATAGCTTGGGTTGTAAAACTTGTTATCCAGTTGCCAAGGCACGATTTCTTGATACTCGATAACGGTCTTTTTGCTCGGCTGAATGCTATCAAGCAAGGTCATCTCACTGACGTAGTCTTCACCGTTGTCGCTTGCTCGTCCGTATTGCGCTTGCTTGGCGAGTTTGCCAGAGCGCAAGTAAAGATCGGCTTTGATTGGAAACGCATCTTGCTCAGACAACCACAAGTCGATCTTCTGATAGCTCGCCCCTTTGGTTTTCGCGGTTAAAGCAAGGTGATAAGCCGCGACACTCTCGCCGTTCACCGAAACGGTTTCTGTCGCTTTCCATTCACCTTGATAATCTTGGCTCCACGTCAGGGTTGAGATGTCGCCGATAGACGCTTCACCAAGCAGCTTTTGCATTGGCGTAATGCGAATCGGACGTCGGCTCTTTGGCATTTGTAGCCAATAGTTATCGCCCATCATCAGCATCTTTTGCCCAGCTTCGACTGCCGATTTAAACACCACCAACGATTCACGATTTGGACGCGTGTACACGTGGTAAAGGCGAGTTTTATCTAATTCTTGGTCTTGATATAAGCGCACCAGTGACACCACTTTGGAGGAATCATCTTGCAAGCGGTAGCTGTCCGCTTTTTCAATCAATTGCGCAACTTGCTGTGCATCTAGCGGTGTTTCATTCGCACTGGCATTCATGCTTGTAACGCCAGTTACCGTCAGCAATGCAATTGGTAATAGTGATTTGAAATTAAACATAAATCAGTGCCTCCGTAATTGGCTTATTCACCCCCTTGCGCGCCGAGAAAAATGCCGCAACCAAACAAATCATCAATACTGCGAATCCTGCGACAGCCACCAACTCCCAAGAGAAGTAAATCGTTAATGGGTAACCTTCTGTGCGTCCTGGCGGTGGCGGCATTTGCACATCCACGACCATCAGTAAGACGGTAACTAATGCAGTGAACAAAGCGCCGATTAAGCTGCCAATCACCGCGAGTAACCCTGCTTCACGCAAGAACCCAGCAATGATTTCGCGAGGGTAGCTACCAAGAGCCGACAAGGTGCCGATTTCACGGGTACGCTCGGTGACCGACATGGTCATGGTGTTGAACAGCGCGACAAAGACCACCAACGCCATTACTGCACCCATGATGCCGAAGATGCGGTCATACAAATCTTTCACTTTGAGATAGAAAAACGCACGTTCTTGCCAAGGCGTGATCTCAATATCTTGATCACCAAAGTTCTGCTTTTGCTTACTCAGAACCGAAGCCACTTGTTGCTCGACTTGGCTAGTTAAACTGGTATCGAACAGGAAGACAGATAACGCACTGACTTTGTCTGAACCGAGCAGCGATTGCGCGCTGTTGATGTGCACGTACAGCTGGCGTTTATCAAGCTCTGGTACGCCTGTTGAATAGATGCCACGAACTTTGAAGTCATACGCATTCAATGCACCGTCGGTAGTGGTCGCCAGCAAGGTAATCCAATCGCCAACGTGCACGCTTAAGTTGTTCGCCAAATCAACGCCAAGCATCACTTCTGGCTCTGCTGGGTCATAACGCGAAGCATGAATGTTGGATAGAGTCTGCCCTTCGCGCACATCCAAAAACGGTCCTTTCATATCGAATTCGCGCTCGTTAACACCAATGCCCATAAAGATCGATGACTTGTTGCCGTTGGAAATCAAACCGCTGAACTCAACTCGTGGCTGCACGCCTCGCACTTCATTCAAGCCAATCAATTGCTTGGTGATGTAGTCCGCATGAGTTAACCCATTACTCAGCGGCATCTCTTCTTCTTTGGCGAAGTAACCCGGTGTGGTTAACGTCAGATGCCCCGTGTCACGTGCTGTCGATTCTTTCAAACTGTCGTAGGTATACAGACCAAAACCACCCGCACTGGTTAACGCAAACACGGCAATGGCGATGATCAGCATCGACAACAAACTGCGGCGGCGATTACGTTGCAGGTTCAACCAAGCAAGGCGAACGGAAACTGGAATTAGCTTGCCCATGAAACCTCCTCCACACTTGCGTGCGTTTGGGTGATTTTGCCATCCACCAATTCAATGGTGCGATCGCAGCGAGATGCCATACGAGAGTCGTGTGTAGCGACGATAAAAGTGGTGCCAAGCTCGTGTCCGAGCCCTTTCATAATGTCGATGACCTTGTTAGCAGTTTGACTATCAAGACTTGCGGTTGGCTCATCGGCAATCACCAATGCCGGTTTGTGCACTAAGGCGCGTGCAATTGCCACACGCTGCTGCTGGCCGCCTGATAGGTTGTCTGGCATGTGATGAATAAACTCGCCTAAGCCAACGTGCTCTAACATTTGTGTGGCGAGCTCGGTTTGTTCTACTTTTGAAAAGCCATTGAGATGTAGCGGATACGCCACGTTCTCTAGTGCCGTCATCACGGGAACAAGGTTGAATTTTTGGAACACAAAGCCAAGCTTTTCACGGCGCATTTTCGCAGCCTGCATTTGTCCGGTTGGGTATGGGCTGCCTACAAATGTCACCTGACCTTGGTATTGAGTATCCAGCATGCCAAGCACGTTAAGTAAGGTGCTTTTGCCTGAGCCCGACGGTCCACACAATGCCACCATTTCGCCGGCAAACACTTCACCAGACACGTCTCGCAATGCACGTACGGTTTGGCTGCCAAGGGCGTAATCGCGACTGAGTTGATTAAAAACGATCATGACGCCTCCCTAATACTTGGCTAACAACGCTTTCGCGGTTTGCGTTTCTAGATTGCTGTCGCCCAATTGCTCCATTTGCGCTAACCATATTTTGGCTTGTTGAACATCTTCAGCGCGCAGTGCCGCTTCAATGGCATAACGGTAAATCCACGAAGTAGCCGCGAAAGGTTGTTGGCTAAAACTCGGTTCATCGAGCAGAGAAAGGTACAGCTCGTAGCCACGCTCAAAGTGATTGAACATGTCTGGCAGAGAGGTAAACGTAGTAGCTGCCATGGCGGTAGCTAGCTGGTATTCCGGCAAGCCTTGTAAGCGTTGTTGCTCTTGCAGTGGTACTGGCTGATTCGCCATTAGGTCCAAACCTTTTTGGATTGTGGCAAGACCGCGCTCGGTGAACTTCATCTTGTTCCAAGGCATAAACGCCTCACGACCTTGCAACGTTTCAGCACTACCTAAATACACCAAGGTCACCGGCGTTGCGCCTTGCTCTTCGAGTTGTTTAGATAATTCGCCGTAAACGGTATCAACTAAGCCAGAGTCACCTTGCGCCGCTTGGTTGAATTGACTGAGTGTGCGCTCGCTTGGATTAGCCAGAGCCAAATTGCTGCTAAGTGCAAATGCGGCGATAAACGTACTTGCCAGTTTAAGAGCTTTGATTGAGCGAGATTGAGAAACCATCATGTACTGTCCTTAGTTGAACGTGATTTGATGGTTTCAGATTAAGGGAGAAGATCGCACGCTGCTTTTGCATGCGACCAATGGCACTTATGCGGAGTGAATGGTATTGAGAGAGGATGAATGGTTTTGTGTTTCGGCAGCCTGCAATATCGCCTCAATCATTAAGCTGAGAGCTTTAGGCTGGTAGTTGCGTTGGCGATAAACCAAATAGGCTTGGCGATCCCCACGGCTGTATGATTGCGCGACTTGCACCAGATTCAGCTCAGGCTTCACATGACGAATGGGAATCGAGGCGATCCCCAAGCCGTTTTCCACTGCTTTGATCACTGCGGTTATATCATTGACCACTAAGCGCGGCTTGCAGTTGAGCATGTCCACCAGCTTATCTTGTTGGTAGATAGGCACTTGTGTGGTGTGCGTGCTGGCTACCCAATCTTGCTTAGCTAAATCCTCTAAGCTTTCAATGCTGCCGCCCGCTTGCGCTAAGTACTCTGGGCTAACAAAAAAGGCGTGCTCCGCTTTAAACAACGGGCGAGCGATCATGTCATCTAACCCATCCAATTCGAATGTCACCACCAGATCGCGATCGGTTTCTGGAATCGAATTCACTTGGCTAAGCAGTAGATCGATGGTCACTTTTGGGTAGGTTTTGATGTAGTCCTCAACCACCTTGTCGACCAAGTCATTGTAGAAGCGGCTTGGCATCACCAATCGAATTCGCCCTTCGACTTGTTGGCTTTGCTGGTTGAGCTGCAAGATGCCGGATTCAATCTGCGCCATCGCACTGCTGAGCTGATCAAACGCCTGTAAGCCTGTCTCGGTTGCCACCAACTCACGGCCTTTCTTCTCCAACAATCTGAGCCCTAGACGCGCTTCCAGCGCCGATAAACGACGAGACATAGTAGAGACCGGCAGTTCGAGCTTTTTCGCCGCCGCGAGCAGAGAACCTTGCTCAACCACTGAGCAAAACAGGTACAAATCATCAACGTTTCCAAATATGGAATTCATACTTCTTCCATTGGTTATTTTTTCCAATTTTAGATGAGTATAACCTAGCCCACGTAGAAAAGAGACCCGAATATGCCGTGAACGCGGCGCTTGATAACGAATGAATACTAGGTACAGACGTGAAAGAAAATTTTTATAAATACGCGATATACACTGTTTTTTCAGCGGCAGCTTTGTTCTCCGCTTTTTTAGTCACCTCAGATAATGTTTCCCCTTTCACCACCCAAGCGACACTGCATCGTAATGTCGCAACCATTGCGCCGGAGGTATCTGGCGTGATCACAGATGTGATGGTGAATAACGGTGAATTGGTTGAAAAAGGTCAGCCACTGTTTGCTATCGATGCCAGCAGTTACCAATTGAAAGTGGCACAAGCGAAAGCCGAACTGCGCCAAGCTCGTGAATCAGATTCCGCGAAATGGCAACAATTGGCAGCAGCGAAACAAACCCAAAGCCAACGCGAATTCGAATACCACAACGCGAAGCAAAAACTGGCGCGTAACCAGAAACTACGCAATAAAGGGCTGGCAACCGAGCAAGAGCTGGATGACGCGATCACCAATACACAAGTCGCCAGCAGCGCGGTGGAAGCGGCGAACGCGGAAGTGAAGCGCATTGAGGCAGAGCTTTCTACTCAAGACCGCACGGCGGCTATTGAATTGGCAGAAGCAAAACTTGCCAGTGCGGAGCTGGGTTTAAGCCACACCCAAATCGTGGCGCAAACCGAAGGCGTGGTAACGAACTTGCAACTGCAATCAGGCAGCTATATTACACAAGGCACAGCGTCATTGATGCTGGTGGACGAAGCCCATGCGTGGATCAGTGCAGACTTCAACGAAAAAGGCATTGATAAGCTAACTAATGGTCGCGAAGTGTTGGTGTCCTTCGATGCCCTACCCGGCAAAGTATTTACTGGTGAAGTCAGCAGCCAAGAGCGTGCGATTTACGATACCAACAATGCGAATGGACAGCTTTCTAGCGTGACCAATGATACTCGTTGGATCCGTGAGCAACAGAAAGTACGTACCCGCATTACAGTTAACGAGTTGGATCCTTCAATGATTTCTGGTTCACGAGCGAGTGTGATCGTTGAAAGCGGCAATCCTGTTATGGACGTCATTGGTTCGGCTTGGATTCACTTGGTGGCTATGTTCCGCTACATCTACTAGGGGGTGAACCATGCGGACCTTCGAAAGCCTGTTTCAAAGTCGTTCTGAGCGCAATGAAGCACTGCGTGTCGCTCTTACTGTGACAATTTGTATGGTGCTAGGAAAACTGCTGAACCTTGATTCTCCGGTTTATCTTGCGCTGTACCCAACCATCATCATGACCAAGAACAAAGACTACTCTTGGCTTGGTCTGCTTCGCACCTTGCTACCTACGTTATTAGCAGCAAGTGCAGCGTTGGTGGTGACCGAAGTGTTTTCACAACATCCATTTGTGGTGTGGACCATTAGCTTGTTCTTCTTCGATTTCATGCGCCGCAGAGCGACCACACCGCCGAAGAAAGGTCAGATGCTAATGCCAACCTTCAACTGGATTCTGATTGTGGTTTTTGCTCAGCACACTACCATGGACATGCCAATGCGCATTCATGAAATCCTGCTATCGATGCTGATTACCATGGTCGTCGCGAAAACCATGGTGACTCTGTTCCCTGTTGAACGTGGCGGCAAACCACCAGCATTTGAAGAAGAACCTGTTACGTTCGAGAACCGAGCGATTTCACTCGCGTTGATTGGTCTTGGTGTGGCGTTCTTGATGATTGTAGACATCATCTCAGCAACGTTTTGTTTAGTGCCAGTGATTGCCGCAGCAACGCAAACGACACACAAAAGCTTTATCGACGTGGTTGACCGCCGTTTTCAAACTCAAGTGGGCGGCTGTGCATTAGCTGTAGTGTTCACCTTACTGATGGCTGGGCATCAGTCCACGTTCGGTTACTACACCATCGTATTGGGTCTGCTTACCTTTATGATCACCGCATCAATGGCAAAAGCGAAAGGCCCAGCCAAAGACGTCCATGCCGACGCGTTATTGGCGACCATGCTGCCGATTCAGCTGTACATGACCAGCAATGAACTGGGCTTGGAGAGTACCTTCCTTCGAGCTTGGGAGCTTACCGTGACTTTGTTTGTGCTGTGGGCGTTGTACCATTTCACGCACAAACCAGAAAAAGCCCAAGCGTAATCACGCCATCGCCTTAAGTGCTCAATACTTAAGGCGATTCCCTTTCCTATTTTGCTCATTTCATTGCGTTGTCTGTACCAATTTCCATTTCAATCTTATAAAAAATGTGGCGCAAAACCTCAGCCTGGTGTATTTATCCATCCCACGACTTTCCAAGTCAGCTTACCCATAACAGGCGGCGTCGCACACTCCTCTCTTGCACACCTTTGCGTGGTGTCTGTTATTTCCAAATTGGATTCTTAGCATCGGAATAGTTTGAGCTCGCAGAGTTCTGGTTGTTTTCGCCCCGCGTTGGGGCGTTTTTAGGTTGTAGAAGATGAACAAGCGTTTCTTCCCTAGGATTGATTTGCCATTGTTGATGGCGATCATTCCGATCATGCTATTGAGTTCGCTCACTCTCTGGAGTGCCAGTGGATTCAATGAAGCTATGCTATTTAAACACCTCGCTCGATGCGGTTTGACGCTGGTGTGTATTTTGGTGATGTCGTCGATTCCTGCGTCCAGTTATCAACGTTCAGCGCCTTATTTGTATCTGGTTGCGGTTTCTCTCTTGGCGGCCGTTGCCCTGTTTGGCGATAGCACCAATGGCTCGCAGCGTTGGCTCGATATCGGCTTCTTCCGCTTTCAACCCTCTGAGCTGATCAAGCTCTCCATTCCCATTATGATTGCGTGGATGCTGCATCTAGAAGGTGGGCGACCAGACATTCGCAAGATTGCTTTCTGTTTGCTGATCACCTTTGTCCCTGCAGGCCTAATTGCCTTACAGCCAGACTTGGACGGCGCTATCTTCACCGTGATTTACGCGTTGTTTGTGCTGTTTTTTGCTGGCATGAGCTGGAAGATCATTGGCGGCTTTTTGGTGAGCATACTAACGCTGGCACCAATACTCTGGTTCTTTGTGATGGAAGCTTATCAGAAGAGTCGTGTAACGCAGTTCTTGCATCCTGAATCGGATCCACTGGGTTCGGGCTACCAAATCATCCAATCATTGATTGCGATTGGTTCTGGCGGCATGAAAGGCAAAGGCTGGATGAATGCTACTCAAGGTACGCTAGGCTTTATCCCTGAAAGCCATACTGACTTTATCTTCTCGACCTACGCAGAAGAATGGGGCTTTATTGGTTGTGTGGTGTTGTTGGCGCTGTACTTGTTTATTACGGCGCGTGTGATGCTGCTGGCGTGCCAATCTGAGCACTTCTTCAGTCGTCTGGTAAGTGGCGCATTGGCGATGAGCTTCTTCCTTTACGCCTTCATCAACACCGGCATGGTAAGTGGCTTGTTGCCTGTAATGGGTAGCCCACTGCCGTTCTTTAGCTACGGTGGTACGGCGATGCTAACCCAAGGCATCTGTTTTGGTGTGATCATGTCGCTGTGTTATTCCAAGTACCGAAACACCTAAACGCTAGTCACAATAGAAAAGACAAACAACACGATCAAAAAAGGCTTCCCTCGGGAAGCCTTTTTTACAACTGGAGAACCGAATTATAGTTCGCCGTTGTGGTATACCTGTTGAACGTCGTCACAGTCATCTAGAAGGTCTAGGAACTTCTGGAATTTCTCTGCGTCTTCGCCTGTTACTGGCGTGTTCGTTTGCGGTACGAATGTGATTTCTTCAACGTCGATCGTTAGATCTGGGAATGCAGCGTTAAGCGCAGTTTTTGTTTTGAAGAACTCAGTGTGAGGTGCGAATACAGTGATAACACCGTCTTCTAGCTCAACGTCAGTAACGTCTACGTCTTCCATCATTAGCGTTTCTAGAATGATTTCATCATCTTCGCCTTTGAACTGGAATACCGCTTGGTGATCGAACATGTGAGAAACAGAACCTTCAACACCAATTTTCGCACCCACTTTAACAAAGCATTGGCGAACGTCTTGGAATGTACGGTTACCGTTGTCTGTTAGACAGTCTACGATCACGCTTGTGCCACCAGGGCCAAAGCCTTCGTAACGTGCTGGAGTGTAGTCTTCACCACCGCCGCCGTTCGCTTTGTCGATCGCTTTATCGATAACGTGTGCAGGAACTTGGTCTTTTTTCGCTTTTGCGATCAGGTGCTTCAGAGACAAGTTCATGTCTGGATCACCACCACCGTTTTTCGCGCACATGTAAATTTCTTTACCGTATTTGGAATAAACTTTAATTTTTGCGCCTGCAGTTTTCGCCATTGAGGCTTTGCGCACTTCAAAACTTCTTCCCATCGGGATGTCTCTCTAAATTCAAATTTAATGCGAAGGATTTTAGCAAAGAGTGAAGATTTTACCTTTCACCTTGCAAAGGAATGGGGAGGAAACCTCATTCGCCGCTACGGTTTACACCAGAGCCACGCTCGCTTTATGCGACACCCATTACTCGTTTGTACTTATCGATTGCCTGTTGAAAAAACACTTTCTCATCAGCGTCGTTAATCTTAGACAACTCTTCTTCTATCGCTTCAGGACCAGATTTCGCTTCTTTAAGCTTCCAAACCAAAAACGATGCTTGCTTATCAAGTTCGATTTTGTTTTTCTCGTCAGGCGGCAACAGGGATAGATTGAACGACATTCACAGCCTCAAGGTACTTTAATAAATACTAGCCGCGCACTATAGCACACAGATTTGACTTTTAAGAAGTGAAACGCACTTTCCTTGATCAATTTCAAGTTGCTTCCTTGGGATTCGATCGGGTTTGCAATGAATCAGGAAGATATTGCTCAAAAATTTGCTGCAAACGCTCCTTGGTAACCGGTTTGGCAACAAACTCATTCATGCCAACATCGAAACAACGCTGTTGATCTTCTTTAATCACATTGGCGCTCAACGCTATGATCGGCACTTGCTGACCCCATTCACCCATCTTGCGAATGTTTTCAGTAGCAATAAATCCATCCATCACGGGCATTTGACAGTCCATCAATATCAAATCGAATTGATGTTCTTGGCACTGTTGAAGCGCCTCCTCACCGTGTTCTGCCACATTCACCTGCATGCCGAGTTTTTCCAACATAATGCGCACGACTTTTTGGTTTACCGCGGTGTCTTCTACCACCAGAATCCAAGGTTTGCCCTCGTCTTTGGTTGGTTTAAGGCTTTTTGGCGCGCTGTCTTCACCGTTACGAAAATCAAGCACGTTCGGTGTACTTGGCGCAATTGGTGTATCACTGACGATATTGAGTGGAATAGTAAATTCAAAACAACTGCCAAGCCCCGGCTCACTGGTCAGACGGATCTCGCCGCCCATCACTTCGACCAAGCTGCTACAAATCGCTAAACCCAAGCCAGTACCGCCGTACTTACGCGTGGTACTGCCATCAGCTTGCTGAAATTTCTCAAACACCGCTTGCTGGTTTTCTTTCGCGATACCAATACCCGAATCGACCACACGGAAATGCACGCTGGCGACGTCATCTTCTCGGTTCACTTGTGACACCATCAACTTAACATGGCCACGCTCGGTGAACTTGACTGCATTACTGAGTAAGTTACTCAGCACTTGTTTGAGCCTACCCACGTCACCTTCGACTTCTGAAGGGAGTTGAGCGTCGATGTCGCAAACCAACTGTAAGCCTTTCTGCTGAGCTTTAACGGTGTGCAATCTGCCGACTTCATGCAGTAGATCGAGCAGATTATAAGTGGCTGTCTCAAGCTCAATTTTACCCGCTTCAATTTTAGAGAAGTCGAGAATGTCGTCGATGATGACCATCAGTGAGTTGGAAGAGCTGTTGATGATGGAAACAAAGTCTTTTTGCTGTTCATCCAGCTTGGTATCACCGAGTAAGGAAGCAATGCCGATAATCCCATTCATCGGCGTACGAATCTCATGGCTCATGGTGGCAAGAAATTCACTCTTCTTACGGTTTGCCACTTCAGCTTTATCACGTGCTTCTTCGATTTCCAGTTGGTGCTCACTGACACGCTCAACACTTCGGTTGTATTTACGTTCTAATAAACTCACTTCATCGAAAAACCAACGCTTGGGGAGCTGCACTTTGCTCGGTACATGGCCGCCGCTAAAATCACTCACCGCACCTGAGAGCAATTGAAGTGGCTTGACCATCAAGCGAAACGTCACCCAGAGAACACCAATGATGAGCAAGAAGATCTTGATCGCTTCCGCGATCACAAGAAAAAAGAAGGTTTGCCATAGTCCTTGATAGATCGGACTGAGATCCGATTGCACCGTTACTTCGGCAAGATCAAAGGTTTTTGTGCCCATGTCGTACTGCAAAGGCCATTGACGCTCGATCCGATCCTCGGTCAAGGCCGAGCCTAATTCGAAGATCACTTCATCCGGTGTCGCGATTCTTAGGTAGTCCACTGAGGGCAGGCGCATCGCCCCTTCTGCTTGGGTGTGCAGCAATTCTCTATCTTCAACCCACAGACTGGCAGAAAAACTAGAAAGGTAGCTGGTTTTCACCTGTTCCAGCTCTTTATCCAAGCGAGCGAGATCATCGTTGAAGTCACGATACAAACTGACGGAAGAAATGATCACGGTAAAGATTAAACTCAACGCAAAAATCGCCAGCATCAGCTGGTTTCCGATACTAAACCGACGTTGAGTTCGCTCTTTTGTCTCCATATGAAATCGCTCCCTTAAACTTGCGCTACTATAAATATAGTCACGTCACGACAATAATCGAGGTTAGGATGAAAGGACTCTTACGTACATTAGGCTTTGGTTTTATGGCCTTAAGCGCACACACCACCATGGCGAGCGAAGTGAACTACTACGTTATCTCTGAGCAAGCTCGACCATTCCAAATAGAACAACAAGGTGAACAACATTCCGGAATTGTGACTGACATCGTCAGTGCTATCTTTGCCGAATCCGATTATGAGGTGAAATACCACACTTACCCATTTAAGCGCATGATTTCGGTACTCGAAGCGGGCGGCGAGGAAAACTGGGTCACTTATGGCAGCCCGAATTGGGGGAAAGTGCAATCGGAAAACCTCTCTGAACAACCTATTTACACTGTAAAACACGTACTGGTGTCTAGCAGCAAAGCGCCATTCAAATTTAGCGATATGCAGCACATGCAAGGTCGCTCTATCGTACTGTTACTTGGCTTTGATTATCCGAACTTAAGTCCCTTCTTTGAAAACGGCACGATCAATGAAATGCGCGTGAAAGACTACGACGCCGCTTATCGCGTTCTGCAACGCACTCCTGGCGATACCGCGTTTGTCGAGATGGAATCGCGTGTGGTGTACAACATCAAACGTTTAGAGCTGCCAATGGGAGACTTCCAGATCCAATCTTTCAGCTCTGTCATTCCAGATTACTCCATCTATCTGGCTTTCTCTCCGGAGATGAATCCGAAAGTGCAGAGCTTCATCAATAAGCGCCTAGCAGAGCTCAAAAGTTCTGGGCAAATCGACAACATCATCAAAAAATACATCTAACCGTTCATACCTAACCAATCATGAAAAAACCGCCAGATTAGATAAGCTGGCGGTTTCATCTTTATCTCGTATCTGCGATTAATCTTGTTCGAGCGCTTAATCTTGTTCGACAAATTTGGGGTCGAACATGTGGCCAAGCTTATTGGCTTTGGTTTGTAGGTAGTGTTGGTTATTTGGGTTATTGCCTTCTTGTAGTGGCACCCGCTCAACCACGTTGATGTTCACCTTCTTCAGCGCTGCAAGCTTGCGTGGGTTGTTGGTCATCAAACGCACTTGATCAATATTCAGGTGGTCGAGCATCCCCTTACAAAACGCGTAATCACGCATATCAGCAGCAAAACCCAGGCGCTCATTGGCTTCGACAGTGTCTGCACCTTCATCTTGTAAGTGATAGGCACGAATCTTATTGATTAAGCCAATTCCCCTGCCCTCTTGGCGCAAATAGAGCAGCACGCCACAACCTTCTTCGACAATATTTTGCAATGCACGGTTAAGCTGGAAACCACAATCACAGCGAGTACTGAACAGCGCATCACCGGTTAAACATTCTGAATGCAGACGAATCAGCGGCGCTTTACTGTTTGCAGGGTCACCATACACCAAAGCCAGATGCTCTTTTCCCGTCGCGTTCTCGATAAAACCATGCATGATAAACGTGCCCCATTGGGTTGGCAGCTTGGCTTTATCGACAAAGCGCACCAAGTTATAAGGCTCGACGTGTTTCAGCTCAGCACGTACATTCATCAAAATCTCCCCTAAATGGTTTTCACCCGAGCCGTCACCACCATCGCCCCAAAAGGCATCTTTATGCGAATGTTCGGTCAAGCAGGCATTCCCCGTTTCCATCAGCTGTTGGGCAAGCTGAGGGTTTTGCAGAAACTTCTCACGGACGATAAACGCCATTACGGAGAGTTTGTCGTCGTCCCAATCTTCACGGACGAGATGTTGATATTTGCGGCTTAAAGCAAAGGCTTCGTCGGGGCTTTTGGCGGTAAGGATTTTATCTTGTAGTTCGCGGTCGCTGAATTTTTGCGCTTGGTAATAGTGTTCGCTGGTGGGCCAAGATTGGGTAGAAACTTTTATTTGCGCTTGGCAAAAATTGGAGAGGAAACCGTGGGATTCATCGGGTTCATAGAAAAGGATCTGATCAACCATAATCGTACTCCTGACGTTGCTGTTCAATAGTCAACAAAAAGCATATTGCTATTGATATAAGCTTTAGTAACGCAGGGAGAGAAAGTCAAATAACTGGTTGTAAATCATAAAAATGAAAAGGGCAGTCTTATGACCACCCCATGGTTTAATTCCGCAGTGCGAGAATTAGTGAATTAAGCCAAGTTCCCTTGCTTCTTCGATGCTCAAGCCGCTTTCACGGATTTCACGAAGAGCTTCAATACGACGTCTTGCTTCGGCAGATTTCACGGTTTTCTCAGGTCTCACAACGGTTTCTTCTTCAGGGAGTTCCCATTTGTGAGCGATGTTGCTCATCTCTTCATGGTCGATAGAATTAATGGACATATTTCCTCCGAACACACCATGTTTTCGATGGGTAATCTATAGCAAACCCCCAATGCAGAGGTAAGAAAAACTGTGGGGAAATGTGACCCCTTTCGACCTTTCACTAACTCGTTAATAGATTCATCATTTAGTTTTTGCAAAGCGCGTTTTTAGCGATTAAATTTGAAGAATTCCCCCTACGAAAAGTGAGCTGATCCAGCTCTCATTTTTCCCTCGTAAATTCACACTTCCATAACGGAAAAAATTCTTTTTATTACACTCAACTTTCGAGTCACTTCACTGATTAGACGGTTTTGCCTTTCGCAAACCTTACACACCTGATAATGATAACAATTATCTTTTGTATTGGTAAGGTGTAATGATGAGTGAACTAAACCTGAATCAGGCATATCACTCTGATCCTGTCATTCAGATCAGAGAGTTATGTGTGGATTACATCACCGACAACGGCGACTTCAATGCTGTGAAATCGGTGAGCTTTGATATTGGCAAAGGCGAGATATTTGGTCTGGCGGGTGAATCAGGCTGTGGTAAAAGTACCATTGCTTTCTCTATCAACCGTCTGCACAAGCCGCCCGCGTTTATCTCTGGTGGGCAAATTCTATTTGAAGGCAAAGACATCCTTCGTCTGCCTGATAATGAGCTAAATACGCTGCGCTGGAGCGAGATTGCAATGGTATTCCAAAGTGCCATGAACTCACTGAATCCGGTTCTCACCGTGCAGGAGCAATTTGCCGACGTATTACGCCACCACAAAGGATTAACCAACGAGCAAGCCAAAGACCGAGCAGAGAAGCTTCTCGATTTGGTCAACATACCGAGAAATCGTCTGGGAGAATACCCACATCAGTTCTCCGGCGGCATGCGTCAACGTTTAGTGATTGCGATTGCCCTATCCCTCAATCCCAAATTAATCATCATGGACGAGCCAACCACGGCGCTCGATGTGGTGGTTCAACGTGAAATCTTGCAGCAAATCTATCAGTTACGTGACGAGTTTGGCTTCTCAGTACTCTTTATTACCCACGATTTAGCGCTTATGAGCCAATTGTGCGACCGCATTGCCATCATGCGCCACGGCAAGATTGTTGAAGTGAATAGCTCATACGAAATCCGCAATCATCCTCAACACGAATATACCCAAAAGCTTTGGGCTTCGTTCCCGAATATTCACGATGTACATAAACAGCCACAAACGGAAGGAGCGCCAGCATGAGTGAACCGATCATCCAAATGAAAAACGTGATCAAGGAATTCAAAGTCGGTGGTGGCTTCGCTAAAGAAGAGACCTTCCGTGCGCTTCAGGGCGTTAGCTTTGATCTTTATGCAGGCAAAACCCTTGCGCTGGTGGGCGAATCAGGTTGCGGTAAGAGCACCTGCGCGCGATTAATTACCAAGGTGTATCCAGCCAGCGATGGTGAGATCCTTTTCAATGGTAAAAACATCAACGACATTACTGCTCGCGGCGAGATTCAGGATTACCGCAGTAAGGTTCAAATGGTGTTCCAAGACCCGTTTGGCTCTTTAAACCCAACCCATACTATTCGCCATCACTTAACTCGCCCACTGAAGATTCATAAGCAAGTGAAAAGTGACAAAGAAATCCCAGCCAAACTGCTAGAGCTGCTGGATTTGGTTGAGCTGCCAGAGGAAACGCTAAATAAGTTCCCTCACGAACTCAGTGGTGGCCAGCGTCAACGCGTTAATCTGGCGCGCGCTCTGGCGGTAGGCTCACAACTTATTCTTGCCGATGAACCGACGTCGATGCTGGATGTATCGATTCGTTTAGGCGTACTAAATCTGATGCAACGTATGAAGCAAGAACTGGGGATCGGGTTCCTATACATCACTCACGACCTTGCAACCGCGCATTACATCGCTGAAGAAACCGCTGTGATGTACAAAGGGCAGATCGTCGAATGGGGAGGTACCCAAGCAATCTTAAAGAATCCACAGCACCCATACACTAAGTTATTGATCTCTGCGGTACCGGATCCTGATCTGCCATTTGGCAACCTGGTGGAAAGTGAACCAAACTATTCAGTAGATGCCGATGAGATCCGTAGTCGCAGCAGCGTTGTGGTCGAAGACTATGATCAAATCGGACCAAATCACTTTGTAAAACAATGGACTGAGGCAGCCTAATGGATTTGATGACCTGGCAAGATCAACTATCAGGTTGGTACGACAGTCGGAAGCATGATCAAGTAGAAAGCTTAGAAGCGATCTTATACCAAGCGCCTGCTGCTGTGTTTGGTCCAGAACTGACGGACGAACAGAGTAAAGCGATCGCTTGTTGGTTAGATGGTTGCCTAAGAGTCTTTCAACACGCTAGGCATCAAGACCACCAAAAAGCCTTTCAAATCCTGCAATACACCGGTGCGAAGCTCGAACAATCGGCTTGCCAACCGATGACCGATATTCTTATCAAGGATTGGTGCCTCAAACGCTTACAACATTTGACTGTTCTGGCGTTGGAGTTTTGTAATCAGCAACACGATCAAACGGAATGGCAACAACAAGCGAGCAACTTGATCGAGTCACACGTTGCGTTGATGCGATCGTTGAATTGGAATGAAACTAGGAAGCATGATCAAGGATTACGTCATTGATTCGGAAAGATGATCAAGGTAACAGACAGGGACTTGTCAGTTTAAGCGGATGCACAGGACAGGAATTTTAGATAAAAAAAAGCGAGTTTCTTGAGGAGAAACTCGCGAAGTCTATTCAGAATGAATGTAACAATATGAGCCAATCTATTAATCATCAGAAAGGACAAAAGGTTGTCTATTCGGGATAAATCTTAGTCTGCCCTCGGAACCGCAATGTCAGTGATTTGTAAGAGTTAGGTCTGATTTTCATCAGTGCAATTCATTGTTACATTCTGAATCAATTCGTCACGCTTATCACTCGAAAAGCATCCACGTGATTCATATTAAATCGCCATTTCATCAAGTGCTCTGAATACCATCTCGTCCATGTGACCTTCAAAAATCTGACGACACACTTTTCGACGAACAGCCAAACCCGCGATCAAGCGCTCGATGGTCAGATGTTTCACGTCATTTTGGCCGTTAAACAGCTCCACTGTCTTGCTCAATGTCTCGTATGGCAGAGGGGCGTCCCCTACTCGCAGGTAGTCAAGCTTGTCAATGAACTCAGAACACTCTTCTTTGATTGAGGCATAGGAATGCCCTGTCATCGCCGATAAAGCCGTTATACTGCGTTCTAGGGCCTCTGGAGAGGTATATTTGGATAGAGTAATGGTTATCTCGTCCGCGTTGATCTCAACCAGGTGCTTTTTCTGTTTCACTCGACGGCCCAAATTGCCACGTGGAGAAGGTGCTTTGCGCTGAATCGGCTCAAATTCGCCGTCTATGATGCCTGAGAGCTCGTCTAGTTGCTGCCTCGTAACCATCTCATTACGAAGTGGGTTTGGCAGCGTAGGCGCCATGTTACGCTTTCCTGCGTTGGTTGTGCGAGCGCGAGAGTAGCGCAATACCTCTTCCACATCGCATTTGATGTCGACTTGGTAGTCCATCACTTTGCCATTTTCGATCATAGTCTCGATCGTTAAGTGATAGCCCCATAAGTTCACAACAAAAAGATCTTCCGTCCCTTTGCCGTCAGACAGGCGCTTCAACTCACGGATCAGATCCATTGAGAAACGACGCCATTCGATGTTGCGTGCCAGTTTTTGGTTCAACTCACTCAGCAACATGCAATCGGTGTGTTTGCGCACCATGCGGCTACGGAAGAACGAATACAGCTGGAACACCAAAGTGTGCTGTTTCAGAATTTCTGGCGGGAACAAGAAGAAATAATCACGCGTCAGCAGTTCTTCGTAGAACGAAGGTTCCCAGACTAGGATGTACAAGTTCGGCTTAATGCGAATCTCGCCGTCAGCACCTTCTGTTGGCGCTTCTTCCGATGCGGTAATGGTTCTCGCAATGAAACGGAAACGATCACTCTTGAAACCTTCTGGCATGTTTTCACTTAGCCAACGGCCAGTTAGCTCGTGCAATTGGAAATCGGTAAACTCGATTCGATCAATACTGTCACGGATTGAATCACGTGCTGGCCCGCTGTCTTTCTTGCCACGCAATGACAGGATATCCGTGATGTACAACGGGGTTTTATTCGGCACATGCGCCGCATCCATGTGGTACTGATCTTTGTGATGATCATGGTATTGCACGGTCAGTGTAAACAGAGCAAACAGCGTCATCAGATCGTCCACTGTCATGATGTTTTTCGACGATCGTGTTTCAATCACAGCTTTGGTGCCAGAGATCGACACCATGGATTTCTGGTAGCTCTTACGAGTGCGTGGTGGTGCTAAAGCTTGGTCGATGATCCCTGCCCAGTTAGTTGGTGAAACGACAAATTGATCCGCTTCATCCTTCATCATCGGTGGGGTATTGAGACCATGCTCATTCAACAGGCGCTTGTTCACTTGGGTTTGTGCCAAAGCCTTAGAACGTTTTTGCTTTTCGCTCTGACGAACTTTTTCTGTGACTAAGCTGGTGGCACCCAAGGCTGAGATTAGCTGGTTAGGGTTAACGAACTTGTGCAACATGGTTTTACCAGCAAGGCCTTCTTCAAAGCGCACTGGTGTTTGAGTAAACAAACCAATGTTAACGGCAGCACGTAAGCGTTGTTGTAATGCGGCTCTGGTTAGTTGACCGTCGGTTGCTGCCACAATTTCTGTTGTGGAGACCAAACCGTCTTTGCTGCTGAATCCTCGTAAGGAGATCAGATTAAGCAACTCTAAGATGCTTTTGGTGACCCCTTTGAAGTGTTGGTATTGTTCTACCCAATCTGCAGAAGATTCGTGTACCTCAAAAAGGTGCCCATCCTTATGGCTTCTTGGCGCTTTAATCAGAATTTTTTCATCAGCCGTCATT
>NZ_HG992744.1:0-37555 GCF_905175355.1 Vibrio sp. B1ASS3
AGCGAAAACTATTTCATGAGTCATTCAACTAACCGCGCCGATAAACATTGTGCACAAATTTACTTTCTGTGAGCGGCTTGGTGCTTCGCTTGCACTTCGTGCATTGCTTATCCCTGCGGGGCTTTGTTTTGTATTTGAAGTAAGTTCAGAGTGTGCGCTTCTGGGCGCAAACCAAAGAAATTTCCATGATTTTATTATTTATAAAAAACAATAATTTAACCCTCTTATAGTTGTTTTCTGTTCCATTACTAATTCATTCATTAAATAATGAAAGCATGTTTTCATTATTTAATGTTTTTATTGCATACGCCACCCTGTGGCGGTATAATGATTTTGAAGGTCGGGAATTTTCCATGACCACTAACACGGAATAGATATTCATGTTTACTTTGGAAGAAAAAGAAATTTTAACTCACGCTAAAAGCATTATTGAGTCAAAAATTAAAGTTGTAGATGTCTTTACATCTCCCGAGATGGTTAAGGATTATTGCAGCTTTCAGTTTGCACATTTACAACGTGAACACTTCTCTTTGCTTCTTTTAGATAAGCAAAATCGACTAATTGAATGTGTAACTCTTTTTGTTGGAACGCTTGATCAGGCTTCGGTTTATCCTCGTGAAGTTGTTAAAGAGTGTTTATTAAAAAATGCTGGTTCTGTCATTTTAGCTCACAATCACCCTTCAGGTGTTGCTGAGCCATCGAATGCAGATAGAAGAATAACAAGTCGGTTGTGTGATGCTCTGGCTTTAATTGATGTTCCCATACTAGATCACATTGTTGTTGGTATGGGGGAACAAGTTTCTTTTGCGGAGCGTGGTTGGTTATAGACTTTAACTCAAGGTGAGTGTTTATCACTCACCTTTAATTATAAGGTATTGATATGAGCGAAAGATATTCGGAGTATTTTTCTCCTGTAACACCAATTACAAAGGATGCTTTTAAAACTAGACCTTGCTCTCTTCCTCTTTCCCATCCGGATTTTAAACGACCATTGGCATCGGAGGTTAAAGCGTTGAGAAAAATTCTTGGTTTTTCTCAAGCTGATTTAGGGCGATTAGCAGGGAAGCGAGTGACTTCTAAAGGGTGTAGCCATGTTCGAAAATGGGAAACTGATGAGAACAAATCAGAGCATAGAAGCATTGATTTAGGCGTATGGCGTATGATGCTTTATTGTGCTGGCGTCTGTTCTATTGGAGATGATTTAGATTTTATCTACAATCATTAAAACATGTTTTCATTAAACAATGAAATTCTAAGAGGTAATTATGATCATTAGTTTTATCAGCCAGAAAGGTGGTGTTACCAAAAGTACGTTAGCTCGTGCGGTCGCTGTTGCTTTTGCTGAAAATGATTGGTCTGTTCATTTAGCTGATATGGATTGGCAACAACAAACATGTGGCAAATGGACTGCTAGACGTGATGGAAAAAATATTGAACCTGCAATATCATCGTCTTCTCATCGACGAGTTGATACAGCTTTAAAAAATGAAAGTCTTTATAATCTTTTGATTATTGATGGTCGTCCGGCAGCCGATCAAGATTCTATCTTAATCGCTAAATCGTCATCTTTAGTCGTTCTCCCTACTGGCACATCATTAGATGATTTAGAGCCCCAACTAAATCTTGCAAATGACTTGAAAATGAATGGCGTGAGTAGCGATAAGATTCTATTTGTTGTTAATAAAGCGACGACAACCGCCGAAGCTACCAATGCTCTTGAAACTATTAAAGCTTGGGGCTTTTCAGTATGCGATAACGTTATTCCATTCAAGGCTGGATATTCAGCAGCACAAGACCAGGGCTTATCCGTTACTGAAACTCGTTATCCATCGCTGAACTCTTTGACAAGTAGTGTTGTTCAAGAAATAGTTGATTTAATGATTTAATGATTTAATGATTTAATGATTTAATGATTTAATGATTTAATGATTTAATGATTTAATGATTTAATGAGGGTTGTATATATGAATAAAACAAAAGTTAAGATTGCACCACCACAAGCACTTACGCAAAGTGTTACAGAGACTCCGGCAAGCAGTAAGGCTTCTAGTTCAGAAGAAACAAAAAATATTCAATTTAAAGTTACGCCAGATAAGCATATTGAGATTAAAGCTTTTGCAGCTGAAAGAGGATTGTCTTTAAAAGAATTTTTCTTGAAACTTTACGAGAATGAAAGAATGAAAGAATGAAAGAATGAAAGAATGAAAGAATGAAGATTGGAACGGTCTAAGAGCCGATCATAATAAGGGTTATGAGAGAGGTGTATTATGTTTAATTTTCAAAGGCTAGTTGATAACTGTACTAAAGTTGGAAACGAGGCTGCACAGAGAACGCTTGATGCTGGTCGCCCTGTTGCTAGTTGGGATGCTAAACGCAAGCAAGCAATTCTTGTTTATCCCGATGGTAAAATTGAAGATATCCCCAAAATCAAGAATGAGGGATGATTATGTCTGTTAATCGTCCAGTTATGGTGATCGTTGCTGGAGCTAATGGAAGTGGTAAGAGCAGCAACACGGTTCAGTTTGTGCGAGAAGGCTATGATGTAATTGATCCTGATAGAATTGCTCGAAATTTATCTCCAAATGCTCCTGAAAAAATGGCGGTAAGTGCTGGAAAGTCGGCTATCAACCGAGCGAGGGAAAATATACAGAACGGCGTTAGCTTTTCAATTGAAACTACGTTGTCTTCAAAAGGTGTCTATCAGCGTTTAGTTAATGAGGCTAAAAAACAAAGCTTTATTATAAAGCTGGCATATATCTCAACGGAGCATCCTTCTATCAATATCGAGCGAATAAAAGAGAGGGTGGCAAATGGTGGTCACCATGTCCCTGATGTTGACGTAGTTCGCCGTTATGAAAGAAGCCTTGAAAACGTGAGTGGATTTTTCAATCAAGCTGATGAAGTGTGTTTTGTTGATAACAGCCGATTATCATCGGATATGCGTGTCCAGCTTCATGCTAAAGGCTCTGAACAGATACATAAAATTGCACCACAAAATGAGCTATGCCAGTGGGTAACAAAAGCATTGGGGCAAGATGTGATCGAGAAACTATACGCCAGCCATAATAAACATTACGAGTTAGGAAATAGTATTGTGAGTAAGCATGAGTCTGCTTACAAATCAAAAGAGCGTTCTCAGCAATCAACACGATCACCAGATCAAAACCATAAGAAATTTGAACGTTGACATTTGTTTACAGTACGTCATTTATCGGTTCACATTACGGATCATATGTTAAATTGACTAAATTAGGGTGATTTTTGCTGGCTCCATTCTCTGATTGCTACAGAATGGCAGAAATCACCCACCTTTCACCTCCATTCCTTGTATTTTCCTCCTGAAAGTTAATTACAGTTTCTCTTTAAATGTTAACGGTTTGTGATGTGTTTTCATTTCGCCCCGATCTCTTCCTTTAATCTCCAAAATGATCAGTTTCCTAGAAAAAGTTGGCACTTTACGTAGCTATGAGGTAACTACCTTGAAGTTGTACACTTATTATCCACTTTTCCTGTGTATAAAAAGGGTTTGTGCCCATCTGACTTACAAGAACAGTTCAAGCAGGAGCAAAAAGAGAGCAGTCGTCTCAATGCGGCGTTGAATGTTGCTCAGAGTGAAACGAAAGCTGCACTTGATAGTGTCGCAGAGCGTGATGATCAGCTTAGCTGATATGCAGAAACAAATTTATCCGCAAGCTACTAGATCGTTGCCAGTTATATAACTCAAATGTTATGCTATCGAAATGTTATTAACTAGAGGTCAATCATGCGAATTTCTATTGTTCAAATGGTCAATGATTACTACGGCGGTAATCGAGAGACAGCAGCGAAAGCGGCAGGTATTAAAACCGTTCAGCAGCTAAATAACTTAGTGTCTAAAGGTTACGAGGTTGCAAGGCTCGACAATGGTGATTGGGTGATGCTTACAAGCAAAACGAAAATCTTTAAAAAAACATAAATAACACTTGTGTTATATAACGCAAGTGTTATAATTTATTTATCGGTTAGGCAAGAAACGGTAAGTAACTATGACGGACGCAACTATCAACTCAATCATTAGCCAACTAAGAACGGAGGAAGAAAAACTTACTTCCTTGGGTTCTAAGTTAGAGAAAACGGCACAATGGATGATGGAAGCATCAGGAACGCCAGAATTTAGTGATAGACAAGGCGTTTACTATCCGCAGTTGAATGAGTGGAGAGAGCAGAAAGCAAAAGTTAACTCTCTTTATGTGCAAAGAGCGAACCTATCTTGTATTGATGAGCCGACTTCACCTACAGCAGTGGCGAAAATGATGGAAGAGAAACATGCAATAAAAGAAGCCACTGTTACCAGTACCACTTATGAGAGAGCACAAAAGCGCTTATTTCAACAGGTTAATGGCTTCCTTAGTGGTCGCTAACTAATTGACTAATCATTGGGCGGTTCGCCGCCTTTCTACCGAAAGAGGGAAAAGGGACATGGAATGGACTTGCGATACTTGTGATAAGCCTACTGAGCACGATTTAGAATACATTGCAGAGGGGGCTGAACGCCCAAAATCGTACTTATCGGCAAAGTTAACTTGCACTATTTGTAAAAAAGTTGATTGGGCTACCGATGAAATTTTTGATATGCATGTTTGTGAGGGTGGCGGCGAATGGTGCTATTGCAACGATACCCGACATCAGCACTGTACTCAGTGTGACGCCATATGCAGTACAGATACTACATACGAACCATAACAGGGGAAATTATGAGCGAAAAATCACTCCATATAGAAGACAGAGGTGGTCGAAAACACCTGATAAAGTCTGACCAAAACCGCGATGAAAAACCCAATTTTTTACTGGTTTCGGGCTGCTTGGTAGTTAGATTTGATCATTTCGTAATTGATGAAGGTGAAATTGAGTTGCGCATGTTTATGAATGGAACACCAGTAGCATCCCTTGAGTTAGGGTTATCCGCTATTGATGAAATTCGCAACATTTGGAAGTAACGAGGGAAATTAGCTCTCGCTCTTACAGAATGCACTTTCTCAAGTGAGTGCATTTGATAAGAGCAAGAAGTTTTTTAGTCGGCTTTTAAAATGCTCTGTTCAATAAGTACAAAACCACCGATTTGCAGCCGTAAGTTGCAACTAACTTACATTGATAATTATTGCCTTAATCATACCCATATGATTAAGAGGTAATATATAATTTATTATATGTTCATATGGGTATGATTAGGGTTACTTTTGAGTATTAGGATTAGCGCACAACAAAAGAACGCGATGTTGACGATTCACTATATCGAACTCAAGCATGGTCTTCATACTCCAGTACATACTAGCTATCTACGCAAACAGGTTAGCATGTCGTTATGTAAAGAGTTAGCCTCAAATAATTTCTTGGTAGGCTTGAGGACATTGGTAGATAACGGTTATTTAGTGTACCAATCGAATGAAGATAAGCGACTAAATTCTTCAGCGAGAGAAAATGAAAACATGTGGCAACTTACTAGTAAAGGCCGGATGTATGCAGAGGAATTACACTCTGCGAGAATGCGCCCTAAACGGGCTTATACGAAGAAATCAAACAAGTAGGGAAAATCGCTGCTATGGCTAATCCAAAATCAGTTGTAGACGGTAAGTGTCCATACTGTGGCAGTGAAGAAGGGTTTACTGAACGTTGGGTGCAAAACATGTGTCAATACTACAGCTTTGACGGAAAACCTATCGAATGTAATTCCTATTCTGTTCGTGGAGGCACTAAGCAGTATTGCGCTGAATGTGAGCGAGTAATTCACATTCCTAATCTCGAAAAAATTAAAGGTTTTAACTAGGGGAATTTACGCCCCTCATCAAACCACAATATCTAGTATCGGTCGCAGCTGATACAAACACAACATATAGGAATTGTTAACAATGGAACATTACCAACACCTAATTTTGAAAGGCTTAATCAATGGCGGTGGCAGCTCTAGTGAAACGTATGTTTACCAGTTATTAACTGGCAACGTTTCAGACGAGGGCAGTTCGGTTTCTCATATGTGGGGATATTTAGACAATCCACTGAAAGAAACGCTAATTGAAATTTTTGCTGATATTTGTTCGCTCGATTTGACCAACAAAACGGATCGTCAAATCGTACCTCTCTTGATTGATTACATAGCGGAAAGGGCAGGTCGAAGTGAGTTTTTCAAAGTGAATGACCGCCGCGAAATTGAACGAATGAGTGATGATGAATACGAGGGTGGCATTCAAGACCTGATCCGAGCTAAGAAAGTTAAGCTGTTAGATCGCGAGTAGAGGGAAAATATGCGCTTGAAAACCCGAATAATGACAATCACTGCCTTGGTTAGCCTAAGCGCTCTAGGTGGTTTTACATTCTTCTTTCAGTGGCTTTAGTTGCCACTGGTAAAGTTAAATTCAATCGATAAGGGAATAGGCATGTTTGGACATAAATTCAAGTACCGTTTACGTGAAGAAAATATTGATTTGGACGAGGTGGAGTTAATCAACCCTATCGCTATTGGTGAGGTTGTCAAGGTCGGCAATAAGGCTTATCGAATTACTGATATTTGGCATGGTGAAACGGGTTCTATCGCTTATGTCGAAAGAATTGATTAACTAGGGGAATATATGGAACGGTTAAAGGCTGCTTTAAAACTTGTTGGTATTTCAGAAGAAACGCCTTCTCATGTTACCCACAATCTACTGACGAGCCGTTTCTGATACTTTGCTAAGTAAATGATGTAGGGCATGAGTCACTAGGTTATGCAGATTGTGGTAATACTCAAAATCTCGTTTG
Organism: Vibrio sp. B1ASS3; assembly: GCF_905175355.1. Taxonomy (NCBI): domain Bacteria; kingdom Pseudomonadati; phylum Pseudomonadota; class Gammaproteobacteria; order Vibrionales; family Vibrionaceae; genus Vibrio; species Vibrio sp. B1ASS3. The sequence goes on from NZ_HG992744.1 coordinate 6,772, forward strand.
ATTTGCATCGCTGTTTTAGGCTGCTCTGTACATGATATGAAATATGGGTGCTCGTTGGTCTGCATCATCACAAGACTGAATCAGGAAGAGGGCGAACCCTCTTCCTGTCCAGCTTACTTCACCATTTCGTAGACAACGAAGCGTGCCAGAAAGTCGGTGTGTGCATCCTTGTAACGCACCTCACAAAGTGAGTCGCGGACAAGCCATAGTCCCACCAACACAGTGATACAAATCACTACTAATCCCGCTAAGGCGGTTTTACTTTTTGGCATTTTTCATTGCCTCCTAATGGTAAAGAGGCTAGTATTTGTATTGTCATGTACATATACGTTGCCTCGTTTGAATTTATAGTTCATTCGGGGCTTTGTATTTTATACCACTTACAAAACAGGTTTTGCTCATGGTAGAAAACCAAGAGCACCCAACGTCATTCTAAAGCTTTTCACCTTATCTCTCTATCCTTTTGTTTCTCAAACCCATTTTAAATATTCTTCCTTAAACGTATGCATACGAATAAGAGGAGAATTATTTATCCTGCTAACGATGCAGTGGTTCAGGTGTGTCAAGAAAGTATCTTTGTGTTTGTTCTGGTGCCGTTGTTGGAAAGAACAACATACTTCCGTAATACAATGAATTTTGGGGCGTTACCGCAAGCGGTCGGGCTTTTCGGCTGCGCCTCGTGTCGATAACTTAACTCAATACGAGCTGGCTAATACCAGGTTCATACTTCACTTGGTATTAGCCGGCTCTTTTCGTTTAAGTTCCTGTCACCCAATCCCATAACGCAACTACGCTATGCGTCTGAAGCGACGCGCTGCGCCTCGTTCCTCGTTGCAAAAAACATCTTTCGTTTTAGCCTGCTAAGTGGCTGGTAATCGCACCTTACCTTCTCGTCAGTCATGCCGTTTCCTATGTGAGTTCCCATCTACGTCTCGTTTCTTCCTGTTAACCATCCTCAAATCAGAACCTTCTCTGCAAGGGTATATGAACGCTACGCGCCCCTGCAGAGAAGAACCCTGTTTGAGGAGTGGACAGTCAGACGACGACGAAGATGAAAACTCAAACAAACATAGGAAACTTCACCATGACTGACTCAAACGTAATTTGCTCAACCATCACTAAGCAGCCTAAATCTAAAGATGAGTTTTTAAAATCTTTTACGAGTCGTAAGTTACGTAAGAATGCGAAAAAGAAAATCGCTCAGTTACTTGCTTATGCTGACACCGTAACGCTAGAAACCCAATCTATGGGTATGGATGATTGTTTCCGTCACAATGAACCTGTATCAATGCCTAAATCTGATTTTTGGGCGTGGTATGAGCGCGAATATTCGGACATGGTGATCATGTTGACAGTACAAGATGGTGTATTAACGTGCGCGAAGTTTTCTTTCTCTCTAGAAAAAGAAGAGGTAGAGGAAGAAAATTCAAAGGTTGAAAAGCTTATGTTTACCTTTGCGCAAGTGACCGAAGGTCTAGAGCAAGGTTACATTTCACCACTTAACCACGACCAAAAGCACCCAGAGCCGACCCCACCAACGGACGAAACCAAGACCCGTAAAGTTAGCAGTCTTGGCGATTATCAAGAACGCATCGAGAGCAAAAAAGATCGTTTAGAAGCGCGAGCGGAAAAAGCACAAGCGCAATCTAATACCCGTTTTGAAACCGCACACCAGTTGGGGAATGTTCTACCATTCGGACAACCAATTCTTGTTGGACACCATAGCGAACGTAAGCACCGCCGACTGATTGAAAATATTGATAACAACATGCGTAAATCGATCGAAGCGCAAGACAAGGCAAACTACCTAGAGGCGAAAGCAGCGAGCGTAGGAAGTGCAGGGATAGCGTCAGACGACCCAGAAGCGATCCAAAAGTTAAAAGATAAGCTGGCGAACCTTGAGCGCAGTCAGGAAATGATGAAAGCCATTAATAAGGTGATCCGTTCAAAGCACATGAGTAACACAGACAAAGTTGAGTACATGATACAAACTCATAAGCTCACCGAAAAACACGCGGCAGAGCTACTAGAAGGGGACTTTTGCGGTCGAGTGGGTTTTCCAAGCTACGCACTACAGAATAACAACGCAACCATTAGAACAACGAAACAGCGCATCGAGGAACTAGAAAAGCTGCACAATGAAGCGCCTTTAGATGATGCTGGCGAGGTAGAGGGCGTAAACTGGACGCTTTACGAGGAAGACGGGCGCATCAAATTTTCGTTTGATGGTATTCCATCGGAAGCGGTGAGAAAGGTGCTTAAATCTAATGGTTTTAAATGGTCACGTTATTCTAAAGCATGGGTACGTAAAATGACGGGGAACGCCGTGAGAGTGACGCAGTTTGTTGTTGAGGGACTGAAAGAAATGTAGTGGTCATATCCAGCCTTCGGGCTGGATTTTTTGCGAGCGCGGCTCATTCTTCGCCGCGCACCCAAGAGCCTATCGGCTCACTCGCACTTACCCACAATCGGCTGGAAATAAATCCTAAAGGTTTCCAGTTTTCCTCATGATGGATAAGTGCGAGGGCATGTGCGGATTCTTTCTTTGTCATTCGACTATAACCATTTTTGTACACTGTTCATTCAGGTAGTTATTGGTCTAGCAGGAGGAAGGGGCTTTGTGGTTGTGGCTAGTTGAGGTGGTCTTGTTTGGGTTGTAAATACGTGGAACGTTAGCTTCTTACTTGCTACGCAAGCGCATTCCGGTATTCGTCGCGCAGCGACTTATGAATCTCACCTAAAAGGAATATTTTGTTGTTCAAAACTGCCTTTTTGGTGATTTTGGGGCTTGGGTTTGGTATAATATCCGTAAGGTCAGACAGTGGGTTTGATCATATATGGAGAAGTTCGATGAAAGGTTTTCTTTTTGTTGATGGCGATTGCCCTAACGCTGCTTTTTGGTTAACTGAAAATGGTTCAGTATCGAGGAAGTACCACCCTGAATTGATTGGTTGTGTTGTTTTAGACTCTAATTGTGATCCTGAATTGCTTATTAGGATGATACTAACCACGAAACCAAGCGCAGGAAAATTTACGGCAGACTGGCTTAACAGCATAGGATAACTAATCAAAGAGGGGCAGGGATGCCCCATTCCTGACTGACTTTGATGAGGTAATATCACATGAGAATTAACCCTAAGCTTTTCGATTTGCCAAAAGAAAAGCAAGAGGCGATCCGAGAACATTTTGATCATGAATTGGATTTGGCATCGAGGCATTGTGCGTTAGTTCATTTTATGAATCGTCACATTGACCGACCTGATAGCTACCGTTCTGTTGATGACCCAAAGTACAGAGAGCCAACGCCAGAAGAAATCACTGAGGTTATTGACCATTTAGCAGAAGTTCACTCTTTAGGTGTGGTCGCTAAACAGTTGGGCTTAAAAAGTAAGTCTAACCCAACCAGAACATTGAATCGCTGGAAGTCTGGTGAGAATGAAATCCCTTATGCTGCATGGCGTTTGTTGCTTGTATTGGATGGACGAGTTGTACAGGTTAATCGCATACCTGATGGTGACGGTGTTAAGTCATGGGCGAAGTATTACGAAAATAAAGATAATTGATTGTTTTGTTTGCACTAATCTGACTGTTAGAGGTTGTTGATGAAATAGTTTTTGGTTATGGTTTGTTCAATTTTATGTTGGAAAGGATATAGCTATGAAAAGAAATGCGTTCGTATTGATACTGGCATTAGTCTCTTTAAGTGCTAATGCTGCAATGACCGAAGAACAATGTAAATCTCAGGCTAAAGCCGTTGATCACCTTTTAGAAATGGTTGAAAGTGGCTCTCTCCCAAAAAATGATGAATATGTAGCAAAGCTTGAAGAAGCAAAAAAACATATTCAGAAAGGGGAATATTGTGCTGCTAGACAGATAGTGTTGAACCTGAATAACTAAAGAGTAAAAAGGAAGAAACTGATGAAAAAGTATCTAGTTGCAGTGTTACCGATTTTGATGTTGTCATGTGGCGCATTCGCAGAAGTCACAAAAGAAGATATAAATGCGATGAGAAAAGACGTTAAAGGTATGACGAAAGAAGAAGTTACAACAAAGCATATTGAGTTACTGGAAGTTGTTAAAGCTGATCCAAATGGACAAAATTGTGATGCGTTTGGAGTGTTTGATACCGCAGCACAAAAAGAAAAGAAAATAGAATTGATGGATATGGAAGCTCAAAATCGACTTTTTGCTGCCTTAAAAGCTTGTAATTATTCTTTTTAAAATAATCCCCGACTAGGCGGGGATTATAATTATCGGTTTTTTAAGTTGTGTTCAGCAATGCGATCTCTGAGATCTTGAGAAAGGTCATTTTTGGGAGACGTTCCAGTTTTAGCTCCGCCACCACTGATCTGGTTTTGTTGCTGCTGTTGCCATGTATCACGGTTGGTAATTCTATCAGGGCTGTCATCAGGTCGCTTGTCTGGTGTCGGTCTGATTTTTGGAAGTGTCAACATCGCAGATGCGAACCCGCCAGCTAGTGAGCCAGCAAGGTTTGGGATTTGCCTTAGTACGTAGATAAGAATGGCTGATACTACCGAAATTTGTACGATAATTGCAGAGGGGTTGGCTTCTCCGTCAGTTAGATCATTCTTTATCATGTAGCCATTCATTAAGCGAATCATCATCATAATGAGTGCTACTGCAAATACTTGCACTAAGATGTTTTCAAAGACTTTTCCCATCCAGCTATCGAGAAAGCGACGTGTCGGCGGAAAACATGCCATGATGATGAATATCGGTCCGACGACGAGCAGCATTGCCAGTAAGAATTTTGTGCCTAAAACAATCAGAGCAGCGACTACCGTTAAACCACCTATTGCTAGCATGACCACCACGCCACAAATTAACCATGTCCATGTAGAGGGATCCCATCCCGCTTTACCAAAGCAATAGGTCATTTGTTCAACCCCTGTCTGCAACATGTCATCAAGTATCTGGTAGAGATTGGTTATATTGTTGTGATCTGATACAGATCCAGCTAACCCAGCTCCTAATGCTTCCACCCCTCCAATGATGTAGGCAGTGTAGTTACCCGTATTGAGAGTGATATTACTGACGCAAAGTACGATGATACAGGTGATAAACACATCAACGGCGAGGTCGTCTGTTTTGCCTACTATTTGTAAGTAACATTGCATCATGATGTAAATCGTCACACAGGTATACACAATGGGCTTAATTGCATCCATGATATTTTGTGAACCACTGATAACAAAGGCTTGAATAAGGTTCTCTAATGATCCACTCATGTACTGAAAAATCATAATATCCATGATTAAAACTCCATAGGGGTGACGGCGTTGCCATAATTGGTTGAGGTCACTCTTTTGTAGTTCGTTTCATAGGCTTGCTGATCCAAGAGTCTCTGTTCGGCTGCGGCAGATTCTTTATAGAGCGCAATTTTTGTTTGCTCGTTTTGGATCAGGGCTTGCTCTGCTTGGATACGGGCGTTGAGTTCTGCAATGGCTTTTGGATCGGATGTATTGTTAATCTCGCGCATTAAGCTTTCAATTTGAGTCACGCGATTTTGAGAGGTGCTATAAGCATCCATTGCAAACGCTTGATCTTGCGCTGGCTTCACAGCTTGAGCATTGCAGATCCGCTTTTCTGTAGGATTGGTGATGTATTCACAGGTATCAAATACTTTACTCGAATCTCTCAACGCTTTAGCTGTGCCTGATAAGCCGTCATAACCGTTATTACGTACACCTGAATAAATACTTTGCCAGTTGTCAGGTAGGTATTGTTTAAATTGTGGGTCGTTCAAAATTTCACCAAGATTGCGCGAGCCTGTGATGGTTTCGAACTCCTTTTCCATCTGGCTGAATTGCCGTTTCATTTCGTCCAGTTGCTGAACCATCGTGGCGTATTCTTTGAGCATTTGTGCGTAGTTTTGAACTTGGTTCATCATGGCTGGCGCATCAAGAACAATAGATACGGGTATACCCGCTTGGGCTTGGGTAATGCAGCCAATGGTCAGTGCAGCAGCAATAAGTCGTTTTTTCATAATAAAATCCTCAGAAAACAAATAAAAACAAGGTAGATAGCGAAATAAGCACAGAAACAACGCTAGAAAGCAGCACACATGGCAAAATGCCACTTATCCCTACCTTGGGGGGCTTGGAAGTTAAAAGCTCTCTGTGCGCGTCTAGGATGGCTTTTTTTAGTTCGTGCTCTGCCACGTCTCGCAATTCTTCTTTTTTGGAAACAAAGTGCGCATTGGCAGCTTGGGTGTATTGGTTCAGTGCTTCACGGCTTGCCGTAAGTTGGTCATCGATGATTTGCTGTGTGATACCGATGCGCATCATGGATTCTTCACGCAGTTGGTGAAGTTCTTTGTTGAGAAGTAACACTTCTCCAAGGGTTTCTTTTAGGTAGGTTTCTTTTAAATCTCTGAAAGGAGGTTGATTGTCACTCATGATCCAAATACTCAGCGTTGATGAGAAAAGGGAGTGTTATGCATATATCCACATGAGGGGGACTGGAGACCGCTAGGAAAACTCTCCAGCCCGATTGTGGGTATGTGTATTACACGTTTGATTGCGGTTTACTTAATTAGGTGTGCATACGTATTGTCGAGCATTCGCTCGACACCGATAGCAAGGCGTTTAAGTCCCAGTTTTGTGATGTACTCAGAGCGTTCCGCTTTGTCTTCGGTGGATTGGATGAGTGTTTTATAATCGGTGGTATCATGGGTCAGGGCAGAAATTGATTCAAAGTCTGAGATTTCATGCAGTCGATTAAATAACTCACTTTCATAAATACAAATGTCTTCTGAAACCGTCGCTACGTTTTTGCAATCAAAGACTTCTTTGAAGTCATATAAAAGATTGCTATCTTCATCGAGCATATTAAAAATAACTTTGATTCGTTCTTTTTCTATCCCAATATCATTTAATGTGTCGATTGTTGCCACTGTATCGGTGATTTGTTTGTTTTTGAAAATAGTAGGAACGACAAAGTAATCAAAATCGTCTTGGCTACCAATGGATTTTTTCATTTGTTGCAAAAAATCTTCAACGTTAGAAGCCCCTACATCAACAATGACATTTTGAATATCAAGAACTCTATTCATAATATCGGTAAATCGCTTTCCTTTTATTTTCTCATCGTTTGTTCCGTCCGAATTGATAGATTCGACAGAAATAATATTACTGTTTTCAATTCTTGGCTTTAATAGGTGTTGTGAAACAATGGATTTACCTACATTGCCAGAAAAATTAATAACACAGATTTTCATAGTATTCCTTATACTCTTAATTGACGTGTGATTTTTGCCTTTAGGTTATTCACTAACTGTCTTTGGTCTGAAATGGATTTGCCTTTAAAATCCTCAATATCACCGCCTAATGCTTCATAGCGTTCTTTTAGTCCATTAACTGAATAATAACGATCTAAAATACTTTGAAGTTGTTCTTCTCCTTCTAATTCTTCACTGACGCTTTCTTTTGTTGAAGTTGAAGAAGAGGGAACCGTATTTTTAGAAATGACAGGTGATTGAGTGTGAATTATTTCAGGCTCTTTGTTTACGGTTGATTTATTGCCTCGCTCTTTTCTGATTCGATAGAGGGTGTTTCGTAGGGAGTTCTTAGTGATAAGTATCTCATTCTGGCGCAAGTAATCGACGAGCATATCTAGAGTGATACCTTCCTCCATCGCTTCGGTGATGCGGTCAAATAACCCTCTGATGATTTTTGCTTTTGAGGAACGTCCTTGTGATTCGATGATTTCTTGCAAGCCAGCATCGAGTTTTTCAATGCTAGGTTTCAAAAATAGTGCCTCCACGGTGATGTAGTGGTGATCTGGTGCTTCTTTTATGGTGACGTAATAGTGATGTGTGGTGATGTCGCGTAGATCTATTGGTGACGCTATGGTGACGGCGTGTAGACTAAATGGTGATCCTATGGTGATCGTTTTAGGACATAGGCACGATACGGACGTATGACAAACGCTACTCCGTAGCTATCATACATCCGAGTGCCAAAGGGATTCTCCCTTTGAAACCCTAGCCACACCCTCCGCCGAACTCGCCCAAAAATGTGACATTTTCGCCCCGTCCACAAGGGGATAGCCAAGGCTATTTCTTTGGTTATCGATCCCAACCTTTAGTTGGTTTGGCTGGCTGCTTCACTGCTTGTGCTTTTTGCTGTCCTTGCTCTGCTTGTTTCGATTGTGTCTTATGAGCCGTTTCTGCTTTCGAAATAAGATTCTCACCTTTTTCGAACTGTGCCTTTTTGGCAATCAACATTTCATTTAGTGCTTTATCTTTAAATGAAATATTCAGTTTATTGGTAACGGCAATATCAACCACTTGTTGTTGATATTCTTTTGTCCCTTTAATATCTAAGTGATTGCCGTATTTCTCCATTGCGAGTCTTAATCCAATCTCAACGGCTTTATTCGATTGTTGTTCGATAAGGACGTTATTTCCCCTGTCAGTCACCAATTTCTCTTTTCCTTCATAATAAGTAACATGACCGAGCTTGTTCGTGTCATGGGTAATGTCTTCTCCAAATTGATTTTGTTTAGGCTTAAATACCTCACGTTCACGCTCTGGTTCGTGACTTGGTGATAATGTGTGCTCTATACCTCGATATTGTTGAGATTTAGATGAACTATTTTCTTTTTCTTCAAGTTCAGATAAGGATTTTCTTTCATTGTTCATATAATTGTTCTTATATTCAATGACTCGCTCTTTATCTTTTTCTTGAGTTTGATAAATAGGGGTAAGCTGCGTAATAACCTCTTTAGGTTTGAGGTTGTGAGTCTCTTTTATTAATTGAGTCACAGAAAGTTGTTTTTCACCTAATTGTATTTTATCACCTTTTTCTGTTTTAGTAATGGATTCTGCGTTAATACCTAACTCTTTTAACTTAGGAAAATGAATTAATAAACGACTGGCTTCTAGATTTTTATCTAAAAATGCAGCGTTCATTTTGCTTTCAGATTTCACGTTATTAATGTTTTTTGCTTTCCCTTTTTGTGTAGGGTTTAAATGCTCAAGGTAATCCAATTTCCCTTTTTCAAATGCCTCTTTTAATTTAGGTTGATCGTTGAATGGGTTGTCTTTAACGCCTAAATCGACGGCTTTAACCGCGAGAGCTTCGGCAGCCGCTTCCGCTTGCATAAGCACAGTGATGCTCGTTGACTGTGTATTTTGTTGATATTCTTGATGTTGTTTTGTAGCGGCTTCCACCTCGTTATAGAATTGTTTGATGCCATGTTTGATACCATGCTGCTTGATTTCTGCATCGGTCGCTTTATCAACGCGCCATTCGTTACGGTGAGTTTCAATCGCTTCTGTTTTCACTGTCCCGTCTTGTTGCTCCACTTTGGCATTGACGGTCACGTCTTGCTGTCCTTCTTGAGTCAGTTTGACTTTATCGCCTTTTTGAACCGCGTTTTCTTTCATGACTCGTTCTAGATCTTTTCCCCAGACTTCGCGAACTACGCCGTGGTTTTCAATTTCAACCACGTAGCTCATGTTATTTTTTTCGTTATGCTGATAAGGGGCGGCTTTGTGGGATACGATTACCCCGACTTCTTGTTTCATAAGGTGATCCTTGGTTTGTGGTGTTTGGGCGTGAAGCACAAGCTGTTCTCTGGCTTCTCTGCTTTCTTTTTTGAACTGCAAGTCCTGAATGACTTTGTTCATTTGAGTGATGGAAAGGGCGATGTTACGGTCTGCTTTCGATAAGCTTTTATCTTGGTATATCGCGGCTTTTTCCAAGCGGTAGTTTGCAAGATAGGTTTGTCGTTGTTCTCGCTCCTGATGAAGCTGAGAACGCCAAGCTGCTTGTATCAGGTTTGGTTCTGGTGTGGTCTTAATCGCTTGTTTGGGGTCAATGCCTTGCTGCTCAAGGTATTGGTCTTCAAGATATTGTTTGGCATCGCTCCACGAGAAATGCATTTCTTTAGTCAGAAAGTCACTGACATTCAGGTGACGTTTTCCACACTGGACACGATCGCCACCATCTTTGCCTTTTGATATTGGGTACTTATCGAATTCGATACCGTGAGACTTTGATACCGCGTGTAAGAGTTGAAGTGCATCAATGTGTTGTTTGATGTGTTTGACACTAGGCAGTGTTTGGGTGTGTAAATCGTATTGAATTTGACTTAATCGGTCGCTTGAGTCTCGTTTGACGATAACAGGGCTTTGATCTCTTGAGTGTCGTTGGAAATTGGCAACAACAGTTCGGATAGCTCGTCGATGAGTGAGATTTCGGACTCCTGATTTAATGTGTCTACGATTTCGTTCAGCATTAAGCAGATGCTTTGTTGCTGCTCCGATAGACTGGCTAATATCGTCAATACTTGTTGCTGAAACTCTTGATTGTCCATGTTCGTTCCTTTTTTCAATGAGATATTGCTGTTTCTGCTCAAGGCTTAAACTTTTGTACATTTGACGGTTACGACGATTAACGTATCGCAGTTCAAAAGCGCGGGTTTGGTTCCAATGATGTAGATCATGGTGATGCTTTTCACTGGCTTGATATCGACTATCCCCATTCTCTCTATACGGGTTATATTGGTTATCGAGAAGCTGTAATTTTTCGGTTTTCGTTAACGCTACAAATGGAACTTGAAAAACATTGTCTTTCAGGTTTACTCCACGCTTTTGCTCTGGTGATTTGATGTTGAGATATTCATTGTCCTTACCTTGATTGCGTATCTTGACTTCAAACCCACTTGTTTCAAGTTTGTGAGCGAACTCCACCATGGTGGTGATGTTGTCACTCAGTAATGCTTCTAGGGCTTTGCTTTTAGCGTCACGCTGTTGTGCTGGAAAGAGATCTGCTTTGTGGCGGCTTATGATTGAACTCTCATCGGTGAACGTGGTTCGCACATGATGTTTAGGACTAGCAAGCTGGTACTTTTCGTTCGTGATCTCTTGGAATGCATCGATGTAGCGTTCATTCTGTTTGTCATAATCAAAAGGTTTAAGTCGCTTTCCGGTTAACAAGTTTGTTTGCGGGATTACTACATGAATGTGGGGCTTTCGCTCGACGGTTTCTCCGGTTGATTTATCCACATAACTTTTGATTTTTGGCAGATGCGCTTCGGCGTAGAAAGTGTATTCGTTATCCTGGTACGCTTTCATCGCAAACGCCTTAAACTCTTGGGTGACGGCGTTTAATGTGCTTTCATCTATGTGGTCTTCTTTGAAAGACAACGTGACATGTAGGTAACGTTGCCCCTCCGTTTCCATTGTTTTGATTATGTCGTTGGTTAACTCTAGATCCCCATCAAGAACTACCCGTTCATCGAGTTCATCTCTAGAATAGTCCCGCCCGTTTTTAATCCCTTCCTCAAGGTATTCTTTGATACCGGCTTTTCCACCACTGACTCTAATCAACATACTCAATTCCTGACTTCAACAGATTGCGAATGGTGATTAAGTTGCTGAGGATTTGTTCAAACTGACGATGAGTCAGTTTGCCTTGTTTGTTGTAACTGTTTGTTTGGTGTGCCAGTTGGTTCAGGTTGTTAGAAGTCTTGTTGTACAGATAAATGAGTTTTTGTTTATCCAGTGAGGCTTTAGGCTCTCTGGCAACAATGAAATATTCATCGTTTAAAACCCGTTCGCGCAGTAAATCAGAAGCGGTGGTTTGGGCTTCATCGACTTTCTTTAAAAAGTCTTTCTTTTCGGCTTCTGTTACCCTAAAAATGATGCGTTGATTCTTAATGTCGTTTGCCATGCAGATTAAGGCGATATTGCTATCGCCTTCTCCAATAAAACCGAATCAATGGCTTGGTATCGATATATCATTACCATTGTTATCAAAGTAATGGGTTTCACCGTATATCTTTCCATCCATGAATGTATCCACATAACGGATGGTTCGAGTACACCCTTTGGGGTAGTGGTAAATGACGTCGCCTTGTTGTGTTCGAATGGTACAGCGAGTGCCTTTTATCACGCTTACTGGATTGGTCTTATATTCAATACACCTTGAGTTCCATTTTCCGTAGTTGTCCCACTTAACACATTCTGTTGACGCTGGAATATAAGCGGCATAACCATCTTTCGCGTCCATTGTGGATGTTTGTGGGCTGCCTTTGAGTAGACAGCCTGTAAAACTAGGAAGCGGTGGTTTGAATTTTTTGATCCGCTTTTTGAATGCGCTTTTGGCATCCCCACAACCGCTAGGAAATCCTGTTGGTAAACATAACCAAATGGAGCAATCGGCATCGCTTGCAGCGTAAGCGGTTGGTGAGAGGGTTAGCGTAGGAAGTAGCACCCCTAGAGATAATGCGAAGAGTAGAAGTTTTTTTGTCATGATCATTCTTCCGTACAGGTGTTGTAAATGTCGATTTCAACACGGCGATTATTGGCTTGACCTTGTGTTGTCCAGTTGTTGTCTGCGTAATCAGTCGAGGCAGCGTAATTGATGTTTATCGCTTGAGGCTGAATGCCGTATTGAACAAGTTGATCGCGTAATTTGGTTGCTCGTTTTTTCGCTACTGCTTTATCTCCTTGTGTAGGAATTGCGCCGTCTGTTCTTGCTCGTAGCTCGACTTTACAAGCGGATTTTGCAGCGACCAGAGCAGGCTTTATTTGGTGGAGTGTGGCGGTGGTTTGATTGAATGGGTAACGAATAACAAAAGTTTGACTTGGTTCTGATGGTTCTTGAGTGCCAAGCTCAAGCATGGTTTGTTGATTACGTATAAGCTGCGTATGTATTTGGTTTAGCAACTTGATTTCGTCTGATACAGGCTTGGGTTTGACCAAGTTAACGTCTTCTGTTTTACCTGATATAGCAGGTGGTTTTGGCGCAGAGCAAGCCGTAAGCAGTAGCGAAGCTACGCTTAGAATCAATAGTTTTTTCATGGGTGATTTCTCTAGTAGATTGTAATTGGAAGTTGCAAAGCTGGCTCCCTCTTGATCTGTTCAATCAATTGGGTGAATTCATCAATGCTTGTCCAATCGGTGTTTTGCGTGAGGAGTAATCGAGCGTAGCTATCGTGGATAGCATCAATTTCCTGCGGTGTTAGGGCGTGTGTCGATAATTGTGCAAAGTAGGTTTGAACAATTTGTTGCTGTTTCGAGTCCATAGGCAAACCTTGTCCCAAGTCTCAACTGACTTAATTTAAACCGTCAGTTTTTTAATCTTCTTGATTTCTTTACCCACCTTGCCGTTGTCATACTTAAATCGAGTTTCACAAACGCTGCATTTAAAGGCTTTGCCTTTCTTACCGTCGTATTCAATGGCAAAACCCGCACACCCTGATTTCGGACATTTTGGTAACGTGGATTCTGGTAACTTGAAAACCAGCTTGTTTGATTTGAAGTCATTAACATAAGTCGTGACGGTTTTTTCAATCACGCTCATAAACTTCTCTAAGCTACATTCGCCACTTTCTACCACGTCTAATTGTTGCTCCCAAATGGCGGTCATTGCGGGATCTCGTAATTTATTAGGTAGCCCTAAAATCAGCATTTGACCGAGTGGGGTACTGACAATATTTTTCCCTTTGGTTTCGAGATAGCCACGTTCTTTTAAGGTTTCAATCATGCCAGCGCGGGTTGCCTCTGTACCAAGCCCTGCGGTTTCTTTCAGCTTGGCTTTAAGGGTAGGGTCGGTCACTTCTTTTGCGATGTTGCACATCGCAGTAAGCAGTGTTCCTTCGGTGTATGGTTTTGGAGGTGTGGTTTTTTTCTCCAGTAGTTCAGATTTTGCAACGGCAATCGTCTGTCCTTCACTCAAGGCAGGAAGGGATTGCTCATCTTTCTCTTTCTTCGCTAAGACGACACGCCAGCCCTTCAATACTTCTACGGTTCCTGTGGTTTTGAAGTCATGCTCACCCGCTTTAAGTTCAATCACGGTCTTATCGTCTTCGGCGACAGGGTAGAATTGTGCGAGGTAGCGACTGGCGATAGCATGAAAAACGTTCAACTCTTTGTCATCGAGTGAATCAAGGTCGGGTGCGCGAGTGGTTGGAATAATCGCCGTGTGCGCTTTGCCTTCAAGCTTCTTATCATTCCAACAAGGACTGACCAGAGAGGTGTCAGCATCAGTCGCCCATGTTGCCAACTCTTTGTTATTCACCCCTTCTAGATTGGCTAAGATGAGTTCGATTTCATCCCGCTTTACCATCGGTAAATAAGGCTGATCAGTTCGAGGGTAAGAAACAATTTTGTGTTTCTCATACAAGGATTGAATAATATCGAGTGTTTCCTTTGCTCCATACCCGTATTGACTGGACATGGCTTCCTGTAGTGTTTTTAAAGAGAAAGGCAACGGGGGTTGAGATTTGGCTCGTTTGGTTTCAAAGCTGCTGACTACCGCTTCTTTGCCTATCGAATCGATGACCGATTGTGCGACGGTTTTATCAAGACAACGTTTATCTTCATTGACGCTTTCAGGGATTTGCCATTTTGCTTTAAAGGCAATGTCATCATGCTCAAAGTGCGCTTCAACATCAAAGAATGGAACAGGTTTGAAGTTAGCGATTTCTAAGTCTCGCTTGACCACTAATTGACAGGTTGGAGTTTGTACACGTCCAAATGAAAATACGCTAGGGTGTCCTTGACGTTTGCCTAAGATGGTACAAATACGGGAAATATTCATCCCAATCAGCCAGTCAGCGCGGCTGCGGCATTTAGCTGCATCGGACATAGCAATATGCTTGCTGTTTGGCTCAATGGTTTCTAACGCGCTTTCAATCGCTTTTGGGTTGAGGTCATTAATGAGCACACGCTCTGCTTTGTCCCACTTTTCTTGTGGGAGGTTGGCAAACTCTAGTACCTCATTGACTAAATAAGCCCCTTCGCGGTCAGGGTCGCCAGCATTAACGATAATGTCTGACTTATTTATCCACTCAAGCACCACATTGAGTTGGTCTTGAGTTTCTTCCTTTGCCACGTAAACCCATTCTTTAGGGACGATGGGTAAGGTATCGAGTGACCACGTTTTCAGTGCATCGTCATAATGCTCTGGTTCAGCTTGCTCAAGTAAGTGACCAATACACCAAGTGACAATGTCACCGTTAGTACACTCGATGTAGCCTTTGTGTGATTTTTTTGTGCCAATGGTTTCGGCAATGGCACGTCCAAGAGATGGCTTTTCAGCGATGAATAAGCGCATAATGTTAGTCCTTTTTGTTTTAAAAGAAGATGCAATGAAGATTGAAAAAAGAGAGCTTCATCATGGAGATAGCTACGCTGTTTTTCATGTGCCAGTAAGAGACAAAACGGTGTATATGAAAAAACGTTTGTATAAATCAGATGAAGATGATTCTTTCGTGGTTTGGGTTGACCGATTTCGATTTGAGTCAGTCTGGTTTAAGGGAGGAAGCTCTATTGTACCGGAGCTAGCCAGAGGCAATGAAAAAGCATGGCGCAATGATTATAAGTTCACCGATGCAGAAAATGGCTTCTCAAAGGGCATTGAAAATCCTGTTCCTTTAGCCTGTATGCAAGCGAACAATAACTTTCCTCGTGTTGGCTTTATTAATGGAATTACGAGAACTATTTG
The DNA here is from genome assembly GCF_905175355.1 of Vibrio sp. B1ASS3. Classification (NCBI taxonomy): domain Bacteria; kingdom Pseudomonadati; phylum Pseudomonadota; class Gammaproteobacteria; order Vibrionales; family Vibrionaceae; genus Vibrio; species Vibrio sp. B1ASS3. Next base: position 22,254 of record NZ_HG992744.1, read on the forward strand.
GTTGATGGCAAATGGAGCAAAATATTTTCCCGTATTTGCTTACGACAAAAAAACGGCAGATAACTTACATCGTTATATTGGTGTCAAAGGTTCATCTGTTTTTTCAAACAATGATTTAATCACTGCTTTGGATGAATGACGGCTTAGCTCGTAAGTAATTGATTGCAGTGCTAGGGGCTGGTTTTTGTCCAAATCGGATTTCATAAAGGTAAGAAAGGTAGTCGTCTAATGTGTCAGCATGACCAATAGAATAAAAACCCTGCGGGGAACTGAAATACCCTGTCTCTTTTTCAATGGTTTCGAGTAGCTCTCGATACTCATCTAGTTGTTTTTCTAGTCCCCTAAACTTATCAAGATCTTTTATTGTAATGAGGTTATTTGGTACTAGATGCATTCTTTTCAACAAGTAAAAGAATTTAGCTTTTAGTTGCATCATTGGCTGTCTCCAATTCTATTAAATATTGCTTCGCCGTCACTCTGTCTTTTTCAGGGAGATGATTTAGGCAGTGTTCTTTTTCTGATGTTGTTGAGGCGTTGCGTATGCATTTAAAAAACGATAGTTGACCTTCATCAAGGAGAATTAGCGGAGGCCAAGAAGCGTAAGTGTGAGTGCTGAATAGTGCTGTCATGATGATGAGCTTATTTTGCAGTTTCATCGTCTGATAACTCCTTTGAGTGGGAAAAAACGCCACGCGCGCGTGGTACTCCTTTTGTCTCTACATGCAGGGCATATAGCAGCCAAAAGCGAGCTTGATGTTAGAACTCTGGAAACTCTTCTTCGTCGTACTGGCTTTCATTCAGTGAGGCTAAAGCTTCTTCATCAACCAATGATTTCTCTGGTTCATTGTTTGCTTGCTCAATAGTCGTTGGAAGGTTGTCCAGTGGCGATGCAAACACAGGGATAGGTTGTACAATCTCTTGAGCGACAGAAGCGATCGTGATTTGAAGTTCACCCGCAGCAATCGCGGTATCCATCTGATCTTTTGTCGGGTTGCCTTTGATTTGACCAAGGGATGGCGAAATGGCTTTCAATCGGTCAATGAAAGGTGATTCTTGGTAGTAATGAATTTTGTCGCAATAGATGGGTTTTTTACCGCGCATCATGATGATGAGCTTTTCAAAAGGCATTTCACGTAGCTCTTGAGGGAGCATCAAAGCGCGCTTATTCTCACTTTCAGTGATCGTCTTTCCGCTTTTCCCCGTTGTACGCTGTTCACTTTTAGATTTTACGGTTTTGTTGCCTAGAAACTTGGACATTTCTTCCGCATCTTCTTTTTCCGGCGTGTAAATCAATTGTGCTTCATGGTTACTAATGAACGTTGTTGCTGTGTTTTGTCCGTAGCCTTCGGGTTCCTTGGCTTTGACTTGAGCGGGGTTTTGAACAATGGTCAACAGTTGCAAGCCATAGCCAGCAAAGTAGTTATTCGACTTTGCGATGATCCCGCTTCGTCCCATTGCTGTGAACTCATCCATTAAAAGTAAAACTTTGTATTTTAGGCTGCGGTTTTGCTCAGGTAGTTCCTTGGTATTGAGGTTAATAAGCTGACTGAAAAACAGATTCAGAATGCGACCTGATACCGGTATGTAGTCCGGTGTCACGCCTATGTATATGGTCATGCGTTTCTTGCGCAGATCATGAAAGTTAAAATCATTAGCACTGGTTGCTGCATCAAAAATAGGATTGTTCCAATCTTGAAGGGCTGCTTTCAAAGTGTTGGACACACCTGATTGCCCCTTATCTTCATCGAGTGCGAGAAAGTCACTGAACGCTTCTAAACAAGCGGCGGGTAAGTCATTTCGAACCTCGATGATCTCACTAAGATGCTCTTTGAGTGGTTTCCCTTTTCCTTTCGATTGCCTTAGCACCTCGCCAATGGTGAAGGGAAGTTCTGGTGTTTCACGAACGTACAGAGCCAAGCCTAAAAATAAACTTTGAGCACTTGATGCAAAGTATTTTGCGGTCGAGTCGCCAACGTCGGTTGGATAAAGCATTTCGGCAATGGTCAATATATCTGGAATGGTTAAGTGATCATTTCGCACATAGCCAAGAGGATTATATCGATGTGTTTCGCCGGATTCGTCAAAAGGGTTGAACAAGAACACATCTTGCTTTAAGACGGTTTGCCTAAACTTAGAGGTAATGGCGAAGTTTTCCTTTTTGAAGTCAGTGACGACGCAGCTATCAAACCAACGCAAGAGGTTAGGAATGATGATCCCAATGCCTTTACCTGTCCGGCTTGCCGCCGCTAGAAAAACAAATGCGCTTCCCATGTAGTAAAGGAAACGCTTTCCTAAACGACCAATTAAGATCCCTTTTCCATCATCCTTGTCTTTGGACAGTTGATAAGTTTGGAATATTTCATTGCTGTTTGCCCATCGTGCTGAACCATGAAGTTGTTCGATGCTACGGTTTGCAAACATGATGGCAAGTAGTGGGACAACAAAGGCTATTCCTCCTCCTGCAAAGGCGGCAATGTTCAATGACTTTTGATAAAGCATGTTGTCATGGTAGTAACGCCAATGCTCAATGAATGTGAGAGGGGTGACTTGTGAAATATCACCATCACTGATGAAGAAGTAAATGTAACCTGCAAGGTAACTAGCGAGTATGGCTAAAATCGGAATGGCAAGAATGCCTCCGATAAGTTTCTTTTTTTGCATGAAAGCTCCTGAAAAAATAAACGTCGATACCAGGTTCGTTCCTCACTTGGTATCGACGTCCATTTTTCTCATTGGTTAGGCGGTTGCACTGTTGGGGGCGTACCAAATTTCGGTAATGTGTCGTCCTAATTTTTCATTGCTGTGAACATCGTTGGTCACATGCACGACGATATCGATGACTTGGTGGAGTAATGTTTTGATGACGTCATAAGGCAATGCTCGTCCCTGTGGATTTTGCATTGCCATCATTGCCAGTCGTTCAAACGTCAATTGCGCAGAATTAGCGTGACAACTGGTAATGCTTCCTCCGTGACCTGATGCGTTGACATTGATAAAATCGAAGGTCTCAGCACCTCGTAACTCAGCGAGCATGATGCGGTCAGGCTTCATGCGTAAGCAGCTTTTAAGCAGTTTTGCACTGGTTACTGGATCGTCAGGTAAGGCTTCACTTGGATAAAACAGGTGTACGCAATTTTTGTGATTAGGCAAAAATAGTTCTGGTACATCTTCAATCGTAATGATGCGTTGACCATGTGGAATAAGTTCCATTAACGCTTTCATTAATGTTGTTTTTCCGCTTCCTGTCCCTCCTGCAATGACGATGTTTTTTTCACTCAAGACCGCAAGTTCTAAAAACGCTTGAACGTCGCTATCTTTGAGTTCAAGCAGTTTTTCTTCAAGGGGCGTTAACCCTTTTTTAATAGGGCGTATGTGCTCAAAAAAACCATCTTTTGCATAATCAGTGAGTAGGCGATTCGTGAATGAAGGTTTACGGATCGTGAGGCTGACTGTCCCTTCTTCGCACGCTGGCGGTATCACAAACTGTACCCGCTCCCCTTTAGGGAGCACAGCAGACAGCATAGGCGTTGTGACCGCTATGTTGTTATTGGTAAAGGCGGCAACAGAGGTTGCCATTGACATTAAACGATCATAAGTCAGATCTGGTACATCAAAGCACTGCCAATGGCTATTCTTTTCTATCCAAATCTCAAGCGGTCTATTGATAGCAATTTCTGTGATCTCATGATCATTGAGCCATTTTTCGATAGGTTGAAAGAGAAACTTGACGGAGGCGTCACGTTCAACGATAGAGCCAGCCGTTTCTAATGGCGCATTCATTGGTTCACCTTTAGTTGATAGACTGTAGAAAAATCCAAATCTCTAGCAACCACAATGCCTACTCGTTCGCCTTGGTTTTTGTAGAACGTTGGAGGAATATTAATGGTGTGCTTGAGCGCTTCTGCCGCCATGTTTTGCGCGGTGTCTGATGAATTCTCAAAGTTATTGACGTTTTTACCGCCGTTTGTCGCTACGTAAGCGGCGAAATCGTCTACTAATGAGAGCATCATTGCTCCCCCGAATCGTTGCCAGAAGTGCGTTTCAACATAACCATCCACACCGCCAGCCCCTAAGCTGTCGGTTGCAGGAGAGGCAAGGTCAATCACGATGCCGTGGGGCGTTTTAATTCTGTCCCACAGGACAAAGAGGCGGCTTTGTCCTTGCGCAATATTCGCTCGATACTCTCCTGTTACTTCGGAGCCTCGCTCAAGCAGTAAGGTTGTCCCATTATCACTATAAATATTGCGAGTGAGCGTACATTTAGTCATACCTGCCACGGTAGAATTTAAGCTGGTATTGAGTACACAATCTATGTATGCCCCTTTCGCAAGTAAGTAGTCACGGTTGTAAAGGACGCCAGCTAATGCTTTATTGGTTTTTGTCGCGGTAAGCTTGCTCGCAAGCCCTGAAGAGTCTTGCTCTCCAGCAAATAAGTTAAAGCTGTCCGTGGTTTGGGTGTTTGGTGGGGTTGCTGTTTGTGGGACTATCCCTAATCCACCTTCTGAGCCTCCTTGTCCAATGCCCCCTTTTGAAGAGGAAGCACTGCTTTTGTCCAGCAATACAGTTTTTCGAGCTTTTACCTCATGATTTTCTTTTTTGGGCGGTGGAGGCGGAGCCTCTTTGGGCTCCTCCACAACAGTAGGTTGTGGAGGCGGTGGCTCTATTGCGACTTCGTCTTCAAATTCAAATGTTCGCCCTGCTTGAAAGCGGCTTTTACTACTGGTACTTGCTGTGGTAGTTGTCGTTGAAATGTTGGTGTTGGGTATCGATGGTGCTTCTTCTTTTGGAGAAAACAACTTGAACCAAACTAAGCCTCCAACAAGAGCAATAAGCACTAAGCAAAAGCCAACGAATGCTGCTATTTTCTTACGATCAGGTTGATTGGGATTTAAGAGTTCTTCACCGTTTAAGGTTTCGTTTTGTTCACTCATGCTCACTCCTTGATAATTCGTTTCACGCCTTTCACTGTACTTCCGGAGCGCGTGTCTACTGAAAGGGTGTCAAAGGCTTGGTTAGTGACGCCGACGACGGCGTTATCGAGACGTAATACCAGTTGTCTTGAGATCCGTTGAATGACGATAGTGTCAGGATCATGCGCTGAGATATGGCTATTAATCAGGGTTTCCTGTCCCGTTTCGGTCACAATAAAAATGGCGGGAATTTCACTGTTTTGAGCAAAACTCAAATACGTAAATCGACCATCATCAAAGGCTTTGACAGGCGCAATGTTGCGAGATTTTTTACCCACTTGCATAACATAATCCCAGTTCTTTGCATTCACTTCTGGTGTGAATTTTTCCCGCAATTTTGAACGCTCTAGCTCAAGGGCTTTGCGCTTCGCTTCTTCGGCGGGGTAACTAAACGTCAAGCGGTAGGTATTCTGTCTTCTGCCTTTTGAGCCGTAACCAAGGTTGAGTGCAAATGAATAGTTGCGTTTATTGGTCACCACATTCAGGTTTGTTTTCCAATCTTTGACAGTTGGAGTGATGAGGATTTCTTCTTTGACCTCATTGCCTTCTTCATCAAAGTAGGTTTGGGTTCCTGTGGTTGAAATGGCTTTGATAAATAAGTGATTGCCTTTCGGGGTGGTTTCCCAACCGTCAGCAAATCCCGTAAAGACATGTTCAATTTTTTCATCAGGGCTAAACACAATGTGCGTAGACATGCCAATGTAGGCGGTGATCGCTACCACGTCATCATTATGGTAATCCGTGGATTGAATATTACTGTCGCGGCGGGATTGGTCTGGAACATCGAGGGCAAAACAAGAGCTGGATACCGCAAAGAGGCATCCAATCAACAAAAGTGTTTTCATGGTCTTTCCTTAACGGACGAGTTCTTCGTCAACGCGATATGAGGTGACTTCAAAGGCGAGAGGGTTAACGAGACGCTGCGCTTGGCTCATCTCTTTATCGGGAACGTATCGATAGCCAACGGTAGCAACCCAAACCGTTACATTGCCTTTATCTTTGCTTTCGACTTGCTTTATGGCTTTTTCAAAGCGGATGGTCGCCATATGGTTTTGAGCATCATTGACAATGCTCAATATTTTCACTGTGGCTTTGATTCGTTTACCCCAAGCAACATCAAGGGCATTGTCACCTTCAAAAATAGACGCGTATTCTCTTTGAACATCGGGGTTAGAAAATGCCAGCGTGCTGTTGTAGTCGTTTTGGATGGTGTACCAGTCGTAGACTTCACGCCAGCGCAGATAGTTTGAGAGCCAGTAGCGATCGATGGCTTCTTGCTCAGTGAGCGTATCGGTGGTTTGATCGAGTACGCTGACAACCTGCGTTTGACCCGAGTTTTTATCCACCGTGACAACATAAGGCTCAACCGTTTTAAGTGGCATTAACAGGGCTAATGCCAACCAAGATAAAACGGTGAGTCCACATGCTCCTTTGGTGATAGTCCAAGCTCGATGTTCAGATTTTGCCGCCATGATCGATTTCGATACTTCAAAATCGACGGAATCCTCAAAGAGGGCAGCTTGCTCTTTCTTATTTAATGTCATGGTTAATCGTCTCTATTGGCGCATGTTGGTAATCAGGTTTGGGTGCGGGTGATGTTGCACACGCGCTCAAGGTGAGCGCGAGGCAAAATACGAGGAGTTTCATCGGCTATTCTCCTTGTTGTTCTTTTGCGGTGGCTTTAGAACGTTGTTTCATGGTTTTGACTTTGTCTAGAAAGACCGGTATCCAATTGGAAGGGTTATCCCCAACCTCAGCGACTGCTTCATCAAATAGGGGAAGTTCTTTAGAGCCTGCCGATAAAATGGTGAGTTCGTCACCCATATCTGGCATGGCAAGTGAGCAAACGGCTGAGTTAAAGCCTTGTTTGATTAGGCACAAACGGCTTTTTTCTCCGAGGTTTTGTACAACATTGAACTCTTTTTCTGTTAAACCAAATCCGTTGACGTATTCGTCATGTTGCGCTTTGGGATTGGGTAAATAGATTTCAGTTGAGCAGGACTGAACTAAGGCTGCACCTTGAGGGGACTCAAGCAATGAGGAGGGAAGTTGCGTGGCAAACACGCCTAATCCATTTTGCTTACGAATGGTTAACTGTTTGTTTCCGACAAACTCAGAAAAGGCTTCATCGTTCACCCACTTCCAAGCTTCATCCATGACGTAAATAAAACGACGACCATCAATAATGTCTTCCATTCTGTGGAGCAAATACATAGAAATGGGCGTTCGTGCTTCGTCATTTTCCAAAAACTCAGTGCCATCAATACCGATGTTTCGAGCGACCGTAAAATCGAGTTCATCCATTGGGTTGTCAAATACCCAACCAAACTCCCCACCTTGACACCACTTCGCAAGGCGCAATTTGATAGAATTACTCAACTCTTCTTTGCTGGTTCCCACTGCGATATTTTGGTTAATGAGGGACAAGCGGCGGATCGACTTATCCATTGCCATAACGGTATTCACGGCTTGGTCAATGGATTGTTCTTCAAAGACGCTGAGAGGCATATCAGGTCGCCTTGCTAAGACTCGAACCAATGTTTTTAGAAAACTGATATTGCGGGGTGTTGCTTCCATTTGGAAGGGGTTAAAACCAGAAGGTTTACCGTCTTCTACGCGCAAGTAATGTCCGCCAAGCGCACGTATCATGACTTCTGCACCACGGTCTTTGTCAAAGAATACCGTGCTAAATGGGTTGTTTTGTGCGTACTTTTGGGCTTGGCAGTAAAGCAGTCCCAATGCGACGGTTTTTCCTGAGCCTGTCATGCCTATCATGCGAGTATTTCCCGCGACCTGATCGCCGAAATTATTTTCACCATCCACGGTGTAATGGAAGTTAAAAAAGAAAGGGTGACCAGACAGGGTTTTTAGGCGAGTGACCGCACTTCCCCAAGGGTTGCCGTCTCGTTTTCCTATTAAGAAATTATGGAAAGGAGCAAAACTGGCAAAATTGAGCGTGGTAATACCCGCTATGCGTGGTCGGTATTGCCAGTTAGCGGGAAGCTGCGCAAAGAACGTGGCATCATTGGCTATTTTGGTTGGCACAGCCATGATGTCTTTATCGCTGATGAGTTTTTGCGCATTACTTCGGTGTTGTTTTACCGCCTCAAGGCTGTCGCCTATTACCATCATAGAAAAATGGAATTCACCCATTGCAAATTGACCATCAACTAAATCGTTTTTGGCTTGCGTCATGGCGGCAATTTGGGTCACTGCGTCATCGCCTGAATTGGACAGTTGTCTCTCTCGTGTTTTTAGGTATTTGAGTCCTTGCTTACGAGTAAAGAAGCTCAGGCTTTGAGTTAGGATAAATTCATAAGGTGTATAAAGGAGCGAGTCGAATAAGCCGCAATAGCTGTCTTGACAATACTCTTTGATATCTAAACCTTGTAAATATCGAGTGCTTCCATTGGCTTCAAGCTCAATGGTATCCATATCTACTTTCATCCAAGCATGACCAATGATGTTATGAATTTCTGATGGTGTTGCTTTGACGGGTTGCCACTGCGTAGTCAGCAAGTAGTTAAGGAAAGTGAGCGGCTCAGATATTCCGTTTACAATGCCAAGTGGCGTGACGTTGTAGCTTGATAGGTTGGTTTGGATGCGATCGGCGATTTGCTCAAACTCATCGAGCCTTGCCGTTAGCTTGGCTTTAGCGGCATCGAAATCAAAACGTCCTTTTTTGATCTTTGTGTCGCTATTTCGTTGCACTACCGTGATGTAAAGTTGGTTAACCATGACGGCATCACCAAACATAGCGTTATAACGCGCATCAAAATGTTGGCTAAATTCATCATCAAAAACGCCTTCTATCGAGTGCTGTACTTTGCGGCGAAGGGTGTGTACCCATAGGCTGATATTGCTTTCAGCCAAACTCTTATAAAGACTGTTCAATCTTTGGTGTGCCAGCTTTAAATCGTCATTGTCTTTGGTTTCAAATGACAGCCCCCCCAGTTTAAAGATGCGTACCAGTGCGCCGTCTTTGGTGCTTAAAGTGTGGCTGTTTATGTGTGAGGAATAAGGAATGAAGTTGGCAAGAGGGGATTCGTTGTTGATGGTGTCAAAGTATTTGGGTTTACCAAACATAAGTTAATCTCGCTTCTTGAATGGAATAGGACTGTAGACGGCTGCTTTATAGAAATGGCGGTTCGTGTTGGTTCTACGGCACTTGAATTTCAGCCAAAGCAGCGAAAACATGTTGTCGTCATATTTGGTGACCGCACGCATGATGAGGTAGTTAGGAATAATCAATAGTAATAACCACATTCCAAACCCAAAGTAGTTAGCCCACATTCCGACAAAAACGATCAACATGCTTGATGTGAGAAGGGGTGTCATGGGTACGGAAAACATCATGGCGGGGCGAGTGCACGCTTTAAAAATAGGTTCAGACATATCATCTCCGAAATGGAAAGTAAGCGTTCAGAGCAAGATGAACGCTTACTTTTGAGTCTTTAAGAAATTAAGTAACCTGCAATTTCAGCAGAGCCGCCGATAAGAAGACCAGCGATGATGATTTTGCCGACTTCCATTGCTGTGGCATTGGTGAATAGAAATTTGTAACCCGCCCACATCAGAGCAACGGTGACGGTAATAATGGCTGCACCACGTAAGATCCCTGCGACGTTATCCATAAAGTCATTGACTTTATCGAGTCCGGCGGCATAAGCCATATCAGGAGCAAAAAGGCTAATAATGACGATGGTTAACATGAAAATTAGCGTGATTTGACGACCTGAAAGAGTGGTTTGAAATGGTGAGTATGTATTCATAAGTCTTCTTCTTAGTAAGTGAATAAAAAATAAATCCTTTAGTTGGATCTTTTGGTTGTGAAAAAAAGCGCCGAACTTAACTTGTCGTTCGGCGCTTCATCTTTTCATCAAACTGAGCGAGGTGATCGCAGAGGCGAAAATTGGCTTCTTGCCGCTTTGTCCTCTTATTTGCTTTTGCTGAGGCTTCAAGGCGTTGGTTGGTTTGCTTATCTATTTCAAACCAAATGCCCGTCATGCCGTCTTTACTTGGCATTGTTTCTCCTTTTTCTTGGGTTCATTCCAAATGCTGTATGGCGTGGGTTGTTGATTGTGTGCGAGAAAGAAAGCGTCCTTGAATGTTGGCATAAGCAGACATTCGACTTCACTTAATGCGGCTTTACGGTTGACGTGTTGCCGCCAATTTTTCTCTGTGAGAGTGAGGTTACGCTGCTTACGATAAATACGGCTGGCTTTCTGTAGTTGCTTGATTTGCTCATTGGAAAGCTCGAACTGGTGATACTTTTTTCGAGACAGGGTCGGACATTCTGTTATGTCAGTACGCACTGTTTTTTTCTTGTTAGGAATGGCGCGTTGCAACCAAGAAATATCATTCGTATGGGGAGGTATTAATGAATAAGTCAGTGCAGCAAAAACCGCTTTGTTAGCAACGTGACCGATGGTTTTGACTCTTAAAATAGAAGTTTTTTGAATCAGGTGGTTAAAGAGTCTCGCTTTGTGTTGGTCTTCGCAGAAGCCATACACAATGTGGAGATTACTCATGCGTATTACTCCTCTTGCTGAGTGGGACATAGGTTTGCACTAGAGAAGCGCAAACCTATGTACTCTTATAAAAGAGTGCTCATTAAGAGCGTAAAACTAGCTGGTACTCCCAGTCGCCTCAGGTAAGAGGACATGGTCACCGCCCCAGCATGACGCAGGCGGTAGTAGGTGATTTAAAAGTTAGGGATATTACGCACCCCGTGCCCCTCGGCGCTCTTTGCGGTAAATGGAAGCTGTCAGCCTCCAATGTCGTAGTTCAAACTTAAACTACGGATAAAATGCTTTAAATACCTAAAATGACTGTGATATATATCACAGTCTCTTTTTCTGAGAAGTAGTTTTGTTTTCTCAAACTAGTGAGAAAATCACGAGAAATATTAAAATTCAATGAATTAGCTTCTCATTAGCTCAGCAGTCCACAAATTACTTCGGCATTTGTATGTGTGTTTATAAATTAGTCGAAATTGAATCTTGAATCAACCTTTAAGTAGGATTGTTCTATTAAAAGGTTGCTTGTCGTTTTTCATGTATGAGGTATGGGTCTTAGAATTTAGGTGTTTTTCTTCTTTTGGGGTTACGTGAAATGCAGACGTTGGGTCAACGGTTGGAAGATCTGAGGATTAAATTTAGGTTGACGAAAGAAGATGTAGCTCGTATTGCAAAAGTTACAGGGACAACAATAGGAAAATGGGAAAAAGACCTAATTATTCCAAGAGATACCAAGCTGAAACGCTTAGCTGAACACTACAATGTTAGCTTTGAATGGTTGCGAGTTGGTATTGACGGAGCAAAAGTGACACCTGTTCCTGAGAGTTTTGCGGTATCGATTCAATCTTATAAAGACGCCGATGAATCTGTATTTTTTGATGCTCGACTGCTCCCTTCTGGTCACAGTGATCGCCTAATGTATGTTCAAGTCGAAGGGCATAGTATGGGAGATATACTTCCTGACGGAAGTAAGTTGATTATTGATCTTGAAGACCGACATTTCAAAGACGACAAGCTCTATGTTTTCAAAACTCAAGATTTCGTGTCTATTCGCCGGTTATCTTTCACATCAAGCGGTGTTAGGTTGCAATCTTTAGGTAGTCAGAAAGACGAAGTTCTTACTTTTCAACAGCTATCTAAAGTTGATGTTTTAGGGCGGATAATATCTTCGATTTGTCCAAGATAATGCAGCCTCACGGCTGCATTATTAATTGAGAGTTGTCTGAAAGCGGATTGTGCTTTTACTCACAATGAACGCTTGGTTCCTTATTTCCTTTGGTAACTTAGTGTTAGCGATCAGTTTTTTTAAGTAAGTGTCTTCTGGTAACCTGAGATCTTGGTATAACTGCTCAATAGGGATATCTTGACCTTCATGCTCAAACAAATAACTAATAAATCGATGGTTGGTACTCCCCTGCTTTATTCTCAATATCTCATCCTCTCCGCGTAAAATTGCATTCTGAGATGTATTAAACAAAAGCTCTGTTTTTGGAGGTTGCTTTTCCTCAAAAGTTGTAGCTATTGTGGGATTCCTATTTGATTCCAAAGATAAAAGTTCTAGAGCAAGCCAAAGTCCAAGACCCATAAAAGCACTTACACCAATAGCACAGAGAATATCGTAGGTGCTTTCCATAGGCTTAACATTTTAAATAAGGGAAGCTACTTGCTCTACTAGCTTGTCGATGCCTTTTTTAGCATCAGCTATGCTTCCTGCTAACATATATGCAGGGGTAGTGACAACATTGTAATCGTTGTCCACAACAATATTGTCTACAGGGCAGCCAACATGCAGTCCACCAAGTTTATTGATTACGCTTGCGGTTTCCTCATCGTAACCAATTGTGCAGCGAACACCGTTATACACTTTAGGTAGGAGCACTGGTGCGATACACATATAACCAACAGGCTTCTTCTTGCTCGCAAAGGCGGTCATTACTTTTTGAAATTCAACGTCAATGGAAAAATCTGCGCCATCGGTAGCGAATGTCGATAGGTTTTTTGCTACTCCAAAACCACCAGGAACTATTAGCGCTGAGAACTCTTGTTCGTCCAGTTCTGATAGTGCACTTATGTTACCACGAACAATACGTGCTGACTCTTCAAGTACATTTCGAGCTTGTTCTTGATCTTCACCTTTTAGGTGATTAATTGTGTGGAGTTGTGGTTTATCTGGAGCGAAGCATTGATAAGTGATACCACGCTCTTCAAGAGCCAGTAGTGTAAGCACAGCTTCATTGATTTCAGCGCCGTCAAAGACGCCGCAACCTGATAATACAACAGCAAATTTTTTCATAACCTAGCTTCCTTATTATTCATTAGTTCAAGTAGTTGATTGTTCGCCTTTGTTTGGTATGCCTCCATAATGTCAGCAATCAAACTTAGTTTTAGGTGAACATCTTTATTCGAAAAAACGACCTCATAAACATCATTCAAGAAGGGATCGAACTCGAACATTTCTTCGTAGTGGTTCCCGACGTTTTGGATTGGAGCGTCGAGTGAGTTAAATTCTCGTAAGTAAACAGATGTGCGGTGTTTGAGCATGTTCTTGATTTTGCGTTTGATAGCTGCTTCATCACTTAAATCATCGTTAAGGATAATACTCTCCAATTCTTTCAGCTTGCCCCTAGAGTGATACCAAACGACTGACCTTACGTAGTTGTAAGTCATAAAAGAAGAAAGGTGATCGAGATTGTCTGGCTTGGTGATTGCGACACCCCAACCCATGAACCCAAATACTAGGAAAAATAGGAAAAGCAACTTTAACTTCATAAGCTCATACTACTGCAACTGATGGTGATTTGGTTTTTATGTCGCTTTGTAGGTAACGCATAGTGATTCATAATGCAAATGATTGAGGTTAAAGTGAGAAGGTCTGCCAGAACAATGATGAATTCTTGTGGTTATTCTTCCTGATTAACAAACCAATGAGCGTTGTTAAAAATCCAATTGATGGATTTTTAGTATCATTTAACGGTTGTCAAAGCCCCCTATTTTACACTATAATACGTTTAGTTATTGAAGTTAAAAGTGCATTACATAGCACGCTACTACATAGTTTTCTATGTAGTGTATTTTTCAATAATAGAATGTGTTGGGAGTGAGACCCCGACTACATAGCATTCGCAAAAAGCCGTTCTCCCACAAGTGAACGGCTTTTTTGTATCTAAAATTTACTATTTGATCTTTAAAGAGATCTTCTGTAAATTGAAGTTTCTATTGTTTGGACTCTCAACCCAAGCAACCCTAAAAATCTTGTGGAATCTATTATGACCAACATAAATTTATCTTGCTGTAAGCAAGACGCCAACAGACTCAAAACCCAAGTAATGACCCGTATTGTTAATGGTTATCTCAATGAGATCCATTTAGGTCATAGCTTTGAGGGTGAGTCTCATGTTAACGACTAATACCCCATCACCAACGGTAGCCAAAGCACAGTACGATAAAGAATATCGTGCCAAACGTAAGTCGCGTAAGCATGAATTGATTGCGCTACATCATGAAGTCGTCTCTCGTGAGCAAGAAAACAATCCCAATTTTTCTTTTGGCTTTTCCAAGCGTCGTTTATTACGTTCTGGTGAGTGGGTCGATCTCCCGCATGAGTATGCTTTTATCTTAAAAGGCTGTGAGGAGTTCATTACCAATCCACAACGCTTCCCTGGTCTTTTTGCATGGGGTGGTGCTGCGATAAATAACATCCAGTGTCGAACTCTCATTGCAAAAGTGCTTGCCTGTATCTTACCAAACACTGATTTGATAGGTGGACGTGTTGGCTTACCAACAGAAGCTGGACTGAGCACAATCAGTTACGATCAACTGCAAGAAGATTATGCCCTTCGTTGGGGGGAATACATTGCCCCTAAATCATTTGCAAAGGTAATGAAATACCTACGTCGAGCTTCATACATGTATACCGAGAGAATTAATGTGTGTGTCGACGATGAAAACGGTACAGTTCGCAGTGCTGCAGGCTACAAGCAATTTACAGCGAAGTTCTTTAACGATTTAAAAGTGACCACTCGCAAAAATATTTGTGATTTAATTATCGCATCGCGCGAGCGTGCCACCAAGAAAGGGTTGCGCTTTGAATGGTTGAACTTCCGAACCATCGCTGCAGGTATCCAAGAGATTTTCAATGCATCGAGGCTTAATGAGTATACTAGCGTTACATCAAGCTGGTTGAGTAGCCATCAAGGGCAATTACCCCTCTCCCCTCACTAACCCTATTCATTGTATCCGCTTTACGGCGGAGGTTTTCGCTCATCTAAAGCTCATTAACGTTCAAATAATCACCAGATTTAGCCTGTGTTACGTCTCTTTTTTATGTATAGATAAACCATTTCGATATCTTTCATCGATAGGAAGTATTTACCTTTCAAAAGGTAGTGCAACAAAATAATGTTAAGAATTACTGCTAAAAATCATCTCAATAGTCTAATGCGGTTATGTGTACTCCGTATCTAAACTTCGTATATACATAAATACTTAAATAAATATTTAAGTATATTTAGTTCAGGTTCGTGCTGGCTGCTATATTGGAGCGTAGCGGAAATGTAGAGACAGTGCGAAGCCGACAAGCGATAGCGCGTCAGTCTCATCCCCCACGTCTAACTTGATCGATCCCCCAAAAGCGGTCGCTTCGCTCCATGATACCCACAGCCAGCATCAACATTAGATACTTAATAAATCGGGTCTAACTCCTAGCTGGCTGCGCTGCTCATCTATCAGCAAAGCTATAAACACATCACAAATTGAAAACACAGTGCCCCGTCAGGGGCAAGCCCCCGACACCCCCATGTCTAGCAGGATGTGA